>CAYFKD010000001.1:0-61101 GCA_964343795.1 uncultured Pseudohongiella sp.
TCGTCGGGCTCATAACCCGAAGGTCGTAGGTTCAAATCCTGCCCCCGCTACCAATCTGATTTTGGAGAAATGATGCTGGCCCGACGAGTCGGGCTCATCTCTTTATTCGGCGCAGCCGCTGAAGGTCGCAGGTTCAAATCCTGCCCCTTCGAGCCAAATTTGATTTTGGTGAAATGATGCTGGCCCGACGAGTCGGGCTCATCTCTTTATTCGGCGCAGCCGCTGAAGGTCGCAGGTTCAAATCCTGCTCCTTCGAGCCATTTTCAGTTCGGGTGCTGAGGTCATCGTAATGACAAGGCTTTGCCGGCGCTCCCCGGGAGTCGCAGGCGAAGATTCGGAGTGGGCCTTGGGCCCATTTTTTGTATCCGGAGAAAATTAATCCGGTGGCAAACGGATAGGCAATGGCGAAAAAGAGTGCACTGATAGGGGACTTGGTAGAACCAACCATTCAGGCACTGGGACTACAGCTCTGGGGAGTGGAACACGTTAGTCAGGGCAAGTATTCGACATTGCGGATTTACATTGAGAGTGAGGAAGGCATAACGATAGACGATTGTGAAAAGGTGAGCAGGGAGATCAGTGCACTGCTGGATGTGGAAGAACCCATCAGCGGCGAATACACACTGGAAGTTTCATCACCGGGCGTCGATCGAATGTTATTTACAGAGAATCAATTTGAGCAGTTCGTTGGCAGCGTAGCAAACGTAAAGACACGCACACCCATAGAGGGCCGACGGAAGTTCAGGGGAATTATAGAAAAGGTTTCGGGTAAGACCATTTCGCTGCAGGTAGACGATCAGCTGTTTGATATCGATCACAGCGATATCGAAAAAGCGAACCTGGTATATCAATAGGTATTACAGCCATGATGAGCAAAGAAATATTAATGGTTGCAGACGCCGTCTCTAACGAGAAGGGCGTGTCGCGTAGTGTGATTTTCGAAGCGATCGAGTCGGCACTGGCAACTGCCACCAAGAAACTTCACGACAGCGAAGAGATAGACTGCCGTGTCTCCGTGGATCAGGAAACCGGCGAGTACGAGACTTTTCGTGTCTGGCATGTAGTCGAAGACGAGGAATACCTGGAAGAGGGCTCGCAGTTTACTCTCGAGCAGGCGGCTGAAAAGGATAAATCACTTGCTGTCGGCGATACCTACGAAGAGAAAATCGACAACGTAGAGTTCGGCCGCATCGCGGCACAGACTGCCAAACAGGTTATCGTGCAGAAAGTGCGCGAAGCCGAACGCGAACTTGTTATCGCCGAGTACGACAATCGAGTGGGTGAACTTGTTGCCGGTACTGTTAAGAAAGTTACCCGGGACAACGTGATCGTGGACCTGGGCAACAATGCCGAGGCCCTGCTGCCCCGCGACCAGATGATTCCGCGCGAGACCTTTCGCATTGGTGACAGGCTGCGCGCCATTCTTACCGACGTGCGCTCGGAGCAGCGGGGACCACAACTTTTCCTCAGTCGTACTTCGCCGGACATGCTCATTGAGCTGTTCAAGATCGAAGTGCCCGAGATTGCCGAAGAGGTCATCGAGATCAAGGCGGCAGCGAGGGATCCGGGGTCTCGCGCCAAGATCGTGGTCAGTACCAATGACGGCCGCATCGATCCGGTGGGTGCTTGTGTCGGCATGCGTGGTTCACGGGTACAGGTGGTATCCAATGAACTCGCCAATGAGCGTATCGACATCATCCTGTGGTACGACAACCCGGCCCAGCTGGTAATCAACTCCATGGCGCCGGCCGAGGTTGCTTCCATCATCGTCGAAGAAGACAGCCACACCATGGATATTGCCGTGGAAGAAGAGAACCTGGCCCAGGCCATTGGCCGTAATGGTCAGAACGTCAGGTTATCCAGCGACCTCACCGGCTGGACCATCAACGTCATGAGTGAAGAAGAGGCGGCGGCAAAGCAGCAACAGGAAGCCAGCAACTTCATCCAGATGTTTGTGGAAAAACTCGACGTGGATGAAGAGATGGGTGAGGTGCTGGTGCAGGAAGGATTCACTTCCCTGGAAGAGATTGCTTACGTACCGCTGGATGAGATTCTCGCCATCGATGGATTCGACGAAGAGATCGCCAACGAATTGCGAAACCGCGCCAAGGATGCGCTGTTAACCCAGGCAATTGCCTCGGAAGAAGATCTCTCGGCCGCGAACATCGCCGAAGATCTGCTCACCATGGAAGGCATGGACGACAAGCTGGCCCTGGAGCTGGCAAAGAAAGGCATTCTCAATATGGAAGAGCTTGCCGAGCAGTCCATCGATGAACTTATGGACATCGAAAACATGGATGAAGAGCGTGCCGGTCAGCTAATTATGACGGCGCGTGCGCCCTGGTTTGCAGAAGCCGAACAGGCGGAAGCAGAGCAGGCGCAGGAGTAAAGATTATTGTGCTAAGCAATCGATCTTGAAGTCAGGTATGGAGATTTAGGTATGGCAGACTCAACAATTAGTGAACTCGCCGAGGTCGTAGGAGTATCGGTCGACAAACTACTGTCTCAGATAAAAGAGGCAGGGCTGCCCCATACCAAGGCCGACGAGAAAATCTCCAATGACGACAAGAACAAGTTGCTGGTACACCTGCGCCGCAGCCACGGCGACCGTGAAGCAACCGAAGCTGCACCGCGCAAGATCACATTAAAGCGCAAGACACTGGCTACCCTTAAATCCGCCTCGTCTACCGGGCGTGGCAAGACGGTTAATGTAGAAGTTCGCAAGAAGCGTACTTACGTAAAACGTAGTGCCATCCAGGATGAGGCGCCACCTGAAGTCGAAGCAGAGACTCCACCCGTAACCGATGAAGCGGAAGTTGCGGCAACACCGGATGTAGTAGCCGAAGCGGAACAGGCAGCGGTAGAAGCGGAGGCGCCAGCCGCTGCTGAGGCTGCGGAAGCTGCTGAAGCTGCGCCGGAGGCGGTGCAGGACATTCCTCCCCCCGACGCGGAAACCGCCCGCGCGGGCAAGCCAGCAGGCAAGCGCAAGGATCATGGCCGCAGCGAAATCGAAGACCCGGTCGAGAAAAAGAAGGCGCAACTGCGCAACAAGCCCAAGGCGGCACCCAAGCGCCAGAAGACTTTCCATGCCAATGATGATTTCGTGCTGGAAGGCGGCGACATCGACGAGATGGATCGTGGTGGCCGTCGTGCGGCGGGTCGCAAGTCCAAAACCAGGGCTTCGACGCAGCACCAGTTTGAGAAACCGACAGAATTTATATCCCGGGAAATTTCCATCGGTGAAGCCAATACCGTAGGTGATCTGGCCCAGAGTATGTCGGTCAAGTCGGCCGAGGTGATAAAAGCCCTGTTCAATATGGGTGTTATGGCCACCATAAACCAGGTGTTAGACCAGGACACGGCGACTCTGTTGATCGAAGAGATGGGGCACAAGGCCAAGTTTGTATCCGATACTGCTATCGAAGAAGAACTGGCGGAAACCCTGGCCACCCAGGAGGGTAAGAAAGAAGTCGGGCGAGCGCCGGTAGTTACGGTAATGGGACATGTCGATCATGGAAAGACATCCTTGCTGGATTACATTCGCAAGTCTTCCGTGGCTTCTCACGAGGCGGGAGGCATTACCCAGCATATTGGTGCTTACCATGTGAATACCGAGCACGGCATGGTCAGCTTTCTCGATACCCCGGGCCACGCGGCGTTTACCGCCATGCGTTCACGGGGTGCCAAGGCCACCGATGTAATCGTGCTGGTAGTGGCCGCCGATGACGGCGTTAAGCCGCAAACCGAAGAGGCGGTGCAGCATGCCAAGGCCGCCGAGGTACCAATGGTGGTGGCGGTTAACAAGATCGACAAGGAAGGCGCGGATCCGGAACGGGTCAAGAACGAGCTTTCCGCCATGGAAGTCATTCCGGAAGACTGGGGTGGCGATACCCAGTTCATCGAGGTCTCGGCCATTACCGGCCAGGGCATCGAACAGCTGCTGGAAGCCATCCTGTTGCAGGCCGAGTTGCTGGAACTTAAAGCCTACACCGACGTGCCCGGACAGGGTGTTGTGATCGAATCGCGTCTCGACAAGGGTCGTGGCGCCGTGGCATCGGTGCTGGTTCAGAACGGTACTCTCAATGCCGGCGATATCGTACTGGCGGGCCACGAGTATGGCCGTGTGCGTGCCCTGGTGGATGAAAACGGCAAGACCGTACAGAGTGCAGGGCCGGCGATCCCGGTTGAAATCCTTGGCCTGAACGGCGTGCCGGAAGCCGGTGACGAATTCGTCGTGGTGAAGGATGAAAGGAAGGCCAGGGAAATCGCAGAGTTCCGTCGCGAACGCCACAAGGACAGCATGCATGCCATGCAGCAGACCAACCTGGTCGAAAACATGTTTGCCGGAATCGGCACCGAGGACAAGAAAGTCCTCAATGTGATTCTAAAGGCTGACGTACGCGGTTCCCTGGAAGCGATCAGTGCGTCACTACAGAAACTTGGTACCGAAGAGGTTGAGGTCAACACTATCGCCCAGGGCGTTGGTGGAATATCCGAGACCGATGCTCATCTTGCGGCCACATCCAAGGCGCTGATTATCGGTTTTAATGTGCGTGCCGAGAAAACCGCGCGTGACGTCATTGAAAACGAAGGCCTGCAGCTGCGTTATTACAACGTAATCTACGATGTAATCGACGACGTAAAAGCCATCATGGGTGGCATGCTGGCGCCGGAAGTGCGGGAAGAGATTGTTGGAATCGCCGAAGTTCGCGACGTATTCAATTCACCGAAGTTTGGCCAGATCGCGGGCAGCATGGTGATAGAAGGCACCGTGTATCGCAGCAAGCCTATTCGCGTGCTCAGGGATAACGTGGTCATATTTGAAGGCGAACTGGAATCATTGCGCCGCTTCAAGGATGACGCGACAGAAGTGCGAAACGGCATGGAGTGCGGCATCGGTGTGCGCAATTACAACGACGTCCAGGTCGGCGACAAGATTGAGGTTTACGAAACCACCGAAGTTGCGAGAACGCTGTAACGGCTCAATCGTTAACGGAGGATCAGGCAGTGGCCGAAGTTTCAGCCCGGATGCAACGGGTCGGTGACCAGATACAAAGGGATCTGGCCGCACTGATCCAGACAGAATTAAACGACCCTCGTGTCGGCATGGTTTCAATAACCGGCGTCGACGTGAGCAAAGACCTGGCGGCAGCCAAGGTTTATGTCACCGTGTTGAATTCGCTGGGAGACGACGGCGAGGTAAACGATGACACGCTTTCCAGTCCCGGTGACCTGGAAAAGCTTGAAGTCGAAGAAAACCTGAAGGCGCTCAACAAGGCATCAGGCTACCTGCGGACACTTCTGGCACAGCGCCTGAAGTTAAGAAGTGTTCCAAAGCTGTTGTTCCTGTACGACGGCAGTGTGGAACGGGGAAGACAATTGTCCAACCTGATCGATGATGCCCTGGCGGCTGACCGGGAACAGCATCGGCAAGACCATGATTAGAGCTCAGTCGAGGAATTCGTGACAAGAAGGCGCAGGGCAAGAGGCAGGAACATCAATGGCATCGTGGTGCTGGATAAGCCCGAGGGCCTGAGTTCAAACGCCGCACTGCAGAAGGTGAAGCGGATATACCAGGCCAGCAAGGCCGGGCATACCGGCAGCCTGGATCCACTGGCCACAGGAGTTTTACCCCTGTGCCTGGGTGAGGCGACCAAGGTATCCCAGTTCCTGCTGGACTCGGACAAGCGCTACTGGGCCCGCGTCAAGCTCGGTATGCGAACCGACAGCGGTGACAGTGAAGGAGAAATTATTGAGAGCTGCGACGAATTTGAAATTAGTCGCAATGACATTGAAGAAGCCCTGGCACGATTCCGGGGAGAAATAGAACAGCTGCCGCCAATGCATTCGGCAATAAAGGTTAACGGCACGCCTTTGTATAAACTGGCCCGAAAAGGCGAAGTAGTGGAAAGGAAGCCGCGCACCGTGACTGTCTTTGACATCGCGTTGCTGGATGTCTCGGATGACGAGATCGAATTGGAAATATCCTGCAGTAAGGGAACCTATATTCGAACCATAGCGGATGACCTTGGACAGGTTTTAGGTTGTGGCGCGCATATAGTCGCGTTGCGACGATTACAGGCAGGCGTATTCAGTGAAGATGACTGTGTCAGCCTGGAGTTCCTGGAACAACAGGCAGAAACACAGGGACTGGAACAAATAGACAAGCACCTCGTCCCCATGGACAGGGCGGTTCGGGAACTACCCGAAGTGGTGCTACCAGAAATTACAGCCAGCCAGATAAAAAATGGGCAGGCGGTATTAGTACGTCACCTTCCCGAAGAAGGGTTGGTGAGGTTGTATGAAGAAGAGCAGTTTATCGGTATCGGTACTATAGACGATGACGGCAAGGTTGCTCCAAGGCGATTGATTGCTGGGACGTAGCTTGGTTTGGCGTAGCTTGATTAAGTGAGTGAAGGGGACAGGATAAATCCTGTCCCCGATCCGGAAAAGATCAATCTTTTTTAACTAGATGGAGAAATCCAGTTGGCTATTAATATGCGTGGCTAATCTGGAATTAAATGGAAGTTGGCGACATCAGTCGCAAGGTGTTTAACCGCATATTATGGAGTTTGAAAATGGCTTTATCAGCTGAAGAAAAAGCAACAATCATTAAAGATTACGCACAGAAGGACGGCGATACCGGATCCCCAGAGGTTCAGGTTGCTCTACTGACTGCCAACATTAATGACTTACAGGCTCACTTCAAAGAGCACAAACACGACCACCATTCCCGACGTGGCTTGATCCGCATGGTTACGAGTAGAAAGAAACTTCTCGACTACCTGCGCAGGAAGGATATCGAGCGATATTCCTCCCTGATCAAGCGTCTGGGTCTGCGTCGGTAAGAATTCGGAAGATAAAGGAAAGATATCGCGGCGCCTGATGAGGTTGGCGTCGCTCAATGTAATAGGAAGAAAATATGTTTAATCCAGTAAGTAAGACCGTTCAGTTTGGTGATCAATCGATTACTCTTGAAACGGGCAAGATCGCAAGGCAGGCGACTGGAGCGGTGATGGTAACCACGGGCAATGTCCAGGTTCTCGCCACTGTTGTAGGAAGAAAAGATGCCAACCCGGGGCAGGATTTTTTCCCGCTCACGGTTAACTACCAGGAAAAGACCTATGCTGTGGGCAAGATCCCCGGAGGTTTTTTCAAGCGGGAAGGTCGCCCAACGGAAAAAGAGACCCTGACATCCCGTCTTATCGACCGACCCATTCGGCCGCTGTTCCCGAAAGGCTTCATGAACGAAGTGCAGGTCATCTGTACTGTTCTTTCCGCCGACAAGGACCAGGATCCGGACATTGCCGCCATGATCGGTGCCTCTGCGGCGCTGGCCATCTCTGGTATTCCCTTTGCCGAACCCATTGGCGCGGCCCGCGTGGGCTTTGACGCCGAGACCGGCTATATCCTGAATCCCAGCAACAGCAGGCTGGAAACATCCGCTCTCGATATGGTCGTGGCGGGTACCCAGTCGGCCGTGCTGATGGTTGAATCGGAAGCCCAACAGCTTACCGAAGACCAGATGTTAGGTGGGGTGCTTTTTGCCCATCAGGAAATGCAGGTCGTAATTAACGCCATTAACGAGCTCAAAGCCGAAGCAGGTAAGCCGGCTTGGGACTGGCAGCCGGAGCCGGAAAATACTTCGCTCAAAGATGCGGTTTCAGCACAGTTCTCTGAGAAATTGACAGAGGCCTACAAAATCTCTGAAAAGATGAAGCGCTACGACGCCGTTGGTGAAATCGCCCAGCAGGCCGCTGAGGCGCTGGCCAACGAAGAAGCCGGCATTTCCGAAGGCGATGTGCGCTCGGAGATTTCAGCCCTGGAGAAATCCATCGTGCGCAACAGCATTCTCGATGGCAATCCGCGTATCGACGGCCGCGACACACGCACCGTGCGCAATATCGAAGTGGAAACAGGCGTATTGAAGAAGGCCCATGGCTCTGCTTTGTTTACCCGCGGTGAAACCCAGGCCATGGTTGTTACTACCCTTGGCGCGGTGCGGGATGCACAGTTGATCGAGGGGCTGGAAGGCACCCACAAGGACGCCTTCATGCTGCACTACAACTTCCCGCCCTTCTCAGTTGGAGAGGCCGGCTTCATGGGAGGCCCCAAGCGCCGGGAAATTGGTCATGGCCGCCTCGCCAAGCGCGGTGTAATGGCGGTTATGCCGGAAGAGGAAGAGTTCCCCTATGCCATTCGCGTGGTATCCGAGATCACCGAGTCCAATGGCTCCAGCTCCATGGCTTCGGTTTGTGGCAGCTCCCTGGCCCTCATGGACGCAGGCGTGCCTATAAAGGGACCTGTTGCCGGTATCGCCATGGGCCTGATCAAGGAAGGCGAGCGATTCGCTGTCCTCACAGACATTCTTGGTGATGAAGATCACCTTGGTGACATGGACTTCAAGGTGGCTGGAACCGCCAATGGTGTGACAGCACTGCAGATGGACATCAAGATCCAGGGCATCACCGAAGAGATCATGGAAATTGCCCTGGAACAGGCGCACGAAGCGCGTCAGCATATTCTGGGCGAAATGAACAAGGTCATTTCCGAGCCGAGGCCGGAAGTATCCGAGAACGCGCCTTCAATGGCCCACATCAAGATCGATCCGGACAAGATTCGCGACGTTATTGGTAAGGGTGGCGCGGTTATCCGTGGCATCACGGAAGAAACCGGTGCCCAGGTGGACATCGACGATGACGGTAATGTCCGAATCTACGGTGAAGACGCCGATTCCCGCGATGCAGCCCTGGAAATGGTCAACGCCATTACCGCCGAAGCCGAGATAGGCAAGCTCTATAACGGTAAGGTCGCGCGCATTGTCGACTTCGGAGCCTTCGTGACTATCCTCCCCGGCAAGGACGGGTTGGTTCATATCTCCCAGATCTCCAAGGATCGCGTGGAAGACGTGAACGAATACCTGCAGGAAGGTCAGGATGTGCTGGTCAAGGTGACGGACCTGGACGCCCGGGGCCGCATCAAGCTCAGCATGAAGGAAATCACCGACGACGAGAAACAGGAATTCGCGGCGGGCTAATGCCGAGATCGGGGACTGGCTTCAGTCTGTCCTCTTCAGGCAAACACCAGCAACCCGGCTACAGCCGGGTTGTTGCGTTCTGGGGCCCGTATTTTGAGATTCCCGCTATTTGGTCCGGGAGGTGGCTCGGGATAGAATAGGGCCATCATGTATCGCGGATGCCGGTTTTCTCCGCAAAAACAACAAGATGGAATCACCGTGGAGGTTAATTCTATGTCATCGTCTGAATCGCGCTTACCCGCATTGGGCTCCGCCGCCCTGGCAGCGTTGATCCTGCTCGCGCCCGCCTCGGGCTCGGCCCAGGAAGCCCAGGTCACGTTTCACCGCGACATCGAACCCATCCTGCAGCGCAGCTGCCAGACCTGTCACCGGGTTGGAGGTGTAGCGCCTATGCCCCTGGTTAGTTATGAGCAGGTGGCACCCTTCGCCGGGCTGATCGAATACAAGACCAGCATTCGCGATCGTGCCGGCGCCATGCCACCGTGGTACATGGAAAAAACCATCGGCATCCAGGAATACAAAGACGATCCTTCGCTTAGCGACGAAGAACTCGCAGCTATTTCCTGGTGGGCGCGCAATGGCACTCCCAAGGGAGATCCGGCGGATGCCCCCGAGCCCCTGGTGTTCGATGACAGCATCAAGTGGACCGCGGGTGAGCCGGACGTAATCGTGAAGACCAATCCCGTTACGGTCCTGGCTGGCAGCCCGGACTGGTGGGGTGAGATTGACCGTGTGCCCATACCTCTTGAAGAAGATCGCTACGTGAAGTCCATCGAGATCGTGGAAGTTAATGACGTGGACTACCAGTCAGGTACCGGCCGGGAAACCGTGGGCGGACGGTTTATCTTCCATCACATGATCTGGTCGACTGCTGTACTTGACGAGAATGGCCAGCGGGTCGAAGACACCACTACCGGCTGGCCGGTACATGAAGTGGGCCGCAACCCGGATATCTTCGATCAAGACGGCGGCCGCCTGCTGCGCAAGGGATCCTACGTGGTTTCCGATTCCGTGCATCTGCATTCCAATGGTCTCGATACCACCGGCTACCTGGAAATCGGATTCCGCCTGCACCCGGTGGGCTATGAGCCCAAGTACGAGCGCGAAACCCTGGGACTGGGCAACGGCGTGGACATCAGCATCGCCGGGAATGAGAAAGACCAGGAATTGCACGCCTACCGGACCCTGGACGAACACACCAAGATCGTTACTTTCGAACCCCATCTGCACGCACCGGGCGAACGCATGTGCCTGGAAGCGATCTGGGGTTACACCGTGGAGACCCTGTCCTGCGTCGGCTACGACCACAACTGGGTACGGGGTTACGCCTTTGCCGATAACTACCAGCCCTTGCTGCCCAAGGGCACTATCATGCATATCGTCGGTTATATGAATAACACCGAAACCAATCCAAATGTGCCTGATCCGCGCAACTGGCAGGGTTCCGGTAACCGTTCCGTAACCAATATGTTCATCGACCTGGGCATGCGCGTGAAGATGAACGATGAGCAATTCTTCGAAGAGATGGCGGAGCGGCGCCGGGTGCTCAACCTCGGGCCGAACGATCACGTGATCGGATGCCCCCTCTGTGGTGCGCCGCTGGTGGGTGATTATCCGGAATCTTTAATTGCGGATGAAGACGAAGAAGAGTCCGCCTCAGATTAAGTGACCAGGGATGGGATTTATCCCATCCCTACAATCACCGAGCCTGGCTACATAGCGATCGGGGACAGGATTTATCCTGTCCCCTTCGCTCACTGAACTAACTACGAGGGGAGCACAGCTCCCCTTTTTGTTGAAATGGGGCAGATTGCTTGGAACTGGTTCTCTATATTTTCGCCGTCTTTTTTACTGCGGCAATACTCTATTTCTTTGCCTGTCTTTTTTATTTCGCATTTACGCGACGGTCTGCAGGACTGGCACTAACCCTGAGCTGGAAACTCAGCCTGGCCACCCTGCTGGGCATGATCCTGTTCGGCTTTGGCAGTATCCTGTTGGCTGCGCTGGTATTGCACGGCGAGTTGGCGAAAACTGTCAATTACAGCAAGCTGAGAGACATAGTCGCCAGCTTCCTGATAGCCACGGTCAATTCGGCGATATCCCTGTACATGCTGTTTTTTCTTGCCTGGGGAATCTTTGACTGACGCGAATAGCTCAACAGAGGATAGCCGCGATAATGTTCCAAAAGATCTTTAAACCCGCTAGCCGAAACCCCGCGTGGTTGTGGGGCCTGTTGGTTGTATTCCTGGGTGGCTGCAGTACCAATCCCCCCCTGCATCCGCAAACGGAGATTTCTTCCGGTCCGCTCTCTGCGCTACAGGCGGACTATGATGTGCAGCACTATCGCCTGGAGATCGCTATCGATCCCCAGAGGCGGGCAATCAGCGGCTTGGTACAGATGGAAGCCGTGGCTTTGCAGCCTGTTCGGGAAGTGGAACTGGACCTGGATCCGCGCTTCGAGATAGTCAGTGCCCTGGTAAACGGAAACCCGGCGCAATCGAATCTCGCGGCGGGCAAGCTGGTGTTGTCCGGGCATACTGTAAACCGCGGCGACTCTTTCACGACAAGCGTTAGCTATCGTGGCCGGCCCTACGAGGCGGAAAATCCTCCCTGGGACGGTGGCTTCGTCTGGGATGAGACTGAAGACGGTGATCACTGGATCGCCACCGCAGTGCAGGGCAGGGGCTGCGACCTGTACTGGCCCTGTAAAGACCACATCAGTGACAAGCCGGACCGCGGCGTCGACCTGTTCATAACCGTTCCCGCAGGACTGGTTGCGGCGATGAACGGCATTCTTATCTCCGAACAGACCATTAACGGTGAGACCACGTTTCACTGGCGCACTACCCAGCCTATCTCAACCTATCACCTGGCAATCAACGTCGGACCCTTCCAGAAATACGAGTTGACTCACCGCGGTGCCATCACCGGGTCACCAGACATCCCGGTGGTGTTCTACCACGTGACCCGGGACATGGAAAAAATAGAAGGACTGATTCGGGATGACTTCATGCACCAGCTTGAGTTTCTTGAACAGCAGGTAGGTCCCTATCCCTGGGGAACGGAAAAGATCGGTTTCGTGGAAATCCCTTACCTGGGCATGGAACACCAGACCATGATTGGTTACGGTAATGGCTTTGCCGAAGCCGATGCGGGCTTTGACTGGCTGATACTCCATGAGTTTGTTCACGAGTGGTTTGGGAATTTAATGACCCAGCAGGGCAGCCGGGATTTCTGGCTGCACGAAGGAATTGATTCCTATGTCGAGCATCTCTATTACAAGGATATGGTAGGCGACGCCGCATACTGGAATGCGATGTGGAATCGCTACAACGAGATAGAGAATTGCAAACCCATCGTGCCTGGCGGGCAGGTTGCCATGGATTATTTCGAATCCAACGATGTGTACTTCAAGACTAACTGGATGCTGGTTACCCTGCGCTGGTTAATGGGAGACGAAGCATTCTGGCGCACCATACGACGCACGGTGTACAACACCGCCGAGCCCTGGACTCTCGAATATCCCCTTGCTCCCATCAGTCGCAGCACAGAGGATTTTGTTGCCATTGCCTCTGAGGAACACGGCGGCGATCTCAACTGGTTCTTCGATGTGTACCTGCGCAGCGCCGAGCTGCCCGTATTGACAGAAGAAAGAGTCGAGGGCGGAATTCGCCTGAGCTGGGAAAACTACCCGGAGCTGCGCTTCGACTTGCCGGTACAGGTAACGGAACGAGATGTCTCCCGATTCGAATACATTACTACCGATGGTCGTTTGCACCCATTACCGGCCGGTGCGCGGGTGCGCATCGATCCGGAAAACCGTGTTTTCAGGGACTTTGGTTACCGGGAATGGTGTGCAGATAACGGCGAGTGATTAACCCGGTGGCCCGTCCGGGTGCAGCGTGCAATTCTCCGTCTCGATGGTCCAGCTCAGGTTGGTGAGCCACCAGCGACCATCTTCTTTCACCAGCTGGAACGAATCCACGCCGCAGTGAGAAAACTCATCCCCCAGGTAGAGATCATAGGGTGCCCAGAACACGGCGATGCCCGCCTGGATCAACAGGGTGTGGTCCCAGTAGCGTTCGATGATGGGTGGCCCTTCGGAGAAGCGATCCAGCAGGTCCTGGTAACTCCGGGGAGTCAGGGCAATATCGTTTCCGCGAGTTGTAACAGCAATGTTTAAAGTGCCCGGGTAAAGTATTTCTCTCAGTGCATCTTCATCCCTGGTAGCAAGAGAAGAGAAAAATCCATTAACCACTTCCATAACTGCGGCTTCTTCTCCAGCTTGCTGCCCGAATACAGGATTGGATAAGGCTAGTGCGAGAAACAGGGAACAGGAATATCTCATCAGGCTCTCACTCTTCTTCTTCAAAAATATTAATCAGGGCGTAGGTAATGCTGGTCTCCGGGTCCGTAACTACCTGGTGCCAGACTCGAGCGGGCACATGCAAAATGTCTCCCTTAGTGACCTGGTATTCCTCCGCGCCTTCCAGCCGCGGCCGCTGCTCTTCCACAGGCCTGCCATCAATCCACCCCACCCGGTCACCACCAATATGGGCGGTACCCGAGCCATCCAGGATGACGTAGATGTCCCACTTTAATTCGTGAATCTCCGGTTGGGTGTATCCTGACCGATGCACTATAGAGATATTGTGAGGCCGGTGATCCGCGGCCTGAAACACACGATCAAATACAAACTGGGTACCGAATATGCCCTCGCCGTTCTCCAGGCGCTGTTGCAGGCCGTTTTTCACCTGGGAGAAATATTCAGCATCCCAATGAATGTATTCCGATGGGCGCGGTTCTTCGGATACGCCGGCAAACGGATCCTGGGCCACAGTGGTCACGCCACTGCCGATACCGAAAACAAGGAGGAGCAAGTATTTGATACGCATATAGTACCCCCGCGGATTGTAGTTCCTGTGTTTGCAGAAGAGAGAAACGGGCAAGTTGGATTCGTCAGCCATCCACCTCCCTGCTGCCTCAACATTACCCTGCTGAAGATATTTATCAACCAGGAGAGGGTTCCGGCAGCAGGATTACCTTGTGTTAGTATTGAGGGCCAGAATGATGGGAGGCTGCACCGATGTATTTGAAATCAAGAATTAGAACAATCAGTTATTCGCTGCTACTGGCCGGCCTGTTCAGCCCTTTGCTGGCCGCGCAGTCCACCTATTTTCCACCCAAGGGAGACTGGGAATATCGCTCGCCGGAATCTGTCGGCCTGGACTGGGCCAAACTGGATGACGCGATAGAACTGGCCCTGCAAAACACGGTTGTCGAACCCAACGACCTGCGGGAACACATAAACCGGCAATTCGGCCGCGAACCTCATTTCAGCATCATCGGCCCTACCAAGGAACGGGTCATGGGTTCCGGCGTGGTCATCAAAGACGGTTACCTGGTGGCGCGCTGGGGTGACGTGGAACGGGAAGACATGACCTTTTCGGTTACCAAGAGCTACCTCTCCACGGTAGTTGGCCTGGCCTGGGATGACGGACTGATTGACGACATTAACGATCGCATCAGCAAGTACATGGATGATGCCAGTTTCGATGATCCCCATAACGCACCCATTACCTGGGAACACCTGCTGCAGCAGAATTCCGACTGGAGCGGCACCCTGTGGGGCAAACCGGACTGGGCCGACCGTCCCCACGACTACGACCCGGCCATCGCCATCGAACGGGAAATGCATGAGCCCGGTACTTTCTACAAGTACAACGATGTGCGTGTGAACTTAACCGCATTGGCAGCCACCCATGTGTGGAAGCGGCCACTGCCCCAGGTGCTGAAAGAACGCATCATGGATCCTATTGGCGCCAGTGACGACTGGGAATGGCATGGCTATGAAAACTCCTATATCACCCTGGACGGTCAATACATGCAGGTTCCGTCCGGCGGCGCCCATTGGGGCGGAGGCTTTTTCATCAGCACCATGGATCATGCCCGACTGGGTTACCTGTTCCTGCGCAATGGCAACTGGGATGGCAAGCAGCTTATCTCGAAAGAGTGGATCGACATGGCCCGGGTGCCGTCGAAGCCGTTTGAACGCTATGGTTACATGTGGTGGCTCAATACCAATCATGCCGTAGCCGACAACGCACCCACGTCGGCCTTTTACGCCAGCGGTTCCGGCGGTAACTACATCTGGGTGGACCAGGAAAATGACCTGGTTGTGGTCATGCGCTGGGTGCCACGCATGGGTGAGGTGATCGAGGCCTTTACCGCGGCGGTTCTTTAAGCAGGCTTTCTGGCGATAATAAAAGCCGAGCCCATGGCGCCCGGCTGCAATGCCTTCTCGATCTGAAACCCGGCAGCGGTCAGGCTGTTCTCCAGTCGTGGTCGCCTGAATACCCGAACCTGGGGTGCCAGTCCCACCATCTTGGCCAGGGGAACTATCAGCTTCCAGTACCAACTGGCGTCACCCAGGCATACGGTACTGCTGATGAATACACCACCGGGCCTGGTGAGTTCATAAATCTTCTTCACCGAAGTTTCCATGTCTTCCAGCAGGTGCAGGATATTCAGACCCAGCACTGCATCGAACTGGTGAGAATCGGGATTGAACTCCTCGATAGAAGCTTTTCGGAAGGTCACGTTTTCCACGCCTTCCTTCTGCGCCTTGCCCCTGGCGATATCAATCATGTTGCTGGAAAGATCGATTGCCAGGATATTTTTTACATAGGGAGCGTGAAGCAGGGCTGTGGAGCCGGTACCGCAACCGAATTCCAGCACCTCGCTCTCCGGGCTGAAGTACTTGCGGGTGAGCTCGAGTTTCTTCTCATAGGTTTCCTGGTCACGGATCGGTGATTTCGAATACTTCTCGGCATTCTTATCCCAGAATTTTTCGGTGCGCGACTGATTCAACTACATGGTCCTTCGGTATTGCCCGCCCACTTCGAAGAAGGCCTCTGTGATTTCTCCAAGTGAGCAGTAGCGCACCGCGTTCATTAACTCGGCAAACACATTCTCATTGTTCATGGCCGCCAGCTTGAGCCTGGCGATTGCTTTGCCGGATTCACTGGTATGCCGCTGATGAAATTCGCTAAGGCGATTCAGTTGTCCCTGCTTTTCTTCCTCAGTAGATCTTGTAAGCGGGATCGATGTCCGAGATTCTTCTTCCGGATTGGTAAAGGTATTTACACCCACGATGGGCAGGCTGCCATCGTGCTTCTTGTGTTCATAATACAGCGACTCATCCTGGATCTTGCCCCGCTGGTACCCGGTTTCCATGGCGCCGAGCACGCCGCCCCGTTCGGAAATGCGTTCGAATTCCTGTAACACTGCTTCCTCCACCAGGTCAGTCAGCTCCTCGATAACAAAGGAGCCCTGGTTGGAATTTTCATTCATGGCCAGGCCCCATTCCTTGTTGATGATGAGCTGGATCGCCATGGCCCGGCGCACCGACTCCTCCGTGGGGGTGGTAATCGCCTCGTCGTAGGCATTAGTGTGCAGGCTGTTGCAATTGTCATACACGGCGATCAGGGCCTGCAGTGTGGTGCGGATGTCGTTGAAGGCCATTTCCTGGGCATGCAGTGATCGCCCCGAAGTCTGGATGTGGTACTTCAGTTTCTGGCTGCGTTCATTGCCGCCGTAACGAAAACGCATGGCGCTGGCCCAGATGCGCCGCGCGACCCTGCCGAGCACCGTGTACTCGGGATCCATGCCGTTGGAAAAGAAAAAGCTGAGATTATGGGCAAAATCATCGATATGCATGCCCCTGGCCAGGTACGCTTCCACGAAAGTAAATCCGTTGGCCAGGGTAAAGGCCAGTTGTGAGATAGGATTCGCACCGGCTTCGGCGATGTGGTACCCGGAAATGCTGACCGAGTAGAAATTCCTGACTTCGTTTTCAGTGAAGTATTGCTGTATGTCGCCCATGACCTTTAGGCTGAACTCGGTTGAGAAAATACAGGTGTTCTGGCCCTGGTCTTCCTTGAGGATATCCGCCTGCACCGTGCCACGCACATTGCGCAGGGTCTCCGCTTTCAGTGCTTCGTACTCGGACGCGTTCGGATCACGACCCTGTGCGCTGACAAACTTCTGCAGTTGCTGGTCGATGGCGGCATTGAGGAACATGGCCAGTATGGTTGGAGCAGGGCCATTAATAGTCATGGATACCGAGGTGGATGGGTCGCACAGGTCGAAACCGTCGTACAGCGCCTTCATGTCCTCCAGGGTGCAGATGGAGACTCCGGAATTGCCCACCTTGCCATAGATGTCAGGACGTTCCGATGGGTCGAAGCCGTACAGGGTGACGGAATCGAAGGCGGTGGACAGCCGCTTGGCGGCGGAGTGTTCCGACAGTTGCTTGAAACGGCGATTGGTGCGAAAGGCATCGCCTTCGCCGGCGAACATGCGGGTCGGGTCTTCCGATTCCCGTTTGAGCTGAAACACCCCGGCGGTATAGGGAAACTTGCCGGGAATGTTTTCTTTCAGGAGCCAGCGCAGCAGTTCCCCGTGATCATCGAAGCGAGGCAGGGCAACGCGGGGTACCCTGGTGCCGGACATGCTGGTGAGTGTGAGCGGTACCCGATGTTCCGCGCCCCTGACTTCAAACGTCAGTTCCTGTCCGGAGTAACTTTCTTTTATTGAAGGCCAGGTTTCCAGCAGCCGCCTGGCCCGGTGATCCAGTGCTTCGTCTCTCTTCGTGGCCAGTGTGTCGAGACGTTCAAGCACATCGGCTTCCGCTCCGGATTCACTGAGCATTTCCCGGCTCGCCAACAGTTGCTGTTTTTCCCTGGCAAGCCTGGCCTGCTGTTCCACCTTAAGGTGATAGTCACGTACTTCCATGGCGATCTCCGCCAGGTAGCGCTGGCGATCCACCGGAATCAGGGTGTCGCGATGGCTGGATACCCGGGTGATGACCCGGGGCAGGCATTGATCGAAGGCTTTCAACCCATGGGATTTCAGTTCGATGACCAGGCGCTGGTACAGGGCGGTTATGCCATCGTCATTGAAGCGCGAGGCGATGGTACCGAACACCGGCATGTCCTCGGGAGATTTGTCGAATGCTTCCCGGTTGCGTTGCACTTGCTTGGAAACGTCCCGCAGCGCATCGTCCGCTCCCTTGCGGTCAAACTTGTTAATGGCGAACACGTCGGCGAAATCCAGCATGTCGATTTTTTCCAGCTGGGTAGCTGCGCCGAATTCAGGTGTCATTACATACAGCGAAGTATCCACATAGGGCACAATGCCGGCGTCACCCTGGCCGATACCCGGCGTTTCAACAATTACCAGGTCAAAGGCTGCCAGCTTCAATGCCGCCAGCATCTCTGCAAGGCGTTGGGGAATCTCGATAGCGGCATCGCGGGTCGCAATTGATCGCATGTAGATGTTGGGGTGATCAATAGCATTCATGCGGATGCGATCACCCAGCAGGGCGCCACCGGTTTTACGCCGTGTGGGATCCACCGCGAGGATTGCGATGCTCAGGCTGTCATCGGCATCCTGGCGGAAACGGCGCACGATCTCGTCAGTGGTTGAGGACTTGCCGGCACCGCCGGTACCAGTGATGCCGAGGATGGGGGTGGTCTTTACTGCGCTTGCCTGCCGGGTCAGTTGCGCCAGCTCTTCTTCTTTATATTCCCCGTTTTCGATGGCGGATAACACACGGCCCAGTTGCACCGGATCATCCCTGCTGATTGAATCGATTTGCGGTGCCGCGGGTTTCGCAACTGCCTCGCCGCAAATACGCAGCATGTCATCGATCATGCCCTGCAAGCCAAGTGACTGACCATCGCCGGGGGAATAGATACGGGTGACGCCGTAGTCATGCAGTTCTTTTATTTCGGCGGGAATAATGACGCCACCCCCGCCACCGAAAATCCTGATATGACCCGCACCCAGTTCCCTGAGCCGGTCTACCAGGTATTTAAAGTATTCAATATGGCCTCCCTGGTAGGAGCTGATGGCGATGGCATCCACGTCTTCCTGGATGGCGGCGTCCACAATATCCTGCACCGAGCGATTGTGCGCCAGGTGGATTACTTCCGCGCCACTGGACTGGAGAATGCGGCGCATGATGTTGATCGCGGCGTCGTGACCGTCAAACAGACTCGCAGCGGTGACGAAACGCAACCACTTGCGGGCACCCGCTGGCTCCGCGGTTTGATCCGGTGCAGAATTGTTGAAATCGATAACGCTCACATCGCTCCCCCCGAGCGGTTGAGCGGGCTAGTTTACCTTAATTCGGCGCCTGCTTCAGAGCCCAGGCAGTATCAGATGGGATGTTGGCGCAGGAAGCCGATGATGGCGGCGGAGGTTTCACGGGGCTTCTCCACACCCATCCAGTGACCGGCGTCTTCCAGGTTCACCAGGGTGATGCGGTCGCCATAGCGCTGTTTCATGATTTCCCCGTTCTCTGGTGGTGCGGTCAGGTCATCCAGTCCCTGGATTATGAGAATATTCGCAGTGCCCCCGGCCGCGTATTCCTCCACCGGGGTATTTCGCCGTGCCTGAACCTGGCCGGCGCGACCCTCGGGCCAGTAATTAAGATTGCGCACTGACTCCAGCACCAGTTCTTCCGCTGCGGCGGGAGAGAACAGGGTGTGCCTTGCCAGCCTTGCTTTCTCTTCGATTGGAAGCTGAGGTTGTCCTAGTAACGCGCCTAATGTTCCGGCCTCGGTTAGTGGTGTAACCAGTCCGCCGGCAGCGAGCAAGGTGACGCTTGCCACTCTGTCGGGAAAGTCGGTGGCCACGGTGCGGGAAATGCGATTTCCCAGTGCCCAGCCCATCATGTGAAACTTCTCGAGATCCAGGGCATCCGCAACCGCAATGATGTCCGCGGCATAGTCGTGCAGAGTCAGGTTTTCCAGCGTGCCGCTGCTGCCCATGATGCCGCGCTGGTTAACCGCCACCAGGCGGTAGCCGGCTTCGGCAAGGAATGGTGCGATATAGCGGTAACGGGTAACGTCGCTGCCGGAACCGGGCAAGGCAATAATGGTCTCCGCATTGGCCAGGTTTGATTCCCAGATAAAGGCATTGAGCCGGGCGTGGCCGATGTCGACAAACTCTTCCCGGTAACTATTGTCCGCCGCCGTCGCGGCAAGGCTGATTGCCACGGCGCCGAAGGCTATGGAGATGTGACGCAGGCAAGTGATGAGGCGTGTCATGATGCACCCCGGTTGTTTTTACTGATTCTAGCAATGCCCTCATCATGCTCCAAGCACCGGCCAGGGGCTATAATGTGACGATGGAGCCATGGATAGCCTTTACCCTGCTGGCCGTCACCGGTCAATCGATTCGCACGGCGGGGCAGAAAAGGATAGCGCGATCACTCTCTATCGAAGCCACCACCCTGGTGCGTTTCCTGTTCGGCCTGCCTTTTGCTGTCCTCTATATGCTGTCAATCAAGCTTGGTTCCAGCCAGGAATTTCCCCGGCTGGACCTGGAATTTGCCGTGCCCGCCGCCCTGGCGGCCGTCAGCCAGGTGTTTGCCACTTTCTGCCTGGTCAAGGCCATCACCCTGAAAAACTTTGCTGTAGGCACAGCCCTGGCCAAGACCGAAGCGATCCTAACTGCTGTCATTGGGGCATTATTTTTTGGCGCCGCGTTATCCGGTATGGCCTACGTGGCAGTTGTGGTCGGTGTGGTGGGAGTCCTGGTCGCCAGCAACTGGCAGGTAAGCCTTGCCGACCTGCATCACAATGCATCCATTAAGTACGGAGTCGGTGCCGGGCTCGGCTTTGCCCTGGCATCGTTGTGGCTGCGGCAATCTTCCCTGTCCCTTGAAACCTCATCGCTGTTCAGCGCTGCGCTGGTGTTGTGTTTCATGGTGGCACTTCAAACAGCCATCTGCCTGGTGTGGATTGCCCTGCAGGACCGGGGCCAGCTTCGATTGGTTTACCAGAACCTGCCCGCTTCAACATTTATTGGATTTACCAGCGTGCTGGGATCGGTGGGATGGTTCACGGCCATGAGCTTACAGGAAGCAGCGCTGGTAAAAACCCTCGGCCAGGTGGAATTCGTGATTACGGTGCTGATTACTTATCTGTACTTTAAAGAAAGAATAAATTTCCGGGAATATATTGGAATCGCATTAGTGGTGGTCAGCATAATATTGCTATTGAAGGGAGCCTGAATTCGATTCAATCTTCCAGTTCATCCGTCGCTCTCAGTTTTTTATGTAACATAATGGGCTCCGTGTGCTTGCGTCGTCGTGCAATCATGTTCAACACTTCCACTCCGATGGAGAAGGCCATGGCGAAGTAGATGTATCCGCGCGGCACGTGCATGTCGAATCCTTCCGCGACGAGTGTGGTGCCAATAAGAATCAGGAACGACAGCGCCAGCATCTTGAAGGTGGGGTGGCGCTCCACGAACTCTCCAATTGGACGTGCCGACACCAGCATCACCACCATGGATACCAGGATAGCGATAACCATGATGGACAGGTGGTCCACCAAACCCACCGCGGTGATTACTGAATCCAGGGAAAACACCATGTCGATGAGTGCGATCTGCACAATGGCGGAAGTCATTGTGATATGGCGGACCGTTCCGTCTTCTTCAGGGATCACTTCCAGAGAGTCATGAATCTCATGGGTGGATTTGCCGAGCAGGAACAGGCCGCCGGCAATGAGAATAATATCCCGGCCAGAAAACTCTTCCCCGAGCAGGGTAAACCATGGCTCCACCAGTCCCACCATCCAGACCAGGCTGAACAGCAATAGCAATCGTGTGAGCAGGGCCAGCATGATGCCGAATTGCCGTGCGCGGTGGCGCCTTTCCGGCGGCAGGGAGCCCACCAGGATTGAAATGAAAACGATGTTGTCGATACCCAGTACCACTTCCAGCGCGATAAGGGTAATGAGGGCAACCAGGTTTTCAGGCTCGAGCAGCAGTTCCAGCACGGCGACAGAGGGGGCAGTTAGGATTCGGATTGAGAGTAAGCGATTCTGCGGCCAAAATAAATAATCAGGCCCGTGGATGGAATTAGCGCTCGGTGCAGAATTTCACTTGACTGAGCTTTATGACATATCCAGTACAGCCGCGATAGTGACTGTTGCCGGCAGATTTGCTGAAATACCACCTCCGGTTCTGGTTTATTCCTGTCATCCCAACCAATCACGAGGATACAATATGAGTTATGTAGATGGATTTTTATTGCCACTGGCGGCAGACAAGTTGGATGACTATCGCAGGCTCGCCGAGCTCGCCGCCTCTGTATGGAAAGAACATGGCGCCCTGGACTACAAGGAATGCGTACTGGACGACGATGGCAGCGACGAAGTACGGCCGTTTATGGAAGCGGCTGCCGCTGCAGAAGGTGAAACAGTTGTCTTCGCATTTATCACTTATAAATCCAAGCAACATCGCGATGAAGTCAACGAGAAAGTTATGGCGGATCCGCGCATGGGCGAGATGAGCATGGATTCAGTGCCATTCGAAAGCCGGCGCATGGCATTCGCTGGTTTCAATACCATTGTGGAGTGGCAGGACTGAAGGAACAGTAGCGGATCCAGTCATAGGACACAGTCTTGGGTAAGCAAGGGCCTGAGTTGCCATCAATTGTCAGATAATTCTTACAACGGGGATGTTTGCGGGTCAAAATCGCCAGCTATTCCCGGTAATTTCTGCCCATGTTCCAGTCATTGGTTATAATTCAGTAGCTTAGAATTTAGCGAGCCACAGACATGGCTGTCATGGAAGCAGACCCCGATTCCCTGAACAAACCCAAACTTCTTATCGTCGATGACAACCCGGCGATCGTTGAGATATTAAAAGAAGTAGGGGAGGATGCCGGGTATCACGTCGCCAGTGCCCAGGATCAGCACGAGGTGAAAGAGGTCTACCCGACTTACCTGCCCCAGGTGATCTTTCTCGATCTCGGCCTCGATGAAGGAACCGAGGGTGTCGGCGATGAAGGCCTGGAAGTCTGCAAATTCCTTTCCAGGGAAAAATGCCGGTCCAAGATATTCATCGTCAGTGGCATGTCCAGGAGAAAACGCGAACTCACCACCTTGCAGGGGCAGCATATGAACCTGCAGGTAGTTGGTCACATCCCCAAGCCCTTCGATATCGAAGAGATTGAAAAGCAGCTGGTCAAGTTACGGCTGTCTACGCAGCGCGCGCTTTAGTTCATCCTTATATTCATTTCTGGTTGATGACAGTCTATCGCTGTACAATCACCCCGTTGCTATATAACAAGTAGAAATTGGCGTGTTTGCCTGGTTAGAAACAACCCCTGTCGCCGACTGGGTGGCCCTATCCCTGTGGGCTTATCCATCACTGCTCAGCTTTCACATAGTTGGCCTGGCTATAGTCGTAGGCATCTTCGCCATGCGCGACCTTCGTCTTGCCGGTGTAATCAAGGACATTGACCCGCAAATTTTCCTGAAACTGGGCAAGCTTGCCTGGGCCGGATTTGCCGTGAACCTGGTTTCCGGTTTCCTGTTGTTTACCTCCCAGGCCACAATTTTTGTAGTCAATACACCATTTCTCATAAAAATATGCAGCATTATTGCCGGCATGGTAGTGGCGGTAATGATACAGGCGAGAATTCGCAGCCAGGCTGGCGCAACGGAAAGCGACGATCCGGCGCCAGGAGGACAGTACAACTCACTCAAGCCCCTGGCGATCATGTCACTGTTTATATGGATTACCGCAATCAGCGCGGGTCGACTCATTGCATATTTTTAGTGAACTAGATGATTAACGATATCGCCAGGGCAATTGCCGACAGTTCATTTAACCAGTTGATCTCGGAGACCTACTGGTTGTGGCCTGTACTGGAAACACTGCATTTTGTCGGCCTTAGCGTGATGCTTGGAGCATTGTTGATTATCGATCTGCGCATGCTGGGACTGTATCGTTCCATCAATGCCGATTCGACCTACAGTTTATTACCCCTGGTCTGGGCAGGATTCATCCTGAACCTGCTCACTGGAATGCTGTTCATCATCGGTGACCCGACCCGCTATGCCATAAACATCGGGTTTCAACTGAAGATGATGTTGATCGTGATTGCGGGCCTAAACGCAGCCCTGTATCACTGGAAGGTGAGCCCGGTGATGTCACAGTGGAATGAAACAAGCGCAACACCTGCCGTGGCCAGGCTCGTGGCGATAACATCGCTGACAGCCTGGATGGGAGTCCTTTTGCTGGGGCGCCTGATTCCCTACGTCGGTACGGGGTGAAAAAAGCCGGCATGCGCCGGCTTCTTATCTCAGTCTAGTCATACTTGGATGGAAAAAAGCGAACCGATGCACGGGCCGCCTCGGGATCACACTCGTAGGGCGCGAGCTGGTAGCCTTCCGCCGCGGGAATCCAGCGCGTGGTGTAGGAGGTAGGTTCCTCCAGGAACATCGGGTCTTCCACGGTAAGGGTAATCCGCAGGTCTTCTCCATCGCGCCAGTAGCGCTCGGTTACCACCTTTTGCTGGGACGAAGGAATGCCGTTGTAATCGTCGAAGCCGGCAATATCAAACACGAAGTGGGTAGTGCGCACGTAAAGTGAGCCATCCTCGTAATAACCGGTGGAGAAACCCTGGATACTGAAGTCCGTGGAATCCGGCTCACGCCCGTCCAGCCACACCGTGCGCAGCTGGTCGTCTTTCTCATAGCGGAACAAGACCCGGTCGGGCCACTGGGTCACCTGCATGTGGTAAGGGTCGTACTGGATGGCGGGTGACGATGCCGGCTGGCAGTCGTACTTCGGTGCCATGATTTCTTCCCAAACTTCCTGGTAAGCCAGGGCCCGGGCATTCAGTTTCGGAAAGTTGTCTTCTCCCCATGGAACATTCTCACCGTTAACCGGGCGGGCCCCAAAGCCGCCGTTCCATATCCCCGCCAGGTTGGGTATCTCATCCGATTGTGCATTAATCTGCACTACACCATATAATATTGTGAATGAAATTCCGCCCAGCAAAGCGAGAAGTTTGGCAAAGCGTTGCATTGATTGCTTCATAATTCCTCCTTCGTCTGCCAGGGCGGTTAATCGACTCGTTCTTCGCGGACACGACCACCCGATACCACGGGGCTGCCGTCTTCACGAGTCATCCGTACACAACAAAGTCCGCGTGATCCTTCGGCACGGGACATGTTTCCTCTCACCTGCAGCACCGTACCAACGGTAATGGTATCGGGGGTCCAGCCGGTGCGGCGCAGGCTTACTGGTGCGCCAAGCTCCACCTGCCATTCCTCTCCTTCCACGTCGAGATAGAGAAAGGCGTGGGGATTGCGAAACACGAATCGCGTCACCGTGCCCTGGATTTCCACCTGGTTTTCCGGGTCATAGAACGGAGCACTGGCATGATGGGCGAGGACTGGCGCGATCAATAGGGTAAGCCCTGAGAGAAAGGCTGCGGCGATTGCGGCCACGGTGGGGGATAGTCGCATGGGTACTCTCCTGCAATATTGTTTTACGGGCAAAGCCCGGTGCTTCGTTTAAAGGATAATGGCTACGCCCGGTGAAGTCTATGCATGTTTAGGCGTGCCACCGGGCAGCACTTACTGCGGTGGGACGGGAGGCGGTGGATTTTCCAGTTGCTGGATCAGGGCTTGAAGTGCGGCCGGTACCGTGTCTTTTATTTCAGCGATCGCTTGCAGATAGGGCAATAAATTTGAGCCATCTGTGGGTAGCGCTACTTTTTCGTCGCCCTGCTGGGTGCTGAACACATCACCCGTGATTTCCAGGCTGGCACGATGCCCGCCGTAATAGGCAGACATGCCGGTATCAATGAGAAGTACCTTGCCACCGAATCGTGGAATGACCGTACCCATGCCGGGGGTGTGTCCGATAATGATTCGGTCGGCATCGTAAAACGCCAGCACCGCATCCACGTGGGCTGCCTCCAGGGCTTCATCCTGTTGCGCCAGGCCGCGATACCATAGCGGTCCGGTTTCCGATTCGGAAAGGCCCGGTTCTTCCCCCAGGTCACCGGTCAATTCGGCGCGTATCCTGTTGTTTATATCTTCAAGGGGAGTACCCAGCACGTCGGGGCTGATGCCGGCGTGAAGAAACAGGCTGCGGTTAATCTTGATGATGCTGTTGTGCTGTGCCACCCAGGCACCTATCTCCCCATCGGCGGCCCAGGCAAAGCGATGCTCCACATAGCCCAGGGGGTATTGCTCATTAAAGAGGTCGCGATACGTATCGTCGGCCACGAACTCCGGGTTTGCCGCTTCAACTTGTTCCAGGTGGGCAGCGTATAAGTTGTTACGAATGCGGCGAGAATCGCGGGTGCGAAACGCTTCGTACTCACCGGGGTGAACGTAGCGAAGGTCACCGAGCATGTTCATGGCTTCATGGTTTCCAATCAGGGCATGCACCATGCCACCATCTTCGCGTGCCTGCTCTTCGAGCTCCTTCATCAGCTCGACGATTTCCCGGGTGTCCGGGCCACGGTCGGGCAAGTCGCCAACCTGTACCAGGTGGGTAGCGCCGCCGGTCCAATTATTTCGGCGATTGATCAGTCCTGCGTCGCGCAGGGTTTCCACCAGCGCATCCATGTCGCCGTGCACATCGCCGATGGCGACGACCCTGTCCACGTCCTGCCACTGGTATTCGGCCGCCGCCGAAATCTGCAGGGCAGCAACACAAAGAAAGAGGGAAAGCAGTCGGGTTAATTGCGCAAGCATGGGAATCGAGGACTTAACCGCGGCACTCGTCAATAATTTCATCCCTGAGTTCTTCTTCATCATCGAGGATCTCGAAAAAATCTTCCATGAAGCGCACATTGCTTCGCGTCACGCGGCTGCTCACATGGGGGTCATTGCCGACGATGTCCATGATTGCTTCTCGCGCCTCCTGGAATCTTGCCGCCGCCGCAATCACTGTTGCGTCGTCAACACAGAAACCGCGATAAACCCGCGATCGATTATTGCGTATGCGATATTCGGGATTGGGTAGTGGTGCATAGCTGGTGTCCACGAAGCCAGAGGCATCAAAGTCATAGGGAACCGGAAAATACTCGGTGTTCTCCGCCTCCAGCAACTTACTGTTATGACAGCACTCATCGTCCGGAGGCCCCTGAATCAACGAAAAATCCGTGTTACCTATCATGTACATGAACATCGATACCAGCGTGCTTTGCAGGCGATTCAGGTCGAGCTGACCCACCAGGTTTTCTTCCACTTCCGCCATTTGAAATCGTTCCGCCAACCGGTTCTGGTGTTCGATAAAAAAGCCGACATGGGTACGAATCTCATCAGGGTCTTCACTGTCGATATAGGTCACTTCCAGTGCCCGGGTATCAAAGTTGTAGTCCGACCGCAGGGCAAAAATGCGGTACACCTGTCGCTCCTTGTGAATATACTCGGCATAGCGATCCTGGCGCCGGCACTGCACCACCAACTTCAGGCGATTCTGGTTTTCAAACAGGGTGCCGGGCAACTGCCCGCGGCGCAGGTCTACCCACAACTGGGAATAAGCACAATTGCGCGGATCCAGGCGCCAGTTGCCCCTGACTTCGAAGCTGGCATCCAATACTACCTCGCTGCCGTTATCATCGACGTAGCTGAGGGTGCCCTCATATTCCTTGTCTGCTTCCCGCTCATCATCGATGGTGTCGAATGGGGCCGTCAGTGTTATCGCCAGCACTGCATCGCTTGCAAAAAGGGGATCGGGCTCCGCCGCCAATGACAGGTTGGAGCAGAGGAGAATCGCGGTGGCCAGGAATGTAGGTCTGTTCATGAGCATTGCTCTCTGAAGCATAATTTGGGCTTGCAGGCTCGGGCCAGTGTAGCGTGGCCCCATATGGCTATCAATATGCGTTCCAGAACGCCCTAGATCCGTGATATTTATACGTTTACATCGCCGCTGTACTTGATTAGCATCAACTGGTTAGATTCCGGAATCCGCCGCCTCATGTTGCAAAAGTATTTCGCCATTATCGATTTCAAAACAGGGTATGTAATCCTGTTGTGCATTGGCATTACCTACCTTTGTTACACGTATAGCTTCAGCTACAACCTGAACATTACCCTGATCAGCATCGCCGTGGTCTTTCCGCTGGTGTTCACGATTCGCCAGGCCTTTCGCAAGCGGGATATGGTGATCCGCCTGCTCAGTGTGTTCAAGGCATCCCTCAACGCCGTCTACTATTGTTTCGCGAACAACAATAAGCTGAGTGACGAGGTCAAGAGCGGGGTCGCGGAAGATCTCAATTATATTTCCGCGGCTTTTTTCGAGGTATTGAAAGGTGGGGAGTATCACCAGGAAGAGGTCCGCGAGAAGCTCAACGAAGTCTACGAATTTATAAACAATAACCGGGACAGTATTTCCAGCGGCGTTGCCCTGAAGATCATCCGATTCCTCAAGGATGTGAACGCCGCCATGGAAAATACGGTCGGACTCAAGCTCCATGGAACACCCATCGCCCTGCGTGCGTACTGCCTGGTGTTTATTTACATGTTTCCCTTTGTGTTTATTCCTACCCTGATGAATGAAATGTCCACCAGTGCACCTATTGTGATCTATTCACTGGCCATTGTTCACGGCTTCATTCTAATTTCTCTTTATAACGTGCAGGAACACATGGAAGACCCGTTCGACCAGGTGGGGCTGGATGATGTGAAGCTGGAAGAGTTTCATTTCAAAAAGTCTGCTGACCAAATGCGCAGCCAGCCAGTGCCTGCTCCCCAGGAGTCGCCGGGCTAGTCGCATCCCGTTTATTGCTGATACAAAAAAAGCCAGGGCAATGCCCTGGCTTTTTGGTAGTGATGGCCCTGCTTATTCTTCGTCGTTAATAGATGGAATAATTCCTTCGTTCTTGCCTTCCACGTCATAGCGGCGCCAGCCCGCCAGGATTCCCATGAGCCCGTGATTCCCTTCGTGACAGGCGTACTCGTAAATGGGATCGCTCATGCGGCGCATGGGCAGCTTTGCTGACCAGGACTGATCCCAGGTGTTGGGATCCTCCACCGTGAAATCATAGTCCAGTGTGTTTGCATCGATCATGGCGAAGCGTTCTTCCACTAGCATCTGCGGAGAGGTATTGCGCCAGCCGTAGTCGGGATAAAAATCCTTGGTTGTGATCACCAGGGTTTCGCCTTCCCAGCGTGCGATGGAATTACCCGCCCACTGGGCGAAGTGGTGACTGAAGTCATCGGCGAAGGGGATGATGCGGGCGTGGTGGATCATCTCGCTCATGATCATCACGTAATCGTCGGTCTGCACCAGCTGGATATTGTTGTTATAGGAACCGGAGAGGATCGGCGGGCCGGTCCGTGCGTTCAGCAGGCAACGATCGTTCAGGGTACGTGCCTCCGGTCCGGCGCTGGCCTTGCGCACCTCGTAAGTATAAGCAGACCGTTCCCTGCCGGTCTCGTTTTGGGGTGGCAGACGGCCGTTGGGCGGGTCGTAAACCAGCGAAGTGCGCAGGTCGGCGACGGTATCGGTGCCGCGCTCATACCAGAACTCGTTATAGGAAATAACCCCAGGCGGATAACCGGCACCGCCCACGGAATCGATGATCAGGTCCCGGTTCTGGCGCTGGTTTTCATAGGCGGCCCATTCCGCTGCTTCCTGGGGGGTCAGGGTGGCCTTGTCCGCCAGTTCCCGTGGCCGCTGCAGGGGCGTAATGGTGCGAAAGGTGTAGGTGCCCGTCATATCTGGCATGCCATCGTGGGTGCGAGGAATGGCGGTGTCCTGGGCACTGCCCTGGGCCAGGAAGCCCAGTCCGGCCATGATGGGGATGAACGCCATCAGTTTGCCTGTGAATTTCATCGGAACCTCCGGAAGTCTTGTTATTATCGGGAGTCAGATGCCGTTCAAACTACTCCTTTCCCGTGGGATTTTAAAGAGGAGATTAGTGCGGATTGAGTGACGGCAGCACGAGGATTTGTATAATCGATCCAGAATGAAAGTCCCGGCCATGACAACAAGATTATTCACAAGTGCATTCCTTTGCCTGGTGCTGTCAGGCTGTGCCTCCGGCCCGCAACAGGGCGCGGCGCCACAACAGCTGGGCGGTAACCTGGCCGTTACCCTGGGAGCCTCCCTGAACTTGCATGCTGTGGGTGATTTCAAGCTGCACTATGCCGAGGCGGGGACCGTGGGTAAACCCACCATTGTTTTCATTCACGGTACCCCCGGTAGCTGGCGCTCCCTGGGACGACTGCTCGGTCACGACCGGCTGCTGGCGGAAGCGCGACTGGTTTCCATCGACCGGCCTGGATGGGGTGGTTCACCCCTGCCATGGAAGGAAACCGAAGGGGTATTTGCCGAACAGGTAAAGCTGATCGAACCCCTGTTGCGAAAATTAAAAGCCGAGTCCAACAACCAGTCCATGATACTGGTAGGTCATTCCTACGGTGCATCTATTGCACCCTATATTGCGTTCAAGCATCCCGAACTGGTGGATGGCCTGGTCATGGCTTCGGGAGCCATCGATCCGGTGTTAGGGAAACCGCGCTGGTATAACTATGCCGCAAGTGTCTGGCCCGTATCCGCCATTATTGATGATCGCCTGGTGAAAGCGAATGTGGAGATCTGGGGAGTTGCCAACGCGCTGCGGGAATTGGAGCCGTGGTGGCCGTCCGTGAATATTCCCATGGTTTACCTGCAGGGAGAGGAAGACGAATTGGTGGACCCGCGCAACTTGGATTTCGCGGAACGAGCGCTGCCTGACCATACCAATGTCATCCGCATACCGGAGCAGGGACACCTGACCCACCGCCAGCAAAGCGAGTTGATCGCCAGCCAGGCGCTGGAAGTACTATCCCTGGCAAACGAGACTGCATTCGCCGATTGAATTGCCCGATGAATGGGCTTTCATTGCAGCCAAAATAAAAATACAGTAGCCGGTCATGGCTTCGCTGTCCTGGAGATTTACCATGACGATCCGCTTCATCCCGAAACTATTTTTCATCGTCCTGACTACGTTCCTGTCACTGCAGGCATACGGCCAGGCCATCACTCGCGAGGCGCTGCGCCAGGCCGGTCCTTACCAGGTTGCTTCCTATACGGAATTTCCCAGTGTCGCCGAATTCGGCGCCGGCACCATTTACTACCCCAGTGACAAGACCGAACCCTTTGGCGGTGTGTCGGTTTCACCCGGCTTCATGGAGCGCCAGGAAAACATGAGCTGGTGGGGTCCTCATCTCGCGTCCCATGGTTTTGCCGTGCTTACCCTGGATACCAATGAGCTGGGCGATACGCCAGACCTGCGCGCAGAGGCGCTTATCGCCGCCATCAATGTATTGCGAGACGAGTCCGGGCGCAGCGGCAGTCCCCTGTACACAAAAATCGATCCCACGCGCATGGCGGTGATGGGGCATTCAATGGGAGGTGGTGGCACGCTGTTGGCGGCCAATGATCACAGCGATCAGATAAAGGCGGCGATTCCATTTACACCCTGGCAACCCGATGGGGATTTCGGTGAAGTCTCGGTGCCGACCCTGGTGATTGCCGGTGAGATCGATCGCATCGCACCGTCGGCGGTGCATGCCTGGCCCCATTTCCAGACCCTGGCGACCCAGGTCCCCAAGATGTACCTGGAAATCAAGGGCGGCAATCATTTCATTGCCAATACAGATACACCCGGTGACCGCTTGCAACCCAATATGGATGTTCTCGACCTGGTGGGTTACATGGGCGCCGCCTGGTTAAAACTTTATGTGGATGGTGACGAACGCTATCGCGACTTGCTCTTTGGCGATCTGCCGGCCAGTGACAGTGAGCGATTGTCCCGTTTCGAATTCAATGAATAGAAGGATGTAAAATGAAAACAATGAAAACCCGAATCAATACAATGGCGCTGCTGCTTGCAGCAGTGAGCTTACAGGCTGGTGCCGCGGACAATGACTGGATCACGCTGATCGACGGCACCGATGGCCTGGAAAACTTCGACCGGCTCGGTGATGCCAACTGGACACCGCGCATGAACTCCATCATGGCAACAGAGGGCAGCGGCGCCTCCTGGTTGGTTTCGAAAGACAGCTATGACGATTTCGTGTTGCGGGTGGAATTCTGGGCCAGTCCCGATGCCAACAGCGGCATTTACATGCGCTGTGAAGATCGCAATCGCATCACCGACCGCAATTGCTACGAGGCAAATATCTACGACCAGCGCCCGGACCCCAGTTTCGGGACCGGCGCCATCGTGCACATCGCCCCGGTGGATGAACCCAGGCCCCAGGCCGGCGACAAGTGGAATGTCTATATCCTGACCCTGCAGGGCAATCACCTGAAGGTGGAACTGAACGGTGAAACCACGGTGGACGTGGAAGATGACACCCTGTCCTCCGGACCGTTCGGCCTGCAATGGGGCCGGGGTACCCTGCGTTTTCGCAAAGTCGAGATTATGCCCTTGTGATACAAGGAAAATTTACTGCATTTCCTGGTCAGGATTGAGCGTGCCACGTTTTAGTGCGGAACAAACGTGGCACCGAACATACGCTCGGACACCTGCATAGAAAAAATCCTCGCAAAGCCCCAAAAAATCGGCCGGTTGCAGCATTTTCGGCTGGTACTGAACCTTCATGTGGCTATAATGGAGCCCTTGCCCCAGGCATAGGCAGAATCTGGGCAATACAGGAGATAAAAATGACAAAACTCAAGCTTTCAATTGGATCGGCTCTCGTAATCGCACTCGTTGCCATGGGTATTGGCCAATCCAAGTTCCAGGAGGCCAGCGTGGCGCAATCCGGTCAACAGGTGGCGCCCCATTTCGAGGTTGATCCATTCTGGCCGCGTCCACTCCCCAACATGTGGGCCATGGGTAACACCATCGGGGTAGATGTGGATGCACGAGACCATGTCTGGGTAGTTCATCGAAACGATGCTTCCCAGTTTGGCGGCAACACCGAGATCGGCCTTACCGGCGGTGTAGCAGAATGCTGCCAGCCTGCGCCTCCAATTATCGAGTTTGATGCTGCAGGCAACGTGGTTAATGCCTGGGGTGGACCCGATCCCGACGCTCCTTATATATGGCCCGCTTCCAACCACGGTATCGAAGTGGCGCCCAACGGCGATGTGTGGATCGGCGGCAACGGTGGCGGCGACTCCCACGTGCTGGTTTTCAACCGCTGGGGTGAATACATCCGCACCATCGGTATCCAGGGTGAAGACGCCGACAGCAACAGCACCGAACACTTCGGTCGCGTTGCAGAAATCGCCTTCGACCTGGAAGCAAACGAAGCCTACTTCGCTGACGGTTACCTGCACAAGCGCGTCGCTGTTGTCGACATGGCCAGCGGTGCGGTCAAGCGATTCTGGGGTGCCTATGGCAATACTCCCGATGACGACGCCGACGTAACTTACACACCAGGCGTACCCGGCCCGCAACAATTCCGCGGTCCGGTACACTGCGCCGAGCCTTCCAACGACGGCCTGGTTTACGTGTGTGACCGTGGCGCAGATCGCGTACAGGTATTCCGAACTGACGGTACCTTCGTGAGAGAAGTGGTGTACAACCCGCAGACCCGCAATCAGGGTTCTACCTGGGACATCTCTTTCTCCACCGACCCGCAGCAGGAATTCATGTACCTGGTTGATGGACAGAACTTCAAGGTTTCCATCATTGATCGCCAGTCCATGGAAGTGCTTTACACCATGGGCCAGGGTGGCCGCCAGCCAGGAACCTGGTATGCACCTCACAGCATCGTGACTGACTCCCAGGGCAACCTGTACACCACAGAGACCTATGAAGGTTCTCGTGTACAGAAGTTTGTCTACAAGGGAATTCGACCGATTACTACCCGCGAGCGCGCGCCGACCTGGCCTGCCAGCGAACTGTAATCTGCTTTAACTTTTCGTGAAAAAGCCACGCCAGGTTCTCCTGGCGTGGCTTTTTTATTGGGTGCTATTCAGAAATCGGAGAGCTTGCAATGCAAAATGATTTACGAGCCATAGAATCACTACTGGACAATTTCGAACAGAGAAAGCTGTCACGCAGGGAGCTGGTCGCGGCGCTGCTCAGTGTAACGGGCGCGACGATGACTTCGAGCAGCGGTGCTCAATCGGTACCTCCTGTGGCCATGGGCCGTTCCATGAATCATGTTTCCCTGTCTGTATCCGACGTAAACCGTTCGGCAGATTTTTATAACCGGGTGCTGGGCATGGAAATAATCAGTAGACCGGCCAATGGTGGTCTCAACATGGGGCTGGGTCCCGAGAGTTTTCTCGGTCTCTACAATCTGCCCAATCCCGGCACCATGCATCACCTTTGTATCGGAGTCGATAACTATGACCCGGACCTGATGGCGGAGAAACTGCAGGATCATGGCATCGATGCGGACGTCAATCGCAATCCCGCCAATCGAACCAGTGGGGGTGACCAGCTTTACTTCAATGATCCCGATGGTATCCGGGTACAACTGGCCCAGCACGGTTACCTGGGATAGATTGCTACAGAATCTCCTTTGTGACTTTTGTGCCTCATGTGGTAATCATGAATTTGCGAATCGGATACTAAAAACGTCTGCGGTGCGTATATTTTCGTTATATATTTTGTTATATAACGAGGCCCGGTGCCGATTCCTCACGATGAAATCTCTTGGTAACAAGCTTGCTCTGCTGCTCTGCCTTGCCTCCTCCGGCAATGCCGGGGCCGAGGAAATTCTGGTGGCTGTAGCCTCAAATTTTTCCGCGCCCATGGCGGAAATCGTTTCCCGTTTTGAAGCGGAAAGCGGGCACGAGGTGAATGTGGCCCTGGGCTCTTCCGGTCGCTTCTTTGCCCAGATCAGTAACGGCGCTCCATTTCAGGTATTTCTTTCCGCCGACCAGGACAAACCCCTGCGCCTGGAACAGGCCGCTCTCACGGTGCCGGGCAGCCGCTTCACCTATGCCCGGGGCAGATTGGTGCTGTGGTCCGCCGATGAGGAGCTGTTGGAAGACAGCACAGAGATTCTTTACACCGATGACTTTGAACGCCTGGCGCTGGCCAATCCGCGACTCGCGCCTTACGGGCAGGCGGCGCTGGAAGTATTGCAGGAACTAAACCTGGTGGAACGCACCCAGGAGCGCTGGGTGATGGGGGAAAATATCGCCCAGACCTTCCAGTTCGTGGAAACCGGCAACGCGGAGCTGGGGTTCGTAGCCCTGTCCCAGGTGTCCGGCGCCGACGGTTTAATCATCGGCAGCGGCTGGGTGCTGCCGGGTAACCTTTATTCACCGATCCGCCAGGACGCCGTACTACTCAGGGAAGGCGAGGATTGCGCTGCCTGCCGTGATTTTCTGCAGTTTCTGCAGAGTGTGCAGGTGCGCGGACTGATGGAATCCTACGGTTACCGGGTAAACTAGAATTACTCCTCCAGCTTCCGGTACAGGGATCGCACGCTAATTCCTAACAGCTTTGCTACGGCCTCCTTGTCTCCCCCGTGGGCTTGCATTACCTGTACCAAGTAGTTCTTCTCATGAGTCTTCAGGTCAACCCAGTCTATCGGCGCCGTTGCGGCTCCGGGTTCGGCTTCCGGGGGCCTGCCTTCATAAATGGCCTGTTGAATGACCGATGCATCGATAGTGTCATCGTCTGCAAGCACCAGCGCGCGGCTCACCAGGTTGCGAAGTTCACGGATATTGCCCCTGTAATGCTTTTGTTGCAGCAATTCGGTGGCGTCAGGACTGAAGCGGCATTTCTTGCCTGGATCCATGCGGGAGAGCAAAGTGTTTGCCAGCATCGGTATGTCTTCGTTGCGTTCCGCCAGTGATGGGACATGGATAGGAAAAACATTGATGCGGTAGAACAGGTCGCTGCGAAAATCTTTCTGCTCAACCATGGCATAGAGATCCTTGTGGGTTGCACAAATCAGTCTAAAGTCGGAACGTTTCACTTCTCCACTGCCAACCGGGCGGTAGGTTCCGGTTTCAAGCAGCCTCAGGAGTTTTACCTGCATAGAGAGCGGAATGTCGCCGAGCTCGTCCAGGAACAGGGTGCCGCCGTCGGCCAGTTCCACCAGTCCTTTCTTGTCGGACTGGGCACCGGTGAATGCTCCTTTCACATGGCCAAACAGCTCGGTCTCGAACAATGAATCGGTCAGGCCGGCGCATTCCAGGGTTACCAGCGGCTTGTCGCTGCGCGCGCTGCCCATGTGAATGACCTTAGCCGCCAGTTCCTTGCCCGTTCCGGATTCACCCAGCAAGAGTACCGCGGCATCGGTCTTGGCGACACGTGACAGCCGAGCCAGCATCGCTTCGAAAGGTTTACTGCGCCCCACCAGTTCCTGCTCCGCTACATCTCCGCTGGCCAGGGGTACCGGGTGTAACAGTTCAACGAAATACAAAAGCTTGCCGTCACCGTCATGGATGGGAAGCATTTCCACGTCTACGTGTTCCTTGCCACGAGGGGTCTGGTGGATATGCAACACCCTTTCCTTGTGGCCGGATTTCCGTGCGGCACCGAGGGGGCAGTCCTCCCCTGCCTGGTCACAGGGCACCTGGTAGCCGTGGGAAACCTGGTAGCAGTAGTGAGTCTGATCAAGATCCAGCTCACCGAAGGAGTCGGTGTAATGCTGGTTCGTGGCAAGGATGTGGTAGTCCGCGGTTACCAGGATGGCGGGGCAGTCGAAGCCTTCCAGGATTTCCACCAGGGGCAGCCGCTTGTCGGTGGCGATGGGTTCCATGTTCTGCCATATCTGACAAAAAGTTTTGTCAAATATGGCAAATTTCTAACGTCCTGGCAACGATTTTCCCGGCTAATAAGGGCCCTGGAAAATTGTTTCTTTAACAAAAACAGCTAGTTATAAATCAACCCAATTCTTGGCACGGCTTCTGCAATAACTATGACAGTACGGCGTTCCAGCGGGCCAATGCACTGCTTGCCGGGAACGAGAGTCAAATAGTCACATTGAGGAGACAGGCAGATGACTGATGTAAAGAAAATGTGGGTGCTTTCTACTACCCCGATCCTGACCGCGTTAATTTGTTGGGCAGTCTGGGCAATCATCCTTTAAGCGTGAGGTATCGCTTGATCAGGGTAAGCGCTTGTGGATTCCGTTTACCCTGATTTTTTCTTAAGCCGCTAATGCAGGATCCGTTGCCGGCGAACCGGTTAGAAATTCCCGCGTACCACCAGTGAATACTCCGGTCCGGTAGTGCTGCAGATGTTTTCCAATTCCGACAGCGGTGCCGTACGGCGATCACCGGCGTAACGGAAGCGGTTAAAACAACGCCCGGAATCTTTCACGTTCCTGCCTTCCAGGCGGTAGGTGAGTCCAAACGGTCCCTGCGATTCGACGAAGGCGCTCATGTTGGATGGCACAGCCAGTTCAAAGCGATTGTCGATATCGTAGCGTGTACGGTTGCCGTCAATACGTTCGAAGAAATTGATTCCCCAGTTCAGGTTCTGCCAGGAAATGTCCTGGCGAAAACCGAAGCGGTATCCACCGCGGTCATAGGGAAAGATACGGGCATCCCTGTCAGTAAAAGGGTCCACCTCTATGTCCGCGTTCTGCACCGTTATCGAGCCAGTTAGCAGGGCGTTAGACAGGCCGATAAATCCCAGGCGCAGGCTGACATTCGTTTCGATCCCGTAAGCATCGGCGCGACCCACGTTGCCATTGGTCATGTCCAGGTTACCCGGTGTGGAAATATCAATGCCTGCAATCTTGTTATCGAAACGGTAATGAAAGTAGCGCGTGTTGATGGCGCCGCCGTCATTGGGCAGGCGGTAATCCAATCCTAGTTCCAGGCGTATGCTCTCTTCCGGTTCCAGCAGGGGATTACCGGTAATGGTGTCTTCATCGTCATCCTGCTCGTTGCTGGAGCGGGAAAAGTCCGCGAAGCTGAGCTGGCCGACAAATTGCTCCAGGGTCGCCTTCAATTGCAGGGTGGAGCTGAGGTCGAATCGAAAATCAAACTTCGGCTTGAGGTAGTTGAAATCCCGCTTGTTCTGCACATCTCCCGACTGCTCGATCTCGGAGTACTCGGCCACCAGTGAACTTTCCAGGGACATGCGCGGGTTGATCTGCCAGTTGTGTATGGCAAAGGGCTCGTAACGCAGCTCTTCCACCGTGGAGATGGCATTGTTGAATGCTACCGGGGTGAGGCCACCGAATTCCGGTGAGCCCGGCCCGCCGGTTAACAGGCCCAGCTTCAGGTCGGAATCCTGTATGGTCTGGGCGACTTCCACACCAAACTCCAGGCCCTGCCCCTCAGACAGGCCGGTGGTATATGAAGAGCGGAAGATTCGCTCGCGGTAACGGCTGCTGGTGTCCAGGTACAGGTTCTTGGTTTCCGGCCCCCCCGCGGTAGCCGAGGTAAAGCGCTCCCGGGTCGATGCGAATTCCTTTTCATTGACGATGAACAGTGCCTTGAAGCGGTCGCCGTTAGCCAGGCTGTTTTCGTAGTCGCCACCGAGTTCCCAGTCGTTACCGGTTGCCGGAGTCTGTTCCCGTTCAAACCTTGTTATCGGTACACCGGTATCCAGGTTGGTCAAGGTTCGATTCAGTGTCGAGGGGGGATCGTATTCGTTGTAGAGTGCATTCAACGCCAGTCGATCATTGCCCGCCAGCTCCCAGCTGAGATTGCTGTTGAAAGAATAATTGGTCTGGTCACGGTAGCGATCAAAGCTAATTATTTCGTGGGGCGAATAGTCGCCGTTGACGGCTATCTCTAGAGATTGGGTGCGCTGGTATCCCGGTTCCACCGAACCACTCACCAGGTAGGTCAGGCTTCCCGTTTGTCCACTGATGGCCAGGGATGCCCCGGGATCCATGGTGCCGTCTTCATAATGGGTGGCGCTGACTTCGGAGGAGATATTGGTTTGCGACTGCGCTTCCAGCAACACGATGTTGACCAGTTGCCCGCTGTTCTGCACGTCTAGTGTCGATGAAGTACCGCGCACGATTTCAATATGGCTCACCTGGTCGGCACTGATGCGATCCAACTGGGCCCGCGCCTCGTTAGCCTTACCCGCCAGGCGCTTGCCATCGATCAGGATGCTCGAACTCGAGCCCAGCCCGCGATCGCCATCGGCATTGGGGCCACCGCTGTTGATGATGAGGTCAATCCCGGGTACCCGGTCGAGCATGTCATTGACTGTGAGCGGAGAAAACTCATTGAAGTAGGACGCGGCGTAGGTGACTGTGGAATTGTCACCGGAAGCGGTTTGCGCCAGGGCACCGGAAGAAAACGTAAGGGTCAGGAGCAGAGTAAAGCCCAACTGCACTCTATTGATTGACATGAATTACCTCTGTTGAAGATGGGGAACCGCCAGCGAAGCGCGCATGGTAGGCGCAGGCAAGTAACTTGTAAAATACAAGTTACAATTTGTCGCAGTTATTGCGGCGAATCGTTGATATTTCCCGGTACCTTGACACCGGCTACGTGGTCCACGCTCCAACGCGCCATGGCCCGGGCGATGGGCAGTAGGTCCTCGCCGGCCGCGGTGAGATGGTACTCATAGCGGGGAGGGTGCTGCTGGTACTTGAGTTTCCTGATAATCCCATGCTCATGCATGGACTTGAGGCGGTCCGCCAGGATGTTGGAGGGAATGCCTTCCTTGCCTTCCTGCATTTCCTTGTTGCGGTGCCGGCCGAAAATCCCGATATCGCGGACGATCAACATGGTCCACTTGTCCCCGATTACATCGAGGGTAGTGGCGATAGGGCAGGCGGAGCGCCTGGCGGTGGAACGGGGCAACTTTTTCATGGCGCGCAGCATAGTGCCACGACTTTTAAAACGCAAGTCACAAAGTGTAGCAATCGATCAGAGTCGTGGCAGTGGCAGTTCCCCGTTGCGCAGTATTCTTCCCCAGATTCTTTCGCCAATGCTGTAGGCTTCTTCCATCAGCGCTTCCTCATCGATTGTGAGAACGCGATGGTCCCGCATGACGAATTCACCGTTTACCATGACGCTCTCGATGTCCGAAGGCTGGCCGTTATGAATCCAGGCTGACAGGATGCGACCCGACGGAACAAGGTGCGGCTTCATGCTATCGATCACCAGCAGATCCGCTTTCTTGCCTACTTCCAGTGAGCCGATGTCGCCGGCCTGGTTTACCGCTTCGGAACCACCGCGGCAGGCATCGGATAGCATGTCCTCGGGTTGGGGCAGGGTGCCGGGAATCTCGTCGTTGCGCTGGATGCGTTCCATGGATATTGCTGTCTTCATCACGTGCAACATGTCGGTGTTGTTATTGTCCGTACCCAGGGCAATGGTACAGCCCGCTTCGCGTAGGGCGGTGATGGGCGGGTTGACTCCCCGGTTGGCAGCCATGGCGGCCTGGTGGGTAATGATGGTGCGGTTGCGGCCCAGTGCCGCGATCTCGGTAGCATTGCAATAGCGCGCATGGGCGGCGAACAGGCGTGGACCGAGGAAGCCGTTATTGTCCAGGAATATGGCCGGGCGCACGCCGTGGTAACGCAGCATAAAGTCCACTTCCGCCTGGGATTGGGTCATGTGTATGGTGTAGCCAAGGTCGCGTGCATCGGCAAACTCACGTACATCCATGAGCAGTTGCGGTGAAGACAGTTCCGCCAGGGCCGCCGCCGGGAACACGCTGATTAATCCATTGTTGCTTCCATGCCATTCATCATAGAGATCGCTGATGCGCTGCATGCCCTCGTTGCGCAACTGGTCTGAGAACTGCGGCGGCACGCTGTTGGCCAGTCGCGGTGGCGACATGGGGCCGTCAACCGTGGTGATGTCCCGCACCGATTCAGCGAAAACCCAGCGCTGGCCCGTTTCCGCCAGGGCCGCGGCATCCCGGGCGATACCGCCTACGTTTTGCACCATGGTGGTGGTACCGGCGCGCAATCCTTCTACCCCCGCCAACACTGACATCACGGTAGCTTCATCCGATGACAGCAGGCTGGCAGGGCTTTCCTCCAGCGACAGGCTGTTAGGAAATCCAAAATCCTCGTTGAAACCCTTGGCAATTGTTGCCGACAGGTGGGCATGGCAATTGATCAGTCCGGGCACCAGGGCCTTGCGGCTGCCGTCATAAACCTCCGCGCCTGGATACCGGGCCAGCATGTCATCGCTGTCGCCGATGGCCGCAATAATCCCGTCCTGCACCACCAGGGCTACATTGCGAAACGTGCGACGCTGCTCGTCGTTGCTGACCACCGTGGTATTGGTGAACACCACGGTATTGGCTGAATTATTTGCCTGGGCCAGCAGATCGATGGCAGGCGCCAGCCCGGCGCCCAGTGCCACCCCTGCACCAAGCAGCATCTTGCGACGATTGAATGTCGGCGCATCGGATTTTTGACCAGCCATGGACCACCCCTGGATTGTTTATGTTTATGGAGAAAAGCAGTGTAAGGGATTTGCTGGCGGGGAGACAGCGGGCAGCGCCTGCCGCGTCCGTGGATTAAAAATGCAGGTTCTAAAGACAAGCAAAGACTCACCCACATTGATGCCCGGGACCCTGACTGGCATTTCACCGGAGAAGGTCGATAACAGGTAGAGGAATAATATGGCACTGGCTGAAGCAGCGAGTTGAAGCAGGGTGAATTTTTTCGGCTTGCTGCCACTGGGCGCCATCCGCTGCCGGAATTGCCGCGGGGAATTGAACAAATTAGTTATCAGAGACGAGGAAACTGTGGCCGGGCCACAGCCACCATTTAGTCTAATTCCCCCACCGATAAGGTGGTATTCCTACACACAGTTTCTTACTTACTAATTAGCGGGTCTGGGTCAAAATGTGAACCGGTTCACAAATGGCTGTGTTTATTCGCATTTATGTCCGGAAGAGTCCGTTGTTTGTGCACAGATAGCACTTCCCTGACTTACAATTGCAAGACTGAAATTCTCAAATATACCTGCCTGCGCCCCCTTCAGTGACACAGGGGCTCAGGAATCGAGAAAGCTATAAGAAGAGATCTCAGTAAATGACACTGCGGAACAAGCTCGAGTATTCCACCGATACCAATCGGGATATCACTGAAAAGGGTGAGATCGAAGAGTGCCTGGAGCTTGCGCTCAAATTCCATTGGCGCCTGACTTACCTGGTCATGATCGATAACCACGTGGAATCCCATGAGGTTGAGTTAACCGCTGTCAATGAAACTCCGGGTACATTCACCTTACTCGGTGAATTTCCCATTACCGAGTTTGACCAGGAAAAGTCCCTGCATTTTCGCGCTGCCAGTGGTGGCATGTCCTTCGTGTTCAAGTCGGAACTGGAGGAGTGCACCGCGTTTTTTACTCGCAGCGAATGTCAGTTCCAGATTCCCGATACGATTCGCTTCACCCAGCTACGCAGTGCCATACGCATTAACTTCACCGATACCGAAGAAATACCCGTTTCTTTTCATGCCAGCGCAGAACGGGCGTTCTCCGGAAAGGTGGTGGACCTGTCCGAGACCGGTGCCAAGATCAAGTTCGAAGGCAATGTCACCGAGTACATGGGACATTCGGACATAGTGGCGGACTGCCAGTTGCTATTGCCTACCGGTGCGGTGGTGGATTCAAACGTGCAGGTGCTGGGTTGTCTCTATGACCCCGACCAGGATACCAGCTACGTCCGCTGCCGCTTCCTGCAACTCCATGTAAACAGCGAGTTGCAATTGCGCGCACTCATCTTCGATGCCCTGAAGAAACTGGGCATGGAAGATGCCATGAAAGCGGGCTAATTAATTCCCGAGTCTTTGCTACTACCCGGCACCCCCCCTGGGGCCCCTGCTTGCGGTGGACTCTCATTTCCGGGTAAGAATCTGGATGGCAAAATGCCTCAAACCACGACCAACCGGGCCCTGCAGCCCGGCGCAATGCTTTAGCAGGCGCTGCTCAAAACTGTGACCCCCTTGGCAAAATTGCGCAAAAATCGATCAAAATCCCCCCTCGCCACCCCAATCTGTGAACCCGTTAACCCCACTTTTCCTGAGGAATTGTAGATTTGATCCTGGCTCTGCCAGAAAAGCCGCTGTAGCGGCCGAGAGTCCAAATCAATATAGGGGTGTGGAAAGTGGGTCTGTTAGAGAAGCTCGAATACTCTTCGGGGATCAGCGGCGACGTTGGTCAGCAAGAGGAAATAATCGAAATACTGAACGCAGTAAAGGACTACTACTGGAACTTCAGTTACCTGCGCATGTCAGGAAAGCGCGTAGTCAGCCATGGGATTGAATTAACCGACGTCAGCGAACGGCAGGGGATATTCAGCGTCATGGGTCTGAACTCCGGCAGGGAAACCTGCGACCAGGAAGAGTTTTATTTCCGTGCCAACAGCGGTGGCATGTCGATCGCATTCAAGGCCTCCCTGGCCACTGGCAACTTTGAAGTCGTGGGCACCCAGTTCAAGCTACCCGACTCCGCTCACTTCACGCAGGCGCGCAATGCCATCCGCGTCAACGTCATTGACGTCGAAGAAATCCCGGCCGTTTTCCATGGAATTGCACTCAAGCCATTTACCGGCAAGGTGGTGGATCTCTCCGAATCCGGAGCCAAGATTCAGTTCGAGGGAAACGTTGCCGAGCACATCAATAGCGAAGAATTTATCGACGATTGCGAGATGCGGTTGTCGGAGGATTCGGCAATCGCTTCACGGGTAAAGGTGCTGGGTTGTGTCTATGACAGTGACAGCAATACCAGTTTCCTGCGCTGCCAGTTCCTGCAACTGCAGGACAACAGTGAGCTGCAGTTGCATCAACTCATCTACCGTGCACTGAAACGCCAGGGCAAGGTCGATTTAGCACTCGCAGGCTAGACTACTCCTTCCTTTTATTGCCGGCTCTGGTACACCCCGAAATGTACGAAGGGGGCTGGCGCTCTCTGCCCTGGCCTGACATTGGCAGGCACCTGGTGCCGTACCGGGGGCAGGCTCTTCAGGTAAGCTGCAATAGCGAAGGCATCTTCATCGGTGACACCGGCGAAAGCGGGCCAGGGCATGACCGGCAGGCTGGTGCCGCCATGGGATGAGGTGCCGAGGCGAATCATGTCTACCAGCCGGTTCATGGTCCAGGAACCCAGACCCGTTTCCATGTCCGGGGTCAGGTTGGGGGGATAGACCACGCCGGGATTGCTGTCCACGAAGGGGCTGGTATAGGCAATACCGGTGCTGGAACCGGCAAGCTGGCGGCTCATGACGGGCGAACCGGTCAGGGCTCCATCGGTATGGCAGGAACCACAGCCCAGCATGCGTACCATGTAGCGTCCCCGCTGCAGTTGCTCCGGCGTATAAGTTTGGGACGGAAGGGGTTCCGGGTTTTCGAATATTGTGGCCGGGTCCAGTTCTTCGTAGTCATTCAGCGGGTTATATCCCGTCTGGCAGGCTCCCAGCAGCAGGCAGATAACAGAAACCTTGTAAAAGCGTTTGGCGGTATTCATCAGGGCCTCGTGGATTTAATCGATACTTTCATACTGACATGAACCAGTCGCATCGGCATTTGATTTCGCGCAATGACAGTGCCATTCGGGCAGATCCCTGCGGTCCGAATTTACTGGAATTCAATGTAATATTGATATGCGGCCAATGCAAAGTTTGGATCTACGGCCCAGGGAGCTTCCATGACCAGTAGAGTAACCGAATTGGTGGACAGGATTGCGAAGCTGGAATTCCAGCTCAGGGAAGAATTTCGTAAGCAGCAGGAAGAGTTCCAGTACGAACTGGAAGGCAAGAAAATCCGCTTTGAAATCGCGATGCTTCAGGCCCATCGCAAGCTTCGTGTGGCCATATTGCCCTGGCTGCGTACATCCACTTTTCGCAATGCCATCTCGGCGCCGTTCATTTACGCCATGGTTGTGCCACTGGCATTCATGGATTTCAGCGTGACCCTGTACCAGCATATCTGCTTTCGCCTCTATGCCATTCCCCGCGTACGGCGTGGTGACTACGTGGTGCTGGATCGTCACCAGCTAGCCTATCTTAATGGCATCGAGAAGTTCAATTGCGTCTACTGCGGATATGGCAATGGAGTTATCGCCTACACCCGGGAAATCATTTCCCGCACCGAACAGTACTGGTGTCCTATCAAGCACGCGCGCCGGGTCGTCGGCACTCACAAGCGTTACAACGAGTTCCTCGCCTTCGGCGATGGTGAAGGTTACAAGTCTGAGCTACTCAGGTTTCGGGAAGACCTGCGCAAACCTGCATCGAATCCGGACAATCAAGGTGAACATAATGATTAGCGCCTTTGATCACATTGCCGTACCCATGGAGCGAGTGGATGAGATGATCCGGTTCTATACAGACCTTGGGTGCCGCGTCGTGGAACAGGGCAGCATCTATGCAGTCGTATTCGGTGACAACAAGATTAACTTTCACACACCTGAGCTATGGCAATCCGGGCAGTTTTCCCTGCGCGGGCACACGGCGGTTCCCGGTTCCGGGGACATGTGTTTTGTATGGCAGGGAGACATGGATTCTCTGATGGCATCGCTGGAGCGGGCTGGCGCCGAGGTGGAAGAGGGGCCGGTTTCCCGCACAGGCGGGATGAACGGAGGCAGTACACAGGGCACCAGCGTTTATACTCGTGACCCGGACAACAACCTGCTTGAGTTTATAATCTATTGAGTGCGTCATAGCTGCAAGAGGGAATAGGGAAAAACCATGAATGGTAAGAAAATAGCAAAGTGGGGTGGCATAGGGGTCGCCGTGTTGTTTCTCGGTTATGTTGCCTACGTCGCCAATTTCGAAATTAACCTGGGCACCAACCAGCCCATGGGTCGAACGTCGATCATCATCGCTACCTTTAATGATGACGGCGAACGCCACGAACGGGTACTGCGACTGGAGCAGATTGACGGCAACAATTATATCGCCGCCAATCACTGGCCCCGGGCCTGGTATCGTCAGGCCATGCGTAACCCTGAAGTGGAAATCAAGATGCCGCAGCAGGAGTTCGCACCCTATCGGGCCGTCCCATTGGAAGGCGCGGAACTGCAGCGGGTTGAAGATGAATACCAGATCGGTTTCCGCGGACGCTTCCGCATGGGATTCCCGCCTCGTCGCTTCATGCGCCTCGATCCAAACTAGGCCGGCACTTCGGGCCCACGTTCCAGAATGACCGGGCCCGGCCCTTTCGCGCCCAACCTGTCCTCGCTGTTATAAATGGGGCAGGACTTCATGGACAGGCAACCGCATCCTATACACCCGGTCAATGAATCCCGCAATCGTTCCAGGTAAGCGATGCGGGCATTCAGTTCATCCCGCCAGTGGCGGGAAAGTTTTTCCCAGTCCTTTACCGTCGGCGTACGTTGGTCAGGTAGTGTAGCGAAGGCCTGCTTGATGGCAGCGAGGCTAATTCCCATTTTCTGCGCCGCCTTGATTACCGACACACGCCGCACCACGTCCGATTTGTAACGGCGCTGGTTACCGGCATTACGCCGGCTGCGAATCAGCCCTTTTTCCTCGTAAAAGTGCAGGGTGCTCACCCGCACACCGCAGCGCCTGGCGACCCTGCCCACACTCCAGCCTGCATCGGCCATGACTTTCTCCCTGGAATTTTTTTCGAATTTAGCGAAAAAAGTGCTTTACCTCAAGTTAACTTGAGGTATTAGCATACGCCCCAGACTGAACAAAAGGAGTTAAACCATGTTGCACCTGGAACACGTAAACCTTGTAGTAGATGACCTTCCCGCGGCCCTGGATTTTTATCAGGCGGCCTTTCCCCACTGGCGCGTGCGTGCCTCGGGGGAGGGTGAGTGGTATGGCAAACCCCGCAAGTGGCTGCATTTCGGCGATGACTTCCAGTACCTGGCCTTCAACGACCACGGCGAGGGTGTCAATCGCGACCTGGAAGGGCACCAGGTAGGGCTGGCGCATTTTGCATTCCTTACCGACAACCTCGACGCGCTGATCGCGCGTATGAGCGATGCCGGTTACGAGATTGCCAAGGGTGGCGCCGAAGAACCCTGGCGCAAGAATATCTACTTTGTGGATCCGGCCGGCTTCGAAGTGGAGTTCGTGCAGTACCTCAGCGACGTGCCGACGCAACGCAACCTCAGTAGCTAACAGGAGTAGTCCCATGAAAGTGCTCGCCATCGGAACCAGCAACTCAAAGCAATCAATCAACCGTGCATTGGCGGTCTATGCAGCCAGCCTGGTGAAAGATGCCGAGGTCGAGGTGTTGGATATTAACGACTTCGAGATGCCACTGTTCAGCCCTGAGCGGGAGCAAAAATTCGGACAACCTCTCCAGGCGCGCCGCTTCTTTGAGAAGGTCGGCGATGCCGATGTCCTGGTGTTGGCCTTCGCCGAGCATAACGGCACCTACACGGCGGCCTGGAAAAACCTGTTTGATTGGACCTCGCGTATCGATACCCGGGTTTTCCAGGGCAAGCCCGCCGTCTATTTGTCCACCTCGCCCGGTGCACGGGGAGCGGCCAGCGTGCTGGCGGCGGCGGTGGAGTCTGCGCCCATCTTCGACGCGGAACTGGTTGGCAGCCTATCCTTGCCCAGGTTCCATGAGAATTTCGATAGTAAAAAGGGCAGACTCACCAATTCCGGTCTGGACCGTGAGCTTCGCCGTACCATGGCCAACCTGCAGCAGGCAGTACGTCTCCCGATCCCGGCCTGAATCCTCCCAATGGGCCGGGATTAAACGCCCGGGCCTCGATTTACTGTACGCCCATCCATGGGTTCCCCGGCCCATATTCACTGGACCGGGGCAGGTCTACCATGCAAGTCACTGGAAAGGCAGGGCAGGATTTCCGGGCGATAACAAAAACAAGCGAGGCCTGACCATGAAAACCAAGACTTGCGTGTTCTATGCCATATGCTCTCTTTCCCTCGGATTATTTATTTTCGTACCGGTACTGGCGGAAACCCCGGTGCTGGAGCTGGGAGCGGGGAACAGTTTCATCAACCTGTTCATTTCGTCTGTAGACTATTTCCTGATGAATAGATTCTGAATTCTGAGGGCGGGTGCAGATGCTTGACCCTGGCTGGCAAACACCTAAGATAGTGCAGCATAACAACCATTCTGTTCACGGCATCATTGTTGCTGGCCGTCTCAATGTGTGAACGCCCCAACAAGGAGACTGCCCATGACCGATGTCGCAGCGGGTGCTCAGCCCAAGATTGCTTTTAGACCTGGTTTTTATTTCTGGATGACCGTGGCCATGTTTGCCACGATCTTCGGGGGCTTCGGCCTTTCTTACTTTCAACCTATGGTGGCCGGCACACTGCGCCCGGTTTCACCCATCGTGCATTTCCACGGCCTGTTCTATTTCACCTGGATGACCCTGCTGGTGGCGCAATCGGGGCTGGTCAGCAGCGGCAATATCGCGCTGCACAAAACCCTCGGCACGGCGGGAATTTCCATCGCCACCGGGCTGGTCATTTTCGCCACGGTCATCACGATCCTCAACGTAGGCGCCTCTCTCGAGCTGGAAGTGACCCCGTTCCTGTTCGAGCTGATGTACATCAGCCTGCTGGCTATCCTGATATTCACGGTGCTGTTTATTCTCGCCATAAGAAATACGCGCAGGCCGGAATACCATCGCCGGCTCATCCTGCTGGCAACCATCGGATTCCTGGGAGCCGGCATTAACCGCTTCTATATATTTATTTTTACTGTGGAATTCGCCCCATTCTGGGCGCTCTACGCCATAGCCGACTTATTTATTATCGCCCTGCTGGTTCACGACTGGCGCGAGAACAGGAAGATACATCCCGCCACGCTCACCGGGGGCCTGGTCAACGTGGTGCCCCAGGTGCTTCATGTGCCCATTGCCACAAGCGGCGCCTTCGAATCCCTGACCTACTGGCTGGTGGGGCTGAGCGGCTATGCCATCGTGCCGCCGGGAATCTGAAGTGCCAGGCACCAAAAAGTGCCAGGCACCGAATTCTGGGAGTTTTGAAGCAGGAGGAATTAAAACCTAATTAATTAGTTGACAGAAAGAATTTCCCGATATAGAGTGAGCCTGTTCTTAATGAATTAAGTTTATTGGAGCAGTCTCAGCCAATGGCGCGCAAGGTATCCAAAACCCTGACCGACGGTGAACTCCGCATCATGGAGGTCATCTGGAAAAAACAGGAAGCTTCGGTAAAAGAGGTCCAGGAAGTATTGCAGCAGAGCGGGCCGGTAGCCTACAACACGGTGCAGACCATGTTGCGGATTCTTGAAGACAAGGGCTACGTAACCCACCACAAGTCTGGCCGTTCCTTTATTTATTCACCCCTGGTCGAACGCCGTGAAGCACGCCGCAATGCGCTGAAACATTTATTGTCCAGTTTTTTCGATGGTTCACCGGAGACCCTGGTTGTAAACCTGCTGGAAGACGAACAACTGGACAAGGCCGAAATCAAGAAACTCAGGGAGCTGATCAAGAAGTCCTGAAAGCAGTCGTACCCAGGTAAATAATAAGAGCTGGAGCGGGATAATGCAGGAGACTTTTGAATTCATAGCGCTTTTGGTCCTCAACTACCTGTTGCTGGGATCACTCGCTGCGGCCCTTGTCTTCGCCTTCACCCGCTTGCGAAATTTCAATGCGGCTACGCGCCACAATATCTGGTGCGACACATTACTGATTCTGGTGCTCATGCCTGCACTGGTGCTGATTCCAAACCCGGAACCCGCAGTCTCTCCCTATTCTGCTGCGCCCGCGTTTCAAGAGGAACCGTGGTCACAGTTACCGCAAGTGTTTCCTGAAGCAGAAACCCGGTTCTCTCCGATTCCAGGTGAGGCTGCTGCAGTGGCCTCACCTGGAATTATTTCTGCACCAAGCGTTAGCGCGAATCAGCGGACAAGTGTGCTGGACTCATTTCAGGAAACCATAACCCTGGATCGCATTGGCGCGCTCCTTGCCACCTTTATAGTCTTCGGCGCTGTGCTGAAGCTGATGTTGTTCGCAATCTCTTTTGCCCATGTGCGCCAGTTGTTTTCCCTGGCTGAACCGGTTGATGAGCAGCTCTTATCCAGGAGCGGCATGCTGGCCCGGCGTATCGGCCTGAGCAGGACGATCCAGGTGAGGCACACGGGGGCGATCGCTTCACCGCTGACCGGTGGCATCCTGCGGCCTGTCATTCTGCTCCCTACTGAGTTCTATTGCCGCATTAAACATGCAGGGAGTGACACGGGTTCTGTTGATGCCTTGCTATTGCACGAACTGGCGCACATCAAACGGCGTGACCCGCTCGTTGCTATGGTATTGGGCCTATTGTCGGTCTTCCTGTTCTGGCATCCGGCCATTCACTTTGTCAATCGACAGATTCGATTCGAAAGAGAACTGGCCTGTGACGATTGGGTGTTGCGTTTTGACCAGAAGGATTCGGAAGCAAAAAAACGCGCCAGGGATTATGCCGAGAGCCTGGTATCCATTGCCGAATCCATGAATACCCCGGTAACAATTCCGCAAACGGTTGCCTGTGTGAATTCCTCAAACGGTCTGGCAGCAAGAATCGCCATCCTGCTCAACCGGAAAATCGATCATTCCGTTGCACCGAATCACTTACCCAATATCGCGGCGCTGTCATTCTTCGCCGGTGCGCTGCTGGTTTCTTCCGCGATCTGGCCGGCACTGCCGATAGTGGAAGCACGAATATTGGGCGATGAATCTGCTGCATTGCCAAACCTGGATAGTGCTTCGCTGTCAGCTACGGGGGCAGGCGGCCGACCAGGCCAATGCGATTGACCTGGCGGACCAGGGTGCCACCAGTGACGTTACCTACCCCGAACCAGCGCCATTGGTATCCACAAGTGAACCGGCACCGTTGCCGGAACGAACATTCGAGACTCCCGGGGTTGATCAAACCGCTGGCATCGAAATCGAGATAGATGAAGATGCCATCGCTCCCACCCTGGTTGCGCGTAACATCGAATTGCCATTGCTGCGAGAAGGAATCGACTCCATTGCGGACAACAGGCTGGAACTGGAGACAGAGGTTTTTCCCGAACAGGAATCACCCATTCAGACCGCGGATTTTTTCAACCAGCTGGCGACACAGCAACAGGATTTGCCCGTGGCAACTATCCCTGGCAGAGACATTGAACAAATCAACGTTATTGGCAGGGCAACTTCACGGTCCGTGGCGTTTCGCATCGAACGGGCCGAGAGACAGCTTTATGATCAATACAACGCCCTCAATAGCAACGACGATTTTGACATCGTTTGCGAGCGCCGCCGCACCGAGGACGAGCTTATACAAATGCAGGTTTGCGAGCCGGTGTTCCTGAAAAACATGCGCGAGCAGAATCGGCAGGAAGTGGCGGTAGCGCGCAACGCTGGTGACAGCGCCGTCGGTAATTTTTTCAGCACATTGACCGGACCCCGCTTGTTGACCGATGAGATGCTGAGATATCGGGCCAGGGACGAACTGGACCAGGTGCAGCAGGAGATCCTGGCTATGTCGGAATCAGACCCGGCCTTTCGTGCGCAATTGCAGGAGCTGGGAACAATGCAGGCGCGACTGGATGAACTGTTACGAGAAGAAGAGCTGAGGGAATACCTGGAGAGGCCAATTGGATTCAATGGCGTTGATTCAGCGGCCATGAGAAACCCGACTCAATTCAGGAACGTCAATATTCAGTCAGGCTCTTATTCACCGGTATCGGCGGGAGTCTCCGGTGGCGGGACCAGCTCCGCTGGCAGTGCAGGACCACAATAGTGCAACGATTTCCAGGAGACAGAACCGTGACCAGATACAAAACTGCTGCACTTATTCTCATTTCCGCGATTTCATTTGCATCGCCATTTACGGCGATGGGTCAGGATACTGAAAGTGTTGCCAGCCAGGATCAGCCCCAGGAGTTGCCTTATGTCACGATCGAGGAAATCATCGTAACTGCAGAACGCTCCTTCTTCGTGTTGCGCCAGCAACTGGAAACCGCGAAAGAAGATTTCTTCGCCGGTTACAACGCGGTCAACGACATTCCGGAGTTCAATGTGAACTGCAAGGAAACGGATTGGACCCACACCATCATCCAGGAACAACTCTGCATGCCGGTATTTTTCGAAAGAGAAATCGCGGACGACGCCCAGATGGGACTCATAACCGGCGATTTCTTCTTTACTCCCATATCGTCCCTGGCTGTAGCCCACAAGGCTCGATTCAAGGAATTGCAGAACCACATTCTGAACGTGGCGATCGAACACCCCGATGTTGCCGAATCCTTGCTGGAAGTCGGAATGATCGAGGCGGCCATCAAGGCCAAGCAGGATGCCTGTGCCCAGAAACCGGGGTTTCTCGGCATCTTCAGGCTCTGTCGATAGTGGCGGACTGGCTAGAATCCCAGGCTGTTTACGCGTTCGATAAATTCAGGCTCGTCACGAATCTCATCGAACTCAACTACCTTGTACATTAAGGCATTGGGTGAACGTGACTCGAAAGCGCGAATCCACCACTCCAGTACTTTTTCCTGGTTTTCACCCCGGTTGTATAGCCGCGCGATATTTATCGAGTCGCCTCCGCTTTCCAGCGCCTGCTGTTCGAGTACCTGTGCTACCGCCAGCATGGCAGCCGCGTATCCACGGGATTGTGCGGCTTGCTGCAGTGCTTCTAACGCCGCAGTGTTCTGTGTCACGCGCAGCCATTCCCTCGTGGCATCCAGTGCTTCCTCATAGCGGCCCGCATAATGCAGGCTGGTGGTGATGTTGTTCCAACCCATCGCCATATACGGCGCCATCTGCAAACCTTCGTTAAAGGCATCGACGGACTCCTCGAAGCGGCGGGCGGCCAGAAAGATCACGCCGCGAAATCCCCTGAAGAGTGGATTCAGCGGATCCAGTGTGATCGCCTCGCTAATGTATTGCAGGGCCTGTTCGGTATCGCCTGCAATGATGCGCAGGTTTGACAGGAAGAAATGGTTCTGAGCCTCACCGGGTTGCAAGTCGATTGCCCGGCGAATGTGAAATTCGGCTGCCTCCAGATCCCAGGCGTAGTAGGAGGCCGAGGCCAGGGCCCGCTGCGCCTCCGCTGATTCCGGGTCGATTAGTTCGGCCTGTTCGGCATAGGTGCGCACCAGGGGCGCGGCAATGCTGGCAGAAACAACCTCAGTCTGTGCACGAAAACCCCATACGTAGGCGAGGCCGGCATGGCCCAGTACTGATCCCGGTTCCAGTTCTCGCGCCAGGCGGAAATATTCCTCGGCCCGGTCAAATTCCTCGGGCGCCATGCGATACAAATGCGACCAGCCGCGCAGGTATGCATCATAGGCGGCCGGGTTGACTTGTTGCACGCTTGCCAGGCGCGTGGCTTCTTCGGGAGTGATGGTTGCCTGGATACTATCCACGATGGCCCGGGCCAGGTTTCCCTGTAACTGCAGAATATCGGAATAATTTTCTTCGAAAGTATCGCCCCAAAGCTGCCGGTCGCTATTTCCATCCACGAGATTCGCCGTAATCTGCACCTGGTTGCCAACTTGCCGCGCGGAGGCCTCCACGACCGCGGTAGCGCCCAGGGTCGCCGCGATCTCGGGCAGAGACAATTCTGAATTCTTGAATCGCATGATCGAGGTACGCGATATGACGTTCAGGGAGTCAATCTTGCCGAGGTTGGTGATCAGCGCGTCAGTCATGCCGTCAGCAAAGTATTCCTGTTCCGGATCCCCGCTGAGGTTAACGAATGGAAGAACGGCGACGGTGTCAAACCTGGCGGGGTTGTCGAGATAGTACTGGTCGATAACGACCAGGGTTAGCGCCAGGGCCAGAACCGCGATGATGATGAAGTCCATCCTGCGGCCGGAATGTACCGGTGCCGTCTGTCCCTCTACAAGGTCTTCGGTGCGTCTGACACCCTGCGGCGTAAGATCGTAAATCCATGCAAGCAACAGGGCGAGGAAAAATCCTGCTGCCAGCACCAGTATCAATGCGCGCAGGATTAGTGGAGAGATCTCAAACAGGGGAAGCACGGTCGAAGACACTTCGACGATCAGCCAGGCGAAGGCGAGGTAGGCAATAGCCACCCTGACGACGTTACGGCGCTTGAGCTCTTCCCATAAAGCCATGGCTGAGGACCTTTGAACGATCGGTTAGCCCGATTCCCATAGGATACTAGAAAACAGAGGGCTAATCCTGCCTGACCCAGTGAGCTATGGAATTGGCATAGTATTCCAGCAACACCACCCGCTCCGCATTGACGCCGAAACGATCGTCTTCTTCTGTGAGAATGTTTCGAGCTTTCAGCATGTCCAGCGTATTGGATAGTGTTCTATGACGGGGCTTCTCATCAGCCTTCATGGGTGCTCCCCGTTCTATCAGTTGGTCTATGAGCCCATCACAGCGGCTGAAGATTTCCAGGGAGCTGAGGGATTCATTTTCTGCCTGTAGCATGACTGTGGCGATAATCGGCGCCGGCAGCACGGGCATGACATATTGCAGGCCCTTGATAAGCTCACCGGCAAGTTCCGCAACTTTGGTAATACGTGCATCCTTTTCCAGGTGGTTGAACTCGATACCGTGTTCACGGCAGTAGTCCTGCATGGAGACGGGAATGCCAAAGTTGACGCTGGCGTAGCCATAGCGCTGCCAGCGACTGCGCGATCCGGCAAAGAGATTCAGGCGCAGGAAGCGCCACAGTTTCACCAGGCTGCCCCAGCTGCCGTCCCGTTGTGATTTGTCATCCCAGTTGAGCAGGTTCTGGTCTTCCAGCACGCGGTCGTAGTTGATGCTGGCGGGCAGGAACACCACGTTGCGATCGGTCTGGTAGTCGTAGCGGCGCAGGATGTAATCGAGAAATCCCAGGCGGGGTTCGCCCAGCTTGCCGTCCCGGCTGAGTCCGCCTTCCAGGAAGACCGCCTGGCACACGCCGCTCTGGGTAGCCATGTTCACGTAGCGCTCCAGCACCTTCCGGTACAGGGGATTTTGCGAGCCGCGACGCACGAAGAAAGCACCCATGGCGCGGATCAACATGTCCAGGGGAAATACCCTGGCCCATTCGCCCACCGCGTAGGAGAGAGTTACCCGCTCCGCTACCAGGTAACTGATTAACACATAGTCCATGTTGCTGCGGTGATTCATCACGAACACTACCGTAGATTCCGGGTCCACTCGCTGCAGCTTCTTCGCGTCCGCGGCACCGACCCGTACCCGGTAAATGAAGCGGGCCACCTTTTTGGCCAACCAGAAAAACACGCGGAAATAAACGTAGGCATTAAATGAGGGCACGATCTCGCGCGCATAATTCCGCACTCTCGCCTGCAGTACCTCCCGCGGAACGTTTTCCTTCCGGGATATCTCCTCGATCAGGGCGATAACTTCCTGGTCGAAAATCAACTGGTCGATGAGCACCTGGCGCTTAGTCTGCTGCAGCGGCCGTATCTTGATCTGCAGGCCGGTGTTGATACGGTCCACCGCCTTGTTCAGGCGCCGGCGAAAGAACCAGCGCACCCCGGGAAACAGCACGCTTATCACGGCGGCATAGATAAACGCCGCCAATAATAGAAGAAAGAACCAGGTAGGCAGGGTAACCGTGGAGGAGAACATAGGTGAATTAGTGTTATTTGTATTCCATGATCCGTGAGGAAATGCAGTTGCTCAACCCCGGAGAATCAGTCAGTCCGGCAGTCCCAGTACCACCAGTTCCGGTGGCGCATTGTTTACCGTAACGGCGATGTACTGCCTGCCCTCGCTGAAAAAGGTAACCGGTGGAGCCAGTGCCCGCGTCGGCAGGGCCACTTCGGCAACTGTTTCCCCACTTAGCTTGTCTCGCGCGACTAGGGGATAGACGTTCGCTTCGTTCGGCGCGCTTTGCGCGGAGATTAGAAGAGTACGTGTCAACAGGACCTGGTCCCTGCCGCTGCCCACCTGCGGCAGTTCCACGTCCGCCAGGGCCGGGTGATTGCGGATAGCGGGCCCGCCTGCACCGTTGGGTACCTGCCACAGGATTTCACCGCGATTTAAATCGATTGCAGTAATACGGCCATAGGGTGGTTTGGTCAGAGGCAGCCCACGGGGACCGACATTGGTAGTCACGTCACGGACGAGGTTAAGCGAGGCATCATCACGATCCGGAACTGTCATGCCGGAGCGGCTGGGAATGGTGGCAGAGGGGATATAAAGAATGCCGGTTTCCGGGTCCGCGGCCGCACCGTTCCAGTTGGCGCCGCCGATGTAACCGGGCACGTTGATGGTGCCTCGATTGGTATCCGTGGTCAGGGAAGGTGGGGTGAACATCGGGCCGTAACGATGTTGCTGAAGTATGGCCACGGCCTGGGCTCGCAACTCCGGTGTGAAATCGATCAGGTCATCCTCGCTCAAACCCTGGCGGTCAAACGGCGGGGGGCGGGATGGAAACGGTTGCGTGGGTGAGGAGCGCTCGCCGGGCACATCGGAAACCGGCACGGGGCGCTCTTCTATGGGCCACACCGGTTCGCCAGTGTGGCGATCAAAAACAAACACAAAGCCATGCTTGGTTACCTGGGCCACGGCTTCGATGGATTCACCTTCCACCGTAATATCAACCAGGTTAGGCGCGGCAGGGGGATCGGAATCCCACAGGTCATGATGCACCACCTGGAAATGCCACAACCGTTCTCCGGTTCGGGCATTCAGGGCCACCAGGCTGTTGGCAAACAGGTTGTCACCGGGGCGATGCACGCCATAAAAATCGTTGGTTGGCGAGCCCACTGGTAGATACACGATTCCCGCTTCTGCATCCGCACTCATTAAAGTCCAGACATTGGCATGACCGCTGTATTCCCAGGAGCCGTCCTCCCAGGTTTCATTACCGAATTCGCCCGGTTGCGGGATGGTGTGAAAGGTCCATGCCAGTTCTCCACTGCGTACATCGAATCCGCGCACCCAGCCGGGCGGCATTTCCCGGTAGTAGGGCTGGTCAGTGATGGCGGAACCCACCACGATAATGTCACCTACCACGATGGGTGAAGAGGTCACCGAGTAGTTGATCGGTGGTCCGCGACGCGCCCGGGGAATCCCGGCGATCAGATCCACACTGCCGTTATTGCCAAACCCGGCGACCGGCTCACCGGTTTCCGCGTTTACCTCGTGCAGAAAACCATCGCCGGTTCCCCACACCAGTCTTTTCTGTTCGCCATCAGTCCAGAAAGCCAAGCCCCGATTGCTGAATCCGAGCATCATGGTCGGAATGCCGGAAGCGTAGGCCCGGGGATCGTAGCTCCACAGAGTATCCCCGGTTTGTGCATCAATGGCGGCGACCTGGAACAGCGGCGTGGAAATATAGATGACGTCATCCACCACCAGCGGTGCTGTTTTCAGCCCGTTAATGCTGACGTCCGGCACGTCATTGGGTACTTGCAGGTTGGGGTATTCGGTCCTTAACTGATCCAGGTCGAAGCGGGCGTCGATGCTCTGCCAGCGCCACTTGATTTCGAGCTGCTGGAAATTATCTGCATCGATCAGGTCCAGGGACGAATACTTGGTGCTGCCGCTGTCACCGCCGAAGTAGTGCCACTCCCCATCGGTCATGCCCGATTGGGCAAAGGCATTTACAGCAGTTGCAACTGAAAGAAAAACCGTGAATCGAAGGATGGATTTACCCATGGCACAAACCTCCTCGCAGACCGGATTAGCAGGGATTATTGAGTTTACCCGGTTTCTATTGGGTTGCCTGCAACGCTGCAGTGAGTGCCTCGGTGTAGGTGGGCAGGTTGAAGTAATCACGCCACACCCTGATCTTGCCGTTTTCCATCTCGAATATCCCCAGTGCCGGCAGGTTTACCGGGCGGCCATTCACAACAGTGCGGTCCACCCGCTCCGCCACCACCAGGTCGCCTTCGGCAAACAGGTTCAGTATTTCCCAGTCCGTGGATTCCCAGCTCTGGGTAAAGCCGGCAATGAACTGGGCCACGTTTTCCCTCCCGCTCACCGGGTTGCTGGGTATGTTGTGGTAGGTGCCGTCTTCGGTGAAGTAACCGGCCAGTTCTGAAGCATCCAGCCGGGACCAGGCTTCGATGAAATCACGGATTATCCGGGCATTGTCAGGCATGGTATTTGATTCCTGGCTGTAGGCCGTAAATGGAAATACGGTGAACAACAGTATGATTATGATGTGTTTTATTTGGCGCATAACGCAGTGTGCCTCCGCAACGATACCCCAATAGAGTATTTTAGTTGAGTGTAACTCACACTAAGTATCCGTTGAATAACCGGCGAGGCCTTTAAGGAAATTAATCAACTCGGGAAGTTCTGACTGGACATCCAGATCTCTTGTACGCACCTGGTTGGGGTAGTTCAGGGTGACGCCGCAGTCATAAAGTTGCTGTATAGATATTCGGTGTTTTACGTGGCTCCATCCGTCACAGTCTGCCACGGCGAAGGGGAACACCACCTGGTCACGCACGTGACCTTGGTAGCATTTTTGAATCAGTTCAAACCAGCGCTCACCGATACGACGGGTGGTTTCATCGTGACGTCGTATCATCCAGGTGCAGAGACTTGGGAAATATTTTTCCAGCTCAGCATCCTCTGCCTGCAACACTTCAACCACGTATTTGCATTCTTCCAGGCTCAGGGTGCCGTTCATGAAGGGAAAAACAATCTCCTCCTGAAAAGTGCTCCGGCTTGGATGACGCGGCACATACCAGCCCGGGTCAGTTTGCACCTGCTCTCGGCAGAGCTCGAGAAAGGCGTCGGTAATTTCCCACTTTGGATCCAGGTAGACACTGTGGCTGTAGTCGTCGAGATACAGCCAGGGCTGCGTCTTGGCGTAGCGTTGCTTGTTGCCATTCCGATCGGGATCGAAGGGATAGGAATCGTCCAGGTTAAGTCTCCGCCAACCGGGGAAACGCCGCTCCACATGGTGATTGTCATGAATGACAACGAAGTCGAATCCACAGCTACCGAGATGGGACAGATCAGGCACATAGCCATTATCGGGCCCGGTAACACAGGTATAAAAAGCGGGATTCATGGTTGATTAACGAACATGGAGGAAGCGTTAGGTCTGAATCAAATTGGTGAAAACGTTTCCGAATCAGTCTGGCTGCCTGAAATCTTGGAGCACTATGCTACCGATTCCGGCAAGTAAAAACAGCATCGATAGATTGGTGAGGCCCGCATAGTCGGAAACAGGAACCAGGCCACTTGTCGCGACCGTGTTTGGTAACCAGGCCAGCACGAGGGCGATGCCAACCAGCCAACGCTGGGCAAGGCCGATGCCAGGTATTCGATTGGAAATGACCAGAACCAGCCAGGCTATCCCGGCCAGGATTCCCCAGCTCATGCCCAGCATGTAGATCGGCAGCATGAGATCAACCGGAGCCAGCCTGAAGAGTACGGCAAGCAGCAATACCGCTCCCGCGAGCGGCGGCAGGTACACCAGTGCCAGCAATTTTTGAGACAGCCTGGCATTTCCACAAACCAGTGCCAGCTGCAGAAATACGGATTCCATGAGTGCGGAACCCATTACGATAAAGAGCCCCAGCAACAGCTCATCCACCACACCCGGGGCCAGGGTCGGCGGACCAGCCCAGTGGATACTGGCGAGGCAACAGTAAACCAGGAATAAACAGGATTGGAAATTCTGCCGCACCAGGTAGACGATCCAGCCCCCTGCAAAAAATACCAAACCCATCAAGGCCAGTACGATTTGTACTATCATGGGGTCGGTGTTGGCGGGGGATGGTGACATAATTGCCGCCAGCCACCAGCACACAGTGAATACAGAAATGATGTATAACCGGGTTCGCAATTGATTTGTCTCCGAATCCTGTAATAAACCTTACCCGAGATCTGTAAAAAAATGTCTGAAATAAGTCTGAAAATTGCGCAATTTGATGCTTATACCATTGATCTTGAAAACGGTGAGCTGAGCCGGGGCGGTGAGCCGATTGCCCTCAGGCCGAAGGCAAGGTCGCTTCTGGTCAGTCTTGTGGAGGCACGGGGCCAGACACTCACCCATGATCAACTGTACCGGCAGCTGTGGGGTGATGGTGTGGTGCAGGGCCAGGATGGTATTCACAGGGTGATTCGTGACATCCGGGCAGCCCTTGGCGGTGGTGAACTGTCGAAACGTTACCTGCAAAACGTACCCGGTGTCGGTTATCGATTTTGTGCTGAATTGGCGCCACCACAGTCGTTCTCTCCGGGTAACGGGAATAGACTTCCGCGGGCATTTCTCACCGGCTTTCTCGCTTTCCCCCTGTTGTTCATTGTTTTCTGCGTCACCCTGGCCCAGGTCGCGTAAGAGGAGGAGTTAAATGACCAGCCAGGCTGACAAGTGTAAAGTTTTTGCGGAATTGCATCGTTCCGACGGTGCCTGGGTAATTCCCAATCCCTGGGATGTCGGATCGGCGAAACTCCTGGAGGGCATGGGATTCAAAGCCCTGGCTACCACCAGTTCTGGTTTTGCATTCACTTATGGGCGCGGTGATGGTGAAGTATCCCTGCAAGAAAAAGTGGAACACTGTCGTGCGCTCTGCGGCGCGACAGCGATTCCGGTAAACGCGGACTTTGAAAATGGATACTCCGATGACACCGGTGCAATGTGTGAAAACATCGAGCACCTGTTGCCTACCGGTATAGCGGGATTGTCCATCGAAGATTTCAGTCGTGATAGCAAGATTATTTATTCCCTGGAGCAATCCGTGGAACGCATCCAGGCTGCCGCCGAGACAATCGCGAAGCATGATGCGCCGGTGATGCTTACCGCCCGGGCAGAGAATCTGCTGCGCGGTGTGAATGATCTCGAAGATACCATCGCCCGATTGCAGGCCTACAGCAAAGCCGGAGCCGACGTGCTCTACGCGCCGGGGGTGAATTCCCTAAAGCAACTGGAACAGATCACGGCCGAAATTGATAAACCTTTCAATGTGTTAGCGCCGTTCATGCCGGATGCCACGGTGGTGCAATTCAGTGAGGCGGGAGCAACTCGCATCAGTGTGGGAGGTGCCCTGAACCTGGCGTCCATCGCACCAATACTCGCGGCGGGAAAGGAAATGCTGGAGCAGGGTGGTTTCAGCTGGGCTAAAAACATCGCACAGCGACCCCAGGTGCAGTAACTGCTGGGCTAATCTGGTGAACGATTCAATCTACTTTCTATCTGGTCAGAAGCTGGTTAAGTACCGGCGAGCTAATTTCGACTCATGAAGTCGGTAATCTCCGCACTCATCGCAGTGGTCATCTCATTCCTGCCTGTTCTATCCCTCGGGCAGCAACTCCAGGGTGAGCTTCTAGTGGCGGACCTGCAGGAGGGCGGCCATGTCATCGTCATGCGTCATGCCAGTTCACCCTCTGAACCACCGGACGAAGCCAGTGCCAATGCCGACAATATCAATCGGGAACGGCAGCTGGACGCGGCAGGACGGCAGAACGCGACGTTCATGGGGGAGGTGCTGCGCCGCCTGCAGATCCCGATCGGTGAAGTGTTGAGCAGC
>CAYFKD010000001.1:61158-198105 GCA_964343795.1 uncultured Pseudohongiella sp.
ACCGCACTCTGGAAACCGCGCGCTACCTGGGTTTTACGGATGTGGAACTGGCTGACTTTCTTGGCAACCAGGGCATGCAGGCATCCAGCGAGGCAGTGGCTGCAAGCCTACGCCAGAATGTAGTAAGCCCTCCGGTGCAGGGTAACCGGCTATTGATTACCCACTCGCCAAACCTGGCGGCAGCCTTTCCCAATCTCAGCCCGGGTGTGGCCCAGGGCGAGGTGCTGATATTCAATCCTGCAGGGGGCAGGGTCGAGTTGGTGGCCCGGGTCAGAATCGAACAGTGGGTGAATTTTTGACCTGGATGCTCGATTCAGTCTTTGTATTCATTGAAAAGCAAAGAGTGAAAAGACCAGGATAGTCTTTCCACTCTTTGTGCGTTTCAGATTCTAGTTGGGCGAGTAAATTTGCTCGCAGCGATAGAACTTGTCACCCGTGATGTTGTTTCTCGCCGCAACAACATTGGCAAATGCAGATTGCGCCCAGCCTTCCTCGTAGATCGCATCGATTGCTGCGCCCAGCCTGGCCAGCGAAGGGGCTACTGCAATTACAACCAGCAGATCCGAGGTATCTCCGGAACCCATTTCTTGTTGTACTGCAAGTGAGAGATCACTGTATCCATTGGCGCGAGCGGTTTGCTCAAGTGCAGCCACAGCTTCGAAATAGGCCTGGGGGTCTTCGGCACTGACATAGAGGTTGCGCGTTGCCCAGGTCTGGTACAACTCGCCGGTGTAGGGTCGGATGACCCGGGCAGTGCGGTTGCCGGTCAATTCGCGATAGGGAGCGAGTGAAGCAACAAATCGTTGCACATTGGCATCACTCAACTGGATCTCCACGGCGCCAAGACTGTCTTCCATGGAATCGGAAAAAGTGAACACCAGCGCTTCACCAGGACCACCACCACTCACGGCCTGGCAGTATCCCGCAAGATTTGAACCGAGAGTTTCAAAAATCTGGCTGTTTGCATGCAGGGTTGAAACGTAGGCGGGAACATTCGACACCACGACATCGGTGATACCCACCACCTGGCCCAGTCCATCGTTTTGTGCAGAGGCATTCAGTGTCACTGTCACAGAGAACACCATGCACAGTAACAGGTTGATTTTTCTCATTTCTATGACCCCTTATATTAGTTGTTATGTAAGAACTACTAATTGAACAAATGGTTCACCCTCAGGGTATATCAGATTCGCAACTTCAACGACACCTTAAACCTTGGAAAATTAGGTAACAGAGATACGGGGCGATATTTGGGCTCATGAGAGGTCCATTGAGAGACTGCTTGGTTGTCTTCCCAATTTAATGGGATGACGGTAATCTGGCCCCACCTGCCTATCGGAGTACTCTCCATGTTGCGAAGTTACTTGCTCTCCAGCATTCGCAGTTTCAGACGCGACAAGCTCTATGCTTTGCTGAATATCTCCGGTCTCACACTGGGTATTGGTTGTAGCCTTGTTTTAGGCCTTTATCTCAATTATGAGAGCTCCTACGATCGCCATCATGTGAACGGTGATCGTATTTTTCGCATAGTCAATGAACTCGCTTTTTCTGGAATTGGCGACCCAGTGGCCTGGACATCCCAGTCACTCGGGCCTTTATTGCAGTTGGACAATCCTGGTTCCATTCAATCCTATACAAGGCTTAAGGCAGTTCAGTCGGAAGGGAGCACCATGTTTCGCGCGGAAGATAGCGGGTTTTATTGGGATAAGGTTTTTTTTGCGGATGCCAATATATTCAATGTCTTTTCTCACAACGTAATAGCAGGAGAGGCCGCAACTGCGCTGCAGAACCCGGAATCAATTGCTATTAGCGAATCTTTTGCGTTGGCATATTTCGGTACCGATGACCCTATAGGGCAAATCGTTTCCACCGAGACGAAAGATTATGAAGTAGCCCTTGTGTTCGGTGATTTGCCGGCTAACTCTCATCTGCGTTATGACGCCTTGCTCCCATTCAGCGCACTTGGACCATTTCCAAGTGATGAGGCAGGCCTTCTGCGTCAGTTGGGGGATTTAAGCCTTTACACATATGTGCAGGTAGCACCCGAATTTACCGAAGCAGATTTTGAGTTGCTGTTTAATCAATTGATCGAAACGAGGTTTGAGCCCTTGGCCCAAGCTTTGGGGCTGACTGACTATTCAGTCAGATTCTGGCCTCAAAATATCGCGGACATTCACTATCAATCGAATGTTGGTATGGATGAACCAACGGGAAATCCATTCTACCTCTTCGCCTTCACTGCAGTGGCTGTATTCATACTGCTGATTGCGTGCATAAACTATGTCAACCTGGCCACGGCCAGATTCATTAGTCGGCGTAAAGAAGTAGGCATAAGAAAAACCATTGGTGCTGCACGTTCACAATTGATCTCACAGTTCCTTGGTGAATCAATTAGTTACGTGTTGATTTCAAGCGTATTGGCGCTGGTGATTGCGGCAGTAATTCTTGAATTTGGTCTACTGGATGGCCTTTTGAATCACAGGTTTCGGTGGCAGGTACTATTCAGCCCTGCTGTCCTTTCTTCGGTGTTGGTATTGGGCATAATTGTCGGTGCGGTGTCGGGGATTTACCCTGCGCTTTATTTGACTGCAATTACACCAAAGCAGGCGCTTACATCCCATTCGTTGTCAGTCTGGAAGCAGAAAGGATTGCTACGCCAATTTTTAGTGTTGGTTCAGTTCACTATTTCTATTTCCATTATCGCTTGCACACTAATAATGTTAAGCCAGATCCGATACTTATCCGGCTTGTCACTGGGATTTGAAGATGACAACCGATTGCTGGTTACTCTGCGAGGCGCTGAATTGATCGATAGCTTCCCTGTAATCAGGAACGAACTAATGACTCATAGTGATGTCGTCGATGTCGCACTTACCCAGCATCTACCAGGGTCTGATTTGGGTTTCTTTGGCCTCAACGTGGAAACAGAGGAAGGGGAGTTTGAGCTCAGATCAGCATCTTTGATGACAGTCGGGAATAACTTTGTAGAGGTTATGGATATGTCTATCGTGCAGGGACGAAGTTTTCTCGATCCTTCGCCGGAAGGGTTGGGTCAGAATCTGTTGGTTAATCAAGTATTTGCCGACCAGATGCAATGGCGAGTAGCGATTGGCAAGAGGATAAGGGGTTTCGCGCAAGGTACTGTCGTCGGCGTAGTTCAGGACTTTAACCTCGAATCACTACATCAGCCTATTGGCCCGGTGATACTTCGCTACGACGATATCAACTACCTAAACGCAACTACCGCAGAGCGAGCTACGGCGTCTCGTACCATGGTAGTCCAGGTCGCAAATGAGGATGTTGATGAGGCTATTCAAATCGTAATCTCAACACTGCAACGTTTCGACCCGATTCATCCAATTGAAATTCAATTCCTGGGCGAGCGGCTGAATCAACTCTACGCATCGGAATATTCTACTACACGCCTGTCCGCTGTATTTGCAGGTATTTGTATACTCATTAGCTGCCTTGGGCTGTTCGGTCTGGCCGCATTCAATACTGAGAAACGCACAAAGGAATTCGGGATTCGAAAGATTCTGGGTGCCACGGCAGGAAACATTTTTTGGCTATTGGTCAGAAACTTTATTGTTCTAATTGCCATATCGGCAGGGATCGCTAGCTTGATCACCTGGTTGGTGATGAATCAATGGCTGGAGAATTTCGCCTACAGAGAATTAATAAACCCAATTAATTTGGTTTTAGCAATTTTAGTTGTAGTCCTGATTGCCGTTGCGACCATAAGTATACAGTCTGCAAAGACAATCAGGACCAATCCTGCAGATGTTCTGCGATTTGACTAAATCTCTGCTGTAGGACTAATTCTTACTGCACGATCCTGTGACAGTTCACGCAGCTGCCGGAGACCCGTCCTGCGGCATAAAAGTTTGGCGGATTTCGTTCCGCATCCCTTTGGGCCCTGCCAACACTGGCCAGGAAGTTTTGCATGTCATTTCGCAGGAAGCGGTGAGTCGTGCTCAGGTCTCCTTCTTCCAGTTCGCTTGCAATGCGCTCAATGTCGCGCAGGGTGCTGATCACTTCCCGCTGCGTGGCCATGCCGCGCTCATCCTGTGCCATTAAAGCAAGGTCCAGTCGCTGGGATGCAAAAGCGAGCTGGTGCATGCGTGAGCGCAATACCGCGCCGTCGGCGTAGTCGAACGGTGGTGGTGAACCGATTCGAGGTGTAAAGCCTTCGGAATTGCTGCAGGCAACCAGAATGCCCTGCAGGGCGATCACAATGCTCACTTGAAAAAACAATTTACTGCCAAACTTCTTCATAAAGGAAACCTCTAAACACTCCTATTATCAGGATACGCCAAGCCAGCCGATGGGAATTGATCCTGATCAGGGGGCGGGCACCAGGAAACATCAGGGCCGGATTATACGTGGTGGGAAAGAACAGGATTGCAACAAATTGATTCAGTCCGCCTCAGCTTATCCTGGATCAATGGCGATCCAAGGTTCGCTAACAAACAGAAAAGAGAATCATTTACATCTTGCTCCGACTCACTTGAACAGGTTTGAATCAAATCCCGCCATCCGGGCAGTTGTCATGACCCATGCCCTGATCACGCTTTCGGGCTGGAAAGAGTGACCGGCGACGACACAGATCGAGGTACTCGATTCAACGGAATTGAGTTACACCAATGGCCGGGGATTGAATTCCCAGATAGAGGAGATGAGATTCCAGTTTTCACTCCTTGACGGGGAGGAGGTCGTTACTATCCTGCAGACCGTAACTGTACTTGACTCCAACTTCGCAGCCGTGGATGCAGGAGAAGGTCATGCCCATTTGTTGGGAGAGATGGTCTCGATCGTCGCCATTCTCGACCTGGCCAGGGTGGCAGCCGCGTGAATTGCCACCGGGTGTTTTGGCAGAACTGCTCTCCACCATCAGCATTACCAGGTTCTAGGTTCAGGCCTTTAGGACTTGCACTAAAACTATTCTTAAAATTTTGCTTGACATGAACTACATTTGTAGCCACTATCGGCTACAAATGTAGCCAATCTTGATCAAGTCTTTGCTGTGGCCAGGTCGGAGGGATCACATGTCATTCGCACCAACTATCCTATCGCTTCCAATACTGATTAACCTACTGCTCCAAATCACAATGCTCACTGCGATTGCATTGATGGCTTTGGTGCTGGTGCGTAAAGGCGCAGCCTGGCGCTTTAGCATAGCGTTTACCGCCCTGATTGCGATTGTATTTCTGGCAATTGTATCGATAGGTTTGCAGAGAGCCGAGCGCAATGCCATCGTGCTGCCAGTAGATTGGATGAATACCCCATCTATAGAGGTCAGCACCACCGCACCGCAATCAGTTAAGCAAGGCGATGCGGAATTCACCTTAGAAGTACCAGATCGCCAAGACCTGGGTGCGGTAGATATCGAAGATGCGACGTTAAATTTCAATAGTGGACAAGTGAAAATCAATTGGTGGCGCCTGATGATTGCGCTTTGGGTGGGTGGAACGCTCATAGGATTTACCGGTCTGTTCATAGCGGCCATACGACTCTATAAATTGCGACATACTGCCACTTCTCTTCCCCCGCGGCGGCGCAAATTGCTAGACAGAGTGCTATTAGAAATCAATGAAGTACCAGGAAACCTGTTGATTCAAGAGAGCATTGGGTTGCAATCACCGGTACAGGTAGGTTTTTTCAAACCACGCATTCTTTTGCCTAATAATTTCCTTGCTCGATGTAGCGCCGACCAGCTGGAAGCCGTACTAATCCACGAGCTTGCCCATTGGCAGCGGCGAGATAACCTGGGAAATCTCCTGCAGAAAATCATCGTAGTTGTTTTCTGGTTTCATCCGTTTGTTCGCGTACTGGACCGAATTGCTGACCGTTGCCGCGAAGAAATCTGCGATAACTACGTTCTGGCGCGTAAAGATCCCGTCAGCTATGGAGAAACTTTGTTAAAGCTTAATCACTTTCTTGATGTTAACCATGAGCAAAAACCAAATACGCTGGCTGCAAGCATGATAGACAAAGATTGGAAGCTGGAAGAACGAATAAACGACTTACTCAATCAGGGGAGAGATAACAGAATGCAGCTATCTCGAATTACACAACTTTCAACACGACTGGGTTTGATTTCACTTGTTGTTTTGCTGGCCTCGAGTGTCATGGTGCCGAGTAGCAATATAGCGCAGGCACAGTCGGTGCAATCTTCAAATGATCAAAATGCGGACGAACCGGTACAACGGCGGAGCCCACCGCAGGCGCGTACAGCGGAAACCCTTAGACCGGAAGTATTTGAGTCCATTTCTACCATTCAGGAACTACTCAGTCCAGAGGTGGACGGAGACGAAGCTGATCCTGAGCAAGCGAAGCAGTTGCTTGATCTTCTCTATGACGGCTACTTCGAGAGCAGTAACAGTTTCGAACAGTCGACAATTCTGAGTTTCTATACCAACTATTATTTGATGCAGTCCGATTTCGTATCCGCATTACAGATATTTGAACAAATACTCACTATCGAGGATTTGCGCGATGATGCTGAGCTCAGAGCCCTACGTTCTCTTGGCCAGCTCTATGCGGTAGAAGAACGGTGGGGAGATTCCATAAACTCATTCGAGTCCTGGTTGCAATTGTCTGGCGAGAATGACGAAGTGACGTTTAAGGGCCTTGCTTATGCTCACTATCAATTGGAGGAATGGGCGCTGGCTCGAGACTATTGGTTGCAATACCTGGATATGGTGGAGGTCGAAGATCTGAACCGGAGCGATTATGCATATCTGACTGGCTTGCACTACCAGCTCGGAGACTTTGAAAGTGCACGGTCTGTAATCCAGGAAATGATCCTCCGGTTTAATCAGCAGACTGACTGGGATAACTTGCGTGCCATTCACCAGCGCCTGGATGAGGACGCTACGCTCGCCGAACTTGAGACAGATACGGCTATTGCTCTAGTAAGTGGCACAGACCAACCCGAGATCGCCTTCGCTACCGTGGTTCCCACTGATGCCGACTACTTACCATTGGTTGCCGTGGCGCCAATGTATCCAACCCGCGCGGCACAACGGGGTATCGAAGGTTGGGTTTTGCTGGAATTTACGGTTGATGAACAAGGGCGAGTCGTTACTGATTCCATCGAGATTGTCGATTCTGAGCCTGCAGAAATCTTTCATCGCTCATCCCAGCGAGCTGCTGAAAAATTCTTGTTTCAGCCAAGGACTATATCTGGAGTGCCAACACAGGTGCCGGGAGTGCAATACTTGTTCCGCTTTGCTTTGGAGGACGATGATGCCTGAAGAGAAAAATAAGGCGTTACCATTATCTCGCGCCCAGCGTGAAGTGATGGAAATTATCTGGGACCAGGGTGAAGTTAGCGTTCAGGATGTGACTTTTCATTTGAACAAAATCCGGCCAGTTGCCAGAAATACCGTAAGAACACTTATGGAGCGTATGGAAAGCAAAGGCTGGCTATGTCATCGCAGCGAAGGTCGCAGCTATGTCTACTGGGCGACAGTGCCTCGTGAAGAGAGCCTTGGGCAGCGGGTGCTGGAAATGGTAGAGAAAGCCTGTGGTGGGAACCCGGAGAAACTCATGATGGCTTTACTGGACTATCGGGGGCTTAGCGACGAGGAAGTGCAACGGATAACGAAGATGCTTAATAGAGCGAAAGCCGAAGGAAAGAACAAATAGGTGAGTTGGGAAATAGATCTACCCTAATAGCACCGAATTCAAGTTCATAGTTGTCTATTGCTGCAGGATAACCGCGGATTCTCCTTTCAGTGAGAGCGCCATCTGCAATACATGGATCAGCAGCAAGGCAAGCAGCATCAGGGTATAGAAAGCAGGGAACAGCAGCGGGTAGGACGGGGAATCCGTGTAGGGCCCGGTCCAGATGTCCACAGCAATGGCTACGACAAAAAAGGCAGCCGCCGTGGCGTAATAGCTCCACACGAAGGTGATCCTGGCCCGGTTAAAGAGATAGGCAAAGATGGCGGCGGCCAGGGCGATTTCAGCCACGTAGGTAAGGATGGTCCATAAGCTGGCATCGCCGGGTCCGGGATTGCGGTAGGAGTAAAAAGCCAGCCACTGGATCACGCACACGAAAAAGGTCACGATAAAAATAATCAGTTGCGCGGCGCGGTGATAGGCCATGCGATCCGTCGTGGTCTGGGCAAAGGCATTGCTGCCATTTGCTTTCAGGGCTTCCACGCTGACGGAGAAATAATCGGCCAGGGTCTTCCATGAAGCATTGCCTACCTGCTGGCCACTCTCAACCCGCTGCACGGTACGCAGGCTTAAACCTGTGGCATCTGCCAGTTCTTCCTGGGAAAGGCATTGTTTCAGACGAAGATCTTTAACCGACATGTTAGCGCCTCCAATTGAGAATAGCTTACGTACTAGCTGGCTTTGGCGGTGACGCCAGTTTACCGCCAATACCCGGGCAGAACAGTGGCAATTCGCCTGTTAGGCTCTTTTAATCACCTGCATCCGCAGGTAGGCTCTGTTGGTGATTTAGACTTATGAGGGCCTGCCGTGATGAATGGGAAATTCCCGGCCAATCTATCTTCCTTTTTATTAGCAGCCGTTCTGGTATCGGGTGCCACAGCCCAGCCGGACTGGGCCACCGTGAACCCCGAAACCCTGCAGCATTTCCAGGCTTTAGTGCGGATGGATACTACCGATCCCCCAGGGCGCGAGGTGGAGGCGGCAGAATACCTGGTTCAGGTAATGAGGGCGGAAGGCATAGAGGCCGAGTTGCTGGCCCTGGAGCCGGAACGCCCCAATGTGTTGGCGCGCCTGCCCGGAAACGGCAACAAGCGGCCGCTGCTGATCATGGCCCATACCGACACGGTAAACGTGGATCCGGAAAAATGGATACACCCGCCTTTTAGTGCAGCGCGTGAAGACGGCTATATTTATGGCCGCGGCACGGTGGATGACAAGGACAATGTCGCAGCAGCACTGATGACCATGTTGCTGCTGAAACGCCAGAATGTGGAGTTGGATCGTGACGTCATCTTTCTTGCCGAGGCTGGTGAAGAGGGTGCGACACGAATCGGTATCCAATTCATGGTTAACAATCATCTCGACAGGATTGATGCGGAGTATTGTCTTGCCGAAGGCGGAAGTGTTATTCGACAGAATGGCAGCGTGCATTACGCCGGTGTGCAGACGGTGGAAAAGTTGCCGCGGGGTATTAGCCTGACTGCGCGCGGCGTGGCCGGGCACGGTTCTCGCCCTTTGCAATCCAACGCGGTGGTAGCACTATCCCGTGCCGTTAAGGCAGCCGCTGAATGGCAGCCACCCATTCGCATCAGTGACACCATCGGTACTTATTTCTCCAGAATGGCTTCCGTATCTTCACCGGAAGCGGCTGCCCGGTATCGCGCAGTACTCGCGCCCGGCTCAGCGGAAGGGCAGGCGGCCCTGGAGTGGCTCAAGGCTAATGAGCCGGGCAATGCCGCCGTACTGTTCAGCACAATCTCGCCCACGATAATTGATGGGGGTTACCGCTCCAATGTCATTCCTTCAGATGCTACTGCTTATCTCGATGTGCGCATGGTGCCGGAAGAAGATCCGGATACTTTTCTCGATATGTTGCGCGCCGTGATTGATGATCCTGCAGTGGATGCAGACTTCAGGTCGCGTAACTGGCGGCCGGGTGCATCTACCAGCCTGGACACCGAGGCATTTCGCGAAATCGAAGATGTGTATGGTGAGCACTACCAAACTACGGTCATTCCCACCATGAGTACCGGTGCTACCGACATGGCTTATCTACGAGCCAACGGTATCCAGTGTTACGGAATTGGTCCGGCACGGGATATCGAAGATGGACCGTTAGGATTCGGTGCCCACAGCGACCAGGAACGAATCATCGAAGAGGAACTGTATCGATTTGTGCGTGTCCACTATGAAATCGTGGAGCGGTTGGCGCAAGCACAATAGTCAGGCAATGCCGGAGTGCGTGCCATAAGGCATTGTCACTCTGGCAATCTCAATTAAAACTCATCTATGGAATTTTAATGTTTTGGGTTTTCCAGTGAGCTCCGCGTAGCGGAAGAGAGTAGCCAACCGGGCATTACGTGTCAGAGGACATTTCCAATTGACGCGATGATAGTTCAGGGCAGGGGAGACCGGCCCACCAGTCGTGACAGGATGTCCTGGAATTCATCCTGGCCCATGTCGATATGTTCCACCACCCGGCCGTAGAGCAGGATCGTTGGTACGTTGCGATTGTTCAGTTCCGCCTGTGCCTGCAACAGGCAATACATGACAATGCGTTCACGCCGGTTGAGGCCGTCGCGGGCATCGGGAAGATTGTCGAACTTGTCGGTGCTGGTCATGGACAGTCTTTAATGGAATAACAGGCACAAATGGCGCACAATGCTGCAGTTCGGAATTTCGATGAAAATGCCGGACTCAGCCAAGGAGGAGACTATGATAAAACAAATTCGAAAACTTGCAGCCACCATACTGGGCATCTCTGTCATCGCGCTCACTGCGACCACAGCCTGGGCGCTTACAGTAGATGAACTGGTGGGTGTGTGGGACATGAACTACGACATGGGCCAGGGCAACCAGACCGGTACCATCACCATCACCCGCAATGACGACGGCTCTGCGGCGATTCGCCTGAATACCCAGGGTGGCGGCGCCAGTGACGCCAGCAACATCATGATTGAAGGCGAGGAATTGAAATTCAGCCGGCAAATCAACGCGCAGGGCCAGTCGCTCGGGGTTGATTACAGCGCAAGGCTGGTGGATGGCAACCTCGAAGGCAGTTTCGAGCTGGACGTGCCGGGGCTGGGCACCATCCCCTGGACTGCCACCAGGCAGTAAACTTATCTCTTTTAGAGGGGTCAGAGTAAAAATGCAGCTCTGCATTTTTAGTCTGGCCCTGTGCGTTATGACGAGCGCTCGCTCATGAGTTTTCTCATCATCACCTGGCGCCGGCTGCTCAAGGAAAGGCTGTATGCTGCAGTCTGTGTCCTGAGCCTGGCCTTAGGCATCGCCGGCTCCATCCTGATCTCGATCTACCTCTATAGTGAGCTCACATTCGATCATTACCATGAGAATCACGAGCGCATTTACCGTGTGACTTCCGAGTTTGTCGGTACCGAGCTGGCCATGACCGGTTTCGAGATTGGTCCGCTGGTGGTGAACGACAATCCCCAGTACCTGGACTATGTTCGCTTTCGCGGTTCCGAGGAAGACCGCTACGACTACGGGGAAACCTTTAACGAGTGGGATGACGTGTATTTTGTCGACCCGTCCGTGTTCGACGTGTTCACCATCGAAACAATCAGTGGAGACCCACTCACCGCCCTGAGTGAGCCAAATTCCATGGCTGTCAGCCAGTCCTTTGCCGAGTTTTATTTCGGGGACCGAAATCCAATCGGTGAAATCCTCACCACGGAACGCTACCAGTTCGAAATCACCCTGGTGTTCGCCGACCTGCCGGAGAATGTCAGCCTGCGTTTCGAGGCGCTGTTACCCTTCGAGAGTTTCTTCAATTACCGGCCCGATGCACGGGAGGATAATGGGGATCGCTACCTGTCCAACACTTCTACTTATTTCCTGGTGGCCGATGAGTTTGATCCTGCTTCTATTACACCCATTTCTGAAAACCTGTCGACGTCCATTATCGCGCCTGCAATCGGTTCCCAGGCCCCGAGCCTGGGAGAAATCATTCTCAGGCATCATTTGCAGAACCTCGGGGACATGCATTTCAGTCCCGCCATTCTTGGCGATGACTCCAGCGGCAACATAGTCAATCTCTATATCTTCGCTGCCGTGGTGGTGGCGTTGTTATTCAGCAGCTGTATCAATTACGTCAACCTGGCTACCGCACGTGCCGCCAATCGCACCCGGGAAGTGGCGACGCGCAAATTGCTGGGCGCCGAGGGCAGGCGGCTCATTGGCCAATTTATTGCGGAATCCATTCTCTTCGTCGGCCTGGGATTTGCGTTTGCCCTGTTGTTGGCAGGAATCGTCATGCAGCTGGGAGTCATGGAAGCTGTAACCGGCAAGCGCGAACTCGGAGCATTGCTACTCACCCCCGAGCGCATTCCGGTAATTATCCTGGCGTGGCTGTGTATCGGCGTGCTTACCGGTATCTACCCGGCTATAAAGTTATCCCAACCTTCCATGCTGGCAGTAATGAGTCCGCAAGCCTCCTCCGGCAAGCGTGGATTACCCCTGCGGGAAATCCTGGTGTGGCTGCAGATGACAGTGGCCATGGGCATTATCGCTTCCGTATTTATCATGCTGCGGCAGTCAGACTACCTGCTGGAGACACCGCTTGGCTTTGAAAAACGCAATCGCCTGGTGGTCCAACTCCAGGGTGCCGACCAGATTCGCAACCGCGCCGCGGTGATGCGTGAAATCGCCCAGCATCCTGAAGTCACCAATGTCACCGAGACCACGGGAGTCATTGGTCGTAACCTCAGCGTCTCGGTGCAGCGGGTGGAACAGGACAACGGCGAGGAAGTGACCTTCACCTACAATTCATTCAACGGGGGCGAAGACTACCTGCAAACCATGGGCATCGAAGTAATCCAGGGGGATAGCGCACGCCTGTACCAGGGAACCGATGGTTTCAGTCCTATTCTCGTCAATGAGACACTGGTGCAGGAGATGGAATGGGCAGAGCCTATTGGCATGAAGATCGTCAGCCGGGAAGTGGTGGGCATAGTGCGCGACTTTCACTACCGGCCCCTGCATGATCCAATCGGTTCGCTGGTGTTATCGCCGTTCAATGACGGGTTTCTCGACAACCTGCCGCCAACCCGGCTGGACACGATAACCATCGACCTTATTATTGCCTACACAGGCAATAACGAAGCCGGAGTGCGCGCGCACATCATCGATACCGTTGACCGCTTTTCAGACCAGGCCATCATCGATGTGCAGTCCCTGGAATCCATCTGGAACGAAATCTACGACGATGAAGCCCGGGTGATCAGGCTGGTGGGAGTATTCGCCGCACTCAGTGTCGTGATCTCTCTGCTGGGTCTTGGGGGCATGGCGGCTTATAACAACGAGCGGCGCAGCAAGGAGGTGGCCATACGCAAGGTGTTAGGCGCAAGCGACGGAAGCATTCTCGCTCTATTGAGCAAGGGCATGGCCATTGTCCTGTTGTTGGCGGCCATACCGGCCTTCGCCGCTGCCTGGTATCTGTCCAATGTCTGGCTGCAGCGCTTTGCCTACCGCATCGAAGCTAATGCGGCTCCGTTTATCCTGGCGCTGGTGATCGTGGGGCTGTGCAGCGCCGCGGTAATGCTGGCCCAGACCTGGCGCACGACGCGGGCGAATCCGGTGGAGCGGATTAAGTACGAGTAGAAACCTGCCTGCTTTATCATAGAGCGCTCCCACGAAATTCATTGCATTCCCGCCATTCTCCATGTATAAGAGGAGTATCTGTATCGCCAATAGAAAAATTATAAAGCCATGAACGAGCCAGATTCCTCCCGCCCTGTGGGCACTGTTCCATCCGATACTCCAGCTGATCCGCGTCAGGCGCAGCTTGAATTAACCGCTAATCAAATAGCAGGTGTTTTCGTTGCTCTTGTTGCGTTAGTCGGGGTTGTAGTAACCATTGATCCTACTTCGATTCCGCTTTTTTACGATATTTTTTTCTATCTGAGCATGGTCCTTGGAGTAGTAGTTGCAATCATATTGCTCGTTCACAGCCCTTACGTTGAGCAACGATATGGGAGATTTATACCAAAATACTTGTGGTTGATTGGTAGCCTGGTGAAGCGTGACAGGCTCAGTCACATGATCCTCGGTGGATGCGTTATTTCCGGTGTGTTGATCATGTCGTGGTGGGACAAGCCAACCGGTAAGCAATTAGCCCAACAGATACTGGATGCCCGGGGAATGCGATTCGAAGCAGAGTACTACCAAACAGCTCTTGAAGTTGGTAACGCCTCGGCTATCAGGTTGTTTCACGAAGCAGGCTTTCCGCCAGACCTCGCCTACAAACGAATGGCCAGGCTTGGTGAGACAAATGATGGCGAAATCTCAGTTGACATCGTTTTGGATCACGAATTTGAATCAATAGTGCAAATATTCGAGGAAATTGGAAAGGAGGTCACTGAGGTTGATTATGGCCTGGGATCTCGGCTAGAGGGGTTCTTGATCAATGTATTTGGTATCGATTCGGCGACCGCTGAAAGTACTGAGCAGGATTCGATGTATAACTTGCTCACCGAACCAATAGAAATATCACCAGAAGTTATTACTCAGGTTTCCGGGGAGCCAGAAACTGATCCGGCGATTGAGGGAGGGAAATCTGAGGAGGGTGAGAAAACCACGCTCCTGGGCAGGGCTATGTTTAACGGAAATTTTGAAGCCGTCCTTGCCCTCATGTCACTGGGCGTTGAGTTTAACGCTGACATGCTTCAATTTGATGACTGGAATCAAGCACCCGAGGTAGCGAGGCTCCTTTCGGTTGATCCAAACCTGCTGATCGAAGCTTCACTGCTTCAGGAAAACACAGAGTTGGTAGGCGCTCTTCAGGCAAAATACCCCAGGTCTGCATTTTTGAGTGAATTCCTGAATAAGGAGGAAGCCCAAGATTCAACAGGGGAAGGGTGTTCAGACAATCGATTATTTCGTGGACATCTAGATGGTGTGAACAATAAGTCTGTATTAATGGACTTGTTAATTTGTAACACGGTAGATGAGACCGGGGAGATTGAGGGTACCGTTAGAATCAAGGAATCATCGTTTCCTTACTACTATAAGCGTCTTAACTATTCGAGTTCTGATCTCGACGGTTCCACTCGAGCGAGATACGGAACGTTACTCTTGTTGGACCCGGGTTCCGAGCTTCAAGAAGACGGGATTGTTACCGAAGCTTCAGGAATGCAAACGCTTGCAGGATTTTTGCAAGTCACAGGAGATTTTCAAGCTTCCAACGAAGATATATCGCTGCGCGTAGTTCAAGTTATCAGTTCGGAACCAGGGCAAACGGTTACACAGGCGCAGCAGGCCGGTATTCTTGTGCAATCAGATAATGTGCCCGCCGAGAATGTCACAACGATATCCTGTCAATCCGAACAGACAACTTCGCTAATCAGCAATCAATCCTACCTCATAAACTGCCCCCAATGGTTTGAAGTGGTGTTGGACTCTGATGGTAGTAATGTACTCATGATTTATGACCCTGCGAGCCAAGCCTTTATAGATGAAGGCAATGAAAGGGCTGTTGATTACGAAGCCATTTCTTTTTCCAATGAGCGAATTCGCCTTGCCCCAGGGCAGCATGGGCTGTTGCTATTGGGCTTAGATGAAGACCGGGAAAGTGACACACTTGTTATCAATCGTTCATTACCCTCATTAGCGCCAACAATGGTCAATTTGCCGGTTGAGACCATTTCCGAAGCGGATCTTCCGCTAAATGCGTCGATTCAGAATCAGCAATTTGAGCCGGGCTCTAGTTCCGCCTTCATGGCTTTCGATTTACGAGAATCTGTGATGATGGAGGTGTTCTTAAGTGGGCTGCAGAACGATGTTGATTTGTATATTGAACAGCGTTCAAATAGTGCGTCGATCTATTCTTCCACCAATAGCAGCTCGGCAGCAGAATCTATTAGCGGCATGCTACTTCCTGGAGAGTACATATTGCGGCTCAATAATTTTACTCCAGCAGCCTTGTCTGAATATGACCTGGCAATCAGAGTCAGTAAGGTAGATGTCCCAACAATGACAAGGGTTGATCAGCAATGCCTGGAATATTCAGGGCGCAGCTCTGACGAAGGCGAATTAATTCAATTTTCTATTCAGCAAGAAGGAACATACAGAATTAATCTATCAGGGTTAGGTACTACTGACATTGACCTCGAATTGTTGGACGCTACCCGTACAGTTTTAAATAGTTCCACAAGTACCAGTTCGGAAGAAACGATTCAAATGCAGCTTGATTCTGGAGTCTATTTTAACCGCGTGTACTTCGGAATCTCCGATTTTGAATTAGAAGTCTGTCTTTCTTAAGAGATCCACTGGTGCAGTCCGCGGAAGTTGCAGAGAGTTGAACTACTATATACCGCAAATAGCAAGCCCGCCTACAAGACCGCCAGCAATTTGTAACCAGTTTGGAAGTAACTGGGGGGCCGGAGGGTTCCTAAGCGTATCCAAATAGCGATCATTGATCTCCATGTACATGCCATAAGCCTCTTCATATCCCTCGTTATAAGCCCTGGTTTTTTCCTGCTCAAGTCGAAGAGTTTCGTTGGTAAGATCTATAATTTCGCCTTGTAACCCCCGTATATTTTCTTGCAGTTCAACTTCTTGAGCACAGGCTACTTGGGTTTGCTTGGCAACAGTCATGTCTTTGGAGATGTCAATTGGCATCTGCAAGAACTGATTAAGCACTTCTCGACCGCTCGGAGTAACTTCCCTGACTCCAACAATCTTAACATTGTTGCTGGTAAGATCGTAAGCTGCCATAAAATCTTCGGCAATTGATTGCTCTGATACTTGTACCAATGCGTTAAAGTTCGCAATTTCAAGTTCGCTATTTAGTTGTTCAATCTGTTCATCGAAAGCCGCAATTCGTGATTCACGATCCTCAATCTCACGATTCAGCGTTTCCTGTTGATTTGTCAGGCTCGCGACTTCACTTTCGAGAGCGGCGCGATTGAGAATTAGCTCGTTTCTTTCATTTTGGGCCTGTTCGATTTTTTCCTGTGCGTCCTTCCAAAAACTGGCGTACTGCCAACCCAGGAGTGCAATACCTACCACAAGAACGAATATCACGACGCTAATTACTGTTTCACCAATTTTCATACTGATTTCCAAGATAGTATTCGTATATTTTGAATTCTGTTAACCTGTGAGAGTCCCGGTTTTATCTCCATTTGGAGTGACAGTAACATCACGGAGACCGCAGCAATCAGTAAGATCAACCATCTCTCCTGATACAAGAACGTATTTGACGGAATTTCCACCTTCTTCTGGATCGGATAGGTCGACACGAGTTGGAAAATTATCTTCCAGACATCTTAATGCCGCTTGTATCTTCACGGCTGCTCCAACTTCCAGCTTTGCTGTGATCTCAAAATTTTCTGCAAGCGTATTAGCCATGCCATATCTCCCCAGGTATCTTGTTAAGTAGCTTAATAAAAGTTTTCAGTCGCCGGTGCAGCTCAAAAACAACTCTTTGACTTCTTCATTGCGTGAATCCTGAATTTGGCTGCGTTTACACTCTTCGGCACACGTGCCCCAGTCCTGACCACGGGCCGCTCGGGTAAACGTCGGAAACTTTTCCACCAATCCCCTGTTGCCGAGGTTAAATGCCATGTCCATAAGACCCAACTTCGCGGCTTCCGGGAATGAATCGTACCCGTCAAAATCCCTTTCGAGACCGGATTCGAAAGCATCCAGTCGTGCATCCAAGAGCTGGTCTATTTCGTCATCATCGAGCCGGATGGTGGTGTACTGCGCATAGTGGGAGGCGGAGTGCCCTTCCTCTTGCTCAGCAACTTTCGCAAACTGTTCGCGAATCAGTGATTCCGGCGCTCTTTCGTTCGAATCTGCATGGACGAAAGCAAGTTCCGCCGCGCTATCGGCATTGGGCGACATATTGCCCACACCCACGGTCACCTTGCCCACAACATCCAGGTACATATGGGGTATGCTGCCTTCTCCGGACTTGATTAGTATGCGAACCCTGTTTCGAAACTCTTCGGTCATATCCTCGATAGGAAAGCAGAAATACGCCGATAGCCCACAAAATGCCAACGAAGACATCGCCCATAACGGTGTAGTAATAGTCACTTATAGATGGCTGAATTCCTTCTCCGGAAATTAGTAACGCGCCCAATACCAGCAAAAACGGCAGTGCTAATCCCAGTGTGCCAATAGCCTTTCTCAGGGTGAGATAGGAAATCACGAGGTTATTATTCATTCTACTCTGTTCCCTTTATTTGATTTCGCACCCTGGTTGAATCGTTCGAAATCATGCAAATAATTTTGAATTGTTATTCAGCTACGCTCGGGCCGGCGATGGGAGATCTATGCGCAGGAACTGCTTCGCCTGATTTGCCCCTGCGCCAATCAGAAATAACACTAGGTAGTCCCGCAGTGTGCCAAATGAATCCTGGTCCACGTAGGCATAGATCATTGCTCCGATACAAGCCAGGAAAAATGACACGATAAAATTTACAAGGCTGGTTTTGTTATTTGCCTTGTTAATTGCGAGAGTATTGGACTTGGTTACAACTATATCTTCTTGTATAGAAATGTATTCGCTGTCGTCATCATAGGAAATGGTGACATTTAAATCGAAATTGCCTTTATGCGGTAAGTATTGTACGACGCGGGGCTGTGTGGTTTTCACGAGCAGCCTGAACTCAGGATCATCTTGTGAAGTGATACTCCAGGTATAGAGTGCTTTCTGCCTGAACACGTATGAATTATTAATGGCAGGATCGCTGCAAACGACCGTAAAGCGAATTGGCGTCAGGGCTTCCGGGCAACCCGGCAGGTCGGTCTCGACACGGAATTTTTGCCAATTATCTTTCATTCTTCCCCACACAACAGAATCTACCGTTTCGAATACCGCGCTAATATCATTGCTTGCATCGATATCTTGAATCAGCTTTTCACGAATCTCGGTGTCATAGCGCCAGGTATTCAATAGCAACAGTTTTTGATACGCCTGCTCCAGTTCTTCCACCTTGCTCGAGTCGCTGAAATCGCCGGTAAGAACAGTTTCCTTGAGTGGTTTAACAAGACTCTGCCAATCAAGATCATTTACTGATTTTATATTGACACTTTTGGCTAAGGGTTTCGCCACGTGTTCAAGCTTCTTGCTTGCGCGTGACAGGCGCTTCTCGGTATCGGTCCATTCAGACAAGGTTTTAATGCGCCCTGCCCAAATGGCTTCCAACTTGTCGGATGGGTCATTTACCGGTAGCCGGAAAATCATCATTCGGATCTCTTCTAATGCTCGCAATTTCTGAGATTGCGACATCACAGTGTCACTTTCGATTTCGTCGACTATGTCCTGTATCTGGTGAATCGCGTTAACCACGAATTCGGCGTTTCCGACCCTGTTCTCCAGGACTTCTTTTTCCCTAAACATGGAAAAAAATCGGCTTGCAATGCGGCGTGTCAGGCTTATATGAGCACCTGCACGAACTGCTGGAAACCATTTCGCCGCTGTGGTCAGTTCATTTAGTTTTGCCTGGCAGTCTTCGAGCCGCTGTAGCAAACGGGACTGCTCCAGCTTGCTGGAGCTAAACGTAGTTATGCTGGTGCTTAGCAGTAAGGAGACGACGACTACCATAAATGGAAGTAACCAATGGTGACTAATTGATACCTGAAATTCCTTTTCAATTCCCTGGCTTGGATTCAGCGTGCCATCGGCAAACCAAAAGGTTCCAGTATGGGAGCCGGCGCCCATATTTTGTGCTTGCAGGATCAGGGATTTGCTGCTGCCGGTGCTGTTTGCAACACCGTCTTCTTTCAATATCCAATTGCGACCGTCTAGAAACCCTGGCGTTGCGTCAACGATGCCAAACCGTGGATTTACTATTGCCTCATGTTCGCGGAACAGCACCAGGGGCAATTCAATAGTCGACTTGCCGAAAGGGTTGCGAACGAACTGGAAGGAGGCCGGCCCTGATATTTGAAGCGGGCCGGCAGGGCTTGTAATTGCTTCTACGGTAATCTGTAGAGGAATAGAATGACTTTCTGCCTCGACAGATATATCAAGATATCCCGCGCGCGTGCCGGGGTGTTCTCCCTGCACAAGGAAAGACAGGGGAATTGGTGAACCACCGCGCCCATTCGTACAAACCTGTTCTGAAGAGCTACTGCCATTGAGACTTAAATCTGGAATCGGAATCTCAGTAGCTATACAAATCTCGGTGTTGGCTTTAATTCCTGATAGCCAGAGAATCAATTCATAACCCGGGGGCGACAAGGTCAATTCAGTAATGCCTTGACCCGCAGGTGAGAGGGACAAGGATGCCTCCCCATCGGCGGCACTAGCAGTGGCCGTGATGAGCGCCAGGAAATAAACTATTGAAGATATAGTGCGCCTAACGCGACTAATTGGTGATCGCCTGCTCATTTATTCTTGCTTTTTTATGTAGTTGAACAGGTAGTCAGGACCACTCAGCTTGTACTACCAAGTTCGTGAGTACCCCGAGAATAGCGGGAAATTTCAGGCTTGTCTATCGAAGTTCAGAAATTCCGCGATTGTGCTAAAGGCGGCGGAATCCCTGGTCTGGAAGCGGGATCATGGATTACAAAATGCACCATAGCCTGGAATCTCGTGCCATCGGCAGTCCAAGCTTGGATTCTAGAATGTTTCGTGAAGTACCTTGATAAAGGGGTGAAACTGGTAGGCTATTCAGTCTTCTATACCCAACTCTGACCTAACCTCCAGCACCCGCGCACCACGCAGCGCACCGGTCATGCTGTAGTTGCCTTCGTGACAGGAGTACTCGTAAATGTGCCCGTCTTCATCCAGGGTGAGTGAAAACTCGCCGCGCCAGGGTTCGGTGTAGTACACCGGATCATCCACCGTGTACTGGTAGAACAGTTCGTCTTCGGCAACCCGGGTAAATCGCTCGGTCACCGTGGCATCCCCGCTGATCAGCATGGGCCGGTCGATGGTGGCCCGCTCCGGCTGGTCATGAAGGAAATGGGTGGTGCTAACCACCAGGGAGTCGCCCTCCCAGTGACCCACCGAATGCCCGTCCAGGGTGCGAATGACATCGGGCCGGTCACGGCCATCGAGATAAATCACCCGGGTCAGGCTGCCGTCTTCGCTGACGATAGCGATCTGATCCGGGGTTTGTACGATGGCGTGAAACAACTGGTACATGAAGGCGCGTATCGGTGGTGCACCCCAGCTCTCGATGCAGCGCTCCACACCCGGGCGCTGTTCCGGATGATCCATGCCGATGTTGTCCTTGAAGTAGTGATGGCTGGCCGCTTCTAGGCCCCGTTCATTAAATGGCATGCGGCCGTCTTCCGGGTACACGATAACGGAAGTGCGGTATTCCCCCTTGACCCGGTTCAACACCGGCGGCCCGAAATTGTCGATATCCGGGTCGGTATTGTCCGGCGAGCCTTCGTAGACCGCCTGGGCAAAGCCGGCGGCCGCTTCCGGTGGCAGCACCAGGGGCAGGCCCGGTGGCCGTTCCAACATGGTGTTGAAGACAGTGGTCCACACGCCTTGCAGGTTGGGTTGACCGTGCTCGGTACGCGACACAGTGTAAGTTTCAGTCTCAGGTCCGGCTTCGGTTTCCTGGGCCAGGGCCGCGCTTGCCGCAAGGCAGGCAATGAATGAGCCGGCAACTGAGATGACTAGTGTGCGAACGGGCATGGGAGTCTCCATGGGAAGCTGGAAGCGAGATTGCCCTATGGTGCCTTAACAGGCGATTAATGGGTAGGGCCTGGCATTTGCCCCGAACCGTTTACTCGTAGCGAATGCTGTCGACCGGGTTGGCCATGGCTACGCGGAAGGCGTGACCGCTGACCGTAAAGAAAGTCACGATCACCAACAACAACGCCGCCAACAGGAAACTCACCAGGCTCATGGCGGTGTGATAGGCAAAGCTGTTGAGCCACAGGTTCATCAGGTAGAACACCACGGGCCATGCGATCAGGTTGGCCAGCAGGATGAGCTTGATGAAATCCAGCGACAGCAGGGTGATGATCTGGGCCACGGTGGCGCCGAGTATCTTGCGAATGCCAATCTCCTTGCTGCGCTGCAGAGTGGCGAAGGTGGACAGGCCATAGAGGCCCAGGCAGGCAATCAGTACCGCGATGGCGGCCGCAATGCCGAACAACGCCGTGGTCAGCTCGTCGGATTCATAAAAGATGGCGATCTGTTCTTCCAGGAAATGAAACTCGAACGGCGTGTCCGGGTCATAGAGTCCCTGGGCGTTTTCCAGGTCGACCAGGGTAGCAGGCATGTTTTCGCCGCTGATTTTCGCGCTGAAATAATCGATGGCCTGGATCGGGTTATTCCAGGCGCCGAGCACCAGGGGACCGATGGGTTCGTGCAGCGAACGAAAATGGTAATCCGCCGCCACGCCGATCACGGTAAGGGGATAAATGTCGCCCTGGGGCAGTACCAGTTGTAACTGCTGTCCCACCGGATCGTCCCAATTCAGCATGCGCGCCAGTTGCTGGTTGATGATCACGTTGTTGGCATCGGATTCCGCGCCGCTGTAATTGCGGCCCGCGACCAGATCCACGCCAAACGTGGCAAAGAAATCCTGGTCCACCCCCATGAAGCTGCTGCGAATGGCTTCGCTGGCATCCTGGCCTGCCGCGACCGCGCCAAGCTGGACGATGTTCTTCCACTCACCCGGCACCCGGGAGGTCACGCTGACCGATTCCACCCCGGGGCTGCTCAGCAATTCGTTTTTGATGGCCTGGAAGTTACCGCGGGAGGCACCGCTGTTGATGTCCATGACCACGATGTTTTCCGGGTCGAATCCCAGGGAGCGGGCGCTAATGAAATCCATTTGCCTTATGGCGACAAAGGTGGCCACCAGCAGGATGACCGACAGGCAAAACTGCGCCACCACCAGTCCCTTGCGCAGGTTCAGTGACGCGCGGCTGGCTTTCTCCTTGCCCTGCAGCGCGGCCAATATGCGGGTGTTGGCCAGGTAGACTGCCGGGTAGGCGCCCGCGGCAATGCCTACCACGATGGCGAACAGCACAATGCTGGAGCTCAGCGAGGGTGCCAGCATGCTGCCCAGGGACAGGGATTTGCCGGTGAAGCCATTGAACAGCGGCAACAACAACCAGGTAGCGAACAGCGCAACGGCGAAGGCGATCAGGGTAAGGATGATGGATTCGCTGAGAAACTGCAGCAGCAATTGCCGGCGTTGGGCGCCGATCACTTTCCTCACACCGATCTCGCCAGCGCGGCTCATTGCCCGCGCCGTGGCGAGGTTGATGTAGTTGATGCAGGCGATAAAGAGAATAAAGAAGGCGATGGCCGCCAGGGTGAGTACCGTGTTCACCTGTCCGCTATTGCCGCTGACGTTACTCTGGATGCCGGCGGACCCGAAGTGAATATCGGTCAGGGCCTGCAGGCGAATGCTCATCATGTCATTAAACGGCGCCGGCACGTTGGCCTGGACGAGCTCGGCAATACGTGCTTCCAGTGCCTCCAGGTCGGTATTGGGATTGAGCAACAGGTAGGACACCGCATCGAAATCATCCCACTCTGTGGCTTTCTCCGCGAAAAAACCCGGGGCGGAAAAAAACACATCGAATTGCAGGTGGGAGTTGGGCGGAAAGTCCGCCACCACTGCCGTTACCTGGAAGTTTCCCCGCAGGCTTTCCAGCACCTTGCCCATGGGGTCCTCGTTACCAAAGAACCGGGCCGCGGCGTCTTCGGTAATTACCACCGAGTCAGGCCCTGCTAGTGAACTCACGGGGTCGCCCTGGATGAACTCAAAATCAAACATTTCAAACAGCCGGGGATCCGCTGCGAGGAAGGGTTCATAGAACTCGTTCTGCTGGTAGGTCACGTCCGCGCGACCGAGTGCGAATAGCTGGGCGTAGGCTTCCACTTCCACCAGTTGCGCCGCCATGGCAGGGGCCAATGCACCGGTGACGCTGTCCACGGTCTGGGTGGCCTGGCCGGGCTGGGTAAAGTCCAGCAGCAGGCGGTAGATATTGTCGGACTTGCTGTGATAGCGATCGAAGGTAAATTCATCGAATACGTGCAGGGACAACAGCAGCACGGCGGTGAGCCCGAAGGCGAGCCCGAAGATGTTGATAGCCGAGTAGGTCTTGTAGCGGCTGAGGTTGCGGAGTGCTGATTTGAGGTAATTGGCGAACATGGGTAGCCCCGCTTGTAGTTTTGGTGGCGTCCTGGTATTTGGACGTCGATGCAGGCCCATTGGTTGCACAATGGGTATGGGACTGGAGACGGACTGGTGGGTGGTTTTGTTACTGATCAGGAAGCGATTGGCAGCGATCTCATTGCCATGATTCCGCAGAACAATAAAAAAGGGGCGGTGGAATTCCAGTTCACCGCCCCTTTCTATTCAGGCTTTTATTACGTCCCGGGCCGAGGCCACCCAGGCCGCGGTAAAAAGAGGCCTGGTGTAGCTTTGTGTGTTTAACGTCGGCTGATCTCGGTGCGTAACGCCGCTAGCCGCCGCGAATCTTTCCACCTCCGGCCTCGGTCATCAAACGGATAATCGCTTCCACCGCGTAAGGTTCCAGTCCTTCCGTGTGGCCCTTGTCGATGCGGATGACATCTGCCACCACCTTGCCGTCACCGCAATTGGGATATTCATAAACCTTGGTGATGCCGCCACGAGGCAAGCGGCCCCAGGACCTGGTCGCGGGATTCTGGTGCCCGCCATCGTGTACATAGCCGGGGACGTGATCGAAATGGGTTGCTCGTTGAATGCGCGGCTCACAACCGTACTTCGCCGCCCAGCTTGAAGTGGCCGGCAAGTCGACGATTTCATGCTCGCCGATGGCGAAGATATGGGAGAAGTCGCAATCCGGTTGCGAGATTTCGCGCGGGCGCGGCGCCGGTGGCGGGGCATTGGGATCCGGTGGCGGGTCATCAGCCTGGCGCGGGCGGCCGGCATTGGGTGATCGCTGCGGGGAGCCGCCCAGGCGCCCGCCGGAAAGACTGACAAACCCATCTACCCTGCTTTCGAAGAAGGGCGTGCATACTAAACGGCGCGAGGTGGAGCCGCCCTGGGAGTGGCCGGCCAGCCAGAACGCGCGGATGTTTTCAGTACCGACGGCTGCCGTTACCTGCTCCACGATATTTTGCAGATACTCATCATCCACCTCGGACCAGCGCCGGGTGGGAGAGTAGGGTGTGGCGATTACCAGCCGATATGCTTCCTTGTAATCCATGGCCGGGAAATACCCGTGTTGGTAACGGGTATTGGAACCCCCGCCATGGAGATTAAGAATAAAGGTGACCGCTTCACCCGGTTGCAGGTCGCATGGATAGTCCAGAACATAGGTGCGGCCTGTACCGGGCTCGGTGACTGGCGCGTCAAGGGCCGGGGTGCATTCCGATCCCAGCAGGGTGGCCGGGTTCTGGGCAAGCACTGCCGGGGTGCTGGCAACCAGTGCGATAAACAACAGGTATTGAATAAATCGTTTCATAGCCGGATACCTCGTTTTTGTTCATATCGAAGTGCCTGATTTTAACCAAGCACTACTTTTATCTGTTAATTGTTGGCAGCCACTATCAAGGTGCGCGCTGAAATCCGAATGAATCCAGTGGGTCGCCGCCGCCGTTTTCCAGCAATTGCAGGGAATTGCCATCGACAAAGACGCGAAACGGTACGCCGTTGGCGGGATCCGATAATCCACAGCTGCCATTGGGATCATTGGTCTGGGTGGTCAGGAGAACACCGGTAGAGGGTTCCCACTGGTAAGTGCCAGTTTCTTCACCAGCGACACAGCCGCCATCGTCTGATCCCCGGAAATAGGAATAACTGCCATCGTTTCTGAACAAGATGCTGAATTCACTAACCGAGCCACCGGGCGGTATCCAATAACCCACTATGTTTTCCACGTCAGTGTTTACCGTGACACCAATTCCGGCTGGTGGTGTGAAATTGGTAATGCTTTCAACATCCAGTTGAAAAATCAGGTTCTCAACATCCGTAAAGCTAAGGGTCGCATAATATGTTTCACCGTCTACGAGCAGATGGGGCATTATGATTTTGTTTGCCACGGCATCGTAATAGGCGTCGGTGGTGCCGGCGTCCGCACCAGTGGTCAATGCCAAAAACAACAGGGCAGTCAGGGAGATTCTGGATTTCATTTCATCGTTCCTCGGTACGGGGCGAATTACGGAATTCAAACACAATTAGGCACGGCACGCGCCTATTTATTTCCTCAGGCGGCAGGAGTAGGATACCCACTAACTTCATTAGAGTCGAACTAGAGGTCATCGTGAAACACGCAATTTCGCTTGTTATTGGATTGTATCTCTCCGCGCCGCTTGCCCTGGCGGATACCGAGTTTGGCGACGCGGTTCCTGTCGAGTTTGTCCGGGCGTTATTGGGAGTCACGCCCTATGGCGACCCCCGCATCTATTCGGACATCCTGGACGATTTCCCCGAATTCACTATACCCGACGGATTTGAGGTGCTTGGCAGTGCCGACCAGGGATATTCCCTGACCGTAGTACTTGCCACGGACCTGGATGAAGCTGGGGCCCGGGCAGCCATAGCGTCGTCATTCGCAGATCTCGGTTATACCGAATTCAATCCGCCAGGCTCATTCGATCCTGGGACAGGGTTTATCGCACCGAGCCAGCCTCTGCCTGTTCCACGGGATCGCTATTGCCACGATCAGGAAGGATTTATCACCATTTCATTCAGTTCGGGAGACAACCAGAATACCCTGAGTGTCAGGAATTCTGCTCACGGTAATCCGCAGACCTGCGCACAACAATTGCAGGAACAGACCTTTGCCATGAGCCGCTCCAGTTTCCGAGGTGGTGGATTGCGAGAGCATCTGCCGAGAATGGAACTACCGCAGATCCAGAGGAGGGGGCTCAACCCGTTTTCCGGCATGGGATCATCTTCGAACGGTAGCGGTGTGGAAACCCGGGCGAGCATTAATATCGATTGGGAGATTGAAGAGGTCTACGAACACTTTAAATCCCAAATCGAGGAGCAAGGCTGGGAACTGGATGCTGAAAACGTTGGTTCCAGCAGCGCAACTGGAACATGGACGAGGAGCCCTGACCCGGATATGGATTTAATAGGCACGCTTTCGGTAATTATGTCGAACGAGGAACAGTTTGATTTGACGTTTAACCTGGTGCAGCGTGGTGGGAGTCGACAAGGGTTTATTGGGGGGAGCATATTGCGGGGGCAGTGACCGGCATTTATGAATTATGGCGTAATCGGGGAGATAACTACGCTTGTTCCAGTACCTGATATTCAGGTATTCAAGCTGGTGGACGTGAATTGAAATTGTAGTCTCTTTTCTACATAGAAAAACTAGTATGGAGATGAGAAATGGGAATCGGAGATTATTATTCAAAGCTAGATAGCATCTGGAAAAAGGCAGCAGAAGGAGGCGCCTTAATACTAGGAATATTAACAGCGTTTTTGGTGCTGCCTCCATTCGCAGATTTTAATGAAGGCGTATTAAAGAACTTCACCACATTCCTGTCTTCAGTAATTTTTATTGTCTTTTATATATGTACCATCAAATTCGGCATGTCAGACGACCGGGCGTGGCTTAGAAATGCTCTACTGCTTTTCTTTTTAGCTGCGGGATTGTTTCTCGGATATACAGTAGTTCTCAATGTGTATACATGCGAATACAACGAGTTGAGATTTCTAAAAGGAATCGTATATACGGAATTTGCTAGCGAATATCTTTCAAATAGTGTTTATCGGGGGTGCACTAGACTTGTAGAAGATTTTGGGGGAGTGATTTCCGATGTTTGGTCTGATAACAGCATTATTGGGACTAAAGTTTTACTCTTTCTTCTCTACATTTTGTCTTATGCCTCCTTTGCGTTTGCGCTCTTAATACTGCTACATATTATTCGGAATATGGAGAAAAACAATGCAGATGAATCAACGAGTACTGATAATAATTAGAAAATATTTGGTAGCCATTGTAGTTCTTCTTCTCTCGTCTAATTCGACCGCAGATATTGAGAGGGAGACTCGCCTGTTCGGCCTGCTCGGAAATTTGGTGAGCACCAATCAAAACGCGATCAGGACTATGAGTAACTCATCTGAACAGTTGATTGAAGATTACAACTTTCTGAGTGTTAGATGGAATGAGTATGCGAGAGGTGAGGTTCCAGATATATATCTCGATAGCTTAGAGATGGATATTGGCCTTATAACCCAAGGGATTCGAACTCAGAATCCAGTTGTTTTTGATGACGGTGCCGAGAATATACATGTAAAAAGAATCCATGCGGAATCGTCTGATGTTGGCTTAGGAGGAGTTGTAAACGTAGACGTTAAAACTCTTGTCGGTGTAAATGAACGGAGCGGGTATTGGGTGTGTCACATCTCCAAAGGACTGGGGGAATATGAAAGTGAATTTAACAGATTCAGCGAACGAAGCAGCCCCACCAATATTGTCGAATTCGCGCCAGGCAGGTATTTCATTTGGGCGTTGGGAACCGATAAAGCCAGTCGCAGCCTGATCACAATTGGCTATGGGAATACATCTCAAGGAGTTGATATACCCGTACTCAATCCAAACACAGACAAGACTGCGTGTACTGATCCGTATTAGTTGTAAAAGCATTGGGGCAGAAAGTCGTTTCGGCCGGAATCTTCCCTTGATGCCAGAGCCCTCCGAGCTGGGCATTTGAGCAGTCTGCCGGGTACACAAATTTCGTGGGATATGGCATTCTATATGCCCTGAACCTCGGGGGATTAATGATGACTGATTTCCTGCTGCCAAGAGCACACCTGAGAACAATCGGAATCTCTGTTCTTTTTATTTGTTCTATTCAAACGCCTTCTTTTGCACAAGTAACCATAGAGGACATTCGCGTCCTCAGTGGTAATTACTCATCGAAAACTCTATCGGCGCAATACAACTACGACGGTGAATACGGTGCTGGTTTGTCTCTTGGAGTCATCGCACTTACCACAGATAGGGTAAGAGGAAGCGGGTTCAGGCCGACTTCAATCTCTTCTGGTACAGGAATTGTCACATTCACGGTGAACAAACCAACAGTAGCCGCACATGCTGAGACTATTTCAGATAGGCTGAATTTTCGATTTTATGGTGGCAGCACCGATTTCAATATAATCCAGAATTTTGAGTTACTCTGGGAAGATATAGATAGCTACTTTGCAGCCAGGGCTGATAATCCTGCGTTCGAAAGTATTAAAAATCTCGCTCTGGACGAAGCCGTAGAAAATTCCGAAACCCTTTACTCAAATATCCTCAATAGAGGTGTTCGACGAAATGAAATTCAAATTTACGACTCGTCTTATGGCGACCCTTCTACGGAAGGCCTGACAGTAAGATTTGCAGAAGATATCGTATTTGATGACATTAAAGCCGTGCTTACCAGCATAAGTGAGGCCGGCATGTCCGTTCGCGACCTTGGATTTATCTCAATCAGTGATCCTAACTATGAGCAAGGTCAACTTCGTATCTCCACTTTCGCCAATACGGCCGGGTCGTTGCTGAACCAACAGTCGCAACAAGCACTACTTAATGCCACGAGTGCGAGTGAGATTTATCGAATAGTCGGTTTTCAGGCAACAGAAGGTGAAAACATTATCGATGAAATGTTGGCTACAGCCGTTCGTTTGAATGATACACGTTCATTGCGGGATGCTCGGGATGCACTCGAGTTGGCCAGAGCAGTACTGGAACGCGAGCCGGCCAATATTGCTGCGTACATTGAGCACGCGAGGGCCGAATTCGCGATTCCAAACGGCGCTGCACGCATCCCTTCTGCAAGAAACACCATGGAGCTAGCCCTGAATCTTGAGCCCAATAATCCCTTTGCGCTGCACTATGCCGGATTCCTCGAAATGGAGTTAGATCAGCATGATCGGGCTCTCGTACTTTTCCAGCTTGCACAGCAAAATATAACGGATTTAAACCAACTCGTGTGGTTGATTGCCGACTGGGGACAACTGCTCGAAGTTACAGGCAATATTGATCAAGGAATTGAGCGGTACAAAGAGTTGCTCGCACTAGATCGTTCTCAGTTGGATGCTCGCAATTTACAAGCGGTATATTACGGCCTTCGACGCTACAGCAGATTGTTGGAGGCGGCACGAAGTGCTGAAATAGACCCGATCTATCAAATTCTACTGCAGGATACAGACGTCAGGAGTCAATGCATCCCCGTGACTTACGCAATGTATATATTGCGAAGTCAAAAAGATCTCAACAAGGCGCGCGAGGCGTTAAGTCGCGCAGAGCGTTTCGACTGTGACGAATCAAATTTAGTCTCAGTTTTGATTGATGTCGTGAATTGGCAACAGCAGGCTCAATCACAAGCTGACCTGTATCAAATTTTGCTGCGCTATTCAGAACGGCCACCACTGCTATATCGTGCAGCAAATCTTGATAATGGGCGAGAACTAGTCAGAGTGCTTGGGGAAAATGGAATAGACCTGGATTCGTTAGACGCAGAGGGAAATAGCGCGATTCTGTTGGCTATGGCGGATAACAATTCTTACGCAATCGGTGAATTGGTAGCCGGTGGTGCTGATGTGGACCGGTTTAACGACTTCGGATTTAATCCGCTCTTTCAGGCTATCCTGGATGAAAACGTTGAGATGGTGAGGGCACTAATTGATAGTGGAGCAAGCACGGAAATAGAAAATGAGTTTGGATATTCCGCTCTGATGTTTGCTGAAGAGATGGGTAATTCAGAGATTCTTATTATTCTGCAAAGCTCCGGTAGAAGTAATGTGTGAGGTTTAGTTCGCCGATTGTGCAGCCCGACATGTAGTTGGGAAGTGCACTTAGTTCCCTAATCGTCGATAACTAAGTTATACGTTAGCCTCCCCGTCACCTTTTTCCTCTGTTCCAGCCCCTGCGAACGCCAGCAGCGGTTCATAGTTACCAGCGTCCGCAGCTCTCAGTGCATCCAGGTATTCCTTTCTGCGCGCAGGAGTCACCGCACTGCCATCGCCTGTCCAGTTGATTGGTTTGCTGCCGTACAGGCGGGCCAACAATGCGTCAGTGAGGATTCGGGCATGGCGGCCGTTGCCATTGGGGAACGGATGAATCGCCACCAGGCGGTGATGAAATCGCATAGCCGTTTCCAGTGGAGGGTAGGTGTCGTGTTCTGCCCAGTGGCGCATGTCATCCAGCAGCTTGCGTAACTCCACGGCGATTTGCCGAGGATCGATGCCGATGTTTTTCTCGGTGGTGCGGAACTGACCAGCCCATGACCACACCTCTCCAAACAAGCGACGATGCAGCTCCCGCACAAATTCCTCGCGCAACAGGTCTGCCTGCTTTTTTCCGTCCAGCCAGCGCAGTCCTTCTTGCATGTTGGCCTGCTCGAGGTGATCGAGCTGGCCACGCGTAGTTACGTGGGGATGTTTCAGGCCTCGGCATTCATCGGGATCGAGGGGCGTGTTGCCGTCCCCCGTCCCTTGCAGGTTCATTCTGTGCTTTCCCAGAAATCCCTGGGCATTTCTTGCAGGAGTTCGTTTGCCAGTCGTTCCAGCTCGAATCGTTCACGGGCCGAATCCAGGGCCTGGTTTTCCAGTGCCATGTGCGCCCCGGCTTTTCTAACCAGCGCCGCGGCCTTGCTCTGGGCCTGTTCCTCCAACAATTCCTCCACCCTGGAACCAGGTGTGTTTGGCACCAGGGTATAGACCACCCGCGCGCCCATGGCCTCCGCCATGGTATTGAGGGATTTAAGGGTAAGGCTTCCACTCAGCTCATGGCGTTCAGCCTGGGCTACTTGCGCGCGGCTGCCCTCCATGCGGCGGGCAAGCTGGGCACCCGACATGCCCAGGGCCTTGCGCAGGGTGCGCAGCCAGCCTTCGGCGGGAATGCTTATGGGCGCGGCCCGTTGGGCGGCGTCATCGACGATATCCCGGTACTGCCGCAGCACGATCTTTTTCATGGGTTTGATCCGGCATTTATGTATATTTATAAATATACTAATCTAATACTAATGTCAATTTATAAATATACAAATAGTAATATATTGTATCTTTATAAATATACAAACTTGGAGGGATTCAGGGGATAGAAGCCAGTACCGGGCCCGGAATTTCCTGGTCGCGTAAATTCCCAATATTCGTGGGATGTGGCATTCTTGGGCTCCAGCCCCAGGGAGCATAACAATGACAAGATCCCGCCTGCCTGCCACCGTGTCAGCGTTCCTGCTCACCGTTCCCCTGGCCCTTTCCGGTCAGACCGATTACGGCCCCGAAGTGGAGAAGACTTTCGGCCAGGGCCTGCCCCGGGATCGGGACACCCTGCTGTTTTCAGATGACCAGTATCCTGACTGGCCCCTGACGCCCCAGCAGCAGCAATACGCTTCGATTAACGGCGAGCGCATGAAGCAGCAGGTCATCGACCTCGGCCAAATCGCAATCAACTATCGTGATGAAGGCCATAAATGGTGGGGCAGGTTGCCCGGTACTTCTGCCGATCGCGAGGGCATGGCCTATATGACCGAGGTGTTCGAAGATCTCGGGCTCACTGTTGAACGTTTTCCCTATGTGCTGCCTCGAGACTGGCGTCCCACGGACTGGCATGTCGGTTACTCAACCAGCGAGGGTGATGGCATTCACTTTGCAACGGCATTTCCCGTTGCAGGTACCAAAGCAACTGGAGATCAATTACTGGAAGCGGAAGCCGTATGGGTTGGCATCGGTGCCGGCGCGGACTTCATCGGCCGCGATGTGCGCGGCAAGGCGGTGGTGATCTATTCCACCTTCGTGCCGGGCGGTCGCAGCCATTCCGCCAGTGATCGTTCCAACCTGTTCAATGCCAACACGCGGGCAGTAGAGCTGGGTGCAGCGATGATCATCAACGTCATGGGCGTGCCAGGCAATGGTCAGTTTCAGCCTGAAGCCGGCATTCGCGAGATTCCTCAATTCACCCTGAGTATGGATGAAGGATTTGCCCTGCGGGAGCGGCTGGATCGAGGCGAGAAAGTCACCATGCATTACCAGTTGCAGGTTGATGAGCCGGAAAATCTGGAGACTGCTTACACCATCGCCACCCTGCCAGGCATGAGTGAGGAAGAGATCGTGGTGATGACCCACACCGACGGTTACTTCCAGGCGGCGACTGATAACGCGGCGGGCATGGCCAGCGCCCTGGAGATCGCGCGCTTCTATGCAGCGAAACCGATTTCAGAACGGCCGCGCACCATGCGCTTCATCCAGTTCTCCGACCATCACCACGGCGAAGTGGCGCGAGGACGGCCCGGCATCGGCATCAACGATGCCTACCCCTGGGACAAAGTGGCGCTGAAACTCACCATGGAACATCCCTCCCAGACCCTTCTATATATGTATAACGATTCCCTGACCCCGACCAATGCGCTGGGGGCGTTCCGCTGGAATGCGCTGGGTAGTGTGGCGTTTGAAGAGATGGTGTTCGAGACGCTGAGGGAGTTCGGCGTGTCGGTATATGCCATGGAGGATGGGCCCAAGAACGGCAACTACGCGCCGTCGTTTCATATTATCGATCACATTATTTACCACACGTCGTTAGACATACCTGAATTGGTGCCGGCGAGTGGGCTGGCGAGGTCTACCAGGGCGTTTGCCGCGGCGATTGATCGGGTGAATGGGATGACGATGGGGGAGTTGCGGGGGGATGGGTGGACACAGAAAAATAGGCAGAGACAGGACTAGGATATGAAAACTAAAGTGGGAATGGATAGAAACAATTTCGTTGTTCTTTGTTAAAACTGCGATTTATAACCAAGTATCTTCATTGTTTATCAAAGAGTTCGAAACTTCGAAGTCTTCAAAAGTGTAACTAAGGCAAATAGCTAGAGATTGAGCTTGCTGAAGAGCATACAGTCCTAATGAATATAACGCTTACTGGAACGGTTGAGCAGGCAGAGGTTCTTAAAATCTCACAAATGCTTACTGTCGAAAAATACACAGGCACTGTTCTTGTAAAGATAAGGGAACTAAAGCATATCGAACCTAGTGCTGTTATAACCCTGTATATTTTACTCATCGGATTTATTCAAAAAGACAAATCCAAGGCTAACAGGGTTAAATTTGAATTGGATAGTAATATCGGAAGCGGCGGAGAGTATTTAAGAAACATTGGCTTTCTCAGTAGGATTGAGGCCCCCAGTTTATTAGAGGCAATTAAAAAAAGTAAAGAGGCTAGGGAATACTATGAGGCTAAGGAGACAAGAGATTATCCAAATTTAGATGCTGACATAGGAAATGTCTCAAATTTCTCAGGATTTGTAGTGTTTAAGAATCACGAATCAATTGAGGCTTTTCGGAAAAACTTTGAACACAGAGTTGAACAGTTTAATTCGTTAAATTTTACAAATTTTGGAAAGATCAAAAGTGGATTACGGGATATTTTAATACCGGAACTCTCAGAGAATTCTATCACTCATGGGAGCGAATCAGAAAAATTAGCAGTTGCTAATATCGCTGTATCTTACTCAGATAAAGTTGCGCGCAGTCTAATTCTTTCATTTGGAGATATAGGCAAAGGGCTAGCCCAAACACTTGTCGATATTGTCCCTTCCAAATTCGCACCAGATAAAATATACGAAACAGATTTCGAAATAAGTGAACTCGAACGAGCCGCACTATATGCGTTTGAAATTAACTCTACTAGATCAATTAATGCAAGAGCAAAAAGAATTCGAAAAGCCATAGAGACTGATGAATTTAAACCAGAAATGATTCCTACTGGACTATATTTTGTCAGAAATTTTTTAGCAAAAGAAGGTGGAACAGTAGAAATAATATCAGAGGGTGTATGCATCGAAATCGCGTTCTCTACGAATAATTACCGTGTTAGAAGATTATACGATTCGGATCTTGTGCAATATTTTCGTGGCACTTGTATAACAATTAGACTGCCAGATAAGTATGAGATTACAAATACCGAAGTACGCTCCATAGTAATTGACTCTAATAAGTTTGCAAATAGTGAAGTCATCAATCTGCAGAAACTTTGGGAAATATCACGCTCATTAGATGGATTTATACTTGAAATTGAAAGAGAGTTCGTAAATAAATTTCGAGTGAAAGGAGATAAGGTTTTTTTAATATCTTTTTTCGGTTTGAAATTAGATTCGAAAACGATTTTTTATATATTTCATTTCATAAGTTTTTTCCCATGGGAGGGGCACAAACTGGTTTTCGTGGGAATGCCTCAGAGTCAGATCGACGTTATTGATTCAATACCATTCAAAAGCGACGATTATAGACTCGCATACGTGCTCGATAGAATTAGCACACCCTCGATAATCATTGATGAATATTTTTCCGAGCTAATTAAATATCCCGTTCATAGTGAAATTCAAAATAGAGAGGATATTTTAGCGGCATCAGAATCTGCCCTGTTTTGCAATATTTTTGCTGAATCCGTATCTCAAGAACCTGGTCAGTATTTTAAGATACGTGATCGATACTTTACCCAGGGATTTTTCCATACAAAGGTAATTCTGGATGAGCGATTTCTTCGCGACTATTATCTTAAGCATCTGCTCAGCATTTTACATTCCAATAAAATCGACCTGATCGTTTTGATTACAAATCAATTAGCGAAAGTTATAGACTCGCCGCAAATTAAGTCCATAAATGTGGATGTCCAACATTGTTTTAGTAAACACGAATTTGAAAAACGCGCCTCAGGGCATTCGCTAAGAGGACAAAATATACTAATTGTTACGGACGTAATTTGTAGGGGAGAAACACTAAATGATCTTCTGAGTCCAGAATACATACAAACTGACTACAGTATTTTCTCAATAGTTGACGGAAGGGAAAAGCCGGTTCCTTATTTCCCTGTTAATCGAGAATCTAGTGTCGTTGAGTTTCAACTATACAAGATTTTTGACCACCCGATTAAATCGTTTTTCCAGCCGAATACCACATCAGATCATATCGCTAGAGTCGTTCCCGAAACCGGTGATCCGGTTTTCCCTGCTCGATACGATGGCGCTGAACTGGCTATTTCTATATCAAGCCTATCTGACTATGCGGTATCTCAGAAATTAATTGATAGTGGGCATATTGAATTTAGAGGAGAGCATTACAACTATTTATTGGATATTCCTGGAATAGTAAGTAGTAAAAGAATCTCCTTGATAGAGTGGTTCTCAGGGATTAAAACAGCTTTTGAAATACAGGGGGATCAGACTAGGCTGAATACGATTTTCTTAGAATCCCAAAGGGGATATGAAGACAATATACAACAAATACTATTCGATATCGGTGTATACCCGCTAGGTTTTACTAAAAAGCAAATTAGGTCTGGGAGGGGGATGCCTAATTTCTCTAATGGAGAAAGTTTTTGGTTTGTCATTCCTGCAATTTCCAGCGGAGATACGACCCATAGGTGTTTAGAATTGGCTTCAAAATTCGAAGCCAAAAAGGTAATAGTATCAATACTTTTTGCAAAACAAGGGCTATCAAAAATCGAATTTTACCAGAGCATCAAAGGTTTTTTAGATTGTCCAGATGTTAGTATTCGAATATTTAGTGCGTTCCCATCCCCTTCTTTTTCAGAATCAACATGTCCTCTTTGTAGATTTCAATCTCTAGTTTCTCGGCTTCTTTCCGAATCAGAAGATTACCCGAGACTTCGCTCAGTTCTTAGAGAAACTCAACAGTTAGCCCGACTTGTGAATTACGACGAGGCCACGGATATTGAATTACATTCGTTTAGCGGTGAGATGATAAAGATTAGAAGTTTAATTGCATCTCAGTTTGACAAAGATGATCCGAAGCTCAATTCAGATTTTTATGATTATTTTGATTCGGATAAAGGGCAGCACTTATTTCGAGTGATTGGAATTGAGAGCGATGAGGATGTCTTCAATGTCGATTTTGTTAGAACGTTGTTAGCGGATAAATTTTTGATTCTAAGGAGCTGTGCAAATCATATGCTTTGCAATAATGAAACCAAATACGACATTTTCGCTCTTATAGGTATACACCAAATCTGCCAAGATATACTGGATAATAGATTTCCCCAAGCATTAGTAGAGAGTTTCACAGAAAATGAAGATAATTTTCATTCTCTTATTACATTAGCAATGATCTTTCCGAGAGAATATGGCGTATTTGTATTCAATTTTGCATCAAAAGCTATAAGTTCGCAAAAAGGAGGCTATTTACTATCAGAACTTGTGAGATATCCGTATTGGTTTGGGAGCCTGAATGCGCTAGACATTCGCGATCTGGAAGATCTTATATCTACATTGGCAAGGTCACAAGGATGGGGTGATTTACTTGATAAGGCAAGCGTTGGATCACTTACTGAGAGTATGAATTTGGTTGCAGTGTTTGTTAGAAATGCAATTGATGAAGTGATTAATAGAATTGAGAGGTTAGAAGATTCAAGAAAAAGAGCTGAAAATCGATTGTTTGCAAAGCCCCACAAGCCGATGTGGCTGGATCTTCTCGGACAGGAAAAGTCCGATGAACCTGAAGGATTCTTATCACAATTGCATAGTTTAAGATCAAAGCTGCTAGCAAGCACTAACGAGCACGAGATTCGGGCCTTGTTGCAGATGTCTTCAGTGCTGGGGGTAAAGCTGGTTGAATTCTTAAAAGGACTTTACATTAGCCCATATGACTTAAAAGCCGCCCTATTGAAAAAGTTTAGTTCTGCTTGCGCGGAAAGAAATATATCGCTAGTTGTAGTTTGTGATGATAATGTGACTAGTCTTCTTATTAGCCAGCGTGCGATATTCATTGTTTTTGAAGAGATTATAGCCAATGCTATTCGGGCAGCGGAATCTACTCCCGGAGAATATAGCATCGAAATATTATTTGAAGGGCGCCCTGAGCAAGATTATTCCCACGGGACTATACGCGTAATCAACAATATCCCTTTCGAGAGCAATTCTGTAATACCCGCAGGTGGGTTAAGACAGGCTCAGATAGAAATTCGAAGATTTGGAGCTTACTTTGACTTACTATCAAGCACATCTAAAGAGTTGTTTATCTACTTTAGACGCTTAGATCAGAGTAAAAGGTATGTATATGCTTAGGATACTCCATATTGAAGATATTGTAGGATGGTCGCGTGGGCTAGAAACAGTATTAAAAGAACGGCTTGATATTGAATGTCAAATAACTCCAATAACTACTTTCGCAGAATTATCGTCAAAATTTCCTAGCTCAGAAGAGTTCAATGAAGTCGATATATGTTTTGTCGATATCGAAATTACGACCGAACCAGTCGATTACGATAAGACAATAATTGACGGAATAACAAAGGTAATTCCATATATACGAAAAAATGCGCCTGGAATGCCCGCAATTTGTATAAGTAGATTCCTCAATCAAAGTTCAAAAGCGGTTGTAGATGCGAGTTTATGCGAATTCGACGCTCTGATTCCAAAGGCTTTTCTACTTGATAATTCTGATCAGGCCAATCCAAAAACTGGGCCGGAATTTAATGTGTCTGCATGGAGAAGAATAACGGAAACATGTTATACGAAGAGGGCAGCTTGGGCTTTAGGCGAAACTCTTGAAGTTTTGAGTGCAAGACTAGATTCCGATGCCGAAATGGTACCTAGCCCTGGAATTGCAGATCTTATTCCTGATGAAGACTTGGCGATATTAAATGAGGCTAAGAATTTGTTTGGTCTGCACACTGGCAGAGTAATGGTTGACTACATTGAGGAAGGATACTCAGGAAACTATACAAGCGTACTTAGTTTGGAGGTAAAGGATACCGGTGCGAATTCGAGTTGGTTTTTTAAGTGGGGAAGAAATATATCTAACTTAGAGTGTGAGATTTTCGCGCATAGAAATCTCTACTACCACGGAGTCGATCGAGATCTTGTTGCTTTCCCGTTGGTGATGCATGCATTGAGATGGAAGTCTTATGGCTTCCTAGTATATAGATTTGAAGAAGAGGTCGCAGCCTTAAACCAAATGATTTGCCTTGCTTTTAAGAATGATAAAAATAGGAAAGTAAGTTTAATAAATCTCGGTAAACTATGCAGAAATGGAATGCGTGATCTATATAAGAATCAAACTATACGTGCAGAGTCATGCGTCGAAGTGATTATCTTGATCTTTTCTAATGAGTTTTGGGAGAAGCATGGGGATAGATTAAAGATCATGGTCTCTAGCAAGAACATTAAGCTAAGGTCTTCTTACATTCATGGCGATTTGAATTTGAGAAATATCCTTTGTTCAGAAGATAGGGTTACATTTATCGATTTTGCTCACGCGCTTACAGCTCCAATTGCAATAGACTACGCAAAACTTTGCATGGATTATATTGCAACATTCTATGATAGATTGTCAGCTATTGAGTTCCCTCTAAGGATACAAAATCTCACAGGAAGAGATGAATTTATGGATTGTCTGTTATCGGAATTTGCTGATTTAGAGGATGAGGTTAAAATATTTGAATTAGCAATTAATGCCTACTCGATTCAATACACTTTTTATGATGGAGTAAATAAAAAACTGAAGGAGTCTATTAAATCAGCATTTAAGCTAAAGTAGTTTCGATCAGATAATATTGAAACTCTCCACTGCTTAATGCAATACAACTCAATCAGCCTTATCGTATTTCAGCTGAATATGTATTGTTTGCGAAGCCGCTAAACTGTCTGTTGCATTGGTTCGCCCATCTGAACTCTAATCTGGGGCCGACGGATTATGAGGCAAGTGAGGAAAGGGAAGCTAACAGCGGATGACTAACAAAAAAGACCTATCAGAACGCGATATCTGCACTAAGTACATCTCGCCTGCGCTGGAGCAGGCAGGATGGGATATGCAGAAGCAAGTCAGGGAGGAAGTTGGCTTCACCGATGGCCGTATCTACGTAAAGGGCAATCTCACCACCCGTGGCAAACGCAAACGAGCGGATTACATTCTTTACTACAAACCGAATATCCCGGTTGCCATCATCGAGGCCAAAGATAACAAGCATTCGGTCATGGCGGGCATACAGCAGGGGCTGGATTACGCCAGCATTCTGGACATACCTACGGTATTTAGCTGCAACGGCGACGGTTTCTACGAGCATGATCGAACCGCCAGCGAAAAAATCGAACGAGAACTCCCGCTACATGAATTCCCAACGCCAGAACAACTTTGGGAGCGTTACAAACGCTATAAAGGCATCACCACGCCTGAAGCTGAGCGCATCAGCGCCCAGGACTACTTTTTCGACGGTACCAGTCGCAGCCCGCGCTACTACCAGCAGATCGCCGTCAACCGCACACTAGAGGCCATCTCAAAAGGCCAGCAGCGAATCCTGCTGACGATGGCCACGGGCACGGGTAAAACCTATACGGCCTTTCAGATCATTCACCGGCTGTGGAAGGCTGGAGCCAAAAAACGCATCCTTTTTCTGGCCGACCGCAACGCCCTGATCGATCAGACCCGCCGCGGCGACTTCCGTCATTTCAAAGACAAAATGACGGTGATCAAACACAAGAAAATCGACAAGTCTTACGAGATCTATCTGGCGTTGTATCAAGGGTTGACAAACTACGACGAAGACAAAGACGCTTACCGCGAATTCAGCAGGGATTTTTTCGATTTGATCGTTATCGACGAGTGCCATCGTGGCAGCGCGTCGGAAGATAGCGCCTGGCGCGAGATTCTGGCTTACTTTAAAACCGCCACACACATTGGATTAACTGCCACTCCCAAGGAAACCGAAACCATTTCCAGCACCGAATACTTCGGCGACCCCATTTATACCTATTCGCTCAAGCAGGGCATACAGGACGGTTTTATTGCCCCCTACAAAGTGATGCGGGTTGGCCTCAATGTCGATCTGGAGGGTTGGCGACCCGAGGCAGGCAAAACCGACAAGAGCGGTCAACTGGTGGATGACCGCGTCTACAATCGCAAGGATTACGACAAGAGCCTGGTTATCGATGAGCGCACCGAAGCCGTGGCCAACAAGATTACCGAATACCTGACCAAGACCAACCGCTTTGATAAGGCGATCGTATTCTGCGTAGATATAGACCACGCCCAGCGTATGCGCGCCGCTCTGGCCAATGCTAATACCGACCTGATGGCGACAAACCCCAAATACGTTATGCAGATCACCGGCGACAATGACGAAGGCAAACGCGAACTGGACAACTTTATCAACCCTGAAGAACGCTACCCGGTGATTGCCACCACGTCCAAACTAATGACGACCGGTGTGGATGCACAAACCTGCAAGCTGATCGTGCTCGACAGCAACATCGGTTCGATGACCGAGTTTAAGCAAATCATCGGGCGCGGTACCCGCATCAATGAAGAGTTCGGCAAAACCTTCTTCACTATTCTCGATTTTCGCAATGTCACCGACCTGTTTGCCGATCCTGATTTCGACGGCGATCCAGTACGGGTGAAAGAGCTGGGCGAGGAGGATGATTTTGAAACACCTGAAGAGGAGATCGCCGATGGCGAGATCATCTCGGATGAGACCGGCGAGGAAATTATCTTCGATCCTCCGACTGAACCTCCGGAAATCATCACTGGTGGCGACATCATCAACGAACCGCGCCCCAAGCAGTATGTTAACGGCGTCAATGTCGGCATACTCAACGAGCGCATCCAGTATATGGACAGCAACGGCAAACTGAGCACTGGCAGTCTTAAGGACTACACTCGCCAGAAAGTGCGAGAGCAATACCACTCGCTAGATGACTTCCTCAACAAGTGGCATAGCGCCGACAAAAAACAGGTCATCATTGACGAGCTCACCGAGCAGGGCATCGTGCTAGAAAACCTCAAGGAGGCCATCGGCAAAGAGATGGACATCTTCGACATGATTTGTCACACCACCTTTGACCAGCCGCCGCTCACCCGCGCCGAGCGTGCCAAACAGGTCAGAAAGCGCGATGTGTTCACCCAGTATGGCGAGCAGGCGCGTCAAGTGCTCAATGCCCTGCTCGACAAATATGCCGATGAAGGCATTGAAAACATTGAAGACATCAAGGTGCTCAAGGTCAACCCCTTCGACCAGTTCGGCACCCCGACAGAAATAATCAAACTTTTCGGCGGCAAGCCACAATACATGCAAGCCTTAACCCAACTGGAACAAGCCCTCTATCAGGCGGCTTGAATAACGAGAAAGAGAGCAATCACGCAATATGGCAAACATATCAGGCATCGTAAAATCTGCCCGCAACATCATGCGCCAGGACACTGGCACTGGCAGCGACGAGTTGCGCATCCTGCAACTGGGCTGGATGCTGTTTCTGAAAGTCTTCAGCGACAAAGACAAAGAACTTGAGCTGATGGACGACAATTACACCTCGCCCATCCCAACAGATCTGCACTGGGACAAATGGGCTGGTGACGACGAGGGTATGACCGGTGACGAGCTGTTGCAATTTGTTGACCGCAAGCTGTTCCCCATGCTGTCAGAGATTGACCTGTCCTCCGCCAAGCGCCGTGCTGTGCTGGTGCATGAGGTGTTTGCCAACAACTACAACTATATGAAATCCGGCATACACCTGCGCCAGGTGATCAACAAGCTCAACGAAATCGACTTTAATAACAGCAAAGACCTGCACCTGTTCGGTCAGATTTATGAAACCTTCCTAAGCGAACTGCAAAGCGCCGGCACTCTGGGCGAGTTCTACACGCCCCGCGCCGTCACCCAGTTTATGATGGAAATGGTGGCGCCCGCCCACGGCGAAACCGTGCTCGACCCGGCGTGCGGCACCGGCGGCTTTTTAACCGCAGTGATCGAGCACCTCAAGGCTAGCGCCAGAAGCGTGGCCGAGCGCGAAGCCATTGCCCACAATGTGCGCGGCTGGGAATACAAACCGCTCCCCTACATGCTGGCTAACACCAACCTGATCCTGCACGATATCATTACCCCCAATATTCAATTTGGCGATTCCCTGCAACGCCCCTTGAGCGAATATACCCGCAAAGACCGAGTCGATGTGATCATCGCCAATCCGCCCTTCGGTGGCGTGGTCTCCAATAATAACGAGAACAACTTCCCGCAAACCTACCGCACCAAGGAATCGGCCGACCTATTCCTTATTTTGATGATCCGCCTGCTCAAAGACGGTGGTCGAGCCGCCATCGTCTTGCCCGATGGCTCACTCACCGGCGATGGGGTCAAACAACGCATCCGCCAGAAATTGCTGGAAGACTGCAATTTACACACCATCGTGCGCCTGCCCAACTCCGTGTTCCAACCCTATGCCTCGGTTGCTACCAACCTGCTGTTTTTTACCAAGGGTGAGCCAACAACGAATATCTGGTATTACGAACATAAACTACCGGAAGGCTACAAGGCCTACTCCAAAACCAAGCCCATCCAGTTAGCCGAGTTCGACACCCTAAAAAACTGGTGGGAAAACCGTGAGCCCAACGACCAGGCCTGGCAGGTAGATATCGACACCATCAAAACCAATGGCTACAACCTCGACATCAAAAACCCGCACCGCGTCGAGGAAGAAAAGCAGCACAGTAGCAACGAGCTGCTTAACCTGTTGCACCAGTCATTTGCCGAGAGTGATGAACTGTTGCAGCAGCTGCGCAAGGAGTTGGTGTAGTGGCTATTTGGGAGACGGTAAGTGTAGGTGAGCTTCTCACTCAACAGAAAAGGCAAATAGTAATTGACCCCGATGCTAATTACTCACTGGTAACTATTTCAAATAAGCGTGAAGTTAAGTTACGAGAAATCAAAAGTGGGGCTACTATTAATGCCCAAAAAGGATACATAGCAGAAAAAGGAGATTTTATTTACTCAAGGCTTTCCGTGCATACAGGGGCATTTGGAATTGTACCCGATACTCTTGACGGTGCATTAATTACCAATGAAATGCCATGTTTCAAAATTGAGACTACAAAGGTACTGCCAGAAATACTGATAAAGATGGTAGGAATGCCTGAGTTTCTTTGGCAGTTAAAGCAGCTAACCAAGGGGATGGGAAGGGTTCGAATCAAAGAAAACATGATGCTCTCTTTGTCTATGCGATTACCTGACATCACTAAGCAAGAGCAGATTCTGTCACATATACAACGATTTGAGGCACAAGAAACAGAATTAAAACAAGAACTCACTTACCAACATACCCTACTGAAAAAACTACGCCAGCAGATTTTGCAGGAAGCCATCGAAGGCAAACTCACCGCCGACTGGCGTGCGCAAAACCCCGATGTGGAACCGGCCAGCGAACTTCTCAAACGCATAGTCGCCGAAAAAGCTCAATTGGTTAAAGACAAAAAAATTAAGGGACAAAAACCCCTGCCGCCGATTACTGATGAGGAAAAACCGTTTGAACTACCACAAGGGTGGGAGTGGTGTCGGTTAGGCGAAGCACTAGATTATTTGACTGATTACCATGCAAATGGGGCCTACGAGAAATTAAAGAAAAATGTTCAGCTACTGGATAAGCCTAATTTCGCAATTATGCTTAGAACAACAAATTTTCATGAAAAATCAAGACATAAATATAAATATATAACTGAAACTGCTTATAACTTTCTCAGCAAATCCAAAGTATATGCTGAAGATGTGATCATGAATAAAATTGCGGATCCAGGCGCGGTGTTTTTTGTGGATGACAGAAAGCAGCCAATGTCGCTCGCAATGAACTTATTTTTACTTAGATTCAATAAGAAAAATATTTGTAATAAATATGCTTATTTCTATCTCAAATCGAGTTATGAGTATGTGGTTTCATTTGCAAGTGGAACTGCTACGCCAACAATTACAAAGGATGCAGTAAATAAATTAAGATTTCCACTACCGCCAATTTCTGAACAACAAGCCATCGTCACCAAAGTCGAAAAGCTCCTCGCTCTCTGCGACCAACTGGAAAGCCAAATAATCCAAAATCAGACTCACGCCGAGCAACTGATGCAGGCGGTGCTAATAGAAGCTTTTAATCAGAACGCCGTAGTCGAAACCACATCGCCCAAGCCAGAGGTTGCCCATGCTTAACTGGCTCGCCGAGCTCGCAGAATGCCTAAAAAATGGAGTTATGGGCGAGACCGCCGGACTATGAATTATGAGAATCCGTCGATCCCGCGGGAGATTAAGTTGAAGAAAATTATGCAAATTTGGTGGGCCCACCAGGACTCGAACCTGGGACCGACGGATTATGAGTCCGGCGCTCTAACCAACTGAGCTATAGGCCCATTTTGTCTTTGTCAGATCGTCGTATACTTCGTTACTCAATTTTTCTCGCTCGGTCACGTACTCGCTTGTACTATCCCTCGCTCGAAAAATCGGGCGCCTCGTCTACATCAATCTGACTTCGCCAAAATCAGAGATTTCCGTTGCGGAAATGAAGAGGGGTGCATTTTAAAGCACCCCTCTTCTTTAAGCTACGCTAGCTGATTGAATACTTCGTTGGAAGCGATTTTCTCCTCGCTCAGGTAGGCAGGCTACCATCCCTCGTCAAAAATCACTCCCGCCTCGTCTTCAAGCATCTAGCTGTGCTTAAAGACTACTATTCGACACTCACTACTCGTCTAAGAAGGACCTCAGGTGATCTGACCGTGTCGGGTGCCGCAGCTTCCGCAGCGCTTTGGCCTCGATCTGGCGAATTCGCTCACGGGTGACATCGAACTGCTTGCCCACTTCCTCGAGGGTGTGGTCGGTGTTCATGTCGATGCCGAAGCGCATGCGCAGCACCTTGGCTTCCCGGGCGGTGAGGCTACCCAGCACATCCTTGGTGGCTTCCCGCAGACCTTCATCTATAGAAGAGTCCACCGGGGAATCCACGGTAGCATCCTCGATGAAGTCGCCCAGGTGTGAATCTTCGTCATCACCAATGGGCGTCTCCATGGAGATGGGTTCCTTGGCAATTTTAAGCACACGCCTGACTTTATCTTCAGACATATCCATGCGCTCGCCCAGTTCTTCCGGGGTGGGCTCGCGGCCCTTCTCGTGGACCATCTGGCGGCTGATGCGATTCAGCTTATTGATAGTCTCGATCATGTGCACCGGGATACGGATGGTGCGGGCCTGGTCGGCGATAGAGCGGGTAATGGCCTGGCGAATCCACCAGGTGGCGTAGGTGGAGAACTTGTAGCCGCGGCGGTATTCGAACTTGTCCACCGCCTTCATCAGGCCGATGTTGCCCTCCTGGATCAGGTCCAGGAACTGCAGGCCGCGGTTGGTGTATTTCTTGGCGATTGAGATAACCAGTCGCAGGTTGGCTTCCACCATTTCCTTCTTGGCGCGGCGGCTCTTGGCCTCGCCGATGGACATCTGCCGGTTGATGTCCTTGATCTCGGAAATGGTCAGGCCGGTTTCTTCCTGCAGCAGCGCCAGTTTCTTCTGGGCGCGGACTACTTCGGTCTTCACGTTCACCAGCAATTCGGAGTAGGGCTCCTTGGCTCGGATGTGCTTGTCGATCCAGCGCTGGTTGATCTCGTTGCCGGGGAAAGACTCGATGAAAGTCTTGCGCGGCATCTTGGCATGGCGTACGCACAGGTTCAGTACTGCTCTTTCGTGGCGACGCACGCGGGTGAGCACGGCACGGATGTGGCCCAACAGCGGGTCAAACTGGCGCGGGGTCAGCTTGAAGCACTTGAACAGGTCACCCAGTTCTTCCAGTGCGGCGATGGCCTTGGCATCCTGACGGCCGCGGCGGGCGACCAGGGCGCTGGTCACGTCGTATTGTTTCTTCAGTTCCGCGAAACGAATCCTGGCTTCTTCCGGGTCGGGACCGACCTGGGCTTCCTCGTCATCATCATCGTCGTCGCTGACGTCGTTGTCATCGTCGTTGGCGCTGGCGTTGCTGGAAACTGCCTGGGCGCCCGGAGGAATTTCTTCCTCGGTAGGGTCCAGGTATCCGGTGATCAGTTCGTTCAGGCGGCGCTCGTCGGCATCGATCAGGGCGTACTCATTGAGCACGTGTTCCACGGTGCCGGGGAAATAGGCCATGGCCTTCATCAATTCCCGAAGGCCTTCCTCGATGCGTTTGGCGATAACAATCTCGCCTTCACGGGTAAGCAGTTCCACCGTGCCCATTTCACGCATGTACATGCGCACCGGATCGGTGGTGCGGCCGGCTTCGTTCTCTACCGCGGCCAGGGCGGCGGCGGCTTCGGCGGCGGCGACCTCGTCGTCGCTGGTGTTGTCGCTGTCGTCATCATTGAGCAACAGGGCATCGGCATCCGGTGCGGTTTCGTACACCTTGATGCCCATGTCGTTGATCATCTGAATGATGTCTTCGACCTGGTCCGGGTCGGAGATGCTCTCCGGCAGGTGGTCATTCACCTCGGCGTAGGTCAGGTAGCTCTGCTCCTTACCTTTGGCGATCAGTGTCTTGAGACTGGATTGTGGTGCAATTTTTTCGGCCATGAACTCTCTACTTGCCTGGCTGGTGCCGGCGGTAAGTAAGTGGTTGAAACTCCCGGGTGATTCGCTGCGGTCAGGCCCGTTTCCATCCTCCCGTCCTTCCGTCTCGTTGCGGAATCGAGGGATTAGCACCGTTGGCTTTTCGAGGGCGCCCTTTCAGCGAACCGCGCATTATATATGTCCGCGCGGCGATTTGTAACCGTCAAGTTCCTGTAAATTTGACCCTGTTAGCGGCTATTTAGTTTTTATCTTTGGGGGGTTCTGCCGCCCCGATACGCGATTTCAGCGACTCTTTCAGCTGCAACAGGTTCAGCTTGCGGGAGATATCTGACAAGATGTTGTCAATAATCTCGTTAAACTCCTGTTCGCTGCCCTCTATGGGGGTAATACGCTCGCTATTCAAGAGTTGGGTCAGTTGGCTGCCGAGGCTGGATCCGTAGACGTAGCCCACCAGCTCCGAGGCCTCGATATCCGGCTTGTTGCGCACCTGGTCCACCAGGTTGACCAGCATCTTGCGGGACTCGTCTTCGGCACTGCGCAGCACCGACAGGTCCACCTTGATGGACAGGGCCAGTTCCGGATTGCTCAGCAATAGCTCGATGGCTTTCAGGGCGGCGGGTTTGCGGTAACTGCCGGTGACGGTTCTTTCCGGTTCACGATTGTCGGCCTGCCAGGTGGGTGTTGGCGGTGGTTGGGGTGGCGGCGCCTGGGGCGGTGGCGGCGGGGCACTGGCCATGAGCTCGGTGAGGGTTTCCGGGTTCACCCCCAGGGTGGCGGAAAGCCGGTCCAGCATGAGCTGGGCATAGATGCCTTTCGGCATTTTGCGAATCAGGGGCTTGGCCAGGTTGCTCAGTTTCGCCCGGCCCTCGATGCTGTCGAGGTTGATATCTGCAGACAGCTTGTCGAACAAAAAGTCTTCCAGCGGGGCGGCATTGCTCACTGCCTGGTCGAATGCCTCCTTACCCTGGTCCCGTACAAAGCTGTCCGGATCGGTGCCTTCCGGCAGAAACAAAAACTTCACCTGGCGGCCGTCTTCCAAAAGGGGCAGGGTCGTTTCCAGGGCGCGCCATGCCGCGGTGCGGCCGGCCTCGTCGCCATCGAAACAGAACACCACTTCCGGTACCAGGCGGAACAGGCGAACGAGGTGACGTTCGCTGGTGGCGGTGCCGAGGGTAGCCACGGCGTTATGGATGCCCATCTGCGCCAGGGCGATGACGTCCATGTAGCCTTCCACGATGAGCACGTTCTGCATCTTGTTGTTGACGCGCTTGGCTTCGAACAATCCGTAGAGCTCTGAACCTTTATGGAAGACTGCCGTCTCGGGGGAGTTCAGGTACTTGGGCTTGTCATCCCCCAGCACCCTGCCACCGAAGGCGATGGTGCGGCCACGGGTATCGCGGATGGGAAACATGATGCGGTGACGGAAGCGATCGTAGTGTCTGCGCCCATCGTCTTCTTCCTTTTGCCTGTCCTTGCGCACGATCAGGCCGGCTCTCTCCAGTTGCAGTTCGCTGGCGGCGTCGCTGCCCAGGGCGGTGAGCAGGTTGTCCCAGCCCGGTGGCGCAAAACCGAGACCGAAATCCCGGGCGATGACGCCGCTGACGCCGCGGGATTTGAGATAGTTCACCGCTTCCTGACGCTGGTCGTGATTGCGGAGCTGGTGCTGGTAGAACTTGCTGGCCCGCTCCAGCACGTCCAGCAACTTGGCGTTTTCCGATTGCTTGCGGCTGGCGGTCTTGCTCTCCTCCCGCGGCACTTCCATGCCGTTATCCTTGGCCAGGATCTCCACCGCCTCGGGAAATTCCACGCCATCGAAGTTCATCACGAAGCCGATGGCGTTGCCGCCAGCCCCGCAGCCGAAGCAATAGTAGAACTGGCGCTCCGGCTGCACGCTGAAAGAGGGAGTTTTCTCGTTGTGAAAGGGACAGCAGGCGGTGTAGTTGCGGCCGGATTTCTTCAAGGCCACCCGCTTGTCCACCACCTCGACGATGTCCACCCGGTTGAGCAGGTCGTCGATGAAGGATTGGGGGATGAGGCCGGCCATCGGGGAATTATAGCCGATGGGGCAGGGCTTATCGCTTCTAGCGATATGATTGAAATTTCGTCAATGTGTGTTCATCAGCTGGAAATCGTTTGTTTCCGGAATATAGCGCCGACCCAATATGCTGCTGCCAGATTTGGTAGACGATGACATACCACATCACAACCCCAGCGCATCCAACTGAAGCAAATCCGATAATCCAGCCATGGCCCAATCTGTCCTGGAGTATCAGGTAGCCGATGATGATGCACGATGGGATGGTCAAGATATTGAGCAGTAGTGGACCACGGTTGGACTGCATAGTGTCGATATAAGCTGAAAAATCCCGTTCTTCGTATTTCAGGAGATTCACCGCTCCCCAGGTTGCCAGAGCCCCGGTGAACAAATAGAAAGCAGCCGCCAGCCAGAACAGGCCTGTAGTCTCTATTCCAATACAGGCATTAAGAACGAACAATGAGATTGTGAGCTGCAGAATATTGATTGCGTCTATAGGCTGAGCCACAGAATTTCTCAGCATTGCGACAGTTGAATAGTGCATCCAGGCTCCAATTGTCGCCATAAGTGAGAACAGGACTTGCAGCCACACCACCGCTGCTGTGGACGATAACTGGAATAGCTCTTCGGTGGCTTTAACGCTTGAGAACAAGTCTTCAAGTGCGAGGCCGACCAGTATGCTGAGAAAGGTAATGTAGACGGTAGGAAACTGTGAACTGAGATGGTCTCGGAGGCTCATAGCAATTATTCCAGTCAGGTGAATTCAGTTGCTATCGTGGATTTCAATGGACCCTGGTTTTATTAAGGTGGAGAGCCGCAAATTGACACAATGGAATCCCAGGAATGTGCTCCCAATACGGAGATGGCACAGTCATACATCCAGCGGCGCGATGATACGGTGTTGACCAGGAACCTGCTGTCCGCGGTCCGTATGAACGCGCTGTCGTCCTGAGTGCCAGAGGTAATCTCGGCGTTGTACTCGAACCAGAATGAATTGAAGTAATTATTCAGCGCATCAACGCTCTCAAGTACGGCGATATCGAAATGCCCGAGATAGGTGTCTGTGGTGCTCCACATTTCTATTTGGCCGTTATCCAGGAATGTGTGGATCAACCATTCGCTCCGGATAGATTTTGTGTTTCCCTCACCATCATAAGTGTAGGTTCGCCAGTCGAATCTCAACATGCGTTCATCAATCTGGGTATCGGTGTATAACACTTCTGAGATCCAACCGTCGGGATTAAATTGGTAGGAGAGGATGGAGTCGAATAGAAACAAGGCGCTATTCTGGTCAAAGAGCAGGTTCAGCACCCACTGAGTGCCGTTAATATCGAGGTTAGGAACGGTCAATAGCCCCGATTCGCTAGAGAAATAGGCAGCAGCGGAATCCGCAATCGGTAGTTCATCTGCTGCGCTTATCTGAAAGTGGATGTCAGGTTCAGCGCCACCCGCATGTAACTCCAGGTGGTAAAAAGCCTCGTCGTCCACGTTTACAACGGGGATTAGAAGAGTGCCCGTTGCGATATCAAAAGTGATAATTTCCCCGGCGAACAATGCATTTGATGCAACAACGAGATACGGCAGCACCGTGGCTATTTTAATCAGTTTGATTAGCGTGTTCACTCTGGTCACGGTGCCCTCACCAAGCTCCAGATTCATTGCTACTAAGGTGCAGTTACCACTTGTGCAGCACTAAATTCAGACGTGCTCCCGTAAGTTGCTGCGAATGTGCCAGCTTCACAATCACCAGCCAGCACTTCAGTTGCCGTGGCGGTGATAGCGTCGCCTATATTGACCGGGGCGCCGGATCCATCCCGAAGATTAGACTGGCTTACTTTGAAGTTGCTGTTGCCGCCATTATTGGTCGCTACGCAGATGAATCCTAGCGGGCGTTCTCCCTCGCCGTGGCCGGAAGCATCCACTTGGGAGTTGGCATAAAAGTCGATGCGGTAGTCTTTCCTGCGCTCGGTCTTCAGGTGCCCATGCAGTGACAGTTCACCGTTTTTGAGATGTGCCCATTCAAAAGTCGGAAAGTTTTGCAGGTTATTGGCGCCACTGTCAGCGTCCTTCAGGTCATTGGGCGTTACGCCGCGGATGCCAGGTTCGAATAGTTCGATACCCAGTCCCTGCAACAGGCTGGTGGGATCGCCTCCGGACGCATCCAGCGTGCCTGATATCGAGTTGTTCAGAAAGGCATTGTTCAGGTGGGGGCCTGCAGTGCTGGAAGATATGCCGATGCCAATGCCTATATTGTTTCTGATTGTATTGTCTGCAATCAGGTTATTCGTAACCCCGAACGGCCCGCCACCAAGCCATACCCCAGCGAATAATACTCCAGTTCCTAATGCACCCGTATCCTCAATCAAGTTGTTAGTCGCTGTAGTATTTGTAGTTCCTTGCCATAGAAACAACCCAAATACTCGATTGCCTTTCATAATATTGTTGTCGATGAAACAACCATCCCCGGTGCGTGCCACTTCAATGCCGGAATTTGCCCCCGAAGCGTCGACTGCAGGCGGCGGTCTGAATCTCCCGAAGGCATTTTCGTTCGTAATATTTCCGGTAATAACGCAGTTGGGGCCGTCATACAAAATACCATCGCTGCCATTTCCATTCGCAGTGTTATTGGTCACGGTAAAACCGGTGCCACTGGAGCCTGGTGCTTCCCCTATGAGAAATCCCCTGCCGCCGTTATTGTTGCTGGTATTGCCGGTTATAACGCTTGGTGGAGAGGCCACAACGGCAAAAATTCCAGTACCGTTGTCGCCGCCGAGCTGAGGCGCCGGGTCGTTGTCCATCGACGTGTTATCTTCTATCAGACTGTTATTTACGACGATGAAGCTGATACCGGCATTCACGTTTCGCAGTGTTTCATTGTTGCGTATGGTCACGTCATCAACGAAAAAGCCATGAATGCCTATCCCTTTCTCGGTGCTAAAAAGAGCCGCACTATCAGTGTTGAACTCGGTGACTTTCATATTTTGAATTGTCGAGTTGCTGTGAAACATCAGAGACAAGCCCTTGGCTGGCCCGCCGGGGATCGCAGAACTCAATCCGACTCCCGCAATACTTGAGCCGTTAATTTCGACGGTGCCATTTCCATCCATGCACACAGATGCCGTCATGGCTGGCAACTCGCTGCTTGGCGCGATGAAATTTACAGTTGAATCAAAAGTGATGCGGCTGGGTCCGGCATCGCTATTGGCAGCAATAATGGCTTCAGGTAGGGAACATACTGCGCCCGAGGCAACTGACTCGGGATCACATGACCCGTCGTCTGACCCGGTGCCATCGGCAAGCGCGGTTCTTACTATATAAGTTTCACTCAGGCCAACTCCAGTTGCGCAATAGTCGATGGTGGCGCCCGCAGCGGCGACGTTGGTTGACAGTACTAATCCTGAAAATAGTGTCAGTGCACTAATGCTAAAGCTGAGACATTTGCGAATTGGTTTTTTGTAACGATGTTCCAGATAAGCAGTGAACATGTCCAGGTCTCCTGTTTACTGATTTTTCTTGTTGCGGCAGTGACCGCAGTGGGTAGCGAAGCACTGAATCCGAGGGGTTATATCGCCTTGCAGGGCTCGAAATCGCTACCCATCCAATTGGTGGTAGCGTAGACTCAAAGCTGTGAATAATCGTTCAGAAGTTGTTAATAATTCTTAAAAATGACTGATTCTGAGACGTACCCTCCTGCCCCTGAACGCCTTGAGTTCTCTGGCTTCAGGCTGATTCCCGACAAAAGACTTCTACTGAATTCAGAAGATGAAAAGGTCGCGTTAACCGCGCGCGCATACGACATCCTGCAATTCCTGGTTGAGCATCGGGGAAAAGTCATGTCCAAGCACGAAATTATGGATGCGGTGTGGCCGGGTACGGTGGTAGAAGAAAACAACCTGAACCAGGCCGTTCATGCCATCCGCAGGGCGCTGGGAGACGAAGGACCGGATCATCAATTCATCGTAAACGTGCCAAGGCGCGGCTACAGCTTTGTCGACAACGTTCGTAGCATGGCTGCAAGAGATGACGATATTGCTGAAAGTGAAGGACGGGAATTAGCAAAGATCTTGCGCAATCGCATGGTGGTCAAGGTCGCTGCTATTTATGCTGTGGCAGCCTGGTTCCTGATCATGCTGACGGAGTATTTACTGGTAGCGGTTGAGGCGCCAGCCTGGGTGCTTCCGACAATCGTTGTTGTATTTATCCTGATTGTTCCATTGGCATTAATCCTCTATTGGATTTACGGATTCATCGCTAGTGGTAATCGTGGCCCAGAACGGAGTCAGACCACAGCCACCACCTCGGGATTCGGAGCAGAACTCACTGCGGTCTTATTGATTTTTAGTGTTGCCGGCGTAACAACGTTTGAGCGTCTTACCGAAGTCAGCCTGCTCTCAGTATTCTCCCCGCCACAGCAGATTACTGAAGCACCTGAAGTACGTCGAACTTCTATCAATCTCGGTCCTTCGGAATACCACCCATATCGCGGTGTTAACAGCAGCTTTGCTATCGCACCAGATGGATCTAGAGTGGCTTTCTTTCGTTACGAAGATTGGGAATGGCATCTCTATGTGCGAGAACTGGATGAACTGGAGCCGCGGTCACTGAACGTTTCAGTAGTACAAGGCGTGGAGATCCCCGGACCGATATTCTCTCCAGATGGTCAATCGATTGCCTACTATGGGCGAGGGGGCAACTTGCATCGAATCTCGATCGCGGGTGGATCTCAGCCTGACGTAATTACTAATCAGGCATTGGTCGCCGGCGTTTATGGCATGTCCTGGATCGAGGACGACATCTATTTTGTGGGCAGGGACTGGCGGATTTATCGCGTGCCGGCTTCCGGGGGCACGCCGACTCGCCTGAATATTCCGGATTCCGATCAGTTAATTTTTACAATACATCCTGAAGTCCTACCGGGCAATAAAGCGATCTTGATGACTGCAGCCCGGCGCGGGGCGCAGGCAGGCGAGGTGTTGCTTTTTGACCTGGAAACCGAAACATCAACGAAGCTGCTGTCCGGTGGCAGCGCGCGATATGTCCCTTCCGGTCATATTTTGTATATGCGGGCTGACAATACGATGCAGATCGTACCTTTCGATGTTGAGGAACTGAGGGTAACTGGTGAAGATGTGGCATTACCGTTCGACATCGAATCCCTCACCGAGTATGGCTTCGTCAATTATTCCTTTTCAGACGAGGGCCAACTGCTCTACCAGCCCCCAGAAAACGCCACGCCGCAGCAAAGAGCAGCGGAGTCCAATCGAAGCGTTCCCATGTGGGTAGACCGCGATGGCACCGAGCACCTTCTGGACTTACCCGCAAGGATGTATGTACAACCAGACTTGTCCCCAGACTACGATCGAGTTGTTTTTCGAATTGATAGTTACGTGGAGCAGAATGCGGTGGCGGAAGGATTAGGAACCGATATATGGATCTATGACTTTGTCCGGGAAACTATGCAGCGGCTCACCTTCGGCCAGGCCGCAATCCAACCAGTCTGGTTGCCGGATGGCGAACGTATCGTTTACGCCGATGTGTTTGATGGATTCAGTATCTGGCTAACTAATGCAGATGGCAGTGGCGAACCAGGCGTGTTATTTAGATCTGAACGAAACAGTCATCCTTGGGCGATCGCCCAGGAAGGCAACACTTTAATTTATTCATTGCAGATGAACGGTGTTACAAAACTATTCCAGATGCCGCTTTTCAATCCAGAGGAGAGCGAACCGCTTATAGAGTCAGACTATGTCCATCGCCAGGCCAGCCTCTCACCCGATGGCCAATTTATGGCCTATCGAAGCATGGAATCTGGACAGGGTGAGATCTATGTCAGGCCCTATCCCAATGTGGAAGACGGCAAGTGGCAGATCAGCGAAGGTGGTTGGGCGACGGACCCGGAGTGGCGAGGCGATGGGCAGGAATTATTCTACCGACAGTTCGATGCGGAGACGGGCGTCACCACGGTTTTTTCTGTGCCTGTCGATACGAGCGCTGAGTTTGTACCCGGTCGACCCCAGGCATTGTTCAGTGGTAACTACATGCATTCAACCCAGGGTACGTCTTTCGACGTCAACGAGGCTGGGGACCAGTTTCTGCTGTTGAAACCCATGCCTAATTTAACGATTGCGCCTGCCAGTGACATGGTGTCGCTAGTGCTCGTGGAGAACTGGTTCGATGAGCTGGAGCAGCTGGCACCTGTCAATCAATAGCGACGTTTAATAAGAAGCCCTGAGGGCTATGATAGTTTCGTTTTGATCAGACCACTCACAACCCCAACCCGTAATAAATCTGTATCGGGCTACTGGGAAAGGATCGATTTAATCTTTTGACCAACGATTCCCATGTCGGCACGGCCAGTAACCTGCGGCTTGAGGATTCCCATCACCTTGCCCATGTCTTTCATGGATTCGGCGCCGGCCTGGCTAATGGCATCGGCAATGAGTGTCGCCAGTTCATCTTCACTGAGCTGCGATGGCATGAACTCCTGCAGCACATCGATCTCGGCCTGTTCTTTTGCCGCCAGTTCCTCGCGGCCGCCCTCTGTGAACTGCTTGATGGAGTCGCGGCGCTGCTTGACCATCTTGTCGAGGATGGTGGTGATGCGGGTGTCATCGGGATCGATGCGCTCGTCCACTTCCACTTTCTTGATTTCAGACAGGGCCAGGCGAATGGTGCCGAGGCGCTCTTTGTCCTTGGCGCGCATGGCATCTTTCATGGCATCGTTGATGCGGGTTTTCAGTGGGCTGTCAGACATGGGCTATATAAGAGTGGTAGTGGAAACAAAAAAGGCCAGGGCAATTTCTCACCCTGGCCCTTTATATACTTGATTGCGGCTTAGTAGAAGCGTTGCTGCTTACGGCTCTCGCGCTGCACTTTCTTCATGTGGCGCTTCACGGCGGCGGCGGCCTTGCGCTTGCGCACGGAAGTGGGCTTCTCGTAGAACTCGCGACGGCGTACTTCGGCCAGGATGCCGGCCTTCTCGCAGGAGCGCTTGAAGCGGCGTAGGGCCACGTCAAAAGGCTCGTTTTCCTTAAGTTTGACTTGAGGCATTCTATCTCCAGTTAGAGAATAAACGCGCTTGCTGTGTGAATCGCACTCTTCGTTAAAACTCTCTTTAAACCGGTCACTTACTCATTGGTAAGCTCCCGGCTTGCGTCGAGTTTTGGCCTCGATTGCGACCCACTCGCTAAGCGCTCAATTTCGTTCTTCCAGCAGATAACTCTACAAGGGTCCGCCGGAAATTTGAGGGTGCGTATCTTAAAGCCCAAGGGCCGGAAATGCAAAGGAAAACCGGCATTTGAGGGCCCTGGCCAGCCTAATTTGGGTATTGCGCCAAACTTTGGCAGAATTGCGCGAACTTATTGATTTCAGGGGAAAAACTGTGCTGGTTTTGGGTATCGAAACCTCCTGCGACGAGACCGGGGTGGCGCTGTATGACAGCGAGGCCGGCCTGCTGGCGGATGCCCTGTACAGCCAGGTGGAGATTCACGCCAAATACGGTGGGGTGATCCCGGAGCTGGCGTCCCGGGACCATGTCCGCAAAACCTTGCCCCTGATTCATGAGGTCATGGAGAAAGGGGGCAAGACCATCAAGGATCTCGACGGTATTGCCTATACCGCCGGACCGGGGCTGATCGGTGCGCTGCTGGTGGGGGCTGCCATTGGCCGCTCCCTGGGATTCGGCCTGGGCATTCCCGCCATCGGCGTGCATCACATGGAGGGGCATTTACTGGCGCCTATGCTGGAAGCTGACCCCCCACAGTTTCCCTTTGTTGCATTGCTGGTATCCGGTGGCCATACCCAGCTGGTCCAGGTGGAGGGAATTGGCCGGTATCAACTGTTAGGTGAATCTCTGGATGATGCCGCCGGGGAAGCCTTCGACAAGGTGGGCAAGATGCTCGGCCTGCCATATCCCGGCGGACCTCACGTGGCGAAGCTGGCGTTGCAGGGCAGCGCGGGCGCATTCGATTTCCCCCGGCCCATGACGCGCCAGCCCGGCCTGGATTTTAGTTTCAGCGGCCTGAAGACTTTCGTGCGCACCACGATCGAAGAACAAAGTAACAATGGGGAACTGGACGAACAGTGCCGGGCGGACATTGCCCGTGCTTTCGAGGAAGCTGTGGTAGACACCCTGGTGATCAAGTGCCGCCGCGCCATGGAACACACCGGGCTGCATACCCTGATTATCGCCGGCGGTGTCAGTGCCAACCAGTACCTGCGCAAGCAACTGGAGGCCGCCATGGCGGACGCCGGGGGCCGGCTCTACTACGCCGAGCCCCGCTTTTGCACCGACAACGGTGCCATGATTGCCTATGCCGGTTGCCAGCGCCTGCTGGCAGGCGAATCCCAGGGCCTGGAGATCGACGCCCAGCCGCGCTGGTCCCTGGAATCATTACCCGAGCTGGTGGCGTAATCATCATGGATATCGTTTACATCCGGGAACTGCAAATCGAGACCATCATAGGCATCTATGACTGGGAACGGGAAAAGAAACAGACCATCTCCATCGACCTGGAAATGGCGGCGGACGTCGCCAGCGCCGCGAGCAAGGATGCTATCGAAGGTGCCCTGGACTACAAGGCGGTGAGCAAGCGCCTGATCGAGTTTGTTGAGCAATCGGAGTTTCAGCTGGTGGAGACCCTGGCGGAACGCATCGCCGACATCGTGTTGAAGGAATTCGACGTTCCCTGGCTGAAACTGCGAGTCGGCAAGCCCGGTGCGGTAACCGGTGCCCGCGACGTTGGCGTGATTATCCAGCGCGGTGCGATCGCGGGTTAACGGCCACGAGGCGTCATGCCTACCCTGACAATCAGCATTGGCAGTAATGTAAACGCGCATCACAACCTGCGCGCGGCAGTCGCGAGCCTGCGGGAAGCATTCGGTGAGCTGCGCCTGTCGCCGGTTTACGAAAGTGAAGCGGTGGGATTTGAGGGCAATAACTTTCTCAATCTCGTGGTGGCTGCGGATACGACGCTGCCACTTGCTCGCGTCATCAGCTTGCTCAAGGGCATCGAAGATGACCTGGGCAGGGACCGGTCGGCCGCGAAGTTTGCGGATCGGGATATTGATCTTGACGTATTAACCTACGGCGATGAGGACGGTCGCAGCGCTGGAATTGAACTGCCTCGTCCGGAAATCACCATACACGCCTTCGTGCTGCAACCCATGGCCGACTTGTTACCGGAATATATACATCCGGTCACCGGAAAAAACCTGGCTCAGATGTGGCAGGAATTCGACAAGGCTTCGCAAAAACTCTGGCCAGTCAGTTTCGACTGGTAGGATCAGCATCCAGGTTTTAAGATCGCGCCGTCAATGCAGCGCCGAATGAATCTTCAGTGATGATCACCATACACCAGCAGGACGTCACTCGTGAGCAACTCGCCGAGCTGCGAACGTTGTTCCTGGCCGAATGGGAAAAGGTTGATTCTTTTGAGGGCCCCAATCCCCAGTTCAAGGTGCCGGCTCCCCTGGTGGCGCTTCAGGGCGACAGGCTTGTTGGCGGGCTGGCATTTACCAGCGCTGCATTACCTCAAAGGGACAAACTGGAATTGTGGATTAACGGCCTGCTTGTGTTGCCAGAATTTCGGCGCCAGGGCATCGCCACTCGCCTCATCAAGGCAGCCGTAGAAGCGGCATCGGGTTTCTGTGAATCACTCTATGTCTTTACCGACGTGCCGCCACTGTATGAACAGCTGGATTGGGAATTGGTAATGGTTCATGAAGGCAGTTCAATCTTCCATACCACAATAGTTAGGTAAAGCCTGGATTCGCCGAACCCAGGCCTGGACATTGGGATAGGCATCCAGGTCGAAACCGCCCTCGTGAGCCACGTGGGTGTAAGCGTAAAGACTGATATCGGCTATAGTCGGTGTGTCACCCACGAAGTAATCATGCTCCACCAGGTGCCGGTCCATGATGCCCAGGGCCCGGTGCCCGCCATCCTGCTTGGCCTCATACTCCTCAAGGCGGTCTTCCGGAAGGCCAAGGTAGAGTTGGATGAAGCGCGCCACTGCAATATAGGGCTCGTGGCTGTATTGCTCGAAGAATTGCCACTGCAGCACCCGCGCCCGCTCCAGGGATGAAGAGGGCAGGAAGCTGGTGCCTTCGGCCAGGTAGTTAAGGATGGCGTTGGATTCCGGCAGGAATTCACCACTGTCCAGTTCCACCACCGGAATCTTCTGGTTGGGATTCATGGCGGCGAATTCATCCGTGCGCGTTTCCGCCGCCATCGTGTCGATGGCGATCCATTCGTATTCCTGTTCCAGCAAGTGCAACAGCAACTTGATCTTGTAGCAATTACCGGATTTGAAATCCCCGTAGACCTTGATCATATTCTTCAATTCCTTGTTTGAACCTTTAACCCGGGCGAAACAAACAGGTTACTGGGAATCCGCTGCGATTCCCATGGCTGCCATGGGGAATAAAACTCATGAAAACCTGAGAAAAAGTAGGAATTTCTGAAAAAGTGCCAGGCACTAGTGCCTGGCACTTTCAGGATAGGTAGCGGCCGCCGTCGACGCGAATGGTTTCCCCGGTCATGTAGCTGTCTGCCAGGGCAAGGTAGCAAACCGTGGCGGCGATTTCCTGGGGTGTGCCGAGGCGGCCGACGGGGATGGATTGCAGAAATTGTTTTCTTTTCTCCGGTACACCGCGTTCCGATTCGTCAGCCAGGGCCGGTCCCCACAGGATCGCGCCCGGTGCCACCGCATTCACCCGCACCGCCGGGGCGAGCTCCACGGCCAGGGTGCGGGTCATGGCTTTCACCCCTGACTTGGCTATGTTGTAAATAGTGTGATTCGCCAGGGGCCGGTCAGCATAGATGTCGCTGATGTTCACAATAGTTCCCCGGCGTGCCTGCAATTCGCTTGCCAGTGCCTGGCTAAGAAAGAAATGCCCCCTCAGGTTACTACCGATGAGCTTGTCCCAGTCTTCCTGGCTCGCGGTTTCCAGGGGCGTGGGAAAATACATGGATGCATTGTTCACCAGCACATCCACCCGGTTCCAGCAGGCCAGTGTTTCACTGGCCAGTTTCTCTACCTGTTCATTGTCACAGAGATCTGCCTGCACCACTCGTGCGGAATCGGGTCGCAGGGCATTCAGTGAATCGGCCAGGGCCACGGCCTCATCCATAGATTGATTGCAATGGATAATCACCGTCAGACCGCGCTGGTGCAGGGCGGTAACAATGGCGGCGCCGATGCGTCTGGCGCCGCCGGTAACGAGGGCAACCCGGTCAGTCATTTTGACGCAGTTTCACAATGGCCTCTTCGATTGCGGCAAGCCGTGCCTTGCTTACCACGCTTTCCGGCTTGCGCTGGGGATTGGCTGCCAGCAGGGCTTTGACGTCCACACCCCGGGCGCCATCCAGCGCCCCCATGAGATAGTCCCGCTGCGGGTAGGGGCGCTGCTCCAGCCCGGTACGGCCACGGGAATCCGCTTCACAGGCATCGAGGAATTTTTGCAGCCGCTCCGGACGGCGGATCGCATCCAGTGACTCAAGCAGTTTCAACAAAGTGGAAGCGCGCAGTTCCTGCACCCGGTGCAGCTTGGTGTGGTGTTCGCTCACCAGCGCGGCGAGCTGGGCATAATCATTGGGTACCGGCAGGCGCTGGCTAATGGATTTCTGCACTCCCACGCCCAGGCCTTCGTGACCGTAATGGTGCGGCCACTTGTCCGGGTCGGTGACACCCTTGCCCACGTCGTGCACCAGCACCGACCAGCGCACTATGGGATCGTCGCTGAGCTTTGCCACCTGTTCCAGGCACATCAGGGTGTGGACTCCGATGTCGATTTCCGGGTGGTATTTTTCCGGTTGCGGAATGCCAAACAAGCAGTCTACTTCCGGCAGGATTACCGCCAGGGCATTGGCTTCCCTCAGTACCCGCACAAATTCCTGGGGAGCCGCGCTCGCCATGGCCAGTTGAATCTCGTTCCACACCCGTTCCGGCACCAGGGTTTGCAGTTCACCACTGGCCGTCATGTCCTGCATCAGGGCCAGGGTTTCTTCTGCAACCTGGAATCCCAGGGGGTGAAAGCGCGCCGCGAATCTCGCCACGCGCAACACCCTTAGCGGATCTTCGGCGAAGGCAGGGGAAACGTGGCGAAGCACGCGACCATCGATATCTATCTTGCCGCCATAGGGATCGATCAGCTCGCCATCGATTGTTTCGGCGATGGCGTTGATGGTGAGGTCGCGGCGCTTGAGATCGTCTTCGAGGCTGACGTCGGCGGAGGTATCGACGTTGAAACCCGTGTGTCCCGGTGCGGTTTTCCATTCGGTTCTTGCCAGGGCATACTCTTCCTTGCTTTGGGGATGCAGGAACACGGGAAAGTTCTTGCCTACTTGCTGAAAGCCCTGTTCCAGCATTTCGTCCACAGAGGCACCCACCACCACCCAGTCCTTGTCCTTGACCGGGAGTCCCAGCAACTTGTCGCGGACCGCGCCGCCAACCAGGTAGGTTTCCATGGATTTATCTCAGAGTTGATTGCCGCGAGCTATTCTACCCCAGGGCCGGTTGCAGGCTAATGGAGTCAGTCTTTCGCACTCACCGCATAGCGCTTGCCGTCTTCCAGGCACATGAGAGTGAGATCGCGCCCCCACACGTATCCGGTATCCAGCGCATGTATGTGCTTGTGGCCGGTCTGACCTTCGATGGCAGCCCAGTGACCGAACAGGATGTCCGCCTTGGGAGTGATCTTTTCAAACTCGAACCAGGGCTTGTAACCTTCCGGTGCGGAACAAAAACCTTCCTTTATATCCAGGCGCAGGCTACCGATGTCGTCGCAGAATCGCACCCGGGTTAAATAATTGGTGATCGTGCGCAGTCGATCCTGGCCCTTGAGTTTGTCGAACCAGCGAATGGGAGTATCGCCGTACATGTTTTCCAGGAATTCCGGGAAATGCTTGTCCTGCAGCGCGTATTCCACCTCGGCAGCGTGATTCAGTGTTTCCTGCAGGTTCCAACGTGGCGCCACACCGGCATGCAGCATTAAAAAATTTACCGGGCCCTTTTTTGTATCCACGGCCTCGTAATGGGCCAGGGGCTTGTGACGTAACCACTCTGCAAGTTCGTCGCAGTCTTTGGCATCCAGTAATTCGTCCAGGGTGTCTTTGCTGCGGCCCTTGTTGCATCCGTGATGAATGGCGAGAAAGTGCAGGTCATGGTTGCCGAGCACCATCTCGATACTGTCATCGATATCGGTGAGGTAGCGCAGGGTGTCCAGTGAATCCGGCCCGCGATTGACCACGTCACCAACACACCACAGGCGATCTTTGCCTGCATTGAACTTCACTTTTTTAAGGAGCTTCTTCATGGGCTTGTAACAGCCCTGAATGTCTCCTATTACGTACGTACTCATGAAGTTCTTGTACCGCGCCCGTCAGAAGCAAACAGTATAGCATCGGCACCGGCCGATACATTCAGGAAATGCGGGCTGTCAGTGCAGGGTGTGAGGTGTGGATAGCAGGAATGCGGGAATCTGGGTAATGAAAGTTTGCCCGTCGGCGGTACGCATTTCATAACTGCCGTGCATGGTGCCCAGCTCGGTCCCGAGAACGGCGCCGCTGGTGTACTGGAACGTTTGCCCGGGGGAAATCTGCGGCTGCAAACCGACCACGCCCGAGCCTTTTACTTCCTCAACCCGGTCGTTGTCGTCAGTGATCAGCCAGTGGCGGTTGATCAATTGTACGGTCTCTTCGCCTTCATTGGTGATGTCGATGGTGTAGGCGAAAGCATAGCGGCCCAATTCGGGGTCCGACTGCTCCTCGAGGTACATGGTATCCACGTGAATCTTGATTGAATTTTCCATGACTACACACTTGCCTTCATGTCGTCGCTCAGGGCGTTGCTGATCAGGACGTAGTCAGCGAGGCTCAGGTTTTCCGGGCGCAGGCTGTTGTCCAGTGCCAATGTGGCCAGCACATCTTCAGATATGATGGCTTTGAGGCTGTTTTTCAAGGTCTTGCGGCGCTGGTTGAATGCGGTGCGAATCACCAGGGCCAGGGTCTCTTCATCCTTGGCCTGCACCGGTGGTGTGGCGTGGGGCCGCAGGCGCACGATGGCGGAACTTACCCGGGGTCGCGGGGTAAATGCCGCGGAGGGCACATTAAACAGGTGCTCCACCTCGCAGAAGTATTGCAGCATCAGGCTCAGGCGACCGTAATTTTTGCTCCCGACCCCGGCGCCCATGCGCTGCACCACCTCAAGTTGCAACATGAACACCATGTCCCTGATCAACTCATGCCTGGACAGCAGGTGAAACAGCACCGGCGTGGAGATGTTGTAGGGCAGGTTACCCACCACGCGCAGGGAATGATCGCCCGTGGCAATGGTGGCGATATCGAATTTCAGGATGTCCTGCTGGTGCAGGGTGAAGTTGTCGCTGTTGCGGTAGTAGTCCTGCAGGTAGCCGGCCAGGTCCCGGTCAAGTTCCACGCAATCGAGACGGGCGCCGGAGGCAACAAGCCTGCCGGTTAGTGCTCCCTGTCCCGGCCCAACTTCCAGTATATGGTCCTGCGGCTGCGGATCGATGGCGTCGATGATGCGATCGATCACCTGGCGGTCGTGAAGAAAATTCTGGCCGAAGCGCTTGCGCGGCCGGTGCGCCTGGCCGTTGGCACCGGGTACGTGCTTTCCGGGTTTCATGAGGATTTAACCTGGCGCACCATGGCGCTGGCAGTGGCGATGGCGTTGTAGAGACTGCCGGTGTCGACGTTGCCACTGCCGGCCAGGTCAAGTGCCGTACCATGGTCGACAGACGTGCGGATGATGGGCAGGCCCAGGGTGATGTTGCTGGCATTGCCGAATCCCTTGAATTTGAGCACCGGCAAACCCTGGTCGTGGAACATGGAGAGCACGGCATCGGCGTCATCGAGGTGGCGTGGCGTGAACAAGGTGTCCGCCGGTAGCGGTCCAACCAGGTTCATACCCTGACTCCTGAATTTATCTAACACCGGTTCGATGGTGTCGATCTCTTCCCTCCCTAAATGTCCCCCTTCGCCTGCGTGGGGATTGAGACCACAAACCAGGATGCGCGGCCTGGCAATTCCAAATTTCTCAACCAGGTCCCGGTGCAGGATGGAGATGATGTGTCGCAGCAGTTCTTTGGTAATGGCCGTGGGCACTTCTGCAACGGGAAGATGAGTCGTGGCCAGGGCGACCCGCAAGCCTTCCGTGGCGAGCATCATTACGGTCAATTCGCGTCCGCAATGTTCGGCGAGGAATTCAGTGTGACCAGTAAACGGGATGCCGGCCTCGTTGATGATGCCTTTGTGTACCGGGCCGGTGACCAGGGCATCGAGCTTTTCCTGCGATACTGCATCGATAGCCACCTTGAGAGTTTCCAATACATACGGGGCATTGGCTTTGTCCAGCTGGCCCGGGGCAACAGCTGTCTTAAGCTTGACGTCAATCACGTCAAGCTCTGCCGGGCTACTGCCGGTAGCAATTGCAGGTTCGAACTGGTGGATGGTGAGGGGTAGTCCCAGTTGCCGGGCACGTTCAGCCAGCAACTCGCTATCGCACACCGCCACCAGCCGCGTGTCGGCAGGAGGATCCTGGGCGAGCAGAACACAGAGGTCAGGCCCTATTCCCGCGGGTTCACCAGGAGTTAGCGCGATCTTGATAACCACAATGATTCTCTGAATTTTGCCTGTTGAGGTGACGTGGTATTTGCGGAGGATTGGCGGGTGCAGCCGGGCCCATGTTAATGGAATCCCGGTATATTCGCCAAGGCGTCAATACGACCGTAACTCTTTGAGTCTTTTGTGCTTTTTTGTGGCCATATTTCTTAGCCACAAAAAAGCACAAGAATCTCAAAACTCAATTAGGGAAATTTTTAAGCTTTTGAGGTTTAAAAGCTTACTCGATGTACTCGACAAAGGCTTCTTCCCGGATTTCGAGAAGCCAGTTCTGCAGTTCCAGGTCGAACTTGCGATTGCGTAACGCGTTTTCCGCTTCGGAGCGGGTGAACTGAACGCTCAGGTCTTCCACCCGGCGGTCCAGCACTTCGGCGATATGCCAGCCGGTGTCGGTCTGGAAGGGCTCGCTGAGCACGCCCACTTCCAGCGAATCGATAACCGCCTTCATGCTGGGTGGCATGCCGTCTTCGTTGATCCAGCCAAGATCACCCCCGGCCACCACCGAGGATACATCGTCTGAATTTTGCCGTGCGATGGAGGAGAATTGCTCGCCGTCCATGATGCGCTGACGCAGTTCCAGGATTTCGTCATAACATTGCTCAATGGTCCTGATCTCATTGGGTGAGAGCATGATGTGACGGATATGGGTCTGGTCCACCATTTGACTGGTGCCGCCGCGTTTTTCCGCCAGCCCGATGATGTGATAGCCGTTTCCGGCTTCAATGGGCCCGGCGATTTCGCCCACTTCCATCTCACCTACTATGTCGGTGAAGATTCCGGGTAACTGGTCAGCCTGGCGAAAACCGAAGTTCGCGGCGTTAATGGGAAACACATTGGCCCGGGCTGCATTGGCACGGACGCCGATGAAGTCATTGTTTTCTCGCATCTGGGCAACCAGGTCGGCGGCGTAAGCCAGCTTGGCCTGGCGTATTTCCGGCGTGTCTTCCGGCGCTATCTCCACCAGCATGTGTTCCAGTCGAAAAGTCGGTGCCAACAGTTCGCGGCCCATCTCGGAGTTGAGAAAGTTGTCGATTTCCTGGTCGGTGATAGTAATGCGGCGGTTAACCATACCCCGTTGCAGCTCCTGCATGGTCATTTGCTTGCGTACTTCTTCCCTGGTTTGCAAATAGACGCCGGCGGCTTCCAGGGTGCGCACGTACTCATCGAAACTCAGGTTGTTGCTTTGCGCCATGTTGCCCAACACGCGATTGATGGTGTCGTCGTCATAGCGAATGCTCACCCGCTCGGCCAGTTGCATTTGCAGGGATTCCAGTATCAGGATATCCAGCAGTTCGTCGCGCAATTGGTCATCGGGGGGAAGGGGCTGGTTACGGGCCTGGGCGGAATTCTTGGTGTCGATAATTCGTGCGTCGAGTTCGCTCTGCAGGACCACGCCGTCGTCCACGATGGCGACCACCCGGTCCAGCAGTTCACGCTGCTGCGCAAGGCTTGCCGAGCACAACAACAGCGTAAGCACCGCGGCGAGAATGCTCGCCGGATTCTGGAAAATGGTTTTCATGCCTTTTCGATTCTTCATAGCTGATCAATAGACCGGGTCATCGCCGGAACTGTCCCGAAAACCCCGGATTCCGTCTTGTAACAGGTTGCTGAGGCCACCCCCGGTCAGGTTGCCCAGGCCGTGAAGGGTTAATTGTACAAAAATTCCGCGCTGGGGTTCGACTCCGGGGATGAACAGCTCGTTTTCATCGACCCATTCCCGTGCCACCAGCCGGATCGTAGTGCAGCAGTTACTGTATTCGACACCGGCGAAACTCTCCAGGTTCCGCTCATTGGCATGGTCGTAGTTCCAGCGCGCCAGCAGTTTCCAGCTGTCGCCCAGGGGCCAAACCCCCGAGACATCGGTCTGCTTGATGCGGGGGTCGATACCCGGCGGCAGGATAAACAGCGGGGAATTGACCAATTGGCGGTAGCGGTAATTCAGGTTGAGGATATGGTCGGCGTCCGCCTGGTAGCGCAGGCGGAAATTGCCTTCGTCTACTTCCCCGGTGTCCTCATTCCACTGACCGTCGGCACTGAGTTGCCAGTCGGGCCCGAAGCTGAATGCAAACTCGGCGGCTATGGCGGAGGTATCGCTCAGCGGCGAGTAACGGGGTATCCAGTTTTGCAGGGGATTGCCAAGGGTCACCTGGCGATCGGCGAAATAGTGAATTTGGCCAAGGCTGACCCGGGCCAACTCGCGACCATTGGCGCCGAGATAGCGACTGGTGATGGCGGCGCTGAGCTGGTCAGCGTCTGAGATTCGGTCGCCACCGCTGAAGCGGTCTTCACGAAACAACTGGTTAAAGCTGAAGTTCAGTTCAGAGGAATCAAACAGTGGCAGCAGAGACTGGTCTTCGAATTCGCTGTAGAGATAGTAGAGCCTGGGTTCCAGGGTCAGGCTGCTGCCATCGCTACTGTTCCGTTCAAAGACAAGGCCCGAGTCCAGGCTGTAAACCGGTACTGAAACTGAGGGATCCTGTTCACTGACCATGGCCTGGTTGCTCAGGTCGTAACTGACCTGCTTGAAACTGGCGTTGGCCCGTACAAACCAGCCGGGATTTTCCACAGACCAACCCAGGCGCGGTTCGATATTGAAACGCTCGCCGGTGACCAGGGCGCCGTTGTCCAGTTGTTCCGGGGTAAGCAGAACATCATTGAGGTCGCGATCGAAAGACGTGGCTATGGCTCGCAGCCCTATGCTGAAACCCGCCCCGATATAAAAATCCGTATTGAAATACAACTCAGGCATGCGGTCGTAAGGTTTTTGCAGGGTGAGCAGGGAAGCGAATGGATCGATGATCTGAATGCGCTGGACGTTCACCCCGGCCTGGAAAAAGGGGTTGTAATAGTTCAGTTGCGCCTGGCGGTTGAGATGAGTCTGGCTGGCCACGTTGAGGCCGTTGCTGCCCAGGTCGTAAAAATAGTCCACGTCACTCACGCCGCTGTAATCCACAAAGGTGGATATGTTGCTGCCAATAAGGCCATTGTGTTCAAAGCCCACAAACCACCGGTTTTCGACCGGCGGTGAGATCGAACCGGGCTGGTTTGCAGTCAGGGGATCGTACAGATCATCGTTGCCCAGGTAGGACATGTTCAGGGTATTCATGGACCAGCTTGCCAGGTAACGGAACTCGGCGCTGGCCATGACGCCGCGATCGGAAATCAGGCGCGGTGACAGGGTGGCATCGGCCTGGGGTGCGATATTTAAGTAATAAGGAAGCTCGAAATCGAAGCCGCCATTGCGCGTCGATCCGGTGCTGGGTGCGAGAAATCCGGAGATGCGCTCATCACCGAGGGGGAAGGGCAGGGTCCAGGGATAGTAAAAAATCGGCACATTGCCGAGCCGGATCTGCGCGCCTTCGGCATATCCCCGGTTGCTTCCCTGGTCCAGCACGATGGAGCGTGCGCTGATTCGCCAGAAATTGTTTTCCGGCTCACAGCGGGAGAACTCACCGTTCTCGATGCTCACCAATCCGGATTCACTGTTGTACACAATGCTGGTGGCTTCACCGTGGGCGCCATAGTCGTGCAAGACATACTGCGCGTTCTCAATACGGCTGCTGTCAGATTCGGAATCAATAAATGCGGAGGAGCCCTGGATCAACAGCAATGGCTCGCGAAATTCCACGTTGCCATCCATGAGCACGGTGTTACTGTCGCGATCGATGCTGGTGGTGTCGTCGTTGGTAATGGTGCGGAAACCCTGCTGCACCACAACGTCGCCATCGATGCTGATGAGGTTCTGGTTTACCTGGGACAGGCCCGTGCTGGCGGTAAACTGAATGCCACTGTCACCGGGGGCGGCAGCCGGACCCATGGCGCCGCGGTCTGCGTCGATAAATGCGCCACAGCAATTGGGATTCAGCTGCGCCCGCTGTGCCTCGGTCATGGCTTCCACGGGCACCCAGTCCAGGGGGTAACCGCTGGCGACGGGGCGGGCTATGGTCTGAGGGGACGGTGCGGCAGGGATTTCCCCGGCCTCGATATTCGAAGAATCGGCTACTTCCTCTTCGCTTTCATCCGGCTCGGGCTGTGCCTGTTCCGGTTCCTGGGTTACCGCGGGTGCCGTGGGCTGCGCTGCCGGGGCCGGTGGGGAAACAGGGCCGGGCAGCACCGCACCCGGGCTGTCATAACGGCGGCTGTCAGTAGCGGTGTTTGTATCGCCACCCTGTACCGGTTCGCAGATCCAGCCGTCTCCGGCATTATTGGGGCGGCAACTGAACTGGGGGGTCTGGGCGCGGAGGTCCGGGCTGGTGCCGAGCAACAATCCGGAAGCTAGGAAGGTGAAATGGGTTACAAGGTGGCGCTTTTTCAACGGCATGGAGTGCCATTTCCAACCATAATCAAATTGATTTTTGGCAATCGCTGTAAAACAAATGAATTGTTGCCAGATAATAGAGTATCGACCTGTTAAATAAAACTGCAGTAACTTTGTACGGAAGCAGGCAATCTTCATGACTGACGCGCGCCGGGAACAACTTACCCACTGGGCATCCGAGACCCTTTCCTCGTTGATGGGGGCGACATTATCCAGGCCCGAACTGAAATCCGTGAGCGGGGACGCCAGCTTTCGTCGGTATTTTCGCGCCTACACCGGTGAGCGCAGCTATATCGCCGTCGACGCGCCGCCCCAAAACGAAGACAGCGAAACATTCGTGCGCATTGCAAACCTGTTGCGTAATGCCGACGTGTGTGCGCCCAGGGTCTTTGCTTCGGATTTCCAGCAGGGTTTCATGTTACTGGACGACTTCGGGGATGATTTGTTACTGCCGGCCCTGCTCAGGGCGCAGCAGGAAGAAGATTTTGCCAGTGTCGATGCCCATTATCAGCAAGCCATTGAAGTCCTGCTCGACATTCAACAGAAGGTAGATGGTGGACAACTCGGTCCCTACGACCAGAAAGAATTACGCCGGGAAATGAACCTGTTTCCCCAGTGGTTCTGCAGCCAGTTTCTGGAAGTAGACCCGTCGGCGCAACAGGCATTGATCGAAAATACGTTCAGTTTCCTGGAACAGGCTGCCTTGTCCCAGGCCCAGGTTCCGGTGCACCGGGATTACCATTCCCGCAATCTGATGTTGCTCGACGCGAATGATTTTGGAAATGAGAAGCGGCTTGGGGTGGTGGACTTCCAGGACGCGGTAATGGGTGCTTACAGCTATGACCTGGTCTCACTGCTCAGGGATTGCTACATCCGCTGGGATGAAACCCGGATACAGGGCTGGGCCCGGGATTACCTGGAGCAGGCCCTGGCTCGGAATATCCTGGCCGGTGTCAGCACGGAACAAATGTTGCGAGACCTCGATCTCATGGGCCTGCAGCGCCATCTGAAGGTCATGGGAATCTTTGCCCGCCTGGCCATCCGCGATAATAAACCGGGCTTTTTGGCCGATATTCCTCTCGTCATCCGTTATTTTCTGGACGTGGCGGGCAGGTACCCGGAACTGGCCGATTTTCTTAACTGGTTTAAAGAGGAACTGCTGCCACGCGCAGGGAAGAAACTAAACCGGGACTTCTAGCCAATGCGTGCAATGATACTCGCGGCGGGGCTGGGCAAGCGCATGCAGCCCCTGACCGAGAATCTCCCCAAGCCCCTGCTCAAGGTGGGGGACAAGACTCTCATCGAACACCAGATCGAACGGCTGGTGCAAGCTGGTGTGAGCAACATCGTCATCAACCACTTTTACCTGGGTTCCATGATCGAGTCCGCCCTTGGCAATGGCGAGCGCTATGGTGTGGAGATTCAATATTCCAAGGAAGCGATTCGCCTGGAAACGGCGGGCGGCATCATCAAAGCACTACCCAAGTTGAAAGACGATAGTTTTATCGTGGTGAACGCAGACGTGTGGACCGATTTTGATTTCAGCCGGCTGAAACCCGTCGATGGCGTGACGAAACTGGCGCACCTAGTGCTGGTGGAAAACGCAGAACATCATCCCTACGGTGATTTCTATATCGATGACAAAGGATTGGTGCACGAGGATCACGAGAAGCGGGATCGCCGACTCACTTTCAGCGGCATAAGTGTGTTGCATCGAAATTTGTTCCGGGACCTTCCCATCCAGCCTCTCTCCATTATTCCCTTGTTGCAGGAAGTTATGCCCAACGACCTGGTGAGCGGCGAAGTGCATGAAGGGGTGTGGTTTGATATTGGCACTCCGGAGCGGCTCAAGGAACTGAATGCCGAACTGGCATCGGGAGCCCCGTGATGCTGGCGCTGCTACTTAACCGGGATTACAAGCGTGCCGTTGCCGCGCGTCTCAGCGGCAGGGATGCCGAGATTCCCGTACCCAAAGGCGGACGCTGCCGGGAAAATTTTACCCTGGCCCTGTTTGCGGTCATGGGACGGCTCGCCAAGCTCGACGGCCCGGTGAGTCCCGCTGAAGTGCGTTATGCCAGTGGCATTATCCAGAAGCTTGGGCTGTGCAAGGCAAACCGGCAGGAAGCCATCGCCTGTTTCGACCTGGGCAAGCGGCCCCATACGGATGTGCTTGGCTATGTTGCCGACATGACTCGCTTTATCGGCAGGCGCAGTGAGCTGGCGGACCTGTTCATGCGGATTCAGTGCGGACTGGTGTTTCTTAACGGCGACATGAACCTGGAGCAAAAAATGTTGCTGAGGGACATGGCGGACCAGCTCGGATTCACCACGGCGGATTTTCTCTCGGTGTGCGCCGCCATGTCCCACAATGTGGAGCGTAAACCACCCGCCCGTTCATTCCTGCAGCAGGCTTACAAAGTGCTGCAGCTGGAACCGGGTGCGGCCGAAGCGGAGATTCGCGAGGCCTACCTGCGCCTGATGTCCCGTTATCACCCGGACAAGTTACTGCAGGCCGACCTCACCGAAGAGGCGCTGCGCCAGGCCCAGGAGCAGAGCATGGCTATCCGGGAAGCTTACGAAACCCTGTGCGGAAACACCGCCTGATGCCCCGCAGCACGCGCCGGTCAGGACTTTGGCGGGCGATCCCTGTAGAATAGCGCCCTGGCTCGCAAGGACAGCCGTTCCATGAAAGATTACCTGATTGCTCCTTCAATTCTCTCCGCGGACTTCGCGCGCCTCGGTGAAGAGGTCAATGCCGTGCTGGATGCCGGTGCCGACGTGATTCACTTCGATGTCATGGATAACCATTACGTACCCAACCTCACCATAGGGCCGTTGGTATGCGAAGCTTTGCGCAAGCACAAGGTTACGGCGCCCATCGATGTGCACCTGATGGTGACACCGGTGGACCAGCTAATACTGGGTTTTGCCAAAGCCGGCGCAAGCTACATCAGCTTCCACCCCGAAGCGAGCCATCATGTGGATCGCTCCCTGCAATTGATTCGCGACCAGGGCTGCAAGTCGGGCCTGGTGTTCAACCCGGGCTCCTCCACCGATTGCCTGCAGTACCTGATGGACAAGATCGATGTGATTCTTTTGATGTCGGTTAATCCCGGTTTCGGTGGTCAGACATTTATTCCATCCACCCTGAAAAAACTGGAGCAGGTGCGCAAGATCATCGACGACAGCGGCTATCCGATTCGACTGGAGGTCGACGGTGGTGTAAGCGTAGACAACATCCGCAGCATCGCCGATGCCGGTGCCGATATGTTTGTTGCCGGTTCGGCCATCTTCAACAGTAAGGATTACGCCAGCACCATTGCCGACATGCGCGCCCAGCTGGGCCAGGGCACGAAGAAGCATTAAGCTCGCAGGCCGCACCCTATGGATCAGGCAGAATTCAACAGGCTGGCCGAGTCGGGTTACAACCGCATCCCCGTCATCCGCGAAGTGCTTGCGGATACCGAGACTCCCCTGAGCATTTACCTCAAGCTGGGCAAGGGTACCCACAGCTATTTCTTCGAATCGGTGCAGGGCGGAGAGAAGTGGGGCCGCTTTTCCGTCATCGGGTTGCCGTGCCATACCGTGCTGAGGGTGGTTGGCAATAACGTAACCGTGGAGACCGACGGCAAAGTCGTTGAAGAGACCAGCCGCGAGGATCCGTTCGAGTTCATTGAAGAATTCAAATCCCGTTACCGCAATGCCGATGTGCCGAAGCGGCCGCGATTCTTCGGTGGCCTGGTCGGCTACTTCGGATACGATTCCGTTCGCTACGTGGAAACCAGCATAGGTCCGGCGAAGGGCAAGGATGAGATCGGCACGCCGGATATCCTGCTGATGGTGTCTGAAGAAGTGGTAGTGTTTGACAACCTGCGCGGCACCATATCCTTTGTCATCAATGCCGATCCATCGATGCCGGATGCTTACGCCAATGCCTTGGGTCGACTGGATGCCTTACAACAGCAGTTGCGGCAACCATTGCCGGATCTGCCCCATGTCAACAGCGGCATCCGGGAAGAGGATTTCAAGCACCACTTTCCACCACCCCGGCACGAAGCCGCGGTAAATCGCATCAAGGATTACATTGTGGCCGGTGATGTCATGCAGGTGGTTCTGGCCCAGCGCATGTCCGTGGACTTTAACGGTGAGCCCCTGAACGTTTACCGTGCACTGCGTTATCTCAATCCTTCACCCTACATGGTGTATTTCAACATGGGTGACCACTACGTGGTCAGCGCGTCGCCTGAAATCCTGGCGCGGGTGGAGAACGGCAAAATCACGGTGCGGCCCCTGGCCGGCACGCGCAAGCGCGGTGCCACCGAAGCGGAAGACCTGGCCCTGGAGAAGGAATTGCTGGCGGACGAGAAGGAGATCGCCGAGCACCTCATGCTCATCGACCTCAGCCGCAACGACTCCGGACGGGTGTCGAAGACCGGCTCGGTAACGGTGCCACGGCAGATGTTCGTGGAACGCTATTCCCACGTCATGCATATCGCTTCCATCGTGGAGAGCGAGATGCGGGATGACAAGACGGCGCTGGATGTATTGAAGGCAACCCTGCCCGTGGGCACGCTGAGTGGTGCGCCCAAGGTGCGAGCCATGGAAATCATCGACGAGCTGGAACCGGAGAAGCGCGGCATCTACGGCGGCGCCATGGGCTATCTCGGCTGGGATGGCAACATGGACATGGCCATCGCCATCCGCACCGCGGTGATCAAGCAGGGCAAGCTCTACGTTCAGTCCGGGGGCGGCATCGTCGCCGATTCCCTGCCGGACATGGAATGGGAAGAAACCCAGAACAAGGCCCGGGCCATCGTGCGTGCCGTGCAACTCTCCGACAAGGGATTGGACATCGGCTAGGACGGGATTAATTTTTAATTGACTCGTAGGCCTGCAGTGCCCGCTCCCGGCTCTCTTTCAAATCCACCGTGGGGTGTGGATAGTTATTACCGAGTTCCACTCCCGCATCCGCCAGGATTTTCCCGCTTGCCGTCCAGGGCTGATGTATGTACCGGTTGTCGAGCTTCGCCAGTTCGGGAACATATTGCCTGATATACACTCCCTCCGGATCGAATTTCTGCGACTGGGTCACCGGGTTGAAGATACGGAAGTAAGGTGCGGCATCGGCGCCGCAGCCTGCGACCCACTGCCAACTGCAACTGTTGTTGGCCAGGTCCGCATCCACCAGGCAGTCCCAGAACCAGCGCGCACCATGCAACCAGTGCTGCAGCAGGTTCTTGGTGAGGAAGGAGGCCACCACCATGCGTACCCGGTTGTGCATGTAACCGGTCTGCCACAATTCCCGCATGCCCGCATCGACCAGGGGATAACCGGTTTCGCCCCGCTGCCATGCTGTCAACAGTGCCTTGTCAGCGCGCCAGGGGAAAGCATCGAAACGGCTGTTCATGTTGGCATCGGTCATGGTGGGCAAGTGATAGAGCAGGTAGTGGGAATACTCACGCCAGGCCAGCTCCCGCCGGAAATGCTCGCCCTGGCTTTCAATGCCCCTAACCGCGGCGGCTGCCTCGACTCGGGCAAGCACCTGGGCAGGGCTGATCTCACCGAAGTGCAAATGGGGTGACAGGCGGGAGACTGAATTCTGTGCAGGAAAATCACGGCCTTTGCCATAGCTCTCAAGGCCATGTTCCAGGAAATCATCCAGCAGTTGCCTGGCACCTGATTCACCCGGTTGCCAGGTCTTTTCCATGTTGTCATACCAGTTGATCTTGGGCATCAGACCCAGGCCGTCTATCTTGCTATCGCCTTGCTTGCACTCAAGCAATTGTTCGGTGGCGACAGAATCCAAATCAATTGTCGTGGTATGGGGAATTTTCAGGGCCTGCTTGTAGTAGGCGCTGAAAACTTTGTAAGGCGTGCCATCCTGCTTGAGCACACTCAGCGGTTCCCACAGCAGGGAAGCATTGAAACTCTGGGTTGCAATGCCCTGTTGTTGCAAAGCCTGTGTTAACCGCTGGTCCTGTTCGATGTGTCCGGGTCCGTAGCATCGATTCCACACAACCAGGTTCGCGCCGTGATCGGCAGCCAATCGCGGCAACAACTGTTGTGGATCACCGCGGAATACCTGCAGCCGTTTACCCAGGCTTTCATCAAGGCGCAGCAGCGACTGGTGTAACCACCAGCGGCTGGCAGCGCCCGGGGCCCAGTCATCTTTCTTGCTGTCGTCGAAGATATAGACGGGCAGCACCATGCCCCGCGCAATGGCGGTGGCAAAGGCAGAATTGTCCGCCAGGCGCAGGTCCCGGCGAAACCACATTATGGTAGTTACCTGGTTCATGTCGCGGTTCGCACTGTACTACGCCGCTAATGCCGCCATGGACTACCCGTGCTCAAGACAGGGCCATACGGGGCTGCTATGATTGGCGTCCCTTGCGGTTGCTGGAATCCTGCCGTGCTGTTAATGATCGACAACTACGACTCTTTTACTTACAACGTGGTTCAGTACCTGGGTGAACTGGGAGCCGATGTGGTCGTGCATCGCAATGACGCTATCAGCGTGGAAGAGATTGCAAGTCTGAAGCCGGACCACATCGTGATTTCTCCCGGCCCGTGCACGCCCAATGAGGCAGGCATTTCCATGGCGGTGGTAGAAGAGTTTGCCGGCAAGATGCCCATACTGGGTATTTGTCTTGGCCACCAGAGTATTGGCCAGGTTTATGGTGGCAAGATCGTGCGCGCGAACAGGGTCATGCACGGCAAGCTGTCGCCGATTCAGCACAATGACAGTGGTGTATTACACGGCCTCAGCAACCCCTTCACCGCTACCCGCTACCACTCCCTGGTGATCGATAAGGAAAGCCTGCCGGATTGCCTGGAAGTAACCGCCTGGACCAGCGATGGAGCTGGTGAGATGGATGAGATCATGGGCGTAAGGCACAAGGAGCTGGATGTGGAAGGAGTACAGTTCCATCCCGAATCCATCCTCAGCGAACATGGCCATCATTTGTTAAAGAATTTCCTGGAAAGGCACTAGCGCTATGGATATTAAAGCCGCCATCAAGCAGGTCACATCCCGACAGCATCTCGATAAAGAACAGATGATAGCTGTGATGCGCGCCATCATGACCGGGGAAACCACTGATGCCCAGAATGCTGCATTCCTGGTCGGGCTGCAGATGAAGGGGGTGCAGGCGTCCGAGATTCTTGGCGGCGCCACGGTAATGCGCGAGTTATCCAGCAAGGTCGAGGTCAGCAATCGTGAAAACCTGGTGGATACCTGTGGCACCGGGGGCAGCGGTTCCAACAAGTTTAATGTTTCCACCGCAGCGGCTGTCGTTGCCGCCTGTGCCGGGGCCCGCGTGGCCAAGCACGGTAACCGCGGTGCCACCAGCGTAAGCGGCAGTGCCGATGTGCTGGAGGCGGCGGGCGTGAACCTGGGCCTTAGCCCGGAACAGGTGGGCAAGACAATCGATGAGATTGGCGTGGGTTTCATGTTTGCCCCGGCCCATCACAGCGCCATGAAGCACGTGATCACCGCACGCAAGGAGATCGGCGTGCGTACCGTGTTCAACCTTCTAGGGCCTCTTACTAATCCCGCCGGTGCCCCCAACCAGGCCATGGGTGTATTTGATACAGTGTGGATTCCCGCTTTGCTGGAAGTGCTCAGGAACCTGGGCAGTGACCACGTGCTGATTGTTTCTTCAGAAGACGGACTGGATGAGATTAGCCCCTGTGCGCCAACTCACGTTGGGGAACTCAATGACGGTGAAATCAGGCTCTACAACGTGGATCCCAAATCACTGGGTGTAGATTCCCAGGACAGCATCGAACCCCTGCGCATCGACAGTGCGGAAGCCAGCCTCGCCATGATCCGTGCCGGCTTTGCCGGTGACAACAAGGCGGCCGCGGACATGATTGCCCTTAACGCAGGTGCCGCGATCTATGCCGCCAACCTCGCCGACGATCTCAAGTCCGGTGTAGCCGCGGCACAGGAAGTGCTGGCCAGCGGAGCCGCCAACGCCAAGCTGGACGAGCTGGCTGCATTCACCAACTCATTCTAGCCTGCCATGACAGCCACTATCCTCCAGGAGATCCTGACCACCAAGGCATCCCAGGTTGCCGCCGCGAAACAGCGTGTCAGCCAGGAAGACCTGGAAACCGCTGCGGCTAATGCAGCTGCCACCCGGGGCTTTACTTCGGCACTACGTGCCAGGATAGAGCAGAGATTGCCGGCGGTGATCGCTGAGATCAAGAAAGCATCGCCATCCAAAGGTGTCATTCGCGATGACTTTTCCCCCGCCGCCCATGCCAGGGATTATGAAGCCAACGGCGCTGCCTGCCTGTCGGTACTGACGGACACCAAGTATTTCCAGGGCACGGCCGCGCACCTGCAACTGGCGCGGGACAACTGCGGGCTACCGGTGCTGCGCAAGGACTTCATGATCGATCCCTACCAGGTCGCCGAATCCCGGGCCCTGGGTGCTGACTGTATCCTGCTGATCGTAGCCGCCCTGGAGCAGGGACAAATGAAGGATCTGGCGGCCTATGCCGGGGAGCTGGGCCTGGATGTGCTGGTTGAGGTGCATGACCGTGACGAGCTTGAGCGGGCGCTGGAGCTGGACTGCGAGTTACTGGGGATTAACAACCGTAACCTGCATACTTTTGAAACCACCCTGGACACCACCTTCCAGTTACTGGGAGACATTCCCGAAGGCAAACTGGTTATCACGGAAAGTGGCATTAACAGTTCCGCCGATGTGAGAGCCATGATGGAAAAAGGTGTATTCGGCTTCCTGATCGGTGAATCCTGTATGCGGGAAGAAAATCCCGGCGTCAAGATGAGAGAGCTGATTTCAGGGTGAGGACCTTAACTGCTGCATTTTTCCTGGAGAGTTACCTTGAATAAGGACTCTGAAGACAATCCAGGACCAGGTATCCCTCCTCCCAGGAAGGGCCTGGCGCGATTGATCGCGGCAACCCGTTATTCCATTGACGGCCTGCATGCCGCGTTAAAGAACGAAGAGGCTGCACGCCTCGAAATAGCCGCTCTTCTGGTCGCTGTCCCCCTGGCCCTGTGGCTGGGAGAAACCACAGTAGAGAAAGTCCTGCTGATTGGAGCCGTGGTATTGGTGCTGATCGTGGAATTACTCAATACCGCTATAGAAGCATTGGTAAATCGGTTTGGCAGTGAGTATCACGAACTTTCGAAGGTGGCGAAAGACACAAGTTCCGCGGCGGTGTTGATAGCCGTGTTGCTGGGCCTGTTTACCTGGGTGATGATTCTTACAGAAGCAATTGCTTAGAAGCTAAGCGCGGGAACCACCATCCCTGGTTCTCCGAATCCACCATTCCGCTATTGCCCAGTGCATGAAAAATGCCAGCGTAAAGGAAACGATGGACCAGAACTGTGCGTCCTCTACAGACGGATTGCCGATAATAATCAGTATCGGTACGAAGATCAGGCGCATGGTGACGATAGCAAGGCCGATGGCGAACGATCTCATCATCCATTCCCGGTGAGCCTTGAAATTCTTCTGCCGCGCGCAGAGGAACCCCTTGATCGCCGCCGCCAGGAAGAATGTGCCAAAGCCTGCAATAACAATCTGCTCAGGCAAACCGGAATAGGGAAACACCAGGCCGATAAATACAGCGGCTGCGCCCAGCACCAGGCTTAATACCACCAGCAGTCGACCACTCCAGCGGTGCAAGGCCGGGTACTTGCTGCGAATGGACTTAACAAACTGAAGCGGTGCCAGGGCCAGGTAAAGTAATCCGGGTGCGACATGGGCCAGGGTGGCGTTGGGATACTGCTCGAAACCTTCGTTGGCACCACCTACCAGCATGAACCGGATCGTGGCGCCGACGCCCGCGATCGCCAGGAACCCAACGACCACGTTTAATATGAGCCGGGCTTTATTCATGGGGAGTCCTGCCGGACTGGAGAGTTTTAGCGCGTGCCGTAAACGACGATGGTCTTGCCCGATACCGAAATCAGTTCCTGCTCTTCCAGGGTTTTCAGAACCCGTCCTGCCATTTCCCGCGAACAATTCACGATACGGCCGATCTCCTGGCGCGTGATCTTGATCTGCATGCCGTCGGGATGGGTCATGGCATCCGGTTCCTTGCTCAGTTCGATCAGGGTACGGGCGATACGACCTGTCACGTCATAGAACGCCAGGTCGCCAACCTTGCGTGTGGTGTTCCTGAGGCGATGGGCCATCTGCTGACCGATAGTGAACACGATCTCGGGGTGGGTGCGGATATAGGAATTAAAATTGGTGTAGCTGATTTCCGCAATTTCACAGGGCGTACGGGCGCGGCACCAGGCGCTGCGTTCTTCGGTCTGTTCGAACAAACCCATCTCGCCGAAGAAGTCACCCGGGTTCAGGTAGGCGATAACCACTTCCTTGCCATCATCATCCTCGAGGATGACAGACACGCTACCCTTGATGATGTAGTACAGGGTGTCGCACTTGTCACCTTCATAAATGATGGTGGAGCGATTTGGATAACGCTTGCGATGACAATGGGACAGGAAATTATCCAGGTCCTCAATGTGCGGCGTAATCGCCATCAAGCCCATGGGCCGTACTCCTAAAATTTGTAGGAATTCAAATGTATATCACATTTTATCGGCAATTGTGAGAGCTACATCACACTGTGATTCGACCCGCTGACAGGGCATTGGCGGGGGAATTTTCGCTGTTTTGCCGTTTCGCGCCGGGTTGGCTGTGATACCCTTTCGGGCCCGTTTTTACAGGCCGGTCTGCGTAGCATATCGGCTGGCAGTTTAATCTCGAGAGGTGAGTATGAAAGGGCGCGTGAAGTGGGTTGAAAATGTGATGTTCGTAGCCGAGTCCAACAGCGGCCATGGCATCGTAATCGATGGCGCACCGGAATCCGGTGGCCGCAATCTCGGCATGCGCCCCATGGAGCTGGTTGCCCTGGGCGTCGGCAGTTGTTCTTCCTATGACGTGGTCACCATCCTGAAGAAGGCGCGCCAGGACGTGACTCGCTGCGAAGCGGAGATTGAGGCGGAGAGAGTTGACGGCACTCCGGCAGTGTTCAAGAGTATCCATCTTCATTTTGTGGTAGCGGGCAATGACCTGAACGAAAAACAGGTAGAACGGGCGATCGAATTATCGGCAGAAAAGTATTGTTCAGCCTCGATAATGCTTAAAGCGGCTGGTGTGGAAATCACTCACGACTACGAGATCGTGGCCGACTGATGCGAGCCACACTGCGATAGAGCCACAGAAACCACACGGCTAGCTGATGAGTCCAAAATAGCCTCGATCCCCTTTTTGAGTCCTTTGTGCTTTTTTGTGGCAATTTAAACTGCATCTAGTGGCCACAAAAGCTTGAGAAATTTGGCCACAAAAAGGCACAAATATCACATAATTAAGCTTCCAGGTTTTGTGGTTAAGTCTGGTAAGAAATTCTTTTTCGTGGATCAGATGCGGTAGGTGGTTTTCTTCATGACCTGAGACATCAGGGTCATGGCTGCCTTCACCGGAAGTGGCAGTTCGGCGCCGCCGGCATCGCGCGCCGTGTCACCATGGTGTTGCTCATCAACCAACATGGTTTCCAGGATGGCGCGGCTCTTCTCATCCTGTTCCGGCAATCGCCCGATGTGGTCCTCCAGGTGATCGCACACCTGTTTCTCGGTTTCGGCCACGAACCCCAGGCTCCACTTGTCTCCGATCAGCCCGGCAAAGGCACCCATGCTGTAGGACATGGCATAGAACAGGGGATTTAGCAGGCTGGGTCGACTGTCCAGCTGCCGCAGTCTTTCCTCGCACCAGGCCAGGTGATCCACTTCTTCCTGGGCGGCCTGTTCCATGGCTTCGCGCACCGTATCCAGTTTCGCGGTGGCCGCCTGGCCATGGTACAGGGCCTGGGCGCACACCTCGCCAGTGTGGTTGATGCGCATTAGCCCGGCGGCGTGCCTGGAATCCAGCCGCTCCATTTCCTGTTCAGGCTTGTCGCCGGCGGGAGATTCCCGCTGCGCATGGGATGCGCCGGGCACGCAGGCGCGTATGGCCTGGTCCAGCTGGATCAGGCAATGATCAACGAAGTTATGGCGGATGGGCCCGGTCATAGGCCGAGTATAAAAGGTTTACCGATTGATGGCACGGTGGCCAATGTCGCGGCGGTAGTACATGTTTTCCCAGCTGATCTGTTGCACCAGGCCGTAAGCGGATTCCCGGGCTGCGACCACGTCCTCACCAAGCGCGGTGGCACACAGTACCCGGCCGCCATTGGTCACCACGTGACCGTTGGATTCCGCTGTACCTGCGTGAAAAATCTTGTGATCGTCATCCACTGCATGTTCGATGCCGTGAATGATGGCTCCCTTTTCGTAAGATGCGGGATAGCCGCCCGCCGCCAGTACCACGCCAAGAGCGCAGCGTGGATCCCATTCCGCCGTGCATTGGTCAAGATTGCCCGCCAGGGCAGCCAGGCACAGTTCGGGCAGGCTGGACTGCAGCCTCAGCATGATGGGCTGGGCTTCCGGGTCGCCGAAGCGGCAATTGAATTCCACCACGTTGACCTCACCCTCTGGGGAAATCATCAGCCCGGCATAAAGAAATCCGGTGTAGTCATTTCCGTCCGCCGCCATGCCTGCCACCGTGGGCAGGATCACCCGTTGCATGATTTTGTCATAGATCTCGTCGCTGACCACCGGGGCCGGCGAGTAGGCGCCCATACCACCGGTGTTAGGGCCGGTATCGCCTTCATCCCGGGCCTTGTGATCCTGGGACGTGGCCATGGGCAAAACGTTCTTGCCGTCCACCATGGCGATAAAGCTGGCTTCTTCCCCGGCCAGGAATTGTTCGATGACCACCCGGTGCCCGGCGTCGCCGAAGGCGTTGCCCGACAGCATGTCTTCCACGGTGGCGATGGCTTCTTCCTCGGACTGGGCGACGATGACGCCCTTTCCGGCGGCGAGACCGTCTGCCTTGATCACGATGGGCGCGCCGTTGTCGCGAATAAACGCAATGGCTGGCTCAGTTTCGGTGAAGGTCTGGTAGGCCGCGGTGGGAATGCCGTGGCGGCTTAGAAAGTCCTTGGTGAAGGCCTTGGAGCCTTCCAGTTGTGCCGCCGCCGCGCTGGGACCGAAGCAGGGCAGGTCACGTTCTCGGAAGTAGTCCACTATTCCCGCTACCAGGGGTGCTTCCGGCCCGATAATGGTGAGGGCAATGGATTGATCGCTTGCGAATGCGGCCAGGGCTTCGAAGTCCATGACATCGATGGCCAGGTTTTCCATGTTGTACTCGCGGGCGGTGCCGGCATTGCCTGGGGCAACGAACACCGTGTCCACATCACCGGACTGGGCGCAGCGCCACGCCAATGCATGTTCACGCCCACCACCGCCGATTATAAGAATCTTCATATCAATGCCTGAAGTGCCTGACACCGGTGAAGACCATGGCCAGGTCGTGCTCGTCCGCCGCCGCGATGACTTCTTCGTCACGCATGGATCCGCCGGGCTGGACTACTGCGGTAATGCCGGCCGCGGCCGCGGCATCGATGCCGTCACGAAAAGGGAAGAAGGCATCGGAGGCCATGACCGAACCTTTGACCTCCAGGTTTTCATCCGCCGCCTTGATGCCGGCGATCTTCGCGCTGTAGACGCGGCTCATCTGGCCGGCGCCGATACCGATGGTCTGGTTGTCCTTGCAATAGACGATGGCATTGGATTTCACGTACTGGGCCACACACCAGGCGAACATCAGGTCGCGGATTTCATCGTCTGAAGGCTGGCGCTTGCTCACCACCTTCAGGTCAGCAGTCGTTATTTGATGGATATCGCGGTCCTGCACGAGCAGTCCGCCGTTGACCCGCTTGTAATCGAGGTCCGCGCTGCGCTGGGTATCCCACTGGCCGCAGCTCAATACTCTCACGTTCTTTTTCTCCGCCAGTGCAGCAAGCGCGTCTGCCGAGACCGATGGCGCGATGATCACCTCGCTGAATTGTTTTTCCGCGATGGTAGCCGCGGTGTCCCCATCCAGTTCCCTGTTGAAGGCGATAATGCCGCCAAAGGCCGAGGTAGGATCGGTTGCGAATGCACGTTCATAGGCTTCCCTGATGGAACCGGCAAGGGCCACACCACAGGGATTGGCGTGCTTGACGATGACACAGGCGGGCTCGTCGAAACACTTGACGCACTCCAGTGCCGCGTCGGTGTCGGCGATGTTGTTGTATGACAGTTCCTTGCCCTGGTGCTGCTCGGCGGTGCTGATACTGGCCTCGGCGGGATTCTTCTCCACGTAGAATGCCGCACCCTGGTGGGGATTTTCCCCGTAGCGCATTTCCTGCTTCTTGTGGAACTGGGTGTTGAAGGTGCGGGGGAAATCCGCCACCTGGTCCTGGTCCAGCCGCGAGCCCAGGTAATTGGCGATGGCGCCGTCGTAAGCCGCGGTATGTTCGTAAGTCTTTACCGCCAGGTCGAATCGGGTGGCCTGGTCCAGGCTGCGTTCGTTGCTTTTCAATTGCTCCAGAACAGGCTCGTAATCCGATGGATTGACCACCACGGCCACGAAACGGTTGTTCTTGGCGGCGGCGCGCAACATGGTGGGGCCGCCTATGTCGATGTTCTCGATGGCCGTGGGCAAATCACAATCGGGATTCGCTACCGTGGCCTCGAAGGGATACAGGTTCACCACCACCAGGTCGATGGGGGGAATGCCCTGTTCCTCCATGACCGCCTGGTCTATGTCGCGGCGGGCCAGGATGCCGCCATGGACCTTGGGGTGCAGGGTCTTGACCCGGCCGTCCATCATTTCCGGGAAGCCGGTGTAGTCGGAGATCTCGATGGCCGGAATATTTTCCGATTGCAGCAGCTTGAAGGTGCCGCCGGTGGAGAGGATTTCGATGTCGAGTTCGCTCAGGGCCCGGGCGAAGGGGACGATGCCAGTCTTGTCGGAAACGCTGATCAACGCGCGACGGATGGCAGCAGAATTACCTGTTGTCATAAAGCAGAATTAACGTGTTATCGGGCCCGGCCCCAGGATCCCATGGAGCCGGGCGCCGGGAAAAATTTATAGTAAGCCGTAGTGCTTCAGTTTCGTGCGCAGCGTACCGCGGTTCATCCCGAGCATCAGGGATGCCTTGCTCTGGTTATTGCCGGCGTGACGCATCACGGCTTTCAGCAAAGGCGCCTCCACCTCCGACATCACCATGTCGTGAAGGTCCGTCACCGGTGCGTCTTCCACATGGGCAAAATACCGGGAGAGGGCCTTTTCCACTTCAGACCGCAGCGTAGTGTCCTGTTGTACTTCGTTTTCTGTATCTGAACTTCGTAAGTTGTTGAATAATGCTGAATCCTCAATCTCAGTCACGCTGCCAGTTCCCCTTTAGTATTATTTATATAAGCAGAATAAGCCTGCAATTGTTCCAGTTGTGCTTCACCCGATTCAAGTTGATTGAAACGGGCTAAAAATTCTTTTGCGCCGGGCAGGGACCGCAGGTAAGCGGTCACGTGCTTGCGGCTGTGCCATACCCCTTTCAGGTCGCCATAGTGACGATGCATCTTGGCAACATGGGATAACACCACGTCGAAGCGCTCGGCCAGGGAAATGGGTGTGGCTGTTCGGCCATGATCCAGGAAGTGTTGTATTTCCCGGAACAGCCAGGGCCGACCCTGGGCGGCGCGCCCGATCATGACGCCGTCGGCGCCGGTGTACTGTAAAACCCGCGCGGCCTTGTGCGGGCTGTCGATGTCGCCGTTGGCGATCACCGGAATGCTTACCGCTTCTTTAATAGCGGCGATGGTGTCGTATTCGGCCTCCCCCCGGAAGCGGCATTCCCGGGTGCGCCCATGCACCGTAAGTAGCCGTATTCCGCAGTCTTCAGCCAGTTTGGCCACCTCCACGCCATTACGGCTGTGGGGGCACCAGCCGGTGCGGATCTTCAGGGTGACCGGGGCGTCCGTACGCCGCACCACGGTCTGCAGGATGGATTTCACCAGGGGGATATCCCTGAGCAGTGCCGATCCTGCCGCCTTCTTTAAAACTTTTTTTGCGGGGCAGCCCATGTTGATGTCAATCGCATCTGCACCCTGTGCAATATTTTTTTCCGCAGCAATTGCAAGCATTAGTGGATCGGAGCCGGCGATTTGCACAACCAGTGGTGTTGTGATTTCCGGCTTAACCAGTTTTAGCCGGTTACGATTGTTGTGCCACAGGGTTGAGTCGCAGGTAAGCATCTCACCGATGGTGAGACCGGCGCCCTGTTCGCTGCAGATTTCGCGGAAGGGTGTGTCACTCACTCCAACCATCGGCGCCAGGAACAAATTATTTTTAAGTCGGTAGGGGCCTATGGTTAACATCAGTGACTAGTCGTTGTTGTTAGCCGGGTTGAACGGGCTGACTATAATAGCCTCGTAAAATTTTCAGTTAAAGGATTTTATTGCCTAAATCGTAAACAAATTCTGTTGACAATTTCGAATTGGGAAAATTTGAAACGATTTTCGCGGGAAGGGAAGTTTCGAAAGGAAAATCAGGGGCGAGATGAGTAATGAATGCTGTGTCGCTGTCACGGGCGACGAAATGCCAGCGTGTAGTTCACCGCGTCCGCACCTGGGTCGATTAGCTCAAGACTCAACTGAATCGGTTGGCCACTTGGCATCAAGTCGAAGGATTGCAATTGCAGCGGCAGATATTCGTCCGGACTGAGTTCCCTTAACGCAATAACCGAGTTTGTCGCTGAGTTAAAACTAAGGATCATGACAGGGAATGGTTGGGGAAAGGGCGCAGTATTCTGAAAAGTGATGTTGGCAATGAGGGCGTTGTCTCGTTCCGGATGACTGCGCACGACCAGACCGTCGCTGCGTATCATGCTGATGTCCTGGAATACCGGGAGGACGCAGCCCAATTGCTCGCAGGCCGCCAGGTATAAGGGCCTGAGGCGGGTGTCCAGGCTGTACAGGGGCAGGTAGCGCCACAGGTACTGTCCGGCCAGCAGGGCGCTCAGCAGCAACACCAGCAGGCCGAGAATCAAGTTGCGTCCCCAGTCGCGTTGCATGCCAAGGGGTAATTCCAGGGTATTGGCGACGCTTCCCAGGGAAGAGAGGTTTTCTTCCGGTATCGCTTCCAATGCGTCTTCATCTTCAAACCGGGTTTGCATGGCACGAGCCCGAACTTCATCGTCACTGATTTCCTCTGCGGATTCGTTCCCGGTCGCGTCTGGAATATCTTGCGACGGCATTGCTTCCACTTCATCCGCTGCCTCATCTTCGGCAACGGTAAACACTTCCATATGGGGGGATTGTTGGTCCGTTACCGAATCGGGTGCCCCTAACCTGGCGGCGGACTCGTCATCTAATTCCGGTACTGACTGGCTCAGGCTATAAAATTCTTCCTGGGCAGAACGAATGGGTTCGGCGCTGGAGGTTTCGTAGTTGGGTTCCAGCTCAGCGGCAAAGTCTGTCTCCGGCACATCGGTTTGATGCAGTGGAGGTTCCTCGGAATCACTTTGATGCTTCTGCGATACCCAGGATGAATCGGGAACGGATTCTTCTGATTGCCAGGGGGTGGATTCCCCTTCGACTTCATCGCCTTCGGCTTCCGACAAGGGGAAATCCATGGCGCTCTGTTCTACCCAGGGAGGGATGCCGCTCTCATCTGGTTGTGATTCCGGCGCGGCAATCTCTTCGTTGTCCATACCCTTTTCCACCGCGGAAAAGAAATCACCGGTTTCCCCGACTCCGGGATCCGTCTGTTCATCCGGCTCCTGTTCCGGGTAGGCGAACTGCGGGCCGGTTTCCTGTTCCGGGCCCATGCCCCATTCCACCGGGGGAGCATCCGGTTCCACGGGCTCCGCCTCCGGGGCCGTGTTGCTGGTCTCCGCCTGAACCGCCGGGGCAGTCAGACCTTCCTGCAGGCTGCGGCGGGTGAGAAACCGGGAGGGATCGAAGTAGTCGTCCGGCTCGCTGCTGACGAATACGGATTCCGGCTCATCTCCGGTGACGCCACTGTCATCCAGCACGAAATTGGGTTCGGCCTCGAACACGGTAAGACAGGCACCGCAGCGCACCTTCCCCGCGGCAGCGGTAAGTACGGCAGGATTGGTATTGAAAGTGGATTCGCAGCCGGGGCAGCGAGTTACATTAAAAGCCATAGCACGGGCAGTGACCCTGTCGAAGCAGATAGCGGTATTGTACCGCCGGGTTCCTTCCAGGGGGCCAATTCCGCTCAGTTACGGGTAGCAGTTATCCGGGCCCAGCCGGATTCCGATGCTGTTTCTACTATATCGAACCATTCGCGGTAATGATCAAGCAGGGATTCCACCTGGGCATCCAGCACGCCGGAAAGAACGAGGCTGCCTCCAGGCTCAAGCAGGCGCGCGAATGTCGGTGCCAGCTGCGCCAGGGGTTCGGCCAGGATATTGGCGAGCAGCACCTGGGCCGGATGCGCCGGAACTTGCTCCGGTGCATAGACCTCCAGTTGCTGTGCCGGAATATTGTTTTGTTCCCGGTTATTGCGAGTCGCGATCAGCGCCTGGGGATCGTTATCCACGGCGATGACCTGCCCGGCTCCGAGCAGGGCGGCAGCGATGGCGAGAATGCCCGAGCCGCAGCCGTAGTCGATGACGCGCCTGTTCCTGAGCTCTGCCTGCTCCAGCCAGTGCAGGCACAGGGAGGTGGTGGCATGGGTGCCGCTGCCGAAAGCCAGGCCAGGGTCCAGGCGAATATTAATTGCATCAGGTTGGGGCGGAGATTCCCAGCTGGGGCATATCCACAGCCGTTCGCCGAACTGCATGGCATGGAAGTCTCCCATCCAGCTCCGTTCCCAGTCGCAATCCGCCAGTTCCCCGGTTTCAATTGCCTGGATACTGGGAAAAGTAATGCGCAGCAGGGATTCCACGTCGGTCAGGTCGATGTTGGAGGGAAACAGGCCGATCAGCAGCACCTTGTCCCACAGCGGTGTGGCGCCGGGTTCAGCCTGGAAGACGGGTTGGTCTTCGGCATCGAGCAGGGTTACAGATGCGGCGCCGAAGTTGTGCAGGAATTTTTCGATCGGTTCCGCGTCGGAACCCTGGAGCCAGATTTTTATTTGGTGCCAGCTGGTCAAGAACCTAACTTGTGTTCAAGGTAATGGATGTTGATGCCGCCCTTCTGGAATTCGGGATCACGAACCAGGTCCCGTTGCAGGGGGATATTGCTGCGGATGCCGTCGATCAGCATTTCATCCAGGGCGATTTGCATGCGTACCAGGGCCTGCTCCCGGGTGTCGCCGTGGGTGATCAGTTTGGCCACGAGGGAATCGTAGTGAGGAGGCACGGTGTAACCACTGTACATATGGGAGTCCACTCGAACCCCAGGGCCACCTGGTGAGTGGAACAGCTTTATATTACCCGGGCAGGGCAGGAAGGTGGTCGGATCTTCGGCGTTGATGCGGCACTCGAAAGAATGACCCTTGATGGCTATGTCTTCCTGCTTGATTGACAGGGGGTTGCCCGCGGCGATACTGAGCTGTTCCTTCACGATATCCACACCGGTGACCATTTCCGTAACCGGGTGTTCCACCTGTACCCGGGTATTCATCTCGATAAAGTAAAACTGTTCGTTCTCGTAGAGAAATTCCAGGGTGCCGGCACCGCGGTACTTCAGGTTCATGCAGGCCTGGATGCAGGTTTTCGCGACTTCAGCCCGAATCTCATCGGGAATACCCGGCGCCGGCGCTTCTTCCAGCACCTTCTGGTGGCGCCTCTGCAGGGAGCAGTCCCGGTCACCCAGGTGTATGGCATTTCCCTGGCCGTCACCGATGACCTGGATCTCAACATGGCGCGGGTTTTCCAGGAACTTCTCCAGGTACACCACGCCACTGCCGAAAAAGGACTTGGCCTCGGTCTGGGTGACATACACGGCTTTCAATAACGCCGCTTCGTTATGGACGATACGCATGCCGCGACCCCCGCCGCCGGCCGCCGCCTTGATGATGACCGGGTAGCCAATCTTGCGAGCCAGTTCCAGGGTGCGTTCGTTGTTATCGTCGAGAGGTCCATCGGAACCCGGTACCGTGGGAACACCGGCCTCACGCATCACGTCGATGGCAGAGACCTTGTCACCCATGAGCCGGATAGTCTCGGCCTGGGGTCCGATAAATATAAATCCGCTGTTCTCAACCTGTTCGGCGAAGTCGGCATTTTCAGAGAGAAAACCGTAACCCGGATGCACCGCATCGGAATCGGTAACTTCCATGGCACTGATGATGGCGGGGATGTTGAGGTAGCTCTCCGTGGGACTGGGCGGACCGATGCAAACCGATTCATCGGCCAGGCGCACGTGCATCAGGTCATTGTCGGCGGAGGAATGTACGGCGACGGTGCGCAGGCCCAGTTCTTTACACGCACGCAATACCCGCAGTGCAATCTCGCCACGGTTTGCTATAAGGATTTTTTCCAGCATAAATCGAGCCGGTTACCTGGCGAGATTAAACAATAGTCATCAGGGGTTGATCGAACTCGACGGGTTCGCCGTCTTCCACCAGCAGGGCTTCTACCGTGCCGGAAAAGTCTGCTTCGATCTGGTTCATCATCTTCATCGCCTCGACGATGCAGACCACGTCCCCCACCTTGATGTGTTGACCCACTTCCACGAAGGGAGGCGAGCCAGGGGAGGGCGAGCGGTAGAAGGTGCCCACCATGGGTGACTTGATAACCTGGCCGGAGGTAGCAGGCTCCGCCTTGGCTTCCGCCGGCTTGGCCTCTGCTTCTGCCGCCGGAGTCGGCGCTGCTGCTGGTGCCGCTACAGGCGCGGGCGGTGCATAGGCCACCGGTGCCGGTGTTACAGACGAAGAGCGGCTGATTCGAACCGCTTCCTCGCCTTCCTTGATTTCGATCTCAGCGATATCGGAAGCTTCCAGGAGCTCGATAAGCTTTTTGACCTTGCGAATATCCATAATGCTTATCCGTTTTTACGATTGCAGTTTGCGACACGCTGCCTGTAACGCCAGCTCGTAACCCTGGGCGCCGAGCCCGACGATGCTGCCAACGGCGATGTCCGCAAAATATGATTTATGCCGGAATGGTTCCCGTGCATGGAGATTGGACAGGTGTACTTCAATAAAAGGAATTTCCGCGGCGAGGATGGCATCACGCAGGGAGATGCTGTTGTGGGTAAAGCCGCCAAAATTCACGATCATAAATGCCGTGCCATCGGTGCGTGCCAGGTGCAGGCGATCGATCAGCTCCGCTTCGGAATTGCTTTGCAGTGAATCGAATTCATGGCCTGCCTCGGCACATTGTTGTGCCAGGCGCTGGTTTATATCGTCCAGGGTATCGGACCCATAGATATGAGGTTCGCGATGACCCAGCAGGTTCAGGTTTGGGCCGTGGAGTGCCAGTATGCTTGCCATGAGAAAGCCGTTAGGAATCGTAATTCCGCAGAGATTAATGTCCGATAGCAAATTTTCGGCGCATTTTCTCAGATTTTCGCGGGAGTTGCATTATTGGCTGGGAAAATTCAGCCCTGGGGCGGGCTTACTGCTGCAGCAGGGGGTAGGGAATGCGCTGGGGCGGATAGCAGAAACCCCATTCGGCGCAGCCCTGGAATTCGATGACCAGGTTTGATTCCGCCGTAGTGCCGGGAAATTCCTGCAGGTCTACCTGCACCCGTGTGTAATAGGCTTCGATACGGCCAAAGAACTGGTCCACCTTGGCTATACCGTCCGGGATCTGGAAGGAAAGCTGCCGGGCCGGTTCGCCGCTGCCTGTTTCGATGGAGAAATTGAAGGCGTGACGATACAAGTAGTGGTCCGGTGCGATTTCCCAGGTTACCTGGTAGCGGCCCGGTTCGGTCTCGCTGACGAAGAATGGAAACGCCTGGTCGATGGGCAGTGGAACAGGGCGCTGGTTGTTATCCAGCGCATTGAGTGATCGCAGAGTCTGCTGGGCCAACACGGTTGCTGTCGACAGCCAAAGCAGGGGCAGGATCAGAAAGTATCTAAGTGGTAACTTGTTCATGGGCTATGCAGGATCAGATCCGTGAAGACCACAGTTCACAACAGGCGCTAATTGTCGTAGTTGTCGAATACCAGGCTGGCATTGGTGCCGCCAAAGCCGAAGCTGTTGGACATTATCCGGTTCAAGGTGACATTGTCCCGGCGTTCCAGCGCGACAGGCAGTCCCTGTGCCGCTTCATCCAGCTCCTCGATATTGGCCGAAGCCGCGATGAAGCCGTGCTCCATCATGAGCAGGCTGTAAATGGCTTCCTGGGCGCCTGCGGCGCCGAGAGAGTGACCGGTGAGGGACTTGGTGGAGTTCAGCACCGGGCAGTTCTCACCAAACACCTCTCTAATGGCATTGAGTTCGGAAATGTCGCCAGCAGGTGTGCTGGTGCCGTGGGTGTTCAGGTAGTCCACCCCGCCTTCCAGGCCCGCCTTGGCATCACGCATGGCCCGGGCACCGCCTTCACCCGATGGCGCGACCATGTCGTAGCCATCGGAGGTGGCCGCATAGCCGCTGAGCTCGGCATATATCTTCGCGCCGCGGGCCTGGGCATGTTCCAGTTCTTCCATGACCAGGATGGCGCCACCACCGGCGGGAACGAAGCCGTCGCGATTTACATCGAACGCACGGGAGGCTTTATCTGGTGTTTCGTTGTACTTGGTCGACAGCGCTCCCATAGCATCGAACATATGGGACAGGGTCCAGTGCTCCGCTTCGCCTCCACCGGCGAAAACGATGTCCTGCTTGTCCAGCTGGATCAGTTCGGCTGCATTGCCGATGCAGTGGGCGCTGGTGGCGCACGCAGATGAGATCGTGTAGTTCACACCCTTGATCTTGAATGGCGTGGCGAGACAGGCGGATACGGTATTGCTCATGGTGCGGGGCACGCGGTAAGGCCCCACCCGGCGCAGGCCTTTCTCCCGCATGATATCGAAGGATTCCATCTGGTCTTCCGGCGAGCCGCCACCGGAGCCGACCACGATACCGGTTCTCTCATTGGATACTTCCGTGTCTTCCAGGCCGGCGTCCTGTATGGCCTGGTCCATGGCGATGTAGCTGTAGGCCGAGGCAGGCCCCATGAAGCGCATGACTTTGCGATCGATCAGGGATTCGGCATCGATGTCGATTGAACCACTGACATGGCAGCGCATGCCGATGTCTTTGTATTCCTCGTTAAAGATGATTCCGCTGCGTCCCTGTTGCAGTGACTGCAGCACGTTATCCTTGTTGTTGCCAAGGCAGGAAACGATTCCGATGCCGGTGACTACTACACGTCGCATGGCGATCTCTTGCTCACTATGTCAGGAAAAATATTCATGGATGTTTGCTCGCGCCCTAGAACTTTTGTTCGGGTGTGAACAGGCCCACCTTCAGTCCCTTGGTGGTGTAAATTATCTTGCCATCTACGGCAACGGTACCGTCGGCGATGCCCATTACCAGCTTGCGGTTGATAATACGGCTCATGGATAGCTCATAGTTAACTTTCTTGGCATCGGGGAGGATTTCACCGGCGAACTTCACCTCGGCGGAGCCCAGGGCGCGGCCTTTTCCTTTTAGACCGCTCCAGCCCAGGAAGAATCCCACCAACTGCCACATTGCGTCCAGGCCCAGGCAGCCCGGCATCACCGGATCGCCGGGAAAGTGGCATTCGAAAAACCAGAGGTCGGGTCTGATGTCCAGTTCGGCAGAGATTGAGCCGCGGCCATACTCTCCACCGTCGGCGGTGATGCTGGTAATGCGGTCCAGCATCAGCATGTTGCCGATCGGCAGCTTGGGGTTGCCCGGGCCGAAGAGATGGCCGTAGCCACACTCAATCAATTCATCGTATTCGTAGGAGGGTTTCGGAACGAAGACGTGTTGTGATTCATTCATTTATTGTTTAGCAAATCCCGGGCGTTTCAACAGGGCCTGAAATATAGCCTTCTCGTGACAAATAATCGAATTATATCGGTTATCGAGCCGGGATTCGCAGTTCTAGTAACTTATTAATGGCAAAGAATATTTGCTAAGATTGCGGCTCGCATTTTGGGGTGACACAGATGTTAATTCCCGTGATCCTGGCAGGAGGGGTCGGCTCCCGCCTGTGGCCAGTATCAAGAGCCCTGCTGCCAAAACAGTTTATCCAGTTCCCGCAGCACCAGGCGACACTATTCCAGCAGACCATACAACGACTCGATGGATTCGATGTTAATCCCCCGGTTGTTATCTGCAATGGTGATCACCGTTTCCTGGTAGCGGAACAACTCAGGCAAATCGGCCGGGAAGACGGTCGCATACTGCTGGAACCGGCAGGTCGCAATACCGCCCCCGCCGCGGCTATCGCCGCGTTGATGGCACAGCAGGAAAATCCCGATGCGGTTTTGCTGGTTTTGCCGGCTGACCATGTAATAAGCGATATAACTTCCTTCCACAGTGCACTTGCCCAGGCGGTAGAACTGGCGCAAGCAGGACGGCTGGTAACTTTTGGTGTGGTGCCCGATGCACCAGAGACTGGGTATGGTTACATCGAGAAAGGCGAACAGTTATCCGATTCCCATTGCTTCGACGTAAACCGCTTCGTAGAGAAACCGGATCGCGAAACCGCGGAATCCTACCTGGCCAGTGGCAACTACCTGTGGAACAGCGGCATGTTCCTGTTCCGCGCTGATGTGTTCCTGCAGGAACTTCAAACGCATGCACCTGAAATCCTGACGGCGTGCCAGGCGGCACTGGCGGCCAGGTCGTCGGGTCCGGATTTCGACAGCATCGGCGCCGAGGAATTCAGTGCCTGCCCCAGTGACTCCATCGACTACGCGGTCATGGAGAAGACTACTATCGCCGCAGTGGTGGCCCTGGATGCCGGCTGGAATGACCTGGGCTCCTGGGATGCGCTGTGGCAAACCGACGATCGCGACGGCAGCAGTAACGTACTCAGCGGTGATGTGCTGACCGAGGAAGTGAAGGACAGCTACATTGAGGCGCAGTCACGGCTGGTGGCCGCGGTGGGCCTGAGCGATGCCGTGATCGTGGAAACCGCCGATGCGGTGCTGGTGGCAGGGAAGGACCGTGCCCAGGATGTGAAAGCCATTGTCGATCAACTCAAAAATGCAGCCAGGGCGGAAGTGACGGCCCACACCCTGGTGCATCGCCCCTGGGGCTCCTACCAGTCCCTGGCCGAAGGCGAGGGCTACCAGGTCAAGCACATCATCGTGAATCCCGGTGCCGCGTTGTCCCTGCAACTGCACAACAGGCGGGCGGAGCACTGGACAGTAATTCGAGGTACCGGGGTAGTGGTATGTGATCAGCGGGAGTTTGAACTGAGGTCCAACGAATCCACCTTCATTCCCCTGGGGGCAAAACACCGGTTGAGTAATCCCGGTACCGAACCGGTGGAGCTCATCGAGGTCCAGGTAGGGGATTACCTGGGTGAAGATGATATCGTACGCTTCGAAGACCAGTACGGTCGCGTAGAATAAACGCCTGGTTCCACTCTATATAAAAGTAGCGAAGAAAAACTTCATGAGCGCGATCAAGAAATGCCTGTTTCCCGCCGCCGGCTATGGCACCCGGTTCCTGCCCGCCACCAAGGCCATGCCCAAGGAAATGCTTCCCGTGGTTACCAAGCCCCTGATCCAGTATGGCGTGGAAGAGGCCATGGCCGCCGGGATTACCGGCATGGCCATCGTGACCGGGCGCGGCAAGCGCGCCCTGGAAGATCATTTCGATACCAGCTATGAGCTGGAACACCAGATCGCCGGTTCCGACAAGGAATCACTGCTTTCCGATACCCGCAGCATCATCGATACCTGCAGTTTTTCCTATACGCGGCAGATCGAGATTAAAGGGCTTGGTCATGCCATCCTGGTTGGGGAAACCCTCATAGGCCAGGAGCCCTTCGCGGTGGTGCTTGCTGACGATTACTGTGTTGCGGAAGGAGATGGCGTACTGGCCCAGATGGTAATGCTGTACGAGAAGTACCAGTGTTCCATCGTGGCAATCGAAGAGGTGCCCGCGGAAGAAGTGCAGCGCTACGGTGTGATCGATGGTGATGAGGAAGAACCGGGAATTTTCAGACTCAGCAACATGGTGGAAAAACCGAAACAGGATGAGGCGCCGAGCAACCTGGCAATTATCGGCCGTTATATCCTGACACCGGACATCTTCGACATCCTGCGTAATACGGCGCCAGGAAAAAACGGTGAACTCCAGATTACCGACGCACTTCTTACCCAGGCGAAGCAGGGCAGGGTAATCGGGTACAGGTTCGAAGGCCGCCGTTTCGATTGCGGCAGTGTGGCCGGCTTCATCGAGGCGACCAACTACACCTACGCCCAGCAGCAGGGGTGAGCCCTCTCACCATGTCCGAGATTACCTGCTTCAAGGCTTACGACATCCGTGGCCGCATCCCCGACCAGCTCAACGAAGATATTGCCTACCGCATTGGCCGCGCCTACGTGGCCTACCTGTCTCCCGCGGTGGTCGTCGTTGGTCATGACATTCGTCTCACCAGTGAGAGTCTTTCTGCTGCCCTTTGCCGTGGCCTGACCGATGGCGGTGCAGACGTAATCGATATTGGCCAATGCGGTACGGAGGAAGTCTATTTCGCCACCTCGCACCTGGAGGCCGATGGCGGCATCGTGGTGACGGCCAGTCACAATCCCAGGGATTACAATGGCATGAAGCTGGTCAGGGAAAACTCGAAGCCGATCAGCGGCGATACCGGCCTCAAAGAGATTCGTGCGCTGGCCGAGCAAAACCAGTTCGACGACGTGGCTAACAAGGGATCTGTAACACAACAGGACACCAAGCCGGCTTACATCGAACACCTGTTAGGTTATTTCGATGTCGGTGTATTGAAGCCCCTGAAGATTGTCTGTAACGCCGGGAACGGCGGTGCCGGCCCGGTCATAGACATGCTGGAGCCCCATTTGCCTTTCGAGTTCATCAAGGTACATCACGAGCCCAATGGCAACTTTCCCAACGGCGTGCCCAACCCATTACTCCCGGAGAACAGGAAGCCCACTACAGACGCCATTGCCCGGGAAGGGGCGGACCTGGGCATCGCCTGGGATGGCGACTTCGATCGCTGTTTCTTTTTCGACGACAAGGGCCGCTTTATCGAGGGCTATTACATCGTCGGCCTGCTGGCCCAGAGCTTTCTCGCCGCCAGCCCCGGCGCCCGGGTAATCCACGATCCGCGCCTTACCTGGAACACCATGGAGATTGCCGAGTCCATGGGTGGCGAGGCGATTCAGTGCAAGACCGGCCATGCCTTTATCAAGGAGCGCATGCGAAGCGAGGACGCCATTTACGGTGGCGAGATGAGCGCGCACCATTACTTCAGGGATTTCTTTTACTGCGACAGCGGCATGCTGCCCTGGCTGCTGGTGGTTGAATTGATGTGCCGCCGCCAGTCAACCCTGGCTGAACTGGTGGATGAACGCATGGCGGCGTTCCCCGCCAGCGGTGAGATCAACCGGGAAGTTACCGATGCGGCTGGGTTGCTGAAATTCGTAGAGGAAAACTACGCCTCTGCGGCAAACTTGGTAGACCATACCGATGGGCTGTCGCTGAACTTCGACCAGTGGCGCTTCAACCTGCGCATGTCCAACACCGAACCCGTGGTCAGGCTGAACGTGGAATCCCGGGCGGACGCGGCCCTGATGGAAACCAAGACCCGGGAGTTGCTGGACCTGATCGATAGCGCCGGCTAGGTTCCGCGTCGCTGCGGGTTCGCATTTCCCTGGAGCCGGAACTACACTGGTTCAGAGCAAAGCTATGATTCTGGAAGTCGCCATACTCAATATCGTGCCTGGTCAACGGGACGCGTTCGAGCAGGCCTTTGCCGAGGCACGACACATTATCGCCGGCATGCCCGGATACATCAGTCACGAGTTGCGGCCCTGCGTGGAAGATGAAAATCGCTACCTGTTGCAGGTGCGTTGGGAGTCGCTTGCCGATCACACCGAGGGCTTTCGCGGTTCACCTCAATACCAGCGCTGGCGCGAACTGTTACATCATTTCTATGACCCGTTCCCCGAAGTCGAACACTACTACCAGCCGTTGGACTTCGGTACCAACAATTCAGGCAGCGCCGGTGACTGAGGAAATTGCCAGGATTGATTCGAGCTCCGCAGAGGAGATATCGGAAGTCTGGCAACTCTATCAATCATCTTATGGTTATGAAGCCGACCTGGTTGGTGCGCGATTTTTTCCACCGATGATGCGCGACACCGAAGAGCTATCCAAATGCGGCAGCCAGCTTTTCGGCCTGCGCAGGGACGGCGAGCTCATCGGGGCCGTGGAAATATACGACGAAGAAGAACATCAATGTGATATTTATGGCCTGGTCGTGCACCCTGACCAGTTTCGAAAAGGCTATGGCACGCGCCTGCTTACCTACGTCGTGCAAAGGTTCCACCTTAAACCCCTGGTGAGCAGGGCGGTCTACAAGAATCCGCGCACGACTCCACTGTATACAAAATTCGGGTTTTACGATGCGGGCCGGGAGTTTTACAGCAATGGCATGCAGATCGTGGTGTGGAAGCTGGACCCTAGGATTTAAGCCGGTACCCAGCCCAGTTTCAGGCTGTGCTCATCCCGATCGAATTCGGTGAAGCCCAGGGCGAGGTAAAAATTAACCGCGGGATTGCTCTGTAATACGCTCAGATGTACCGGCAGTTCCTCGATACTGGCCCTTTCCTTGATTCGTTCCATCATGAAGCGACCGAATCCCTTACCCTGGTTTTCCGCTGGCACGAGCATCATGTCCAGCAGCAGGTGATCGGGTTTTTCACTGAGGTGGTAACAACCCAGGCGCTGGCCATCGTTTTCCAGAATGATGAACCTGCGCGCAGGTAGCGAGGTTGCAAAACCTTCCTGTTGGAACAGCTCATCCCATCCCCAGGCGGCATCGATGTATTCCTGCATGGTGTCGCGAAATAGCTGGTACAGCCAGTCCTGGTCTTCCCGGGTTCCGTTGCGAAAATCCATCGCTGTAATCCCGGGCTAGGCGTTTGCCGCTTCGCCGCTGTTGGCTATTGGCCTGACCCAGCGAAGATTCTTTTCGATGGCGGCAATCATGGTGCCGGCAATGTCCTTGCCGGTCGCATTCTCGATGTCTTCAAGACCCGGTGAGGTGGTTACTTCCAGCAGCAGCGGTCCTTTATCCGAGCGGATGATGTCGACACCGGCTACCTTCAGCCCGAGTACTTTCGCCGCTTTAACGGCCAGGGCTTTTTCCTGGCTGCTCACCCTGGCGAGCCGCGTGCCGCTCTTGCGCAGTGCGCTGGCACGGGATTCACCCGGCAGGGTTTTTTGCTCGATGGCGGCGGCGACCTTTCCGTCGACAACGAACAGGCGCAGGTTTTCACCGTTTGCTTCCCTGATGAACTCCTGCACCAGCAGGTTAACGTCGATTGATTTGAATGCGCTGATGACACTCTCCGCCGCCTTGGTGGTTTCCGCCAGTACACCGCCCTGGTCCTGTGTATCCTGCAGCAGCTTCACGATTAAAGGTGCGCCGTCGACCATGTCGATGAGTTCCTGGGTATCGATGGGAGAATTGGCAAAACCGCTGGTTGGAATCTGCAATCCATTTTGCAGCATTACCTGCAGGCAATAGAGCTTGTCCCGGGCGCTGCTAATAGACTGGGCGGTGTTCAATGAATACACGCCTATGCTTTCAAATTGGCGCACCAGTGCACAGCCATAGAAGGTAAGGTTCGGGCGGATGCGGGGTATGACGGCGTCCAGGCCGCTGAGCACGCGGCCGCCCCGGTAGTAAATCTCCGGTGTCTCCGCATCGAGTTTCATATAACAGTGCTTGATGTCGAAAAAACGAATGCTGTGCCCCCGTTCTTCACCCGCTTCCAGCAAGCGCTGGTTACTGTAGAGGTCGGGGTTACTCGCCAACAGCCCGATCTTCAGGCCGTCGAGCTGGGAGGGTGATGAGTCATAGTGCTTGTGCACTTCTTCTTTTGAGTAGTTGCCGCACAATAACTTCGAAGAAGGATCCACCAGGATGCGTTCCTTCATGGCCTCGCGACCCAGCAGCATGCGGTAACCCATGGAATCCCGGTTAGCCAGGGTGAGTTCGATCTCCCACTGCTGGCCGGACAACTGCAACAGGGATCTTATGACATAGCGTTTTTCCGCAACCCCGGAAGTGTTTTTTACCGTGCGGCGGTCCACCACTTCCGATTCGCAGCGCACGATTACGCGCCGGTTGTGTTGCACCGGGTGCAGTTCGTAGCTGACCCAGGGCACCCCGTTGCGTTTGAACCCGCGAATATTGAACGCGTGCAGGGCCGAAGTCTTGGCGCCGGAGTCAATCCGGGCCTTGATCATAGGAATACTGAGTTGGGGCAGGGCCACCCACTCTTCGCTGCCGACGATAATCTTGTCTGATTGACCAGCCATCATGAGTTCTTCTTAGTCCATGCGATCAGGTTTGTCGTGCTTTCATCCAGCTCGATACCGGCTTGCGACGATTCCATTTCCGCAAAAACCGCAGATGATAACTTCTTTCCGAGTTCCACTCCCCACTGGTCGAAGGCGTTTATGTTCCAGATAAGCGCCTGAACATAGGTTTTATGTTCGTAGGCCGCCACCAGCATGCCCAGGTTGTGGGGGGACAGTTCGGAGAAGAGCAAGACATTGCTGGGCTTGTTTCCCGGAATACGCTTGTGAGGATCGGTTTCACCAGGCGTACCATCCATAAGAGCAATGGCCTGGCTGAAACAGCTGGCCAGCAAATGATGTTGACGCTCAATGTTGTCTGCAACCGTGGGCCGGGCAATGGCGATCAAGTCGACCGGGATAAACCCGGTACCCTGGTGCAGCAACTGGAAATAGGAGTGCTGGCCATTGCTTCCTGTGCTGCCCCAGGTAACAGTTCCCGTTTCCTGCGTGACTGCACTGCCATCGTGCTGCACCGATTTGCCCAGGCTTTCCATGGTCAGCTGTTGCAGGAAACTGGGAAACTGCGCCAGGTCCTGGCAATAGGGCACGACTACATGGCTGTGGGCCTGGAAGCAGGCTCCGTACCACAGCGACAGCAGGGCCATGAGCACCGGTATGTTTTGATCCAGGGGCGCTTCGGCGAAATGCCGGTCCATGGTGTGGGCGCCCGCCAATAATTCCCGGAAACCGTCCATGCCAATGGCCAGGGCGATGGGCAGGCCAATGGCCGACCACATGGAATAACGGCCGCCTACCCAATCCCATAGGGGAAAGACATTGGCCTCATCGATACCGAAGCCTGTAGCGGCGTCCCTGTTGCTGCTGACTGCTACGAAGTGTTTTGCCACGGCTTTTTCATTGGCACTTTGCAATAGCCAGGCCCTGGCGGCTTTGGCATTTTCCAGGGTCTCCACCGTGCCGAAACTTTTTGACGCCACGATGAACAAAGTCGTGGCCGGATTTAGTGCGGCCAGGGTGTTGTTCAGGTGGGACGGGTCCACGTTGGACACAAAATGCACGTTCAGCTTGCCATCGGCACGGGACTTCAGTGCCTCGACCGCCATGGCAGGACCCAGGTCGGAGCCGCCAATGCCGATATTCACCACGTCCGTGATGGGTTCGCCGGAATGCCCGCGCCACTGACCAGATTGCACGGCATTGACCAAAGTATCCATTCTTTCCAGGGCATCGCGGACTTCCGGCTTCTGTTTCGATTCATCCTGTTCCCGCAGGGCCACGTGTTGTGCGGCCCTTTGTTCGCTGCTGTTGATTTTCTCACCCGCAAACATGGCGGCGATACCGGTTGGCACATCCCGCTCTGCAGCAAGCCCGAGCAACAGTTTCAGGGTTTCGTCGTTGAGGTAGTTCCTGGAGAAATCGAAGAGCAGGGAATCCAGCTCGACTGAGCAGGGGAAGCTTCGGTCATTGCCGGCCGGATTACGAATCAGTTCGCCGAGGCTGAAGCCTTCGCTGCGGAATTGCTCGCTGTGTGCCTGCAGCTTCTGCCATGCTGCATTCTCTGGGGAATCAGTCATAACAGGCCTTATTCGTGAACCGGCTTGAGCTTGTCACCGGATGTCCCGGCCTGTTTTGGTGCCGGCCTGGGTTTGCGAAACAACGCCATTACGCCATCTTCTTTCGCGATCTTGTAGATTTCCTGGAAGGGACGGTAGTGTTGCACGACTATGTTGTTGCTGTAGTCGGCTTCACCGAAATTGTCAGGAACGGCATCGTCCGGATAGTAGGCAGTGCCGAACAGGTAATCGAGAAAGTTGAACTCCGCGGAAAAATTCTTGTCGATGGCTTCCGGGTTATTGGAATGGTGCCAGCGATGGAACTTCGGGTTGCTCATGAAATATCCAAGCCAATGGGGATCCTTGATATTTCCGTGTCCGTAACGACCCCAGAAGTCGCGAAAGGAAATATAAATAAAGGCAGTCGATGGATCGGGTTGGAAATAAGTAACCAGGCACAGATAAGGAGCGGCGAACAAGAACTTGTCAAAAATATGAAACCGGCTGGTGGAAAAAGAATCCAGCGTATAGGAACTGTGATGGATCCGATGAAATTCCCACAATAGCGGAACCTTGTGGGACAACCAGTGAAAGCAGTAAAAGGTAAAGTGGCCCATCATGAATACAGCCACCAGGCTGATTGTCCAGTGTTCGTCCGCCAGCGAACCCTGTAGTGGCAGGGTATCGCCCCCATGTTCCTGCGCCCATGCCGCCAGCCAGAAGCCCAGGGAGGCCGCCGCGAAGGACCAAAGGTGGATCGGGTGGTAGGTGTGGATCAGGTCGTTGATAATGCCCGGGCGCAGGAATTTCTGGCCGCGCAGCGGGTCCAGCCGCTCCACCACCGGAATGATCCAGATCCACCCGAACAGGGTCATGATTCGGAGGAATTGCTCGACTGTTGGACTTAATTCCATAACCGGAAAAGTAGAACCTCTCTCATGGTAAATCACGGCCGCGACCTTGGCTTATTTCGTGTAGAACAAGGCGCGACGAAGGGCTAGTACGTTATGTACGCGACTGAGGAAGCAACGTAGTTATACACGAAATAAGCCCGGTCCCAAAGGGTTACGGCGGAAATCCCCTCTGGCTGCGTTGCGCCGCTTGGCCGTGCATAAAGCACTGTTCCTGCGCGACGCGCCTTGCCAGAGGAGATTTCCGCCAGTAACGCGGCTCGTGAGTTATCATGAGAGAGGTTCCAAGCAAATTCCGGTAGTTGTGACATTAAGAACAATGGGCACAGCAGCCCGCAAGGGAAGATACTTAACTACTACGGGCCAATGCCGATTTCTGACCCATGAAGAGCACAAACTTCGGATACATACCCGCCCTGGACCACCTGCGTGGATTCGCGGCTTTGCTGGTGCTTTTCTTCCATGGTGTGCACTTCATCTCCCACAAGATCAGCTATGGCACACCCTATGACCCGGCGAACTGGCCCACAGCGGAAAATCCTTTCAGTTCACTCGTAATCGAAGGCCACACCGCGGTCTCTCTGTTCTTTGTATTGAGTGGATTCGTGTTTACCGTGGGTTCCCTGGAAAAAAAGCTCAACTTCGCCGGTTTCTATCGCAACCGTTTCCTGCGCACCTACCCGTTATTCCTCTTCTTTTTATTTCTTGGCATCGCGTTTACCCCGGGCGCCTTTTCGATAACAGGCCTGCTGCAATCCATCCTGTTCCTCGCCAACAGTGAAACAGCTATTAATGGTGGCGCTTTCACATTCGTGTTCTGGTCAATCGCGGTGGAGTGGCATTTCTACCTGGTGTTTCCCTTGCTGTTGTTCATGCTGCAACGCCAGGGTTGGTTGCCCCTGGCTGGCATCATTGTCGCCGCCCTGGCAATAAGAGTCGTACTCTACTACCAGGGTGCGGACATGCGGGACATCAGTTACTGGTCTATAGGTGGCCGCATCGACCAGTTCCTGCTGGGCATGCTGGCGGGAGTCTATTACCGCCGCGGTTATGTGCAGGGCAAGGCCATGGATTGGCTGGGGGCTGGCGCCACAGTCGGCGTGCTTGCGGTATTGTTTGGCTACAACCAGTTGGGAGGAGGCGGGGCCAACAACTGGATGTGGATCATGTGGCCCACACTGGAAGGTGCCACCTGGGCGCTGTTCGTGCTGGGCTACCTGTCACTGGCGCGGCACTTTTACGAGCGTATTTCCACATTGTTGGTCGCGGTGGGCACAGTGAGCTATTCAATCTACCTGGTGCATTACGTGGTGCTGGACGGGTTCATGCAGCGTGATCTGGACACCATCATCGAACTGGCCGATCCCATCGGCACTGCCGTGATCAATATAGTCGTCTTTGTCGTGCCCGTGGTGCTGGCTGTGTCGACGGCGACCTACTTGCTCATCGAACGCCCCTTTCTGCGCCGGCGCAAGACCTATATGCGGGCCGCGCCGTCTATTGAACCGGCCAGGTGAATTCTGTACTATGCGCGGCCTGATTTGGGGGTTAGAATTTCTGGTTCTGAAACCTCAAAGATTGTGCCGCTATAGCTCAGCCGTGGTAGAGCAGCTGACTTGTAATCAGCAGGTCCCGAGTTCGACTCTTGGTGGCGGCACCACTTCCCTTCATCGAATCCTCCTTGCTTAGTGCCTGAAGCTGATTACAAGTCATCGGCTCTCCCTGCACAAACATCTACGGTTTCAATAAGCGCCTGTTCCTTCGATCGACGTGGACGCAGTAGCTCAGCCGCCGGCCATCGAAGTCCCTTACGGCTTTCAACCGGTGCGGGTTAGGGCGAGTCTCAGATTTTGCTTTCCGAGGACCTTGGTTCTGTCAGGCATCGATGGTCCCGAGTTCGACGAAACCGGTGCGGGTTAGTTATTGAGTGGTGCTGTCAGGATTAGTGTTCTGGCTGGCATCGATGGTGGCGGCACCTTTTTCCTTAACAAATACCTCAATGCCCTGCCGCCTGCGAACTAATCCGAGATTTCTGGAAGTCCCCAATCCTTTCATCTATTCTTGGTCTCTTTCGTGATTTTTACGGAAGGACTCCCGAATCCCAATGCTAAACGAGCAAGAAATCCGCGACCTCGTCGCGGAGTACGGCGCCACGGTCAATGAAGGCCGCCCCATCAAGCAACTCATCGCGGACGGTGAAATCCCCAGGCTGGAAGGCTGCACCGTGCTGGAAGGCAAGGTGTCGGATTCTGTATTTGGCGATTCGCTGAAATCCACAGAAGGGGTGCCCCTGCGGCTGATGTTCCGCAACAACCGCATCTCAACCCATGACGTGAACCGCGGCGCCATCCCCTTCAAAGACCAGGTGCTGGCGTTTAACCACGACCACATGTTGAAAATCGTCAGGCACGTGCTGGGTTCGTCCCAGTTCGAGGTAGCCGGGTTGGCGCCCAGTTCCACGGTTATCCCGGCGGAGAACCTGGACCTGGTGAAGCTGGAAAACGTGTTGCGCATGTACATGGCGGAGTCTTCCACGGACACTTCACTGTACCAGCACTGGCTCAAGGCGAAAGAATCGGGCAAGAGCGAGTTTGACTATGCCGGTCATCATCTGGTGGTGGACGAGCTGGAACCCAATGGCGTGCTTCCTTATTTAATGGATACTCCCAGTACCAAGGACGAAGTGGACCACACCACGGATGCTGCATCGCTGATCAAGCAGGGTGTGTGCAGCGCCGCCCAGTATGGCCAGATCCGCAATTCCGCCATCATGGCTTTTGGCATGATCTCCCAGTACCTGGCCACCAAGGGCATGGTCTTGGTGGACACCAAGACCGAGCACGGCATCAACAGCCTGGGCAAGATCGTTGCCGCCGATGAGCTGTACACCATGGATTCCTCCCGCTTCTGGAAGCTGGATGACAGTGGTGCGCTGCTGACCCGGGATGGCAAGCCGGTTTCCTTCTCCAAGGAATTCGCCCGCGGCATGGTAAAAGAAAAAGATACCCAGCAGTTTACCCAGGAGCAGGCCAACGAGATCGCCGTGCGCTATATCATGGGCCTGCAACACCTGACCGATGTGAGTTTCGATCCGGATCTGCGTCCTCGCGACCAGCGCATAGTCGATTCCACCAACATGATCCTGGATGCCCTGCTATAGGAGGTGCACCATGGCCAAGCGTGACCTGATGGCGGCGGGCCTGATAGCCCCGCTGCTGCTCGCCTGTTCCCCCACCCAAGAATCAAACCAACCGGATTCCCAACCCCTGGTAACTGTTGCCGATTACCGGCGTGCCGAATCCTTTCTCCCGCAAAACTCCAACAACCTGATCAGCGGCCGTATCGAAGCTCAGTACTGGCAGGCTGATGACAGCCTGGTCTATCGCCGCAGTAATCTGGGTGTGAAGGAATATGTTCATGCCATACCGGCAACGGGTGAGACCGGCTTGTTATTCAATTCCGTGCGGCTGCGCCAGTTGCTGGAAGAGGCGGGAGAAGATGAACTGGCGGCGGATGATTTGAACCTGCAGGACCTGGTGCTGGATGACCGCAGCCTGTCATTTGCTTACGAGGATAACAACTACCAGCTTGACCTGGATTCCTATGCACTGGACCAGCTGGCGTCGGACCCGGAAGACGAATACGTCTCCCCCGACGGCAGCCGCGCGGTGTTTATCCAGGACTACAACCTGTGGCTGCGGGATACCGCCACCAATGAACTTACCCAGCTCACTTTCGATGGCATAGAGGATTACGGATACGGGACCAACAATTCCGGCTGGCTGCGGCGCGATGGCCCGGTGCTGAAGTGGTCTCCCGACTCCAGCATGATCGCCACCTTCCGGCACGACGGACGCAATGTGGGCGAGATGTACCTGTGGAATACCCAGGTTGGCCACGTGGAACTGGATGCCTGGAAATACCCGCTGCCCGGTGATGAGTATATTTTCATGATCGAGCGCATTTTCATCCATCTGGATCCCGAGCCGCGTATCGTGCGCTTCGACATGGCGCCGGACAACCACCGCTCCACCACTTCAGACCAGGTCGCCACCAGTGACGGTACTTTCCTCGATGCCCAGTGGAGTGAGGACAGCGAACGCTTTGCCTTCGTGTCCTCGTCGCGGGATCACAAGATCGCCCAGTTGCGGCTGGCGGATATCGACAGCGGTGCGATACGGGATGTGCACAGGGAAGAACAACAGACCCACTACATGGCGGGCCAGGCCGGCGAGAACTGGCGCGTGCTCCATGATCGCGGCCAGTTCATCTGGTATTCCGAACAGGACAACTGGGGCCACCTCTATCTTCACGACTTGGAAACAGGCGATCTGATTCGGCAACTCACTACCGGCTCCTGGCTTGTGCTGGACATCGAGCGGCTGGACCTTGACAACGACTGGGTATACCTGCGCGGCTCCAATAGAGAACCCGGTAACGCTTATTATGAATATCAGTACCGGGTTTCACTTCATGGTGGTGAACCTGAATTGCTCACACCGGAAAATGCCCAGCACCAGGTAAGCTGGTCAGACTCCGGCAACTTTTTTACGGACATTTATTCCACCCGCGCCGAGCCACACATTGCCGTCATTCGTGACAGCAATGGCGAGGTGGTCCAGGAATTGGAACGTACCGATATCTCGGCCCTGGAAGAATCAGGATGGGTGCCGCCAATGCCCTTCATCACCAAGTCCCGGGACCAGGTCACCGACCTCTATGGCCTGATGTACCGCCCGAGTAATTTCGACAGCAGCCGCAGCTACCCGGTGTTGAACTATCTCTACCCGGGGCCCATGGGACGCAGCATCGGCTCCTACGGATTTCTACCCGCCAGCGCCGACAAGCAGGCGGTGGCGGAGCTTGGATTCATCGTGGTGGAAGTGAACGCCATGGGCACGCCGGGCCGTTCCAAGTCATTCCACGATATTTATTACGGCAACATGGGCGACAATGGCCTGCCGGACCAGATCACTACCATTCGCCAACTGGCAGAAGAGAATCCCTGGATGGACCTGGACCGGGTGGGAATCTGGGGGCATTCCGGCGGCGGCTTCGCCTCCACCGCGGGCATCCTGCGCTACCCGGATTTTTACAAGGTCGCCGTGTCCAGTGCGGGTAACCATGACAACCGCAACTACGAAGACGACTGGGGCGAACACTGGCAGGGACTGTTGGAGACTTTTCCGGAAAGCAACCCCGATGCCGATGGCGATGATGTGCCCGTGACCAATTACGACAACCAGGCCAACCAGTTGCTGGCGGAAAACCTGGAAGGGAAATTACTGCTGGCCCACGGCCTGATGGATACGAATGTGCACCCGTCCAGCACGCTGTTGCTGGTGGATGCCCTGATCAGGGCAGATAAAGATTTTGACCTGGTGATACTGCCCAACCGGGGCCACGGTTTTGTAACCCAGCGTTACTTCATGAACCGGCGCTGGGATTATTTCGTGGAACACCTGCTGGGAGTAGAACCTCCGGCGGAATTCGTATTTGCCGATAATATTCCATAACAATAATTACAGGATATATAGAATCTATATTTTTTACACCGACAGGGTAGTGCAATGGCTACCTTAGAATCTTCACTGGCCGCCTTTGCCAATTTCATGTGGGGACCGCCCCTGGTGGTATTGCTGGTGGGTGGCGGTCTCTTTTTCACTTTTCATTCCCGCCTGCAGCAGTTTCGTTACATCGGCCACAGCATTGACCTGCTGCGGGGTAAGTACAACCAGCAGTCGGGCAGCGCCGCCGGGGACATCACCCATTTCCGCGCCCTGGCAACGGCACTGGCGGGAACCATTGGCCTCGGTAATATCACCGGTGTCGCCGTTGCCATCACTCTGGGTGGTCCCGGCGCGGTGTTCTGGATGTGGGTGACGGCAATTGTCGGCACCTCTACCAAGTTTTATACCGCCACTCTGGCCATCATGTACCGGGGCAAGGATGACAGTGGCGCACTCCAGGGCGGACCGATGTATGTAATTCGCGAAGGGCTGGGCCGAAACTGGTTGCCCCTGGCCGGGGTGTTCGCCATAGCCGGCATGTTTGGCACCCTTCCGGTGTTCCAGATTAACCAGCTGGTACAACTGGTAAGAGATGTGATTGCCGTTCCTGCCGGTATGACCAGTGCGGACGACCATTTCGGTTTTGACCTGTTACTGGGCATCTTTCTTTCTATATCCCTGTTTTCCATCGCCATCGGAAAGATCAAGCGTGTGTCAGCATATGCAGCGGGCATGGTGCCCACCATGGTGATTTTCTATTTCGCCATGACGGCCTGGCTGTTGCTCAGCAACGCGGCCGAGGTACCGGCCATGTTTGCGCTGATCTTTACTGATGCCTTCAGCGGTGATGCCGTTGCGGGCGGTGCCCTTGGCGCGGTGATATTGATCGGGGTGCAGCGCGGTGTGTTTTCCAACGAGGCGGGGCTGGGAACGGAATCCCTGGCCCATGGCGCGGCTAAAACCAATGAGCCGGCGCGGGAAGGGCTGGTGGCCATGGTTGGCCCCATCATCGACACCCTGATCGTCTGCACCTGTACCGCCCTGGCCATCCTGGTTACCGGGGTAGCGGACAGTGGAGCCATCGGCGTGACCATGACATCCCTTGCCTACGAGCAGGCCTTCCCCGGATTTGGCCAGTACCTGGTGCTGCTAATGGTGCTGGTGCTCAGTACCACGACCGTACTCACTTACTGGTATTACGGTGGCAAGTGCGCAGCATTCCTGTTTGGCACGGCGCGGCAGAAATATTACATGTGGGTGTACATGGCACTGATTACCGCCGGTGCCGTTGCGTCTCTGGATGCGGTAATCAACCTTTTTGATGGGGCCTATGCCACCATGGCCATACCGACCATGGTGTCCACTATTTTGCTTGCGCCAAAGGTCAGGGGTGTGGCGCGTGACTACTTTCGCCGCCTCGATGCGGGGGATTTCAAATTGCCCGAAGACAAACCGGGCCAGGGAGAGCTTCATGAAAGCCAGTAAAATTTTGAAAACGGCCTGTGCATTCCTGGTCTCAGGTTTGATTGCTGTGGCGCAGGCACAGCAGGACGATATCGCTTTAATAGACTCTGTACTGGACCGCTTCCACCAGTATGCCGCCACGGGAGACTGGGATGCCTACTTCGACCTGATGGCGGAAAGCGGAGAGTTTATCGGCACCGATGTCAGTGAGCGTTGGAGCAAGGCGGAGTTTCGCGCCTATGCCGGCAACCGCAGTGGTTGGGTGTACCATCCCAGGGAGCGCCAGGTGGTGTTGACTCCCGATGGCAATAGCGCCTGGTTTCACGAAGTGCTGGACAGTGAAAGCTACGGCACCAGTCGCGGAACCGGTGTGTTATTCAGAACCAATGCCGGATGGAAGATTGCCCAGTATCACCTGACCTTTCCGATCCCCAACCCTCTGGCACGGGAAGTCACTGACCGCATCAAGGCCTTCGAAGCAGGAAACTAGACAGGCTTACTAGTGGATGGTGTGTGAGTCGTCTGCTGCAGCCGCGGATTCGCGATTCGCTTCGTCGGCACTGGCGGCAACCAGGGTGTCGTCATCCTGGGAGACATAACTACGGGTAGTCACCGGGGTTTGTAACAGTCGCCCCAGCTTGCCGAGAAATTCTTCCATGTGAGCGGTTTCGAAATGTCCCTGCAGGGCGTCGGCGCTTTCCCATTCCTGGAACAACACCACCTGGTTAGGATCGGTTATGCCTTCGAAATATTCGTAACTCAGGCAGCCGTGTTCCTTGCGGCACAGGCGCACCATGTTTTTCATTAGTCGCAGGGCTTCATCCTTGGTTTCAGGGACGAGATTGAATGTACTCTGCACCATGATCATGGGTGGGAAACTCCTGATTGAGTGAACTCATTATACGGACTCCCTCCTGAAAATCAGCTTAACAAGTTTCTCACAAAATACGTGGTTGCTGGCTCCCCGAGCCTCGAAAACACTGGCCTGCAGGGGTTTATGGCGCCTCCCACCAGGGGCAGAATCCGGGCATATCACGGGACAGGGTGTCGCTGAACCGGGGTGGGCGTTTCTCCAGAAAAGCCGCGATGCCTTCTTTCCCGCCAATCTGGCTGGTATAGAAAATACCCAGAGAATCTACCCGGTGTGCCTCCATGGGGTGGGGCTGGGCGGCATTGCGATACAACATGTGCCGGGTCAGGGTAACCGCTACCGGGCTGTGGGAGGCAATGCGTGCGGCAATAGCATAGGCGCGTGGCAATAGTTCATCTGCTGTACACACCTCGTTGGCAAATCCTTTCTGCCTGAGTTCTTCCGCCGCGATCAGGTCGCCACTGTAAAGCCATTCCAGCGCCGTACCCGTATTGACGATGCGCGGCAGAAACCAGGTGGAACAGGCTTCCGGTGTAATTCCGATCTTGTTAAACACAAAGCCAACCCGGGCGGTATCCGACACCAGGCGAATATCCATGGCGCAGCTCATGGTGGCGCCAATACCAACGGCGGCACCGTTAATCGTAGCGATCACTGGCTTGTTGCAGTCATAGATCGCAAGTGTGACCTGTCCGCCGGTATCCCTGACTCCGGCTTCAATCTCGGGATCATCGAGACGGGTGCGCATGTCATTCATGTCGGGAGTGAGGGATTCATTAAGGCCGAACACATTACCACCGGTGGACAGATCCATGCCGGCACTGAATGCCTTGCCTGCTCCTGTGACGACGATGGCGCGAACTTCATCGTCGTTACTTGCACGCGTGAATGCATCAACCAGCTCATAGGCCATCTCCACGGTGAAAGCATTCATGTTATCGGGCCGGTTCATCGTAATGGTCAGGATGTGATCTTCGATCTCATAACGTATGGCGTTATAGGGCATGGTAATTCTCCCTGGGTGTAAAAACAGGTGGAGTAAATTGAGAAATCAGGTGTTGCCGGCGGACTGCTTGATGCGAAACAGGGCAATCTCACCGTCCTGCAACATCTGGGAAAGGCTCAGGTCTTCTTCACGGCGAGTGATGCTGGCGATGTTCAGCTTCGGTTCCACCTTCTTGCCGCGGTAGATGTAATCCTCGCCGTGAACGGCCTTCTGGATCTTGTCGATAACGACTTTCGCGCCTTCCTCATCCACCCCTGGCAGCAGCATGCGAAATTCCTTGAAACTGAACCGGGCCAGTACGTCTTCGTTCCTGCGGTGATCCGTGGCCATCAGGGCAAAGTGCCTGAGCAGCTCATTGGCAACCTTGTAGCCGTATTCCTTGACCACCTTCTCCATGTTTTCCACTTCGATAGTGAGCATGGACACTGGTTTCTCATAACGCAGGGCGACACCGCATACCCGTTGGCCCACCTCGAGAAAGGTACGGTGATTGAGGATGGTGGTGATGGGATCGTAGATCGTGTTCTCCTTGTGTTCTACCGACAGCTCTTCCATGGTCATAACGATAAAGGCGAAGGCGAACACCACCAGGATAAATATGGAGCGGAGGAACAGCAGGGCAACGGCGCCACCCTCCGCGGCTATGGCTGCATCCGTGCGCACGAACATGAGTATGATTTCGGTGATGGCGTTGAAGCCAAGCAGGAGAATGATTAACAAAGCGCCATAACTTGTGCTTATGGTCATCACCGGCCGCAAGGATTTCTCAATCTGCAGTCCCTTGAAGACGATGAAAATATTGCAGCAGGAGAGAAACACAACTGTCACTGAAAAAATGCGAATGCGCCAGTTAACGGATTCGTTTACATAGGTGAAGTAACCCAGAAGTAGCATTGCCACGATAAATAAAATCATGCAGATCATCGGCAGCCGTGAGCGTTCCTGGTTCCAGAAATTGGCCAGGCCGCTCAGGATCAGGGTCCGGCCGCCGAGAAGGACGGCATTGACCAGGATGATGGACAGCACGGGATCAATCCGGCCCTGCAGGGTAAATCCTATGGCGCCGAGGGCGTTGAGGCCGAACCCAATAGTGATGCGGGCGAGGCCGGGAATGTGCCGGTTCGCCACCCAGTTAAGGGCTACCACGCCACTGGTAACAATGGCGACAAGAATGAGGGCGATCGACAGTGCCTGGTTATCCACGACTAGATTGCTCCGGCCGATTTAAGTTGCTGGATGCGCTCGGCATCGATGTGCCAGTCCTGCAGGATGTCCTCGCTGTGTTGCCCGATGACTGCCGCGGCAGACTGTACTGCGCCGGGGGTCCTGCTGAAACGAGGGGCCGGCGCCGGTTGGATTACACCGTCGACTTCTATAAATGTTTTCCTGGCCACGTTGTGGGGGTGCGAGGGGGCTTCTTCCAGATTCAGTACCGGTGCGAAACAAACGTCTGTTCCTTCCAGTAGCTTACACCATTGCTCCCGCGTGCGGGTTTTGAACAGATGCGAAAGTTTGTCGCGCAGATCCGGCCAGGATTTAGGATCTCTTTGCTTTTCAAAGCTGTCGTCTTCGATCTCACACAGTTCCAGCAGCAACTGGTAAAACTGGGGTTCGATGGAACCGATGGAAATATACAAACCATCGCTGCATTCATAGCTCCCATAAAAATGGGCGCCGCCATCCAGGTAATTGGATTGCCGCTCGCTGGTCCACATGCCCTGGGCCATCAGGCCAAAGAATGGGCTCAACAGGCTTGCGGTGCCGTCGGTCATGGCCGCATCAATGACCTGCCCCTCGCCGGAATTGTTGCGCTCGTAAAGCGCGGCGAGAATTCCGCACAGCAGGTACATGGCACCGCCGCCGAAATCGCCGACCAGGTTCAGTGGCGGGGAGGGCGGCCGGTCGGCATAACCCATGGCGCCGAGCGCTCCGGCAATTGAAATGTAATTGATGTCGTGTCCGGCTGCCTGGGACAGGGGGCCTTCCTGCCCCCACCCGGTCATGCGGCCAAATACCAGGCGAGGATTGCGGGCGAGACAAACGTCGGGACCGAGACCGAGTCGCTCCATGACACCGGGACGGAAACCTTCCAGTAACACGTCGGCCTGGTCCACCAGCTGCAGCACCGTGTCCACGGCTTCAGAGTTCTTCAGGTCGATGGCGAGTGAACGGCGACCCCGGTTCAACACATGGCGGGTGTCGCCACCACCTTTCTGGCTTACCCGGTCGACACGTATCACTTCGGCGCCGAGGTCAGACAACATCATGGCGCAAAACGGACCCGGCCCGATACCGGCCATCTCAATGACTTTCAATCCTTGCAATGGGCCCACCGTAGCTGCTCCCTGTTATTGCTCTTCCTGCATGATATGCAATCGCCGTTGATATTGAAATTAAGGGGCTGAAGCGCGGCCGTTCGAGCTTCGCGGTTTTACTTTGCATCGGGATGCTTTATGCTGCCCGCTCGGCGCGTAAGGGGTAGGGGAACGGGAACACAAGCAATGGATTTGAAAGACAAAGCGGCATTTATTACCGGGGGAGCATCCGGTCTTGGACTGGCCACGGCACAGAACTTTATCACTGCCGGGGCTAGGGTCATGCTGTTTGATCGCAATGAAGATTTGCTCGAAAACGTGGCTGCCGACCTGGGCGACGCGGCAATCTATTGTGCCGGTGATGTCGGCGATGAAAACTCCGTCGCCGCCGCAATCGCAAAGACAAAGGAAGCATTCGGCACCATACACATCAACGTAAATTCAGCGGGAATTGGCGGTGCCGCCCGCACCGTTGGTCGTGATGGTCCCATGCCACTGGAAAAATTTGAAAACATTATCCGGGTTAACCTGGTCGGTACCTTTAACGTGCTGCGCCTCTGTGCCGAGGTCATGCAGACTAATGAACCGGTGACGGAGGACAATGAACGGGGAGTCATTGTAAACGTGGCATCAATCGCAGCCTTCGACGGTCAGACCGGGCAGGCCGGATATGCGGCGTCCAAGGGTGGTATTTGCGCCATGACCCTGCCCATCGCCCGTGACCTGGGCAAAAGGGGTATACGGGTGGTTACCATTGCGCCCGGAATTTTCGACACGCCCTTAATGGCCGGGGCACCACAGGAAGTGCGCGAGCCATTGATCGAGCTGACCCAGTTTCCAAAACGCCTGGGCCTGCCGGAAGAGTTCGCCGTAGAAGTGGCCCACGTGGTGAATTGTGGCTATCTCAATGGAGAGGTGATCAGGCTGGATGCCGGCATAAGAATGCCGGCCATTTAAGATGCAAGCACTGTTTATTTCCTTTCCGGCATCCGATTACGTAGCGAGCAAAAGATTCTACGAGGATATAATCGGGCTCAAGGTTTTACGGGAATTCGAAGGTGAGCCTCACAGGTTTACCAATTACAATCTCGGGGGAACAGTTCTCAAGCTGTACGAATGGACAGAAGATTATTACGGCAGTGGCCATTCCGGCCTGTTTATCGAAACAGGGTCGCTCGATGACATTGTAAACCGGGTTCGCGAATCCGGCGCCAAAGCCACCGATATAGTGGTTCACAAATGGGGCGGGCGTTGCAGCTCAGTAACAGACCCATTTGGAAATATTTTTGATTTAATAGATGCAAACCAGAAAGGAAACGCATGAAGCAGCATTCATGCTGATTCATATTCAGGAAAGGGGGAATTATGCCTAACGCATATATAGTAGGTGCACTGCGCACCGCAACCGGCCGCAAGAACGGCCGCCTTAGCAAAACCCACCCGGTAGACATGGGTGCCATGGTAGTGGATGCCTTGCTGGACCAGACCGGCATGCCTGCGGACAAGGTGGACGACGTCATCTTCGGTGTGGTGAGCCAGATCGGTTCCCAGGCAAGCAACTGCGGCCGCAACGTGGCCATGTCGTCCAAACTGGCACTGGAAGTACCGGGTACTACAGTAGACCGCCAGTGCGGTTCTTCCCTGCAGGCTATCCAATTCGGTGCCCAGGCGGTGATGTCCGGTACCCAGGATGTGATCATTTCCGGCGGGGTGGAAGCCATGAGCACGGTGGAGATCGGTTCCAACGTGCGCGACGGTCTCGAGCACGGTCGCGGCAAGCCCAAGGGTGACCGCCTCGAAGCACAGTACCCCGGCATTCAGTTCAGTCAATTTGACGGCGCCGAATTACTGTCGGAGAAGTACGGTATTACCCGGGAAGAACTGGACGAGTTTGGCTTCCTCAGTCACCAGCGTGCCGCCAGCGCCACCAATAACGGTTATTTCGAAAAAGAAGTGGTGCCGGTGGGCATCAAGCTGGAAGACGGCAGCGAGGATGTGCATACCATCGACGAGGGCATTCGCTTCGATGCTTCCCTGGAAGCCATGCAGGGACTCAATCCCCTGCGCGAAGGCGGAGTGATCACCGCCGGTTCCGCCAGCCAGATCAGCGACGGTTCCGCGGCGGTAATGATCGCCAATGAAGAAGGAATAAAGAAGCACGGATTGCAGGTACGGGCAAAGATCCATTCCCTTGCCGTGGTGGGTTCCGACCCGGTGATCATGCTGGAGGGCCCGATCCCGGCCACCCAGAAAGTGCTGGAAAAAGCCGGGCTTAGCATCGACGACATCGACCTGTATGAAGTCAATGAAGCCTTTGGCTCGGTGCCCCTGGCCTGGGCCAAGGCACTCGGCGCCGACATGGACAAGCTCAATGTCAATGGCGGCGCCCAGTCCCTGGGTCATCCCCTGGGCGGTACAGGAGCCAAGCTGATGACTACCCTGGTACATGAGCTTGAGCGACGCCAGGGACGATACGGACTCATTGCGATTTGCGAAGGCGGTGGCACCGCCAACGCCATGATAATCGAGCGCATGACTGAAGCAGCTTGATCATTCCGGATAACAGATGTTAGAGAAATACAAGTCACCCTGGATGGATGAGGAATTATTCATCCTGCGGGAATCGGTGCGGCGTTTCCTGGAAAAGGAATTCGTGCCCCATGTGCAGAAATGGGACAAGCAGGGGTTTATTGACCGCGATGCCTGGCACAAGGCCGGTGAGGCCGGCTTGCTCTGTGCTTCCATTCCCGCCGAATACGGTGGGGGTGGCGGCAACTTCAAGCACGAGATGGTGCTGTCAGAGGAGTTGTCCTACGCCGGGATCAGTGGCTTCGGCAATGGCGTACACTCAGGCATAGTCGCCCACTATGTCTATCGCTACGGTACCGAGGAGCAGAAACAAACCTGGTTGCCGAAGATGGCCAGTGGCGAGATGGTGGGGGCCATCGCCATGACCGAGCCCGGTACCGGTTCCGACCTGCAGTCGGTGAAGACAACTGCGATTAAGGACGGCGAGGAATACGTACTGAACGGCCAGAAGACTTTCCTCACCAACGGAGGAACGGCCAACCTGATCTGCGTGGTGGCCAAGACCGATCCATCCGAATCGTCCAAGGGCATCTCCCTCATCATGGTGGAAACCGACGGGGCAGAGGACCATGGTTTTACCCGGGGCCAGAACCTGGAGAAACTTGGCCTGAAAGCCCAGGACACGGCGGAAATATTCTTTCAGGATCTTCGGGTTCCCGTTGCAAACCTGTTGGGTACGACGGAAGGTCAGGGATTCGTGCAGCTCATGGAGCAACTGCCCCAGGAGCGGTTAATCATTGCGGCGGGTGCCTGCGCCGCCATGGAACGGGCGTTGAAACTCACCAGCGATTACGTGAAAGAACGTAAAGCCTTCGGTAAACGCATCCTGGATTTTCAGAACACCCAGTTCAAGCTGGCGGAATGTTATACCGAGGCAAGACTGGCCCGCGTGTTCGTGGATGACTGCGTCAGCAAGCTGGTTGCCGGAGAGCTGGATACCACCACCGCCGCCATGGCGAAATGGTGGACCACCGAAAAGCAGTGCGAAATTATCGACGAGTGCCTGCAGTTTTTCGGTGGGTACGGTTTCATGATGGAGTATCCCATTGCCAAAATGTACGCAGACGCCAGGATTCAGAAAATCTACGGCGGCAGCAATGAGATCATGAAGCTACTGATCTCCCGGGATATTTGATTCCAAACAATTCAACAGGGCAGACTGATGAAACGGACAATCTTGCTTGCTTCCTTAATAGTCACCGGCAGCGCCCTGGCGGCGGACACCGGCTACATCCCTCAGCGCACTGAGTTCGGTGCCCCGGACCTGCAGGGCACGTGGTCCATCGCGACCCAGACCAACCTGGAGCGGGGCAGCCAGTATGGTGGCCAGCTGGTGATAACAGAAGAAGAAGCATTGCGCATCGAGGCCCGTTACCTCGCCTTCACCGAGGCCAGTAACCAGCCCAGCGATCCCGATCGCGAAGCGCCGGCGGCGGGGAGAAACGTTGGCGGGTATAACACTTTCTGGATGGATCCTGGCGAACGCCTGATGATGGTTGAAGGTGAAATTCGCACTTCCATTATCGTTGATCCCGCCGATGGCCAGCTGCCTTACAGCGAACAGGGCAGGGAGAATCTGGCGGCGGCCATGCGCCGCCGCAATTCATACGACGGCCCGGAGGTAAGGCCTACCGGTGAACGCTGCACCATTGGCTTCGGTTCTTCCGGCGGCCCGCCCAAGTTGCCGGTACTCTATAACAACAACACCCAGATCGTGCAGACTCCAACGCACGTCGTGTTGCTGGCTGAAATGAACCACGATGCCCGCATCGTGCGCATGAATGCAGAACACGAGAGCCCGCCCGCGTACAGGTGGCTGGGGGATTCCATCGGCTGGTATGAAGATGACACCCTGGTGGTGGAAACCACCCACTTTCACCCGCAACAGAGCCTGCGCTCGTCGCTTGATCATCGCTTTATCGGATCACCGGACATGGTGGTGACGGAACGATTTACCCGGGTAAGTGAAGATACCGTGCTCTACCAGTTCACCGTAGATGATTTGGAGAATTACACCCAGCCCTGGAGTGGCGAGCTCGCCATGAACCACACAGACGAGCAGATTTTCGAATACGCCTGCCATGAAGGTAACTACGCCATGCCCGGCATACTGGCCGGCGCACGCCGTGCCGAAGTGGAGGGAGTCGATTACGCACCCACCGATCCCGGCTTTCAGCAGTAATTAGTCCGGAAGAAATAAAAAAGGGGGCTGATGCCCCCTTTCTTTTTCTTGTGAATAAGCCTTAACGCAGGTCGGGAAGCTGGTAACCATCCTCGTCCAGTTTCGCGCGAATGGCTTTCTTGTCGATCTTGCCGGTGGAGGTCAGGGGGATTGCATCCACCGCCATGACTTCATCGGGCAGCTGCCATTTGGCAAATGTCTTGCCGCAGTGTTCGATGACCGCGTTGGCATCCAGTTCCTTGCCTTCCGCCATAATGACCAGTGCCACCGGACGCTCATCCCATTTCGGGTGCGGCTGTGCCACTACCGCCGCCTGGGCCACATCTGGCATGGCAACGATGTGGTTCTCCAGGTCCACTGAAGAAATCCATTCACCGCCGGACTTGATCAGGTCCTTTGAGCGATCGGAGATGATGATGTATTGCTCCGGGTCGATTTTTGCAACGTCGCCGGTTACCAGCCAGCCGTTATGAAACTTTTCGGGCTGTGGGTCATTGAAATACTCTGAAGCAATCCACGGCCCGCGAATACACAGCTCGCCCACGGCTTCACCGTCGTGGGGCAGGCGGTTCCATTCTTCATCGAAGATCTCGATTTCAAGCCCCGCCATGGCGAGACCGGCCTTGGCCACGTTTTCGAACTGTTCGTCTTCGCTTAGATTTACCTGTGATCGTTTGGAAACTTTCCGTGACAAGGTGCCCAATGGATTGGTCTCGGTCATGCCCCAGCCCTGGATCATTTCCACTTTGTACTTGTCCCAGTACCAGCGCATCATCTCAACCGGTGGCGCGGAGCCACCACAGGTCATGCGGGAAAGTTTGCTCAGGTCATATTTATCCGGGTTTGCTTCCAGTACGGCGCGCACGCCCTGCCAGATGGTTGGAACGCCGGCGGAAACCGTTACTTCCTCTTCTTCCATTAGCTTCAGGAATGCATCGGGCACCATGAAACGATGGGGATAGACCTGCTTGCAACCAAGCATGGAGGCGGCAAAGGGAAGACCCCAGCCCATGGCATGAAACATGGGTACGATGCCAAGCAGTGAGTCCAGCGATGATAACCCCATGGAATCTGTTAGGGATTCGGTCAGGGTATGTAAATAGGTAGAGCGATTGGTGTACATCACGCCCTTGGGCTTTCCGGTGGTGCCGGATGTGTAACAAAGGCCCATGGGTGATGTTTCAGGAATGTCCGGCCATTCGTATACGGAATCTTTGCCGTCGATGAATTCTTCGTAGTCCACCTGGTTCTTGAACGTGCTTTCGCCGCCTTCGCCATGGCGGCAAACAACCAGCAGTTCGACACAGGGAATTTTTTCCCACAGGGGCTCCAGCAGCGGCAGCAGGTCTTCGTCGGCGAAAATCACCCGGTCACCGGCGTGATTGATGATGTATTCGAGATCCGTAGGTGACAGGCGGATGTTGAGGGTATGGAGCACGGCGCCCATGGAAGGCACGGCCTGGTATAACTCCAGGTGACGGTGGTTGTTCCACATGAAGCTGCCGATGCGATCGCCCACCTCGATACCGTGGGCTTTAAGTGCATGGGCCACCTGGTTTGCGCGATCCCAGGTTTGCTTGAGAGTCTGGCGGTGAGTCCCTTCGGCCTGTTGCGTTACCACTTCCACCTCGGGATCGAGGATAGCGCCTCTGCCGAGTATGCGAGACATAAGAAGTGGTGTGTTCTGCATGGTCATACCGTGTTCCCCCTTTATTGTTACAGGTATGCAGGGAGTCGCAGAATAGCCCATTCACTATTGGGGTTCAATTGAAAAGCCCGTCACGGGGAGTTAAGCTCAAGTCCCCTCAAAATCACCAGGAATTCCCATGCTGAGTGCCGACGAGTTACCCAAGAAAACCATTAGCGTGAACGGCAAGACCATGAGCTACACCGAGATGGGAGAAGGTGACCCCATTATATTTCAGCATGGTAATCCCACTTCCTCTTACTTGTGGCGCAATATCCTGCCACAGCTGGAAGATCACGGTCGTTGCATCGCCATCGACCTGATCGGCATGGGCGATTCAGAAAAGCTCGAAGATTCCGGACCGGATCGATACACCCTGCTGGAACATCGCGACTATTTCGACGGCGCACTACAGGCGCTGGGTGTTAAGGAAAACGTCACACTGGTTATTCATGACTGGGGGTCCGCCCTCGGTTTCGACTGGGCGCGGCGCCACCCCGACAGTATAAAAGGCATCGCCTACATGGAAGGCATCGTCATGCCCGTTAACTGGGACGACTGGCCCGAGGCGGCCCGGGGAATCTTCCAGGGATTTCGTTCCGAGGCGGGCGAAGAGATGGTGCTGGAGAAAAACGTTTTCGTGGAGAGAGTATTGCCCGGCTCCGTGCTCAGGGAATTGACCGAAGCGGAAATGGAAGTGTATCGCCGGCCATTCGCTATTCCCGGTGAAGACCGCCGTCCCACCCTGACCTGGCCGAGACAGATTCCTATCGAGGGCGAGCCGGCGGAGGTCGTGGAACTGGTACAGGCCTACGCCGACTGGTTAAGCGAATCTGAAATACCGAAACTGTTTATTAATGCCGACCCTGGCGCCATATTGATAGGCAGGCAGCGGGAGTTCTGCCGCGGCTGGCCCAACCAGACCGAGGTAACCGTCGTCGGCAACCATTTCCTGCAGGAAGATTCGCCGGACGAGATTGCCGAGGCGATTTCGAGTTGGCTCAGTAAGATCTCCTGAAAAAGCTTCTAACAAAATAATAAGAGGCAATAAAAATGACCCTTGAAGACCTCGGTAACCTTGGTGAACTGATTGCAGCAATCGCAACGATAGGAACCCTGCTATACCTGGCTGCGCAAATCCGGCAGAACAACTCCGCGGTTCGATTAAGCGCGGGGCAAACAATTCTTATATCGTTGAATGACGCGATTCAAATGGCATCTTCATCTCCGGATACAGCGAGAGTGATGATTCATGGCCAGAGTAGTTTCGACAGCCTATCCCCGAATGAGCAGGCCCAATACATTATGTGGATCTTTGCCTGGTTTCGCGTGTTGGAACAAGCGCACTTTTATTATGAACAAGGACTATTGGATGAACAGGTTTGGTCCGGACAGGTTAGCCATCTAACGCAGATTACTAAAAGCCCCACAACTATGTCCTGGTGGAGTATGCGTAAGGGATTTTTCAATCAAAGATTTCAAAACCTGGTCGACGACTTGTCGAAAACGGAAACAGACATGTCATTGCCAGGAGACGTACTACCAACACTCACCAAGAGCTCGGAATCCTAGAACATTTAAAGGTATTGGCGCGTGACCCCGAATCTAAAAAAAGACTCTGCCATCTACCGTTGCAAGTTCTCCATAGCTGCAGGGCGCAGGGTATTGCTAATTGCTTTGACCGTGCTTGCTACTCAAATTGGATTGGCGCAGTCAGAAGATATTTCTTTAACGATACAAGGCCGTTGGATCTTCAACGAAGACCTCAGTGACGATACTGACGACCAGGTAGCGGAAGCCCTGGAGGAAGGAGGAGGCCGCGACGAGCGCGGATTGTTCAACCGCCAGGAAGACTATTACCGCGGCGGCCCGGAGGAACATGAACTGTATGACCGTATTTCCTACGATGACCTGTTGAGCATTACAGTGCAGGCGCCGGAGATCATCATGGAATACGAAGATGGCTATCGTCGAGTCGTTTACACCGATGGCAGGCGGCGCAGGACCTCTGCCTCTGATTTCTACAACGAAGGCGGCGAGGATTTCTCTACCGGTAATTGGGAAAACAATGCATTAAATATAGAAGCAAGAGTGCGCGACGGCGGCTTCACCCTGGAAACCTACACCCTGGAAGAGAATGGCAGTCGCCTGCGCATCGAGATGATCATCCAGCCGGACTCATTCAATGCCGAGATAAACCTGGTCCGGGTGTTTGACAGGGCGCAGTAGAGAACCAGGCTAAATTACATCGATGGCTTCCTGAACTTCAGAGTCATGCGGTCGCTCTCACCAATGGCCATGTATTTTTCCCGGTCCGTATCTCCCAGTCGCGAGTCCGGAGGCAGTGTCCACACCCCTTCCGGATGATCCTTGGTGTCCCGCGGATGGGCATTGATCTCGGAAGACGCAACGAACTCGAATCCCGCCGCCGCCGCAACTTGCTTTACATAGGCTTCCGATACATAACCGGTATCAATCATGTCCTGCTTGCTGTAGCTATCCGGGGCCCGGTGTTCAACCACCCCGAGAATACCGCCGGGCTTCAGGGCGGCAAAGAATGCCTCGAAATAGCCCTGGTCCAGGCCGGCAGCCATCCAGTTGTGCACATTGCGAAATGTCAGTGCAATGTCGGCGCCGGATTGCGGTCCGATGGACATTTCGTGGGGCGGCAGCAGGTGACGAATGGTTGCCTTGCCATACATGTCCGGCCGCGCAGCCATCTTTGCTTCGAAGGCTTCCAGGTTATTGCGCTGGTAGGCGCTGGGTGAGTTGGGAGAAAAATGGGCGCCAAAGTATCTGCCATGGGCTGCCATGTATGGCGCGAGCAATTCCGCATACCATCCGCCGGATGGCCCGATCTCGATCAGGGTCATGTCCGGTTCCAGTCCGAGAATCTCCAGGGTCTCTACGGGATGGCGATACTGGTTGCGGGCGATGTTAGCGGCGGAGCGGTGGTCACCCACCATTAATTCCTGCAGTGTGAATCCGCTGCCCTCGTGATGATCCGCATTTACTGACTGCCAGGCGGGCAGCAATAAAGCAATGGCGAATGTATTTAGTATTCTGCCTCGAATCATGTTGACTCCTCCCACGGGTCGGGCTTCTTTATATTGTTGATTTTTCGACAACAAGTTTGGCATGGCCTCCTGGTAATTGCTATCAAATAAGCTGAATGGAAGCAGTCACTCGGTTATCATCAATGCGGACGTGTTTGTTTAGAGAGGACTTGTTGGCCATGCCCCTTGTCGAGTTTTTCCAGGACATGAAGGTGCGCGACTACGAGTGCGACATGCAGGGTATTGTCAATAATGCCATCTACCAGCACTATCTCGAACATGCCCGCCATGAATTCCTGGAGTCCAGGGGCCTGAGTTTTGCAGAGCTTACCGCTCGCGGGGTTATCATAGTCGTGGTAAGGGCGGAACTGGATTACCACTCCTCACTGCGCAGCGGCGATCAATTTCGGGTGAGTGTAAAAGTCACCCGGGAATCCCGGGTAAGAATCGGGTTCGAGCAACAGATCAGGCGACTGCCGGAAGAAACCCCGGTAGTCAGCGCGAAATTTGTTACCACGGCACTGAAAGAAAATAAACGCGCCTATTTTCCCGAAGAGCTGGAGCCGCTGCTCTGATGCGGCATGCACAATCTATTTCCCAAGGTGAAAAGTGATGTCCCCGGGTGAGCAGCAAGGCAACCTGGAAGCCCGATTGCGAGCGGCCGAACAGCAAAAAGAAGGCAGTTACGACAAGCGCACGGATCATCTTGCGGAAGACGGAAGCACCCTGTTTATTAACCGGCTCATCCTGGAAGATTCCCCCTACCTGCTGCAGCACGCTCACAACCCGGTGAACTGGTACCCATGGGGGCCGGAAGCCTTCGCGGCGGCAAAGGAAGAACACAAACCCGTATTTCTCTCCATCGGCTACTCCACCTGTCACTGGTGCCATGTCATGGAGGTGGAGAGTTTCGACAACGTGGAAGTCGCCCGGATCCTGAATGAAAAATTCATCAGTATAAAAATGGACCGGGAGCAATACCCGGACATCGATGAAATATACATGACCGGTGTGCAGCTCATGTCCGGCCAGGGCGGCTGGCCCATGACCAACTTTCTCATGCCCAACGGTGATCCGTTTTTCGGCGCGACCTATTTTCGGCCGGAAGAATTCATGCGTCTGCTGCGGCGAGCCATATCTGCCTGGGAAGACCGTCACGAAGAATTGATCGAGAGCGCCGAGAATATGCGCCTGTCGATCCGGCGCGTGTTGTCCGCCGGTCGCAAGCGGGATGGCCTGGATGGCGATCTTGTGAGCAAGACCATCAAGACCCTGTTGCTCCGGGAAGACAAGATGAAGGGCGGCCTTGCCGGGGCGCCGAAGTTTCCCCAGGAACCCCTGTTATTGCTCCTGCTGGACCAGGCTGCCCGGCATCGCAATCACGATGCCCTGGCGTTCGTGAGCCGGGCGCTTCATGCCATGGGTCGCGGTGGCATTTACGACCAGGTTGCGGGTGGGTTTCATCGTTACAGCGTAGACGACCGCTGGCTCGTACCCCATTTTGAGAAGATGCTCTACAACCAGTCCCAGCTCGGCCTGGCCTACCTGCAGGCATGGGTGCTAAGTGGCGAGCCCTTTTTCCGGCGGATCCTGACCCAGACCCTGGACTACGTGTTGCGTGACATGCAGATGGAAGGCGGTGGCTTTTATTCAGCCACCGATGCCGACAGCGAGGGGGCGGAAGGAACTTTTTTCCTGTGGAGCAGGGACCAGGTCAGTTACTGTGTGGGAGATGAAGAGTGCGACACCCTGTGTGAATTGTTCGGTTTAACGGAGTTTGGCAATTTCGAGGGATCGAACATCCTCAATCTCCCGGTAGCACTGGACAAGTTTGCCGAAGCGCGAGGTGGTGATGAGTTTTACCCCCGGCTGGATACGCTATTGCACAAGTTATACCAGTGCCGCGAACAGCGGGTGCATCCTATTAGGGACGACAAGCTCATCGTGGCCTGGACCGGCACCATGATCTCGGCGCTGGCCAGGTCAGGCTTCGTATTGGGTAACAGCGCCTGGATGGATGGGGCCACGGCTGCTGCGGAGAGAGTGCTGGCTGTGTGTCTCGATGAAGACGGCAGACTGAACCGTATTCTTCTGGCGGACACCGTTTCCATTGCGGCACAACTGGAAGACTACGCCAACATGGTGCTGGCTTTGCTCGACTTGTATGACTTCACCGTCGAACACCGTTGGTTAGCTCGTGCGGCCGAACTGGCAGACACCATGATCGAGGAATTTTACGAGAGTGAAACCGGGCGTTTCTACCTCAGTCCCGAAACCCATGAAGCGCCGCAGCTGATTCGTTCTTCCAATCCCGGTGATGGCGCCATCATGTCGCCCATCGCCAATGCCCTGGACTGCCTGCTCAGGCTGTTCCGGCGCAGCGGCCGTCTCGACGACAACAGGAAATCTCTCACCTACCGTGAGTGCATCGAACAGGGACTACAGTCTGTCTATGGCCAGGTAAATGAAAACCCGTTAATGCATCCATCCTTGTTAAGAGTGGTGGAAGATTTCCAGAACGGTAGCCGCGACCCCGTGCAGTTCGCCGGTAATGGACTGGCCAGGATTGGAATACGGAAGCTGCCGCAGGGCAAAGGATTGCGCCTGGACGTGGAAGTGGATGTCGCGGATTCCTGGCATGTGACCGCCCAGGGTGCCAACGGTGAGGAATTTAAACCCTTTACCGTGGCTCTGGCGCCGTACGAATCCTGTTGGCAACTGGTGGAAATCCAGTATCCGGACTCTTCCGCCCTGGATACGGAAACAGACGTGGTGCCGCCCCGGGTCTACCAGGGACGATTCAATGTCACCCTGGAGCTTGCTCCCGGTTCCCAGGAAAGGGATGAAATGGCGGCCAGTGTCGGCGTGCGCATCAAATTGCAGCTGTGTAGTGAAACAGAATGCCTGTTGTCTGAAGAATTGCTGTTCCGGGTCTAGTGTGTCTGCAGTATTTCCTCGAAGAAAGCAGGCACGACTTCCGTGGCGGGGCCATAGCGTGCATCATCGAAAGCGGATCCTGTGGATTCAAGATTTAATTCCACGGTGTGGGCACCACTGAGTTTCGCGGTTTCGTAGAAACCGGAAGCGGGATACACATTTCCGGAAGTACCTATGGCTACGAACAGGTCGCAGCGCTGCAGGGCCTGGATTATGTCCGGCATGTGAAACGGCATTTCCCCGAACCAGACGATATGCGGCCTGAGGTTGCCTGGCTCCTTGCAGCAACGGCATTCGGTATCGAAGCTGAAGTCATCGCGGATATCGAACACCAGCTGTGAATGCTGGCAACGCATCTTCAGCATCTCGCCATGCATGTGCAGCAGGTTCTCACTGCCGGCTCTCTCGTGCAGGTTGTCCACGTTCTGGGTGACCAGTAGAAAAGAACCATCAAACTCATGCTCGAAACGGGCGAGTGTGGTGTGCGCCGCATTGGGCCCGGTCTCGCCGCTCAGCAGTTGCCGCCGGCGCTGGTTATAAAAGTCATAAACCAGTTGGGGATTACGGGCAAAGCCCTGGGGTGTTGCCACTTCATCTATGGAATGGGTTTCCCACAGCCCGCCGGTGTCCCTGAAAGTGCGTATGCCTGACTCGGCGGATATGCCTGCACCGGTTAACACGACGATGGAACTGGGGCGATGGTCCATGGCGGGAATCATAGCACGCAGCAGGTATAATGCCCTGCGTAACCGAAACACCACAAACAGGAAGTTGTTATGACAAGTTTGCAAACAGGCAGGATGGCACCGGCCTTTACCCTGTTGGACCAGGGCGGGAACAAGGTCAGCCTCAAGGACTTCAGGGGCAAGTCCAATGTCGTTCTCTATTTTTACCCGAAGGCCATGACCCCGGGCTGCACGGTGCAGGCCTGTGGCCTGCGTGACAGCAAGCGCAAGTTATCCCGGCTCGATGCCGTGGCAATTGGTGTCAGCCCTGACCCGGTCCCGCGTCTGAAAAAATTTGAGGACAAGGAAAGCCTGAACTTTATTCTGCTGTCCGATGAAGATCATGCCGTGGCGAACAAATATGGTGTCTGGGACCTGAAGAAATTCATGGGGCGTGAGTACATGGGTATTATTCGCAGCACTTTCATTATTGATAAGCAAGGCCGCCTGGTGCACATCATGGACAAGGTCAAAACCAAGAGCCACCATGATGATGTCATGGAAATCCTGAAGAACCTCAAGCGCTGAACATGAAATTGAAATTTCAGCGCTACGGGGAGTCGGGGCCTCCCGTACTAATCCTGCACGGCCTGTTCGGTAGCCTCAGTAACTGGGGCTCGATCAGCAAGCAACTGGCAGCGGATTTTTCCGTCATCGGCGTGGACCTGCGCAATCACGGTGGCTCGGGTCACAGTGATGAGATGGACTTCCCCTCCATGGCGAACGACGTGCTGCAGCTGATGGACGAACTGGGCCTGGAATCCTGCTCCATCGTCGGTCACTCCATGGGTGGCAAGGTCGCCATGGAACTCGCGCTGTCGCAGCCACAGCGTCTGGACCGGCTGGCAGTGGTGGACATCGCGCCGGTAAATTACCAGGGCGGCGGAGACAGTCACCTGGAAATCATTGCCGCCATGGAGGAGTTGCCACTGCAATCCATTCAATCCCGTGCCGATGCCGATACACAGCTGGCAAAACGAATTGGCGACAACGCGGTGCGCCAGTTTATCCTGACAAATCTTGCCCGCAATGATGATGGCGGCTACCGTTGGCGCCTGAACCTGGCAGCGATAAAGCATCATTATGATAAGCTGCGACAGGAACCGTCGACATCCGGTCCATTCAATGGACCGGTACTTTTTATCAAAGGCGAGATGTCCAATTACGTACAGCCAGCGCACCAGGCAACTATCGAAAAACTTTTTCCCGCGGCGAAGATAGAGACAGTTACCGGCGCAGGACACTGGGTCCATGCCGAGAAACCTCAGGTGTTGCTGCAACTGTTGCTCGATTTTCTTAAGGATAGTTAAGGTTCATGACGGTACTCAGCGTAAACGTCAACAAGATTGCATTGCTGCGTAATTCCCGGGGCAGGGATTACCCCCATCTGCTGGATTTCGTGAAACAACTCCTGGATTTCGGTGTGAAAGGGATCACCGTGCATCCCCGTCCCGATGAGCGTCATATTACCCGCGCCGATGCACGCGAGCTGGGTGCCTACCTGCAGAATATCCAGGGCGTCGAATTCAATATCGAAGGCTATCCTTCCGCGGAATTCAGGCAACTGGTGCTGGAGATCCGGCCCGACCAATGCACCCTGGTGCCTGATGAACCCGGGCAGTTGACTTCGGATCACGGCTGGGATGTTGCCGCACACCCTGAGCTTGCCGACATCATCGCGGAGTTGAAGGACAGCAACATTCGCAGCAGCCTGTTCCTGGATCCATCACCGGCCCAGGTTGCTGCGGTATCAGGAGTCGCTGCCGATCGCATCGAACTCTATACCGAAGAATATGCCAGCTCCTTCGGTACGGATCGTGAAGACGTGGTGTTCCAGGCCTATGCCGATACCGCGGCCGCCGCCAGGGAAGCGGGTATCGGGCTTAACGCCGGCCATGACCTGGACCTGGAAAACCTGCCGCGTTTCCTGGAGATTCCCGGAATCCTCGAGGTATCCATCGGCCATGCCCTGGTGGTAGAGTGTCTGCAATGGGGCGTTGAAGAAGTAATCCGCCGCTACCTGGCAATAACGGGTAGTTGAACATCGTTCATTAAGTTGCGGTTCATTGGCTGCGCCTACAATGGTCACGGAAGACATCGATCCAGGGGGTCTGTCATGCTGGCCGGAACCAGGAAAATACCTGTTCACCTTGCGCTGATGCTGGGACTGCTGCTGGCCCCGGCAAGCCTGTTTGCTACCAATTTCGAGCTATCCCGGATCGCCGCGGAAATCAGCCAGGCCAGTTACCGCCTCGCCGATGGCCTGCGCTATGCCAATGGTTACAGCAGCGTTCGTAGCAGCGCCAGCCGCCTGTCCAGCGAGGCGGAACAGCTGGTGCGGGCGATTTCTTACAACCGCAGCGGTTCCTATATTCGTTCTGAGTTTCGTGATATTGCCCGTCGCTATCAGGAATTGGAAAGGGATTACCTGCGCGCCAGCCGCCAGCGCCTGAACAATTTTGCCTATACGGAAATGGATCGCATCAGCTACCTGTTTACCAGCCTCAGCAATGTGGTTTACTACGGCCAGCGCGCGGCACCGGCCTACGGGGGCTATTCCTATGTACCACCGGTGGGTTATCGCTCCCACGTGCCTGCGGTTCCCCGGTCTCATGCCGGGACGGGCCGGAACGGGAGTCGCCAGGCGAACCAGCGACCTAATCGCTTCGACTACGGTACCCGCACCGTTCCCTTGCGCAATAACTAAAAGCATTGCGACTCACTTACGGATAAAGCTTGCTAGGGCCTGGCCAGCATTTCCTGCAGCAGTGGCTGCAAAGATTCCCAGACATTTTCCACGATGATGTGTTGCGCCTCTGCCCGGGGATGGATGCCATCGCTTTGCATTAGTTCGGAGCGTTCAGGAATACCGTCAATCAGGAACGGGATCAGGGGCACCCGTTTTTCTTCCGCCAGTTCCGGAAACGCATTCATGAAAGGGATGGTGTAGCGAGGTCCATAGTTGGGAGGAATCTGGATGCCCGCCAACAAGACTATCGCATCGTTCGCCTGGATGAGGTCTATCATCTCTGCCAGGTTGTTGCGCATGGATTGAATGGGGATTCCTCGCAGGCCATCGTTGCCGCCCAGTTCCAGGACTACCAGGTCGGGCCGGTAGGAATCCAGCATGGCGGGAAGCCGTTGCAGGCCTCCGGTGGTGGTTTCCCCGCTGACGCTGCCGTTTATTACCGTGACCGGCCAGTTCTCTGCATCGAGCTTTTGCGCCAGCAGCTGCACCCAGCCCTGGTCTTCCGCCATGCCATAGGCTGCACTGAGGCTGTCCCCGAACACCATCAGGGTGAATTGCTGGCCCTGGAGCCCGGGAGCCGTAAACAACACACAGCACAGCACCACCAGCCGGATAATCGGGGTATTCGTCGTTTTAGCGCCAATTCTCATGAGGATTCGTGATAAACCGTGTGGGCGTGGATTTCGTACCATAATTAAGTCGTTGTGGATATGCAATTGCTCCCCATCGAGCTCGCTCAGGCGGTGCTTAATTCCTCTATAATGAACATCTTACCTAAAGGGAAGCGGACTCAAAGGGAATTCGTTGTTACATGATCAAGACCATTAACCTCACCAAGCGTGTCGACACCAGCGAAGGCGAACTCGTCATTCTCAAAGGCATCAACCTCACCATCGAAGCGGGGGAATCCGTCGCTATCGTCGGTGCTTCCGGATCGGGCAAGTCCACGCTGCTGGGGCTGATGGCCGGGCTGGACGGTGCCAGCGAAGGCGATGTCATCCTGGATGGAAATAGTCTTGCTGCTCTGGACGAAGAACAACGAGCGCTGCTGCGAGGGCAGTTGGTGGGTTTCGTGTTCCAGTCCTTTCAGTTATTACCCAGCCTGACCGCGCTGGAAAATGTGATGCTGCCTATCGAATTAAAGGGTGATGCCAGAGCGAATGAAAAGGCCAGGCAGTTACTCGACCGGGTCGGTCTCGCCGAGCGCTGGCATCACTATCCCAACCAGTTGTCCGGTGGTGAGCAACAACGGGTAGCCATTGCCCGGGCCTTTGCAACGGAAGCACGCATCCTGTTTGCCGATGAACCCACCGGAAACCTGGATACCGCAACCGGGGCGAAAGTCATCGACCTGTTGTTTGATTTGAATCGCGAATTTTCCACGACCCTGGTGCTGGTAACCCACGACGAAAGACTGGCCCAGCGTTGTTCCCGCAGCGTCAAACTGGTGGCGGGTGAGATGGTAGACACGGAAGATACAGCGGAGATGGTCGGTGCCTGAGGTTAGCGGCGTTCCTGTTGCAAATCCCAAGGCGCTGCACAAGCTGCTCGGGCTCTCCCTGCGCTTGTTGTGGCGCGACTGGCAGGGCGGTGAATTAAAACTGTTGTTCCTGGCGCTGGTGATGGCGGTTACCTCGGTAAGTGGCATCGCACTGTTTACGGACCGACTGGAAAAAGCATTGCTCAGGGAATCAGCCAACATGCTGGCCGCGGACCGGGTCATGTATTCCCGCAACGTGATTCCCCAAGAGATCATGGCCCAGGCGGAATCCCGGGGCTTGCGCACGGCGCAGACACTTTCTTTCACCTCCATGGCGTTTTCCGACAGCGGCAACATGCTGGTAAGCGCCAAGGCGGTGAGCGAGAGCTATCCCCTGCGCGGAGAAGTCATTATTACCGATGCGCCATTTACCCGTGGCAGGCCCATTGTGAACGGACCTCCCCCCGGGGAGGTGTGGCTGGAATCCCGGGTGTTGCCGGCACTGGACCTGGATATCGGGGACCTGGTGTACGTTGGCGAAACCGAGCTGCGTGTGGGCAGCATTATTATTACCGAGCCGGACCGCCAGCAGGGTGGCATGGTGGATAATGCCGGCCCGCGCCTGATGATGCACCTGGACGACGTGGCCGCAACAAATGTGGTTCAGGTTGGCAGCCGGGTCAGTTATCGCAACCTGTTTGCCAGTGATGACATCAATGCCCTGGATAATTTTGAAGGCTGGGTAAGGGAAAATTACGAACGCCAGTACCGGCTCAGGGATATACGGGAAGAAAGCGAAGAAGTGCGCGATGCCCTGGAAAAAGCGGAAAGCTTTTTGTTGCTTGGTTCGCTGTTCGCCGTCTTGCTAGCCGGTGTTGCCATCGCCCTGACCGCGAAACGCTATAGCGAACGGCACTACGATTATGTTGCCATACTCAAAACCCTGGGTTGTACTTCCGGCCAGATATCATTTATCTACCTGTCCATCCAGGTAGTGTTGGCGCTCATCGCCATCGGGGTGGGTTCAATCGCCGGCTGGCTGGTACACCTGGGAATATTGCAGGCCATACAGTCCGTGCTGCTGGTGGATCTCCCTGATCCTGGATTCCAGCCCTTCGTCATCGGCGCACTAACAGCTTTCATATGTTTGCTCGCATTTGCGTTGCCACCGCTTTTGGCGCTACGGGAAACACCGCCACTGCGGGTATTGCGCAAGGACCTGGGCCAGCAGAAGATCGGCGCCAATGTGCCTTACGTATTTGGCGCGATTGGTACGATTTTCCTGGTGTACTGGTACAGCCAGGACCTGGTGCTGACCTCGGTACTGGTCAGTTCCGTGGCTGGCATTGCCATCTTCCTGTCCGTGGTTTCGTTCTTTTTATTACAGACCAGCGGTTCGGTGGGCATGAAGGCGGGCAGCGCCTGGAAACTGGCCATGACTGCCGCACGGCGCCGCCGCACCCAGAGCGTGCTGCAGGTGATGGTGTTCTCCATCACCATCATGTCATTGCTCATTCTTACCCTGTTGCGCACCGACCTGATCGACGACTGGCAGGCACAACTGCCGGAAAATACCCCGAATCATTTCATGATGAACATCACCCAATCCCAGGTCGCCGGCATGGAGCAGTTCTTCGCCGAGAACGGCGTACAGTCCAACGCCTTCTACCCCCTGATATCGGCACGAGTGACTCGCATCAATGGAAACATTCCCGATCCCCGGGACGATGACGACGAACAGGAACAGGGTCGCAGTCTCACGGAATCGGCACAGCAGGAAGACGAGGACGAGAACAGCAGTCGCTACGACCAAATCCGGGCCACCCTGGAGTCGCAACAGGCGCAGCAGGGAATTGCCATCGAGTCTGAACCTCAACAGCAACAGGCGAACAATGAAGGCGGCCAGGTGCGCGGGCGGCTGGGCAGGCGCCAGGTTACCTTTACCGATGAGCTGCCACCGGAGAATCGTATCCTGGCCGGGGAGTGGTGGGGTGAGAATTCGCAGCCCGGCTTCGTGTCCATAGAACAGGACTATGCAGACTGGCTGGATCTCGAACTCGGTGACGTGTTGGAGTTTGAAATTAACCGACAGGTCGTCACTGCCGAAGTCAGCAGTTTTCGCAGCGTGCGCTGGGACAACATGCAACCGAATTTTTTCATTATCTTTTCGCCGGGCACCATCGACAATCTAGGCGCCACCTATCTCTCTACTGCGTTGATGGAACGGGAGCAGAAGATCCTGCTGAATGACCTGATCCGGAACTTTCCCACCGTGGTCATCATCGAAATCGATGCCCTGATCGAGCAGATCCAGACCATCATCGGCCAGGTCACTTCAGCTATCGAACTGATTTCGGTCCTGGTGTTGCTGTGCGGGGCCCTGGTATTGCTTTCCTGTGTTAATGCAACACTCGATGAACGTTTTCACGAGAACGCCATACTGCGTACTCTCGGTGCCGGCCGCAAGTTGATCCTGAGCTCGCTGCTAATTGAATTCGCCTTTATCGGATTTGTCGCCGGTGTCATTGCCACCCTGGGTGCCGAAGCCAGCCTGTACTACCTGCAGGAGCAGGTGTTCGAACAGGAATTCTCCTTGCACTACTGGGTCTGGGTCGCCGGGCCCTTGCTGGGCATGGTCATCATTGCCGGCCTGGGCGTAAACAGTACGCGTCAGGTGGTCAACAGCAGTCCCCTCAACGTATTGCGCCGCGTCGTCTGACCTCCCGCCGTCCCCTTTGCTGTTGAAGCAGCGTCCCCAGCCCTGATTTGGGTCAATTAATCGGTTCCCCAGCCATACTACTCTTGAAGAATCCGGTGCCGGCAATTGCCCAGTTTTGGCACCTTCGGAAATAACAAGAACGGTAATTGATCCCATGAAACTCAAGCATTCACTACTGGTCTGCCTGCTTCCCTGTGCCACAGCGATCTATGCCCAGCAGGATGTGGGCACCGTAATCGACGAGCAGTTGCAGTACCAGGAAGAGGCGCAACAGAGCCAGCAACTGGTGGAAGAGCTGGACGATGAAACCCTGCTCATGATCTCCCAGTACAACCGGGAGCTCGAACGTTACGAAGATCTGTTCACCTATAACGAAAACATGCGCGGTCTGATTGCCAGCCAGGAGCAGGAGAAGGAAAGACTCGACCGGGAACTGCAGGAAGTGGCCGTGGTGCAACAGGCGCTGGTGCCCCTGATGGTGGAGATGGTGGATGTACTGGGCCAGTTCATCGAGCTGGACAGCCCGATGCTGGAAGATGAGCGCGACGCTCGCATTCAATCTCTGCAGAATATCCTTACCCGTTCCGACGTCGAGCTCTCGGAAAAATACCGCCGCATCATCGAGTCCTACCAGATCGAAGCGGAGTACGGCCAGTCCATGGAGGCCTATGAAGACCAGATCCTGATCCAGGACAGGGAGCTCACCGTGGACATTCTGCGCATTGGCCGGGTGGCGCTTTATTACCTGGGACTGGACCGGGAACAGGCCGGCATCTGGGATAACGTCGGCAAGACCTGGGTTCCCCTGCTGGGAGAATACATAGACGATCTGGACTACGCGATTCGCATTGCCAGGGAACAGGCGCCGCCCAACCTGGTGCGATTACCGCTGTGGACGGAGGCATCGCGATGAAACGCCTCCTAATATTAAGCGCCCTGATTTTCTCCAGCACCGGCTTCGCCCAGGATACCGATGTTCCCGAGGTGACCGGGCCCCAGACTATCGATGAATTAATCAACGTGGTGCGGGAAGGGACGAGTGCCCGCCGCGACATTCTGGCGGCGCGGGAACAGCGCTTTCTCGAGGCCCGTGATGAAAGAGCGGCGCTGCTTGAGCAAGCCATTGCCGATCGTGAAAGGGAAGAAGCGGTCGCGGACAGGCTCAGGGCATTGTATGAACAAAACGAAGACGACCTGGTGGAGCTGGAAGACAACCTGCAGCAACAATCAGGTGACCTGACCGAAGTTTTTTCCGTGGTGAACCAGGTATCAGGAGATGCCCTGGCTGTGGTACAGAACTCCCTGGTGTCGGCCCAGTTTGAAAACCGGTTACCACTGCTGGAAAAACTGTCCGATAACCAGACGCGGCCCACGGCAGCCGAGTTGCGGGAATTGTGGTTGTTACTGCTGGACGAAATGAACCTCAGTGGTCACATAGCACGCTTCGATGTACCGGTAATCTCCGCCGACGGCGAAGAACAAGTGCAAAGGGTTACCCGTATCGGCAACTTCACCGCCCTGTCCGAGGGGGAGTACCTGCGCTTTCTTCCTGAGAGCGGTCGCCTGCTGGCACTGGCGCGCCAGCCTATAGGAGTAACCGGCGGCAGTGCCCTGGCTTTTGAAAACGCAGAACAAGAATTACTGCCCGTATCCGTGGATCCTTCCCGGGGCACTATCCTGTCACTGATCGTACAAACACCCGGATTTACTGATCGTATTGAGCAGGGAGGCCTGATTGGCTACGTGATTCTCGCCCTTGGTGCCATAGGACTATTGATAGGGGCAGAACGGCTGATCGTGGTAACCCTGGCCAGTCGTAAGACTGCACAGGTGAGTCGCGGCGCATCCAACGGTGGCGATCATGCTATCGAAAAGCTCCAGGCTATAGCGAAAGACCCTGAATACCTGGCGGATGTGGAAGCGATGTCGGCGAAGATGGACGAGGTGGTCACCGAATACGCCCAGCAGATTCGCCGTGGACTCTCCACCCTGGCCATCTTCGCCGCGGTGAGCCCATTGCTGGGATTACTCGGTACCGTAACCGGCATGATCGATACCTTCCAGGTGATTACCCTGTTCGGTGCCGGTGATCCGCGACTGATGTCCGGGGGTATTTCCCAGGCACTGGTTACCACCCAGCTGGGTCTGGCCGTCGCCATTCCCCTATTGTTGATTCACAGTTTCGTGCAATCCCGTGCCAACAACCTGGTCACAGAGCTGGACGAAGTGGCCGCCGACACCTTTGCCAGGGGTCGTGCCGAGGATGCCCATGCTCACTGACTGGATCTTCGAGAGTGAACTGCTGGCCGGGGGCTGGATCATGGCAGCCATCCTGTTGCTGTCCTGTGTCATGTGGGTGCTGATCCTGGATCGCTACCTGTTTCTCTATTACAAGCGGCCCAAGCTGACCCGGCAGATCAGGGCGCAATGGCATGAGCACCGTTCGGACAATGTGCTGGTTAACCGCCGCCTGCGCATGGGCCTTACTTCTTCGTTTCACGGCAAGCTGTCGGAGTGGCTGGGAACCATAACAGTGATCACGGCGATTTTGCCCCTGCTGGGCCTACTGGGCACGGTAACCGGGATGATAAAAACTTTTGAAGTGTTGACCGTTTTTGGAAACGGCAACGTCAGGGGCATGGCGGAAGGCATTTCCCAGGCGCTCATTACCACCATGGGTGGATTGCTGACCGCGGTAACCGGCATGTACTTTGCCAGTGACCTCAGGGGGCGCATGCAGGATGAAACCGAGAAACTCAACAAGCACCTGGCGGAGCGTTAACGGGGCAGAATTATGTTACGACTACATACCAGGGAAGAAGGCGGCAACGCGGCAATAAACCTGACGCCGCTAATCGACATGGTTTTTATCCTGTTGATTTTTTTCGCGGTGAACTCAACATTCGTGAAGTTTCCCGGTGTGGAAGTGGATCAACCAGTGGCTCGATCTTCCGTGGTGCAGCAGTCAGCCACTATCATCATCGCGGTGACCGACACTGGCGAGGTGTGGGTGGATCGCAACCAGGTGGATATCCGTCGCCTTCGGGGGGTGATTGAACGCATGTTCGTGGAATCCCCCGATGCCTCGGTGGTGGTCATGTCGGACCAGGAATCCCGTACCGGTGTCGTGGTGGATGTCATCGACCAGGCCCGGCTCGCCGGTGCAGAGCGGGTGGCTCTCGCCGCGGCCGTGGCGGACCAGGGGCTGGGCCAATGAAAACCCTGGCCGTAGTCGCCGCCGCGCTGCTTATTAATGTGGGATTGTTCCAGTTAATGGAGAGAATGGTATCCCGGGACAGCGTGCGCCTGGTGGACGTCTATGACACCGAGCCCATCGAATTCCTGCGCAGTAATTTTGATGAGGAAACACAGGTCAAGGATCGTCGCACCCCGCCGCCGCCCAAGCCCCAGGAAATCGAACGGCCAAGAGCAGAGGTGGAAGATATCGCCCAGCGCGCCTCCGCCTTTCCCACGGATTTTTCACCCTTTGAAATAACCAGCCTGCTGGGTGAAGGGGGTGGGGTGGGAATCGGCAGCTCAATCGCCGCGGAAACCACGAGCGGCATGGGATTGATGATGGCGGAAGACCTGGTGCCTCTAAGCCTGTTGCCACCGCAATATCCTTCTAACGCTCGCATTAGAAATATAGAAGGCTGGGTGGACATGGTCTTCACCGTTACCGAGGATGGCACGGTTCGCGATCCGGAAATCATGGACGCGGAGCCATCCGGCATATTCGATGAGGCAGCAAGGGATGCCGCGCTGCGCTGGCGCTTCCGTCCCCAGGTAGATAACGGTGAAACCGTCGCGGTTCGCGCATTTATCCGCATCAATTTTACCCTGGAACAATAGTGATGCGGATTATCCTGCTGTTGCTTATATGCATGATGTTGGCGCCTGCGAGCTACGCTGCCGAGGCACTTTCGGAACGGGTAAGCCGCATACTGCTGCAGGTGATGGAAAACGCCGCG
>CAYFKD010000001.1:198115-406311 GCA_964343795.1 uncultured Pseudohongiella sp.
TGAGCCCGAAACGGCGCTGGCAGAACTGGCAGAGATAATCGAGAGCCGTAACATCAATGAAACGGATCGGGGTTTCGTGTTGTACGAACGTGCCGGGCTACTGGTACAGGTTGACCGCACGGAAGAGGCCATAGCGGAAGTCGAAGACTTCCTGCAGGACAAAGACGATTCCTTTATGCCGGCGATGCGTTTCATGCTGGGCCAGCTGATGCTTATCGAGGATCGGGCAGCCGACGCGATTGAGCATTTTGAAGTCTGGCGCAGCAACACCGAAGAGCCGGGCAGCAGGGAATTCACCCTCATGGGTTATGCCTATGTCCAGGTGGAGCGCTGGGGAGATGCGGCCGGGGTTTTCGAGAGCGCGCTGGAACTCACCGGTACCAGTAATCACCAGTTGGTGGAGCTGCTCGCTTACGTTTATACCCGGCTCGGTCGCAATGAAGACGCGCTGGGGTTAATGGAAGAACTCATCGCACAGGAACCGGGCCACGAGCGCTGGTGGCGCCAGCTTGCCAGCGTATACCTGCTGCTGGATAACGTACCGGCCGGTACTGCCGGCATGGCAATCGCCAACGAGATCAGCGACCTGAGCTTTGCCGATAGCAGACGGCTCGCGGGATTGCTCAGTGCACTCAACATGCCTTCCGATGGCGCCTACGTATTAGCCCAGGGCCTGCAGGATTTTCCGGAGTCCCAGAATTTCGAAGACCAGATGCTGCTGGCGGAAATGTGGATACTCGCCCGAGAGTTTGACCGGGCAGTTGCGGAACTGCGAAGAGCCGCCACCATGGAGCAGGATCCGGAACCGGGCCTGATGCTGGCGCAGCTTTACCTGCAACGGGAAGAATACGCTGAGGCGAGGACGGCATTGCAGGGAGTGCTGGAACTGGCACCGGAAGAAGACCTTGACCAGGCTTACTACCTGCTGGCGGTGGCCGAGATTAATCTTGGCAACTTACAGGAAGCCAGTGATGCCCTGTTGCGTATCCAGTCCGAATCCGATTATGCGGCCAGGGCAGACCCGCTGAACCAGTACATCGATCGCCAGTTGGCGGCCACGGCAAACTAACGGTTGAAACGCTGCAGTATGGTAGTGATCTGGCCGAGGTAGCTGCTGCCAAATAACAGCAGGTGATTGAGCAGATGATAAAGGTTATACAGAGGCGCCCGTTCCTTCCATTCTGCACTTATCCCCGCCGCCTCCTGGTAACTTTCATAGAAGCGGATATTGAATCCACCGAATAGGGTAGTCATGGCCAGTTCCGCTTCGGCCCATCCCCAGTAGGCAGCGGGATCGATGAGAGCAGGTTTGCCATTGCCGTCGCAGTGAATATTGCCCGACCACAGGTCGCCGTGAATCAACACCGGTGGCATGTCGGGAATCCATCTCTGCAGGTTTTCCGCGACCACGTTAAGAGAATAGCTTTCTTGCTTCGGAAGCAGCTTTTTGCGAGCCGCTTCTTCACCCAGCCTGAGCAGGCGCCGGGTCGCGAAAAATTCGTGGCCGTCTTCACAGGGAGTGTTGTCCTGGGGAGTCTCACCGCAGTAATTATTCATATCGAATCCAAACTGAGCTTTGCTTGTGCTATGGAGCTGCGCCAGTTGCCGGCCGAGATCTTCCCAGTAGCCGGTTTCATGCCGGCCTGCGCCAAGGTCTTCCATGAGGATGAAACCCGCCTCGACATGTATCACCTTCGGCACCCGAATGGCCTGTTCCGCCGCCAGTGCCGTAAGACCATGAGCTTCCGCCTCGAACATATTGGCCGGTGGCTGGGGCATGCTCTTGCACATCAGGCTGTCACCGTTTTTCAGCAACAGTCGCTCCACATCACCGATGCAGCCGCCACCCAGGGGCTGGCGTTCGTTTATCGCGCCAAAGCCGTTTTGTTCCAGCCAATTTTCCGCGTCTACAGTCATAATTACAGTCTACGCCACCCGGACGTCCTGGAAAACGTTCAATTGCACCGGCGCCCCGGTGGTGAGGAATTTCTCACTGTTGCTATAATCCCGGTCCCAATATGAAGGTGAGTACTATGTTTACAGCATTACACCGGCATGCGGCAGGCATATCCCTGGTAGCAATCTTGTTAGGGGCCAGCGCATCAGCCGTGGCCCAGTCGATCAATGGTGCGGTGGATTACGAGTGTACCTATGGCGACTGTGAGAATGGCCGCGGCACCCTGGAGTTCCGTACGCAATTCGGTAAGGGCGAGTATGTCGGCGAGTTTCGCGGTGGTGAGTTTCATGGCCAGGGCAGGCTCGAGGTTCCCATCTCTTATACCCAGCGCGAGGTCTATGCGGGTGACTGGTCCAGCGGCACCCGGGAAGGGCGGGGCACTCATTGGAACGGGAAAGGCGATCTCTACATTGGCCAGTGGCGCAACAACAAGCGCGAAGGAATTGGCACTCTTGCCTACAACCTGCCCGAGTGGCATGAGAACCAGCACACCGAGTTCTGGCTAAAGGACAACACCGAGAATTACACCGGCGAATGGGTAAACGATCATTACCAGGGTCATGGGACTTTTCGCTGGGCCAGTGGGGCCAAGTACGTAGGCGGATTTTTTGCCAGTGACAAGCACGGGCTGGGAACTTTTTACTATGAAAAGACAGGCACAGCTAGACAACAACTCTGGAATTACGGCGATTTTATTAGGTGAGGCTTGCTGTGCTTGGCACTACGTCGTTAAAGGCGCCCGCTCCTCGCTCACCTAGCAGTCAGTAGTATCCCTCGTCGCGGGCGCCTTTGCCTCGTACCGCCTGCGCTCGCGACGGCCTCAACCTAATAAAATAATTCTTCTTGATAGTGCATACATTGTTTAGAGTGCAGTGATGAAAATATCGTTTCAGAAATTATCGGACCAGGAGCACAGGGTACGCATAGAGCGTGCCGATGGAAGCTGTGATGAGGGGGTGTTGAACAGTCGCAGTTTTTTGCGTCATGACCTGGCACACCTGGCGGTGGAGTTGGAAGTGCCCTTGAAAGGGGGGTTCTGGGGCTCAGTGGCAGGCGGCAAGGAGCTGGATGGATCGGAGTTCGGTAGTGATATTGCTGTTGCCGAAAAACTGGCCGGGCCAGTTCAAACCTTGATGCGCAAGGAGGCCGGGGTAGGTTCGTACTTGAAAGTGCTGGAGTATGTGGTTCCGGATCAGGCCACCATGGAACTGGCACAGCGTATTCACGAACGGATTCGGCAGTTCAGGGGCCACTGGAAGGCAACGGCTTACGGTGATTCCATGGAACTGACCTGGCAGGAGTAAGCGGTGGACCTGGAGTCATTAAGAAGAGAATACCTCCATGGTGGTCTGAACCGGGACGACCTGGATGAGGATCCATTCCGGCAGTTCGAGAAATGGATGCAGCAGGCGATCGAGCTGCAGATTGGCGATCCCACTGCCATGACAATAGCCACGGTTTCTGCCGATGGGCAGCCGAGCCAGCGAATCGTGTTGCTGAAACAATTCAGCAGTGAAGGTTTCATTTTCTACACCAACTACGGCAGCCGCAAAGCGGACGAAATTGCATCGAATCCGAAGGTCAGCCTGCATTTTCCCTGGCACGCAATCGATCGCCAGGTAAAGATCTGTGGCGAGACCAGCCGAATCTCCAAGGCGGAATCCCTCAAGTACTTTCTCACCAGGCCCCATGAAAGCCAGGTTGCGGCGGCGGTATCTGAACAGAGCAGGGTGCTTACTTCCCGGGAAGTCCTGCTCAACCAGTTCGAAGCCATGAAAATGAAATTCAAGGCAGGAGAGGTGCCCTTGCCCGACATGTGGGGAGGCTACCGAGTATTACCCGGTGAATTCGAATTCTGGCAGGGTGGAGCGAACCGGCTCCACGACCGATTTCGCTACAGCAAGTCCACAGAAGGCTGGTCTATAGAGCGGCTTGCTCCCTGATACCTGCCACAAAATGTATTTGGCCACATAAAACACAAAGGTCACATAGTGTGAAAGTCTAGCCCTGTGGATTCTGTGCCTTTTTGTGGCCAATCTTCCTTCTGTTGTTATTTCCAGTCCTTAAGTTTTTTCTTTTCCAATACTTTTTTCAGGCGGGCGTACTGGGGCACACCGTTCTTGTAGGGCGGGTAATCCTCACCCCGGATCAGGGGTGCGAAATAGGCACGTGCCGAGGGAGTTATGTGGAAACCGTCTTTGCTGATGTAGCGTCGCGGCATCTTCTTCTCGACATTGGCTACCTTTGACAATTTGGCCTCACCGATGCGCCAGCTATAGTTCCTGCCCTTGCCACGCTGGATGATAGGCATTACCGCGTTCTTCCCGGAGAGGGCGAACTTTACGGCCGCACTGCCCACCGCGTAGGCCTGCTCCACGTCTGTGGCTGAGGCAATATGTCGTGCAGCGCGCTGCAAGTAGTCTGCTACCGCCCAATGATACTTGTAGCCCAGCTCATCCTTGATCATGTTGGCGATGAATGGCGCCACACCGCCCAGCTGGGCGTGGCCAAAGGCGTCCCTTGTTCCGGCTTCCGCCAGGAATCTTCCATCTTTATATTGCGCACCTTCGGAAACAACGATTGCACAGTAACCAAATTCCTTTACGCTGGCTTTTACCCGGGCCAGGAATGCACGCTTGTTAAAGGGTATTTCAGGAAAAAGGATGATATGAGGTGCATCGCCTCTCTGTTCCGTCGCCAGGCCCGCAGCGCCGGCGATCCACCCGGCATGTCTCCCCATGACTTCCATGATAAAAACCTTGGTGGAACTCTGACACATGGATGCCACATCCAGGCCAGCCTCGCGAATTGAAACTGCCACGTACTTGGCTACCGAACCGAAACCCGGGCAGTTATCCGTGATGGGCAGGTCGTTGTCCACGGTCTTGGGCACGCCGATACAAGTGATGGGAAAACCGCTTTTCTTGCTAATGCCTGCTACCTTGTTGGCAGTATCCTGAGAATCACCTCCGCCGTTATAGAGAAAATAACGAATGTTATGCGCCCTGAACACATCCATCAGGCGCTCATATTCGGCGCTGTTTTCTTCATAGGACTTGAGCTTGTAACGGCATGAGCCGAAAGCACCCGCTGGAGTATGTCGTAACGCGGCGATGGTTGAAGCAGTCTCCCTGTTTGTATCGATCAGCTCTTCATTCAATGCGCCAACGATTCCATTGAGACCTGCGTAGACCTTGCCGATTTTGTCCCGGTGTTTACGGGCGGATTCAATGACGCCGCAGGCGCTGGCGTTGATAACTGAAGTAACACCCCCGGACTGGGCGTAAAACAGGTTGGCTTTGCTCATATGATCAGGAGAGAAACGGAGTAAATGCTATTTGGAAGCGCAAGCATACCGGCTCGGCTCATGCCTTGCCAGTCCAGCCCGGTAATGTGACAATCTCCAGCCTTTCGAGCAGGAACTTCGAAGCAGGGCATATTCATGCGAATCATAATAGCCATGTCAGGCGCCAGCGGCATGATATACGGTATCCGACTGCTCGAGGTGCTGGGGGAGATGTCCAACGTGGAAACTCACCTGGTTATCTCAGATTCGGCGCGCATGAATATCGCAATTGAAACCGATCGCAATGCCAATGACGTGAAATCCCTGGCGGATTTCGTGTATTCCAATAAAGATATTGCCGCCAGCATCGCCAGCGGATCCTTCAAGACCGATGGCATGATCATCGCACCCTGTGCCATCAAGACACTCTCGGCAGTAGCCAATTCCTACGCAGACTCCCTCATCGTGCGGGCGGCTGACGTGACCCTCAAGGAGAAACGCCGCCTCGTGCTGGTACCCCGAGAAACACCGCTGCACCAGGGGCACTGTGAGCTCATGCTCAAGGCCAGCCAACTTGGCGCCATCCTGGCGCCTCCCATGCCCGCCCACTACATCAAGCCCCTGAGCATAGATGAGTTGGTGGACCATCATGTAGGCCGCATTCTCGATCTGTTTGACCTTGAGCCCGGGCTGGTGCAGCGCTGGTCTGGGGTAAACAGCGCTGCGGCCGATATTGAAGATCAGTAGCACTCATCACAGGCGAAAGGTGGTAAAAACTGGGAACGGATCGACGGTTTTTCGATGATTCGCTTGACTCCAAATGACCTCAATGACAGCTTAAGCTGAGCGTCAGAAACATATTTCGGGAGTAGATATGATTTCCAAGAGTGTTGGCTTCGCCAGGTATTCGAGAACGTTATGCTGGGTCGTGGCCTTTATTTGGTTAGCCCTGGCGGTATTGTCCTTTACCGGCGATAGCGGTAACTCCGTGATCAATGGATTCCTGTGGCTTGCCGGCGCGATTGCCTTTGCGGTGTCAGCGATGCTGATCGGTAGGAATGAGGGTAATTCTGATACCGGCGGCGAAGCGGAAGCAGCTGACGACCAGGCCGTCTGATAATCAGCTTACCGCCCCTTCGATGACAAGGTTAAGCTTTTCCTCGCACTTTGCATCACTTTCCAGGCTGCAGCTTTCCAGCACCAGCTCTACATTTTCACGCATAACTTGCTGCAATGATTGATTGCTTGTTGATACGGGACGCCCTTGCCTGGTTTCAACCAAGTGTTGCATGGTTAGTTGTTGAAATTTCTCTGCCGCCAGTTCATTGAGCTTGATGCGTTCCCGAAGAGTTGTGAATAATTCCTGTTGTTCCGAAGCCGGCAGGGGCTGCTCTTTCATCCAGCGACGGGCATTGCGTTGCGGCTCCACCACATTACTTTTCCACGGGCCGGTGAATTGCAGCAGTGAGTCGAGCATGTTGGCCTCAAGGGATCCATAATGTTGACCGTACCAACAGCAGAACAACAACAGGTTCACATCCATTCCCATATGGTCCTGGAGAAACAAACAGGCGGATTCGACACCATCCTGCGAGTAAAGAGCAGTAGAGTAGTCCCAGAAGCTTTTTGAAGGATTTGTCATGGTGGTTAATGCTTGTCTTCCAGGCTCATGTGTCGCTGAAAATCTACGCTATATAGGAATGGATCAATTTACCGGCGTTCAGGAAAGCAGATTCTAGATGCACATACATATTCTCGGCATATGTGGCACCTTCATGGGAGGCCTCGCAATCCTGGCCAGGCAACTAGGCTACCGGGTATCGGGTAGTGATGCCAACGTTTACCCGCCCATGAGTACACAGTTGCAGGAACAGGGCATTGAACTGAAGGAAGGCTATTCCATCGATCATTTCACGCCCCGTCCCGACCTGGTGGTTATCGGTAACGCCCTTTCAAGGGGAAACCCCGCGGTCGAGTTCACCCTGGCCGAGGGGCTGACTTACACTTCGGGTCCGCAATGGCTGGCGCAATACGTGCTGCATGACCGCTGGGTGCTGGGCGTTGCCGGCACCCACGGCAAGACTACCACCACTTCCATGCTGGCCTGGATCATGGAATGCGCCGGGCTAAAACCGGGATTCCTGATTGGCGGTGTTGCCCGCAATTTCGAGGTGTCGGCACGGGCGGGAGAAACTCCTTTTTTCATCGTGGAGGCGGATGAATACGATACTGCCTTCTTCGACAAGCGGCCCAAGTTTATTCACTACGCACCCCGCACCACCATCCTGAACAACCTGGAATATGACCACGCGGACATATTCCCGGACCTGGACGCCATCGAGCTGCAGTTCCACTACCTGGTGCGCACCATCCCGGGCAATGGCCTGATTATTTCTCCCCATGATGAAGCACCAATCGATATGGTCCTGCGCCGGGGTTGCTGGACGCCACGGCAACAATTTGGCATCGATGTTCCGGAGGAAATCTGCAAGAAGCTCGCCGCCAATGGCGGTGTGTTCTGGAATGCAGTGTTGGGAGACAAATACGGCAGCCGCTTTGACCTGGAGAAGTACGGCCAGGGTGTGGATGGTTCGATCATGAACCGGGTTCGTATCGAGTGGAACGAGATCGGGCTGCACAACGTGCGTAACGCCATGTCGGCGGTTGCGGCGGCCCACCACGCCGGTGTGGACGTTATCAGTGCCGGGGAAGCGTTAAATACATTCAAGGGTGTGAAGCGCCGGCTGGAGTTGCTTGGTGAGGGCAACGGTGTCCGGGTCTACGATGACTTCGCCCACCATCCCACGGCCATCGAATCCACTCTGAATGGACTGAAAGAAAAGCTGAATGCCCGGCAGGAAGAGGGCAGGATAATTGCGGTGATCGAGCCCCGCTCCAACACCATGAAGATGGGAGTGCACCAGGATGAGCTGGTGGTCGCCACCCAGCCTGCGGACATAGTGATCTGGAAAATGCCGCAGAAATGCGGACTGAATTTCAATTCAATGATTTCAGCCAGCGAAACCCCTGCCTACTCCTTCAAGGATGTTGACGAAATCATTCAATTTATTGAAGTCAATGCGCAGCCAGGAGACCACGTGGTCATAATGAGCAATGGTGGTTTCGAAAACATTCACCAGCGCCTGTTGCGGGTTTTGAATCCGGCAGCTCACTAGTCTCACCAAGCCTTCAACCTCCCGGGAACGGCGGCATAGTTGCCTGTTTTTTGGTAGAGTCCAAAACAACCGGGGCCTTTAACTTCTTCATGAGCGAATACCAGGAAATTCCGCTATTTCCCCTGCGGGTCGTATTGTTTCCCGGGGGCAAGCTCGAACTCCAGATCTTCGAACAGCGCTACATCGACCTGGTCAGGAAAAGCCTCAGGGAGAATACGGGTTTCGGCATTTGCCTGTTGAAGCACGGGGAAGAAATCATCCAGGAGGGAAGCCAGCAAACCATCCATCGCACTGGCACTTACGCATCTATCGTCGATTGGGACCAGCTCGAAAACGGGCTGCTTGGAATTACCGTGAGGGGCCTGTCCAAGTTCCGCATCGAGGAGTGTTGGAGCGAGCCCAGTGGATTACTCATGGCGAAAACCAGTTTCAGCAATATCGATGGAGTAGGCAAACAACCGATTCCTCTCGGTGATGAATTCAGTGGACTTGCGGATTTGCTGCAAAACCTGGAAAACCATCCCCTGGTGGAAAGGAAGAACCTGGATATCGATTATGAAAACCTTTGGGACGTGGGCTGGCGCCTTAGTGAATTGATTCCCATAGAGATTGAAGACAAGCAGAAGTTATTGGAATTAGATGACCCTTTCGAGCGCATTGAGTCGATAGAGAAACTGGTTTCTGACATGGCAAATAACAGCTAATCGAATAGTTGCGGGTGATACAGTGAGTAAGATTTTGAGCGGCCATCCGGCCACCGATCATAGATCGGTGTCGTTCGACCTGCGCTCGAAGCTGTCGCTTCGATTACGCTTGGTCTCACCCTTTTGAACGCATTGAGTCGATTGAAAAACTGGTTTCTGACATGGCAAATAACAGCTGATCTATGTTATCCGAATTGATTGACACAACCGGCTGGACCCACGAGCAATGGCTGGCGGCAAGCATCATGGCCTTTATCGGCGTGGCGGTGCTGGTGATCGCCCATCGCATGTACAAGATCATGCGCATGACCCGCAAACCGCGCTATCAACCAAACCTGAGGCGCTTGCGACGCAGCAGTTCCTACCGCACCTACCTGCAACAGCAGGACCAGCAAGACAACGATGAACAAGCTGAAGATAATTCGCGGAACTAGCCTGTTACTGGGTACGGTGCTTTTCGGTACCACCAGCCTTGCTATCATCATCCGGCATGACGTGGCGCCGGAAGACTACGAAATACAGGCAACAGATTTTCCCGCCGTGTTTTACCTGGAGCGCCAGGGCAACAGCCCGGTTTGCGCAGCTACACTGATTCATCCACGCTGGGCAATAACTGCCGCTCATTGTGCCGGAGAAACGACTCTTGCCAACACGCTGGAGAACGGTCTTGAGTTTTCGGTTCGTGTAGGGGGAGAAGTCAGGAATATCGATGGCCTGATCATTCACCCGCAATTCGATCTCGAAGCGGAAACCGATGTTGACCTGGCACTTTTGCGTTTTGCCTCCGCTGTGGCAAACCCATTACCCATGCCACTGCACACTGCCAGTGATGAAGCCGATACCATAGTGTCACTTATAGGCTGGGGCTTTTTCGGCGTCGGTACCACCGGGCGCCAGTATTCCGATGGCGTTATGCGCCGGGCCACCAACCGCATCAGCGATGTTGGCCAGCGCCTGCATATCCGCTTTGGCGATCCCCGTGACAACACAACTGATACCTTGCCCCTGGAGGGAATGCCCGGGCTGTGGGACAGTGGCGGGCCTGCGCTAATCCCGGGTGACAGTGGCTACAGCCTGGCCGGAGTGGCGGTGGGGGAAATCGAGGGTGCGGATTTTTCAGAAGAAACCCAGGGTAAATATGGGTCGGAAGCCGTTTATGAGAGAATTTCGAGCCACATCCAGTGGATAGAAACCGTTATCGGAAGCGAGTATCCATTCGACAGCTAGCAGGATAATCATTGGTGCTTAAGAAAATCGCAATCGCAGTGGCCATACTCATTGTGGGTATTGGTATCGGAGCGTTTCTCTACTTCGACTCCATCGTGAAGAATGGCATCGAAGTGGTGGGTTCCCGTGTGCTTGGCACGGCGGTCACAGTAGACGGCGTAGCCATGTCGCCCCTCAACGGCAGTGGCAGAATCGACGGGTTGACGGTGGCCAACGTGGAAGGCTTCAATTCTGACTTCGCCTTTCAGTTTGAATCCCTGTCGGTAAACGTAAATGCCAGTTCCGTACTGAGCGACGTGGTGGAGATACAGTCGGTGCATATCGCCCAACCACACATCAACTATGAAACCCGCATAGTGGAAGACAATATTCGGGCGCTCATCGATAATCTACCGCGGGGCGACAGCGGGACCGATACCAACGGAGAGACTTCCGGCAGCCGCATCATCATTCGCCAGCTGGTACTGGAGGATCCACAACTCAATATCGTGGCCGCCAGTCTCAGTGCGCCGGTCCCGCTTCCCGACATTACCCTGCAAAACATTGGCGAAGACAGTGCTGCAGCCACCGTCGCCGATGCCTTGCGCATTATCCTGGTAGAGATCAGCCAGGTCATTGTCAGTTCCAATGCCCTGGAGGAACTGGGAGAAGCGGCGGAAGAAGAATTGCGTAATGCGGTAGAAAACGCGGTAGAGGATGTCAGTTCCCGCTTACGGGATATATTTAATTAAGCTCTGAATCTGCGCCGCAGTAATTCGCCGGGCCGGGAAATAACTGGCTGCTGCGGCCGCTGGCCCGGTACACAATTAATCCCAGCCATTCCCGGATTGCAGTGCGCAGGAGCCCAAGATTTGCTACCAGGGCATACTCCACACGCAGCAGGTTTCCCTTGCTTGACTGGTGATCCACCGGATAGGGGGTCACGACCCAGTCCTGCTCGCAGAAAATTCCAATAGTACGGGGCATGTGGAATGCCGAGGTGATGACAATCCACTCGTCGCCGGGTTGCGGATTGACCAGTGACTTGCTGTTGCTCACGTTTTCTGCCGTGTTACGGGAGTCCGACTCGAACAGGATTGCACGCTCGGCCAGGCCCATCTGGTCGGCAAAGATCTGCGCGGCATCGGCTTCCTTGTATTGCTGCTGGGTAAGGCTGCCGCTGCCTCCGCTGAACACCAGCTGGGCGCCGGGGTAGATGCCGGCCAGGTAGACGAAATTGGTCATGCGTTCCGCTCCGTTACCGAGCTCCGCCTGCTGCCAGGCGAATGATTTGTAGGGATCGAGAGCACCTCCCAGCACGATTACGCCGTCTGCCTGGGCAGGCAGGGCGGCATTGGCTGGAAAGCGGTTCTCCAGGGGTGCCATCAGCCATTCGCCAATTGGCAGAAATCCTATTAACACCAGCATGAGTGTGCCCGACGCCAACAGGCGCCGCGCCCATTTCTGCCAGCCGAACACCTGGCTGAGCCAGGCCGCGGCAATGAGGATGACGATGAGGCTGTCGGGGGAGATCAGCGCCCACCCCAGCTTGGACAGATAGAAAAACACTGTATCCATGGTGATAAGACCGCAATCTGCTTCCTAATTGAAAGCGTCGGCAGACGCGCCGTAATCTGCAATCCTGACAGGGGTTCATGCTACACTGCAGGGCCGTCCAGGCGGGTCTAACTACACACACGCACCAGCCCGAGGAGTAAGCGACATGACGATTCAAGTTGGAGACAAGGTTCCTGCAGCAACATTCAAGGTAATGACCGCGGACGGACCCAAGGACATTAGCAGTGATGAAGTATTTGCCGGCAAGAAAGTTGTGTTCTTCGCGGTTCCCGGTGCATTTACTCCGGGGTGTTCCATGACACACCTGCCAGGCTTCGTGGTCAAGGCAGACGACATCAAAGCCAAAGGTGTAGACACCATTGCCTGTATGGCCGTTAACGATGCTTTTGTCATGGGAGCCTGGGGAACACAGCAGAACGCAGACGAAATATTGATGCTGGCCGATGGCAACGCCGAATTTACCAATGCCCTCGGATTGGCCATGGATGCAAGCGGCTTCGGCATGGGTACCCGCAGCCAGCGTTTCGGCATGATTGTTGATGACGGCACGGTGTCCTACCTGGGCATAGAGGCACCGGGAGAGATCAAGGTCAGTGCCGCGGAGGCCATGCTGGAGGCCCTCTGATGTTTGAAATTTGCCTGCCAGGGAAAACTGGATAAGAAAAACAAACAATAGTTAAAGGAAGCTCGATTCCATGATTACCAACACAATCGAATATAACGATGGCGACACGGTACTCGAAGGCTACGTGGCATACGAGGAAACAGATACCCAGAAACCACTGGTACTGGTATCCCACGACTGGACCGGCCGCCAGGCTTCCGCCAATGAGGGCGCGGAACGAATTGCCGCCCTGGGCTATATAGGGTTTGCCCTGGACATGTATGGCAAGGGAGTGTTGGGTGAAGCAGGGAACGTGGAACTTAATTCGTCCTTAATGAATCCCCTCGCCTCAGACCGGGCCATGTTAAGGCAACGAATTCGTGCCGCCCTGGTGGCGGGGCGCAATATTCCCCAGGTTGATGCCACCCGGGTTGCCGCCATGGGTTACTGCTTCGGTGGCATGTGTGTGCTTGAGCTGGCCCGCTCCGGTGCGGACGTACTTGGAGTAATCAGTATTCACGGGATCTTCGCCCCAGGTGATGTGCCAAACGAAGACATCAAGGCAAAGGTCCTCTGTCTCCACGGCCATGATGATCCCATGGTGCCGCCGGAACAGGTCCTGGATTTTGAAAAAGAGATGTCGGAAGCGGGAGTCGACTGGCAGATGCACGCCTATGGCGGCACCATGCACGCATTCACCAATCCCGGCGCCAATGACCCTGGTTTCGGCACGGTCTACAATCCCGTTGCCGCCTCACGAGCTTACCAGTCGCTGGAGAACTTCCTCGGCGAATTGTTTTCCTGAAGGCAACAACAGCCGATAAAAAATAAAGAGCAGTACCGGGGAGATTCATGACCGAGCACTCGACCACCGAGGTGGCCGTTAAGGAAGTACCCATGCGCAGTAGGATAGGGCTGTGGCTGGGGCCGGTGGCATTTCTTTTCATCCTGTTCTTCGTCGAGCTCGATCCCGCCAATCCAGAAGTCACCCGCATGGCGGCCGTGATTGTTTTAATGGCGGTGTGGTGGATTACCGAAGCCATCCCCCTGGCTGCCACAGCCCTGCTCCCTATCGTGCTGTTTCCCCTGCTGGGAATCATGCGTGGACGGGAAGTGCCGGCCGCAGGCCAGATCAATTTCGAGGCCGCGATCGAAGGCACCGGTATCCTGCCCGGTGATATCGATATTATCTTTCCCAATGTCGCCAACCAGTACATGGACTGGATCATCCTCCTGTTCATGGGCGGCTTCATCATTGCCGTGGCGGTGGAAAAATGGAATCTGCACAAGCGCATTGCATTGAACATCCTGCACATCATCGGTGGCCAACCCCATCGCCTGGTGCTGGGATTCATGATCGCCACCGGCTTTCTGTCCATGTGGCTATCCAATACCGCCACCGCCATGATGATGATGCCCATGGGCATGTCATTAATCCTGCTCTACGAAGATTTGAACAAGCAGGCCGTAGCGTCGGGAGGCGTGGTAGATGAGCGCGCCGAAAACTTTTCCCTGACGCTGCTGCTGGGCATTGCCTACTCGGCGAGCATTGGCGGTTTCGCAACCTTGATTGGCACGCCTCCCAACGGGGTGCTCATAACCCAGCTGGGGCAACTGTTTCCGGAAGCGCCGGATATTACCTTTTCGTCCTGGCTCATCTTCGCCCTGCCCATGAGCATTACCTACATGTTGCTGGCATGGGTGCTGTTAACCCGCTTTGTCTTTCCATTGCCAGCGAGTACGCCTTTCAGTGGTCGCGATTTTATTGAGAATGAACTGGCCAAGCTCGGTCCCATGTCTACGGAAGAAAAGAGAGTCTCCTGGGTGTTCACCGGTGCCGCCGTGCTGTGGATGACGCGCAAGGAGCGCCTGCTTGGCCCCGAAGTGGACCTGTTCGGCTGGAGCTACTACCTGGATCGGATCCTGGAGTGGGGCGGCAGCCAGCCCGTGGGGCACATGATCGATGACGCCACGGTTTCCATCTGCATGGCCCTCACCTTGTTTATCATTCCCGCCGGCAAGCAGGTGGGTGGGCGCCTGTTGGATTGGGACGATGCCCGCAAGGTGCCCTGGGGCATCCTGTTGATTTTTGGTGGCGGCCTGGCTATCGCCAAGGGATTTACCACTTCCGGCCTGTCGGATTACGTGGCCGTTCAGCTCGGCGCACTGCTGGGAGATGCCGATCCCCTGGTCATTGTCATGAGCACCGTGGCTTTCATCACCGGATTGACCGAAGTGACGTCCAATACCGCTACCATATCCCTGTCCATTCCCATCATGGCGAGCCTGGCCCAGGCCATCGAAGCCCATCCCCTGTTGCTGCTCATTCCCACTACTTTGGCGGCTTCCTGTGCCTTTATGCTGCCGGTGTCCACGCCGCCCAATGCCATTGTCTATGGCTCAGGACGGGTACCCATCATGAAGATGGTAATCGCCGGTGTGTGGCTGGACATCCTGTCTGTGCTGTTGCTGACATTTTTCGTCTACACCATGGGTCATCTGGTATTTGGGGTGCTTTCCGGTTTCCCAGCCTGGGGAATCACTTAACATATTGAATTGGTTCACATTAATTCAATAACCCCGGTGCATGCCCGATATTAACGGTATATAGTTTGTGCTAGTCTCACCGCACGGGTGCTGTCGAGCCCCGTCGGTTAGCGAAAAAACAAGAACAAGCAGTACCACGGTCACATTTGGGTTAGAGCTAAAACACATGATCGACAAGCATCCGGTGCAGGAGCACGCGCAGACTTCCTGCCCGGCGGGAGACGAAAACTGTCCGAACCTCTCGGAGGTTGAGCGGCTGCGTAAAGAGGTGACTCATCTCGCCGCTATGGTGCGCACCGATGAGCTCACCGGCCTGTTCAACTTTCGCTATTTCACCCAGGCCATTAGCCTGGAAATGGAACGTACGCGACGATCAGGCCAGCCCGTGTGCCTGATCATGCTGGACCTGGATCACTTCAAGGAAGTAAACGATGAGCACGGCCACGAGGTAGGCAACCAGGTGCTGTCCTTTGTCTCCGGCCTGATCCTGAAGACCATCCGTCGTCTCGATATTCCCTGCCGCTACGGCGGTGAAGAATTCACCATCATTCTTCCGGATACCAACCTCAAGCAGGGGGTTCGCTTCGCCAATCGTCTTCGCCTCACCATCCAGAAAACACCGATCAAAACCGGCGAGCTGGAATTGAATATTGAAGCCAGCTGCGGTGTGGATGTCTACGAAAAAGGCGACGAGGTGAGTGAAAAGGAATTTATCGAACAGGTTGATGGCTACTTGTATACCGCCAAGCAGGAAGGGCGCAACCGGGTTTGCCATCGTGAAATTTCATCTGATGAAAGCAAGCCGGCAAAGAAAACCGGCTAGGCTACTTAATCGTTCTTATGCTCGCTAATGTAGGTTGCGAGTTGATGCAGGATCGCCGCCGTAGCTCCCCAGATTCGATAGTCTTCGTAGAATAGTTCCAGGATGCGCCGCGGTGTGTCCCCCACCATCATCTCTCCATGACGATAGTTGTCTGGTTGCAAAACCAGCTCCAGTGGCACCCTGAAGATGTCGGCAACTTCCACCGGGCAGGCATTGAATTCCAGCTGTCCGTCTATGAGGCCGATTACCGGCGTTATCCTGAATCCGGAAGGCAGCGGCAGTTCCCCAAGCTTGCCGATGACTTCCACGTGGTGTTCCGCTACGCCGATTTCTTCCCTGCTTTCTCTCAGTGCGGTGAAAACTATGTCACTGTCATGGGTTTCGCGGCTGCCCCCCGGCAGGCTGATTTGCCCCGCATGGGTCTTGAGGTTTTCCGAGCGCACGGTAAGCACCAGTTCGCTTTCCTGCTCTGGTGTTTCGCGGGTTATGGGAAGCAGCACCGCCGCTTCCCGCAGAGACTTCATGTCCCGTGACCAGGTGTCTATAACCGGGTCCGGGTGGTTCAGGGGGGCTGGCTCGGGACCGGCCTGGGCAAAATAGCTGAGCAGGCTCTGATAGGGTGTATCTGCATATTCCATGGCGCCAGTTTACCCTTTACGGACAAAAAAATGCCGGCTCGAAGCCGGCATTTTCTGTTTCGCTATTACCTAGCGGAAGTTCCAGGTCACCGCGGCAAAGATCCTGGCCTCTTCGCCGATGAAGTATCGATCACCGGTGAATGTAGTCCAGTCAGCTCGCTCGGCATAGGCCTTGTCGAGCAGGTTCTTTGCGTTAAGGCTGATGGTCACGTTGTCATCCAGCTGGTACTGGGCGCGCAGGTTGAACAGGTCATGGCCTTCATACAGGGAAGAGTTTTCAGGATTAGTGAAATACTCACCCATGTGTACCCACTCCAGCTCGGTAAGCAGACTGGGAGTGATCTGCCACAACACTCGCATGTTGCCGAAGGAATCTGGCGCCGTATCAACATCGTTGCCGGTGATATCGGTAGAACTCGGTGAATTGGCATAGGTGTGCTTGGCAAAAGTCCAGGCGCCCTGAAAGGAAACGTTCTCATTGAAATCATAGCCCAGGCCCAATTCCAGTCCGTCGTGGTCCGTGGCAGCGCCGTTGAGATTTTCGCGGGAGCTGTTGGTAATGATTTCGTTGTCCTTCTTCATGGTGAACAGCGTCGCGGAATAATTCCAGTTGCCGCCAACACCACTGAACTCCAGTTCCACACTATCCAGCTCCACCGAATCCAGGTCTGCCACGGTCTGGGCATTTTGCAGGCGATACAGTTCTGTTGCCTGGGGTGCGCGGAATCCCCGCTGCGCACGCAGTTGCAGGTTATTGTTGTCATCGAGGGCGTAGCTCAGGCCGAGCTTTGGGGATACTTCGGTAAAGTCGTCACCACGGTCGGCCGGACGACTGTAACGGCAGCCGCCAAAGCCGCAGGGCGTGCCGTCATCCTTGGTGCGGCCATCGATCATCTTGTTGTCGTATTCGTAGTCCACGTTTTCGATACGCAGGCCCAGGGATAATTCCCAGCTATCGCCCAGGGGTTGTTCGTAGTTGACGAACGCCGCGAGCTGCTGCATCTCGATGTCATAGTCGTAGTGCTGGCCCTGGGGAATGGTGTTGCGAAGAAACGCCGACCCCTGGGTTGGGTTAGGCTGAAACTGGGCAAGACTGCCGTCGCCGATTTCAATGTCAGCACCAATAGCCAGCGTAGCCTCATTAGCCAGGTCGGTATAGGCGGCAAACTGCGCACCGAAACTGGTTTGGTCGGTGGTCTCGATAGGATTACCCGGCAGGAAGTGCTGGATAAAATTCATTTCCACATCGCGGTAGTAGGGCGTCAGTACCATGTCCCATTCGTCGTTACCCCAGCCGATGGAAGTCCAGGCTCGGAAATTCTGGCTGTCACGAAAGGCTTCGGGATTGGGATTGGTTTTACGCAGTACCGAATCCTTGTAGGAATCGGTTCCCACCACGTAGCCGGCGGTTTCCTGGTTGAGGTTGATGAAGGTTGCACCGCCATCCAGGGATACGTTGTCGCCGTCGTAGGAATACAACCAGGATCCCTTTTGCTGATCGTAACCGCTGTCTGCCTGGTAGCCTTCCTGGTTAACACCATTCAGCAGTAACAATTGACTGAAATCACCGCTGCTGCCACCCAGGGCGCCCTGGGCGCGGTAGGAACCACGGGGACCGGATTCCAGCGTGATGCTGCCGGCGTCGCCGGGTTCTGGCAGCACTACATTAATCAGGCCGTGCATGGCATTGGAGCCCCAGAACGCACTGGCCGGGCCGCGCACTACTTCGATGCGCTGGGCATTTTCGCTGTGGGTGTCAAACATCTCGTTGACGTTACAGAACCCATGGGAGCGTACCGGAATGCCATTCTCGGCCACCACGAAGGCACCACAGGCACCCGCGCCGGTGAGAGCCGGAGATCGAATTGCCGCCAGGCTCTCCTGGCCGTTATTGCGATTGACACTGACCCCGGGAAGCCTGTTCAGTGCTTCCTGGTAATGGCTGTGCCGAATCAGTTGCAACTCGTCCTGGCCGATCACGGACACGGCCGCGTTTACATCAGCTAATCCCTCCGAGCGCCGGGAGGTGGAAATTACCTGGATTTCCTCGATGGCCTGGGCTCCGCTCTGGGCCAGGACCGGAAATGAAACTGTGGTGGATGCCAGCGCGATGCCGGCGGCAAGTAACTTGCGGGTCATATATCTCTCTCCGATTAGGCCGGGCTGCCAATGTTCAATCGGGGCGGGAGCGGATCGGACCAATCCCTTCACCCTGAATAGCGCTGGCGCACCAGCCATCCAGACTGCCTGTTATGGTTTACAGTCTTGCTGATTATTTAATTGTGGCTTCCGGTATTGCTGAAAGCCGTTTCACTCGGCGGATAAGCCGGGACTATAGCACAAATAATTAGCTGTTAGCATGGCTAAACAGTTGATTATTGGGTCTTTTGCACGGGACAGGGATAGCACGTAAACTAGCTCCCCGTTTGCGACCAGCGGTGGACTTCCAGCGTCGAATCATTGCCGGGATGGACCCGGCGTATGGCATTGCATTGTGAACCAGGGGGAATAGATGCGAACCAGACTGACGGAGTTGTTATCGATCGAACACCCGATCGTGCAGGGAGGCATGCAGTGGGTGGGGGTGGCGGAATTGGTATCGGCAGTAGCCAATGCCGGTGCCCTGGGATTCCTGACCGGCCTGACTCAGCCCACACCCGAGGCGCTGGTCAAGGAGATAGAGCGTTGCCGCGAGATGACGGACAAACCGTTTGGCGTCAATCTCACTATCCTCCCAACGATCAAGCCTGTTCCCTACGAAGAATATGCCCATGCCATCGTGGATTCCGGCATCAAGATCGTGGAAACCGCAGGGCGTAATCCCGAACCGTTCCTGCCCCTGTTCAAGGAGGCAGGTATTACCGTCATCCACAAGTGCACCTCGATTCGCCATTCCCTGAAAGCGGAACGTATCGGCTGCGACATGGTGAGCGTGGATGGTTTCGAATGTGCCGGCCATCCCGGTGAGGACGATGTCACCAACATGATCCTGCTGCCACTGGCCGCACGGCGTCTCTCCATTCCCTTTATTGCCTCCGGCGGCCTTGGTGACGGTCGCGGGCTCGCCGCCGCCCTGGCCATGGGAGCCGACGGCATTAACATGGGTACCCGCTTCATGGTGACCCGGGAAGCGCCCATTCACGAGAAGGTTAAGCAGCGCATGGTTGAGGCCAGCGAACTGGACACGGCATTGATTTACCGAAGCCTGCGCAATACCGCGCGGGTTTTCAAAAACAGCATCGCGGAACAGGTGCTGGAAATCGAGGCGCAGCCCGGCGCTACCGACTTCGAGGATATACGCCCCCTGGTGGCGGGAACAAAAGGCAAGGAATTGTTTAATAGCGGAGACCTCGAGAGTGCTATCTGGTCTGCAGGTATGGTGGTAGGGCTAATCGACGACATTCCCAGTTGCGAAGAGCTGATTCAACGCATCGTGGCGGAAGCGGAAGAAATCATCGGTGGCCGTCTGGCCGCAATGATTTCCTAGCAACCTTTCTATGGAAGAGGATTGGGACGGAAACAATCATGCAGGTTAAGGACAAGGTTATAGTTGTGACTGGTGCCGGGAGCGGCATCGGCAGGGCGCTGTGCGAGCGGTTCGCCCGGGAGGGTGCCCGTGCCGTAGTGGTATCCGACATTAATCCCGAAGGGGTCGCCGGTACCGTTGGCGCGATTTCAAAGCGCACCGAAACCCTGGGCCTGACTACGGACGTGGGTGTGGAAGGGGATATCAAGGAGCTGGTGGATAAAACCCTGGACCGTTTCGGGCAAATAGACCTGTTCTGCTCCAATGCCGGTATCTTCACCGTGGGCGGAACCAACGTGTCCAATGCAGACTGGCAGAGCATCTGGGATATTAATGTCATGGCCCATGTTTTCGCCGCCCGTCATGTCCTGCCCCACATGCTTGAGCGAGGTGAGGGCTACCTGTTGAATACCTCTTCGGCGGCAGGCCTGTTGAGCCAGATCGGCTCGGCACCGTACTCGGTGACCAAGCACGCCGCGGTGGGCTTTGCGGAATGGTTGTCCATTACTTATGGCAAGCGCGGTATCAAGGTGTCGGTGCTTTGTCCTCAGGCGGTGCGCACCGCCATGACTGCCGGCAGTGAAGGCGGGGGTGTGGCCGGGCTCGATGGCATGCTGGAACCGGAGCAATTGGCGGATACGGTAATGGAAACCCTGGCAGAGGAACGCTTCCTGTGCCTGCCCCATCCCGAGGTGCTCACCTATATGCGGCGCAAGACCGATGACTATGATCGCTGGCTGGGCGGCATGCGCCGGCTTCAGGAAAAGTTTGAAGACGTGTATAAACAACGGGAAGACAACTAGCAAACAGGAGCGGCCAATGAATCGACTATTTCAATACTGTTTATTCCTTGTCCTGCTGCTGCCGCTAACCCTCCATGCCCAGGAGCGAATAAGCCTCGCCGACGGTTCCACCCTGACCGTGTTCCTGGTGCGGCCGGCACAAACTACTGCAGAGCCGTCACCACTGGTGGTGTTAATGGGCGGAGGATCCGGCAACGCCTCTATTTCACGGGATACCTCCATGTGGCTGGGCAGCGGATTCTCGGCCCGGGGCTGGATGGTGGCCGTGCCTGTTTCCCCCAACAATCGCTCATTCCGCGGTGGCGCCAATAACGAAAAAATACGCCTGTTAATCGATGAATTGCAGCAGCGCGATTACATTGCCGAAGGCAAGGCGCTGTTGGCGGGGATATCAAACGGCGGCATGTCGGCCCTGGAAATCGCGCGCAGAAACCCGGCTGAATATCTGGGTGTAGTTGCAGTGCCCGCCCTGTCCGATGCCCGCGCCGACAACTCGGCCCTGCAGGGCTTTCCCGTCTACCTGCGCATCGGCAGCGAAGACCAGTTGGATTGGGCGGCTCGTTTCGATGAAACCGTGGCAAGTCTGGAAGCCGGCGGGGTAGACCTGGACGCGGACATCTTGTACGGCGCGCCCCACATGTTTCGTATGGACTGGGAAACCCTGGAGCCGTGGTTGCGCGCCCGGCTTCCCTGATAACTAGTCTTCGAACTCGCTGTTATGCAGGATCTCTGTGGCAGGCAGCCAGGGCAATTTCGAGTCCTCGTGCACCGCGCGGGTCGGTACGAAATCTTCGGGCCGGTCCAGGCTGCCGGTGGTGATGTCGACGAATTCCTCACGTTTCATGGTGATGAACGCCATGTGAGTGCCACATTCGGGGCAGAAATAGCGGTTACCGTGTTCCGATGACTGCAGGCATTTCGGTTCGCCCTGGGTCCAGCGAAAAATATCCCGGGGAACCGTAAGCCAGGTAACGAAGGGCGCGCCACTGGTTTTCCGGCACATGCTGCAGTGGCAATTGACCACCACGTAATCACCCTCATCCACGGTGTATCGCACAGCCTTGCAGAAACAACCACCATCGATCATGGCAGAATCCTTGTTACATGGTGATTTGCAGTAGAGAACACGAGATGCACGGCTGCAACGGGATCAGGCAAAGAGCAGGCGATCCACGAGTTGCTTGATGGCTTCCTGGCCTGCCTGGTCGACGAAGGTAAATTCCATACCGGAAACAAACACGTCACCGTGTGCACCCGACTTCACGATCCGGGCAAAAATTTCCGTGGTTTCCTCGCTGAACATACTGAGGGAAACCCTCATCTTGATTTCGGAAAGAGGCGTGAGACGCACATCGCTCTCCATCAGCATACCGTGATAGCTGATGTCTACGATGCGGCCGATGATCTTTTCTGGCAGGATAATTTTACCCGAGAGGCATTGGAACGTTGCCGGCATATCCACCTGCACACGAGGACTCTTTCGACCTTCGCGGCGTGGCACTACCATTTCTTTCGGCTGGCAAATGGAATAGACCTCGTAAAGCAGCAGCGGTTCCTTTGCGCCCTTGACGTCTACACTATTGGGTGGACTGACTTCGACAAAATCCTTGGCCACGTCCAGGGTCTGTTCGCTGATAAGAATCTGGCCACGCAGGCAGTGTGCCTCGATGCGGGCAGTCAGGTTAACACCTTCCCCAATTATGGTGTTTTCGCTGTACTGGGTGGAACCCAGGTCACCAACGACTACATTGCCATGGTTTATACCGATGCCCTGGTAAATCTCGGGCATGCCCATGGACTTGTTCGCCTCGTTGAGTTCACCCATGGCGAGCTGCATCTCCACGGCGCAGGCGATGGCGTTTTCCACGTCCTTGTCACTGGGATCTTCCAACCCGAAAGTTACCAGGATGGAATCACCCATGAGCTTGTCGATCTTGCCATTGTATTTCTCGATCAGGTCGCCCATGGATTGGAAATAGCGATTAAGCATGGCCACGATGTCGCTGGCTTCATAGGCTTCCGCGATCTCGGAGAAACCACGAATATCAGACAGCAATATGGCAACGTTTCGAACGTCGACAGCGGCATCGCCGGGGCTTTGACTAATTGGCATCTGTGCCTGGTTCCTTACACTGACTCTTTAGATTTTCGTGGCATTGGCTATTCCTGGCCGGCGCCCATTATATATCAAGCGGCCGTAAACCTCGGTAGTTTCGTGTGAAATAATGATCTAATTCAATGGCTAACGGGGAGCCGGCGCCAGGGCCGGGGAAGGGTACTCCTAGGATTTCTTGCTGCGGTAGTTTTCCAGCAACATGCTGAACCACTCATTTGCCGTAAATTGAAAGCGCCGGGCGCACCTGATCAGGTAAGGCTGACCCGTGGTTTCGCTGTGGCTGGCAATCTTCTCGATAAATTCCTCGGCACTGGAAAACTGCGCCGAGTTGCGTTCGCGCTTAGATTGCAGGTGGGCCCGTGCCTCCCGGCCAAGGTAACGGCGGTCGTTGCGGATGAAATTACACCGGTCCCGGCCCACCTGGTCGATGAGGAAGTCGATCTCTGTTTCCATGACGCCGGACTGGGCCGCGGCGGGTGAGAGCAGCAGCGTCCATAATACCGGGATGGAGAGCGAAGTGAGGAGGCGGGGAAAGATAGGGATTACTGTTTTTATCATTCTTCTAAAGGCCATTCATATTATTAGTATTATCAAGCAGTTGCCGCGCTGGAGCAGACCAGGCAATGGTCAGGAAGCGGGTGTTTCACGGAGCACGTAAATCTGCGCTTCAACCACGCTGCCATCGTGGAGCTTAACCGAAGTGCCTACTCTTTCATACCCGGGGCCCTCGAACTCATCCAGCCGGGCCCAGTACGCGGTGAGACCGGCGGCAGTGAGTACCATGCCCTGCACCTGGCCGGCGGTGTCATCCAGGATAATGCCCGGGTACCCCAGGGCCGCCCCCCAGCCCTTGTCCAGAAGTGCTCCCCGTACCGAGCCGGGCTGCCATGAGCCATCTATCTCAGCCAGTATATGTTCGTTTGGCTCCCCGGGCCGCAGGGTGCCGTAAACGAAGAGGCGGTCGCTCATTGGTCTTTGCTAATCCTTCCAGGAGTCCTGCCACAGCTTGGTGCGAATGTACTGAGATTCAAATCAGTCGATACCCCGTTTTCCTGGAACCAGGTTGCGCGTCTGCCCTGAACTAATCGTTCTGCAGCAGCTCCACCCAGTTTCCATCGGGATCTTCCACTATGGCGATAGTGACACCGGGCCGGATTTCCTTGAGTGGTACCACGGTGTTAAATCCGGCGGCGGAGATGTTATCCAGGCAGCCCTGCAGGTCTTTCACCCAGATGGTCCAGTAGCGGTAACCTGTTGCGCCGCGAATACCGCCGGGCGGGGCTGAAACTTCCGGACGCGGTTCGGTCTCAACGATTTTAACTACGCTGTCTCCAACCCGGTAGCGATGCATGGTGCCGCCGCCGGGCATGGGGATGGTAGCTTCAAACTCCAGGGCCAGGGTATCCCGGTAAAAACCTAACATGGCATCGATGTTGTTGGTGACGATACCGATGTCTATGGCGCGCTTGCTGATTTCCATGGAATTTTTCCTAAGCTGCCGCGGCGCCCATGAGGGATTTCACTTCCAGGAATTCTTCGAAACCCTCGACTCCCCATTCGCGGCCGTTCCCTGATTGCTTGTAACCACCGAACGGGGCATTGAAGTCAGGGCCTGCACCATTGATGTGAACCATGCCAGTGCGGATTTGCTTGGCAACATTTTCAGCGTGGGACTGCTCTCCGGAGACATAACCGGAAAGGCCGTAGTCGGTATCGTTGGCAATGCGCACGGCGTCATCATCATCTTCATAGCCTATGATTGTCAGCACCGGTCCGAAAATTTCCTCCCGGGCTATTGTCATATCATTCGTTACATTGGCGAACACAGTCGGTTTCACGAAGTAGCCCTTGTCGAATCCGTCCACCCGGCCAGGGCCGCCGACGATTAGTTCCGCGCCTTCTTCTATGCCTTTCTCGATGAGACCCTGGATCTTGTTGTACTGGATTTCGCTCACTACAGGACCGAGCCGGGTATTTTCATCGGCAGGATCACCGACACTGGCCTTGGCTGCAGTGGCTTTGGCAATCTCTATGGCTTCGTCCATGCGCGATTTCGGCACCAGCATCCGGGTCGGGGCATTACATGACTGACCGCTGTTGCCAAAGCAGCCGAAGATGCCACCGCTAACGGCCTTGGCGAAATCCGGCGCATCATCGAGGATGATGTTGGCCGACTTGCCGCCCAGCTCCTGGCACACACGCTTGATGCCATCTGCTGCGGCTTTTGCCACCTCGCGGCCGGCCCGGGTGGAACCGGTAAAGGACACCAGGTCGATCTCGGGATGGGCGGCGATAGCGGCGCCCACGGTGGGGCCATCGCCATTGACCATGTTGAATACACCGGCGGGGAGGCCCGAATCGGCAATGATCTCGGCAAGAACATAGGCGCTAACCGGAGCGATCTCGCTGGGCTTGAGTACCATGGTGCAACCGGCGGCGATGGCGGGAGCCACCTTGCACGCGATCTGGTTCAGGGGCCAGTTCCAGGGAGTTATAAAACCACACACGCCGGCTGGCTCATGAACAATCTTGGTACTGCCGCGAGTTTCTTCAAACTCGAAGTTCTTCAGGATGGGAATGATGTTCATGAAATGACCCATGCCGGCGCCAAGCTGCGCGGTCTTGGCGAAACCGATGGGCGCACCCATTTCATTGGAAATGGCCTGGGCCAGTTCATCACCGCGGGCTTTCATGCCATCGATGATTGCCGAAATAATTGCAATTCGATCATCCACGCTGGAATGCGCCCAGTCATCGAAGGCGGCGCGGGCGGCTCCGGCCGCAGCATCTACATCCGCCGCCGAACCCATGCTGATGGTGGCAAAGGCCTCTTCCGTGGCGGGATTAATGACATCAAGGGTGTTGGCCGTTACCGGATCAACCCATTCGCCGTTGATGAAAAACTTGTCATAGGCCTTTGTCATTGGTGACTCCTTTTTGATTCGATTAAACTGGGTGCGGCCTGAACGCTCCCGAATTCAGGACTGGCAAGTATAACGATAACTGACAGGAAAGTTACCCATGCTCGTAGGTATAAGGCGCGGAATCAGCCGCCGGCTCGCGTCCTTTCTCAGCAAGTCGCTACCGGGTTACGCGCGCCTCGACACGGTTTCTATCGAGGAAATTGCCTCCATTCTGCAGCCGGGAGACATCCTGCTGGTTGAAGGCAATACGCGCATCAGTGTGGCCATCAAGTACCTGACCCAGTCGTCCTGGTCCCATGCCTGTCTTTACGTCGGAGAACCCGGAGCACCCAGCAGTTCCGAGTCCATGGTGGAGGCGGACCTGAGAAACGGCGTACGCATGGTGAGCCTGGATCACTACGCCGAATACAACCTGCGAATCTGTCGCCCGGTCGGGCTGAGCGAGAAGGATCGCGATGAACTCATCGCCTTTGCCAAATCCAAGCTGGGCCACCAGTACGATCTGAGGAATGTATTCGACCTGCTGCGTTACCTGATCCAGAAACCGCCGGTACCTGTGCACTGGCGCCGCGCCATGATTGCTTTTGGCAGCGATGAACCCACCAAGGCAATTTGTTCCACGCTTATCGCGGAAGCGTTTCAGCAGATTCACTACCCGATACTGCCCCGCCAGGGCGATGAGCTGGGACAGGATGGGGAGGTGCCACAGTACTACAAGCGCCACTTTACCCATTACACACCGCGGGATTTTGACTTGTCGCCATACTTCGACGTGGTCAAACCCACCCTGGAGAAGGGATTTGACTACCGGGATTTTCCCTGGAAATCAGATCACGCCCAGTAATACGTCTACAGCAGCCTGGTACACGGGGTCGCTGCGGATGGATTGATCTATAGGGTGGTCGACAAAGACCTCCGGTACCAGGGCTGTTTCACCCGCTGTTGCGGCACCGATGGAAATCACCCGCTCAAGATCCACCAGTTGCTGCGCCAGGGATTGCAGACCGCCCCGAGTACGATCATTTATCAACAGGGCCATTGGCCTGGCGTAAAAATCATCGCCGAGGTTGCCGCGGAACATGGCAAGGTGTTCCGGGCCAGTGAAACCAAAACCGTCCCGCAGGTCCAGTATCAGCCCGTCGGTCAGCTGCAACTCACCAAGCAGGCGGCGCAGGGTAATGATGTCGCTGCTGGTTCGGGAGAGTCCCCACAACCGGATATACCCTATTACCTTGTTGCCCACACTGAATTGTTGCACGCTGTGCAATACCGCCTGGCGATAACTGTCAAACAGGTTTTCCCGTACCGGAGACAGGCTTAGCTCCAGTTCTTCGCCGTTACGGTTTACCGTCAGCCGCACGGAAGCCGGGGATGTGAAACTGACAACTGGATGGAAGTCATTGCCATTGCTACTCACAATCACATCGCCCCGGCGCAGACCGGCGGTGTGTGCAGGATAACCTTCCAGTACCGCGCTGAGCTGGTAGCCTCCGGATTGCAGCCGACCCTGCGCGCCTAGGTGATAGAGAGCTTCACGTTGCGCATGCAGGGGTGCGGAAAAGGCCTGGTAGAGATAGGAGTCCAGGGGATCGGCTCCGGGGTTTGCGACCTGGGCTTCAGCTATTTCCCGGAATTGCGCGGCATCCGGGGGATCGGCGCGCCGGTCAGGAGGCTGGGCCGTGGCCAGCAATGGCATCAGCAACAAGCCCAGGGCGAGGCGGCACATGGCCATGATCAGGCGATGAGTTCCATGGCACGTTTCGCGGCTGGCCGCTCGTAGTGACGGTTGCGCAGGTCCTGGTATTTTTGCGGTACATCAAATTCGAATCGAATCGCCCAGTTAAAGGTATGAGCGAGTAAAATATCCACCAGTGTGAAATTTTCGCCCAGGGCATATTCGTTATCGCCTAACAAGTGATCAAGGGTATTTACTGCCTTGGTAAATTCAAATTTTGCGGTCTCAAACATCTGCTCGATTCGATGTTCCTCGGGCAGGGCAAACCAATGCTTGCCTTTGCTCCACAAGGGTTGTTCCAGTTCCGCCAGGATAAAACAGCTGAGCTCGTCGTAGCGTGCCATGGTCTTCGGATCACCGGCAGGCATAAGTCCGCTGTAGGGAGCCAGGCGACCGATGTAATTCACGATGGCCAGGGATTCGGTGAGGGTCATGTCGCCATCCACCAGTGTCGGAACCTTGCCCTGCACGTTGATCCTCAGGTAATCGGGATGTTGCGCAGATTCCGGGTCATCCGCCGGTGTGCGTAGCTTGATGGGCACATATTCATACTCCAGCCCGCTTTCTTCCAGCGCCCAAAGCGCGCGAAACGATCGCGACTGTTGCATGCCATAGAGTTTCATAGTCATTTGTGATCCCCAAAAAAAATGATGCGACTGGCCGGGCCAATCGCATCATCTTACTACTTAAGGATTTCAGGCGAAATCGTCGCCAGTTATTTAATCAATCGCGAAACAATAGTAGTAACCATTACCGCCGGTCGCTACCAGGTTTGCTTGCGAACAACCACGGCTGCCGTGGGCGCTGTTCCAGCTATTGGGATTGGCGCCGCCACCCTGGCGGTCGTGGTGGCCAACCTGGGCAGTGCCCTGGCCATCGGCGTTGCTGGTCCAGTTACTGCAAGTATGGTTGCTGCCGTCGTCGATGGTGCGGCCATCGAGAGTTGAGCCGGTGAGAATGTCGTGCTGATTCGGGGAATCGCCACGACCGTTTACCACCTGGCCTCTCTCATTCAATGAGTTTTCCTTGCCGAGAAACATGCGCTCACTGTGAAGCTGGTTAAGGTTTTCCGCCACCATCACGCCACGGGCGTTGTACCAGGGTCCGAAACCGATGTGGTCGCGGGCATTCACGGCAGGCGAGTTTGCGGTGGCATGGGCGCTCAGGTACGCACGCCAGGTCTTGCCGCGGGAACCGGCGGCTTCCGCGAGTTCCTGGCAGTGGGCATCGGCACCGGCCAGTCCACCCAGGTTCGCACCGTTACCGGAACCCACGCTGGTAATGAAAAAACTCATCTCATTCTCCTGGGAGCTGAGGGTGGAGAATGACACTGCAGCCGCGAGCACAGCGGCTGAGGACAAGAGTACTTTAGTCTTCATCGATAAACTCCTCGATTCTCGTTCTTCTTTATATAGCATTTGTTCAAGATTAATCAGTAAATCGTAAAACGGGCTTCAGTGAGAAGCCCGTTTCATAAACTTAGTGCGCCGCACCACCGGGAGCCGCGCCGGGCAGGGCCAGGGCAGTGAGCCGGGGACCGTTTTGCAGGACGATGTACTGGTGACCATCGTGTACCCAGGAACTCATGCCGTACCGGGTTGACTCCGGTACTTCCAGCCGGGCCAGTTCGGCACCGGTTTGCTTGTCCACGGCGAACAGGTGAGGCGTACCGTCACTGCTTACGTTGCTGTATACCAGCATATTGCCGGTAACCAGCAATTGTGCCGGGGCGCCGGAACCGGTGTTGCCCACATCAACTCCTGCCAGTGCCGGCAGGTTCTGGATACGTTCCGGGGTTTCACCGGCGGGGATCCACCACAGGTGATCGCCGCTGTTCATGTCAATCGCGGTAATGCGGCTATAGGGCGGCTTGAACACGGGAATTCCCGCCGGGTGCCGCGGTGGTCGGCTGCTGCTGGCTGCGGCGTAACGGGAAAGGGTTACCCCGGTGGGAGCTTCGTAATAGGTGTCCGCTTCTTCCCCGGTAACCAGTACCCGCGAACCGCATGAATATCTCGATGAGATAAACATCACGCCGGCCTGGGGATCCGCTGCCGGTGGATGGGTGATATTCACCGCACCAGAGGGGCACATCAGTGCGGCAGTCTTGCCGGAGGGATGACCACGCTGGATCGGCGGATTGAATATCGGACCCATTATGTAATCGGCTACCGCTTCCAGAGCCTGACGCTTGATCTGGGGAGTAAAGTCCGCCAGCAGTTCCTCGGAAGAGCCAACGTATTCAAATGGCGCGGGCTTGGATGGAATAGGCTGGGTTGCCGCCAGCGTTTCACCCGGTACCGTGGACTGGGGCATCGCTACTTCCTCGATGGGCCAGACAGGCTCACCGGTGCGGCGGTCAAAGGTATACACCATTCCCTGCTTGGTGGCCTGGGCCACGATGGGAGTGCGGCCTGATGCCGTTTCTACATCGAGCAGGATAGGTGCGGTAGGGGTGTCGTAGTTCCAGATATCGTGATGCACCATCTGGAAGTGCCAAACCCGTTCCCCGGTACGGGCATCGAGGGAGATCAGGCTGGTGCCATAGAGGTTATCTCCCGGATGATGACCACCGTAATAGTCGATAGTGACGCCATTGGTGGGGATATAGACCTGGTTAAGTTCCGGGTCGGCGGAGATAGGGGCCCAGGAAGAGATGTCCCCGGTGTACTGCCAGGAATCATTTTCCCAGGTCTCATGACCATACTCACCCGGTTGCGGAATGACATTGAACTTCCACAGGAACTCACCGCTGCGAGCATCGTAGCCGAGTATGTCACCGGGTACGTTTTCGATGCGGGACTGGTGGTAACCCTGCTCGGCGGAATTGCCCACTACCACCACATCGTTCACCACGATGGGTGGCGAAGAGGAGGTGATGTAGCCTCGCTCCAACGGGATGCCTTCGTAGGGGTCGTAAGGATGACCCAGGTCCTTGAGCAGATCCACCACGCCGGTTTCCGGAAAACCATCAATGGGTACAGGCTCGCCAAATCCTTCCAGCGGCTTGCCGGTTTCCGCGTCCAGCGCAGTCAGGAAGAAGCCAGGAGAGATTACATAGATGATGTCGCGGCCGTCGAGGTTGGCGTAACCCACACCCTTTCCGTAATCGGCGCGCATGGAGTATTCCCAGCGGCCGGTGTCCGGTTCGCGGTACGACCAGATGGTGGTCCCGGTCTGGGGGTCGATAGCCACCACGTGACGGCGGGCGCCTGCCACAGTGTAAAGTCGCCCATTAATGTAGCTGGGTGTCGAGCGTCCACTCTGGGCTTCGAAACTGGCGCCGTCCCAGACCCAGGCTACTTCCAGTTCGCCGAAGTTATCGGGCGTTATCTGGTCTGCCGGGGTTGAGCGGGTATGAGCGAAGTCGCTGGCCAGGGTCACCCACTCCACGCTGTCCTGCGCCAGCGTTAGCGTGGACAGAGAAAGTAGGGTGCTTACAAGGATTAGTTTGCTTAATGCTCGGGGAATCAAGCCTGTTATTGTTTTCATGGGGGTACCTCTGTAAAGAAATAGGCACTGAAATGCGTGGAAAGCGCGCAAAATCTGCCCTGAGGTTAACTCAGCGCAGGCGGTTTGTCATGCGGTGTGTAGGGCCGGGAAACACACTGTTACAGGCGCTCAACAGAGGCCGGGCCGCAATGAATTAGGGTCGTGATTCCAGGAAACTGTGACACTGTAGAGACGGCTTGAATCGCCATGATGGCGTACTCAAATGCCGGGCTAATTTGTCTGTGGCCCCCTGTATTCGGGCGACGGGGCCGGGTTGGACTATGCTTGGTGTACACTTACTGCCGACTACCGTAACGGGGCATAAATTTGCATGGATACTATTTCTCGTAACGAGCCAATTCAGCTGTTGTTTGATAGCGTGGTGGCTGCCTATCCCAAATCCCAGCAACTGCAACCACCACCGTCGGATTGCACTATTGGCGAAGCCTGGCGCGCTCTCACTACACAACTAAACGTCTCACAGGAGGAGCTGGCCAAGGTACTGTCCAGCAATACGGGTATGGCCCTGGCCTCGGATCTCGATAAACTCGATCAGGGCCTGGTTGCCAAATTCCCCTACCAGACCGCGGTGCGGTCCTGCGTTCTACCCCTGCGCATTGAAGACGGCAGTATTGTAATGGCCGTAGCAAATCCCTGTGATCCCGAGATGGAGCAAAACATGCAGTTTGCCGTGGGCATGCGTGTCGATTTGCGTCTCGCCAGCCCGGAAGCCATCGAAAACGCCATCGCGATCAGTTATGAGGCTATAGGCCTGAAGAAAAAAGAAAGCGGCACCGAGAGAGAACGTCAGAAGCAATTGGGTGAAAGAGAAATTCCCAGGCTGGCTTCGGAATTGCTAAACCGGGCTATTAAATTGAAAGCGTCAGATATCCACATACAACCGGTATCCGGAGGTGCAGCAGTCAGGGTGAGAGTCGACGGTGTATTGCGCCGACTCGTCATCATGCCCCAGGGTGTTGGAGATGGCGTGGTACGGTATTTCAAGGCGCAGGGAAAGATGGACCCGACCAACGTCAATATACCCCAGGATGGCCGCATGGATTGGGAGCTGGATGAGCGCAGCTACGATCTGCGTATCTCCACGCTGCCGGTGGCGGGCCATCATGAGAAACTGGTGGTGCGCATCCTCAATCGGGGCGCCTCGGTATCCCTGCATAACAGCGGTATGTCCCTTGCTGAGATTCATACCATTCGTCGTATGGCCAGCAGCCCGTCGGGTGTGGTCCTGCTGTGTGGCCCCACTGGTTCGGGCAAGACCACTACCTTGTATTCTGTTCTGGCGGAAGTGAACGAAGACGGCATCAGTATCGCCACCGTGGAAAATCCGGTGGAGTACCAGATGTCAGGCCTGGCGCAAACGGAAGTGAACGCGAAAGCCGGTATGACCTTTGCCACCGCATTGCGTTCCATACTGCGACAGGACCCGGACATTATCCTGATCGGAGAAATTCGCGACAGTGAAACTGCGCAGATCGCCATGCAATCGGCTCTCACCGGTCACCTTGTTTTTTCCACCCTACATACCAATGCAGCGGTCACGGCAATCCCGCGCCTGGTGGACCTGGAAATCCCACCACCGGTGCTGGCCGAAGCGCTCACTGGCATCGTATCCCAGCGTCTGCTCAGGCGTTTGTGCGACTGCAAGCAGGAGCTCAAGAAGAGCGAATCTCCCGAAGACGTGGCATTCAAGTCGGTCACCAGGGTTGATCCCGGGGCCCGCGCCGTCGGCTGTGAACAATGTGCGTTCACGGGTTACAAGGGGCGGGTCGCCGTCACCGAGATGATTGAAATTAACACGCGCTTGGTGGAGTTAATTGCCGCCGGTGAAACGTCATCCGAAAAGCTACTGGCCGCCTGTGATGACAGTTATGTTCCGATGTCTGTTGCGGCGGAACGACGGGTGATCTCCGGGGATACCTCGGTTGCCGAGGCGAATCGCGTTCTCGGCCGACGCTTCTGGCTGGACCTGGCCGGCGCCCATGATGCCAGCCTGCCCGATCTCAGCAACCTGTCCAGTAGTTCCGGAGGCGGCGCGGACCACCCGGGAGTGTTGCTGGTTGGAGAGGAAGGGGCGTTTGCTCCGGCATTCGTGCAGGCGCTGGACGCGGCCTGGTTTACGTCCTATTGTGCGTCTACTCCGGAACAGGCCAAGGCAACTATGCAGGAACACGATGAGATCGAATTCATCCTGCTGGATCTCCCGGCCAACCTGGATGACGGGCGGATCGTGGATTACGTGGCGAAGTTCCGGGTCGGCCTGGCCTGGAGCCGCTTGCCGGCATTGTTACTTTTACCTGAAGGCAAGGAGCACTGGGAACAATTACTGGTGGAGCAAGGGGCGACTTCACGTTTTATCGGCAAGCAGTCCGCGCCGGAAAACATTGTGGCCCTGATCCACGAGGCCATCAGCGAAAACCGGGATTTTCGCTGGGGATCGATGGTGGAAGAGGCAGTAGCTACCTGATCATCTGCAGGATTTAATTTCCTTCCATCGAGAATCCGAACCTAATTACCGGCGGCTCGTGCTGCATCCAGTCGCGACAGTTCCTGGCAATACTGATTATCCGGCTGGAAGGTGTTTGAAATCGTGCTTCCATAACACAAAGCCCTGACAGAGGCATAGTGTTTCTCCCGCATGGCTGCCGCTATCTCTGGCGTGGCAGGTGCGGACAGCCCGCAAGACACTGGGCAGATTTGGGCTATGGTGCAATCACCGCTACCGTCTCGCGGACACAGACCGGGAAAATCCGTGCTGCAATCACCCAAATAGAGATCACTCCCGGCAAAAGAGATGCCACATTGTTGGCTGGAAGCAGCATCCGGACCGGGCATTCCCAAAGGAGTCCCGGAAGCCAGCGCTCGGCCCAGGGCATCCACCACGCTCGAATCCTGGTCCATTTGATTTATCAAGTCCGCCACTGTTTGTTGCTGCGCCGCCGGTACGGCGCCGAGGGCATTCAGCACCGATTGAGGTTGTGGGCTCGCGGTCTGCACGACTGGTTGTGGGCCCTGTGGTGCCACGTCAGTCGGTGACGTGGGAGCAGGATTCTGTGCAGTCACCGCGGCAGTCTGAGCCGGGGGCTGGGATGGGGCCGGCTGGGAACCACCACCACAGTTACTGGCGGGGGTATTACTAGGGGGCACACGACAGGCTGCCTGGCCGTCCGGGGTCAGGGGCAGGGCGAAACTCACCATGATTTCAGAAACCACGGCCCCTGCTTCTACCCGGTGAGCCTGGGACAGGTTTTCAAATGCGGCATTGGCAACCGCTACCGCGGCTGCACCCTGGGCATCGTCACGGGCGCAGACCAGCATGACGGGTCGGTAGCCCGCATTGCCAACCGCCTCGAAACCCAGTGAAAGATCGGCGTAATCTTCACCCAGGTTGGCATTGTTCAGCGTGGCCGTCAGATCGGAACATTGTTCCACGATGCCGCCGCGGGTGTCGCTGGCAACATTGGTACGCAATGCATCGAAGCGCATGACGATCTCCGAGGCGCGGGCATCCTCGTTGTAATCCTGGTACAGGGGTACGGCGACGGTTACCAGGAGAGTCATAATGACGAGCACCGCCAGGATCTCAACCAGGGTAAATCCCGAATCGTTTGAATGACTTCCTATCATGAATAATTCCTCACAACTAGTATGTGGCAATAGAGTCTCATCGACATTCGGCCGGCTCTGGTTCTACTGTGTAATCGACTGTAGCGTGCGTTCTGTAGCGGCGCGCCATTGCTCATCATACAGGCGTTGAATTTCCGGTGTTACACCGGCGCAGACGTTACAGGTTTGTGGGCATACCTTGGCCTGGAAGCAATCACACTGGCCCGGCGTGTTTGGAACGTTTAAATCGGCAGCACAACTATCTCCGGTGTAAAGATCCTGGCAAATTCCGCTGAGGCTGATATTGCAGCTTTGCAATTTCGCGGCAGCCTCTGGCGATGCCGGGATGGACGCGGTTACGCTGGTGGGATCGGCGTTCTGGGCGGCCGCAACCATTTGCGATATGGCAGCGGCGGGAGTAGCGTCAGCGGGAATAACAATCGGTGGCGGTTGTGCCGGAGTCTGCGTTGTGGCGGCAGGCGGTGAACTGCTGCTGGCGGAACCGCCGCAGGCACTGGTGCCGCCAGTGACTGGAATTCGGCATACAGCTTCGCTGGTATCTGTGAGTGGCAGAGCAAAGCTGACCATGACATCGGATACGACAGCACCGGCTTCCACATCATAATCCGCCGAAAGGGTCTCAAAAGCCCCGTGGGCGATGCGCACGGCACTTGCTCCATGGGAATCGTCCCGGGCGCATACCAGCATGACCGGGCGGTAACCATCAGTTCCTACCGCTTCGAAACCCATAGACAGGCTGGCGTAATCGTCACCCAGGTTGGCAGCATTCACCGTGGCAGCGAGGTCACCGCATTGTTCAACCATGGTGCCCCGGGCATCGGCGGCGACGTTTGTACGCAGTGCATCGAAGCGCAGGACGATTTCCGAAGACTGGGCCTGGTCGCTGTAGTTCTGGTAGACCGGAAAGGCGATGGCTAACAAGAGAGTCATGATGGCCAGCACTGCCATTAGCTCGAAAAGTGTAAATCCAGTGGATGTTACGAGGCTTCTATTCATAAAAATAATTGTCCTGGGTTTCCGCGCCTAGTCGAATTCACTGATGCGCGTGGTTATGTCGCCGTTCTCATTCATGGAAACGAATACACCGTGGGATTCCATGCTGAGCATGAAGCGATTGTCCTGTACGTCATAATGAACGATGTTGGCAAGCGATGCATTGGGTAATACGGGGGGTGGGAGGCGATCATTCATCATGGCTACGTCGAGCGAGTGTTTCGCGGTGTGCAGCACACCGATTATTTTCGATTCAATAGCGGGTTGCGATAGTGTTTCTGTACCGAACTCATCGATAGCGGTAATGGCAGAAACAGGAAGCATCATTAAAACGACAAATTTGCCCAGGATGCTGAAATCTACCCCCCGGGATCGTCTATGCGCAGTTTCGTCGCCACGCTCCATGGCTTGGTTGGCATTATCTATCAGGGTTACCAGGTCGTCTTTATTGCTCATCGATTTGGCCAGAGAGGTTATGTCCGGGGCACAAGTCAATGATTTACTGCTTAGGCCCTGGTGCTTATTGGTTTTCTTTGTCGAAGCATGCCAAGATTCTTTGGGTGATTGCAATAGAAAGTCGGGTAGAACACGGGCACTCGGTAGGTTTCAAGGTTTTGAAATTCATTAGCGTGGGTGGATTATTGTCGTTCCTGATTGTGCTGGCCCCGTCGAGTGTTCGCGGGCAGGAAATTGGTGCGGGGGAGGCAAGTACAGGTGTTGCCGGGCGCTCCTGGGCGTGGTTGGTGCGGGAACAGGAAGTCATGTCTCGCCGCGTTTCACTGCTTGCCCATGAAATAGACAGTTGGCTGGCGGGAGAGAGAGTTTCGGCTCGTCGCAATGAATCCTACCTCAGCATGAGAGTTTTTCAGCAAGCGAGCAGTCTGGATGGTTATCATTCTCGCGTGAGGTTAGGGGGCAGGCTTGACCTCCCTGCATTTTCTGAACGCCTGAAGCTGGTTTTTGATTCAGACAACCGTGAACAAAATGACCTGGATGAGAACATCCTCGAAGATTCACGCAGCGGGGGTGCGGTTGCGGGCGTCCGCTTCGAGCAGCTGGACCAGGGCAGATTGCGCATTGACCATGATATTGGGTTGCGGGTGCGATCATCGCCGGATCCTTACTATCGTTTGCGTACAAGATATGGACAAGATCTAGGAGGAGATTGGGCCCTGAGCCTGGAGAATCGACTTTGGTGGTTCCGGCGCGATGGCCTCGGCGCCGATCTCGATTTGTCGTTTGGGAAGTACCTGAATGACAGGGACGTGCTCATTTTTACCAACAGGTTTAGATACCAGGATCGCGAGGCACTAAGGGAATTCGCCCAAGCAGTGGAATTTCATCGCAGTTTGGGATTGCAGGAAACCCTGAGCTATGAACTTGGCTATCTCGGCGAGGATCGAAATTCAACCACAAAAGCGACTGACTATTATTTAAGAGCTACATACCGCAAGCCACTCGAGGGTGATTGGCTGTTTCTGGACCTGTCGCCGCAGCTGGTGTGGGAAAAGGAGTTAAACTGGAAGACAGATTTCAGATTGCAGCTAAACCTAGAGGTCTATTTTTCCGATATCTAGTAGAGAGGCGACGGAAAATATTGCCATATTTCGACGTCTCTATTATCCCGGGGCTGTAATGGAATCCAGAATGAACGCACTCATCGATAAACTAGAATTCGGTATATCTTCAGTTTTGCTACTTTTGTTAGTTATTGTTGTGGTTTCAGCTTCTGCAGAAATCGGCTATGTAATTGTGACTGAATTATTCAGGCCACCCGGTTTCTTTCTGGGTGAATTGGACCTGTTTGAAATTTTTGGAATCTTTTTAATGGTTCTGATCGGCCTTGAACTGATTAGCAGCATTCGGATATACATGGAAGACCATTCCATACACGTCCGTGCGATGTTTCTTATTTCATTGACCGCGCTGACTCGGAAAATTGTGGTGATGGATGCGGGGGCGATCGATCCTATGATGTTGTTTGGAATTGCCGCTCTTGTACTGGCATTGTCCATAGGTGTGTACATGCTCAAACGGGAACAAGTGGAATCGTAAAAAGAGAATTATCCGGACCAAGACAGGAATTAGCAAAATGCACTCAATTATAACTCCAGGCTCTCCGGGCAAGCTGGCGCGGCTACTGGCAATCTACTTTTCCATTATCCTGATAGTTACACTTATCGTGTTATCCATGCGTCCTGATGGATCTGAATATTTACCTGTAGGCGGAGTAGATGCACTGGACGATGTAGAAATTCAGTTTAGAGAGTTCATCGGTTCTGAATCCCGGGTACAAGAGTCTACCGATACCAGCCATGCGTACACTGCGATGGATTTCCTTCAGGTTGCCCTGCAATTGTTCGGGACGCTCATAATCATGCTGCCCATTGCCTGGACCTATGTAGCCATGAATTACGAACGGGGTTTTCAAAAGAGCCAGGCGCAGGCCCTGATGGTGTTGCCGCTCTGTGCCACAACTGTCGTATTGCTGATTCAGGATAGCCTGGCATTGGCGTTCGGCCTGGCCGCCCTGGTGGCTGCGGTCAGGTTCCGGGTGGCGCTGGAGGAGCCCATGGATGGAGTGTTTATTTTCGCGGCAATTTCCGCCGGCCTCGCCGCTGGAATAGGGTTTCTTGATATCGCATTCGTAATGAGCCTGTTTTTTTGCGCCACTTGTACCTTGATGTGGAGTCTGAACTTTGGGCAGAATCCAACTGAAGATAAGATTCAGGCAAGAAAGAAAGCCAAGATTGAAGCCAGTGATTCTGAGTCGTGATACTGAATCAATTAGCCCTGCCCAGCGCGATTTCTGAACCCGTCCACACTATAAGAAGTGGCGGAAGAATAGTGCCAATAATCCTGTTGGCGATTTCGATTTGCCTCAATGCAAACGAATCTCAGGCTGCCATCGATGGGCTGGCGCCGCCACCGCCACCTGATCCCCTATTTGCGAATCCCGAACTGTTGCAAATTACCCTTCGGGGGCCTTTCGCGGAGATAGACCGTAGCCGTGACAAGACCAGGGAGTTCAGCGGATCCTTGTTGTATCTGACTGCCGGTGGCGACGAGGTGCAATTAGATATCTCGTTTTCACCCCGGGGTAACTGGCGACTGCAGCGAAATAATTGCGCTTATTCCCAGCTCTGGTTGAGATTTTCTTCAGAGCAGGTTACTGGCACTCTGTTTGAGAGCCAGAATCGCTTAAAACTGGTAGTACAATGCAGAAATGGCCAAAATCATCAGCGCTACGTTCTTAAAGAACAACAGGCCTATCGCCTTTTTAGTGAGCTGACTCCACTTCATTTTGCCACTAAACCGCTACAGGTTACCTACCAGGATACCGCCTCCCGCTCTGAGCGAACACATACCGGCTTTTTTATTGAGCACCGGCGACGAGTCGGGGAGCGACATAATCTTGAGCGATTTAATGGAAACAGTATTGCACGCAATCAGTTGGACCCGCAGCTATCAACTCTAATCAGTGTATTCATGTTTATGATTGGCAATACGGATTTTTCCCTCATCGCCGCTCCCGAGGGGGAGAGCTGTTGTCATAATGCGACTCTCTTGAGTGATAGCTCGAGGAATTTCTACCCGGTACCATTCGATTTCGATGCGTCGGGTTATGTCGATGCCGCTTATGCGCCTGAACCGAATCCAGATTTTCGCATCCGTTCCAATCGACAGCGACACTACCGGGGTTTCTGTGTAGAGGACTCAGTACTGGATCAGGTTCGTGACCATTTTCTTGCCAGGAAAGATCAACTGTTGTTAGTGGCGCAGGATGATGCAGGCGTTTCTGCCAGAGCAAAGCGACGATCGGTAAACTACCTTGGAGATTTCTTCACTATACTGGAATCCGATCGCCAGTTTGACAGGCGTATTCGAAATACCTGCCGCGGTTAGAGTTCCCCGCCTCGCAGGCCCAGGATGCCGGGATCTTCCCACTCAAGAATATCAATCTCATCGAAGCTGCGAGTTTCAGGATCCAGGAAAAAAACCGCACGCAGGCCATCGGTATAGTAAGGGTCGCGCGTAAAATTGCGACGAGGATTAGCTCTTGAAGACTTACCGACACCAGTGGAGAAGGCAACCGCTTCCACTGACTGCGATGAAATCATGTTTAAAAAGACATGAAATCGAGCCTCGTCTACGTCTGGATCGATTCGATGTGTAACCAGCGTGCGGCGGGAAAATTTTACTCCTATATCACGACTGACCTGGCCAACCCAAACTTCTTCTCCTGAAACTCGTATCGGTGCTTTCCACAACCTTAAATGATTGCGTTCGTTGATGTTGCCTCTTGTTTTCTGAAATGCAAGGTCATGGGCTCGATCAAAAAGGAATAGCGGGGAAATTGGTGAAGTGCGGTAATTCGACTTGAACAGTGATGACATTACGGTTCGCCATGCAGTCGCGAAAGTGATCACTTCTGTTGGGTCCCAGCCTTCCCGCACCAGGCTTGTAAGCAACAACTCGCCATCGCCCACGAACACGATGTTTAGTGGGTCGCCTTCGGTGCGCTGGTCGCTCCCGAGCGCGCAGCAAGGCAAATCTGCAAGGTAGGCTCTGAACTGATCCATAGTGAGATTTGGGAGAGCTGCTCCTTCGTATCGTTGCAGCGGACGATTGCGCGCAAAATCCGAATTGAGTCCAGGGATAGCCTGGACAAAGTCAAACTCCAGGCTGCGATCCTGGCCCATTAAATGGACTGCGAATGCCTTGAAGCCGGGGTCGTGATTAACGAACACGAATCCGGACGTTTTTTCGTTTGCTGGGATAACGAGAGGCACATGCTGTTGGGCAAATAATTCCATTTTCTGTCTTGAGCGACGCTCACCAAAGCGCCTACTGGTCCAGGCTGCTTCGGAAGGCGAGTAATAGTCGGGATCTATGCTGAACAGCATTAGCAAGAATTCCTCATTGCTCTGGTTGTCAATCTCCACCCAGATAGTCTGGATATCATTTTGTGACAGGCGAGTTGCAAATGCCGCGTTACTCTCTTGATCCTCAAGTACCACGGCCGACACAGAAATTTCTCCTTCAAATTGAGTTTCGAGTCGGTCTATATAATCTATCGGGGGATCGGCGGGCGGGACATAAGTGCTGCACGAATAAGACAGGCATGAGAGTAGAAAAAAAGTTAAGCGCATAGGCAGCCTTGAACTTCGAAAACTTATTGTCAACATATGAGCAAAGACAAGCTGATTTTGGAATTTATTCTGCCATAATTTAAGTGGAATAATATCGAAACATATCCGGTATTTTGCAATTATTTGTTGATTGTTGTACGTGTAAAACTCTGCCGTAATAAAATTTAGTCGTGAGGTATAGATCTTTAGCTATGAAAACTGGAGTTAAAATTTTAGGCATTTCTGGATTGGCATTGGCTCTGGCAGCATGCGAATCTCTACCGCGGGTTGGCGATGCTGCGATCATTCGTCATGGCACGGTGACGCGAGTGCAGCGTGTAAACCTGGCAGATGAAGATGCTGCCACGCGAGGAGCTATTGTTGGTGGAGCCTTTGGCATCGCCATGACTAGGCCCACCGCCGGCGCCGGGATACGCACCCGAAATGCGATAATCGGTGCAGCCATTGGCGCCGCGGCAAGCTCAACCGAGCCCGTTTATGGTAATCGGTACACAGTGATAACAAACGAAGGCACGGAAGTCCAACTAGTTACTGAACAAACTGAGATCAGGGTCGACGACTGTGTGGTGGTAGAAGAAATCCAGGGCCGTGCGAATATTCGGCGTACGACGCAAGCGGCGTGCACGCTCGCCAGTGACCTGGTAATGCTGGACGAAGATATCATTGACGAATTTGAAACTGATGCCAGCCAGTGCAACGCAGCAAAAGACGAGTTATTGTTAGCCGATGACGAAGCGGAGTTGCAGCTTGCGGCGCAAAAGGTACGCATTCTTTGTGACAGCTAGTAATTCGCAATCATTTTCGAGGATTAGATTGCAACTTTATTTTGCGCCATTCAGCGGTATAGCCCGCTTTGTGACACTAGCGCCGAGTTCAAGTCCGTCGAATCGGTGGCTTAAGTAGTGTTAACTATTAGCGAGGATTCATGTCAAAAAGAACCTGCCGGGCCCGGAAACACCACCGGGCTCTGCACCCCGTTCGCGCCTACGCTGGACACCCCGAAGAAGTAATTATCGATAACAATGTTCTCCAGGGTGAATTCGTCCACATCACCCACGTCGCGATGAAAATCCCAGGTGGGGGAGGTGGTGAGGCGCCAGTGCACCCGGTAGGATGCGGCGCCCGGCACCTTCTCCCAGCTCAGGGTGGTGCTGGGCCGCACCGCGCCGGCGATTTCCACGTTTGCCGGTGGCGCCGGTGCCCAGGCCATGGATGCCAGCGTAACTGCATTTAGTGCGGTCAACTTGGCGGCGTACTCAAAATTCACATGCTCTATGGTGTCGCCGTACTGGATGCCGTTCTCGAAGCGAATGTCCTGGTGCTGCTGGGTGTAGTTCTCGTTGGTTTCCATGATGCGAACGGCGGGAAACCCGGCTTCGTTGAAGGGCCGGTGGTGGCCGCCGCGGCCGAAGCGGTCGAGACGGTAGATCATCATGATGTCCAGGTTGGGTATGTAGCGATCCGCCATCTCGTCCACGTAGCGGGCGATATTGCGCGACGCGGAATCCACCTCGCCGCCCTGGGAGCGGCGCTGTCGTGCTTCATCTTCCGTTTCCACGTAGCGGGTGCCCTCGGAAAATACCCGCGCCGTGGTGTTGTTTGTGACGCCATTAACGCCTGTTATGTTGCCGATCATGTCGTTGTTTAAAACGGCATCGAGATTCCAGCCGTTTTCGATAGCAAATTCCGCCAGGATGGCACCACCGTGCAGTCCCTGCTCTTCACCGGAAAGGCCGACGAAGGCGATGGAGCCCGGGAAGCGGTATTGGGTTAGCACTCTTGCCGCTTCGATAACTCCGGCCATCCCCGAGGCGTTATCGTTTGCGCCGGGGGATTCCGATTCAAAATTCATGGAGTCGCTGACCCTCGAATCGATATCGCCGGACATGAGGGTGAAGCGATTCGGGTCCGAAGTGCCGCGCAGGATGGCAACCACATCCACTACCTCCACCGGGTCGGGAATGCGATTGGTGCCCGACACCACACCGCTGACGGTAAACACCTCGAGACATCCCCCGCAGTCGGCGGAGATGCGATTGAACTCGGCCTCGATCCAGCGCCGCGCCGCGCCAATGCCCCTGGTGTCGGATTGAGTCTCGGACAGGGTGTGTCGGGTACCGAAGCTCACCAGGGTTTCGATATCCGCCTGAATGCGATCGGCAGAGACATCGGCGACGATATCGTGGAAATCGGATTCGGCGGCCAGGCCGGATTGAATTGAGCCAATAGCGGCAATTAGGCTCAGGCAAAAAATTCTTTTCATGGCATCCCTCCTGTGAGACTTAATGAAAGCAAGAACTCGCCCGCTTGGGAAGTCATGAAGAAAAATTCGTTGTTGGCCGGGTTGAACGGAGTGTGAGAGAACGATAAAAAATGCCCCGGCATGGCCGGGGCAAGACTTTCTTACGCTTCTCTAGTCAAACTAAAAGCTGATTGAATACACAGCGTAGTAAACATCGTCTTTCGCTGCGCCCACTATCCAGGTGCCATTGATCACTGCTGTAACAGAATAAGATTCACCGGAGACATCATTTTTGAAACTGTAGTCCAAGCCGAGGGCGAGGCCTGCATCGAGTTGTGACCACAATCCCACTGCGGCAGCAAAGTCTTCTTCGCCTCCACCCGCATCGAATTCCTTATCAACCCAACCCAGGTTTGCTACGAACTTGTAACGATCTGCAAACCTGCGGGAGAGCGAGAAATCCAGCTTTGTCTGGTCAAACACATTCTCGAGGGATTTGTGTTCTGCCACGATTGCTGCCTGGTACAGGGGTGACGACAGGGCGAAATTGTACTTTCCGCGCCAACGCCACTGATCAAGATTCGGTGAATTGTCGGGACTCACATTCAGGTACTGTCCCTCGACATTGAATCGATTCAGGTTACCGATGCCAAACTCGCTGCCAAATGTTGCGCCGGCGATATCTGTCCCATCCGCATAGGTGAGGGTGGGCTTGATGGTCCAGCGTACATCCGGCCGTCCTGTGTCTTCCGGGTACGGTATCTCGAACAGGTCAACTTCCGGTACTACCAGGTTGCCAAACGGCCCGGTGAGATCAGGAATGTCCTGGCCCAGGGATTGGTTACAGACCAGGAAAAAACTGGCTGCAGATAGTGCTCGTGCAAGGTTTTGCATTTTATGTCTCCTCTAATAAATGACTAGCTGGTTAGGGTTCGATTGAATTATTGGTAAAGCGTTATTTCCAAACGTTCGAATACCTTCGTGGCATGGCTCGCAAATGCCAGGTGGCCTTTGCTCCCGGTATGAATTCCAACCAGGGTTGGAATGGCTTCTCCATCCCGGTAGAGAAAATAGGGAGCGCCGGAGTCACCGGCCTTACTCATCGGGTCTCGCCAATCCGGGTGACTCTGGATTAGAAATCCGTTTACCCGGTTGGTACCGATGGGCGAGCCATACTGAATATCCAGGTAGCAATCGGCATCCGTTACCTTGCCCACGGTTACGCAGGTAGAGCGGCCCACCTTGACGACAAGATCGCCTTCCGTCACAAGGTCCAGGTCGCTGGGCACCATATCCAGTTCCATCACCGTGGGATCCAGGTCCCGCCCACTGGGTGTGGCGATAGATGCGTCACCGTCTTCATCCAGGAAACCTGTGCTAACGAGCCCCGCCATGTTCAGCGGCGGTGTGCCATCCCGTTTACCGGGTTGAATGACCTGGGCGCCGATATCCACGCGGTTGGATTGCAAAACGTGGAGGCAGCTCAACAGGTGTGTTTCATCGGCTTGATCATTCACGATTGCTGAGACCGTGCCGCCTTTGCGCGCGTGATGTCCGATGCTGGTCCCGGGCCGGATAGGGTTGCACCAATCGCGGAGAGAAGCGCAGGTCATGAAAGGCCTTCCCGTGCGCGCTTGATTGCGGCAACCAGGTCACGAACAACCGGTGCAATGATTGCGCCCAGGATGGCGATGACAAGCAATTGGATGCCTTCAAACATGCCTCTGTAGGTGAGGATGATGATGAAGGCACTAACAAAGAAGGAAATTATTTTCAGCCAACCGCCCCACACGTTTTCAATATGGGTCGCAAGGGCTTTCAATCTCCGCTGAATCAGCAGGGAGACTCGTTCCCGTGCTGCCTTTAATTCCGCACTGGTAACCTTGGTACCAGCTTCACCCCGTAGTTTTTTTACGTCGGCTTTGCCGGTTGGATAGGCAAGATTGGCTACCAGGTTCGCCAATGAATCGTCATGGATATTGTGCAGCGCGACTTGAGCGACCTCGCTAAGGGTTGAAACCAGGTTTTCCGTACTGGCGGCTATAAACTGGGATTCATTGCCACCGGCTCCGTACTCCACGACCGTGTGCCAGCTGGTAGGGGTATCGCTGTTTCCGGGGTAGCTTTCTGCGCTGAGATTCTCTTTAAGCCATCTTCTTACCAGCCAGTAGTGAAAGAATTTACGTAGCTTGAGCAGGTCTTTGAGGGCTTCGACTATGGCGGAAGTAATTACTCCCACGGCGAGAATGGGAATTATCATCTGGTTGATAGAGCTGAGGATCGATTCGATTCTCTCGCTTATGCTGGTTTCCGATTGATCAACAAGTTGAGGATCAGGAAATGCCATCATTGCAGCGGCTACTATGGCGCCAAATATCACGAATCGAAGGAAAAGCTCGGGTTTGAACGGGATGTCATTCATGATTCACGCTCGCTGTTCTTGGTTATTTACGTGCTTCTTTGGTAAATCCTGTCGCAACACCCGCGGCCACCCATCGGAGTTTCCAGGCGTTATGACAAGGCCGTTCCTGCCGGGAAGACTGCCGAGACCGCAAAACGACGGTTCACGAATATTGTGGGAGCTCAGGCAGGGAACAGACAATCACCCAAACGGGTGAATCAGGTGGGCGGGGATAGTCTGGAGTTCCAGGAAGGGGCTGACGGGAAAGGCTAGAAGCCCAGCAAGTGGTTGTAGTAGCTGTTGCGGAAGACAGAGTCGGGGTCGTGTTGGCCGGCGATAGCGCGCCAGCGATGCAGGCGATCACCGTAAAACCGCTCGAAGTTTTCGGCGGGCCCGCCGTAGAATTTCCCCCAGTGGGGTCTGCCTTCATGAGCGACCAGGATGGATTCGGCCCGGTCCAGGTAGGATTGGAGGCCAGGCATATCGAAACTGTAGATGATTGATACGGAAGCAAACACCCCGTTGGCGCTGTGGTCTTTGAAGAACGGGCTCATGGGAATCTCATCTGCTCGGACTATCCGCATGAAAAGCGGCCATACCAGGGGTACGTTTGTTTCCCTGACCAGGGCGATGAGCTCGGTCATGGCGGATCTCGCGTTAGCAAAAGGCAAGTCGTATTCCGCTTCACCGTATGGCGCTAACCAGCCATTGCGTATTCCCTGCAGAATCCGGTGACTGCTGTCCACGCGTTCGCGTTGTTTTTTTGCCTGCTTCACGATAGTTCGGGAAAAGAAGCCGGCGAGACCGGGAGCTCGGGAAACCAGCCACGCCACTCTGCCAAAGACCAGGTTTTCCTTGGTGAATTTCTCAACGGATTCGTGCAATAGGCGCCGAACGCTTCCGTCCCTGGGTTCTTCGGTCTCAGTCCAGATGCGTTCCGTAGCGCCATCCCCGTGAGGCCAGCAGAGCAGGGTATATCGGTCGTGCAGGGCTATTTCGTCGATGCGATCCAGGGCCGTCGGAATGGGGTAGACAGTTTTTGACTCCCGCAGATGAAACACTTCTCTCACTTTGAGCGTCACTGACGCGATGACTGAAAACGCTCCGCCCGGTACCAGCAGCGCGTAGAACAATTCGGGATTGGCGTCTCGCTCCACATAGATGCGTTCACCACTTCCCGTAACGAACTCTGCGGATACCACTGCGCTGGCAAGTGAAGAAAATGCGGAACCGGTGCCGTGGGTGCAGGTGGCAACGGCGCCGGCTATGGTTTGCGTGCCCACGTCGCCAAGGTTTACCAGCGCCAGATCCTGTCGCGCCAGTTCCTTAACGATGTGTTTTATCCTGGTACCGCCTGACGCGCTGACGGTTTTTGCTTGCCGGTCGATTCGAATATCACCGGCTGGGGGTACCAGCATGTGCGAAGCTACTGTTGTACGAAACGAGTGACCCGTGCCCCTGACGGTTACAGGGAAGCCATAGCTGCGCGCCTCGACTATGGCTGCGGCAAGCTCATCGCTGTCGGCAGGATTACTTACCAGGGTCGGAATGAAGGATTCCTGCTTATTCCAGTTGAAGCGGCGGTGTGGCCAGGGCGATCTCCAATGGTTCACGAATTCACCTTTAGACGTTGGTTGCCGGGGTGAGGACTGAGTATCGGAGTTAAGGCTTGAATTAACCGATGGGCAGAGCTTACACCACATAATGCCTGTGGGTCATAGCATCACCCATTTGGGTTATTGTTTACCCTGTACACTTCATTAACATCCCTATATGAGAGACGGAGTCAGGTTTACCATTTGACCGGGTCTATATACGATCTGTAGGCAAATGGGCTGCCTCATGCAGGGATTGCCAAGGCAGGAATCCTGTTAGCAGAGGGGCCCAAGGGTTCATGGCTAATTGTCTGAAAAGGCTGAAATTTTGCCTAGCAAGGTAGCCGCAGGACGGGCGCGGCTTTGCAGTCAGGACCTTTAGTGCCACCCTGTTATCCCGGGTTCCCATTGCCGATCAGCCTGGTCCGGTTCTCGGCGAGTGGGGCCAGGCGGAATATGAGCAGTATCAATATAGCTCGCCCATCCGTACTCGTCTCAATTGATAAATGGATATTCGACATACAAGGAAACAGGACAGGAAATGAGAATTCTCGCCATTGATGATGAGCTGCTGCTGCTGGAAGGCTATAAGTACTTGCTGCGATCCATTGACAGTTCGGTGGAACTAATCACCGCCAAGGACCATCTCTCCGCGGAAAACCTGGTTGGCGACAGGAAGCTGGATCTGATATTGCTCGATTACCACCTGGGTCTCGACGAGGATTCCGGAGATATGGGGCCGCTAATTTATTTACGGGAAAAATTCCCCGAGACCATGATCGTCATGGTTTCCGGAGAAGACAAATACCCTGTGGTGAAGCGTGCGATAGATAACGGGGCGGCCGGATATATTTTGAAAAAGAATACCGATGAAGATGCTTTCGCTGATGCATTGGAGTGTGTATTGCAAGGTGAAATCTATATTCCAGAAGAGTTTCTGGATCCCGTGGACGATGAGATTTGCAAGCAGATCACGGAAAGGCAAAGAGAGATCCTGAACAAGGTTGCCCAGGGGAAAGGGAACAAAACCATCGCCAAGGAACTGGATATCTCCGACCAGACCGTTAAAACCCACCTGGCACACGTCTACAAGATTCTAAATGTTAATAATCGCGCCAAAGCCGTAAAAGTGGCCGCTGCACTTGGCTTTCAAATTGGAAAATTGAGAGCCACGGAATAACAAATAACAATGAGTGCTCATCATGACATTTTGGCTATCTCAACCCGCTGAAACGCTGAAACAAGAGGTCGATTCAGGTAACAACTACGTCGACTACCTGATCGTTGGCTCCGGTTATGGTGCCGCAATGGCGGCACTCGGGATTACGGATCACTTCAAGGACGCAGATCCTAAAAACAGGCCCTCGGTATGGGTGCTGGAGAAGGGCGATGAGTATGTGCCCGAAGATTTCCCCAAGACTATCGATGACCTGCCGCGGCATGTGAATTTGATTACCAGGACCGAAGCGGGAGGGCGGCGGCGAAACGTTTCCAACCAGCTTGGTCTGTTCGAGCTTCGCCATGGCGATGGCATATCCATTCTCAGTGGCGCCGGCCTGGGCGGCACATCCCTGATTAATGCGAATGTGGCGGCAGAGCCTGATCCCGATGTTCTGCAATTGTGGGATCGGGAGTTAGATGACGGCAACAACAGTTCACCTGGTTTCGCCTGTGACCTGCCGGAGTATTTCGACAAGATTCGCAACGTTCTCGGTGCTCAGCCTTTGGAGGGTGCTGAAAATTATTTAAAGTACCAGGCCCTGGAGCGGACGGTAAATGGAATCAGAGACAGCGATCCTGATTACTTAAGTGGGACCGTTACACCGGCCTGCCTGACTATAAATGTCGATGACAACGGTGCCGACCCGGATGTCAAGGATCGGAAATATGAGCAAAGCGCCAAACATGGGCCGTGTAACAATTGTGGAAACTGCTTTATCGGTTGCCATTCCGGTGCCAAGCAATCTTTAAACCTGAATGTCTGGCCACTTGCCGTGCAGCGTGGTGCTAATGTCTATACTGGCATAAAAGTAGGACATATGCAGAAAGCCGATGGAGCCGGGAAGGAGGAATGGCTTATAAGCTGTCGCTCCAGTCGCAACACTGGCCCTGCATTTGAAATTAGAGCACAAACCGTGGTCCTGGCTGCGGGAACAATCGGCTCCGTTGAAATATTGCAATGCTCGAAAAACCAAAAAAAGTATCCCCTGGGCATTTCTAAAAGACTCGGTCATCGGTTTTCGGCAAACGGGGACACCTTGATGTCCAGTGTTGGACAGGAAGCTCTAGTTCAGAGTCTGGGTGGTCTCCCGGGAAAGGAAGCTTTTCCTCCGGGTAGTGATCATGAAACCGGTCCTACAATTGTAGGTCTTGGCTCGGTGGACATCCCAATTGGCCATAACAAGAAGAGCCGTATCACGATAGAAGATGGTGCCATACCCAATCCGTTAATTCCTCTGTGGCAGGAAGTAAATACCACCCAGAGCTTTGCTTATCGCTATGAGAGCAACAAGCTATGCAAGTGGCACAAACTACACGAAGACCATGATTACCTGGCAGTAAGCAGGGATTTGTCAAATCACAGTCAGCTATTGCTGGTAATGGGTGATGATGGAGCAAAAGGTGAGCTTGAATTTGTTGCCAAGGTATCAAAGAAAGGTGCCGGTGACAGGAATGATCTCAATCCAGAAGATTGCGTCACCCTGCCCAAATGGCCAGGTTATGAGAAAAACCGGATAAAAGATGATCCGGAGGATTTTTTCTATGCCTTGCACATGGTGTTCAGTCATTACAGGTCCGATTGCGCCGACAAGGTATTCGATGGGGGTCACTACCATCCAAATCCACTATGGAGAATTCTTCCAGACGAGTTCAGCAGACATGTCGAAGGGGGAGAGGCAACTAGAGGTAACCTGCTTTCCGTTCATCCTCTCGGTGGGTGCAGCATGGGCAACTCGTCGGACAATGGAGTTGTCAATGCCCGAGGGCAGGTCTTCACGGGTAACAAAAATGACCCTACAGAATGCTACGACACTCTTTACGTGCTGGATGGTTCCATAATTCCTGGTGCCATCGGGATTAACCCGTTCCTGACCATATCGGTACTATCCTACTGCCTGGCCAGTCGTCTGGTAGACGATCAACAGCAACCGGACAAATCAGATTTCGAACCACTGAATCCCGATATTAAACCACTTCCCGATGGCAGAAAAAATTGGCTGAAAATACCTGCAGGAAAGCTAATAGATATACCTACAGAATCACAAAAAGTCGTTAGAGGTGAGTTTAAGGAACGATTTGTACACCATTTCGATAGAGATCAATTGCCCTATCTTCCATGGTCGCCCAAGGTTCCACGCACGCGAGCAGACCTTCGGAAGGTTTTCGGGGATGCCTATGATTGGAGAACCTGGAAACATACAAAATCGCTGGTGCTCGACACCAAATTCTATCTCGACGGGGATGATTCAGTTGACAAGCTCATTGAGAATCCAGGCCGCGAACTGAGAGCAGAGGCACAAGTAAGGTTTGATACCGTAGGCTCTGTGCTCACTGTAAAAACGGCTCACTTGTATCTCCCTCCAGTCGCCTGTCTGAAGGGAACCATCACGCTTGGAAAACTGAATCCCGCAAAAAACACGTTTGTACGCAATTGGCGGGCGCTCAAAGCCATGCGGAAGTTTTTCGTTTATCGCCCGTATGAACGGAGAGTCTGGCTGGCACTGGCGGGGATCCTCGCTTTCGCCATTTTTGCGTTGTTTCACCCTCTCATTTCCCTAAGCGTATTACTGACAGCGTTTATCGCCAGCCTGACAAAATTGATGGATGCCGGCCCGGAAAAAGGGCCCGGTGGCAGGTTGTTAGGGTACAGGCAGGCATTGAATAAGTTCGGAAATGCCTTGCTTAATCCTCCCTGGGATGGGCGCATATACTGGGCACTAGGCGGTATCTTTGTCTTCGCTGTTTTTGCAATTTTTCATCCTCTGCTTGCCGCGGCTATCGTGGCGGCTGCAATTGCGGTCGAGCCTGTTTTTCGAAAATCCAGGATCCTGGAAACGATACGCGGATATTGGCGGACAGCTCGAATTCACGCGGACTGGCGGGAAATGATTTACAAGTTTGAGCCTTGTACATCTGACCACCATGATCATTCAAAATGCGCTGATCTGAAACTCGAGGGCAAGAAGTTGATTGCTTACTCCTACGGTGAGAATGACCTGTTCAGATCCTTGATGACACTTACCACCAATCTGGATTCAAAGGAAAGTAATTCCGTTGAGCAAGTGACCTGGGAGATGGATGCGGTTCACACTACGGAAGGGCCATCCCTGCTGCAGATATTTGACTCGTTTCGCATGTTAAATTCACTAGCCTCAGTATCTTCAGTCGCTACTTTTTATTGCCGCATGTTATTCCAAACCCACTTTTGGAGTTTCGGTGCTCACAGCTATTCATCCTTCCAGTCCCAGGCGGAACTGGATCGGCCAGACAAAAAAAAGAGCCGGCTTTATGAGCCGCCGGACTATATGGAATTTGGACAAGGCAAAATTTCAGCAAAAAAGGAAGTCTATTACTGGTATGAGGATGGTGAACTGAGGCAGAAGCATTATCCTGACGAGCCTCTCTTTAACATACCCAAAGTCGGCGATCCGAACGAGTTCCAGCAGCTCTGTAGGCTGGTGCGATATCAAGGGTCCGAGCCCGATCCAGAGCGCAAACGAAAGGTCCTGCTCCTGGTTCATGGCCTTGCCCATAGTGGCCGGGTGTTCTGGACGCACACCATTGACGAAAATTTTGTTCAATACTTTCTTAGACAGGACTACGACGTCTGGATCGTCGATCATCGCACCAGTGCCAATTCCGTGAAGAAAGTAAACCCACGTCACACTTGGGATGATATAGCGCTGCACGACATACCCTGGGCGGTGGACACTATTTACAAGACGATTAATGACGGTCTCAATCCGGGCGATCCGAACCACAGAAAAATCCATGTTTTCTCTCACTGCATTGGAGCGGGGGCAACTTGCATTGCGATGTTGGATGGAAGGCTGCAACTGGATGCTAATGGCAGGGGAAACCAGAATGGCTCAAAATTAGCGTCTTTAGTGCCTCATGCAGTGACTCCCTGGCTGTTCGCCTCGGTGGAGAATCATGCGCGTGAAAACGTCTGGGAGCTATTCAAAGACCTGGACATTTACAACGTGGTTGAGCCATTCCCTTACCGAGGTGCCCCGCTCAGGGAAATCATACTCGACCGCATCGCCACAGCATCCATTCATGATGAAGAAGACCTGCAGTGGTGCCATGAAGTATGCGATGTCATTGAGAAAGAAGAGGATATAAAACGTGGACTCTGGCCTACGATCTGCTACCGGATAAAAGATGCGTTCTTCGATAAGCGAGGTCCAGGTTTCGCCCGGGCCATCTATACACGCTATTCCATTATCTGGGGGCGACAGTGGTTTAACAGCAATGTAAACCGAAAGACTCGGTTCAATTTTTCTTCAATGATCGGTGCTACACCTATTGATGTAATGCAACAGGTCTATTTTTCTGTAACACGGGGAATGCTATCCAACCATGAAGGGAATAATGTCTATGTAAATCCGGGCAAGATCAGGAATCACTGGAAAATGCCAACTCTCTTCTTTCATGGAGACAGAAACACCGTGTTCGATATGGAGTCTTCCAAAAAGTCAGCTCATATGCTGACCCTTCACAGGATGCGAGAGCGCGGGGCGCAAGATGTTGATGAAGTTACGCCAGTAGAGATGACCGACCAACAAATATGGCTGCAAGTAGTTCCCGACTACGGCCATATGGACGTTATTTTTGGTGAAAAAGCATGTATTGACATCTACCCGAAGTTACATGAGTTTTTTGAGGCGAGTGAAGCAATTTCACGCGGAGAGCCAACGGAGTATTTCTCTGCCATAAAAGATGAATACCTTGCCGAATCCGAGAGTAATAGCAGCTCAGACAAAGAGGAAAACAACAAAGAAAAACCAAAACAGAATAAGGTGAAAGATTTCAAGAAGTGGGGCGCTACGCGCTCCCACAGCAGAGACCTCAGAGCCCCTACGGTTGGACCTGTTATATCGAGGCCCGAGGCGATTAGGGATGAAGCTGGAGACGTAAAACGAGTAAAGTTGAGAATCTGGTGTGAAGTGCAGGATTTTACTTCAATGCCGGCGAAACTCCTTTGCATCGAAGAAGCAGGAAAGACTGCAGATGGATTAGTAGGTGAACCTAAGAGACGATTTTTGGATGAAAGCAATGAGCCGGATGACGAACCGCCAGATTCAATAAAACTTCCTCAGGACCTCTGGGATGCCGGAGAGAAGAGAATCAGGGGCGTAGGAATGAAAGAAGAGTTTTGGCTGAGGAGCTATGAGCTTGATCCGTACGTAAATGAATCACGTTATCTTTGGGTTAGTTTAAAACAGGATCAGACAGAAAATGAGGAAGAGACGCGACCGCCGACTGCCGTGCCCTTACAATGGCATGAGATGGATTGGCTAAATAGGGCTGCGGAATTGGATCAAAATCCAGAAACTCAGCTTTCCTTCCTGGCGGGTTCTTGTTTTTACCCTGGCACACCATTCGACAACGAACAAAGTTACAAAGCTTTTGCAGGTATGTTCAGGCATGCAATGGCATCAGATCTTGATTTGAGGGGTGTGGATCACGTGTTGCTTCTCGGTGATCAGATCTATGCGGATTCAACTGCAAATGTATTTGATCCAAAAGCAGGTTACGAAAAGTTTCGATCACGTTATCGCCGGGCATGGAATCGGGCGACTTATCCTGAGAAGAGTGATCCGCAAATATTGTTTTCCCATGTGCCTACCTATTTTTGTGTTGATGACCATGAGTATGACGACAACTACCAGGGTGGGCTGACCAAAGATGAGAAAAAGAACTACGACTACGCAACCACCATGGCCTGGTTGTACCAGGTACACCAATACCCGTGGTCTAAGGTTGAAAAAGTCCTTTATCATGATTTTGAGAGTGCTGGATATCCTTTTTTCGTGTTTGATAGCCGTATGGAAAGGAAGGAATCGGATGATGTTATTTCTCGAGATGATTACAAAACTTTGATAAATGAGGGACAACTGGAACGCTTTAAGGCGTGGTTGCGAGATATATCAGGACCTGAAAACAGCAAACGAGTAATTTTCCTGGCATCGGGATCCCCAATCTTACCGATAAAGAAGGAAGAAGTAGTGGAACCGGGACTGCTGCGCGACGGAGATCGTCTAACCGCCTATCCGGGGTTTATCAAGGAATTGATTGGGGCGATTCGTGAATTTGCGAGCGACAAATGTGTTTGCTGGCTATCGGGTGATCCTCACATATCATGCTATGCAGAACTACAGCTGCATGATGGCGCAAGCGACAAGCCTCCGGTAAACGTGTTACAAATTTGCAGCTCCGGGATCTATGCCCCCTTGATCGCCATTAATACAAATCGCAACAGCATTCTCTGGGATACGCCATTTGACATAACTTTGCCGGGTTCGAATGTCAGTATCGCGAGCAAGGGCCAAAAACTGATTACGGATCACAGGCAACATTTTGTGCGACTTGATCTCCATGATACTGAGCAGGATCCGTTTCCCAGGCTGGAAATTCTCGCTTATGATGCCGCGGGAAATCCGATTCCCAGGCCTGACGGTGTGGCAGAGCCCTATGAGCATGAGCTAATACAGGCAAAGTAGTATGAAAATCCTCGATTACATAGTGGGATTCCCATCCCGGGCGGATGCCCTGACTGGCTGGCGTTTCGAGGAACGGGTCGAATCCCAGCGACTGCGAGTTGCCCAATCCCGAACAGCCTTTCTCATCGTAAGCATTGGCGGAACCATTTATGTCTTCGGGCTATGGGATGAGGTCTCTCATTTCAACCTGCTCGCCTGGGTTGGCATATGTGTTGCCATCACCGCGATTCGGGACAGGGTTTGCAAATGGGTGAACAGTACCCTGGGAGACATAACGGTCGCCGGAATATATCGCAATGAATTGTGGTTGTATTTCACCTCTCTCGCCAACACCACGGCGGTGGGCGCAGGATACTGGCTCGTGGCATACGGTTCGAGCGAGAGAACCATCCTCATCGTCACACTGCTCAGCTGCCTGTATGCAGTAGGCACGACCGTAAATTCTGCCATGCATTCCCGCCATATCCGCGAGTTGCTGGCTACCAACCTGGGGCAGGGCGTTGTATTCATGTTGATTGCCCGGGATCCCCCTGAGATAGAGGTGGCATTTGCCATCTCGGCCCTCGCTTACTTGCTCGTGAAATTCTGTAACCGCATATCCAGGCAATTTATGGAGTCCATTCGCATACGAGATGAAAACCGGGCAAAAAATCTGCAACTGGAACAGCAGAAGCAGGTTATCGAAGAATCCTTGCGAGCAGCGAAGATGGCGAACGATGACAAGAACCGGTTTCTGGCAGCTGCGAGTCATGACTTGCGGCAGCCTCTCCATGCCATGACTCTCTTCCTGGGCAGCCTGAGAAAAACGGTAAAAGATGACTTGTCGCTCGAGCTGGTAGGGAAGATTCATCAAACGACTTCGCTATTACACGAGCAGTTTGACAGTTTACTGGACCTGTCAAAATTCGATGCAGGTGTTGTTGAGCCAAATATGGCGCCTTGTCGAATAAGCCTGCTGCTGAAAAAACTGGTAGATGATGTGGCTGCCCAGGCGGAATCGAAAGGGCTGGCCATTGAACTGGAAACAGAAGACGCGGTTATCTCAACGGATGCCTTATTGATAGAACGGCTACTCAGGAACCTGCTCAACAATGCCATTCAATTCACCGAAGAAGGGTCAATACTGGTAAGACTGGTTCAAAAGGATGACAAGCTCGTCATTGAGGTGACTGATTCCGGCATTGGAATAGCCGAAGAAGATCAGGGGCGCATCTTCCAGGACTATTACCAGGTTAGCAACAAGGCGCGTACGAAGGGCAAAGGCAGCGGGCTGGGTCTGGCAATTGTGAATCGAATTGCAAAACTGCTGGACCTGAAGCTCGCTGTTTCCTCTGAACAGGGCAGCGGCAGTACGTTCAGCGTGTGCATTCCCAATTCAGTCGATGACCAGAATGCAAACATGCAGCAGCAAGAGCAGGAATCAGCGTTGTTCGAAAGCGAAACCAATGAGGTGCAGCGCCTGATCCAGCTGGATAGTGAAAAGATACTCGTGGTAGATGATGATGTTTCTGTTCTCGATGCACTTTCCGGTCTCATTCGGGATTGTGGCGGATTACCTACTACTGCCTCGAACCTGGAAGACGTAAAACGACTGCAAAAGGATGGTGAACATTTCGATGCAGCGATTCTGGACGATATGTTGCACGAAGAGCATTCTGGGCTCGATATAGCCGTGCTGCTTTCAGGCACAATGAATCCAAACAGGATTCTCATAACTACAGGAAATACCGACACACGAAGGCTGGACAAGATTCGTCACGAAGGCTTTGAGGTGCTCACAAAACCGGTTGACTACCTTCGTTTACAGCAGGTGATAGACGAATTGGTATCCTGAATACTATTTTATCCAGCGATAAGGATTGCCTATGGAAAACTACCAGGCAACAAAATCCAGTGAATCGGCTAATGGACTGAATCGCTATCGTTGGTATGTTTTGGCAATCCTCGCCATCTCCTATGCGTCCAGTTACATGGACCGGCAAATACTGTCCATCCTGCTGGAAGATATCAGGCTTGAGTTTGCTCTTTCTGACACTCAGCTAGGTTTGTTGTCAGGGCTCGCGTTTGCTGTTTTTTATGCCACGCTGGGCATTCCCATTGCCCGAATTGCAGACCGATTGAACCGCGTCAATATTATTGCGATTGCGGTATCGGTATGGAGTGGGATGACTATGCTGTGCGGCATGGCATCCAGTTTTACTCAATTATTCCTGGCTCGTGTCGGGGTTGGAGTGGGTGAAGCGGGAGGCACTGCTCCGGCACATTCGGTTATCTCTGATTATTTCAATGAAAACGAAAGAGCCTTTGCCATTTCAATCTACTCCCTGGGAATTGCCCTGGGCTCATTGTTTGGCCTGGTCCTCGGAGGAGTAGTTGCCGAATTCTATGGTTGGCGGCTGGCATTCGTAGTAGCCGGCCTTCCCGGATTGGGAGTCGCCTTGCTATTGCGATTTACAGTTCGTGAACCCCGGCGTGGAGCATTTTCCAATAATCACAACGGTAAAATGATTGGTGATCAGGAAAGGCAAAGCCTGATCACCCTGTTCGTCAATCTCTGGCAATTGCCGGCGTACAAATGGGTCACCATAGCTCATGTGCTCGCAGTGTTCGTTGCCTACGCTATCTCTTCCTGGTTACCGGCACTATATTTGCGAGAGTTTGAATTGGGACAGGCCGCCGTTGGAACTATTATTGGTGTAACCAACCTGGTAGGGAGTGTATCGGGCCTGCTTGCTGGTGGGTACCTGGCCGACAGGTTGGGGAAGTCCGATAAAAGCTGGCTGGGCTTTGTGCCCGCTGTTTCACTGCTTATTGCATTACCTGCCGTGCTTATCGCTCTCATTCTGCAAGATCTTTACCTCAGCACGATCTTCTTCGGAATTTCGTTCTTTTTCTACCAGGCGAGTCATGCCCCTGGGCTTGCAGTGGTGCAGTTGGTTGCAAGCCCGGAAACCCGATCCCAGGCTGTGGCATTCGTATTCTTTCTCACCAACTTGTTAGGGCTTGGTTTCGGTCCGCTACTCGTTGGATACATTAGTGATCTCGGTGTCGGCTTACCCGGCCTTTCTCCGTTGGCCTTTGCGATGGGACTGGTTTCATGCGTGCTTCTACTGGCGGCTTTTTCCTATCGTCTTGTAGGTATAGCCCTGGCGAAGGATTCCGGAGCCCAGGGTAGTCTCCAGGCAACCAGTTAAGCGTTCAGTATCCCCCCATTTTGGTTATAACCCGAAAGGGTTATCACCCTTTCGGGTGATTTTCGTTCCATCATTCTCTCCATATATTGCACCTTAGAGGTTCTACCGAACGCGATGGTGGCTAAGAAGAACACCGAATTGCTGAGGAGGATGTGGGTTTCCACATGTCTTAATAATGAAAAGCACCTGCAGAACACTGCTCGTAACACTTCGTGAATTCTGGGCTGAATTATCCAGGCGGAAGACTGCGAATGTATTTCTGACTTATTCGATTTTGCTCGCGGCAGTCATCGGTCCGGCAAGTGATATTCTTGGTGGTCTTGGCGCTCCGGACTGGATGCTGCGCGTTCTTATATATGTCCTGTTTGCCGCTTTTCCCCTGGTACTTGTGTTTTCATGGATTTTCGACCTGACCCCGGAGGGTCTTAAGCGAACTGAAGATTGCAATCCTTCCGAAAGACGTGATTGTCATGAACAGACATCGGAGTATTCATTGGTCAAAGGTGAAGACCAGCCCGACGAATTGGCCAGGGAAATGCACATCGAAGCGATAGAACAGATCACCGTAATGCAGTGTGCATTTAGCATCGTATCTAAAAACTTTGAAGTTGAAAGCAAAGAATTCAGCAAATTAGAGCTGGAGTCTATTGCCCAGCTCATAGACCACCTTTGTACGACCTACCCATGTTCCTTGCTGAATCGAGAGGGGGCAAATTTCGATCTCTTGTTTGGTCATCCTAAGCCTGTTGAGAACGAAGGCTTCGCTGCAGTATGTGCAGCAGTGTCTCTACTTCGCAGTACAGAAAACATGCGATTTAGGCTAAACAATGAAGTCGAGATAGCCGTATCAATTGGTCTGCGCAGCAATTCACTGACTATCGAAGGTGCTGAACAGCAGCTCAATCCGGATACCCTGTCTGGAGACTTGAAGACTGTGACCTGGCTTCGGGAGCTGGCGAGCCCTCAATCAGTACTAATGGACCGTTACACATTTAAACTGCTTAGGGATCGAGTCCGCTGTTGCAGTAAAGGCACTTTCACCAATAGCTCCAGTGGTGAGGAGACAGAAGTTTTCGAACTGATCGCGGGATCGATTGACAATCCCGCGGTTTCCTCGGTCGCGCCAGCGCCGAATCTTATTGTTGGCAGGGAAGTAGAAATTGAGTTGTTGCGTGAACGCTGGCAGAGGGCTCTCGAAGGGGAATTTGAGATCACGATGCTGAGGGGCGAAGATGGAATCGGAAAATCGGCCCTCGTGGACGAGCTTGTCAGGGATGTGAAGAACAGGGGCGATGGCCATGTGATTAGCCTTGCATGTTCTCCCATTGAATCCCAGTTGTCCCTTGACCCCCTGAGGCACTACGCCGAATCAGCAAGGGCTGAACTGCAGATGAAATGGCCTTGTAACCTGATTACCGAAAAAAGCCCGGAAGAATTCGATCTGCTGGCCGCCAACCCCGGTTTGGTTATCAAGTGCTTTATTGCCATGGCAGGTGAGAAACGATTGTTGCTGGTAATTGAAGATATTCACTGGGCGGATCCGGCAACGCTGGAGTTTGCCGGTACGCTCGCCGGATTGAACTCTGAATTCAGCGGACTCTGCCTGATTACGACTCGGCCGGGAGCGGTATTTGACTGGGAGTCCTGCGCCAATGTAACAGCGCTTGACCTGGAAAACTTGTCCAAAAAATCGTCCAGGCAACTAATCAACCAGGTATTGGGAAGCACCAGGATTCACGAACGCTTGATGGATTCAATCGTAAGTGAGGCAGGAGGAAATCCACTCATTCTTGAAGAATTAACCCGGGCGGTTATGGAGTCCATGGAAAATGATGGCAATTTGTTTCTGACCGAAGTGCGCCCTACAGAGTATCTCAAGCGAAAGATGCTATCTAAAATCAACAAGCTGGGTGCCGGCAAGTCAATATTACAACTATGTTCCCTGCTAGGCTCGCAAGTATCGGAAAGTGTGCTTTTCAGGATATGTGAGCCGTTGAAACCGGAGACTATAAGCAGGCACCTTAAAAACCTGGTTCACCGGGGCTACCTGAGCCACAGCGGTGTTACACCGCGATCCATATATAGGTTTCGGAGCAATCTTGTGAAAGAGATGGTCTATGAATCTGTTTCAGAAATCGCGAAGCTACGGGTTCAGAAAAGAGTCGAAAAATTACTCGCCGAGAGCCCGGAAAGCGAGAAGGCCCAATTGAGTGATATTCTGGTCTATGGGCAACTGTCCGCTGCGCAACTGGTACACCCAGGGAATGGAGGCGAACAGAAACTCCTGAACATTCACTGCTTGCCGCGTGGAATTCAGCGGACTGATAAATCGGGACCAGCTCTGGGTAGAAAAGAGGGTCGACGCCCCGGTGTGATTCTCGGCAAAGACGAATTTACCGACCAGCTGATCGACGCCCAGTAGGATAAACAACTGGGGTCCCTTTGGCGGGATTGAGTCCGGTCAGGGGGACAGGATAAATCCTGTCCCCTATCCAGTAGCTACAGAACTACCACCGCCACTGCAGTCGGCCGAAGAAGTTCTGGCCCGGTCCCACCATGCGGGTTCCGCGAGGGACCACGCTGTTCAGCACACGATTAAACCCGGTCAGGTGGTCGATGTAGTCATCGTCGAACAGGTTTTCCACACCCACGGTAAGGCTCAGGTTTTCATCGATAAACCAGTCCAGGTAGGCGTTGGTGAGCGAGTATCCCGGAGTGGGGCTGTTGGTATTGTTGCCATTGGCAGGGTCATTGGTATTGGTCTGGGATATGCGATTCTGGTCATCCACGATTACTTGCTCGATCTTCACCGCGAAATCACCACCATCGTAGTTGGCGGAAATACGCAGGGTGTTGGGATTTACCCGGTACAGGTTGTCGTCGATGTCGTCGCGCTCACCGCGCACCACTGATGCAACTCCGTCAATGGTCCAGTTATCCATGAGTTCAAAGCCGAAGGTGACATCGACTCCGCGAAAGGTCGCATCGGTGTTGGCGAACATCAACGGCGTCGGGTCGCCATTGGCATTGGTGCTGACACCGACCACGGCCATGTTCATGGAAGGCACGCCCTGGATGTAGTCATCCACTTCCCGCACGTAGAATCGCGGTGAGAAATAGGAGGAGCCCATGTCGAAGTCGAAACCCAGCTCAAACTGGTCCGATTCTTCCGGGCGCAGGGCCAGGTTACCTACATAGTTATTACCGTCACCCAACCCGGCATTGGCTTCCAGGGGAATCCACAGGAAGCGTTCCTGGTACAACGGCGAACGGGTACGATGGGCATAGCCCGCTTCGATTACAAGTATGTCCGTTGCCTGGTACCGCACCTTGGCGACCAGGTTTTCGTTGTCGTCGTCTATGTTTCGATTGGCGGCATTGAATCCTTCACGTAGCATCCACACGGCTCGCGGTGGTGTACCCATGGGCCACATGGCCTCATTAGTATCTACCAGGTCGGCAGGGAAAGCGCCTACATTGCCCGCGCTCATGTCTACCTGTTCGATGCGTGCTCCCAGTTCCACGTACCAGGTATTGCTGAACATTGCCGTCCATTCCGCAAAGAAGGAGGTGCTGTCCACATCGACATTGTTAAAGTTCTGGACGTAAAAAGGAGCGAAGTCCGGGTCATAAACCGTGGCGTTATGCTCTGCATCCTTGCCTTCGATGCCCACGACAGCAGTGCCTTCACCCAGCTCGAAATCCAGGGCCAGCTTGTAGCCAAACTCATCACTGTCGGTGAGTACGTTGCGCTTATCGTCTCCCAGGAAAGGAGGGAGCATCAGGGAAGAGAAGTCCGGAGCGGTACGCAGCAGGAAGTTACTCATGCCATGGTCGATCTCGGACCCATAGACGCGAGCTTCCAGCCCGACAGCGCCGAACTGGCCCCGGTACATGGCGTTCCATGTCTCGGTATCGAACCAGTCGATGTCCATGGGCAGGCTGGGCGTGCCGGTATCATCAGTCTCAATCTTGTGAAAGTCGATTTCGAATTCGTTACTGCCGTCATCGTAACCGTAACCAATGCCGGTCACCAGGCGCTCGTACTGGGTGGCAGTCACCTCACCCCGGGGGGTGTCATAGTTGTCACCCTCGTCAATGTTTCCCACCACATAGACGCGGTGGGTATTGTTGCTGAATCCCAGAATACCGGCTGCGCTGGTGCCATCATCTACGCTGCTAACACCGAACTCGGTATCGCCGGTGAATCCCCACTCGCCGCTGGATCCGAATGCAGGACGCTTCCACAGTCCGTTAACGGCACCACCAATATTGCCGCCGGCGGAAACAGAGGAAATGCCCTGTTGTACGACCAGCTCTTCCATCAGCGGGGCGGGTATGTGGTGCAGGGGCGGGGCCATCCAGTTGGGGCCGCCCCCGTGAATCAACATACCGTCGACACGCACATCAACCCGCGGGCCGAACATGCCGCGATACTGGATCTGGCCGCTCAGGGGGCCGTTGTTTGCGGCACCGCCACCGGGCACCTGGCCCATGAGCTTGGCCGAATCCACGTTGGCGCCATCGCGGCGCGCGGTGAACTCGGTTTCGATGAATTCCTGGCGGCCAATAATCGTGATTTCTTCAACCTGTGTGGGCTGGGCCAGTGCGGTTTGGCTACCGGTTACGGCAAAGAAAACCATGCTGCTTAGCAGCTTCTTTCGGTGTGGATTCAAGGGACTCTCCGTGAGCTTGTTGATTGCTATTGTTGGAAAAAAAATAGAGCGAAATTATAGAGATAGCCACCCAGGTATCGAATGCGGCAGATTGTCACAGGCAGCTAGGAATATCGGGCTAAAACGGCGGAAAGCCCCATAAATTAAGGGCTTAGCCTAATTGAAATAGAGTGTTACCTGCTGAGCAAATGGATTAAGTATTGATTCAGGTCAAAGCCGCTATACACTAAATGGCGTGGCCGGTTTCCGGCCGGTGGTCTCGAGAAAACCAGGCTATGACCAGAATTAGTAAAAAGCGGCTTTTCTTCCTGCTTGCCCTGTGGCTCTGCACGCCTGTACTGCTTGCGCAGAACGATCCGGAATCCAGCGCGGCAGACCAACAATCCGCGGAGGAACAGGCCCAGGCCATGGCGCTCGCGAGAGAACTCGAGCAGCGCTACGGAGGAATCGAATCTCTGCGCGAGACTGTGGGCATATACCATCCGTCATTGGCAGAAGCCTACGTCGATCTCGCTATATTCCTGCGCGAAAACGGGCGTTATGAAGAGGCCGCGGATGTGAACGACCAGGCCTTGCAGATCACCCGGATTAACAGCGGTCTTTATAGCGAGGACCAGCTCCCGATCATCCAGGCGCTTTTAGCCAACCATGGTGCGCTGCGGGATTGGGATGAAGTTGATAAGTATCAGGAATTGAACCTGCACATGCACCGGCGCCTGTTCGCGCTCGATGACGATCGCTACCTCGATTCTTTGGACCAATTCGGTCGCTGGAAGCTGCGCCTGCTGCGAGAGAACCTTCTGGACCAGAGCTATCGCGGACTCAGCAGCACCGCCGAAGATCTCAGCATCACCTACGGTACGACCCTGGCGACACTGGACGCAAGCGGACAGGGAACACCCCGGCAATTGTTCAATCTGGTTGCCGGCAAGTCCGAGGCCGACATTATCCTGGCACGGGAAATCGCCCGGACTCCCTATACTGCTTTCCAGGGCACGGTGAGCCCGTATATTACCCAGCAAAGATGTCAGCGGGTGCGTAACAGCCAGGGGCAGCTCGAGACCCAGTGTGTCAGGGTGCGGGTAGAGAATCCCCAGTACCGGGCGTCTCAGCGCACCGCCAAGAGTTATGCCCTTAGCCGCTACACCCGGGTTATTAACAATTCCATAGAACGCCTTATGGATCTGCGCGAGCAGAATCCGGACCTGTCCGCGGCCGAACTCGAGGAAATCGATTCCCAGATCGCATCCCTGCAGCTGGAGAGCCAGCAGCTACGCCGGACCTCGCGCCGGGAATCCCTGTTTTAGAGCGGCCAATCGGCTCCGCCGGTCCGGAATTACTGGCAATTTGCCACCGAAAACGCTAAAAAAGGGGCTGCGGAGGCGGGCGCTGGTTGGCCTGCCGCCCCAATAACAAGACGGAGTGTACTCATGTCCCCAATTCAGAAACTGCTTTCCCGCGTGGGCCTGGCGCTGGTCGCCATGCTGGCTTTTGCGAGCCTGCCCGCAGCAGCGTTGGAGGAGGGGGAAAAGGCGCCGGATTTCACCCTGCCAGGATCCGATGGACAGACTTATAGCCTGTCCCAGTTTATCGGTGAAAAGCCAGTGGTGATTGCCTTCTTTCCCAAAGCCTTCACCGGTGGCTGAACCATGCAATGCAAGGCGCTGCGTGACAGTGCCCGAGAAATCCAGGAATTTGACGTTGCCTATTTCATGGCCAGCGTCGATGACATAGAAACCAATACGGCTTTCGCCGAGGAACACCAGGCTGGATTTCCTATCCTGTCTGACGAGTCCAAGGAAATGACCACCGCCTATGGCGTATTGCGCGACATTGGTATGGCCAATCGCTGGACTTACTACATCGGCATAGACGGTACCGTGTTGAAGATTGACAAGGAAACCAACCCGGCCACCGCCGGGGTAGACCTGACCAATACCATGGCAGAACTGGGATTCCCAAAGCGATAGTTTCGCCGCAACGCAAGGCAAGCAAGTAGCAAGAAAGAAAGAAACAAGAATAAAAAGTCGAACCAAATGAAACCCCGGAGCGTCAAAGCTTTCGGGGTTTTGTTTTTTCCGGTGCCTGGCCCTGGTGCCAGGAACGTGGCAATTGTGGCCAAACTCTGGCAAGAGATGGCAGCATCCTGATACCCATTGCTGCCAAGTTGTGGGGCTACAGGCCCTGTGCCAGAATACTGCCTCTTCAGCGGGATAGTTAATCCATGTCCAAATCGAGTCTATTCGTGATTGCAGGCGTTGCCATCGTGACGCTGCTTTATCTCGTCTACCTGGCTGTTACCTTCGAGGCGCCCAGTGGCACTACCACGGTAATTATCGAGCCGCCAGCACCGGAGCCGGTGGTGGAAGAAGAGCCGGAACCGGTCATTCAGCCCATACTGCCCCGCACTCAACTTGAACCCGAACCGGAGCCACCCGCGGCCGCCGCCGCGGAACCGGAAGTGGCGCCGGCCCCGGTGGAAGTGGTGGTGGAAGAAGCAGAACCCGAGCAAGTAGAAGAATCCATCATCCCATTGCCTTCGCTCAATGACAGCGATGACTTTGTTCTTGAAAACCTGCGCGCAATCCAGAATGGGGCGGCGCTGATCGGATTCCTGGCCGACCAGCAAATCGTGCGCAGGTTTGTGGTATTTGTTGAGAACATCAGCCGGGAAGAATTCCCCCAGACCGACCTGCCATACCGGCCCATGCAACAGGAAATGCCGGTACGTAACCTGGATGAAAATCTCTATGTCATGGATGACAGCGCCCATGACCGCTTTAATGCGGCAGTGGATGCCTTCGTTGCCATCGACACCGAACATGCGCTGGCGCTGTACCGGGTGTTGTCACCCCTGTTTCAGCAGGCCTATGCCGAGATCGGATTTCGCAATGTAAATTTCGATGACACCCTGCGCCAGGCAGTAAATAACGTGCTGCAGGCCCAGGATGTCGAAGGGCCATTCCAGCTGGTCAAGCCATCGGTGATGTACCTCTACGCGGATTCCAGCATCGAAAACCTGTCAGCGGTAAACAAGCAGTTGATTCGTCTCGGCCCGGAAAACACAGCGAAACTGAAAGACAAGCTGCGCGAATTCGTGTTGCTGTTGTAATCTCCTGATCTTCCATGACAGAAGCAATTCCTTCCCTGGTTAACGTGGACTGGCTGGCCGAGCGGCTGGGAGAAGACAATCTCGTTGTGCTGGACGCCTCGGTACCGCCCGTAGTGCCCGGGTTTGAATCCATCAACAAGGATGGGAAGTTTTCCGCAATTCCCGGCGCCCGGCGCTTCGATTACGACCAGGAAGTGTGCAAGCCCAACAGCTCCCTGCCTCACATGATGCCCACGGCCGAACTGTTCCAGCAGAAAGTGCGGGAGCTCGGTGTGAATCACGAAAGCACAATAGTGGTTTACGATGACGTGGGGATTTACGCCAGCCCAAGGGCCTGGTGGATGTTCCGGGCCATGGGTCACGAGCGGGTAGCGGTGCTGGATGGTGGCTTACCTGCCTGGGTGGAAGCCGGCAATGACACGGTCGGTGACTACGCGACCGGTGTTTCGCCAGGGGATTTCGAAGCGTCACTGCAGCCGGGTCTATTTTGCGATTTCGAAGTGGTGCTGGCGGCGATCACCGATGATTCATGCCGCATTCTCGATGCCCGTTCCGCCGGTCGGTTTAACGGCACTGCACCCGAACCACGGCCGGGGGTGCGCAGTGGTCACATGCCAGGCGCACGTAACCTGCCTTGCCGGGAAGTGCTGGATGATCGCTACATGAAGAAGCCCCACGAGCTGCGAGACATCCTAACCGGGCTTGCCGATCAACAACAAAAAGTGATTACGAGTTGCGGCTCCGGTATTACGGCCTGCATTTTGACATTAGCCGCCAATATCGCCGGTTATGAAAACCTGGCAGTGTATGATGGATCCTGGGCGGAATGGGGGCTCCCGAGCAAACTACCGGTTGTAACCGACTAAGCACTGGCAGGAAGCCGTCAGACGCCAACGATCTCATTACGCATGCTGTATAACACATAGAGCACTTCTTCCTGCTCCCGTTGTCCAATATTGTTCTGTTCCAGCGCGCCCAGTGCGTCATCCAGCACGGCCATAAATTCCGCGGGCGCGATATTCATCCCCTTGTGTGTCGCCAGCATGTTCTGGCCCTCGTAGACTTCCGGCCCCCCTGTTCCAGTTATAAAGAAAGTCGCAGCGCCATTGACCAGCTTGGATCGTTCCGAATTCTTATAGCGTGAACTAATGGCTGGGTTTGCCAGGTGCAGATCAACCAACGTTTCTGCAATTCGGGTGATCCCTTCAGAGCCGCCAAGTCTTTCATATAGTGATCCCACGAGAATCCTCCAGTCTTCATGAATCTAGGTCTCAACCATAACATTCAATCAGCGGCTGATAACTTCAAATTTTGTAGTTTTATAAATATCATAGATCTGTCGATTCAGAAGTTTATACGCTAAGGACTTGCTGAGATGAAAGATTATGGACAATTTTGCCCTTTGGCACAGGCGGCACGAATCCTGTGCGAACGTTGGACGATGATTATCGTTAGGGAACTTATCGCTGGGAGCACGCGATTTTCAGAGCTGCAGCAAGGCGTACCTGGAATTTCGCCATCCCTGCTATCTACTCGACTAAAAGAGCTGGAACAGGCCGGCATAATTATCAGGCAGGGAGGCAAACTTGCGGAGTATCACCTGACCCAGGCTGGCAAGGAATTGCGTCCTATCGTCGAATATTTTGGCGCATGGGGTCACCGCTGGGCCAGGTCAGACTTGCGTGATGGGGATTTATCGGCGGGATTATTGATGTGGGATATTCGCAGGAGCGTGAATCCCCAGGTTTTTCCCAGTAATCAAATTGTCGTGCAATTTGAATTTCCGGATGCATCTGCAGGTAACAAGGACTGGTGGCTGATCTCGAAAGCTGGACAGATTGACCTGTGCCTGGACGATCCCAATCTTGACGTTGACATCCTGATTCGTTGTTCCCTCAAGACTATGACTGCCATCTGGACCTGCCAATCGGGATTCGATGACGAGGTTGGAAATGGAGAAGTTGAGGTTTTGGGTGATGAGGCGCTGAAGCCGAAACTGCAGAGCTGGCTCTGTTCCAGCTTGCTCTCAAGGCTCGGAACTGTTGAAACAATGCCTGCGCCGCCGTGGTAATTGATCGCGGCAGCACAATAATGGATTAGGGTGATAATCGGGTACGGTTAGGCTGCAACCTGCTTTTCTTCGGATTGTTCTTCACTTTTAGTAAGGTGCTTACCTACTACCGGTGCTCCTTTGCCGCATAATTTCACGAAAGGCTTCTGCACCAGCAGGTTATTGGGGTAGTTCATCAGGTTCTGGTTATCGTCTTCAATCAGTACCTGGAACATATTAATGTCTACTATCACTCCTTCGATGGAGTTATCTCCGTCTATGATGCGAATGCGATCGCCAATGCGCGCCGGGTAGCTGAAGAAAATCACGATACTGGCAGTGAGATTGGATAAAAGGGACCACTGGGCGAACATGGCAACGCCGGTTATGGCCAGAATCGAAGTGCCAAACAGGACAATGCCATCAAAGTCCACGCCCCAGATGATAAATAGCAGGAACAGGCATACGATGGCCACGGCAAAACTGAAAATCTTGCTGACATAAATGGCCCGTTTTGGCGCCGCGTTTTTGCGCTGCCCCACATCCCGAATGACATTTGAAATGAGAGCCGTTGCGCCAAGATAGCCGGCGAATGTCAGGGCGCTGAGCAACCAGTTTGTATACATAGGGTAGTGCCTGAAAGTTCCTGCCAGAAGTCTGGTAAGTAGTCTGTATTTCCCGGGCCGAAGCCTTTAAAATTCACGCCTGCCCTGGATTTACGCTCCAGCCAGCATAAAGGAAGAACCATGAATTCGCCAGCAAATAGCGTGGTGGTAGCAGCCCTGTACCGCTTCGCCCAGTTTCCCGAATTCGAACAACTTCGCCAGCCCTTGCTCGAGCTGATGCTGCAGCATGATGTGCGCGGTACCCTGCTGCTTGCCCCGGAAGGAATCAATGGCACAGTCGCCGGTTCGCGGGATGGCATCGACGCGGTGTTGAGTTTTCTCCGCGGCGACCAGCGCTTTGCCGGGCTGGAGGCCAAGGAATCCTACACCGACAGTAATCCTTTCTACCGCACCAAGGTGAAATTAAAGAAAGAGATCGTGACAATGGGGGTGGAAAGCATCGATCCAAATCACATCGTAGGCACCTATGTTGATGCCAGCGACTGGAACGAGCTGATTACTGATCCCAATGTATTGCTGCTCGACACGCGCAATAAATACGAGGTGGAGATCGGTACCTTTGAGGGAGCGGTCAACCCGGAAACGGAATCTTTTCGTGAATTTCCCGCCTACGTGGAACGAAATCTCGATACAAGCAAGCACAAGAAAGTCGCCATGTTCTGTACCGGTGGTATCCGCTGTGAGAAATCAACAGCCCTGCTGAAGCAAATGGGTTTCGACAAGGTATATCACCTCAAGGGTGGCATCCTGAAATACCTGGAAGAAGTTCCCGAGGCTGAGAGCAAGTGGCAGGGCGAATGTTTTGTGTTCGACAATCGGGTCACCGTAAACCACAAGCTGGAGCAGGGCAATTACGACCAGTGCCATGCCTGCCGCATGCCAATTACGGATGACGACAAGCAAAGCGAACATTACCAGGAGGGTATAAGCTGTCCCTATTGTTATGACAAGCATAGCCACAGCCAGGTAAAACGATTCGCCGAGCGAGAAAGACAGGTGCAGTTGGCGAGGGAACGTGGCGAGGTCCATATCGGCCAGCCCATGCAAGAGACCATTCGCAGGCGCAAGCGTGAAAAACTCCGGTTCAAGGAGGAACAGCGCAGGAAGAATGCCGGTGCGGCAGATTAATTCACAAAGGACCACACCATGAATCCATTGCTTATCAAGATTGTGGCGCGCATCCTGTTGCTGCCTGTTGTTGTCTGGCTGCTTATTCTGCTCCCGGCGGGGACACTGGATTACTGGCAGGTCTATGCTTATTTCGGCGGCATCCTGCTGGTGATGGTGGCCGTGACACCCTGGTTCCTCAAGCACAGTCCGGAAGCGCTGGAAGAGCGCATGGAGATGAAAGAAACGGAGCGGCCGCAGAAACTGATCATTGCGGTAATGGCATTAAGTGTTTTTTCACTGTACCTGGTTGCCGGTTTCGACAAGCGCTTCACCTGGTCGGCAGTGCCCGATGGCCTCGCCTTACTCGCCATACTGGTGGCGGTGGCGAGTTACGGCGGAATGACCTACGTGATGAAAATCAATAGTCATGCCTCCCGGGTGGTCAAGGTTGATGAAGACCAGGAGCTTATCGATACTGGTCTCTACGCACGGGTACGCCACCCCATGTACAGTGCAGCCATGCTGATGTTTATATCCGCACCCATAGCTTTGGCGTCATGGTGGGCGCTTGTTCCCGCATTGATTGCCCTGTGTTGTCTCGTTCCAAGAATTCTAAATGAAGAATCGGTATTGAAGCGTGACCTGAAGGGTTATACGGAATACATACAACGAGTGCGCTGGCGCGTATTGCCGGGTATCTGGTAGGCCATAGCCTCACCCTGCAATCTGGGCTATAGTCGAGAATCAAAGCCGAACCCCAACAACACGCAGAAGAAGGCAGGGTTTATGACGGCAGGCTCGACACCCGCTCCCCCCAGAGTTTTTCCCGTAATTCTCTTTCTCATTGCCCTGCCAATGTTGCTGGGCGGCTTGCAATTAATCCTGCTCGGCGGTTCCTTCTATTATTTCCTGGTCGCACTTGCGCTTATTGCATGTGGCATCCGGGTGTGGCGCCGGGATCCCATGGGCTCCTATATTTACGGCGGATTGCTGGTAGTTACTATTGCCTGGGCACTGATGGAGTCGGGGACCAACCTGTGGGCACTGGCGCCGCGCACACTGCCACTGGCGGTGATCGGTGCCTGGTTCCTGACGCCCTGGTATCGCAATGGCTTATACAATGGCAACCCGCCGACCCTGCTGGCCAGCAAGGTAGCCAATGGTGTTACTGCCGTTGTCGTGCTTGTCGCGGCCTACGTGCTGGCCGCCGGAAGTGGCCATGAAGTAAATCCCCTGGCACCACGTAGCGGCATTAATACCGTGAATACCCACAATGACTGGCCGTCTTACGGTAACGACCTGGGCGGCAGCCGCTTTTCGCCACTGGACCAGATCAATACTGAAAACGTGGCCAGCCTGGAACTGGCCTGGTCTTATCGAACCGGTGCCGGTGGTGCCTTCAAGGCGACGCCGTTGCAGGTTGGCGAGCTGATTTATTTCTGCACCGGTGGCAACAAGATTGTGGCTCTCAATGCAGAGCATGGGGAGTTGGCCTGGCAATTTGATCCGCTAATTGATCCTGAACACCTGGAGTTTGCCCGCTATTTCACTACCGGTTGCCGTGGTGTTTCTTATTTCGCGGCGCCGGATGATTACCAGGGCGAATGTGCCGAGCGCATACTTACCGCTACCACCGATGCACGCCTTATCGCCGTGGACGCACTGAGTGGAGAACGTTGCGTTAACTTCGGTGACCTGGGCGAGATAAACCTGACCATCGGCATGGGTAACGATCCGCTGGTGTTCAACTTCCAGACATCACCACCGGGAATCGTGCGCGGCAATGCGGTCGTGGGCGGCTGGGTATTCGACAACCGTTCCGTGGGTGAGCCGTCCGGTGTGGTACGCGCATTCGATGCTATCAGTGGTGAATTTGCCTGGGCCTGGGACATGGGCCGGCCTGGAGTGAACACCGAGCCCCTGCGCGGCGAAGTCTATACCCGTGGCACACCTAACGTGTGGAGCCTATTCAGCGTAGATGAAGAGTTAGGAATGATTTATGCGCCTACAGGTAATGAAACCCCGGATTACTTTGGCGGTTATCGCATGGAGGTGAGCGAACAGTATGCCAGTTCCGTCGTGGCCATCGACGGAGAAACCGGTTTTCCCGTGTGGTCATTCCAGACCACCCATCACGACATCTGGGATTATGATATTGCATCGCAACCTGTGCTGATTGACTTGCCCGGTGACGATGGTGAAAAGGTACCGGCGGTGCTGGTGCCGACCAAGCGGGCGGAAGTATTCGTGTTGAACCGGGTTACGGGGGAACCGCTGTTCGATATCCAGGAATTGCCGGTACCCCAGGAGGGGGCCGCGCCGGGAGAATGGGTGGCCAATACCCAACCTTTTGCCGTGGACCTGCCCAATTTCCGCCCCGATCTCAGTGAAGAGAAGATGTGGGGTGTAACCCCCCTGGATCAGTTATGGTGCCGCATCGAGTTTCGCAAGATGCGCTACGAAGGGCATTTCACCGTACCGGGGATCGGCACAATCCTGCAATTCCCCGGTAATTACGGCGGCCATAACTGGGGCAGCGTCAGTGTGGACCAGGTCAATAACATCATGGTGGTGAATCCCATCGTGATGGCAAACCAGCTAACTCTGATTCCCCGGGAGGAACTGCCCGAGGGTGTGCCCGGCAACCAACTGGGTACGCCTTACTCCCACACCACGGTGCGATTTATCTCGCCATTGGATATTCCCTGCCAACAACCTCCCTATGGTGTCCTGGCTGCCGTTGACCTGGAATCCCGGCAGTTGTTGTGGGAGCGCCCAATAGGCAGTGCCCGGGACACCGGTCCATGGGGAATACCGACTCGATTGCCGTTCAACGTGGGAACACCGTTGACAGCCGGCACCGTCACTACCGCCGGCGGGCTTATTTTCATAGCAGGTACGTTTGACAACACCGTACGCGCGGTTGACTTGTTGAGCGGGGACATTCTCTGGCAGGATGATATTCCCTATTCATCCCAGGGTTCGCCCATGAGTTACTTTTCGCCTTCGGGCCAACAAACCATTATCGTCACTTCACCGGTTTACAATTCAAATGCCGCTTCCGGAACCCGTGTGCTCCCCGCGGAAGAAGAAGATCCGCAAGGCGGTTACGTATTCGCATACCGACTTCCCAATTAGTTCAAAGCAGCAACATGATGATTAGAAAAATAACCGCGATCGCCGCGCTTTCCTTCTCAGTGGGATTGCAGGCACAGGAATCCGATGTATCGACCCTTGCATCCTGGGTGGCGCTGGATGCGCCAACCGGACATGAACACCTGGCAACCAACGCCATCATCTCTACCTATTCTGGTTGGCAAAAGGACGACTACGGCAATCTGGTCAAAAAAACTGGTGAAGGACAGCCCCATACCGTAGTTGCCTGTGCACTGGATGCATACAGCTATGCGGTTAGCCAGGTCACCACGAATGGTTACCTGCGCCTGCATCGCATTGGCGCCGGTTCCCGGCACCCGCTGTGGGACCAGGCCCATGAGGGCCAGCAATTGCGCATACTCACCCGGCAGGGACCGTTGGTGGGGGTTAGCGCCGTGGCCAATGGTCATTTCGCTGCACAGCACCGGGATGAAACCGCCATCATTACCCAGGATGACCTGTGGCTGGATGTGGGCGCAGAATCTAATGCCCAGGTTGCGGACATGGGAATTTCCCTGCTGGATCCCGTGATTCGCAGCCTGCCCGCCTGGGGTTATGCCAATGAAGCCGCCGGTCCCCGGGCTGGTGCCAGGATTGGTTGCGCGGCTTTGTTGGCTGCTGCCGAAGCAGGAATAAGTACCGGCAGCGGAACCACGACCTACGTGATGAGCGTGCAACAGGTATTCGGCTGGGTTGGACTCGGCGCGGCATTGTCACGGGATATGACGGCGCGAAAACTGATTGTGCTGGCGCCCGGCGAAGAAAGTTTTCGCAATGAGACCGTGACTGAATTGCCGGGAAGGGTGGACTCTGTCCTGCTGGACCTTACCCGGCAGGACATGCGCATCATTGCTCCAGAAGTCCTTGATCCAGACGCCCTGATGGAACGGGTCAGCCTCGACTCCGCCAATGAACTTTTATCAGCCCTGGTGGAGGCGATCGAGAGCGATGCCGGGTTGCCACGCTGGCTGCCGGCACCGCAAAGACGCACCGAACTAAATGCCAGCCGCTATCGCATTAACCTGGGCCAGGAGGAGCAGCGGGTCGCGGAAGTTGCAGGGACCCTGGACCGGTTGGCCGAGAGTTATGGCGTGCCCGGTCATGAAGGCTCGGTACGCAACATCATCTACAACGCCATGCCGGAATGGGCCCGGCAGCTCGCCCAGGTGGATGACATGGGCAATCTCTGGGTGGAGTTTGGCCCGGTAAGCCAGGCCGCGGTGTTCGTGGCCCACATGGATGAAGTGGGATTCGAGGTTGAGAGCATGGATGGCAATGGCGTGGTGAACCTGCGGCGACTGGGCGGGGCGGTGAGCACCGCATGGGAAGGACAACCAGCGGTATTGGAACTGGATTCGGGCAGTGACATCGATTCCGATCCGGAAGCGCCGTTGTTGCGTGGCGTGTTTTTAACCCGGTCCGATCCCCAACAGAAACAGCCGCAAAATATCCGTGCCTGGTTCGGCATGAACTCGGAACAATTGGCTGCCGCTGGCGTGGTCGACGGCATGGGCGTGACTATTTATAAAGAAGGACATCGCATGGGGCCTTATCGCTATGCCGCGCGCAGCATGGATGACCGGGTGGGATCTACTGCCTTGTTGCTGGCATTGCAGGATATCGACCCGGCGCAACTCGATCACCGTGTCATCTTTGCCTGGTCGGTGCGGGAAGAGGGTGGCCTGAGAGGCGCCGCCCGCCTTGCCTCCCAGTATGGCCGCCTCAGTCGCCGCGTTTACAGCGTCGATACCTTTGTGACCTCGGATACACCGCTGGAATCACCTCACTTTGCTTACGCGCCCCTGGGTCGCGGACCGGTACTGCGCTCCATTGAAAACTCTTCCATGGCAACCCCTTATGAACTTGATCGGAACCGCCGCATTGCCACGGATGCCGGGCTGGAACACCAGTTTGGATTAACCCAGGGCGGTACCGATGGCACAACCTTCACTCCCTATGGTGCACCTAATGCCGGATTGTCCTGGCCGGGCCGTTACAGCCACTCTCCGGCGGAGATCGCCGACCTCAGGGACATTGCCGGTCTGATTGAATTGATCAGGGCAATGGCGGAAGCGCCACTGGATTAACCCGCGATGGAAGTAAGCAAAGAATTACCCATGAGCCCGTTCGGCTCCCACCTGGGTATCGAGATAGAGGAAACAGGAAAAGGCATCGCCACCTGTAAGGTGATGCTGCAGGATTTTCATTTCAATACCGGGGGCAGGGTACACGGTGGAGTACTCAGTTCCCTGGCCGATACCACTGCCGGTGTTGCGGTACGATCCATCAGGCCGGAGGGCAGCCTCACCGCTACTACTGATCTCAGTATCGCCTTTATTCGTCCCCCCGGCGGCGATGAATTGATTGCGCGGGCTGAAGTGATTCATACCGGCAAGCGACTGTATCGTGTCGAGATCAAGATTAACTGTGAAGAAAAACTGGTGGCCACCTGCAGTGCCACATTCATGATTGTCAGTGAGGGCTAGTATGAGTTTGGATCAATATGCCGCCATAGGCGAGTTCGTTGGCGGAATCGCCGTAGTGTTTTCCCTGATCTGGATTGCCATGCAAATTCGCCAGAATACCCGGGGCACGCGCAGTTCCACCCTGGCAACCAACGTAAGCATCTGGACCAATACCCTGATGCAGGTGTCGACGCCCCACAACTCGGAAGCCTATGCCCTGGGAGCCATGGGCAGCAGCAAGATGACCCCCACACAATTGTTGCGATTTACCCTGATCTGCAAAGCCTGGTTTAATAGTATGGAAAACCAGTGGTACCAGTTTAATCACGGCACCCTCGATGCGGATATATACAAGGGCTATGAGAGCTCTGTTTCCAACGAGTTACTGGCCTATCCCGGTATCAGGACCTGGTGGCAGATACACAAGGAGTATTACTCTCCAGGCTTTTCTGCATACATTGATGAACTTATTCTATCCGTAGAACAGGTTTCACCAATGCACCTCTACGAGCAATGGCAGGAACACACCGCGACAGAAAATGGGTTGGAAGCCTAGTTAACCGGTAAACCTTCCGCGTACCACCTGAGCAGGCCGCCGTTGACGTTGGCTACCTTTTCCACCCCGGCCTTTTTCAGGATGTCATAGGCAAGTACCGAACGTTTGCCGGAACGGCAAATGGTCATGACGGGTTTATCCATGGGCACTTCGTCGAGGCGGTCCCGCAGCTCGTTGATAGGAATGAGCTGGGCACCTTCCAGGCGGGCACTCTCTTCTTCGGTCTCGACCCTGGTGCGGACGTCCAGCAGGTGCACCTTGTCCAGGTTTGCTGCCACCCACTGTGGGGAAATTTCCTTAACTCCGCTATACGTTGTTATTACTGGAGCCCAGTCGGGAGCTTTTGGCAGTTGATCATCTTCTGGTTTCCCTCCCTTGAGGTTGGCCGGCACGGCGATGTCCAGCGCCTTGGGGTGGGGCAGCTGCATGTTCTCCATGAAGCCGACGAAATCATTTTCATTGGCCTGGCCGCCAATGCGGGGATTCAGGTCTTTCTCCTCGCCGATAGTGCTGGCGGTACGGCCGGAGTAGTCATGGGCTGGATAGACGATGCAGCTATCGGGTAAGGAGAACAGCACTTCTTTAATGGAGTGATACATCTTGGCCGCGGAGCCTTGTTGGAAATCAGTGCGGCCGCAACCGCGGATCAACAGCACGTCCCCGGTAAATACCATGCTCTTGTCATCCAGCAGGTAACTGACGCAGCCATCGGTGTGGCCGGGAGTACAGATGACTTTCAGCTTGTAGTTGCCGAACTTGATTTCATCGCCGTGCTTGAGCCTTCGGTCCAGGGGCTCGATACCGGAGGCATCGGAGGCCATGAGTTCACAGCCGGTAGTGTATTTCATCAGCCAGCCACCGGTGACGTGGTCGGCATGGCAATGGGTTTCCAGGCAGGCCAGAAGGGTCAGGCCCAATTCCCGCACCAGGGAATTATCACGGTCGTGCTGCTCGTACACCGTATCGATGAGCACACACTCCCGGCTCTGGGGATCGGCCAGCAGGTAGGTATAGGTGCTGGAAGTTTCGTCGTAGAGCTGTTTAAAAAGTAGTTTGGCGAACATGTGGCTTAATCCGTATCGCAGGCGGTAGTGTATCAAATTTAGCGAACTTCTATTACAGCACGGCTGCGGCACTTTGCATTTGTCATAACTCAAAAACAAGCGCAAATAAAAAGGGGCTGCACCTTGGTGCAGCCCCTTCGTACGCGCTTACTAAATCAGGAAGATTTAGAAGTCTATACGCAGTCTCGCGTAGTAGAAGGCTCCTTCAAAGCCCCAGGGTGCAGTGCCGGTATACGTGTTACCGGATCCGATGGTACCGTCTGTATTGTCGATATCAATCGGTGCTTCCTGGTCGAAGAGGTTGCTGGCCCCGACAACTACAGTGTAGTTGTCGTTAAAGGTATAAGCTGCCTCGGCATCGAAGATGGTTTCACCAGAGTAACAGTTATCGTTGAAGGCACCGAAGGTACAATCAAGCGTATAACCTGTTCCGTCCGCACCACGAGGTGTAGTGTCGCCACTCCAGCTGGCTGCTACCCAATCGTCGTAGTACCTGGCACGAGCCATGAAACGCCAGTCGTTGACAAAGTGGTTATAGGTGAACACACCCCGGTTGTGCGGGTTGCGTTCTTCCAGGTTAACCACCTTGTTACGATCCACCTCTGAACCGGCACTATCGACTTCAGTTTCAGTCCAGTTCCAGGCTGCAACCAGGTTACCACTACCGGCATCACCCCAGTCCACATCGTAAGTTGCCACGATATCGATACCATCGGCTGTGGTTTCGAAGTCGTTGGTGTAGAACGAGATGGAGCTCAGGTCCGCTGCACCGGGTACACCCAGTTCCTGCAGACACAGGGACAGGTTGCCAACCGGGCTGGCAGCAGCATCGGGGCAGTTCACACCAGCCGGTACCGGCTCACCGCGAACGTCGATGGTACCAGTCTGGGAAATACGGCTCTCAACGTTGATCGTGAAGTAGTCCACGGTCAGGTTAAGGTCCGGAGTGATATCCCAAACCATACCGACTGAGAAGTTATCAGACTCCTCCGGTTGCAGTTGCGCACCACCCAGGAACACCGCAATGGGGTTGGTAGGTGGAATCTGACCACGCTGCTGCAATTCACCATCGATAGTAATGGTGGATACCTTGGTCACGTTTTCCTGACCCGGTGTGGGTGCACGGAAACCGGTGTTATAGGATGCACGCAGCGACACGGTGTCGGTAGCACGTAGACGACCGGAAACCTTGTAGTTGGTAGTGGTACCGAAGGACTCAAAGTCCTCGAAACGTACCGCAACACCACCGGTAAAGGCGTCCGTTAAGTCTGCTTCCAATTCAGTGTACAGAGCGTAGTTCGCACGACCCCAGAGGCCAGCCTGCTGTGGGCTGAATCCGGCGAAACCGTGAGCACCGATGCTCAGGTTAGGCAGGGGGGTCACGCCATCGGAATAGGTATTGGAACCGTCAACGTTCTGGAAGGCATAGTTACCAGCCTGCCAGGAGTTGATTTCACCGATGATTGTTTCAAAACGCTCGTCACGCCATTCCCAACCGAAGGCGATGTTCAGGTCGGAAGCCAGGCCTACATCAGTCGTATAGACGAAGTCGGCATTAAGATTGGTTTCAGACTGGACATAAGAACCCAGCTCGAAGTGGCGCTGCAGGTTGCCGTTTACTATGCCATCCGGCCCCAGTGAAGGGTTCCAGGTATTACCCAGGAAGAAGGATGACTTGTTACGGCCGTAGCTGGCGCTGAAATCGTAGCTGAAGTTATTGTTGAACTCACCGCGTACACCGGCCACGATGCTGGAGTCCTTCAGGCCGCCACCGAATTGCGGTGTATAACCGCCCGGTAGCAACTGGTTCAGTACCCAGCAGTTGGCAGGTAACGCATTCAGAGCAGCTTCGTCCGCAGCAACCGCTGCTGCATCCAACAGCACGCCAGAACCACCTGAGCCCGGGCTGGTCAGCGCTGGACAGGTGGAAGTTTGGCCAGTTGAACGCGGGGCGATGTCAGTGTCTACGATGGCGCGAATGCTGCCATTGGTAAATACACCGCTACGAGAGTTCGGGTTACGGAAGAAGAAACCACCTTCTGTTTCCCGCTGGCCGTAGTTACCGAATGCGTAGATTTCCTGGGTGTCAGTCAGCTGAATACCGGAATTGAAAAACACGTTCCAGTTATCGCGATATTCCGGACCACCCCAGATCTGGGCGTAGGGCTGGCGCACATTGGCACGCTGCGCCGTGTTGCCGCTGGCGATCAGGGTTGCCGCGTCAGTACGCTGGGTGGAACGGCTGGTTGCATCCTGCTCCATCCATGATGCAGTGATGTTGATAAAGCCGTCGTCGCCCAGGGGCAGACCAATGTTACCCATGAACTGGGTCAGGGCACCGTCGCCTTCGGCGTACTCACCGGTACGTGCTTCCAGGGAGAATCCATCCGGATCATCCTTCAGCACAAAGTTGATTACACCCGCAATCGCGTCGGAACCATACTGGGCTGCCGCACCGTCACGCAGTACTTCTACCTGGCGAAATGCCAGGGGAGGAATTGCGGAAATGTCAGCACCTTGTGAACCTTCAGCAAGGTCACCACCAAGTTCGGCAATAACACCGGATCTATGGCGGCGTTTGCCGTTCACCAGGATCAATACGTTATCAGGTGGCAGACCGCGCATGGTTGCTGGTCGTACCAGGGTCGCGGCATCAGAAATGGCGTGACGGTCGACGTTATATGACGGTACCGCGGTTCGCAACATGTCGTTGAGATCCGCAAAACCCATATTTTCAAACTCGTCACCACTGATGACATCAACCGGTACGGATGAGTCTGTTGCGCTACGTTCAGCACGACGAGAACCGATCGTAATGATCTCCTCTACGATGTCGTCGGCCTGCTGTGCCGCCACCATGGGTGCATACCCCGGCGCCAGCATACCCAGCGCGATGGCTGGCAGCAGTAGCTTGGTTTTCTTGGTTGGTTTAAACATCTACTTCCCCCTTGGAAATAAGATTGGTTGAGAAAAGAGCTCGCCAAATCGGCGAAAAACGAACTGCGATTAGGCGGTCTCTTCCCGGATTTAGCTAATCGAACGGTCGTTCGTGCCCCAAAGAATACGGGCCTTACAGGCAAATGTCCAACTTCGGGCAACACCTATTTAACGATCCCGAATCGTCAATATTTAGGCCGTTTCGGGGGAATTTTCCCTAGAAGTTGACGGAAATACTGGGTATGAGCGATTGGAGAGAATAATATCCAGTAATATCAATTAGTTAGAACATATTCTCTGATTTTCTGGCGGGAACCCGGGCCATTCTGGATGAAACCCGGACAGCCACCACGACATGCTGGGGTGCTGTGATAGACTCTGCCCGTTCAATTTACCCCGGTTCAGAAGTATCCATGTCCAGTATTTCCCACTCCCGGCGCGCATTCCTGCAATCTGCGGGCACCGCCATGAAGGGTTCATTAATCGCTCTTACCGTGCCCGCCATCATAAGCGCCTGCGATCGCGCCAACCGGGCCCGGCTGGAACAGCAGGATTTCAGTAACCTGGACGCCGCTGACGCCGTGGAGCTCGCCGCGGTAGCTGCGCGAATTATTCCCACGGATGAAACTCCGGGCGCAGCAGAAGCCGGTGTAATTTATTTCATCGACCAGGTATTGGATGAAAATTGGGCACAGCAGCGCAACCAGCTAACTGAAGGTATAGGGGAGCTGAATCGGCGCGCCAATGAAAACAACGGCGTAAACCTGTTCAGTGAGCTAAACCCGGCCGGGCAGGACAGCCTGCTGCGAGAAATCGAAGACACGCCGTTTTTCCAGACCATGCGCTTTCTCACGGTGGCGGGCATGTTTGCCTTACCGGAATATGGTGGCAACGGGCCGGAAGTCGGCTACCAGTTGATTGGTTTTGAAGACCGTCACGCCTGGGCACCGCCTTATGGCTTTTATGATGCCGACTACATGGAGCGGGGTGAGTAATGGCGGCACCCTATCCCGAACGCAATGCGGTAGATTTCGTCGTAGTGGGCTCCGGCGCCGCCGGCGGCATCGTCGCGCGGGAATTATCCCAGGCGGGATTATCCGTGGTGCTGTTGGAGCAGGGGCCGCACTTGCAGGCAGGGGATTTTCGTCACGACGAGTGGGCCTACGATATCAATTCGGAACTTATGTGGGGTCGCACCGAGGGTCACCCCCAGAGTTTCCGCAAATCCGAAACTGAAGAAGCCCGTGAAGTGGAGTTCGCCGTGGGTTATGCCCATAACGTCGGCGGCAGCAGTGTGCATTTTTCCGGAAACTTCTGGCGCTTCAGGCCAATCGATTTCATGGAGGCCTCGGTCAGGGGCACCGTACCGGGAACCAACTTCACCGACTGGCCCATAAGTTACGAAGACCTGGAGCCTTTCTACACCAAGGTGGATTGGGAGATCGGGGTATCCGGTCTGCAGGGTCCATGGGATCCTCCGCGGTCGCGGGAGTATCCCTGTCCGCCCATGCCCATCAAGGGCTCCGATGTTTTGCTTGAACGGGCGGCGAAGTCCCTGGGCCTGACTCCTTATCCGGCGCCGGTGGCAATCCTGTCCCAGGCCCATAACGGTCGTCCCGGGTGCATTCACTGTGGTTTCTGTAATGGCTACGGCTGCGAGGTCAATGCCAAGTCTTCGACCATGGCCGCCATGATTCCCCAGGCCATTGCCAGTGGAAACTGCGAATTGCGCACCGGAGCAACCGTGTTTCGGGTGGACACCGATGCCAACGGTCGCGTCAGCGAGGTGCTGTACTACGATGAAGACGGCAATGAGCACGGCCAGCTCACTAATGCCGTGGTGATCTGCGCCAACGGGGCGGAAACACCCCGGTTATTGCTGCTGTCCGAATCCAGCCGCCATCCCGACGGCCTGGCCAATTCCAGCGGCATGGTGGGCAAGAACCTGATGTTCAATGGTTACACCAGCGTGGCCGGCCTGTTCGAACAAGCGGTTAACGCCTGGAAGAGTGTACCGGCGACGCGTGTCGTGCACGATTTTTATGAGCTTGACCTGTCGCTGGGTTTTTACGGCGGTGGCGGTATCGACGGGCGTCATTTTGCCCGGGGCCTGCCCATGGGCACGGCGCTAATGGGCAATCTATTTGGCGGACCCACCTGGGGCAGTGAATACAAGCGCAACCTGCAACGGGATTTCTCCCATGTCGCCGCCTTCGACGGTCACACCACCTCCTTACCCCAGGAATCCAACAATATAAGCCTGGACCCCACGCTGACGGACAAGTTCGGGCGCGCGGCGATTCGTTGTACTTACATGGATCATCCCGATGACCTTGCCACCATGCGCTGGTTCCTGGCAAAGACCGAGGAGTTAATGGAAGCGGCAGGGGCCATCCAATACGAGGGCTTCTACCCGGAGAACGGCCAGGATGGCAACGTGCACCTGCTGGGTACCTGCCGCATGGGCAATGATCCGGCCAGTTCGGTGGTGGATCGCAACAACCGGGCACACGATGTACCCAACCTGTTCATGGTGGATGGCAGCAGCCTGGTGACTTCGGGAAGGGGTCAGCCCACCATGACCATCATGGCCCTGGCTTTCCGCGCTGCGGATTACATAGTCGGTGCGGCGCAGCGCGGCGAGGTCTGAACTTCAGAACTTTACTACTGGTCCGCCGCACTCTTGATGCTGGCGTATACCTCGTGACTTCCGTCTTTCTTCATTAGCAGGATGTCATAAGGCGTAAAGCGATTGCCCATTTCCATTCCCGGTCCCCCGATGGGCATGCCCGGTACACTCAGGCCGAGTGCACCTTCCGGAGGATCGGCCAGGAACTGCGTGATGAAACGCGCCGGGATGTGACCTTCGAATACGAAGCCGTCTTCGGTGACCGCGGTATGACAGGATTGCCACTGTCGCTTCACACCCAACTCTTCTTTCACGCCATTGAGATCACTTGGGTGGAACACGTTGCTGACGTAATTGTGCTGGGACATGTGTTCGATCCAGCCCACGCAGCAGCCACAGCTTTCGTCCTTGTATACATTCAGGGTGCCGTCGTCGATGGACTGGGGAAATGCCTGGGGTGCCAGGAAAGAGGCAAACAGGCTGAGCAGTGCGGCAAAAAAGCGTTGCCGGAAAAATAATCGGTTGCTGAAAAAGTCATTGGTCATGGTGGTCTCCCGCGGTGGCGCTGTCTGCTTCTAGGTCGGGTTGGAGCGCGACGATTTCAATGCATCGCCAGATATTCTAGCTCAATTGAGCCTGAATATTCCCTTAATTGCTCACATTTTGGCCAATTCCGCAGCCGCCGTGATCCTGATCAATCTCACTTGTGGCAGCCATTCATTGATTTAATCCGGGCCTGTCACTATGCTGGCAAACCATGGCTTCTGACACTGCAACAACCGCACTGGCTGACGCCGCCCCGGTCACAGGAAAACAGCGAATCCAGTCCATCGATACCCTGCGCGGGGTAGCCCTGCTGGGCATCCTGCTGATGAATATCGTTGCCTTCGGCCTGCCCTTCGCGGCCTATTTCGATCCGACGATTGATAATGCCACCACCGGCCTCAACCTGTTCGCCTATGTGGCGACGGATACCCTGGTTGAAGGCAGTATGCGCACCATATTTTCCATGTTATTTGGTGCGGGCCTGCTGATATTCACCCACAAGCCTTCAACCGATGAGAGTGTGGTCAAGGGCCTGTATTACCGGCGCACCTTCCTGCTGGTGCTGTTTGGGCTGTTTAATGCCTACATACTGGTTTGGGTTGGGGACATTCTCTATGCCTACGGCATGACCGGGCTGTTGCTCTACTTCTTCCGTAACGTGGTTGCCAAGCGGCTGGCCATTTATGCCGGCATCCTTTTCGCCATATTGGCGCTGTTGCATACCGGACTGCATTTCAACACCCGCACCCTCAGTGACGCCATGGATGAGATCAATGCCCTGCCACCCGGCACGGAACTGACAGCGGAGCAGCAGGAAACCGTGGATGGCTGGCAGGCATTCCTGGAGCAGCAGGGACACACACCCGAGCTCATCGAAACGGAGATAGCAGCCAAGCAAGGCAGTTATGGTGATGCCTTCATGCAGGCGGCACCGTTAAATTTCTTCACCCAGGTATTTGCCTTTCCCATATTCATAATCTGGGACGTGCTTGCCATGATGCTTTTGGGCATGGCGTTCTTTAAATGGGGCCTGTTCGATGCATCCCGTAGCATGGGAACCTATGTAAAGCTCATGCTGGCCGGTTTTGTTATCGGGATTCCCCTCAACTACTGGGAATCCATGATGCTGGTGAACAGCGATTTTGCCATGTACTGGGGCGCAACCACGCGGCCCACCTATGACATCGGCCGCCTCGCCCTCGCCTGCGGATACATCGGCCTGGTCATGGCTATTTGCAAGAGCGGCATATTGCCGGCACTCCGCTCCGGCCTGGCAGCAGTAGGGCAGATGGCGCTTACCAACTACCTGGCCCATTCCCTGATCTGCGCGATCATCTTCCTTGGCTTCGGTTTTGGTTATTTCAATGAGCTGGAGCGCTATCAGTTGTACTACGTGGTCTTCGGAATCTGGGTGTTCCAGATCCTGTTCAGCTCCTGGTGGTTGAAACGCTACCGTTTCGGCCCCGTGGAATGGCTCTGGCGCAGTCTCACTTACGGCAAGAAACAATCAATGGAGATTCCCGTGGGCTCTTGACCCTGGCTTGTTTGTAATAATGGATTGGCGTACCATGCACGCCGTCTTCGGCTGTCCGTTCACCTGCCGGTTCCTGGCAGTTTTCTGAACACCCGGTTGCACTTCCTTAAGCAACCTCGCCGTCGCAAAACCCTTCGATCACTAACGCTTTTACAGGCGGTTTCGTCGTGCTGAGTCGTTTTCACATAAACCGGGAAACCCTGGGTGAATTGTTCAAGATAGCCATGCCCATGGTGGTCTCACAGGGCACCTTTGCGGTCATGATCTTTACCGACCGCTACTTCATGTCCCAGATTTCGCCCGCGCACATGGCCGCGGCGCTGGGCGGCGGCGTGGCGACTTATTTTTCCTTCTGTTTCTTCTCCGGCCTGCTGGCCTATGCCAACGCATTGTCCGCCCAGTACCTGGGTGCCGGAGAGCCACACAAGTGTCCGAAGGTGGTAACCCAGGGCTTTCTGCTCATTGGTATGAGCGCGCCCTTGCTGATCGTAATCGCGATTTTCGTTTCGCGCATCTTCGCCGCTTTTGGTCACGCGCCGGAGCAGGTGGAACTGGAGCGCACCTATTACCTCATCCTGATGATGGGCGTGGTAATCACCCTGGCCAAGATATGTATCTCGTCATACTTCGCCGGCATCGGGCGTACCCGCGTGGTAATGATCTGCGATATCTGTGCATTGACCCTTAACGTGCCCCTGGCTTACATCATGGTGTTTGGTCACCTCGGCTTACCGGCCATGGGTATCGTCGGTGCAGGTATTTCGACTCTGGTTGCCACCCTGTTTGGTTTCCTGATGTTTCTCGGGTTTTATTTCCACCAGGAGCACCGGGAAAAATTCGCGGTGATGGCTTCATTCAGGTATGACCGTGGCATCCTGCGACGTTTCCTGCGCCTGGGTACACCTTCCGGCGTGGAGCAGTTTCTCAACGTGGCCGCCTTTAACCTGTTCCTGCTCATGTTCCAGTCCTATGGTGTGGTGCAGGGCGCTTCCGCGGCCATCGTATTCAACTGGGACATTCTTTCCTTCGTGCCCATGCTGGGACTGAACATTGGAGTGATGAGTATGATCGGGCGTTTTGTCGGTGCCCGGGATATGGAACGCACCAATGAAGTCATCGCCGCCGGCTTCTTACTGGGGCTAAGCTACTCCGCCGTTCTTGCTTCTATATATATAGTTTTTCGTTATCCTCTCGTGGAAGTGTTCGCGCCGCCCACGGGGGACTTCTCCGAGATCAGGGAACTGGCGGCGTTCATGATGATCGGCCTGTCCACCTATACCATGGTGGATGCCACCATCCTGGTAGCCGGCGGCGTGCTGCGTGGCGCCGGCGATACGCGCTGGGTTATGGTGTGGTCGTCTTCCACCCACTGGCTCATGTTGGTGTTGCAGTACTTTATTATCAGAGTGTTTGATTATGGGCCGCGCACATCCTGGGTGGGCTTTTGCGTCATGTTGTTTCTCATCGCCCTGGTGTTTGTCCTGCGACTGAAAAGCGGACGCTGGCGCGATGAACGGGTGCTGAACATGGTGATGGCGGAGAGCTAAATGGCGCATATGGCCATAAATTACTTCCAATTCCCAAGTATTTCCATATCTTATAATTAGTTAGAATCACGCTCTTTGTCGTTACTTTCGCTCCCCCCGACTTTGAGCAGCAAGTCTTTATGTTTGAGTTTCAGTGGTAGACCAAAGCAAATCGCGACGATAGCGACAATAGCAATGGCGAAAATACCTAGTGTTGATACAAGTAATACTGTCGAAATTTCACTCATCGTTCTCACCCCACTGTTGGACTAATTCACCTTCATATATTGGTCCGAATTCACTAGGCTGAAAACGTATCCGTAGCGACTTGAGTCGCCCAGCCGTTGTCTGGAAACATAGCTGCCTGCCGGAGACTAGCCAGTAAGATTCAGGCGTTCGTGACTGGACACCGACCGGACACCTGCTGTCTGTCGACTGGAGTAGAGCGTCTAGGCATTCTGCACTAGTCTGGACTTTTCCCACCCTCCGATTTCTATAGAAAAGAGGTGTGCAATGCCAACCTGTCTTAGCGAAAACCAAAAAGTATATTTGGCTCTAATGTCATACGCTGAATCTGAAGGGTTAAATAGAATAACCTTGTCCCAACAAATTCCTGTGGCAATTAGAACTTTAGACCGTTGGAGAGAAAAAGGTGAAGTAAGCAGGGATAGACTGGGACAAGTGAAGAAATTCTTAACAAAGCGCGGAGTAAAATTTCAAAATTTCACTCTTTGGGACTTTGAAAAGTCTTACTCTGCAAACCTTAAGAGTCAATTAAGAACACTGCTGAATTTTCAGCTGCCTGGAAATCCGGTGCAACTAGATATTGAGTTTTGCAACAAATTAAATCTCGCAAGTCCGCTCGGCCTATCAAGTTCAGTTTTGACAGCTAATGCGGATATAGTATTGAAGTGGATGGAGCTTGGAGCACCAGTAGTTGCGTTCAAGACCATACGGCTGGTTGAAGAGAAATATCCACCATTGCCTCCCCCAAATTTGAAAATTATTCCAAATATGAGTAAGCCGCTTGATGTGAAGACTATGCAGGGGCTACCAAGGATACTATTGGAGCCACAAGAGTTCGACAGCGAATCAGAAGAACTGAATTCATTTTCAATGGCAAATTCAGTGGGCGTCCCTTCAGAGCCCTTTTACGAAAACAAAGAAGAAATAAGCAGAATTGTTCGAGAAAAACCCGTATCGAGCTTCTTTATCGTCAGCATCATGGGCACCGGGGAAACAGCTGATGACTGCATTGAGAACCTGGTAGAGCTAGCATATCGAGTTGCACTACTCGGACCAGATGCTATCGAAATCAATATTTCTTGCCCAAATTTAACATTGCCTTCAACTGAATTAACGAAGGAGTTCTATCAAAGTGCAGCTCTCGCCAAGGCGCAACTAACGAAAGTAAAAGAAAAACTGAAAGCAGAGAAATTGGGTGATATCCCTATATTCCTAAAAATTGGCTATATGCCAGTAAGCGATTTATCCTATTTTGTTAGGGAAACACAGCCAATGGCCGACGGCTATGTGGCTATAAACACTATACCGAAAGACATACTCCAAACTAGCTATGGAAATGATAAGTTATTTCAGCCTGCTTTTCCGCGACCGAACGGAAGTAAGCAAGCAGGTGTTTCAGGTGTCGCAATCAAAAACTGTGCCCTTGAGATGATTCAAAATCTAAATGAACTTCGGCACGGCGATCCGAGTGAGTTTGCAATTGTGGGAGTGGGCGGCGCAAGCGAGCCCGAGGATTTTCATGCCTTCTTAAAAGCCGGCGCTGACGTTGTGCAATGTTGTACAGCTGCAATCGCAGACCCAATGTTACTGCACCATTCAGCAGAATTTTTAAAATCTATTAAGTGGAAGCAAAACGCCAAGACCGCTGACAATGCCAAAATGGTGGCTCAAAGAGAAAGCATTGCGACTCTTGGAGCGCTCCCAGATAAAATAGCTGAATTAACCCAAACTCACTATGGGCGAGAAGTAACCTATAATGAAGTTATGATTATTGGCCCTAAGTATCAAGATAGAATGTCAGAGCTAGGAAGTGGGCTAAGAGACAGAAATCATGAAATATTGAAGGCGGTGATCAAGGAGGTCCTCGAAAGCAATGAAAAGGACTAAGTCTGAAGAAGAAGAATTTCGCCTCGCACTCGAAAATGAAACTGGAGACCCAAGGCCTAAGAGGGCATCTCTAAAGTTGCTCTCTAAGTTTCTAACTACTCTGCATTTAAATTTGGAAGAAGGTCCAGTAAATGTTTTTCTAATTGCCGAATCTCTCCTTATTGGGATTGAATTAAAGGACATTAAATATGAGGGTTGTTTGAGAAAAATCGATGATTCAGGCGCATACAAAATTTACATCAATAAAGATTTAAGCAGGGCGACCCAAAAATTCACTTTGGCACACGAGCTTGGACATTTCATTTTTAGGAGATATTTAAAGTCCTATTATCAAGTTAGAAATGACAAAACGTCGTCAAATCTAGAAGAGATGATGTGTGACCTACTAGCGGGTGAGATGTTAATGCCCCTAAGGTTTACGTATGAAAGACTTTGTAGTGATCGAATTAACGGTAGTACAGTTGGATTGCTTTCAAGAGAATTAGGTGTTAACAAGGAAGCACTATTCACTAAAATCAAAATTCTTTCCAAGTACTATTTTAATTCGAAAATTGAGTTTCTAGTTTGCCGGAAAAGAAAAGATGGCTTTATAAATATCGAGTATTCTTCAAATAAGTCATTTTATAGCAAGCCAATATATTTAGGAATTCAATGGGACAATGATGAAATTTCTGAATCTAGGGGGATATTCATTGGAGCTAGGGTGTTTTCAGTTGGTGGGAAGAAAGAAATTTATAATATGACTATGTTTGGGTACGGAAAACAAAATTACCTAATTGTGCTTTGGCAGCAGGGATCGTCCAGCACGAAGTCTATCTACGATAGTTTATTGAGGCAAAGATCGAAAAAGACTAGAAAAACTAATTCTAATGATCCGCTTTTAGAAAAACTGAAAACTCTCATTTCTTCTGAAACATACAGGGATCTCGAAAAGGAAGCATATAATGCTATTGATGATGCTTTATATTCGAATCTTAAATCAAAGTACAAAGATAGAGTTACAGACTCACCACAGTTACTTCAACTTCTTAATATTGAAATGAAAAAGATTGTCGATGACCGGTTTGTTGCGTCAAGCCCTTAATGCTATTGAAAGCTAACAGAATCTAGTTAGTGAATTAGTTTAGCTTACTGATATCATATTTCACTGATTACAGATTGTACTTCGCTCAAGTGAGTTGGGGGTCGAGATGAGCCGAGCTATTTTTCGTGTTTGCTGCGTCTTTTGTGCGGCGTTGTGTTGTTTCGCAATGGTTACAGTTGCCGTCGCCCAGTCCGCCTACCCCGAAAACCTGCTGCGCCAGAAAACCAGTTTCATGCGCCAGGGTGCCCGCGCCCTGGGTGAGCCGTTCCGCGGTGTAGCCACATCCGCGGGTATCCAGTCGGGCCTCTTTGAGATCAAGCGTACCGGCGCCTCCACCGATTCGGTGCGTCGCGCCGCCGATGCGTTTCTCGCTTCTTTGACCCCTGCGGACCTGAGCCGTGTGCACTACGCGGTGGACGATCCGGAGTGGCGCAACTGGTCCAACGTGGACATCGGCATATTCGGCCGCCACGGTCTCAGCCTGGAAGAAATGAATGAAACACAAAAAGCTGCGGCGTGGGGGCTGCTGGATGCTTCTCTCAGCGATGAGGGTATGGAACAAACCCGCAGCATCATGCGTACGGAAATCCCGTTGCTTGAAATGAACGGCGAACCCATACGTTACGGCGAGGAAAAATATTATTTCACAGTGATGGGTATTCCTTCCGCGGAAGAACCCTGGGGCTGGCAACTGGATGGGCACCACCTGGTTATTAATTTCTTCGTACTCGGTGACCAGGTGGTAATGACCCCGGCGTTCTGGGGCGGCGAACCGGTAATTACCCGTAGTGGTGCTGCTAGCGGTAATGAAATCCTGCAAGCGGAGCAGGACAAGGGCCTGGCATTCATGCAGTCGCTCAGTGACGGGCAACAAAGGCAAGCAACCATTAACCCGGTAAAAGAGCGCAATCACCCCATGCGCGCAGCCAATGCCGATAACGCCACCCTGGACTACGAAGGCCTCAAGGGGTCGGAACTGAGCAGCGCCCAGAAACTCGATTTGCTGGAACTGGCCCGCGAATACGTGGGTAACCTGCGCACACCCCATGCAAACGTCACCATGGAAGAGGTTGGTGCTCACATAGACAATACCTGGTTTGCCTGGATCGGCAGCGATGAGGACGATGCGGTTTTCTACTACCGCATTCACAGCCCGGTGATTCTTATCGAGTTCGACCACCAGAACCCGGTGGGCACCACCCAGATCAACACGCCGGGACAGCCTACCCGCGACCATATACATACTGTAGTGCGCACTCCCAACGGCAACGATTACGGCAAGGACCTGCTGGCCCAGCACCTGGCCCGGCATCCGCACTAGGGATTACTGCATTTATGAATTGGGAAGCCGTTGGTGCTATTGGTGAGATCGTTGGTGCGATTGCCGTTGTTGGGACGCTCTTCTTTCTTATTGCGCAACTGCGACAGAACACTCAGGCCATGGAAGAATCGAACCGATTGGAGCGAGTCGCGGCGATGGATCGTCACGCCGAGTCTGTTAGAGCCTGGCGCGGCGCCATTGCAGAAAACAACGATCTGGCCCAGATCTGGCTAAAAGCGCTGCAGGATGAAGAAGTCACCGATCTTGAAGGCGTGCGGCTCAATAACATGTTCGTGAATTTCGTAAATATTCAACGCTCCAATTATGAGCGGGCACTTGCCATTGGTGAGCAGGGTCTTTGCTTGCAGGCTGCAAAAAGCATCGCCGTGGAAAGCAGTTCATCATCATTGATGATGATGTTGTGGGATCGGGCCAAGCCCTGGCATGCCCTGGCGTCACCTGGGTTTGTGCAAAAAGTAGACGAGGAAATGAAAGAATTTCAAGCAGGTGAGTCACAATTTCAGGGAGGGTCCTGGCTGACCCTTAGCCAGGATATAAAGGGTGTATTCGAAAAGACATAGATCGTTCCGATTTTTCCATCTTGTAGTTGTTTTTTTCTGTTTCTTGATTGGAGCCGTACACGCCCAGGTGGGTGGTAGCCTGATGGCGTTTCCGCCCGAGGAAATCTACCTGGAGATTAGCGAAGATACCGATGGCAAGCCTCATCTATCAATTGAAGAATTCAACCTGGTCACCGGCGAATACTATCGTCTCAATATCAACAGCACCGGCCAGACCGACTGGCGCCTGGAACTGAACGACTTGTTGCAGAATTCTCACCTCCGGGTAGTCAGCATCAACGGCATCGAGGTGCACCTGCAGGCCATGGTGTTTCGCGCCATCGAATTCGACGAGCCCGGTTCCGCCCGGGTCAGTTTCACGCCTCTGCGGCCGGGCACATTTACTTTTACCGTGGGCCGCAATCCCATAGCCCAGGGCCTGCCCCGGGGCACCGCCAATATCCAGGAAGCGGACCGTCGCGCGGAAGGGCGCTTCGTCGTGGAATAGGGGAACCGGGCGCTGTGGCCCTTGCGTAAATCCTGGATCAGGGGAAAAATGCTTCGATTCGAATTTCCACTATTCCTGCTTGAAGGAGTACAACAATGAAAAAATTTATTGTGGGACTTGGGTTACTGGTTTGTGCCTCAGGCGCCATGGCGCAGCGGGGAGGAACGCCACCAGCGTTACCCGAGGGCGAGGGCAAGATGCTCACCCAGAACGTGTGCAGCACCTGTCACAGCACGGCCAACATTACCCGCTCGGCGGGATTCGATACCCCGGAAGAGTGGCGCTGGCTGATCTCTACCATGGTGGAACTGCCCGATGCCCAGGCCAACACCATTGCCAATTACCTGGCGGAACACTTCCCTTATAACGAATCCCGGGCGCCGAACCTGATTGCCGGTGATACCCAGATCGAGATCATCGAATGGCAGGTGCCGACCCCGGGCCAGCGTTCCCGCGACCCCATCGAAGCGCCGGACGGTTCTTTCTGGTGGACCGGCATGTGGGCCAGCCTCGCCGGCCGGCTCGATCCCGAGACCGGGCAGATGGAAGAATTTCACCTGCCACCCGGCTCCCGTCCCCACAGCATCATTCCCGATGAGGACGGCAATATATGGTACTCCGGCAACAGCAATGCCACCGGGGGCATGCTGGACCCGAAGACCGGGGTGATTACCGAATACAAGACCCAGTCCCGTGATCCCCACACCATGGTGTTCCATCCCGATGGCCGGCTATTTTTCACCGCCCAGGGTGCTGGCATGCTGGGCCGCCTGGATCCCGCCACCGGTGAAATCAAGGAGATCGATTCCGAGCCGCGACCTTATGGCATTCGCGTGGATGCGCAGGGCACGGTGTGGATCGCCTTTAACGGCACCAACAAGATCGGTTCCATGGACCCGGACACCATGGAAGTAACATATTATGAGGTGCCCGATGAGCGCACCCGGGTGCGCCGCATCGACATCGACAGCAACGGCATCATCTGGTTCGTGAACTCCACCATGGGCAAGATCGGCCGCCTCGACCCCGCCACCGGTGCTATTCGCCAGTGGGATTCACCCAGTGGTCCAAGTTCCCACCCGTATTCCATGGCCGTCATTGATGACGTTATCTGGTACAACGAATCCGGTGTGCGTCCCGACGCCCTGGTGCGATTCGACCCTGCGGACGAAACTTTCCAGAGTTGGGCTGTGCCGTCCGGTGTCGGCATTATCCGCAATACCTGGGTAACCAGGGACAAGGACCTGCTGATTCACCAGAGCAGCTCCAACCAGATTGGCCTGGTGCGTATAGACTAAGCCGATCCGTAGTTGGTACCAATTTAGAGGCAGGGAGTTACTGAGCTCCCTGCCTTTTTTATGCCCATGAAAATAGCGCTGCTTACAATCACCGCTCTCTGCGCTTTCGCGGCAAATTCCGTATTGTGCCGGCTCGCTCTGGGCACGGGCAGTATCGATGCGGCGAGTTTTACTATTATCCGCTTGTCCTCGGGCGTAGTGATGCTAATGCTGATTCTCTGTGTACGTGATCGGAAACTTCCCCGGGGCAGGGGTGGAGGTTGGTTCGCTGCGGCCATGTTGTTTCTCTACGCCATCGCGTTTTCCTTCGCCTATCTCACACTGCAAACCGGTACCGGCGCGCTGATTCTGTTCGGCGCCGTCCAGATCACCATGATTCTCTATTCCTGGTCTACCGGAACGCGGCTGCGATTGGGAGAATGGTTGGGATTATTGCTTGCGTTTGTGGGATTCGTGTATCTCGTGGCGCCTGGCATTTCCGCGCCTCCATTGGAAGGATTCTTGCTGATGTCTGTGGCGGGTGTTGGCTAGGGATTCTATACCCTGCGCGGAAAAGGATCGGTGGATCCACTGCGGGATACTTCTTTCAACTTCGTGCGTACTTTGCCAATGGTATTGTTATTGGTCCCGGTGGCGTGGTTCAGCGCTGATATTGAATTCAGTGGTGCAATATATGCAATGCTTTCCGGAGCCATTGCATCCGGAGTCGGCTACGCCATCTGGTATGCGGCATTGCGCAATCTGACGGCGATTCAGGCCGGAGTTGTGCAGCTTTCAGTGCCAATCATCGCCGCAATTGGCGGAGTGGTCCTGGTTGCAGAACCTGTAAGTTTTCGCCTGGCTGCTTCAGCCCTATTGATCCTTGGAGGAATAGGGATAGTAATGAATAGTCGTTACGTTCCTTCAAGTTAGCATCACGGTAGTAAACAAAAACCCGGGTATAGTGCAGGCAAACTCCTGGAATGCCGGGATACCATTCACAATGAAATTACTGGTTAGAGCACTTCTTCATGAATGTCTTCCTGGTGCTGCTTCTCCTGCGCCTGGGGGTCAATACTGCTGTACAACGCGAACAGGTGGGTGCTGCCTTTGCGGAATTGCGCGGCCATGCGGCGGATATTGCTGTTCTGTTCCAACAACTCCGATGCGTTGGTTACAGGCAGGCCGAGGGCAATACTGTGCTTGAGGTTGGTTTGCTTTAACTCTTCGTAGTGAAGTCGCAATTGCGCGGCTTTTTCTTCAAGCCCGGTATTGGAATATCCTTTTTCCATAACCCTGGCCGATCCGAGCATTTCAGCCACCGCATCACGGAAAGTTTCCTGTTCAGCATTCATATCGGCATCCGCAATGTCGCCCACCTGCTTGTATTGATGATTTATCTCCAGCGCCAGTTCTGCGGCAGTGAGGTAGTACTGGCAGGTATGCAGTATCTTCGGCAGTGACGTGGCCACTTCTTCCGATATCTCGGTGCGTTGCAGCTTCATGATGAAATCTCCGATGGCGGACGCCAGTTGTACGATCGCATCATGGTAGGCGGTAAATTGTTTTTCTCCCATGCGCTTGCGCAGAACGGCGGCTCGACAGAGCCGTTCACAAAGCTCTGCGAGATGATCCAGCTCCAGAACCGCGGCGTTTAGCGCCAGCGCCGGGGTGGCGGATACGGTCTTGTCCAGGAACCTGGGACGCCCCAGTAATTCTTCCTGGGTCTTGAATCGATCCTGCAGAATGGCGGACAACCTGCCGACGAAGGGCAGCATGAGAACCACACCGAGTACGTTGAAAATGGTGTGAAACAGGGCGAGGGTAACCGAGGGCACCGGCTCGATGTTCAACAAGCCGGCGATGCCATTCACGATGTAAAACATCAATGGCAGCAGCACCAGCGCAACCGCTGCCGTAACCCCATTGAATACCACGTGTGCACCCGCCACCCGTTTTGCGTTCGCGGTAGCGCCGATAACCGAGAGCACGGCAGTGGAGGTGGTGCCAATGTTAGCGCCAATGACCATGGCGCCCGCCGCATAGATACCCAACAGCCCCCCTGTGGCCGCAGTAAGAATAATGGCGATGGCGGCGCTGGAAGACTGGGTAAGCACGGTCATGACAAAACCCAGGGCCAGGCATATCAACAGGCCCCGGAATCCTTCCAGGGTGAAGCGTTGCACGTCCATGGTGGCAACGACGCCCTCGAAGGCATCTTTCAGAACCTGTATGCCAATAAAAAACAGGCCGAATCCCGCCAGTGCAGTGCCGATTGCGCCGCGGCGTGAATTGCCCCCAGTCAGCCGCAGTGCCATGCCGATCCCGATCAGGGGCAGGGCAAGGGCCGAGATGTTGATTTCAAATCCTACTATTGCCACCAGCCAGCCCGTGATCGTGGTGCCGATGTTGGCACCGAAAACGATGCCGAGCGCCTGGTTCAGGGACAGGATGCCTGCATTGACAAAGCCTATGGTGGCAACGGTAATGGCGCTGGATGACTGAACCAGTGCGGTAATGGTGAAACCGGTGGCAATGCCATGGGCCGGGGAGCGAGTCCAGCTGCCGAGAATCGCGCGCAGGCTGGAGCCAGCCGCCAGTTTCAGTCCATCGGTAATCATGCCAACGGCGAGAAGGAACAGGCCGACGCCGCCGGCAAGCATGCCGATTGCGGTGAGGTTACTCATTGCTGTCGTAGCCCGAAGGGGAGTCTGCTTCCATGCTTTCTTTTACATGCATAGCCGAAGGAACGAAAGTGGCTGGCGGGAACTTGTTAATCTGGATCAAAAATCCCGTTAGCCGTGGCGGATTGCAAAGGTGAATTGCTTGCAATATACTTGACAACTCAAATATATAGCAAGGAAATATACAATGTCCGCAAGCCTGCAGGCCCATTTTTTGGTATACCTGTCACAACTCAATGCCAAGCTGGGTAAACGTATCGATAGCTGGTTGTTCGTACACGGCATCAGCTTTACCGAGTTTCTTGTCATGTATGAACTGGACCGGGCGGCGGGGAATTCCCTGCCCCGGGTGAAGCTGGCCGAGATCATGGGCATCAGCCCGTCGGGGGTGACCCGTGTCCTGGCGCCCATGGAAAAAAACGGGATCACGGAGAGGGAAAAGAATCCTCGAGATGCGCGCATGAGTCTGGTTAAATTGAGCAAGACCGGCCAGAAGCTGTTCCGTGAAGCCCTTCAAAGCTTCGAAAGGGGAGCGCAACAATTGAGTGAGCCTCTCAGTTCCGGGCAGCTGGAAAAAATCATCAAGCAAACCGGCGAACTCATCCAGTGAGAATGGAGCAAGCATGAAATCAATAAGAATCGTAGCAATTGCCCTCAGTTTTCTAATAGCAGGATCTGTAATCCAGGCCCAAACTTCCGGAGCGCCAGCGGCACTGTTCATGTCCGTCGAGGATATTGAAGCGGCACTGCAACGGGCAGCGGCAGGTTCAGCTTCGGCTGCAGGCTGGTCGGTTACCATATCACCGGGCATCACCGTGCGCCGCCGCAGCAGTTCCGTAGACCAGTACGCTGTCATGCACCCTTACAGCATGGAGATCTACCGCATCCTGGAAGGCAGTGGCACCCTGGTTACGGGTGGCACTATTATCGGTGAACTGGAACGCACAACTGAAGACGTACTGCGCACACCCCATGGAATTGAAGGTGGTCTCGCGCGCCAGGTAAAAGAAGGGGATATCCTGGTGCTGCAGCCGGGCACGCCCCACTGGTTTAGCCAAATTGACGGCGACACTATTACCTACATGGAGTCCCGGGTGCGAATCGTGACCCACCCGGTGCGTTATCAGTAGGACCCAACCGTGGAGCTAACGACTCTCAATGAATGGCTGGGCCTGGCGGCAAACTTTGGTGTTATTGCAGGCATCGTATTTCTCGCAATCGAAATTCGCCAGAACAATGAATTACTGCGATCGGAAAATCGCCAGGCACTCCTGACCAATGACCAGGCATCAATTGTTCAATGTCTTGCAAACTATGACGTATTTCCCAAAATAGGCCAGAAAGAAAAGCTCTCCCAGGAGGACCAGCTGAGGCTGAGCCTCATCTATGCCCTGGATTTGCGTAACCGGGAGTTCGAGTTTTTCCAATTCAAGAATGGTTTACTGGACGAAGCGACCTGGAAGTCGTACCAGGACATTCTTATCTGGAATCATTCGACGCCCCGGGGCCGGATCTGGTGGAATAAAGTAGGAAGAGACATGGTGAATGAAGAGTTTTCTGCCATGGCGGATAAACTGCTAAAGGATGTAGAAGTCAGTACGGTTTATGAAGACCTGGGAAACTGGGATGAAACCGAATAACAGCAGGAAAACTGCTGAATTAAAATATAGAGCACTGCTTCTTTTATTGTGAAATCATTCAGAAAAATAGTCTGGATAAACTTCTTCGTAGCCATCGTTGCGGTCAACGTGGTTTCCGAACTGGGTGAATATTACCTGGGTATTTATATCGCTCCCCTGTTGCGCCTGGCGTTTATCACCGGAATCACCATAGGCATGACCATCCTGGCCGGGTCCATGTACCTGGTGCTGAACATGTCCAAGGAAGTCCCCCATTCGGAGATTGCTCACGACACCCTGGCCTTTGATCGAAATCGCCAGCACACGCCTGAAGACCAGGAAAAACTGGACAAGTTGAATCGCGAACAGGAAGCAAAAGACGCGGAGAAAAAATGAAAATGAGTTATCGACGCTGGTTGCATTCAGTTTTGCTTGTACTCGGGGTGCTTGGCACGAGCACATCTCTAATGGCGCAGAACAGCCGCAGCATTACGACGGAAGCGGAATTCGAGCGCGCCATGGAGGAACTTTCCAACTGGGGGCGCTGGGGCCCGGAAGACGGCAAGGGCGCTTCCAACCTTATTACCGAGCACAAGAGGATTGCGGCGGCGGCACTGGTGCGGGAAGGCATCACGGTTTCCATGTCTCATGACGTAAGCACGGCCAATGATGTAGATGCCTCCGGCGCCCTCGAGCGGGAAGTGTTGCGGGTCAGCCCCACCGGTGCGTCAGACCGCTACAGTTACAGCGGCAGTTACCACGGCACCATTCACAGCCACCTGGATTCGGTGGACTGCCACATCATGCACAACGGTGCCGGCTATAACGGTCTGCGCTGGGAAGAAGTGGAGGCAGCGGGTGCCTGCCCGCGCGGAGATATCAACGAACAGAAAGACGGCATCATAACAAGGGGTATATTGTTCGATGCTACCTTGTTACCCGGCAAAGCCACCCCTGAAGGTTGGCTGGAGCCCGGCACGGCGATTCACTACGAAGACCTGGTGGAACTGGAGCGGATCCAGGGCGTGAGGGTAGAGCCCGGGGATGTAATCCTCCTGTATACCGGCCGCTGGAAACGGCGGGAGGCCCTGGGCCCCTGGCCGGTATCCGAAGGGGTGGCGGGGTATCACGCCGATGTGGCCTACTTTCTGAAAGAACGGGGCGTATCGTTTATTGGCCACGACCTGTGGCAGGACGTGTCACCCAGCGGCGTGCCGAACGTGCGCCTGCCCCTGCACATCCTGGCGCTGGTTTCCCTGGGCGTAGGTATTTTCGACAACCTGGATTTTGAAAGGGTAGCGCAAACGGCGCGAGAGTTGGGACGCTATGAATTTATGTTCATGGCGTCGCCGCTGCGCATTGAAGGGGGCATGGGTTCACCCCTGAATCCCATCGCGGTATTCTGATCTTCGCTCTAGTCGCCGAAATAAAGCGGTGGCGTGTCAAATTTTGCACGTAGCCAGTTTATAGAATTTTTCACCGCTGGTTTGCGCACGAGCCAGCGCTGCATCCGGTACTTGCGCGGAAACTGCAAGAGAAAGCTGGCAGCTACCAGGGTAAGAATTCCCTGGCCTGGCAATACCAGCATTACTATTCCCAGAAACAACAACATCGCACCCAGGGTGTTTCTCGTTATAAACAGGGCGAGGCTGACCGCCGGGTGCTCGTTTTTGAAATGAGATGGTGGCGGTTTGTCTGCGGAGAAATAGTCTTGCGGAATTCGCGTTAATACCCAGGGAACAGCAACAAGCGTCCCGAGAAAAGTTGCGACTGAAACCAGCAGTGCCACAGTGACAATCTCGGGGCTTAAAGGAAACAAGTCAGCAAGCCGGGAAAACAACTGGCACCTTTTGTTTTTTAATCAAGCCTGGTTGCAACTTCCAGCCGGAGAAACAGGAAGACGCCGGCGGCACCGATAAACGGCGAAGTGAACAAACCCGGGAAGTAACCCCCTTTGTAGAGAGCCAGGGCGGGATGGGCGATCAGGTTTACCATGCCGGCGATGCCCAGGAACCAGGCGGCAAAAAAAGCAAAATGATTCCTGCTCTTGATCCCGGGCACGGTGACTACCCAGATACCTATCCATATAACGTTAATTCCCAGGAACATGAGCTGGGGCATGGGATCGAGGCCGAACAGGGCAGGGAAGCGCACCGGGAAACCGGTCATGGTTTCTTCGAGGAAATGTAGCGCCTGCAGGCCGATGGCAAAGGGATAGAGCTGGCCGACCCTGGCCACCAGTTCGTCCTTGCCATGAACAATAGGCCGATGTAGCACCAGGTAGAGGGACGCCAGCATGGCAATCCCGAGAATCACGGCACTGGGTAACAGGCTCAACATGGATCGATTCTCTCCTTGTGGCCACGATTGGGCAAGGGCGGTTTCTAGATTTCCAGCACCCTGTCGATTTCCTCCGCCAATTCCGGCGGGTTGGTGGCCAGCGACACACCTATAAAAAGAGCCATGGAAGTGATAAACGCCACCAGTCCGCCACTGATGCCATAGGGCAGGGTGATGCCCGCGATCTGTACGGTAAAGTTGATTAACAGGGCAGAGACGATGGCGGCCACCGCGCCAGCCACGGTAGCCCCTTTCCAGTTCAGGCCAATGGCCACTACCGGAAATATCGAAGCCGCGAACGTGGCCCAGCCGAAGGCGCCAAGAATGGCTACCAGTGTGGCGTCACGAAAATGGGAGTAAAGGGCGAAACTGGCGGCTACCACCGCAAGTAAGACTGTTACGATGCGCGCGCCCAGCAATTCATTGCGGATACTGTGTCCGCGAATGGCCTTGGGAATATCGTGAATGATCGCGGCGGTGCCGATGTTCAGAAAGGCATCAGAAGTGGACATGATGGCCGCGAACAGGCCGGCGAAAACTATACCCGCCAGCAGGGGGTTGGCAAACAATGACAGGAAAGTGGGTGCCGCGTCATCGGCCAGGCTCAGGGGTGGAACCACACCGTCGATGACCGCCGCGCGCATCACCACGCCGATTGACACCCACAACAGCGCCGCCATTACGTAGCCGAACAATGACAACGGGAGAATATGGCGATTGTCCTCAATGTTTTTGTTCATCATCATCTTGGTAATAAGGTGTGGCTGGCCCGCCAGGCCAAGTCCGAACACAAAGAACCAGCCCATTGAGGCCATGATGCCTGCGGCACCGTAGGGCATGATGGCTTCCGGGTCGTCGGCAAGAATAATAGACGTGGCCTCCTGCATGCCGCCTTCGAAGACATTAATCGCCGTGACCAGGATAAGTGCCCCGGCGATCATCATGATCGCACCCTGCACCACGTCGGTGTAAACCGAGGCGATGATTCCCCCGGTGACGCAGTAGAAAATCAGCACCGCGGATGAAACAACAACGCAGGTAACGAGGCTGACACCGGCGAACAGGGGAATCTCTGACAGTATGGCCTGCATTACTACTGCCATGGCCAGGATCTGGGTAGCAAGATAGCCCATGACCCCAAGTACGATTGTTATGGCGATGAGAAATCGCACGATCTCACTGTTGTACCTGGCCGCGACGATATCGGGAAGTGAAATGCAATCCCGTAATTCTGCAACCATGCGAATGCGTTTCGCCACCAGGTAAAAACCGATCAGGTAACCGGTGGAGGAAATGACGACCATCCAGAACGAAGATGCGCCGATGGAATAAACAAGGCCCGGCCCACCAACAAAGCCGAATCCACTGAGAGTGCTGGAAAACAGGGCCAGGGAAACCACTATAGGGCCAAGTCCGCGGCCGGCGATGAAAAAGTCGCTGCTGCTGTGGGTGCGTTTCATGGCCCACAGGCCAGCGAGAACGCAGAACACCATGTAGAACAACACGGCGCCGATGATTATTTCCTGGCGAAACGCTTCCATTGTCGTAGTCAGTCTTGCTCGCGAGATTTCTGGTCCAGGAGCTCCTGGTACTTTGCTTTATCCTCCGGCGTGAAGATGAAGCGTTTGAAACCTGCAACGTAAACCACGATGAGAGGTATTGCCCCGAGCCAGGTGCCGTACACCGCCCAGGCCGTAGCCGTGGGAAAGCCAAGGAAATAACCGGTTTCACCGCTCGCCAGGAAATCCTGGTGGCCCTGGTACATTTGCCAGGCAATAAACCAGTTCAAAAGCATGCAGATGCTTGCCCCGATTATCAGTGCCGGGCTGCGGCGCTGCTTGGCCACACCAAGAACGCAGAGCGCCGAGATAAGGGCGAGCAACATGAAATGAAAAAAGAGTGCGAAGTTACCGATGTGTTCGAGGCGGGCCGCGCCGTCACCGCCGGCCTGCATACCGGGAAGTTCCGGATGGGGAATACCACCCCCGTTAATAGCCGGTTCTGCGACTATGATGGCAAGGAGCGTCAGCCCCATGGCCGATACAAGCACGAGCAGGTAATAAATTTGTCGGTCCATCTTCGGTTTTATTCTTTGCGGACAATGGAGCGAGAGCATATACAGCCCTTGCCGGAAGGTCTAGCAATGAAGGATGAGTCCTGGCGGAACTGGCGCCGGCTACTCCGGCACAGCTTGACAAGCGGCTGCCCACGGGTCATGTTTTGCGGGCTGCCTGCGCCTGCGTCATGCAATTCGGCCAGGCACCCCAGAAGAAGAACTCAGTGGTAACGAGGTGAATCATGAGTCAATTGAATAAAACAGTTTTCGCCCTGGCTGGTGTTATGGTGGCATTGCTTTCCAGCAGCGTTTACGCCCAGCGCGGTGCAATTCAGCCGGCCGCTCATGCGGGCCAACAACCAATTAACAACCTGCCAAATCCCTATGAAACCCAGCGCAACTTCGGCACGCTGCCTGATGGTCGCAACTGGGGTTCCGTGAGTGCGGTGAATATCGATGTGGATGGCGTGCACGTATGGGCCGGCGACCGATGCGGTACCAATTCCTGTGCCACGTCTGATGTGGATCCTATCGTCAAGCTGGATCCCAATGGCCGGGTCGTCGCGGCGCTTGGCGCTGGCCTGATCATCTGGCCCCATGGCATGGATGTGGATGCCGAAGGCAATGTCTGGATAGCCGACGCCCGTCTCGCCAACGAGCGTGAGATTCAGCAAAACCCGGCTGCGCGCAACCACGGCAGTGCGGTTTTGAAGTTCAGCCCCAGTGGTGAACTGTTAATGACACTAGGCACTCCTGGGGAGATGGGCGATCCACCGACTCACTTCACCGAACCCAACGACGTGCTGGTAGCGCCCAATGGCAACATTTACGTGGCGGAAACCCACACGGCACAGTTCCAGGATACTCCGGGGCCTGATTCAAAGAGCCGGATTTCAATATTTGCTCCCGACGGTTCTTTTATAAAGTCTTTCGGTGAGTGGGGACTGGAAGACGAACAGTTTCGTTCGCCCCATTCCCTGGCCATGGATTCCCAGGGCAGGTTGTTTGTTGCCGACCGTGGCAATAACCGCATCCAGATCTTCACCCAGGACGGGGAACACCTGGATACCTGGTACCAGTTCAGCCGCATTAGCGGACTGTTCATCGATCGCAGCAACGATATGTTGTATGCCATCGATTCCGAATCCGATCCCAATTACAACCCTGGTGGCTGGCGCAAGGGTCTTCGCGTAGGCAGTGCCCGCACCGGCCAGGTCTACTATTTCGTTCCTGAACACGTATCTCCCGAGCGTTCATCCGGCATGGGTGGTGTCGGTTCAATGGGTGAAGGAGTCACCGTGGACAAGGACGGTGTGGTTTACGCTGGCGAGGTAGGGCCGATCCAGGGCATGACCAAGTTTGTGCCCAGACTGATTCCCTAGGTATCCCACATATCCTGGGAAACGGGCAGCATTTTCTGTGCTGCCCGTTTTTTTATGTCAGGCCTTTATAGGTTTTTTCCGACTGCGGAAGACGACTGGCTACTTTTTCTATATCTGACTTGCCCTGGCCGAGTTCATCCAGCGGGTGCAGGAAGATTCGAATGCCGAATGCCACTGCATCGGTTTCGGGTAACTTGACCAGGGTCTGCCGTTCGACCCGCCAGTAAGTGTTGGTATCGCCGTTGGCGGCTTCCAGGTCATTGCGCCACAGCAGCTCGTTGCCAGGTTGCAGGGACCAGTTAAAGCGCAGCATGGGCTTTTCGGCCTTGAGTCCGCTCAACAGACGGTTAACACGCTGCGCCAGGATGTCCTGGTATCCGGGCACAGGGTCATGAATCTCGTCCACCGTACGGCCAATTTTTTCTTCCAGCGCCCAGTTGGAAGGCGAGCACACACTGGCTGCGGTAAGCCGGTATTGGTTCTTGTCGGCCTGCAGGATGCAGATGTCTTCCTGCACCCAATACTGGGAGTTAGAAAGTGACAGGTCTTCAGCGTTCCAGTGCAATCCGCTTGGCTGGTGAGTCAGGTCGCTGCCGTTCAAGCCAAACACGGCAGGGTGATCCTTAAGCAAATGTTCCTTCAAGCGAGCGCTGAATTCCTGTTGCGCATCAGTGGAACGGGGTAGCTCCGCAAAGCACCGATTACCCAAGCGGGCAATGACATCTTGCTTGTGCTCGTTGAACTGCTCGAAATCGCCATCGGGGTGCACCCAATGTTTTAGATCCAGGGCTTTCAGGCCCAGGCGCATGACCGACTCCTGCCCGGGTTCGGGATAATGATAAGGAGGTACGGTGGTATGCAGTTCCATGGAAGCTCATGTTACTCCGAACAGCCCCCGGGCGGTATGGCAGGTAGCTTGCATTGACCATCTCGGTCATGGAAATATGCTCGCTGGCAATCGTTCGAGCACTTGATATACGTGTCTTACCTGCAAGCCATTCTGGGTATCTTTGTTTTCATCGGCATTGCCGTGCTGTTCAGCGAACAACGCCGGCTACCTCACTGGAAACTCGTAACCGCCGGCCTTGGCTTGCAGTTCCTGTTCGCGTTTCTCGTCTTTAACCTGGGTGTGGTGCAGACTGTACTTGGCGGCATTAATCGTGGAGTTGAAGCGATAGTCAACGCCACCGAGGCCGGTACCCTGTTCGTGTTTGGTTATCTCGGCGGTGATCCGGCCAACGTCAGCTATCCCTTTGCCATAGAGGACCAGGGTGCCACTGTGATCCTGGCATTTCGTTTTCTTCCCCTGATCCTGATCTTTACCGTTCTATCGGCCATTCTATGGTACTACCGCATTCTGCCCCTGGTGGTGCGAGGTTTTTCCTATGTGCTGAAACGCAGCCTCGGTGTTAGTGGAGCTGCCGGGCTCAGCACGGCGGCAAATATATTTGTCGGCATGGTAGAGTCACCGGCGCTGATACGCCCTTATATAAAGACGCTGGACCGTAGTGAGTTGTTTATCGTCATGTCCGCCGGCATGGCTACTATCGCAGGCAGCGTGATGATTCTCTACTCGGTGCTGTTGCAGGATGTGCTGCTTAATCCCCTGGGACACATCCTGACCGCCTCGGTGATAAGCGCACCTGCCGCGATCATGCTTGCCCTGATCATGGTGCCGCCCCCGGATGGAAGCCTGATCGATCCCAGCGAGAAAGCGCCGGCCGGACTCGGCACCGAGTATCACAGCCTCATGGATGCCATAACCCGGGGCACGGCGGACGGGTTGAAGCTCATGGCAAATGTGGCGGCCATGTTGGTAGTTCTCGTTGCACTGGTGGCTCTCGCCAATAGCTTGCTGTCCCTGTTTCCTTCCATCGGGGGAGCAGAACTCACCCTGCAACGAATCTTCGGCTGGCTGTTTGCGCCACTGGTATGGCTAATGGGTATCCCGCTGGAAGAATCGCTCACTGCGGGAAGTCTCATGGGTACCAAGACTGCCCTGAATGAATTACTGGCCTACCTGGCCATGATCGATTTGCCCGCAGGCGCGCTTTCGGACAAGTCCACATTGATCATGACCTATGGCATCTGTGGATTTGCCAATTTTGGAGCTCTCGGCATCAAGATCGCCGGCCTCAGTGGTATGTGCCCCGATCGTGCGCGTGAAATCGTGGCCCTGTCTCCGCTGTCACTGGTATCCGGCACCCTGGCTACCTGTATGACCGGCGCGGTGGCGGGTCTGCTTCTATAGAAGCAAAAGCCGCCTGCAAAGATGCAGGGATAGAAGCTAGGGCCGTTGATCTGCGGACTCGTCCCTGATTGCCTTGAACTCATTGCCTTCGAACCAGTTGGGGAAACCGGATTCATTTGCCAGCCGGCTGGCGATGTCGAAGTACATCATGATGTCCTGGGCGGCTCCGCTAAGATCCCATTCCGGATCATACTCATCCGATGGCGCATGGTAGCGGTTGTCGGTGTAGTCCTGGGCCAGTGCAGTGCCGACTTCTCGCCCGCCATCCACGGCATCGATTCCGGATTCCGCGTACAGGGCGGGAACTCCTACCTTGGCGAAATTAAAATGGTCGGAGCGATAATAGTAACCCCGCTCCGGCGTCGGCTCCGCTTCGATATAGCGGCCCTGGTCGGCGGCGGCATCCGCCAGGTAATTTTCCAGTTCGCTGGATCCATGGCCCACGACCACCACGTCACGCATGGGGCCAAAGGTGTTGAGATTATCCATGTTGATATTCGCTACCGTTGTCGCCAGCGGGTAGACCGGGTGCTCGGCATACCACTGTGACCCGAGCAGTCCCGATTCCTCGGCGGTCACGGCGAGGAACACGATACTGCGCTGGGCCGGGCCGGCATCCATGTGCATCTTCGCCAGGGCCAGCAGGGCTGCGGTACCGGTGGCATTGTCCGCCGCGCCGTTGTAGATATTGTCTCCTTCCACCCCCGGTATCACACCGAGATGATCCCAGTGTGCCGTGTAAATAATGGTCTCATCAGGCCGTTCTGTACCCGGTATGGCTGCGATCACGTTCTGGGATTGGGAAGTTTGAACAGAAGTCTCCACGCTTACACTGGCCTGTATGTCTGCAAGCGGAACGGCGTGAAAACCCGGTTGCGCCGCCGCCAGCTTGAGTTCCTGATAGTCAAGCCCGGCGCCATCAAACAGGTCGACCGCCGTGGCCAGGGTAATCCAGCCCTCGATCTCGCTGCGATCACCGTTGAGATTTTCTGCCTGCAGGCCTATTTGCGGACCGGTCCAGCTGTTGTCCACTACTTCCCAGCCATAGCCGGCGGGGCCAGTCTCATGAACAATGAAAGCCGCCGCCGCACCCTGGCGCGCGGCTTCTTCATACTTGTAAGTCCAACGGCCGTAGTAGGTCATGGCGTTGCCGTTAAACAATTCCGCATCCTGGGTAGCGTAACCGGGATCATTCACCAGGATGATTACGGTCTTGTCCGTGACGTCGATGTCTGCATAGTCATTCCAGTTCCGTTCCGGTGCATTGATACCGTAGCCGACAAAAACCACGTCGCTGCCCTGTACGGTTACGAAGGGAACCTGTTGCTGGGTGCCGGCTACCATCTGGTCGTGGTAGGTGACATTGGCCTGGTAGTCACTGCCCTGGAATTGCAACAAGGGTTCGTTGCTGGTGATGAGCTCCGTCACATCTACTGCCTGGAAATAAGAGTCACCATTGCCGGGGCCAACTCCAAGTGCCTGGAACTGCTCACGCAGGTAATTGATGGTGAGTTCCTCACCCTCAGTGGCGGGGGCTCGTCCGCCATATTCATCTGAAGCCAGTTCCGCAATATGTTCGTGCAAAATGGCTTCAATCTCCGCGGATTCGGAAGTAGAAGGGGGGCTGTTCGTTTCAATGGAAACGGGGGATGATTCCGGTGTTTCGCCACAGGAAGCAAGAAACAGGGCTACGGGGGCAAGTATAAACAGGCGCATGATTGTTCTCGCGTGTGTCTGCACAGGACGATGAATATACAAGAATCTGAAACAGCCAGCCATGTAGAATGGAGTGCGACTGCCCGTTCGTTTATAGTCCCGATTCAAGGCTTCGATTACAGCGCGGAGAGATTAATGAAAAATAAAACCAAGGGGATAATCCTGTTTGTGCTAGTGGCTGCAATTCCTGTCATAGCTCAGGCCCAGGGAGGCGGCTCCACCATCATCAAGAAAGCGGAGTCCGATGCTGTGCTGCAACAGGGCCTGGCCAATCTTGCCAACGGCAGCAGCGTCAGCGATATCGTGGTGCGGCACGTGGATGCGGGTGAAGAGCATGTGGGCGTGTCCGTGGTACAGCGCAGCAAGGTTACGTTCACCGGAACTCACACCGGCATCGCTCACCCCACCCTGGATGAAACCTATTACATCGTGGCCGGCAGCGGCACCATGGTGACGGGCGGTGAGTTCGTCAACAAGCAGAGTAGTGTGAGCGGTCTGTTGGGGCCCATGGAGCGGGGGGAAATTCGAGGGGGCGTGCTTCAGTTTGTGGAGCCGGGAGACATCGCCATTATTCCCAAGGGGATGCCCCACGGCTGGCACGAAATCGATACCGATACCATCAGCTACATAATTTTCCGTGGTGACCCGGACAAGGTCATGCAGGAAAAGTACGACTAGCCGAACAGCTGTAAGTCGTCCACGTAGATCGGGAACAAGTCATCCAGTTCCGACTGCACTCCAAGGAAGTTTCGCAGTGACTTGTGCACGTGTTGTGGGGTAACGATTACTCCGTTATCGTCCTGCCCCTGGGTGTCCGGATTCATCTTGATGGCTTCAAAGGTATCGGTGGTAGCACCAATTACGCGATTACCGGTGATGCCGGCGCCCATGGCCATGATACTGGTCACGTTCCAGTGATCCTTGCCAGCGCCCTCATTAAAGAACGGTGTGCGGCCAAAATCACTGCCCACAATCACGGTTACCTTATCCTGTAGTCCCTGCAGTTCGATCTGTTCCCACAGGTGGTCGATGCCGGCGAGCAATTCGGTAGTACTGTCGGTGTGATCCTCGTCGTGATCACCGTGAGTATCGAAACCGCCTAGAGAAAGGTTGGCGCTTACCGCCAATCCGCTGGCGAAGGCTGCCACCGCGATTTCCGCCTGGCCGGCCAGGCCATCAGATACGTCCTCGGGCAGGAAAGCCAGCAGGTCCTGCAGTTCCACCTCGCTGCCCCGCACAACCTGCAATTGATCCATCTGCGCCTGGCGTTTCGGCAGGGACTCCTGAGCGCGCAGGCGCACCAGCCGTTCCTCGCGCGCCTGCTGGATCAGGTTGTAACTTGTCTGGCTATGGAAACCAAACTGCTGAAGGTCTGCATTGTCCGGAAACTGGCTGTTAGGAAAAGCGAGCTGGCTGAATGTACTGGCATTGGATGTACGCACCGGCGCCACCAGTGATGCGGTGAAGTCGTAGCCACCGTTGGAGATAAACGCCATGGGCTGGTCGGCAAATGGCGCCGCCGCCAGCGCCGCAATGGTAGGAAAGCCTTCCTCCAGTTGGCCGCTCCAGACAAAACGGCGGCCGCTGTCATGGCCATTAGTCTGGGTGTCTATGCCGTTGATAACCAGCAGGCGCTCATAGTGCTTGGCGAAGAAATTATCCATGTGACCAAGATCATCGCTTGGCGGCGCCTCGATGGTATCCGCGTAGGGCGCATATACCAGGTTGCCGATAGTCTTGATCTGGCCGGCGGAAAAATTATTTACCGGGCCGAGTCCATCGGGTCGCGGTGCGTTGCCTTTCGGATCCATGATGCTGGTGGGGTCCCAGCCGCCAGTTGCCGATACGGTTATCAGGAAACGATCAGGTGTGGCCCCATAAGCGGGCCTGACCAGGGTCATGGGAAGGGCGCTTGCTATACCTACGCCAAGAAGATTTTTCAGGAATTTACGTCTTTTCATAACGGGTCCCTACTCGTAGAGGAATTCGTAGTCGGCCATCAGGTAGGCGACCACCGCCATCCAGGCACGGATTACATAATTCGGGTCATCCACTATTTCTGTGTCCAGGTCTTCGCCGGTATACATGTCCTTGGTGCGCCGGCACAGGAATGGCAGGGTGTCTGCCTCGGTGACGCCGATGGCGCCCTGGCCGCTGGCAAGAACCGCGCTGAACAATTCGAAAGTGGCAGTCACTTCCGGGTCAGTAACAGCGAGGTCGGTTCCCAGCAGATGAGAATGCAGGTGTTGAATGTTGCTCATGATCGCGTTGGTGCTGATGGAATTTGTCGGCTGGGTCGATGTTTCCACGTGTGGAAACAACAAGCGATCCTGGGCAGGATAGATAAAGTCATTGGGTACGGCGAAGCAGGCCAGCTCGTTTGCCATGCGTTCCTGCACGTAAACCATCAGCCCGTTGGGTTCAGTAAGTCGCTCGGTAACGGTAAAGGAATCGATCCCGCCATAGATCTGGTTGTAGAAGATCCGGTTGTCCAGCAACTTTGCAAAAAACGGGTTTTCAACATCCACGGAATAATTGTCGAGTATGCTGCGCCATTCGAATCCCAGCACGGCTTCAATCTTGCGGTGCAACAATTCCGGTGTGAGCAGGCGAGCGGCGCCGGTTTCCGCGTGAACCAGGGCGAATGAATCGCTGTCGAGGCTGTCAGCCCGGTAGTAAGGACTGAGTACTATTTCGCTAACCAGGGTTTTCAGGTTCTGGCCGCCGTTGGCAAAACTGGTTTTTAGCTCGTCCAGGGTCAGGGCTTCGGCTTCGTAGCCCTGTATTTCCGCGTCGGTGGAGAACTCGGTGGGAGAGCTCAGCGGCTCGGTGCCGGTAAGACCCTGGTACACGATGCGCAGCATGGCGTCATTGAAACGCGGGTCCACCGCCATCTGGCCGGCAAGCCACTGCAGTGATGTGGGCTCTTCGCTGTCGGGGCGATCGACGCCGGCGAATCCGGCCTGGAACATGTCGTCGTACCAGGGCTCGAACGGCAGGTATAGGCCACGTCGATCCCAGTTTTCGAAAGACGACGCCACCGGGTCCAGCAGGCTGTGGCAGATCACGCAGTCATCGTTGTCCATGGTGGGCGCGGGGCTGGTAATGTCCACCGCCTCGCCGTCAGGGCGCTCGCCGTCAAGGGCCAGGATGTCCACGTCCAGGAACAGGTCGTATACCACCCGGGAGCGACCACGGTTACGGTTAGTCTCGCTGGTGGGGTAGCGATTGAGAAACATCAGGGACGTCAGCAAGCCTGACTGGGGAGGTTCATTGTAAGGCGACGGCAAAACGGGGAGTGTCAGCTGGGCCGGCAGCCATTCATCCGGGTCCCATTCGTCCTGGAATGAAAGACTGTCAAACAGTCCCCAACTCTTGGCCGAGTACGGATTCACCATGAAGTAATCCGCGGTGAGTATCTCGGTCAGGGGCAAATCGTTTTTTACGACATAGTTGATCAGTTGCAGTGGTTCGGCAGCGACACTGTCATTGGTAGTAATGCGGTTAAACTGATAGTCATCGTCACGGTAGTCCACACCCGGATCGAACCAACGCTTGTCGGGCAGGAATCGTGGCATCAGGTTGATGGCCTGTTCGAACGGGCCGTTTGCTGCCAGATAACGATTGGTATGAAGAAAGTCATTAAAGATTTCGCTGAGTCGATCATAGAATGCTTCTTCATCCATCATGCCGTCCAGCACCTGGCGCAAACCATCTTCACCGCCGCTGCTTACCAGCGCTTCTTCACTTGCCGTAGGCAGTCGGCCCACCAGTTGCAGACTGGCCTTGCGCAAGGTGTCCTGCAGCGGCAATTCCTGGATCGCTTCCAGGGCTTGCAGGGTTGCAGAGCTGGTACTGCTGGAAAACACCGTGAGTATGTAGTCGGCCACATCGCTGGCGCAGCTGTCCACGCAGGAGCCGGGTGTGGCAAGAGGCATTACGTTGTTGATGTAAGTACTGAGCGCATCGAGCCCGGAACAATTTGCGCAGTTAACCAGGGAAACCGCGACCGCACCCCCGGTGCCGTCGAGACCATGACAGCTGGCGCACTGGTTGTTGTAGTCCTCCTGGCCTGGAAGATCGGCAAATTCTGCCACGGTAAGTTGAAACAGGTCGCCGGGAATTAACACCAATTCGACGTCATAGTAGTCGTTGTCCACCTTGACCAGGGGAATGTCCAGCAGGGTGGTGGTGAGATCAAAAGTGGCGCCCGGTGTCAGGTTGGGGTCGGCATCCACTGCCTCGCTGACACTGAATGTGAGGGCCACATCGTCTTCCAGTTTCAGGGTGATATTGAGGGAGCCGTAGCCCTCCACGTCGATGCGAGGGATATGGATGGAATCGATTTCAAAATAGGGAATCGAATTACCGCCCTGGGCCGCCGCCGGCAGCCAGGCGAGCAAGCCCAAACACAGCAGGGTGCCCGTAATTAGTTGATTCTTCAGCTGTTTCATGTGCGTTCTCACATTTGGCAGGCCGAACCTGCAGGAACCATTTACTGGATAAAACGCGAGATACTGCAGAAGGTTTACTATTTCAGAGGGGTTTGGCCGGGAATGAGAACCGGTTCACATTGTTGCCCGGGCGCGAAATTGAGGAATGGGGGTGGGTGCCCTGAATCCTGCCGGGATCTCGATTAAACCATATAAAAAACAGGGATTTGGGCTAATTTTTCGACCCTCAATCCGGTCATATCTGCTAGAATCCTGCCTCTTTCTCAGCCCTGCTGTCGGCAGCCACCCTGACCCTTTCATTTCACTATGGAACTAGCCGAAGAAAAACTGGACGAGCATCATCTCGACGAGAAACACGTCGTTGACGTGGTGGTTCGTTTTGCCGGGGATTCCGGTGACGGCATGCAGCTCACCGGCACCAACTTCACCCAGGCCACTGCCCTGTATGGCAATGACCTGTCCACCTTTCCTGATTTTCCGGCGGAGATACGTGCACCGGTTGGCGCCACTTTTGGCGTTTCCGCCTTCCAGATCTACTTCGGCTCCGAAGACGTTACTACCGCAGGAGATGCCCTCGATGTGCTGGTAGCCATGAATCCTGCCGCGCTCATTACCAATATCGATAACCTGGTGGACGGCGGCCTCATCATCGTCGACCGCGGCGCCTTCACCGCCAAGAATCTCACCAAGGCGAAATATCAGGGTAATCCTCTGGAAGATGGTTCCCTGGAAAAATTCCGCGTGCTGGACATAGATATCTCGAAACAGGTGTTGGAGGCGGTGGAACCTTATGGGCTTGGTCACAAGGATGGGCTGCGCTGCAAAAACATGTGGGCACTCGGACTGGTCATGTGGCTATTCGATCGTGATCGCAGTCCCACCATCCAGAACCTGCGCAGCAAGTTTGCCAGCAAGCCCGACATCATGGAGGCCAATATCGCGGCGCTGAATGCCGGGCATGCCTATGGTGAGACTGCCGAGCTTCCCAGCGGTATACATGTTTACAGGGTGCCGAAGGCGAAGGTACCACCCGGCACCTATCGCAACATGACCGGTACCCAGGCATTGGCCTGGGGCCTGATCGCCGCCACCGAGCTCGCCGATATCGACCTGCTGTTTGCGTCCTATCCCATTACACCGGCTTCCAACTTGTTGCACGAGTTGGCGAACCGTAAACAGTTCAGGGTGAATACATTCCAGGCAGAAGACGAGATTGCCGCGGTTTGCGCTGCCGCCGGTGCTTCTTTTGCCGGTTCCCTTGGCGTCACATCCAGTGCCGGACCAGGCATTGCATTGAAGTCAGAAGGCATCGCTCTGGCCGCCGCAACCGAATTGCCCATGATTGTTATCAATACCCAGCGCGGCGGACCTTCCACCGGCTTGCCCACCAAGACCGAGCAATCCGACCTGAACATGGCCATGTTCGGCCGACACGGAGATACACCGCTCCCGGTAATCGCCGCCGCCACTTCCATCGATTGTTTTGACGTGGCAATCGAGGCGGTGCGAATTGCCACGAAATACATGACGCCGGTAATCCTGTTAAGCGATGGCTATCTCGCCAATGCCGCTGAGCCCTGGAAGATTCCGGACGCCGGCAAGCTGGTTCCGTTCCCGGTGAAGTTTCATGACAACAGCGAAGGCTTCAAGCCATCGCTGCGCAATGGGGACACCCTGGCGCGGGTGTGGGCGAAACCCGGTACACCGGGTCTGGAACACCGCATCGGTGGTATCGAGCGCAGTTATGACACCGGTGATATTTCCTACGATCCTGAGAACCACCAGAAGATGACCGACCTCAGGGCGAACAAGGTCGCAGGTATCGCCAATGATATTCCCGATCAAGAGGTATGCCTCGGCGAAACTTCCGGCAAGCTGGCGGTAGTAGGCTGGGGTTCGACCTTTGGCGCCATTCACCAGGGCGTGAAGCGTGCCCGTAGCGAAGGACTGGACGTATCCCATATCCATGTCAGGTACATCAATCCCTTGCCCTCCAACCTCGGCGAACTGCTTAGTAACTTTGATGCCGTGCTGGTTCCCGAGATGAATACGGGGCAGTTCGTGCGCTTATTGCGCGCCGAGTACCTCATCGATGCCGACGGTGTCAGCAAGGTGGCGGGGCAACCGTTCAAGATCGGTGAAATACTGGCCGCGATTCACAAGAAGTGTGCCGAGATGGGAACTGCGACATGAACCAGGCCATCCCAACACTGACCATCAAGGATTTCACCTCGGACCAGGAGGTACGCTGGTGCCCCGGCTGTGGCGACTACGCCATATTGAAAACAATCCAGAAGCTCATGCCGGAGCTCGGCCGCCCCCGGGAGAGCCAGGTATTCGTTTCCGGCATCGGTTGTTCTTCGCGCTTCCCCTATTACATGAATACCTATGGCTTCCACAGCATTCATGGCCGTGCGCCCGCCATCGCCACAGGAGTCAAGCTGGCCAACCCGGAGCTCGATGTTTGGGTTGTCACTGGTGACGGAGACGGCTTCAGCATTGGCGGTAACCATATGTTGCATGTGATAAGACGCAACGTAAATCTGCAGATCCTGTTGTTCAACAATGAAATCTACGGCCTGACCAAGGGTCAGTATTCCCCTACCTCCCAGGTTGGCACCCGTTCACCTTCCTCGCCGGGAGGATCTATCGACCTGCCTCTGTCTCCCTGCGATGTCGTGCTGGGAGCCGGTGGCACGTTTGTGGCCCGTTCCATCGATACCGACGCCAAGCACCTGTCACGGGTTGCTGCCCTGGCCCATGGCCACTCCGGCGCTGCCTTCATCGAAATACTGCAGAACTGTCCCATTTACAATGACGGGGTTTTCGACAAAGTGAAGGACAAGAAAATTGCCGACGAATTCAAGGTAGAGCTGGAACACGGCAAACCCATCCTGTTCGGCAAGGAACGGGAAGAAGGCATTCGCCTGAACCGCAAAACCCTGAAGCTGGAAGTTGTGGCTGCCGATGCCGATGACATTCTGGTTCACGATGAAACCAACAAGACCCAGGCGCAGTTGCTGGCGGCCATGAAGAACCCGGAATTCCCTATTGCCGTAGGAGTTTTGTACCGGGAGAGCAAGTCCAATTTCTCAGACGATACTCGTACCCAGCTCATCAAGGTGCGGGAAACACCCGGTGACTTGCAATCGTTGTTACTGAGCGGTCACACCTGGACGGTGGAAGATTAGATCCACTCTAGCGTGGATCCAGCCGGAAAAAGTGCCGCGGCGGAAAGCCGGTAAGGAAGCGGAACGTGAAACCCAGGGGATTGTCTCCCTGCACCCGGTCGTACTCCATTTCACTGTCTACAAACACCGCGGTATAGGGCCCTGTCGAACTTTCCATAGTCACTTCCACGTTGGGATTTGACCGGGCCTGGCGATACCATGACCGGGGCCAGTGATTCACCGCCACGTACATCGCATTGTTGCTGCGTAATAGTGCAAGTATGCGCTGATGGGAATCGCCTTCCTCGTTGAATACGGTAATTGCGACTGTGTTGGCATTCTCGGGCTGGAAATAACCCAGCAATGATTCGAACAACACAACCTGACCGATATAGACCGCGACAATAATAGCGGCGATTTTTCCAGCCTTTCTCATTGTTGTCTTGTTTGCCATGGCTTGTTCTCCATTGCCTGTCTTGATCCTAATCACTGGCTTGACCCGAAACAAGTGCCACGTGTCCGATATACACTAAGGGTGCTTTTTGCTAGGCTGGGCCGTCAAGCAGGCAGCCTGATCATCTGTCCATGAGCGATTCCGGAAAAAAGAAAAATAACAACGAACCAGGTTTGGCTGACCAGCCCCGGGATCCATCCCGCCGTAATCTGCTGAAGGGTGCTGGCATAGTCGGTGCCGGCACCATCGCCACATCTGCCATGCCCGCTGCATCGGCGCAGCAACCGCTCGCCACAGCTCCTGCCCTGGAGGCCCTGGAAGTTCTCACCGCAGCCGAGGCGGAGATCCTGGAAGCCATCTGTGACCGCATTATTCCATCTGACGAGAATGGCCCCGGCGCCCGGGAAGCCCGCGCCGTGCATTACATCGATCGTTCCCTGGCAAGTCACAATAAAGATAACCGTGACAGCTACATGGTGGGACTGAACGCAATCAACGACTATTCCCGTGAAACCCGGCGCAAGAATTTTGCCGATCTCAATTCCGACGTAAAAGATTCCATTCTGCTGGCGCTGCAAAGAAATCGCATTCCGGGATTTCCCTTGAGCGGCAGTGGGTTTTTTAACATGTTGCGCAGCCATACCGTTGACGGCACTTTTTGTGATCCCTACTACGGCGGTAACCGGGATTTTATCGGCTGGGACATGATCAATTATCCCGGTGTGCGACAGAGCGCCAGCGACAGCGATGTCAGGCTCGGCAACAGCCTCGAGCCAAATCACCGCTCTGCATACGATTATGGCAATTACACCAAGTCCGGTAGCGGGGAGGGCGGCGATGCCTGAACGATTACCAGCAACGGACGTGGTTGTAATCGGGCTCGGTGCCGCCGGCGGCGTTGCCGTGCTGCCTCTCTGTCAGGCCGGATTGAAAGTGACGGCGCTGGAAGCCGGCGGTTGGCTCGGGCCAAATGATTTCGCGCCCGATGAACTGCGTAATACGAGCCGAAACTGGCCCCAGTCAGTACAGAAAACCGCCTATGAGGCGCCTACGGTGAGAGCCACGGAAAACAGTACCGCCGTGCAGGGTGGCCACCCCATGATGAACGCGGTGGGTGGTACGTCCATGCACTACTGGGCGCAATCCTGGCGCCTCAATCCCTGGGATTTTCGCGTTGTCAGCGCCACTTCGGCCAGGTATGGAAGCAGCCGGATTCCGGCTGACTCCACGGTAGAAGACTGGCCGCTGGACTACGATGAACTGGAACCATTTTATGATCAGGTGGAATATGCCGTGGGCGTGTCCGGGCAGGCGGGCAATGTGCAGGGTCGTATTAACAACGCCGGTAATATTTTTGAGGGTGCGCGGCAACGGGAATACCCGATGGGTCCGCTGCGCAGTTCTCCCTTTACCGAGCTCATGGGCGCGGCGGCGAAAAACCTTGGGTGGAATCCGTTCCAGGGGCCCGCGGCGATAACCAGCGAGGTTTACCAGGGACGGCCTCCCTGCCAGTACCACGGGTTCTGCAATGGCGGTGGCTGCCATGTGCGCTCGAAGAGTTCCACTGCGTTTACCACAATTCCCGTCGCCATGGAGACCGGTAACCTGGATGTCGTTGCCTTTGCCCGGGTCAGCAGGATTCACAGTGATGAAAATGGCAGGGTGACCGCGGTGGAGTACATCAAGGGCAACCAGAGCTACCTGCAACCAGCCTCTGTAGTTCTTCTTGCTTCTTATACCTATGAGAATGTGCGCCTGCTCCTGATGTCAAAATCAGGTGCCTTTCCCAATGGCTTGTCGAACAATAACGGCCAGGTGGGCCGTCATTACATGAGTCATCACCAGGGTGCGCCGGTTTCGGCGTTGTTTCCCCGTGACCTGCACAACTGGTATGGATTGCCCGCCCAGGGTGTAGCCGTCGATGAATGGGCGGACGACAATTTCGACCACAGCGACCTGGATTTTATCGGCGGCGCCAACCTGTGGGTGCATACCGACCGCCGGCCGATCAGCGCGGCCAAGATGAGTACCTTTGGTGAAGTTCGCAACTGGGGCTCGGATTGGAAAGCCTTCATCATGAAGTCCGCCGACCGCTCTAACACTTCTTACCTGCAAAAAACCACGTTGCCCTACGAAGACAACTACCTGGATCTGGACCCAGCAGTTAAGGATCCTTACGGTGATCCCGTGATTCGAATTACCGCCCGTTACCACGACAATGAATTGCGTGCTGCGGCGTTTGCCCAGGAAAAAATGGAACAATGGTACCTGGAGGCGGGTGCTATAAAGGTCAACCGTTTCGGGCTGGGCAATGCCATGGGCGCCACCACCCATGCCTACGGTGGCACGCGCATGGGCGAGAATGCCGAAACCAACGTGGTTGACCGCTGGGGCTTCTCCCATGAAGCGTCCAACCTGGGAATACTGGGGGCGTCAGTAATGGGGACCAGCGGTGCGCGCAATCCGACGCTCACGGTGCAGGCCCTGTCCTGGCGAACGGCGGATTACCTGGCCAGTAACTGGCGCAGTATCGCCGGCTGACACCCGCGCTCAGGCTAAGGACGTCAGGGATGCCAGGCAGTAAGCAAAAACTTCCCATTCTGGATGCATTCCGGTTTATCGCCGCATCGTTGGTGGTGCTGGTTCACTACGAGATCATCTTCGGTGAATTTCTTATTTACGGCGCTTTTGCTACTACGGCGGTGTCCTGGTTCTTCGTGGTCAGCGGATTTATTCTCTCTTATACCTATCCCGCTCTGGAAAGTTTTGCAGACTACAAGCGCTTTTACCTGCACCGGGTAATTCGAATTTACCCGGTGTATTTCCTGGCCGTGATGGTTTCTGCGGCATTTGTCATCGCCGGTTATAACGCGTTGGGTAATGATTTCTTCGTCCAGGTGCGGCGCCCGTTCGAGCTCAGCTACGACCTGCCACCGGAAATGAGTGAACGATTTTTTACCGGCGCCCTGCTCAGGCATCTCACCTTCACCCAGTCTATAGGCCAGGTCGAGACACTAAAGCTGTTGTTTAACGGGCCCCTGTGGTCGCTGGTGCTGGAAATGTATTTCTATTTGCTATTTCCATTGTTGCTGCTGCTATTAAAGCCCGTCAGGAGTGCCGGGCAGATCGCGGCATTGCTTGTCCTGGGCGTGTTGCTGCAGCTCACCCTGATCCAGCTCTACTTGCCTGAGGCCGAACAGTACAACGTGATGAACCTCAATGTGCCGGTTTATACCAACCCGGTAATTCGCGTGATCGAATTTATTTTCGGCATGTTGCTGTACAAGGCCTTCGTGGTGAATAACTGGTTTGTTGCACCGCCGAAATTGAATCTGGTACCGGTGTCGATCAGCATCCTGCTGTACATCATTGTCATTGTACTCAGCTCACTGTACACCCCCTATCAATACCATGCTTTCTTTCTTTCGGTGCCTTTCGTCACCTATATGATTTACCGCTTGCTGGAAATGCGCTGGCATCCGGAAGACAGCCACGTGAAATTCTGTACCCTGCTGGGCGGACTCAGCTACGTGCTCTATTGCTTTCACTGGCCGCTCATGGAGATGCTGCAGTTCACCGACTTGCTGCCCGACTTGCCGACCTGGCTGCATGTCACCTTGCTGATGTCGCTGTTGCTCGCCTTATCTCTGCTAATCTACAAGTGGATAGAATCTCCAGTACGGCGCTTGCTCTATCGACTCCTCGACGGTGAAAACCGTCGGCTGTGAACAGGTCATGAATGACCCCACGCCCGTTCCTGCCCCCCTGGTAGCCAGGGAGCAGAACCAGTTCCTGCATTCACTGATGCTGCAACTGAACGAATCTCAGTGGTGGAGCGAAGAACAGCTGGCCGAAGGACAGATGCAGCAACTGCGCAAGCTTCTGGCCTACAGCAGGGAGAATTCTCCGTTTTACCGGGAGCGGCTCGCGAATCTGGACATCGATACCATGGGCTGGGACGATTTTCGCAGTTTGCCCCTGTTGACCCGCAGCGACCTGCAGCAGGCCAGCGAAAACATCGACTGCGAAAGCCTTCCCGAGAATCACGGTGGAACCCAGGAAATATTGACTTCCGGGTCCACGGCGACGCCGGTACGATTGCGGGGCACGGGGTTAACCGGCGTGATCTGGAACGCCATCAACATGCGGGAACAGCTCTGGCATCAACGGGAACCGGACAAAATAATGAGCGCCATTCGCTGGCATCCCGACGCCGTCGCTTTGCCGCCTCTCGGCACATCGTTTCCGGACTGGGGATACCCCACCAACCAGTTCTACCAGACCGGACCCGGATACGTATTAAACAGCAGCGCGGCTATCGCGGATCAATTGAAATGGCTGGCGCAAATCCGCCCGCACTACCTGATGACTCACCCCTCCAACCTGAAATCCTTGTTGCGGAATGCCCATGGAGATGACCCGGCGTTCAGCCGCCTGTTGCAGGTACGCACCGTGGGCGAACAGGTGGACGAACCACTTCGAACCGCCACAAAGGAGGAATTAAACATACCACTAGTGGATTTTTACAGCAGCCAGGAGATGGGCTACATCGCCCTGCAATGTCCCGACCACGATCACTATCACGTACAGGCAGAGAGTCTTATCGTGGAAGTGCTGGATGAAACCGGCGCGCCCAGTAAAGTGGGTGAACCGGGCAGGGTGGTGGTTACCAGCTTGCGCAACTTCGCCACGCCCTTGATCCGTTACGAGATAGGCGACTTTGCGGTGAGGGGTGAAGCCTGTGACTGTGGCCGCGGCCTGCCGGTGCTAACCCGGGTTTCGGGTCGGGTGCGCAACATGTTACGCATGCCCGATGGCCAAGTGCACTGGCCTAATTTCGGTTTCAGGTACATGATGGACGTGGCGCCTATCAGGCAGTTCCAGGTGGTTCAGCTCGACCTGGATAAAATCGAACTGAGACTGGTCGTGATTGAACCACTGAGTGAAGAGCAGGAAGCGCAACTTTCAAGTATTCTCGCCAAACACCTCGGCTACCCGTTTGCGATTAACATTAGCTATCATGAATCCCTGCCCCGGGGAGCCGGGGGTAAATTTGAAGATTTTCTTTCCCTGATTGATATTGGTACGCCGGGCAAATAAACGTGGCAGTATCATCTTGAAGGAGTACTGACATTTGCCAGTAGATGTCAGCCGACACAGCCATGCTCTCGCTTTTATCGTGTGCGTGGTGCTGATCGATTCCATCAGCTTCGGCATCATATTGCCGGTTATGCCGCAGCTCATCATCGGGCTTAGCGACGTCAGCATTTCCGAAGCATCCGCAATTGGCGGTTACCTGATGTTTACCTATGCCGCGGTTCAGTTCTTTGCCGCGCCGGTGCTGGGAAACCTGGGGGACCGCTTCGGTCGCCGCCCGGTACTGCTGTTTTCACTACTGGCTTTGAGCATGGACTACCTGCTCATGGCGCTGGCACCAACCCTGCTGTGGCTATTCGTGGCGCGATTTATCGCTGGCATAGCCAGTTCCACCTGGTCACTAGGTTACGCATTGGTTACAGACATTACGCCCCCGGAGCAGCGCGCCCAGCGCTTTGGCATGCTCGGTGCGGCATTCGGCGGAGGCTTTATCCTGGGGCCGGTAATAGGAGGCTTTCTCGGCGAGTTTGGTGAGCGCGTGCCATTTTATGCGGCGGCGGGACTGGCCTTGGCCAACGTGGTGTATGGATATTTCGTCATGGGTGAAACCCTGGCGCCGGAAAACCGCAGGCCCTTCGAATTGAGCCGCGCCAATCCCGTGGGCGCGGTGACCCAGATTCGGCGCTACCCCGTGGTGATCGGTCTCGCCGTGGCTTATTTCCTGTACATGATCGGGCACTACTCGCTGCCCAGTACCTGGACCTATTACACAATTGAGAAGTTTTCATGGTCCGAAGCCCAGATTGGCTTGTCTCTTGGATTCGCCGGGGTGTTTATGATACTGGTGCAGGCATTCCTGATTCGCTGGGCTATCCCAGCGTTCGGTGCGTTCTATACGGGAATCATCGGCATGCTTGCCATAATCATTGGATTCTGTGGCTATGCCTTCGCCACCAGTGGCTGGCAGCTCTATCCCTGGCTGGCACTGGCGTCTATTTCAGGGTTCGTAACACCGGCGTTCCAATCCATCATGACTGCGCAGATTCCTGCCAATGCACAGGGAGAACTTCAGGGCGCGCTCAGCAGCCTTAACAGCATAACAGCCATTATCGGGCCACTGCTGATGACCCAGTTGTTTGCGGCGTTTACAGGGGAAAATGCCGTCACCTATTTCCCCGGCATCTCGTTCTTTGCAGCGGCGGTGCTGTCTGCCATGTGCATGTTTCTCTTTATTACGGTGATCAAGCGCTATGGCATTTCCGCGGCCCGGGAAGCCTGAGCGGTCGTAGCCCTGAGTGCCAGTAAATCCGCAGCTTTCAGCTTGACACACCCCAATCCAGATGGTTATATCGACCCTCCTTAGCGGGCAAAAAAACAAGAAAAAACCTAATTAAAGCAATATCCTACATATTCAAAGGTAGAACTATGAAGATTCAATGGCTGCTGGTGGCGCTCGCCATCTTAATAGCAGGTTGTGCACCCACCGATACATCCACAGATCAAACTGCGCAGGTTGCGCAAGCGGCAGAGTCTTCGGGCAGCAGTATTCCCCGCATGCCAAATGGCAAGCCTGACCTGAACGGTATCTGGCAGGCACTGATGAATGCCAATGACAACCTGGAGCCGGCACCTCCGCAAGCAGCTTATCAACTGGTTCCCGGTGATTTCGTTCCGGTGCCCCACCCCGATGTTGTGGCCCTGGGCGCGGTAGGTTCCGTGCCGGCGAGCTTCGGCGTGGTTGAAGGTGGCACCATTCCCTACAGGCCCGAAGCATTGGCGCGGCGGGATGCTAACAGGGAAAACTGGCTAGAGAACGATCCTGAGATCAAGTGCTACATGCCCGGTGTGCCTCGCGCCAACTACATGCCCCATCCTTTCCAGATATTTCAAAGCGAACAGGCCTTCTTCATTGCCTATTCCTTTGCCGGCGCAGTGCGCAACGTGTTCCTGGAAGATCCGGGTCCCGCTCCACTGGATTCCTGGATGGGCCAGTCCTGGGGCTACTGGGACGGAGACACCTGGGTAGTGGAAGTGACTGGGCTCGATGACCGCACCTGGTTCGACCGCGCGGGTAACTACCACACTTACCAGCTCAAGGTGACCGAGCGCTGGGACATGGTGAGCGAAAACGTGATCATGTATTCCGCCACCATGGAAGATCCTGAGATCTATGAACGCCCCTGGACCATTTCCCTGCCGCTGTACCGCCGTCTCGAGGAAGGCTACGAGCTGCCCCAGTTCAAGTGCGTGGAATTCGTGGAAGAGCTCATGTATGGACAATATCGAAAGGGCGGTGAATTCGAGCAGCGCCTGCGTGAAGAGATGCAGCAGGAATTGCAGCAGTAAGCGATATACAGGCCGTCCCGCCGGACCGGTGCGGACGGCCTGCTTGGTAATTCAACCGGTCTTTGGATAAAATGCTGGTAAGTTTGGCGCAAAGGGCTTCCCAATCGCCCACAACTGGTGTAAAACCCTGAATTTACAAGTATTTAAACAGATTCTGATAGAACATAGAGAAACCAAAAGGGGTGAAACCTATGAAGATTAAATTACTGGCCCTGGCAGCAGTTACCGCAATCGGTGTGGTTGCGATCAAGCAGCCGGCGACCGCGCACCACGCGTTTTCTGCCGAGTTTGATGCCAACCTGCCGGTCCGACTGGGTGGTCCGATCACCCGGGTTGAGTGGATTAACCCCCACACCTGGATTCACCTGGACAACAATGACCCTGAATCCACCCGCGATCCGGGCCCCTGGATGGTAGAGGGTGGTACACCCAACACCTTGCTGCGCCGCGGTATTAACCGCAACTCCCTGCAGCTCGGCACAGATATCATCGTGACCGGCTACCAGAGCAAGGACCGCCTGTGTGAGCCGACTTGCCGCGCGAATGGCCGCGACATTACTTTCCCCGACGGCCGTAAGTTGTTTATGGGTAGTTCGGGAACCGGTGCTCCCAGAGATGGTTCTGATCCCACGGAAAATCGTTAAGATCGATAAAGACACAAAAAACCCGGTCATATGACCGGGTTTTTTGTGTCTGATTAACGCAGCGGCTGTGAAGGTCCAGCACTGCGTTGAAAGGAATTTCCGACCGACTCGCGTACTGGTTGTACTGCTCCCCGGATCAAAAATTCCTTTCGCCTTGTTCTGACCCTCCTCGCTCGCTGCTCGGCATGGGCGCCCTTCGAATGGTGTCCTATTTAGACAGGCTTTTGTGAAATATCTTTATCGAAGGGTGGGATATGAAGCAGCGAGCGAGAAGCCCGGGAATGAGGCGCCGTGATTTTTAGATTCAGGGAGCAGTACAACCAGTACGTGAGCTGATCGAAAAATCGCGGCAACGAAGTTCCAGGGTTTCGCAGCCGCTGCGTTACCTCGAGCCGGCGAGGTCAAAGCACCGGATCAATAACTCTCTCGTAATCGCCGCCATCGCGGAATACAGTAGACGTCTGGTAAAAGCCGGCGCTATACAACCTTAACAGCACCGTGCGAGACCCGCGGTTCTCCCAGAACCATCCGTGTATTCCGGCAAATGGGGCGTGAAATGATCCCATGCGTCGGTCGCCATTTCCCTGCTCGTAACTCTCTGCGTATTCCTCGCCAAGTCCAGCCGGTTCGGCGTGCATGTCATAGTACAGCTCACCATCGGCAACCCAGCTGAATATCATAGGCGCATCCAGGTCCATCAGGTACTTGTACTCCACCGATTGGAATGGCCCCAGTTCGAACTCGACGTAGTCGTTGCGATGTACCTCGAGCTTTTCCTCGAAGGGATTCGCCTCCGCGGAGAGGGCATTAAGACCCGTAAGTTGTCCGGTGCGCAGGGGATCGACGCCGAATTCTGCTGGTAAGATTGCTGTGAATAACACTGCCAGGGCCACGCCAAGAGCGACGGCACTGGCGATCAGGATGTTCCGCACCGACGGTGCGTTGTTGGAATCGGGAGTAGTCATGATTTAGTAGGGGGGTTGCAGTACGAACGCACTTAGCTGGTAACCGGCAAGCAGGAAGCCGCCAAACATTAGTACACTATTGGTGACGAAAGCCTGGCGCAGATAACTGGAATGGGTGCGCCACATGCTTAATGCGATAAAAATAAAGGAAAGGGCCAGAATCTGGCCCAGTTCCACACCTACATTAAAGCTGAGTATGTTGGCTACCAGCCCATTACTGGACAGCTCAAATTCCTGCAGCTTGGTGGCCAGGCCGAGGCCATGGAACAGGCCAAACACAAACACCGCAATACGGGTGTTAGGTTCTACGCCGAAGACCCTCTTGAATCCGTCTATGTTTTCAAATGCCTTGTAGACAATACTCAGCCCGATAATGGCATCGATAAAATAGGCGTTGACCTGGAGATCGGCCAGGACTCCAAACAACAGGGTGATGCTGTGACCCACGGCAAACAGGGTGACATATTCCACCACGTGCTTGGGCCGGTACAGGAAAAAAATCACGCCCACCAGGAACAGCAGGTGATCGTAGCCGGTCACCATGTGCTTGGCGCCGAGGTAGATGAACGGGCCCACGGCGGGACCGTCAATGGCCTGCACGAAGTTTGCATCGGAGCCTTCGATGGTATGGCCGAAAGCCGAGCCGGCAATCAATGCGCAGCCGATAAATAACAGCGTCAGTTTTCGCCAATGGAGCCTGTAGTACTTATCGATCATGGGTTATCAGTCGGCGGGAGAATCGTCGAAGCGATTGAGAATGTCCGGGTTGTACGCCTGGTGGCAGGCGGTGCACACGCTATAGAGCTGAGCGCCAGCCTGGAAAAAATCTTCCTTGTTCTGTGCCGCCGCCGCTTCCATGGCGAGAATACCGGCCTGGCTCAGGCCCTCGGAATAAATCATCCAGGCATCGTTATCCACGGCCCGTCCCGGCAGTGCCAGCATGTTACCCGATTCCACCACTACCGCTGCCTGTGCCCGCACATAGGCCCAACCATCGTCGGTGGTGGGATAGAGTTCCTCGATGCCTGAGGCATCCATGACCCAGCCACCGGAATCCCAGAGAATGTCTGAGGCAGGTTCAAGTACCAGGCTCATGATCTCCGCCATGGTGAGGGAAGTGTTATAGCTTGATTCCGTAACCGCTGCTGCATCCTGGCTTTCTCCCGTATCCGAGCAGGCGGCCAGGAAGCTCGACAGGCAGCATGCCAATGCAAGCCCGCGCCAGCGAGTCAGGAGAGCTGTTAATGGATCGGTCTTGCTAGTCATTGCCTGGTACTCCGGTGCATTCATTTTTCAATAGCGCCCTCTTCGTAATGGGCGGGTTCCAGTGTCTTTACGCGTGGGCCCAAAGTCTGCCTTATATTAAGGTATTATGCCACTTTGAGAAGCCGTTAATGGAGCCCCAACCCCCGTGAAACCTGGCGTTAGATACCTGTCCCGTTGCCTGTTGCTATGCTGCCTGGTGGTGTCGCCCCTGCCGCTGTTTGCCGCCGAGGTAATCCTGCAGCCCACTCCGGATCGTGGGCTACAACCCCGGCTGCTGAATGATGAGTCAGGGAACTTGCACCTCCTGTATTTCCGCAAGCGCTTGCGCAGTCCAGCCGCGCGGGAAGGCAACCTGTACTATCGGCAATTCGATTTCGTACGGGGAAACTGGGGGCAACCGGTCAAGGTATCCAGCACGGCGTTCAACCTGCAGACCTTTTCCATTGCCCGTGCCGAAATGGCAGTGGGTGGTGATGGCCGGATTCATGTCATCTGGTATTTGCCACGCCAGGGAGAATATTTTTATACGCGCTCAGATCCTGAGCGGAGTGCATTCGAAGTCGAGCGATCCATGGTGCACGAGTATGGAGTGGGTCTTGATGCCGCAGCCAATGTTGCCGCCAGTGATTCCCAGGTGGCAATCGTCTGGGCGGCGGGTGACCTGAGCCGGGAATACGAACGCACGGTATATGCGCGCATATCCACGAACGCCGGGGCCAGTTTCGGGCCCGAGCAACTCATCGGAAATTCCGATCTTGGCGCCTGTGCCTGTTGTTCTCTTGCTACGGATTTCACTGCCGGGAATGACCTGGTCGTAGCCTACCGCTCGGCCATCGATGGTGTGGGCCGTCACATGCAGTTACTCACCGCAGAACTGGCACAAGGGGATGTCAATCGGGCCAGCTACGGGCCGGTACACCAATTGCAGCAATGGGAAGCGACGTTCTGCCCCCTCAGTACCAATCAAATCACGAGAGACACCCAGGGCGAACGCACCCTGGTTTTCGAAACTGAGTTTCGCATCGTGGAAATGGCATTAAAGGAAGGTGCAGTGCCCAGGACCGTGGCGGATCCTTTTTCCGAGACCCGACAAAAGAATCCATCACTGGCATTCAATGATAGCGAGGAGAAGCTGATTGCCTGGGGAGAAGCCATTAGTCACAGCCGGGGTGGTCGCCTGAACTGGCAGCTCTATGACGCCGATGGTGAGAAGATTGCTGCCATGGCGGAAGAGCTGGAAATCCCGGAATTTTCATTTCCAGCGGCAGCGACCCTGCCCGATGGCAGTTTCCTGATTCTCTATTAAGGGGCTACTGGTCGCGTTGAATTTGTTGCCGGATCAGTTCCAGTTCCAACTCGTTCCATTGCCGCTCTACTGCGGCATCACTGCGTACCCGCTGTTGCTGCACCGATCGCAATAACTGGTTGCGCTGGGCCTGGTTGTTCTGGTTGAAACGGTCCTGGCGGGATTGCTGTACCAGGTCGCGATAAAGCCTGTCTTCAGCCGGGCGGGCGACGCGATTGAATGCCGTCACGACGAATTCGGTGCGCTTGGCCAGGGCATCTTCACCACAGTTTTGCTCAATACCGGCCAGCCGTTCCAGGTTGGTATCGGCATCGGCGTCGCTTATGGATCGGTCAGCGATAAACTCATCTCGCCATTGTCTCAGTGCCTGGCAATGGGCCAGGTAGTTGGCCGTGAGTTCACCGTCGATACCCGCCATGAACCGGTTGCAGGCTTCATCTGAATAGTCACCTGACGCGTCCAGGCTGGAGATACAGGCTGCGGCCAGCTCATCCAGTTGTGCCAGGATGGTGGTACTCGCTTCAATGCGGGATTCCAGGCTGGGCGCCTGGGACCAGGCCGCAGTGGAAACACTCAGCAGCAGGAAAGGAAAGCTCTGCAGAAGGGTGAGAATCTTACTCGTAGAGTTCGAAACGCCGCTTCCACTTCTTGAATCGCTTGCGGCAGTATTTCTCGAGCTGCTTGTAGGTCGTGAAATACAGCTCGCTTGCCTCTTCGATGGACTCGTCGTATTCGCAGAAATCATTGGTGTACTCGCGACATACCCAGGGGCGTTTGTCATAAATACTACATACCCCGCCCGGTAGCAAATGACTGCAGCGGGTGTCTATGAGCAGGAACCAGCCGTCTTCGTCCTTGAATATGTTGATGTTCTCATGTGAGATCTGCCACAAGAGGTGATCGAAATCTTCCTTGGTCTTGGGGGTGGGTATCTTCTGGTTAATGGTTACACAGCAAATGGATCGAGTGCATTTTTTGCATTTCTTGTCGATCTTTATTTCGGTTACATCTACGGTTTTGATCTTATCTTTCGCATTCATGGGTGGAATACTGCCCCTCTGATCCGTTACCCCTTTGATGCCGATTCCCGACTACGGCGCTGGCGTAATTCTAGCACTGCCGCAGAGACAAGTTGTAATAAAAAATTGAGACTGCATTCGAACTATTGCTCGATTGATAAAGTCCCAGCTGTACGCTTTACATCCACCAGCGCTGTGCCCACAATGGCCGAAAAACAAAGAATCAGGAGACTTCCCATGGCAAACCTTGGCTTCGGCAGGCGCGGCAGGCTTTTGTTCTTTTTCTGCGCTATCGTGCTTACGGGTTGTTCGTCCGAGGAACCGGTGGCAACCAGCGCTACTCCCGATTCCACGCAACAGGCTTCGGGTATCGTCATCGAGACACTATCCACCCGGCCCTGGCTGGTAAGCGGCGGGGATGTGCTGGTTGAGGTGGACGCGGGCCCCGGCCGAGCCGCGGAAGAATTGCAGATATCCCTCTCCGGAGAAGACGTAACGGCGCGTTTTCGCCAGGTTTCCCCACGCCGTGCCCAGGCCTTGCTCACGGGATTACCCCTGGGAGAAAGCCGGCTGGTGGCAGCCATTGACGGAAGCGGCATGAGCGAATCCCTCGTGCTTACCAATTACTCCATAAGTGGTCCGATTATTTCCGGGCCTCACGAACAGCCGTTTTACTGCCAGACCACCGAATTCACCACGGTGGCGGGCACTTCCCTCGGTGTGCCTCTCGATGCGAACTGCAACGTGGCTACCCGGGTGGAATACGTTTACTGGTCGACGGAGGAAGAAGCCTTTTTGCCCCTGCCCCAGGGTGAGCAGCCCGAAGACACAGGCCTCATCAATCAAAACGGCGCCATGGTGCCCTACATCGTGCGCGTAGAGACTGGTACTGTGAATCGTGCCATTTACGAGATCGCCATGTTGCATGATCCCGCCAGCGGTGGCGTAGATGCCTGGAATCGCAGCAGCCGGTGGAATGGCAAGCTGGTTTATACCCATGGTGGCGGCTGCCGCAGTGGCTGGTTTCAACAGGGAAATCGCACCGGGGGAGTGATGCGAGACGGCCTGCTTGAAATGGGATATGCCGTGGTGTCTTCAACCCTGAATGTATTCGGGCAAAACTGCAACGACCTGCTGGCTTCCGAAACCCATATCATGGTGAAAGAGCGCTTCGTGGAAAATTACGGCGTGCCCGAGTACACGATTGCAACCGGTTCATCCGGTGGTTCCTACCAGTCTCACCAGACCGCCGACAATTATCCCGGCGTCTTCGATGGCATCATCGTAGCCTCCAGTTTTCCCGATGTGACTTCCGCAACCATATTTACCCTGGCGGACTCCAGATTGCTGCACTACTACTTCACCGAAGTGGATCCCGAGGGATTCAGCGAGGAACAACAGCGAGCGGTATCGGGTTTCGGTTCCTGGGGCTCAATTCCAAATCTCAGTCGAGGCGCGGCCCGGCTCGATCCGTTGTTTGAGCCGGAAACGGCATTGGAAGAGCAGGGCGGTGAAGTCAGCCTGCCCACACTGGAGTTTCAGCGTTATCACTACGGCAATCCCGATGGTATTCGTGCCACGGTTTACGACCATACGGTAAATGTCTACGGCCGTGATGATTTTTCCGGAGTCGCGCTTCGACCCCTGGACAACGTCGGGGTGCAATATGGCCTGGCTGCCCTGAACCAAGGCATTATTTCCCCTGAGCAATTCATCGCACTGAATCGCGACATCGGTGGATTCGATCGCGACATGAATCACGTGGATTATCGCCATGCTGCCGATCCCCTAGCTCGCCAGCGTGCTATAGAAAGTGGCCGCATACTCTTCGGTGGGGCCGGGCTGGCTACGACGCCGGTTATCGACTATCGCAGTTATACCGACCACCGGGAAAACGGCGACATACATATGATCGTGCACCAGTTCTCCACCCGTGCACGCCTGCGTCAGGCCAATGGTCATGCGGACAACCATGTAATGCAGGTTGGAGGATTGTGGGGCTTCGATGAGGAGCAGCCGGACCTTGGTGAGCTGTTCCGGCAAATGGACAGCTGGCTCACTGCAATCGCCGCCGATCAATCCGGGCAATCCCTGGAAGCCAGGGTGGTGCAGAACAGGCCGGCATCACTGAATGATGCCTGCTGGAGCAACCTGGAGGGTGGCAGGGTGAAGATAGAAGTGGAGCAGACTTACACAGGCAATAGCCGGTGCAATGAAATCTACCCGGCTTATCCGACACCACGCCATGTTGCCGGCGCGCCCTTGGCGAACAATATCGTCAGTTGCAGGTTGAAGCCGGTAAATCTTGCTGATTATGGCGTGGTATTTACCGATCAGCAGTTCAGTGAGCTGCAGGAAATTTTCGCCGATGGGGTGTGTGACTGGTCCCGCGGTGATGCCAGCGGTGCACGACACCAGGGGACCTGGTTGTCCTTTGGGCCGTCTCCGGTGAACAAGATCAACTAGACTGCAAAACACAGGCAATCAATATGAAGCAGCAAGGATCCAGGCTTTCTTCGTTCCTACTTTCATTAACCGCCGTGCTGGCAGCACCCGCTGCGACTTCCCAGGTGGACCCGGCAGAGCTTGCCACCACGGTGGACGATGGTTTCACCATAGCCGTAGTGGGTGACATCATCATCGCTTATCCACTGGATCACATGATGACGGATCCCGGCTTTCGTGCCGTGGTGGAACTGACCCAGGGCGCCGATGCCACGACAGGCAATATGGAAACCAACATCATTGACCCAAGAATATTTATTGGATCCAGGGGTGGTGGCTTCGCAGCCGAACCGGCGGCGGCCGAGTGGGTCAAGGAGATGGGTTTCGATATCGTTGCCCGTGCCAATAACCATGCCAACGATTTCGGCAGAGAGGGCCTGGATGAAACCTCTCGGCACCTCGACCGGGCCGGCCTGCAACATGCGGGTTACGGCAACAATTACTGGACAGCGCGGGCGCCGCGATTCTATTCCAGCAGCAAGGGCCGGGTTGGAATGGTTGCGGTATCCGATCACCAGCCCCAGGCTGCTCCGGCCCGGGGTGAATGGCCCGGAGCTGGGGGCCTGGCCCCGCTCAGGGTAACGCGCTATTTCATGGTTCCCGCAGATGACTGGGAGGCCCTGCAGACCATGCGCGATCATTTCCCCAACGGCAATGGCTTCTATGCCCGTGGTGCTAACAGTGATACCGCCATCGATTTCCTGGGCGCCAGTTTTCGCAAGGCGGATGCGGGTGTGAACCAGCCTTTTTATCACTACGAAATGAACCAGCGTGACCTCACCGATACCCTGGCTTCCATACGTGAAGGCAAGATCAAGTCGGATTTCATGACCGTGGCAATCCACGCCCATCATTTTTATGACACCACCGGTGGATACCGAGGTGAGGGCATACCGGAAGGTGAACACCTGGATACCAATCCTTCTATCGCCACCTACCTGCCGGAATTCGCCCATGCCGCAATTGATAATGGTGCCGACCTGTTCCAGGGTACAGGCGTACACGCTCTGAGGGGCATCGAGATTTATAACAATCGTCCTATTTTCTACGGGCTCGGGGAATTCGTTCGGCAGATGGATGTAACCGGGCTGGCCGGCAGGGGTGACCCGCAGCGCAGCCTGGGCCCGCCCGGTTACGAATTCCCGGTGAAATTCGAGAGCATTATCGCCATCAGTGAATTTGAAAACGGAAATTTGAAGGAAGTGCGCATCCACCCGGTAGAAGCGCGCTACGATGAGCAGAAACTGGCACTGAGGGGTATTCCTCGCATTGCTCCGCCGGCGATAGCCCAGCGTATCCTGCGTCGCCTTCAGGACCTTTCAGCGCCACTGGGCACAGACATCGAAATCCAGGGCGATATCGGGATAATCCGGCCTTGATGGCCGGGGCCGGCTTCGCGTCGGCCCCATAGCCCTTATTTCAAGCTCAGCAGGCGCAGTTCCAGGCGCTTGATCTCCCGCATCAGTTCCAGCTTGAACAACTGCTGCCATGCAAACACCTTGATCAGGCTGATCGTCAACATGCAGGCAATAATGGCCAGGGCCCAGCCCAGACTAGTCTTCAAATCGGTCGAATCGAGGAACAGGCCAAGGAAATACAGTCCCAGTACAAACACGACAAAGCCGGCTATCCAGATTATCCAGGTAAGCCAGGCATTTTTACTTCTAAAGGACATTCCTACCAATTCGAATAAGCCTGCCTCGTCTTTGATTGCATTCAGGGCTGCCTGGTCTTCTGCGCTCAGCGCGTCCCTGATCTGGCTGTCAATATCACTCATTTGAATCACCTCTCTGTTGTTCGATTGCACTGCTAAACAGTTTGCGTGCGTAAAATAGTCTCGATTTAACGGTGCCGGGTGCAATGTCCAATACCTCGGCGATATCCTTTACCGTCAATTCCTCCAGGTAGTAGAGCCGTAACACCGCTGCCAACCTGGGGTCCATCTGCCGCAGTGTCTTCTCCACTGCGGATTGCGCGTCCTGGCTTGTTTCATTTCCCGCAATAGCCAGCTCGGATATCTCATCGGAGCTTACGATCACTTCCCGGTCCCGAATCGTTTTTCGCAACCAATCGCTGCAACGCCTCTCCAGTATGCGAAAACTCCATCTGGGAAAGGCGGCGGGATCCGCCAGGCGGCCCACGCTGCGGCTGATGGAAATCAGGCAATCCTGGGTCACGTCCTTTGCCGCCTCGGCGTTTCCAAGGCGTTTCAGGGCATAGGCATAGTACCGGTGTTGCCAACGTTGCATCAGCCTGCCGAATGATTCTTCATCTCCTTGCTGGGCCCTGATGATCAACCATTCGTTAAAACTCTGTTGTTTTGCCCGGGTCATCAGGAAAGGTCGCTGGGAAGACAGATTAGGTTCATGGGAAATTGCTTCGGCTTTGGCGCTGCGCCGTTAAATAAAGTACCATGCGCGCCTTTGACTGTATTGCGCCGTAGCCTGCTCCAGATGAATCAAGCTCTCCCACGAAGTTTACATACTCACCCCTGGTTTCGTTTAAATCCCCGATGGCAATCCCCGGTGGACCGGATCACCCTGGATGATCCGGTTAACCAGTTATCCACCGCATTCAGCATGGTATTGCTGGGTGACGGCTCCACCACCCAGAACCTGGGGCTTCTGACCGGGGAGCGGGTGAAAATCGACCTGGTTTCCATGACACAGCAGGAAAAGGGACTGGATGGTGCGCCGAGGTTTCTTTCCGCGATACCGGCGCCGCGCCTGCGCCGCCAGGTATGGTTGCGTACCGAATCCGGGCGGCGCCTGGCTTATGCAGTTTCCTGGTGGCCCGAGGGCCGCGCCGAAGAGTTCCTGCGCAACCGCAAAGTCCCGATCTGGAACAGCCTCGCCTCGAACCGGATCGAACTATTCCGTGATATCAAGACTGTTATGCTGGGGGATTCTGAAGAACTGGAGCGCGAGTTTGGCGTGCCGGGACCTTTCTGGGGACGTTATTATTTCTTCCGCCATGGTGGTAAGCCTCTCACCCTGATTCACGAGGTGTTTCATCCCGCACTGGACGCCGAGGTTAGCTGAGAGCTACCGCAAAGGCGGCTTCTGTTTTTTCCTGTATTTCTTCCAGGCTATGACCCGTTTGAATCTTCACCAGGGTGAGTTGTCCGTCGACAAAATGGAATACCCCCAGTTCCGTCACTACTGCATCAACCACCCCCGGTGCCGTTAAGGGCAGGCTGCATTGTTTCACCAGCTTGGCTGCACCATTGCGGTCGCAATGGGTCATACAAATGATGAGACGCCTGGCGCCACTGGCCAGGTCCATGGCACCACCCACTCCCATGACCGGTTTGCCCGGAACCGCCCAGTTGGCCAGGTTGGCCCCTTCGTCCACTTGCAGGCCGCCGATGATGGCGGCATCGAGATGGCCGCCCCGGATCAGCCCAAAGGATGCGGCGCTGTCGAAATAACTGGCTCCGGGAAGGGCTGTCACCGGCACCTTGCTGGCATTCACCGGGTAGTCCATGGCGCCGCCGCTTTCCGGTTCCGGCCCCATGCCCAGTAAACCATTTTCGGTTTGCAGGGTAATCCCGTGCTCCGGCGTGATGAGGTCTGCAACCAGGGTTGGAATTCCCAGGCCCAGGTTTACCACCTCTCCCGGTTTCAATTCCGCCAAGGCGGCGCGGGCGATGTCCATGCGCGAGTCGTCTACCTTTTTCGCGCTGGCAGCAACCGATGCCGATGAACCCAGCATGGCGGGATCCAGTTTCGATTCAACGAGATAGTCAATGAAGCAGCCGGGGGTATGCACGAAGTTGGGATCGAGCTCTCCGGTTTCAACGATTTGCTCCACCTCGGCGATAACCAGCTTGCCTGCAGTGGCCGCAGCCTGGTTAAAATTATTTTCAGTCATGCGGTACTGCAGGTTTCCGGCACGATCAGCCTTCCACGCCCTCACTAACGCCACATCGGCTGTAATCGGACCGACCAACACCATTTGCTGGCCGTTAATTTCCCGCTGCTCTTTTCCGGCAGCCAGGTCAGTGCCCGCGGCAGTGGGTGTATAGAAGCCGCCCAGCCCTGCGCCTCCGGCGCGAAGGGCTTCGGCAAGGTTGCCCTGGGGTATTAGTTCCACTTCCAATTTTCCAGCTTGCTGGGCTTCGTACACTTCCGGGTTGTTGGTGAAGAATGTACCCACCACTTTCTTGAGCTGGCCATTGCGCAGCATGCGGCCGCCACCGTGTCCGGGCTCGCCCACATTGTTGCTAATGTAAGTGATGTCTCTTACCGGTGAATCAGCCAGTGCATTAACAATTCTTATGGGGTAACCGGTGAGACCGAATCCACCGACGATGACAGACTGACCATCCTGTATCAGCGCGGCTGCCTGCTCGGGGGAAAGCTGTTGTTTTTCCATACCTATAAAATCCTTTTTGGCATCACCGGGATTAGTGGAGAAATCAGGCGGCACATTTTACACCTTAATGTGGGTTTTCCAGAATCAGCGCCCTGGAATCCCGCAACTGGCTTGCCTGGTCAATTCCAGTGGGTTAATTTGCGTAAACGAGCCGCTGCTTTTGGGTGAGGCACATGTCCCAGGGCTCTGAGCACCAATAAAAATAGCCTGACCCATGAAACTCCAACTCACCATAAGTTGCCTGCTGCTGGCCATCGCGACGAGCGTGGCAGCCCAGGAATATGCCGCTCCGCGGACCGAACACGGCTATCCTGACCTGCAGGGGTTATGGCGAAACTCCACAATGACGCCCCTGGAGCGCCCGCTTCACCTGGGAAACCGGCGCGCATACTCGGAAGAAGAAGTGCAGGCCCTGATCGATGAGGCGCTGGAGTTTGAAGCGCGTATGACGGCTACCCTTGACCCCAATCGCCCACCCCCGCCGGTTGGAGGGATTATTGACCAGACGGCGGACGCCAATTTCGAAACGGTTTCAACGGAAATTGCACGGGTAGGCGGAGAGTGGCGAACTTCACTGATTGTTGATCCGGCCAACGGCCGCTTGCCCTTCCGCGAAAGCTGGCAGGATATCCATGGGCAATGGCGAGACAAGGGCCTGGCTGCAGGTTCTGGACCTGAAGCACGCAGCGTATTGGATCGTTGCCTCAGCGGCGCGGCTGCGGTACCGCTGATCTCCAGGTTTGGTGGCTATGGGCTCGGCAACCCCGCCGGAGACAATCCCGTACGAAATGTTCAGATAGTTCAGAATCGGGATTACGTGGTAATTCTCGGAGAGTATTTTTCGCTGGTGCGAATAATTCCGCTCAGGGATGAGTTTCTCAATCAGCCTGGACCGATGTGGATGGGCGAGTCTATCGCTTATTACGACGGCAATTCACTGGTAGTTCGCAGCAGGAACTTCCGCCCGGAACAATCGACGCCTTTTCTGCGCATATCCGATGAATTTGAGCTCACCGAAACTTACAGCCTGGTTGGCGACAATGAAATCCTGCTTCGCTACACGGCGTTTGACCCGAAAATATACAGCAGGCCATTTACGGCGGAGATTCCACTAAGCCGCATGCCCGCTGGCCAAAAACTCTATGAATACAGTTGCCATGAAGGGAATTATTCCATGCCTTCCATGTTACGAGCTGCACGCATAGAAGAGCTGGGTTATTACGACTGAATCCCGGTAAAAAGCTACGGATCGCGGCATGTCCGAGACGAACACAATGATGTGTCAGTTTCATGGGACTAGTCCCAGAACCGGGTCATTTCCATGTACATGAAGGAAGCGGACCAGGTAATCAGGGAAAGGCCTGTTATCGCTTCGAGGCCGGCGAGGAAACGCAGCATACCGAAGGGTTCGATATCTCCGTAACCCACAGTAGTGTAATTGGTGAACGAGAAATAAACACAATCCAGCAGGCTGCCGTCAATATTGCCGCCGAGTGTGCCGAAATCGCCGTAGGTCAGCATCAGGAAGAACGCGATGCCGAAAATCCAGATCTCCACGATGTGGGCACAGATAGTACCGAATACGCCAATAATGACTTTGAGGCGCGCCTTTACCGGTATTTTCGGAATGAACTTCGAGAGAAAGCGCAGCATTTCATAGTGAATGCCAACTGCCGCGGCCACAAGAAAACTGTTTATGAAAAACGCGGTGAACATGGGAATCTATTTGCTATCAGTGGGTGAGGGAATAAATCAGGTAGTTAATGCCCAACTGATAGGCCGAGTTTGCATACTCGGTGGGGTACCAGCGGTCATAGGTGTGTTCCCAGCCGTCACCCATGTCCGAGTTCCAGTTGATTAATACCATGACCCGGCCATCATCATCGAGAACGGCATGGTTACTTGCGATATCGATGCCGGCCTGGCCGAAGCCACGGCGGCCGCCGCGACCGGGAATCATCTGCGGTCCGTCGATATCGTAAAAGGTATGGTAGATCTCGTGGTCGGCATTGAGTTCCACCAGTTCGCGGTCGGGGAAGATCATTGAGAAATCCCGGTAGAAGGCATCCCACTGTGCCTCGCCCCAAAAATCGTCGATAAGCAGGAAGCCGCCACGCAAGAGATATTCCCTCAGGTTTGCTACTTCTTCCGGTGACAGGGTAAGGCCACCATTTCGGCCCATTTCCAGGGCATACAAGAACGGGTAATCGAAAATTTCTTCGTCATCGAAGCGCAATACGATGGGCTGGCTCATAACTCTCACGTTGGTGAGCCGGGCTACGCCGCGCAGGAAATTTTCGTCCGAAGCGGGGAAATCCGTGGCCCAGGGCCCGCCATAATAATTATTGAAGTAACTGTCGTATTGAATCCGGACGAAGGCAAACTCGCCGGCAATGTCGTAAAGGTCCGGGTTGTCCCTGGCCTGGGCCAGTGCCCCCGTAGCGTAAACACTGGCGCACAGGGCGATGATCGCGAGAAATCTGGACATGGTCCTAGTTTGTATCGACACGGGCCGGAGATCAAGATAGCTTCTGGATATGTGATTTTTCCGATACAGAAGGGTCTATTCAATTAACGGGTGAAATCATGAAGATCTTTGCAGGCATAAGCTTGATGCTATTGGCGCAGCTTGCTTTCGCCGCTGACGGCGACGGGCAACTGCGCCTGAGTGGCGAGCTCCTGGCGGAGCTGGATCGCCATCGCCAGCAGATCGAAGAGCTGGAGTCGGAACACGGCCCGTTTGATGCCAGCCTGCTGGAACCGCTGGAAGCCATGATTGCCATCCTGGTTGCGCAGGGAGATTACGAGCAGACCCTGCAGTACCAGCAACGATATCTTCAGCTCATGCGCACCGCGCTCGGTCTCGAGCATCCGGATCTCATCCCGGTTATGCGCGACATCATTCCTACCCAGGTCGCCCTTGGTGAATACAATGACGTAACCGACCAGCTTGAACTCATTCGCGTTTTGTCGGTTGCCAACTTTCCCGATGCACCGGAAGAACGGCTTTCCGTCATGCAGGAACAGGCGCAGTGGTATCGCCTGCTCAGCGCGGTGGGTGAATCGCGCCAGCGAGCCAGGAATTTCTTCCGCGCCAGGGATGTGGTCGAGGACATGCTGCGCGATGCAGAAGACCTGTACGGTGAAGATGATCCGCGCACCATTCCCTGGTTGTATGAGCTGGCACTAACCAAGCAACAAATGGTTGGCTTGTTAAATGCAGATGATGGTGTCGGCAGCAGTACCCTGGACCGGTTGATAACCGAGGACGGGATTGCGCGCCTTTCGAGTTTTGGTGCGCCCGTAGTGGATACAGGAGTGGGATTTGGAAACCGTACCCGGGTACCCATCGTCGAGCGGGGGGAAGTCCTGGGCCAGTACTATGTTCGTGAAGGCATGGGCAAACTCCGCGACATCAGGGATATCTACGAGGCCGAGGGTGACAAGGAAGGCCAGGCAATGGCCAGGATATACCACGGTGACTTTCAGTTATTCATCAACCGTGGCACCGCCTTTCGTGACTACCGGGAAGCACGCGAACTATTGGTCGAGGCCGGCGTCCCAGAGGAAGACATCGAGGAATTTTTTAACCTGCCACAGGTGATTCCCTTACCCCGGTTCTTTCCCCGCATGTCAGATGCCCTGGAATACCTGCGGGATATTCGTGCCGATTATGAAAAAGGCGAGGAAGTGCTCTACCTGGGTGAATATGAAGCCTGGAATGATTCCGCGCCCATGGCCCGATTTCCAATGCCCTTTGCCGGCTGGCAGTTGAATCCGGCATTCAACGTGGTGGAAGTGGAATTCAACATCAGCAGCCGGGGCAGGGTATCCAGTGTGGACACTCTCTCCGCGGAACCGGATGAACGGAGAGTGCGCAGCGATGCCCGGCGAGGAGTAAGGGATATCAGGTTTCGTCCTGCCATCATAGATGGTGAGCAGGAGCGACGCCGCGATGTTCGCATGCGCTACAAATTTCTGGATTGAGTAGGGATTTCAGGCAGCCTTATCGAGCTCGCCGACGATTTCCGCCAATACTTCCACTAAAAACCGGTGCTATTAAGCAGCTTTATCGAGTTCGCCGACTATTTCCGCTAATACTTCAACGATCGCAGGATCAAACTTGCCCGAGCGAACGTACTTGGTCATCTCGTTGAGAGCTGCCGCTCCTTCCCAGGGATCGCGGTAGGGACGCTTGGTGGTCAGGCTTATGTATTGTTCCGCCACGGCCAGGATGCGGGCGCCCACGGGAATGTTGTCACCACGAATACCGGCAGGATAGCCTGAGCCGTCGAAGTTCTCATGGTGGCACTCGATCAGCTCCAGCATGCGCTCATTTTCGTAACCGGCATTGCGTAACTTGCGTACGCCTTCGCGGGGATGCATGTGAATGTGGGTGAAATCGTCTTCGGTCAGACCGCCATTTCGATTGAGAATGTTTTCCGGCACGATGGTCTTGCCGATTTCGCACAGGTATCCCGCTTCGAGCACGTCGTGTTTCTCGGCGTCTACCAGTCCCATGCGGTCCGCGATGGCATAGGCGGTAATACCGATCAGCCGCGAAAATCCCACGGTGCCGTCCAGACACTCGACCGGCAGAATAAGGTCTTCCGGATAGGAAACCAGTTTGGCGACCCGCGGCCGCAGATCGTCGATAAGCTGGCGTGGTAACTGTTCATAACCGTCCAGTGGATTCTTGAAACCGTCTACTTCATAAAGGTGCACGGTGCTGCGCCGGCCGCGGATCGACATGTCACGCTGTTGATCCAGCACCACGGCGTTTTCGGCATAGGCCACTTTTACATCGGAATTGTCCGGTTCCATTTCCATGGCGGTCTTCAGGTGCAACTGCGCCTGTTCCGGATCATTTGCCTGCCTGAGTAGCTTGGCGACTTCGATACGCAGGTTTACGTCGCTTGAATTCGCTTCGATTTCCCGCAGCAGGGCATTGATGTCTTCGATCAGCCCCTGGTTGTCGGACTGGGTATAGGAGGCAAGACCGGAAACCGGGCGGAACTTGAAGGTGTCTCCAACTTCCTTGTATGTCGCTTCATCCACGGTAACGGCGCCGGGCTCGCACATGCCTTCTATACGGGACGCCAGGTTTACGGTATCACCGAAGGCAGTAAAGGACTGGCGCTTGGCGCCAATGATGCCGGTAGTGGCGACGTCGGTGGAAATACCTACCCGCAGCTTGAAGGGGTAATTGGCTTTTTCCATGCGCTGCTGCATTTTCCAGGCACATGCAACGGCAAGCAGGGCGTGTTTTTCATAGCGAATGGGGGCGCCAAACTCGGACATAATGCCGTCACCCATATACTTGTCGATATGAGCGTTGTACTGGAGCAGAATAGTTTCCATATCCGCCAGGTACTTGTTCAGTTCGGTAATAACCACTTCCGCCGAGTGCTCTTCGGAATAATTCGTGAAGCCCTTCAGGTCGGAAAACATCACACTGATGCGCCGATTCTCGGTGCGAATCCTGTTTTCGATCATCAGCTTGACCACAGCCGGGTCCATGGTGGTGTAGAGCGCTTCCTCCACCTTTTCCTTGTGGGCACGGATGGACTTGGTTTTTTCTTCCAGGGCACGGGTGCGTTCTTCCACCTTGAAGTCCAGCTCTGACTCAAACTCACGAATGGTGCTCATGGTTTGTTCCAGCAGTTCGGCATTGCCACTGGCTTCTGCCTTGGCGCGCAGTGCTTCGGTCATTTTTTCCTGCAGTTCGCGGTGGGTAAAACCCACGATGACCGCGGTGAGAATCAGGAATCCCGCCCAGGTTAGTACCGAAGCCCACAGTCCGAAGATGTCGGTGGCGCCGATAAATCGTTCCGGGTAGATGCTGGCGAAAATGGAAATAAACAGGAAACAGAGAAATGCCCCTAACACACCGGAGCGGACGCCGAGGTAATAGGACATCAACAGCACCGGGAGATAGAAGAAATTCAGGAAAGGGAGTTTTGCCTCTACGAACCAGACGATAGCAGCGACGACGACCAGGACGATAAGGACGAAGACACCTTCGAAGTTGTCTATGAGGTACTGTTTTAACTGTTCCATATATGCTTATTCTGCAGTGAGATTGCTCGGTCGGCTAGCTGTGCGGCAGGCGTACTCCATCCATGGCGCGCATTATAGACGGCTGTGTATTCGGGTAAATTCTTTAACTGGGTCAATCAGGGGCTCGCAACGGGTAAAGCGTGGAAAATTTAAGCACTTTTGCAGGGAGTGAACAATAACCTTGGCTAACCCGTTTTCCATTTTGTGCTGAGCTTAACACGGCTGTGTGGATGGGGTATTACCGTGTCCAGGTATGTCCCGTCAAATACAGGGGAATCACTGGTCGCGCCACTGCCTCGTTTTGTCAGAAATCTCCGGGATTTGTGCCCGGGCCTCTTGATTTCCCCCATTTTCACACTATATTTGGTCCGACCAATTTGGTCAGACCAATCGGCCTCTCAAGTACTGGCGGAAAACCCCCGTAATGAATACCCAGGCGAACGAAACAGTCAGCCACTTGATTGCCCAGCAATTACGGGAAGACATCCTCAGGCAGCGCTATCACGCCGGGGACAGGCTGCCTTCCGAGCGTGAGCTGGCAGCACGCTTCGGCGCCAGCCGTGGTGCGGTTCGCGAGGCGATGTCCCAACTGGAGCAGGTGGGGCTGATCCACATCCAGCCCGGTGGGGCGCGGGTGCAGGCTATAGACAGTGCCAGCGTGTCTATCCTGGGCAGCCTCATGAGCCTTGATGATTTACCTGCCCCGGAGCTGGTTGATCAGTTCCTGCGGGTATTCGGGGCACTGGCGGCGCTGAGCGCCCGTGGTGCGGTGGCCAGTGCCAGTGAAGAACAGATTATTGAGCTACAGGCTCTACTGGATGAAGTGTCCCGCAACGCAGCAGACTTTCAGACCATGCAGCAATCCTGGCAGAAACTGATGGAAGCCCTGTCATCCATCGATAACAACCTGGTCGTAACGCTTATTGGTAATGATTTGCGCGCCCAGTTCGTAGAACGCATGGTGGGACTGGATATCCAGCCGCAGATGCCCAGGAAAGCCACCACCGAACTGGTGAATAACCTGCGCCAGGCCCTGGCTGACCGCCAGGCCGATGCAGCATCCATGGCGGTGCTGACCCATTTTGACCAGCTCAGGCTAGCGGTGGTCGAGGTGATTCGATCCCTTTCCAGCGAATACACACAGGAGGCTGTTTGAAATGAACGGCGTCCATATAAACATTGTAATGAAAGTCGGCTTCAGGGCCGGTTGCATCAGGAGTCCTAAATCGTGAAACGTGTACTGATACCAGTCGGCATTCTGCTCGGAAGCATCGTGCTGGCGGTAGTGTTAGTTCGTACACCCACCCAGGTGGAAGAGGTGGCACCGGAGATTGTGCCCGTAGCCGTGCGTATCACGGAAGTGGAGCTGGACTCGGTTCAGCTCACCGTGGAATCACAGGGCAAGGTGCAGGCCGCCCAGACCGTCAACCTGTCAGCGCCACTGACCGGGCCGGTTTCCTGGATATCACCTGATATGGAGGCAGGCGGCTATGTGGAAGCCGGGGCCGTATTGCTGCGCATAGAAGACGCTGATTTCAATACCGCCCTGCAGCGCAGCCGTGCTGCCCTGCAACAGGCGGAGGCCGAGGCCAGCCACGCCGAAACCGAACTGGAGCGAATCCGGGAGCTGGCCACGCAACGACTCGCCAGCGATTCCCAGCTTCAGGATACCCAGCGCCAGGCGCGGGTAACCGCGGCACGCCTGGTGGATGCCCAGGCGGCGTTTGACCAGGCGCAACTGGACCTGGCACGAACCGAGCTCAAGGCTCCTTTTAATGCCGTCATACAATCCCGCGACGTTGAATTGGGCCAATACGTAAACCGCGCCCAAAATGTAGCCGTTCTGTACGGCGCGGATGAAGTGGAAGTGCGTGTGCCGTTGGCTATCAAGCAACTGGCTTTTCTTGATATTCCGTTGGGTTCACGTGGAGAGCTGCCCCAGGACCTGGCGCCGGATGTCACCCTGACCGGGGTTTATGGCGGCGAACAACTGCGCTGGCACGGCAAGCTGGTGCGCATGGAGGCTTCAATCGACCCCAATAGCAATACCGTGCAGTCCATCATCCGGGTTAGCCAGCCCGGCGCCGAGGCGGACACCTGGAGTGCCCACGACTATTCACCGGTTCCCCTGCCCATAGGTCTTTTCGTCCAGGCAGAGATTAGCGGTAAGTATGTAGAAGATGTCATTGCCCTTCCCAGGTCGGTAATCCGCAATAACAACCAGGTGCTGGTGGTGGATGCGGAGAACAAGATGTTCTTCCGCGACGTGGAAATTTTCCGCCTGGAAGAAGATCGTGTGCTGATCAGTGGTGGCCTTCTTCCTGGCGAGACTATCTGCATTTCACCCATCCAGGCGGTTATCGACGGCATGTCGGTTCAACCCCTGCGTGAAGTGATTTAGTTAACGAGCCCGGGATACCGCGATGCGAACTCCAATAACCTGGTTTGTTAAGAATCCAGTCGCCACCAATCTCATGATGATGATTTTCCTGGTGGGAGGATTTATTTCCTACCTGAATCTCAACCAGGAAGAATTTCCCGATATCGATTTTGGCATCGTACAGGTCAGTGTGGCCTATCTCGGTGCCACGCCGGAAGAATCGGAATCCGGTGTCTGCCTGCGAATCGAAGAAGCCCTGGAAGGGGCGGAAGGCATTGAGCGCATGACCAGTACGGCACGGGAAGGAGGCTGCGACGCCACCCTTGAGCTTACCAGCGGTGCCGATCTCAACCGGGTGTTGAATGACGTCAAGGGCAAGGTGGATGCCATCACCACCTTTCCCGTGGAAACCGAGAAGCCGATTGTGCGCGCCATTACCGCCAGCGGAAATGTCATGACCCTGGCCCTGGCGTCGGAAACCAATGACCGCAATCTCAAGCTGGTGGCGGAGCGCATTCGCAACGACCTGCTCGACCTGGACGGCATTTCCACGGTCAATATCGAATACATTCGACCCTTCGAGATCTCCATCGAAGTATCGGAATTTACCCTGCGCCAGTACGGCCTCACCCTGGATGAAATCGCCCGGGCAATCAGCCGCGCATCCCTGGATATGCCAGGCGGTACTATTCGCACCGAGTCCGGTGAGATCCTGGTGCGCACCAAGGGCCAGGTTTACAGCGGTGCCGAATACGAAGACATCGTGGTCATGTCCTATCCCGACGGCACTCAACTGCGTCTTGGTGATATCGCCACGGTCAATGACGGTTTCGAAGAAGGTTACCTGGACGCCCGGCTCAACGGAGTTAACGCCGCCATCATCGATGTCCTGCGAGTGGGCGATGAAGACATAGTGCGCAATGCCCGTGCCGTTCGCGGTTGGATGGGATCTGCGGAACTGGATCTCCCCGAGGGCATGACCCTGCAGGTCATAACGGACTCCGCCACCGCAACCCAGGAACGCATCGGCACCGTAGCTCGCAACGCTTACACGGGCCTGATGCTGGTGTTGATTATCCTGGCCCTGTTCCTCCGCTTCCGACTGGCGATCTGGGTCGCGGCCGGTATACCCATTGCCATCGCCGGCGCCCTGGCGGCGTTTCCCACGGTAGGCCTGACAATCAGTTCATTAACGGTCATGGGATTTATCCTGGTACTCGGGATTATAGTAGACGATGCCATTGTTGTAGGCGAACGCATTCACTCCTACGAGCGTAAGGGCTACTCCAAGCAGGAAGCGGCCATAGAAGGCACGTTAGAGGTTTCGGTTCCTGTTATCTTTGGCGTACTGACCACAATTGCTGCATTTCTGCCTATCCTGTTGTTGGAAGGGCAGATGGGTTCCTTTTTTAATGCCATAGGCGGGGTAGTGGTTTTTTGTCTTATTGCCAGCCTGCTGGAATCCCAGTTGATCCTGCCCGGCCACATTGCTCACCGGAAGACAACTGGATACATGTTTGAGCATACACGCTTCGTAAAATTCTGGCGTGATTTCCAAGGCAGGATTTCCCATGGCATGGAATATTTTGCCGAGCATGGTTACCAGCGCGCCTTGCGAAAGGTGCTCAAGTACCGTTATGGCTGCTGGGCTGCGGCAACTTCGGTAATCATTATTACCATTGCGCTCTTGATGAGCGGCCGGGTGATATTTCAATTCATGCCGGCGGTTGAGGGAAATGTTATCTACGCCACGGTGCAGATGCCTCCCGGAGTGCCGGGCAGCGTCACCGAGGCCGCGGTCGAAATCATGGAAGACAAGGCCTTCGAGCTGGTGGCGGAACTGGATCTTGAATTGCAGGAGCTGCAGGCACGGGGTGACGCCCCGCGAGAGACCGAGCGCGTGGTGGATAGCGTACTCACCATTATCGGTGGTCGTGCCCCGCGGGAAGGGCCGAACACACCGGGCCGTGGTGGTGCCGGCAGCAGCGACACCGCGGAAGTGGTTATGTACCTCACGCCTTTTTATGATCGTGGCCGCATCAGTTCCGCCGGTATTCGTGACCGCTGGCGCGAGAAAGTGGGTGTTATTCCCGATGCCATGGAGCTCACCTTTAATTCGGATTCCTTTTCCGCCGGCGACGCCATCAATTTTCGTCTCGAGGGTCGCGACGAAGAAAACCTCAAGATAGCATCTTCACAATTGCGCGCCGAACTTGCCCGATACCCGGGATTGTTTGATATCACCGATTCATTCCGCGCCGGCAAGCAGGAAGTCCAGATCCAGATACTTGAGCGAGGCAAGACCCTCGGCCTGACCTTGAATGACATCGCTACCCAGGTTCGACAGGCGGTCTATGGTGCCGAGGCGCAGCGAATCCAGCGTGGTACGGATGACATCCGGGTCATGGTGCGCTATCCGGAATCCCAGAGGCAGTCACTGGGCAACCTGGAAAACCTGTTGATCCGCACTCCCTCGGGAGCAGAGGTTCCGTTCCTCAGCGTGGCGGACTTTTCCCTGGGTAACGGCTACTCCAGCATCAATCGCCAGGATGGGCGTCGTGTCATTACGGTGCGAGCCGACCTTGACCGCACCGTGGTGAAGCCGGAAGAGGTTCGCCGTGAAGTGATAGATAAATTCAGGGTCGACTGGTCGCGTAACCTGGATGTGGATATGGTCGTCGGTGGTGAAGGCGAGCAGCAGTTGAACTCATTGGGTGAGTTGTTTTCCCTGGTGCCCATGGCCATGATGGTCATCTTCGCGCTGCTGGCAATTCCGCTGAAATCCTACGCCCAACCTCTCATCATCATGAGCGTGATTCCATTCGGTGCCATTGGCGCCATTTGCGGTCACTTCATCATGGGCGCCGACCTGGTTTTCTTCTCCTTGCTTGGCATCATCGCCCTCAGCGGTGTGGTGGTGAATGCCTCGCTGGTGCTGGTGGTTTCCATCAATCGCCTGCGGGCCGAAGGTGTTGGCATGGTGAAGGCGGTGTCCCAGGCGGGCATGATGCGGTTCCGGCCCATTATCCTGACCTCGGTCACGACTTTCATTGGTCTCGTGCCTCTCATGGTCACAGCGAACCCGGCCACGTTTTTTATCATCCCCATGGCCATATCACTCGCCTTCGGGGTATTGTTCGCTACCATTATTACCCTGTTCCTGGTGCCCAGCCTGTACCTGATCCTGCACGATTTTGTCGGGCACACCGACAGCAAGGAAGAGCGGCAATTGGCATACCAGGGTTTGTAAGCATAATGCCCGATGGGTTGTAGAATGAGTCTTCCTCGCTTCGCCCTGATTTCCCTGCTAGCAGTTTCCATCCTGGACGCCAGTGCCCAGGATGTTGTAACCGAGGAACCAAGGCGAGTTCGGATTATCTTTGGTTTCGAGAGCCTGGGATTGTGGGAACAGGAATACACTGCAACCATAAACCAGGCCATTATTGCGAATCCGAATGTAGTATTCACGCCAGAATTCCTCCCCCTGGATGATCTTGAAGCAGACGCATTCGCACTCTTTACTGAATACGAGAGATTGAGACCGAGAGCGGCTGATTTAATTATCGCTGTACAGCCCGAAGCCACGGCTTTTATGAACGAGTGGGGCGACAACTTTTTCCCTGATACCCCTATTCTTTATGTAGTGCCGGATAACGAAACCGCGAATGATGTAATCAGCAACAATTCCGGGACAGTTTTGCCCAGTGCCATTGAGGCGGCAGCGCGAGAAACCTTTGAACTTGTGCCTCGTTTATTTCCTGGCTTGGAACACCTCTACATCCTGTCCGGCAGCAGCCCGGGCGACCTGACTTACCTTGAACGCCTGCAAAACATTCTTGCCCAACTGGAACTACCCGCGGAGATACACTATGTAGTTGGGCTTACCCCGAATGACCTGGTTGAAGAGTTAAACTCGACGCCGCGAAACTCCGCCGCGGTATTTGGTACTTATAACAGGGATGAAACTGGCCAGCGATACAACACCCGCGACCTGGTGTTGCTAACCGGGGGCGACATCAACATTCCCATGTTTGGCCTCATCGATAGCACCCTGGATGCCGGTGTCGTGGGTGGCAGCATGACAACAGCGGAGCTGTATGCCGAGAAAACTGCCGAGGCAATGCTCTCCATGCTGTATGACGGTCCGGTTACGGGAGAGCTCGAAACGGCTACTGGCTATTATTTCGATGAAGAACAACTGGAGCGGTTTAACATCGATAAACGATTATTACCCGCCGGCTCTACCATCGTTAACCAGAATCCCGGTTTGCTGGAACTCTATTTCTGGCAATTCGTTGTCGGCGTAGCAATCATCTCGTTACAAATGTTTCTCATCGCTGCGCTGACAAGTTCACTACAGCGCCGTAGGAAAGCAGAGCAGGAAAGAGACAAGGGTAGAGTGGAGCAGGAAAACCAGGAACAACTGTTTGAGTCAGTGATTAACAGTATCCCCGATTCGATTTTCATTACAGATGCTCAGCTCAATATAGTCGCAATCAATAAGGGCACACAGGAGTTATTCGACGTAAACGGCGATGAGCTAATAGGCAGGCAGGCGAAAGAACTACTCGATAACTCTGTCGTGGGCGACGGGTCCGGCACGGGTAGCGGTCTAATAGCAGGCGCCCAGGTCGAACCCAGAGTAGTGGTATTTACATCCAAGACCGGCAGGCAGTTTTCCGGCGAAACTGTTGCCACGAAAATAATCAATGCCGAAGGAGAAACCCTGGGTCATTTTGCGCTCATTCGTGACATCAGCAAACGCCTGAGCCAGGAAGAAGAACAACGCCAGGACCAGAAGATGAAGGCGCTGGGCAACCTGGTGGGGGGTGTCTCCCATGATTTCAATAACATTCTGGGTGTCATTTCCGGTTACACGGAATTACTTTTCAGCGGCCAGGATGTCGAGGAACTCGAGGAAAATAAGAACCAGATACTGAAAGCTACCGATCGCGCAAAATCACTGGTTTCCCAGATCATGACTTTTAGCCGCGACACAAATGTAGAGCACAGGCTTACCGAGCTAAATGAAGTAGTCGACGACACGGTAAAACTGCTCAAGGCCTCTATTCCCAGCAGTATCAGGATTGAAGTTAAGAAAGACATGGCGATTAATCCCATAATGGGTTCGCCAATTCAGCTCCAGCAAATCATCCTGAATTTGACTACTAATGCCTACCAGGCGATGAAGGATACCGGGGGAAGCATCAGTATTTCCCTGGAGCGTAAGATAGTCGAGGAAGAACTGCTTTTGTCCCATGGTGTCTTGAGCCCGGGGTCTTACAGTTGTGTATCGATATCGGATAACGGCCCGGGCATGAGTGATGAAGTTGCCAAGAGAATATTCGAGCCCTTTTTTACCACCAAGGCTCAAGGCGAAGGGTCCGGTATGGGCATGGCAATCGTCTACAATCTCGTGCAGGCTCATAAAGCGATGCTTGACCTGGCAACGGGTCCTGAAAAGGGAACCAGTTTTACACTTTATTTTGAGGAAGCGGAAAGCATTGCATCGGAGTCTCTCGACGAGCAGAAGCCGGCCATCGTGCCCGGAAATGGAGAACGGATCCTGTTGGTTGATGATGAGGTGGACTTGTTGGAATCCACCCGCAAATTATTATCGAGTATTGGCTACCTGGTTACGGCAATCAATGATCCCGCCGACGCCCTCGAGGTATTGAAACAGACACCGAAAGAATTTGACATCCTGGTTTCAGATCAGACCATGCCAAAGATCAGTGGTGTACAGTTGCTGGAGGAAATCAGAAGCATAAGCCCGGAACTGCCAGCCATTATATGTACAGGAAACAGGGAAGAAATAGACCGGCAGTTGGAAGACCATCCCTGGCTAAACTCCGTCCTGCAAAAACCATTCAGTTTAAGCGAAATATCAGCAGCTATTGAATCCGCCCTGAGCGCCTAGAAATGAGGCGTCTCAGTTTCTGCAATCCCTTTCACTGCTTATTCGCTGAGTACCGCATTCACAAAGTCCTGCAGGTTCTGCAAGTCCTGGCTGCCGGCGGTGAGTTGTATCCCGCCGGTATGACTCTGCTGGCCCTGGGGCTTGGCGATTAACAGCGAGGCGCCGTTGGGGACCGTGGTAATGTAATTCACCAGGGTGTTGTAGTTTGTATTCATGAAATCCGGCGTGGCGGAATTCACATAAAGCAGCGGCGTCGCAGCGGCAACTCCTCCAGATACATGGCAGACGATACACTTGGCCTGGATGATCTGGGTCGAGATGTTGGCGGTGTAGAGCTCAAGGCTGGCAGCACTGGTTTGCTCAGCTTCGATGCTTACAGAGAGTGGTGAACCGCTGTAGAAAATCTCGTCTTGCGCAGCCATGGTGTCGTAAGCCACGTACAAAAACAGGGTTGTGTCAGACACGCCTGCCGGTCCGAAGGGAACGTCATCTACAATGTTAATTGGCTCGCTGGCCTGCAGTGTCTTGGCGGGGAAGGCCGCCTGCATATTTTCCAGGGTAAGATCCCAAATCTCGTAGGCTCCGGATTCCACTCTTTGAAAATACTGGTCTTCCCAGACAATGAATACATAGAGATTTCCCATGGTGTTGACGTGTGCGCTTTCCACCTGGATTTCCATATCTATATCGATGGCCTGGTCGTAACCGAAGCTGCTGGCATAGCTTGCGCCGTTGTCTGCAGAGGCGCCGCCGAAGAAGCGCGCCGTGGTTGAGCCGCCACTGACCGTAGTAGGCATTGCCAGCTCGGGCAATTGAGCCATGCCAGGTAGCGAATACAATGCCAGCATGCTCAGCAGGAAAATAATCTTGTGTTTCATTTTGCTATTCCCTATCCATAATCGCTTTGAGGCACACGGGGTCTGTCTCGTGCCTGTTCGCCTGCTTCCAGTACCTTCACTCCGCAGGTTCTAGGGTAAACGCATCTCTGCTATAAATGGTTTACACTCGATAGCGAGACAGAGCAGTAATAAGGCCATCCTAACCCCTTGATATCCTGAAACTTAGAACTCGATCACATATTAAACCCTGCAGACACCAAGGATTTGCAATGAAAAACCTCAGCTTTGTAGCCACTGCGCTAATTTTGGTTTGTAGTCATCACCTGGCCTATGCCCAGCAGAATCGCATCGACCAGGTACGCGACAACGCGCCAGCACTGGCTCAGTTCGGGGAATATGATATCGGGGTTCGCACCGTGGAGCTGGTGGCGAGAGACCGGATCGATATCCTGAACACGCCTCGTGGTGGAGAGGCTGCCTATTACGATCGTATGCTAACTCTCGAACTATGGTATCCGGCCGACTTGAACGGACAACAGCCCGGCACCGAATACCAGGCCATCACCCGCAATCCCGAGATTACTGCAACCCTGCGGGGAAGAGCGGTTCGAGACGCGGATGTAGCCCGGGGTGATGCGCCGTACCCACTGGTCATTATTTCTCACGGGTACCCGGGTAATCGTTACCTGCTGAGCCATCTCGGGGAAAACCTGGCCAGTAAAGGCTATGTCGTAGCGTCCATCGATCACAGCGAGAGCACCTACGACGACCAGCAGAGCTTTGCCAGCACGCTGTACAACCGGCCCCTTGACCAGCGCTTCGTTCTGGAGACCATGGCATTCATTTCCTCCGACCCGGGGCGGATTTTCACCGGTGTTATCGATGCCGACCGCACCGGGGTGGTGGGCTATTCCATGGGTGGCTATGGCCTGGTGAACAACCTCGGTGGCGGTTACAGCGACGACATCGTCGGATCCTTCATGGCGCCACCCAATGACCTGTTGGCGGAGCATGCCACGGGAAATGCCGAGTACAGGTCAAATCTGGATTCGCGCATCGTTGCCGGTGTGGCTATCGCTCCCTGGGGCATGAATGCTAACTTCTGGCGTCCCCAGGACCTGGCAGGGATCACCGTGCCAACTTTATACGTAGCCGGGTCGGCAGATACGGTGGCGGGTTACGAGGAAGGGCCGCGGGCGATCTACGAGAACGCGGTCAACAGCGACCGCTACATGCTGACCTTCGTCGATGCCGGGCACAATGCCGGTGCACCCATACCGGTTCCGCAAGAATTGCTGGATGCTGGCGACGATGAGGCGGCGGCCCATTACCGCGATCCCAACTGGGACACGGTGCTGATGAACAACATCATGAACCACTACATTACGGCCTGGTTTGCCTACCACCTCAAGGGTGAAGAGCAAGCGCTTGCCGAACTTGACGCACTGCCTCAATCCCACGCCGCGAGATTGAGGCTCGAACACCGGCGTACAGGCGAGTAATCAGGGCCTGATGGCGAGCCGGATCGGCTTTACATCGATTTCCTGCCACACGTTTTCCGTCACGTAAGGATCGTTGTTGAGCCAGTTATCCAGGTCTTCCCTCGATTCAAACTCCACGTAAACCGTGGAACCGATCATTTCCCCTGCGTCATCGAGGATAGCGCCACCGGCAATAATGTGGCCGAGTTCTTCGAGTTTCTTTGCGCCTTCAAGGTGAGACGGTCTCGCTTTTTGCCTCCGGGATGCTGCGCCTTCATCGGTGCCGTCGAAGGCGGTTACAACAAATTGCATGGGCTGGGTTCTCCTAGGAAGTAAACTGGAAATAGAGCTCGCTGTATACCGGGAACAGGGATGCGACCAAGAGTGCCGCCATCGAGTAATTAAATATCCTCACATAGTTGGGCCTTGTGAAAAAGTGCTTCAGGTAGGATCCAAGCCACAACCATAACAACACGCATGGTGCGCCGAAGGTCATGAAAATCAATGCAATGACCAACACCTGCAGTATGTAACCATCAGACAGTACGGTATAGGTTACCGTGGCTCCCACAGCCAGTACCCAGGCCTTGGGATTTACCCACTGGAACGCCGCCGCCTGGAAGAAGGAAAAAGGCTTGCCCCGGGTTTCATTCAGCTCCGACACGGGCGCCGAGGCAATTTTCCAGGCCAGGTACATCAGGTAGGCGGCGCCTACGACTTTCAAGATGACGTGCAACACGGGAAAGCGGTCAAACAGCCCGGCCAATCCCAGCCCTACCGCGATCACCATGGTGGGAAAACCGATACAGATTCCGAAGAAGTGTGGCAGGCTGCGCCGTACTCCGTAGTTGAGCCCGGAGGTCATCATCATGGTGTTGTTCGGCCCCGGTGTAACACAGGAGACGATGGCAAAAACAATGATCGCAATAATTTCCATGGTGACTCACAAAGATGCACGTAACCGGCTGCTGCCGGTTAAGTGCAGTATAAACTTGAGATTTACTACCGAATTTCAGGCGCCGGTCAGGCGGCGTACATGGTTGTACCACCCACCACGGTGCGTACGATCTCGATGAATTTCAATCGATCCGGGTCCACTTCATGGGGATCCTCGGCCAGGATCACGAAGTCGGCCAGCTTGCCTGCCGTAATAGTACCCTTGATGTCTTCCTCGAAGGAAGCATAGGCACCATTATAGGTACAGATGCGCAGGGCCTGGTCCACGGTAATGCGCTGGTTCGCACCCCAGACGCGGCCATCAAAATCTGTGCGTGTGACCATGCTCTGTAGCGCCATCATGGGTTCATAGGGCCCGGGAGTATAGTCCGAGGCCGGCGCGACCGGGATTCCATAGTCCAGGAAGGACTTGTGAGCAAACATGGAACGCATTCTTTCCTCGCCATAGTCTACCCACTTGTTGCCGTGGTAGTGCACGTAGGTATAAAAGGGGGCGGGAATTACTCCGCCGTCTTTAATGCGCTGCAGCAATTCGGGATTGACCAGGGTGCAGTGTTCAATGCGATGCCGCGCATCGGCCCGGGGCCACAGCGACTGCACGCGTTCGTAAGCATTCAGCACCATGTCGATGGCCACGTCGCCGTTGGCGTGAATTCCAACCTGGAAATCATTGCGATGGGCATTCTCAACCGCTTCATGGATTTCCTGCTGGTCCATGGTGAGTATGCCGTAGTCGTCCGGACGGCCCTCGTAGGGAGTGCTCATGCGCATGGTGCGTTCCGAGGCGGAACCGTCGGCGCCGAATTTCACCGCGCCGATGCGAAACACCTCGTCACCGAATCCGGTGCGTATGCCTGCATTCACGAAATCATCGAATATCTGCCCGCGGGGGAAAAAATACATGCGAAATCTCAGCCCGCTTTCCTCCCTGGCATCCTGGTAGGCGATCATGTCGTTGCGGCCACCACCAGTCTGGTGTACCGAGGTAAGCCCGGCCTTAGTCATCAGCTCGGAAATGAGCTTCACCCCGTCCCGTCGCTGTTCCCGGGTTGAGTCCGTGGGTATCAGTTCACTGAACACGTAACGCGCCTGTTCCGCCACGAGGCCCGTGAGTACGCCGTTTTCATCACGGTAAAATCGTCCCCCTGGAGGATCTGGGGTCTCGGCGGTGACGCCGGCCATGGCCAGGGCTATGCTGTTATAAACTCCAGTGTGGCCACCGCGGTGGCCCACTACCACCGGGTTATCCGGCGCGACCTCATCGAGGTCGAAACGATTCAAAGGCCTGCCTTCGGCGAGCTTGGTGTCGTCGTATTTGAAGGCTCTTACCCATTGTCCATTGGGAGTATTGCGCGCCCGTTCAGCAACGGCATCTTTGATCTCGGCAACAGAACGGCGATCGGCATTCACCTGTACCAGTTCATTCACACCGGCACCTGATGGATGACTGTGGGCGTCGATGAAGCCGGGCACTATGGTCATGTCCTCGGCATCGATAATTTCCGTGCGGGAAGTGGCAAGGTTGCGGATATCTTCAGTCGAACCCACTGCTACAAATCGGTCGCCCTTGACGGCGAAAGCCTCGGCACGGGGCAGGGCATTGTCGATGGTAAAGACGCGGGCATTAATCACCACGTAATCGGGAGCGGCCGCCTGCTGCGCGGTCGACGTGGACTGGGCGAGCACCGCTCCGGTCGGTAAACCCAGGCCGGTTGCCGCCAGCGCCGCGCTGGAGCCGATGAACTTGCGTCGAGAGAATTTCGCCACGGTATACCTCCCTTGCATGGAGATTCGGATCGATTCTCCACTATAGCGCCGGCGCCACAAGCATGCAAAAGGGGCTCCGCCGGGGTTATCATGCCGGATTCAGCCTGCCGGGAGTCGCCATGTTTGAGAAATACACCATGATCGCCATGTACTTTGGCGTATTGATGTTCCTGGGCTATCTCGCCTCGCGTCGCATTCGCAACATGAATGACTTCGTCATTGGCGGTAAATCCCTCAGTTACTGGGTGGCAGCGTTCTCTGCCCAGGCCACGGGTGAATCTGCGTGGTTGTTGCTGGGTGTCACCGGCATGGGAGCCATGGTGGGTTTTTCCGCCTACTGGATCGTGGTGGGCGAAGTGATCGGCGTCTCTATCATGTGGTTTGTCATGGCGAAACGATTCAAGCGTCTCACTGACGAGTATGAATCCATGACGGTCATCGATTACCTGGTGAGCCGGTTTCGCTCAAAGACAAATACATTGCGAATTATCTCCGCGCTCTCCCTGGCGTTCTTTGTACTCATTTACATTTCGGCACAGATCGATGCCACCGGTTCCGCATTCGAAACTTTCTTGCAGTGGGACTACCACACCGGCGCCATTGTCGGTTTCGTCATCGTTGCGATTTACTGTATCGCCGGGGGCTTCCTGGCGGCGGCATGGACCGATATGTTTCAAGGCGCGATCATGCTGTTGTGCCTGGTCGCACTGCCCATAGTCGCCTACCTGACCATCAATAACGGAGATTCTATCTATGCCGGCCTGGTGGCCATTGATCCCAGCCTGGTAGACATCTGGGGGCCGGGTGGCTTTAACCTGCTCAACCTGTCTATCGTCGTGGGCATGGCCCTGATCGGCCTGGGCTTTCTCGGTTCACCCCAGGTTTTTGCAAGGCTCATCGCCATTCGCAGCGAGGCGCTCATCGACCGCGGCAAGTGGGTAGCGGTGCTGTTTACCATCCTGGTGGATTTCTCCGCGGTGAGTATCGGAATCCTGGGGCGGTATGTGTTCACGTCCGTGGGCGTGGAACCGGATTCGGTCCTGGGCAACGGGGGCCAGAATGTGCTGCCGGAGCTGGTCGAGTTTACCTTTCCGCCCTGGGTGGTAGGGCTCTATGTGGCAGCGGTGCTCTCTGCCATCATGTCAACGGTGTCTTCTCTGCTGGTCATGGCAGCGGGTTCCGTCACCCATGACCTCTATGAAAAAATAATTAACCCGGGCCTCACTGATCGTCTCGCCGCTGTACTTTGTCGACGAATAACACTTGTTATGGCTCTACTGGCCCTGGGCCTGGCGGTGACGGTCTCCATCCTGTCACCGGACCGCACTATTTTCTGGTTTGTCATCTTTGGCTGGTCCGGCATCGCCGCTACTTTCTGCCCGATGATCGTGTTATCCCTGTTCTGGTCGAAATTCACGGAAAGGGCGGCCCTGGCATCCATGCTTACTGGATTCTCCATGACCATTATTTCCAAGTTCGTGTTGCAGGAACTGGATACCGTCGGGGAATATTTCATTGCCCTGGAAACCATGCCGCCCTCTTTCTTCTCGGCAATGCTCGTGGGCTACGTGGTAGCAAAACTATGGCCATCGCCCGAATTGGAATCCCACTACCATGACGATCTGGCTTCGATAACTCCGAAGTCGCGGGCGATGCCAATACAGGCTGAAGAGGTAATAGAATCTCAGACATGACCCTAACCCGTGAACAACTGGAAGCCCACTGGATGCCGTTTACCGGCAATCGCCAGTTCAAGCAGCAGCCGCGCCTGATACAGAAGGCAGAGGGCGTGTATTACTGGGACGTGGACGGTAACAAGATTTACGATGGCCTCTCCGGCCTGTGGACTTGTGGCGCCGGTCACAGCCGTCCCGAGATTACCGAGGCGGTAAGCAGGCAGATCGCGGAGCTGGATTACTCACCGGGCTTCCAGTACGGGCATCCCCTGTCATTTCAGCTGGCCGAAAGGGTCGTGAGCCTGACGCCGGACGGGCTGGACCATGTGTTCTTTACCGACTCGGGCTCGGAGACCGTGGATACGGCCCTGAAGATCGCCCGGGGTTACTGGCGTAACAAGGGTTATACGGGAAAGACGAAGTTTATCGGCCGTATCAAGGGCTATCACGGGGTTAACTACGGTGGCGTTGGCGTGGGTGGAATCGGATTCAACCGCAAGCTGTTCGGCCAGACCGTGGATGCGGACCATATTGCCCATACCGTGCTGGAAGAAAGCCGCTTCAGCCGCGGCATGCCCGAGGCTGGCGCTCACCTGGCCGATGAGCTGGAAGAACTGGTGCTGCTGCACGATGCCAGCAATATCGCCGCGGTAATCGTAGAGCCCATGTCGGGCACCGCCGGCGTATTACCGCCTCCGAAAGGCTATCTCAACCGGCTGCGGGAAATCTGCGATGAGCACAACATCCTGCTTATTTTCGATGAGGTAATTACCGGTTTCGGGCGCATGGGCTCCCTGACCGGGGCCGAGGAATTCGGTGTGACCCCTGACATCATGGTTCTTGCCAAGCAGATTACCAATGGCACCATTCCCCTCGGTGCCGCGGTGGTGAAACCTGAGATTTACGCCAGCTACATGGAAAACGGGGGACCGGACTACATGGTGGAATTCCCCCACGGCTACACCTATTCCGCCCATCCCGTGGCCTGTGCCGCCGGCCTGGCGGCGCTGGATATCCTGGTTAACGATAATCTCGTGGCCAGGGTGAAAGAGCTGGCGCCGGTACTGGAAGACGCCGTGCATGGATTGAAGGAAGCACCCAACGTAACCGACATTCGCAATTACGGACTCGCCGCCGGCATCAGCCTTGCCCATTATCCTGGAGAACCCCTGCGCAGGCCTTTCGAAGTTGGAGTGAAATGTTTCGAAAAAGGTTTCTATGTACGCTGGGGCGCCGACACCCTGCAACTGGCGCCACCATTCGTGAGTACTCCGGAGCAAATCAAGTCGCTGGTGCAGGCAGTTGGAGAGACACTCAATGAGCTCGCTTGAACAGGCAGACGAAATAAAAGACGAATTGCCCTTGTTGGGTCATTTTATCAATGGAGTCGAGATCCCCGGCGGCGGTCACAGCCAGCCGGTATACGATCCGGCGACGGGAATGGTTACTAAAAATGTGGCGCTGGCCGGCAGCGACGAAGTGGAGCGAGCAATCTTTGCCGCCCAATCGGCATTCCCCATGTGGCGCAGCACGCCACCGCAGAAGCGGGCCCAGGTCATGTTCCGCTTCAAACAACTCTTGGAACAGCATGCCGACGATATCTGTGCGCTCATCACCAGCGAGCATGGCAAGGTGCTGGACGATGCCCGCGGCGAATTGGGCCGCGGTATCGAAGTGGTGGAGTATGCCTGCGGCATCTCAGAATTATTGAAAGGTGAGCACAGCAAGAACGCGGGGCCGGATATCGATAGCTGGAGCGAGTTGCAGCCATTGGGGGTAGTGGCCGGAATCACACCCTTTAATTTTCCCGCCATGGTACCCATGTGGATGTATCCCATCGCCATCGCCTGTGGTAACTGTTTTATATTGAAGCCGTCAGAGCGGGATCCTTCGCCATCAATATTCATCGCCGGGCTATTAAAAGAAGCGGGGCTGCCGGACGGTGTGTTTAACGTGATTAACGGCGACAAGACCGCAGTTGACATGCTGTTGAAAGATGAGCGCGTCATGGCGGTGAGCTTCGTCGGTTCCACGCCCATCGCCGAAGCCATTTACCAGACCGGGACTGCCCATGGCAAAAGAGTACAGGCGCTCGGTGGCGCCAAGAATCATGCCGTCATCATGCCCGATGCCGATGTGCACAATGCGGTGGATGCCCTCATGGGCGCCGCCTATGGTTCCTGCGGTGAGCGCTGCATGGCCATTTCCGTTGCCGTGTGCGTGGGAGAAGAAGTTGCCGACCAGGTAGTGAGCCGCCTGCAACACAAGGTAGAGGCTTTGCAGATCGGCCCCGGGACCGATACCGACAACGACATGGGTCCCCTGATCTCCGAAGCCAGCAAAAATCGTATTCTTGATCTTATCGACGAAGGTCTGAACCAGGGCGCCGAGTTGGTGGTAGATGGCCGCGGCCTTGAAGTGGAAGGACATGAAAAAGGATTTTTTCTCGGGGGTTGCCTGTTCGACGAAGTTGAACCCGACATGGCCATATATCGTGAAGAGATATTTGGCCCGGTATTATGTGTTATGAGAGTTGGATCCCTGGACGAAGCCATTCGCCTGGTCAACAAGCATGAATATGGCAACGGAACCTGTGTCTTCACCCGCGACGGTGGTATCGCAAGGCAATTCACCGACCTGGTCCAGGTGGGAATGGTGGGTGTAAACGTGGCCCTGCCGGTACCGGTTGCCAGTCAAAGTTTTGGTGGCTGGAAACGCTCCCTGTTCGGCGACCTCTACGCCTATGGTCCGGACGCCGTGCGTTTTTATACCCATCGCAAGACCATGACCCAGCGCTGGCCGGCCAGCGACCATGTCGAAAAGGTTAAATTTTCCTTTCCCAGCAATTAGGTTTCCACAAAGCCGGTCATTTATGACAAAATGCCGCCCGCTCGTGACCGGATTCAAGGATTTCAAACTCCGGTCAAGAATTTCCTTGCAAATGCCGTAAAATGATTGGACTCCAGCACAGCAACCCGGCAGCCGGTAAACGCTGCGAAAACACCGAAATTCAAACCATGCCAGTTGACCAGCCCAGAAAACTCGTCGTCATGTTTCTTGTGGCAGTCCTGCTGTCCGCCTGCCAGTTTACTTACGATGGCGAGCGTCCGGTGAGCGACCTTTATTGCGACAGTTTCCTCGTCTATGACATGTGCGCAACGGACACGAATCGTGATGGCGTCGTGGACCTGGTTTATTTCAGCGATGACATGCAGGTATTCATGTATCGAGAAGGCGCCGATCGCCGTATTCCACGCCATCTCAGGCGCCATCGCTGCGCCGTCCTCATGGATGAAGACCTGGTAGCCACAACCTCGCGCCTGTTTTTTATCGATGAGGAAACTTCCGCCATCGAGAAGACCGACATACGTGGCGCCATGTTGCTCAAGTACATTGCTTACATGCCGGAAGTATCGGCCTGTAACCGCCGTTTCGAAGAAGCGGAAGCGGCGGCCGCTGACGAGGGCGAAGGGGCAATCTGAAGATACCGCGATGTCCCGGGCCGGCTGATTTTCCGGTGCTTTGGCCCTTGCTGGTTGACATGACTCTCCGTTCGTAACAGTCTCACTCTCCTGAAACAATAACAGGAGTGATTCATGTTCCGTCTAGCCCGAAGTACTTCCCGCATTGCCGCATTTGTGCTGGCAATGGCAATCCCCGGCCTGGCTTCAGCCCAGACTCCCAGTAAGCTGTTTGACCATATTCACATGGCAGTCCCCAACCCCGCGGAATCTGCTACCTGGTACCTGGAACATATCGGTGGCGAGCGCGTCGATGACCGCACTGACCGCTTAATTTACAACCGTACCCGGGTAATGTGGCTGTCCGATCGTGGCAATACCCGTCGTCCCAGCCAGGGCAGCGTAGTGGACCACCTGGGATTTTCCTTCCTGGACCTGGAAGCCAAGGTAGAGGAACTGGTTGCGGCAGGAGCCACCCTGCAGGGTGAGATAAGGGATATCCCGGGGCTGTTCAAGCTTGCCTTCGTGGTGGATCCCTGGGGCACTCGCCTGGAATTGATCGAGGATTTCCAACACCTGGGTTTGCATCATATCCATCTGCGTGACCCTGATCCGGTGTCGGCGTTGGCCTGGTACGAAAACATGTTTGGTGGTGTGAGGTTACAATTGAAAGGAAATCAAAACCTCCCCGGACTGTTGTACCCGGGCAATGTTTGGGTACTGGTATCCGAAGGAGATACCTTTCCCAGCACCGAAGGAACTATCGATCATTTCGGCTGGCGTGCACCGGTGATGGAAACCACCCTGGCGGAATTAATTGGTCGCGGTGCCGAAGTCACCATTCCAGCCCGTTCCATGCAGCTACCCAATGGTGAGATTGAGTTTTTCTATATCGGCGGACCACGTGGTGCCAGTGTGGAAATGGTGCAGCGACTGCCCACCATGCCGTAGCGTGCCCGGAGAAAAATTATGAAGAAACTGAAACTGATAATCGGGACCTGTACAGCCTTCGCATTACTGTTCTCCAGTGTGGTCTGGGCCCAGGAGCGTAATTACATCAACGGGCGCAGCGCTGGTGAGTCTGGACCCCCGTTCAGTGGGGCGGTGCAGGTGGGAGATACTTTGTATATCTCCGGCATGCTAGGCCTGCAGAACGGGCAGGTGCCCGATGATCCCCGCACCGAGGCCCGTATCATGATGGACAGCATCAAGGCCACGGTGGAAGAGGCGGGATTTACCATGGACGACATCGTGCACGTCACGATTTACTGTTCCGATGTGGCCCACTACGATGCATTCAATGAGGTGTATCGCACCTACTTTACCCGGGAGTATCCGGCCCGGGCCTTCATCGGTTCCGGTACGTTATTGTTCAACGCGCGATTCGAAATGCAGTCCATTGCCGTAAAACGCTAGATCGTATTGTTCACCCATAAAAAAAGGGTCGGCCCGTGGGCCGACCCTTTTTTATTGGCTCAGGATTACTCTTCGCTTTCAGCTGCCATGCGCTCCTGGGCGCGGTGGCCCGAGAGGATGTTGTACATGCCGTAGTTGCCTTCATGGCAGGCGTATTCATAGATCTTGTCCGGTGTGTAGTCGAAAATAATCTCCCGGGTATAGGGTGCGGTGAAATTACCCGGATCGTGACTGGTGAAACGATACTGCAGCGCGTTGTCACCGACGCGGGTGAGCCGCTCCAGGTTCACCTTGCGCTCGGTTTGCGGTGACGAGGAACTGGCGTCGGAATAGTTGGTAGTTTCGATCACCAGGGTATCCCCCTCCCACCAGCCGCGGGAATCACCATGCCACAGCTTGATGCTTTCCGGTGCATGGGGTTTGGCCACGATGGGAATGATGCGGGCGTCGTGGGCCATTTCCTGGTAGATCACTACGGTGTCTTTCGACTGAACAATCTGCCAATAGCTGTTGTAGCCGGAACCCAGTCGCGGCGCACCGAAACTCAGGCAACGCTCACCGAGAGGACGGTCGGTCCAGGAATCCGCCGGATGTTCCTCGCGCCATTCCCGCAGCTCCCGTGCTGCCCGTACCGCTTCCTCGGTGCGCGGCGGGTACTGACCGTCCGGTGGATCAATGATCTGGGAAGTGCGGCGGTGGATCGTGCGTTCCGCCATCCACTGGGAATCGTAGTTGCCCGTGGTGGGATCATAGGAATTGATCTCGCCGCTGAAGGCTGCAGCCAGCACCCCTTCACCGAACAGGGCGTCTTCACCGGCGGCGTATATTTCAACCAGCCGCTGTTCCAGGAACTCAACGTCTTCGTCGGTGAGAAATTCCTTGTCGCCGAATACCTCGGGCCGCTCCACCGGAGTTATGGTGTTGTTTTCCCAGACTCCCTGCAGGTCCGGATGGCCATCCGGGGTGCGTGGCACCACGTAATCGGGATCTGCCTGGGCGAGGGCCTGGCCTGCCAGAAGTACGACAGTTGCAATCAAAGCGGAACTGCACATTCTTTTTAGACTTGTCATCCTGCGTCCTCCCGCAATCGGGTCGCTTTTCCTGGGTCGAATATAGCCTGTTGCGGGCCCGATTTCACGGCAATTTACAGTGCCAGGCACTTTTGAAAGGGCACGGCATGGCTGTGGCAGGGAGCGGGTTCAGGGTTGTAAGAGGGTGAGCCTTTACGCTGCTAGAGCAGGACGACGTAAGCACCAAGTACGACCAACAGAATTACGGACTTGGATACGTTACGAGCCGACCGTCGTTGTGATGCCAGGTTTTCCATGGCTGCACTGTACACAGGAGTATAGCCAGGGAATATGGGCCACATTTCCCATGTAAAAATATCCAGTAGTATTCCCACTGAATGCCCGGGATTCACTCCCCGAAGTCGTAGTCCGACCAGTGCCGGATGCGGAATTTCAGGGGATCGGCGAGGACGTGACGCCGGGCCCGGGTGACCTCGTCGACGGACAGGGGTTCGAAGCCCGGGGGAAGGGTAGCGGCGTTGAACTCGGTGAGCACCCAGTTGATCACTTCCGTGAGTTCTGCATCGGTCAACGGCGCCTGGGATGAGCCGGGCACCTGTACCAGGTAGGCTCGCATCTGGGGTACCGCCAGCATCCGCCCGAGTTCATCGTGCAGGGTGGGCACGTTCGGGGGATTTCCCTGGCCGCCGGGGGTGTGGCAGCCGCTGCAGTAAAGCAGGTAGTTGGTGCGGGGACTGGCACCGTGGCCAGTTGCCACCGCAGTTAAAAAGGCTACTGCCAGCAGGGCGCTTATTGCCTTTTTAGGCATCTGCGGGTCCTAACACCATAGATACGGTACAGTGATAGCTGGTGTCTTCTACACCGAAACACCACAACACGGTACTGCTGTTGCTGTTGAAGTAAACCGGCTTGTCGCCCTCGGTATTGTGGCAGCCACAGCGCGAACAAGTAGCCTTGCCGCAGCAATCGTTATAGGACATCAGGTAGTTAAGGCCATCGGCGGGATTGCGGCAGGTACCGACCCAGGTAATGGGGGAAGGTTGGGCGCCAGGAGGGCATGAATTTTCCGAGCCACCACAACAGGCGCAGAGGGTGCCGCTCATGGCGCAATAGCGCCAGTATTCACAAGTCTGTGGATCACCCACTTCCGTTACCGAGCTCTGCGCGAATGAGCGGGACACCGGTAGCAGGGGAAATGCCGCGGCTCCCGCAAGCATCATGCCCAGCTTCGACAGGAAGCTACGTCGCGACAATTTTCGCGCCAGCAGCAGGGTGGTGCGCCGGGCCTGCTCGTCTATCCAGTAGTAGGTTTGATCGACAACTCTTTCCAGCTTCATGGAGTGTGCTCCATTGGTTTGGGTTCGTAATCCTGAACCGGTTCTGTTCGTTCAGTGCTGTGTTGTTTCATGTAGTCCTGCAGCGTGGAGACGCCGGAGTCCATGGCCTCGATCAGGCTCTCCATGTGTTCGCGGGTATTCACCAGCCCCTTGCTCTTCAGCACGCCATCAGCCCCGATCAGTACCGCGAAAGGCAAGCGGCTTACTTCGTAATTCATTCCCAGTTGTTGTGAGAGCAGGTAGGGGTAATCCCTGATCTTTAACCTCTCCACGTAATCACGGTGTTGTTGTAACTCCTTCTCGGATTCGCGGCCGTCACTGGCGAACAACAGGCGCATACGAGTTTTCTCTGCATTGACCAGGGAAATCGCCGTGGGTACCAGTGACTTGCACACCGGGCATGTGGGGGAGATGAACAGGATGAAGGTATGCACTCCTTCCTTATCCTGTCCTCCGATAGTAAGAGCGCCTCCCTGTAGTGAAATAATGTCCAGTGGCTCGGTAAGCTCCCCAACCTTGGGTCCACTGGTGGGCTGCAATGCGCCGGCCGGCGCCACTCGCTCGTGTAGCAGTCCGACCTGGCGGCTAAGGGCGAACACCAACAGGGCCAGCACAATGACTGCCAGCCACAGGATGATATTGGAGACGAGCAATGCTTCCATCAGCCTTCACCTCCCTGCGGCCTGCGCCAGCTTGCCATGGCGGAATGGTTGAGCAACAACTGGTTAAAAGCACCATAGATGAGAATGGCGACCACGGCGGCGGTAAGCGCCGTGAAGAAATCAGTAAACACCAATGCTCTTGGTGTAACTGTAAGCAGCGCTATCCCTGAGAGCATCAGCAATACCATGTTCCGCAGCACCAGTCCCCAGGACAGTTGCTGTCCTGAGTTGCCGAAACCACAGCCGCAGTCGATGCTGTCATTGCCCCGCAGCAGCTTAATGGCGATGGCCGCGGTGTAAATGCCCAACAGGGCGATGGTCATCAGGACAGCTGGCATCACGAACAGCCCGGCGGCCCAGGCGATGCCCACGGTCAATTCCACTATTGGCAAGAGCCGGGAGGTGAAACCCAGCATGAATCGGGGCAGCAGCCCGTAGGCTTCCAGCAAGGCGCGAAAGCGGACCGCATCAAGCTTGCTGGCAGCCGCGGAAATAAACAGCACTGCAAACAGAATGCGCAGGACGATGGCTATAGTGGGGTCTATCACCATCAGAAATCCTCGAACATCTGCGCGCCCGGGGTTTCCAAGGAGTGCAGGTGCTTGAAAGTGATGGCGTCATAAATCTCGGTGCCGCCGCCCTCGGTGCCCACCACCAGGATCGGTTCATCTTCCTGGGTCACCATCAGGCTGTTGGCGCCGTCTTCCACTTCGATCTGGCCGATGCGGCGCCGGGTGTCCAGGTTTACTACCCAGATCTCGGTTCCGGGTTCGTGATGAGTGTCTACCGGGCCTTCGTGCATGGCGACGTAGAGTAGATTCTTGTCCTGGTGAACGCTGAGGAACTCGGTGCGTCCACCGGGCCGCCAGCCTGTTGTGTCTGCAGGCAGTACGCTCCAGCCATCCCCGATAATAATGTCATCGTCATCGGTGCTGACCTCGTAGACCATGCCGGCATGGGTAATCAGCAACCAACCGTTGGCAGTGCGCGCAGTACGATCGAACACTGCGTCATCCTGCACATTGAAAAATACCTCGCTGCGCTCACGGTTCTGTTCGAATCCGCTCACATCGAGTTGAATCAGTTGCAGGGTACCGTCACCGCAAACCATGAGAAAGTCACTTTCAGCAACGGGCATGATGATGGCGCAACCGGGTGTGGATACTTCGTAAATGAACAGTCGATCTTCCACATCCACGATGGACACGCTGTAACCCGGGTTCATGTTGAGTACGGCGAGGTGGCGCCCATTGTTCATCAAGCCCAGGTGGTTGCGCACTCCCAGCCGCGCCATGATGTTGGGTATTTCCACCTCGGCAATGGGGCTGAGATTTTCAAAGTCATAGACCGCCACGATGTCAGTGCGATCACCATGCACTCCCCGGGACATGTAAGACTCAGCCGCGTAAATTTCCTCGCGGGGAAAATAGGGAATGACCGCAGGTGATTGTCGTGACAGGGACACCATGCCCTGCATTTCGCCGCTCTCGCCATCCCAGATGTAACCGCCATTGCCGGTCTTTGCGATAAACCAGTTGCTGCCCGGAGTTTCCATGGTTTCCACGGTGAGTTCTTCTGCAGGCAACTGGGCCAAGGACAACGCGGGCAATAACAGAAAGGGCAGGGCGAACAGGGCTGGGCGACGCATTTTTATTCTCCTCTACAGGATTCGGCGGCATCCGGAGGTGCAGGGGGTCATGTTAGCGCCTGTCAGGGTTGATGCAAAGGGGCTGAGCCACTAGTGGATAATGTTATATTGGGCGCAAACCACCAGAAGAGATCAGTCCGCCGGAGTCCAGACCAATCATGAAACGCAGAAAGTTTATTTCCAGCCTTGCAACCGGTTTCGCACCCATTCTCTTTCCTTCCCTTGGCCTGGCCCAGGGTGACCGGCCCCGGATCACGGATATCCGGGTGTACCGGATGCGCACATTGGGTGAGACGGGAATGATGGAATCCGCCTGGGCCCCGGGAAGAGCCTACATGCGACGCATTGGTGGCGGCACAGTTACCGAGATACTGACCGACCAGGGAATTAGCGGTATCGCTCCCGGGCTCAGCGCGGGCGGGATCAACCGCATGAAGCAGCTTCTGGTTGGGCAGGACCCATTTGACAACGAAGCGCTGGGCCACCAGATGCGCTACACCAATGGAGCTGCCAACAACTGGCGTGATGTTGCCTGCATTGAAATCGCTCTATGGGATATCGTTGGCAAGGTTGCGAACCAGCCTCTATACAAGCTTTGGGGTGCACACAAGGACAAGGTCCCCGCCTATGCCAGTATGATTCAGCTATCCACGCCGGAAGAACGTGCGGAACAGGCCTTGCGCATGAAAGAGGAAGGATGGCAGGGGATGAAACTGCGTCTGCATCACCTCGAAATGAGAGACGACATCCGCACTGTTGAACTGGCAAGGGAGGCAGTTGGCGAGGATTTCGAGATCATGACCGACGCCAACCAGGCACAATCGTCAGGTATTTGGCAACCGGGAATCCAATGGGATTACAAGCGCGCACTGGACACTGCACGGGCGCTCAATGAATTCGACGTGTACTGGCTGGAAGAACCGTTGCGGCGCTATGACTATGAAGGCCTGGCGGAGCTGAACCGCGCCACCGATATCACCCTGGCCGGGGGTGAGAACAACCAGGGTGTTCAGGAATTTGTTGATATCATCGAACGCAAAATTTACGACATCCTGCAACCGGAAATTCTGGTCACCGAAGGCGTACAGGGTCTGCGCGCGGTGGCGGCACTGGGATTGGCCCACCATAAACTTGTTATCCCTCATCACGGCGGGGGGCAGCTAGGGACTATCGCCCAGCTGCATATGATCGGAACATGGCCCCATTGTCCCTGGGTAGAGATCATGAACGATCCGCCAATTTCTCCCTACACCAATGGCTTTGCCATCTTTGAAAATTCGCCGGTAGTCGATGGCGAAGGATTCATGGCCATGCCGCAGGGGCCGGGGCTCGGTGTAGATATTCGGCGTGACCTGATTGAGGCCTGAATCATGACCTTTTGACCTGGATTTCGTCTAAGCACTGAGCAGCGCTCATTTTGCCTACTACATCTATTGCCCAGAGGCTCAGACATCATGGTCCGACTATCGCAGTCATTTCTGATTGCTCTAATCATTACGGGTGTTTTCTTACCCGGCGTTGTATCGCCGCAGTCTGTTGAGGATTGGACGGCAGTTTCCCTGGTGCGTTCGGAACGCACCGTTTTGCGCTCAAGCCTTGTTGACCGGGTTTTCGAAATCCAGGTGGCATTGCCCGAGTCTTATGACGAGTCCCCTCAATCAGAATACCCGGTACTCTATGTGCTGGACGGAAACCTGGCTTTCCCATTGGTTGAATCCATTTACAACATCTTGCGGGAAGGGCCGGCCATTGAAGAAATGATCGTGGTTGGGATCGGCTACCCACGGGATGTGGAACAGGACATCAGCCATCTGCGTTTTGCGGACCTCACTCCATCCAATTTTGCTGCAGCCGACGAAGTCGTTGGGCAGCCCTTGCCTGAGCTGGCCAGCGGCCAGGGTATTCAGTTTATCGAGATGCTGAAAACCCAGGTTTTTCCCCTGATAGAAGCGCGCTATCGCAGCGATGGCCGCCGCGGATTGCTTGGTCATTCAGCCGGTGGCCTGCTGGTAGCCCACATCATGTTTAAAGAGACAGGCTTGTTCAGCCATTACCTGATCAGCAGCCCATCACTTTGGTGGAACTCCCTGGAGATTATGGATACGGAATCGGGGTTCTTTCAGGGCAGCGATACCCTGGCAGTTGCTGCATACCTTTCCGTTGGCGGATCGGAAAATGAAAACCAGCTACCACCATTTCGCCAGTTTGTGGATACCCTGACGAGCAGGGACTATAGAGAATTCGATTGGGATTACCGCATTTACGAGAATGAATCACATATGTCGGTAGTGCCACACGCGATCAGTGACGGCCTGGAATTTCTATTTGTTGAGGAGGAATAACGTTTAAGATCGAATCGAATCGCTGATTCTGTTACTCAAGTAACTCGCTCAGGATTTCGCTCAGTTCCTGCATTCGGTAAGGCTTGGGTATCGAAGCCTTGAAGCCGTAATCCTTGTAGTGAGCAAGAACCGGATCGTCGGAATAGCCGCTGGAGACGATTGCGACTACATCGGGGTTGGTCACCTTCAATTGACTAATGGTTTCCTTGCCACCCTTTCCTCCGGGTATGGTGAGGTCGAGAATTACTGCCTGAAAAGCCTGATCGCTCTCCAGGGCAGCGATGTAACTTGCTATAGCCGCATCGCCATCGGCACAGGTGACCACTTCGTAGCCAAGTGCGCCCAACATGGCGGCACTCATGGTGCGGATATCATCCGCATCATCCATAACCAGTATCTTCCCTTTGCCATGTTTCAGCTCTTTCTCGTTTAGTGCCGATGAAATCTCGGCCTTTTCCAATGTAGCCGGCAGGTAGAAATCGAAAGTGGACCCTTTGTTCGGCTCAGAAGAAACGGTGATATGTCCTCCGTGTTTCTGCAAAATGGAGTAGCAAGTGGCCAGCCCGAGCCCGCTTCCGGACTGCTTGGTTGAAAAGAAGGGGTCAAAGATTTTGGACACAACATCTTCGGGAATCCCGATCCCCTGGTCTGTAATCGATACCTTGACATAGGGGCCCGGTCGAAGTGGCAGGATTGTCGTACTGTCCGTGGTAAAGTTTTTGGCCGATATGGAGAGGGTGCCGGCATTGGGCATGGCCTGTTTTGCATTAATGATGAGGTTGCTTATCACCTGCTCAATCTGGGCAGGATCGATATAGGCTTGCCACAAACCGTCTTCGATGTCGATTTCGCTGGCAATATTTGATCCTCTCAGGGCGAAGGATACTGCTGTTCCCAGCAGGTCCTGCAGGTTGGTACTGGTTCGTACCGGTTCGCCTCCTTTCGCGAAGGTGAGCAGCTGCTGGGTGAGTCCCTTCAGTCGTTCCGTGGCACGCTCGGTTTCATCGAGGAGCAAGTCTCTCTCTTTCCTGTTCTCCGTCATTCGCGCCAGACTCAGGTTGCCCATGATGCCCGTGAGCAAGTTATTCAGGTCATGTGCTATACCGCCGGCAAACACGCCGATGGACTCCAGCTTGGCGATTTTCAGAAGTTCCTGTTCGATTTTTTCGCTTACGGTAATGTCATTCAGTGAAGTAAATATTCTCGGCTCTCCCGCCGCATCGACCCGCATGGATTCCATTAAAAACGTGCGTTCTTCACCGTTCCGGGTTAACAGTTTTATGCGCCTATTCTGGAGACGCTTCAACTTGCGCAGGCTCCTGAGCATGTCGTCGAAACTGTCGCGCAGTTCATCGGGGATCATATTCAGCTCGGAGCGATCCTTGCCGATGGCTTCTTCCCGTGACCAACCAAAAGTGGCGACCCATTGTGGGTTCACATCGATTATCTTGCCCTGGCGCGGTTCAGTAATGCTGCACGGGTCATTGCTCATGCTAAAAAACGATGAAAATAATTGCTGTGAATCCTTCAGCTCATCGTAAACAACTTTCTGGTCTGTGATATCGCGGGTGATCCCCTGGATAACGGTTATCTTCCCTTGTGAATCCAGCAGTGGCGCGGAGCGGGTTTCACCAACGAATTCAGAGCCATCCTTGCGTAGAAAAGTGAAATCAGTCTTGATGACTTCATTGCCAAATTCGCCGGCTATCCTGTTTTTGATTGACTCCTCGGCCAGCCTGGCGCTTTCTTCGGTGATAAATACATTGACTAGCGAGGAAAGCGATCTGCCAACCAGTTCGCGGGGCTCGAAACCGGAAACCGATTTTATCGATGAACTCATGAACGTGAATACACCGTTCTGGTCTATTTGCCAGATCACGTCTACTGTTCGGTCAATAATGTCGCGAAAGCGCTGGTCACTCTCGTGCAGCGCATCTTCGGCTATTCTTCTTGCGTCAAGCAGGGAGCTCAGCATCAGCAGGGGCGTAATGGCGGCAAACAGGAATAATTGCAGTGCGAATACATTCTCTGCAGTCGAACCAGTGCTGAAAGGTCCGAGCCCGGCTGCGACGCTTATTATTGAGAATAATGTTAATGCAAAAATTGAAGTCGAAATACCAATAGGGCCGAAGCGAATCGTTGCCCATATAAGCACGGGAAGCGGAGCATAGAGCAGGGCATGATTGTTCAGTGCGCCAAGAAACGAAGATCCAAACGCCAGGTAGCTCGTAGCAAGCAAGCCAATCACAAGCGCAATCGCTTCCAAAAACCTTGCCCGTGAAACCCGTTTAATCCACGCGGTGCCAGCAGAGACCCATAGAAAAATCACCGGCACCAATACCAGTTGGGCAAGGGCATCACCCAGGAACCAGGTACGCCAGGCCAGTCCCAGGTCTGCCGTAGGTTCTATAAAAGCCCGCGACAGGGATATAGTCGCCGAGACCGCAGGTGCAAATAACACGGCCCAGCACAGGAAGTAGATCATTCGTTGAAACTGATCAAATTCCAGATTCCCCTTCAAGAGTCGGTGCAAGGCGGTTGCGGCGATGAGGATTTCAGTGCAATTCGCGGCAAAGAAAATTATTCCCCTGGCAATGGAGTTTCCCTCCAATAGAGTGGGAATAAAGAAAGCAGGAACCATGGCCATGAACCAGATCCACCACCGGCGGCGCTCGGTGAGCACCAAGGCGGATACCATTACTGCATTGGGGGGCCAGAAAACCGCGATGCTGTCGGGGGGTACGCTGAGCGCAATTCCAAATTCCGCCCCAAGGTAATATGCGGCACCGATGAAAACGGCAATCAGCGCAGTCTTGAACCGGGCGGGAGTCCTGGAGGAGTTTTCTATTAAACTGCTGTCAGTCACTTGTTCGACATGCCGGCTGGATACGGCAGGCCGGTTTTAATCAGAGGTGTGGATTGCGTAGCTGAAGTTTGAAACGGGTTGGGCGCAGGAATTCCAGAATAAGCAGCCTGTGCCCAACCCATCGATTAATATGGTAGCTATGGCTGGACTTGAACCAGCGACCCCAGCATTATGAATGCTGTGCTCTAACCAGCTGAGCTACATAGCCTTGTTGTTAACGGCTTCCGATTATACGTCATCTGAAAATTCTTATTTCAGGTTTTGTCCTCGACGTATTTCATATACGCCTGCGGGCAAAACCTGAAATAAAATTTCCATCTAACGCATACTCGAAACCCTCGAGAACGCATAAACCTTAAAACGGGCATTAAGGAGTGCCGAAGGGACGCGAATTCTGTGCATTTGGCCGGAAATTGTCAAGTTTCGAGCTTCAATCTGTACTACTGTGGAGCGTAACGAGCGCAGCTCAGGCAAGGAACAAATTGGCGCAGGGGAGGCGCGTACTCAAGCAGTACGTTACGACCCTAAGCCAATTTATGACGAAGCATGGGCAAGCGCAGTAGCTCCCCAGAATTAAACATTAAACCGGAAGTGGATTACGTCACCGTCCTGGACTATGTAGTCCTTGCCTTCCAGGCGCCATTTGCCGGCCTCTTTAGCGCCCTGTTCACCCTTGTTATCGACGAAATCGGTATATGACACCACCTCGGCGCGGATGAAGCCTTTCTCGAAATCCGTGTGAATGACACCCGCGGCCTCGGGGGCGGTGGCGCCTTGCTTCACGGTCCAGGCCCTGGCCTCTTTTTCCCCGGCGGTGAAATAGGTCTGCAGGCCTAGCAGGGAGTAACCAGCGCGGATGACCCGGTCCAGGCCAGGCTCTTCCATGCCCAGGTCCTGCAGGAATTCCATCTTCTCCTCGTCTTCCAGCTCGGCAATCTCCGCTTCCAGCTTGTTGCAGATGGCAACCACCTGGGCACCTTCGGATTCGGCAATGGCCCGCACAGTATCGAGGTGCGGGTTGTCTTCGAATCCGTCTTCATTGACGTTGGCGATATACATGACCGGCTTGTTGGTGAGCAGGTGCAGATGGAACAGGTTGCCCTGTTCTTCCTTGTGCAGGCTCAATGTGCGCACCGGATTTCCCTCATCCAGGTGGACCTTCACTTTTTCCAACAGGTTGGCTTCCCGTTGCGCATCCTTGTCGCCACTCTTGGCCACGCGGATGACCCTGTTGTAAGCCTTCTCTACGGTTTCCAGGTCCGCGAGGGCGAGTTCGGTGTTTATGGTTTCTATGTCTGACGAGGGATCAATCCTGTCGCCAACGTGGGTGACGTTGCTGTCTTCGAAACAGCGCACCACGTGAGCGATGGCATCGGTCTCGCGGATGTTGGCCAGGAACTTGTTGCCCAGGCCTTCGCCCTGGGATGCTCCCGCCACCAACCCGGCGATATCGGTAAACTCCACCGTTGTTGGCAGCACTTTCTGCGGATTTACAATCTCCGCGATCCGGTCGAGACGTTCGTCAGGAATGGGCACGATGCCCGAGTTCGGTTCAATCGTGCAGAAGGGAAAATTTTCCGCGGCAATCCCCGCGCTGGTCAGGGCGTTGAACAGGGTGGATTTACCCACGTTGGGCAGGCCGACGATGCCGCATTTAACAGACATTCTTGTTTATTCCTGGTCTTCCGTGTGCAACATGCGCATAGCCTCGCCCCAGTTTCCTTTCACAGCCTCGGGCATGACCCTTATCGCATCTTCGATGTTTTCCATGAGGATGCCCGCTTCCTCGCGGGACGGGTTGCTCAGCACGTGATTAGACACCATGGATTTATGCCCGGGATGGCCCACGCCGATTCGCAGCCGGTAAAATTCTTTGCGGCCACCCAGGGCGTTAATGATGTCGCGAATGCCGTTGTGTCCGCCATGGCCACCGCCTTCCTTGAAGCGGGTGATGCCGAGGTCGAAATCGATTTCGTCGTAAGCCACCAGCATATTCTCCGGTTCGAGCTTGTAGAAATTCAGCAAGGCCGCCACCGCCTTGCCGCTGTGATTCATCCAGGTGGTAGGAAACAGCAATCGAACTTCGTGGCCATCGATATTGATGGAGCCCACTTCACCAAAGAACTTGGCTTCCGGGCGCAGGGAACCGTTATAGGCCTTGCACAGGTTAAACAGGAATACCGCGCCGGCGTTGTGGCGATTGGATTCGTGCTGCGGGCCCGGATTGCCCAGGCCCACAACCAGTTTCAGTGGATTGTCCGACACGGGATGACTCCCCGGGGATTAGTCACCCTCTTTAGGAGCTTCGTCCTCGCCCTTGTCACCGTCATCGGCTTTCTCTTCGCCAGCGGGCGCTTCTTCACCCTCGGCTTCGGCAGCTTCGACTTCCGGCTCTTCTTCAACTTCGGCACGGGGCGCCTGTACGATGGCAACGGAGAGATCGCTCTCATCGCCGTGGCTCAGGGCCACGCTGGTCACGCCTTCAGGAAGGGTAACCTCGGACAGGTGAATGGAGTCGCCGATGTCCAGCTCCAGCAGATCCACCTCGATAAATTCCGGAAGATCCTTGGGCAGACAGGTGACCTCGATCTCGGTAAGGGTCTTCAGTACATTACCGCCACCGAGCTTTACGCCCTTACACTTCTCTTCATTGATGAAGTGGATGGGCACGTTTACGTGAATCTCCTCATCCGCTCGCACGCGTTGAAAATCCGCATGCATGATGAACGGCCTGGCCGGATGCCGCTGCAGGTCCTTGATAACAGCCTGCTGCTTTTTCTTGCCTATATTCAGGGTAATGATATGAGAGAAAAAAGCCTCGTTCTCCGTGGCATGGAGAATATCCTTGTGAGGGATGCTCAGCGACACGGGATCTTCACCCCCGCCATATAAAATAGCGGGTATTTTGTCTTCAAGACGACGGAGGCGGCGGCTCGCACCTTTCCCTCCAAGCGTCCTGATCTCGCAATCTAATTCGAACTCTGCAGACATGAGAATGTCTCCTTAATTACTCTGAAAAATCTGCGACCGATTTTTCAAAGGGTTAAAAAATGGCTTCGTCCAATTCTCTTGAACGAAGCCGGTGTTGTATCCGCGCTTTATTCGACTTCAGGTGTTGTCGAACATCGCGCTGATGGATTCTTCGTTGCTTACCCTGCGTATGGACTCGGCCAGCAATTTCGCCATGGATAACTGGCGAATCCGCTTGCACTTGCTTGCATCCTCACGCAGGGGAATAGTATCTGTAACCACCAGCTCATCCAGGTTTGAGCTGTCTATATTTGCTATTGCCGGTCCCGACAACACCGGGTGCGTACAATAGGCCACGACTTTCTTGGCGCCGTGTTCTTTCAGGGCGTCCGCCGCCTTGCACAGGGTACCGGCGGTATCCACCATGTCGTCCACGATAAGGCAGCTGCGTCCTTCGACGTCACCGATAATGTGCATAACCTGGGCTTCGTTAGCCGAGGGTCGCCGCTTGTCGATGATGGCCAGGTCTACATGCAGCTGTTTCGCCACTGCCCGGGCCCGAACCACACCACCGACGTCCGGTGATACCACGATCAGGTTCTTGTAGCGCTGTCTCTCGATATCGTCAGTCAGTACCGGTGAACCGTATACGTTGTCCACCGGGATACTGAAAAACCCCTGGATCTGCTCGGCGTGCAGGTCTACGGTGAGTACCCGGTTTACCCCTACCGCACTGATCATGTCGGCAACTACCTTGGCACTGATCGCCACCCGGGCGGATCTTACCCGGCGATCCTGCCTGGCATAGCCGTAATAGGGAATTACCGCAGTAATCCGGTTGGCCGAGGCGCGATGCAGGGCATCTGCCATCAACAACAACTCCATGATGTTGTCGTTGGTGGGTGCGCAAGTCGGCTGAATGACGAATACATCCTTGCCGCGCACGTTCTCGTTCAATTCGACCGAGATTTCACCGTCGCTGAATTTGTCGATACTGGCGTACCCCATGGATACACCAATGTTGCGGGCTATAGCTTCGGCCAACGCCGGGTTGGCGTTGCCCGAAAACACCATCAGGTTGTTAGCCACGAAAAATCCCTTTGCTCGGTCTGATCAATGTTTGGCTGGGGTGGCTGGATTCGAACCAACGAATGCAAGGATCAAAACCTTGTGCCTTACCACTTGGCGACACCCCAATAAACTCTTGCTTCTTTATTATAGTTCTTACTGCCGGGAGCCTGGACAGAGGCCGGCTCCCCGAACAGGCGCTAATTTTATGCGCCCATGCCTTCTTGTTCCAGCCTGTTAATCCCCCTGGCGACGAAACTCTTCGCGGTGACGGGCATTTCCCGTTGTGCCGCTATGGCGGACTCCTGGTCGGGAAAATCGAGAAATACGCTGGCACCGGTTCCCGACATGCGGGGCGCGCCGTAACGTGACAGGTAATTCAGGGCTTCGTCGACTTCCGGATAGAGTGCGCGGGTCACCGATTCGCAGTCATTTCGGGCCCCGGCCGCCAGAAAGTCGGCAATTTTGATGGCTGGGGAGTTTCGTGTCAAATTTTCCTGGGTGAATACGAGCCCCGTATCTACCGTGCAATCCGGGGTGACCACCAGGTACCAGCGGGCCGGCAATTCCAGGGCCTGCAGCCGTTCTCCAACCCCTTCGGCCCAGGCACTGTGGCCCTGGACGAATACCGGCACGTCGGCGCCCAGGCCGAGGCCAATTTCGGCCAGCCGGGTCCGGTCCAGGCCCAGCTGCCACAGCTGGTTCAGGGCGAGCAGTGTGGTGGCGGCGTTGCTGCTGCCACCGCCGAGGCCGCCGCCTGGTGGAATGCGCTTGTGCAGGGAGATCTCCACTCCGAGCCGGGGATTGCGACGCAGAGGCGCCAGGGCATCGACCGCGGCCAGCACCAGGTTCTGTTCGCTGGGAATCGCGGCGCTGTATTGGGTGGGACTGGTATGGAGGGCAATCACATCGCCTTTCCGCAGGGTGAATTCCATGTCATCGCCGTATTCCAGTAGTTGAAACACGGTCTGCAACTCGTGGTAACCATCACTGCGGCGTCCGGTAATGTGGAGAAACAGGTTGAGCTTGGCGGGCGCCACCAGGCTGAGGGTGGATGGCATTAGTCGCTGTCACCCTCCAGGGTCCAGTTGATTCCCACGAAGCGGAGGCGAATGTCATTTCGGGGGCGCGTGATATCGATGCGCCTTGGCAGGGTTAGCTCATCGTACTGACGAATGTCCAGATAACTCACTGTCCATTCGTCCTGGTTGAATTGCACGAGCTGGTTCAGTTCATTAAAGCTGAGATTGTTGCTGTTTCCCGGTGCGGGTAATCCCCTTACCCAGTACTCAAGGTGCGAAACCGGCAGCTCATAGCCCAGTTGTTGCAGGATAAGGTCCTCCGGAGTAGGCGCGGTCAGCACCTCGCCATCATGTTCCATGGCGACGGAACCCGGTCTACCGGTGATCAGGGTATTGCCCGCGTTAAAGGTGCCCCACAGGCGAATGCGATAATCCTCTCCCTGTTGCTGCCAGTCTATACGGGGTGTATGGGACTCATTGTCATAGCGTACGTTGACACGGCCCCGCAGTTGCCAGCTGTCCATGGTCTGCAAGCGTGTGCGCAACAGGTTCCAGTCACTGTTGGTTTCCGCGGGCGGGGCCACGGTGCTGCATGCGGCCAGCAGCAGGGACAGGGAAATCAATACAGGGGTCGCGCCGGCAATTCTCGCTGTCATGACCGGCCTTTAGAGGGGAGGATCGAAACGCTGGATAATGTCAGCGATAAATTCGCTGTCCGGCTCTGCTTCCAGTGCCTCGCGCCAGACCTCCAGGGCTTCGTCTTCGCGCCCCATGATCCAGAGTACCTCGCCCAGGTGGGAAGCTACCTCGTCATCCGGAAACAGGGCATAGGCCTTGCGCAGGTTTTCCAGGGCGGGCTCATACTGGCCGACCTTGTATTGGGCCCAGCCCAGGGTATCGATGATGGCCGGATCTTCCGGCTCCAGGGCAATGGCGCGCTCGGCCAATTCCAGAGCCTCGGTGTAGCGGTCGGTACGATCCGCCAGCATGTATCCAAGATGATTGAGCGCCCTCGCGTCGTCGGGCTTTACCGCGATGAGGTGCCTCAGGTCCCGCTCCGAACCCACCATGTCATTCTGGGAGTCGTAATAGAGCACCCTGGCAAACAGCAGGTCTATTTCTCCGGGGAACCTGTTGAGCGCACGGTCCAGTAATGCCCTGGCTTCATCGGGGTAGCCGGCCTGGATCAGGGCCGCGGATTCCACGGTATTAAACAATACTTCCAGGCGTGGTTGGCCGATTGAAAGACTGGCCAGCCAATCGTGTGCGTCTTCCAGTTCGCCCAGTCGAATGGAAAGCTGGGTTGCCTGCTGCTGGGCGGCGAGAAAATTATTGGTGCCCACTCGTACCGCGCGGTAGTGAGTGATCGCGGCAGGAAGGTCGCCGCGCTGTTCGTTTATGAAACCCAGGTAAAACTGGGCCTCGTCATAGCGTTGTTCGGCTTCCACCAGGCGGCTGAAAATGCTCTCGGCGCTGTCGTAGTTTTCCATCTCCAGGTCCAGCAGGCCGATGGAGTAAAGGGTTTCCCAATCATCGGGATCGAGGTCGATCAATGCCTGGAACTGGCGCTGCGCTTCCCGGTAGTCCGCTTCCTGGATCAACAGGCGGGCGTAATTCAGTCGCAATGTCTTGTCTTCTGCAAAGCGTCTCACACCGTCCCGTAGCGATTGCAGGGCGGCGTCGCTGTCCCCCATCTGCTGGTAAATTTGTGCCTGTAACAACACCCGCTGTGGAACCGGATCAGACATTTCATTGAGCTCTGCCATTTCCGTCAGGGACTCATCATATTGCCGGTTTTGTGCCAGTAGCTGCGCCAGGGAAACGCGAATGGAGACATTCTGTGGATAACGGTTCTTTAATTCCTGCAGGTTCTGAATCAACCCGCCGCGCGCGCCCTGACTTAACCTGCCGGTGCGGTTGGCCAGGGCGGAAAAATCAATGTCGCCACCCATTTCGAGAACGCGGGCCATGTGTATCAGTGCCTGGTCAAAGCGGCCGCTTTCCAGGAATTGAAAACTGAGCATCAGGTGGGGGCGTGGACTGTCCGGGTTAACCTCGGCCCAGAGCATGCCGAGTTGCAACAGGGCATTGGTATCACCATTGGCGGAGGCAAACTGAACCGCTCGTTCGATAATTCTCAGGTCCCGGGTTTCAAACGCCAGGTCAAAGTAATCTTCTCCGGCCGCTTCCAGGTCTCCTCGCTGTGCATTCAGCTCGCTGACAATTGTGCGGTAAAGCTGGTCTTCGCTGAAGTTGCCGTATTCGGTTTCTTCCGGCTCGGGTTGCGGAACTGGCTCGGGTGATTGCGAAGCCACCGGTGAGGCGGCGGCGTCCGGTGCCGGAGTTTCATCGCCGGTCGTTGCGCATGCGCCCAAACCCGTGACAGCAATCCACAGGACAAGCATGCGCAGGTATCGAGATGTAAATAAGCTTCGGTTCATAGCGTGTAGTGTATCAGTTTGCCGGGTAGCGGGCACGGCGTTCGCTGGCTGCAAATACAGACCCGGCGGGCCTTCTGACGCTTTCGCCGGTGAGGATGCGATGTACTCCGGCCCGGGTAACAGGTAACATACCAAGCTTTTTATTTTCAGCTGGATATCCCCCGATTCCGGACTTTCCATGGCCCTGGTACTGGTAGGCATCAATCACACCACCGCAAGCATTGAGCTCCGGGAGAAAGTGGCATTCCCCCCGGACCTGGTGGAAGAGGCGCTGAAGCAACTGAGTGCGCTGGATGGGGTGGAAGAATCGGTGATTGTTTCTACCTGCAATCGCACCGAGGTTTACCTCGAAATCACTGAGGAAGGCTCCGCCGAAGGAGCAAACGAGTTCGAAGACGGCGAACATTCGGATGCTGCCGATGTCGAGACCCTGGACGAGCAGCAAACACTTATTATCGAATGGCTGGCTGATTTTCACGGGTTGGATGCCAACAACCTCCATGACAGCAGTTATGCATTTGCCCATGCCGATGTAATCAGGCACCTGATGAAGGTAGCCTGCGGTCTGGACTCCATGGTCCTGGGCGAGCCGCAGATTCTGGGGCAGATAAAGTCAGCCTATGCGGTATCGAAAGAGCTGGATCTTGCCGGTGCATCCCTGACCCGTGCTTTCCAGGGTGCGTTTACTATCGCCAAGGAAGTGCGGACTGATACGGCAATTGGTGAAAACCCGGTATCGGTAGCCTATGCTGCGGTCACCCTTGCCGGCCGAATTTTCTCCGACCTGGGAAGCTTATCGGTCTTGTTAATCGGGGCCGGTCGCACAATCGAGCTGGTAGCACGTCATCTCGTGGACAAGGGTGTGAAGCAAATGGTCGTGGCTAACCGAACCCTGGACAACGCCTTGGAGATCGCTCACAGGTTTGATGCCCATGGGGCATTGTTGTCCGATATTCCGGAACAGCTGGTTCACGCCGACATAGTCGTATCTTCGACCAACAGCCAATTACCCTTGTTAGGTAAGGGCGCGGTAGAGAATGCTTTGCGGAAGCGCAAGCATAAACCAATGTTATTAATTGATCTTGCAGTTCCAAGGGATATCGAGTCGGAAGTCAGTGAGCTTGACGATGCTTACCTGTACAGCGTCGATGACATCTCGGAGGTAATCGAGGATAACGTAAACAGCAGGGCGGAAGCCGCCGCGCAGGCGGAATCCATAATCGAACGTGGAGTCCAGGAATTTGTCAGCCAGCTGAGATCACTGAATGCCGTTGCAACTCTGCGGGCATTCCGAGAGAAGGCCGAGGGCATACGGCTTGCCGAAGTGGACCGCGCTGCCAGGGCGTTGGAGAAAGGGGAATCACCGGCGGAAGTCCTGGATTCCCTTGCCCGTGCCCTGACCAACAAACTGATCCATAGTCCGAGTGTACAAATGAAGAAGGCCAGCGCCGAAGGACGTGATGAAATACTCAAGGCGACCCGGGAACTATTTGACCTGGACCAGCCAGAACCGGACCAGGATGAAGACGAAGCATAAGCCCGCAACATTAGTAAGCCATGAAAGAATCCATTCGCAACAAACTGGAAAACCTGAAAGATCGCTTCGGTGAGGTGGAGGCATTGCTGAGCGACGCGGACATCATCACCGACCAGGATAAGTTCCGTGACCTGTCTCGGGAATATGCCGAGCTTGAGTCCGTGGTAAAGGCGTTCGACCGCTATGCCACGGTAACGGAGAATCTGGCCGCGGCGAAGGAAATGGAAAAAGACGCGGACCCGGAAATGCGCTCCATGGCGGAAGAAGAGATTGCGGAAGCCAGTGGGGAATTGGAAACACTTGAGCTGGACCTGCAAAAACTTTTACTGCCAAAGGATTCAAAGGACAGTCTCAACGTGTACCTGGAGATCAGGGCGGGCACCGGGGGAGATGAAGCTGCGATTTTCGCCGGTGATCTCTATCGCATGTACCAGAAGTATGCCGAACTGCAAAAATGGAATACCGAGATTATCAGCTCACGGCCTGGCGAGCACGGTGGTTACAAGGAAATCATCCTGCGTATCGAAGGCAAGAATGTATATGAAAAATTGAAGTTCGAGTCCGGTGCCCACCGCGTGCAACGGGTTCCGGAAACGGAAACCCAGGGCCGAATTCATACCTCTGCCTGCACTGTTGCCATCATGCCCGAACTGGAAGAAGTGGACGAGGTTGAAATCAACAAGGCAGACCTGCGTATCGACACCTACCGGGCCAGTGGCGCCGGAGGCCAGCACGTGAACAAAACAGATTCCGCCATTCGCCTCACTCACCTGCCAACCGGAATCGTTGTGGAGTGCCAGGATGAGCGTTCCCAGCACAAGAACCGCGCCCGGGCCATGTCTCTGTTACAGGCCAAGCTTCTTGATGCGGCCCAGGAAGCACAGCAGCAGGAGGAATCCGATACGCGGCGCAAACTGGTTGGCAGTGGTGACCGTTCCGAAAAGATCCGCACCTACAACTACCCCCAGGGGCGTGTTACCGACCATCGCATCAAGCTCACACTCTACAACCTGACTGAGATCATGGCCGGGGACCTGGGCGCTGTAATCCAGCCCCTGATCAATGAATACCAGGCGGACTTGCTGGCCGGCCTCGCCGACGAACCCTGATCCCCATGACCGAGACCGTTGCATCGGCCCTGTCCCTATCCGCTGAACTGGAAAACAGCAGCAGTGCACGGCTGGATGCCGAAATCCTGCTGGCCGAAGTGCTGTCCACCGGGCGCGAACAACTGCTTGCCGATCCATCACAACCGTTACATGAACCGGCGTTTGCCCTTTACCGGGATTTCATTCGCCGCCGCAAGCAGGGGGAGCCGGTAGCCTACCTTGTTGGCCGCAAGGGGTTCTGGGATTTCGAACTGGGAGTGAACAATAGCGTTCTCATTCCCCGCCCGGAAACCGAATTGCTGGTGGAGCAGGCCCAGATTCTGTTTGCTGAACGGAAGCAGGAGGAACTGGCCATGGCGGACCTGGGCACTGGCAGCGGCGCTCTCGCGATTGCGCTGGCGCGCATGTCGCCAAACTGGCGTATCATTGCGGTAGACATCAGTGCCGATGCCCTGGAAGTGGCCCGCAAAAACGCAGACAGTCTTGGCGCAGGCAATATCGAATTTATCGAGGGATCCTGGTGTGAAGGATTGCCGGACGGGAGTTACCACCTGATCGTCGCCAATCCGCCATACGTGGCACCGGGCGATTCCCATCTGCAGCAGGACAGTTTACCCTTCGAGCCAACCATAGCCCTGGTATCACCCAGGCAGGGGCTAGCCGATATCGAGAAAATTGCACGCCAGAGCTGCCGCTGCCTGAAACAGGACGGCGTTCTTTTAATAGAGCACGGTTTCGATCAGCGCGATGCCGTGGAGAAAATCCTGGAGCAATGCGGCTACTCGGGCTTACAAAGTTTCAAGGACATGGCCGGTATCAACCGCGCCATGCTCGCACGCTATCCTGGTGACACCCAGACAAGCTGACTGAATAAATGAAAGACGAGCAACTACTTCGCTTCAGCCGCCAGATAATGTTGCCGGAAATGGATGTAGCCGGGCAGCAAAAACTGGTGGACGCCACCGTGCTGATCGTGGGCATGGGTGGTCTCGGTTGTCCCGCTGCCATGTACCTTGCAGCAGCGGGGGTAGGGCATCTCATCATCGCTGACGATGACAGGGTGGAACTCACCAACCTGCAGCGCCAGATTGCCCATGGCATGGATGACCTGGGTCAGTTCAAGGTGGAATCGGCACAGGAAGCCTTACTGGGCCTGAATCCCGACGTCGAAATTGAAACACTGCCCAGCCGGCTGACTGAGAATGACCTGGATGCAGTTGTGGCAAGGGCGGATGTGGTTGTGGACGCGACGGACAATTTTACTACCCGATTTGCCATAAACCGCAGTTGCATCGGCAATCGGAAACCATTGGTCTCCGGGGCGGCAATTCGCCTGGAGGGACAACTTGCCGTGTTCGATACCCGGGATATTGATAGCCCTTGCTACCAATGCCTCTACGGTGAAGGTGACGACGAGGCGGCGAGTTGTGCCGAGAACGGAGTAATGGCACCGGTAGTGGGTATCATCGGATCCGTGCAGGCCCTGGAAGCCATCAAGATAATCACCGGGATAGGCAGTACGCTGGTGGGCCGCCTGCTGGTGCTGGATGCAGCGGGTATGCAGTGGCGGGAGCTGAAACTGCCCCGTGACCCGAGCTGCAAAGCCTGTGGCGTCCGGCCCTAAATTGCACCCAGCCAACGCAGCCGCTATCATGCGCTCCCCATTCAATGCCTGGGTCACTCTCCCCAGGTGCGGACAGTGTTGTAATCCATGGATGAAGTAGGTAGTCCTGCCAAAGTTTCCTTCGATAGCTTCGAATTGCAGAAACCCCTGCGTGATGCAATAGACAAACTCGGTTTCGAATTTTGCACTCCCATCCAGGCCCAGAGCCTGAATTACACCCTGGATGGACACGATGTGACCGGCAAGGCGCAAACCGGCACCGGGAAAACCGCCGCATTCCTGATAACCATCATCAACGACCTGCTGAGTAATCCTGGGGATGATGAGCGATTTCTATCTGAGCCCCGCGCCCTGATCATTGCACCAACCAGGGAACTTGCTATCCAGATTGCATCGGATGCCGCCAAGCTCACTACCTGTTGCGAGTTGCACACCGTGACCCTGGTCGGAGGTGAAGATTATTCGAAGCAGCACCGGGCACTGGATGTGAAGCCGGTGGATATCCTGGTGGCCACACCGGGGCGCCTGCTGGATTTCGTGCAGAACGATCACGTCCACCTGGGCCTGGTGGAACTGCTGGTGCTGGATGAAGCGGATCGCATGCTGGACATGGGATTCATTCCCCAGGTACGGCGCATCGTGGCTCAAACGCCGCGCAAGGACTGCCGCCAGACCCTGTTGTTCAGTGCAACCTTTACACCGGAAATCATAGAGCTGGGCAGTCGCTGGGCCATGGATCCGATCATGGTTGAGGTGGAGCCTGAAAAAGTGGCTGCCGATGCGGTTAAACAGGTCGTGTACCTGGTTACCACCGATGAGAAATACGATTTGCTCTACAACCTGTTGAGCGAACCCGGTGCCGATAAAGTACTGGTATTCAGCAATCGTCGGGACCAGGTTCGAAAGCTCGCAGATAACCTGCATCGAAATGGTATAGATTGCGGCATGCTGTCAGGGGAAATACAACAGAACAAGCGCATTCGCACCCTGGAAGCATTCAAGACCGGCAAGATCAAGGTACTGGTGGCGACAGATGTGGCGGGCAGGGGATTGCATATTGAAGATGTGACCCACGTGATCAACTACACCCTGCCGGAAGAGTCGGATGACTATGTGCATCGAATCGGTCGTACCGGCCGCGCCGGGGCGGTTGGCACATCAATCAGTTTTGCATGCGAGGATGATTCATTCCTGCTGCCGCCTATCGAGGAAAAAATTGGCAATAAGCTGGACTGCGAACACCCGAAAGAATCCCTCCTGGAGAAAGCGCCGCCCTTCGAGCGCCGTTCCCAGTTCAAGGAAAAGCGCGCCGGCGGAGAGCGCCCTGGACGCGGCAGGCGCAAGCCCCACCGGTACTAATTATTGTCGCAGGAATAAAAAAAGGCGGATCATGGATCCGCCTTTTTAATTTGGTTGTTGTGCGAACTAGTCGCTGCCCTGGTCCACGTATTTCCAGCGCGTGGATCCAAAGAACATTTCATCCCAGCTCTGCTCTCCCCAGCTAACATCGATGCTGGGATCCGGATTGGCGGGATTCTGTGGTGAGTTGTCGAAAGCGCCTACAGCGGTAATGCGGGTTCCGCCCGGGACGAACTTGGGTTCGTCGTACTGGTAGTTTAATTGCCAGTTATAACTGTAGTTGGCAATATTTATCAGCTCTTCACGGGTGCCATCCGGGTAATCGGCATAGAAGCGCATGTACTTACCGCGGAAATGCATGTGGGCATAGTGGCCATGCAGGTAGGCATCCTCAGGAATGACAATACTCTTGGTCTGTTCAAAATTCGGATCATAGGCCGGGATGTCGGTCCAGTCCCGAGTAAAGATGCAGGCGCATTGTCCCGACATACGCTCTTCGGGAATCTCACCTTCAGGGTAGAACCACAGGCCAATGCGGCTGCTGTCCGTGGTTTCCTTGCCATTGGTGGTGTAATGCAGGTTGAGCCTGATGGCACTGCCCTTGCGCAGGATGCCACCGGTATTGGGAAGTTCTTGCCGCGGTGCACCGCCGGGAACATAGGCGGTAATGCTTGCCGTGTTCAGGGGGCTGTTGCGCATGCCGTCCGGACCGATCAGGTCGTGGACTGTATGGTGCAGCACGGAGCGATCGCCGGGAACATACTGGGAAGCACGTACCCACTTGTCTTCCTCGATATCGATGGGAACGGTCAGGTAGATGTAATCCAGTACACCGGTTGCCGGGATTTGCTGGGTTGGGATGTCGATGATGTAGTCAGGCTCACCGAATGCCCATTCCGATTCGGGCCAGCTGAGTTCGGCCAGGGGATCATTCGCACCGTCCTGGGGTGAGCCGGCAGAGATCCAGCTGATAAGCTTCTGTACTTCACTGTTTTCCAGGTTCATGGCATTGGGAAAGTTGCCAATGTGGGGGTCGACCTGTGCCGGCGGCATGCGCTTGGTCATGACCACTTCACGGATCATGGGTGACCAGCCCTTCACCATGGTATGGCTGTCCATGGCGAATGGTGCCACGCCACCATCACGATGGCATTCCGCGCAATTTTCGGCAATCAGCGGTGCGATATCATTGGCATAGGAAACCTGTTGATCCTTGTAGCTGTAGCTGACGGGTTCTCCGCTGGCGGCAACCCGGGCTGTATGTACCGTTTCGCCGGCAAGCATGGCCTGCATGGCGGATTCCAGCTCGCTGCCCACGGGGCCGCGGAACACCACGGTGAATTTCTTCGGATCATAGAGGAGTACTTCGCCGGTACGGTCTATTCCCAGTGCCTCCGATACAACCTGGCTGTCATCCATCAATACCGGGATTTCCACGCCCAGGGACTCCATCTCGACACGAACCAGGCTGCGGTCCTGGCCGCCCATGGGATTGATGAGGAAGAACTGGATACCCTGTTCGTCGTAGCGTTGCTGCAGGGTCATGAAATCCGGCAGGGATGCGGCTGTGGCGGCGCTGCCGTTGGCCTGAACCAGCAGGGCAATGGCAGCATGGTCGTCATACCAGGCCATGTGGTGAAAATAGCCTGAATCATCGAGCAGCGAGAAATCTCCAACCCGTTCCTGGGCCGCAGACAGTGTGGGGACCAGGGCCAGGGACAGGCTCCAGGCACCAGCAAGTATCAGCTTTTTCATAGGTACTCCCCCGATATTCGGGAAAATGTTATGGGATACCAATCTACTGCCTATTGGTTAACTCACCACATTATATCGGCGGCCCCGGGAAAGCAACGATTCTGCGCCTTCCGTCAGGCCGCTGAAATCCGCGATATTTGCCGGATTGCGGGGCCCGCCACTGTATTTTCGCGGCCGTGCCGATTAAACTCGCCCCTGTTGAAGGTGCCGCAGTGAGGCGATTTCCATCGCCCCTGTGGATAAATGGGAAGCCGGTGCGTAAACACAATTCCGGCACTGCCCCCGCAACGGTAATCGAAACACAGCACTGTGTTCGTAAGTCCGATACCAGCCTGCAGCTATCTGTCCGTGCGCATTACCGCACGGATGCACGATGCAGCGGAGGGCTCATCCGTAGGCGAATTCTTTATTCCTCTACCTTACGTCCTTCCTCTGTGAAATTAATTTTCATCGAGGACCAATTCATGTTCTTTCAATTAGTAAATCGCGGCCGGCGAAGGCGCCTGCTCGCTTTAAGTTCAATTTGTTTTTCAGCCTCACTGTTTGCCCAACAGGACAGCAATCCATTCGAGGAAATTGTCGTCACACCAAGTCTGATACCACTACCGGTATCCAGGGTAGGGGCGAGTGTGGAGGTGCTTACATCAGAGCAGATACAGGCCCACGGTAACCTGTCGCTAATGGACATCCTGCGGCAACAGAGTGCAGTTGCCGCCACCAATACCGGAGGCCCCGGCAAGACGTCGGTGTTGCGCATCCGCGGGGAAGAAGGCTACCGAACCCTGACAATTATCGATGGCATGCGCATCGCCGATCCCAGTGCACCCCAGATCGCGCCATTGATCGAACATGTCTTGAGCAGTGACGTGGGCAGGGTGGAAATCCTGAAGGGACCCCAGGGCCTGGCATTCGGTGCCGATGCGGGAGGCGTAGTCAACATACTGTCACCCGCGGTCCAGGAGCCAACGGGTAACGTTGATTTGCAGGGTGGAAAGTTCGGCACCCGGCAGGCCAGCGCCAGTTATGCGGGAAGCAGTGGCAGGGCTGACTATTTCCTGTCTGCAACTGATAACAGCACCGATGGTTTCAACACGCAGCTCGCAGACAATGTGCTGGCCGATAACGATGGTTATGACAATACTACGCTCCATGGCAGGCTTGGCTTCGCCGTTTCCGATGACCTCTATCTGAGCTCGGTGCATCGCAATATCGATGCCCAGTCTGAATACGACAGTTGTTTCTCCACAACCGTGGTGCATGACTGCCTGTCCGACTACCAGCTTTCGGCAACCCGTATTGGGCTCAATTACGACGCCGGGACCGTTAATCACGCCCTGTCTTACGCAGTGAGCAGTACCGAGCGCGACAACTTCGCCGAAGGCGTCTTGTCTTTCGCTAATGAAGGCGAGTTGCAAAGACTGGAATACACGGGCAGCGCCACCGAGTTGAATGGTTTCGACCTGGTGTTCGGCGCCGATTGGGAGGATGCCGAAGGGGATGGCAACAGCCGCAAAAACCTTGGATTTTATGGCGAGATTCTCAGTGATTTTTCCGAGAGCCTGCATCTCAGCGCCGGGGTCCGTCACGACGACAATGATGATTTTGGCAACAATACCAGCTACCGGCTAAGTGGCGCCTACCTCGTTCCTTTGGGCAGCGGAGAGATCCTGAAGCTGAAAGGAAGCTACGGCACCGGATTCAGGGCCCCCAGCCTGTTCGAAATCGCCTACAACCGGGGCAGCTTCGCCTTTCCCCCGGCATCCGACACCATACTGCGCCAGGAAGAAAGCACGGGCTGGGAGATGGGCCTGGAACTGGCAAGCGACAGCGGCGCCCATTTCGAACTGGTGTATTTCGACCAGGAAATTGAAAACGCCATCTTTTTCGACCTGGCCAGTTTCAGTGGCTACCTGCAGGATGTGGGTACGAGTTTTTCCGAAGGAGTGGAAGCATCCGCGGATATTCCCCTCACCAGCTTCCTGCTTGCCCGGGTGAATTACACCTGGAACGACACCGGCAGGCCCAATGGTCTTCAACGACTGCGCCGTCCGGAAAACCTGCTTAACCTGGGTTTCGATTTCAATGGAATGGGGGATAGCCTGCGGCTGGGGGTCTACTATCGCAGCGCAAACGACGCCATCGACGAAGTGTTTGGCTCGCCGACGCCTTTACCTGATTATGAGGTAATCGACATCAGTGCCAGCTTTGCCATTACGGAAACTATTCGAATCTATGGCCGCCTGGAGAACGCGAATGATGAGCGTTATGAAGAAGTCGTGGGTTTTAATAGCGCGGGCCGTGCATTTTACGCCGGCTTGAGAATCGGCTTCTAGAAAGCATCGAACGGGGCCGGTGTGCCCGGCCCCGTTATGTTACAGCGTCCTGAAAAATTGCCGCAGGCGTTCCGCGTTCTTGCCCACATCGCTGCGGCCAACCCTGGACAGGGAACGGGCATTCACCACGGTATTACCATCCTGCTCGGCTATATAAATGACGATGTCATCCTTGAAGCGAAACCAGAAAGTCGTATCAGTGGCTTCTATGCGACCTTCTTCCGGCACGGCAGCAACGATTTCCCAGCCAAGTTGTTCCGCCGCGGCGAGTGCGCGGTCAAAGATTGCCTGGGTTGATTCCACGTAGGTCTGTGGGTGAATGTCGGGGTAGGCTTCCACCTGCAATTCCCGCAATCTCTGGGGAGTCATGCCTTCGCTGCCGCCATAAACCATGGTGTTGGGGGCATCGGCCCTTAGCGGGGCGATATCCACAAACTGGGGCACATTCTCGGTGTCCGTAGTGATATCGTGGATGGGTGGCGTGCCTGCGGCGGGAGCAAAGGTCTGGGGGATGGTGTAAGAGATATAGGCGGCAAACCAGCCAACCAGGGCCACGGTGAGCAGAGTTTTCCGGTTGCTGGCACCCTTGTCCCGCGCCACCACGTGCAGGCCCACCGCGCCCAGCAGTATCAGCCAGGCCAGTTCATCGGCGTAGGGGTTGGTGATCTGCAGCAGCTCAAAACCCCGCCCGAAATTCCACCAGCCAAACCATACGCCCAGGGGCGCCAGCAGGGTAACCAGCCCCGTCAGTAATCCCGCCCCGGCGATAACCGCCGTGTCGATGGTGAGGAACAGTTTTTCTTCAGCGTTCGGTTGTGTTGCGCTTGATTCGGACATGGCGACCACCCTGTTTTTATTGTCGCAAGACATTATTGGCCCGGGGGAGAGCCCGGACCTTGATCTAAAACAATACGGACCGGTAAATCAAGCCGATTCGTGCGTGCCTCCGGCAGGGTAGCGGAACGCACGTTCAATTCACCTGGATTTTGTAGCTCCGGAACCGATGAGCACCTCGGCATATTCGGTGGACTTGCGATGCTGCGAGACCAGGTCGAGAAAGGTGCTGCCGTCATCCAGTGTGACGTTTATGTCGTGCCCGGCTTCGAGATAGAAAGGAATGAAGCGAGCGAACAATTCGGCGGTCATTCCGCGGTAAGCCTTGAGTAGCATGTTATAAGAGGCGGGCACGCCTTCGGGTGGTTCGATCTCCAGGAAGGTCTTGATGCGCTCATCTGACCATTCTTCGTCACGGGTGGCGATCTGGGTGCGTTCCGCTCCCCGTTTCTTTCCTTCTTTGGCGCTCATCTTATTTCAGCTTGTCCCTCAGCATCTGGTTAACCTGCGATGGATTTGCCTTGCCCTGGGATATCTTCATGGCCTGGCCAACCAGGAAGCCCAGTACCTGTTCCTTGCCATCCCTGAATTGCTGCACCTGGTCCGGGTTTTCAGCGATCACCTGGTCTACAAGATTTTCAATGGCACCGCTGTCCGTTACCTGTTTGAGACCTCTGGATTCGATGATTTTATCCACGGAAGCTGTGTCTGACTGCATTGCCTCGAACACGGTCTTGGCGATTTTTCCGGAGATTGTTTTGTCCTCTATCCGGGCTACGAGGGCACCGAGCCGGCTCGCCTCGATGGGAGAATCCTGGATCTCCAGGTCCTCCCTGTTCAGGTAGCCCAACAGTTCCACGCTCACCCAGTTGGCGGCCAGCTTGGCATCGCCACAACTTTCCGCAACGGTCTCGTAATACTCCGCCAGTTCTCTCGTGGCGGTGAGCACGCCGGCGTCGTAGGGGCTGAGTTTGAATTTCTCTTCGAAGCGCTGCTTCTTCTCATCGGGCAGCTCGGGCAAGTCTGACTTGATCGCCGCAATGAACGAATCCTCAATTACCACCGGCAGCAGGTCTGGTTCCGGGAAGTAGCGGTAGTCATTGGCTACTTCCTTGCTGCGCATGGACCGGGTTTCGTTGCGATTCGAATCATACAGCCGGGTTTCCTGCACAATCTCGCCGCCATCCTCGAGAACGTCTTTCTGCCGTTCCACCTCGTAGTCGATGGCCTTCTCGATGAAGCGAAAAGAGTTCACGTTCTTGATCTCGGTGCGGGTACCAAATTCTTCCTGGCCCTTGGGGCGAATGGATACGTTGGCATCGCAGCGCATGGAGCCCTGAGACATGTTGCCGTCGGATATATCCAGGTAACGAATAATGGAGTGCAATTTCTTCAGGTAGGCGACCGCCTCGCCGGCACTCCTGAGGTCCGGCTCGGATACGATTTCCAGCAGCGGTGTGCCGGCACGATTGAGGTCGATGCCGCTCATGCCGTGGAAATCTTCATGCAGGGATTTGCCCGCGTCTTCTTCCATGTGGGCGCGGGTAATGCCGATGACTTTTTCGCTGCCGTCTTCCAGGGTGATGGTGAGGGAGCCCTTGCCCACGGTGGGGAAATCCAGCTGGCTGGTCTGGTAACCCTTGGGCAGGTCCGGGTAGAAATAATTCTTGCGGTCGAAAACCGAGGTTGTACCGATTTCAGCACCGATGGCCAGGCCGAAACGAACTGCCATCTTCAATGCTTCTTCATTTAATACGGGTAGGGTGCCGGGCATGGCCAGGTCGTAGATATTGGCCTGGGTATTGGGGTCGGCACCAAAGGCATGGCTGCTACCGGAAAACAGCTTGGATTCGGTGGAAAGCTGGACATGGACTTCCAGCCCGATGACGGTTTCCCATTCCATCTCAGGCCACCTCCTGAAATTTTTCGGGTTTCTTCAGGTGCCAGTCGGTTAGTTGCTGGAACTGGTGCGCCACGTTCAGTACTTTCGCCTCGGCAAAATCATTGCCTATGATTTGCATGCCCACGGGCAGGCCACCGGCGAGGCCGACAGGCACGGATATGCCCGGCAGGCCCGCGAGGTTCACGGCAATGGTGTAGATGTCTTCCAGGTACATGGCCACGGGATCACTCTTGCTGCCGTGCTTGAATGCAGTATGGGGTGAGGTGGGTCCGATGATGACGTCGACCTGTTTGAACGCGTCTATGAAATCCTGCTTTATCAGCCTGCGGATCTTCTGCGCCTTGCGGTAGTAGGCATCGTAGAAACCGGCTGACAGGGCATAGGTTCCAACCAGGATGCGGCGCTTGACCTCGTCGCCAAACCCTTCACTGCGAGTCCGGGTATACATGTCTTCCAGGTCCGCCGGATCTTCACAACGGTAGCCGTAGCGAACACCATCGTAACGGGACAGGTTGGCCGATGCTTCTGCCGGTGCGACAACATAGTAGGCCGAAACCGAAAGATGATTGTTAGGCAGGTCGATGTCCACCAGGGTAGCCCCGGCTTTTTCCAGCTCGGCCAGCCCGGCCCGGACGGCGCTTTCAACTTTCTCAGTCAGGCCTTCCGCAAAATGCTGCCTGGGGATGCCAATTTTTAATCCATCCAGGGGTTCGTCCAGGGCGCCGACATAGTCATCTACCGGCAGGTCCACACTGGTGGAATCTTTCTTATCCAGCCCCGCCATTACAGCCGTCATCAGGGCTGCGTCTTTCGCGGTCTTGGCAAGGGGACCGGCCTGGTCCAGGCTGGAGGCGAAGGCGATCATGCCCCAGCGCGACACCCGGCCATAGCTCGGCTTGAACCCCGTAATGCCGGTGAATGCCGCGGGTTGTCTTATGGAACCGCCGGTGTCGGTGCCGGTGGCGGCCGCACAGAGATCGGCTGCCACAGCAGCTGCCGAGCCGCCGGAGGAACCGCCAGGCACCCGGTCTGTATCCCAGGGATTTTTAACAACACCGAAATAACTGGTCTCGTTGGAAGAGCCCATGGCGAATTCATCCATGTTGGCTTTGCCAAGCATCACAGCGCCCGCTCGATTGAAGCGCTCTACCACGGTGGCGTCATAGGGTGAGACAAAATTGTGCAGGATTTTCGACCCACAGGTAGTGAGAACTCCTTCGGTACAGAAGAGATCCTTGTGCACCATTGGAATGCCGAGCATGGGATTGTCTTCCCCCTGCGCGCGCTTTTCATCCGCGGTCCTTGCCTGGGTCAGCGCCTTCTCCTCGCATACCGTGATGAAAGCATTCAACTCGTTATTGTGCTGCTTGATGCGATCCAGGTAGGCACTGGTCAGTTCAACGCTGGATATTTCTCCCCGGGAAAGGGCAGAAGCGAGTTCGGATACAGATTTTTCGATCATGATAGTTTTACAGGCCGCCGCATTGGGTACGGCGTAAACAACGTCACGCTCACTCGATAACCTTGGGTACCAGGTAGAGCCCTTCTTCCGCGGCGGGTGCCAGTTTCTGCAGCTCGTCCCGGTGGTCGCTTTCCGTGACCGCATCGGCGCGCAGGCGCTGCACCGCGTCAACCGGATGGGCCAGGGGCTCTACATCGTCGGTATCCACCGATTGCATCTGGTCTATGAGGGCCAGGATATCGGTAATCCGGCCGGCGACTTCTTCCGCTTCGGAATCACTGATTTTCAGCCTCGCCAGATAGGCGATCTTTTCGACTTCAGACTTGTCTAAAGCCATGCTTGTCTCCATAAAGGACAGAGTAGAGAAACAGATGGGAAGCGGGCGGACCTGCTTAACATAATGAGCGATCCCATCTTGAAGAACGCGGGATTATACTTTAATTTGCGCAGGGTAACAGCAGACGGCCCCCGCCGCATGCCTTGCAAACCCCCGCGGTCGCTGGCTCCAGGAGATTCCTTTAACACCGATTCGTCCATGTAACAGGTATTTGGCAGGCTAAAAGAAAGGCCTGTCAGGCCGTAACAATAATAACGGTGGCTGGATTGGAATCTTTTACTCGAGGTACTCACTAAATCCATGTTTAAGAAAATCCGGGGGATGTTCTCCAATGACCTGTCTATCGACCTGGGCACGGCGAACACCCTTATATACGTCCGCGACGAGGGCATTGTCCTGAATGAGCCTTCTGTGGTGGCAATTCGTACCCATAATGGCCAGAAAACAGTCACCGCCGTAGGGTCCGACGCCAAGCGCATGCTGGGCCGGACTCCAGGCAATATCACGGCTATCCGGCCCCTGAAAGACGGGGTAATTGCCGATTTCCAGGTTACCGAGAAGATGCTGCAGCACTTTATAAATAAGGTGCATGAAAACAGCTTCTTCCCGCCCAGCCCCCGGGTGCTGGTGTGTGTGCCCTGTAAGTCCACCCAGGTGGAGCGCCGCGCCATACGGGAATCCGTCGCCAGCGCCGGCGCCCGTGACGTGCGCCTGATCGAAGAACCCATGGCGGCGGCCATTGGTGCCGGATTACCGGTAGAGCAGGCCAGCGGTTCCATGGTGGTGGATATCGGGGGTGGAACCACCGAGATCGCCATTATTTCCCTGAACGGAGTGGTTTACTCCGAGTCCGTCAGGGTCGGGGGCGACCGCTTCGACGAGGCCATAACAACACATGTGCGGCGCAACTACGGCAGCGTTATTGGTGACGCCACGGCGGAACGTATCAAGAAGGAAATCGGCTGCGCCTGGGTAGGCCCCAATTCCGAAATCCGGGAAATCGACGTGCGTGGCCGCAACCTGGCGGAAGGTGTCCCCCGCAGCTTTACTCTCAACAGCGACGAGATCCTGGAGGCACTGCAGGAGCCCCTGACCGCTATCGTTCAGGCGGTAAAGAGTGCCCTGGAACAGTCACCCCCGGAATTGGCGTCAGATATTGCCGAATCCGGCCTGGTGCTTACCGGCGGTGGCGCCCTGCTCAAGGACCTGGACAAACTGCTCTCCGAAGAGACCGGGCTGCCGGTGATCGTGGCAGAGGACCCCCTGTCCTGTGTGGCCCGCGGCGGCGGCAAGGCCATGGAGTTGATGGACGCCCACGATATCGACCTGGTCACCATGGATTAAGTCCGGTGGGCAGGCCCGATTGAGGGTGCGTCGGGCTATAATCCTCCTTTTAACCAAGAGGTGCCCCTGCCATCGACAAGACGCTGTTCATCAAAGGCGTGGCGCTGGAGTACCGGGCGCTTAGTTTCCTTTTATTGTCCGTTTGCATCATGTTCGCCGACAGCCGTTTCGGCTACCTGGACCGTGTCCGTTACGGCCTGGGTTATGTCACCACGCCCATAGTCTGGGTGGCGGATATCCCCGCACGGGTTTCTTTCTGGATCGATGATGTTTTTGTTTCCCGCACCGACCTGCTGGAGGAAAACGAATCGCTCAGGGAAGAGTTGCTGGTGGCGCAGCGGGAACTGCAATTGCTGGAAAGCCTGGCCAGCGAGAACAGCCGCCTGCTGGAGCTGCGGGAAGCGACCGAAGTCATAGAAGGGGAAGTGCTTCCCGTTGAAATTATCAATGTCTCTGCAGACCCCTATTCCAAGCGTGTGCTCATCAACAAAGGATTCGATGATGGCGTACACGTAGGACAGGCCCTTATTGATGCCAATGGCCTGATGGGGCAGGTAGATGAAGTCTTGCCGTTCACCAGCTGGGTCTTGTTGATCACCGATTTTCATCATGTGACTCCGGTGGAAGTAAATCGTAACGGTGAGCGTGCCCTTGCCCGTGGCACCCGCAATACTGTTAATGAACTGGAATTGGAATTTGTAACCCAGACCCAGGACATGCTGGCGGGGGATCGACTGGTCAGTTCCGGAATGGGCCAGGTGTATCCCAAGAATTACCCGGTGGCGGAAATCATCAGCGTAAATATCGATCCCGGGCAACCATTCGCCACGGTTAGAGCCAGACCGCTCGCCGCAATCGAAAGCACCCGTCATGCCATGTTGGTATTCCAGGATGAGCAGCGGGTAACCAGGGATCCGCTGGATGGTGAAGAACCCGGTGTGGTGAATTCTGACGAAAGTGCCCTGGAAGCTGTCGATCCTGACGGCGCAACCCTGTAAGGATTGATATGCAGAACAGACCGCATGGTATCTGGGTCATCGTCCTTAGTTTTCTGGTTGCATACCTGCTGGCAATTGTGCCGTTTCCGGAATGGGCCATGCCTTACCGGCCGGAATGGGTACCCATGGTCCTCATGTACTGGACCATGGCCTTGCCTTACCGGGTGGGAATCGGCTCCGCCTGGTTCGCCGGCATTATCCTGGACATTCTCGAAGGCTCCGTTCTTGGATTGAATGCCATGGCGTTGGTGATCATTGCCTACGTTACTCTCAGTTTGCACCTGCGTCTGCGAATGTTCACGCCATTGCAACAAGCCGGCATTGTGTTGTCCCTGGTGGGGATTAACCTGTTGCTCAGCCACTGGTTGCAGATAATCAGTGGTCAGACCGTGGCATCCAATCTCATGTTCCTGATGGCCGCCGTGACCAGTGCAATTATCTGGCCCTCGCTGTTCCACCTGCTCAGGCAGGTCAGGCGCAGTTTCGACGTGCACTAGCCGCGCTGAACCTGTAGCACCTCGCCATGATTCTTCTCGCTTCGGCATCTCCCCGTCGCCAGCAACTGCTGGAGCAAATAGGTGTCGCCTTCACTGTCGCGCCACAGGACGTGGATGAGACCGTGCGCGCCGGGGAGGACCCCCGCGCCTATGTAGAGCGTATCGCCCGGGCCAAGGCAGAGGGGGCATTGCCCCGGTTGCAATCCGGGCAATTCAGCCTGGTGCTCGCTGCCGACACAGCGGTGGTTTGTGACGACCACGTCATGGGCAAACCGGGGGATGAGGATGCCGCGGTAGCCATGCTCACTGCGCTTTCGGGCCGGGAACACCGGGTGCTCACCGCGGTTTCGGTTTCAGATGGAACCAGGTTTGAATCGGCGCATTCCGAATCCCGGGTGAGATTCCGGTCAATCAGCGAGGAAGAGGCGAGGGCCTATTGGCTAAGCGGTGAGCCGGCAGGCAAGGCCGGAGCTTATGGGATCCAGGGTATTGCCGCCATTTTTGTCAGTGAGCTGCACGGCAGCTATAGTGGGGTCATGGGTCTGCCCTTGTTTGAAACGGCCGGGCTGTTGGCAAAGTTTGGCATAAGCTGCCTGCCGCCGGCCTAGTCTTCCGTTGCCCGGTCTACACAAAAATAGTCAAAGTAAATAACGATGAGCGAAGAGATACTGATCAACGTTACCCCCATGGAGACCCGGGTCGCGCTCATTGAAAATGGCCTGCTGCAGGAAATTTTTATCGAGCGCCACAACAAGCGTGGCCACGTGGGCGATATCTTTCGCGGTAAAGTTGTGCGGGTCATGCCGGGTATGGAAGCCGCCTTCATCGAAATAGGCCTGGAGCGCGCTGCGTTTATCCATGCTTCCGACATCGCTGCGGTGGATAGCGAAGGATTCGAAGTTCGCGAAGAAAATGCACAAGCCATAAGAGAAATTCTCCGGGATGGTCAGTACCTGGTAGTACAGGTTGCGAAAGACGCCATCAGCACAAAGGGAGCCAGGCTCACTACTCATCTGACCCTGCCGTCACGAAACCTTGTCTACCTGCCTCGAAATAAACACCTGGGCATATCCCAGCGGCTGGAAGACGAAGAAGAGCGGGAACGGCTGCTTTCCCAGCTAAAGGAGTGCCTGGAACAGGAGCAGTGGGATAACGAGGGGGGATTTATTATCCGCACCGCTGCAGAGGGAGCGACGGCGGAAGAATTCCAGGAAGACATTCGCTACCTGAAGAGACTGTGGAATAAAGTCGATGAGCGTATAAATAAAGACGAAGGAATCAAGAAGGTCTACCGCGAAGTACCACTCTATATGCGCACTGTACGCGACCTGATTACCCAGGAAATGGAAAAGATAAGGGTGGACAACGCCGATTCCTACCAGGATATCGTGCAGTTCCTGAAAAACTTCGTGCCCGAGTTGACGGCCCATGTGGAATTGTATGAAGGAGACAGGCCCATATTCGATCTCTATGCCGTCGAAGATGAAATCGACAAGGCGCTGGGCCGGCAGGTAAAGCTCAAGTCCGGCGGCGACCTGATCATCGACCAGACCGAAGCCATGACAACGATCGACGTGAACACCGGAGGATTTCTCGGAGCGCGCAACCATGCCGAGACTATCCTGAAGACCAACCTGGAAGCGGCGACAATAATCGCTCGGCAACTGCGAGTAAGAAATCTCGGTGGCATCATCATTGTCGATTTTATCGATATGCAGGATCCGGAACATCAGCGCCTGGTGCAACGCACCTTTACCAAGGCATTGGAAAAGGATCCCGCCCGTACCGCCATTACCGGGATTTCCCAGTTGGGCCTGATTGAGATGACACGAAAGCGTACGCGGGAGAGCCTGGGGCAGATTCTCAACAGTGAATGCCCGGTGTGTGCAGGCCGCGGTACCCTGAAATCGGCGGATACCGTCTGCTATGAAATCTTCAGGGATATCCTGCGAACCGCCCGGGCTTATGAGAATGAATCCCTGCTTGTCATGGCTTCACAGGTAGTGGTGGACCGGCTGCTTGATGAGGAGTCTGACACCCTCGCCGAGCTGGAAGAATTGGTCGGCAAGACGGTCAAATTCGAAGTGGAACCCATGTATACTCAAGAGCAATTTGACGTGGTGCTCTATTGAGGGGGCGGTAGAGCCGATCCGGGTTCCAGGGCCTGGACCATGCCCGGCAATATATCCGGTGCCGGTACCGGAAAACCCGCAAGCTTCAGTTTGTGTTAAGCAAGTTTGCTCTATACAGGTTAGAGCTGCACAAAGAATCTGAATCTGTTCCAGAAACAAAACCGGGTTTGTTTCGGGCGCAGCCACATTTGAATCTAGCATGCTGACCGGATTTCTTTTAAAACTGCGGCGCCAGCTCATTATGCTGGCCGTTGTCTCACTGGTGTTACTGGCAGCCTATGTCAGTGCCGGCCGCCAGTTCATGCCCGCCATTTCCCGCTACACCGAGTTCTTCGAAGAGCAGGTGTTCCTCGCCACGGGTCTGCAGGTAAACGTCGAATCCCTGCAGGGAGAGTTCCTGGGTTTCAATCCCTCCATAACCGTGAATGGACTTAGCCTGTTGGTTAGCCCTGATGGCGGACTGGTTGAAGATCAGTCGCTGCGCTTCGACAGTGCTTCTGTAATTGTGGATATGCCGCGAACGATTTGGGAACGGCAGTGGGTGTTGGAAGAATTCGCCATCGACAATCTCACCCTAAACATTGAACAACAGGATGATGGCAGATTCGTGATCAGGGGCATCAACAATGCGAGCGAATCCAATGCCAACCTGGATCAGCTTTACCAATCGCTATTGCGGGTTGCGCGACTTGACCTGCGCAATGTGGTCATTGATGTGCAAACCAATGAAGGTGATCAGTTTCGTTTCGACAACGGTACGGCAACTATCCAGAACGTCGGTAACGAACATTATTTCCATATCGACACAAACCTGGCGGACATTCAGGAACAGCTTTCGTTCTCCCTGGAAGCAACCGGATCCCGGCTCGACAATACAGATGGGTTACTACATGTGACTGTTCCCCCCGGTGCGTACTCACAATTGTTGCGTGGCCAGCAATTTGGGGACGTGGAAATCACCCAGCTTCAGGGTGGTGCAGACTTATGGGTCGAGTTGGAAGATGGGCAAGCCCAGCGCATCATAGCGAGACCGGCGGTAGATGCAGTTTCACTTTCTGCAAATGGCAAATCTACTACACTGAGAAATATCAGCGGAGATCTCAGTGTCAGTCGCGGAGTGGAAAGCGGGCAATGGCAGTTGCTGGCTTCGGAACTCACCATGCAGCACGGCCAGGTACGCTGGAATCCATTTAACGCCTACCTCTACTACGTGCCCGAGCAGGGTCTCAATGCCCGTTTCAGCCGTATAAACCTGACCTTGCTCGCCCAGTTTGCCGCGGAAAGTGGGCTGCTTCCTCCGGAAGCGGAACAGGAGCTTGCCCTGTTTGAACCCCGTGGCCAGCTAAACAATCTCAGTCTTTATCTTCCCCTTGGCGACACTGCGGAGGAATTGCTGCAACTGCGAACCAATATCGCCGATGGCGAAGTCAATTCCGTACGTGGCTCACCCCTGATGAGAGGCATAAACGGTTACGTCGAATTGGATTTCGATACCAATCAGAACAGCGGCGGAGGTTTCGCCGATATCGAGTCCAATGAATTTGCCATCAATATTCCCAACGTGTTTACCACCACCTGGGCGTATAACTACGTCAATGGGCGCCTGGGATTTGCAGTGGACATGTCCGAGGGACAACTGGTGAAACTGGCCAGCAGCGTCATTCTTGCGGAGTCCAATGCCATTCGTGCCCGGGTTCAGTTCACCAATACAATTGAAGTGCCGCTGGAAGGAGAGCGGGAGGCCCGGCTCGAACTGGTTGTGGGTGTCCAGGAACTGGATGCGGAATTCGATCATCGCTATACGCCCGACGGCAGCAGGGTAGAAGAAAATCTCTACAACAGCATGGAGTTCCTGCGCGGCGCAATCAGGGACGGGCGCGTGATTCAGAGTGGCGCGGTATTCCGGGGTAGCACGATTTCAGGCTCCCCTGCCAACGCCAAGACCTTCCAAAGTTTCTTTCACATGGAGCAGGGTGAATTCGTCTTTAACAACGAATGGCCCGGCCTCAGTAATCTTTCAGCTCTCGTGCTAACGGATGACAACAACATCGATATCGATGCTCGCGGTGGCAGCAGTATGGGTATCGAGATGCATGGTGTTACCGGAACCATCAGGCGCGATGAGCAGGGTGAAACTCAGCTGAATGTGAGTGGTGATCTCACCGGGCTCACCGGCGATGGCCTGCAATACCTGCTGGCGGCACCGGTTGGTGAAGCGTTCAAGAACACAATTTCCACCTGGCAGGCGGAAGGTGGATTCAGCGGAGACCTGGAAGTCCGAGTGCCGCTGTCGGGACAGGGAACAGAACCCGATATACATCTCGATTTCCAGATGGCGGAAAACCGGCTGCGCATGCCCGAATTTGATCTCGATATTGCAGACCTTCGCGGTCCGGTAATCTTTGATACCGATTCCGGTCTGGAAGACAGTGTGCTGACCGGCAACATGTTCGGGGGGGATGTGCGGGTAAACCTGTCATCCGACGTGGTCGACGGTGACATGACAACTATCTATGTGGATGGAAACGGTCGCACCACGCCGGAGGAAATGATTGCATGGCCACGCCAGAATGAGTTTGTGCGTAACCTGCTTGCCGAAATGGATGGCGAGTTTGCCTACCAGGCAAGATTGCGAATCGACCAGACTGGAAGCGCCTCGGCACCAAACCGTCTCGCCATTAACTCAGACCTGACCGGGACCGGCATCAGCCTTCCTTATCCCTATGGCAAGGAACCGCAGCAGGTGATGAACCTGAATCTCCAGATCGATTTCGGCGAGGCAACCCAGAACATAAAAGGCAGCCTTGGCTCCGCTACCAATTTCGAACTGGAAGTGGCCGGGGATCAATTAGTTAACGGGCTGGTTACTCTTGGGCGCCGGGCCAACCCGTTGCTAAACCTTGGTAGTGACGAAGCGGATGGCCTGGTAGTGACTGGGCAGCTCAACCGTCTTCACGTCCAGGAATGGGTGGATTTTTTCGCTGGCATGAGCACCGGGGAATCTTCCGCGGATATCGGTGAAACGATTTCCTATATCGAGGTGGATACACCGGTATTCGAGCTTTATGGCCAGGAGTTGCCGGACGTGAGAATCCGTATCGAACCGGATGTAACTTCCCAGGGCTGGTTGTCCCGGCTTAGTGGAGACTCGGTACAGGGCTGGGTGACGATCCCGTTCCGGCGCGACGATTACCTGGACATAGAATTGGATCACCTGCATTTGCCCGGTGATGAAGAAGAGGAACTCGAGCCCCTGGATCCTGATCGGGTCGATGCCAGTATCGCTTCAACGGCGTTCCTCGAAGAGGAGCCCCGGGTCGATCCTCTCGCGGATATCGACCCCCGTGAATTGCCCGCCATGCGTTTCAGTGTCAACGATTTCTCCATTGGGGAACGTCCCTACGGAACCTGGGATTTTGATTTTAATCCAAACGACAGCGGCGCGGAGATCACCGATCTCTCTTTCGATTTCCGGGGTTTGCGCCTGGGGCTGGAACCCATTCCCGATGCGCTGGAACAGATAACGCCCGGCTTTACCTGGACTTACGATGGTGAAGCTCATCACAGCTATCTCAATGGAGTATTGCTGGCAAATGATATGGCAGATGTATTGGTTGCCAACGAGTTCGCGCCCAGCCTGGAAAGCACTAATGCCAGCTTCGTTACCCGAGTCGACTGGCCCGGCTCGCCCGCGTTCTTCTCCGGCGACAATCTCAGCGGTGAGATTGATATGGCAATCGACAATGGCCGGTTCCTGCAGGGATCGGGAGGCAGTGGGGCGCTCAAACTAATTAGCATCATCAATTTCAGCGCCATCATGCGGCGATTGCGTTTCAGCGACGACTTGTTGCGCAGCGGGCTTGCTTTCGATGAAATTCGGGGTGAGTTGCTGCTGGATGACGGTACCGTTGATATCCAGGATCAACTGGTTATATCGGGCCCGTCCAGCCTGTACCAGATAAATGGCAACCTGGATCTCGCCGATGAAACCATTACTGGTGAGATGTATGTCACCCTGCCTGTTAGTGACAACATTCCCTGGATCGGGTTGCTGACCGGGCAACTTCCCCTGGCAATTGGTGCATACCTGTTTGACCAGATCTTCGGCGACCAGATTAACAGCCTTACCAGTGCGGTCTATACCCTCGACGGTCCCTGGGAAGGCCTGGAGCCGCAGTTCAAGCAAGCCTTTGGCTCTCCCGAAACCGAAGCCGCTCCCCCGCCCAATTAATCCTGTTCCCTGGCTATTGGTTCTTCTGACCGCTAGCTCTTCTGCGCACTCCAACTGACCGTTAAGGTTTCTGCTCGATCCTGTCGTAGTACCACACGGAACCCGTTTCAATGCGATGGAATTCACACGAATTGACTGGATGCCCGACAAGAAAACCAGAAATGATCTTGCCAGGGGATGGGATGGAGAATGTTTATGAAAAAAACAAGTTCGATTGCAAGCGTGCTGAAAGTTATATTCATCAGTGCAGTCGCTTACTGGTTCACCTCATTTGTTTCAGCAGATTCCAATGAAGTTGAATCGTTGAAATTACATTACCAGCGGCCAGCTGAAATTCCATTTCCAAGCGACAACCCTTTCACTACGCAAAAAGCAGAGCTCGGCAAGATGTTGTTCTTCGATACTCGTTTGTCCGGGAACAACACGATGTCTTGTGCCAGCTGCCACAATCCGAGTTTTTCCTGGGGAGATGGTCTGCCCCTGGGGGTAGGTTCCGCTGCAAATATACTGGGACGCAGGACTCCCACAATCCTGAACCTGGCCTGGCAGGATGCATTGATGTGGGACGGAAGATTTGAATCCCTGGAGGAACAGGCACTTGGACCCATGTCCTCCCCAGACGAAATGAACCAGGACATGGATTCAATCGTGGATGAACTGAAAGAGTCATCCGACTACGATCTCTACTTTTCCATGGTATTTCCCGGTGAAGGGCTCACGGTGGCGAACATCGCGCGGGCGATCGCCACTTACGAGCGAACCATCGTCAGCAATGATGCCCCATTTGATCGCTGGATCGGGGGGCAGGAATCCGCTATTAGTGAAAGTGCCAAACGCGGATTTGAATTGTTCAATAACAAGGCGAACTGCGCTGCCTGCCATTCCGGTTGGGCATTTACCGATGGCAGCTTTCATGACATCGGTCTGAATGACTCCGATATCGGTCGCGGGGCGCATTTCAGCTTTACCAAGATGCAGCATGCCTTCAAGACGCCCACGCTGCGCAACGTGGTTGAGCGGGCACCCTACATGCATGACGGTTCCATTGCGACCCTTGGGGAAGTGGTAAGGCACTATAACGATGGATTCGTCGAGCGGGAAAGCCTGTCCGATGACATTGATGCTTTAGACCTGACCGAACAGGAAATTGTTGACCTGGTGGAATTCATGAAAACCCTGAGCAGCAATGACCCCGGCGTGCTTATTTCCCAGTTACCTTAATGAAGTTGACTAATCCTCAAAATTTGAAACCCTGGAGCAAGTTGTGAAGATTCCCGGAATTTTAAAAACCACGGCAGTAGTAATTGGTATTTGTGCCAGTGGTTACAGCCTGGCGGAAAACCACGTCGTCGTGCAAAAAGATAAAGTCTTCGATACCAGTGAGCTTACTATCAAGGTAGGCGATTCTGTGATCTTCGAAAACCATGATCCCAACGCACACAATATCTACTCACGCAGTGCCGACAACAGCTTTGATAGTGGCTCCCTGGATCCCAATGAGACTATAACGATTAAATTCGAGAACCCAGGATCCGTTCGCGTGCGCTGTGCCATTCATCCCAAGATGAAAATAGACATAATCGTCACAGAGTAAATCCAAGCGGTACTGAAATTGTAGTTACAGCTCGCCTGGTTAAATCGTAAAGCTTCGGGCTTGCTCTCCTGCAGTGACCGGTAGACACTGGCCCCATGGAAGCAAGCTACCGTCTCCTGGCCGATGGCGTGTTATTGATTCACGCACTTATCGTGGCCTTCATCGTATTGGGCCTTGTGTTGATCCTGGCTGGTGGGATGCTGCGCTGGCGCTGGATCGGTAACCGGTGGTTCCGCATCGCTCACCTGCTTGGCATCGCCATCGTTGTGGCACAGGCCTGGCTCGGCCGCCTGTGCCCCCTGACGACCCTGGAAATGTGGCTGAGGGAGCAGGGTGGAGCGGTGGCCTATGAGCAAAGCTTTATCCAGTACTGGTTGCAGCGGCTGCTGTACTATGATTTTCCGCTGTGGATATTCGCTATCGCCTACAGCCTGTTCGCGCTGCTGGTGGTCGCGGCCTGGTTTATCTATCCCCCGCGGGGCCGTTCAAAATAACAGGAGTCCGGGCCAAATTCCTTTTCGGCCAGGTGCCAGCAAAGCCTGTATCGCCATCTTTCAATCCCTGCCCTGGTTGCGAGTTAATCTACATCAACAGCCCGGAATCCCGTTCGTGGCATAATCCTCAGGTAGCTGTAAAAAGCCTTGCTTTCTTAGCAGCGGTGCGTATAGTTCGCCACCGATTTCACACTTGAACCATTGGATAAACTTTTCCATGAAAATGTCTTTACCGAATTTTGTTTTGATTCTGGGCGGGGTATTGCTAACCGGGCACCTGACGGCTGCCGAAGGTAATTTCTACGTGGCACCCGGTTTGCAATGGATGGATTTCGATGATGACACCCTGTTACGTAACGATGAGGGCCCGTTCCTTGGGATGGGGTACCAGTTCAACGACACCTGGGCAGCCGAGATCTCATCCTTTGATCTGGATCCCGAAATCACCGGGCAGGGAAATTTCGACCTGGACCATTACAAGGTCGATCTCCTGTATGACCTGAATGTGAACTGGGACGAAAACATCGAACCGTTCCTGGTAACCGGTTTCGGCAATACCAATACCGACGGCGATAACGACACCCTGTGGGATTTCGGTGCCGGGATAAAAATTCGCCTGACCGACAATGTTTACTGGCGAACCGCCTTGCGCAGCTATCGCTATTTTGGCCGGGGCATTGATAACGGCGATGAAGGAATAGACACTTCGTTGCTGATCTATTTCGGTGCGCGCCCGGAGCGCGCAGCGGCACCGAGAACGCCGGTTACGGCTGCACCGCCGGCGCGCACTTCGACTCCAACGCCGGCTGCGGTAGACAGCGATCGCGATGGTGTGCCCGACAGCGAGGATGACTGCCCCGATACGCCGATGAACTACGCGGTGGATGAGGACGGTTGCCCGATCCCCGTGGAGGAGATTGCCCGCATCGAGCTCCAGGTGAATTTCGATTTCGATCGCTCTATTGTGAAACCGGAATTCATGTCAGACATCGAGGACCTGGCCCGGTTCATGGCGCAGTATCCTGATGTTATTGCCGAGCTCGAAGGTCACACCGACAGTGTGGGTACAATCGAATACAACCAGGGCTTGTCGGAGCGCCGTGCGAATGCGGTTCGGAATGTACTTGTCGAACGCTTTAACGTGGCTCCCGGGCGCATAACGACCCAGGGTTTTGGCGAACTGCAACCCATCGCGAGCAACGAAACCGTTGCCGGTCGTGCGCAGAATCGCCGCACGGTCACGGTTATCCTCAAAACCTTACAGAATTACCAACCAAGGTAATCCAGGCGAGCCGGGCATGGATGCCTGGCTCACTGCCCCAGGCACTCCGTTTACTTGAGTGCACAGATTGCGTACCCTGCGGAAAAGTTGGGCGCTCGGCCAGCGTGCCGAGTGTTCACTGACCTATCGCTCAATTACTATAAAAAGCAGGTAGCGCGATGAGCATTTCACCACTTCATCTGTCCCAATCCCTGGTGCTCGCCCCATTGTTCTGGTTACTACCCCAGGCCACGCTGGCGGCTACGGCTGAAAGTCGCTGTGTGGATTTGCAGCACGAATTATTGAACAACGGAAGTGTCACCCGTGCCGAATTGGTGCCGGCCGGTAGTTTTGATCCTGCCGGAAATTATTCGGCACAGGCCTCCGGGCTCTATGCCGATCTCGGTGAATTCTGCCGGGTTAGCGCAACACTGACGCCAAGCCTCGACTCCGACATAAAGGTGGAAGTGTGGCTCCCGGTGATTGCATGGAATGGACGCTACATGGGAGTGGGTAATGGCGCATTCACGGGAAGCGTAAGACACAGCGCCATGGCTGCCCCCCTGGCTCGTGGTTACGCGGTGAGTTCTACCGATACCGGCCACTCTGGCAACACCGCCAGCTTCGGTCTGGGTCATCCGGAAAAGGTTGCGGATTTTGGCTGGCGCGCGGTGCATGAAATGAGCGTGGTATCGAAAAAACTGGTCGCGGCTTTCTACGAACAGGCGCCTGCCTGGTCCTACTGGTCAGGTTGCTCCGCCGGCGGCCGCCAGGCCATGGTGGAAGCACAGAAATTTCCTGGAGATTTCGATGGCATTATTGCGGGCGCGCCGGGTCTTGACTGGACCGGGCGTGCCGCTGCCGCCCTGCGGGTGGCAACTCACCTTGAAGCCAATCCGGTGGCACGGCTAAGCGCAGGGGAACGGGAACTGGTTTACAGCGCCGCCGTGAACGCCTGCGATGCCGACGACGGTGTGCGCGATGGGCTGATCAGCTGGCCCGAGAGCTGTAGTTTCGATGCCGCTTCCCTGGCCTGTGATGGTGCCAATACAGGCTCCTGCCTGAACCCGGACCAGGTCGACACGGTAAAGATGCTGTATTCCTCCGTACCCAATCCGGAAACGGGAAGGGATATCACCGGTTTGTTTCCCGGCAGTGAACTGGGCTGGACCGACCTGGGATGGACGGCTTCGGCAAGAGCCACCGGGCTGGAGCAATACCGGTATCTGGTGTACGGGGACGAAGACTGGAACATCTCCGAGTTTGAGTTTGACCGGGATATTGCCCTGGCGGAATCCATGGACGGGAACACCCTGAATGCACTGGACCCTGACCTGCAGGCCTTTTTCGATACCGGCGGAAAACTGATTCAGTATCACGGCTGGATAGACCCGCAGATTTCCCCCGCCAATGCCACCCAGTATTATCAACGGGTATCCGACTTGCTGGGTGGGCGGGAAGCTATTCACGATAGTTATCGACTGTTCATGGTGCCCGGTATGGCTCATTGCCGGGGTGGGCCGGGCCCCGACAGTTTTGACATGATCGGTGCGCTGGAGCAATGGGTGGAGTCGGGCCAGGCGCCGGATAGCGTGATGGCGGTGCGCCGAACCAACGGTGAGGTAGATCGATCACGCCCCCTTTGCCCATATCCTGAAGTGGCGGTGTATGACGGCAGCGGTAGCATCGATGCGGCTGAAAATTTTCAGTGCCGTCTGCCCTGATTCCTTATTAAAGGTTTGGAGAGTGCAGTGATTAAAAATAATTACATTAAAGGGCGAATCTGGTTGTGGCCGGTGTTGATGCTGGCGATTACTTTCGCTTATGGACAGCCGGAGCATAACAATCCTGATTGGGTTACGACATGGGCAACCAGTCCGAGCACGATGTTCCCTGACGAAGCCGCGGAAAATACGTTATCTGACCAGACGGTGCGCCTGATTGTGCACACCAGTGTGGGTGGCAATGCGCTTCGGATCAGGGTGTCGAATTATCACGGTGACAGGGCGCTACAAATCGGCGCGGTGAGTATTGCACGGCAAGGTGAGGGCGCTGGAATCTCGGGTTCTTCTACCTCTCTCACGTTCTCCGGCAAGGAAAGCATCACGGTGCCGCGCTGGGCTACGGTGATCAGTGACCCGGTGAATTTCCCCGTGCCACAGTCCGGCAACCTGGCGGTAAGCATTTACCTGCCGGGGGATTCAGGGTTTGTCACCCAGCACGCCCTGGCCAACCAGGTCAGTTATATTTCCCAAGGCGGCAATCACAATACGGCCGCAAGCTTTCCCGTGGCGGAGGAGACCCAGGGCTGGCCATTTCTCACGGCGATTGATGTCATGCCCTCTGCCCCCACCACTGCTATTGTTACCCTGGGAGATTCGATTACAGACGGTTGGGGGTCCACGGCAAGCGCCAATCAGCGCTGGCCCAATCACTTCCAACACCGGATTTACGCCGACGACAGCGTGTCAGACTACGCGGTAATCAATGCCGGAATTTCCGGTAACCGCGTCACCACCGAGGGCAATTCCCTGTTCGGTCAGAACCTGCAGGCGCGACTTGAGCGGGACGTGCTGGCCATGAGCAACGTCAGCCATATCGTATTGCTGGAAGGGATCAATGATATCGGCATGTCGTCCATGGGCGGGGAGCTGGTTTCCGCCGATGCTATCATCGCCGGTTATCGCCAGGTCATCGCCCGGGCTCATGCCCGGGGCATCAAGGTAATCGGTGCTACTTTGTTACCCTATGAAGGCGCTGGATATTACAGTGAAGATGGCAACCGGGTACGTAATGTGGTGAATGATTTTATTCGCAATGGCGGTGTTTTCGATGGTGTCATCGATTTCGGCCCCGCCGTGGCCGATCCGGCGAACCCCAATCGCATCAGGGCGGACTTTACCGAGGACAACCTGCACCCCAATGACGCCGGCTATAAAGCCATGGCGGACAGCATTGAACTGGATTTGTTTCGCTAAGCCTGGGATTGATAACACAAGACACACGGGAGCGTCTTATGAAGCCATCGAAATTCAGATTTCTGGAGCTGACAACTTCGGTCGCGATCGCGATCGTGGTTACCTGGTTCGTACTCGGCAGTGAATTCAACAAGAGCGCCGCCCACCAAAGCAACTTTGTCGGGGGCGAGCCTCAGCGTGAAGCGGCCGATGATGCACGTATCATTCGCCTGCGTTTCACGGCGGGTTCTCGTTCCAACTGGCACTACCATTCCACGGGCCAGCTGTTGATGATTATCGAGGGGCGTGCCCTGACCCAGGTTCGTGGCGAACCGGTAAGGGAAATGTTCCCCGGTGAACCCTGGTATACCGACGCCGGTGTCGAGCACTGGCACGGTGCCCACCCTCAGATCGATGCCTATCAATTAACTATTTCCATGGGCACCACCAACTGGCTGGAACCCGTTAGCGATGAGCAGTACCTGGCACCATCGACGCGCTAGGG
>CAYFKD010000001.1:406321-626947 GCA_964343795.1 uncultured Pseudohongiella sp.
AGATAAAGTTGCAGCCATCCAGATGGTGAGTGGCCCGAACCTGGATGCAAACCTGGAAGCCGCCTCACGGCTGGTATCCGGTGCGGCCGCAGCGGGGGCAGGCCTGGTTCTGTTGCCGGAAGTGTTTGCGGTGCTGGAAGGCGGCCCCATGCGCCCATTTGGTGAAGAAGAAGGGGCAGAGGGGGCCGTATTACAAGGTTTTCTGTCGGACCTGGCAAAACAGCACGGCATTACCGTCGTCGGTGGCACGATCCCCCTGATATCCCGTCCCGGCCTGGGCAGCGATGATCCGGAATACCTGGTGCCGGGGGACCGGGTACGTGCTGCCTGCCTGGTCTATGACAGCAATGGTGTGCAGATTGCCCGCTACGACAAGATACACCTGTTTGATGTCAAGGTAGATGACAAGCAGGCGGAGTACTCGGAATCGCGCAGTTATGAACCAGGAAACGAGATTGTATTGGTAGACACGGACCAGGGCAGGCTGGGCCTGAGCGTTTGTTACGACATGCGATTTCCGGAGATGTACCGGGAATTGTTCCGCCAGGGAGCGGAACTGGTCACGATCCCGGCGGCGTTTACCCGGGTAACCGGCAACGCCCATTGGAAGACCCTGTTGCGAGCCCGGGCTATTGAAAACCAGTGCTACGTGATCGCCGCTGCCCAGGGCGGAAAGCACAATGAAAAACGGGAAACCTGGGGTCATTCCATGATAGTAGACCCATGGGGATCGGTATTGTCTCAATACGACCATGGTGAAGGCATGGCACTAGCCGAGATAGATCTCCAGCACCTTGCGGAAATACGCAGTCGTATGCCGGTGGCAGAGCATTTAAGGCTTTAATGTGGGTTGGTGCAGCAGAATGGTTTTAGATGGGACAGCGGAGATAGATCTCCAGCATCTTACGGAGATTCGCAGTCGTATGCCGGTGGCCGAACATCTGAAGTTGTAAGCCCGGTTGCTTGTAAACTCGGCTATCCTTTATGATGCGCCGTTTCCCGCCTGCCCTGGAGTAGCGTTATCAACAAGAGCCTGGTCAGTAACCTGGTAGCCGCCGGCCTCATCGTCGCCGGTATCCTGATTGAAGCCACCTGGTCGGTCTATGTGCTAAACACCGGATTGTTTGCACTCTCTGGCGGCATCACCAACTGGCTGGCGGTACACATGTTGTTCGAACGGGTACCCGGCTTCTATGGCTCCGGTGTAATTCCACTTCGCTTCGAAGAATTCAAGCTGGGCATACGCAAGCTCATCATGGAGCAGTTTTTTAACCGTTCCGGCCTGGACGAATTCTTTCATGGCAGCGGCGAAACTTCTGAACGCCTGAGCCAGCGGCTGCATGAGGCGGTGGAGCAACTCGACCTGGAAGCTGCATTTGATTCCCTGCTGGACGTCATCGTCAATTCGTCATTTGGCGGCATGCTGGGCGTGCTGGGCGGAAAAGATGCGCTGAATCCCCTTAAGAACCCGTTCGTGGAGAAAATGCGTGGGTTTTTCCAGGAACAGCTCATGGATCCTAAATTCCAGGGGCAAATTCAGGACGCCCTCAGTTCGGCCCTGGACGACGACACCATCCGTCGCAAGTTGGAAGAAATGATTGACCACCGGCTCGACCAGATGACCCCCCAGATGGTGAAGGAAATAGTCCAGGACATGATTCGCAAGCACCTTGGCTGGCTGGTGGTATGGGGATGTGTGCTGGGGGGCACGATCGGGTTGCTGGTCACCCTGATCACCAATATGTAGCAGCCAGGGGCCTCAAACCCTTTCTTCCAGCAATTAGTTTCTGATTTCTTGGATGGAATCCAGCGGAAATTTTCTTAATTGACCCACCATTCTAGTTAGAACCGGATATTTCAGCTTTTTTTCATGCTGCATGATGTAAATCCGGGATTGCTGTAATACAATACCGCGCTTTCGATTTAGAGCAGATTTCACCGCCCGGCGGTGATTTTTTTGTGTTAATAAACAGATTTTACGATCAGGAAGAAGGAAGACATGGCAAGACCGGTTGAATTCGACGAAACCCAAGTATTAGTCAATGCAATGGAGCAGTTCTGGAAGGAGGGTTACGAAGCAAGTTCAGTACAGAAATTGCTGGATTGTACCGATATCAATCGTGGCACCCTCTACAACTCCTTCGGCGACAAGGAGACTTTTTTCAAATCCTGTGTCGATCAATACAATATCCTGATTGACAAGTACCTGGCAGATTCCCTTAACAACGAAAAGCTTGGTCCCTGGGACGCCATCAGCGCCTATTTCAATTTGTCCGTGGTAAAGGTTTCCAACCGGCGTCGCTCTTTGGGTTGTCTCCTGGTCAACTCCCTGTGCGAAAGCATCAATTATGACAAGGAGATGAAAAAGGTCGTGCGTGCATCGCTGGCGCGGATTCGTAAGGCATTTGTCACCCGCCTGAAAGAAGCCCAGAAGAAGGGCAAGCTGAAGAAGGGCGTTTCCGTGGAAGCCGCGGCGGATATCCTCATGAACACCCTGCACGGGCTGAGGGTGAACTCCCGGGACGGCAAGAACGCGCGCCAGCTCGAAGACCTGGCCAAATTCACCATCAATTCCCTGAAAAAATAGCACGCTCTAAACACAACTTATTGATATTAAAAGATATATTGAATTCTGCAGGGCGCCGCAGCGGAGCCCTGCTATTGCTTACCACCCCCTCCTTGCTATACTTTCAGCCCCTGCCCGCCGCTGGCGGTTGCAGCCCAGAATTTTGACAGCGCAAACCGGTATATAAACAGGATTAAGCAATGAAGAAGATTGGCGGTGGCCACAAAGCCGACGATACCAAGATCGATTTAACACCCATGCTGGATGTGGTTTTCATCCTCTTGATTTTTTTCGTAGTGACGGCCACGTTCCTGTCTGAAACCGCGATCAGCGCGGCCAGCAGCGACAGCAACGACAACCAGCAGCCACCGGAAGATACCGACCTGCGCAATATTCTTTTCGAAATCGGTCCCAATAACGAGATTATTCTCAACGGTAACCCGCGCCCGATTATCGCTACCCAGGTTCGATCCAATATCGACCAGCTGAAAGCAGAGAACCCGGCGGCGTCGGTGATTATCCAGCCCAATCCTGATTCTGACGTGTCTACCCTGGTCATGATCATGGATGCTGCTCGCCAGGCCGGAATGGAAAATATCTCCATCGTAGAACCCAACTAGATCAATTTTCAATTTCCCGAAACGCACTGTCCCGGACGGTGCGTTTTTGTTTTCAGACCCCGGGAATTCACCTGCTACGGGTTAAACTTGAATCATGTTAAATCGATGGGGCGAGGAACAGGCAGAGGCGGCGGCACAGGATGGCCCCGTGGGGCTGCGTGTTTACAGTTCCCGGTTGCTGGGTGAAGAAACAGACCTGGTTTTACATGGCGGAGGCAATACCTCGGTCAAGGGAGAACTGGAAAACGTATTCGGTGAAACCGAACCGGTTCTGTTCGTAAAGGGTTCGGGTTGGGACCTGAGAACCATAGAGGCGCCCGGATTTCCGCCGGTACGGCTCGAATACCTGCGCCGGCTCGGCCAACTGGATGAGCTCAGCGACACCGACATGGTGCGTCACCTGCGCCTGGCCCTGCTGGATCCCACGGGCCCTACACCGTCTATCGAAGCCATTCTCCATGCACTGATTCCATTGCGTTACGTGGACCACACCCACGCCGACGCCGTGGTGACCATCAGCAACACACCCGGGGGTGAAAAGGCGCTTAAGGAAATCTATGGGGATGAGGTGCTGATCCTGCCCTACATCATGCCCGGCTTCGTACTGGCACAACAGGTGGCGGCAGCGACTTCTGGTCTGGATTGGAGCAAGTTGCGCGGAATCGTATTAATGCATCACGGCATTTTTACCTTCAGTGATGATGCCCGGACCAGCTACGACAACATGGTGGAACTGGTGAGCCGTGCCGAGGAATACCTGGCCCGGCATGCACCCGATGCACAGAAGAGAGCTGCCTATCATCCAACTCAGCAGGATTGCCGGGAGCTAAGCCGGTTGCGCAGGGAGGCTGGTGAATTGCTTGGCGCTCCATGCCTGCTGCGTCTCGATCATTCAGAAGAAGCGACGGGATTCGCCGCGCGCAAGGATAGTGGCGACCTGGCCAGGGGCGGGCCCCTGACCCCGGACCATACCATCCATGCCAAGGCCTTTGCCGCCGTGTTTGACAAGGAACCGGCTTCAGAACTCGGTGCCTTCGTGCAGGAATACCAGCAGTATTTCGATGACAACGCCGCTACCGGGCACCAGCGCCTGGATACCATGCCCCGCTATGGCCTGTGGCGGGGCAAGGGCATGGTTTACCTGGCGGGCAACAATAAACGCCTGGGTATCGTGACGGACATAAGTCGCCACACCATAAAAGCCATGCAGCAGGGTGATGCCCTGGGCGGATGGCAGGCGCTGCCACGCAAAGAACTTTTCGAAGTAGAGTACTGGGAGCTGGAACAGGCAAAGCTGAAGTCCGCGGGAAGGGCAGCCGAATTCGAGGGCAAGGTCGTGCTGGTGAGCGGAGCGGCTTCCGGGATTGGCCGCGCCGCGGTGGAACAACTGCAGCAGCAGGGCGCCTGCGTGGTGGCCCTTGATGTCGCCGAGGCCGTAATTGAGCTGGATGGGGACAGGGTTCTGGCTATCCGCTGTGATATTACCGAAGCCGATGAAATAGAACAGGCACTCGCCCGGGCAATTGTGCAATTCGGTGGCATCGATGTACTGGTTAGCAACGCCGGCAACTTCCCGCCCAGTCAGGCACTATCTGAAATCAGTGACGAATCCTGGCAGAAGTCCATGGACCTGAATCTCAGTGCTCACATGAAACTGTTGCGCGCATGCCTGCCTTACCTGGAACAGGGCTTTGATCCCGCGGTTGTGTTCGTGGCATCGAAAAACGTGCCCGCGCCCGGCCCGGGTGCAGCCGCCTATTCCGCTGCCAAGGCCGGATTGACGCAGTTGGCCCGGGTGGCGGCCCTGGAACTTGGAGCCAGCGGAATTCGCGTGAACACCTTGCACCCCAACGCGGTATATGACACCGCGCTCTGGACCGAGCAGGTACTGGAGGAACGGGCAGCCCATTACGGTATGACAGTTGCAGAATACAGAAGCGCAAACGTGCTCAAGACCGAGGTGTTTTCCGCAGATGTGGCTCGTGCCATCGTGGTGCTGGCTGGAATCACCCTGGCCAAAACCACCGGAGCCCAGTTGGCGGTGGATGGTGGAAACGAGCGGGTTATATAGCCCGGCGGTGGAGGTCTGGAATCCATGATTATAGATGGCCAGCATGTCCAGAGTCTCAATTACGACCCGCAAGGAGATGAGCTGCGGGTGATTGACCAGACCCGTCTGCCCCATGAATTTCATCTCGCCAAACTCAATTCCCTGCAGCAGGTTTGCAGCGCCATAACTTCCATGCAGGTCAGGGGTGCTCCCCTGATTGGTGTTTCCGCAGCCTATGGACTGTATTTCGCATTACGGGATGATCCCGAATCCCTGCAGCCGGCCAGCGAGGCATTACTGGCGACCCGGCCTACGGCGGTGAACCTGCAATGGGCGCTGCAGCGGATGACGGAAAATCTTGCCGGTACGGAACCGGACCGGCGCGCGGTGAAAGCCCTGGAAATCGCCCAGATCATGGAGCATGAAGACGTGGCGATCTGCGAGGCCATAGGCGAGCAGGGAGCACGGTACCTCAAGGCGCTATGGATGGAGCAGGGCGCCGCCGAGCCCTTCAATATCCTGACCCATTGCAATGCCGGGGCCCTGGCCACAGTGGACTGGGGCACGGCCCTGTCCGTGGTCTACAAACTGGCCGAAGCGGATGTTCCGGTGCATGTCTGGGTGGACGAAACCCGACCCCGCAACCAGGGTGCGGCACTTACCTGCTGGGAGCTCGGCCAGGCGGCAATCGATCATACCCTCGTTGTGGACAATGCCGGGGGGCACCTGATGCAGGAAGGCAGGGTTGATATTTGCCTGGTAGGGGCAGACCGGGTAACCGCTAACGGTGATGTATGTAACAAGATCGGTACTTACCTGAAGGCACTGGCAGCGGAAGACAACCAGGTACCGTTTTACGCGGCACTGCCGGTGTCTACTATCGACGCGAAAATTTCACTACAGGACATTCCCATCGAGGAACGGGATGCCGATGAAGTGTTGCAACTACCGGGACTGGATTCGGAATCTCGTATAACAAATGTGAGGCAGGCGCCGAACGGCACCGAGGTGAGTAATTTCGGTTTCGACATTACGCCGGCACGGTTGGTAACGGCTATCATCACCGAAAGAGGCGTGGTGGATGCCTCGGAAGAAGGCCTGGCAGTTCTGCTCGGCACGGATCAATCGTAGATCACCATTTCCTTTTCATGCCGCGCAGCATCGGGATCGGCAACGGACTCCATGTTCACCAGCCGGTCGACGTAATCTGCTGGTAATCCGCTTTCCATGGCGCCGGTAACCACATGGTGCTTGTACCAGTGGTATGGTTTCAAAGCCTCGTCGAAATGAGTAGCGAGGTAGCTATGGCCATGTACAACATTGTTGTCAGGCAGGTATAGATCAAGGCTTATCCTGCAATAGCCACTACCCACTCCCTCGATTTCATCCAGGACTCGAATTTCAGCTGCGGCGATCTCGAACAATACGCCGTGGGCCTCCACCGTGGCTTGTCCCTGGGCCACCAGGCCGCACTTGCCGGAACCGTCAATGAATCCTTTCTTGTGAAATACAACTCCGTGGGACGGGCAGCGGGCATGACCGACTCGGCGGGCTCCGGGAAGGCGCTGCAGCAACCTGCGCTCGGACATATTGGAACCATAGGCAAAGTAAAGCAGCGAGTTCATTTGCGGTTCAGTCTCCGCCCCGGACAATATCCGGTAACAGGGGTTAACCCGGTGGCCAGGACAGGGCGCGCCCGCCGAGTATATGCAGGTGCAGGTGATAAACGGTCTGGCCGCCGTGCTGGCCGGTATTTATGACATAGCGGTAACCGTCTTCGGCAAGACCCAGGTCTTCGGCGATCTGGTTGGCCCTGAGTATCAGCCTGCCCAGCAGTGCTTCGTCTTCCGGGCTTGCAGAAGCGGCGTGTTCCAGGTGCCTGGTGGGGATAACCAGCACGTGAACCGGTGCCTGGGGATTTATATCGTGGAATGCAAATATCTCTTCGTCGGAATAGACCTTGTTAGAGGGTATGTCCCCTGCGATAATTTTGCAGAACAAGCAGTCGGCTGACATTGGTATTTCCTGGAAAGCTTTTCTTTGACGCCGTTCAGTTTAGCAATGAAAGCTGCGGGATAACACAGTGATTAAAACCAGTATAGGTATTCTTCTTTCCTTCTTCCTGGCAACGGCTACCGTGGCGCAGGAGTCCGTCCCCGTCCAGGGTTTTCGGGTATTGAATACCTTTCCCCACAATATTAATTCCTTTACCCAGGGACTGGTTTATCACGAAGGTTTCCTTTATGAAGGAACTGGCAAGAACGGCATGTCCTCTCTCAGCAAGATCAATCTTGTCGATGGCAGCGTGCTGCAAAGTAAATCACTCTCGCGCCGTTATTTCGGCGAAGGCATAGAAATTGTAGGCGACCGGGTATACCAGCTCACCTGGCAGTCCCATATAGTGTTTGTTTATGACCTGGAAAGCTTCGAGCTGGAAGATAGTCACTACAACGCGACGGAAGGCTGGGGTCTTGCCTTTGACGGCAGCCAGTTGATTCTTAGTGATGGCAGCGATCGATTGCAATTTATAGACCCGGAATCATTTACCCCGGGGCGCACTGTAAATGTAACCCTCGACGGCAACCCGGTAAGCAATCTCAACGAACTGGAGTTTATCGATGGTGAGGTATGGGCTAATGTGTGGCAGACCGACTTCATAGTTCGCATTGATCCCCTGACCGGCATGGTAAACAGCATCGTGGATCTGACCGGCCTGTCCCAGCAAACGCAAAGATTGAATAGCGAAGCCGTACTCAATGGAATCGCCTGGGATGATGAAAGCGATCGCCTGTTTGTAACAGGTAAGTTCTGGTCAAACCTGTTTGAGATCGAACTGACAGGCCCCTGAGGGTGTGGCTGCAGCGCAAAATATCTCTCAAGCCCCGAAGCCGGGGATTTCATCTCATCACCGAGGAAGTCCTGCAACAAATCCCCGAACTGGCCAGCATTCGCATCGGCCTGGCCCATTTCCTGTTGCAGCATACTTCCGCGTCCCTGAGTATCAATGAGAATGCCGATGCTTCGGTGCGCCGGGACATGGAAAGCCATTTCAACCAGCTGGCCCCGGAGGACGCGCCCTACTATGAACATACCTGTGAAGGGCCGGATGACATGCCGGCCCACATTAAGTCCGGCCTGCTGGGTGCCGAGTTGAGCCTGCCCGTGGAAAACGGGCGCCTTTCACTGGGCACCTGGCAGGGTCTGTATCTCGGGGAGCATCGTGATCGCGCCGGGTCACGCACCCTGGTTGTGACCGTACAGGGAATGGAGTCTTGAATCTTTCCTGGAACAAGTCGGCGAAGACCAACCTGGTCAAGCTGCTGTTGCTGGCGGCACTCTCGGCCCTGCTGATTTCCTGTGAAACCGTGAGTTATTACTCCCAGGCGGCCCGGGGGCAGCTGGGAATATTGATGGCGCGGGAAGACATCCAGGCCCTGTTGGCAGGTGACGAGATAGATGACAATCTGCGCAGCAAGCTGGAGTTGGTTATGGCGGCGCGGGAATTCGCGGTGCAGGAACTGCAGCTTCCGGCGGGAGACAATTTCCTGACCTACGTTGACCTGGGGCGGGAACATGCCGTGTGGAATGTTTTTGCGGCAGCGGAGTTTTCCATCGAGCCACGCAACTGGTGTTATCCCGTTGCCGGCTGTGTCGCCTACCGTGGTTATTTCAATGAGCAGTCCGCGCGAAACTACGCCGACCGGCTCAATGCCGATGGTTATGATGTGTACCTGGGCGCGGTAGATGCGTATTCGACCCTGGGCTGGTTCGATGATCCGCTGTTCAGTACTGTTATAAACCGGCCCGATGCCCAGCTCGCCGCATTGATTTTTCATGAACTCGCACACCAGCTGGTATACGTGCCCGGAGATACCACCTTTAACGAGAGCTTTGCCACGGTCATGGAGCGTGAAGGTGCCCGCCGCTGGTTACAGGCCCGGGGGGAAGAATCTCCTGCGTTTACCCAGAGAAGCAATTATCAGCGGGAGTTCGTCGCGCTGGTCCTGGACTATCGCGATCGCCTGGCCCGGGTTTATGCAGCAGAGCTGACGCCTGAATTGATGCGAGTGCGCAAGCAGGAACTGCAGCAGCAATTACGGGAAGCCTATCGGCAACAAAAAGAGGCATGGTCAGGATACGCCGGTTACGATAACTGGTTTAGCGGACCACTTAATAATGCCCAGCTGGCCACGGTGGGTTCATACAATGACCTGGTGCCGGCATTACAGAATCTGCTACAGGAGCTGGAAGGGGAGTTGCCGCTGTTTTACGCAAAGGTTCTGGACCTGGCCGCAATGGACCAGGCGCAGCGTGACGCGGAGTTGGGGATTAGCGCTGCAGGCGACGGCGGGTAGAGTCCACCAGGTTGGCATAAAACTCAGATTCCGGATCCTTGCGCGCTGCCTCTTCGTAAGCCACCAGCGCTTCATTAAGCCTGCCTTCCTGTTCCAGGATCCGGCCCAGGCTGCGTTCGAAGAATGCGTTACCGGGCATGACTTCGGTTGCGGCGCGATAGATCTCAATGGCCATATCGGCTTCCCCGGCGTTGTTATAGGTGTTGGCCATGATATGCACCTGGGAATCGTTCTGGGGATCCAGTTCTATGGCACGCAGATCATAGCCGAATGACTCTTCGAAATTTCCATCCTGTCGTTCCAGTTCACCCAGGGTACTGACTGCTGCGATAAGGCCCGCAGTGGGCTGCTCGGTGAGAGTGATAAAACGGGCCAGCAGTGGTTTGGCTTCTGCATAGCGTTCCAGGTAAAGGTAAACATTGGCCAGGTTTCTCACGGCATCCGCGAAATTGGGATCGGCGCTGACAGCCTTGCGGTATTCTTCGATAGCTTCCTCGTAACGCTGCAGGTTGCTGTAGGTATTGCCACGGCGATACATCTTGCGCGCCAGTTCGGCGTCGATGGTGGGGCCGGTGCGTTCCACGTCCAGGTTGCCATAGCGTTCCAGCACATTGGACGTGGCGGTGTCCTGGGGCAGCGCTGTATTGGCCAGGGCAAAGAGCGGGGCGATGCTGGCGTAGGTCAGGATCTTGAATAGTTTCATTGCTGGTTCCTCGGCGGCAACTATAGCATCAATCGGCCACGGGCTATATCGGCCCGGCTCGCCCAGCGATGCAATGAACCTTATTTCAGCACGATAGCCGGGGTGTCGCTGCTGTCGTCGATTACCCGGCCGATTACCCGGGCCGCCTCATAACCGGCGCTTTGCAAAGCTTCGACACATGACTTGGATTCTGTTTCCGGCACACTGGCAAGCAGCCCCCCGGCAGTCTGGGGATCGAACAGCAGTTCCAGCTGGTAGTTATTGCCGAAGAATTGCTCGGTGTTGCTGATGTGCCGGCTGACGGCACTGTTGTCGGCATGGAGAGAACTGGTTATGCCCTGTTCGAGGCAATCGAGTGCGCCCTCCAGTGCGGGTACGGAATCGAGGTCCAGTTCTACCTGGCAGTTTTCTCCCAGCATTTCACTGAGGTGCCCGGCCAGACCAAAGCCGGTAATGTCGGTGCAGGCACTGGCGGAATGTTGGCAGAACAGTTTTGCGGCATCCGCATTCGAAACTAACATTTGATCAATGGCGTTCTGCGTCCAGTCAAACCTGGCTTTGGCGCGCATATCTGCGGCGAGAATTGTACCGGTACCCAGGGGCTTGGTCAGTATCAATACGTCGCCGGAGTGCATTCCGGTCTTGTTCAGCAACTTGTCCTTTTCACCGATGCCGTTCACGCACAAGCCAAATGCCAGTTCGGCCGCCTCCGATGAGTGTCCGCCCACTAGCTGACAGCCATTGTCCTGCAGGATTTTCAGGCAGCCGCTCATGATTTCGTTAAGCAAGGCCCGGTGGATAGCCTTACTGGCAAAGGGCAGGTTTACCAATGCCATGGCATCCTGGGGCATAACACCCATGGCATGAATGTCACTGAGGCAGTGGTTCGTGGTGACCTGGGCGAATAACCAGGGATCATTGAGAAAGTCCCTTAGCTGGTCGACGCTCTGCAGCATTACCCTGTTGTTTCCCAGATCGATAAGCGCGGCGTCTTCCGGTTGATTTACGGCGTGCTGCGGAAAATCCTGCAGCGAGCGCAGTACCTCCTCCAGGACAGTTGCGGAAACCTTGGCGCCACAACCGCCACAGCGCAGCGCATGATCACGCAGTTCCTTCTCGGATTTTTTATCCAGCAGTCCTTCCGCCAGGTCCCACTGCGGCGTCATTTCCGGCAGCAGTGTGTATTTTTTCAGGAATGCCGAATCTATCTGGTGCTTGATCTTCCACGCCATGGTTCCGCTGGCGAAGAAATTATTGCGTGATGCCACGGCAGTGCCGTCGGAGAGATTTAACAGGGCCAGGGCATGTTTCTGGGGACGGTACCTGCGCAAGGGCTTTCCGGTGGCAAACCGTCGCAGGTTTCCAGCCAGGGGTTTGCCATGCCGAACCGCGTATACGCCGGACTTGGGCCGGTCCCAGCCGGCTATGGTGGCGGCATCGCCGGCGGCGAACACAAAGTCATGGCTGGTGGATTGCAACGAGCTGTTCACCTCGATAAAGCCCGCCCCGGTAGTAGCGAGACCGATTTTCCCTGGCCAATCGGGCACACTGGCCCCGGTGGCATAGACGATAGCATCGCCGGAGAAGCTTCTATCGCCGGTACAGATTACTTCCTGTTGTCGAAACTCGATGACCTCATGGCCGGTATGGCAGGAAATCCGTGATGCATCAAGCAGCTTCAGGACGTGATCCCGAACCTTCCTGTTGTGGGTTTTCAGGATCTCATCGTCTGCACTGATCAAATCCATAGACAGCTTGTTATCATTCGAGTCGATGGCAGCGTCGCCCAGGATTCTTCCTCGCGCTGCAAGGGCGAATTCCACACTGGCGGGCCCCCCGCCGACAATGCTTAAGCTGAAAGAGGAGCCGTCCTGCAGTGCGGTAACTGCCCTGAGCCTGATTTTCTCCCATTGCTGTAAAAAATTGTCGATAGGTTTTATAGCGAGAGCATGAGCATCGGCACCGGGAATTGAAATCGCGCTGGGGCGCGAACCTATATTCAGGGACAGCAGGTCAAACTCGATGGGCGGCCGTCCCGGCACATTGATGCAACGCTCTTCCAGCTCAATGCCTTCCACCTGTGCCTGGATAATTCGCATGCCGGCGAATCTTGCCAGCGGCTGCAGGTCGATGTGCATCTGGTCAAAACTGTAACTGCCATTGATATACGCCGGCATGGATCCGGAGTAGGGAGTGACAATCTCACGGCTGATCAAGGTGACATCCAGCCCTGGCACTGGATTCATGCCCAGTGATTTGATGACATAGAGATGGCTGTGACCACCGCCCACCAGGACGAGGCGCTTCACCAGGGGAGTGCTGGATTTCATTGCTGCTTGGTAATCCCTGTTACTCGAAACCGGATTCTACCTTTTCGACCAGTGGTTGTCTGGTTGCTGCGCAGCGTCCGAATTCTGATGCCCTCGCCAGAAGATTCCGGTAAGCTTTTGATGGTTGCGCTTGTCCTTATTAGATTTACGAATACTCCCGGAGAATAATATGAAAGCCCGAGCCTTGATCCGCAAAACCAGTTTGATCCTGTTCCTGAGCCTGCTGGCGCAGCTTGCCCATGGTCAGTGGACACTGGACAACGACGCATCCCGCCTTAGTTTCGTCACGATTAAAGCCGATCATGTAGCGGAGGTGCATACCTTTGATCTTTTATCCGGGAGTATCAGCGACACCGGACGGGCGGAGATTACGATTGAACTGGTGAGTATCAATACCCTGATCTCCATCCGCGATGAACGCATGCAAAACCTGCTGTTTGAAACCAGCATATTCCCCGAAGCCACGGTGACTGCAAGAGTGGACGTTGGCGGAATTACCGCGCTTAACACTGGTGAAACCCTGGTTGAGCGTCTGGATTTCGTGCTCTCTCTGCACGGAGACAGCAATGCCTATACAACTGATGTTCTTATTACCCGCACCGCCGACGGCGTCATCGCATCGACCCTGTCGCCCATTATCGTAAATGCCGATGCATTTGGTCTGGCGGGAGGAGTGGAAGCGCTGAGGGAAGTGGCGGGTTTGCCCCGAATCAGTAACGCGGTGCCGGTGAGTTTCACGGTGACTTTCCGGGCTGACTAGGTATGTGCGAAGAAGCTGGCAATGCTCCAGGGTGAAACCAGGTAGCTATCAATTGGAGTAGAACAATGCGTAATCTGGCTGGATTCTTTCTCCTCGTTATTTTTCCTGCCTCGAGCCTGGCGCAGGATGTCAGCCCCTTCGACGAGAATTACCATACTCCGCGCACACCCTGGGGTGACCCGGACCTGCAGGGGGTGTGGGATCGCCGCACCATCACGCCCTTGCAGCGACCGGCAAGGTTTGAAGGAATCGCCACCCTGACCGATGCCCAGGTAAGGGATTATGAAGCGCTAAGTGCGGCCAGGGATGACGGCAGGCCTGCCGACTACGGGCGTTCCGGAATCTCGGTGCATGATCCGGATGATCTTGACTACGGCACCACGGTTCTGGCTACCCGCCAGACATCACTGGTTGTGGATCCCCCCGATGGCAAGGTGCCGCCCTATACCACGGAGGCTCGGGACCGTACCGCCGCGGAACAACGAGAGAATGAAGGCCGGGGAGTAGCGGATAGCTGGCTCGACCGCTCGCTGCAGGAACGTTGTATTACCTGGGGGATTCCCCAGGGCATGTTACCCCAGGCCTATAACAACAACATCCAGATTGTTCAATCTCCAGGCCATGTATCGATTGTGGTGGAAATGGTACACGATGCCCGCATCATTCCCATTACCAATGCACCGCATTTGCCAAAATCGGTGACGCAATGGCATGGTGACCCGCGCGGTCATTGGGAAGGCAATACGCTGGTGGTGGAATCCACGAACTTCTCGGGCAAGTCAAACTTCCGCCGTTCCAATGTGGATCTCTACCTGGTCGAGCGTTTTACCCGTGTTGCCGATGACATACTGCTCTATGAATTCACGGTTGCAGACGACACCACCTGGGTGCAGCCATGGACCGTTTCATTTCCAATGCAGAAGACAGACCAGCGCGTATACGAGTTTGCCTGCCACGAAGGCAACTATGGGCTGGTGAACATTCTGCGTGCCGCCCGCGTCCTGGAGCAGGCGGAACAACAGCAATAAACCGGGATGGTTCAGAACCGGTAGCGCAACAGCACCCGTGCGCTACTGGGATCCGACGGGTGAAAGTGGATGTCTTCCACTCCAATGGGTTCGCCCGGCAATCTCGATTCAAACCAGTAGGCGATGTCGTCATCTTCGCGATCGAACAGGTTCAGGATATCCAGACCGATTTCCCAGTTGGACCAGGCATAGGACATGCCCAGGTTGACCAGGGTGGAGGCATCCTTGCGTATGCTCTCGTCTTCCGTTAACGCGGCATCGCTGAAATGCCGTACTCGCAGGCTGGCGGTGAATCCATTATCACCTACATAAGTCAGGCCGGTACTGAGTACTTCCTCATGGGCATCGGGAATGCTGTCTTCTCCGGGCGGCAATCCCTCGAAGTGGCCATCGGATTTTGCTGCCGAGAAGTCAAATACCCATTCCTCGGTAATTTCCCAGAATGAGTTGAGCTCCACTCCTTTGCGGGTTGTTGGATCACTGGGTTCGGTGGTGCCGGCATCGCCGACGAATACCAGTTCTGAGTCGGTATCCAGGGTAAACCAGGCTATGGCTATGTTAAATCCCTGGCGGTTGTCGTAGCGAAAGCCGATTTCGCCCCCTTCGCCTTCGACGAGTACATCGAGCTGGTCTGTCGGATCGCCGCTGATAGGATCGACGCGGTTAACCGCGGCACGTACGTCGTTGGAATGGAAACCCTTGCCGTAGTTTCCATAGAGCTCGAAATTGTCGGATACCCGGTAAGCCGCACCCAGGTTGGGCTGCAACAGGGAATCATTATCCGAGCCCGAGTTCTGTAGCTGCAGGGCGGTAACGTCGAAGTCGTAGTAATCGACCCGGAGTCCGGCGGTAAGGCGCAGTCGATCGCTGACATTGAATTGCAGCTCACCAAACGCGGCCAGGCTCAGTTCCTGGGCCTCGTCTTCACGGATGCTGCCGTAACGCCGGCGGCTTATGGTGTTGAACAGGTTTAACTCGTTTACATCATCGTAGCGGGCCTCGAAGCCCAGGGTGCGACGCACCGGAACACCCAGCAGTTCGATGTCCTGCTCCTGGCGCAGGCTGCCTCCAAACAGGTTGCGCTTGTCTTCCTGCTCGAACTCGTCGCCATTCACCGGATCATTCAACACGTAGGTAGGATTGTTTATCAGGCTCATGTAGTAGGTGCTGGCGTATAGGTTCAGGGCCCAGTCGCTGAGCTGGAACTCACTGGTTACCGAGTAACGGTAGGAATTGCCGCCCAGGTCCGGGTCGATGAATCCAAAGCGGTTGATGAGCCCGCTGTCTACGGCACGCTGAGGTACCTGGTTGGTTGAGTTCCATTCCGAGTCGTAGCCCATGACGCTGATGCGGCCGGGAACGCCGAAAATGTCACTGGTGTATTTCACCATGCCGTTAAATTTATTTACGTCCTGGGGCAGGTCAAAGAAACCATCGGTCTGCTGATGCTCGAAGGCATAGAGCAGGACACCCTCGGCAAAATCAAAAGAGTTCGCCGCCACCAGCCGGATCTCGTCGGCCTCGCCCACGGTAATTTCGGTAAAGCCGTCTTCCAGGGAGTCATAGGTCTTCATGGAATTGGAGCCCGCCAGGGAAAAATCCCCGGTATCGGCAAAGTAGGGGCCTTTCTGGAAATCCACCCGCTCAATGATTTCCGGGATGATGAAGTTCAGGTCCATGTAGCCCTGGGCATGGGCATGGGTGCGCCAGTTCACCGGCATGCCATCGAAATTCGTGGAGAAATCGGAGCCGTGGTCCAGGTTGAAACCACGCAGGAAATACTGATTGGCCTTGCCGGGGCCGCTGTGCTGGGTGGCGATCATGCCGGGCACCACTTCCACCAGTTCCGCGACCCGAGCCAGGGGGCGGGTGGAAAAGTCGTTGTAGCCCACCACGCCCTGGGAGGCGGAATCGGCCTGTCCAAGCAGTTCAAGGGAGCGGCCCCAGATAATGATTTCCTCGATGGTGGTGGGGGAGCCTGGATTCTGGGCCAGGATGGGGGCCGAAATGCCCAGGGCGACAAGCCCGGACAGGGTTCTGTGCAACAGTGTTCGATACTGCATGACTGTTAGTTTCCTCACTTTTTTACTGGACCTGGGCAGGGCCAGCTTCCGAAGCAGGCAAATCTATGCAAGTTCGCGGTTTACTGTAAGTTTTTATCCGTTAATTAACGTTAAGAATGGGTTGCCTGTGGGGCCCGCACGGCCCTGTATTCGCTGGTTCACCGGGAGCCGAGGCATTATCATGCCCCGCCATGTCAGCCCTATCCGTCTATGCCGGTCCCCTGGCCCTGAACCGTATAAAAGAGGAAGGACTTCACGCCGGCCTGTTCGATTTCATGCTGGGGGCTTCCGGTGGACCCAAGTGGTTCATCCTGCTGGGTCTGGATCGATTCCTGTTCGGTGAATTCTTCAGCGAGCGTGAAAGGCCGCTATACACCCTCGGTTCTTCTGCGGGAGCCTGGCGCCTGGCCTGCCTCGCCAGCGTAAATCCAGTTGCCACAATTGATAGATTGGCGCAGCTCTACAGCCATGAGAAATATTCCGCCAGGCCGGATATCCGGGAGATTACGGATAGTGCGGAGCGCATGGTACGCAACGTATTCAGTGACGAGGATCTCGCGCTTATCACCCGTAACCCGGTTTTCAGGACTCACATAATCGCCAATCGGGGTACGGGAATCGCTGGTACCCGCAATGCTGCATTGCAGGCACTGCACCTGGGTCTGGCGGCAACACTCAATGGTTTAAGCCGGCGTAGCCTGTCCCTGTTTTTCCACCGTTGCCTGTTTTCACCGGACCCGGGAGACTCTCCCTGGAAAGGACTCGATGACCTGCACACGGAACACTACGGCTTGAGCGAAGAGAATATTTTCAAGATTCTGCTTGCGACTGGATCCATACCCTTTGTTCTGGAGGCGGTGAGAAATATCCCGGGTGCTGCACCGGGGGTGTACTGGGATGGTGGCATTACCGATTACCACCTGGATGTACCCTGCCGGCATGAAGACGGGCTGGTGCTCTATCCTCATTTTTCCAGCGATCTCATTCCCGGCTGGTTTGACAAGAAATTGCCATGGCGCAGCTTACAGCAGCGAAACCTGGATAACGTGGTCTTGCTGTGTCCGTCTCCGGAACTGGTATCCGCGCTGCCCCACGGCAAGATTTCCGACCGTACGGATTTTAAGACTTTCCCCTACCAGGAGCGCGTCCCCTACTGGCAGAAAGTGCTGGATCAATCCCGTTTCCTTGCCGATGATTTCTCCAGTATGGTTGAAAACGGCACCGGACTGGACGCCGTCAGGCCTATTGACTCCCGGCCCGGCAGATAATCATGACCACGATTCGACCCGTAACAAGCGATGACGCGGAAGCGGTGGCGGCTATTTACAACTGGTATATAGCCAATACTTACATCACTTTTGAAGAGGATCCGGTGAGCGTCGCGGACATGGCGCAGCGCATAGCCGGTGCCGATGACAACCGTCCCTGGCTGGTGATGGAGGGGCCCGACGGCATCGAGGGTTATGCCTATGCCACGGAATGGAAGGGACGTTGCGCTTATCGTTATTCCCGCGAGACCAGTATTTACCTGGCCCATGACCTGCATGGTGGTGGCAGGGGTCGGAAACTGTACCTGGCCCTGATTGAACAATTACGCCAGACGCCGATACATGTATTGATCGCGGGTATCGCGCTGCCCAACGATGCCAGTATAGCGCTGCATGAGAAGATGGGATTTGAAAAGATCGGCCAGTTCGCGGAAGTGGGTTCGAAATTCGATCAGTTCATCGATGTGGGGTACTGGCAACTTATATTGTAGATATGAATAGATTCCAGAAATTGATTCTTGCATTTGGCTTGTGCCTGTTACCGGTTGCCTGCGTGGGCACGGTAGTAGGTACCGCCGTAGATGCCACAATCGAAGTTGCCAAGGTGCCGTTTAAAGTGGCCGGAGCGGCGGTCGACGTAGTCATCCCGGACGATGATGAAGACGAGGATGAAGACTAACAATGTCAACTGAGCCTCTGTTCAATCCTGCCGATTACGATATTCCCGCTAACTATCGTCACTGGGTCGGAGACCGGGCCGAAGATTACATCGGCCCTTTCTTCTTTTATATGGATGGGGAACACCCCCGTACCGCGTTTCGCGTCAACGAGCATAACTGCAACGCCCATGATTCTGTTCATGGTGGTGTCCTGATGGCATTTGCAGACTATACCCTGTGCCTGGGTGCCAATGGTGGCGAGAGCGAGAGTGTGGCCACGGTCAGCCAGAACAACGAATTCATCGCTCCGGCCTACAAGGATGATCTTGTGCTGGGCAAGGGTGAAGTCATGCGCCGCGGCCGGTCCATAGTGTTTGTACGCTGCGAGCTAAGCGTAGATGAAAATCCCATCCTGATCGCCAGCGCCGTAATCAAGCGCATTCAGAACAAGTAATTACCTCTAATCCTCTTGCAGGGAATAGACTTTTTCCGCGGTACCATAAAAAAGGGCGTGTTTGTCAGACTCGCTGAAATCCGAAACCATTTTCTTGAATCCATTCCACAGGCAGTGATAGTTAATCGATAAACGGTCGACCGGGAAGTTACTCTCAAACATGCAGCGCTCGGGCCCGAAACAATCGATCGTGTGCAGGTAATATTTTTTCTGCGCGGCGACAAGCTCGTCGGAACTGACCGGTCGCTCTGCCTCATGCCAGCCAAACCCATTATCTGGCATGGCGAGACCGCCTAGCTTTATATACACATTGGGACACTTTGCCAGTTCTTTCATTTCCTGTTTCCACTCCTGGAATATCTCGTCCCGGGAGTATCGGTAGATGCCCACACCCAGGGGAGTGCCGAAGTGATCCAGGATCATGGTGACCTGCGGCAGGTCCCGGGCCAGGTCGATAAAATCCAGGTTCTGGTGATGATAGTGCCAGGCGTCGAAGCTCAGGCCCTGCTCGGCTAGTATTCCAAGGCCGCGGCGAAAAGATTCCTTGCCGTAGAGATAGGAAGGCGCCGGGCCGGGAATAAACAGGTCTTCCGGGCGCTTGTCCCGGGCGCCCTGGTGGCGAATTCCGCGTAATCGCCCCTTGCAGATTTCACGGTGAGTCTGCAGCACTTCCAGCAGCAGTTCTTCCGATTCCCCGGCCAGCGTCAGGTCGGCATGGGCGACGATGCCTGCCACCCGGGCATGCCGGTCCTGCTGTGCATAACTTTCTTCTGCAAGATTGCTTATATAACTGGTTTCACCGGTTGGACGCAGGTGATCCGGGCCTTCCCTCAGGTAAAAGGCATGGCATTCAATGAATACCGTCTTTTCGATGTTATGACCGCTGCCGGTGTCGCGCCACAACTCTTCCAAAAGGTAATTTCGGTTGAAGCGTTTCATCCACAGGTGATGGTGTGGATCGATGATGGGACGATCCGGTTCAACGATGTCTTCCCGGACTTGTTCCAGCCAGGCGTCACTGCCCGGTTCCAGTTTAGTCATTCAACTTAGTGCTCAGCTAGTTCAAGATGCGGCTCCAGTAGCCTTGGCTCATGGCACTGGGGTAGTATGCCCCAACAAACGCAAATGCCCTTGATCAGAATCAACAAGGAAAAATAACAGGGGAGTAGTCCATGTCAATCACCGCAATCGTGATTATCGCCTATCTTGCTTTCTTCGCGGGTTTTGGCATTTACCTGAATCGCAGCAACAGCAGCGCATCGGATTGGGCAATTGGGGGCGGTACCCTCGGTATCTTCATGCTGGCTGCCGGGGTGGCTGGAACCCGCATCGGAGGCGCCGGTACCTACGGTGTTGCCGGTGATGTGATCTCCGAAGGCCTGGGACACCTTTGGTATGCGGTCAATTCTTTCGCTGCACTATTCCTTGTAGGCCTGTTCTTCGCAATACCCTATCGAAAGTTGCGCGTGGTTAGCGTCGGGCAGGTTTTCGACCATCGCTATGGCTCCTATCGTTGTCAGTGGCTTACCAGCCTGTGCGTACAGGCCGAGTACCTGGTGATCAACATTATCGAGCCTTACGTAATCGGGTCCATCGTGTCCGGAGTTACCGGGCTGCCTTTCGTGGTTGGAGTGGCCATCGGGGGTTTCCTGATCATAATGTTCACGGTGACTGGTGGGTTAAAAGGTACTGCGATTGCAAACGTGGTGCACTGTACTGTCATCATCGTTGGCCTGTTGCTGGTTGGTATGATTGCCATGAATAACCTCGGTGGCTGGTCGGCGGTGGTTGAACAGTCCACGGACATGCTCGCCGCAGCGGGGCGCGATGAAACCCGCTGGTGGTCCTTTATTGGAATCGGCTGGGCCACGATCATCGCCCTGTTTATATCCGCGACCATTCATACGCCTGCGGCGTCGGTCTACGCCAACTACGCCAGTTCCGCAGCAAAGGAAAGCTACCTCGTCCCCGGATTCTTCATTGCCGGCATCGTCGCTGCGCTAATGCCCCTGGTTGCCGGTTTCATAGGCATACTCACCATGGCCACCTACGGTGCGGAAAGTGGACTCACCAGCTACCTTAATATTTCCCAGTTGGCTTCGGATACCGGACCCATCCTGGGGGGAATCGCCCTGGCAGCTGTGCTGGCGGCAGTAATTTCATCCGGTGCGCCTATTTTGCTGGCCAGCGCCACCATGTTTGTAAATGACTGGGTGCCGGGTGCAAAAAATTTCAGTAGTGACCAGCAGCTGCGTGCCTACAAGATTGTGACCGTGGTATACGGCTCGGCCGCGGCGGTAATTGCCTGGCTTGGAAATATTACTTCCGTATTACAATTGTTATTACTGGGCTTCGCAATGGTAGTACCTCCGGCTATCGCCGTTGGTTACGTTTTTTACTGGAAGAGAACAACCGAGTTTGCCGCATTCTGGGGCATGGCGGCGGGATTTGCCGGTGGCCTCATCATGTGGTTATTCAATACCCTGTTTGACGGAGCGGAGAATGCCACGGCGGGCGGTTTTGCCCAGTGGTGGTACGAACTTATCGAATACTTGGGAGAATGGCGCGACCCCAGTTTCCTGACACTGCTGTTGCCCCTGATAATTATTCCGCTGATTTCCATTCTGAAACCAGCTCCCGCAGGTGATGGTGAGAAGTCTGATGCCTTCTATGCGAAGTTAGGGCGTCTGCAAAAAGATTTCAGCTGGAGTTAGCGCTGCATTTCACCGTTGGCCTGGATAAGAAACGGGCCGGGTGAGCTATATCCCTGTTCCAGCAACTCGCACAGTTGCTCGGCAGTATCCGCCTGGGCTCCGGGCACACCGAAACTTTCGGCCATTTTCACCCAATCCATTCTTGGATTGCCGATATCGAACAGGCTGGCCGCGATGTCGCCTACTTCTGTTACACCAAGGCGACCATATTCCACATTAAGAATGTTATAGGAATGGTTGGCGAAGATTACAGTGGTGACATTCAGGCCTTCTCTCGCCTGGGTCCAGAAACTCTGGTTGGTATAAGCCGCACCACCATCACCCAGCATGGCCAGCACCGGGCGGTCGGGGCAGGCGAGAGCGGCGCCGGTTGAACACGGGCCACCCTGGCCGATGGCGCCACCGGTAAGACTTAACCAGGAATTGGGAGCGGTGTTCTGGCAGAAGGGATAGGCCGCGTTACCTCCGCCAGAGTCGGTGCACACGATCACATCCTCCGGCATGGTAGCGGCGACGGATTGGATTATCGTCTTGGTATTTAGATCACCAAGCGGTTTTTCCACGTCCAGCTTTTCAAAACGTGCCGCTGTTTCATTTTCTGCATCCAGGCGCTGGGCCAATCGTTGCAGGGCATCAATGGCATCTTCTTCTATGAAGGAGAACCGGGTGACTTCGCAGCCTTTGGGGACAAGCTGCCCGGGTATGCCCTGGTAGGCAAAAAAACTGGCCGGGATCTGTCCGCCCACCAGTATCATGTGCTCGACTCCCTCCAGGGTCTGCAATATCTGTTCGGGGAAATAGGGTAGTCGCTCTACCTTGATGCGCTCCGGTCCGCCATCTACTCTCGCCGGAAATGTACCGGTCATCAGGCGGTAGCAACAGGGTGTTTGAAGAGTTCTGCAACAGCTCTGCTACCCGGTTTACCGTCGTCTCTTCGACCCTGGCGCGGTTGGGCAATGGATTCGGAGTTACCGGGCCCGCACTGGGACCCCAGGCGGCATCGGCACCCATGACCAGGGTTGCAATCTGGCCGGCGGAACCGGTGCTTTGCCGTATCGAAGCGGTGAATGCATCGGCGCCATCCTGGGCCAGGGTCTGGGAAGTGGAACAGGATTTTATCCAACAGGAAAAATTGCGGGCCAGTGTATCAATATCGGATGTTAGGGGTGCATCGAATCCAATATGGTAATTGGGATGATTGCCAATAATATTAATCATCGGCGAATTGGCACGGCGTGCATTGTGCAGGTTGGCAATACCGTTTGCCATGCCCGGCCCGAGGTGCAGCAAGGTAGCGGCGGGTTTGCCAGTCATGCGTGCATAACCATCCGCGGCTCCGGTGCATACACCTTCGAAAAGAGCCAATACGGAGCGCATGCGGGGTACCCGGTCCAGCGCCTGCACCAGGTGCATTTCCGAGGTGCCGGGGTTGGCAATGCACAGGTCTACGCCACAATCGGCGAGGGTCTCGATTAGCGCTGTTGCCCCGTTTAGTTCAGAATTTTCCATTATTTGTCCCAACTTCTGGTTGTTCCCGATAGTCCCTGTGCTACATTTCTCGCCGGGTTCACGAATAGAGAAGGCGCTATCATAACAGGGCGGAACAAAAACGCATGCCGATTACCCGGGAACAGAAAGAATTCGCAGACTGGGTGGTGGACCTTCTGCAGGGCATGGGTCCAGTACGCTCGAAAAGAATGTTTGGCGGCTTCGGGATTTTTCTCGATGACCTGATGTTCGGCCTGATAGCGGACAACGAGTTGTATTTAAAAGTCGACGATGAGAACCGGGCCGAATTTGAAGAACTGGGGTTGTCTCCGTTTACCTATCAGAAGCAGGACCAGGAAATGCAACTTTCCTACTACCAGGCGCCTGCGGATGCCCTGGATGATATGGAGCTGATGACCCAGTGGGGAAACAAGGGCTTTGCCGCCGCGCTGAGAGCGGCGGCTCGCAAGCGACGTGCAAATTAATAGTTGTGTAGCAGAAATCCTGGATTGATACCGTGAAGTGCGAGAATCATCCCGCCGCCAATGCCGCTGAGCAGTGCGTATCCTGTAAAGCTCCGCTTTGCGGCATGTGTTGCAACTTCGAAGAAGAAGGCGTGTATTGTGATCGCTGCCTGGCTGCCCTGGAATCCAAGCGTAAGCTGGAGGCAGAAGTAAAGCGCCGCGAGGAGCCCAGGTCGGAAATTGTTTACGATGATCCGGAATCGGAAGAGTCAAAACAAAAATCAGAGAGAAACAAGGACAAGGTTGTTGTTTGGGGGGTGATACTCGCCTTTGCAACTATTGGTGCGGTGCAACTCTATCGCTATGGAAACCCGAGCGGAGTGGGTCTTACCGCCGCCGAGCAGGCGCGAAACCAGCAGCTGGTTTCCATGGTGCAGTGTGCCGGCGTTTATCGGCAAATCGGATTGCTACTTGCCGAGAGCAGAAATGTGCCTGCGGACCTGCTGTGCATGGCCCAACCGGCACCCCATATCGTTACGCGAGATGGCGACCTGGTTAAATACTCCCATCCAAATCCCCAGGTGTTCGGCTATACCGAAATCTCCGTGACGAATGCAAATCCCCAACCAAACATGATACTGGCGCTGAACTGATGTTTTTGCAGAAGATCAAACAACTGCTCGCTGTGAAGCCGGAGAGTAATAAAACGAATCGCCGCAAACGCCAGCGTGGATTTACCCTGCTGGAATTGATGATGACCACGGCGATCCTCGGTATTCTTGCCACCGTTGCCCTTCCGGCCTATCAACGCTACAGCGACCGCGCCAGGTTTTCCGAGGCCATCCTGGCGGCTTCACCCTTTCGTACTGCGGCGGAAGTGGCGATTTTTGCCGAACGGGTAACTTCACCCTTGCAACTGACTTCAGGGACCAATGGAATACCCCAGTGGGAGTGGGGATTTTTCGGTGGTGGCGAAGGCCCCTTCGTTGGCATGTTTAACGGGCTTATATTTGTACTGTGGCCATTCGATGGATCACCATTGTCAGGCATGAGCTATATCCTGGAAACCAATGACATCGATCCTCCGGTAGAATGGACGGCGAGCGGATCCTGTTTCAACCTGGGTTATTGCTAGGCCGCTTTTACTGCAAGGGTGCATCACCATGGAAATGAATGTCGAACAGTCCATTGCTGCCGACCGGGAGACCGTTTGGAATGCCTTGAACGATCCCGCAATACTCAAGGCGGCTATTCCCGGCTGTGAGAGTCTCGAGCTCGAGGACGAAAACCGGTTTGCAGCGAAAATTACCGCCAGGGTAGGCCCGGTAAAAGCGAAGTTTAACTTCAAGGTGGAACTGGCAGATCTCGATCCTCCCACCAGCTACACCATTAATGGCGAAGGCCAGGGGGGGGCAGCCGGTTTCGCCAAGGGATCGGCAAGGGTTACCCTCACCGAACAGGATGCGGGTACCCTGCTGCATTATTCCGTGAAGGCGAACGTAGGAGGCAAGCTGGCCCAGTTGGGTGGGCGCCTTATCGACGGTACGGCACGCAAGCTGGCCGATGAGTTTTTTGACGCCTTTATTGCAATCGTAACGGAATCAGACTCCGCCGCGGCGACCGGGGAAAGCGCAGTACAGCAGCCGGCGTCCGCTGCGCCAACCGGGATTCCAGCCTGGATCTGGGCGGTGCTGGGGGCCGGGGCGCTCGCCCTGCTACTCATTTTCGCCCTCTGAGCGGTGCTGTACCCGGCGCGTATGCAATGGGGTCAGCGCCGGCACAGATCTTCTTGACTCTTTCCCAATTCCGCCACGACAAGTAGACTTGTGGGTCCTTCCCTGCAAACTTCAGGATCGAATGTGTCGCCCGGCAATGGGCGTCCGTTGTGAAAAGAGAGAAGAACCATGCCTAGCGTAAATCTTAAAGTGAACGGACAAGATGTTTCGGCGGATGTCGAAGCCCGCACCCTGCTTGTAGACTTCCTGCGAGAACAATTACGGCTCACCGGAACCCATGTCGGCTGTGATACTTCCCAGTGCGGCGCCTGCGTGGTGCATGTGGATGGTAATTCGGTTAAGTCCTGCACCATGTTAGCGGTTCAGGCCGATGGCGCCGAGGTCACCACAATCGAAGGGCTGGCCAATGGAGAATCGCTGCATCCCATGCAGCAGGCCTTCATGGATCACCACGGGCTGCAATGCGGGTTCTGCACTCCCGGCATGGTTATGAGCGCTTTGGATATTGTGAACCGTAACGGCAACGATCTCGATGAAGGCACGGTGCGTTCAGAACTGGAAGGAAACATTTGTCGTTGTACCGGTTATCACAACATCGTCAAGGCCATACAGGCTGGTGCCAAGGCCATGGGAGAATAACCATGAGTGAATTCGGTGTAGGAGCCAGTGTTAAGAGAAAAGAAGACAGCCGTTTTCTGAAAGGCAAGGGGCGTTACACAGACGACATCAATGTAGCCGGGCAGGCTTATGGCTATTTCCTGCGCTCTCCCCATGCTCATGCGGAAATCAAAAGTATCGACCCCAGTGCGGCGTTGCAGTGTCCCGGGGTAGTTGCCGTACTTAGCGGTGATGACCTGGCCGCGGACGGTATCGGGCCGCTCATCTGTGGCGTAACTGTTACCAGCGATGACGGTGAACCGCACCGGGCGCCTGTGCACCCGGCGTTAGCCCAGGGCAAGGTGCACTATGTCGGCGATCATGTTGCATTCGTCATCGCCGAGTCCCTGTCCCAGGCAAAAGACGCAGCAGAAAAAATCGCCGTGGACTACAAGGTTTTACCCGCGGTGACCGACACGGCTACGGCCAGCGACGACGGACAACCCCAAATCCATGAAGTTGCTCCCAATAATGTTTGTTATAACTGGCCCTTCGGAGACAAGGCTGCGGTGGATGCGGCATTCGAATCGGCGCACAAGGTATCCAGGCTGGAACTGGTAAACAACCGAATGGTGACCAATCCCATGGAGCCCCGTGCCGCGCTGGGAGAATATAACACCGGCACCGATGAGATTACCCTGCACATGACGACCCAGAACCCTCATGTTCATCGTCTTGTTCTTGCAGCCTTCAACCAGCTTGCGCCGGAGCACAAGCTGCGGGTAGTGGGTCCGGATGTGGGTGGGGGATTCGGTGCCAAGATCTTTGTCTATGCCGAGGAACTGGTGGTCGGTTGGGCCTGTCGCAAGGTAAACCGGCCAGTGAAGTGGACGGCGGAGCGCACCGAGGCATTCCTCAGCGATGCGCACGGCCGTGACCACGTTACCGAAGCCGAGATGGCAATGGATGAGAATGGCAAGTTTCTCGCCATGCGCGTTCACACCCGAGCCAACCTGGGAGGATACCTGTCCACCTTTGCCACCATGGTGCCCAGCTACCTCTATGCTTTCCTGTTCGCCGGGCAGTACGCTACTCCACTAATCTACTCAGAGGTAAAAGCGGTGTTTACCAATACTGCTCCGGTGGATGCCAGCCGCGGAGCCGGGCGGCCGGAAGCAACCTACATGCTGGAGCGGCTGGTGGATGTGGCGGCCGCGGACATGGGGCTGGACCCCGCCGAACTGCGCCGTCGTAATTTCATTCCCAAGGATGCCTTCCCCTACCAGACTCCCGTTGTGCAGTGTTATGACAGCGGTGACTACGAGGCAGCCCTGGATAAAGCGATGGAGCTGGCAGATTACACAGGTTTTTCAAAGCGTGCGGAGGAAGCGCAGAAGAGGGGCATGCGCCGCGGTATCGGATTTTCTTCCTACGTGGAAGCCTGCGGTATAGCGCCATCGGCCGCGGTAGGTCAGCTCGGTGGCGGTGTGGGCCTTTGGGAGAGTGCCCAGGTACGGTTCAATCCCACGGGCAATGTCCAGGTGTTCACAGGTACCCATTCCCATGGCCAGGGCCACGAAACCACGTTCGCCCAATTGGTAAACGATTTGCTCGGGGTGCCTATAGAAAACATCGAGGTGATTCACGGCGATACGGCAAAGACCCAGTTCGGCATGGGAACCTACGGCTCCCGCTCCCTGGCCGTGGGCGGCGTGGCCATCGCCAACGCCTGTGAAAAGCTGATAGCCAAGGGCAGGAAAATTGCGGCTCATGCCATGGAGGCGGCTGAGGAGGATATTGAATTTGATGCGGGTAACTTCACCGTGGCCGGTACCGACAAGGCCATGAATATCGGTGAGGTGGCGTTCAACGCCTATGTGCCTCACAGCTACCCGGAGGGACTGGAACCGGGATTCGATGAGAATGCGTTTTACGATCCGACAAACTTTTCTTTTCCCGCCGGTACCCACATCTGCGAAGTGGAAGTGGATCCGGATACGGGAGTAGTAGAGATTGTGAACTACTCGGCCGTGGATGACTTTGGCAAGCTGGTGAATCCCATGATCGTGGAAGGGCAGGTGCACGGTGGTATCGCCCACGGGGTCGGGCAGGCTTTACTCGAGGCTTGTCGCTATGATGATGAAGGACAGCTGGTCACGGCTTCCTTCATGGATTACACCATGCCCCGGGCGGACAACCTGCCCAGCTTTAAGGTCGACTATGCTCCCACCAATCCGCCGGATAATCCCCTGGGGGTGAAAGGCTGTGGCGAAGCCGGAGCCATTGGCGCGCCGCCCGCGGTTATCAATGCCATTGCCAACGCCCTCGGTGTGAAGCATATCGACATGCCGGCGACGCCGGAAAACGTTTGGCGCGCAGCCCGATCGGCGGCCTGAGAACAAGAGGAATAGAATATGTACGATTTCAATTTCCATCGACCCGCATCACTGGACGATGCGTCGAAGCTGCTGCAGCAAGCCGAAGACGGAAAGATACTTGCCGGTGGCCAGACCATGTTGCCCACCATGAAACACAGGCTGGCTTCCCCATCCGACCTGGTAGACCTGGGTGGGGTAAGTGAACTGGTTGGCATCAGCGTTAGCGCCGATAGCGTGACTGTTGGCGCCATGACCACCCATGCCGCGGTGGCGGCATCGGCGGAAGTTCAGGAAGCGATCCCGGCGCTGGCTCACCTGGCCGCCAACATTGGCGACCCGGCCGTAAGAAATCGGGGCACTATTGGCGGCTCTATTGCCAATAATGATCCGGCTGCCGACTATCCCGCCGCGGTTATCGCCCTGGGTGCCACGGTGAAAACCAGCCAGCGTGAAATCCCGGGGGATGAATTCTTCACCGGCATGTTTGAGACAGCGCTGGAAGAAGGAGAGCTGGTGGTAGCCGTCAGTTTCCCCCGGCCCCAGGCGGCGGCTTATATGAAGTTTAAGAATCCCGCATCCCGCTACGCTATCGTGGGGGTATTTGTTGCCAGGACTGCTGAGGGAGTGCGTGTTGCAGTTACCGGTGCAACGCCCTGTGCCCATCGTGCCATGCGACTGGAGGAAGTTCTGAATAAAGATTTTACTCCCGCGGCACTCGATAACGTTGAAGTACCGGTAGAGAAGATGAACAGCGATATCCATGCCAGTGCAGAATACCGGGCGCACCTGGTGAAAGTGATGGCGAAACGTGCGGTTACCGCCTGTAGCTGATGACAAAAACCACTGAGTCCGGGCCCGGCGTACCCACTGACATCGATGGACTGATCGGCAGCCTGGCAGGTGGCGATTACATTGCCGATCGTAATCTCGCTACTATCCTGTTCCTTGCACTAAAAATGCAGCGTCCCCTGTTCCTGGAAGGAGAGGCAGGGGTGGGCAAGACCGAAATCGCCAAGGTGCTTGCAGATATCCTGGATTACCCCCTGGTACGACTGCAATGCTACGAAGGGCTCGATGTCGCCTCGGCGGTCTACGAATGGAATTATCCCCGGCAGATGATAGAGATTCGCCTTGCCGAGGCGGCGGGGGAGCTGGATCGCAGCCACCTTTCCAGGGATGTTTTTTCCCGCGACTTTCTGATTGAACGACCCCTGTTGCAGGCGCTGCGCGGTGATAATGGCAAGCCGGCGGTTCTCCTCATCGACGAGTTGGACCGGGCCGACGAACCCTTCGAGGCCTACCTGCTGGAAATACTATCGGATTTCCAGATCACCATTCCCGAACTTGGCACCATCAGGGCGGGGCAGCCGCCCATCGTCATCATCACTTCCAATCGAACTCGGGAAATACACGACGCACTGAAACGGCGTTGCCTGTATCACTGGGTCGACTACCCCGACGCCGAGCGTGAACTGCAAATTCTTAACGCGAGGTTGCCAGGAATCGATCAACAACTGGCCAGGCACGTGGTTCATTTCGTGCAGAAGCTGCGGGAAAAAGACCTGTTCAAACTGCCAGGTATCGCGGAAACCCTCGATTGGGCCGATGCATTAACCCAGCTGGATAAGGTAGCCCTGGATGGAGAGGTGGTGGAGAACACCCTGGGTGCACTGCTCAAGTACCAGGATGACATTGCCCAGATTCGGGGTAGCGAAGCCGCCCAGTTGCTGGAACAGGTAAAGAGCGAGATGGCCCAGGCCGCCGCCAACTGACATCATGCCGGAAACCACTCCTGTAGAGTCCAACAGGCTTAGTGAAAACATAGTGCATTTTGCGCGCCTGCTGCGGGCCGTAGGACTGCCTGTGGGTCCGGGACACACCCTGGACGCGGTGCGAGCCGTGGAAATTATCGGCATAGGCAACCGGGAAGAGTTTCACGCCGGGCTAAGCGCCGTCTTTGTTAATCGACGGGAACATCGCGAGATTTTCGACCAGGCCTTTCATATCTTCTGGCGCAACCCGAAAATCATGGATCGTATGCTGGGAATGATGCTGCCCACGCTGGTGGCCGGTGATTCTGAACTGGAAGCCCTGAGCAGGCGTCTCAGCGAGGCCATGCGCAACAACAGGTCGAGTGACCAGGAACAGCAGCAACAGGTCGAATTCGATGCAAGCCTGAGCGCTTCACACACGGAAGTGTTGCAGCAAAAAGATTTCGAGCAGATGTCGGTTGAAGAAATCGCGGTGGCAAAAAAAGCCATCGCCCGGTTACGTCTGCCTCATCATTCAATGCCTACGCGCCGCTTCGAAGCGGTTGCCACGGGACAGTATGTAGACACGAGACGAAGCTTTCGCGAAGTACTTCGACGTGCGGATACAATTCCAATCAGGTACCGGAATCGGTCCAGCCGCACGCGACCTATCGTCGTGCTATGTGATATTTCCGGCAGCATGGATAGCTATTCACGGATGTTCCTGCATTTCATGCAGGCCCTTGGCAATGACAGGGAACGAGTGCACGGATTCGTGTTTGGTACTCGCCTCACCAATGTTACCCGGCACCTGAAATACCGGGATATCGATATTGCTCTGTCAGCCATATCCGAGAACGTTGAAGATTGGGCCGGGGGGACCCGCATTGGCGAATGTATCAGGCAATTTAACCAGGGCTGGTCGCGCAGGGTGCTGGGCAGTGGTGCCATCGTGTTGCTGGTCACGGACGGCCTAGAGCGCGATGACGCCGGCAAGCTGGAGCGGCAGATGGAACGGTTGTCGAAGTCCTGCTACAAACTGGTGTGGTTGAATCCGCTATTGCGCTATGACCAGTTCCAGCCCAGGGCCATGGGTGTTCGGGCCATACTTCCCCGCGTGGATGAATTCCGTCCGGTACATAACCTGCACAGTTTCGATGAACTGGTGGAAACGCTCTCCCAGGATTCGAACAGGCCCGCGCTGCACCTGCACTAGCCCTGAGTATTGGATTTGCCAGGCTCCGAATCCGGGCACCATGCCCGGCTCGAGTTGTAAGGTAATGAAATAGATGGATTTTTTATCTTAACAGGCTCGTTCAGATTCAGTTCAGCCGGCCCGGCCTAGTCTATACACGTTATCGGATAGGCCATCCGGGCAGGCATTCCTCGCAAAACCCACACTTCATTTGCCTGCTTGATCCGGCGCATTTCCGAGAATCCCCACTCAGTTTCGGCGGATACTGAGTGGGGATTTTTTATGCCTGCAGTGCTTTCTTGCTCAATTCATTATCTTTGGTAGCATTAAGCCTTTCGTCGCCACAATGACAACAGCGGCGACCAAGGCAACGATGACTCTGACCAGCACCCTTCCGCCACAAATTCGCCGGAAAATTCAAGTGGTGGTGCCTGTACTGGTTTTTGCCTTTTCTCTGTTTTCTATCCCTGCAAGAGCCGCCGTACCCGCAATACCTGATCCTGATTCCTACCCCCTTCCTGAAGACCTCAGTGGTGTACATTTCTACCTGATAACAGTCGATGTAGGGGACCAGGTCTGGGATAACTTCGGTCATACCGCGGTGCGAATGTACGATGAGAATACCAATACCGACCTGGTATTTAATTGGGGAGCATTCGACACCAGTGGCGGTGTAATTCCTTTCTCTTACAATTTCTTCAAAGGAATCATGAACTACAAGCTGGATACCCAGCTCTCGATTGATTTTTTTAACGCTTATCGCGCCCAGCAGAGAACAATGTGGCAGGATCGCATTAACCTGACCAACCCGCAAAAGGCGAGATTGTACAAGAGACTGATGTGGAACCTGGAGCCCGAAAATATTACCTACCCTTACCTGTATTTCTTCGACAACTGTACAACCCGGGTGCGGGATTACCTCGATGAAGCCCTGGCCGGAAACATCGCCGCATTTTTCGATGGTGTTACGAAGTCCACATTCAGGGACCAGGTCAGGTCACACTATGATTCCGTATTCCTGATCAAGTTTTCCCTGGATATCCTGATGAACAGCAACATCGATCGTCCGGTTACCGAATGGGAGAACATGTACTTGCCGCTGCAACTGAGGGAGCAACTCTACGCGGTGCCCAGCGACGTGGCAGAAAACGGAAGCAGGCTTGGTTTGCTTTCCGATCCCCAGGTAATCATGGAATTCCCCCCTCCTACGGTAGACGTGAACGGATATGAAGCAGCTACCCTGGTATTGATCGCGCCGGTACTGTTCCTGTTCCTGATGCTGAAGAAAATCCCAATGTCCTATTTCGCAACCCATTCCCGAATTGGTCTCAAGTCACCCCAGTTGAACTTTCGCCTGCTGGGGCTGCTGGGATTGCTCACCGCGACATTCAGCGGGATCTACGGCTGCCTGATGCTGGGAAGCTGGTTCGTGTCTGAACACCTGGACCTGCATCACAATGTGAACCTGTTGTTGTTCTGGCCAACGGATCTGCTGGGAATTGTAGTCGGATTGCATTGGTTCTTACTGGCCAGGCCCTGGCCCATGACCCATAACAGCGCACCATTCATCAATTACTACCTGCTGGCTCATGTGGTGGGCATGTTGATTTACGGAGTGGTAGCTGTTTTCGATCTCACCCTGCAGTCTCTGGGCAATGTAGCCCTGTATGTTCTTCCCGGTTTCCTGTTGTTCACCCTGCTGATCTGGCTGGTTGGATTCGAACAGGCCAAACCCAAAAACATGTTCTTCTGAGCCGCCCTTGACTACAGCCATCAGTAACCACGCCGCCAGAACGGACGCGCCCCACGAGATGGCGATCAAGTTGTCAGATGCCGCAGCACGGAAAAAACAGCTGGAAGACAGTACGCCGGAAGAAGCCCGGCGCCTGCGCCAGGAATGGGGTAATCCCTTTGCACCGCCGGGCTGTGATATTCCGGCTATGGAAGACATTTTCATTCCGATAAGAGATGGGAATATCGTGGCTCGCGTCTATAAACCCGCTGGTGAGGCGGCAGAACTGCAACCAGCTCTGGTGTTCTTCCACGGTGGCGGCTTTGTGCTGGGAAATGTAGAGCTCTATGACACTGTTTGCCAGCAACTCGCTCATCTCAGTCGTTGCATGGTCTTCTCCATTGAATATACCCTGGCTCCGGATCACAAGATCCTGCAAATTCATGCCGAAGGCTTCGCGGCATACCGGTGGATTGCGGACAACGCAACAAGACTTGGAATCGACAAGAGTCGTATCGCCATCGGTGGTGACAGCGCCGGAGGAAATCTCTCCATCGCCGTCACCCTTGCCTGCAAACGGGAGTCGGTGGCCATGCCTGCTTACCAGGTTTTAATTTATCCCTCGGTAGATCTCGCCATGAGTTTCCCTTCTGTAAACGAATTCGCCCATGGCTACTACCTTACCCGGGCTGGTATGCGTTGGTTTCGCAGTCACTACCTGGAATCGCCCTCCCAGGCAGAGGACCCGCAATTAAATTTTCTCGCTGCTGATCTGGAGGGTCTGCCACCTGCCTACTTGCTGACTGCCGGTTTCGATCCGCTCAGGGACGAAGGGGAGGCCTACGCTGAGCGCCTGGCTCAGTTTGGTGTTCCAGTACTGCACGAGTGTTACACAGACATGATTCACGCATTCGTTTCGTTCGCCGGTGGCATTCCACCGGGCATGCATGCCTTGCGGCGTATCGGTGAATTACTACAGCGGAATCTTTCCCGGAAATAGAAGCCGGGCACAAAAAAGCCGGGCATGGCCCGGCTCTCAGGTAAATCCGCAGTCGTTATCAGCGTTCTATGATTTCCACCCTGCGATTGAGTTGATAGGCCTGTTCGGTGGTTCCGGTATTAGCGGGCCGCTCCTCGCCGTAACTCACAACTTCGACCTGGTTGCGGGATGCTCCGTTCACAATAAAATAATTCTGGATGCCATTGGCACGACGCTCGCCAAGGGCCAGGTTATATTCCCGGGTTCCACGTTCATCCGCGTGGCCTTCCAGGCGAATGCGCTTGCTGGGATTTGATGCGAGATCCTGGGCATGGAAGCGCAGCACATCACGGTCGGCGGGACGAAACTCCGCTACATCGAAATCGAAATAGAAAACCCGTGTGGAAAGGGCGGCCGAGCGAATTCTCTCTTCCGCCGCTGCGGCTCGGGCTCGTGCTTCGGCTTCCAGCTGATTGGTGCGCTGGGTGGTTGCTTCGATTCCAGACAGGCCACTGTCGCTGCTGGCCTGGGACTGGTCTGCCCCCGTGTCTTCACTGGTAGAGCTACAGGCAGTGATGGTAAGCAGTGAAATCAATAAGAAAGCTGAGTTAACAAGTTTTCTGCTATTCATGGTGGTACCCGGGAAATGACTGTTAGATGGAGATTTCCGGCACGTCTCGATGCGGCCTTCAAGGGATGCGCAATATACCGGATTTGGTGGCTTCGTGCCATGAAAAATCGGCCTTGCCGGGCCAATAAGGTCCGGAACAGGTGGCTGGAGAGCCAGTAATTATCAGGGTTTGGCATCGAGCGATCGTTCGGTTTTCCCTTACTTTCGTGGCTCAGGCGTGGTACTCTTGCAACCCCCAAATCCGGGTCCAGGAATGAGGCCGGAGCGGGTGTCGAGAAACGGCAGCGGCCGTATCGTGGTAAACAAACGGGAGAGAAGGCTTGAACGCTGAATTCACAGCGGAGGAACTGGCATTTCAAAAAGAAGCGCGGGAGTTCCTGGAAAACGAATTTCCGGCTGACCTGCGCGCCAAGGTAGACGCCAATATCCGGCTCAGCAGGGAAGAGATTATCCGCTGGCAGAAAATCCTGTATGAAAAGGGCTGGGCAGCACCAAACTGGCCTGTTGAATACGGCGGAACCGGCTGGACCCCAATTCAAAAGCATATCTTTGCCATGGAGATGGGGCTTATCGGCGCGCCGGAGCCCATTGCCTTTGGCATGAAAATGGTTGCCCCCATACTCATGGCCTATGGCAACGACGAGCAGAAAGAACGTTTCCTTCCCGATATCCTGCAGAGCAATGTATGGTGGTGCCAGGGTTACTCGGAACCTAACTCCGGCTCTGACCTGGCTTCGCTCAAGACCACGGCGGTGCGGGAAGGCGATGAGTATATTGTCAACGGCAGCAAGGCCTGGAATACCTACGGCCAGTATGCCGATTGGATTTTCTGCCTGGTTCGCACGGACAACACCGCCAAAAAGCAGGAGGGCATCAGCTTTCTCCTGATTGACATGAAATCTCCCGGTATCACACTGAAACCGGTGGTGTTGCTGGATGGCCATCCCGAAGTGAATGAGATTTTCTTTGATGACGTTCGGGTACCCGCGGAAAACCTTGTTGGTGAAGAAAACAAGGGCTGGACCTATGCCAAGGTATTGCTTACTCACGAACGCACGAATATCGCCCAGGTCCCCCGCAGCACACGTCGCCTGCGGGCGCTGAAGCGCGCCGCCGCGAATATCGATGACGGTTTTGGCAACAAGATGCTGAATGATCCGTCTTTCCGGCAGAAACTTGCCGATATAGAGATTGAATTAAAGGCGCTGGAATATACCGAGCTCAGGACACTCGCCGCGCTCAGCGTGGGCAAGGCGCCCGGACCTGAATCTTCCATCCTGAAAATTGTCGGCACGGAACTGGCTCAGCGCATAGACGAGCTGTTTGTCGAGCTGGCGGGCTATCAGTGCCTGCCATTCCTGCCAGAGCAGTTCGAAGAAGGATTCCAGGGCACACCACCGGCCCAGGCTGACATGAGTGGCACCGCGCTCACCTATTTCAACAACCGGAAGTTATCCATTTTCGGTGGGTCTAACGAAATTCAACGTAATATTATCTGCAAGGCAGTTCTCGGCCTGTAGGTCGCTATAGCGAGGGGAGATACAGGAAGAGAGCAGATGGATTTTTCATACACAGAAGAACAACAGATGTTGCAGGACAGCGTACGTAAGTTCGTGCTGCAGCAATATGATTTTGAAACCCGTAACAAGATAATCTCCAGCGCGGACGGTTATAGCCGGGAGAACTGGCAATTGTTTGCGGAACTGGGCTGGCTCACGGTTCCTTTCTCGGAAGCAGACGGGGGTTTTGGCGATTCAGCGGTAGATTTAATGGTGGTGATGGAAGAGTTCGGCAGGGCCAACCTGGTGGAACCCTTTCTCCCCACCATGGTGCTGGGAGGACGACTGCTGGCGGCTCTCGCCGATGCCGAACAGAAAGCCGAGCTGTTACCGAAAATCATGGCGGGAGAACTGCAGCTTGCCCTGGCCTACGCGGAATCCCAGAGCCGGTACAACCTGGCTCATGTTGCCACCGAGGCCAAGACCAACGGCGAGGGCTTCCTGCTGACAGGCGGCAAGGTTGCGGTACTCAATGGATCCAATGCCGACAAGCTGTTGGTTATAGCCAGGGAGGCGGGAGATACCACAGACCGGGAAGGCATTTCCCTGTTTCTGCTGGATCCCGACGGCGAAGGTGTGGAAATCCGAGCCTACACCAACATCGACGGTAATAAATCCGCTTTCCTGGCGCTGAACAACGCCCGCGCAGAGACCAGGATCGGCGCACCGGGTGCGGCCCTGGAGGCCCTGGAAAGAGTCATCGACTGGGCCACCGTGGCGGCTGCTGCCGAAGGTGTCGGTGCCATGGAGGTGCTACTGGACAAGACAGTGGAATACTCCAAGACCCGCAAGCAATTCGATGTGCCCATTGGCAGTTTCCAGGCATTGCAACACCGCATGGCGAATATGTTTATCGAATGCCAGCAGGCGAGGTCCATCGTGCTCATGGCGGCCATGGAACTGGATTCAGACGCGGACGCAACCGCCAAGTCGAAGGCTGTTAGCGCAGCAAAGAGCCGGGTAGGGCGCGCCATGCGTCATGTTGGTCAGGAAGCGATCCAGATACACGGCGGTATCGGTATGACCGAAGAGCTCGATGTAGGCCACCTGTTCAAGCGCATTACAGCCCTGGAAATCCTCTTTGGTGACGCGGATTTCCATGCCAACCGCTACGCCTCCCTGCTTTCCACCTGACCCGTAATGAGCGAGCTGATTTTTGTCCGCCACGGGCAGGCTTCTTTCGGCACAGATTCCTATGACAAGCTCAGTGAGCAGGGTTGGGAGCAGGTAAAACTCCTCGCCGACCACTGGCAACAACTGGGAGAATCCTTCCATCACCTTTATTGTGGTGACCTGCAACGGCAGCGGGAAACCGCAGTCGCCCTTAAGCACCTGGTAGGAGAAGAAGAAGGTGAACCTACGGTAGATGCAGCACTTAATGAGTACAACGGCGATCCCCTGGTACGCATGTACCTGCGTGACTTTCCCCAGGAAGCACAATTGGATCCGGCAACAGCATTCCCTATAAAGGAAGAAAGACTTTTCCAGCGGTTGATCGAAGCGGCTACCCTGAAATGGATTCGTGGGGAATTGACGCCCCGGGAAGAAGATGCTGGATTCGAGCATTGGAATAACTTCAAGGAAAGAGTCCAGGGAGCCGTGGATCAAATGATGACGCGCCACACTTCGGGTCGCCGCGTGCTGATTGCATCGTCCGGGGGAGTGATAGCCACGTCGCTGCAAAGAGTATTACAATTTCCCGATGAACAGGTGATTGCCACGAACTGGATGTTGCATAACAGCTCGGTCACACGAATAAAATACGGCAACGGGAAAATGTCGCTCACCCTGTTCAATAGCCTGGCGCACTTGGAACGCCCCGGCCTCACCCACAAAATTACTTATCGTTAAAACAAGAACAACATCTCGTGACTGCTAATGAACTAGTCGACCGTGCCGGCGACATCAGGGAAGGAGAGGAGCTCGACCTGAACCGGCTGCAGCAGCAGTTGCGCCCGGTGCTGGGTGCAGCAGTAGATACCCTGGAAATAAAGCAATTTCCCGGTGGCTTCTCCAATCTTACTTACCTGTTGAGCAGCGGCGACCAGAAATGGGTATTGCGCCGCCCGCCCTTTGGCAGCAAGGTCAAATCTGCCCACGACATGTCCCGGGAATACAGAATCCTGTCAGCACTGAAGGGCATTTTTCCCTACGGCCCGGAACCCATCTATTTTTGTGACGACCACGATGTCATCGGCTGTGATTTCTACCTGATGAACTACATCCAGGGCCTGGTAATTCGCAGGGAATACCCCGCGGCCCTGCAGCTAAGTCCCGATGAAATCAGGCAACAGCTGTTTAACTTCTTCGATGTGCTGGGGGAACTGCATTCGGTAGACCTGCAGGAGGCCGGCCTGGAAAACTTCGGCAGGCCCGAGGGCTATGTAAAGCGGCAGATGGATGGCTGGACGCGACGCTGGCAGGACGCCATTACCCCGGATACAGCCAATTGTGATGAAACGATTCAATGGCTGCACGACAACATGCCCGCGGAAAGCGGTAAGGCCAGCGTCATTCACAATGACTACAAGATGGATAACGTCATCTTTTCCGCTGAGAATCCCTTACAGGTTATCGGGGTACTGGACTGGGAAATGGCCACGGTGGGTGATCCTCTAATGGATCTCGGTTGCACTCTGGGCTACTGGGTAGAGCAGGGAGACCCGGAGTTTTTCCGCTCCTATCGCAACATGCCCAGCGATGTGGACGGCGCACCCACGCGAAGAGAAATCATTGACCGATTCCAGGAACGCACCGGGCTTTCGGTGGAAAATTTTCCGTTTTATTTCTGCTTTGGGTTGTTTCGGCTCGGTGTCATTGGCCAGCAAATCTACTACCGCTACTACCATGGCTTGACCAAGGACCAGCGCTTCAAGGCCATGGTGGAAAAAACAGCGATCCTGCAACGCATGTGCGAGCTGATCATGCACGGTGAGATAGAGTTATAAAAAATTTCATAAAGAGAGCCTGATATGTCATTCGAAATTGAAAACCTGTTCTCCGTCGCCGGAAAAACTGCAATCGTCACCGGCGGTTCCCGTGGCATAGGCAAGATGATTGCCCAGGGCTTTGTGAGTAATGGCGTTAAAACCTACATTACCGCGCGCAAGGCTGAAGCCTGCCTGGAAACTGCCGAAGAGCTGTCGGCAACGGGAAGCTGCATTGCCCTTCCCGCGGATCTCTCAAGCTCCGAGGGGCGGCAGGCATTCGTGAATGAAATCAAGCAACGGGAAGAAGTCATCCATATACTGGTCAACAATGCCGGCGCGGCCTGGGGTTCATCTTTCGATGATTACCCGGAGTCCGGCTATGACAAGGTCATGGATATTAACGTCAAGGCCGTATTCTTTCTCACCCAGATGCTACTTCCCCTTCTGACAAAAGGCGCCACGACAGAGAACCCCAACCGCGTTATCAACATCGGTTCCATTGACGGACTGCGGGTGTCTTCAATGGACAATTACGCCTATGGCGCCAGCAAAGCGGCGGTGCATTTTCTTACCAAGAACCTCGCCGTGAAACTCGCGCCCCGTGGGCTCACCGTGAATGCCATCGCTCCGGGACCGTTTGAAAGCAAGATGATGGAATACACCCTCAGCCAGTTCCAGGAGAAGATAGAGACGGAAAATCCCCTGGGGCGCATTGGCTGCCCGGAGGATATGGCCGGCCTCGCCGTATACCTGGCGTCCTATGCAACCCGCTACATGACCGGTCAGGTCATCGCGCTGGATGGCGGCCGCCACCTGGGCGCCCGCGACCAGTAACCGAAGGCCCAGTATGGATGACCTTTCCCTGGCGCGGCGGTCGGTGGTACTTTTACTGTTCTATTTCAAGGATTAACTTTCAGTGACTGGAAAAACCGGACGTGCAAGCGCATTACCGCGACCGATAATCGTCAGCATGGCGTTCATCAGCGGGTTCTGCATCATGACTATCGAAATGCTGGGGGCTCGTATCATGGCTCCCTATTTCGGTGGCAGCCTGTCGGTTTGGGGTTCCATAATTACCGTGTTCATGCTCGCCCTGGCGCTGGGATACCTGCTGGGTGGTCGGCTCTCGACACGCAATCCCAATGCGACGACCTATGCCATGTTTTTCATTGGCGCGGCGGTATTTTCCCTGCCGATAATCCTGTTTGCCGACGAAATCATGCGCCCCATCTTCATGAATATCGATGATCCGCGTTACGGATCGCTGACTGCGTCCATCATCATGTACCTGGTGCCAACCAGCATTCTTGGCATGATCTCACCTTACTCGGTGCGGCTGCTTGTAGAGAACGAAGCTCACAGTGGCCATATGGCTGGGCTGCTGTTTTTTGTTTCCACCCTGGGCAGTGCCGCGGGGACGCTCGGTACAACTTTCTACTTCGTGCTGTGGATGGAAGTAAACCAGATCCTGTGGGGATCGATCTCGGCCCTAATCCTGGCGGGCTGTATAATTTTGCTAAGCCACTACCTGTCTGTAGGCGGCAAGGCGAAAAACAGGGTGCCACAGTATGAAAAATAGTTACCTGGCCCGGATATGGTCGGTATTGTTGGCGGTTTCCCTTGCCCCGGCGTTGTTTGCCGATGTCATTCATGAAGAACGATCGGTGTATCGCGATATCACCGTGGAACAGAACGGTGACCGGCGTTGCCTGCTGTTCAATGTGCATCGAGGGGACCGCAACCAGACCTGCGTTGACGTGGATGACCGTGACCTGCTGGTGTTCAGCTACACCAAGATGAGTTTTGCCGGGCTTCTGCTGCAGCCCGATCCCCAACGCATTCTCGTAGCGGGACTGGGCGGCGGCACCATCCCCCTCGCCATGAGTGATCGATTTCCCAATGCAAGTATTGACATCGTGGAAATCGACCAGGCGGTAGTTAACGTGGCCAGGGAATTTTTCTTTTTTGAAGAAACGGAAAACATGAGGGTGTTCGTTGATGACGCGCGCCTGTTTATAAAGCGCGCGGGCATTGCGGGACGAGAATACGACTACATCGTGCTGGATGCATTCTCCGGCGATTACATTCCGGAACACATGCTTACTCGCGAGTTCCTGGAAGAAGTGAAGCAGGTAATGGCTCCCGATGGTGTACTGGTGGCCAACACATTCTCCACCAGCCGCCTTTACGATCACGAATCGGTGACTTACCAGCGCGCGTTCAACGAGTTTTTTAACTTCAAGTTACCGGCTTCCGGCAATCGCATCATAATCACCTGGCTGGATTCGCTGCCACCGAGGGGCCGAATGGTGACCACCGCACAGCGGCTTGCACCCAGCTTGGAAAAATACGGTGTACCACTGCTGGAATACCCGGCGCGACTGTCGACCCGGGTAGACTGGGACATGAGTCGCCGCGAGCTTACCGACCAGTATTCACCGGGTAACCTGCTTCGGGGCAGGTAAATCCACTCTATAAATAGAAGAAGAGGCCGTTCATGAAGCGCTCCAGATTATCTGAATACCCCATTTTCAGGCGTATAGCAGTACTCGCCGCCACCTTTCCGTTGCTCTGCTTGCCGCTCAGCGGCTATGGCCAGGCCGCAGCCGACAATCCCTACCAGGTGATCTACTACTGGGGCGAATTGCCCGGGGGCAGGGAGATGGGTGTGGTTACCGGTGTGCACCCCGATCCCGATGGTGAACACATCTGGATCGTGGAACGCTGCGGCGCCAACCAGTGCGCCGGTTCAAATCTCAATCCTATTCACAAGCTCGATGCGGAAGGTCGTGCCGTGAAGAGCATCGGCGCCGGACTGTTTGCCTGGCCCCATGGCTTTGACCTGGATTCCGAAGGCAACCTGTGGGTTACAGAAGGTGCTCCCGACGGTGATGCCCGCGGTGCTCCCGGGGCGGAACTGGGCCTGGGACACCAGGTCGTAAAATTAAACCAGGATGGCGAAGTGCTCATGCGCCTGGGTGAGGCCGGTGTACCGGGAGACGACTCTTTTCATTTTAACGGCCCAGCCGCGGTGCTGGTGGCTCCCAATGGTGAGATATGGGTGGCGGACGGCCACCGCGGTGGCAATAACCGCATCCTGAAGTTTTCTGCAAACGGTGAATTGTTATTGCAGTTGGGCGGCGGCATTGATTCCCTGAGCCGGGAGTCGGGATTCTTCAACGATCCCCATGATCTGAAGATGGATTCCCAGGGCCGCATCTTCGTGGCCGACCGTGGCAACAACCGACTGCAGATCTTCAGCCCCGATGGTGAGTTGCTGGATATCTGGACCCAGTTCGGCCGGCCCAGTGGCATCTGGATCGATGCCGATGACCGCATCTATGTCGCCGATGGAATGTCCGGTGACCAATGGAATCGCGGCTGGCAAAGGGGCATCCGTATCGGGGATGCCCGTAACGGCTGGATAACCGAATTTATCCCCGACTACGAAGTTCCCACCGGCAGCGGTATCGAGTTTCTGGCTACTGATGCCGAGGGGAATATCTTTGCCGGGCAAGTGGGGCGGCAGCGCTTCGAAAAATACGTGCGTGTACGCCCCTGAACCGGAAGCCTACACTGCACGACCTAAATCAAGTACATGGAAACCCGAGGAGACCGGGATGAAAAATCATAAAACACAATTTGCAGCCTGCATCGCCATGGCCCTGGTTCTGGCCGGCACCAAATCATGGGCGGATCCGAACTTTGAACGCGACGTAATCTACGGCCACAAAGACGGCATGGCCCTGATTTACGATGTCATCAAACCTGAGAATCCAAATGGAGCCGCCATCGTGTTCATGGTCAGCGGAGGCTGGTATTCACGCTGGGCGCCGGCTGAGGCCTGGGCGCAGAGGTTTCCGGCTGAACTGGAAGCGGGATTCACCGTAATTCCGGTGTTTCACGGCAGCTCACCGCGCTATCACGTGCCCGATGCCTACGCCGATGTGAGCCGGGCGCTGCGTCATATCAAGCGTCATGCGGCTGAATATGGCATTGACAGAAACCGTATCGGGGTGACTGGCGGCAGCGCCGGTGGTCACCTGTCCCTGATGCTGGGTCTGGATTCGGATAGTGGCGATCCCGGCGCGCAAGACGAAGTCATGCGTGGCGACAACCAGGTTGCCGCTGTAGTTTCTTACTTTCCGCCGGTAGACCTGCGCCGCATTCGTGGGCCCAGCGACCGCTTTCCTGCACTGGATTTCCCGGAACAACATGCAGCCGCGATTTCACCCATACTGCATGTGGACGCAGATGATCCGCCCACCTTGTTAATTCATGGCGATGCCGATGACCTGGTGAACATCAGCAATTCAAAGGAAATGTATGCCGAGTTGCAGCGTCACGGTGTGACTTCTGATTTCGTCACAATTGCCGGTGGTCAACACGGTTTTCGCGGCGACAATGCTACAAAGGCAAACGCCCTGCGCCTGCAGTGGTTCCAGAAGTACTTGTTGGATAAATAACCACAAAAGGCACAAAAATCATTAAATTGAACCAAGCATTTTGTGATTTTTGTGCCTTCTGTGGCCAATCGATTTGTCAGAGGCTGGCGGCCAGGCGCGTACCTTGGTCGATAGCGCGCTTGGCATCCAGTTCCACTGCCAGGTCAGCGCCACCGATGAGGTGATGGGGCTTATCCAATCCTTCGGCCAGCTCTCGTAACGGTTCCTGTCCGGCGCAAAGTACCACGTTATCCACTTCCAGCAGGCGCGGCTCATCATTCACCAGCAAATGCAGGCCCTGGTCGTCGATACGCTGGTAACTGCAACCGGACAACATGTGCACGCCGCGCTTGATCAGCCCCAGGCGATGAATCCAGCCCGTGGTCTTTCCGAGGTTCTTACCCAATCCTTCGGCTTTGCGCTGGCACAGGAACAGTTCCCTCGGTGAAGGTTCGAATTCGGCTTCCACTTTCTCAATGCCGCCCCGGGCTTGCAGAGACATGTCGATGCCCCATTCCCGCATGAACACGGGAATGTCCAGGCTGGCCGCCGCGCCCCCATGGGAAAGCTTTTCGGCCACATCGAATCCAATGCCACCGGCACCGATGATGGCGACCCGTTTTCCGGCCACGGCTTTACCGCTGACCACATCCACGTAACTCAGAACCGAAGCGTGATCGATGCCTTCGATATCCGGGATGCGTGGTCTTATGCCCGTGGCAATTACCACTTCGTCAAAGTCGGACTGGTTCAGTTCCTCGCTCGAAATCCTGTGATTCAGTGCCAGCTCAACGCCGTGTAATTGTAATTGGTTCAGGAAGTAGCGGATGGTCTCATTGAATTCTTCTTTTCCCGGAATGCACTTGGCCAGGTTGAACTGGCCTCCGATCTCCCCACCTGCCTCGAACAGGGTGACACGATGCCCACGGCCGGCGGCTGTGACGGCCGCGGCAAGTCCGGCAGGACCGGCGCCTACCACGGCAATGTTCCTGGCCTTTGTTGCCGGAGTTATCCTGAGTTCCAGTTCATGACAGGCGCGGGGATTGACCAGGCAACTGGTTAGCTGGCCATTAAATATATGATCCAGGCAGGCCTGGTTGCAGCCGATACAGGTGTTTATTTCATCCGGTCGTCCCGCCGCGGCCTTGTTTACAAAATCTTCATCCGCGAGCAGGGGGCGTGCCATGGATACCATATCGGCATCGCCCCGGGCCAGAATCTCCTCGGCAACCTCGGGCGTATTGATTCGATTTGAGGTAATAACGGGTACGGGCAGTTGCGAGCGATACCGGGCAGTAACCCAGGTAAAAGCTGCCCGCGGCACCTTGGTGGCTATGGTCGGGATGGTGGCCTCGTGCCAGCCTATGCCGGTATTGATTATAGTGACGCCCGCGTCACAAAGCTGTTGACCCAGGGTGACGGTTTCTTCGAAGCTGCTTCCGCCTTCCACCAGGTCCAGCATAGAAAGACGAAAGATAAGGATGAATTCTTCACCAACTCGTTCCCGTGTTCGGCGCACTATTTCCAGGGGTAGCCGCATCCTGTTTTCATAGCTGCCACCCCACTCATCCTTTCGCTGGTTGGTCCGGGCCACGATAAATTCATTAATAAAATAGCCTTCTGAACCCATTATTTCCACGCCATCGTAGCCGGCCGATTTAGCGAATTCGGCAAATTCCACGAAACACCGGATTTCCTCTTCGATTTCCCCGGCAGTAGCTTCTTTGGGCACATATCGATTGATAGGTGCCTTGATAGGGGATGGTGCTATCAGGTTTTCTGTTCGGGAATAGCGTCCGGTGTGCAGGATCTGCAGGCAAATCCTGGTGCCATGTTGCTGGACTGCACTGGTAATGAGCCTGTGTTTTTCAACCTGTGCCGGGTCTTCATAGACCGGGGACTGCCCCGGTGGCAGGCAATGGCGACTGGCCATGAAACCACCGGTCACGATAAGACCTACTCCGCCTTTGGCCCGTTCGGCATAGAATGCGGCCATGGCCTGGTGGCTATCAGGAATATCTTCGAGCCCGGTGTGCATTGACCCCATTAGCACCCGGTTTTTCAGTTGTGTGAAACCAAGGTCCAGCGGCGCCAGCAGGTGGGGGTAGCGGGGAGATTCGGGGGAACTGTTGTTAGTACGGGCCGCGGTCAATTGGAGGCGATGATTCCACGCAGGGCATCGATATCGAGCAGCTCAATTTCCTTGTTATTGACCGCCAGTAAACCCTTCTTCTGCAGGCTAGTAAAGATCCTGCTTACCGTTTCCACGGTTAAGCCCAGGTATTCCCCGATATCGTTTCGGGTCATGGTCAGATTAAAGCGGATGGGGGATAGTGAAACTCGCGCGAATCGGCTGGAGAGCCCAAGCAAGAATGAAGCCGTGCGCTCTTCGGCGGTGTAGGTACTCAGCAGGGTGTGAATCTGCTGGTCCTTGGCTATTTCGTTGCCCATGATGGCGAAGAAATGATGCTGCAGGTTGGGCAGCTCATGGCTGAGCTTTTCCAGCTGGTTAAAAGGAATCTCGCAAATGGATGCGTGTTCCAGTGCAACGGTGGAATTCGCGTAGTGTTTATTGGCGATTCCGTCCATGCCGATTATTTCACCCGGCAAGTAGAAGCCGGTAACCCGGCTTTGCCCGGAGTTACTTAATACGTAACTTTTGAAGCTTCCGGACCGCACGGCGTAAACCGAGCGGAATTCATCGCCCTGGCGATACAGGTGCTCACCTTTTTTATATGGGCGGTTGCGCTCGACGATGTCATCGAGTTGCTGGATTTCGGAATCATTGAGAGCGATTGGCAGGCACAGCTCATTCAGCCTGCAACTGGCGCAGGAAATGGCGGAATTGTGGGGACACACCTTGGATGTTCGGGTGTTTACCTGGAGCGCGGCGATGGTTTCGGCGGTTTCCCGTGATTCGCTTGTAGAGTCTGCAGAGCCCATGTTTACCTCAACTTTGGCGGCATTCTGCCACTAATACCATGCCGATTAAATAGATCAGCTCTATCAATTTAGGGCAGCGGTATGGAGCAGCTGGCCTAACCGCATGAATTTACTGACTTTTCTTCAGCTTGCATTGCCTGGGTGAACGCTGGGCCGGAAGAGTCTGCCGCCCGAATTTAACACCAGCAAGCGATTCCACTGCATTATCCAGTTACAAGTTGGCACAATTTAGCTGTGAGGCGCGGAGGGGTTTATAATCCGGAACCCGGGCGAAACGTGGCCCGGGGCGCTTGATCTGGGTTAAGTTCCGACTATGGATTCAGCCCTAGAATCGAACACACAAAACTTGCAGGGGAATTCGCATGTTTGAATCAGGGAAAATCCTGGTCGTACTGGATGCCGACGAAGAACAACAACCGGCTCTGGTTCGGGCGCGGCAATTAGCCGAACGAACCGGCTCGGCAGTGGAGCTGTTGATTGCCGACTACAGCTCCTATCTCGAGGACGGATTCTATTTCGATCCGATCCAAGCCCAGGAGCTGCGGCGGGAACACGGAGAAAAGCAGTTGCAGGATGCGGAAGTCCTGGCGGAACCGCTGCGGGAATCCGGAATCGATGTGTCCGTGACCGTGGCCTGGGGAAACCCCCCGATTAGCGAAATTATCAAGCGCATCCAGGAAAGTAAGCCCGCCCTGGTAGTCAAGGCGGTTACCCACCATGCCAGGTTGACAAACCTGATCCTGGGGAACGATGACTGGGAGGCCATTCGATTCAGTGAGGCACCCTTGCTGCTAGTGAAGTCAGGCAAGTGGCAGGAAAAGCCAAACTTTATCGCCGCGGTGGACCCGGCTCATGTCCATGACAAGCCCGCTTCCCTTGATAACAAGATCATCGCGGCTGCCAACACGCTGGCAAATGCCTTCGATGGCGGGGTATATGCCTTTCACTCTGCCTGGATGCCGCCCCTGTCGGGTATGTATCCGGTCATACCGAACGCACGGGTCGAAGAAGAGGCGCTGGCGCAGTTTGCCGCCAGCCATGATATAGAGGCAGGGCAGTGCCTCTGGTCCGACGATGCCATTACCGAATCTCTGCCCAAGCTTTGTGATGCGCTGAACGCCAGCGCCGTGGTCATGGGTGCGGTTTCCCGCTCCCGGCTCGATCGTATCCTGATCGGTAGTACGGCGGAAAAACTCATAGACAAGCTGGACTGTGACATCCTGGTGGTGAAACCGGACGAAATGCCTCAGGTGAGCAGCATACTTATATAAGGTAGCTTTCTATTCTTCCTTGCCTACGTGTACCGTCAGTACATCGCAGGTTGAGCCATGCAATACCTTGATGGCCGTGCTGCCCAGCAGAATCTTCCAGCCCGAATGCCCGTGGCTGCCGATGATAATGGCGTCGGCATTGATTTCACTCGCAAGGTTTCTGATTTCAGGTGCCGGTGCGCCTAGCAGCGTGTGCACCTGGTCATTCTTCAACCCTACTTCTGCGGCCAGTTTCTCCAGGCGTTGCTCGGCGAAATTGATTGCTTCCTGTTGCAGTTCGTTAATATTTACCGCGTAGATATCCATGCTGTACGCAGCTGCAACCGGTTCCACCACGTGTACCAGGTGTAACTTGCCGGCATCTCCCGCTATTGCAACCGCCCGGTCGATTACTTTTTGGGAGTCGTTGGACAGGTCGATCGCTACTAGAATTTTGTTGTACATGATTAGTCTCCCTGCAGGGGCTCTATAGTAACCATGTTGTGCCGATTGACCAATATTCAAGAGAAGGTCACCGCCAATCATTGATTTCGATCAATCGACGGCAGTTGGCTACAAGTAGGGAGAAAACAGCCAGGCTATGGCGTCGCGAAGTTTCACCAGACCAGAACGAGCCGCCAGCCGTTTTTCATCCGCGAGACTGGAGCGGGCAATCATCTTGTCGAAGTAACCGGCGATTTCATTGTTGAAGGATTCGCTGAATATCTCAACACCGATCTCGAAGTTGAGGCGCAGGCTGCGGGCATCGAGGTTGGCAGACCCGATCAGTGTATAGAAGTCATCAATGACGATGGCCTTGGTGTGAACAAAAGGCGCCGGCTGCAAGTACACCGGCAGTTCCCTGCTGAGGATGTACTTGAGGTTATGTTGGGTAGCCCAGTGCGCGAAATAGATGTTGGTGCGCTCGGGGATCAGGATGCGAACATCCACGCCCCGCAGGCGGGCTCCCACCAGGGCTCCCACCAGGTCAAACCCGGGCAGGAAGTAGGGCGTCATCACCCAGATTCGTGATCGGGCCGAGGAAAACACCCCCAGCAGGACCTCGTTGAGCTCATCCAGGTATTCATTCGGGCCATCGAGAACCATCCGGCCCCAGGTGGTTGAACTGGTGCTGGCCGGATTACTCGCCGACACTTCCAGGGTATCGTCGGGACGGCAGCAATGGTTCCAGTCGGTCACGAACGCGTGCTGCAGGTCATCAACGATGTTACCGGTCATACGGAAGTGCAGATCCTGGGCGGTGCGACGGTCACCGCGGTTTGCGACCAGGTGCCTTTCGCTGAGATTCTGTCCGCCGGTGTAGGCAACTACATCATCGATCACAATGATCTTGCGATGGTTGCGCATATTTATGTGCAATGAAGGAGGCAGCAACCGAAGGGGATTGAATATCTCGAACTTCAACTTGTGCTTCTTCAGCAGCTTGCCGACGCGTGGTCCGTAAACCCGTTCTCCCAGTCCATCAATAATCACCCGAACCTCAACACCTCGATTTTTGGCGTCCAGCAACTTGTTAACTATCGTGGAGCCGACCGGATCATTTCTGAAGATATAGGTGGACATGTAGATTGTGGATTTTGCGTTGTCGATATCGGCGTAGAGTTGTGGGTAAAAAGCCTCACCGTTTTCCAATGGCTCTAATTCATCGATAGACTTTAACCCCCAGTTAGTAACATTGGCGCCTACCAGGGAAAGCGGTTTGAACCGGTTCGCCATTGGCTGTGGTATGGATTCCGATTCGCCGTAGACAGTTTCCGGCTGAAACTCCAGCCTGGCCCGGGTCGCGACACGGTTTATTCCAAACACCAGGTACATCAGCGGGCCCAGCAATGGAATAACAAGACAGAAAACCACCCAGGCAAGGGCGGACTTGGAGTCGCGCTTGCTCAGAAGTGCATGCAGCGCTGATGTGATGCCAACCCAGATCGCGACAATGGTCAGCAACAAAGGAAACAGTGAGATCTCCATGGAGCTAGTCCAGCAATCGCAGATCGGCCACCAGGGGGCAATGGTCCGACAGGCTGCGCCAGGTTGTATCGTGGAGAATGTCCACGTTTCGAATCTCGAAGCCGCGTTGATAAATCCGGTCCATGGATAAAAGCGGAAACCAGGCCGGAAACGATTTGCCGAGTTTTTGCCGACTTTGCGCGTGCGCCTCTACCAGGTTCGTGCGCGTAGTGATCAGCCGGTGAAACGTCCCACGCCAGTCGTTAAAATCCCCCGCAAGAACCAGTGGTTCCTGCGCGGGAATGTTTTCATCCAGGTATCGCAGCAGTTTTTGCGCCTGGATCCGGCGTTCGAATTCGAAAAGCCCAAAGTGAACGCAGAGCAGGTGCACCCCGGCTTCCAGCATGCCATGTAAAATTCCTCTTTGTGAGACCCTCATGGTCGAAACATCAAGATTGTTGCTGGTGGCGAGGGGCAATTCGCTGAGGATGGCATTGCCATGGTGGCCATGCTGGTAGATCGAATTCTTGCCATAGGCATAGTGATCCCACACGGTATCCGCCAGGAACTCGAGCTGGTCGGTTTCAGGCCAGCCGGCAATGCGTTCGCTGTGCCTGAGGTTCTCTCCGATCACTTCCTGGAGAAAGACCAGGTTGCTGCCCGATAACCTCAGGCCATCCCGGATCCCCTCCAGCACAAAGCGGCGATTCCCAACGGAAAAACCTTTGTGTATATTGAGCGTAAGTACCCTGATTTCTTGCATAGAAACAGTCAGATGGCTGTCTTGATGTGGGTCAATATGGACTATTTATATCAATCCTATATTGAGACAGGTTCCAGTCAAATCAATTATCTGTGTATTTTATGAATCTTGAAGCACTTGAAAACAAACTGAAAGACCTTCGTGAGCAGTTACTCGAACGAGTAGATCGAACGCACGCGCACTTTCAGAACCGCGAAGAAGTTAGCCCGGACTTTGCCGAGCAGGTGAAAGAACGGGAGAACGATGATGTCATTGCCGCTCTTGAGGCCGAGGGCAGGGAAGAACTCAGGATGATTGAGACTGCCCTGACGAGAATCGAAGATGGAACATATGGAAGCTGTAAAGCTTGCAGTGAAACCATTGGTGAAGAAAGGCTGCAGGCCATCCCCTATGCCGAATATTGCGTAAGCTGTGCCGACAAAGCGGCCGGGGCCTGAGGCCGCACTGTCAGCCGGTTTTTATTGAATCGGGGCCCCCGCCCTGTAATAATGCATCCCGCTTTCTCATGACCTAAAGGAGTGAAGTTCAGATGAGTTCCTACCAGAAAATCATGGTAGTTATTGACGCCAACGAGGATTTTTCGGCAGCGCCGGACGGGCTTCCCATCGAGCTCCGCAAGGCTCTTCGATTCGTCCAGGACAAGGCTTCGACCGAGCTTAAATTGATTTCGGTAGGATATGAGAAGTATCTGCATCACAGCTTCCACAGTATTGGCTATGACTACATGGTCATGCGCAAGGAGTACCTGGCCCGCTTGTCGGAAACCATGCAAGGCCTGGTGGATAAGCTCGGTGGAGAGGGATACAACATCAGCCAGGAAGTAGCATGGTGGTATCCCCGCTATGAACGCATCGTCGAGCTGGCCACGGATTTCGGTGCGGACCTGCTGGTACAGCACTGTCGCGCCCATGCCAAGATTGAACATTTCCACCTTACGCACGACAGCTGGGAGCTGGTCAAACACTGCCAGATTCCTTTGCTATTGGTGAAAGACCTGGACTGGGGTGACAAGCTTACGTTTGCTGCCGCGGTAGATCCCTTGCACAGTCACAACAAGCCCCTGCAACTGGATGACCTGATACTCGATGCCGCAAGTACTGCGGCGAGCCAATCCGGCGGTGATTTCCATGTGCTCCATGCTTATGCGGAATCCGCGAGGCCATTTGCTTCCGCGGGGGAAATCAAGGAAGAGCACGAGAATGCATTCAATGAGTTACTCGGTACGCGCGACATTCCCGAGGCCAATCGTCACCTGATCGATGAAACCCCCGTATACGCGCTGGATCAATACAGTGACGAACTGGGTGTCGACGTAATCATCATGGGTGTTATATCCCGTTCACGATTGTCAGAAGCGCTGATCGGCAGCACAGCCGAAAAAGTCCTGGACTACGTGAAGAAAGACATACTGGTAATCAAACCCAAAGTTTCCTGATCCGGGAAATAGTCAATCAAAGAATGGGCAAGTGGAGACGCTTGCCCATTTTTTATGCGGGCGCTACTTGGCGGGCTTAATAACGAGTATGTCGCAGGGGCAATTCTCCAGAATTTTCTCTGCCGTGTTGCCTACTATGGCTCGTTCCACCACGTTTCGTGACAGGGCGCCGACTACCAGCACATTGGCATTGTTTGTCTCGAGAAACTTGATAAGGTTCGGTACCACTTCTCCCCTGACAAGGTGAACGTCTTCCTCGGCTATGGAATAGTCCTTTATCAGTTCCTGAAGTTTGTCCCGGTGCTGCTCACCGATCGATTCGATGTATTCCTCTGATTCACCACCCATGGGGAACAGGGTGCTGACAAATGGAAAGTAGGAATGAAAAACAGACCACTTTTGTCCCAGCAGTTGTGCCAGCTCATTGGCTGATTGCACCAGCTTACGGTCCAGCCCGGATTTCTGTGCCTTGATGTGAGTCGGGTCCACGGCAGTGGCAATCGTGCCGTCTGCCTGCCACTCTCTTGGTTTCACCAATAACAGGGGAGCGGGGCATTTGCGAATAAGTCGCCAGTCGGTGTTGGTAATTATGGATCGTTCAATGACACTGTGGTGGTGAGTGCTCTTCATCACCAGGTCTGACCCTAATTTTCCAGCCTGCTTGATTATGGATTCCGCCAGGTTATGCTCTTCGGTGAACTCCAAACTAACTTCGATGCCATCTTCGGCAAGCTCTTCCTGCAGCCGCTGCAGTATGTGCTCGTAGTGATCCTTGAATAGCTTTTTCTGAGTTTCGAAGAACGAACCGTCGATTCCTTCATATTGGAATGAGTGCTCGTCCAATGTGTTGGAATTATTAATAAACAGGTCGATACTGGCACCTGCGGCCTTGGCCACCAGCTTGGCGCGCTCAATTACGAAATCCCGCTCGACGGTAGGATCAACTACCACCAGTATTTTTTTTATTTCTCCCATGAGAGATACCTCTATTCCCGAAGAGCGGCAATGCACTGGCCCTTCCCTGGGCGTAGATTATTGCAGATTAATGCGGCCGGCCCAATCGCCCTTTCCGGATTACTTGATGGGAATGCGTCTTGGCTGATTGGTCTCGGTCGCCGCACTGGATTTTGGTACGTTTAGCGTCAGCACGCCATCGCTGAAATTGGCTTTGATGTCTTTCTCCTCGAGGCCAGGGCTTACATTGAAACTTCGGCTGATAGAGCCACTGCTGCGTTCTCTCCAGACCACTTTGCCTTTTTCCTTTTTCTCGGACTCGGTATTTTTCGTGGCCGATACAGTTAATACGTCATCGTGCAGGGTGACATGAATGTCGTCTTTCTTGACCCCGGGCAAATCAGCGCGAATCTCGAAGGCATCATCTGTTTCATGCACATCAACACGCATGCCCGCGCGACCTTCGGCGCTGCCTTTTGCAATGGGGCTTCCGAAACCCTGAAAAAAATCATTGAATAGCGAGTCGAAATCGAAAATCTGATTTCTGGGTACCAGGTTCATTGTCATTCCTCCAATTTAATGGCTTGTAACTGCCTGTAGGATTGCACCTTTTAGCGATGCTGTAATCGCATAGGTAAGGACGACTGGCTGGATTTCAAGGAGACCGGATTATGAAGTCTGCGGCAATTGATCTGAGTCAATCCTGGCGAGTTGATTCATTCGCCTTAGGTAAACAGCAATGTGGACGCCTGGGCAGCCAGGAATGCCAGGGTGCTGAGAAAACCCACCACTGGCACGAACATCGGTACCCGGAAAATATCCGCGTCCTTTCCATCGCGCATCTTTACCCGCACAAGAGACAGGTTCACCAGGCTGAAAATCAGTAGCAGTAGTGTGGTCGTCGAATTCGCCAGGGTAGTGATCGGCAGCCACAGGGCGGCGACTATTATGGTGGCGGTGACAAGCACCGTGGCCAGCAGAGGTGTCTTTGTGCCCGGATGAACTCTTGCCAGTGACAGGGGTAGCCAGCCCTGTCGCGAAAGACCGTAAGTTACCCGGGATGCCATGATGATCTGGATGAGGGCGCCATTTACCACGGCGAACATACTGATGATGGAGATGATCCAGGGATTGGAGCCGGTTACCTGCTGGTATACCGTAGCCAGGGGCGCATCGGAATTGCTCAGCTGTTCCGGGCTAAGCACCGCCAGTGCACTAACCGCAACCCAGAAATACAACAATGTGGCGCATCCCAGGGCGGTGAGTATGGCAATAGGCAGGACACGCCGCGGGCGCCTTACTTCCTCCGCCACATTGACCATGTCTTCGAATCCCACGTAGGCGTAGAACGCCAGATAGGCGCCGCCAACCAGACCGGCCCAGCCATAGCCGCCCGAAATGCCCGCGGCATCCCGGGCCCGTTGTGGATACTGGTCCAGTTCCGGCATGGCCACCCAGAGAATCAATAGCAATCCCGCAAGTTCAAGAAAGGTAAACAGTGCAGCAGTGGAAACGGATTGGGTGATGCCCCAGATGGCAATTACACCCAGCACGCACAGCAGGCAAATAATGGTGATCCAGCCGGGTACGTCAACGAATACCTGCAGGTAGCCGACGAAACCACGGGCAATCGTGGCAGCGGATACGATTCCCGTGGCAATAATAAGCAAGCCCACCAGCAGGGAAAGCTGCTGGATGTGCAGGCCTTCCTGGACATAAACGGCCTCGCCGGCGCTAAGCGGGAAACGGGATGAGAGCTCGGCGTAAGAGAAGGCGCTGATTGCCGCCACAGCGGATGCCAGGAGAAACGCGTAGGGGGCAAGATAGCCGGCTTCACCGGAAACCTTGCCGATCAGCACATACACTCCCGCGCCGAGAATGTTTCCCAGGCCGTAGAGGGATACCAGTGGCAGCGAGAGGCTGCGTTTCAGCCGGGGGCTATCCGGATTTGGTGAATCAGAAGATGACAAGTTACAACTTTGCCCCCGCGCCAAAGATTGTCAGAGAGCCTGCTTTATATCTCTTCTGAAAAGCTAAAGCCAAATTCCTGGCTGGATTCTCCGACTTCGATAACCAGGCTCTGGACCTCACCATTGCTGCGTTCTGCAGTGACCTGGTAACGGCCTGGATCGAGGTCCAGGATCAGCCAGGGTCCTTCGGTTGTGGTGTTTACCAGCTCCGAACCCGAATCACTGCTTACGATAACGTCTATATTGGACAGGAAATTTCCTGCAGTGACGAAGAATACCAGCCGGGTACCACGGTCGGGGGCTGATTCCCTCTCTTCCACGGTCACGCCGCCATTAAAAATTACAGGGTTGGCAGCGCCAAAAGCGGTGGCAGAAAGGGCTAGTAACATGGACAAAAATATGAACTTTTTCATGATGTTCCCTGCGTAGCTTGCTTAGCTCTAGTCAAAGGGGGTGTTCTGTAAACGGCGGAACGGCCCTGGTTGCAATTTCATGGATAAGCGAGGAATGCATCTTGATGCAGGTCAACTGCAAGTATGCCGCTAACATCAACTCGACCCATCCTGGATTTCTGGTATCAACATGGGGATTTCTTTCGGGTCTTAAAGTGTTGGCGATGTGGACATTGACCTGCATCAAGTTTGCCACAGACATTGCTTGAGATGTGCTTTATCGACGCCAGATACTGAAAGTATTAGCAACTGCTTGAGGAACCCCAATGAAAGCACTCCAAACAAGAAATTTATTGTCTCGCTCGCTGGCTGCTCTCGCTGGCTTGTTCCTGTTGGTCGCCTGTGGTCCGCAGGAGACGGCGGAGCAACAACAGGCTCGCCTGCCTATCAGCATTAACGAGGTGATGGCATCCCTGATAAACCATTCTGCTGATCCAATATGGATCGCCGCATGGCGCAATCCCCAGGGCGATGATGACTGGCGGGAACTGGAACACCTGGCGCGCCAGCTACAGGTAGGAGGGGCGCTGCTGTCCATTCCCGGAACCGGACCTGCAGACGAGACCTGGACCTCGAACAGTGTATGGCGGGAATACTCCAGTGGGCTATCCCGGGCTGCCGGCCGTGCGGTACAGGCCGCGCAGGCACGCAATGTTCAACTAATTTCGCAAGCAGGTGATGAGATCGTCGATATCTGTGAGGGATGCCACATCGACTTCAAGCCGGATATCCCTACCATGAATATCTACGGAGAGCTTTCCCCCACGGCGGGGGATTTTCCCCAGCAATAGGTTGCAAGACTGAGCCTGCCGTATACCCGTCCCCCTCGGCAGGCTCTTTTTTTGGCTGGACTCACTCCGGCTATGCTTGTTCCTGCCGCCGTTGCTGTTCCCGCTGAGCCTGGGCTGCAAGCTGGTCCTCGGCACTACCGTGCCCCCCGACCCAGCGTTCCATCAGTGAACATGCCACCAGGTCGCCGGTTACGTTGATCGCCGTGCGGCTCATATCCAGGATTCGATCCACGCCCATGATCAGGGCGATGCCCGAAGTGGGAATGCCCACCGTGCTCAGAACCATGGCCAGAATGACGATTCCCACTCCGGGGGTTGCCGGTGAACCGATGGAGGCGCCCACTGCCATGGCAACTATCAGCGCCATACTGCCCATGGACAGGTCAACGCCATAAACCTGCGCGAGGAATATGGTTGCCACGCTCTGGTAGAGCGCAGTGCCGTTCATATTTATGGTGGCGCCCAGTGGAATCACGAACTGGGATATGGAGGGTCTCACTGCGAACGATTCTTCCGCTGTCTTGATAGACAGGGGCATTACAGTGGCTGAACTGGAGGTGGAGAATGCGAGCAGCAACACATCCCTGCTCTCGCGGAGGAATTTCAGGGGATGCTTGTTGGTGAATACCTTGAGCATGACCAGGTATACCACCATCATTAACAGCAGACCGGCTATCACGGTAAACACGTAGTAGGCCATTCCCAGCAATGCACCGAGACCTACGGTAGTGGTCAATTGCGCCATCAGCCCAAAAACCGCTACGGGGGCCAGCTTCATGGCCCAGCGCACTACGGTCATGCACACTTCTTGCAACGATTCCAGCAGGTCCAGCATGGGGCGTGCCTGCTTCGCCTGCATGGATACCAGTGCGATGCCGAAAATAACCGAGAAGATTACGATCTGCAGCATCTCGCCCTGCACCATGGCGTCCAGGGGATTTCCGGGTAACAGCCCGAGCAGGGTGTCGGGCAGGTCTACCATACGCGGTGCCGCAACGGTTTCGGCGTTCTCCAGTGGTGCCGCCGACTGCATCGCGGGCATTGCGTCTCCAGGCGCCAGGACACTGCCAATCCACAGACCGATGGCTGCAGCAACGGCGGTAGTTGCGGCGAAGAAAAGCGTAACCCTCACGCCCAGTTGTTTAAGCTGCTCGATGTTCTCACTGGCGGCCAGGCCGCGAATCACCGAGGCGACAACCAGTGGAATTACTATCATCTGTATGGTCGCCAGGAACAGGCGTCCAGGAAACGCCAGCCAGTTACCGATTGTAACTCCGGTTTCCGGGGCAACTAATCCGGTGGATGGGCCCAGTATGACCCCCACCGCCAGGCCGAGGCCCATGCCAATAAGGACCTTTAGCCACAGCCTGTTCTGCACGAGTCCGGCAAGATAATGACTCAGGTTGCCCAGGGAGCGGGGGTGGAGAAACTCCAGAGCTTTGAAAGGACGATAATTCATGGCACGCAAAGACTCGATCGCGATTCCTTTTAACACAGGCGATTGGGGCGAACAATTAACATGGACGGCCGCATCAATCCTGCTGCAGCATAAAGATTCACGGACAATGTGGATTGACGGGCGTCAATCAAATACCCGATTTTTCCTGTTGTAATGAGTGCGCCAGCTCATTGATTATTGGCATTGTCATGTAGAGATTCCAGCGCCAGGAGGCAAACTTGCCATGATACCTAAGATCGCCATAAACGGATTCGGTCGCATCGGTCGTACCATCATGCGAATTGCCAAGTTACGCAGGCACTATGACGTGGTTGCGGTCAATGACCTGGCCAGCGTAGATCAACTAGCCTACGCGTTTAAATACGACAGTACTCATGGGGTGTATACCGGCCAGGTGGAAACCGGTGACGGTGAGATGACAATCGACGGCGACCCATTCAGTGTGCTGTCTGAGCCGGATCCGGCCAGGTTGCCATGGCGGGAGCTGGGTGTTGACTATGTGATCGAGAGTTCCGGTGTATTCAGAAAACTGGAAGACCTGAATAAACACCTGGATGCCGGTGCTAAGCGCGTGGTACTGACCGTGCCCAGCAAGGATCCGCTGGAAGCAACGCTTGTCACCGGGGTGAATGATCACGTGGTTACCCGTGACACACAAATTATAAGCAACGCCAGTTGTACCACGAACTGTGCCGCTCCCCTGGCAAAAATACTGCACGAGGCATTCGGGATTCGTCGTGGCCTGTTAACCACGGTGCACGCCTATACTTCAGGTCAGCGCCTGATCGACGCGCCCCATAAAGACTTTCGCCGTTCCCGAAACGCCGCAACGAATATTGTGCCTACCTCCACCGGGGCCGCGAAAGCGATCGGCCTGGTACTGCCCGAACTGGAAGGAAAGCTGGATGGATTGGCGATGCGGGTCCCGGTGCCGGACGGCAGTGTCGTAGACCTGGTGGTTGAACTGGAGCAGGACGTGACGGTTGATTCCATAAACCGGGCGGTACTGCAAGCTGCGAACGGCGCGCTAAAGGGCATCGTGGAGTATTCCGAGGCAGAATTGGTGAGCAGTGACATTATCGGCAACAGCCATTCCAGTATTTTCGATTCCAAGCTGACCCAGGTAATGGACAGGCGAATGGCAAAGGTAGTGAGCTGGTACGACAACGAATGGGGGTACAGCACCCGGGTGGAAGAACTTATTGCAACCCTGGCACGGCTGGATGGATTGGCGGTGGATTAGGAATTCGATTCAAGGCGACAGATCGTGCTCATCCTGCTCGTTCACGGGAGCCGCCGACCTGGTGTCGCGCCAGGCGTGATAAATGGACGTGACATTGGCGCGCCATTGCGGAGAGATGATGGTAATAGCCAGGGCTTCGATATTGGTCAGGGCAATTGCTGCAAGTGCCAGCCGCAGTGGCCAGTGCGCCAGGTCAAGGAACAATGCTATTACAGCCATGGCTGTCAGGAACCAGGAAGTCTTGGCGGCTCGTGTGTGATAGCTGGGCCAGCGCCCGTATTTCCAGAATCCAGCGACAGTAGAAACAATATAACCCCCGATGGCTGCAACGAGCCATGGTAGTTCCGCCAGCAATACCTCGCCATATAACAACAGTAAACTGAAAAGCAGGGATGTAAAAAGTGCGGCGTCGGCCCAGCTATCCAGCCGGGCTCCGAGAATAGTGCGTTGGTTCAGCAGTATAGCCAGCTTGCCGTCAAACCAGTCGGTCAGGGCCAGGGCGAGGAATAACCACAGGTAAAGCTCATTGCGCCCTTGTAAGGCGATGGGAACAAGGATTATTGCGCCCAGCAGGCGAATAAAACAAAGAATGTTTGGTACTGTCCACAGACGGTTACTTCGATACACGGAATCTGTATCGGTTTCTGGTTGCACCTTGTTCCCGTTCATCACAACCACCAGTACAGGAAGTAAACATAAACCGGGGCAGTCAAGGTAAGGCTGTCGATGCGGTCGATTACGCCTCCCATTCCCGGCAACAGTTTACTGCTGTCCTTGACACCGGAATCACGCTTGATTGCAGACATGTTGATATCTCCAGAGAACCCGGCGACGGAAACCAGCAAGGCGATGCAAACCGGGGCGAGAATTACCTGTAACCCTGGCGAAACATTCCAGGGTCCGCCAAGGCGGGTAAGGTCAGTAAGCCAGGGGGCCAGTAAGGGCGCCAGCACGCTAATCACCAGCAGCCCCCCGATAAAGCCTTCCCAGGTCTTGTTGGGAGAGATGACCGGCGCGATCCGGTGACGCTTGTGAGACCCAAACAGGCGTCCGACCACGGCCTGGAAAATATCATCACACTCGGTAAGCACAACGATAAATAACAGCCAACCCGCCGGTCCAAGGGGGCCATTCCCGGTTTCCGGTATCACCATTACCAGGGCGGCATGGGAGACGCCGTAGCCGAGAAACATGATGCCCCACAGCAGGGCGCCGGCGGAACGGATATAGCCTTTTGGTTCGTCCTGTGCCAGGAGCAGCACCGCGAACAGGGCAGGTGCAGCCAATGGCAGGAATACCCCGTGCAAATCCAGGAAACCGAACAGGATCAGGGTGTAATTGCAGACTATCAGGACATAGCCGGCGTAGACCGCGATACGATCCTGTGGCCGGCTCCCGAACATCCGCGTCAATTCATACCAGGCGATGCAACTGGCCATGACCAGGAGCAGGCATATACCGGGTGCACCGGCCATGAGGCCGAGGCTGATGAATATGGCCAACATCCACCATGTGCGCAGGCTGAGCAGGCGCTTGCGACGCAACTCCGCATCGGCCCGGCGCAGTGCGACAAAGCGCAGGATCGAACCCAGGCCAAGGCACAGGAACATGACCGCGATGGTGTAGTAAATAGAGTATTGCGAGGCGCTATCCATGGCCGGCGTCTCTTTTTGCCTGGATGTGTTGTGGCTGGCCCCAACGGGGGAACACGTGCTTGCTGATCGGGGCGAACTGTCCAGGCTCTTCGAAATAGAGATAGTGGGATACGGTGAGGGATTCTTCGTTGGTCTCGATGAGATTGAGGGTATTCTCATCCCGTTCCCGACCTTTACCGCGGCGAGAAGTCGTGGTGCCACATTGCACGATAATGACACCACGGTCGCGGTGATGGCCCGGGTAGAAATCCAGTGAACTTCCAATATATGAACGATGCAGGTGACCGCCGAGAATCATCTCCACCCGGTGCTCAACGAAATACTCGATTGCGCGGCGTGATCGCGGCATGGGTAAGTCCAGCACCTTGTCATGGCCGGGAGCAAAATGGTGATGGGCAACCACGATACGAATCTTGTCCTCGGGTATTGACGATAATGTCGCGCCGATGTGCTTGAGCTGGGACTGGTAAATTCGGCCATTGGAGATGCTGCGCCGGGGAGCCGTGGAGTCCAGGCCCGCCAGTACCACGTTTCCCACTTCCAGCACCGGGTTGAGTTCATCCGAAATAATTTCCCTGTACAGGCCGTGAGGCTTGAACATTCTTTCGAAAACTCGCCACAGGGGAACATCGTGGTTTCCAGGGATGACCAGCAGGGGTATGCCCGAAAACCGGTCGAGGTAGTCACGGCATTCCTGGAACTGGTGACGTTTGGCGCGCTGAGTCAGATCTCCACTCACCACAACCACATCCGGTGACAGGTCAGGAAGCTGGCGCAACAAGGCATCCGCCACTTTCTTTACGAATGGTGGGCCAAAATGTAGGTCGGATATATGCAGGATTCTCGTGGACATCCGCGCCCGTATCGGCAATATATGAATCAAGTGCAATATTTTGACATATTGACTTGCCCGGTACTCGAATCTACCTCATAAAATGTGACGATTTTCTTGCAGCAGCCGGATTGCCCGGGCCAGTCCAGGTACGGGCTGAGCGCTCGGCTGCGCCAGTATTCACCCTGTATTATAACAGTCTATATATGATTTATTGCCTGGGTGATGGCTTGACTAGAATCAATTTCGTTCCTGTCCTGAAGTTCTATAATCCACTGAATTTCGTCCGCAGAATCCGCAATATCGGAGTAATTGGAACTCATGTCTCAGCTTAATTTCGTATTTGGACTGGGCATTTTCCTGTTTGGCATGTCCCAGCTGGAATATGGAATACGCCGGCTTAGCTATGCCAGGTTACGCAATTGGCTGCGTTCCAGCACCGGTTCCAGGCTGGGCAGCGTGTCAACTGGCGTGGTGACCACCGCCATACTGCAGAGCAGTTCCATGGTTAGCCTGCTGGTGCTGGCTTTCGCCAGCGCCGGCCTGTTGCCCCTGGTCAATGCAATCGGTGTCATCCTGGGTGCCAACCTGGGCACGACTTTTACCGGTTGGATAGTCGCCATTTTTGGCTTCAAGCTTGATCTCGAAGCCATGGCCTTGCCCATGCTGGGGATTACGGCGCTGGTCATGGCGATCAGCAAGCGAGAATCACGGCTGCACCTCTCCGCAGTTGCGGTATTCGGCCTGGCGTTGCTGTTGTTCGGCCTGGGTGTGATGAAGGCGAGCATGGAGACCCTGCCACAACAATTCGACATCGCCATGCTCCAGGGCCATCACCCGCTGGTTTACTTGTTGTTTGGTGTGCTGATGGCCGCCCTGGTGCAATCGAGTTCGGCGGTGATGATGATGGCGCTGGCGGCCCTCGATGCGCAGTTCATTGCCTTACCGGAAGCAGTCGCCCTGGTTATTGGAGCGGATCTCGGCACCACCAGTACCACGGCACTGGGCAGTCTTACCGGTAGCGTGATAAAGCGGCAACTGGCATTCGCCCACTTCAGTTTCAATTTTATCGTGGATATCACCGCGTTCATTGTGTTGCTTCCATTATTGCCGGCACTCTTTTCCATCCTCCGCCTGGAAGACCCGCTTTATTCGTTGGTAGCGTTTCATAGCCTGATGAATCTGCTGGGCTTGCTGGTATTTATTCCCTTGTTGCGACGCTTTGCCACCTGGATCGAGAAATTGTTCTCCAGGGGCATGATGCAGTCCACCAATGTTCTTGATCGTGTCCCACCAGAAGTAGTGGAAGCGGCCCTGGTCGCCATGACGGACACAGTGCGGCAACTAATCCTGGAAGCAGCGAGCAATGCTTTGCAGATTTTCGAACTGAAGCCGGAGAAATACAGGGAAATTGATGAGAATCGTCGTGCAGTAATCGGGGGGACCACGCACCAGGATTTCGACCGGGATTATGAAGAACTGAAAAACCAGGAAGGACGCATTCACCGGTATTCGATGAAGATACAGGCGCAGCCACTGGAGCCGAATGAGGCGCTGCAATTGGAGTGGTTGCAGACTATTACTCGCCACGTGGTGTTCTGTGTCAAGAACCTCAAAGATATTGAACAGGATCTGCGCGTAATGAAGCACGGAAGTGACCAATCATTGCGTGAACTGTACGAGCGTCATAAAACATTCCAGAAATCGATCTACGATAAATTTATCGACTTAATCCTGGGTGATCATAGCAATGACTATATCCTGGAGGAGCTCACGGGTATCGGTGAGCTGAATGACCAGCACACGGAAGAGTGCAATCGCTTTGTCCAGGCTCATGTGGGGCAATATGCAGCGGAAGAGGGCGCTGTATCGATCCAGTTCAATTCCAACCGTGAGATCAGGCACGCCGTCAAGACCCTGGCCAAGGCCATTTATCTCTGGGCCCATCCAGTAGCGGTTGAACCGCCTGTCCTGGAACGAACCGGTGAGCCGGTATGAATGAGCAGGCGGCAAACGAAGATCTATTCGCTCGCTTCGATGATTGCGTGGAGAATGTCAAACAACGCCTCGACCGCTACATCGACAATACAGATGATGAATCCATCCATGATGTACGCACTGCGATTCGGCGATTACGCACGGCCTATGCAATATTCCCCGGGCACTGCAAAAACGAGTCTTCAAAGCGATACCTGCAGCTATGCAGAGAATTCTTTCAACATAACAGCCGGGCCCGGGACTGCGACGTCATCAGGGAAAAACTGGAAGCTCACGGTCTGGACCGGCATGACAAGCTACTGGGGCTCCTGGCTGCAGAACGTAAACAGCTGCTGAAAGCCGCCATGAAGCTGGCGCGCAGCTTAAAGAAACTTAAGCGGCCCCGGCTGGATATACACCGGAATGACATCGAAGCGAAATACCATCTCCAGATAGAAAAATTTGCAACCCGGTTTTTACAGTCTAGACCGGTGGTGCTTGCGGCAGAAGAAAACGAAGAAGCCATTCATTCCATGCGCAAGCTTGCAAAGCGGCTCTTTTACCTGTTTGAACTGGATCCCGGACTCGCCAACCTGGACCGCATGATTCACCTCAAGCTGTTCCAGAGATTATCCGGTGATCTACATGATTGTGATGTGGCCATCGAATTTCTCCAGGATAACAATGCCCTTAGCAAGCGGGTCCCGGAACTCCTCGAACGGGAGCGTTTGTTGAGGCACGGGCTGTATGCGGAGATGTCGGGCCTATTGACCGGTACCGACTGGGAAGACCTGCTACGGCTGGCCTAGTTTCCAGGCCCTACGTTCACCGATAAATTTTCTCGCCCCAGCGGAAGCCGGCTAAAACTGTACAGAGTCACCGGGACCCGGAATTACGGCAGTGATTTCCTGCTCAAGCTGTAACTGCGCCGCCAGTGCTTCAAGTTTTGCTTCTTCACCATGGACCAGGATTGTTTGCGGCGGTGGGTTGAAGGCGGCCAGCCATGCCAGTAATTCCTGTTGCCCGGCATGAGCGGAAAAACTTCCCAGGGTTTCAATTGTGGCCCTCACCTCATAATCCCGCTGAAACAGTTTTACCTGGCGTAATCCGTCAACCAGCAGACGGCCCAGGGTGCCTTGTGCCTGGAAGCCGACAAAGATTACGGTGTTCTTTTCTTGCCAGATGCGATGCTTGAAATGCTGCCGGATTCGACCCCCGGTACACATGCCGCTACCGGCGATGATGATGGCGCCGCTGTCGATACTGTTGATGGCTATGGAGTCTTCCGTGGAACTGGTCAGTTGCAATTGGGGAAGAAACTCCGCCAGGGATTTTCTGTGGGCTTCGCTCAGGTGCCGAATGTCTTCGCTGTCCAGTATGTGCAGCCAGCGGTCATAGCTCTGGGTGACGGCAATAGCCATGGGGCTGTCGAGGAAGACCTGCCAGCCATCGAGCTTTCCCGCGTGGTGAAGGCAGCCCAGGTGAAAAATGATTTCCTGGGTTCGGCCTACGGCGAAAGCGGGGATCATCACATTGCCGCCCCGGTCCCAGGTTTCCCGCAAAATTTGTTCGAGTTCGATGAGGGTGTTATCCAGGGAACGATGATTTCGATCCCCATAGGTACCTTCCATGATTACCGTGTCTGCCCGCGTCAGTACCGCGGGGTTGTTCATCAGCATGGAATCCTGCTTTCCCAGGTCGCCGGAAAATACCAGGATCTTTTCCTGGTCGTCTTCTTCAAGCCGCAGTTCGACTATGGCGGAGCCGAGTATATGACCGGCATCGTGGAATACCAGCTTGGCCCGGGAAGAAACAGGAATGGATTTTTTGTAAGGGTGATGCCGGCAAAGCTTTAACACCTTTTTTACGTCCGTCTCTGTGTACTCGGGCTCCAGCAGTTTGCGGCCACGTTTCTGCCTGCGCTGGTTTTCTCTTTCCAGGTCCCGCTCATAGATGCCGTGGGCATCGTAGAGCATGATTGACAACAGATCCGCCGTCGGAGAGGTGCAGTAAATGGGGCCGTCGAAGCCATTGTGAACCAGCTTGGGCAAGAGGCCGCTGTGGTCCAGGTGGGCATGGGACAGGATGACGCCGTCAATGGAATGGGGCGCAAACTCGAAATTGTCTTTCTTGATCCGGTCTACCGCATCACCGCCCTGGTGCATACCACAGTCGAGCAGAATCCTGCCGATGGAAGGAGACTCCAGCAGGTGGCAGGATCCGGTAACTTCTTTTGCCGCGCCGAGAAAGGTAACAGTTGCCACTGGCAGAATTCTTCTACAAAGAAATGAAAACGGGCCTAATCATATAACCAATGCTCGATACGGCGAAACGTACGGGGGCTGAAATGCCCTGATTGTTTGACGCCAGTCAATGGTGCGTCAATCCTGTTCTTCATAATGAAAGAAGGGACAGCTAAAACTATTTGCAGGAGAAGGTGATGAGTGGACGATTCGACAACCAGGTTGCGCTGGTCACCGGTGCCGCCATGGGCATTGGCAAGGCAGTGGCGTCGGCATTCGTGAAAGAGGGAGCAAAGCTTGCCATAGTGGACCGCGACCGGGATGAGGGTGAGAAAACTGCAGCGGAGCTGGGTGAGCCGGGCACGGTCGAATTCCTTTTTTGTGACGTCGCCGAGCCCGAAGCCATCGCGGCCATGGTTGAATCCGTAGTGGAATCAATGGGCCGGCTTGACGTGGCCTGCAACAACGCGGGCATTGAAGGAATTCCCGAGTCTCCAACGGTAGATTGCACACTGGAAAACTGGAATCGTGTTATCGACATAAACCTCAGGGGGGTGTGGTTGTGCATGAAACATGAAATTCCTGCAATGATGAAGACGGGAGGGGGTGCCATTGTGAACATCTCATCTATTGCGGGATTGATCGGTTTTCCCGGTATTCCCGCCTATGTCGCAAGCAAGCACGGAGTCATTGGATTGACGCGCAATGCTGCACTGGAATATGCCAATGACGGCATCAGGGCCAACGCGGTTTGTCCCGGGGGCATAGACACTCCCATGTTGCACCGGTTCTCCCAGGGTGATGAGCAGAAGTGGCGAGAACTCAACGAAATGCATCCACTGGGCAGGGTTGGCACGCCCGAAGAAATTGCCTCGGCAGTGTTGTGGCTATGTTCGGCGGAAGAGTCATTCGTTACCGGGCAGGCGCTTGCTGTAGATGGCGGTTACGTAGCCCGCTAGCCAACCCGGGCAGTCAGGACTGGGATGACTGGATAATCTCCCAGGCCTGGTGGGGCGAATCTACATACTGAAACAGCTCGATGTCTGCCGGGTCGATAGCACCTTCTTCCACCAGGGCTTCGAAATTTATGATGCGCTGCCAATATTCCTTGCCAAAAAGCAGCACGGGCAGGGGGCGCATCTTCTTGGTCTGTATCAGGGTCAAGGTCTCAAAAAGCTCATCCAGGGTGCCGTAACCGCCGGGAAAAACCACCAGGGCGATTGCGCGTAACAGGAAGTGCATCTTGCGCAGGGCAAAGTAGCGAAATTGAAACGACAGCTCCGGCGTAACATAGGCGTTCGGATATTGTTCCCTGGGAATCATGATGTTCAGGCCAATGCTCTTGCCGCCGGCGTCATGGGCGCCGCGGTTGGCAGCTTCCATAATGCCGCCACCACTGCCTGTAATGATGACCGGGGCGCAGGCGCCCTGGGGCTTCGACTCGGTAGTTATGAGATGCCCCAACTCCCGTGCCTGTTCGTAATAGTGGGCTTTCTTCCTGATTCGCTCCGCGATGGCGGCGGCCTGCTCCAATTGCCTGTTACCGGGATCGGAACCGGCAGCTTCTGCCGCCGCCCTGGCATTGGCTTCCGCCTGTTCCGGCTCGGGAATCCGGGTACTTCCAAACACCACCACGGTGGTTTCGATGCCTTGTTCCTGCTGTATTAATTCCGGCTTCAGCAGCTCCAGTTGGAAGCGTACCGGCCGCAATTCATCCCGGCGCAGAAATTCATCGTCTTCATAGGCCGGCCTGAATGAGGGAGATCGGGTTTGGGGCGTATCCGGAATAGTTTCGTCCGCCAGGTATTCGTCTTCGGTATTGGGAGGATTTTTCTCTGCCACGGTTTCGCCCTACTGATAGTTAGGTCTCAAATTTACCATGATTAGCATGCCAGCATTGTCTTCATGGCTAATCGGGCTGGAGATAGTAACGTGTTGTGGCGGATTCGGTGTTTTCCTATCCCCGGAACATGACCCAGATCAATCTACGGACAGACTTGACTGGAAATGCCCGGCTCAGACACCATAAGGTAAATGAACGTCAACTATTTCAGAAGGTGAGTAATGAGCAATCGTCGCGAATATGAAGAACAGGTACGTGCCAAGCTGGCCGAGCTGGAGGCTGAAGTAGAGCGCTTGCATCAACAAATCCAGGCTGCGGAATCCGAGCTGCTACCGGAGCACCATAGCAAGATGGAAGAAATCAGGGAGCTAAGTGGCAAGGCCAAGGAGAAGCTCGAAGAGCTGGCGGAGGCCGGTGAAGATTCATGGGAGCATCTGAAGGATGGTATCGAACACTACTGGACAGCTCTCGGTAACGAGGTTAAATCATTCGAAAAGATGTAAATCCTGCACCGTGTACCGGTGTCACTGCAGTGGCTGAATTGCGACTCCATCACTGATTTGTTCCGAAGGATACAGCACGACCTGCTCACCCGGATTTATTCCGGACAGAACCTGTGCCCATTCCTGGGTGCGACTGCCCACCTCGAGAGCTTGCAGTCGTGCCACACCTTCACGGACGGTGAATGCATGCCAGCCGTTTTCGCGCTGGAAAATGGCGCTGCTTGGCGCTATGAGCTCTCGCTCCGACTGCCACACGATGATGGCAACCTCTACCCTGTACTCCGCACCAAGGTTTAGCGGTGGTTCGATCAAGTCTGCTATCACATTCACCCTTTGCTCTTCCACGCCCAGTGCAGAGATCTTGGTAAATGCCTCCGGCTCTATGTAACGAACCCTTGCCTGCAAAGTATGTTCGCCACCCCAGCCGGTGATCAGCACGGGATTTCCCGCAGCCACCTTTACGGCGTCCTGGGTTAACAGGTCTACTACCACCTCGATGTCATCGCGGTTGCTGATCGCAAACAGCGGAGTACCGGCCTGCACCACCCGTTCGTTTTCTTCAAGCACACGGTATATAGTGCCGTCCGCCGGTGCTCGCACTGCCTGGATGCCTTCTTCAGACAAGGGATTGTCCACGTCGGAACCGAATAATACTGACCTGGCACTTGCTACTTCCGCGACCGCCGCGCGCAATGCAGCTTCGCCACTATTGACCCTGGCCTCGGCGGTATCTGCCGCCTGGCGATAGGATTCCAGTTCTTCAGATGTAGTCGCATTGACCTTGAACAGCTCTTCTCTTCGTTCCAGTTCTCGAAGTGCGCGGGCCAGTGCGCTCTGGTATTCGGTAAGCAATGCTTCCGCGGCCATGCGCCGCGCCTCTGCTGCAGACAGGTTGGCCTGGGCTACGGCGCGGGTTCTCTGGTCCTGGGGTGCCAGGGCGATGCGTGCGATAACCTGGCCCTCGTTGACGCGATCGCCTTCCACCAGGTCGGTACGCAACAAGCGCCCGGTAATCGGTGCCGCCACGACATAGGGATTGCGGGCGCGGGTTCGGCCCTGATCCTCGACAGTGAGATTGAATGGCCCGAAGTCTACGGTTGCTACTTCCACCTCCAGCGCGGACGGTCGAAACACTACCCAAAGCAGCAACAGGAGCGCCACTGAGGCGCTGGCGCCGATTAGCAATTTGGATCTGTTCATGTTCATCGTGATAAGTCCAATCAGATCATTCCCGGGTCTTCAGCACATCCACGATATTCATGTTATCGAGTCTGCGCTTGACAAGAAAGCCGCTTACGATTGCGGCGACGATAACTACGACTGCCGACATCATGTAGCTGCGCGGCAGAATAATAAAAGGGATTCGATAGAGATCGGTCTCCAGGGCGACGGCGACCAGCACTCCCAATCCATAGCCCAGGGCCCATCCAACCGGAATGGCTATCGCAGTGATCAATGCCTGCTCTCCCAGAAGCAGGGCAGTAACTTCGTAGCGATGAAATCCCATGACCCGGAGGCTGGTCAGTTCGCGACCACGCTCGGAAAGTGAGATACGGGCACCGTTGTAAACCACTCCGATGGCGATTACGCCCGCGAAACCAATCAGGAACACCACTGCCACCAGGATACTTTCTTCCAGTTGCTCTTCGAAAGAATCCAGCATCGCCCCGGGTGAGGTAACACTGGCTACCCTGGGAGCTTGTTTCAATTCATAGGAAAGGGATTCCGAGAAAGCCGGTTCCACTGACAGGTATGCCCCGGAAACCGCGCCTTTATCCCGGGTCAGCCGCTCGAGCGAGTCACGATTCATGTAAGCTGAAAGACCGAGAAAGTCCTCTACGATCCCGCTTACAGGAACTTCGGTTTTAAGGCGCCGCCCTTCCAGCATTTCCACCTGCAGTGAGTCACCGGTTTCAACCTGTAGCTGGTGCGCCAGGACTTTGCTGATGACAACGCCTTCATGGGGGGCGGGGATTTCATTTGCGGAGGCATCGACTATGCGCCGTAACTCACTATCCAATTCTATACCTTGAATGGCCATTTCCTTTTTTCGATGGGCATAGCGAAAACGCACCGGAACGATTCGGAATGTTTCAACCCTGCTCACACCCTGCATGTTCTCCAGGTCATAGTGCACCCTGTCGTCAGTAATTTCTGAAAATCCCAATGTCAGGTCTTCCCTCTGGATGAGGCGAAATTGCAAATCCATCATGTAGGAAATGCCATCGAAAATGAAAAGCCAGGTGGTAAGCATGGCTACCGACATCGCTATTCCCAATGACGAGATAAAAGCGGTCACTGGCTTGCGTTCCAGGTTTCGGACAATCATGCGGGCCGTAGCAGGCATTCGTGCGCCCAACCCAATGCGTTCGAGAATGCCCTGGCGAAACTTCACCGGTGCTTCCGGCCGCATAGCTTCAGCAGGGGGTAAATTAATTGCTTTGCGTACGGCTGAAAGTGCGCCGGTAACTGCACCCACCATGCATATTGCGGCGGAGCCGATTAGCAGCGCAGGCGATACCCGGTAATCGAGGCTGGGAAACTCGAAATACTGTCCGTACAGTTCCATATAGGAGCCGCCAAGCACCACACCCCCTACGGTTCCCAGCACAGTTCCTGTCAGGGTCGCTACGATGGCGAACATCAGGTAGTGCAATCCGATTTCGAAGTCTGTGTAACCAAAGGCTTTTAGTACGGCAATTTCTCCGCGCTGGGTAATAATCAACCTGCTCAGTACGATATGCAGGAGAAATACGGCGACCGCGAGAAATACCACTGGAATGATTGTGCCGGTGACTCGGTTCTGGTCCAGTTCACCCTGCATAATCTGATGGGAGGGCTGGTCTGCTCGTTCATAGGATCCAAGGCCGCCGTATGGCTCCAACAGGTAATTAAGTGAATCGATAACCGCGGCCGGATCGGCGGAAGGAGACAGGGTGAGGAAAACCTCGTTAAAGGCGCCTTCCATGTCCAGGGCCGGCCCCAGGCTTTCCCGGCTCATCCACATCACGCCATAATGCTCGTCATCTGGAAACAATGAACCTGGAGGCACCGAATAGGCATGCTCGGGAGTGATGGCGATTCCAACTATGGTCAGGTCCCGGGCACGGCCGTTGAGTATGGCGCGAAAGCTATCCCCCGGAGAGTAATTGCGAGCAGAGGCGAAATTTTGACTGATGATGATCTCATTGCGAGCACCCAGGTCGATATAGCGCCCTTGCTGCAGGTGTACATCATTTAACAAAGGGCGATGGCGCTCCGGTAGGGAGAGGAACAGTCCCTGGGATGGAATCCCGGAATCGTCGAGATCCAACTTGGCAATCAGGCGCACGCGGGTATCGACTCTGTTTACACCGGGTAGACTTTCGATTTTGCTGACCAGGGATTCGGGCGCCCTGACCAGCGCCGACCAGACCTGGGCAAAATTGGTATCCCGGTAGTATTGAGCCTGGGAAGCCAACAACGATTCGTAGCTGCCACGCATGGTGACTACTGACATGATGCCAACCGCGACCACCAGGGCTATCGAAGTGAGTTGCCCCTTGAGCTGCCATGCCTCCCGGAGCAGTTTCCGATTGATGGATGACATTCTCACCATTGAATCTCATCCAGGGATGCGCGCTGCGCATTTTCAATGCGCTCCACGATTTCGCCGCTGCTCATATGCAGTATGGTGTCCCCCAGCTTGCCTATGGCGCTGTTATGGGTGATTACCGCGATGGTGGTCTGGGTTTGCCGGTTGACCTGTTCCAGCACTGATAGCACCAACTTGCCGGTTTCCAGGTCCAGCGCGCCGGTGGGCTCATCACAGAGTAGTATTCTCGGTCGCTTGGCCACGGCTCTTGCGATGGCTACTCTTTGTTGTTCCCCGCCGGACAATTGCGCAGGAAAGTGATCCATGCGGTCGCCCAGCCCCACCATTTCCAGTGCTTCTTCAGCAGCCATGGGATCGAGAGCAATATCCGTAACCAGGGCAACGTTTTCCTTTGCCGTAAGGCTGGAAATCAGGTTGTAGAACTGGAATACGAAACCGATGTGATGGCGCCTGTAGTTGGTGAGTTCCCAGTTGGACAGCAGCGACAGGTCCTGGTCCTGGTAAATCACCTTGCCCGAGCTGGGTGTGTCGAGACCGCCGATAATGTTCAGAAGAGTAGATTTACCGCTACCGGAAGCACCCAGGATTACCGCTAATTCACCCTGTTTCAGTTCCAGGTTTACATTGCGCAGGGCGTGCACTTCCACTTCGCCCATGTGGTAGACCTTGGACAAATCCAATGCGCGCAAAACCAGGTCAGCTTGCTGGCTGCTAATTGCTGGGGAAGTGTGCATTGAGGATGTGTTCGCGCTCCCGTGGTTTTCCGAAAAGATACCGGATTTCAGGGTAGCGGCTCGCGAACCGGCCGAACTAGAGCTATATCAAAAGATCGGGCTGCGAGACTTACCTAGCTGGCATCTTTGATCATGTTACGGGCAATGATTATCTGCTGGATCTGGCTGGTGCCTTCATACAGGCGTAGCAGGCGCACATCGCGGTAAAAGCGTTCTACGGCGTATTCTGCCATGTATCCTGCACCGCCATGTATCTGCACGGCGCGATCGGCGACGCGGCCAACCATCTCTGTTGAGTAGTACTTGCAGGCAGCTGACTCGGTAGACACATTATCGCCGGCATCGCGCTTGCGCGCCGTTTCCAGGGCCATGCACTCAGCGGCATAGGCCTCGGTCCTGGAATCTGCGAGCATGGCCTGGATTAATTGTTGCTCTGCAATGGGCTTGCCGAATTGCTTGCGTTGGATGGCATAGTCCAGGGCATCACTGATGAGCCTTTGGGCAAGGCCAACGGCTACTCCGGAAATATGCAGTCGGCCCCGGTCCAGAACCTTCATCGCGGTTATGAAACCACCTCCTTCTTCGCCGATGAGATTTTCTGCAGGTACCCTGCAGTCTTCGAAGATGACGTCGCAGGTGAGAGAACCGGCCTGGCCCATCTTCTTGTCCACCGGGCCCAGGGTTATACCCGGTGTTTCACTGTCTACTATAAAAGAAGAAATACCCCGCGCTCCCTTGATGTCGGGATTGGTACGGGCCATGACATTAAACGTATGGGCCACCTTGGCGTTGGTGATAAATCGCTTTGTGCCATTTAAGACATAGTGATCGCCGTCGCGCACCGCGCTGGTTTTTAAAGCAGCGGCGTCAGAACCGGCATCGGGTTCGGTGAGGCAGAAGCAACTGATCCATTCTCCACTGGCATACCTGGGAAGGTATTTCTTTTTTTGCTCTTCATTGCCATCGAACACTACTGCTGCGGAACCGATTCCGTTGTTGGTGCCCATGATTGATCGAAAGGCGGGAGAGGTGTGACCAAGAGCGATGGCAACCAGGATCTCCTCTTCCATTGTCAGGCCGAGGCCGCCGTATTCTTCCGGGATGGTGAGGCCAAATAATCCCAGCTCTTTCATCTCTTCAACTACGTCGTCGGGAATCTTTCCCTCTTCCGCGACCTGTTGCTCGAGGGGGATCAGTCGTTCCCGAACGAACTTTTCAATCAGGTCCACGAGCTGCTTCAGAATGTCTGGATCTCGGATCATTTTGGTTCCTGCATGCCTTTTTACCGGAGCGGCTAAGCTACCATATCGGTTGACTCGATGCGACCGCAGCCCGCGTGCGGCGTGGCTTTGGGCTCAATTCCACAGCCCTGGTGCCTATGCTAGAATGGCCGACCACTTTGCCGGGACAGGGAAGCCAGGCCATTTTTCCCGCGCTGACTTTTGCGGGGAAGCCCCCAGAAGTAGCAACAATATTTTCGAGAAGTTTATGTCTGATTCACCCAGTTTCGATGCCTTTATTTATGATGGTGGCAGAACGGCGTTCGGTCGTCATGCCGGTGTACTGGCGCCGGTGCGACCCGATGACCTGCTTGCCCATGCCATAAAATCAGTAGTAGGTCGCAATCCTTTTCCCAGTGAAGAATATGAAGACGTGGTGATGGGAAACACCAACCAGGCCGGGGAAGATTGCCGCAACGTTGCTCGCTTCGCGGCGCTGCGCGCAGGGATGCCGGTAACGGTAGCGGGCATAACAGTTAACCGATTGTGCGGATCGGGCCTTGCAGCAACATTGGATGCGGCTCGCGGAATCAAAGTCGGAGAAGGGGAGTTGTTTCTCGCTGGTGGTGTGGAATCCATGAGCCGTGCACCCATCGTCATGTCCAAGGCACAGAGTGCATACGATCGTGGCCAGCAAATCGCCGACAGCACCCTGGGGGCGAGGTTCACCAACCCCGCCTATGCCGAGGCTTTCGGCAATGACAGTATGCCCGAGACCGCGGACAATATTGGCAAGGACCTGGGTATTTCCCGCCAGGACAGTGATGAGTTTGCCGCGGCCTCCCAGGCCAGGTACGAAGCAGCCAGGGCGGACGGATTTTTCTCCGATGAAATCATTCCCATCGAAGTTCCCCAGGGCCGCAAGAAACCTCCGATAACCGTCGACGCCGACGAGCATCCGCGGCCATCCAGTAACCTGGAAGCCCTTGCAGGGCTTCGCACCCTGTTTGAAGGCGGAGTGGTTACCGCGGGCAATGCCTCGGGAATCAACGATGGCGCCGCTGCGCTGGTGCTGGGTAATCGTGCCGTTGGAGAAAAACACGGTGTGAAACCTCGGGTGCGCATAATTGCCGGAGCGGTTGCAGGAGTGGAGCCACGTGTCATGGGACTGGGCCCCGTGTTTGCCATTCGCAAGGCCCTGGCCCGTGCCAGGCTAAACCTTGCTGACATGGACATCATCGAGATAAACGAGGCTTTCGCGACCCAGGTACTGGGCTGCCTGAAGCTTCTGGAAGTGGATTTCAAGGATTCCAGGGTGAATCCAAACGGAGGTGCCATCGCCGTCGGGCATCCTCTCGGAGCCTCCGGGGCTCGCATCGCCATCACCACCATGCGCCAATTGGAAAGAAGTGGTGGACGCTATGCTGCAATCAGCCTGTGTATTGGCATTGGCCAGGGCGTGGCGGCGATCCTCGAACGCGTCGACTGACCCCCGTTCGTTCTTTGTACTTTATATAGAAGGAAAGAAAATGTCAGATGTCGTCAGCTATGAGCTGCATGAAAACATTGCTGTAATTTCAGTCAACAATCCGCCAGTAAACGCACTATCACAGGTAGTTCGGGAAGGCATCCTAAATGCGGTGCAGGCAGCCCAGAATGACGATTCGGATGCAATCGTACTGCGTTGTGAAGGAAGAACATTCATTGCCGGCGCCGACATTACGGAATTCGGCAAGCCGCCAAAAGATCCCTGGCTGCCGGAAGTCCTGGTCGCCATCGAAAACTCCAGCAAACCTGTCATTGCCGCCATACATGGCACGGCTCTCGGCGGTGGATTCGAAGTGGCCTTGGCTTGTCATTATCGCTGCGCAGTGCCTTCGGCCATGGTTGGCCTGCCGGAAGTGAAACTGGGCCTGCTGCCCGGCGCCGGTGGCACCCAGCGTGTACCAAGGGTGGCCGGAGTGAAGGCGGCACTGGACATGATCACTTCCGGTAGTCCGGTCCCGGTTGCCAGGGCAAAAGACATGGGGCTTATCGACGAGCTGATTGACGAGAGCGATCTCGCCGCCGGAGCCATACAGTATGCGCGTGATCTGGTGGAGTCCGGCGCCCCGTTAAAACGGATTCGGGATATCTCTATAGACCCGGAAACCATTGAACCGGGCTTTTTCGAAAATGCGCGCAAGCAACAGGCCCGTCGTGCCCGGGGGCAGATAGCGCCTGACCGCATCATTAGCTGTATCGAAGCGGCGGTAAACCTGCCCATAGACGAAGGTCTGGCCAGGGAACGGGAGTTGTTCCGTGAACTGGTGCAGTCACCGGAGTCGGCAGCCATGCGTCATATTTTTTTCGCCGAGCGTCAGGCTGCAAAGATCAAGGGGCTGTCCAAGGATACCCCGATTCGGGAGATTGCCAAGGTAGCGATCATCGGCGGTGGCACCATGGGTGGTGGTATCGCCATGTGTTTCGCCAATGTGGGTATACCGGTGGTGTTACTGGAAGTAAATGACGAGGCCTTGCAGCGCGGTCTCGGTATCGTTCGCAAGAACTACAACATCACGGTGCAAAAGGGAAAGCTCAGCGAAGACAAGATGGAACAGCGCATCGGTTTGATCCAGGGCAGCACCAACTATGATGATATTAGTGATGTAGACCTGGTCATCGAGGCGGTGTTCGAAAACCTCGATCTCAAGAAAGAAATATTCGGCAAGCTGGACCAGGTATGCAAGCAAGGCGCAATCCTCGCGACTAACACTTCATACCAGGATGTAAACGCTATTGCCGATGCAACCAGCAGACCAGAAGATGTGCTTGGAATGCATTTCTTCTCACCGGCGAATGTCATGAAGTTGCTGGAAGTAGTCAGGGGAGACAAGACCGCCGACGACGTGCTCGCGACTGCCATGAAGATCGGCAAGAAGATCGGCAAGGTTTGTGCATTGTCACGGGTGTGCTACGGCTTTATTGGTAATCGCATGCTGGGCGGTTATGGCCGTGAAGCCCAGATGCTGCTATTGGATGGTTGCACCCCGGCCCAGGTAGATTCCACCCTGGAAAAATTCGGCATGGCAATGGGGCCACTGGCCATGGGTGACCTGGCCGGCCTGGACGTTGGCTACAAGGCGCGCCAGGCACGAACCGACCTGCCCGATGACCCCAAGCTGTATCGCATTGGCGACATGCTGGTCGAGATGGAACGTTTTGGACAGAAGTCCGGATCCGGGTTTTACAAGTACGATCCGGAAACCCGTGCTCGCATGGACGATCCCGAGGTAGAAGCGCTTATAAAGGAAGAAGCAGAGAAGCTGGGAGTGGAGCAACGCGATATCAGTGAGGAAGAAATCATCGCCCGCTGTTTTTATCCCCTGATCAATGAAGGGGCGCGCATTCTCGAAGAAGGGATAGCCCAGCGCGCCAGTGATATCGATGTGGTTTACGTATTCGGTTATGCATTTCCGGTAGCCAAGGGTGGCCCCATGTTTTACGCAGACCAGGTAGGGCTGAAAAACGTATACGACAAAATTTGTGAGTTTCGCGAACGCTACGGCGAATTGTACTGGCAGCCGGCGCCGCTGCTGGAGAAACTGGCCAATGCCGGCAGCAGTTTCGCCGAATGGGACGCGCAACAGGGCTAGCCGGGACAGGAATATGATTTCATACCAGACAACTACTCCGGGTGGCCCACTGCAAGCGGTGGAAAGTGATAACCCGGAGCCCCAGGGCAGCGAGGTCCTGGTAAAGACACTGGCTTGCGGAGTGTGTCACTCCGACATTCATCTGCATGACGGTGTGTTCGAACTGGGCAATGATAAGCAGCTTGAAGTAGGACGGGAAGGGCAGGTGCTTGGCCACGAAATATTTGGCGAAGTAGTAGCCCTTGGTCCGGAAGTGACCGGTGTGGAAGTAGGGGATCGCCGCGTGGTCTATCCCTGGATCGGCTGTGGCGAGTGCGCCAGTTGCCGCCGTGGCGACGAACACCTTTGTACACCCGGCAAGGCGCTGGGAATCGTCGATCCAGGTGGATTCGCGGATCATGTCCTGGTGCCTCACAGCCGTTATCTGTTCGACAAGGGCAGCGTGCCCGACAGTCTTGCAGCAACCTATGCATGCTCCGGCCTGACCGCTTACGGTGCGCTAAAGAAAATAGGTGAAATCAAGGATGGCGACGAGGTTGTTATTATCGGAGCCGGGGGTGTGGGCATGATGGCGGTGCAGATTGCCAGGTCAGCTTTCAACCTGGATCCCATCGTAGTCGACATTCACGACGACAAACTTGATGTCGCCAAGGAGCTGGGTGTTACTCGAACTTATAATTCTTCAGACCCCGCCAGTTCCAGGGAAATACGGAAAAGCACCGGCGGCGCATACGCCGTGCTGGACTTTGTGGGTGCCGAAGCCTCGGTCAATTATGGTCTGGCTTGCCTGCGCAAAGGGGGCATGCTGGTTATAGTCGGGCTTTATGGGGGCGCCCTCAATATACCGATTCCTTTTATTCCTATGAATGCCCGCATCATTCACGGTAGTTACGTGGGATCACTGGTGGAAATGGGAGAGCTCATGGAATTGGTTCGTGCAGGAAAAATCAGCCCAATTGCCATCGAGGAGCGTCCCCTGGCGGAAGCCCACCAGGCACTGGTGGATCTCAAAGCCGGTGAGGTTCATGGTCGCCAGGTACTGGTTAGCTGATACGCCATGAGTGCACTCGAGCAATTCAGGGAATCCACCCGGGATTGGCTTGAAGCCAACTGTCCCGAATCCATGCGCACGGCCATGGTGCCCGAGGAAATCGTCTGGGGCGGGCGCAATGCCGAATTCAATAATCCTGACAGCAAGCTTTGGTTACAGCTCATGGCTGACAAAGGCTGGACCTGCCCGACCTGGCCTGCTGAATACGGCGGTGGTGGCCTGGCCAAGGAAGAAGCACGGATTCTCAGCGAAGAGCTTGCTCGAATCAATGCAAGGCCGGCCCTTACCAGTTTCGGTATCAGCATGCTTGGTCCGGTTCTTCTGGAATATGGCAATGAGACGCAAAAGCAGGAACATTTGCCAAAGATCGTGCGTGGTGAAATTCGCTGGTGCCAGGGCTATTCCGAACCCGGTTCGGGGTCCGACCTGGCCAGCCTCGGTACCCGGGCGGAGCAGCAGGGCGACCACTATATCGTCAACGGTTCAAAAGTATGGACTTCCTACGCTGACAAGGCGGACTGGATATTTTGCCTGGTGCGCACCGATACTGAAGTACCCAAGCACGCGGGCATCAGTTTCATTTTGTTTGATATGGCAAGCGAAGGAGTATCTACCAAACCCATACAACTGATTAGCGGTTCCTCGCCTTTCTGTGAAACTTTCTTCGACGATGTAAGAGTGCCGGTAGAAAACCTGGTGGGCCGAATCAACGACGGCTGGACTATAGCAAAGCGGCTGTTACAACACGAAAGAACCATGATTTCCAGTTTCGGTCTTAGCCGTGGTCAGTCCGACCGAGGTGGCACCACTGCTACCGTCGCATCCCTCGAAGGCGCCGCCATGCACTACCGCGGCGACAGTGAAAAACTGTCAGACCCGGTGCTCAGGGATCAGATCGCGCAGTTCAAGATAGATAGCGAGGCCTTCGCTCTTACATCCCTGCGTTCCGCGGAAGAATCCAGGCGTGGTGGGCCCAGTGCTACGTCATCCATGTTGAAAAACTATGGCTGCGAATTGAACAAGCGACGCTATGAGTTGTTGTTGCAGGCACTGGGTAGCCAGGCCCTGGGCTGGGAAGGAGAAGGCTTTAACAGTGATGAGCTCCAGATTACCCGCGAATGGTTGCGATCCAAGGCGAATTCCATCGAGGGCGGGACCTCCGAGATCCAGCTAAACGTAATCGCCAAGCGTGTGCTGGGTCTGCCCGATATGCTCGGCATGATAAACAAGAAAGGGTGATCCGGTGTCCCTGCTGTTAAATGAAGACCAGCAAATGTTGCAGGATTCCGCACGAGGGTTCTGTCAGCAGAATGCGCCGATCAGCCAACTACGCGAATTGCGGGATACGCAGGATGCGACGGGTTTTAGTCAAGACCTGTGGCGGCAAATGGTGGAGCTGGGCTGGACCGGCATGGCCATACCGGAAGCCTATGGCGGCTACGACTTTGGCTACAGCGGCCTTGGCATAGTGCTGGAAGAGAGCGGACGAACCCTGATGTGCTCACCACTGATCAGCACGGTTCTGCTGGGCGCCACTGCAATCAACCTGGCCGGCAGTGAAAAGCAGAAGCAGGAGTTGTTGCCGGAAGTGGTGAATGGAAATCTGCTACTGGCTTTCGCCCTTGATGAGTCTGCAGTACACAATCCAAAAAGCATCCAAACCACGGCCGCCGGCAGCGACGATGGTTTCGTAATCAATGGCAGCAAGGGATTTGTGTTGGATGGTCATGTTGCAGACAAGTTAATCGTTGCAGCCCGTCGCGACAGTTCCGGCGATGATTCCATGGAGATCGGTCTGTTCCTGGTGGATGCCGATTGTGAAGGTGTTGAGATTACCCGCACCCTGATGGTGGATAGCAGGAACTGCGCCAGGATTCAGTTCAATGATGTCAGGGTTCCAGCGTCGGCAATGCTGGGAGAGCAGGGGCGGTCATCTACTGCTACGCTGGACCGGATTCTCGACATCGGGCGAATCGGTCTCGCCGCCGAGATGCTTGGCAGCGTCCAGGAAGCATTTGAGCAAACCATCGAATACCTGAAACAGCGGGAGCAATTCGGTGTGCCCATCGGCGCTTTCCAGGGACTTCAGCACAGGGCGGCCACCATGTACAGCGAGATAGAACTGGGCAGGTCCCTGGTGCGGGCAGCGCTCGCGGCCCTGGACGACGACAGCAAGTCAGATAGGGAAATAGCCGAATTCGCCAGCATGGCCAAGGCAAAACTTTCCGATGTATTCTTCCTTGTCAGCAATGAAGGCATCCAGATGCATGGCGGTATCGGAATGACTGATGAGTTTGATATCGGTTTTTACCTGAAACGAGCCCGGGTGGCCCAACAATATCTCGGCGATAGTTCGTTTCATCGTGACAGGATAGCCGCGCTCAACAATTTTTAGGGCACTAAGGCATAGTACCGGTTATGACAGTGAAACTTCGAAATTTCTACGAGACCGGAAACCAGGTTAACGACGATCCCAGGGTTGTCGTGTTCGAAGATTTTCTGACTGACTCCGAAATTGAACAGCTATTGAAAGCTGCACGTCCCAAGCTGGAACAGGCGCTGGTCAGCGCGGCGAAATCGGGTGTAGAAAGTCCGGGTCGTTCTGGCAGCAATTGCTGGATCGCCCACGGCTATAACCAGGTCCTCGAGGAGCTATCCCTGCGTGTTGCGGAAGTGGTGGGTATTCCCCTCGATCATGCCGAATCGTTCCAGGTTGTTTATTATGGCGCCGGCGAGCAATACGCGCCCCATTTCGATGCCTGGGACCCTGCCACCGAAAGAGGGCAGCGTTGCATGGCGCGAGGCGGTCAGCGCATGGTGACCTGCCTGATGTACCTGAACAATCCTGAATCCGGAGGAGGCACCTCGTTTCCCGACCTGGACATGGAGGTCAGGGCAAAGCGCGGTCGCATGGTGTTGTTTCATAACTGTCATGACGGGAGCACGGTGCGCCACCCCGCCAGCCTGCACGGCGGCATGCCGGTGGAGCAGGGCGAGAAGTGGGCCTGCAATCTTTGGTTCCGGGAGCAACCCTACCAGGCCCCGGGAACAGTTCCCGTGCGAAAGCCGGATCCAGCCGCTAAACCCAAGTTCAATCGCGTGGTCTAGGACGTTCCAGTATGGATGACTCGTTGAACGTATTCGATGAGCCACTGCAACCCTGTGGCAACAATCCGGTCACCGGGTTCTTTCGTGACGGCTGCTGCAATACTTCCGATGAAGACCTGGGTTCCCACACCGTTTGTGTCGAGGTGACCCAGGAGTTTCTCGAGTACTCGCGTTTTCGGGGCAATGACCTGAGTACGCCCATGCCGGATTTCGGATTCCCCGGCCTGCAGCCCGGTGACACCTGGTGCCTTTGTGCTTCCCGCTGGCTTGAAGCTTTCGAACAGAACATGGCGCCAAGAGTTTTCCTGACCAGGACTCACAAGCGAGCCCTGGAAATCGTGCCACTGGATAAATTGAAAAAACATGCAGTAGATATCAACTAGAGCCCGTGAATTTACCAGCCGCTTGATAGTTTTCGCCATGTAGTTACTGTAAACTGCTTGCGCAGCCCGGACTGCAATAAACAACAATAATAGAGGAAGCTCGCCGTGACCGCTGCCCGACCCGAAATCAAGCACCACTATGTCTGCGCCCTGTTCGATAGCCAGCGCTGGGACAATTTTCAACCGCGCCCGGATGACATCGTAATCACTACTTCATATAAGGCGGGTACAACCTGGATGCAGGGCATATGTGCCGCGTTGGTATTTCAACAGCCCCAGCCGCCGGTGCCACAGGACGAATTAACTCCCTGGTTGGACGCAAATTTTGGTCCTATCGAAGATGTGCTGGCCATGCTGGAGGGGCTCAAGAGCCGTCGCTACATAAAGACTCACCTGCCACTGGATGGCATTCGGTTTTTCGACGAGGTGAAATACATCTTCGTGGGCAGGGATGGCAAAGATGTATTCATGTCCATGTGGAACCACTGGCATAACATGAATCCCCAGGTCATAGATGATTTAAACAACGCTCCAGGCCGGCAGGGCTGGACCATGCCTCATCCTCCAGAAGACATTGGCCCCGCATTCGATGAGTGGCTAGTCAGGGGAAACTTTGAATGGGAGTCAGATGGCTACCCATTCTGGTCCCATTTGAACCATGCCAGGACATGGTGGGATTACCGCCATCTGCCTAACATCCTGTTCGTACATTACGAAGACCTGAAAAAGGACCTCGATGGTGAAATGCGGCGAATCTCCGCTTTTCTGGATATCCCGGTTAACGAAGAGGTTTGGCCTGAGCTGGTGCAGGGCGCCACTTTCGACACCATGAAAGCCAACGCTGAGAAGATGGCGCCGGGAGCAACACAGCAGATCTGGAAAGACACGAGCAATTTTTTTCACAAGGGTATCGGAAAGCGCTGGCAGGGTGTGCTCAGTGACGAGCAGATTGCTGCCTACGATGCCCTGGCCCAGGATCAACTGGGGCCGGAACTGGCCCACTGGCTCGAATTTGGTGGTGCCATAAACTAGTAGTCATATAGCACTGGAATTGCCGGTCGAATTGCCAGCGCAATGACTGCTATATTCACAACCAGAACAAAAACCAGGCAGGCCTGATCTATGAAACATCTACAATCTTCCTTCTTTATTAAGCTAGTCCTCATTGTCGGATTGATGGCTGCGGCAGTCTCTGCCCAGGCCCAGCGTGATACCGACCCTGCACGCTGGGAAGAAGCCATGCAGCGATTCGATGAACAGGATCGCATGTCACCCCCGCCGGAAGGAGCCATTGTGCTCACCGGCAGTTCCAGTATCGCGCGCTGGAATAACCAGGCAGCCGCTGCGTTGGCGCCACTGACAGTGATTCCTCGAGGTTTCGGTGGCAGTATCATGTCCGACGTGCTCCATCACCTGGACCGGGTAGCGTTGCGATACAAGCCACGCGCCATCCTTATTTACGAGGGGGACAACGATACCGCCTGGGGTATACCTAACGATGAGATCGTGGGCAATTTTGAAAAAATCGTGGCCCGCATTCACGAAGAGTTACCCGAGACCCGTATCTACGTGATGTCGGTGAAACCCAGTGTGCTCAGGGTTGACGTTTGGGACGCGGCCCAGGGAGTAAACAAGCGCCTGCATGCGATCGCTGAGAAGGATCCCCTGGTTTACTACGTCGATGCGGCAAACCCGTTTTTACAGGCCGATGGTTCGGTGATGACCGATATCTTCGTGGAAGACAACCTGCACCTGAACGCCATGGGCAACCTGATCTGGGGTTCCGTAATTCGCGCGGCGCTCATGCCACAGGAAGCGAGACTCGAAAAGAGCCTGCACTAGGCTTCCGCAACCGGCCGGCCTATGAATCCCGTCGACCTGATCCTGGCAGTCCTGCTAATAGGGCTGCCATTGGCCGTCCTCAGCTGGCTGATCTTCACCTGGCTTTACAACACCGGCGAGATCGATCGCAATGCCGATCGCAAGGCCGTGGCTGCGCGCGTGAAGGAAATGAAACAGTCCTACAAGTCCTCCAGGGCGATGCGGCGCAGAAATCCAGTGATGGCAAAATGGATGTGGTTCGGCAGTGGCTTTTATGGGCTGGCGGGACTGTGGACCCTGGTGGTGATCGAAATAAGGCAGTTCTTCGGATTTATTTTCTTCTATCCGGGCACAGATGTACTTTTACAAGATGGTTTAATCAGTTTTTTAATTGGCGTACTGGTCAACCAGCTGGAAAATATCATTGTGGCCTTCGTGTGGTTTACTTACTGGCCTGCCGATTCCATAGTAATCTGGTTAATCGTTGCCTACATGGGCTACTGGGCCGGGGTGGAGGCGGCGCGAAGACAGCATGACAATGCCGTGGTGCAGTGGGTGGGATCACTGGCTCAGCATTCAACAGTGCAGAAATTTGTCAGCCGACTACAACGGGATCTTGACGTTGACGAGTCGGTTGAAGAACAAAAATAGGTATCCTCACTCCTTGCTCAATTTTCTAATATTCGTCATATCCTTCCGTTAACTCGATTCGAACTCCTGCAGGGTGAGGCGCGCGTATTATGCAAAGCGTAGCTTTGCGCGCGCCGAACGACTCGCCAGGGATGGCAGGCAGTATAGAGCTACTACTAATATCTACGATGGTATTAGTATTCGTCATATCCTTCGGTTAACTCGATCCGAACACCTGCAGGGTCTGTAATAAAAGCAATCTTCAGCTCGATCGTATCTATTTCCCTGAAACTGATATCAAAGGGAATGCCCTTGGCTTCCAGCTCACGGCAGAACGCTTCCAGGTCCTCGAACTCGAAGCCGATATGATCGATTGCCGCACCGCGGGTGGCCGCCCGCTCTTCCTGGCTACCACCAAAACTCAGGTTCATGCCCGGGGCATTGGTAGTCGTTGCTATGGAGCCACGGGGCCGTACTTCCAGGCCGAAAACATCGGTGTACCACTGAAGCAACTCCTCGAATATGGCAGTACGGAAATGCACGTGGTAGCCCATGATGGGGACGTGGAGTGACTGGTCTTCCTGCAGCTCCACGTAAACACCGTCGGGCAGGGTAACGTAAGCATTGGTCTGGCCTTCGGCGCCGGTAAAATACTCGCCGTACTCATAGCCGGACTCACGCCATTTCGCCATGAAGGCATCAATATCGCGCACCTTGAAACCAAAATGATCCATCACCGTTTGCCTCGAGCCCATGGTGGGTTCGCTCTCGGCCAGGGCTACCAGCATATTGGGCAGGCGCACCGCGGTAAGGAAACCCTTCTGTACCACTGTTCCACCAAAGTATTCTGTCCAGATCTGTTTATGCAGTTCCATGTCGGAGACATTGAGATGAACGTGACCATAGGTCAGGCCTTTTGCATTGGGTACTGCCAGTTGTGCCTGCGCGGTTCCGCCGAGTAATAGTGATGTGAGAAACAGGCTGGTTAAAAAAAGTAATCTCTTCATGAGTTGCTCCAAGTCTGGTTATTCGATGATCGCCTGGTAGATTCCACTGCGTAATTTATTGTAGTCATCCAGCCCGGTAGCCGGACGAATCTGGGTGAAATACAGAACCACCAGATCTTCCACCGGATCTACCCAGTAAGTGGAATGATAGGCACCACCCCAGCCGTATTCTCCGTCTGATCCCAGGCTGCCCCGGGTTCCCAGGTCCGTTACCACTGAAAAACCAAGACCGAAGCCCTGGCCTGCCCGAAATGGCAAATCCCCCAGGTGATTTACAGTCATCAACTCGATGGTCTTGGGAGACAGGATGCGAACGCCGTCGAGTTCGCCGCCATTCAGGGTCATCTGCAGAAAGCGGGCATAATCGCGGGCGGTCGATAAGAGACCGGCACCACCGGAGTAACTGCGGTTGGGACCACTGCCTTCGATATAGCTGCCCTGGCTCAGCATTCCGTCACCATCGGGGCTGGCAGTTGCACCACGGTCACCGGGCCGGTAAACACGGGCCAGTCGAGGTGCCTTTGACTGCGGCAAATAAAAATGCGTATCCCGCATATCAAGCGGCAGGAATAGCTCCTCACGCAGGAAAGTGGCCAGGTCCTGTCCGCTGGCCTGTTCGATTACGGCGCCGAGAATGTCGGTGCTGTAGCCGTAAATCCAGCGTTCACCGGGGTGTTCGTCAAGAGGCAGGGAACCCATGCGGGCAATGGAGGCGGAAATCGGTTCGGCCTTGTCGGCAAAATACCAACCCTGGAACCCGGCCTCTTCCCATGCGCGCTGGGCTGGGCCGCTGCCATAACTGACTCCGGAAGTGTGGGTTAGCAGATGGCGCAGGCTGATTTGACGCCGCGCCGGCTCCAGGGAGTAACCGCCATTGCCGTCGCTTACCGCGACCTGCATGTCTTGCCATTCGGGAAAGTAATGGCCCAGGGGATCGCTTATATCCAGCAATCCACGTTCGTGCAGGATCATGATGCCAGTGCTTACAATTGCCTTGGTCTGGGAAGCGATGCGAAAAATTGTATCCTCGGTCATGGCGACACCGTTTTCCTTGTCGCGCCAGCCGTTAGCCGTGGTGAAAGCAAGTTGACCGTGGCGCAGCACCATGACGACCTGTCCGGCCAGCCGGTCTTGCTCCACATAGCTATTCAATACCTTGTCCAGGTGTTCCAGTCGTTGGCTGGAGAAACCGAGTTCTTCAGGATCGGGCCTGGAAAATTCCGCGGAATAAGCGAGACTGCTGTAGCAACCCAGTATCCAGGACAGCAACAGTAGCTTGACGGTACGGCTTGGCATAGCCTCCTCCCTTTATTATTAGGCAAACAAGAGTACCAGCTAATGGAACCGTGGCCTAGCTGGGTTCAGCTACGGGAATTTACCGCTTCATCCAGCAGCCACTGGCGAAACCTGGCAATTGACGGATCATCACGGCGACTCTCGAGACACACTGCGTAGTAGTGAAGAGGCGAGATATAGTCGACGTCAAAGAGCCGTACCAGGATTCCGGATTCCAGGTAGCCATGCACCAGTTCTTCCCGTACCAGGCTGATACCCTGGCCTTCCACGGATCCTCTAATCTGGGTACTGGTATCGTCGAAAATCTTTCGCTTTCCGGCGAAGTAGGGTAAATCCTGTGAGGCGAACCAGCGCTCCCATTCATCGAAAGGTTCTTCATCTACCAGCAGGGTATGTTCTGCCAGTTGTTCTACGGAATCTATTTCCGCTGCCATCTCGGGTTTGCAAACCGGGAACATCAGGTCCCGGGTGATCTGGGTGCTGTGCAGGCCCGCCCACACTCCCTGGCCGAGACGGATACCCATATCGATGTCACGTTTCAGGTTGAAATCCACGTTGTTGTACGAGGAAGCCAGGCGTACGGAAATATCCGGATGCCTGGTTTCAAAGCGTGCCAATCGGGGCATGAGCCAGTGAATGGAAAAAGATGGCAGCAAGGTAATTGTGAGCTGATCGTCTTGAGGAAACTGCAGCGACTTGACGCCGCTCTCAATTATTTCCACGGCGGTGGACACTGTTGCAAACAATTTCTCACCTGGCTGCGTCAGATTCAGGTAAGGACCTCTACGCTCGAATAATTTCACGTCGAGCTGTTCTTCCAGCAGTTTGATCTGCTTGCTCACAGCACCCTGTGTCACGAATAACTCTTCGCCGGCACGGGTAAAGCTGAGATGCCTGGCGGCAGACTCGAAGAAACGGATCGCGTTAAGAGAGGGCAGTGCTTTCTTCATGATGGCATGTAACTTTCTCGGGGGGAGAGGGGTCTAATGACTGGTATCTAGCGATTCCGGGGGCACCCCAAGACTGAGTAAATCTCATAATTGGACGCTAATAATATCGCTTTTGCTGGCTTCTGTTAACCCTATAATTACTAAAGCTCATTAACAGAAGGAATATAAATAATTTACTGCAAGTGCCCGGAGACTCGCGATGAGATTGTTTACTCTTTTTATATCCGCATTCCTCGCTGTACCGTTTTCCCCCGGCCTGCTGGCCAAGCAAACCCAACTGCTTTTCGCCACGGAACTTGAAGCCATCACGGCTGCGGCGAATCTCTACAATCCCCGCTCCATCAGGGAAGACCGGGAGTATATGGGAACCATTTTCTTCAATGATGGATTATTTGGATACACCGTAACCGCCGGCGTCCCCGGCGCGAACAGTGTCAGCATTGCCGTACCCGTGGACGAATGGGACCAGGTAGTGGCTTTCTGGCATACACACGGCGATGACAGGTTCATGCATCGCTATTTCTCCAATCTCGATACCGCTTCCGTGAAGCAGACCGGTAAACCGCTGTACCTGGCGGATTACACCGGATACCTGAAAAAATTCAGTCCGGGAGACAGGGTTATGTCAGCCTACTGGGCCAAGCGCCTGGACCTTCCTCCTGATGACGGTTTTGCGATTGGAAACTATGTAACCGATGAGTCTAACCGCCGGGTGAGGATTCGAACCCTGGAAAGCCAGGGATCCGGCTAGTTTCGCCCTGTCGGGCATGGGCCCGGCATGGGTGGATTCTGCCGGGAATTCACCCCTGCGTGGTTGACATTGCTGGTAACGGGGCGCATTATCGCCGCCCTATGAATACACGTTTCTATTTCTGGTGGTTTGATCACTCAGGCCGCCAGGGATCACCAAGTTAAGTCTCTTCTCTGGCCGCCTGTAGGGTTATGGCGGCCTTTTGCTCCCTGAAAATTTTCCTGTCGTCATAACTCTCGCCGGTCAGCGTTGCCGCGAGGTGTAGTGATGGTCGACGACAAGTTAAAACAATTCCAAACCCGGGCCGGGATCGGCGTGCGCCGTAGCGTCGAAATCCTGGATTACCACAACGCCAGTGACGAACTGGCAGCATCCCTGGATTCGCGCCTGGGTGTGTTGCTGGCATCCAGTTTCGAGTTTCCTGGGCGCTATACCCGCTGGGATCTTGGCTTTGTTAATCCACCTCTGCAGTTGGTGGGGCGTGATCGGCACCTGCAGGTCCAGGCCCTGAACCGGAGAGGAGAGATTCTGTTGCCGGAAATTTACCACGCCATTGCGGAGCTGGATTACATCAGCGATCTCAAGTTCAACGCAAGCGCTGTAGAAGTCTCGGTGGATGAAACGGCCACGGATTGTGTAGAGGAAATGCGCAGCAGGCAACCCAGCCTGTTCAGCCTGCTCAGGGAAATCGTCAGCTGCTTCTACAGTGATGCGGATTCCTACCTCGGATTATATGGTGCCTTTGGTTATGACCTGACTTTTCAGTTTGAGGCTGTAAATTTCCACCAGCAACGAAAGCAGACCGATCGCAACATGGTGCTTTACCTTCCGGACCAGGTAACCGTCGCTGACCACCGCATTGGCAAAACCGTGCGTTACAGTTACGAATTCGTTTGCCGTAGCTGGAATTCCGAAAGGCGAACGGAAACCACCGGTGGGTTCAGACGCAGTGGGAAGGTGGTGCCCTTTGCGCCTGCAATTGGTGTTGAGACCGGGGGAGATCATGCTCCGGGGGAGTATGCCGCCAAGGTAGCCCTGGCGAAAGAATATTTTGCCCGGGGTGATTTGTTCGAGGTGGTGCCGGGCCAGACATTTTTTGAGCCCTGTGCCGACACACCCGCTGCTGTATTCCAGCGTCTCAAGCAAAACAACCCCGCGCCCTATGGGGCAATCATGAACCTGGGTGAGCAGGAATACCTGGTCGCGGCCTCACCGGAGATGTTTGTGCGAGTGGACGGGCGCCAGATCGAAACCTGCCCGATCTCGGGGACGATTCGTCGTGGCAGTGATGCCCTGGGTGATGCCCAGCAAATCAAGACCCTGCTAAATTCTGAAAAAGATGAATCGGAACTATCCATGTGTACCGACGTGGATCGAAATGACAAGGCGAGAGTGTGCGAACCGGGCTCGGTCGAGGTAGTGGGCCGCCGCCAGATCGAGATGTACTCGCGCCTGATCCATACCGTGGATCATGTAAAAGGAATCCTGCGCGAGGAATTCGATGCCCTGGATGGCTTTCTCGCCCATACCTGGGCGGTCACGGTTACGGGAGCCCCGAAGTTGGCAGCCATGCAGTTTATCGAGGAACAGGAGAAGTCACCCCGGCACTGGTACGGCGGCGCCCTGGGGCAGATTGGATTCAACGGCAATCTAAATACCGGCCTGACCCTGCGTACCATACGTATCAACAAGGGTGTTGCGGAGATTCGCGCCGGTGCCACCCTGCTGTTCGATTCCGATCCTGAACTGGAAGAGCAGGAAACCCGGCTCAAGGCTTCGGCATTAATAGACGCGGTACGCGGTAACCGGCCACAACAGGACCAACAGGCAAGTGCAGCTTTCTCCTGCAACGAAGGGGCAGGGTTGAAAGTTCTCATGGTGGATCACCAGGATTCGTTCGTGCACAACCTCGCTGCATACTTTCGCCAGTGCGGAGTCGAATTGACCACGATGCGGCCGGCCATGGCAAGGGAATACCTGGCAAGCAATCCTGTTGACCTGGTCATACTTTCCCCCGGCCCATCCACGCCGAAAGACTTTGACATGGAAAGCACAATTTCCCTGGTGGTAGAGAAAAAGATCCCATTGTTTGGTGTCTGCCTGGGCTTGCAGGGCATAGTAGAATTTTTTGGCGGCTCTCTGCGCCAGCTGCCATACCCCATGCACGGTAAACCGTCGCGCATCAGGCACCGGGGATCAGCCCTGTTTAATGAGATTGAATCGGAGTTCGATGCCGGGCGTTACCATTCCCTGGTTGCAGACAAGCTACCCGACTGCCTGGAAGTGACTGCTGCAACCAGTGACGCTGTGGTCATGGCTGTTGAACACAAGACCTTGCCGATCAGTGCGGTGCAGTTTCACCCCGAATCCATCATGAGCCACCGTGATCAAAGCGGCTACAAACTTGTTCGCAATGTTGTGCTTGCAGTTTACTCACGAAACAAACTGGATAAGACGGGCTAGTTCAATTCTCTGTTGAACCAGTTGGCCATACGTATCCCGGCCTGGCCGAGGCGCTGTCGCGCCAGGGTTTGCATTTGTTCGACGTACTCAGGATCAAGGGTGACAGGGGCGAGATCCCTGTTTGTGTCTTCGGCCTGGCCTATTGCTGAGCGCAACTCGCTGCTATAAACAGCCGAATCAAGGAGCTGACGACTCTCGCTCAGCCATAAGGTCCAGTCAGAGTCCGCTGCGGTGCTCGCCGGCTCCACGAAATCGTTGAGCTGCGCCAGGATCTGGCGCAGGTTTTCACCTACACCGGCGCCGGCTACGGCTCTGTCCCAGCGGGCATGAAGGTTTCGCTCATCTGTGGGAATGGCATTGCCGCCCTGGTCGCCGTTTAGGAACAGGGTGGGCGAATAAGCGGAGCCGGCATGCAGGGGCTGGTGGATGTCCGCCATCAGGTGCAGCACCCAGCACAGTGCAATGGCCCTTTCCGTCATGGCGAGAGATCGATCTGCCAACACCCTGGTATTCAAATCCAGTGCGGTAACCACATTACTCACATCCCGTTCACTGCGAATGCGAAATGCAGGCGTGCCGGCGATATCCCGGAACCTGTCCAGGCCGATGTAAATGTTTCCCTGCTGCAGGGCCGCGCCTCTTACCCAGGCGCCATCGGTGTAGTGCCAGGCCGGACGATTGTATTGTTCCCGCAGGTTGGCGGGGAAACCCCGGACGATGTCCGGCCAATAGGCAGCCTGGCCCAGCAGCCAGGAGTTCAACTCAGTCTCGTTGTCGCGATCTATGAAAGCCGGGATTTCGAAAACGAAATCCTGTTGAAAGCGGGGATGTTCCCGCAAAATTTCAAGCAGGGTATCCCGCGTGTCCTGTTCCAGATAATGGTAAGCCACGGCTGCCGTGACCCGGTGACCGACACTGTCCCAGGCCAGTAGTGCCGGAGCAAAGCATGTGCTGATAAGAAGGCAAACTATGCGGCAGAACTGTTGCATGACTGGATGCTCGCAGTGGCGGATCCTGGAGATTACGAATCCCTGTTAGTGCCATGCCAAGCATAGCACTAAGCGCTGGTTATACCTCCAGCCATTCGGACCGAACCTCGTCCGCTTCACGCAAGCTGGCAGGCGTGCCCTCATAGACAATTTGACCGTGACCCATGACATAGAGGCGGTGGGAAATTGTCAGGGCAATGGACAGTTTCTGTTCCACCAGTAGTATGGCTACGCCGCGCCGGGAAATGACTTCCAGAAGGTTTGATACCTGTTCCACGATCTTCGGCGCCAGTCCTTCCGTGGGCTCGTCTATCATAATCATGTCCGGATCACCCATGAGAGTCCGGCACATGCATAACATCTGTTGTTCGCCACCGGACAAAACACCTCCATGTACGTCCGCCCGTTCTCCCAGGTGGGGAAACATGTCGAACATCTCCTCGATACTCCAGCGGCCCTTGCCGTCCGTGGATTTCATGCCCAGCACCAGGTTTTGCCGTACCGTCAGGGTGGGAAAGATGTCACGGTTTTCCGGAACGTATCCCAGGCCGAGCCGGGCGATCTCGTAGCTGGGTTTACCGGCAATTTCCTGGCCCTTGAAGCGAATCGATCCCTGGGGTGGCACCTCGCCCATGATGCTTTTCACAGTGGTGGAGCGGCCGACACCGTTGCGGCCCAGCAGGCTGATGATCTCGCCTTCCTGCACATGAAAACTCACGCCCTGGAGGATATGACTCTTGCCGTAATAGGCATGGAGGTCATTCACTTCAAGCATCTGTCAGGCTCTCCCCGAGATAGGCTTCCTGTACGGCCGGATTGGCGCGAATATTTTCCGGGGTATCGCAGGCGATAATCTCACCGTAGACCAGCACGGAGATTCGATCCGCCACATCGAATACGATATTCATGTCGTGTTCCACCATGATCAGCGTCTTGCCCGCGGTTATCTTACGGATCAGTTGCACCGCGCTTTCTGCTTCGCTGTGGCTCATGCCGGCTACCGGTTCATCCAACATGATGACTTCGGCGCCGCTGGCAATAGCAATGCCGAGCTCAAGCGCCCGCTGCTGGGCATAGGCCAGTTCTCCAGCAGGGTAATGAGCCTTGTCTGCAAGCCCGATTTCCCTGAGGGTGTGCATGACCTTGTCATTCAATTGCTGTTGCTTGCCCATGAGGTGCCAGAAAGAATAACGATAGCCCTCGCTCCATAGCAGGGCGCAACGAATATTTTCGAACACGTTCATGCGATGAAATATATTCGTAACCTGAAAGCTGCGGGCGATTCCTTTTCGATTGATTTCGAATGGTTTGCGGTTCTGTATGGCTTCGCCTTTATAGCTGATCGTGCCGTCGCTCACGTTCAGCTTGCCACTGATCAAATGAAACAGGGTAGATTTGCCCGCTCCATTGGGGCCGATGATGGCATGCTTCTCACCGGCTTCTACCTGCAGGGAAACGCCGCGAATGATCTCGGTTTCACCAAAGCTTTTGCGTACGTTTTCCAGGCTAAGGACAGTCATGGTTTTTCCTGCTCCGGAATGGCATTGGCGTTATCCCAGGCATCACGAAGCTGTGCCAGCGAGAGCCTGGTCAACCAGAAACTGACTAGCGCCAGAATTACAGCGGAGCCCCATGCGAGCAGGGATTCGGGATTGAGGGAGAGACCGAGGAAGTGGAGCAATTCCTCCTCGGTGTGTGATAGCTCCACCATGGCGATGATGGACAAAGCAAAGCAGCTGGCGGGCAAGCCAGTGAGCAGGTAAGGAATTGCCAGTGAAGCTAACTTGCCGCGGTGATAGGCCAGCTGGTGCATCATAATGAATCCGGCAAATCCCCTGGGCAGGAACATCACGGTGAGCACAAACAGAATGCCGATGTACAACATCCACATATCAGTGTAGTTACTAAGCAGGGAATTCATCAGGGTAAGAATGACCGCACCTACTATGGGTCCGATGAAATAGCCGAGTCCGCCAATGTAAGCCATAAGCAACACCCGTCCCGATGTTGCGGCGTTCAGGTTTTCATCAGTGACGAATTCATAATTCAGCGCGTATAGCCCTCCGGCGACACCGGCGAAGAATCCAGCGGCGCAAAAAGAGATAAACCGAACTCGCCTCGCGCTGTATCCAATAAATTCCGCCCGCTCCGGGTTATCCCTTACAGCGTTGGCCATGCGCCCGGCGGGAGTCTGGGTAAACAGGTACATGAACAGGGTTGCGACGAACACCCAGGCCGCGGCAAGGTAGTAGATTTCCACATCCTGGAAGAACTCCACGCCAAACAGTGGCGGGCCGTAGGTCCGGTCACCGCTGACCCCGGCCTCGCCACCGAAGAAGTCCACGAAAATCAGAGACGAGGCCGCCATGAGCTCTGCAATACCCAGGGAAATCATGGCGAATACCGTGCCCGCCTTGTGAGTGGAGAAGCTCCCTACAAATACCGCTGCCAATAGTCCACACAGTCCACCGATGAGCGGTACGAAGGCGATTGAAAAATACACCGACTCGAATTCGATTAGTACCAGGGTGTGTACTGCCAGGAATCCACCGAGACCGAAATAAACCGCATGGCCGAAACTGAGCATGCCGCCCTGTCCCAACAACATGTTGTAGCTGAGGGCAAATACTATGGCGATGGCCATCTGGTTAAAGATGGAGATAGCGAGTATGGAGTCGAACAACTGGGGCAGGAGCAGCATGGTGCCGAGAAATCCGGCCCAGATGACGGACTTTCTCAACAGGAGCTTCATGATTCGCGCTTACCCATCAGGCCTGTTGGTCTGAATATCAGCACCAGTACCAGTAAAAGAAAGGGCAGGACTGGCGCGATCTGGGGCAAAGTCAACGACCAGAGGTCATTTAGGGGATGATCCCGCTCGAAAGTGACACCCAGGAGGTTTAGCAGGTCGGGCATGCCAAGGTCGGATGCTATGGCATAAGACTGAAGCAGGCCAATTAACAGTGAGGCAATAAATGCTCCGGCCAGGGAACCCAGGCCACCGATGACCACGATTACGAATACGATACTACCCAGTACCACGGCCATGCCCGGAAACGTGGTCAGGACCGGGCCGGCTATGACACCGGCGACTCCGGCCAGGGCGGTGCCAACCCCGAACACTCCCATAAATATAAGCGGCACATTGTGTCCGAGATTAGCCACGGTGTGGGGGTGGGTGATCGCCGCCTGGATAATGATGCCGATACGGCTACGTGTCAGCAGGTAATACAGGCCAATGAAGATGCCTACGGATATGGCGATCATGAATCCGCGGTAGGCGGAAAATTCCTGGCCAAACAGGGTGAACAATGGAAAGTCGAGTAAATCGGGCGACTGGTAGCTCTTGGTATCGGGCCCCCAGAAGAATTGCACCGCTTCTTCGATCAGGAATGCCAGGCCAAAGGTGAACACCAGTTCCGCCACGTGACCTGACTGATGTACGCGGCGCAGGCCGTAGCGCTCGACCAGGGCTCCCAGCACACCGACAATCAGGGGGGCAAACACGAGTCCCGCCCAATAGCCCATGTGCAGGCTGATAGAGTAGGCGAAATAAGCGCCCAGCATATAAAAACTGGCGTGGGCAAAATTCAGCACGCCCATCATGCTGAAAATCAGGGTCAGTCCACTGGCCAGCATGAACAGCAACAGCCCGGTAACCAGGCCATTGAGGGTGGCAAAAATAAAGACTTCGAGCATGTAAACTTGAACTGCGTGCCTAGCGGCGGGGGCGTCTCATCCTGCAGCTGGTTTCCAGTATGGTTTCCTCGGCCGGAACATCAAAGATGCTATAGAGCCCGTATCCCGAATTGTCACCATCAAATTCAATGCCCTCGTCAGTGTGAACAGAGATGTGCAAAGGCTGGATAATCTGATGGTCAGTTGGGCGCATCCATGCAGGTTCCCCGCCTATGGTGGTATATCGCATGTCTTCCAGGGCGAGGGCGATGTCGTAAGGGTCGGTGCTTTGGGATTCTTCCATGGCCGCAACTACCATGGAAAGTGCATTGACAACCCGCGCTTGGGTGACATCGTTATCAGGATTGGCCGCCTTGAAAGCCTGCCCGAAGTCACGGCGGCCTTCATCGCGAATAGGGTTGGTCTGGTCATTGTGAACCAGGTATACCTGGTCTTTGGCATCTTCACCCAGAGTGGCAGTTATGCCGTCATATGCCGCATAAAATGTGTAAATCGGAATCTCCAGCCCCGAGTCGATGATGGACCGGGCCAGTGAAACCATGTCCGCACCGAAATTACCCGTGATTACCGCGTCTGCTCCGGAAGCGACAATTTTTGTTACATAAGGAGTGAAGTCCTTGACCTGGCCGATGGGGTGAAATTCATTGCCCGCAATTTCAATGTCAGGGCGTTTCTGGTTTAAAAGGTCAATGGAAGTCTCCGCTACTACATGGCCGAAAGAATAGTCCTGGCCAATAATGTATACGCTCTTGATGTCCTCATTCTGGGCAATGTAGTCGGTAAGAACATGCAGCTTCATGACTGCATGCGCATCGAAGCGAAAATGCCAGAAACTGCAATTATCTTCGGTCAGAATCGGATCGACTGCCGAGTAATTAATCTGCAGTATTTCGCTTCCCGGATTACGTCTGTTATGACGGCTTATGGTGTCATTTAGGGTATTTGCAACGGCGGAGCTGTTACCCTGGAATACAATACGTATGCCTTCACTGACAATTCGACGAAATTGAATCTGTGTTTCGGTTGGGCTCTGCTGGTTATCGAAAGGAACTACCTCGATCATGCGCCCATCGAGAATCCCGCCCTTGGAATTGAAATAGTAATCAGCCGCGAACTGGAGCTGCTTTAAGCCGCTGGTTCCAATGGATGCAAACGATCCCGACAGGGGATCCATGAAGGCAATGCGAATCGGTTCCTGTGCTCGGGACGTGCTGGTAAATGTCAGCAGCAGTGCCGTGATGAGCATATTCGAAAGGCGTGCGCCAGAAGTGATTTTCATTGTCGGGCTCAGTCGTTTTTCGTCGCTATCTTATTGTAATATTGAGCTTTATCCGGCGCCCATGGGGAACCAAAAAAGATTCCCGACATTAACCCAGACAGGCGGGCGAATCAAGAAACACGGGGTGTCTCGCCCCGCCAGGTAATCGGAGTGGCCCATCAAGCGTTCAGAGTTTGCAGTGATCGCGGAATCGGAAGCTGAATTTACCGCGATCCGCTCCAGTGGTCCGGGCGGACAGCACGTCAACAAGGTAGCCACCGCCGTTCAGCTAAGGTTTGACGTCAACGAATCCAGTCTTCCGGAACCGGTAAAGCAACGCCTGCTAGTCAGCACTGATCGCCGTATCGGCAGCGATGGTGTAATCACCATCAAGGCACAGCGCTTTCGTAGCCAGGACAAAAACAAGCAGGACAGCCTCGAGCGTTTACTCGATATGCTCGAAGGCGCGAGCAAGATACCCAGGTCGAGGATACCGACGCGTCCGACCAGGGCTTCCCGGGAAAAACGCTTGCGAGATAAAAAACTGGAATCTGACAAGAAATCCAGGCGCAAATCTGTGAAAGATTTTGACTAGGAGCGATTGCATTGGCCATTACCCGTCTTTCCCATGTGACAATTTACGTTGAAGATCAGGATGAAGCCCTTGCCTGGTACGTGGGCAAGCTGGGATTCGAAGTAGTCATGGACAACAGCGATGTAGTGCCGGAGTTGAGGTGGTTAACCGTAAGCCCGGTGGGTAACAATGATACGCAGTTTGTGCTGATGCCGGCACGCAGTGACGAAGACCGCAGCAGGGTGGGAACAAACCTGATGACAGTGCTCAGGGCCGACGACTGTGTTGCCGAAATCAGGAGGCTGGAACTGCTGGGCGTGGAAATCGTGGATAAACCCAGGGAAGTACCCTGGGGCATGTCAGCGATTATTCGCGACCTCTACGGCAATCCATACAATATCGTAGGGCCCCGCTAGAAAACTTCGAACAGGCCAGCCGCTCCCATGCCTCCACCTACACACATGGTGCAAACAACATACTTTGCGCCACGGCGTTTTCCCTCGATGAGGGCATGACCGACCATGCGGGCGCCGCTCATGCCATAGGGATGGCCTATTGATATAGCGCCACCGTTAACGTTCAGAAGCTCATTGGGAATGCCCAGCTGATCCCGGCAATAAATCACCTGTACGGCAAAGGCTTCATTCAGTTCCCATAAGCCTATGTCGTCCATGGAAAGGTTAAAGCGCTGCAGCAGTTTTGGCACCGCGACCACGGGACCGATACCCATTTCGTCTGGTTCTACACCGGCCACGGCGATACCGCGATAGGCGCCAAGGGGTTGCAGGCCTTTTTGCTCGGCTACCTTGCTATCCATTAGCACCGATGCCGACGCGCCGTCCGATAACTGACTGGCATTCCCCGCGGTAATAGTTCCGTCTTCGATTACGGTTTTCAAACCATTCAGCCCTTCCAATGTCGTGCTGGGCCGATTGCCTTCATCCTTCTCAAGGTTCACATCATGAACGCTTTGTTCCTTGGTTTCCTTGTCGACGTACACCATCTTCGATGCCAGGGCCACGATTTCGTCATCAAACTTTCCTGCTTCCTGGGCTGCCGCGGTACGTTGCTGACTCTGCAGGGCATACTCGTCCTGTTGCTCGCGCGTCACTCCATAGCGCTCACTTACCACTTCGGCAGTCTGTAACATGGCCATGTAGGCATGTTCGGATTTTGCAATTACGTTGGGTGACTGGGCGCGAAAGTTGTTGCGATGTTCGTTCTGCACCAGTGATATTGATTCGAGCCCGCCGCCTACTACGATGGGCATGTTGTCAGTAATGATTTGCTTTGCGGCCACCGCAATTGCCATCATGCCTGACGCACACTGGCGATCTACGCTCATGCCGGATACGGAAGAGGGCAGGCCGGCGGCCACTCCCGCGGTGCGACCGATGTTGTATCCCGTGGTGCCTTGTTGCATGGCACAGCCCATGACGACATCGTCCACTTCGGCAGGATCGATTCCAGCCCTGGCTACGGCATTTTCGATGACGTGCCCGCCCATGGTAGGGCCATCGGTGTCATTGAATGCGCCGCGATAGGCTTTGCCAATGGGGGTTCTTGCTGTGGATACGATTACTGCTTCTCTTGTCATTACTCTTTCTCGATCAATAGCTTGGTTTGTTAACTGGTGGAACTATCACAAATGAGTTTCACCACTTCATCGATAGCAGCGGCTGCCAGCTCACTCATTTCTGCATCGGTGCGGTCCTGAATTGGATGTGGCACAAACACGCGATTCGGCGAAATCCCCAGGGCCTCGCCCTGGGCGTCCGCGGCGCGTATGAATTCGCTTGACGCGACGAATCCCGCAGGGACGCCACGGCTTTCCAGGTCCAATATGTCATGCAAACTGCACGACGTACAGGAGCCTCAGTCAGCCAGGCCTTCTACGACAGCATCACACTCGATGCTGATCTGTTGCATCAATTCCACCGGGGCAACCCTGGTGAAAGTAGGCTTGGTGTAGCGCCGGACTTCGGCGCCCAGTTGATGCAGGCGCCGCTCGATCTCGTCGAGGAACTCCTTACCCCTTGGCTTGGAGATATCCAGCAGGCCAACTATTTTCCCCTGGATGGTTCCCAGTCGCGGCAGAAGTTGCCGTTGCACCGGTTCCAGTTCGGCGGTTGGGTCCAATATTGTTGAGTTACTCATAGTTTTCTCTCATTCTCTGATAGGTCAGATGATTTCCCGGGAAACCAGCTGGCTGCCTCTTTCGCCGGCGGCAACCCAGCCACTGATGATAGCGGAAAACATGCCTGCTGTGCCGCCGGCACTGACGATATGCAGGCCGTCGTCCCTGAATTTACATAACATCTTGTCTCTTAGTTTTTCCGGCATACCCTCGGCAATGTTGCCGGCGCCGCGCACTACATCGCCGCCGGAAACCATTAATTCATCCAGCAGGGCGTTGCGAAAATCGCTCTTGCTCCAGCCGGCATCCCTTACTACGCGACGATGTTCGGGGGAGAGCACGAGAATGGCATCGGCGAGTCCGAACAGTTTGCTATGCGCCACGCTGCGCAGACTGGCTGCCAGGCTCCGGGCAAGGGAATCGGGATTTCGGGATTGTTGGTCAACCACGGGTTGTAGTCCGTCCCCTGCGAACAGATGTGTCACCGACTGCTCTCGTCCAAAGCCGCGGTCCATGGCCAGGGATGGCCAGGCGTCATCGGATTCGTCCTCCGCAAAGCAATAAGTGTACTTGCCCGGATTGCCCAGCGCCGCGCGATCGATACCCCCGGGTATGCCACCGCCCACATTCCTGATCAACAATTGCAGGGCGCGGCCAATAGTTGCATTGGCCCGGTTTCCCTGTCCCAGTGCATTGACTCCCGAATTCATCCCGATGCGATTCACAACCGGCCCATTTACAATGATGACCGGACCGGAGAAGTATGTAGTGCAGAGCAGACCATGCATGCAGAATGCATCCTGTAGCGCAGCTTCTACTGCGGCAATTACCGTGGGGAAGTACTCGGGTTTGCAGCCGGCCATAACGCAATTGATGGCCAGTTTCTCAATGCTGCACTCGACGTTGTTTGGCGGAACGCGCCCGATAATTTCTGTGGCGGCACGATTGCTCCCAGTCAGCATGCGCAGCACGCGCTCCGGTGTGGGTGGAATTACAGGCAGGCCGTCGGTCCAGCCTCGGTCGAAACAGGCTTCCAATTCGTCTTCCGCAGGGGCCAGCTCCACCCGCCGTGATTGCAGATGATCACTCTCGAAAAGGGCCTGCAGTTTTTCAGGCATGCCCGGATCCTGGGTAAGGGATCCACAGCCGGGTTTGAATTCCGAAAGGCTTTCACCCAGCTCGTCGATACCGGTAAATTGCCGCCATTGTTTTCGATCCCAGCCGACAATCCGCTGCTGTTCCTGTTGATCACGATCGAAACGTATCAGGGTCGGGACGATTTCAATGTCATTGAAATAGGAAAAGCGCAATTCGGTGTCGTCGATGACTTCCCGATAGTCTTCGGGAAATGCCGGATCGTCCTGAACATAGACCCGCAGAGGTGCTGCCAGATTTTCTTTCAATATGTTGAGCAGCGGTGCTATGAGCGCACAGGTAGGGCAGTCCCGCTTCAGTACCAGGGCGAATGAATCAATTTCATTCTCAGCCTGTGCCACTTTGCTAGTAAATGAATCCCAGGGTTGAAATACCAACCAGGATATTTGTGATCATGAAAATGGAGGAGGTGCGAGACATGACTTTCCACAGCTGGGGCCCCTTGTATGCAGCACGGATTCCGATCAGCAGAATTCCGGTATAGCCAAGCATGGCTGCAACCATTACCAGGTAGGGCACCCACTGTTCACCATCGACGGCCCTGCTGCCAAAGACAAAAAAGAAAATGGCGCCGAGAAAATACAAAGCCCAATAGGTAATCGCCAGGCCGTATTCTCCCGCGAGTAAGCGGGTAAAGAATGAGCGCTCGTCGATTGCGGAAGGGGATTGCTGTTGAGTTTCTACCATGGTTTTCGGGGATTTCAGGCGCGGCCTAGTGTAGCAGCGCGGCCCTGAATTGTAACGCTCCTGACTGTAGGAATCTCTCTAATCCGACACCCCGTTATACACTGCTGAAACCGGCGGAAGGCCACTGTTTATGCGGGATCGGTCGGGGCGGGAAAACCTTCGACAGCATACCACTAAAGTTTTATGATACTCCTCTGCCAGTCATCCGACTGGCAGGGGGAACAAACAGTGGAATTATCAAAAGAAAAACTGGACAGCCAGCCCCTAACCAGCGCATTCAGCTTCGATAAGGAAAAGGCCAAGTCCATGCACGGTCTCCGGGGTATCCTTACCGGGATTGTTGCCGACCAGCGCCTCAATGAAATCGAACTGCTCTACCTCGACGCCTGGTTAAAATCCCAGCACCATCTCGAAAAAGAAGAAGACGTGGTCAGTATACTGACCGCCGTTGGTGAGGTTCTCGAGGATGGAAAAATCTCCATGGAGAACCTGGCGCGCATGCGCAAGCTTATAGAAGACATCGTGAGTGGCTATGAGAGCACAGCCGAACTGGAAAGAGTAAACCGTGTTGACCAGCTTGTGGGATTTTTAACCGGTATTGCTTCAGACAATGTCCTCAACGATGAAGAAATCTCGGCGCTGGACCAATGGCTGAACTCAAATGAGTCAATTCGCGATGCATGGCCAGCAAGTGTAGTTGTGGACCGCATTGCCAATATCCTCGAAGACGGCATTATCACCGATGAAGAACGGGAAGATCTGCTGGGCACCGTCAACAAGATTACCGGTGCCGATCCCGATGGCACTGGTATTTCCTACGAATCTTCTACCGAGGCCTGGGAAGACCCCGTTGAGGAATTGAAAATCGCCGGCTCTACTTTTTGTCTTAGTGGCGAATTTGTAAGCGGCGACCGCGAAACCGTCGATACCCTGTTACGCTGCCTAGGTGCTGACACCCAGCCCAATGTGAACAGTCACGTCGACTACCTGGTCATTGGCACGCTGGCTTCCAGGGATTGGCTTTATACAAGCCATGGTAGAAAGATAGAAAAGGCCTTGCTGTTACGGCGAGAAGAAGGGCACAAGATTACTATCATCACTGAGCGAACCCTGTTGAGGTTTACGCGAAACTCGGCGCTAAAAGCGCAACCGGCTATTTCTTCTGGTTCCACACAAGAAGTGGAATGAGTTCACCTTCAGCAGAATGATCGATTAGAACTTGTAGTCGGCGCATTCTGGTTTCCTCTTTTTTTGCTGTCATGACCCACCGCTCACAGTTTTTTCGTGAACAGGGCGGAAGGCCTTCGAAGAAATCCCAGGCCTTTTTCCTTTGTTTGAATTTATTCAGGTAGGATTTACTCAATCGAATTTTATCGCGTTCGCTTGCGGGTAGTTGTGTATTTTTTTCCGTACGCAGGGCGAAGGCATCCAGGCCAGCCTTGCGTACCATCCCGATAGCTTTTAGTTCTTGCATACGTTTGATATTGACCTGGCTCCAGTGGCTGGATGGTTTGCGCGGGGTGAATCGAATCATGTAGCTCGATGCATCTATAGACCGGCGTAATCCGTCGATCCAGCCAAAGCACAGTGCCTGATCCACAGATTCGGGCCAGGAAATGCTCTGTTTATCGGTGTGTTTCTTGTAATAGCCGACCCAAAGTTCATTGCGCTTGAGATGATTTTTCTCAAACCAGCTGCGCAGGCTGGCGGGACTGCGAAAAAACCTGGGAGTCTTACTGGGTGAAGTCATATGTACAAGTGGTCCGCTTCGCCCTGGCAGAACCGGTTTGCTATGCCGTATCCGGTGAATTAATCTGCTAATGCCACAACGATAATAATCACGAGGTGAATATGTCAATCGACCTGCTTTTTTCAATTTGCAACAGCGCGGTACTGCCAGGCTGGTTGTTGCTGGTGTTCTTGCCACGCTGGAAATGGACAACCAGCCTGGTGTGCAGTGTAGTAATCCCGTTTCTGTTGGCCATTGTATACCTGGGGCTGTTACTGACCCAGCTCGATGCGATGTTAGAGAGTGATGGTTTCGGTTCCATACAGAGCATCTCGGACATGTTCCAGAACCCCTATTTGCTGACCATGGGCTGGGTGCACTACCTGGCATTCGACCTGTTTATCGGAACATGGGAAGTGAAAGATGCCCAGCGCCACAAGATTCCGCACTGGATGGTAGTTCCCTGCCTGTTTTTTACATTCATGCTCGGGCCTGTTGGGCTGGGGCTGTATTTCATACTCCGCGCGGCGTACTCAAGAGATGTATTTCTGCACCAGGATGAGGTAACAGCCTGACGTGGCACGCAATATCAGCGATGCGGTAAAGGAGATCTGCCTGTTCTTCCCCGAAGCGGAGGAGGCGGAATCCCATGGCAAGCCGGTGTTCAAGGTGAATGGCAAGACTTTTGCCATGTACAACATTAATCACCATGGCGACGGGCGTGTCGCCCTTTGGCTGGAAGCACCCGCGGGAGCCCAGGCGTTGTATACGGAAAATGAGCCACAGTACTATTTTGTGCCGCCCTACGTGGGGAACAAAGGCTGGCTGGGAGTGGAGCTGGATAAGGGATTGAAGTGGGATGTAGTAGCAGACAGGGTCAGGGAGGCCTACGAAAAAGTGTCGCCCGCTGCACTGAAAAAAACCCTAGGCCCAAACCCGGAAATTAAACTACCTGTCAAAAACCTGAAGCCGGAGGAAATCGATCCCTTGCAGGCGCCAAGGGCTCGAAAGTTTTTGCAGCGTCTGGATTCGATTTGCTTGTCTCTACCGGAGTCCGCGCGCGACAGTCAATTCGGGAATCCGGTATGGAAGGCCGGCAAGAAAACCTTTGCCTGCGTACACCGATATGACCAGCGGCTTAGCCTGCAAGCATGGGTAGGGTTGGATCAGCAGAGTCTCCTGGTGTCTGACAGCCGATATACGGTGCCGGCGTATGTGGGTCACAATGGCTGGATCGATCTGAACGTGGAGACTGACCAGAACTGGGCCGAGATAGAACAACTGGTGCTTGGCAGCTACCGGCATTTCGCATTGCAACGAATGCTCAAGGCCCTGGCGGTCGATGAGTGATCCCCTGCCGCAGCGGCAAGGGATCAGTAAAGCCTAGAACGTGTTAAGGGCTAACAGACGCGCTTCCTGCTCATTCTCTGCGCCGTGGTTAACGATCATGTCGGGAGTAATCGGCACGCGGTTAAACAGGTGTCCGCCCAGGGCGTCAGAAACCGCGCTGGCGATGGCAGCCACTGCACAGCCCTGGGATGGCTCTCCCACACCTCGTCCGCCGGCCGGGTTATAGGGATCGGCTATATCCACCGCTCCGTTTTGCATCACCGATGGAACGTCGAGGTAGGTTGGAAGCTTGGCCTGGTAGAAACCGATGTTTGCCGGCAATGCATTCTGGGGATCGTAAACGTGGCGTTCGCTTGCCGCCATGCCAAAGCCCCATACGCCGCCACCGTTGATCTGCTGTGACAGGCCCTTGGGGTGGATGACGGTGCCACAGTCGGCAACGCCGATATAGTCCAGGATCTCCAGTTTGCCGGTATCCAGGTCGACTTCCACCTCTGCCATACCCACCATCAGGCCCGGTGCGATGCCCCGCTTGGGTAAATTGTCCCGGGCCACGCCGATGAGGCCGCTGCCGGCCAGTCCCTGCACCGCGCGCTGGGTTATGGGATGAATATCGTCAGGGTATTCCTGGCCACTGTAGCGTCCCCCCATGGCAATAGCCCTGGATGCGGCTTCGCCGTAACTCATGCCCCGACTGTTGTCGCTGGTATTGAACACCCGGCTGCCGTCGATACTGTAATCTCCGGCTTCGCCACCGTATTCCGCAGCGGCAATTTCCTTAAGTTTCTGAACGGCATCTTCCGCGGCAACCCAGTTGGCACGGGTGTGGGTGAAAATGGTATTACTACCACCCTGGGCGGAGCTGTTGGGTAGATGGAGGTCGGTGCTGCCACGGACGATTTCACAGTCTTCCCAGGGCACCTGCAACACTTCCGCCGCGGCGCGCACGGTGCCGGCATAGGAGTAAGTGCCCAGGTTGCCGACACCACTGTGCAGGAAAACCTTGCCGGTGGGATCAATGCGAACCAGGCCGTCATAACCGTTGTTACCGGCCGAGTGGTAACCCAGGCCCACACCCAGTCCGATCACCTTGTTGCCATTGCGCTGGCCAGATCGGTTCTGCCGGGCGTCCCATTCGAATTGTTCCCGGGCGATATCGATGGCTTCGCCGAGGAAGGCGCTGGTTACCGGGCCGCGGTTTTCATACACCGGCGATTCGCTATGGGGTGAATTGATGCGGCGGAACTCGGCGCGGTCGATCCCGGCCTCCCGCGCCGCCTTGTCCATGATGGGCGCAATCGCTGCCGACATCTCGTTCTGGCCCGGTCCGCGCTGGGCGCCACGGGGAGCGGTATTGGTGAAAACCGGGATATTACGCAGCCGCATCGCATCCGGAGTGTAAACAACGGACAAGTGCTGAGCGGAAGCGGATGCACTGTTACGCCCTGTGGGACCACCATCACTGATGATAATGACATCGACGGCGGACACGGTTCCATCGGCGCGCACACCGGCCTTGACCCATCCCTGCATGCCCGGCCGGCCAACGCCGATGTAATATTCTTCTTCCCGGGTAATGCGCAGTTGCACGGGGCGATTCAGCAGGCGCGCAAAATGACCGCATACTCCCATGATGGGGTAGGCCCGTGCCTTGGAACCGAAACCGCCGCCGGAGTTTTCTCCGATAAAACAGAGATTCTCGGGAGCGATTCCCAGCATGTCGGCGAGCCCCTCGTTAACCGCCGACTGGCTCTGGGTTGACCCGTAGAAGTAACACTTGCCGTTTTCCCAGTACGCCATACTGCTGCGTGGTTCCATGCAATGATGAGGTGTACCCGCGGTAACAAAAGATTCCTCCACGATAAATTCCGCTTCGGCGAAGGCGGCATCGAGATCGCCATAAGTCCAGCCACCGGCAAACTCCACGTTCTGTGGTTCCTGGCCATTGCGAAAACGTTCCACTTCGCTGGCCGGCCACTTGATGGTCTGGAAGGCACCGCGGATGGTGTCGTTCTCATCGGCCAGGGGTCCGGCCTGGGCCAGTACATTGCCTTCGGGGTAGGCATTGGGTCCGCCTTCCGTGAGACTGGACAGCGGATCGGTCACATAGGGCCGGTATTCAAAGTCAACCCGGACCCGGTCCAGTGCCTGTTCCGCGATTTCATCAGAAACCGCGGCAATGGCCAGTATAGGCTGGCCCACGAAGGTGACATGTTCCGATGCCAGCATGGGTTGCTCGGGCGCGTTCGATGGCGGCAAGTCATCGGCGGTAATAACACCTAACACGCCATCTATGCGAAGTGCTTCTGAGACATCGATATTTGTTACCCGGCCGCTGGGCATGGGGCTGGTAAACAGGCGTGCATACACCAGGCCTTCGGGTTTGAAATCTTCAACGTAGCGGGCTGCGCCTGTGACCTTGCCTTCCACATCCGGCGGGGTGAAGTCTTTTCCGATATGCATAAAAGTCATGACAACATCTCCGCGGCGCGCATCACGCCATTCAAATAATGGTCATAAGCACCACAACGGCACAGGTTGCCGGCCATGGCACGGCGCGCCTGTTCCCGGGTGGGGTTCGGATTGGCCCGCAGCAATCCCTCCGCCGCCATCACTTGTCCCGGAGTGCAGAAACCGCATTGCGGAGCCAGCTCTTCAATAAAGGCCTGTTGTACGGCGCTGAGACGACCATCGGCGGCGCGCAGACCTTCCACTGTGGTGATGCGTGTGCTCTTCACGGTGTGGGTGAGTATGGAGCAGGCGTAATTCGATACGTCGTCCAACAGTACGGTACAGGCACCGCATTCACCGCGATTACAGGCGATTTTCAGGCCGGTCAGGCCAAGCTTGTTGCGCAGGGTAACGGCCAGGGTTTCCGTCGCTGCAACATCAACCAGCCTGGACTGGCCGTTGACATTGAGGCTGAGCAGCCGCTCGGTAACCGCACTGGACCGGGACTGGGCGCTGCTGAGATAAACTCCGGCGCCGGATGCGGCAGCGGCGCTGGAAAAGATAACACCCTTGATAAATCTTCGACGGGTAAGCTTAGGGTTCACGAGAACACTCCCCACATTGATTGGCGCCGGCTGGCGCTGTTGTCGTTATTGCAGTGCCCAGGGGCTGCATGGGCAAGCTGTGAAAAGCCATTCAAACCTACTCTGCCGGGCTCGAAATTGCAATGGGCCTGTCCTTCCTGATAGCCCGTATTTCGGTGCCTGCAGGCTACGTTCCCTCGAAAATAAAGAGATTCTGGTCGAGCCCGTCCAGGGGCAAAACGCTTGACCTTGATTTCCATAAATGATATCAAAGTGATATCAAAATGTATCGAAAAGGCTGAAGTCCACATCGCCTGTCCGAATGCAGTCCAGCGGTGTGGGAATGGAAAAGGAGAAAGGACATGATCGAGGAAAAACAAGCGTCATCATTTAATGGCTACATGGCCATAGTCGTGTTGCTGGTGCTGCAGCTCATGACGGTTGCCGGTGTTCAGTTTGCGCCGGTATTCCTGAAAATTGTGCTGGGCATAGCCGGGCTGATCGTTTTTATCTGTTGGTTCGGCTTTTACATGGTGCATCCAAACCAGGCCCGGGTAATGCAGCTGTTTGGCAGCTACGCAGGCAGTGACCGGCAACCGGGATTGCGCTGGGCCAACCCCCTGTATATGAAGGCCAGGGTATCCCTGCGGGTACGCAACTTCGAATCCGGCACGCTCAAGGTAAACGACAGTGCCGGTAATCCCATCGACATTGCCGCGGTAGTGGTATGGAAGGTGGTGGACAGTGCCGAAGCCCTGTTTGAAGTGGATGACTACGAAAACTACGTCACCATCCAGAGTGAGGCGGCGGTGCGAAACCTGGCCACCACCCATCCCTACGACAGTCATGATGACGATGGCACCGGTTTCTGCCTGCGCGGCAATCCCGATGAAGTGGCGGACCTGTTGAAGACTGAAGTACAGAATCGGCTCAGCAAGGCCGGTGTGGAAGTGGTGGAAACCCGGATCAGTCACCTGGCCTATGCGCCGGAGATTGCCAGCGCCATGTTACAGCGGCAGCAGGCCTCGGCCATCGTCGCGGCACGGAACAAGATCGTGGAAGGCGCCGTGGGCATGGTGGAACTGGCCCTGCACAATCTCGCCAGCAAGGGTGTAGTCGAGCTGGATGAGGAGCGCAAGGCGGCCATGGTGAGCAACCTGCTGGTCGTGTTGTGTGGTGAGCACCAGGTTAGTCCGGTGGTAAACACCGGTAGCCTGTACACCTGATTGGTGAAGTGACTCGCTTAATAGACTGAGGAGGCAATATGACTGAATTAGTTGAAAAGAATGACGTGGTACCGCTGTGTCCCTACTGTGAGACGCGCCTGAACGAAATCTGGATCAAGCGCCTGTCGGGTTTCCTGGCGCCACGCTACATCTACTTTTGCAAGCAATGCCATAAGACCCTGAGTATTACTCACCGCAAAGGATTCTGGATGGGCTAGCAGTAGTATGAAACGCAAGACATTTCCGCTGAGGATAAATCCCGAAATCCTTGCCGCCATGCAGCGGTGGGCAAACGACGATCTGCGCAGCCTGAATGCGCAGATCGAGTTCGTATTGCGGGAGAGCCTTACCAAGGCGGGCCGCTTCAGGCATCCCCCTCCGGAGCCTCAGAACGAGTCCGGTTCCAAGACCTGAATCCAGGTAAACCCATTCTCCGGTAACACGTTTTATCAAGCAGGGAAGAACCATCGAGCCAGTAGCCGCGCTGGTGCTGTGATGTACTGCGGCTTGCAGGTATCCCTGCCTGTACTGGCGTGTATCAATGGAGAATCAGCAATGAAATTACGCAGTTATCAGTTAGTAGCACTCATGGCGCTGGTGGCCATGGGGCCGGTATCCCTGGCCCAGGAAGTCAATGAGGAAGAAGCCGCCGCCCGTGCTGAACGCCAGGCGGAGCGGCAACAGCGCATGGAAGAACGGCGCCAGGCCATGCGGGAACGCTTCGAGAATCTCTCTGAAGAGGAACAGCAGGCGCGCCGTGAGCAAATGCAACAACGCCGGGAACAAATGCAGGCCCGACGCGAGGATATTCGCAGGCGCATGGAAAACATGACGGAAGAGGAACGCCAGGCAATGCGTGAACGGCGCCGGCAAATGCAGGAACGACCTCGCCGCATGCCACCGATGCGCCGGCCGCGGCCCGAGGAAGAAGACCCCGCCAATTAGGGGGATTGTCGACCGCATTCACATCAAACCACTCTGCAGCACTTGTTGGGGCCTCCGGGCCCCTTTTTTTGCCTGTTTCCCGGGGCCAGGCCCCGGGATCCGGTGCTTTCCACTTGTTAACCATTTCCCGATAGGTGACTCTAATAGATAAGCAAGCGTGAAGTGTGGGTGCTCTCCGGGACAGGGAAGATTGCAGGGAGCGTATAACAACAAGCGATCGAGGCTGTGAAAGGCTCTTGTTGAAGGAAACCGAAGAAGAACTGGTCAAGGCGGCCCAGGGAGGCAATATCGCAGCCTTCGAGAGACTGGTGCGCCTGCTGGAAAGGCAGATGCTGGCAGTGGCGGCAGGTTTTGCCCACACACCGGATGATGCCAACGACATATTTCAGGATGCAATGCTGGCGGCCTATCGTGCGCTTCCGGATTTCAAGCTGGAAAGCAAGTTCAGTACCTGGCTGCATCGCATAGTTGTAAACACGGCCCTGTCAAATCGCCGCAAGTTGAAACGGACCTGGCAAAAAATGACGGCGGTGGAGACGGAGTACCAGCACACGGAACAGTACCTGGATGGAGAAACACCCGAATCCAGCCTGATTGACCAGGAGTTGAACAGGCAAATAAACAAGTCCCTGAACCGCTTGACTGACACTGAACGCATGGCCTTTGTTTTGTGTCATCAACAGGGATACAAGCTGCGGGAAGCGGCAGAGATCATGGATTGCTCGGAAAATTCGATCAAGGTCGTTTTGTTCCGGGCACGAAACAAGCTTAAAACCCACCTGGCTGATTATCGCTAAAGTGGAACGGAAGAATGGTGAATGAAATGAAACACACGGAGCTGGATGAGCAACTACAACTGCAGGTGATTCAGTATCTCTATGGAGACATGGATCCAAAGCAGCGGATTCAGTTTGAGCAGCAGTTGGAGTCCAATGCTCAACTGAGGAACTTACTCGAGAGTGAGAGGGAATTCGACGCCACATTGCCTCCGGGTATCCGGCCCCACATAGATGAAGAGCGAATCCAGGGCAACCGCTGGGTGTTGCACCAGAATCTTCAGCGCGCCACGCGACCCCGATTTTCCCTGGTTACCTGGCTACAGGACCAATTTCGCCAGCCCCTGGCCGTGGCATTTCAGGGGGCCGCTATGGCAGCGACCTTTGTGCTCGGAATCATGGTGGCATCCGGCCCTCTCGTCGATGAGCCTGAGATTACCGCTGCGGTTGCCGCAGCGACGCCGCTGTCATTCATCAATGACGACGATTATGAAATCTACCAACTGGAAGTGAATGACTATGACGCCATGACCGGGGACATCGACCTGTCCTTTTCCCTGGCTTCGGAAACCCGCCTCCGTGGCAACGTGGCGGATACCCAGATCAATCGTCTGATGGCGGTAGCCCTGCAGGAAAACATCGACAGCGCGGCCCGTCTGGACACTATCAACGCCTTGCAGCCCGTGGTCTCGGGCGATGAAATCTATAGGGCGCTGATAAATGTGTTGCAGAACGATCAGAACCCCGGCGTGAGGTACCAGGCCGCGGCGTCCCTTTCCAGTCTTGTCAGTGAAGACAGTGTGCGGGATGCACTGCGCAGGGCACTGGCCGAAGACGTAAACCAGGGTGTTCGCGTGGAAGCGTTCAATGCCCTGCTCGAATATCGCGATGAGCAAACCCTGAACGTATTCAGGCAGCGCATGGTGAACGACAGCAACGAATACATTCGCACCCAGTCACGAGCAATCGTGGAAGGGCTTACAGAACAACAACAACAGAATGATGTTATCTAACAACTATATGACGGGGAGAGGCGAGGAAACCGACATGACACAATCTCTGGTAAGCACAATTAACAGAACACTGGCGCTGCTGTGCCTGTGCCTGGCGTTCCCGGCTATCGCACAGGACGGTGACATCGATCGGACTTTCGATGTTTCCGGAGTTGGCACCTTAACTATCCGCAGTGACTCGGGACCCATCGAGGTCAGCACCTGGAAGCAGGACAGTGTCCGGGTGCGGATCCGTAATACGGAAGACTTCGAAGTGGAATTGTCCCAAAACGGCAATGATGTTGAAGTCATCGCGGAAGCGGAACGCAATGGCTTCTTCAATTTCGGCCGCTCCCGCATCGGTTTTCGCGTGGATGTTCCGGAAACATTTAACCTGGACCTGGACACCGGTGGCGGCGAGATCGAAGTACCCGCCATGACTGGTGATGTCAGGGTCGATACCAGTGGCGGGCGCATTACAGTAGGTGACGTTACTGGTAATGTCAGCGCCGATACTTCCGGTGGTCGCATCGTAATTGGCAACGTGGATGGTAATGTCTATGCCGATACTTCCGGGGGTTCCATCGATATCGGGAACGTAACCGGGAATGCGGAAGCAGACACCTCCGGTGGCAACATCGATATCGGCAACGTGGAAGGCGACGTGCTCGCGGATACTTCCGGTGGCAATATCGATGTGGGTGAAACCGGCGGTGACGTGGAGCTGGATACTTCCGGTGGCACCATACGCGCGGCCTGGGCCCGTGGACCCATCGAAGCCGACACTTCCGGCGGCAATATCTTCCTAGATGGTAGTGACGTTAGCGTGTACGCCGACACTTCCGGTGGCAATATCGAGATCGATGGCAGCAACGGACCGGTTACCGCGGATACCTCCGGTGGCAATATCACAATTCGCCGCAGCGTCGGCCCGATCAGGGCAGATACTTCCGGTGGTCGCATCGATGCCGAGCTACTGGGTGGTGGTGACGATTCCAGTGTCTACCTGGATACTGCCGGTGGCGACGTGACCATGCGCATTCCCAGCAACCACCCGGCTACGATAGTTGCTAACCTGGAAGTTACCAGGCGTGCCCGGGATGACTACCGCATCTACACCGATTTCCCCCTAAGCATCAGTGAAAACGACGACGGGGATATCCTCGGACGGGGTGACATAAACGGTGGTGGTGACAGGATTGAGCTGGAGACGGTGAACAGCGACATCAACATTATCAGCGTAGAATAGGGCGACTGTTACATAAAAGAAGCCGGCGTCCGCAAGGGCGCCGGCTTTTTCGTGCCTATTCGTATCTCAGGGCATCGATGGGATCGAGATTGGCAGCCTTGGCCGCGGGAAGGATTCCGAACAATACGCCGACAAATCCGGAAAATCCCAGTGCCAGGGCAATAGCCCAGAATGGAATGTTCGCGGGAGGAAAAGAGGGGATGTTATTTGCGATCAGCGTACCCAGGCCAAAGCCGAGGGCAAGACCGATCAGGCCGCCCAGCAGCGAAAGCAACAGGGCTTCGATGAGGAACTGCGCGAGAATGTGATGACGCTTGGCGCCAATAGCCTTGCAGATGCCAATCTCCCGCGTGCGTTCCGTCACCGACACCAGCATGATGTTCATGATGCCTATGCCGCCCACCAGCAGGGAGATTCCCACGATGCCACCGATTACGACAGTTACCATGTTGATGATGGAGTCGAAAGTTTCCATTAATTGCTCGGCGGTCTGAATCTGGAAATCATCATCTTCTTCGGCGCTGAGGTCATGGGCATTGCGCAGCAGGTTGGTGAGCTGGGTGGTGACATCTTCCACTTGGGAGTTGGGGCTCAGGCTTAGCTGGATCTGGATATCGGTTCGGGCCTGGTTTCCCTGCAGGCTCTGCATGGTGGAATAGGGCACCAGCACCCTGTCATCCTGGCTGAACCCCATAATATCGCCCTTTGCTTCCAGCAGGCCGACGATCTTGAACCATTCACCGCCCAGTTCCACGTATTCATTAATTGGATTTTCCGGAAGACTCAAATTGTCTCTCACGTCCACCCCGATTACTGCTACGCGCCGGCGAGTGAGGTTGTCACTGCGGGCGATGAATCGTCCTGTCTGGGTATAAGTCTGGGCTACGTCCTGAAAAGCATAGGTGGTTCCCATGATCTGGCTGAAAGCCGTCTGCGAGCCATATTTAATTTGTGAGGTGCGTGAAGCAAAAAGTATCGGTGTGATTGAGGCGATGCCCTCGCCACGCTGTTCAATCAATTGAAGATCTTCATCGGTAAGCCGGGCGCGAATGCCTTTCATCTGGTCCTCGAATGGAGTGTAGGACTGTATGGTCAGGCTGTTGGAGCCCAGGGATGAGAATGTCTCACCGATGAAAGCGCTCATGCCCTGTGTTACGGATACCACCGCGATAACACTGGCCACTCCGATCACGATGCCCAGGGTTGTGAGAAAACTGCGCATGCCATGGGCGATGATGGACACCATGGCGGAGCGGGAACTCTCCAGCAAGACGAAGAACATCAATAGGTTATCTTCGCCGAACTGGATTCATGATCGTGGTAGACGCGACCGTCTTTTAATTCAATAACCCTGTTGCAGTGGCGTGCGATCTCGTCTTCATGGGTCACGATGATCAGGGTGTGGCCCTCAGCATGGAGTTCATCGAACAGCTCCATGATTTCTATCGTGGTTTTTGAATCCAGGTTACCCGTGGGCTCGTCCGCCAGCAGGATGGAGGGGTGGGTGACCAGCGCGCGGGCAATTGCGACGCGCTGTCGCTGACCGCCGGATAGCTGGTTCGGCAGATGATCGGTACGGTCACCCAGGCCTACGCGGTTCAGGGAGTCCATGGCCATGGCCTTGCGCTGGCCCAGCCCTATGCCGCGATATATTAGCGGCTGCATCACGTTGCCCAGGGCCGTTGCACGGGGTAGCAGATTGAAACTCTGGAAGATAAATCCGATTTCCCGGTTGCGTATTTCCGACAACTGATTCTGGTCAAGGGCTTCTACGTTAGTGCCGTTGAGGTGATACTCGCCGGTCGTGGGAGAGTCGAGACAGCCCAGGATGTTGAGCATGGTGGATTTACCGGAACCGGAAGAACCGATGAAGGCGGCATACTCATTTTTCTGCACGGCGATGTCGATGCCATCCAGGGCCTTCACGACCTGGGAACCCATCTCGTAATACTTGGTAATGCCGCTCAGTTCGATTAGCGCCATGGCAGGGCCTAGGGATCGACGCTAGTTACTTCCAGCCTGTCGCCGTCCAGCAAGTGGCGAAGTTCCTGGTTGGGACCCACCACGATTTCGATTCCTTCATCGATGCTGCTGGTTACTTCCTGGTAGGAGTCATCGGATAAGCCGACTTCGATTTTTGTTTTGCGCGCGACGCCTTCGTCATTCACGAATATGAAATATTCACTGCGCAGCTCGGAGCGGTCTTCCTCGAAAATCACCGCCTCGATTGGTACCGCGGCGACGCGTTGGTCCTGGCGGGTGAAGATCTCGGCGCGACAGGACATACCCGGGCGCAGAACCACGCCGTTGGCATCAACGATATCGATTTTTACGGTAAAGCTGAGCCCCTGCCTTCCCTGGGCGATCTTGGCGGTATTCGCAATAAAGCGCACGACGCCGCGCATGGGTTGGTCGGGATAGGCAATGGCAACGATCTCGGCTTCCTGCCCAATCTCGATATTCGCCACGTCTGCTTCATCCACAAGCACTTCGGTATAAATACTCGCCGGGTTGGCGATAGTCATCAGGGAAGAACCGGGGATATTGGTGGAGCTGGCAATTGCAGTTTCACCCACCTTGATATCCAGGCTGGTGATGACACCGTCGATAGGGGAAACGATCTTGGTCTTGCTGAGCTGATCATTTACCTGGTCCAGCTGGGCACGGGCCTGGGCCAGTCGCTCACGGGAAGATTTCAGGTCGATCTCCGCCAGGTTGAACTGGTTCTGGATGTTTTCAAACTCGTCATCACCAATCATCCCCCGTTCGTGCAGGCTCTTCGAACGCTCATATTGCCGGCGCAGGTTGTCAATGCGCACTTCCTGCCTTTCGATGTCGATGGTGTTGAGGCGGACTGAGGCTTCCGATTGTTCCAGGCTGGCCAGGAAATTCTTGTCATCCACTTCCAGTACCATTTCACCCCGTTGTACCCAGTCGCCTTCCTCTACATACAACTCGGATACCTTGCCAATCACCTCGCTGCTGAGCATGACTTCTTCTTCGTGGGCAAGAAAGCCGGAAGCGAGGATGGAAGGGCTGATGATGCGCTGGGTAACAGCGGCGACATCCACTTCCTTTGCATCGGTGCCGAATACGGCTCGATTGATAAAAGGCAGTGCAATCACCACACCGGCGATCAAAACGATGGTCAGCAGTTTACGCAAATTCATAGGAGATACGACTAGTGGACGCCCCAGTACAAAAGTATAACGGCCAAGCGTTACCGAATGTTACACCTTAAATCACAATCAGGTCAGGGCGTTATACGTCAGAAGCCCTAATATCACGACATATGGTCCCAATACGATGGCGCTGGCCCTGAACCACGTTACTTCCAGCCATTGCCGGTAGGCAATTACCATCAGGGCGACGCCCCAGAACATCGGCAGGTTCAGGGAGTTGAAGATCATGGCCATCGAACCATTGCTCGATTGCATGCCGAGATTGGCGAGTGTCAGTGGATCCAGTTCGTAGGCGCTCAACTGACCATTGGTATTGAGCAGCAGGTTTACGACCATGCCAACGACAGACAACAAAGCCGTCAGGCCGGTCCAGGCCACCAGGGAAAACCAGTGGGTAAACCTGAAGCGATCGCCGGTAAGCGCAGAAACCAGCGCGAGATAGCCGGACTGGATCAACCAGATAACGAGAATACTGATGATGCTGCCCGCAATGCCCAGCCACATGAACATGCTCTGGTTCATGGAAAGCATGGCTTCCCTGGCTTCTTCCCGTTGATCCTCGTTCATGCTGGTAATGGAAAGTGCATCATCCACGTACCAATCAAAGTCCACGATGGAAAAATACCAGAACATGACCACGCTAAGGCTGGCGAGTACCACGATCACTGGAAATAACTTGGTCGGTCGTTTTTCCAGCACGTTGAACGCTTCACCCGGTGAGGTAAAGATGTTCATGGCGATTGTCAGGGGATTAACCGGCTTCGAATCGTTTTCAATCGTAGGTTCGGATTCAGTCATGATGAGGCTCAAACTCCGTAGTGTGGATGCTCGCACTTGACAGGATTACCGGAAAAATTGCCCGGGAATGGAATCCATAAGTGCGGCCTTTAAACGCTTGTTTTTCGAATTCGGGAATGAATGAACACCCGGAGTGGTTGTCAAACAAGCGCTCGATTTCTTGCCGGGAATGATCCTGGCAAACAACCATACCGCGATATCCTCGCATTGCAAGCAGGCGCAGTAGATTCGACAAAGCCTGTTTACTCGCCATCGCTGAATATCTCTTCAATGGGTCGCTGGAACAGGCGTGCGATCTTGAAGGCGAGGGGCAGGCTGGGGTCATACTTGCCTTTTTCGATGGCGTTAATGGTCTGCCGGGACACTTCCAGTTGCTCGGCGAGGGCCGCCTGTGACAGGTCGTGCTGGGCCCTTAACACTTTCAGCTGGTTGTTCATCGGTATTTCCAATGGCCATAGAACTGGCCACCTACCCAGGCAAAGATCAACAGCAGCACGATGTCGGTGATATCCGGTTGTGCCAGGCCGTGATCCTCAAAGGTCTGAAATCCAACACAGGCCATCAGGGTGACCCCGAAACCGATGCTGATGCCATCGAGCTGGATCTTGCGGGTCAGCTCATCAGCCTCCACCAGGAAGACGTAGTACTTGTAGCAGGCGATCACCGAAACCAGGACAGTAAGGATCGCCGGTACCAATCCCATCACGCCGGGAATCATTTCACCCTCGGTGACCAGGTCATTAGCCAGGAAACAGATACCCCAGAACAGTATCCACTTGCCGTAGCTCGCTTCATTGGCCAGCGTTCGTTTCGATAGTCCGAAACAGTTAAAGAAGTTGAAGAATCCGGCCCCATCGGAGCGGCCCTTTTCACCATTTTCGTCGGAATTCATGGCGTAAAACCTCATTTACATTATGTAAAGTATCCTTGACAGAAGGTAATGTATGGCGTCATTTACATTATGTCAAGCAAACTTTACTATTTATTTTTACCTGGGCGGGGGCTGGATCGCGCTAGAATGCGCCATCTATGCCTGCCAGCCCGAAACTCAGCTATTCCCACCTGCTTGCCAGGTCCTGGCCCATCATTCTCGCCAATGCCTCGGTACCCCTGCTGGGCCTGGTGGATACTGCGGTCATCGGCAACCTGGGCGCGGTAATCGATCTCGGCGCCATTGCATTCGGCGCCCTGGTTTTTTCCTTTGTGTACTGGAGCTTTGGTTTCCTGCGCATGAGTACCACCGGATTCGTCGCCCGTGCCGCCGGTGTCGGTGACGAGTCGGAAATCCGGGCCGTGCTGGGCAGGGCATTGGTGTTGGCGATTGTCCTGGGCCTCTTGCTGATTGCATTGCAGTGGCCATTGAAGACCGTGGCGTTTGTACTGCTCGATGGCAGCGTCGAAGTAGAAGCGATCGCGCAACAGTATTTCGATATACGTATCTGGGGTGCACCGGCGACCCTGGGTACATTTTGCCTGATGGGGGTCCTGGTTGGGTTGGGCATGAGCCGCATGTTGCTACTGGTGCAACTCTTCCTGAACGGTCTCAATGCCTTGCTGGATATTTACTTTGCCGGTGTACTCGGCATGGGCGCACGCGGCATTGCCCTGGGTACGGTTCTCGCCGAGTGGTCGACCCTGGTGGTGGGCGGAAGCCTGATCCTGTTCGAGCTGCGAAAACGCATGGAAAGCTCTCAGGCGTTTTGGGATATATCACGCTTGTTGCAGCGGGAGAGCCTGGCCAAAACCCTGAGTGCAAATGGCGATATCATGCTTCGCACCCTGGTGCTGGTATTTTCCTTCGCCTTTTTTACCAACCAGAGCGCCCGCTTTGGAGATATCATCCTGGCGGCGAATCACATCCTCATGCAGCTGGTCGCTTTTTCCGCGTTCTTTCTGGATGGCTATGCCTTTGTTGCTGAAGCCGTGGTCGGCAGTTCGATTGGTGCTGGCAGGCGCGACCGCTTCGACATGGCGGTAAAGAAAACGACCATCCTTGCAGCGGTTACTGCTGTGATTCTTGCCGTAGCGATCTGGCAGGCCGGCAGCATCGCCGTTGCCCTGCTCACGGACCTGGAGAACGTGCGTTTTGCGGCAAACCAGTTGTTATACCTGGCTGCTATCTATGTTTTTCTTTCTTTTCCGGCATTCCAGCTTGATGGCATATTTATAGGGGCCTCGTTTACCCGGGAGATGCGTAATGCAGCCTTCATGTCCTTCGCGGTATTTATCATCTCCTGGTGGCTGTTGATGGATCGCATGGGCATAACCGGTCTATGGTTCGCCATGATTATTTATGTGGCGGCGCGTGCGGATGCACTGTTGTTGTACTACCGGCGGTTACGGCTATCGATTATTGAAACATGGGATCAATGAAGCCTGTGATCCTGCTCCGGCAGTATGTGCGCTTCCACTTCCAGTCGGCTGAGCTGCCGGCCCAGCATGACTATTTCGCCACGATTGCGAGCCTCGCCGGTACTGGTAAATTCGAACTCGTAGCGCCTTCGAAGGCACAGGTTACCATTGTCGTCGCGCGCCAGGCGTAAGCCCCGCAGAACCATGGTCTGGTCCAGAAGTTGCAGCTCCTGCTGGCGACAGTAGTGGCTGACCTGGGCAACAGCCAGTGACTTCACCTGGTCAGATTTCCACCAGAAAGCTGCAATAGAGGCCAGGATTACCAGCCAGATCAGGAGAGAAAGAGACAGGTTGCGCCTCTGCGGATTAAACCGAAGTGCTCTCGCGCTGGATATAGCGTCGAATATGGGGCTCGAGTAATTCCAGGGCGGTCTTGTCGCAGGGCGGCAGTTCCGCATCGCTGACTCGTAATGGCGTTACCCGGTCGCCCCATTTGATCAGGCCAGCACCCCAGGTCAGCCCGGCACCAAATGAAGCGGTGAGAATATAGTCCCCCGGTTGTATTCTTCCTTCTTCCAGGGCTTCGGCCAGGGCTACGGGAATCGTGCCGGCGGAAGTATTGCCGTATTTGTGCACGTTGATAAATACCTTGTTCTCATCGATGCCCACTTTCCGGGCCAGGGCGTCGAGAATTCGCTTATTCGCTTGGTGGGGCACTACCAGGCTGATATCGTCCACACCCAATCCCGCTTCTTCCAGCACTTCTTCGCAGGCCGTGGACATCGCCTTTACCGCGCGCTTGAACACTTCCTGGCCTTCGAAGTTCCAGCCGATGTACAAAAAGTCCTCGTTCAGTCGTGAATAGGAAGAGCCGAAATTTGTAATCTGGATTGCGTATTTTGCATCGGCCTCACATCCTATTCTTGCTCCGAGCAATCCGATCGGTTCATCAGTGGCTTCTATTACAACAGCACCGCAGGCATCGCCGAACAGTACCGCTACATCGCGACGGCTCCAATCCATGTAGTGAGAGATAAATTCCCCACCGATTACCAGGATTTTCTTGTGTGCACCGGTGCGAATAAGGTTAGTTCCAATGTGAAGACCATAGAGAAATCCGGTACAGGCTGAATTGATATCAATTGCCGCGGCCTTACGGGCGCCTATGGCATCCTGCACAATAGAGGCAGTGTTAGGGCAATGACTGTCGACTGTCAGGCTGCCCAGCAGGATCAAATCAATATCCATTGGATCCAGGTCTGCGGCTGCCAACGCGCGCCTCGATGACACAATTGCCATCTCGGAAAAATCTGTATGGCAGATGCGGCGTTCCTTGATCCCGGTGCGCGTGGTAATCCACTCGTCTGACGTATCCATAAAGGTAGTCAGATCTTCATTGCTGAGAATTGCCGGGGGGACACATTTCCCCCAGCCTGTGATTGCGGCGTGAATCACTTAGTAGCCCTTGCAGTTAAAGCGACCAGGTCCTGTTTAGATGCGGTGCAACAGGGAACGATCGGGATTTAGTAAATATATTGACCAGAAATCTATAATCTTTATTCGTTGCTTTCTGGTCTGTCGCCAGCGTGCAGCGTATACCTGGCAAGTTTTTCAGATTCTGAATATTCAGGCAGGTAATGAGTAAAGAGAATACTTTAATTCACGGGCCGGGGATAGCTGGGTGTGAAATTTCAGCCATGCCACTCTGTCATGACCTTGTGATAGACTCTTTCCCGGAAGAGTATCATCCCCGGTGGGGTGCCCGGACTTCAAACCCGGTGAAGTCTGTTAATGACAGGCTTGGTGGGTTCGACTCCTGCCTCTTCCGCCAAACATCCAAAGTTCTGCTCCCCTGGGTTAACCCTGTTTAGATTCAACCAGAAGCGCCTGTCGCGGAAGAGCCTTTGCAGTTCAGGTGGCCGCGCTTGGTGTTAAGCGCTCGGTGTAGTCTTTTTCTTTTATTGGCCAGTGCAGCATTGCAGCGACAAGGCCGAGAAAAATTCCGGCCAACCAGATTCCGTCATAATTCCCGTATCTTTCATACAACCACCCGCCCAGCCAGACGCCACTGAAGCTGCCTAGTTGATGGCTCAGGAATACTATTCCGTAAAGAAATGACATATAGCGCATACCGAAAAACCTTGCTACCAATCCTGACGTGGGTGGAACCGTGGCCAACCAGAGGAAACCCATACAGGCACTGAATACCAGTACACTAACAATTGATACAGGAAGAATCAGAAACATTGAAATTGCTACGACTCGCCCCAGATAGATAAATGTTAGTAACTTCCGCATTGAATGCTTACCGCTGATCACGCCGGCGTAATAGGCTCCAAACACATTACACAAACCGATCAGGCTGATGCTCCAGGCACCCAGCTCCGAACTAAAACCCAAATCGATAACATAACCCGGCATGTGCACGGTTATAAAGGCGACATGAAAACCACACACGAAGAAACCCGCGGTGAGCAGTCTGTAAGAACGGACAGTTATTGCTTTAAGGGCTACCTCCTTGAGGCTTCTTGACTGCTTTTCCGGATGCTCTTCTGATGCTCCGCCGTAACCGGCCAGTGGAATACAGAATATGGCCATAAGTAAGGCAGATAGTCCGAGAAACCTGAGAGCCTGCATCCACCCTGCTGCCTGTACGATGACGTCCATGAAGGGTACCATCAGGAATTGTCCGAAACTTCCGGCAGCGGTACCGATGCCCATCGCCCAGCCTCTTTTTTCCTCGGGCACCGCCCTGGCGATTGATGGCAGTACGATACCGAAGGACGTACCGGCTACTCCTGCGCCGACAAGCAGCCCCGCACTGCTGATGATCTGCAGCTCCGTGGCCGAAACTGACATGGCAGCCATGCCAATGGCATAACAGGCGACGCCGGCCAGGAGTACCCGCAGGTTTCCATATCGGTCGGCGAGCCCGCCGGCGACGATGGCGCAAACACCCCAGGACAGATTCTGGATTGCCAGCGCCAAAGCCAATACATCCCGTCCCCAGCCGCGAGCCTCTGACATCGGCACCATAAACAGACCAAAACCTGCCCGGTACCCAAACGAAAGAATAAGCAATAGGCAGGCGCTTATCAGTACGGGCTGGTAAGTATTAAATCGGGTTTTGTATTGGGACATCGGAAAACCTGGTATTACAACGGAGTGATCAACCCGGGCTTCTGGATTTCAACTACAGAAAACAAACTAACTAGCTGAATCCAAACAGGAACATGTAGAAGATAGCAATAGACAAGATTGCACCGACAGGTAAAGTCACTATCCAGGATAGAAATATCTTGCCTACAACACCGAGGTTGAGAGCGCCTATTCCCCGGGCCATGCCCACACCCAGAACCGCTCCGACCAGGGTGTGGGTCGTGGAAACTGGTATGCCAGTGCCTGATGCAATAACCACTGTAGTGGCTGCGGCAAGCTCTGCCGCAAAACCCCGGCTGGGTGTTAGCTCGGTAATGTTACGCCCTATGGTTGCGATGACCTTGTACCCCAAGGTTGCCAGTCCAATAACGATTCCACCTCCGCCAAGGAAAAGTATCCAGACGGGCAGGGCGGATTCTGCGGAAAATGCTCCTCCACTCTGGATGACACCGTTAATCGCAGCCAGGGGTCCGATGGCATTGGCAACATCGTTGGAACCATGGGCGAAAGCCATGGAGCAGGCTGTAAATATCATCAGGATCCCGAACAGCCGCTCCAGGCTGGCGAATCGATTGTCAGGATCTATAGCAGGATCATAGCTAATTCGGCGGATTAACAGGAAGCCAAAAAAGCCTGTAAACAATCCGGCTATAATTGCGTAGCTCAGGCTTTCGATAAAACTTAATTCAAGTCCGACATGTCGCAGACCCTTGGTGAGAGTCACCATGGATATAGTGAATCCCACGAGAAAGATATAACCCGGTATGTATTTCTTCGCGTTGGCAAAAGGATCATCCGTATCCAATACAAGATACTGAACACTCATGAACAGAAGAAATGCGATAACACCCGATACCAGTGGCGAAATGATCCAGCTCGCTACAATAGAACCAACCTGTCCCCACATCACCGACTCGACCGATACACCTACTACCGCAAAGCCAATTATGGCTCCGATAATGGAGTGAGTCGTTGAAACAGGCCAACCTCGATAGGAAGCGATCAATAACCACAATCCCGCAGCCAGAAGTGAAGAGAGCATTCCAAACACGAGTAATTCAGGGTTCTCGTCAAATCCCGCCATTTCTACATCGATGATGCCGCTACGGATGGTAGAGGTGACTTCACCTCCTGCCAAATAGGCGCCGGCGAATTCGAATATCATGGCGATGAGAATCGCCTGCTTGATCGTGATTGCCCGCGCACCAACTGAGGTTCCCATGGCGTTTGCGACGTCATTGGCGCCGACACCGTAAGCCATGAAAAATCCGAATACACAACCCGTGATGAGTAAGATGAAACCGTACTGGGGGATTATTTCGGACATCTACAGGGATACTGCCATATCAGTGTACATAGGTGGTGCTTCTGGTGTGCTGGTCTGGTGTGGTGGATATTATTGTTGTCAGGCTGTGTATTAAATCATTCTGTTGCCGAGCGGGCTACCCTGTGTTGATCAGGGATTGACCAGCCCGGAGGAATAGCTTGAGCGCCGGGAGAATGCGAAACCCTGATGCGTACAACCGGGCAGAATACGTAGCTTGTCAGATAGAGGTTGTAATGATCCGACCGGCTTCCATAAAATGTGCCGGTTTTTTGGCTTTATAATATGTTTGGACGGTGGTACCAATGCTTGTGAACATCAATTTTATCGATCACGAAGGTGTTGCCAGGGATGTTGAGGTGGAAACCGGGGGTTCGGTTATGCAGGCGGCAGTGATGAATGATATCCCTGGAATCGATGCTGATTGTGGCGGCTGCTGTTCATGTGCGACCTGCCATGTGTATGTCGATGAAAAATGGCTGGGCAAGCTTGGCGAAACAAATCCTACCGAAGAAGCGCTATTGAGCATGAGAGACGATCGTAAGGCGAATTCCAGGCTTTCCTGCCAGATACAGGTTACGGAAGATCTCAACGGACTCACCGTAACCACGCCTGAATTCCAGTACTAACCCGGTACCCGCAATGGCGCAGAGCGGCTGATTGTAGCTTATGAAACATCCCAGCAAATGGAGCATGGTTGGCAAAGATCCAGCCACCATTCCGCTCGAAGAAATCGATATATCTCATCCCGGAATATGGCAGGCCAACGAATACCTCCCGTTCCTAGCGAGATTGCGACGTGAGGCTCCGGTCCACTACTGTGCAAATTCGGCTGTGGGACCTTATTGGTCTGTAACCAGGTACCACGATATCGTTGCAGTGGACACTTCGCCGGAGATTTTTTCATCGGAACCTACAATTGGCATCGTGGATGCCTACGAAGAATTCGAGCTGCCTTCCTTCATCAGCATGGACCCGCCCAAGCACGATGAACAGCGGCGCATCGTGCAGCCAGTCGTCGCCCCCTCAAACCTGAAAAACCTGGAAGGCATAATCAGGCAGCGGGCGGCTGCGATCCTGGATAGCCTTCCTCTCGAAGAAGAATTCAACTGGGTTGAGCGGGTATCGATCGAGCTGACCACCCAGATGCTGGCGACGCTATTTGATTTTCCTTTCGCCGATCGCGCCAGGCTGACCTATTGGTCCGATGCCGCTACAGCGATACCAGGTGGAGGAATTGTGAGCAGCTACGAAGAGCGCTGGCAAGCCATCGAAGAATGCCTGGCTTACTTCACGCGCTTGTGGAATGAGCGGGTTAACTCGGAACCTGGGAACGACCTCATTTCCATGCTGGCCCACGGTGAAGCCACCAGGAACATGCCGCCCCAGGAGTTCCTGGGCAATATCATGTTGCTAATAGTCGGGGGCAACGACACAACCCGGAATTCAATTAGCGGGGGCGTACTGGCTTTAAATGAATTTCCCGGTGAATATGAAAAACTGCGCGGTGACCACAGCCTGATTCCCAACATGGTTTCCGAAATTATTCGCTGGCAAACCCCCCTGGCTCACATGCGCCGGACCGCGAAAATCGATACCGTGTTACGGGGCCAGGAAATAAAAGCCGGAGACAAGGTAGTTATGTGGTATGCCTCTGGTAACAGGGATGACGAAGTTATTGAGCGTGCTGATGATTTGTGGATAGATCGGCCCCGGGCACGACAACACCTGTCTTTTGGATTTGGTATTCACCGTTGCATGGGCAATCGACTGGCGGAGATGCAGCTGCGCGTGTTGTGGGAAGAAATCATGCAACGCTTCCGCTTCATCGAGGTCACCAGGGAACCCAGGCGGGTTTATTCGAGCTTTATCAAGGGTTATACCGAATTACCGGTAGTCATTCATTCGTGAGGCTCGATCCGAACTGCCTTACCCGCTTCGACGAGGTAAAACAGGCAATCCTTGCGGGCGATTTCCGGGTTCGTGGTCACCATGAATAACTTGAGGTCCTGGGTCGCCCTCAGCGATTCTCCATCCTGGCAGAAGTACTCATGAATACGGTTCTCCCCCTGGGCATCCGTGAGAGTGAGACACTCATCCAGGGGGATGGGTATGAATCCCAGCTCGGTGCCGGTAGGCACCTTGTCGAAGTTGAAGTGTTCGATATTTGAAAGCAGGGTTACTCCATCCGGGACCAGTATGTGGTCACCGAACGCGATTTCACAATCATCCACCAGCTCCATGCGCAGGGGGTGGTGAAAAATATCCAGTGACAGTCCTTCGTGAGGCGCATTTAAAACATCCTCGTAGGTCAGGTACTTGATCAGGCCTTCCGTGGCAACCCGGTTGGAATCGGGGTCGGCCGCTCCCCCGCATTCGATGGTTACCGTGGGAAACATGGTTTCGCTGGTTTCCATGAGCGCCCCCATCTTCAGGTCCGTAATGATCATGCGCTTGGTGAACAATGCCACAAGGGCGTCGTGACGCTCATCGATAAACGTGGTTACGCCAAAGCCCGGGCTGGAACCGGAAGTATTGTGCACGTCGATGACACACTCGGGTTGTATGGATTCGATTCGCCGCAGTAGAGATTGCGCCAGCTGTTCTTCCTCGGAATCGCCGAATGGAGGGCGGAAACATCGGTTCAGGTCCTTGTGGTGCGGGAGCATGCGGTAGACAAAGCCAGGTTCCTGCTTGGCGGCATCGACGCTGGGAATGAAACAGTGAATGTCGACAACCGGTTTAACCCCCATTCGAAGCACATCGAAGATGCCATGGAGACCGGAAGGCTCATTACCATGCAATAGGGTCACGACAACACGACTGCGGTCGGGATTATTGCCGCTGATATGCAAGTGAGTCGGGCCGGGTAGCCGCTTGAGAAACTCCCTTGCGTTTTCGCCAATCTGTTCTGGATTGGGGTCGCGACAAAAATAGAAAGGTCCCGTGTTACTGCTCTGTTCGAATTCCATTTCTCTACTGCCAGCGGGCCACCGGAATGTTTTGCAGGCTGTTTTTCTGATACTGGGAGAGCATTTCCTGCAGTGCTTCTCTTTTATGCATGTCTTTCATCAATTCGGCAGTCTTGCGCAGTTGCCACTGGGCACCGGTTTGGCCGCTGGCAAGCCTTTCTTTTATAACATCCAGTAATGGTGCGAAGTCTTCTTCGATAAACCCCATCTCCAAGAGTTTTTCCGGAATTCGTGGAAGCAGTTCTGTCAGGATGTCGGGGACCTTGGTGTATTCCGGCTCACTCTGGGTAACAGATGGCCAGAAAATTTCCGCATCCAGACCCTTCTGGGCGGCACGGTAGAAATTGGCGGTGCAATAGGTAAATGGAATAGCAGGAAGCAATTCGGAGATTGTGGGCTGTATCAGCTTTGCCAGGCCGATTGCCAGGGCCGCGTTCGCCAGCATATCGATGATGCTTGGGCCGGCCGGAAACGCCCGCAGCTCGATGCGAAGGTGGCCTCCGTCGATTGGATCGTAGACTGGTCTGTTCCATAACCAGATCGAACCCTGGTGCAGTCTTAATTCATGCAGGTTGGGCGTGCCACCGGCTTCGACAACTTCCATTGGGTCTTCGGAATCACAAATCGGTAACAGGGGTCGGTAGAGCAAAGCGGCTTCGGCGAATAATTCGAAGGCACCATCGCGAATCCAGTTGTTGCCAAAGTTTACCCGAGCCGGTACCGGGTGCAGGTTGTCCTTGGGTCTGCAATCAATAGACTGTTTAAACAATGGTATGCGGGTTTCCTGCCACAGCCTGTGACCGAATAACGTTGGCGAGTTTGCGGCGATGGCTACCACCAATGGTGTAACCAACTGAACTGCATTGTAGAAACTCGCATATTCCCTGGGAGGAACCCTGAGGTGCGCCTGGAACGAAGTATTGGCGCCCTCCAGAGTTACATCATCGATGGCCAGCTGCAGGGCGTCTTCCCCTTCGATGGCTATGGTAAATGGGCCGCCACGAATCTGGGTGAGTTCATTGGTCAGGGCCTCGTACCGGGCCAGTTTTGTCATGGCGTGATAGCCGGTATCCGATTGCTGCAGGGTTGGCAGTATACCGATAGGAACTACTGAACCCTGCCAATGGGCCGCACAGGCATTTATCGTGTCGATTGCAGCCAGTGCTTCATTCTGGGTGGTGGCAAAACATTTATCTTTTAGCAATACCGGGCTGAAATTGTATTCCAGGTTATAGCGATTGAGCTCCAGGGTGAGTTGGGGGTCATCCATCTTCGCAAGAATTTCCTGGTTGATATGCAGCGGTTTGCATTCTCCGTCAATTATGTAGAGCTCAAGTTCGGCGCCGAAGGACAGGTCACCCTCACCAAAGTCGGGTCTCTGCAACAGGGTCTCCAGCGCCTTCAGATTATCTCTGAGGCGATTGCTGAAGCTGGTGAAGTCGGCTTCCTTGAATTCGGTGCTGTCGATCTCGAGACCCATGGTCTTCCTTGCTGTGGTTCTATGTGCCTGAACAGATTACCAATTTTCCACTGCTTAGCAAATCGGCACGTAGTCTAATCCTGGGCGAAAATATTTTCCTTGGCCGTGCGCAGAAACCTCTGGTTGCCGTCCCTGCGGGTATATCCAACGCCATCAAAATATTCGAGGATTTCAATGCAGAGATTTCGACCCAGGCCAGAGCTGTCGCGAAACTTGATGACGGTAAATCCTTCTTGCCCCGTATCTTTACTCGCCAGCTGCTCAGCCAGCGTGGCCAGCTCCATCACAGTTTCGGGAAGAAAGTAGCGATTTTCAGAGATCTGGATTACGTGGCCGTTGCGGGCCGCCAGTTTGAGAATCTTTTCCAGTGTGCCTAGAGCGATTCCTGTTTGTTCAACCAGTTCCCTGGTTCTCGGGGGCAGCTTGCCGGCTGATTCCAGTAGTGGACGAATGGAAGAGAGAAATTGTTTTTCTTCTTCGCTGAGCATTGCCCTGTGGTCGGGCAAGTGCAGGTTGGTACCGGACAGTTTGATTGCGCCCAGGTCCACCAACCTGGCAAGTATCGCATTCAATACCAGGTGAGAACCGGCGAAAGCGATTTCCTTGCTCAGTCTGGCTTCGCCAATACCCTGTTGCTCCGGGAAGCGATCATGAAACTCTGCCAATCTTTGGGTAATTGTCGCCTGGTGTCGGGAGAAGACTTCTGCTCCCATGATCCAGCGGTTGTTGGCAAACTTGACTTTCAACAGTTCAAACCTGATTCCCTGTTGCTTAAGCTGATCAAACATCTCAGTGAGGTACCCAGCCTCCAAATTTCTGTTCACCAGGAACTGGTCCAGGTTCACTCCATATTCCTGGATTGTTAAGAGTTTTTGCATCGCCTGAAGCGGGGGATGGTCAGAGCTGACCAGGTACTCAATGCGCTCTTCACTGCTGCGGCCACGGCGCGGCACATGAATATCGATCACCCGGCCGCCGCCAAGGGTATTTGTCGCCGCGGGGTCGCGAATAATAAAGCGGTCCCCAAAATGTGCAAATACCGGATGATTTACTTTTAACTGCGCAAGTCCCCTGGTTTCATCGAGCCAGCGTAAATTGGCCACGTAGTGACTGGCACCGATGAACAAGTGGTATTGGGTACTTGCGCGTACCTGCAATGACGAATCAAGTAATTCCAGTCGCGCATCGAAGCGCAGGCAGGGCGCCACGACGTTTTCATTCATTAACCAATCACCACGATGAATAGATTGCCAGGGGATATTAATGTTAAGCGCGGCGCGGTTGCCTGATTGCAGTTGAGTCACATCGGCCTCATGCACTCGCATGCTCTTGATGCGACAGTTGCTGCAGGTTCCGGTGTGATAAACCTTGTCGCCGGTGTGCGCCTGGCCGGACCTGACACTACCGGTAACTACGGTGCCGATGCCGGTAACGGAAAAGCTGCGATCCACCAGGTAGCGGAAATTACAATGCTGTGTGAGTTTTCGATCTTTCGCGGAGTCGATCGCCCGTGCCTCTAAATGATCGCGCAGCTCATCGATTCCTGCCCCGCTTGGGGCGCACACTTTGAATATTGGCGCCCGGGCCATGTCGAATTCCGCAAGCAGTTCGTCTAATTCCGATTCCAGCCTGGTAATCCCAGCGGAATCGCAGCGATCTATCTTGGTTACTACCATGGCAATGAGCTTAATGCCGAGAAGCCGGAGAATTGCCAGGTGTTCCCGGGTCTGGGGCACGACGCCGTCATCTGCGGCCACGATGAGTAGCCCCGAATCGACACTGCCAACCCCGGCGAGCATGTTGTTAATGAAATCCGTGTGTCCGGGGACATCAACAAAACCGAGTGTGTGGTGAGTTATTGCGTCACCGTGCCGGGTAGTGAAGTGATGATAGGCAAAGCCGAGATTGATGGTCAGCCCACGCCGCTTTTCTTCTTCCAGGGTATCGGTATTGGTACCGGTGAGTCGCTGCACCAGAGATGTCTTGCCATGGTCGACGTGCCCGGCCGTGGCAAGGACCAGGCAGGCTCCTGCATCGTTATTGGAAGCTCCGTCGGTAGATTGGTGAAGCGCAGTACTCAATCGATTCCTGTCGGCTGGTATCAGTCCGCAACAATACCTGGGCGATTGAATCTGAAGATCAGGTAAATCATGGTTAAGGCAATCAGGGCGGCAACTATAAATCCCAGGTTAAATACGCCGTTGCCCAGATTAACGATGCCGAATCCAATGGAGCCAGTCATCAAGGCATAGTAACAGAAGGGGACCAGTGTTTTGCGAATGACCGCACCTTCCTTTCCTATAAGACCCACCACTGCCGATGCGGCAACTACGTTGTGCACGCAGATGATATTACCGGATGCACCGCCCACGGCCTGCAAGGCTACGATCCAGGTGGGATCCACCATGATGCGTTCGCCTACCCCAAACTGAAACAGTGAGAACATCATATTGCTTACCGTGTTACTCCCTGCAACGAAAGCGCCCAGCCCGCCAATAAAAGTTGAAAAGAAAGGCCAGGCTGATCCGGCAAGATTGGCTACACCTTCCGCCAGGGTAATAGGCATCTGCTCATACCCTGCAGCGCCGCCGCTTGAATTGATGAATACCTGCACCATGGGAACGGTGAATACGAGGGCGGCGGATGCGGGCACAAGCGTGCGCAAAGATCTGCTAAATGCTGCCGTGTACTGCGAGCCTCGCATGCCATGGAGCAAGATGGTAATCAGGGAGACCACAATGAAGATTGTGCCTGGAGACCACAAGGGTTGAAAATTTGCCGTGATACTGCTGCCGAAAATGTTTTGCCATTCCCATGTAATGGGGAATACGGATGCTCTCAAGGCGCCTTCAAGAAACAGGCGAGTGATGACGAGCAGGCCTGCTACGAAAAGGTAAGGTGACCATGCCTTGAGCAGGCTCATACTGGCAGTTTGTTCCTCGGCAGAATCTGCCTGCAGCAGTCCTGTCCATTCCTTATCCCAGTTTTCCCGGTCGTCGAAATCCCATACATCATCTCCCTTTGGAATCAGGAAACCAGTACGCGCTGACGTAACCACAATGGCGAGGCCAATCAGGCCGCCAAACAGGGATGGGAACTCCGGCCCAAACAAAGAGGCCACCAGGAAGTAGGGGATAGTCATGGCGAAAGCGGCAAACAGGGCAAATTTCCAAACCTGGAATCCTTCTGCAAAAGACCGATTTTTGCCGAAAAACCCCGTCATGCAGGACACAACAACCAGGGGAATAAAGGTACCCGCGAGCGCATGGATCAATGCGACCTTGGTCGCTATAAAAGCCAGGAACTGATCCCATTCGGCGTAACCCAGGGTCTCGGCATAGGCGGCCATGCTGGGATCAGCGGAGAGGCCGGTGTTAATGCCAACCAGGATAGGCGTGCCCATGGCGCCAAATGAAACCGGTGTGCTTTGAATAATCATGCCGGCAACAACTGCTGCCATGGCGGGAAAGCCGAGTCCCACCATGAGAGGTACCGCAACGGCGGCCGGTGTGCCAAAACCGGCGGACCCTTCGATAAAGGATCCAAACAACCAGGCTATGATAATGACTTGGATGCGGCGATCTGGAGTGATATCGGAAAATCCCTTGCGTATGGATTGGATCGCGCCGCTTTGTTGCAATGTATTGAGCAACAATATTGCTCCGAAAATAATGTAAATCAGAGTACCGGCAACCCAGAGGCCATTCGCAGTGGCTGCCGCTACCTGGTTGAGAGGAACTTGCCAAACGGAGTAGGCAAGCAATGCGGCTACTACGTAGGCAATGGGCATGGCGCGACTCGCAGGCCAGCGCAACATGACCAGGAAGATAGCGACTGAAATTATAGGTAGCAGGGAAAGTAGGGCGAGTACACCAGTGCTCATATTGTTTTCTTCTCGGTTGTTGTTTTTATGGAATGTGGTGCCTGACCATGGCTTGGGACCAGGGCGCTCAGGCAGCTTAGCAGATTAATTAACCACTTGGGAAATGCTCCGCCCACTCGAAAATTGTGATGCTCCAGCGCTGATTAATGAAGAAAATAGTGAAATAATAGGTTCATCCCAGCCATCCCGATGTGCCTGTAATTCCGCACAGCATTTAAGGAGTTCCCATGGAAATCTCAACCATAATCATACTGGTACTGCTTGCCGCGCTGTTTTTCTATGGTGTTGGCATCTACAACCGTTTGGTAAGTCTTAAAAATCGCTATCAGAATGCGTTCGCGCAGATCGAGGTGCAACTAAAGCGTCGATATGACCTGATCCCAAACCTGGTGGAGACAGCCAAGGCGTATATCAAGCATGAGAGGGAAACCCTGGAAGCTGTGATCGCTGCGCGTAATGCGGCTGCCGCCGGTCTCGCAGCGGCTGCGGCTGACCCGGGCAATGCTGCTGCCATTCGAGAGCTCGCCGGCCAGGAAGGTGCCCTTGCCGGTGCGTTGAATCGATTCAACGTGGTAATGGAGGCGTATCCCGATCTCAAGGCCAACCAGAATATGATGCAATTGAGCGAAGAATTGACAGCAACGGAAAACAAGGTTGCTTTCGCGCGCCAGGCATTTAACGATCAGGTAATGGCCTACAACACATTTCGACAGTCCTTCCCCCCGGTGGTGTTCGCAGGCGTTTTTGGCCATGGCCAAGACGCCAGCCTGTTGGAATTTGAAGATAGCGAACAGATACAGGACGCACCAGAAGTCTCTTTCTAGTTATTCCTGCCCCGTCTCAATAGGAAAATCCAGGTTTCATCTTTATGGATTTTTTTGAATCGCAGGATACGGCCAGGCGCAACACAGGAAAGTTAATCCTGTTGTTTGTGTTGGCCGTAATTTCCCTGGTCCTGATTACTAACATTCTCTTCGTGGTTTCATTTGGCATCGTAAGCCTGGATTCCGCGAGCATGGCATCCGCTACCACGTTTCAGTTCGACTGGCAGATCTTTGCCATTTCCGGAACCGTTATTTTCGCAATCGTGCTAATTGCCACCCTGTACCGAATCAGTTCATTGTCCGGAGGTGGTGCTCGAATTGCGGAGATGATGAATGGAAGGCTTCTGGTTTCCGGAAATAACGACCTGCATGAACAGCGGGTATTAAATGTTGTTGAAGAAATGGCGATTGCATCGGGAACACCGGTGCCTCCGGTTTACGTAATGGAAGAGGCGGGGATAAACGCATTTGCTGCGGGTTATGCCCCCAGTGATGCGGTAATCGGGATTACCCGTGGCGCAATTGAAACTTTGAATCGGGATCAGTTGCAGGGCGTGATCGCTCACGAGTTCAGTCATATTCTGCATGGAGACATGAGAATAAATATTCGTTTGATCGGTGTTTTGTTCGGCATCATGGTCCTGGGTCAGATCGGCTACTACCTGTTGCGTAGCAGCCGCTACAGCCGTCGCTCCAAGGGCTCCGGTGGCATAGTGTTGTTCGGCCTGGGCCTGCTGGTGGTGGGATATACCGGTGTCTTCTTCGGCAACCTGATCAAGGCTGCCGTTTCCCGTCAGCGGGAGTTTCTCGCCGATGCTTCGGCGGTCCAGTACACGCGAAATCCCGATGGCATTGCCGGGGCGTTGATGAAAATCGCCACCCATGCCAATCATTCATACCTGGACAATCCTAAAGGGGAGGAGATCAGCCACGCCCTGTTCGAGGAAGGCAGGGTGACCATGCTACGCGGGCTGTTTGCCACCCACCCTCCGCTTGAAAAGCGCATATCTGCAATCCTGCCGCGTTGGGATGGCAGCTACGACCTGGTAAGTTCACAAGCCCTGGAACCGGACGCAGATGCGGCGGAGCCGCCATCGAGCCTGGAGCAGGAGAACCGCCGTGAGCGAATGAATGCCGTACTCACTGGCGCCGCCGGTGTCATCGTTGCCGATAGCCTGACAAGCCAGGTGGGCAATCCCGATGCCCGTCACCTGCAATACGCCGATGACGTGCTACACAGCATTGCGCCATCTATATTGGCAGCGGCACGAGAGCCGGCCGGTGCGAGAGCCCTGATCTACCTGCTGGTACTGGATAACGATGACTTGGCCCGGACACAACAATTGGAATTTCTACAGCAGTGTGCCGATGAGACTGTATTTTTTGAACTGGAAAACCTGAACTCAGGAAGCGTGGATATTACAGCCGAGCAAAGATTGCCGCTGGTGGAGATCGCGATTGCCAGCCTGCGCCAGTTATCGGCGCCTCAGTACGAGCTATTTCGCAGAAATTTTATCGAACTAATCAGATTCGACAAAAAAATAAACTTGTTCGAATGGGCCATGCAGAAAATCGTACTGCACCACCTGGATGCCGTATTCGACAAGCGGCCGAAAAGGCGGCTTGGCAAGAGAGATATCAAGCGCTGTGCCGATTCCTGTTCTGTAATCCTTTCCATCCTTGTCCACTCGAACTCTCATCAGGACATAGGTGCCGAAGAGGCTTTCGCCAGGGGGGTGGAGCAGTTGCCTATGAATCTGGAGCTAAAACCGGTTTCAGACATCCAGTTTGAGGCGTTGAATTCAGCGCTGGATGAGTTGGTCAAACTGAAGCCGCTACAGAAACCTATGTTATTGAAAGCGTGCGCTGCGGTAATTGCCGCCGATGGTAAGGCTCAGGCCATTGAAGTGGAGCTTATGCGGGCAATTGCGGATACCATCGATTGCCCGATGCCGCCCTTGTTGGGCTAGAACGAGATAAGACTAGCTGTTGCGCAACCGGGCCTGGGCGGCCGCGAGGCGCGCCACCGGGACTCGGGGCGGCGAGCAGCTAACATAATCCAGTCCAGCTCGTTGGCAGAAATCGATAGAGTCCGGATCCCCGGCGTGTTCACCGCAAATTCCGAGTTTCAGATCCGGGCTTGTTCCCCTGCCTTTCTCCACAGCCACGTCTATGAGCTGGCCGACACCGGTCTGGTCGAGGCTGGCGAAGGGGTTCTTCACATAGATTTCCTTGCGCTGGTATTCATCGTAGAACAGTCCCATGTCATCTCGGCTCAGCCCAAGCGTGGTCTGGGTGAGGTCGTTGGTACCAAAACTGAAGAAATCTGCTTCGTGAGCAATTTCGTCGGCGGTTATGGCGGCCCGCGGCACCTCAATCATGGTGCCAACGATATAGGGAATCTTAACCTTCCTGGACTTCATGACTTCCCTGGCAACCCGGTGCACAGTGCGCAACTGGTCAGCGAGTTCTTCGCGGAATCCAACAAGGGGAATCATTATTTCAGGATTTACCTTGATACGGGATTTGCTCTTCAATACCTGCGCCGCTGCTTCAAAGATTGCCCGAGTCTGCATCTCTGTTATTTCCGGATACAGAATGCCGAGGCGGCAGCCACGGCAGCCCAGCATCGGATTTTCTTCATGCAGGGCCTTGGTGCGATCTACCACGAAATCGAATGGCACACCAAGTTTCTCAGCCAATTGCCTTCTCACTACGTCATCATGAGGAAGAAACTCGTGTAGTGGTGGATCCAGGAGGCGAATTGTAACCGGGCGTCCGTCCATGGCGCGAAACAGGCCTACAAAGTCTTTTTTCTGAAACGGTAGTAGTTTTTTCAGGGCCAGTCGTCGTTGTACCTCGTCTACTGCGAGGATCATTTGTCGCATGTAATTGATACGATCGCCATCGAAGAACATGTGTTCGGTACGGCACAGGCCGATTCCTTCGGCGCCATAACTTACTGCCTGCTTGGCCATGGCGGGGGTGTCGGCATTGGTCCTGATCTTCATGATACGGTGCTTGTCCGCCCAGGCCATTACCGTCTCGAATAGCTCGTAGGTGTAGCTCTTGTCCGCCCTGAGCTTGCCCTCTAGCACTCGCTTTACTTCAGAGTCGGCGCTTTCGATCATGCCTTTGTAGATATTGCCGGTGCTGCCGTCGATAGAAATATAGTCCCCTTCCTTCAGCACAGTTTTTCCGGCAGTCAGGGTTCTTTTTTCATAATTGATCTTGATATCGCCGGCACCGCAGACACAGACTTTACCGAGTTGCCTTGCAACCAGTGCCGCATGGGATGAAACACCACCTCGGGATGTCAGGATACCCTGGGAAAGCAGCATGCCCTTGAGATCGTCAGGTGAGGTTTCAGTGCGGCACAGCACGACTTTGTTGCCTTTATGCACTTCCTCTTCCGCAGTCGATGCAGTAAAGACGATGCGCCCGGTAGCGGCACCAGGGCCTGCCGGAAGCCCCTGTCCGATAATAGTGGCCGCCTTCAGGGCCTTGGGATCGAATACGGGTACTAACAGGGAATCGATGGATTCTGCGGGTATTTTCAATAAGGCGGTTTTCTGGTCCATGAGCCGTTCGCGGTTCATTTCAACCGCTATGCGAACTGCGGCCAGGCCCGTGCGCTTTCCGTTGCGGGTTTGCAGGATGAAGAGCCGACCTTTTTCGATGGTAAATTCGAAATCCTGCATATCGCTGAAGTGCCTTTCCAGCTTGCTGCGTACTCTTTCCAGATCCCTGAAATTTTGGGGTAGGTCCTTCGCCATCTGGCTGATAGGGTTAGGAGTCCGGACACCTGCAACCACATCTTCACCCTGGGCGTTGATGAGGTACTCTCCGTAGAACAGTTTCTCGCCGTTAGCCGGATCCCGGGTGAAGGCAACTCCGGTTGCGCTGTCATTTCCGGCATTTCCAAACACCATGGCCTGGATATTTACTGCCGTTCCCCATTCGGCCGGGATACCGTATTGCTGGCGATAAATTATGGCCCGCTCGTTCTTCCAGGAACCAAACACCGCCCCAATGGCTCCCCACAATTGATCCATGACATCCTGGGGAAACTGCGTGCGGGTACGCTTGGCGATCAGGGCTTTATAGCGCTTGACCAGTTCCTTGAGGTCCGCGGTGCCAAGCTCATTGTCAGATTCCACACGTCGTGATTGCTTGAGCTTGTGGAGAATGGCATGAAAAGGTTCTTCTTCCTCTTCATTTCGTGGCTGTACGCCCATAACCACATCACCGTACATCTGGATAAATCGGCGATAGCAGTCCCAGGCAAACCTGTCATCACCCGAAATCTCAGCCAGTCCCTCTACAGTTTCATCGTTTAGCCCGAGGTTCAATATGGTGTCCATCATGCCCGGCATGGAGTCGCGAGCGCCAGAGCGTACTGAAACAAGGAGAGGGTTTTTCAGGGCGCCAAATCTCTTACCGAGCTGACGCTCGATCTGACCAATTGCAGAAGTGACTGCCTTACGCAGTTGCGGTGGGTACTTATTATTGTGCTTATAGAAATAGGTGCAGACTTCAGTGCTGATTGTGAATCCAGCAGGGACTGGTAGTCCAATAGCAGCCATCTCGGCGAGGTTTGCGCCTTTGCCCCCCAATAATTCACGCATAGCTGCATTTCCGTCGGTAGACTTACCGAACGCGAATACATACTTGTGAGACTTATTGCGGGTTTTGGCTTTCTTGGATTTCGCGGAAGGGGGCTTACTCATGAGGCAAAATAAATTCTCGCAGGAACCCAGTCGTCCTGTTTTCATGGCCAGGGCTGGTCACTTGGCTTAAGCTATTGAAAACTAATATTTTTATTGCAAAACGGAAATCCAAATCCCTGTACGATTTCACACAGAGGGAAGCGCCCGTTGCGGGTAGGGGAGGATATAGTACCCCGGTGCTAAAATCTAGTCGTAATTAGGCTCCTGGCTGATTTCATTCCATCTTTAATACAGTAGACGGAGTCAATACGGATGGCTTACTACTCTAAATCTAAAATGGAATTACGATTTTTTTGAAAGGTGTAAACAATTGTTCTGAGCGGTGTGCTTTTGAAGGAATTAAGAAAGGGGCATCCTTGCCCGCTTTCAAGAATTACCGAGAAGCTTCTTGCGTGAGATTAGAACAAGTTTACCTTGTTTGCTTTAACTTGCTTTCAAATAAGCTCCATTCGCACGTTGAATCTGCCCTCTCTTCGCGCGCTTTTGTCTGTCCGCAAGTTCGCGCAGATATTTATGAATATTAAGCACTATTTTCCATCTAGTTGTATAGCTCACTTCAATTGAGGCATGTGTACTATTTTCAGCTGACTGAAATGGTTGGCCACTATAGAGTTTCCTAGGATTGGCCATATCAAAAAACCGTTCCATGCACGAATTTCGACTATCTCGCATAAGTAGAACAAATCTTTTCTTGCACATGAATATATCTTTGACTAGTTGTAGCCAAACTCGAATCTGTAAAATCGGGGTCTTTAAAGCAGGGCCAATCCAGAGGCCATTTACTTCCATCATTTCAAATTCATCTATAGATGACAGTTCTACCGAACTTCTAATGTTGTCTGGGAGAAACATGATGCTTCGAAATCCAGGTCGAGTTACAAGCATGTAACAGGCCACCAAGTTATTGTGCAGGAAAACTCCTACAATTTTGCTATTCTTAGCATAAACAATTGGTAGTCTTACGCCTGAATAGCGCTCCACCTTATTCAATACGAGGTCGATTTCGTCATTGCTTACTAGTGTTTTGAAAATAAGTTTGTCCATTTTTTCATCCTCGGTAAAAACATTCCTACATTTTTGCTGTAATTTTGATACTTCTGGGAATATCTGCTTTTACTAATTGCGTTCTCTTCACTCTTTGCGGCGAATATATAGAACAGAACTAGAGCAAATAGTGTAATCCAGAGTACTAATGAATTAAACAATAGTGTGCTGGTGAGCCATATAAGAATGTAGCAGAGGTAAAATGGATGTCTCGCAAATTTGTAGGGGCCATCTGTTAGCAGCTCATCAATGGAACTACTAAATGCGAAATCAAGCCTTTTGACTGAAGATATCAAGTACCAGAAATAGGACATACAAACTAAATATGCTGTACTTGCGACATAAAATTTTGATGTTTCAAATGAGAAATTATCAGTCAGAAATCCATAGTACGTGGCGAGTATTTGGACACTCACAAGGCTATCGTAAATAAGAGCTAAACTCTTGGTCTTCGTGCTCGATATTTTAAAAAAACGAAATCGGCCCCAAATAAGGCTGGCAATAATCAATGTATATGTAGTGAGTAGTAACAGCTTTTCCATGCTTCAGTTTAAAGGCGTCTAACTTGAGTGAAATCTTAGGTTTTTAGTGTAAGAACGAGAAAATATTTCAAAATGTGTTCGCTCCATATTGTTACTGGATATCAATAATTCATTGGGTCAAACAACACTTCGAGCAGAAATAAAGGATAGATATTTTTGTGAATATTAGTTTAGGGATAAAGGGAAGCTATAATACCTATGCCAATGAACATCTTGAGGATTTCAAGTATCAACTTCAAGAAGATGCTAGTCGCGCTCTGCAAAACTGGCCAGGCAGATCCATTGTAGTATTACTAATTCTTGCGTCAGGATACACGTACTATGATCAGAGTCTAAAAAATAACCCTCTAGCCTTCTATACTCTTTTTTCCTACTCAGTTCCTATCGCGCTAATTTTAGTATATCCAATCTCTATTTTTATTTTTTCTCAGCTTGAAAAATATAGCTCAGTTATACTTGATCTGGTGTGCTTTACAACATTGATCGGGTTCTGTATCGCAATTTATTTGATCCTAAATGGCGATCAATCAATCGAAGATCAAGATCTAAATAGGCAATTGTTGCAAGGTCAAGTGGCTCTTGTGTTAGCTTTGGGAACTGCGTTCGCATTTCATACTGTATTTTGGATTTCATTGACGAGGAATATACTATTTTCACTTGTTGTATCTATTGGGCTGTATTATTCAAGCAGAGAATTTTTTAGTCTCAATATATTGCCCACCCTTGAAGGGTTTTTCATGGGCGTAATGATAAATTGGGTTTTTCATGATGGGATCAAATCGCGATTCTATCTCAAATCAACTGACGCAGATACTCGCCAACATCTCCATAATCAATTGTCCAAGCTTGTTTACCCGCATCAGCTTGAACGTATCAAACTTGGTGACGAGCTGGAAGAGACAATGCCCCTTAAAGAGGGCAAGGCGATAGTCAATGTGTTCGACGTTCAGCGCTCCAGCGATATAAGGCACGAGAAAACAAATGATTTTTTCATGGGTGTATTTCAGGCCTTTCTCCAGATAAGTATGGAAGGATATGAGCATAATCCACTCAGGTCCCGAGCGTTTCGCCTGAAAGAAACCGGGGATGGATTTATCAGTGCCATTGGATACCCGTTTCTTCCAGTTGACTCACGGTCTTTAGCGGATAGCGCCGTGTCCACCGCCCTGGCCATGTTCGATGCATTCAATACTGAGGTGGAGAAATTCAACTACGCTCGCCCGATCAAGGGTGCCATGGGCCTGGCTTATAACTCGGTACAGGGTACCTTCCAGAGTGGCGGTATTCGTTCCTACGACCTGTTCGGGGAGGCGCTGATCCAGGCATCCAAGTATGAGGAATTGCGCAAACAGCCCTTGATCTGGAACCTGATCGAGGAACACGCTTCCAGAGCGGGCCTTCAGCACTTCAATATTCTCATCATTCAGGAAACCGTGTACAACTCCCTGAGCCCGGTTTACCGGGACTTGTTCGTGGAAATCGACCTTAACGATGAGTACTTAAGGTCCAACAATTTTCAGATGATGTATGACAATGATGCCAAGTATGTCTATTTCCATGTATTGGAATAGCATCACTCATCCTCTCTTACCGCTTCGACATTTAGTATACCGTCCTCGCTGACAAGCACTTTAACTGTCATCGGTCGGCAGCACACCTGGCAATCCTCAATGTATTCCTGGCTATGAATCGAGCAATCGATCGCCAGTTGAATGATCTCGCCACAATAGGGGCAAACTGCTTTCTCGATCTCAACCCCCATCAATTTTGTGAGACTTCCGTGATGAGATCTTCCCCTGCGAAATAGGTCTGCAGATTTTCCATGACCAGGTTTCCCATTGCCTGCCTGGTTTCATATGTTGCGCTGCCAATATGGGGCAGCAGGACAACATTCCGCAATTGCGTCAGCGCCGCGGGGACATTCGGTTCGTTGGCATAAACATCCAGGCCGGCACCGGCTATCACGCCTTTTTCAAGGGCAGCTATAAGCTCAGCTTCATTGACGCTGGAGCCTCTACCTACATTAATGAATATCCCACTTGGTCCCAATCGACTGAATATCTCCTTGCCGATTAGCTGAATAGTCTCGGGGCCGCCGGGCAGCATATTCAGTAAAATGTCTGAATGTGCGGCCAGCTCTTCGATCGTGGGAAAGTAGGTATAGGGGAGTGGCTTGGGAGACCGGTTGTGGTACGCAATATTCAGTTTGCAGGGCAGGGCGCGGTGAACAATTGCTTCGCCAATTCGCCCTAGCCCGATGATGCCCAGAGTTTTGCCGGCGAGCCCGTGACCAAAAGGAAGTGGTCCGTTTTTCCAGTCTCCGCTCCTGACATACTGATCGGCCTGGGGGATGTTGCGAGTAATGGCAAATATGAGAGCCATAGCAATATCGGCCACAGCATCGTTTAATACGTCTGGAGTATTGCTTACCCTGATACCCTTATTTTTGGTCATTTCGAAATCAATAGCGTCTACACCAACACCAAAACACGCAATTAGCTCGAGTGAGCCAAGTTCATAGATAATCGGATCGCAGGTCCAGGATGCGCTTGCTGCTGCTCGACATTTGCCATCGAGGCTTCTGACCAGGTCCAGTCTCTCATTTTCTGGTACTTCCCAAAGTCTATGGCAATGATAGGTTTCCGCCAACGCAGCCACCGTATCCGGGTGAAACTCATTTACAACGAGTAGTTGCTCTCTGTCATCCATTTTACGTATAGCTTGTTATCCTCGAATCAAAGCCTAGTCTATTACTGCCTCCGCAATGAGGCAATGTGACTGCACCACAGCCATTCGCTTGCTTGCTCGTAAGAATTTACGTAGATTGCCGGGGTTGTATCAATTCAATACATGCAAGGCATTAATCAGGCAGACCCATGAACTCTAATCAGGACATCCTGAAATCCCTGCCGTCGGTGGATCGAATCCTGGGGTCGGGTTTGCTGGACGCCGAAACTTTCGAGTTGGGGAGGGAGAAACTAAAATTCCTGGTAAGGGATCTATTGGATGACCTGCGGTCACGTGTTGTAGCAGGCGATAGGGCCAGCATCGAAATTCTGCGCGCCGATGATGTGCTACATAGAATCTGTGATTTGATCAAAAAAAGTATCCAGGAAAATCGTAGCGAGAGAATGCAATCAGTATTCAATCTCACGGGAACGATTATTCACACAAATCTTGGGCGGTCACCACTGCCAGACTCGGCAATCGAAGCCATTGCCCGGATGGCCTGTGAGCCTTGTAACCTGGAGTACGACCTGCCTACTGGTAAGCGAGGCGATCGCGATTCCTACGTAGAGGAGGATATATGCCATCTTACCGGTGCGGAAGCGGCGACGGTGGTTAACAACAATGCCGCAGCGGTTTTGCTCGTGCTCAATACCTTCGCTTGCGGGAAAGAGGTGCTGATATCTCGAGGAGAACTGGTGGAGATCGGCGGCTCTTTCCGAATTCCAGAAGTAATGCAAAGTGCCAATTGCACTTTACACGAGGTTGGGGCAACCAATCGTACTCATTTGAAGGATTACCAGAACGCGCTTAACGAAAAATCCGGACTGGTGATGAAGGTTCATACAAGCAACTATGAGATTCGAGGCTTCGTGAATTCGGTGGCGGACGAAGAGCTGGCCCAATTGGCGCAAAAGGCAGGTATTCCATTTGTAAACGATCTTGGCAGTGGGACGCTCGTGGATTTCAGGCAATTCGATTTGCCTCATGAGCCAACAGTGGCGGAGGCATTAGAGAAAGGTGCCGATCTGGTTACATTCAGTGGTGACAAATTGCTTGGTGGCCCTCAGGCGGGGCTAATTGTGGGCAGTAGGGAGTTGATAGCTGCGGTGAAAAAAAATCCCCTGAAACGGGCACTGCGTGTCGACAAGCTCACCCTTGCTGCACTGGCTGCGGTACTAAAATTGTATCAATCACCAGCGGAACTCAGTTCGACCCTGCCGATCATGAAGGACTTGTTGCGACCACTGGCTGATATAGAAGCACTCGCCGGACAATTGCTGCGAGAAGTAAAGTCACGAATCGACGGCCGTGCAGAAGTCTCGATCGAACCCTGCAGCAGCCAGATAGGAAGTGGAGCATTGCCGTTGGATTTGCTGGAGAGCCGTGCCCTGGCATTTACACCCATTGCGAAGAAGGGACAAAGCGATGCAGCGCTGCAGAACTTAGCCGAAGACTTCAGAAAATTGCCAAGACCCGTAATCGGTCGCATTCATGACGGCAGGTTGATCCTTGATCTCAGGTGCCTGCGGGATGCCGATAATTTCCTGGATCAGCTATCACAATTGCCAACCTAGTCCTGTCTGGCCTGGTGGGTCCTGACACCGAGCCAGAAGCTGGACATGGACATGATCGCTGCAACCAGCATCATGAGCAATAACGGGTATACCGTACCGTTGTAGATCATCGCGACCAATTGCGCAGCGACCGCTGAACACCCCATTTGTAAAAATCCAGTGAGGCCGGAGGCGCTCCCTGCAATTTTTGGAAATTCATTAATTGCAGCAGCCTGGGCATTGGGCAGGGTGATGCCGTTACCGTAAACTGCCAGTGCAATGGGCGCGAACAAAGCGACCGGATGATCCAGGTTCAGTAACTGCAGCACCAGGGCGAGTAGAATTCCGCCCACGCCAATACCTGCTCCTACTCCAATCAACGTATTCATCGGCAATCGGGACACCAGCTGGGTGGCAGTGTAGTTTCCCGCCATGAACCCCAGGGGAATCATTACGAAGTAATAACCGTATTCTGTGGCTGGCCGGTTCAGGACCGACACCATGATTTCCGGAGCTGCAGAGATAAAGCTGAAAAATATTACCGAAACGAAGGTTACGCAGAAGGCATAACCGCTGAATGCAGGCGAAGCGAGGAGCGTCTTGAATGTTCGCAGCATCGAACCAACCCCCTCAAACGGTACAGGATCCTGGAGGGTTTCGGGTAGATTGAATGCAACGATGACCAGCATCAGCGCGCAAAATAAGGCAATTACAATAAACACCGCATGCCAGCCAAAGCGAGTCATAAGCTCGCCCCCGAGTGCTGGAGACATCATCGGGATAACAACCATTACCATGACCAGGGTTGCTATTACCCGGGCAGCTTCATTGGCAGGATAAACATCCCGAACAATAGCCCGGGCCAGTACCAGTCCCACCGCGCCGCCAAAAGCCTGGACGAAACGCCCCACGATGAGTAATTCAATAGTGGGTGCAAAGTAACAGAACAAGGATCCGGCCAGGGTAACGCCTAGCCCCAATCCCATGATCTTCTTACGGCCGTATTTATCCGACAGAGGCCCGTAACACAGGGTACCAAGGGCAATTGCCAGCATGGACAGGCTCAGGGTGAGCTGGGCAACGTCATTGCTAACCTGGAAGTCGTCGCGAATTACCGGTAAGGCTGGTAGCAGAATCTGCATCGCTGCGGGGCCCAACGCCGACGTGGCTGCCAGTACTACAATGAGTGACTTCGATAGTCTTGCGGGCACCATGAGAGGTGAATTGTCCCAAGCAGAGTTAAAAGACTTTATGAAACAGAACAGTTGAAAGGGCTAATGGTTGTTAGCGAGAAATTACCCTGTTTCTGGTTTCCTGCAGACTGGGATTGTTCTGAGAACTGAGGATTACACTGGAACCCATGAGGATTGAACGTTGAGCCTGGCTGATGTCGTAGCCCAGGCCGAAAACGTGTCGATGAAATTCCTGGTTAAAGTGCCGAACCGTCTCGGTAGAACTTCCTGATTCCGCTGGTGGCATAGTATAGCAGCTAATAGCCTGGGAATTCCTGTCGTTTATGCAGGCTGACAATTCGGGAGTGGAATTTATACTGAGCACTAATCCGGAATTATCCGGCCTGAATCGAGGCGACCGGGCAAGGGTATCGGCGATGGCGTTTCCTGTGGTGCTGTTGTCTGTAACAACCGATACCGGTATCGATGTCCCCAGCCGCCGAATCAGGCTGGGATCATCCCGCAGTGCCTGCCTATAGTAATTCAGTGATGCTGCAATATCTCCCTGTTGCCAATATGCCTGAGCCAGGCGAGCAGCGACCCGTGCACGCAACATGACTTCTTCCGCCGGCAACTGCTGAATTGCAAGTTCACCGGAGGTAATCACCGCAGCGTGGCGATTTTCGAGGGCAGCAATTTCTGTGCGATAAGAGTAGTAATAGCCCTGGTTGAGCTGAAAAGCGCCCAGATCCAGGGCTTGCTGCAATTGCTGTTCAATGATGCCGGTACCGATAAAGCGCACCATTTCTGGTTCGACCCATTCTGGTATGTGCACGTCGAGGGGTGCGTAGGGGCGTAACCGATTCAACAGGGTTTCGTCGTTGGCGAAGAGAGCGGCCGCACGCCTTTCCGCTCGCCAGGCGTCAATCTGCAGTGCTAGCAGTCTCATCCGGCCAAGTCCGCGGGCGGGCAGGGGCTCAGTAGCCAATTTCTCTAGTTCAATTTGGTACCGGGCGCGCAGCGCCATCATGTAAATCAGCGCCGCGACGGCGTCTTTCTGTTCAGCATCTGCGCTGTAAGAGCCGTTTCGGTCCGGCTGATTGAGTGCGGAGGCGGACAGTTTCGCGGCGTCGTCTGCGTATCCGGCCAGAAGCAGGAAGCTGGCGCTCACCATTGCATGTTCAGCCCTGTTCATCACATTGATTATGGGTTCCTGGGTTTCTCGCCAGACCAGCATTCGATCCAGGGCGGTTCGTGCCTCATCGAAACGGCTCTGGTTCATGGTCAGGTAGAGTTTGTATATCCAGGGGTCAGCCACCGATCCCGGATTCAGGTACCGCGTAGCGCGATCAAGGTATTCTTCGGCGCGATCGAATTGCAGAAGTGAGAGCGCCACTTCGGAAGCATTGCTGAGGTACACGGTGTCTCCGAAGTCATCTTGCTGCGCGAGGTTCTCATCTTCAGACACGGCCCGATCGCACACTGCCATGGATTCTATGGGTTGCAGGCTCGCTAATTCCACGGCGCAGAGAGTGTTCCAGGCTCGGGCTCGTTGCCTCTGGTCGTCGCTGCTGTCCAGTACCCTGTTGGCGCTTTCCCGGGCCGCTTCATATTGCTTGAGTTTAATCAGGGGCCAGCCGCGAAAGGACTCAACCTCCTGGCCATAAAATTCGTAAATCTTGTCCAGGTAAGCCAGGGAAGCCAGCTGATCTCCCATGAGTTGGTGTACATAAGAAAGCTGGCTGAGCGTAAGGTAGTGCCATTGTACGTTTCCGGAGCTGAATGCTTCCTCGAGAGTTGAATAGTTGGTTAAAGCCTCGGCGCGATTCAGATGAAACAGGGCGCGGGGAAGATTTCCCTCGACGCTGTATAGCACTTCGGCAAATGCAAACTGCGCAGCAGGACTACCAGGATCTTCCCGTATCCACTGCTCAGCCAGTTCACGAGCCCTGACATTCTGGTCAATATTCAGCGCGTCGCATATCGCCAGTGCGCGTAGATCTGTGATGTCACTGAAACCAAAACACAATGCCGATTGGGGGATCGGTATATCGATATCGCCAAGGCCACTGTCCGGGTCCTGAGCGGCGGCTTGCTGGCACAGGAAACCCGCCAGGAACATGGCGGCAAATTTATTAGCGCTGGTCATATAGGTCACAGCAAAATCGCCTCACAAGCTAATCCACTGCAGTTTCAGGGTACTGGTCAGGTGGCCAGTGTGGTACGGGCAAGGGTTTCCATGGGCTTGCGCATGGCTGAAGCTAACACTTTTTCGAAATCAGAAACCCCTGGCGCCAGTTCCACGCGATGATTCAGGACACGTGGCAGCAGGGACTCAATGTCTTCCGCAGATACGTAGTTGCGACCGCGCAGGGCCGCTGCAACCTGGAGTGCCGGAAGTAAAAGAACGAGACTGCGGGTCGAATTACCCTGCAGGACGTGGTCGTCTTCACGTAGCTCTCGTGATATGTCCACAAGCGCGGTCTTGATGGCTGGATGAATATAAACGTCCGCGTCGATTGCCTTCCTGGCAGCCAGTACCTCATCACGGGTAACTTCCGATCGCGCCAGTGTCTTGTCCCTGCGATCCTTGTATGTGTCCAGCACATCCAGTTCCGCTTTACGGTCGATATGCTCCATGGTGATTTTGAACAGAAAGCGGTCAAGCTGTGGTGTGGGCAAGGGGTAGGTGCCGACAAGATCCAGTGGATTCTGGGTTGCAATCACGAAAAAAAGGTCATCCAAAGGGTAAGTCACATTGTCTACGGTTACTTGCTTCTCTCCCATGGCTTCCAGCATTGCGGACTGAACCTTGGGAGATGTTCGATTGATTTCGTCGGCCAGCACGACATGTGCAAACAACGGTCCATGGCGAAAATGAAAGGCATTGCTGTTGCTATCGAACACTGGGACACCGGTTACGTCTGAAGGTAACAAGTCAGGGGTGAACTGGATGCGGCGAAATGGGACGATATCTTCCGGGGCATCAGATCCGGGATCGGTGACAATGGCCTCACCCAGCGCCTTGGCGAGAGTGGTTTTTCCGGAGCCGGGAAAATCTTCCAGGAGGACATGGCCATCGGCAACCAGGGCGATGAGGCAGAGCTCAATTACCTCGTCGCGGCCGAGCACCTGGCTTTGTACCGAAGCCCTGAGCTTGTCCAGCACTTCCATCGCTTGTTTAAGGTCTTGTGATTCACTGCCAATCACGGAATCGTCCATGGGGGCTTGTGCCAGTTCGGCGGTATTCTCTGTCATCTATTTACGCTCTTTGATTATCCCGACGTTGCTGAGAGGTCAGCGGGTCTGTACCCAGGAAAATGGATTGAAGATGTACACAAGGCGTTGCCAGAACCTGCTGTTCCGGGCAATCTCTGCGCTGGCCTGACGGCGTATCTCGGCCCATTGCTGCCGGTCAACGGGTTTTTCAGGACCGTGGCCCAGGGCGTAGGCAAGATGTAAAGAAGTGAGACGGCGCAGGGTAGGGCTCACCTCACTCACTCTCTCGGCGAATTGTTCCCGGCTTTCTCCTTCCCGGCGACGAATACCCAGTACCGTGAGCCGGTCAAGAATTGCACGATAACTTGTACGATATTGAGAATCGATAGGCGCAGTAGTCGGTGCATATAGCCGGAAAGCCTTGATGGTGTAGCCAGCCGCAATCACCAGCGCTAACAGCACGTAAAGACCATTGAGCAATGCAGTTAAATCCAGCGGGCTACCCTGCTGTGATTCGAGAAAATCTTCGAATGCGGCTTCATTGCGCAGCATGTCTCCAAGCAATTGTTGCAAGTCATTCTGCGGATCCGTTGTCATATCCACCAATGTCTGTTGCGGAGCCGGATCCACTATCACCCAACCAATATCCTTGAAATAGATTTCCGGCCAGGCGTGGCCATGAATCGCCTGGATCAAGAGTGCTGAACCGCCAGCCCGGTTTGCCGCTGGCACCGAATAGCCGATGCCGACGCGAGCGGGTATGCCAAGGCTGCGAAACATGTAGGTCGCGGCAAAGGCAAAATGCATGCAATAGCCCGTGAGATCACCAAACAGGAATGAGGCGGCAGGATCGTCGGCGTAGGCATGCTCGTTCTTCAGGCTGTAGATACCATTCTCATCGAGGTAAGTCTTGATGGACCAGGCCTTGGCGAAGGGGTCGTCTGCAAACTGGGGGCGGAGGTTGGTGATCAGATTATCTGCCAGTTGCTGATAGCGGGGATCGTCAGGCAAGGTTAAATATTCCTGCCAGGCTTCATCAGACCACTCGGCATCACCCAGCTCCCGACCCAGCAGGTAGTTGATGTCAAACTCCGGAACCAGGGAATAGGCTTCGTATGTACGCTTGAAGCGCAGGTTGTTGGGATTCACAGTTTCTTCGTAGGCGACAGGAGTATCCAGGCCAAAGGGCGAGCGGTGAGGGACCAACATGCCGATAGTGGTGCGAACTTCTGATCTCGGTGCACTGCCGGTGGGAACTTGCTCTGTCTCCACCCGGTCCGGCGCCAGGGAAGAAATAAGGTCTCTATCCATTTCCGGGTGAGAAGCGAAGTCCAGCATGGCGCCATTGAATTGGGAGTAGGCCGACTCGCGGAAATAGTATGATCCCGATTCGGGTTCGTAGTCGTCCCGAAAAACTACGATCGCAACGGGTGCTTCCATTTCTTCTGAGTTGTTTTCTCCGTCTCGAAATGGATTATTATCGCTGGAGGTACCGCCAGACTGCTCCCGGCCTGTTAATCCCAGATCGTCGGTTAGGGAGGGGGTTGGCAACCCGAACATGCGAATATAGACAAGTAATGAAAAGCAGAGCAGGCCCAGTACAGAAAAATGGTAAGGTAGCCGGCGATGGTTATTTTCGACCATTAATAAAGCTGACAGTGCGAGCAACGCGCCGCACCCAAACATCAGCAAGATCAATGAAGGATCAATACCACGAGTAATTGCAAAATCCCCGATAAAGAATGGACGATGGATCATGCCATTACGATGGGCGCTCAAGGTAATAACAAATGCCGCGGCGACAAATCCAATCTCGAGAATTGCTCCAATACTGCTGCGCTGGGCCAGTATGCGCAGGATCACTGTGATGCCCCCGGCCAGACAGAACCACTTGATCGATTCTGCAATATTGAACGTGAGCACAGCTGTAAACATCGCGCTAATAGTGCTCGAGCCCACCAGCATTCCGGCAATGAAAAACCCGATCAGGATTAGCAATATGCAGTTGAATAGAATAAAGCCGGTTCGAATCTGCTGCAGGATCATTCTGCCTGGCCTGGAGTCAACCGCGAAACAGGCCAGCACACAGCCGGCGATGGCAGCCACTGAGCCGCTGACAACCGTCAGGGTCAGGCTCAACAACCAGTAACTGCCGGCTATGATGAACGCGCGCAGGCTTGTCGGCAGGTAATTTTGAGAATTAATTGACGATTGGTTCATGTCAGATTCTGCGTAATCGTTGGTCGAAACAATGACCTGTCAATCGATCCACGATAAGGATCGAACTCGCTAGCTGGCCTAATTCTACCAATAACTGGGCCAGTTCTTCCCGCTCAGCAGCCGATCTTTCCGTGTGTTTAACCCGCAAAATAAGCCGCTGGAAGAAGGATTCGCCAGAATCTTCCTGAAATCCATCCGTGGCCAGTACCAATGAGAAGAGACCACCGTGTCGCGCCATAGATTGCTGCAATGGGCGTAGCCACGGTGCCAGCTCCGCACCGGCAAACACAATACAGTGTGCCTGGCTGGAACCGCCTTCACGGCCAAGAAATTCATCCAGTCCATAATCCAGCTGCTCCCCAATGCCGCGGGATTGCGCGAGGATGCGCAGGGCCGGTTCCAGGCTGGTACAACTGGTATTGCTGCCGTCGGCCCCGAATGACCATTCGTCCCCCAGGGCACCGCTTTGCAGTGCCATCCGTGCGGTTGCAGCCGCTGCCTCGTCACCTTCACTACTGAGCAGGTATGCCAGGGTACGCCTGCTCTGGAAAACACTACGTTCTGGTAGTCGCACATTGAGTTGGCCGCTGCGGGCGTAGGCTTTCCACATGATGTTTTTCACTGAATCACCGGAAACATAAGGTCGAATTTCCATGCGGTCCCCCTCGGGGTTTCCGCTGGTGCTTGGTATACCGTCCTCGGAAGTAAGTGAACGTAATATGGGCAGGGGTTTCATTGAATGAATCTTTGGTAACACATAGCAGGGAACTTCCTGGCGCTGTCTCCAGGTAAATCGGCAGAGTCCTAACACATCGGTTACTTCGAAGCGGCGGATCATGGTCTTGCTGTAACAGCGGCGAAGGGGTAGCACCTCTTCTCCCAGCTCATTACCAGGCAATACAGTTATGCGCGTGTTCATGTGGTCAGGATAGATTACTTGCCAGGACAGTTTTACCAGGGGAAGGAAGCGCAGCGCTTCCAGGCTAAACCCCGTGTCATTTGGAAACCCGGCTTCGAAATGGGATCGCATCGGGGAAATCGAATTGGATTCGGAATTACGTTGTACACGATGTTGTAACAACAGGCCGCTTCCGACCGTGCAAAACAGGCTCACGACCAAAACCGTCAGCGCGCATATTGCCAGTGCGAACACAATGAGGTCCAAAGAACCATAGGCGTAAACCTGGAGCGTGACACCGGCCAGGAGAAGTACCGCAACTCCTTGTATAGAAAGGGGAAATACCGAAATTCCCGCGTGCAATATTGCGCCGGCCCAACGTCTGGCTGAATTTTTTGACTGGCTCGTCAAGGACGTCATGCTCGGCGCCACCTTTGCCTAGTCGCTGCGGATTTCAATTTCGGTGGTCACCGAATTTGCTATAAAGCACTGGTCGTGGGATTCATGGTGCAACTTTTGCACTGTTTCATGATCCGGGATGTTTTCCCCTGAAAACTCTATTTGCGGATTGAGAGTCACTTTTGTCATGGCGTGTTTGCCAGCGGTATTCCTGGCAAGAGTGCCCACCGCGTGGTCCGTATAACGCTTAACGATGAATCCTGCCCTGGCTGCAAAATCCAGGAAGAACAACATGTGGCAGGAAGAAAGGGAGGCGACGAACGCTTCCTCAGGATCGACATTCTCCGGCACGGATTGGGGTACCGGCACGATGTGATGGGATGCAGTGGCCGGAATCTCGGTTCCACCGTCGAAGCACCATTTGTGGGCGCGGGAATACGATCTGTCCAGGAAATTCTCATCCCCCAGGCGCCACTCGACTACAGCACTGTACTCACTCATCAGGCGACCGTGGTTGTTGTTGCATCGAAACGGGGTATTTAAGCAATGCTGCTCCAGTTCGAGTTGGTCGTTTTTCGAGCCTGCCGTCGCAGTTGGGGCAGGTAAAACTCAAGTCGCCGGCGCAAACGCCGCAGTAAGTGCACTCGAAAGAACAGATGAACGCGTCCGGGCTGTCGCCGGGTAATTCCCGGTCACAGCGTTCGCAGCTTGGCCGCAGCTCCAGCATGACGGATTATCGATTGGCGCGATTGCTGATTAGCTGATCCACCACCGCCGGTTCAGCCAGGGTCGTGGTGTCACCCATGTTGTCCAGCTCATTAGCGGCAATTTTGCGTAATATCCGGCGCATGATCTTGCCGGAACGGGTCTTTGGAAGGCCGGGAGCAAACTGGACAAGCTCTGGTTTCGCAAACGCACCAATCTCCTTACCGACAAACTGGATTAGTTCTTTGCGCAATTCTTCCGAATCATCGACGCCTGTCATCAGGGTGACATAGGCATAAATGCCCTGGCCCTTGATTTCGTGGGGGTAACCCACCACGGCGGCTTCGGCTACGGCGTCGTGAAGTACCAGCGCGCTCTCGATTTCGGCGGTGCCGAGGCGGTGGCCGGATACATTAATGACATCGTCGACCCTGCCGGTTACCCAGTAGTACCCGTCATCATCTCGGCGGGCACTGTCCCCGGTGAAGTAATATCCTGGGTAAGTGGAGAAGTAAGTATCGATGCAGCGCTGGTGATCACCGTAAACCGTGCGTATCTGGCTGGGCCAGCTTGTGGTGATTACCAGGTTGCCGGTAGCCGCAGCTTCCAGTTCATTGCCTTCGGAATCCAGAAGGGCGGGTTTCACGCCAAAAAAGGGCTTTGTCGCCGAGCCCGGTTTCAGATCGGTTACCCCTGGCACAGGAGTAATCATGATTGCGCCGGTCTCGGTTTGCCACCAGGTATCAACAATGGGGCAGCGCCCGTCGCCTACCACGTGGTAATACCATTCCCAGGCTTCGGGATTAATCGGCTCACCAACGGAGCCAAGCAGTCGCAGGGATTCCCTTGAGGTCTTCGTAACCGGTTCATCACCACCTGACATTAATGCTCTTATGGCGGTGGGCGCCGTGTAAAAAATATTCACCTGGTGCTTGTCTACTACCTGCCAGAACCGGGATGCGTCCGGGTAAGTGGGAACGCCTTCAAACATCAGCGTGATTGCACCGTTGCATAATGGCCCATAGACGATATAGGAATGGCCGGTAACCCATCCCACGTCTGCGGTGCACCAGTAAATGTCTCCTTCATGATAGTCGAATACATACTTGTGGGTAATGCTGGCACCGAGCAGGTAACCCGCCGTGGTATGCAACACGCCTTTGGGTTTGCCAGTTGAACCCGAGGTATAAAGAATAAACAGTGGATCTTCCGCATCCATGGGCTCAGCTTCGCAGTCTTCACTGGCTGCGTCCGTGGACTTGTGATAGCAAACGTCACGGTCTTCGTGCCAGGGCACATTGGCATTGGTACGCCGGACCACGAATACACTATGGACATTTGGGCAGGATTCCAGGGCGGCATCCACGTTCTGCTTGAGGGGTATGGTCCTGCCTCCCCGTACACCTTCGTCCGCCGTGATCACGGTCTGGCAATCCGAATCGAGTATCCTGTCTTTCAGGGATTCCGGGGAGAACCCGCCAAATACTACCGAATGAATGGCGCCTATCCTTGCACAGGCGAGCATGGCATAGGCGGCTTCCGGAATCATGGGCATGTAAATACAAACCCTGTCACCTTTTTTTACACCCCGTGACTTTAACGCGTTTGCCAACTTGCAGACGTGTCCATGTAACTCCCGGTAGCTAATCTTTTTGTCAATATCGGGCTCGTCTCCTTCCCAGATGATTGCGGTCTGGTCGGCTCTGCGTTCGAGGTGTTTGTCAACGCAATTGAAACAAACATTAAGTTTGCCGTCCTTGAACCAGGTTGTTTTTGCAGCAGGGAAATCACTTTCCACAACTTTGGACCATGGGGCAAACCAGTGAATAAATTTTCCCGCCTGTTCCGCCCAGAATTCATCGGGATTTTCGATCGATTGCTGGTAAAGCGTGGCGAACGAATCCTGGTCGAGGTGGCTGCGTTGCCGGGTAGCTTCGTCCACCGGATAAATCTTTGCTTCAGACATTGCTTGTTTCCATGGCATTTAGTGCAGGGGCGGTCGTCATTGCCTGGGTGACAACCGGCGGCCCGAGGGCAAATCAGTATGCCTTAAAGCCCGTAATCCCTCAACTGACGGGCTTTTCAGGATGCCAGTCGGATCCTGACATTGTCGATAAGCCGGCTGGCACCGATTCGAATGGCACCAAGAATGACCAGTTCTTCTGAGCCTGCTTTGGGTGCTTGCAGGTTCCTGGCGTCGCGAATCGCAAAATAGTCCAGCAGAATTCTGGAACCACCCAGTTGCTGTGCCGCACTCTGTTCCAGGCGACTATAATCCCGGTCGCCATTGTCAATGGCATCGACTGTGAGTTGGAGAACGTGATACAGCCGGGTTGCCAGTTCTTTCTCTTCCTTATTGAGATAACTATTTCGTGAGCTCAAGGCGAGCCCGCTTTCTTCCCTTACGGTTTCGATTCCAACAAGTTCAATATCCATGGCAAGATCCACAGTCATTTTCCTGATGACGAGAAATTGCTGGTAGTCCTTCAGTCCGAAGTAGGCGGTATGGGGTTGAACCAGGTTGAATAGCTTGGCGACTACGGTGGTTACACCGTCGAAGTGTCCTGGCCGACTGGCTCCGCAGAACTCCGATGTTAGGCCGGGCACCGAAACCCGGGTGTGCCGTTCCAGCCCGTCTTCATAGATCTCACTGGCATCGGGAACAAACAGGATGTCGCATTTCGCTTCTTCGAGAACTGCAATGTCCTTTTCCAGGGTTCGCGGGTAGGCAGCAAGGTCTTCTCCAGGTCCGAATTGCAGCGGGTTTACGAATATGCTTACTACGGTGACATCGCAATGTTCGATTGCGGCATTGACTAATGCCAGGTGGCCGTCATGAAGGTTTCCCATGGTAGGAACCAGGCCGATGGATTTACCCTCGTTTCTGAGTTGCTGCAGACTGGCCTGTAATTGCAGTCTTGTGGTGACGGTATTCACGGGATGTTTAGCTGAAGCAATGCTCTTCGCCAGGGAATTCCTGGGTTTTTACCGCCTTTACATAAGCTTCAATGGCGCCCGGAATGTCATTATCGGATTCCGGTAGGAAGTTCTTTACGAACCTGGGTGTGATCGGAGACACACCAAGCGCATCGTGTAATACCATTATCTGGCCGGAAGTATCGGGACCGGCACCGATACCGATTACCGGAATCTGTAATTCACCGGTAATTGTTCGTGCCAGCGACCGGGGAACACATTCCAGTAGCAAGATGCTTGCGCCGGCATCCTGGAGTAACCTGGCTTCTTCGATGATCTCCTGGGCTTGCTCCGTATCCCGCCCCTGGACATAGAATCCCCCAATTCGGTTAATGGACTGGGGAGTCAGGCCCATGTGCGCACACACTGGAATACCGCGTTCCGCTAACAGGCGTGTTGTATTGGCGATCCAGGCTCCCCCTTCCAGCTTGACGATCTGTGCACCGGCTCGCATCAAGGCAGCGGCATTTTCCAGGGTCTGGGTCTCCGAGGCATAACTCATGAACGGCAGGTCTGCCATGAGCAGGGCGCCCCGGTTGCCGCGTTTAACGCAGGCCATGTGGTAGATCATGTCGTCCATGGTCACCGGCAGGGTGCTGTCATGACCCTGGAGCACCATACCCAGGGAATCTCCAACCAACAGGACTTCCACGCCCGCCTCGCTGGCTATGGTGGCGAAGCAGGCGTCGTAGGCGGTCAGGCAGGCGAATTTCTCTCCTTCCTCCCTGAGTCGCTGCAAGCTTTTCAGGGTCACGGTTTTTCTCGAGCTCTGGGTACTCATGATGTGCTACTGCTGGCTGCCTGGCTGGGCCGGAGGTGGCAGCGATTGATAAGTATTCGGGGGGCGAATTACAGCAGAGATGGGCCCGGATTGAAATATTGAGTTCCCCGGGGGTGGCTAACTATGTAATCCACCAGGCGCTGGTAATCTTCTTCATTTTCAACCAGGTTAATCTCGCTGCTGTTGACGATAAGCAGTGGTGCGGAATCGAAGAAATGAAAGAAATCGGCATAGGCGTTATTCAGGTCTTCCAGGTAATTCAGTTGAATCAACTGCTCTGACGCAATTCCTCGCTTCTGAATTCGATCCAGCAGTATGGAAGTGGGCGCCTGCAGATAAATTACCAGGTCCGGCCGGGGCGCGTCGATGGTTATGTGTTGGTAAATCTTGAGATAGAGCTCATATTCATCGGCATCGAGATTCAGCTTGGCAAACAGTTGGTCTTTCTCTATGAGGAAGTCCGCTACTCGAACCTGTTCGAAGAGATCGCTCTGTCTCAGGTTCTGGATTTGTTGCGCACGTTGGAATAGAAAGAATAACTGGGTGGAGAGTGCGTTGGCTCGAGGATTGTCGTAAAAGCGATCGAGGAACGGATTATCCTCACTTTGTTCCAGCAGCAGGTCGTAGTTAAAAGTATCTGCGAGCTTCTGGCTAAGACTCGTTTTGCCGACCCCTATGGGACCCTCGACAGCAATATATCGCGGTGGAGATTTCTGCATACCTGGAAGCGGCTTACTCTAACCCTTGTCCGAACTGGTTTTTTTCTTTCGACGTCTACGACGGCGTTGCGGTTTTTTCGATGGTGCTATCTCGTTCAGCATAGCCGACTGCTGGTTTGTATCACCGAACTGGTAATCCGTCCACCATTGTCCCAGTTCCCCCAGGTTTTCTCCCGATTGTTCTCGCAACAAGAGAAAATCATAGGCTGCCCGGAATCGCCCATGTCTGATTGCCGTGTGAATGCTACGTCTGTTTCTTCTCTGCAGGCGAACCTGGAGTTCCCAGATTTCCCGAGTCGCGAAGGAAAATCGCTTTGGTATGGCGATAAAGTCCATTTGTTCACGCAGCACCTGGTTTGCAGTTTCCTGGATATCCACGATGCTCAGGGATTGGAAATCCAGTGTGCCTAACCGCAATTTCAGGGCGGGCCAGAGCAACGCGGCAAAAAGGAATGCGGGAGTAATTGTCTTTCCTTCGAGAATCCTGGCGTCGGTATTTCGCAGCGCCAGCTCCACCAGATGCGCCGCACTCGGCTCGCCTTCCGCTACAGCTTCCAGGGTTAACGGAATCAGGTATTCCCCGATTTCAAACTCCCTCAATATGGCATAGGTTTTTTCCCCGTAGCCGCTGGAGAACATTTTTAGCGATTCATCGAACAAGCGTGCCCCTGAGACTGACTGCAGCAAGTGCCCCAGCTTGTTTATGGGCTTTGCGGAATCCGCGGCAATTTCAAAATCCAGTTTGGCGGCAAAGCGAATGGCTCGCAGCATGCGCACCGGATCCTCCTTGTAGCGCGCCTCCGGTTTTCCGATTACCTGGATTTTTCTTGCCTGAAGATCTTCAAGCCCACCGCAGAAATCCCACAACTCGAATCCGTTAACGGTGTAGTAGAGCGAATTTACCGTGAAATCCCGGCGCATAGCGTCTTCTTCTATCGTGCCATAAACATTGTCACGGAGAAGCATGCCGGATCGTGACTGTGCAGAATTCGATTGCTGGAACTCGCGCTTACTTAATTCTTCAGCGGGCTCCAGGTTCGGATCATGGGGAGCGCGAAAGGTTGTTACTTCAATGATTTCCCGGCCGAACCGAATGTGCACGATTTTGAAGCGGCGTCCAACTATCCTGGCATTTCGAAACAGGTTTCTTATTTGCTCCGGTGTGGCATCGGTAGCGATGTCAAAATCCTTGGGATGACCACCCAGAAGCAAGTCCCTGACGCCCCCACCAACCAGGAAGGCCTGGTGCCCTGCCTCTCCCAGCCGGTAAAGCACCTTGAGTGCGCTCTTGGAGACATCGCGGCGTGAGATTGGATGTTCATCTCGAGAAATACGGCGTGCGTTTTCCATGCCGTGCAGGGCAGATTTATGATCCATCAAGCGTATGGGATTTGGGACTCAGGAAACACAATTGGAAGGTACAACAATGTGGCACACACAGTGGTCCATAAGCGTGGCTAGAGGCGAGCAGGCATATTACAACGAACAGCCGGCAAATACACCGCGCACCACTATCGTCCAGTGATGAGATTGATCAGGGGGAGGGGAACTTGGGGGTGTTTGACCACCCCCACAGGAATGCTTTTCTTATTATTGGATAGCTATATTTTTCTTGTTTTTATAACGGGTGCCAACTTGGCGCCACATAAGCATGAGGTGGTTTAGATGAGGCCCGGCTACAAATTCGTCGCCGCAATACCGCAATCCCAACCTTTCTTATTTAATGCACTAACCTTAGTTAAATAACTCAGTAATGCGATTTTTATTTTTATTAAGGCTTATTTTTATTATTTATTGTTATTATCCAAACTACTAGAGCATTTACTATGCCAACTATAGTATATGCTTAACTACCAACAAGTTGAACAATTTGAAATCAGTTCTCAAAAATAAATACGTTAAATGTGTTACCAAACTACCCCAATTTTTGAGAAGTAAGGTATCAGTAACAAAACTATCCAGGTGGCCTGATTGGCTACAGGCCAGGTATTCAGGGCTGTTTCTTCTTTCTGGGGATGCCAAATCGCTGGCGTCGTTCCCACAGGCATTTGCGGCTAATGCCCAGCTTCTTGGCCAATTGTGTTTCATTCATGGAATCCTGGTGTTCCAGTACGAAGCGCTGGAAGTAGTCTTCAAGGGATAGTTCTTCCATGGGTTCCACGGTTTCGGAGCTCGCCAGTTCGCCAACATCCATCAGGGCTGATTGTTCACGCTCTGTATCAATAGCCAGCAGTTCTTCGCCAATTTCATTAGTCTCGGCCAGAACGACGGCACGCTCGATTGCATTTTCCAACTCTCTCACATTGCCGGGCCATTCGTAACTGGCAATGACACGCCGGGCTCCATCGCTAAATTGCAGCGGTTGTGTTTTCAACCTGTTGCAGGTGCGTTTCAGGATTGCGTCTGCCAGTTCCAATATATCGCTGCCCCGTACCCGCAAAGGAGGAATCAACAGGGTCATTACGTTGATACGGTAATAAAGATCTTCCCGGAAACGCCCGTCTTCCACCAGTTGTTTCAAGTCACGGTGGGTAGCAGCAACCAGGCGCACGTCCACTTTCTTCGATTGCACAGAACCCACTTTGCGAATCTCGCTTTCCTGCAATACACGCAGCAATCGAGCCTGTGCCTCGAGAGGAAGTTCGCCGATTTCATCGAGAAATAAAGTGCTGCTATTGGCTGCTTCCACCAGCCCCGTGCGTGTGGCAGTGGCTCCGGTGAATGCTCCCTTCTCATGACCGAATAATTCCGATTCAATCAGATTTTCCGGGATTGCAGCACAGTTGACTGAAATCATTTCCTGGTCGCAGCGGCTGCTTAAATTGTGGATTGCCCTGGCGACGAGTTCCTTGCCTGTGCCGGACTCACCATTTATCAGTACCGTGGAATCTGTTTGAGCAACTTTGCGGATGCGCCGGAATAATTCCAGCATTTGCGGGCAGCTGCCGATCATGCCATGAACCGGAGGCTCACTATCTTCCTGGCTGGCCTGGTGAATCTGGTCTCGCTTCTTGCCGTGTTCGCGAATAACTTTCGCTACGGATTCGATAAGCTCGCTGTGCTCGAAGGGTTTGGCGATGTAGTCCACGGCACCCATTTTCATGGAATCAATCGCCGACCTGATGCTGGAGTAGCTGGTCATGATCAGCACAGGGGTTTTGGTAGCTTTGATTAAGTCGGTTCCGGGTGCGCCGGGTAGCCTGAGGTCACTGATAATGACATCAAACTCATCCATGTCGTAAAGTTCCATGGATTCCTTGACTGTTCCGGCTTCGCTGACCTGGTAGTCGTGACGTTCTAGCAATCGCTTCAATGAAGTGCGAATTACTTCTTCATCTTCTACTACCAGTACTTGATTCATTGCAGGCATTTACAATCCAATGTGTCGCTTTAGGGGTACCAGCTCAAGCGCTACTTTTTGTCTTCCATGATCCTTTGGCCCGGATTATTTATAGGCGGGAAAGCTCAATACCACCCGCGTACCGGATCCTCCACTATTGTCTGCAGGACTGATTATATCAATATCTCCATCCATTTCCCCAACAATACTGTATACCAGTGAGAGCCCAAGTCCCGTGCCTTCTCCGGCTTCCTTGGTAGTAAAGAAAGGGTCGAAAATTCGATCTCGAATGGCATCCGGTATGCCGATGCCCTGGTCCGTAATAGTGACTATCACTCTGCCCTCGCGCACATGAGCTTCCAGTGAAATCGTGGTGTTCGGCTGGCTTGCATCCCGCGCATTGTTTAACAGGTTAATAAATACCTGCAGCAGGCGTTGCGGATCGCCAAGGATTTTTGCATCCTCGTCACAATGTATTTCGAACAGTACATCTTTACTCTTCTTGTCCAGTGAGATCAGTGAGGTTGCTTCTTCGGCACAAGTGCCAATGGAAATAATCTCCGGTTCGGTCTCAGAATCGCTGCTTCCCGAGTGGGCAAAATTCACTAGCGACTGCAAAATTTTCGAAGTTCGGTCTGTTTGCGCAATTATTTCTTCCGCCAGCTCATGCAGTTCGTTTTGCGAATATTCATCCCGGATCGTCTGGGCGAGGCAGGCAATACCTGTTATCGGATTGCCAATCTCGTGCGCGACGCCGGCGGCCAGTCGACCGATAGACGCCAGTCGTTCGCTATGGGTCAATCCTGCTTCCAGAATTTCTGTTTCGGTGATGTCTTCGATGAGAATAATTTTCCCCTCGTGTGCGGATTGCGGATCGGATCCACTGTCGATAACCGCCTTGTGCAAGTTCACAGCTTTTTTATGACCTTCAACTTCCAGGTAGCGCTTGAACAAATGATTGGAATCGCCTTCGATAAACTGCTGAAGCAATGAGAGCCATGGTTCGGGAAGCTCGGTCAGTTGTGAGCCAAGCACGTCTCCTTCATCAAGCCCGGTCAGTTCTGACAGGGCTTTATTCCACATAACGATTTCATTGTCGCTGCTGAGAGAACAGACTCCCAGGGGCAAGTCGAGTAGCACCTGTCGGTGATATCGGCGCAGGGAATCGAGATCGGCCGCCATGCCCGACAAGTTACTGCGGTAGGCTTCGATGCGATTTTCGATCACCGTAAGGTCGGAGCTTCCATGGCCGGAAACAACGCTGTAGGGGAGGTAGCTGTCGATAAGCTCCCTTGCGATGGACGGGCCGAGTAAGCCCGAAAGATTCGCTTCCAGGCGGCCCCGGAGTTGACGCATCGCGAAGGGGCGTTTTTCGTCCAGGGTGATGTCCAGATCCTGCATGGCCTGCATGACTTCACGTTTTGCAGTTTCATCACCAAGGGGTTTGCTCAGGCTGCGAATAAATTCGTCTGGTGACCGGGCGACCAGGCCGCTGCGCTTTCGGCGCTGGATTGTGTCCAGGGTGCATACATCGGCCGAGCTCCTCTCTTCATCACTGCTTTCGCTAGCCAGGGAAACAACAGCGAATGTAAGGCAGTTAAAGGCCAGGGACAGGGCGGCAATAAAGTCCCAGCGCAGGGATTCCAATGTCACGGAGCCAGCATTCAATACCATGGGCATGAGCAGGAAAATCAGCCATATGGCAATTCCCGCGAGCAGCCCAGAAATAACACCCTTCTTGTTGCCCTGTGGCCAGTAAAGTATGGCAATTGTGGCCGGCAGAAACTGCAAGGTGGCAGAGAAGGCGACCGCGCCAATTACCTCAAGACCAATATTCTGATTGGGTAGTGAGTAAAACAGGAAGGCCGACCATATAACAGCCGTAATCAATATACGCCGCCGCCATAATAACCAGCGATAGATGTCATGTTTTCCGGCTGGCTGGCTGAGCGGGAGTATAAGGTGGTTCAGGCACATGTTGGCCAGGGCCAGTGTGATTACAATAATCAGGCCGCTCGCGGCGGATAGCCCACCCAGGTAAGCCAACAAGGTAAAGAACGGTACTTCATAGGCCACGCCGATAGCCACCGGCAAATATTCTGTCTGAATACTGCTTCCTGACTGTAGCCCGGCCCATAATATGGGCAGAACCGGGATGCTCAGCAGTAGCAGGTATAGCGGCAATCCCCAGCTGGCAATCGCGAGGGCTCTCTGACCCTTATTCTCATTAAAAGTCGCATAAAACATATGCGGCATGGCGACGGCTGCTGTAAAAAACATTAGCGCCATTACATGGAAGCCGCCGAAGTAATTAGTAGATTCGAGGCTACCGAGTAAATCGGGTTGGTTAATTAACCAATTTTCCATTGCGCCAAATCCCCCGAATCCTCCAAATACTGCAAACAGGCCCACTGCGAGAAATGCAATCAACTTGACCAGTGATTCGAATGCTATTGCCATTACCAGGCCGTCATTCCGGGTTCTACCGGCCCTGGGGGAGGTACCAAACAACAAGGAGAAAACCGTAATGATTATGCAGAATCCAATGGCAACGGCGCCGGGCGAGGCGTCCGGTGAAAGGATGTCGGCAGTGTCGGCTACTACTCTTATTTGCAGGGAAATTAGCGGAGTCACTCCAATCACGGTGACGATTGTTGTGAGGGTACCTACCCAGGGAGAGCGATAGCGAAACGACAACAGGTCGGCAAGTGAGCTAAGTTGATAGGTACGGGTCAATTCCAGTAATGGGCGCAGTAGAAGCGGGGAGAGTAAAAATGCCAGCGAAACTCCAATAGAATTCGCAAGATAGCCATAACCATCACGCAATGCATTACCGATACTGGTGTAGTAGGCCCATACACTGGCAAAAACTCCCAGGGAAAATACATAAACCATGGGATGGCTGACGATGCGCTGCGGAATCAGGCCTCTCTCGGTTACGTAGGCGATCCCAAACAACAGCAGCAGGTAGCCGCTGCCTAGCCCGATGAGGGTGCTTAACTCATAGTTCATCGGTTTCTTGTTCCCGGTGCACCCATCCGGCAACCATAACCACGATAAACCCAATCAGGAATGGCCGGTACCAGGCACCTGAACTCCCGTTCATCCAGTCCACACTGAGCAGAAACAGGATGTAGACGATGATGAGGAAAATGAGTAGAGGGCGGGGGATATACATGGTGGGTCTTAGAAATCTTGAAGGGGCAATTGCTGCTGGGGAATATTAGCCAATCTCGGCACGGCGTGTATATCCCAGTGTTGCACGGCCCAGGTAAGGATTTCCGCGGGCTTCGCGAGGCTGAGGTCTTCCGGTGGAGACAGGCCCAGGGCGGATAGACAGCAGGCCAGCAGTTCGCCGGCCCGGTGGGGATCGATGGAAGGCGCAAAATGTTGCTTGCTTAACTTCTGACCCTTTTCATTGATAATGATGGGGATATGGGCGTAATGGGGAGTGCTGCAGCCAAGCAGTTCCTGCAGGTAAATTTGCCGGGGAGTGGAATCAAGCAAATCCGTGCCACGCACTACATGGGTGATTCCCTGGAAGGCATCGTCAACTACCACCGCGAGTTGATAAGAAAAGCGTCCGTCTCTTCGCAGCAGGACGAAATCACCAACATCTTTCCCCAATTGCTGTTGGTACACGCCCTGGATCATGTCTTCGAATTTCACAATCCTGTCATCAGTCAGGATTCGCAGAGCGAAATCGGATTGAGGAGGATCTTTCCGATGGCGGCAATGACCGTCGTAAACCGATCCCAGGGCCTTAACCCGTTGGCGACTGCAATCGCATCTGAAGCAGAGATCTTTGGCCTGTAATTCGCTGAGTGCAGCGGCATATGAGTCTAGCCTCGTGCTCTGGTACAGCACATCGCCATCCCAGTGCAAGGCCAGTGCTTCCAGTTGCTGCAGAATGGTATCAGCCGCTTCGGGAGGTTCCCTTGGGGGGTCGATATCTTCCATGCGCAGTAGCCAGCAACCACTGTTGGCACGGGCATCGACATAACTGGCAACGGCCGCCAGCAAAGAGCCTAAGTGAAGCGGCCCTGTCGGGGAAGGGGCAAACCTGCCTACGTAGCTTGAACCATGGGAACTGTTCATGATGGGGAGTGGCAGGAGCCCGCCGTGATTAACAGCGGTTCAGGAGTGTAGGGCAGTGACGGCAACCGGTGGGGAAGCAAGTTACCGACAGGCAGTACCTTTATCAGGCACTGCCGAGCTGTTTTTCCTTGATCTCGTCAAGGGTTTTGCAGTCGATGCACTTGTTGGCCGTGGGACGTGCCTCGAGCCGGCGAATGCCGATTTCAATACCGCAGGACTCACAAAAGCCGTAGTCATCCTGGGCGATCGCTTCAATTGTGCTGTCGATTTTCTTGATCAACTTTCGTTCCCGATCGCGGGTACGAAGCTCCAGGCTGAATTCTTCTTCCTGGGTTGCCCTGTCTGCAGGATCCGGATAGTTCGCTGCATCATCTTGCATGTGATGCACTGTGCGATCTACTTCCTGCATTAACTGTTCGCGCCAATCCAGCAGGATCTTCTTGAAATGCTCCCGCTGTTTTTCGTTCATGTACTCTTCACCGCGCTTCGGCTTGTAGGGCACGAAGTTTTTTAGAACCGGTTGGGATTCAGAACTGCGACTGTTAGACATCATTTAATGCCTCTGTGAATTCATGCATCAAGCTTCTTCATTGCCTGCTTTAGTCCAAGCAGACCACTCGACCCATGTTTACCAGTTGGTGTATGTGTCAGTTTTTCCGGATGAAAATACGAGTTTTTATCCGGGATTACGCCCGCTTTTCAGGTGGGCCAATTTCAGAAAGCTGGGTAAGCTACCAGATTCTAGTGCAGGATGCTATAGAAATTTAAATCGGCTCGCGGGCCGGATACGGTGCCGGAAATTTCCTGTCGTGACCGCCGGCCGTTCCACTATAATGGCTGCAGAAGTTGTCGCAGGTAGCTCGCCAAGTAGTGGAACCAAGCCATCCATCCATCGCCGTAGACCTGTCCCAGGTAAATCCGTTTCGAGTGATGACGGTCATGCGCCGGGCCGCAGAACTGGAATCCAAGGGACGCCATATTGTACACATGGAGGTGGGAGAGCCAGATTTTGCTACGGCTCAACCCATTATTGATGCCGCTATAGAGGCGATGCGTGCAGGACGCACACACTATACCCAGGCCCCCGGCATCGATGACTTGCGCGATCGCCTGGTTCAGCACTACGCTGACCGTAATGGTGCTTCTATTGATCGCGAGCGCATATTGATCACGCCCGGTGGAAGCGCCGGACTTACGTTGCTCGCCCACTTGCTGGTAGCTCCAGGCGATGGGGTGCTTTTAACAGACCCTGCCTACCCCTGCGCGAGAAATTTCATTCACCTGATGCACGGTCAGCCGCAACTGGTGCCGCTGGAACTGAGCAGTAACTTTCAGCCATCCCTGACTCAACTGGACCAGCACCGGGCGCAGAATACAACTTGTGTATGGCTTGCATCTCCCAGCAATCCTACCGGCGCAATTATCGAGCGTGAACAGTTGCAGGCAGTGGTGGAATGGAAGCGGGAGATCGGCTTGCATTTGCTGGTAGATGAGATCTATCACGGCTTGCATTACACCGAAGACATGCCGAGCGTGCTTGAGCTCGATGATGAGAGTTTCGTAGTCAACAGTTTTTCCAAGTACTACGGTATGACCGGATGGCGGCTGGGATGGATAGTAGTGCCCGAGCCCTATGTCTCCGCGGCGACTATCCTGGCCCAGAACTTGTTTATATCGGCTCCGATCATGGCCCAATATGGTGCATTGGCGGCATTTACACCCGCTGCCACCGAAATTTTTGAAGAGCGGCGTGAAGCGTTTCGTCAACGCAGGGATTTCATGGAATCGCAATTGCGGGATATCGGTTTTCTGCTACCGGAGCGGACCGATGGTGCATTCTATCTGTATGCAGATATTTCGGCCTTCGATTCAGACAGCGAGAAATTCTGCAGCCACATCCTGGAGGAGCACGGTGTGGCAATGACCCCAGGGACAGATTTCGGTGAACACAATGCCAGGCGATTCGTACGCATTGCTTTTACGACCAGCATGGAAAATCTTGAAGTCGGGATCGAGCGATTAAGAAAGGCTCTCTGCTGATGCTGTTCTCTATTCAGAGCTCATGAAACTTCCCCAACAATTGCAGCAAGGTGTCCTCATAAGACGCTACAAGAGATTTCTTGCGGATATCGAATGCCCCGACGGTTCCCTTATCACGATTCATTGCCCAAACACCGGCAGCATGAAAAATTGCCAGGAACCGGGCAGTAAAGTCTGGTTTACTGATTCTGGCAACAGTCAACGCAAGTATCCCCATACCTGGCAGTTTGTCGAGGTCAGCGGGAAACACCTGGTAGGAATCAACACCGGACTTGCCAATGGCCTTGTCGAAGAGGCTTTGCGCAGTGGGCTTGTTCCTGAATTGGACGGATTCGAGGAATTAAAACGAGAAGTTCCCTACGGAGAGCAACGCAGCCGCATCGATATCCTGTTGTCCTACCCGGATGGCAGGGAGTGCTATGTCGAAATTAAAAATGTCAGCCTTGCCGATGGGAAAGGCAGGGGATTTTTTCCCGATGCAGTCACAACCAGGGGGCAAAAGCACCTGCAGGAACTCATGCACATCCAGGATAATGGGCAGCAGGCGGCGCTGATATTCTGTGTACAACACACCGGGGTGGAATCGGTTGCAGCGGCGGATGAGATCGATCCGGACTATGGCCGTTTGCTGCGGCAAGCCATTGGGCAGGGGGTCGCGGTGTTCGCGCTGGGAGCGAAAATCGATGTCGATCGGTCCGAACTCAGCCTGCAATCAGTATTGCCGGTTATTAAGTGAAAACTTAACTTGCTTTAGCGCAGCTGGGGCGGCTGCAGTATCTGGTCTTCCACTGCAATCATGCCGTCACTAAGAATGAAAGGAACTGCCTGCAGTGATTTGCCCTTACATGGCCCGGCCAGGCAGTGCCCGTCTTCTATGCGAAACAGGGCACCGTGGGTTGAGCACTGAATTAATGCGGCGTCAGCATCAAGAAATCGGTCTTCCTGCCATTCCAGTGGTGTCCCCAGGTGCGGGCACCGATTCCAGTAGAGAAAGCACTGGCCGTTCTTTTTCACCACGAACAGATACCGATTGTTCACCTCCAATCCTTTGGAAGTGCCTTCTTCTATCTCATCCGCGGCGATCAGGTGGATCATTAATCCAGGGCCTGGGCAAAATCCTGAAGCAGGTCGTCTCTGTCCTCGATACCTACGGAAAAGCGAATCATGGAATCGGCGATGCCCATGGAGGCACGCCGTTCCGGTCCCATTTCATAATAAATAGTATGGGCAACGGGAATCGCCAGGGTGCGTGCGTCACCTAGATTGCTGGAAGAAATGACCACATTCAGTCTGTTCAGGAAATCGAAGCAATCGATTTCATCTACAAGGTCGATGCTCATGAGAAATCCAAAGCGCTTGAACAGCTGCGCCGCTCGCTCATGTTGGGGATGGGATTGAAGGCCCGGGTAGTAGACTTGTTTGACTTTTTCATGTGCCGCACAGAACTCCGCCAGGGCGAGGGCATTGTCACAGGCTCGCTCCATGCGCAGGGCCAGGGTTTCCGATCCCACCGCCAGATGGTGGGCAGCCTCGGGACCCAGGGAAGCACCCATGTCGCGCAGCCCCTTCTTTCTCACCTGGGTGATTCCCCACAACCGGCTGTCATCCTTCTTATAGGTATCGAGGATATTATCGAAAGCACTCCAGTCGTATAGCCCGGTGTCGGTGACGGCACCCCCCAGGGCATTGCCATGGCCGCCAATTGATTTGGTGAGAGAGTTGATAATGAGGCTGGCCTGCACCGAGCGCGGTTGAAACAGGAAGGGTGATGTCATGGTGTTGTCGACAATGTAAAGCAATCGTTTTTCCGCGCAGAGCGATCCGATGGCAACAAGGTCCGCGACCTGGGTTGCCGGATTGGCAATGGTTTCAACAAATACCGCGCGTGTATTAGCCTTGATCGCGGCTTCTACCTCATTGCTATCGGTAGCATCTACAAAGTCCACCTCGATTCCGAGCCTCTGGAAGGTGCCAAACAGGCTGTTGGTATTGCCAAACAGGAAGGAACTGGATACCAGGTGATCGCCCGCCTTTAAAAGGGTCAACAGAGTCGAGCAGATGGCTGCCATGCCCGTAGCGAATGCCACGGTGGCAATGCCATCCTCCATTGTGTTTACCCGGTTTTGCAACGCAGTAACCGTTGGATTGAGTTGCCTGCCGTAGTTGTATCCGGCACGTTTTCCCTGGAACACTTCCGCAAGGTGCCTGGCATCTTCGTAGCCATAGGCAACGGATGGATGCACCGGCTTGTGCAAGACCCCGTGTTCCGGATTGTCGCGGCGGTCGGAATGCAGGTTTTCCGTTGAGAAGCCTTTCTTTGCCATGGCCTGGATTCTCTGTGTGGCTGGATATTGTGTGGGCTGAATTCACGGAATATGAATCCAGGTACGCCCCGGTGGAAGGCGGAACATACACGGATACCGGGTCGACCTCAAGAACCTGCCGGAAAATCGGTCACTTACAGTCGATCTGACCGGTCCTGGCAGCGCAGGCATAGTGCCGATTCCGGTTGCGCCTGTAGTCGGTCAATCCCGATTTCTTCATCGCAACGCTGACAGTAACCAAAATCCCCCGCTTCGAATTTCGACAGGGCATGCTTTACCCTGGCAAGCCGCGTTTCAATCTTGCGCCGGGTAGTCAAGGCCATGCTTTGCTGCTGCAGGGCGTCGACCCGGGAGACCCTGCCCACAAGCGTCTGGTCCAGTTTCACTACATCTGTTGCAGAAGCGCCGATTTCCAGTTGTTGCTCCAGCTCAGCACGAAGCCGGTTGAGCTGCGAGCGCAGGGTGTTCAATTGTGAGTCTGTAAGCGCAGACATGGGCCCGATTGCCTGGCAATCAGGGCAACAGCCCGGCAAACAGGGGACGTGATTGAATGAGCGATTCAATCTCGGCGAGTCGTTGTTGATATTCCGGACTGTTACGATCGCGATAGATGGCAGCAAAGTCTGTTTCTGAGATGCCATCGCGATTGTTGCCAACAACAGGCATGTAGTCAGATTCCTCTGTCACCACGCTCATGCGTTGCTGGATTATTGTTGCACTAGCTGCATCCCGGGTCGCCAGGCTAGCAAGTGCCACACCCACGCTGTTTGCTGTCAGGTCGGAGAAGCTGAATCCCGATCTATAACGGGCGTCATAGGCTTCTTTTGTGGTGGATAGCATGGAGGCGATATCAGCCCCGGCGGCGGTCGTGATGACTGCTATGGAAACCAGGTGGGCTGCCAGGTCGTGGCGTCGTTGCAACCGAACTTCAATCAATTTGGGTTGTGGCAGGCCGGCAGCCAGTTCCGTACCAACAAGCCTGGCAATATCCTCTTCGTTTACATAAACGGCGAGTGCCTGAAACAAAGTGCGATTCTCGGCGACCGGGTCCTCACCAGCCTGGGTATGTTCCAGTGCTGTCTGGAACATGGGTACCAGGAACGTATTCAGAGAAACCGCGCGCAGGTCGATCGGGATGGTGGCGGCAATTTCAGCGATTCGTGTGTAATGCCTTGCTATGCGTACCCTGTCTTCTTCAGAGATAAACAATTGCCGGGTCTGTTCTCCCAGCCGCGAAATCAGCTCCGGATCCCAGTGCAACCTGATTTGCATGCGCTGGGAAGAAATATCCACACTTTCAACGTTTGCCAGGAGTTGGCTCAGGTCATCGTAGGCAGGACTGGCGGCTCGCAGGTTTTCCCGCAGTCGATTTATGGCGAACTGCAGCAAAAGGTTTGGAAGCTGCAGTCTGCCAACCTGCACACTGGTGAGGCGGAGATTGGTTCCTTCCGATTGCAGGTCGGCAACAACATTCATGAACAGGGGAATACCCGGGCTATCCAGGGCGATGCTCAACCTGCCCTGCAGGCCATCCTGAACCGGCTCAATTTCCGCAGCCCAGCCCGGGCTAAGGTTCAATACTTCCAGCCCGTAACGCAGCAATAGATTCATTTCATCCCGGTCCAGTTGCAGGGATTGTGGTCCGGGAGTGCTCGGTGACTGCGGTGCTTTTTCCAGCAGGAGCTGTTCAACGCCGGACAGCTCTTCCGGAGTCAGGGCGGTGCCGGCAGGCACGGATGGCGCACCCTGGATCGCTATCAGCAAAAGAATGACAGGCAGGCTAAGGACCAGCCCCAGTAAGGGTCCGGAAATAGCCTTGGTAAACCTGGTTAAAATTGAGCGACTCATGAAGTACGGGTGCGGCTGACGCAACTAGCCGCCATGCCATGAATTCTTCGGTCGTGCTGCCGATATCAGGCATCAAGCGGATTGGTAATTTTACTGTCAAATCACCAGTTTATCGCTATAAACTATGACCGAGAACGCATTTTCCGGGATTACTCTGTGATTTTCACCGGGAATTCCGCTTTCTTCGGTTACACATGTAGGGGCTAACGCTATAATCCGGGTTGAATTCCCGTCAAGGAGCCGAACATGCGCACATTGACTGCGACAGGTGGATTTCTAACGAAATATTCGGGTACCAGCACCCGGGTAATCGTTGTGCTTGCAGCTGCTCTGGCCCTTGGTGCATGCGCATCGGAGAGTGCGCGGGAAGCTGAAATGGCGGCCCAGGAAGCGCAAAGAGTCGCCGTGGAGCAGGAGGCCGCCCGTGCTGCCCAGGAACAGCAACGCCAGCGAGCTGCAGAAATGCAGCGGCAACGCGAGGCCGAAGCGGCAGAACGTGAGCGCCTGGCAGCTATTCGTGAACGCCAGGAAGCCGAAGCCCGGGCCCGGGCAGAAGCGGAACGTCGCGAGCGTGAGGAAGCTGAGCGCCGGGAACAGGAACGCCTGGCTGCCATAGCCGCCGCGGAAACGGAGCGCCGGAATCGATTGCAACGAATAGTCGAACTGGAAAGCCAGATACAGGCCGCCCAGGATCGCACCGCCGCCGATGAAGAAGCCCTGGACCTGCTGCAGGAAGCTGTGCTGGTTTCCGAGCAATTGGTTGACATACTAGCCAGTGAACAGGCCAAGTACGAAAATACCGACGACCAGGGCAACACCCTGGAACCCCTGGCCAAGGATCGCATTGCCGAGCTGCAGGCGCAGCGAGATGAATTGCTGCGCCGGGCCGACGCACTGAACTAGAAAAACAGCCTGCATTGGCTGCCCGTAATCAAGTTTTTCGGGCAGCCGGAAATCCCTCCTAAATCCCTGATTTTTGGTTTTTTACCGCCCCTTCCGGCTTCTTCTGAACCGTGCGTTATGGTAAAGTGCGCGGCTTTGATTAAACCGCAGGGGAGACCACATTAGATGTCGGGCATAACAATCACCGTGACCACAGTGCTTTCGTTACTGGGTCTTGGAATCGCGTTCTACTACATGAAAAAGGTCACCAGTATTCCGCTGGATCTGGGCCTGGAGGGAGAGCAGAAGGAGCGATTAAAATTTATACACGGCGCGATCGCCGACGGCGCCATGGCGTTCCTGAAACAGGAATACAAGGTTTTAACTATATTCATGGTTGCCTTCGCCCTGGTCATCGCTGTACTCATTAACGATACCCACACTCCCGGCATCCACGAAGGCATCTACACTGCAATTGCCTTCCTGTTTGGCGCCGCTATCTCAATAGCCTCCGGATACATCGGCATGAAAGTGGCTACCCAGGGCAATGCTCGCACCACGGTATCCGCCAAGAAAGACATCACCGAGGCGTTTGTGGTCGCCACCAATTCCGGCGCGGTAATGGGATTTGCCCTGGTGGGCCTTGCTTCACTGGGACTCATCGTTATTTATGTGCTGATGAAGTTTCTGCTGGCCGACCTCGGTGAGGAAAACAATCACATACTCATGGAAGTCATTGCAGGCTTTGGCCTGGGCGGTTCCACGATTGCCCTGTTTGCCCGTGTCGGTGGTGGTATTTTCACCAAGGCCGCAGATGTGGGTGCCGACCTGGTCGGCAAGGTGGAGAAGGGTATCCCGGAAGATGATCCCCGTAATCCTGCGGTTATCGCGGACAATGTGGGCGACAACGTGGGTGACGTGGCCGGCATGGGTGCCGACCTGTTCGGTTCCTGCGCCGAGAGTACCTGCGCTGCCATGGTAATCTCCGCGGTGGTATTTGCTGCCGATCCAAACGCGCTGTTGTACCCGGTATTGATCAGCGCCGTGGGTATTCCGGTTAGCCTGATTACCAAGTTGATGGTAGGCGTCAAGAAGGAAGAAGACGTGGCTCCGGCCCTGCGCAAGCTACTCATTATCTCCAGCGTACTCATGGCCGTGGTCATGTATTTCTTCACCCGGGCCCTGGTGCCGGACAGCTTCGTACTCAATGGCGAAGAATATTCCGACATGGGCGTGTACTGGTGTTTCCTTTCCGGACTCATAGCCGGCCTGGCCGTGGGAATGCTCACTGATTACTACACCTCCGACCGTTACAAGCCGGTACAGGAAGTGGCTGAATCCTGTAGCACCGGTGTGGCAACGAATATCATTTTCGGCCTGTCACTGGGTTACAAGAGCACTGTTTATCCTTACCTGTGTATTGCACTTTCAATCTTCATCTCCTGGGGACTCGCCGGCATGTACGGTGTGGCAATTGCCTCCCTGGGTATGTTGGGCACCCTGGTCATCGCGCTGATGATCGATGCCTATGGCCCGGTTGCGGACAATGCCGGTGGTATCGCCGAGATGGTTGGCCTGGAGAAAGAAGTGCGTCGCCGCACCGACGTGCTAGATTCTGCCGGTAATACAACTGCAGCCATGGGTAAGGGTTTCGCCATTGGCGCCGCTATTCTCACTTCCCTGGCATTATTTGCCGCCTTTATTACCGCGGCCGGCACCCTGCAGGGTGAGCCTATTTCCATGAGCCTGCTTGATCCCCTGGTGTACACCAGCCTGTTCATCGGCGCCGTGCTGCCGTTCCTGTTCATGGCCATGACCATGCGCTCGGTGGGTGACGCTGCGTTTGAAATGATCGAGGAAGTTCGCCGTCAGTTCCGCGAGATACCGGGCATCATGGAAGGCACCGGTACACCGGACTATGCCCAGTGTGTCGCTATTTCCACCAAGGCCGCGTTGAAGGAAATGATTGCCCCCGGCGTGCTCATCATGGGAACTCCCCTGGTGGCAGGATTCCTGTTCGGCGTACAGGCGGTTGCTGGCATACTCGCCGGTTCCCTGGTTGCCGGTGGCGTGATGGCGATTTCGTCTTCCAACAGCGGCGGTGCCTGGGACAACGCCAAGAAGTATATCGAGGCTGGTAACTTTGGCGGCAAGGGTTCGGAGGAACACAAGGCCGCGGTCGTCGGTGACACCGTGGGTGATCCACTGAAGGATACTTCAGGCCCGTCCCTGAACATCCTCATCAAGCTGTCAGCAATCCTCAGCCTGGTGTTCGCACCGTTCTTTGTTCAGTACGGCGGCATACTGCTGTAATAACATCGCAGTAACAAAAAAAGGGAGCCGCTGGCTCCCTTTTTTTATTGCACGAATAAGGAAAATTATTCCACCCGCGATTCGAAATGAAACAGTACCCACTCTTCATATTCGATGGTGCTGTTGTCGGAGAGGTCGATGAAACGCGTGCGAACGGTTTGCACGCACTGGTAGATACGAAACGAATCCGTGTCCTCGATTATCAGGTTGCGAACCGAAGGATTCAGTGTGTAGTTTGAGATTTCCGCCAGTTTCCAGTTCTCTGACAGCGTGCGATCCACGCATTCATCTCCGCTGATCAGGTCTATGTAGGGCAGTTCGGCCTCGCCATAGCGTTGCGTCGCTACTTCAATATTCAGTTGCACCAGTGTCGGTCGCGATTCGTTGCCGTTGCCGAGGAACTCAATGGATTGCAGGTTTATATCGCCATCGGTCTGATTGTGAACCAGCACACGCAAGCCATCGTCTGTATTGGCGCTCCAGGCTGGAGAGAAAAATGCGAACTTGATGCTGGACTCTTCCTCGGTTTGCGCAATAGCACCCCGGGATAGGCCGGCGGAGAAAATCAGGTACAGGAAAATGATAAGCAGCTTGTTCATTCGCTCGTTCGTTCACCGAAGACTCAATCCTGCCCCGGTTTTTATCTACATTAAGTAAGTTGCTACAGTGGGTTCAGGTCAATTCTAGCCATGACCATACTACTTTGTCATGTCGTCCTCTCTCCCTTGGTTTTTAATTTCAATTACAAGATAATCATCCCCCACTATCGAATTCTTGCTTATTTTTCATATAGCTACAGTTGAGTGCAGTAGACGACATCGGTCACATTATCTGCGTTGCTTCCGGCAAGGGAGGCGTGGGTAAATCCACCACGGCGGTAAACCTCGCCCTGGCCCTGAAGGAGTTGGGGCACAAGGCTGGTCTACTCGACGCAGACATCTATGGCCCCAGTTTGCCTTTGATCCTGGGAGTGCCTCCAGGCACCCGGCCAGAAGTAATCGAAAACAAGTTCATGGTTCCCATAGAAGCCCATGGTCTGTCATGCAACTCCATGGGTTTCCTGGTGGACGAGCGAACGCCAATGGTCTGGCGTGCTCCCATGATCATTTCCGCATTCAAGCAGATACTGAATGACACCAGGTGGCCGCAACTGGACTATCTCGTAGTGGACATGCCTCCCGGTACAGGTGATATCCAGTTAAGCCTGGCGCAAACAGTTCGTCTCTCCGGGGCGGTCATAGTAACAACACCACAGGATGTAGCACTTCTGGATACACGCAAGAGCGTGGAGATGTTCAATAAAGTTGGTGTACCAATACTGGGTGTTGTGGAAAACATGAGTACTCATGTTTGCAGCCAGTGTGGTCACGAGGAAGCGATTTTTGGTGAGGGAGGCGGAGAACGGCTGGCAGCGGAATATGATGTAGAACTTATCGGTCGCCTGCCGCTGGACCTGGCCATTCGCGAAACCACCGATTCGGGGGCTCCTGTGGTAGCATCCAGACCTGATCATGCAGCCAGCAATGCCTACATGGATCTGGCCAGGAAACTAAACGGGCTCCTTGCCAGCGCAGAACAAAATACAGGCCCCAGCATTTCGGTATCTGATGACTAGAACGCTGGGCTCATAACAACAACGTAAAAACAGGGGATTGAATTGGACGCAGTAAATGAGTTTCTCATTTTTTTGGATGGCTTCCTGGGAAGTGCCATCTGGTTTCCCACCTTCCTGCTCTCGGTAGGTATTTTCTTTACCCTGTACCTGGGCTTTCCCCAGATTCGCTATTTCAAACATGCCATTGGTGTAACTCGAGGTAAGTTTGACAAGGAAGGCGCGCCCGGAGACACGTCTCATTTCCAGGCTCTCTCAACCGCGTTGTCGGGAACAGTCGGCACGGGAAACATCGGGGGTGTGGCGTTGGCCCTGCATCTCGGTGGTCCAGCCGCCTTGTTCTGGATGTGGATGACCGCGTTCTTTGGAATGACCAGCAAGTTCGTTGAGGTAACCTTATCCCATAAGTACCGCAACCAGACCACCGATGGCACCATGGCCGGCGGGCCCATGTACTACATGGAGAAGGGGCTGAACGCCAAATGGCTGGCGATCATTTTTGCCATGGCGACAGTATTGAGTTCCTTTGGCACCGGCAACCTGCCACAGATCAACAGTATCGCATCGGGTCTCGAGAGCACGTTTTCCCTCGAGCCAATCATTACCGCCAGCGTGCTCTCGGTGCTGCTGGCGCTGGTTATCATCGGCGGCATTACCCGAATTGCCAAAGTGGCGGCCGCGATCGTACCCAGCATGGCAATGATTTACCTGGTGGGTGCCTTCGCAGTAATCATCCCCAATCTCGGTAACATCGTTCCTTCGTTCTTATCAATTTTTTCCGATGCGTTTACCGGTTCAGCGGCCACCGGAGGATTTCTCGGGGCGACATTTGCCTATGCTTTTGACCGTGGGGTAAATCGCGGACTTTACTCAAATGAGGCGGGACAGGGCTCCGCACCCATTGCCCACGCCGCTGCCAGAACCGATGAGCCTGCCGATGAGGGTATGGTGTCAATCCTGGAGCCGTTCATCGATACCATCGTGATCTGTACAATAACCGGGCTGGTAATCCTGTCTTCGGGGGTGTGGATGGAGAAATTCGAGAATGAATTCCAGCGCGCGGACATGAGTTTCGTGGCGGGGAATTTCGAAGAGACCAATCCGGGTCACATCGAACAGCTATTTCTCTACGTGAGCGGCAATGAAACCAATGTTTCCGAATTTACAGGAAGTATCGATGTTCAGAACGGTCAGGCAGAGAATGACGGGGCATTTACCCTGATTGCGGCGCGTTCGTTCGCGGAAAATTATGTGTTCACCCGGGAAGGTGAGCCTGTTACCGAAACACTGGTAGTTGAGGATGGTCAGCTGCAGGATACCTCGGTGGTTGTATCCGGAGAATCCCTGCTACATTCTGTTCCCCTGACTACCCAGGCCTTCACCCGTGGGCTATTCGGCGATTTCGGACAATATATAGTCTCTATTGGCTTGATGCTGTTCGCTTTTTCCACCGCTATAGCCTGGTCGTACTACGGTGACCGTGCCATGACTTACCTGTTCGGCCCCGGATCCGTATTGCCCTATCGCATAGTCTATGTGTTAGGGTTTTTCTATGCTGCCCTGGCAGACACGACTATCGTATGGAATGTCTCACTGATTACCATCGTCCTGATGACAGTGCCCAACCTGGTGGGAATACTGTTTATGCACCGGGAAATGAAGGCAACCGTAACCGAATACTGGGAGAAAACGGAACACGGCAAGCATGGCACCTGAGTGCCATGCATGCTCACTAGTTTGCGGTGGCGCCGCCGGGCAGGCGAATGTGTTCGACTATTTCCTGGACTTCCGCCGGTGGTTCCGTAGTTACTCGGGATACGGCCAGGGCAACCAGAAGATTCAACACCGTACCAACTGTGCCAATACCTTCCGGTGAAATGCCGAACAGCCAGTTGTCCGCGCTATCCGCAGCAGGATTGATAAAGCGAAAATAGATGATGTAGCCGGCGGTAAACAGGAATCCCGTCAGCATACCGGCAATCGCACCTTCCTTGTTCATGCGGCGCTGAAAAATTCCCAACACGATTGCCGGAAAGAACGAAGCCGCAGCCAGGCCAAACGCAAACGCTACAACCTGCGCCACGTAAGCCGGTGGATTAATGCCGAAATACCCGGCGATTATCACGGCGACAAAAATGGCAATGCGGGCGTAGAGCAGTTCCTGCTTCTCGGTAATTTCAGGCAGGAAACTGCGTTTCAGCAAGTCGTGGGAAACGGCAGTGGAAATAACCAGCAGCAGCCCCGCTGCCGTTGACAGGGCGGCAGCCAGGCCGCCGGCGGCGACCAGCGCCACGACCCAGTTGGGAAGGCCGGCGATTTCCGGATTGGCCAGCACCATGATATCCCGGTTAACTTCCAGCTCGTTTGTATCAGAATCGGCCACGTATTGTATGCGCCCGTCATTGTTCTTATCTGTAAATGAAATAAGATTGGTAGTTTCCCACTGGCTAAACCAGGCCGGCATTTCTGAGTATTCTGCGTTATTAACCGTATTGATCAGGTTGGTGCGGGCAAATGCCGCTACGGCAGGTGCGGTAGTGTAAAGGATGGCAATAAAAATAAGCGCGTAACCCGCAGATTTGCGGGCGGCCTTTACATTGGGCACGGTGAAAAACCTGATAATGACATGAGGCAACCCGGCAGTGCCGAACATCAGTGCCGCAGTTATAAAAAACACATCCTGGGTGCTGCGCTGTCCTTCCGTGTAAACAGGAAAACCCAGTTGTTCACTCATGCCGTCCAGCCGGTCCAGCAAGAAACCACCACCATATTCCTCTGTCAGTTCTGAACCGAAACCAAGTTGCGGGATCGGATTGCCGGTCATTAGCAGGGAAATGAAAATGGCCGGCACCATGAACGCGAAGATCAATACGCAGTATTGGGCAACCTGGGTATAGGTGATGCCCTTCATGCCACCCAGTACGGCATAGAAGAATACGATTCCCATGCCGATGACGACACCGGTGGTGATGTCCACTTCCAGGAAGCGGGAGAAAACGATTCCCGCACCCTGCATCTGTCCGCAGACGTATACAAAAGAAATACTGATTGCGCAGAACACTGCAATCAACCGGGCAGTCTTCGAATAGTAACGGTCACCGATAAAATCCGGCACCGTGTACTTGCCGAATTTACGCAAGTATGGCGCTAACAGGAGGGCGAGTAGTACATAGCCTCCGGTCCAGCCCATCAGGTAAAAAGTGCCGTCCCGGCCGAGGAATGAAATCAGTCCTGCCATGGAAATAAAAGAAGCGGCGGACATCCAGTCTGCGGCCGTGGCCATTCCATTGGCTATGGGAGGAACATGGGAACCGGCTACATAGAATTCATTAGTTGAACCGGCCCGGGACCAGATAGCAATTCCGATATAGAGCCCGAATGTGAGCGCGATGAATACGAAAGTCCAGATTTGTACGCTCATGCGGATTCTCCTCCGCTTTCCTCGACTTTCCGGCCGGTTTCCGCTTCATAGTGATCGTCCAGTTTGTCCATCAAGTTGATATAGACAAAGATAAGAATGACGAAAACGAAGATCGCGCCTTGTTGCGCTATCCAGAACCCGAGCTTAAAGCCACCCATGCGGATGGTGTCGAGTGCGTCCACCAGCAGTATTCCGCACCCGAAGGAAATCAGGAACCAAACCACCAACAGGGAGGAGACAATTTTTATGTTGGATTTCCAATAAGCTTCAGCGTGCTTGTCTGCCATGACCTTCCTCTTCTAATTCTTATAACAGCAAATACTCGTAGTCCCGGCCTGGACCCGCCGAAAGACTATCCAAAGGGCTCTATGCCCTTGCTTTTGTTGATTTTTTTGAGCTGGCGCATGGTAGCACGCAAGCCGGGCAGGGTATAGCATCGACTGCGTTTTGCCGGTCTAGTCGCTGAGTAAGCTGTTATCGAGATGTCTTACCAGGCGGGTCGCTATGCCGGGGCGCAATTCGTCACTCGCCCGTTGATATTCCAGTAAAAATTGTCGCAATGCCTGCCGCTGCAGTTGGGGGTGGGCAACTAATGCTTCTTCGATTGCGTCACCACCGCTGGTTAAAACAGATTCAGCGATAGATTCAGCCAGTTGCCTGGTGCCGCCAGTCTGGCCGGTGGTTGTTTCCAATTGCTCCAGGGAAATTCGTATTTTTTCGCAGTCCACATCACGCATCAGCTTGCCGATGAATTGTAACTGTCTCCTGCGCGCGCCAAAACTGTTTGGAAGGCGCTGATACTCTTCGATGGCATGCTGCAATTTCTCTGGCAAGCCCAATTCTTGTAGCCTGGCAGGTGGCAGGGCACTTAGTTCTTTGCCCAGTTGTTGCTGCTGGTGGGCATCTTTCTTGCGACGGGTCTTGCTGGGGGTTTCGCTTCCGTCTCTGTCAATTTCCACGCTCACAGGTAGAAAGCCTGGGCGAGCCCAAGGAAAGCGAAAAAACCGATGGAGTCAGTAACGGTAGTGAGAGCTACCGATCCGGCCAGGGCGGGATCGATGTTTATGCGCTTGAGAAATATCGGCAAGTATGCCCCGGCGAGAGCAGCGGTGAACAGGTTTATCATCATGGCAGCAGCGATGATGTAGCTCAGCTGCAGATCCCGGTACCAGATATAAGCAACCACCGATATCACGATGGCCCAGAGGATGCCGTTCAGTGCGGCAACACCAAGTTCCCGTACTAACAGCCAACGGCTATTGGAAGGGCTTATATGCCCAAGCGCCAGGCTGCGTATGACCAGAGTCAGGGTCTGGGTTCCCGCGACCCCGCCCATGTTGGCCACGATAGGCATGAGTACCGCCAGGTAGACAACCTGGTCCAGGGTGTCCTGGAAGATATAGATCACAAGTGAGGCGAGTACGGCCGTCATCAGGTTGACGCCCAGCCAGACCGCGCGGCGCCGGGCAGTTTTGATTACCGGCGCGAAAGTGTCATCTTCTTCATCGAGGCCGGCCATGCTCATGAGAGAGTGTTCGGCGCTATCCCGAATTACGTCTACGATGTCATCGATCGTGATTCGGCCAAGCAGTTTGCCCTCCTGGTCTACCACAGGCGCGGATACCCAATCATGCTGCTCAAAGAGCTGCGCGACCTGTTCCGCCACCATATCCACGGGAATAGCCTCTATGTCTTCCCGCATCACGTCCTTCACTTCGGTTGCTGGATCGGAAACCAGCACCTGCCGCAATGGCAAAATTCCCTGCAACTCGTCTTTGCGGTTTACCACGTAGACACTGTCGGTCATGTCAGGGAGAGATTCGTGACGGCGCAGATAACGCAGCACCAGTTCGACGGTATGGCCCCTTCTCACCGTAATGGTATCGGTATTCATCAGGCCGCCGGCGGTGTCTTCATCATAGGACAGAATCGACTCGACCCTGTGCCGGTCCTGTTCGTCCATTGCCTGAAGCACCTGGCTCGCAACCTGGTGGGGAAGTTGCTGCAGAATGTCAGCCAGGTCGTCGGTCTCCAGGCCTTCAGTCAGTTCGGCCACTTCTTCTACATTGAGATCGCTAAGAAACTCGCTCTGCAGGTCTTCATTGAGATATTGAATGACCTCGCCCTCGGCATCCTTGTCAATGAGCTGCCAGATGACATTGCGAGTGCTCGGGGGTGAGGACTCCAACAGATGGGCAATACCGGCCATGGGCAGAGTCTTTATCATCTGCCTGACCTGGTACAAAGATCCGCTGTCGATAGCCTGGTTCAGCTCGAGCACCGGGTCTTTTACAAATTGAGAGTCCTTGACCTGAGACATATCAATCGCCCAAACGATGCTTGGCCGGATATCGTTACGGCAAGCATCAATTACTGTGGTAGACAGGTGAAGAAGTGCCGGTTTTCTGCAGTTTTCACCGGGCAGGCAATTCTATCGTCATTTAGAGTGCAATAGAACTTTCCGGGACGGAATAGCGCCGCTCAGAAGAGTGGAGGAAGCGTAGGGATTTATTCCCCTTCGCCGAATTTGTCTTCGATTAGAGCAAGAATGGCTGTCATAGCCTGGTCTTCTTCAGGCCCATCGACTTCGACGTTGAGCCGGGTGCCCTTGGTGGCAGCCAGCATCATGAGCGAGAGGATGCTTTTCCCATCAACCATCTTCTCATGCCCGATCTGGATGTCGCAGGGAAACCTGGATGTCACTTCCACTAGCTTCGAGGCTGCGCGGGCATGTAGTCCAGCCTTGTTGATTATTTCCGTTTCTGCTTTTTTCATCGAACTAGATCGCTACGGCTGCCCGGTTCAGGGTAACTCCCTGTGTCGTACCTGCACGTTTTTTATGGAATCCGAAAATGCTTCGGCCATTTTCTCACAAATATATACACTTCGATGCTGGCCTCCGGTGCAACCTATGGCAACGGTTATATAACTTCGATTGTTCTCTTCAAAACGTGGCAACCATTTTCTCAGGTAATCACCGATGTCCTGTAACATATGTTGCACATCTTCGGATGATTGCAGAAACTCGATTACCGCAGTATCTCTGCCGGTAAGTGAGCGTAAAGATGTATCCCAGTACGGATTCGGGAGACAGCGAACGTCGTAGACAATATCGGCATCAACCGGCACGCCGTTCTTGTAGCCAAAGGACTGAAACAGCAATGCAAGCCTGGTATCACTATGCTCGAGAATCCTGTTCTTGATAGTGTCACGCAGATCGTAGAGGGACATATTGCTGGTATCCACCGACAAGCTGGCGAGAACCGCGATGGATTCCAGCAGGTCAGATTCTTTGTCGATGGCTTCCTTGAGTCCGATCTTGTCGGTTGACAGCGGATGCTTGCGGCGGCTTTCGCTGAATCGTTTGAGCAGAGTCTGGCTGTTCGCATCCAGGAAAATCACTTCCGTGGGCAAGGAGGTTTTCTGTAATTCTTTAATTATTTCAGGAACTTGCTGTAGGTCACTGTACAGGTTCCTGGCATCGATGCTCACCGCGGCATTGGGTATGCTGGCAGCCTCGGACGCAATTTTTTCGGCGAGGGAAGGCAGCAGGCTGGCAGGCAGGTTATCCACGCAATAGAAACCGTGGTCTTCGAGGATATGAAGAACCGTAGATTTTCCGGAACCCGATCGGCCACTGATAATATTAAGTTTCATCTGCAGTAAGCCCGGCAAACTAAGCCAGCATGGGATATTCCTGGTATCAGTAGGTTATAGCGACATTGTACAAATCATCACTGTCGTGAGTATGTCGCAATGTGTAGCAAAAATCCTCTTCATTAAATAGTTCCGCGAGACCCGCGAGAACTTTTATGTGCTCTTCATGCTCCACTGTGGGAACGATGAGCACAAATAATATATCTACCGGCTTGCCGTCGATTGCATCAAAGTCGATCGGCTCGGACAAGGTAATGAGCGAACCGGTAATCTTGTTACACGCACTGACCCGGCAGTGGGGAATTGCAATTCCATTTCCCAATCCTGTACTACCTAGCTGCTCCCTGGCCATGAGCGCGCTAAAAATTGCGTCTGAATCCAGGGCTGCGGGAGTGTTCTTGGCAATGAGTTCACTGGCCGTGGTCAGGATTCTTTTCTTGCTCACTCCCTCGATTCCGCAGAAACATCGTTCGGGTGTGAGAATGTCTTCCAACTGCATTAATTCTGTTACTCGTTATCAAATAAATTCGTATATGAATGGTGACTAGTCCACCAGGCGTTTGCGTTCGTTTGACGGAGGAATTGAAAGTGATTCCCGGTATTTTGCGATGGTGCGGCGCGCAACGTTAATGCCTTTCTCTTCCAGGAGCTGGGTAATCTTGCTGTCGCTCAATGGCTTCCTCGCATTCTCCGCTGCAATTAATTTCTTGATAATGGCGCGAATCGCCGTGGAAGAGCACTCGCCTCCGCCCTTGGTGGAGACGTGACTCGAGAAAAAGTACTTGAGTTCGAATATTCCCCTCGGAGTGTGCATGTATTTCTGGGTTGTGACCCGGGAAATGGTGGATTCATGCATGTTCACCGCTTCTGCGATGTCGTGAAGTACAAGTGGCTTCATTGCCTCTTCACCGTACTCCAGGAAACCTTTCTGGTGTTCCACGATCCTGGTGGCGACTTTCATCAGTGTTTCATTCCTGCTCTGCAGGCTCTTGATGAACCAGCGTGCTTCCTGCAGGTTGTCTTTCAGGTAATTGTTTTCATCGCTGGAATCGGCACGTTTTACCAATGAGGCATAATTATTGTTTATGCGAATCTTTGGTGCCGTATCCGGATTCAGCTCCACCCGCCACTTGCCGGTATCTGCCTGCTTCGTCACAAATACATCCGGAACAATATAAGTTGTAGATGGCGGCGCTATGTTGGCCCCAGGTCGCGGATCCAATGATTCGATGATCGCAATGGCAGCCCTGAGTTCGGGCTCCTTCAATTTCGCCTTTCGCATGATCTGGGCATAATCCCGGTGACCCAGCAGGTCGAGATGCTCGGCTATCACGAGCTTTGCCTTTGCAATGGCCTGCTCCTGGCAGGGTTCATGTAATTGTTCCAGTTGAATCGAGAGGCATTCAGAAAGAGACCGGTAGCCCACGCCAATCGGATCGAATTGTTGTATTCGATGCAGCACTGCGACTACTTCTTCCAGGTCAATTTCCAGTTCCGGGTCAAAGCTGCCATGGATTGACTCCAGGTCTACCGTCAGCATGCCATTGGGGTCAATGGCATCGATAATGGCGACGGCGATAGCGTGATCCTGCTCTGACATGGGAGTCAGGTTCAGTTGCCACAACAGATGGTCCTGAAGGGTATCTTCCGCCGTGTTACGGGATTCGAAGTCGCTGTAGTCTCCGTCGTATGAACTGGACGAAGCTGCAGAGTAGTTGCTTGTGTAGCTGTCATCCCAGCTACTTTCCACAGAATAGTCGCCGGATACATCATCACGCCAGTTGGTTTCGTCTCCGTTGACCGAGGCGCGATCATCTACCCGTGCTTCTGGTTCAATAGTGCGTTCCTCGACACGGGATTCATTGGAATCGCCAGTGGCGCTCTCTTCTTCGGCCGACTCGTCGAGTTCCAGCATGGGATTGGTTTCCAACGCCTGGTGGATCTCTTGCTGCAGGTCCAGTGTGGATAGTTGGAGCAGGCGAATCGCTTGCTGCAGCTGCGGCGTCATTGTTAACTGCTGGCCGAGCTTTAGCTGAAGCGAAAGTTTCATGAAAGTGATTGACTAGGTCGGGCTACTGCTAAAAAAAGCGGGAATGGTTCCGGGTGAAAAACGGGGCAAGTATAGCAAGAATCGTTCCATCCTTGCATAGTAATTGGCGGGCGGTAAATTTTACAGCGGTGGAGAACTACGGGCGGGTGCCGGGGAGGGCAGCGCTAAATCTCGAACTTGTCGCCGAGATAAACCTCTCGTACTTTCTGATTACCGAGGATCGCATGGGCATCCCCTTCGGCAATTATCTGCCCCTCGCTGACGATGTATGCCTTCTCGCAAATGTCCAGGGTTTCACGAACATTGTGATCAGTCAGCAATACCCCGATGTTGCGCGACTTCAGGTGCTCGATTATCTGCTTGATATCGCTTACCGAAATAGGATCGACCCCGGCAAATGGTTCGTCCAGTAAAATATACTTGGGATCGGTTGCAAGGGTCCGGGCGATTTCTGTTCGACGCCTCTCACCGCCGGACAGGCTCATACCTTTGTTGTGCCGGATATGGGAGATGTGAAACTCAGTTAGCAGCGCTTCCAGCTTGCTGTTTTTTTCGGCACTGCTGAGATCTGACCGTGTCTCGAGAATGGCCATGATGTTGTCTTCCACGCTCAGCGTGCGGAATATTGAGCTGTCCTGGGGAAGATAGGCCAGGCCGCGGCCGGCTCGTTCATGGATTGGCGCGTCTTCCAGGGAATAGTCGTCGATCGTCACCTCGCCGTCATCTGGGCGGATTAGACCTACGATCATGTAGAAACAAGTGGTCTTGCCGGCGCCATTGGGTCCCAACAGCCCAACGATTTCTCCCTGGGAAATGCTGAGTGATACATCCCTGACCACCTCCCGTCCCTTGTAGGCTTTCGCCAGATGACTTGCCTTGAGCATAGAGTCAGTTGTCCTGGCGGCTCAATGCGCCTGAGCAGGGACCGGTGCCGCTGAACAGGTTCTGGTCGGTCAGGTAGGTGATAGCCTGGCAATTCATGGATGTATCGGGAGATACGATGCTGGCATTGCCCGTCAGTTCTACAATCGTTTCACCCAATTCATCGGTGAAAAATTCAATGGTGTTACTGTTACCCGTCACAATTTCGCCTGCTTCGTTAACCTGCTGCTCGTATTGCACGGGAGTGCCATGGACCGTGACACGCACTAACTCGCCGGTATCCACTCGATACTCCAGGATTCCCTCATCGCCCTGGATCACCATGCTGCCCTGGGTGACTTTCACGTTCTCAAACATTGTCAGGGTGCGGATATTACCGGAGATATCCATGACGAGGTTGCCGGTATGCTCATACAGCACGGGTGCAACATCGTCTGATTCAAGCGCGCCTGCCGAATAGCAAACTATCCCTGCCAGCAGGCTGAGAGTACTAATTTGAAGGAATTTCATATCTGCCCTGAACATCGCGGATAAATACTATTTCATCCTGAGTTATATCGGCCCTCATGCCGATTGCTGATTGCGTAATGACTTCCGAAGCGACCGTCACCGGGCTGTCAGTGGACAACGTTTCCGCCTCCGGATTTACTGTCATCGTATCGGTATTGAGCTGCAGGCGACTGCCTTCTGAGTCCAGGCGAAAAGCTTCCACGTTCCCATTGAGTTCGATCAGGTCAATGACTTCGCCTCCGCTGCTGGCGCTGGAAATTGTGCCGGAATCGGCGACGATGTTCCAATTACCCCGCTCGGGGTGATAGAGGCGAAGCCACGGATCTTCGAATTCGCTGCGGCTGTCCGTGAAGTGAACTTGCCGGGTAGCTTGCAGGGTGTAATCAATTTCGCCCTGGCTGTTGTACAGCACGGTGTTCAGCCCCTCACTGAAAGCTTCAAAGTCAGGGCCCCGTTGGCTCGTCGCTACAGGTGGCTGCAATTCAACCTGATCGACGGCGCTAAGTCCCAGGTACAGGAATATGGCGATTAGAAAAGGGACGCTGAAAAAGAGTACGCGGTGCATGAAAAGTGTCGGCTGAGTTTCCGAGGGAGCTTACCACGAATTGGCTATCCCTCAGGCATAGGAGCACAGGGATGCAAGTGATCTAGAATTGCGGGTAATCGCCGCGTGCAGTCAAGAGAAAGTCAGTGATTTCACGCACAGCGCCGAAACCCCCTTGTTTCTCTGTGACGCAGTGGACACGAGACAGGATATCTGCGTGTGCTGCTGGGACCGAAAAAGAAAGCCCCACAGACTCGAGTACCGGGAGATCGGGATGGTCATCTCCGCCATAACAGATTTCATCGTCACTGAATCCATGTGCCGACTTGATCTCGTTCAATACATTGATCTTGTCCTGCCTTCCCATATAGACGATTTCAATGTCGAGATCGGAAGCCCGCTTCGCAACAGTGGGTGAATTGCGGCCAGTAATGATGCCAATGGCTATACCGGCTTTCTGCAGCATGCGGATACCGTGACCATCCTGGGTGTGAAACGCCTTGATTTCTTCGCCGCTGTCAGTGAAGTAGAGCCGGCCGTCGGTGAGCACGCCATCCACATCCAGTAACAGCATGCGAATGCGGTTCGCTTTGTTTTCGGCTTCTGCTTGCGGGCAATTGAATTTCATCGGTATCGATCCGGTTTGCGACTTACACAACATTTGCACGCAGCAGATCGTGCATTTTTACAATTCCGCAGATTTTATCGCCATCGTCCTTGATCACCAGGACATAGACTTTCGATTCCTGCATCACCTGGGCAGCCTCCGCGGCGAGCGCATTTGCATCTATGAATTTAAAATTGGGTGACATGACATCATCAATCTTGAACTGCTTGATGTCTTTATCGGCAGCGAGGGTTCGGCGCAGGTCGCCATCGGTAAACACTCCGACCACCTTGTCATCACTGTCCACTATTGTTGTCAGTCCAAAGCCCTTGCTATTCATCTCCAGCAAAGCGTCCGGCAACCTGGTGCCCATGGCAACTACAGGTATATCGTCACCGGTGTGCATAACGTCCTTTATTTTGACCAGTAGCTTCCTGCCCAGGTTCCCGCCGGGATGAGACATGGCGAAATCATCCCGGGTAAATCCGCGCGCTTCCAGTACAGACATTGCCAGGGCGTCGCCAAGGACCAGGGCCACGGTAGTGCTTGAAGTTGGAGCCAGACCCAGTGGGCAGGCTTCCTCGCTTACGGAAGCATCGATGTTGACCGTTGCTGCCTTAGCAAGCTCAGAGTCCTCGTTTCCAGTCATGCTGATTAGTGCAATGTGCTTGCGAGCCAGGACGGGGAGCAGGGACGTCACTTCCTGGGTGTGCCCGGAATTCGAAATAGCAAGAACCACATCGGCGTCGGTGATCATGCCAATATCGCCATGACTCGCTTCGGCGGGGTGTACGTACATGGCAGGGGTGCCGGTGCTCGCCAGGGTGGCAGCGATCTTCTTACCGATGTGTCCGGATTTTCCCATGCCGGTGACTACGACCCGGCCGCTGCATTTCAGGATTAATTCACAGGCTTTGGTGAAGTTTTTATCGATTCGGGCTGCGAGAGCTTCGATAGAATTCTTTTCGATTTCGATGGTACGGAGGGCGCTTTCTATTAATTGCGAGGAAGACATTAAGATGCCGTGTTCGAATTATAAAGTTGACTGTACCTGCAGGAACATAACGGTAAACCAGGCGCAGTAAATTGACAAGAAGGTGATGCCACTGAGGCGGCCTATCATCTTGTCATGCCTGATTCCACGATAGCAGAACCAGGCCAGTAACACCGTTAGTAATAGCATGGATGAATAGTCGCGAACCAGAAGATTGGTCTCGATGGGACCTGGGCTGAACAGGCCGGGAAAGGGAAGTACTGCGAGCAGATTTAGAATGTTCGATCCAACGATATTGCCAATTGCCAGGTCATGGTGTCCTTTCAAGACGCAGGTAACAGAAGCAGCCAGTTCGGGGAGGCTGGTTCCCAGTGCAACTAGTGTGAGTCCGATGATTGCCGTGGAAACCCCCAGGGATTCGGCTATGGATGCTGCGGCGGCAACCAGGGCCTCGGCGGCCAGTATCAGCAAGGCGAGACCTAGTAATGGGTAGGCCGCTGCCTGCAAATTGCTGATCTCGTTAAAACTGTCCGTGTCGATTTCCGGCACAACACCGGATTTAACTTTCTTTCGAAACAGCTTGTAACCGAAGAAGGCGGTGATGCTGATGAGAACGATTGCATCGAATATGCCCAGGTATGAGTTTGCAAACAGCACGCCGGTGGTAACTGTTACCAGCAACAAGGCGGGAAGTTCCTTGCTTAAAAGCGACCCTGGCGGTTTCAGGGGTGAAATAATTGCAGCAATTCCGAGGGCAACCCCTACATTGAACAAGTTGGAGCCAATTGCATTACCGATTGCCAGTTCCGGTTCGCCGTTGAGAGCGGATACTGCCGATGAGAATATTTCAGGAGCCGAGGTGCCGAAAGCGACGATCGTGAGTCCGATCAGGAGAGGGGAAACGCCGAGGTTTCGGGCCAGGGCGGAGGCACCAAAGACGAATTTATCGGCTCCCCAGATCAGTCCGATGAATCCGAGGACGACAATGATTATGTCTAGGGGCATAGAGGTTGAATTTGGCTGCCTGAGATAAAGCGGGTAATTAGAAGGGTCTTTACTGAGCTTTGCAAGTAATAATTTATTGAACCCCCCAAATCATGTAAACTCCCGGGAATTCAGGTGAAATTCATGTTTTTGGGGGCAACATTTCCACTCGAGAGTGTGGAATCGAGGTTCCTGGCGGTCGACGGTTCTGGTGCAGGTATTCAATCTGGAGATAAGCAGATGAAAATATTGAAGAAAGCTGCATTTACAATCTATCTCTTGTGCATGTTGCCGGGTATATCCCAGGCCCAGCAGCTCAGTGCCGTGGAAACTGCCCAGTTGGGAGTGGAAACACTGTTGCAGACGGTGGTCGACTCTCGCGATTTTTTCCTTAGTGACCGAGAAAGATATTTTGCAAATGTAGAAGAAGTGCTGGATACCTTTGTAGATTTTGAGGCGGTCGCCGAAGTAGTAATGTCACGCTATGCGGCGCAGGCAACAGATGCACAGAAGTTGCGGTTTGCGGATATTCTCAGCACCACGTTAACTCGATTCTATGGTGCATCCCTTGTTTCCTATGATGGTGAGGAACTTGTTTTTCTCCCGCCGCGCAATGCCAATGCGGATCCCCGTGCCGACACGGTAGTGGGCATGGAGCTGCGTGGCGGTGATAGTAATATGCGTTTGCAGTATCAGATGTTCCTCAATGAAAACGATGAGTGGAAACTCAAAAACATCAGTCTCGCCGGGATCAATCTCGGCCGACAGTATTTCACCCAATTTTCCGCCCTGATGTCCCAGCATAACAACGACATTGACCTGGTGTTGGATAACTGGAAGTAATCCGGGGCGATAAGATTGGATGCAGAAAAAATCAGGCAATTATTGATTGCCGAACTCCCGCAGTGTGACATTTCAGTTGATGGCGGCGATGGGAAGTATCTCGTCAATGCTGTAGGTGCCGTGTTTGAAGGATTGAATGCGGTAAAGAGACAGCAACTGGTGTACAAGATTCTCGGAGAGCACATTTCCAGTGGTGCAATTCATGCTATTTCCATGAATCTGCAGACAGAAGCCGAGCGGGGAACCGCTTGAATCCCGGCACAAGAGCCAAATAGAAATGGACAAGCTACTAATCAATGGTGGAATCAGCCTCGAAGGTGAAATACGCATCGCCGGCGCCAAGAATTCCGCGTTGCCAATTCTTGCCGCAACCCTGCTGACCGGGGAAACGGTACAGATCTGCAACTTGCCGCACTTGTATGACATCACCACCATGCTGGAGCTGCTGGGTTGCATGGGAGTGCAACCCATTGTGGATGAAAAGCTCAATGTCGAAGTAAACAGCAGCAGCATTCAACATTTCAGCGCGCCTTACGAACTGGTTAAAACCATGCGCGCGTCGATTCTCGTGCTCGGGCCACTGCTGACTCGATATGGCCGTGCAGAAGTTGCGCTTCCCGGCGGTTGTGCCATTGGTAGCCGACCTGTGAATCTTCACATCAGCGCCCTGGAAGCAATGGGTGCCGATATCATCGTGGAGGACGGGTACATCAAAGCCAGCGTGGAAGGAAAACTAAAGGGTGCCCATATCTTCATGGACCTGGTCACGGTAACCGGTACTGAGAACGTGATGATGGCGGCGACTCTGGCCGACGGCCAGACTGTTATTGAGAATGCCGCCCGTGAACCCGAGGTGGTAGACCTTGCCAATTGCCTGGTGAAAATGGGCGCGGATATCTCGGGCCAGGGTACTGACACTATCGTTGTGAATGGAGTCGAAAGCCTGGGTGGTTGCAGTTACTCGGTGATGCCTGACCGCATCGAGACCGGGACTTACCTGATTGCGGCCGCCGCCACACGAGGTCACATCAAGGTAAAGGATACTCGGCCGGACATTCTGGAATCCGTGCTGAGCAAGCTGGAGCAGGTCGGGGCCGAGATCAAGGTGGGTGACAACTGGATAGAACTGGACATGCACGGCAAGCGGCCAACGGCAGTTTCGCTTCGCACCGCGCCTTACCCTGCATTTCCTACCGATATGCAGGCGCAGTTCACCGCGCTGAATTCCGTGGCCAACGGTACCGGCTCAATTACCGAAACTGTATTCGAAAATCGATTCATGCACGTACACGAGATGAACCGGATGGGCGCGTCCATTCGCGTGGAAGGCAATACCGTAATCGTGGAGGGTGTTGAAGCTCTCAAGGGTGCGCCAGTCATGGCCACCGATTTACGTGCCTCGGCCAGCCTGATTATCGCCGGCCTGGTTTCGGAGAATGAAACTTCGGTTGATCGCATCTATCACATCGATCGTGGCTATGAATGTATAGAGGAAAAATTGCAACTTCTTGGCGCCCGAATTCGCAGGGTTCCCTCCTAGGCCCCTGCCAGGGGCAATCCTGAACCAAATTGACATCATGAAATCTTCACCGCTCGTGATCGCCCTCACCAAGGGACGAATTTTGAACGAAACACTGCCGCTGTTTGAGCAGGCCGGTATCGTGCCCGAGGAAGACATGTCCAAGAGCCGTAAACTAATTTTCGGCACCAACCTGGATAACGTGCAATTGATGGTAATGCGCGGATCCGACGTACCGACTTACGTGGAATTCGGCAGCGCCGACATGGGGGTCGTGGGCAAGGATCTTATCCTCGAACACGGCGGGGAATTCTATGAACCACTGGACCTGAATATCGCCCGTTGCCGCATGATGACAGCCGCACCCAGGGGCGAGTTGCCCGGTAGCGGTCGCTTGAAGGTTGCCACCAAGTTTACCAACATTGCGAAAACCTATTTTGCCGAACAGGGCCGCCAGGTGGAGATTATCAAGCTGAATGGCGCATTGGAGTTGGCGCCATCCATGGGTCTGGCGGATGCGATCGTCGACCTGGTGGATACGGGCAAAACCCTGGAAGCGAATGGTCTCGAAGCACAGGATCTGGTGGCCGATATCAGCTCGCGGGTAATCGTGAATAAAGCGGCGATGAAGATCAAACACGAAATCATTAACGAATTACTGGCCAAACTTCGCAACGCAGTGAATAACTCTTAGGCAATCATGACTGATAAAGTGGCAGTGAACAGGTTGCAGACTTCCCAACCCGATTTCGATACGCGGCTGGATAAACTTCTTGCCCGGGAAATGATAATCGAGGATTCGATTACCCGTACGGTGAGTGACATCCTTGACGATGTGAGAGCCAGGGGCGATGCGGCAATCCTCGAGTACACGGCACGCTTCGATGGCATGGATGCCGGTTCCATGACCGAGCTTTGCATCAACGAAGAACAGATGAACGCGTCGCTGCAGAAGTTGCCGGAGGACCAGCGCCAGGCACTTACCCACGCGGCGGAGCGAATCCGCAAATACCATGAAAAGCAGAAGCAGGGATCCTGGCACTATGAGGAACAGGACGGTTCGGTCTATGGCCAGAAAGTCAGCCCCCTGGAGCGTGCCGGCATTTACGTGCCCGGCGGCAAGGCAAATTATCCTTCTTCGGTATTAATGCTGGCTATACCGGCCCAGGTAGCAGGGGTTAAAGAAATCATTGCCACGGTGCCGACGGCATATGGTGATTCCAATCACCTTATTTTTGCGGCCGCCGCATTGGCCGGTGTTAACCGCGTGTTTACCATTGGCGGAGCCCAGGCTATCGCGGCGATGGCTTTTGGCACGGAGTCCATTCCAAGCGTCGATAAAATAACCGGCCCGGGCAACATCTATGTCACCGTCGCGAAGAAACTGGTTTTTGGTGAGGTGGGCATCGACATGATCGCCGGTCCCTCCGAATTAACGATTATCTGCGACGGCAAGACTGACCCGGACTGGGTAGCAATGGACCTGTTTTCCCAGGCCGAACACGATGAGCAGGCGCAGTCTATACTGATCAGCACTGACGCGGATTTCCTGGATGCAGTGAAACAGAGTATCGACAGGTTGTTGCCCCGCATGGAGCGCAAAGAAATAATCGCGGCCTCCCTCAGCCAACGCGGAATCCTGATTCATGCCGACGATATGGAAGCGGCGGCACTGGCCAGTAACAGAATCGCTCCGGAGCACCTGGAAATCTCTGTGGAAGAGCCCGAGGCAGTCCTGAAACTTATCGATCATGCCGGCGCGATTTTTCTTGGCAGGCACAGCGCCGAGGCGCTTGGTGATTACTGCGCCGGGCCGAGTCATGTATTGCCAACTTCTGGCACGGCGCGGTTCTTCTCGGCTCTCGGCGTTTACGACTTCCAGAAGCGCAGTTCCATCATTAACTGCTCGCCAAGTGGTGCAAGCAAGCTTGCGGGCACGGCGTCGGTGATGGCGCGCAATGAAATGCTGGAAGCGCATGCGCTCTCTGCGGAATACCGGTTGCAGGATTCAGAATAAAGCGGTTCTTTCCGTCGTCAGCGGCGAGCCCCTGGATCGAATACTATCGCCTGGCCGAAACCCAGGGTTGTAGGAAAGGAAAAGGTTTCTCCATTGCGGTAGACCTCGACCAGTATCGTATCCCCCGGCTTGCGGTTGCGTACCTCCATGACGATGTTTTCCCCGTCGGTAACCGCAGTTTCTTCCACCCGGGTAATAACATCACCAGGGCGAATTCCAGCACGTGCCGCGGCACCTCCTTCTTCCACGCTCTCTACCAGCATGCCGCGGATATTGTTCACGCCGAAGAACAGCTCGCTGGACGTAGCATCCAGGGCTTCACCGGTTATCACACCGAGATAACCCGAATTCGCTTCGATGGCGCCTGCTACCATTTCTTCTGCTGCAGTTACCGCGACAGTTATCGGCGTCGCGAAACCGATTCCTTCGAAATTTCCTGATTCGGAAAATATTGAGGAGTTAACTCCAACCAGGTCACCGCTGCGGTTGATTAGCGCACCACCGGAATTCCCTGGATTGATAGCCGCGTCGGTTTGAATCCTGGAAATGCTGCTGTTGGTGCCGCGAGTCAATGCGCTGATGATTCCCTGTGAAACCGACAGTCCTATATTCCTGGGGTAACCAATGGCGAATACGATATCGCCGACTCTTAGTTCTTCTTCATCACCTATGCTGATGGGAGTCAGGTCGTCCAGGTTGATATGAAGTACCGCCAGGTCATTGGCTTCGTCCCAGGCCACTACCGTAGCAGGAATACGGCGGCCATCCCTGACGGTTACGGCGGTATCGAAGGCGTCAAAGAAATTATCTATAACGTGGTGGTTGGTAAGGATGAAGCCCTTGTTGTTAATGACAATCCCCGACCCCAGGCTCTCCCGTTCTTCGAGATAGAAATCGATTTGATTGTCGGAAGTTCGTTCCACTGATTCAACGCCGAGCCTCGCGGCGCTGATTCCGACAACCGAAGCAGATGCCTTGGCGATGGCTTCGGCAAAGGAGGGTTCGGGCTCCGCTTCCACAACCGGCGTGTCGTCAAGGGAATCAATGCGCTGTTCCAATCTTTGCAGTTGCTGGAATTGAACCGCAACAATTGCCACCAGTATTCCGCAGGCAACTGGCCATCCGACGAACTGTAAAAATTTTTCCAAACTAGCCATGGAGTCTGCCGCCGCCGGCCATTTAGCCTGCTGTGATAGTATTGCCCTTCGTCCAAATATACAGTTTGTGGGATTCCTTTCCAATGGCGACGACACGCACAGAGCTAGAGCAAGCGCTTAACTCCATATTGCAACCGGAGTTGTTTGCTGATTATTGTCCCAATGGTTTGCAAGTAGAGGGGCGAGGAGATGTAAGTAAGCTGGTAACCGGAGTTACCGCGAGCCTGGCATTGATCGAGGCGGCGATTGCGCAGCAAGCCGATGCGATTCTCGTGCACCATGGCTACTTCTGGAAGGGTGAGCTGCAAACTATTACCGGTATAAAAAGAAACCGGATACTTAAGCTGCTGGATGGCAACGTCAATCTCTTTGGTTATCACCTGCCATTGGACGTACATGAAGAATTGGGTAATAACGTGCAGCTGGCAAACTTGCTCGATATCGACATCGAAGGATCAATTCACAAGCAGAATAATTTTCCCCTGGTGTTGCGCGGCCGCCTAAGACAACCCCTGAGTTGTAAATCATTCTGTGCGCACCTTGAGGAAAAATTATCCCGAGTGCCAGTGGTAGTTCCCGGTGTCTCCGACTCCATTGAAACTATCGCCTGGTGTACCGGTGCCGGGCAGGGTTTTATCGAGACCGCAGTGGCTGCTGGAGTGGATGCCTATCTCACGGGTGAGATTTCAGAACCCACCGTTCATATCGCCCGGGAATCAGGGCTGCATTTTTTCTCAGCAGGTCATCATGCCACGGAACGCTATGGTGTGCAGGCGGTAGGGAATTTTGTCGCGCAACAGCTTTCCATCGAACATCAGTTTATCGATATCGATAATCCTGCCTGATACCGGGGGTAGCTCCCGAGCCTAGATGATCTCTTCCTGTTCCATCATTTTAATGACGGCGTCGAGGCACTCCTCTACGGAAAGTTCGCTGGTATCCAGTTGCAGATGACTGTATTCCGGATCCTGGTAAGGGAATGACAAACCCGGGATATCGGGAGACTCCGTACCTTCAGCCGAAGCGTACAATCCACTGGGGTCACGCTGTATGCAGACCTCCATAGGCGGATTGAGGTAGATGATGTAGCAGGAATCCCGTCCGATCACACTTAGAGTGTGTTCACGGGAATCCTGGTTCGGTGCCACGAATGACGCGCAGCAGATAATGCCTGAATCATTCAGATAGCGGGCAATATGAGCGCTGCGCCTTAGATTCTCGGCCCGTCCCTCCGCATCGTGAGGCAGGTCCTTGCTGATGCCCATGCGCATGGTTTTTCCATCCAGCACCGCACACACCCGCCCCCGGTCAAACAGCCGGCGTTCCAGGCCATGGGCAAGAGTTGATTTACCGGAACCGGATACACCGATGAACATGATGGTAGCCGGTTTCTGTCCAAAGCGTGCCGCACGTTCAACCTTGGTGACATGTCCGCTCGCGCTTGAATGGCTGTGCCGCGCGCTGCTCTGTTTGCAACTGATCATGCCTGCACCCACGGTTACATTGCTGAGGCGATCAATCAGGATGAAACTTCCGGTAGCGCGATTGTCCAGATAACTGTCGAAGCAAACCTCGTTTTCCACTTCCACCTGCACCGTACCGATCTCATTTAATTCCAGGCCAGGCGCCGGGTGACGCTCCAGGGAGTTGATGTTGATGCGATCGCCGATGTTGCGAACCGTTCCGGATACGTTCTTGGTGCCGATTTTCAGGTCGTATTGGGTGCCTGGCAGCAAGGGCTTTTCGGTCATCCATACCACGGTAGCTTCGAATTCTTTCCCGGCATTGGGCAGGTTGTCGGAATGGGCAAGCAGGTCGCCGCGGCTGACATCGATCTCGTCTTCCAGGGTTAGGGTGACGGCCATGTCAGTGAAGGCCAGTTCCATCTCTTCATCATAGGTGACGATTGACTTGATACGACTGCTTCTTCCTGAAGGAAGCACAGTCACTTCGTCGCCTTTTCTGACCACGCCGGAAGCTACGGTGCCACAATAGCCGCGAAAATTGAGGTTGGGCCGGTTTACATATTGCACGGGGAAGCGAAAATCCGTGAAATTCCGATCGGCGGTAACTTCCGCGGTTTCCAGGATTTCCATGAGAGGTTGTTCCTGGTACCAGGGCATGGCTTCACTGAGGGTGACCACGTTGTCCCCATTCAGCGCGGATATGGGAATGAAAAGAAAATTGGCAGGGGCCAGTTTGCTGGTAAATTCCAGGTAATCGTTTTTTATCTGCTGGAAGACATCCTGTGAATGATCCACCAGGTCCATTTTGTTGATCGCGACGATGATGTGCTTGATTCCCAATAGCGAAGCAATATAGCTATGGCGTTTGGTTTGGGTTTGAACACCATGACGAGCGTCAATCAGGATAATGGCAAGATCGCAGGTGGAAGCGCCGGTTGCCATATTACGAGTGTATTGCTCATGCCCGGGAGTATCGGCGATTATGAATTTGCGGCGTGCCGTGGAGAAGTATCGATATGCGACATCGATGGTAATTCCCTGTTCCCGCTCGGCCTGCAAGCCGTCTACCAACAGAGCGAGGTCCAGTTTGCCGCCGGTCGTGCCGGATTTGACACTGTCCGCTTCGATGGCGGCAAGTTGGTCTTCGTAGATCATCTTCGAATCATGCAGCAGGCGCCCGATCAGGGTGCTCTTGCCGTCATCTACGCTGCCACAGGTCAGCAAACGCAGTAACTCCTTGCGCTCATGCTGGGCCAGGTAGGCGTTGATATCGGTAGCAATTAATTCAGACTGGTGGCTCATCAGAAGTAACCCTTGCGCTTCTTTTCTTCCATGGAGCCAGCCTTGTCCGTATCGATAAGCCGGCCCTGGCGCTCGGAGCTGGTTGTTAACAACATTTCCTGGATGATTTCCGGAAGCGTGGTGGCGGTAGATTCCACGGCCCCGGTTAGCGGGTAGCAACCCAGGGTGCGGAAGCGCACCGTCTTGGTTTCAATTTTCTGCTTATCGTCCAAGGGCATGCGATCGTCATCCACCATGATGTCCACTCCGTCCATGTTCACCACCGGGCGTGGCTTGGCGAAGTAGAGAGGAACGATGTCGATATTGTTCAGGTAGATGTATTGCCAGATATCCAGCTCGGTCCAGTTGGACAGGGGGAATACGCGGATGCTCTCGCCCTTGTTAATCTTGCCGTTGTAAATATTCCAAAGCTCTGGCCGCTGATTCTTGGGATCCCACACGTGATTCTTGTCGCGAAAGGAAAAAACCCTTTCTTTTGCACGGGACTTCTCTTCGTCGCGGCGGGCGCCACCGAACGCGGCATCGAACTTGTATTTATCCAGTGCCTGTTTCAGCGCCTGGGTTTTCATGACATCCGTGTGCTTCTCACTGCCGTGAGTAAACGGTCCGATGCCAGCTTTTACTCCTTCCTCGTTGATGTACACGATAAGATCGAGGCCGAGTTTCTTCACTTGTTGATCGCGAAACTCGATCATCTCGCGAAACTTCCACGTGGTATCGACATGCATAAGCGGGAAGGGCGGCTTGCCCGGGTAGAAAGCCTTCAGGGCCAGATGCAGCATCACCGAAGAATCCTTACCGATGGAGTAGAGCATCACCGGGTTGTCGAACTCGGCTGCTACTTCACGGATTATGTGGATGCTTTCCGCTTCCAGCTGTTTGAGATGAGTGAGGTTAAACTCTGACATCAGCGCTCACGGTGCTTCTGAAATTTATAAGGATTGGATCAAGAGCCGGGGATTAGCAGTACTACTTGCTGGCCTGGGCGGGAATTTCTTCGTCGTTAACCGGTTGTTTCGATTTGTTTATCCCGAATTCTTCCGATAAGGCACCTTTTTGATCAGGATTTTGCTTGGCGGCATAGTCCTTGGGAGGCATCAGGCCGGAAGTTTCTTCTTCATTGCCATTTTCAAATACATTGCTGGAACTCGCCGGCAGCAGCTTGCCTGCTACCTCGGAAGAGCACAGATCCTGGGCGCCATTGGCGAGATGCTGGTATACATCCCGGTAGCTCTCGGTCATGTGCTGTACCAGTTCCGCGGTCATGCTGAAATGATCACTGACATCGTCGCGGTAATCGCTATGATCCTGCTTCAGCTGGCGAATCTGGTTCTCCAGTTCCTGAACGCGAGCAGGGCTGGTGCCGAGTCGATTTGCAAAAACGACTCCGATCACTACACCTATTGCCAACCCGCCAATTGCTAATAACCAGGTCATGCTAACTGCTACCTCTGGTACCGGAAAATCCGGGAAACGCCTTGAATCCGGCAGTATACAGCAATTCCGCTGTAGCGTCGCCGGGCCGCCGGAGTAGTTTCCCGGTTCAATCCTGCATAGAATGCCTGCGCCGTGTTTCTCTCGGACAGAGCATGACCCCAATCGATCGCTATCAATTTCTGCTGCAGCAGCAAAATATCCAGCCCGATAGTGGACAGCTTGCAGCCGTGACCGCAATGGATAATTTGCATCAGGAGTTGAAGCAACACCTAGCCACGGAATCCCGCAGCCTGATTTCCCTCGGCAGGTTGTTAGGCAAGAATCAGCAACCGGTTTCGGGTATTTATCTTTGGGGTGGAGTAGGCCGTGGCAAGACTTTCCTGATGGACTTGTTCTTCGAATGCCTGCCGACGGAGCGCAAATTCCGCACGCACTTCCATCGCTTTATGCAGCGGGTGCACAACCGTCTTTCGCAGTTGCAGGGACGTGAAAATCCGCTGCAGATAATCGGTAAGGAACTGGCACAGGATTACCGGGTACTCTGCCTGGACGAGTTTTTCGTCCTGGATATCGGTGATGCCATGTTGCTGTCCGGACTGTTGCGAGCCTTGTTTGAGCATGATCTTGTGCTGGTTACCACCTCCAACCTGCATCCGGATGAGCTGTATGCCGATGGTTTGCAACGGGAGAGTTTTCTTCCAGCCATCGAATTACTCAAGAAGCACTGCCTGGTGTTTCAGATTGAGCAGGGCATGGACTACCGGCTGCGGCAGTTGGAAGAAGCCACCCTGTATCACTATCCGACAACAGCGGAGACTGCAGACAGGCTGCGGCAGAATTTCCTGGAAATGGCTCCGGATCCGGGCAATGTGCAGGAGGGTCCTGAAATCGAAATCCTGGGCCGGGCCATTTCCGCACGCATGTGCTGTGATGACTTGGTGTGGTTCGAATTTGACCAACTTTGCCATGGGCCCCGCAGCGCATTTGACTACGTGGAAATCGCTCGCCTGTTTCATGCCGTTTTTCTCAGTGGCCTGCCTGCCCTGGACGACAGCGACCTTGATGCTACCCGGCGCCTGGTAAACCTGGTGGATGAATTCTATGACCGCCGGGTAAAACTGATAATCGCCGCCGAGGTGCCCCTGGAAGCCATTTACCGGGGTGAACGCCTGGCCCTGGAATTTGAACGTTGCCGGTCCCGGCTGCTGGAAATGCAATCGCGGGAGTACCTGCAACAGGAACACCGCTCCTGATGGCCCCGGGACCACGGAATCCGGAGCCTGCGGGATGGTTTGCCGGCACCGGTCGGGACGCGATTTCGCTTGAATATTGGGGGCCGCTCCGGTAGTATTCGCGCTCCTCAAATTTAAGCCCCTGAGCCGAACATGAAAACCTATAGTGCCAAGCCACAGGAAGTAGAGCAGAAGTGGTTGCTGGTGGATGCCGATGGCCAGACCCTGGGTCGCATGGCCAGCGCAATCGCCACCCGCCTGCGTGGCAAGCACAAGGCCGAGTACACACCCCATGTTGATACTGGCGACTATATCGTGGTGATCAACGCGGAGAAGGTGCAGGTAACTGGCAACAAGGCTACAGACAAGCTCTATCACAGCCACTCCGGCTATCCCGGTGGATTGCACACACGCAGTTTCGGGGAAATGGTCGACAAGAACCCGGAGAAAGTGATCAAGCTGGCGGTCAAGGGCATGCTGCCCCGTTCACCCCTGGGGCGAGCCATGTTTAAAAAGCTGAAGGTATATGCCGGCGCGGAACATCCCCATAGCGCACAGCAGCCAGAAGCGATTCAACTTTAAGAGATCCTAGGGATGGCGAGCACACAATACTACGGCACTGGCCGACGCAAGACTTCCACGGCACGGGTATACCTCACCAGTGGCAATGGCAGCATCACCATTAATCGCCGACCGATAGACGGTTATTTTGGTCGTGAGGTGGCTCGCATGATCGTGCGCCAGCCTCTGGAGCTGGTGGAATTGACCGAGAAATTCGACATCAACGTCTCGGTTCGCGGCGGTGGCAGTTTCGGCCAGGCCGGAGCAATTCGCCACGGTATTACCCGCGCCCTGATGGAATATGATTCCGAGCTCAAGCCAGCCCTGCGTAAGGCCGGATTCGTGACACGGGATGCCCGTGAAGTGGAGCGCAAGAAGGTAGGCCTGCGCAAATCGCGCAAGAAACCGCAATTTTCCAAGCGTTAATGCCACGCTTATGGCATGCGGAACAAGCGTCACGGGATTTTTCCGGGACGCTTTTTTTGTGTCCGTAAAAAATAGTTTTCCTGATATATATCAAACAGATAGACTGGTTTTCGCCGGCCTTGTGACTTGAACAAAATGCCCGGATTTTGCTACTATTCCGCCGCTTTTGCTGACCCGAACAGGATGCAGTCCATTTCCACCCAGTACCGCTATCGATGCCACTTCCAGGGTGGAAAACGTAAATTCATATCTTTCTCAAGGAGAGTATTAAGTTGACTGACGACAGTACCAATACTGGACGCAGGCGATTTCTGGTGGGTTCTACTTCGGTAGTGGGTGCCGCCGGTATAGTTGGCGCCGCTGTTCCTTTCGTAGGTTCCTGGAATCCCAGTGCCAAGGCGCGGGCCGCCGGAGCTCCCGTGCGAATCGACATCAGCCGTCTCCAGGATGGTGAAATGCTGGGCCCGATCCCGGCCTGGCGTGGACGCCCCATATTTGTTGTAAAAAGAAGCCAAGAAGCACTGGCTGCATTGAACGAAGACCCGGACCGCCTGGCGGATCCTGATTCGGAAGATCCTGAACAGCCCGAGTATGCCCGCAACGAATACCGCTCCCGAAATCCTGATCTACTGGTACTTGTCGGTCTCTGCCCCCACCTGTTCTGCTCACCCACACCATTTATAGAAGTACGACCGGAAGCATTCGACAGCGAATGGCGCGGTGGTTTCTTCTGCCCCTGTCATGGCTCCCGATTTGACCTGGCGGGACGTGTATACAGCGGCTCCCCCGCATCACGCAACATGGAAGTTCCTCCGCATTCATTTGAAGGCGAAAACGTCCTGGTGATTGGAATCGACGAGGAGAATGCGGCATGAGCGATATCGGCAACACGGAAAGTAACGTGGAATCAGGACAACGCCCTGGCTGGCTGATTCGCTTGCGCGACTGGGTAGACGCCAGGCTGCCCATCATGGACGCCTGGAAGAAACACCTCAGCGAATATTACGCACCCAAGAATTTCAATTTCTGGTATTTCTTTGGCGTGCTGTCCATGGTGGTGCTGGTCATCCAGTTGCTAACCGGCATTTGGTTGACCATGAACTACACTCCCAGCGGCGAGGCTGCATTCGCGTCCGTGGAATACATCATGCGCGACGTGGATTACGGCTGGATGCTCCGCTACCTGCATTCAACGGGAGCTTCTGCATTTTTCTTCGTCGTGTATGTCCACATGTTCCGGGGCCTGATGTACGGGTCATATCAAAAGCCAAGGGAATTGATCTGGGTTTTTGGCATGTGCATTTACCTGGTTCTCATGGCGGAAGGATTCATGGGCTACATCCTGCCCTGGGGCCAGATGTCATACTGGGGTGCGAACGTGATCGTTTCACTCTTTGGCTCGATTCCCATAATCGGTGAAGATCTGCTGATCTGGATCCGGGGTGACTACCTGATTTCCGGTGCAACCCTTAACCGCTTCTTCGCCCTGCACGTGGTTGCTCTTCCCATTGTGTTGCTGGCACTGGTGGTGCTGCACATTCTCGCCTTACATGAAGTGGGATCGAATAATCCCGATGGCATTGAGATCAAGAAGAACAAGGGCCCTGATGGAATCCCTGTGGACGGCGTACCGTTCCACCCTTACTACACCATATATCACGACCTTCCCGGCGTGGTACTGTTTTTCTTCGTATTCTGCGCCATCGTCTTTTTCGCGCCGGAAATGGGTGGATATTTTCTTGAAGTCGCTAATTTCCAGGAAGCGGATTCACTGAAGACGCCGGAGCACGTACCTCCGGTCTGGTACTACACACCTTTCTATTCGATGCTTCGAGCAGTAACGGTGCCCCTGTTTGGAATCGATTCCAACTTCTGGGGCATGGTGGTCATGTTCAGCGCAATCGCGATCCTGTTCGTCCTGCCCTGGCTGGACAAGAGCCCGGTGCGTTCCATGCGCTACAAGGGCTGGTACAGCCGCATCGCCCTGTTGCTGTTCGTGACCAGCTTTATCGTATTGGGGTATCTCGGCACGCTGCCGCGTACCGATGCCAACGTGCGGGTGGCGCAGCTCATGACGGTTATCTATTTCGCCTACTTTATTGCCATGCCCTGGTACACAAAGGCGGAGAAAACCACCCAGCCACCCGAGCGGGTAACCGGGCGCTGGATTACCATTCCGCAGCTGCTGGGCAGCATCCTGCTGTTGCTTGTGCTGGTGATTGTCCCGTCCCTGCTTGGGTCCCGCGCAGAGGCCGCCGAAGCGAACCTCGATCTTGAGCATGTGGAAACCGATTTTGAAGACAAGGGTTCCCTGCAGCGCGGTTTTGGAACTTACATGAATTACTGCTTCAGTTGTCATGACCTTGGCTATGCGCGTTACGAGCGCACCGCCGATGACCTGGAAATCCCCCATGACCTGGTTCTGGAAAACCTGATCTTCGATGATTCCCTGATTGGGGATCTGATGGTCAACGCGGTTTCCGACGAAGTGGCAACCCAGTTTTTCAGTGCCACACCTCCGGACCTGACTCTGTCGGCCAGGGTACACGGCGCGGATTGGTTATATACCTATCTGAAGTCTTTTTATAACGATCCAGCGCGGCCATTTGGTACCAACAATAAAATCTTTCCCAATGTAGGTATGCCAAACGTGCTTTATGACCTGCAGGGTGATGTCACCTGCGACGATCATGGCACCGGGAACCCGGCGGATTGTGAGCTGCATCACGTGGAAGGAACCGGCGCACTGAGTGCCGAAGAGTTTGATACCGTGGTGGCAGACCTGGTTAATTTCCTGCATTACATTGGCGAGCCGGTGCGCAGCCGACGCCAGGAGATTGGAATCTGGGTGCTGGCATTTCTGGCTGTGCTCTACATACTCACAATGTTATTGGGCAGGGAATTTAGTAAGGACTACCACTGATTTGCATGATTGCAATCAGCCTGGTTGAGGGAGATATATGGGAGTTGTAGCAAAAAGATCTTCAATGACATTCTATTCCGATGGTAAGAGCCACTATAGCCACCGGGTTAGAATCGTTCTCGCTGAGAAAGGCGTTACCGTTGAAACCATCGATGTAGATCCGGACAACAAGCCCGAAGATCTGTCTTCTTTGAACCCTTACAATACCCTGCCCACGCTCGTGGACAGGGACCTGGTGCTGTACGAGGCGGACATCATGATGGAGTATCTCGATGAGAGATTTCCTCATCCGCCCCTGTTTCCGGTATACCCGGTTGCCCGTGCCCAGAGCAGGTTGTGGATCTATCGCATAAAGCAGGATTGGTGCAAGCTTGTCGATCCGCTCATGGCTAAGGATGGTACACCTTCCCAGTTGGAAAAAATGCGGAAGGAGCTTCGCGAAAGCCTGATTTCCATAGCGCCTATTTTTGGCGAGAAGCCTTATTTTATGAGTGATGAATTTACCATCGTGGACTGTTGCGTAACTCCGATTCTCTGGCGCCTTCCCGCCATGGGAATCGACATGGGCAAAAGCAAAGCAGTTAAACCATTGCTCGAGTACCGGGACCGGTTATTTGCCCGGGATTCGGTTGTCGCCAGTCTGTCCGAGCAAGAGAAAGAAATGGTCTAGCAGGGCCATCAGTCGGGAATCAACCATGACCATGAATTCAAGCAGGCCTTACATAATCCGGGCGCTGTATGAATGGATTCTCGACAATGAATGCACGCCCTACATCCTGGTGAATGCCTACTACTCCGGCGTCGAAGTGCCCCAGGAACACGTCAAGGACGGCCAGATTATTCTGAATATTTCTCCGCTGGCAGTGAAAGACCTGCTCATTGACGAGGAAGTTGTCTGTTTCGATGGCCGCTTCGCCGGCATACCCAAGCACGTGCGTGTGCCGATAAAGGGTGTCCTGGGAATTTATGCGAAGGAAAACGGCCAGGGTATGATCTTCGATGCCGATGGCGATGGTGATACACCGGCACCAACTCCCTCTGAGCCGACAAACCAGGACAAGACTCCAGCGCCATTGAAAAAGAAACCCAGCCTGCGGGTTGTAAAGTAGGGCGAGCGGCCGCGGCGCGCTAATTCAGGTACTCGAATACCTTTACCACCCTGGTAACACCGGCGACATTGCGGGCGAGGTTTGCGGCATTTTCTCCCTCGAGCTCGCTTATCATTCCCATCAGGTAGACAGCGCCGTTTTCCGTAATCACTTTCACCTGTCCGGAAGGAACTTCCTTGTCGGTGAGCATCAGTGTGCGCACCTTGGTGGCGATCCAGGCGTCATTGCCCTTGGCCAGCAGGCTGGTCTTGCCTGCCACTTCCAGTTCGTTGTGAATTCTCTTGATCTTGTTGCTGGCCTGGCTGGCGATCTGTGTTGCCCGGGCTTTCAATTCATCGGATTCGACCTCGCCGACAAGAAGAACCACTCCATTGTGGCTGAACACGTCGACATTGGCCTGGCGAAATCGCGGTTCCTGTGAGCGCAGATTAACCGCCACCTTGGTTTCGATTACTTCATCCTCGACCATGGCGCCGGCCGTGCGTTCTGTCGGGTCTTCCTGGATTCCTTCATCACCCGTGGTAGCAGTAAGAATGGTGGTACAGGAAACCAGGCTAAACAGTGACAAGCAAAAGAAGAGACGGTGAGATTTCATTATTCCTCCCCTCCAAAAATTCGAGTATCAATAAAATCACAGAGACAGTGAATGACTACCAGGTGTACTTCCTGGATGCGTGCGGTTCTGCCGGATGGCACGCGTATCTCAACATCCCTCTCACCCAGCGTACCGGCCATGGCGCCACCATCCTTGCCGGTCAGCGCTACGACTCGCATGTCTCTTTCCTGGGCTGCCGCGATGGCAGCGATTACATTGCCGGAATTGCCACTGGTGGAAATTGCCAGCAATACATCTCCGGCCTGACCCAGTGCCAGCACTTGCTTGGAAAACACTTCGTCGTAACTGTAATCGTTGGCAATTGCCGTCAGGGTAGAAGTGTCGGTAGCGAGCGAGACCGCCGGCATTCCGGGGCGCTCCTGTTCGAATCGATTGAGTAGTTCGGCTGAAAAATGCTGGGCATCACCAGCGGAGCCGCCATTGCCGCAACTCAGTATCTTGTGGCCATCCAGCAGGCACTGCACCATGATTTCGCCCGCGTCGTGAATGGGTGACACAAGTTCTTCGGCGGCAGCCTGCTTGGTTGCGATGCTATCGGCAAAGTGCCGGCTGATCTGTTCCCTTAGTTCCATGGCAATTGAGCAATACTGTGGGCATAGGAATATATCGGCCAGGAGACTGTTGAAATTACAGTCAGTTTCTCGTTCCCGGCGCCTTCATAGACCGCAAAATCGACAAAAAATTCAATGGAATGCGTTTTTTATCCAGCGAATCGAGGAGCGTTCCCCGCCTGCCCCCGGGGTAATGCCGACCACATCGAAGCGGCAGGCGTGTCCACGGAAAGAACTGTATTCCTGGAGAAAGCGAGCTGCGGTATTGCGCACCCGCCTTTGCTTGGCCGGCGAAATCGACGCAAGGGCCGAGCCATAGTCGGGATTACTCCGATAGCGTACTTCGATAAACACCAGGGTGAATGGTGGATCCAGCATGACCAGGTCCAGTTCTCCGCCAGGCCAGGTGAAATTGCGGGCGACACAACGGAGTCCGCGCTGCTTGAGATAAGATTCCGCCAGCAGCTCTTGTTTTCTCCCGAACAGGCGCGAATTTAGGGTGCCTGGTATTTTGATTCCGAACACTTCCTTGTGCTCCGGGTAAGTCTAGTCGCCCTGGGTTGATATTCCTCGTGCCAGGCCATCATCAAAGCGAGCAGATTCCAGTCGGCGTTGAATACGACCGCTTTCGTTCATGCTCAGGGATCCGGTGGCTCCGCTCAGTGATGCCAATTGCCCGGCGCTGAACTGTGCCAGGCGGGTGTACAGCCGGAAGCTGTCTATTCCCATAGCACGTAATCGTTGCAATGAGCCCTGGGCCGGAGTCAGGTTTAAGCTGATTTGCTGCTTCAGTGGATCGTCTGTATTCAGTATCCATGGTTCCACAGGGAAAATAATCCCGTCGAGATCACGATTGGCTTCCTGGTTCGCGCTGCCGTCGTTTATCGAAGGCAGCGCATATACTGGAATGTCTTCGGCGAAGTAGAAGGACAGAGTTGGTTTGATTTGTCGTCCCTGCAGGGGGTTGGCTATGAGAAAAATAAAGTCGATGTCCTGCCGTCGGCGCGGAGTTAACTCCATGTTTGATCTCGGTAGCAGGTCAAGCAGCCGCTCGGCACGGCCCTCACTGGAATCGATTGCCATAAGCCGCTTCACCACGTCAGCGTATTCACTGCCGGTGGAAAACTCGGTAGAAGAAACCACGTTTCCGCCCAGCTCGGTCCAGCGCTCGGCAAACATATTACGCAAACGCGTATAGTCGGCGCTGGCTGGGGTCATTACGGCCGCACTGCGATGACCGGCATTCCATGCCATCGATATCGCCTGTGATATTTCGTCTTCCGGTGCCAGGCCGAATTGGTACAGGCCTGCGGGCACCGGGATTTCCTGGTCCGCGTAGTTCAGTGCCAGGGTAGTGACCGGGAGTTCCGGCAGCTCCCGCAGCTGGTTAACCAGTGCCTTGCCCAAAGGGCCGATGATCAGGTCCGCGCCCGCGGCTACGGCCTGGTCATAGACCGGATAGACTACAGAGGCCCCACTGCTGTCTATAACAGTGATTCTTGGCACATCACGAGTCGTTTCAAGAGTTTCATAGTAAGCACTGAAGAATCCTTCCTGAATTGCGATTCCTGCCGCTTCCTGCAAGGGCAGGATCAAGGCGATGTGGCGTGGTCTCTGTTCCCAGAATCTTTGAAGTTCCAGCAATGCAGAAGGCATCGACACTGCGGCGCTGTGGCTCGTCCAGGTTCGGCGCCAGCGTTCGATGGCGTCGAGCTGGCTCTTCATGTTGAATTGTTCCGTTCGCATGGTGCGCGATAGCTCGACCCAGCCCCTGAACTCATAGCTGGTGGCGCTCGCCGCCATTGCCTGCAATTCTTCTTCATTGAGCTGTTGCAGGGTATTCCAGATGCGATCCTTGAATTGACCCGATTCATTCGGGAATTGTGCCAGTTGCAACAAGGTGTCAATGGCTTCGTTGTTATTGCCCGACAGGCTATGCACTTCCGCCAGCAGGCTGAGGTAGTCCGCAGTCATTTCTCCCAATTCGGACCGGGCAGGAAGCATATCGCCACCGAGCCATTCCAGCGCGGCTGTTGCGTCATCCCTTGCCAGGCTCAATCGCGCCTGGTTAATGATGTACCGCGTGCGCAAATCAGCCGGAAGTGAGCGGGGCTGGCCAATGCCTGCAAGTGCCCGATCGGCCCGCGCCGATTCACCTTGCGGCAACATGAGTTCGACGGCATCGAGGGTGAATGCCGCGGCTCTGGCACCTGAAGACTGTCCGGCCTGCAGCAATAGCCCGGAAATTTCGTCTGGGGTAGACTCGACGCTCGCCGGTCCTGCGGTCTCATTGACAGGATTGGATCCACATCCCGAAACCACAAGTATCAGGAAATAGCTGGCGCAATAGCGTAGGGTGCGGGAATTCATCCGTGGTCAATGAAGTTTATGGAAACTCGATAAAAGACTAATACAGTTAACTAGTTACGGCAATTTATACAGGGATTTCGCTGGCACATGACAGACACTGGAACAGGGGTGCTCTATATAGTAGCCACACCCATAGGGAACCTTGAAGATATCAGTCAGCGTGCAGCCAGGGTGCTGGCACAAGCGGACCTGGTCGCAGCCGAAGACACCCGCCACAGTAAGAAGCTGTTACAGCACCTCGGGATCAGCGGAAAATCCCTGCTATCCTGCCACGACCATAGCCAGCCGGGGGAAATTAATCGCCTGCTGCAGTCTCTCGAACAGGGACAGACCATTGCCCTGGTTTCCGATGCAGGTACACCACTCATCTCAGATCCCGGTTTTACCCTGGTGGACGCGGCGCGTCGACGGGGAATACCGGTGCTGCCCGTTCCCGGCGCCAGTGCCATAACCGCTGCATTGAGCGTGGCCGGGCTGGCAACCGATCGGTTCGCCTTCGAGGGGTTCCTGCCAGCCAAGGCGGGTCCACGCAGTAGTCGCCTGCAGGAATTGAGGCTGGAACAGCGCAGCCTGGTGTTTTTCGAAGCCCCCCACCGCATCATGGATTTTCTCGACGCGGCTATTTCAGTGTTCGGAGGCGAGCGACGTGGCTTCATTGCACGTGAACTCACCAAGAAATTTGAGCAGCATTACTGCGGAAACCTGGAAGCAATCCGGGATGAGCTGGCCCGAAGTAATGAAAACCGCAAGGGAGAATTCGTGATCGTGATGGCGGGTTGCAGCGAGGAAGAACATGAACAGTCCGGCCTGGAGAGGGCAGTTGAGCTGGTGCAACTGCTGCGTCCCAATTTATCTCTGAAGCAGGCGGTGGCCGAGGCCTGCCGCTTTACCGGTGCTCGCAAGAACAGTGTCTATGAACGGGCCCTGGCACTGGACCAGGAGAGTGAAAGTGGAACTTGAGTCGAACTGCCTACTCATTTAATCTGGCCGCGAGTCAGCTGGGCAATTGCTGCGTATCACTTCAAGCGGTGCGTGGAGGAAAGTCCGGGCTCCACAGAGCAGGGTGCCAGGTAACACCTGGGGGGTGTGAACCCACGGCCAGTGCAACAGAAAATATACCGCCCGGTTCGCTGGGTAAGGGTGAAATGGTGCGGTAAGAGCGCACCGCGCGACTGGTAACAGCTCGCGGCATGGTAAACCCCACCCGGAGCAAGGCCAAATAGGAATCCATTAGTGTGGCTCGCACTGGATTCGGGTAGGCCGCTACAAGCCTGTGGCGACGCAGGCTGCAGATGAATAATTGTCCTCGACAGAACCCGGCTTACAGGCTGACTCAATCCCACAACTTTTACGGCAAAGTGCCGGGACTTGCCCGTTTCTGGGCAATTCTTGAGATATTCCTTTAACTAGGCTCAATACCCTGTTGTTATTTAGGCAGTTCTTTCCGGCCAGTTACCCGGTATTTGACCCTGTTTCACAGCTTTTAGCGGCTAGATAGCGGATTTTCTTGAAAAAAATGACGCCCACGGCTTGCATCGGCGCGGGTGACTGCCTATAGTGTGTCTTTGTGGCGAATTGTGGATAAATATGGCTTTTTGTGGGGGAATGTGGATTAACCCCAACAAGCCTATCCACCAAAACGGGGACAACACGTGTTTCGCGGCATCAATACCATCAACCTGGATGCAAAGGGGCGCATGGCTATGCCTGCCCGCTACCGGGAGCAACTACAGGAGAGTTGTTCCGGGCACCTCGTGGTGACGATTGACACCAATCACCGCTGCCTCCTGCTCTATCCCGTTGCCGAATGGGAACAAATAGAGCGCCAAATCGAATCACTGTCCAGTTTCGACCCCATGTCACAGCGCGTCAAGCACTTGCTGATCGGACATGCCAACGACCTCGAGCTCGATGGCAATGGCCGCGTGCTATTGCCCCAGGAGCTCAGGCAATACGCCGAGCTGGAAAAGCATGTCTGCCTTATCGGCCAGGGAAAGAAACTCGAAATCTGGAACCAGGATACCTGGAATCTGCAACGAGACCAGTGGCTATCGGATCCGGAGAGTGAGGGAGAGCTACCGGAAAAATTACGCACTCTTGCGCTGTAAGGGTGCGTTGAGTTGAAAGTGCAGGCCGAACACGAAACCGTACTCAGGGAGAGCGCGGTGGCCGCACTGAATATCGCGCAACAGGGTGCTTTTGTTGATGCCACATTTGGACGTGGTGGGCACAGCAAGGCTGTTCTGGATCAGCTGGGGGTTAAAGGAACCCTGCTGGTGATTGACCGGGACCCTGATGCGATCGCCATTGCAAAGGATCTTGCAGAGGAAGATGAGAGAGTAACTGTTTCTCACTGCGAATTTAGCCAACTTGGAAAGGCAATAAGGGAGTGGAATAACGAAGGATTCGTTGACGGAATATTATTTGATCTTGGCGTGTCGTCACCGCAACTCGACAACGCTGAACGGGGATTTAGTTTCATGCGTAGCGGACCGCTGGATATGCGAATGAATCCACAGCTTGGCAGGAGTGCTGCCGAATGGATAAACGTTGCGCCTGAGAAAGAGATAGCCGATGTGTTGTTTGAACTCGGCGAAGAAAAACACGCTCGTCGCATAGCCCGAGCAATAGTGGCGGCGAGAGCAGACGCCGAAATATCCACAACCGACAGACTTGCAGAAATAGTCAAGCTAGCCAATCCGGCCTGGGAACGCGAAAAGCATCCTGCTACCCGCGCCTTCCAGGCAATACGCATCTTTATCAACAACGAACTCGAAGAGCTCAGGTCCGCCCTGGGCCAGGCATTGGAATGTCTCAGGCCTGGCGGGAGGCTCGTTGTTATCAGCTTTCATTCCCTGGAAGACAGAATCGTCAAGAATTTCATGGCGGAGCAGACTAAGGGAGATAGCTTTCCCCGAGGCTTGCCGGTGACCCGTGATGCGCTGAATCCCAGGCTCAGGATTATCGGTAAAAAAATTAGAGCGAATGCCGGGGAAGTGACACGCAATCCCAGGTCGCGAAGTGCAGTTATGCGCGTGGCGGAGAAATTGTAATGGATTTCAGGTCAGCCGGCGGCAACACAATAAATCCGGTGCCGGAAGGCAAGAAGACATCATCTCCTGGTTTGGCCAGGTGGCTGGGACTGTACCAGTCTCGGACTTATCTGTTCTTCTCTATGCTGGTGCTTACTCTTCTGTCCGGGCTGGCGGTAGTCGATAGTACTCATGAGAACAGGGTTGCGTTCAATGAATTGCAGGAGTTAAGAGAACAGGCAAATCGCCTCGACGTTCAGTGGGGCCAGCTGCTGCTCGAACAAAGCACCTTTGGCGTGGAAGGGCGAATCGAGCAGAAAGCCATTGAGCAGCTCGCTATGAAAGTTCCGGAGATTTCCAACATTGTCATGGTGACGAGCCATGAATGAAAAACTGCGTCAATTCTTCCACCAATGGCGATTTTATTTCCTGTCTTTCGCCCTGTCAGGGTGCGTGCTCGCTATTGCCTGGAAGGCTAGCACCCTCGCGGTGCTGGAACGGGACTTTCTCCAGGGGCAGGGTGACGCCCGTACCATCCGAACCGTGCCACTGGTTGCCAACCGCGGACTTATTACCGATCGTAACGGTGAGCCGCTCGCAGTAAGTACTCCGGTTAAATCTATATGGGTCAACCCGGGGGAAATATCCGGACAATCCGCAGCTATCTCCCGGATCGCAGCCGAGCTGGAGCTCAATCCCGAAGTCCTGGCCGCTAATATTGCCAAGAACGCCCACCGGGAATTTCTCTATGTAAAACGGCGTATCTCCCCGGCGGATGCTGACCGGGTTATGGGCCTGGGCATAGAAGGTGTTTACCAGCAACAGGAGTATCAGCGCTTCTATCCTCAGGGGGAAGTGACTGCCCACCTGATTGGATTCAGCAATGTTGATGATGTTGGCCAGGAAGGCATGGAGCTCAGTTATGACGATTGGCTGAAGGGAATTCCAGGTAGCCGCCAGGTCATGAAAGACCGCCGCGGTCACATCATCGAGGAACTGAACACCCTGCAACCGGCGCAACCAGGGAAGAACCTGGAGCTAAGCATCGATTTTCGCCTGCAAAACCTGGCTTACCGGGAATTGAAAGCAGAGTTTGTTGCCCGCCGAGCAAGGTCGGCATCGGTCGTAATGCTGGATGTGGATACCGGTGAAGTACTGGCCATGGCAAACCAGCCATCCTACAACCCTCATAACAAATCAAATATGACGGATTTTAGTGTATTGAGAAATCGCGCTATAACCGATGTATTTGAACCGGGCTCGACGTTGAAACCCTTTACCATAGCCGCCGCTCTGGAAACAGGTGTGTTCACGCCGGATACCGTGGTCGAAACCAGCCCGGGCTGGATGATGCTTGGTCGGGACGAAGTAAAGGACATCGCCGACTATGGCACCCTGGACGTGGCAGGAGTTATTACAAAGTCCAGCAATATTGGTTCCAGCAAGATTGCCCTGCAGATTGGACCGGAACCCATAAAGGATGTGCTCGAACGAGTTGGCTTCGGACAGGTGACGGGCACCGGGTTCCCGGGAGAGCGGGGCGGTGTCCTGCCCAATCCAAATCGGTGGAGTCGCATCGAAATCGCGACCCTGTCATACGGTTACGGCCTATCCACGTCTGCGCTTCAGCTGGCCCAGGCCTACTCGGTTCTTGCGGATGGTGGGGTCCGCAAACCTGTTTCCCTGCTCAAGCTGGGAGCCAATGAACTGGCCGAACTTCCCCGGGAACGAGCACTGCCGCGGGAGATCACTAACGAGATACTCGGCATGCTGGAGACTGTAGTCGATCCTGAGCGCGGTGGTTCCGCCGACGAAGCGCAAATTCCTTTTTATCGAATTGCCGGAAAGACCGGTACGGCGCACGTAGTTGGCGATTTTGGCTACGAAGAAAATTTACACAATTCGTTGTTTGTCGGTCTGGCTCCGGCGAGCGACCCCAGGATCGTGGTTGTGATTATTGTGAATGAACCCAAGGGGGAAGAGCACTACGGTGGGCAGGTTGCGGCGCCGGTGTTCGCGAGAATCGCATCCGGCGCTATGCGTCTAATGAATATCGCTCCTGATGCGCCACCGGTAAATCTGAAAACCTCTGTAACGACCCGATGACATGGAAACTGCTGAGCAACTAAACGTGCATGCACAACTACCAGATCTGATCAGTGGGCTGGTGGAACTACCAGATCCCATTCCGGCTCAGCTCAATCGTGAGATTACCGGGATCCAGATGGATAGCCGCCTGTTAATTAAGGGTGATCTCTTTATCGCCTGCTTCGGTCGAAACCACGATGCCAGGAATTTTATTGAGGATGCCATTGGGTTGGGTGTAAGCGCGGTCCTGGCGGAAAGCGGCGGGGGCTGGCAGGGCATCCAAATGACAGGCGATGTACCGGTAGTTGCCATCGATAACCTGTGGTCGAAGATAAGCGAAATTGCTGCGCGGTTTTATTCACGGCCCAGTGAGCAACTGACAGTTATAGGAGTCACGGGCACGAACGGCAAAACCAGTTGCAGCCAGTTCATGGCCCAGGCTCTCGGCAAGGTGGGTTTCAATTGTGGTGTGATCGGAACCCTTGGTTACGGAACTTACGGTGCCTTGCAGGAAACACGGCTCACCACTCCTGACGCCGTATTTACCCAAATGGCTTTGGCGGGAATGGTGAGGGACAGTATCGACCCTGTAGTTATGGAAGTGTCATCGGTAGGCCTGCATCAGAAACGGGTTAAAGCGGTGAAATTTGATACTGCGATATTTACCAATCTCACACGCGATCACCTGGATTACCACGAAAGCATGGAAGCTTATTTGGATAACAAGAAAAAACTTTTTCTCAGCGATGAGCTGAAGTACGCGATCATAAACCTGGATGATCCCAGTGCTTTGTCCATTATCAATGCCGTTTCCAGTGATGTGGAAGTTCTGACTTACAGTCTCAACAACAAAGTCGCCACGGTTTATGCCGAAGAGATTACTCCTACGCACCGCGGAATAGAGGCAACGGTAAAAACTCCCCTGGGCCGGGGCAAGGTCTCTGTTCCCCTTATCGGTTACTTCAATTTCAGTAACCTCCTTGCGGTAATCGCCTGCCTGATCAGTTACCTGTCACGAAAGACCGAGATCAACCTGGAGGAGCTATTCCAGAATCTGTCATCCCTGGATCCTGTCAATGGGCGCATGGAAATAGTCGGTGACAGCTCAGAGGTTACAGCAGTCGTCGACTATGCACACACGCCGGATGGCTTGCGCAGCGCACTTACTGCCTTGCGTGATCATTTCGACGGGAAGATCTGGTGCGTGTTTGGTTGTGGTGGTAACCGCGACAAAGGCAAGCGCCCGATGATGGGTGAAATAGCCGAGCAGCACGCGGATTGCCTGATTATTTCCGATGACAATCCAAGGAACGAACAGGGCGATGAGATCGTGCAACACATTCTCAGTGGCATTAACGACGTGGCGGCGGTGAAAGTGATTCGTGATCGTGCGGAAGCCATCGAGTATGCCGTGCTTCGAGCGGAGCCAGGAGACGTGGTGCTGATTGCCGGAAAGGGCCATGAGAATTACCAGGACATCGGGGGTAACCGGCTGATTTTTAGTGATGCCAACCAGGTAAGGCTGGCATTGAAGAAGAGGCAATGACCGAAACAGGGTACTCGGGGAATTGATTGACACCATGACACTATCCAGCCTGGCAACAGAATTAAGCGCGCAACACATTGGTGAAGACGTGAGTTTCGACAGGCTTTCCACGGACACGCGGACACTAAAGCGTGGGGACCTGTTCCTGGCCCTGGTTGGCGAGCGCTTTGACGGTCACGAGTTTGTTGCCCAGGCCGGGGAGCTGGGCGCGGCAGCTGCAGTGGTTAGCAAACCCCTGGAGATCCCAATACCGCAATTGCTGGTTGAAGACACCCACCGGGCGCTGGCACAGATCGCCAGGCTCAATCGGCGCAGTTCCGCGGGCAAGTTGATTGCGCTCACCGGCAGCCAGGGTAAAACGACGGTGAAAGAAATGCTCGGGGCTGTCCTTAATGTCCGTCATCGTGCATTGACCACTCCTGCCAACCTAAATAACACCATCGGAGTTCCACTTACCCTGTTGCAGATGGAACCGGATCATGACTACGCGGTAATCGAAATGGGCGCCGATCGGGCCGGGGAAATTGCGTTCAGTGTGACAGCAGCCGAGCCGGACATCGTGGTCATTACTAATGCCAGCCCTGCTCATATCTCGGGCTTTGGTGATTTGCAGGGAATCGTTCAGGCCAAGGGTGAAATCATCGATGGCCTCGGTGAAAACGGGAAGGCCATTCTCAATGCCGATGATGCCAATGTGCGGACCTGGGTGAGGCGTGTTTACGACAGGCGCTTCGTTTTGTTCAGTCTTGAAAACAACGAGGGTTATGCCCGCTATTTCGCGAAAAATATCAGACCAGGAAACACACATGAAACCAGGGCGCAAATGATGTTTACCCTGGTGACTCCTGCCGGGGAAGCGGAACTGGGCCTTTCTCTGCTGGGCAAGCATAACGTGCTCAACGCCGTGGCGGCGGCTGCTACCGCCATGGAAGCCGGTGCGTCGCTTGAAGATGTAGTAACGGGTCTGGCCTCCCTTGCTCCAATTGCGGGCCGGTTACAGCCTTTAACAGGAATCAATGAGTGCCTGCTAATCGACGATACTTACAACGCCAGTCCCAGTTCCTACAAGGCGGCAATAGATGTGTTGATGAGCTATCCGGGAAAAAAATACCTGGTAGCGGGAGATATGAAAGAACTGGGTGAAGAATCGGAGGCGGCGCACCGGGAAGTCGGCGCATATGCTGCCGAGCAAAAAGTGGATGGGCTGCTGGCAACCGGGGACTACTGTCGTTACATGGTGGAGTCCGGGGACGGAGCGGCCATGCATTTTGAAAACAAGCCAGCCTTGACGGATTACTGCAAATCTATCGCAAAAGAAAATACGGTACTCCTGGTCAAGGGATCCCGTGGTGCTGCCATGGAAGAGGTGGTCAAGGAGCTGCGCAAGAACGGGGGGCAGGAATGCTAGTCTGGTTATCCGATTACCTGATGCGATTTGATAACAACTTCGCAGTCATTCAATACATCACGGTGCGAGGCATTTTCAGCATCCTGACGGCGATGTTTGTTTCTTTGATTATAGGGCCAGCAATGATTCGCCGCCTGAATTATCACCAGATCGGTCAGGTTGTCAGGGATGATGGTCCGGAAACTCATTTCAGCAAAGCCGGGACCCCCACCATGGGTGGTGCCCTGATCCTGGTCAGCATCGCCGTAAGCACCTTGCTGTGGTCCGACCTGAATAACCACTATGTATGGATTGTGCTCCTGGTAACCATGCTGTTCGGTGCAGTGGGATGGGTCGATGACTATCGTAAGATCTTCGAACAGGATCCCACGGGATTGTCGCCCCGTTGGAAGCTATTCTGGCAGACCCTTATCGGAGGCAGTGCCGCCATCGTCCTGTATTACACGGCAATCAGCCCAATAGAAACCCAGTACATCGTACCGTTCTTCAAGGACGTGGCTCTCGACCTGGGTATTTTCTACGTCATTATCAGTGGATTCGTGATCGTCGGTTTCAGCAATGCTGTCAATCTCACCGATGGACTCGATGGCCTGGCCATTCTTCCCACCGTGATGGTCGGTGGTGCCATGGGTGTAATCGCCTATCTCGCCGGACACAGCGAGTTTTCAACCTACCTGAATATTCCCAATGTCACCGGCTCGGGAGAAGTGGTGATCTTTGCCGGCGCGTTGGTAGGTGCCGGCATGGGCTTTCTCTGGTTTAACACTTATCCGGCGCAAATCTTCATGGGTGATGTGGGAGCCCTGGCGCTGGGGGCGGCACTGGGGGTAATGGCAATCGTGGCGAGACACGAAATCGTGTTGTTCATCATGGGTGGGGTTTTCGTGATGGAAACAGCTTCGGTCATCCTCCAGGTGGCTTCCTACAAACTCACCGGGCGCCGGATTTTTCGCATGGCGCCCCTGCATCACCACTTCGAGTTGAAAGGCTGGCCGGAACCAAGAGTAATCGTCCGCTTCTGGATCATCACCGTGATGCTGGTGTTGTTCGGATTGGCAACCCTGAAACTGCGTTAAACCATGGAGAGTGCACAAGTATTGACAGAGAAAATGGCTGCAGCTCGGTATGACAGCGAACACAAGGCCGTTATCGTGGGCCTTGGCAATACCGGTGTCTCCTGCGCCCGTTATTTTCTCGGTCAGGGCATGGATTTCAAGGTAGTAGATAGCCGCAGCTCACCACCGGGCCTGTCCGAATTGCGAGAGATAGCACCGGACATTGAAGTGGAACTGGGCGGCTTTAATAAAGTCACCCTGAGCTCCGCCGGCATGCTGGTAGTCAGCCCGGGAGTCAGCCTGCGCACTCCGGAAATTGCAGCGGCGATCGATGCGGGCGTTCCTGTAACCGGTGATATAGATATTTTTTCCAAGGCCGTAACCCAGCCGATAATTGCCGTCACCGGGTCTAACGGGAAAAGCACCGTCGTAGCAATCGTTGCAGAGATACTGCGATCAGCCGGCCGCAAGTTCGGACTGGGTGGAAACCTGGACGGTGTCAATTTTAAACCGGCCCTGACATTGCTCGAAGAAGAATCAAAAGACATCTATGTGCTGGAACTCTCCAGCTTTCAGCTCGAGACCACAGCAAGCCTCGGTGCCGAAGTGGCCGTGATCCTGAATCTTAGCGCGGACCACCTGGACCGGTACGATTCAATGGAAGAATACCGTCGCGCCAAGCAATGTGTATTCAACGGGTGCAAACACGTGGTTATCAATCGCGATGATCCCAACAGTTACCCGTTGTCGCAACTGGACGTTCCGGTAATTGAATATGGCTGTAGCGTGCCCGGGGCTAACGGACTTGGCCTGTTGGAGGAAGATGACGACCAGTACCTGGCATTCGGATTCGAAAAGATTATTTCCGTAAATGAATTGAACGTGGTGGGACAGCACAATGTTTCAAATGTCCTCGCTGCGATAGCGCTTACGCTTTCTGTCGGTATTGACATGGGCCGCATTCAAGCGGCGCTGCGTCAGTTCAAAGGGCTGCCCCATCGATGTCAATGGGTAGGAAACATCAATGGTGTGGATTTCTACAACGATTCCAAGGGCACCAATGTTGGCGCGACGATTGCTGCCATCGAAGGTCTCGGCCAGCGTATCAATGGACACATCCTGCTAATTGCGGGCGGAATTGGCAAGGGCGCCGACTTTTCACCATTGAGTCCGGTCATTAATCGCTGGGGCAAGGAAGTCATCCTGATCGGGCAAGACGCGGTCGAGCTCTCGGCTTCCATCGATTCCGAAATCCAGACCTACTTTGCCGAAAATATGCAGGAAGCGGTATCCGTAGCTTTGGAACGCGCTCAGCCAGGTGACGCCGTGCTCCTGTCTCCCGCATGTGCCAGTTTCGACATGTTCGAGAATTTCCAGCATCGAGGCGAAGTGTTTACCGCAGCTGTGGAGAGCCTGAAATGAGCATGGCGAGCTCAATGCGCAACACAGGGATCAATGTTCTGCAATTGCAGCCGGTTGATGTGCGTCCGGTTAACACCCTGCTGCTAACAATGAGCCTGTTGTTGGCTATTGGTCTGTTGATGATGACCTCGGCATCGGTGGAAATCGCCAGCAGTCAGTACGAAGACCCGTATTACCTCCTCAAACGCCAGTCGATATTTGCCTGCCTCGGAATTATTGGTTTCGTGATTACCCTGAATATACCCGTGCTCGCCTGGAAGAAAGCGAGCTGGTTCCTGTTAATGGCTTCATTCGCCCTGTTGCTACTGGTACTGGTTCCGGGAATAGGCCAGGTCGTCAATGGCAGTGCGCGCTGGATTAACCTTGGCCTGTTTAACCTGCAACCCTCCGAATTGGCCAAGATTTTTATTGTCATCTACATGGCGGCATTCCTGGAGCGACACCACGAAGAGGTGCAGGAGCAATGGTCCGGTTTTCTCAAGCCACTTGCAGTCATTGGCGCTGCCGTAGCCTTGCTCCATTTTGAGCCGGACCACGGGGCAATGGTCATCCTGATGCTTACGGCTTTTTGCCTGATTTTTCTGGCAGGGGCCAAGTTTTACCGTTTTTTAATGATATTTCTCCTGTGCGTAGGGGGGATCGCTGCCCTTGCGGTTACCAAGCCCTACGTGATCGTGAGATTTTCATCGTTTCTCAATCCCTGGGCGGCAGAAAATGTGTACGGCGGTGGTTACCAGCTTACCCAGGCGCTAATCGCCTTCGGGCGAGGGGAATGGTTTGGTGTTGGTCTGGGAAATAGCATTCAGAAGTTGTACTTCTTGCCCGAAGCCCATAACGATTTTGTGCTGGCCATTATTGGAGAAGAGTTGGGATTACTCGGTGTAGGCATCGTAGTTGCGCTGTTTTGTATTCTCGTCTGGTCGGCATTTCGCATTGCACGCCAGGCGGAATACCAGGGCAAGCTATTCGATGCCTACTTTGCTTATGGAATTGGTTTGCTCTTTGCAGGGCAGGCACTAATAAACATTGGCGTGAACATTGGCTTGCTGCCAACCAAGGGTCTCACCTTGCCGTTTCTAAGTTATGGCGGTGCCAGCCTGATTGTCAGTTGTTTCATGATTGCTCTCCTGGTTCGCATTCAATTTGAAACTGAGTGCGGGGAAGGCGGGAATGAAAGAGAGGTTTTCTGAATGCAGTCACGGGAAACCAGGGTGCTGATCATGGCGGCAGGAACCGGTGGTCACATAATTCCCGCACTGGCCATTGCCGAACGCTTGCAGCGGCAAGGGGCGGAGGTGCACTGGCTTGGCACCCCGGTGGGATTGGAACAGAAACTGTTACGTGGCAGCAATATCCCGCTGCATGTCATCAGTGTGAGTGGTTTGCGCGGCAAGGGATTGCTGCGCATACTCACCGCCCCGCTTATGCTGGTTCGTTCGCTGTTTCAGGCTTTGTCTGTTATTGGCAGGGTCGGGCCGGATTGCGTACTGGGCATGGGTGGATATGTCTCCGGACCCGGTGGCGTCGCCGCAAGACTGCGAGGAATTGCACTGCTTATACACGAGCAGAACGCCGTAGCCGGACTGACTAATCGATTGCTTGCCCGCTTTGCCTGCCAGGTCCTGACTGCTTTCCCGCAAACCTTTCCTGCTGCAAGGCGTGAAATGGTGACGGGCAATCCAGTGCGCGCTGAAATTGGGTCGGCATCATTACAGCAGCGCCAGGAAGCCGGGCGCCAGGGCCAGTTGCGCCTACTGGTGCTGGGTGGAAGCCAGGGTGCGCGGGCGATAAATGAAGTCGTTCCGGAATTGATTGCCGGCTGGAAAGGAACCGCGGATTTGCAGGTATGGCACCAGTGTGGCGAGCGTCTCCTGCATGACTGCCGCTCGAAATACGATGCGAAGGGTATTGCCCTGGATGAAAGTTTCCGGCTCGATGCCTTTATCGAAGATATGGCCGCTGCCTACCGATGGGCTGATATCGTGTTGTGCCGTTCCGGCGCCAGTACGGTGTTTGAACTTGCTGCCGCCGGGCTGCCTTCCATACTCGTACCTTACCCACATCATGCCGACAGGCAGCAGGAGAAAAATGCCGAGTGGCTGGTCAACGCGAGTGCGGCAAAGCTCATGTCGCAGGACAAGCTCTCCGCGGAATCCATCGGTAAATTACTGGAGCGCTATGCTGCTGAAAAAACCCTTCTCATAGAGATGGGTGAAAAGGCCCTGGCCAAATCCATTCCCGATTCCGCCGACAAGATTGCCCGTTGTTGCCTGGAGGTGGCTCATGGCCATTAATCCCGCAGTGCATACAATTCCGGAAATGCGGCGTATACGCACGATTCATTTTGTCGGCATTGGCGGTGCGGGTATGTGTGGTATCGCTGAGGTGTTGCTGAACCAGGGATATGATATTTCCGGTTCCGACATTAGTGAGTCAGCAAACACGGCTCGGCTGGAGAAGATGGGAGCCCGAATATATGTTGGGCACGAGGCTGGCAACGTGGCAGACGCAGATGTAGTCGTCTATTCCTCTGCCGTTAAACAGAACAATCCAGAATTGCGCGCCGCGAAAACCGCAGCGAAGCCGCTGATTCCCCG
>CAYFKD010000001.1:626957-694143 GCA_964343795.1 uncultured Pseudohongiella sp.
CCCGTGCCGAAATGCTGGCGGAACTGATGCGCTACCGCCATGCCATAGCCATAGCCGGCACCCATGGCAAGACAACTACTACAAGCATTCTCGCTTCTATATTCGCTGCCGGAGGTTTGGACCCAACCTTCGTCATAGGCGGACTATTGAATAGTGCGGGAACAAATGCCCGCCTGGGTGAGAGCAGGTACCTGGTTGCGGAAGCCGATGAAAGCGATGCTTCATTCATGCATTTGCAGCCTATGGTAGCAGTGGTCACCAACATAGAAGCGGACCACATGGCAACATATGGTGGCGATTTTGAAAACCTGAAACAGCACTTCATTGGATTCCTGCACAACCTTCCTTTCTACGGATTGGCGGTACTGTGCATAGATGATCCAGGAGTACGCAGCGTAATTGCCAAGATTTCGAGGCCAAAGCTGACCTACGGTTTTTCGGCAAAGGCTGACTTCCAGATTGTGAACCTGCAGCAAAACGAATCAAAGATTCAGTTTGAAGTCAGCAGGCCGGATAAGAAGACGAATCTCAAACTATCCCTGAATATGCCAGGCAGGCACAACGCCCTGAATGCAACGGCTGCGGTAGTCATAGCCACCGATGAAGGAATTTCAGACAAGGCTATAAAAGAAGGAATTGCCAGTTTTTCCGGAGTGGGTCGCCGCTTCGATATCCAGGGTCAGTTCCCCGTCCCCGGTGGCAGCGTAACCCTGGTGGATGACTATGGCCATCACCCGACGGAAGTGGCGGCAACTATTGCAGCACTGCGCAAGGGTTGGCCCCAGTCCCGACTTGTCATGATTTTTCAGCCCCATCGCTATTCACGCACCAATGACCTCTATGAGGATTTTGTCGAAGTACTGTCCGAGGTGGATGTGTTGTTGCTGCTGGAAGTGTATTCGGCAGGTGAGAAGAAGATTGCGGGAGCGGATTCCCGTTCACTATGCCGTTCCATTCGACTGCGCGGGAAGGTGGATCCCATCTACGTGCAAAAAGAAGGGGATGTGCAGGGAATACTGCGGGATTTGCTGCGTCCCGGAGACATGGTGCTGACCCAGGGAGCGGGTAGCGTGGGCGGCCTGGCCAAGCACTTGTCCGAGACCGGATTCGAGGGCTGACAGGGCCGATAATTGTTTGATTTTAATGGAAGATTTTGGATTTTAGCGGTTAAGAAATCGGCCCATGAGCACGATAAATAGAGACAAAATAGCTGCAGATATTGGCCGTATTGCCGTCCTCATGGGTGGCATGTCTTCGGAGCGGGAAATTTCGCTCCTCAGCGGTACCGCGGTTCATGAAGGTTTGCAGCGCCTCGGATTCGAGGTGTCGGCAATCGATGTCGGTGAAGACATCATCGACCGGCTGCAGCAGGTGAAACCGGATTTCATCTTCAACATGCTGCATGGGAAAGGCGGAGAGGACGGCGTGATCCAGGGCCTCCTCGACATCATGCAGCTGCCCTACACAGGAAGTGGTGTACTGGCTTCCGCACTCGCCATGGATAAGGTGAAGAGCAAATTGATCTGGCAGCGTCTCGGATTGAACACTGCCGATTTCATGTTGTTGCAAGAAGACACGGATTGGTCGGCAGCAATTGGTGACCTGGGCGTTGCGGTTGTAAAGCCTGTAAGTGGTGGATCCAGCCTGGGGATAGAGATAGTAGAAGACGTAGCAGGATTAAAAAAACAATTTGAGTTGGCTAAGCAGTATGACTCAGAGGTAATGGCTGAAAAGTATATCAATGGCAGCGAGTTTTCAGTGGGTGTTTTGCACGGTGAGTTGCTGCCTCCCATTGAGTTGAGGACTAAAAGAAATTTTTTTACTTACGATGCCAAGTACGTCGATGAGGATACTGAGTACATTTGTCCACCCGAATTGCCGGATGAACAGTTGGCCTTACTGGATGATTTGGTTTTGCGAGCTTATGAAAGCCTCGGTTGTGCTGGATTGGCAAGAGTGGATGTTATGCAGGACAGCGAGGGGAAATTTTACTTGCTGGAGCTAAATACGGTACCGGGGATGACCAGCCACAGCTTTATCCCCATGGCGGCGAAGAAGGCTGGAAAGAGTTTTGACGAATTATTGTTACAAATTATGCAGAAAGAACTGGAAGCGATATCAAGGTGACCACGATCGCGGCAATTGACAACAGGAGCAGGATTCCTGGCGCTGTACGCAACCGAAGCGTTGGCCGGCAGCCGCTCAAGCGTCGATCGCCCTGGGTATTTCGCATCGGCGCCGGAGTAATGGCAGCGGGGATACTCGCAACAGTAGTTGCGAATCTCTCCAGTATAGGCAATTACATTAATCGGCCAATTACCAGCATTGAGATTAGCGGTGCGGGGCAGTTTGCAACGGAATCAACTGTATCCAGGTTGTTAAATCCGTTCATGGGTTCAGGTTTTTTTGATTTCGATGTCAGTCGGGCGAAGGCAACACTGGAACAAGAGCCATGGATATACACGGCTGCCTTGAAACGGTCTTGGCCAAACACGCTGAGCGTCGAAATAACAGAGCAAGTGGCCATTGCTCGCTGGGGAAACCAGGGATTAATAAACCAGTACGGCAATATCTTTAATCCACAGAATTCGACTGTGCTTTCTACATTACCAGTATTGAGCGGATCCGAGGGAAAACATGGGCAGGTTATGGAGCAGTACCAGCGACTCAGCCAGATCCTGTTTTCCAGCGGTCTCAGGCTAACCGGACTGACCCTGAGCCCACGAGGCAGTTGGGAGCTGACACTGAATGATTCGGCTAGCGTGATGCTGGGAAGAGTCAATATCGACGGCAGGTTGCAAAGGTTTGTTGATTTTTACAACGCACATTTAGTCGACAGCGGAGAAATCCTGGAAAGCGTCGACTTGAGGTATGAGAACGGCATTGCTGTGAGTACAAAAATGGAATTACAGAAAGAGGTGGCAGGAATTGATCATGGCCCGGCAAGTGAGGCGCCGGAACCATTTGCCCTGTCTGGAGAGCTCGAACTATGAACGAAGCAACGGGCGATAACATGATCGTAGGCCTGGATATTGGTACTTCCAAGGTTGTGGCCATCGTCGGTGAGATCAGGGAAGAAGGCAATCTCGATATCGTTGGCATTGGCAGTCACCGATCAAGGGGCCTGAAGAAGGGTACGGTTGTAAACATCGAGTCTACGGTCGAGTCCATCCAGCGCGCGGTGGAAGAGGCCGAACTCATGGCGGGCTGCCAAATCCATTCTGTATACGCCGGTATCGCAGGAAGCCATATAAGAAGCATGAATTCTCATGGCATTGTCGCAATTCGAGACGGCGAGGTAATGAAACCCGACATCGAAAGAGTCATCGATGCGGCGCAGGCGGTGGCGATACCGGCCGACCAGAGGGTGCTACACATTCTTCCACAGGAATACATCATCGATTCACAGGAAGGAGTAAAAGAACCGCTTGGGATGTCCGGCGTCAGGTTAGAGGCAAAGGTGCACCTGGTGACCTGCGCAATTAACGCCGTTCAAAACATAGAAAAGTGCATACGCCGCTGCGGTCTCGAAGTAGATGAGATTATTCTCGAGCAACTTGCTTCGAGTTACGCCGTGCTAACAGAAGATGAAAAAGAACTGGGCGTGTGCCTGGTGGACGTCGGTGGAGGCACAACCGATATAGCTATTTTTACCGAGGGTGCGATCCGTCACACCGGGGTTATACCCATTGCGGGTGACCAGGTAACCAATGACATTGCGATGGCACTGCGTACGCCTACGGAAAACGCAGAAGAAATCAAGATCAAGTATGCCTGCGCGTTGACCCAGCTCGCCAAGGCCGATGAAAAAATCAAGGTGCCAAGCGTTGGGGATCGACCGCCCAGGGAGCTTTCCCGGCAGGCCCTGGCGGAGGTGGTAGAGCCCAGGTATGACGAGTTATATACCCTGGTTCAGGCGGAACTGCAAAGAAGCGGATTCGAAAACTTGTTGGCGGCCGGCGTCGTGCTGACTGGTGGCACCAGCAAAATGGAAGGAGTTGTTGACCTCGCAGAGGAAATTTTTCACGCACCAGTGAGAGTTGGTGCGCCTCATAATGTCAATGGATTAGCCGATATCGTTAGAAACCCGATTTATTCGACCGGCGTTGGGTTACTGATGTATGGGCTTAAACAGTTTCAAGAGCAAGATGGACTCGACCACACGAGAGAACCTCAAATTCACATCGTGGATCGAGTGAAAAGCTTTTTTCAAGGAAACTTTTAACAGTTACTAACGCTAGCAGAATATCTGAGATCGAGGGGGCTATATGTTTGAATTAGTCGAGAACGTTGCACAGAGTGCAGTAATAAAAGTCATAGGAGTCGGTGGTGGCGGTGGAAACGCTGTGCACCACATGATCAACCACAAAGTTGAGGGTGTGGAATTTATTTGTGCCAACACCGACGCCCAGGCTCTAAACAATCTGAAAGCCAAAACTGTCCTGCAAATGGGCAGTAATATCACCAAGGGACTGGGCGCGGGTGCCAATCCCGAGATTGGCAGGCAGGCTGCCCTGGAAGACAGGGATGAAATCGCGGACATTTTATCCGGTGCCGACATGGTGTTTATAACAGCCGGTATGGGTGGTGGTACCGGTACCGGAGCAACTCCCATTGTCGCGGAGGTAGCCAAGGAACTGGATATACTCACTGTTGCTGTAGTGACGAGGCCATTTCCTTTCGAGGGTAAAAAGCGATCCAGCATAGCGGACAAGGGCATTGACCTGTTGTCAGACAATGTCGATTCCCTGATCACAATTCCCAATGAGAAGTTGCTCGATGTGCTGGGTAAGGAAGCTTCGCTGCTGGAAGCTTTCAAGGCGGCCAATGATGTTCTTCTTGGTGCGGTTAAAGGCATCGCGGACCTTATCATGAATCCAGGCATGATCAATGTCGATTTCGCCGACGTGAAAACAGTCATGTCCGAAATGGGCATGGCCATGATGGGTACGGGTATCGCCCTGGGAGAAGATCGCGCCCGTGAAGCGGCCGAATCCGCGATTCGCAGCCCGCTGCTGGAAGACGTAAACCTGCAGGGTGCGCGGGGCATACTGGTGAACATTACCGCTGGTGAGAACCTGTCCCTGGGTGAGTTCTCTGAAGTAGGTGACACTATCGAGGAATTCGCCTCTGACGATGCCACGGTAGTGGTTGGTACGGTGATCGACCCGGCCCTTGCGGAAGAAATGCACGTAACAGTGGTGGCAACCGGGCTGGGCCTGGCCCATGAACGACCCACGAAAGTGGTGGACAACACTGAACGGGAAGCGGGAGATTACAGCGACCTCGATCGGCCGGCCATAATGCGCAACCGGGCAGCGGGAGCGGGCATGGCCCAGGCCGTAGGTGCGGAAGCGCCGGACATGGATTACCTGGATATCCCGGCATTCTTGCGAAGACAGGCTGACTGATAGCGGGACAATTGCCGAATTTGGGGCCTTCGAGAACTTTTTTCCGATTCGGAGGTCTTAGGCTTTTAACCGCATAGAAATTGCCAGTTGGGAAAAATGTGCAGTTTTGGTACCATGCGGCAGTTTTTACCGATCGAATCGCTGCGTACGCGGTCGGTGGAAACTATCCGGCATCACGGTTTTGGGACATAGCAGCTCCAGGCCGGGCCAGGAGAAGAGTTCCCGCTACACGCTCCAGGAGCGTGTTGATCGAATCGAAAACCTATATATAAAGAAGAACGATTCGGGGAGCGCATGCGAGGGGAGTATTGCCTGATACGAAAAACCGTTTGCTGTCTGTCTTGGCAGAGGGTTGGCGCGTGCAGGACAAGTGACAGAAATACAGAAAGGGCTGGCAAGAGTCTGAAGTCTTCTGCTGAATTAACACAGGAAGAATAATCGGCGGGTATGAGTGGCTCCCGATTAACGGATTAACAAAAAGCAATCACCGTCCTGACGCTGGTTGCAAAGAGCGGGATTTAATCCCGTGGCGTAGGCCCATGTTAAAGCAAAGAACACTGAAGAATGCGATTCGCGCAACCGGCGTCGGATTGCATACCGGTGAGAAAGTTTACCTGACTCTCCGTCCTGCCCCGGTGAATACCGGAATTATTTTTACCCGTGTCGATCTTGACCCTGCAGTGCAGATCGAAGCCCGTGCATCCAATGTTGGTGACACCACCCTCTCGACGACGCTGGTTAAAGACAACGTACGGATTTCCACGATAGAACACCTGATGTCGGCCATGTCAGGGCTTGGCATCGATAATTGCTTTGTAGACGTTAGTGCGCCTGAGGTACCGATCATGGACGGCAGCGCCGGTCCCTTCGTCTTCCTTATTCAATCAGCTGGGATCGAAGAGCAACCGGAACTGAAAAAATTCATAAAGATCAAGAAACCGGTCAAATTGGAGCAGGGTGACAAATCCGTAAGCCTTGAACCATTTAACGGTTTCAAAGTCAGCTATACATTACTCTATGACCACCCGGTATATAAGAAATATACCAAGAGCGCCACTATCGATTTTTCCAGCACCTCGTTTGTGAAGGAAGTTAGCAGGGCGCGAACCTTCGGATTCATGCACGAGTTTGAAGAATTGCGTAATCGAAACCTTGCTCTGGGTGCATCCATGGATAATGCAATCGCCGTTGGAGACTACAAGGTTCTCAATGAAGATGGCCTGCGTTATGAAGACGAGTTTGTAAAACACAAAATTCTTGATTCCATCGGGGACCTGTACCTGCTGGGCAATAGCCTGATAGGCGAGTTCAAGGGGTACAAATCCGGGCATGCCCTTAATAATGCCCTTTTGAGGATGCTGGAAGTAAATGAAGATGCCTGGGAAATTGTCAGCTTTGACAAGGAAACCCAGGTACCGATTTCCTACATGAAACCCGTGCTAGCGGCCTGATTCCGGGCCCTAAGCGCCGGTTGACTTCACCGCCATTGTCCCACATCATTTGGTCTCGGTTACTGCCATAGACCAGTTCTTTCGCCTTGTTGGGCGTTGGAGCTTCCTGAATTAAAGCATTACCAGGGAATGCTAAAACACGCTTAACAATGAAAGTCATTCTTGTAGACCAACGCCACGGCCATACCCGTACTATTATTCTCAAAGGCTGGATAAAGGGCCTGCTTTCAGTTTTGCTGCTGGGCGCTCCAGTGGCCCTTGGCTATTTCGGCTACCAGCTTGCAGTTTCCCAGAATTCACGCATTTTCACCGAAGAGACAGCAGAGAGCTGGGATCGCCAGATTCGATTGCAGACTGAACAGCTTGCAGAGATCAAGCAAAATTCTGAAGAGCAACTGGAAGTGTTGACTTTACGACTGGCGATGTTGCAAGCCAGGTTGGTCAGGCTGGATGCTGTCGGTGAAAGAATTACCAGCATCGCAGACCTCGATGACGGTGAATTTGATTTCTCACAACCAGTTGCAATAGGTGGACCCTCCACTGGCGAGTCTGAAGCCTATACCACCAGCAGCTTCATGGATGCCGTAACACAGCTCGAAGCACAACTGGAGGACAGGCAACAACAACTGGAGATTCTTGAAGGGTTAATGTCCGATCGGAAAATTCAGTCAGACGTATTCATAGCTGGGCGACCTGTTGAGCGCGGCTGGATCGCTTCACGATTCGGCAGGAGGCCAGATCCTTTCACTGGCAGGCTGACCTTTCATGCAGGAGTGGATTTTACCACCGGCAAGGCCGGTTCAGATATCAACACCGTTGCGGCCGGCGTAGTAACCTGGTCGGGTCCACGCTCCGGTTACGGCTTGATGGTTGAAGTAAATCACGGCAATGGATTTACAACCCGCTATGCCCATGCCGAAAAACTACTGGTAGAAGTAGGCGACGTAGTCAAGAAAAACCAGAACATCGCTCTTGTGGGTTCCACCGGCAGATCCACCGGACCTCACGTACACTTCGAGGTGTACAAGAACGGCAGGGTGGTCGATCCCGCCGCGTACATTCACCGCACCGCCAGATAATTCCTTCCCGGCTCAATATTGAGCTTGCATCTGCGTTGATGCCGGATTTCCGCGCATCTCGATTTCGTACATCTGTATCTCAACCGTTCTACTGATTTATTAATGAATATACTTAACAAGATTATTGGAAGCAGCAATTCCAGGAAACTGAAAAAACTGGGCAAGGTTGTTAACGTGATTAACAGTCTTGAAGAAGGCATTAGCGCGCTCAGTGATGAAGAGCTGAAACTAAAGACTGAAGAGTTTCGCGGCCGCCTGGAGGCCGGTGAGACAATGGAAGATATCCTGCCGGAAGCCTTTGCCGTAGCAAGGGAAGCCAGCAAGCGTACGCTGGCAATGAGGCCTTTCGACGTGCAGCTCATCGGGGGAATGGTCCTGCACGAGGGCAGCATTTCAGAAATGCGTACGGGTGAGGGTAAAACCCTGGTAGCGACCTTACCCGCCTATCTGAATGCCCTGGCCGGCAACGGTGTCCACATTGTCACCGTGAATGAATACCTGGCGGAAAGAGACGCCAACTGGATGCGCCCCTTGTATGAATTCCTCGGTCTGAGTGTCGGCATTATCAGGTCTGGACAATCCCCGGAAGACAAGAGAGCCGCATACGAGAGCTCCATTACCTACGGCACCAATAACGAGTTTGGCTTTGACTACCTGCGCGACAACATGGCATTTCGCCTGGAAGACAAGATGCAGCAGAAGCTGAATTTCGCCATCGTGGACGAAGTGGATTCCATCCTGATCGATGAGGCACGAACCCCGCTTATTATTTCCGGTGCGGCGGAAGACAGTTCGGAACTCTATATTGCCATCAACAAGCTGATCCCGAAGCTGGAGAAAGGAGAGAAGCAGGAGCGGTCCAAGCTGGAGATGATGGACAAGAGCTTCGTGCCAGAAGATACCGGCCATTTCAGTGTGGATGAGAAGAGCAGGCAGGTGGAACTCACGGAAACGGGCCACGAGTTTGTCGAGGACTTGTTGATCAAGCAAAAGCTGTTAGAGGAAGGGGAATCACTGTACGCCGCGACCAATCTATCGCTGCTGCACCATGTGCATGCCGCATTGAAGGCTCATCACCTGTTCAACAAGGATATAGAGTACATTGTCCAGAATCGGCGCATCGTGCTCATCGATGAACACACCGGGCGCACCATGGAAGGGCGGCGCCTGTCAGAAGGTCTGCACCAGGCGCTCGAAGCCAAGGAGGGGCTGGAAATCCAGAGCGAAAGCCAGACCCTTGCATCCACCACTTTCCAGAACTACTTCAGGCTGTATGACAAGTTGGCGGGCATGACCGGTACCGCAGACACCGAAGCTTTTGAATTCGCCCAGATCTACGGACTGGATGTGGTTGTCATTCCAACCAACGTGCCCATGATCCGCAACGATGAAAATGACCTGGTTTTCCTCAGCATGGAGGAGAAACTAGAGGCAATCGTTAACGATATCACCGATATCAGCAAGCGTGGCGCACCAGTACTGGTGGGCACAGCATCTATTGATATGTCGGAGATGATCTCCCAGTTTCTCACCAAGCAGAAGATCAAGCATGAAGTGCTGAATGCGAAGTTTCACGAAAAGGAAGCCCAAATTATTGCCCAGGCAGGCAGGCCTGGAGCAGTAACCATTGCCACCAACATGGCTGGCCGCGGCACCGACATCGTATTAGGGGGTAAATGGGAGGCCGAGGTTGCGGACCTATCCAATCCGACTGATGAGCGGGTGCAGAAAATCAAGGAGGAATGGCAGGAGCGCCACGATGCGGTGGTGACCGCCGGTGGTCTGCATATTATTGGTACCGAGCGACATGAATCCCGCCGCATCGACAATCAGTTACGAGGGCGCGCCGGACGCCAGGGCGACCCGGGTTTTTCCAGGTTTTACCTGTCAACCGAAGACAACTTGCTGCGTATTTTCATGACCGAGGGTGTGCGCAATTTCATGCGCAAGCTTGGTATGGAGCGAGGCGAGGCCATCGAACATCGCATGGTTACCAACCAGATCGAAAAGGCACAACGCAAGGTTGAAGGTCGGAACTTCGATATACGAAAACAACTACTGGAATACGACAACGTCGCCAATGACCAGCGGACGATTATTTATCGCCAGCGCAATGAGTTGATGGCTAGCGATGACATTTCCGAACTGGTAGGCGATATGCGGGAAGAGGTGGTTTCAGATATTGTTGATGACTATATCCCGCCCCAGAGTATTCCTGAGCAGTGGGATATTCCAGGCCTGGAAGAAGCCCTGGAAACAGAGTTTGGTACCCAGCTCCCGGTGCAACAATGGCTGGATGAAGACGATCAACTCTATGAAGATCAGCTCAAGCAACGAATCGTGGAACAACTCAGCCAGGCTTATGAAGAAAAGTGTGCGGTGGTAGGTGACAAGATGCGCCTGTTTGAGAAGCAGATAACACTGCAAATTCTCGATGGCTTGTGGAAAGATCATCTCGGCACCATGGACCATTTGCGCCAGGGTATTTTCCTGCGCAGCTATGGCGGCAAGAATCCGAGGCAGGAATACAAGCGCGAGGCATTCGCCCTGTTCACCGAGCTCATGTCAAATCTGCAGCATGAGGTAATCAAGGTGCTCAGTCATGTGAAGATTCGCCAGGAAGACGAAGCGGATGCCATCGAGCGCAAGCGCGCCGAAGAAGAAGCCCGCAAACGAGTGGCCTATCAGCACCAGGCGGTTTCCGCGCTCTCCGGTGAGCCTGGGGGTGGTGAGGCACAGGCACAGGAAGGGCAGGCCGCGGCAGGTGAGAAACAGGCACCATTTGTTCGTGACATGCCCAAGGTCGGCCGCAATGAACCTTGCCCTTGCGGCTCCGGGAAGAAATTCAAGCTCTGCCACGGCAAGATTGCCTGACAGGGACTGTCAGTGACTTCCGAAACCAATGTGTCAATGAATGTTGCCGGTATCCGGCTCTCCGCCGTTGCTGCCGGTATTCGCTACACGGAACGCCTGGACCTTGTCGTCATCGAGATGGAGCCAGGCAGTACCACGGCCGGTGTGTTCACTCGCAACGCATTTTGCGCGGCACCGGTAGGAATATGTCGTGAACACCTGGAGTATGCCGCTCCCCGCTTGTTTGTAATAAATACCGGCAATGCCAATGCGGGTACAGGCGATGCAGGCCGGCAGGCCGCCCTGCGCTGTTGCGTAGCCGCTGCCAATCTCTGCAATACGGAGCCGCAACAGGTATTGCCATTTTCAACCGGTGTGATCGGCGAACCCCTGCCCGATGACAGGATCATCGCCGGACTGGAGCCTGCTATTAACAGCCTGGCGGTGGACCAGTGGCAGGCTGCGGCCACGGGTATCATGACTACGGACACGGTGCCCAAGCTGGCTTCACGATCACTTCAACTCGATGGCCAGACCGTTACCGTTACCGGTATCGCCAAGGGTTCAGGAATGATAAAACCCAACATGGCCACCATGTTGGCTTTTGTTTTCACCGACGCGGCGATAGCGAAAGACAGATTGCAACAGTTGTTGCAGGGTGCGGTAAGAGAAAGTTTTAATCGCATCACCGTTGATGGTGATACCTCGACGAATGACTGTTGCATGCTGGTTGCCACCGGCGCTTCCGGTGTCGATGCAGAATCCCTGGAAGAGACTGATCGCAAGGCCTTGCAGTCGTCCATTAATGAGGTATGCAGGGAACTTGCCATGGGCTTGATAAGGGACGCTGAAGGGGCCAGTAAATTCATTACGATTAATGTCAGTGGTGGTGCCAGCGGCGAAGAATGTCTCGAGGTGGCCTATACCGTAGCCGAATCTCCCCTGGTTAAAACGGCATGCTTCGCGTCTGATCCCAACTGGGGCCGCATACTGGCTGCTGTTGGCAGGGCGAAAATCGATGCCCTGGATCTCCATGGCGTAAATATTCTCCTGGGCGATCTGCCAATCGTAACCGCCGGTGCCGTGGATGCTGACTATACGGAAGCCCGGGGGCAGGCGCAGATGGACCGGCAGGATATTGAGATAAATATCTCCCTGGGAAGAGGGCAATCTTCCGAGACCGTATGGACTTCCGACCTGTCCCAGGACTATGTGCGCATTAATGCGGACTACCGAACCTGAAATCATCCACGTCGCGGTAGGCGTGCTTTGCAATGAGCGCGAGGAAGTCCTGGTATCCCTCCGTCACGCGGACAGTCATCAGGGAGGCCTGTGGGAATTTCCCGGGGGTAAGCTGGAAGCCGGTGAGTCCGTATTGCAAGGCCTGGTGCGGGAGTTTGCCGAGGAGCTGGATTTGCAGGTCCTCGATTGTTCTCCCCTGATGCAGCTTACCCATCACTACCCGGATAAATCTGTCTTACTGGACGTCTGGATGGTGGATCGCTGGTCTGGTGAGGCCAGGGGAATGGAAGGGCAATCCATCCGCTGGCAGAAGCCTGAATCCATGAAGTCAGAAGAATTTCCCGTGGCCAATGTGCCCATCATTCGAAGGCTCAACCTGCCATCAGAAATAGTCATAACGCCCGATACCGGGTCATGGACTGAACTGTTGCCGATACTCGAATCCTGGTTGCAGCAGCAATTGCCTTTCATCTTGTTTCGGCAATCCGGATTAGACCAGGAACAATACATCGATTGGTTCAAGCGGGCACTGGACTTGTGCGCCGGGGCCTGCACACTGATATTCCATGGTGATCTTGCAGCCTTCCATAGACTGCCTCCATCCCAACACATGGGCTACCACTGTAATTCGAGTCGACTCGCATATTTCCAGGAACGGCCAGTGAGCAATGACGTGTTGCTCAGCGCCGCCTGCCACGATATGGCCGAATTACAACAGGCTGGGCGACTGGGTGCGGATTTCGCTTTCCTGTCACCGGTACATCCCGTCGCCCGCTATGGCGGCGGCGCGGCCCTGGGGTGGGCCGGGTTTGCCGATCTTAGCAAGCATGCGGATTTGCCGGTTTATGCCCTGGGGGGCATACAGCGAAGTGAACTGGAGACTGCTCGAGACCACGGTGCCCGGGGCATTGCCGGTATCGGGGCTTTCCTGCCTGGCGGTGAGTGAGACTCCTTGTAATAAATCCTTAACAGTGAGCTGCCTATCGGGAGTTATTCAGCCAGTAGCTGCGAAATTGGTAGCAAGTTACTGATATTTAGGGATTTAAGCTGGGAAAAATTCCCATGAAATCGGCCAAATTGTGATAAAGTATTGGCCATTCAGGCAGATACAGCATGGTGGATGGGTAAAAATTGCGCAGATTGCCTGTGTTAAAACTCTGTGAACCAGGTCACTGAGATTTGCGCTAACTAGTTGAAAATAAGGATATTATTAGGGCATCTGCCAGAGCGTGACGGATGCTATCTTGGGAATTTTTCGCAACATGATCAGGATTCCAGCGCAAGGACTTTTCCAGTTACCAGGCCCGGTGGCGCCCCTGCTTGGTGCCGGCCTGTTATTCCTTAGTCTCAGCGCTCATGCAGATTTCGCGGTGCTGGTGGATGACGGTGTGCTGGTGGAAACCGACCCTTCCCAGGAAGTAGTGGGTGAAGAATTACCGCCACCACAGGCATCCTATGTAAGCTCCGGTGGCTGGGCCGTTACCGGTAACGAGTTCGTCGATGCCGCCACCATGATCTTCGACTTTAACCAGACCACCCAGGTTTCCACAGCAAACCTCCGCCTGCGAATCGAAGAAGCCTATCCGCAAAACATGGCCATTCCCCTGGAGCTCTATGTTTACTCCGATGATGGCACCATTGAATTCTCCGATCTCAGCCTCGGGCTGGAGACACCGGTGGCGGAAATCGATGCCTATGAACTGACCGAATTGAATATCGATGTAACCGGTGCCGTAAACGCGGCATTGCACACGGGTCGCTTCGTTGGTTTCCGTGTGAAGAGCGCCATCGCTTCTACATCCATTGATGAAGACCTGTTTCCAGCATTTACCGGGGTAAAGTTTTTCACCGATTTCTCACTGGAATTTACCGCCGGTACGGCACCACTCCTGGCCAATGATCGTGCCCGCTTCGACGGTTACCGCCTGACTGCACCGGGGATCGAGGTTTCTGGCATAGGTGAAGTGGCTGCCGAGTTCGTGCTGGTGGATGTCAATGATTCACTCTTCCAGCTCACCGCGGCATCCGTTACCGGTACTGGTGGTGGCACGCCGCCCCTGAGCGGCATTCAGCTATTTGATTGCGCTTCATTTACGCCACCGCAAAATGTCGGTGTAGCTGCCGGTACACCAACCTATTCGGTTAACTCCGGTGTGCTAGACATGCCCAGCGTGGCGCTGGATGAAGACCAGCTTGCCTTTCGCCTGGAATATGTCGAGGGCAGTAATCCCTGGATCTTTGAAACCCTGTCTATTGGTGCAGTACAGGCCAGCCCGATGAGGCCCTGATTTCCGCCCTGGGTGGCGGCCTGATCGTGGAGCCATCCCAGGATTTCGTACCCTTGTGCCACGGCTGGGTGCTGATCGGGGATTTCCTGCGTAACAGGGTGGTGGAGCGCAACCTCATCAGTGGTGAAACCGGCGCCATATACACATTCAACACGGCACCTGACCAGTTCACCCTGGACGAGGTGAACGGCCAGGTATTCATGACCGTGCACCCGGAATCGGAACGTCTCTACCGGCTCGACCTGAACACTGCCACCATAACCCACAACCCGGTGCAGCAGACCATTACCCGCATGGCGGGGTCCTGGACCTACCACTGGGCATTGCGGGATATTGCCCGGGGAGAGAACGGCAACGTTTTCGCGATCATGCTGGATGGTCCCGGTGTCGATCCGGAAATCGTAAACCTGCCGTTTACCGATACGCGCCTGTGGCTCGGCCTGATGGATCCGGACGCAACCTTCCTCACCGAAGCAATCCCGCTGCTGGAGCCGGTGCGGGTAGAGTATGACCCGTTGATGGACCACCTGTTCCTGGCTACGGAAACCAACCTGGCGACCTTCGATTTCAATCCGGCGTCCAACACCCTGACCTTTATCGATGGTACCGATATCCAGGTAGGTGAGAATTGTACTGATTTCCAGATATCACCCGACGGATTGCGCCTGGCCTACACCTGCCCCAACGGTAACCGGCCCCTGGATTCCGCCGATGGCGAATTCAGCATCGTGGATATGAACCCCAGGTCCTACTACGATTCCGACGGCGAATGGTTCCTGGGAAGTTCGCCCGTAAGTGCGACATTCAGCGCCGATGGAACCATGCTGGTGGCCACGGACAATGACCGCCTGTTCTTCTACGATGTGGCGACCCACCTCATTCTTGAAGACTTCGAATTGGGATTGCTTGAAGGTGAGGCGATTCGCAAGATACGAATTTCGCGGGACGGGGATTTACTCTACCTGTTCCTGAACAACGACATCCATGCAGAAAACAGCAAGTTTTACTGGATGAATATACCCACCTTCGGCGGTATATAAGTCGTTCATACCCTGATTATTGCAATGGCTCCGGGGAATCCTCTCCGGATGCTTCCGGGTAAACGGGTTCTCCCGCAATACTGTTCTTCTCTGTTGCCCAATCACCGAAATCGATAAGCTTGCAGCGTTCGCTGCAGAACGGCCGGTATTCGCTGGAGTTTTCCCAGGGCACCGGTGCCTGGCAGGTGGGGCAGTTTACGGATTTAATGTTCTTGCTCATCCAATTGCGCCAGTTTCAGGTAGTGTTCGTGTAACTGTTTTACTCGCTCTTCCAGCAAGGCAGTTTCCGCTTCATTATTAATAACATCGTCAGCCCGCTGCAAGCGTTGTTGCCGATCCATCTGGGACTCGATCATGGCTTCGATGACCGCCTGGTCGCTACCATCCCGTGACAGCGCACGCTGCAACTGGATTTCCCGGCTGACATCTACTACCAGTACCCGGTCCACCATCTCCCGCTGGCTGGTTTCCAGCAACAGGGGTGATTCCAGGATGCAGTAGGGCGTGGTACAGCTACTCAGGTCATCCCTGATTCTAGCGTTTATCAAGGGGTGCAGAAGCTGCTCGAGCCATGATCGTTGCGAGCTATCCTGGAATACGATCTCCCGTAAGCGCGCCCGGTCCAGTTCTCCAGCGGGATCCAGAATCCCGTCGCCGAAACGCTCAACGATGGACTTAAGCGCCTCGCTACCGGGTTCGACCACTTCCCGCGAATAACTGTCGGCGTCGAAGACAGGTACCTCGAGATCACTGAACAGCGCAGCTACAGTGGATTTACCACTGCCAATCCCGCCGGTCAGTCCTACTACGAACACCGTTCTTGCCTAGCCTATGAGAGTTGAGTAATAGAGTTCAGACAGCATGGGGCCCCAGATCAACATGATGAATCCGGCGCCGGCCAGGTAAGGACCGAAGGGCATGGGCACCGAACGATCACGCCCAGCCACCAGTATCATCAACATTCCCCACACCGCACCAACCAGGGAGGAGAGAATGATAATGGGCAACAGGCTTTGCCAGCCCATCCATGCGCCAAGGGCGGCGAGCAGTTTGAAATCTCCATAGCCCATGCCTTCTTTGCCGGTAAACAGTTTAAATGCCCAGTAGAAACACCAGAGCACCACGTAGCCGGCAATGGCGCCCAAGACTGCGTCACGCATGCTGACGCCGAGGCCCAGGTCCAGGGCATTTACCAGCAAGCCCAGCCAGAGCAGGGGCAGGGTGATGTTGTCCGGCAATAACTGGTGATCGAAATCGATCAGGGTTAGCGCCACCAGTGACCAGGTAAACAACAGCAGGGCAAGGGTCAGCCAGGTTGCCCCGAAGCTGGCGGCAACCAGTGCTGACAGCACACCATTGACGAACTCCACGCTTGGATAGCGCAGCGAGATTTTCTGCTTGCAGGAAGAACACTTGCCGCCGAGAAACAGGTAGCTCAGGACCGGAACGTTTTCCCAGGCTCGAATCTTGTGTCCGCAATGGGGGCAGTGAGAGTCCGGCTTTTGCAGGTTGAATATTTCAAACTTCGCCGAGGATTCGTTTTCGTCCGGGTCCTTGTTCTCGATTTCCAGGTACTCGCAGCACTGGGCTTTCCATTCCCGCTGTAACATGATCGGTAATCGGTAGACCACAACATTTAGGAAGCTGCCCACTAGCAGCCCGAGAACGAAGCAAATAGAAATCAACAGCGTGGGGTAAGCGCGCAGTGCGTCAATGATTTCCATGTATGAGATGACTTGCTGGAGCGTGGCTTACATTACCGCGCCGAGCTGGAAGATCGGCAGGTACATCGCAATCATGAGTCCGCCCACCAGGATGCCCAGCACCGCCATGATCATGGGCTCCATCAATGCAGTTAGACCATCCACGGCGTTGTCGACTTCCGCCTCGTAAAAGGTGGCACACTTGTCCAGCATGCCGTCCAGGGCGCCGGATTCCTCACCGATGCCTACCATCTGGGTCACCATGATGGGGAACAGCAGGGTGTTCTTGATGGCAAAGGCCAGCTGTTGGCCAGTGGTAACGTCTTCCTTGATCTTCTTGGACGCGGTGGCATAAACCACGTTACCGGTTGCGCCGGCCACAGAATCCAGAGCGTCCACCAGGGGTACACCGGCGGAGAAGGTGGTTGCCAGGGTACGGGTGAAGCGGGCATAGCAGGAGCTGTTCATGATCGGCCCGATGATGGGCAGCTTTAATGTGATGCGATCGAGCATATCGCGGAATGCCTGGGACCTGACCTTGGCTTCCTTAAAGGCAAAGCCGGCGACACCGGCACCGATGAGGACTTTCCACCAGTGAGCGATGGCCAGGTCGGACAAGTTAAGAACCATTAATGTGAAAGCCGGCAGTTCCGCGCCAAAGCTGGAAAAGGTTTCCGCAAACTGGGGCACCACCTTGATCAGCAGGATTCCGGTTACGACAATAGCCACGGCGACAACCGCGATGGGGTAGTTCATGGCCTTCTTGATCTTGGCCTTAAGGGCCTCGGATTTTTCCTTGTACAGGGCAAGCCGGTCCAGCATGGTTTCCAGGGCACCGGATTGTTCACCGGCGTCCACAAGGTTGCAGAACAGGTCGTCGAAATAGCGGGGATGCTTGCGAATACAGTCAGCGAAATTATTACCGGAAGCCACGTCGTCTCGAATAGAGAAAACCAGCTCCTTCATGGATGCGTTCTCCAGGCTTTCCCCGACGATCTCGAAGGACTGAACCAGGGGAATACCTGCCTTCATCATGGTGGCGAGCTGACGGGTGAAAACGGCAATATCCCCCGGTGTGATCTTTTGCTTCTTGGGGCCAAACAGGTCCTTGGGTTTGCGCTTGACCTTGGTGGGCCGAATGCCCTGCTTGCGCAGCTGAGCCTTGACCAGGGCCTGGCTGGCGCCAGGAATTTCACCCTTGGTCTTGTTGCCGTTCTTGTCGAATCCCTGCCATAAATAGAGGGTTTGCGCGGCTTCAGTCGCCATATTCCACCTCAGTCGATTCTCGGATTTGGCCGGTAGTCAAGGATACCACGTACCCCCGGACCGGTGCCTGCCGTTACCGGGTTAGTCTGTTCGCTTCATCGAGGCTGGTCAAGCCCCGCGCCACCTTGTCCAGGGCCGATTGGCGCAAGCTGGGAAAGCCCTCCCGGCGGGCGCATTCGGCGATGTCCAGCGAGTTGCCACCCGCCATGATAATGCGGTTAATGGCCGGGATAATGGGAACCACTTCATAGATTCCGATTCTGCCCCTGTAGCCCGTATTACAGCGCTCACAGCCGATTGCGCTGTTGATTTTCAGGCTATCCAGCCGGGCTTCGCTAAATCCTTCTTCTAACAGTACTTTTTCGGGAATTTCCACGATTTCTTTACAGTGATTGCAGAGTCGCCTGAGCAGCCTCTGGGCCATGATCAGGCTCACGGAAGCCGCCAGGTTATAGTCGCTGATACCCATGTTCCTGAGCCGGACCAGGGTTTCCGCGGCATTATTGGTGTGCAGCGTAGACAGAACCAGGTGCCCGGTCTGGGCAGCCTTAACCGCGATGTCTGCACTCTCGGAATCACGAATTTCGCCGACCATGATGACATCCGGGTCCTGGCGCAGGAATGCACGCAGGGCGGCGGCAAAGTCCAGCCCCTTGCGCGGATTAACCGCCACCTGGTTGATGCCTTCCAGGTTGATCTCCACCGGATCTTCGGCCGTGGATATATTGCGCTCGTCATTGTTCAGACTGTTAAGCCCGGCATAGAGTGTTACGGTTTTACCGCTGCCCGTGGGCCCGGTAACGAGGATCAGACCCTGTCGAGCACTCAATGATTCCCGGTAAAGCCTTTGCTGCTGCGGGGAAAAACCCAGGCTATCCATGTTCAGGCTGTAGCGAGAAGATCCCAGTAGCCGCAGTACTATCTTCTCTCCCCAGAGTGTGGGCAGTGTATTGACCCGGAGATCGATGGCTCTCGATTGCGGCAGCCTCAACTTGATGCGGCCATCCTGTGGCATGCGTTTTTCTGAGATATCGAGACTGGCCATGACCTTTACCCGGGCCGCGATGCGTCCCGCCAGGTTTACCGGCGGCTGGGCAACTTCCAGCAGGATTCCGTCTCTGCGATAGCGTATGCGGTATCTGGTTTCATAGGGCTCGAAGTGAACATCGGAGACTCCGCCGTTAATCGCATCCAGCAAAATCTTGTTAACAAACCGAACAATGGGAGCCTCGTCGACAGCACTGTCGTCGTATTGCTGCTCAACATCGACTGAGCTGATTTCTATGTCATCAAGATCAATGCCCTGGAGTTCTCTCAGCATGATGGCATCGGTTTCCCTTTGCGACTCGTGCCGATTAACCAATCTTTTTAATTGCGCTTCCACTGCAATCACCAGCTCGATCTTCAGGCCGGTGTGAAAACTTATATCCGCAAATGCTTCGTTATCAGCGGGATTGCTGCAGGCCAGGAACAGTGTTTTACCCAGTCTTGCCAGGGGGAACACACCATGTTGTTTCAGCAGGCTGGTAGCCACCAGATTGACCGGGCAGCTGCTTATATCCAGGGCGCCCAGATCCATAAGCGGTACAGCAAACCTGGAGGCAACGGCCAGCGCTTGCTGCAATTCCTCGCCCGGCATTTGACCTAAGTTCGCTGGCACGCAAGGAATTTCGGCCCGTGCCGCTAACCCGGAGACAGGGTCAGAGTTCTTAGGTACCGCTGCGGCGAGCTCGGTGTTGGAAAGAGCAGTGTCCATGTGGTGTCTCGTTCCTTGAAAGCACATGGGGCTGACCCGATAATTATAGGCCAGTTCAGCATAATCACCCTGTTCGGATGAACCAGTGAAATACGGGATTTACCAGCCATGAGCAGATGGAAAGCGTTCGCGATTCATTTCTCAATCAGCCTGATTGTATTCCTGGTCTTGCTGGCAATCATTCTCATCGTCTGGTACCCGGGGATCCTGTTCAGCGTGGATGGAGGCTGGACCGGGTTGCGTATCGTGATCGGTGTCGACCTGGTGCTCGGGCCGCTGCTTACCCTGATTGTTTTTAAGGCTGGCAAGCCCGGCTTGCGCTTCGACCTGACCTGTATTGGCACAGCTCAGGTGGTCTGCATGGCTGCTGGCATGTGGATTGTGTACGAAGAGCGGCCCATCGCCCTGGTGCTCGCCTATGACACGATTTACAGCCTGGCGAAACAGGAATTCGAAGAACTCGGCCGGGACCGCAGTGTACTCGACGACATCCCGGGTTCTTACCCGAAGCTGGTTTACACAGAACTACCAGAAAATGATATCAGCGCCGATATCGCCGCCATTCGCAGCCAGTTCATAGGCGACCCGCTCTACATCCAGACCGAGCGATACCGCGCCATGCCGGATCAGGCCGAGGGCGTTCGCCAGGTGTTTCGTCGAGAAGCGGCAGTGCGATCAGGGATTAGTGAAGAGTTAGCGGCGGAACTGGAAGAGGATTGCCTGCTGTCAAAATTCGTTTCGGCGGTAACCAGCGGTTATGTCTGCTTCGACCCGGTTGGGCGGCGCCTTAGTGGCTACTATGATTTCGAGTATGGGCAGGAACCGCTCGCCACGGCGGCTGGTAATGGAGCGGATTGATTCGCGAGTCAGGACGTAAGCGCACTACCGAAACTGCAATCGCAGGATCAGCAATAGCCGCCGTTAACACAGGTCCCACCCTGCACCCATGAAATGGGGGGTGTAACGCCCTGTGCGGCCAGGGTATAGGTAATTCCAGCCAGGTCGGTACCATCAGCCATCCAGGTCACGGTGATCACGCCATTGACTACATCGATGCCATGGATTGTCGCGGTTTGCGCCTGGGTGGGAGGGATACCATTGGTTCCGGCATCCACATCGGCAAGAGTGGTGAAGCGATCGGAATGGGCCTGGACCAGTATGGCCGCACGGTAGAATCCTATAGCCAGTATAGCCTCGGAAAATCGGGCCCTGTTGCGGTAGAGATCGTAGGCCGGGAGAGCGACTGAAACCAGTATGCCGATGATGGCAGTGACTATCATCAGTTCGATCAGGGTAAAGCCTTGTTGCCTTTTCTGACCCATTGTTCAGACCCCTCTAGCCCGACTATTCAGTTTGATTGTTGAATGCCGGTCTATTGCGAAGCAATGTAGCGGCGAAATTATTTTAGAGTCAAGACAGTTTCAGCGTTTGCTATTAATTTTTATGGGGTATCGCAGGTAATTGGAATAACTGGTCCGATTGCCTTTGTTCTTTAAGAAAGGCGGCGCCGTGCTCTGGGAGCAGGGCGCCGCCTGCATCGATCTTGTCGATTAGCTGGTTGGCCGATTAGCAGAGGCCGTTAGCCAGACAAGTACCACCTTCAGTCCAGTCAACCGGCGGAGTAATGTCGCCAGCAGTCAGGGTGTAGGTAACACCGTCCATAGCAGAACCGTCGTCCATCCAGGTCATGGTGATGGCACCGTCAGTCACGGAAGCACCGTGAATAGTAGTGGTCACAGCCTGGTTGGCGGGAATACCCAGAACGCCACCGTCCAGTGAGCCCAGGGCATCAGGGTTACGGGTCTGGATAGCCAGTTCTACGGCAGTCTTACGGGGAGTTACCGCAAGTACCAGCTCAGAGAACGCAGCACGGTTAGAGTAGTTCTGGTAAGCGGGCAGGGCCACGGCAGCCAGAATACCGATGATCGCTACCACGATCATCAATTCGATCAATGTAAAACCTTTTTGTACCTTCTTCATGACTTTCTCCTATCTCACTTCAGTTTGGTTAAATTGAACCGTTTAAATGTTTATTTCGCTCAAATCCTCAAAGGGTGGGCATATACATACACAGACCGTGCCAAGTCCAAAAAATACGTGTAACATGCTGAAATATAACAGAAAAAAATCAAAATCCTGGGAAAAATCGCGATTCCCACAAGGGGCAATGTATTGAAATTCAGGGTACAAATCTGACAAAAAGTGTCAGTTTGGCACCGGTACCGCCAAATTGGCCCGGCGGCCACAGTTTTCGGGGTATTCGCCCTATACACTAAGGCCAGAAAGCCCCAGGTTGAAGTTTGCCTTCGTCCTGGCGACATTGGATAAGAGATCGAAGGAGGGCCAGGTATCAGGCTAATCAGCAATAAGAAAGACGGGATCGTCGCGGCGGCCATGCTAGCGCTGCTTCTTCTGACATTCCTGGCCTATTCCCCTGGGCTATCCGGGCCCTACCTGCTGGACGACTACCCCAATATTCGTCCAATTGGTGACAACGGCGGCATCACCAGCGGGGAAGAGCTGCGTCGCTTTGTGTTCGGTAATATTTCCGGTCCCCTGGGGCGGCCTGTTGCCATGGCTTCTTTCCCGCTGGATGCCCAGGACTGGCCAGCCAATCCCGCCAACTTTAAATACACCAACCTGCTCCTGCACCTGTTATCGGGCGTGTTGTTATTCCGCCTCGGCCAACTCCTGTTCGGCCGCCTGTTACCCGATAGCAATCGCTCGTCCGCGCTGGCCCTGGTGCTTGCTGCTCTGTGGTTGGTGCATCCACTGAATGTGAGTACGACCCTCTACATCGTGCAGCGCATGACCCAGTTGATGACGCTATTTACCCTGGCAGCACTGCTTTGTTATTGCAGCGGCCGTATGGTTTTGCCAAGGGCGAGACTGCAGGGTTATTTTCTGCTCTGCGCCAGCCTGTTCCCCTTCGGGCTGCTGGCGGTGTTGAGCAAGGAGAACGGAGCGTTGTTGTTGCTGCTCATCGTAGCGCTCGAATTCACTGTTTTCCGCAATACCGAAAGCGATGCCTTATTCAAGTGGTGGTTTCGTGCCGCCATCTATCTGCCCATTGCGCTCATGTTTGCCTACCTGGCCTATACCCTGCCGGACAGCCTGCTTAGGTATGAGACCCGGCATTTTTCTTTATCGGAGTGGTTGTTAACCGAGTCGCGTGTCCTGGTCAGCTACCTGCAACGCATCTTCATTCCAAACGTTATCGGGGCAGGGCTGTTCCACGATGATCTTGAGGTTTCCACCGGTTTATTGCGGCCGCTGACGACTTTGCCTTCAGTTGTGGGCATCTTTGGATTGCTTGCGCTTGCCATGCGCTGGCTCAAATCACAACCGGTATTCAGTCTCGCGGTGCTGTGGTTTTTCGCCACTCACCTGCTGGAATCTACCGTGCTTCCCCTGGAGCTGTATTTCGAGCATCGCAACTACCTGCCCATGATAGGCCCGCTCTTCGCGCTCGTGTGGTACGGCAACTTGTTAGTAGAACGAATCGATGTGCAGGAATCGAAACGCATCATGCAGGCCATCGTCGCCGTGGTACTGGCCATCATGACCTGGTCTACCTGGCAGGCAGCAACAATCTGGGGAGATGCCAATGAACTATTCGCATACTGGGCCTATGAGAAACCCAGGTCTATCAGGGCGCAGATCCAATTTGCCGACTACCTGACCCTCGTTGGCGAGCCGGAACAGGGGTTGCGTACGGTAGTGGCGCTTCGGGAGTACTATCCGGACGAGATTACACTGATGTTGCACCAGTGGAACATGGCATGTGATTTTCGGCTGCAGCCAGAAATTTCCTTTCGCGAAATTGCCAACAGAGAACAGCTCGAGTACCTGCGCAACGACATTAATTCTGAATTCGAGATACTGCTCGGAAATTTCATGGGCAATCGTTGTGATCATCCACCACTGCAGGACCTGATTGCACTCTCGGAACGAATCGATCAGTTGCACATGACTGAAAATAACCAGATACGCTTCCACTTTATACTTGCGGACCTGTATATCTTCACCGGGCAACTGGACCAGGCGCTGATTAACCTGACCCAGTCTTTCCGGCTCAGCGGCAATGCACTGATCCCCATCCGCCAGGCCATGCTGTCGTACTCTGCTGGCAATCTGGATGATAGTCTGGTATTTCTACAGCGCGCCGAAACAGCCGACCAGGCCCGTAATCCCTTGTTACCTTCGGTGCAGGAGCAGATCGACCTGATCCGGCGTAATATCGAATTGCGACGCCAACAAGGAAACTAATGCCCGATTCAAGCGAACCCAGTATCTCCATCGTAATTCCTGCGAAGAACGAAGCCGAGAACCTGAAGACATTCCTTCCGCGCCTGGTTAAAGCCATGCCGGCGGCGGAAACCATCGTGGTCAACGACGGTTCCAGCGATGACTCAGTTGCCGTTTGTCAGCAGTATGGGGTCACCGTTATTTCGCACCCCTACAGCAAGGGAAACGGCGCAGCCATCAAGAGGGGTGCCCGCGCGGCTACAGGGGACATCATCGTCTTTCTCGATGGGGATGGTCAGCACCAGCCGGAAGACATACCCCGGATGCTGGAACAGTTGCATAAAGGTTACGATATGGTGGTTGGTGCACGAGACAAGGAATCCCAGGCGGATTCTTACCGCGCCATCGCTAATGGAATCTATAACTGGCTTTCTTCGGCAATAACCGGCCATGAAATCATGGACCTTACATCGGGCTTTCGTGTGGTTTGGGCAAACAAGTTCAGGGAATTCCTGTACCTGTTGCCAAACGGTTTCTCCTACCCAACCACCTGCACCATGGCATTCTTTCGCGCAGGATACAGCGTTTCCTACTATCCCATAAAAACTGAACAGCGGCTCGGTGCAAGCCATATCAGTTTGCTCAAGGATGGGATCCGTTTCCTGCTGATTATTTTCAAGGTTGGTACCCTGTATTCACCACTGAAGATATTTCTGCCGGTGTCGGCAGGATTCTTTTTAACTGGTTGCGGTTACTATTTATACACTTTCGCAACCGAAGGCAGGTTTACCAACATGAGTGCGGTGCTGTTCATGACGGCGATACTGGTGTTTCTCATCGGACTGGTATCGGAACAGGTCACTGCCTTGATGTACAAGGATTCCAATAACTAATCTTATCCGGATTCAATTTCTGCCCTGGAGCAGCCCCTTGTTGCTGGCAAAATACAGGAATGCCAGACCACCTACTACCAGGTCGATCAGGATGCAAATGAGCCGGTAGCAAATCGCCGCCGCTACGGCCAGTTCCACATCGAGCTGCAACGAGAGAATGGCGATAATAATCCCTTCCCTGACCCCCACGCCCCCGGGGGCCCACAGCGCGAGAAAACCCGCCAGCATTGCCAGGGGAATAGCCGCTATCAACAGCAGGTAGAGACCAGGCAGGTTGTTTTCCACCACCGGGGTAAATAGCAGCGCCACTACTGTGGCCGTGGCCAGCCAGTGCAATAGATAGATGATGGATACTTCATACAGCCTGTTCTTGCCGATAACCGAGTTCCCCGGCTGAAATTCGCTGCCGAACTTACGAACCAACAATCCGAACTTGCGCCAGGCCCATGTCAAAAGCCCCTGGTAGTTCCGGTAAAGCACAAGGGTAGCGACTGCAATGAGTAATGCACCGGCAAGGCTGGTGGCCATGCTGAAATAGGCAAGCAACGCCAACACGCCAAGAGCTGTTCCTGTGTAAAAAGTAACGAATTGGTCGGCGAGCAGCAGGTCTACGGCGGTCTGCGTGGAGACACCGCGACGTTGCAATAGCACGGTGCGTCCAAGCAACCCCCAGATCTTGCCCGGTATGTATTTCCCCAGCAGGGTGACACCGATATGGGCCGTGCATTCACCAAATGAGAATCGATCGATTCCTCTCAGCCATCGCTGCCACGCCATAATGAATAAGCTGGATGCGCTTATCTGCAGCAGCAATGCCAGTGGCAGCCATGGCAGGGACGTCAGTGTGCCGAGCTCGATCTCGGTGGCGGAGCGCAGCAGGAAAAGTGTAGCCAGGCAAAGGCCCACCAGTATCAGGGCGATCAATATAGGCTGAAGCCAGTGAAATTTCTCGGCTTGTGCCGCCATTAATCAGTGGCCGCTTTCTTGCGTGCGTGAATGATGGTCCAGGGGAGGGGCTTGCTGATGGAGATTATTTCACCGTGCCTGCTTACCAGGCCGGCAAGCCCGCTGCTCGACCAGTGATTAATATGCCCGGGCGTATTGCCCCAGTCAGACCAGTATTTACCCCGCATGAAATTCAATATGCGCCAGATGGGTTCATTGGGGGTCGACACAATAACGGAGTGCCGGGCGACTCGGAAAATTTCCTGCAGCGCGAGTTCAAAATCGTCCAGGTGCTCCAGGACTTCCAACAAGAGCAGGGTGTCGTAGGAATTGTCTTCCCGCTGCAGTTCATACACCGATTCATGGCTCAGCTTTACAGGAAATTCATGGCGCAGGTTCATTTCCACCAGGCGTTGTTCATACTCCGACGCTTCAAGTGAGCGTCCATTTAGCATGTTGCTGATGCGCCGTGTAGATTCACCAGGACCGCAGCCTATTTCCAGCAGGGAGCACTCCGGGGGTAGGGAATTAATGATGCTATCCAGTGAATTGAAGAAACCATCGGTAAGCTTCCTCGCGATCGGGTGGGGATTTTTATACTTCTCCATGTAGTGCTCCCACAATTCCTCGGCGGAAGCACTTTTTTCATCGAAAGCCATTAGTGGGGTCCGAAATTCTGGGATGCGGGGATTATACGTGGTGCCGCCAGTTGCGCCTAAACCAGGCAGCCATACCTGCGCGCCATCACATTTCAGCGCTTCCCCACAGCCGATTCAGCCCCGGTTCATTTAACCGGCAATAAACTGGACACCATCGGCTAAGTTATTGAAATTTGATCAAAAAAGTAACATTTTGCAACAATCTGGGAGGCGGGATTTATTGAAAACAAGGGGCATGTGGTTTAAGGTTAGCGCCAGTTTTTATCCCCCCGGAAACCACGAAATTTTCAGGATTTAATGATCAGGCGGCAAGCTAGACTACGTTTGCCCGCGGAGGAATAGCCAAGATGGCATTGACGAAAAAAGTACTTCACGTTTTTTCAGCGAGTGCGCTGCTGGCGGCATTAAGCTTTCGCCAATCCACAGTGGCACAAACCAAGACCGTGAAGGATGGAGTTTTTACCGAGGCCCAGGTTGCGGCGGGACAGACTGTTTACGAAAGTTCCTGTCAGACCTGCCACGACCAGCGTTTCTACCGGGATACATTGCGTTCCTGGAATAACCAGCCGCTGCTGTACCTGTGGGAAACGGTCATGGGCACCATGCCGGCCGACAATCCTGGCTCATTGATGTTTGAAGAATATACAGATGTGATCGCCTATATCCTGTCCGAACAGGGATTCCCCGCCGGGGAAGAAACCCTGGACCCGGACAACGGCATGGAGTCCATTAATATCGTGAATCCCTGATCAGACCGGGATTCGTCACAAAAAAGCCGACCCATGGGTCGGCTTTTTTATTGCCTGCGACAAAGCAGGTTATTCAGGGCACTCCCTGAGGGTCACGGCAATTTCATTGCTATCCCGGGTATCAAGCTGGAGGTCGTACTTGTCGGCAATGGCCTGCCACAGGCGCACGTAGTCACACTGGAATTCCTCGCGTGGCAAGTAACGGTCAGGACCGCGACCCGACTTGCGCCTGATTTCCCGGCGTCCCACCAGCATCAGGTTCATGGGGTCATTGGCGAACTGGATTTTCTTCCCCGGTGTCCAACGGTCACCGCCGTGAGTATGGGCATACATCAGTGGTATGACATGATCCAGGTCCATCTGGGTGGCGACGGTATAGATATCTCCGGTGTATTCGTCCAGCCACTCGCCTGTCCTTACCACGCAATTGCGCGGGTTGGTGTAGCGAACTGGCACACGGCTGGTGAGGATTAACATCTCCTGGCGCGTTGACTGGCAGTCGCCATCACCATCGATCTCGTAGTTCCAGTCATCCTCGTTAAAGAATTTTTCACGGTCACGGGTGTCCGTCATGATGCTGTCACGCCCGAATCGCCTGAACGTGTCCGGCATTTCGCAGCCGCTTAGGTGGCAATGGTAGGACTGTCCCCAGTAGTGGCCGCCGTTCAGGTCCAGGCTACCCGCGTGTCCCCAGGCAGCGCTGCTGGCGCCGCAGCACAGGGCGGCGGTCAGGGTTATTAAATTGATGCGAATTCTCATGGTTGACCTCGCTTCAGCTTGTATCCTGCAGAAGAGCCAGGACTATTCTGCCGGCTGCACGAGCAGGGACAGGTCCAATGCCCGGCAGTGCTTGGTGAGCGCACCTACAGAAATACAGTCTACGCCAGTCTCGGCGATGCTGACCAGTGTGTCTTCGTCGACTCCGCCGGAAGCCTCTAATTTAACACGACCGGCATTCACGGCCACCGCTTCCCGCAGCTGTTCGACGCTGAAATTATCCAATAGGACGCTACTGGCCCCGGCGGCAATAGCTTCTTCCAGCTGTGCCTTGTTCTGAACTTCCACTTCGATTTCCATGCCGGGATTGTTCTTGCTGGCTGCTGCCACTGCCGCTTCGATACCGCCACATGCCGCGATATGGTTTTCCTTGATGAGGTAGGCATCAAACAGTCCCATGCGATGGTTGTGGCAGCCGCCGACAGACACGGCATATTTCTGTGCACTGCGCAGGCCGGGAAGAGTCTTGCGCGTATCGAGCAAGCTCACCGGGGTATGTGCAACCAGCTGTGCAAAATGCCGGGCCCGCGTCGCGGTTCCGGAAAGGGTCTGCAGGAAGTTGAGTGCGGTACGCTCGCCACTGAGAACAGCGCGGGCTTTACCCTGCACCAGTACCAATCTTTCGCCGGCTTCAATGTCGTCCCCGTCATCGGCAAACCACTGCAATACGACCGATGGATCAAGCTGACGAAATACTTCATCTACCCAGGGGCGTCCACATAGCACACCGCTTTCCCGGGCCAGGATTTCCGCAGTGACCTGTTCGTCTGCGGTGAGTAATTCGGCGGTAATATCGCCGGAGCCCATGTCTTCCCGCAATGCAAGCTCGACTATGCTGGCGATATCGACTGGAACTGGTGCACTGTCATTCATTATTGATCAAAAACAAACTGGCGCAGGGTCAGGGTCGATCCGCGCTGGGTGAACTCCACTCGCTGTAATGCGCTCATTCCCAACAAAATCGTGTCGCCGCCCATGCTGGGAGTAATACTGGCCTCTATGTCATGAAGGCGTATGTTACCCAGCTGCAACTCCTGGATAACTGTGCTGTAAACCGTGATTACTCCGTTCGCCGTGCTCGCCTGCCCGGCGTAGCCGCGGGGTAACCCTGCCTGGTTTGCAAAAGCTTCGGGAATGGCCACATCGGTTGCACCGGTATCGAGCAAGAATGTTGCGGGCACACCATTGATGGCACCACCAGCCACATAGTGACCCTGGCGATTTCGTTGCAACACGACTTCGCGAATACCATCGGCGCTTTCCGATGATTGTGGTACCCGGTTCGGATTGGATTGGCCTTCCAGCCAGCCGTCGAAGAAGAAGGTGAGAGCAATCAGGCCCATGGAGAAGCTTGCAATCAGCATGCCCTGACCGATGCTTTTCCCCGGTAATCGCTGCTCTTTGTGGGCCATCGCGGCGATTATGTCTTATCCCGTTTGGAATAGAAAGTTGTGACTGCAGTCACAATATAGCCAATTGCTGAGTGGTCTAACCAATTGATATATATAAGAAAACACTCGCATTATCCCACTTGTGACTGCAGTCTCAGTCTGCTCCATGGGGCGATGCTATAAGAAGCCATTGTTCGTTCATTAATATAGTTTGTATTGCAGAAATTCATGGAATCGAAGTCCTCACAGGTGAAAGAAAATTCTTCCACAGCTTTCTTCAACAAGCTGCGCAGTTCCATGGCCATGCGTTTGCGGGGCCAGTTGCAGCATCTCAGCACGGAGTTCTTCGATGAAGTAGACGACTACTTCTTTGCCCACGGCACGCAAAATTCCCTGGGCGACGATTCTGATTTTCTCGAGGCCATGCGCGAATTCCGGGCCAAGCAGCGATTGTTCGAAGACTCACTGATCAATGGCGTGCTGGAAGATTTTAAACACCTGGACGTTGAGCGGGTCATCGAAAGCCATGAAGAAGAGCAGGTAACTCCGGAGAGTCGGGAAGGTGCCTACGAAATCGTGGAGCTTGACCTGGCCCTGCAGGCAATGGTCAGAAAATCTGACAAGTTCTACCAACCCATGATTACCCAGCTTTTCAAATTGAATGACAAACTACAGGCTACTACCGGGCACAAGGTAGTGTCTTGTGAATACCTGGCGAGTTCCCTGGTTTATGAATTTTCTCAATCTCACCAGGTGTTTTCATTGTCGTTGCAGTCTCGCCTTATATTTTTCAAGTTGTTCGAGAAGCACTGGCTGATGCAGCTTGAAAGTGTGTTCGAGGACATCATAAATATACTCAATAATGTAATTGATCGCCGTTACCAGTCACGGATGAAAGCCGTAATGGCAGAGCGGGAACGGCAGAGCAACCAGACCCGACATTTCTCGGATTTGCACCAGCGCCGTAAATCCATAATCAGCAAGCCTTCTCAGCAATCCGATGCTGTACAGGCCGAGGTTGATGCGCTTGTCCAGCGCGCATGCGATGAAGACTGCCTGCCGCCGTTTGTGGACGCAATGATCAGGAAAAACTGGCGTGCCGTGTTGTTCCTGGTGGGACTTAACCGGGGCCTCACTTCGCGGGAATGGTCTGAGGCCAGGCAAACCCTGTTGCTGCTGGTAAACCTGGTATTGAAGAAAGTTGAAGCGGAGGCGGGGGAAACCGCCAACCTGTTCCAGATGATTCGCCAGGGATTCGAGCTGATCAGGCTGGGCAAGCAGGAGCAGGATGCATTCCTGCTGGAATTGGAAGATCTGCTGATGCGGGAAGTTACCAGCCACGACCAGGCGCCGGACCAGGATTCAGATACCACCTCTTCGCGCAAGCCGGGTACCCAGGAAGCATCTATCAGTCCTTCCGGGGAAAACATCCTGGACAAGAATGACCTGGACGGGATCGCCCAGCTACTGGGAGACAGTGGCGGTTCCAGCGCCAGCGAGTCGGCTGAAAATGAAGTGGCGGACTACATGCCGGTTATCGAGCAGTTACCCGATGGCAGTGCCATTGAGTTCAAGTTTGACGGCCAGTTCGAAGCCTGCTCATTGGAACGAAATCGGCAGAATCCGTCTCTATACACAATCCGACGCAGTAAAACCCGAAATCCCATTACCCGCAGCAAGCTCGGACTCGCCATTTCACTGCAGGAAGGAGAGCTTCGCATTCCCTGTAATGATTCCGGTGATCTTCGGCTGCAGAAAACAGTGATGCAGAAAAGCTCTGCACGATTTTCCCGCCGCAATATCGATTCCTAATCCGAGTACTGCCCTGATACCATAAGTCCTGCTATTCCAGGTACTGAAGGTATTCGATTGAATTCAGGCTCGCTCATCATTGCTGATCACCTTATTGAAGGCGTGCGTGTTCTGCCGTCTCCGAATTGCAGTGTTCGCGTTGACCCTGAAGATATCTCCCTGCTGGTGATCCACAACATCAGTCTGCCCCCGGGAGAATTCGGTACCGGTTGTGTCGACCAGTTATTTACCAATTGCCTGCAAACTGACTCTCACCCCTACTTCACCGAGATCGCTGAATTAAAGGTTTCCGCGCACCTGCTTATCGACCGCCTCGGATTGATTACTCAATATGTTCCCTTCAACCTAAAGGCCTGGCATGCCGGTGAATCCTGTTTCCAGGCCCGTGATAACTGCAATGAATTCAGTATCGGCATTGAGCTGGAAGGCACAGACGACCAGGCTTTTACCGACATCCAGTATGACTGCCTGCGGGACGTTACCGCTGCACTCATGACGGCATACAGGGGTTTGACTAGGGAGCGCATAGTAGGGCACAGTGATATAGCTCCCGGCCACAAAACTGATCCAGGCCCGTGTTTCGACTGGAGCAGGTATCGCGGCAGCCTCAATATGTGAGTAACAATCCGAGCAGGAAAGCAGGGCATGAAATTCCTCGTAATACTTATCTGCCTCACCATGAATTACCTGTGGTTGAAAGATTTAGACCGTTTCGATGATTCATGGTTCTTCCGCCTGCGCACCTGGCTAGAGGATGTAACTGAAAACGCCAGGTCTGGTGCCAATGGCTGGTTGCTCAGCGTGGCCGCGATTTATGTGCTCCTGCTGGGGTTGCTGGCCCTTGTTCTATGGTTTGTTAACGGCGTCGCATTTGGGCTTCCAACCATGCTGGTTCATATACTGGTTGTGTTGGTGGCATTTGATCGAACTCAACCCGGTATGTTAGCGCGGGAATTCATCGATCGCTGGTCGAACCAGGGCGAGCAGGAAATCCAGGAATACCTGCAGACTGAAATGAGGTGCAGTGAAGCAACTCCGCAGGGCCGGGAAGAGCTCGCGAGGCTGTTCGGCCGCTTACTCATACATCGCGCCTTCGAAAGAATGTTCGTAATGTTTTTCTGGTATATGTTGGCTGGCGCCATGGGCGTGGCGTTTTCCTATATAAGTTACCAGCTGCAGGATAGTCACCGGGAAGACCAGGAACAGAGTGAGGTACAGTTTTTAACAAACGTTATAGGACTGCTGGAATGGATACCCATGAGACTGCTGGCCCTTACCTTTTCCCTGGCTGGAAACTTTGTCCGGTGTTTTGAAAACCTCAAGCGCAGTTTCTGGGAAACAGATCTTGGTGTGGATAACGGGCTGCTGCTTTATGACTATGCGAGATGTGCCTTGTCAGGAATCGTGGATCGCTCCGAGGCCTCCCAATCCGATAGCGACGGCGAGGCGGAAGAAATCGCCGCGTTGCAGGGATTGCTGGAAAGAAGCCAGGCAATCTGGCTTACCGCACTGGCGGTAATTACCCTGATGGGCCTGCAGATCTGAGTCTGATTAGCCGGGCCACAGCCTGGCTTCCCTTGCGATGCCCCGCCGCGCGGCCCAAAATAGGCAGCCGCCGGGAGCGAGCGTGTAGTATTTTCCCCTGATTCGGGGTGCCAGGCGGGGGCGGGGCGGCTGTCATTGGATAGCGGCTTCGTAACATGCTGAAAGTTAGGCAAAAACTCAGGCAGCGATGAGACGGCAGGGCTTTATAGTTATGTAGTAAAACTACATAACCTATTGATACAACATGGAAAAGCCCGCCTCATTCCGGTAAAATGCGCGCCGATTTGTAATTAAATTACATAGGGATTGAAGGACGAAGGCATGAGTGAACACGATGATGTGAACCCCGAGGAAACCGAGGAATGGCTGGACGCTCTCACATCAGTCATTGACGCGGAAGGGGTGGAACGGGCGAACTACCTGATTGCCCGGCTCTACGAACAAGCCACACGCATCGGCCACTTCTCGGCAACATCAACGGTAAACACGCCTTACCGCAATACAATTTCCCACCTGAACGAAGATCGCATGCCCGGTGACATGTTCATGGAGCGCGAGATTCGCGGCATTATTCGCTGGAATGCACTGGCCATGGTTATGCGCGCCAACATGCGCGATCCGAGCATCGGCGGTCACATTTCAACATTCGCCAGTTCCGCCACCCTGTATGACGTCGGTTTCAACTACTTTTTTCGCGGGCCCAGCGATGCCAACGAAGGCGACCTGATTTACTACCAGGGTCATTCCGCACCCGGCATTTATGCCCGTTCTTTTCTCGAGGGCCGTATCAACGAAGAGCAACTGGATAACTTTCGTTCCGAGGTTGACGGCAATGGCCTTTCTTCTTACCCGCACCCCTGGTTAATGCCAGGTTACTGGCAGTTTCCAACGGTCTCCATGGGCCTGGGACCTATTCAGGCTATCTACCAGGCTTATCTGATGAAGTACCTGGACAATCGGGAACTCCTGGGTGCATCGGATCGCAAGGTGTGGGCCTTCCTCGGCGACGGTGAGATGGACGAACCCGAATCACTGGGCGCCATTAGCAAGGCAGGTCGAGAGAAGCTGGACAACCTGATTTTCGTCATCAACTGTAACCTGCAGCGGCTGGATGGACCGGTGCGCGGTAACGGCAAGATTATCCAGGAACTGGAAGGCGTGTTTCGCGGTGCCGGCTGGAACGTCATCAAGGTAATCTGGGGACGGCACTGGGATCCCCTGTTCCAGGCCGATACCGAAGGGCTGTTGCAGCAACGCATGGATGAAGTGGTGGATGGCGAATACCAGAATTACGCCAGCCGTGGTGGCGCCTATACGCGGGAACATTTTTTCGGCAAGAGCCCAGAATTGCTGAAAATGGTGGAGCACCTTTCGGACGAAGACATCATGGCGCTGAACCGCGGTGGGCATGATCCCTACAAGGTGTACGCCGCCTATTCACAGGCCATCAAGCCCAATGGCAAGCCCACGGTAATTCTTGCCAAGACAGTGAAGGGATATGCCTTCGGTGCCCAGGCGGAAGCCCAGAACGCCACTCACTCGGTAAAGAAACTGGACCTGGAGGGACTGAAGAAATTCCGCGACCGGTTTGGTATTCCTATTCCCGATGACAAGCTCGAAGAAGTTCCCTATTACCGGCCGGAGGCTGACAGCCTTGAGCTGAAATACATGCGCAAGACGCGCGCGACCCTGGGTGGCGACTTGCCGCAACGGAGAATTGAGTGCGAGTCTTTAACAGTTCCCGGCCTGGATGCTTTCGATACCCAGCTCAAGAGCAGCGGCGACAGGGAGTTGTCCACCACAATGGCATTCGTGAGGGTTTTGTCGACTCTGAGCAAGGACAAGCAGATCGGTCATCGCGTAGTCCCCATCGTGCCCGATGAGGCCCGCACCTTTGGCATGGAGGGTATGTTCCGGCAAATGGGGATTTATTCCGCGGAAGGCCAGCTCTATGATCCTGCCGACTCCAACCAGGTGATGTTTTACAAGGAAGACAAGAAGGGGCAGATGCTGGAAGAGGGCATAACAGAATCCGGTGCCTTCTCAGCCTGGCTGGCGGCGGCGACCTCATACAGCGTAAATAACTACCCGTTGATTCCTTTCTACATTTATTACTCCATGTTTGGGTTCCAGCGTGTCGGCGACCTGTGCTGGGCCGCCGGCGACTGCCAGGCCAGGGGCTTCCTGATCGGTGCTACCGCCGGGCGTACCACGCTTAACGGCGAGGGGTTGCAGCACCAGGACGGCCACAGCCATATACTGGCCTCAACGATTCCCAATTGCATCAGTTATGATCCCACCTATGCCTATGAGCTGGCGGTAATCATCCAGGATGGCATGCGCCGCATGTACCAGGACCGGGAGTCGGTGTTCTATTACATCACCACCATGAACGAGAATTACCAGCAACCGGAAATGCCTAAAGGCGCTGAAGAGGGAATTCTGCGTGGCATGTATCTCCTCGAAGATGGATCTGCCAAGGAATACAAAGTTGGCGACAAGGCAGCTACTGACATGCGGGTGCGATTGCTGGGCAGTGGCACTATTCTGCGAGAAGTGCGCAAAGCGGCCGCCGAACTCCGTGATGATTTTTCCATCGCCGTGGATGTATGGAGTGTGACCAGTTACAACGAATTACGGCGCGAAGCACTGGCCGTTATTCGCGATAACATGCTGCAACCCGGCTCCAGGAAACCCGGGGTACCCTATGTAACGGAGCAGCTGAGCGGGCAGAAGGGGCCGGTTATCTCCACGACGGACTATATGAAAGCCTATTCAGACCAAATTCGGGAATTCGTTCCGGACTCATTCCGGGTGCTGGGTACGGATGGATTTGGCCGCAGCGACAGCCGCGAAAAACTGCGCCATTTCTTCGAAGTGGATAGTAAATTTATAGTGCTGGCTGCGCTCACGGAATTGAAGGAACATGGTGTGGTATCCGCTAAAGTGATAACGGATTACATGAAAAAGAAAGGCATCAGCAAGGACAAGGTGAATCCGCTGGCCCAGTAACAGTGGATTGCGGTATTAACGGGAGCAAAGCTTGAGCACTGAAATCGTAAAAGTACCCGATATCGGCGATGCCTCAGACGTGGAGGTCATCGAATTACTGGTGTCGGTTGGTGATACCGTGGCTGCGGATGATTCACTGCTGGTATTGGAAAGCGACAAGGCGGCTATGGAAATCCCGGCTCCCTTCGCCGGCACCGTAAAAAGTATCGCGGTAAACCTCGGTGACAAGGTCACCACGGGCGTGGAGATGATGACCATCGAGACAGAAGGAGCTGCTGCCGACGAAGACAGTCCCGAATCCGAACCCGAAACCAATGCCGCACAAACCCCGGTAGAGCCGGAACCAGTTGCCCAGGAAAAACCAGCTCCTGCAGCTGCACCTGCCGCGGCTGCATCCATGACCCTGGAGATTCCAGATCTGGGCACCGATGACGAAGTGGAAGTCATAGAAGTACACGTGGCAAACGGAGATGCCATTGCCATAGACGATTCCCTGGTGACCCTGGAATCAGACAAGGCAGCCATGGAAGTGCCGGCGACCCACGCCGGAACTATAGAAGAAATGCTGCTGTCCATTGGGGATAAGGTAAAGACCGGTACACCCATACTAAAATTGTTAGCAGAGCCGGGCGGGGAGGTGACAACACCTGCTGCCAAGCCCGAGACAAAGGCGGAGTCGAAGCCCGAACCGGCACCCACCCCCGCTCCTGCAAGCAGCCCAGGCAAACCGGAAAGCGCGGCTACACCGGCGGCAGCTCCAGCGGCTAAAGCAGGGTCAGGTGTCTATGCGGGTCCCGCGGTACGCAAGCTGGCTCGTGAACTGGGCGTGGACCTTAGCCAGGTACCCGGCAGCGGGGCCAAATCACGAATCATCAAGGAAGATGTGCAGGAGTACGTCAAAGCCCGCCTGCAATCACCTGCTGGAACGGCGATAGCCAGCACGGTTCCCGATATCGATTTCAGCCAGTTCGGCGAGATCGAGCAGGTATCCCGCAGCAAGCTACAGAAAATCACGGCCACCAACATGCATCGCAACTGGACCGCCGTACCCCACGTCGCCCAGTTTAATGAGGCGGATGTTACCGACCTTGAAGCATTCCGCGCGGAAATGAAACCGGAGGCGGAAAAACGGGGCACCAAGCTCACATTCATGCCATTCCTGTTAAAGGCCTGTGCCAAGGCGCTGCAGGAATACCCCCAGTTCAATGTTTCGCTGCATTCGTCCGGTGAGTATGTAATACAGAAAAAGTATTACCACATCGGTGTGGCGGTTGCGACGGAAGCCGGCCTGGTGGTGCCGGTGATCCGCGACGTGAACAAGAAATCCATTTTCGAGTTAGCGGCGGAAGTGATCGAGCTCACCGACAAGGACAAGTCGCACAAGCTGACTCCGGACCAGATGCAGGGTGCCTGTTTTACCATATCCAGCCTGGGTGCCATCGGCGGCACGGGATTTATTCCCATCGTCAACGCACCGGAAGTAGCCATCCTGGGAGTGGGCAAGACCGTCACCAGGCCCGTCTACGAAAACGGCGCGTTTGTTCCCCGCGAGATGCTTCCGCTTACACTGTCTTATGATCACAAGGCGGTAAACGGTGTAGATGGCGGCCTGTTCTCAACCTACCTGGTCAAGTTGCTGGCAGATATTCGCTACCTGACTCTCTAGATCTCACCGCCTGGATAAAAGAAATCCTGGCCGTCGTGGCTGGCGGTTTCCATGGGGCAATCAAATGCCGTGGAGAGGTTTTCCCGGTTCAGAACTTCTTGCTTGTTGCCCATCTTTGCGGATCCATCTCCATTCAACAGCAGGAAGCGATTGCAAAATCGGGCAGCAAGATTGATATCGTGGGTGGCCATGACCAGGGCGGCACTATCCCGCTGCAGCCGTTGCTGCAAAACCTGTTGCAATCTTACCTGGAAGCCGATGTCCAAATGATTGCTGGGTTCATCCAGCAGGTAGAGCCGAGGTTGCTGCACCAGCAACTTGGCAAGCGCCAAACGCTGTCTCTCGCCCCCGGAAAGGCTGCTGAGTTGCCGGTCGCAGAGCAAATCCAGTCCCATGGTGTGAAGGGCTTCCCTGGCAATCTCCAGGTCTTTTTCATCATCCAGCAACAGGGATTGACTGTGGGGGTGGCGCCCCAGTAAGGCCGTTTCCAGCACCGTCGCCGGCATGGTATCCAGGCCTTCCTGGAACAGGATGCCCGCCTTGCGCGCGATATCCCGGCGGGTGAGATTTTCCAGGGATTCACCTTCTATATATACACTCCCTGCATCCGCTCCGTGTAATCCGATCAGTGTGTGCAATAAAGTGGTCTTGCCGACACCGTTTCTGCCAAGCAGGCACCAGCGTTCGCCCGCGGTGACGGCCAGGTTCAGGTCAGTACAGATCGCCACGCCGCCTATACGAACGTTTAACTGACTTGTAGTTAGAATTTCCATAACTATTTTTGTATGGTACTGCGCAGGATTATCAGAAAAGTGGGCACGCCGATTATGGCAGTGACAACACCAACAGGAAGTTGTTGCGGAGCGATTATGGATCGGGCCAGGCTGTCGGCGATCACCAGGAAGCTCCCACCCAACAGCAATGCTCCGGGAATCAGAATTCGATGATCCCTGGCTCCAAGCATGCGCAGCAGGTGCGGAGTTACCAGTCCCACGAATCCAACTGAGCCGGCGATAGTCACGGCAATTGCGGTGAGTAGTGAAGCCGCGAAGTACAAACCCAATCGCAGGGAAGATACGTTCACGCCAAGGCTGGCCGCTTCCATTTCGCCCCTGGCGAACACATTCAGGGAGCGGCTAATCAACATTCCGCCAAGAAGCGCCGCCAGCAGTAAAAGGTAATGGGGAAGGGCAACGGTGCTACGGCTCAGGTCACCCATTAACCAGAACAACATGCTTTGCACGTTATTGCTGGAACTGGTGGTGAGCAGCACATTGATAATGGCTCCCCATCCGGCGGATAAAACAACGCCGGTTAACAGCAGGCGGGTGACGGACCAGTTGCCAAATTTATTGGCGAAACCGAATACAACCAGTACCGAAAACAGGGCGCCGGCTAGTGCGGCATTGGTTAACCACAGCCCGCCCAGTCCCAGCAGTATCGCTGACAACGCACCCACCGCTGCACCGCCGGAGACGCCAAGGATATAGGGATCGGCCAATGGATTGCGTAACAACACCTGCATAATGACACCGGAAAGCGCCAGCAGGGAGCCGGTAATAAATGCTGCCATTGTTCGGGGCAGGCGAATATCCCGGATAATTTGCCCTTCCAGCTGATCCAGTTCGCCAAACAATTCTGCGACCAATTGCGCGCCAGTGACTGAAACCGAGCCGCTCAAAAGGGAATAGAAGATACTGGCCAGGGCGAGGGCGAGCAGGCAGGCGAGGAGCAAAAGATGTCTGGTCGAGATCATGGCGTTCGGGTCGGTCTTGGTGCCAGGATCATATTGAGTAAATCCTGTGGCCTTCGGTTTGCTCGCAGTTAATTTTGCTGGTGGCTGATTATACGCCAAGGAACGCTTATGCCCGAATCGCATCCAAAGGCTTCATTTAGTTGGTGAGTTGCTAAAATATCGGCTTCAGGGGTGATAGACTCAGCGGCAATATAAAGGGAGTAAAAAAATGCCCTCATTCGATATCGTTTCCGAAGTAGATATGCATGAATTAAACAATGCCCTCGACCAGGCCAACAGGGAAGTGGGGAATCGGTTCGACTTCAAGGGAGTCGATGCGAGTTTCAAGATGACAGATGCTTCTGACGTGCTGGTCAGTGCCGAAGTGGACTTCCAGATACACCAGATGATGGATATTCTGCGCGGCAAGCTGGTCAAGCGGGGAATCGACGTCAAGAGCCTGAAGGAAAACGACATCGAAACATCGGGAAACAAGGCGACCATGTTGCTGAAAGTACAACAGGGCATTGAAGCGGATCTGGCGCGTAAGATCGTTAAAATGGTGAAGGAAACCAAGCTGAAAGTGCAGACGGCGATCCAGGGAGAAAAGTTACGGGTTACGGGCAAGAAAAGAGATGACCTGCAAAGCGTAATAGCAATGTTGAAGGACGCCAGCCTCGGTATACCCCTGCAATACGATAATTTCAGAGACTAGGTTTGCAACGAACCCTGACTTTCAGAGAGTCACTGGGACAGCTGAGGGATCGGCGCTACCTCAGCATCCTGCTGTTTGGTTTTAGCAGCGGTTTTCCCTGGGTACTGCACGGCACGATTCTCACCCTCTGGTTGCAGGAATCCGGATTCTCCCGTTCCACTATTGGCTTCATTGGCGCCATCACCGTGGTCTACGCATTCAACTGGACCTGGGCGCCCTTCGTGGACAGGCTGCGGCTGCCGTACTTGTTTGACCGTCTCGGACAGAGGCGATCCTGGATACTCACCTGCCAGCTGGTTATTGCCACACTGGCGGCGGGATTGAGCTTTACCCATCCCACTGAAAACCTGCTCTTGGTAGGAAGCCTTGCCCTGGGGGTAGCAATAAGTTCGGCAACCCTGGACATTTCCATCGACGCCTATCGCATCACACTGTTCCGCAAGGAAGAGATGGATACCAAGATGCCGTTCGCGGCCGCGACCAATACCGTTGGCTATTTTGCCGGATGGAATTTTGTTGGAGGTGCTATCGCCATAGCATTGGCGGGCGAAACCATAGGCCTGGACTGGTCCATGGTTTACCGCATCATCGCCGGGTTTTACCTGGTGTTGATAGCCTTGATTTCATTGACTCCGATACCCGAAGAGGATCACGAGCGCGCCCAGCAGGAAGGGCAGCGAACCGAACGCATTACTTTCGGGATCTGGATCATGCGCTACGTGGTTGAGCCGTTTCGGGAGTTTTTCACCCGTTGTGGTTTCAAGCTGGCGGTTTCGGTGCTGCTCCTGTTGATGCTGTTCCGGCTGGGTGAGGCGATGCTAGGGCGCATGGCATTGGTGTTTTACGTGGAAGTTGGTTTTACCCGGGACCAGATAAGTTTCTACCAGGCGTTCTTTGGCGGTGTATTGATTGCCATCTATTCCATGATGGGAGCGGTAATCAACACCAAGTTCGGTGTGATTAGGGGACTATTTTTTGCCGGGGTCGCCATGGCCAGTGCAAACCTGCTGTTTGCCTTGCTGGCAGTGGTGGGACCGAGCACCAACCTCCTGATGCTTACACTGGTGATAGACAACTTCTTCCAGGCCTTTGCTACGGTGGCCTTTGTTTCTTTTATTTCTTACTTCACCAGCCGCACTTACACCGGAACACAGTATGCCCTGATGTCTTCCATTTCCAATTTTGGACGCACCACCCTGGCTGCGGGCAGCGGCGTGCTGGTGGACTTCCTGGGCGGCGACTGGGCATTGTTTTTTATTCTCACCACGCTCATGGTGATTCCTGGACTGGCCCTGCTGGTCTGGGTGGGCAAGCTGATGGACCGATACACTGGCACCGGTTCGTCTTACGCCTGATCGGGTTTCCAGCCGTAGCGGGCCAGGGAGAACCGGCCCTTGATAAACACCACGCCATCGTCCTCTAGAAGTTTCTTCTGTAGTTTATATTGGGCACTTCCCTTCTTGAATGAAATCGAACCTTTGGAATTGACCACTCGATACCAGGGCAACTTGGTTCCGTTGGGTAAGGACTTCATGACATAGCCCACATAGCGTGCGTAACCGGGAAGGTCCGCCAGTTTCGCGACCTGGCCATAGGTGGCGACCTTTCCCTTGGGAATGCGATAGACAATTTGCCAGATTTTTTCCTGGTTGGTCATGGTGATCTGGGCCGGAACAGGGATTACATTCTAACGTGATAGACTGCAGCTTTTGCAGGGAGAAGCGGTGCGCATTCTTTTTATAATCTTCATCGTAGTTCCGCTGGTGGAAATGCTGTTGCTGTTTGAAGTCAGCGACTACATTGGCGGCCTGGCTACGGTGGGACTGGTGGTGCTCACCGCGGTTATCGGTGTACAGATACTCAAGCGCCAGGGATTTTCCACCCTTCTCAGGGCCAACCAGCGACTGCAATCCGGGGAGTTACCGGCACAGGAAATTGTCGAGGGTATGCTGCTGGCGGCAGCGGGGGCACTGTTGCTCACTCCAGGCTTTATCACCGATACCCTGGGCTTCATTTTCCTGACCGGACCGCTGCGCAGGCCACTTGCCCGCTGGATTATCTCCCGCGGGATAGTCCAGGCCTTTGGCCGCAGGGGCGGGGGTTCGTTCTATTTCCATGCCGAATCCGGATCGAGACGCTCAAATGTCATGGAAGGGGAATACACCGAGGTGGCCGACAGGGATTCCCAGCGCCTGGAAAGGGACGATTCTGAAGAAAACCGGGAATAAAATAGTAATATAAATCAATAGGTTAGATTGACAAACTGGGCTTTACGAAAAAAGTCTGCCTTAATCTCGCTATTCCCATTGAAAAATCCCCGTCTATCCCCATAAAGGGAAGCAACCATTAATCGGCTGTAAATCCCGGAATCCGGGCGTTCCAGCCTTGAATTGGCAATCGAAAAACTCCCATTCGGGGCGGCTGGCCCTGGAGGGGGATATTTCAGTTTGATTTTTGATCAATTCCAATGATTCAGGAGTGACTAGATGAATATCCGGCCATTACAAGATCGTGTCGTAGTACGGCGCACGGAAGAAGAAACAACGACTGCAGGAGGCATCGTACTGCCGGGAACGGCCACCGAGAAACCGGCACAGGGTGAGGTGCTGGCTGTTGGCCCGGGCAAGCGATTGGAAAACGGCGATACGCAACCGGTTGACGTGAAAGTAGGTGATACCGTGGTGTTTGGAAAGTACTCCAGCAACACCATCAAGATCGGTGAAGAAGAACTGTTGATCCTTAGCGAAAGCGAGATTTACGGCGTGATCGAATCCTGACCTTTGCCGGATTCGATTAACGACACAAAGTTTAAATTTTAGAAACAGGAATTAATACGATGGCTAAAGATGTGAAATTTGGCGAATCAGCGCGCCAACAATTATTGTCAGGTGTAAACGTTCTCGCTGATGCGGTGAAAGTAACCCTCGGTCCCAAGGGACGCAACGTGGTACTGGAAAAATCTTTCGGTGCTCCCACCGTCACCAAGGACGGGGTTTCAGTTGCCAAGGAAATCGAACTGGAAGACAAGTTTGAGAACATGGGTGCGCAAATGGTCAAGGAAGTGGCATCACAGACTTCCGATGTTGCCGGTGACGGCACAACCACGGCTACCGTGCTGGCCCAGTCCATTCTCAACGAAGGATTGAAGTCAGTCGCCGCTGGCATGAATCCCATGGATCTGAAGCGCGGCATCGACAAGGCGGTTGTCGCCATCGTCGAGGAAGTAGGCAAGCAATCCGTTCCCTGTACCGATTCCAAGGCGATCGCCCAGGTAGGTACTATTTCCGCTAACTCTGACGAGCAGGTTGGTCAGATCATTGCCGAAGCCATGGAAAAAGTTGGCAAGGAAGGGGTGATTACAGTTGAGGACGGTTCCGGCCTTGAGAATGAACTGGATGTCGTGGAAGGCATGCAGTTCGACCGTGGTTACCTGTCAGCCTATTTCATCAATAACCAGGACAACATGAGTGCCGAGCTGGAAGATCCCCTGGTACTGCTGGTCGACAAGAAAATCTCCAATATTCGTGACATGTTGCCGCTACTGGAAGGTGTTGCCAAGTCAGGTCGACCCCTGCTGGTAATTGCCGAGGATGTCGAGGGCGAAGCCCTGGCAACCCTGGTGGTCAACAACATGCGCGGCATCGTCAAGGTTGCCGCAGTGAAGGCGCCTGGTTTCGGCGATCGCCGCAAGGCCATGCTGGAAGACATTGCCATTCTAACCGGTGGTACCGTGATTTCCGAAGAAGTTGGCCTCAACCTGGAAGGCGCCACCGTGGAAGACCTGGGCTCCGCCAAGCGTGTACAGATCACCAAGGAAAATACCACCATCATTGACGGTGCCGGCGACAGCGCCAAGATCGAAGGCCGGGTGGCCCAGATTCGCGCCCAGATCGAGGAAACCTCCTCCGACTACGACAAGGAGAAACTGCAGGAACGCGTGGCCAAGCTTGCCGGCGGTGTTGCGGTAATCAAGGTCGGTGCCGGAACCGAGATCGAAATGAAGGAAAAGAAAGCTCGCGTCGAAGATGCGCTCTATTCAACCCGCGCCGCGGTGGAAGAGGGTGTGGTACCCGGCGGCGGTGTCGCCCTTGTACGCGCCTTGCAGGCCGTAGAGGGACTGACCGGTGCCAATGACGACCAGAACGTGGGAATAAACCTGCTGCTTAAGGCAGTAAGCGCTCCCCTGCGCCAGATCGTGGAGAATTCCGGTGAGGAAGCCTCCGTGGTGCTGGACAAGATTAAAGCTGGTAAGGGTAACTTCGGCTTCAATGCCGCTACCGGTGAGTACGGCGACATGATCGAGCTGGGTATTCTCGACCCCGCCAAGGTAACACGTACCGCATTGCAGGCCGCTGGCTCCATTGCCGGCCTGATGATTACCACCGAGGCCATGGTTGCCGAGATTCCGGAAGAGAAGGCTGCTGCTCCTATGCCGGATATGGGCGGAATGGGCGGCATGATGTAAAAATCGGGCCCAGGGTGGTCTGAATCTTCACCCTCAGTCCCATCATTAATTCTGATGAGACAAAAAAGCCGGGCATTGCCCGGCTTTTTATTTTTTTGGGAATTGGTTTCTAGAGGTATTCCATCACCAGCAGCAGAACTGCACCCAGTCCAATTCCGCAGTGGATAACGCCGGCGACGCTGGCCATGGGGCCCATCTTGCCCTTTATTGCATTGCCTTCCAGGGCCAGGATGATTACCAGGCAGATAATCATAGCGAGGAAACTGACACCACCTTCTTCGGCGGTAACAGGCACCCTGCCGGCGCCTCCCAGGTGAGCCGAAGCCCCCATGAAAAACAACATGGGCAGGGAGAACAGGGTATTAGTCCTGGATGCCAGGCCTGCCTTGGCAAGTGCGCCCGCTGCTTCAGGCATAGCCTCACCACCTCCCAGGACCTGCTCGTTGGAGGCAATCACGGTTTTTTGGTTCGGCCAGATAATCAGCCACACGTTCAAAAACATCAATGTTCCCAGCAACATGCCGATTTCAATATAAGCGTTGATCGCGCTGCCGAGAAATGCCGCCAGCGCCACACCTGACAGGAACGTGAACAGGGCGCCATAACGAAACCACCACAAGGCCCTTGGAACCAGTTTCGAAATTGCGGAGGACTTGGCAGCGGCGTCGGTTTCCTTGAAGTATTCTGTCTGGACGAAATTGAAGTAATAAAGCAGGCCGATCCATGCGACACCGGCGAAGAAGTGGATCCAGCGGAACAAATAAGTGACTAGGTTTTCTAACTCCATAGGGGGCTCCTCAGATTCGAATTGTTGTTGCCGATTCCCCGGTCATTGCTTGCCGTAGATCGAACTGGCAGCAGTTTAGCACCGGCGCGGGCTTTGCGTCATCTGCCCGGGGATGGCACAGGTAGGCGAATTGGCGGATAATACGCGGTTATGGACGAGAAAGACGAACTAACAGATATCCCACCCCTGGTTCCGGACCGGGACGACGTGGAAGGCCATCTCAGCAACCGGCGCGCGCAGCAACAACAGATTGCGCGACCCAGCTACCATGTCGAGAAAGTGCGGGTCAGCACCTGGCCCGTGCGCATCATGCTGATCCTGCTCACCTTGGGCATGGGAGGCGCTGGTTATGCGGCCTACTATTTCTATGATCAGTACCAGTACCAGCAGCGGCAAACCGAGTTGCGTATAGGCGACCTGGAAGCGCGCCTGTTGCTGACTTCGGAAAATGCCGAAGAATCCGATTCCGATCTCATGGAGCGCATCAACCGTTCCATCGAACAATACGATTTGCTGTGGGCAAACTGGCGCCAGGGAAATGCGAAGTTTGATGATTTACAGGGTTCCATTGCCAATCTCACCCGGGACATAGAAGGGCAGTCGGAGTTGGTCGAGCAGAACACCCAGACCCTTTCCACCACCAATCGAACCCTGACTACGAATCAAACTCGATTGAATGCGCTTACCAATGAATTGAACATCGCCTTGGAGACGGTTACCGCGCTCGACGAGGAGATGGCCGCATTGGCGCAAATGGGTGCCGACCTTGAGAGTATTCGCCAATCATTAAACAGTGGTGACAGCACAGTGCTGGGCCTGATCGGTCGCATCGAGTACATGGAACAGTCCATGGAATCGGTGAATGCGCACCGACTGCAAATTAACGAAAGCCTGCTCAGGCTTCGTGAAGACGTTCAGTCCCTGCAGCGGGCCGCCAGCAGCCCCTAGTTACCGGTAAAAACCGGTTCCCGCTTTTCCTTAAACGCCATCACCCCTTCCCGGAAATCTTCCCGGGAAGCGCAGTCGGCAAAAGATTCTGCTTCCGCCTGAAGTTGTGCTTCGAATTCCCGTTCCAGTGAACGGTATAACAACTGTTTGGTGTTACCGTAGACGTGTGTTGGCCCACTGGCGAGTCGAACAGCCAATTGCAGTGTTTCCTGTTCCAGTTGATCCGTGGGGACAACAAAATTAATCAAGCCAATATCCTTGGCCTGTTGTGCATCGAAACGATCTCCCAGCAGTGCAATCTCCATGGCTCTCTTCACTCCCACGGCGCGTGGAAGATGGTAAGTGGCGGACCCATCGGGGCTGGTGCCTATCTTGCAATAGGCCAGGGTAAAGAACGCATCTTCCGCCGCCACAATCAGGTCGCAGGACAGGGCCATGCTCACTCCGGCACCGGCGGCGGCGCCGTTACAGCTGGCGATGATGGGCTTCGGCATACGCCGCATGGCAAACATGATGGTATGCAGGTCGTGTATGCGCAGCAGGAATTCCTTGCGGATTTCATCCCTGGATTTGCTGCCCACCGATTCGGCCATGCCTTTGACGTCGCCCCCGGCCATGAAGTGATCCCCGGCTCCCTTCAGAATGACGCAGCGAATACTGTCATCCGCTTCGATGTCGTGCAGTGCATCCAGTAGTTCGGCACGCATATCCATGCTGAGGGCATTGCGCGCTTCCGGTCTGTTCATGGTCAGGGTCGCGATGCTGTTTTCAGAAGTAAATTCCAGGTCCGCCATAGGATTAATCCGTTTTGATTTGTGGTGACTTATTTTCGCAGTGCGGCAGTATAACCCGGTGGCTTCGGGCAGCAACAGTCAGTCCTGCGTTGGGCGATAGCCTTGCTTGAGGTATAATAACGTGTTCTTCAAAGACCAATTTTTTTGCGGACGTGGCGGAATTGGTAGACGCGCTGGATTTAGGTTCCAGTGCCGCAAGGTGTGAGAGTTCAAGTCTCTCCGTCCGCACCATCTCAGTAAGTCGAAGTCGATGATAGCCATAAACTTCATCGAAATTGCCGATTGAAAGCTTATAGAATGGCGATGCGATGAAAAACCCATTCAAGACTGACCAAAAATCGGTAACCCAATCCGGCGCAAAGGCTCCGGCTAAGTCCGACAGCAGCAAAGACGTACAGGCCTTTCTCTCAAAGGTCGCTACCATGCCCAAGACTGCCGGTGATGCACGGCTGATCTTCGCCCTTGACGCCACCGCCAGTCGCCAGGAAACCTGGGACACAGCCAGCCAGTTACAGGCTTCCATGTTCAGCGAAGCACAATCCCTGGGTGGGTTAAATGTACAACTCTGTTACTTCCGCGGCTTTGCGGAGTTTTTTCACAGTGACTGGCAGACTGACCCGGATCGCCTGCTGGCAATCATGCAGGGCATTTTTTGCCAGGCGGGAGCCACGCAGATAGAAAGATTGTTACGTCATGCAATTGCCGAGGCTGCGGCAAACAAGATCAAGGCCGTCGTATACATCGGCGATGCAATGGAGGAAAACATCGACATATTGGCACAACTTGCCGGAAAACTTGGCCTGTTAAACGTGCCCCTGTTCATGTTCCAGGAGCGAGGCGATCCTCACGTGAGGCAGGGCTTCATGGAAATGTGTCGTTTATCAGGTGGTGCCTATTCCCAATTCGATAGCAGCAGTGCCGATCAACTGCGGGAATTATTGAAGGCGGTAGCAGTTTACGCAGCGGGTGGACTCAAGGCTCTCAAGGATTTCAGCAAGTCTTCCAATCAGAACGTAAAACTTCTGGAGCAACAGCTCCAAAAGTAAAGGACAGTAGCGCAGTCGATGATCTTCCGCCTGTTAGCCCTCATTGCCCTGCCAATCCTGGCCTATTTCCTGGTCTCCGGGCTGAACAAGCGTTTTAACCTGACCACGACACAAAACCGCATACTATTTGTAATAGTTGCTGCTTTCCTGCTAATCAGCGTTCTGGTGATCATGGGTAGGGTGCCGGCTCATTTCATACTCGCTCCCCTTGGAGCCGCTGCGGCATTCATGTTGCGCATGCTGCCGACACTGGTCCGGCTACTTCCCATGTGGCAGATATTCAAATCCCGTACAGCAGGTGCCCGTACCCGTGATCAAAACCAGTCTTCGACAATACGAACCGAATTCCTGGAAATGGAACTGCGCCATAATACGGGTGATATGGATGGTATGGTGTTAAAGGGGAGCTTTGCCCGGCAGAAACTCAGTGCGTTAACCAAGGAGCAACTGATGCAGCTCCGTGCCGAGTGCCGAATGGATGGGGATTCTCTGCAGGTACTGGAAGCTTACCTGGATCGTATGCATGCTGAGTGGCGAGATGAAACCCAGCAAGAAAATGATGCGCCACCCCCGGAATCCGATGACCGTATGACCAGGGCCCTGGCGCTGGAAATCCTGGGACTGGAAGAGGGCGCCGGCAAGAAGGACATCATCAAGGCCCACCGCGCCCTGATGCAGAAATTGCACCCGGATCGCGGCGGGTCCGACTACCTGGCGAAGAAGATCAACGCGGCCAAGGACTACCTGCTGGATCAACTGTAACCCGCCTAAAATGCTAGAATACACCTGGCCCGTAGCGAAGAGTAAATCATGACCCTTATCCGAAACGAGGATGTGATCCAGAGCGTCGCCGACGCCCTGCAGTTCATTTCCTATTACCATCCCCTGGATTTTGTGAAGGCGGTGCACGAGGCCTACGAGAAGGAAGAGTCCCCCGCGGCCCGTGATGCCATGGCCCAGATTCTCATCAACTCCCGCATGTGCGCCGAAGGCAAGCGTCCAATCTGCCAGGATACCGGCATTGTTACCGTGTTCCTGGACATCGGCATGGACGTGCAATGGGAAGGGAATATGTCAGTTGAAGACATGGTGAACGAGGGTGTGCGCCGTGCTTACCTGCTGCCGGACAATGTTTTGCGTGCTTCCATCCTCGATGACCCGGTTGGTGCCAGGAAGAACACCGGTGACAACACCCCGGCAGTCATTCATAGCCGCATCGTTCCCGGCAACTCCATTGATGTAAAACTTGCCGCGAAAGGCGGCGGTTCCGAGAACAAGGCGCGCATGGCCATGCTCAATCCCTCGGACAGCCTTGCCGACTGGGTAGAGGCGACCCTGCCCGGTATGGGTGCCGGCTGGTGCCCGCCGGGCATGCTGGGCATTGGTGTGGGCGGAACCGCCGAAAAGGCAGCGGTATTGGCCAAGCTATCCCTGATGGATCCCATCGACATTCACGAATTGAAAGCGCGGGGTCCTTCCAACCGTGTTGAGGAATTGCGCCTGGAGATCATGGAACGGGCCAATAAGCTCGGTATCGGCGCCCAGGGACTCGGCGGCCTGACCACCGTGCTTGATGTAAAGATCCTGGATTACCCCACCCACGCTGCATCCCTGCCGGTTGCCATGATTCCCAATTGCGCGGCGACGCGACATGCCCACTTCACCCTGGACGGCAGTGGAGTAGCAGAACTGACACCGCCGAGCCTGGATGAGTGGCCCGAGATAGAATGGGATGCCGGCCCCCGTGCGCGCAAGGTCAATCTCGATACCCTGACCCGGGAAGAGACCGCCACCTTCAAGCCCGGGGAAACCCTGTTACTCAGCGGCACCATGGTTACCGGCCGCGATGCCGCGCACAAGCGCCTCATTGCCATGCTGGATAAGGGCGAGTCGCTACCGCAAGGGGTAGACCTGGACAACAAGCTTATTTACTACGTCGGTCCGGTTGACCCGGTGCGTGATGAAGTCATCGGTCCTGCTGGACCCACCACCGCAACTCGCATGGACAAGTTTACCGATGATCTACTGGAAAGGACCGGCATCATCGGCATGATTGGCAAGGCCGAGCGAGGGCAGGTGGGAATAGAGGCAATCCGCAAGCACAAGGCGGTGTATTTAATGGCCGTAGGTGGTGCCGCCTACCTGGTGTCGAAAGCCATACGAAAGTCACGCATCGTGGCCTTTGAAGACCTCGGAATGGAAGCCATCCATGAATTCACCGTCGAGGACATGCCGGTAACGGTGGCGGTGGATGTGAACGGTGAGTCGGTTCACCAGACCGGGCCGGCTGAGTGGAAGCAGCGCATCGCCGAAGAGCACGCTATCGAAGTGACCTGATCTGCGCTAGTCGCACATATCGGAGTACAGGTTTACCAGGTCCAGGTTGACTTCCCGCTCCCAGCCTTCAATCTTCATTCCTTCTTTAAATTGGATGGCATCGTGATCCAGCACGTTGTTGTCGAACTTGTAGATAATGGAGTTCTTGCCTTCCGCCATGGATAGCTGGTAAGCGGCAGTTTGCTCTGCGACTTTCTCATTCGCTGATTGGTAGGCCGCCATGCGTTCCCTGCCATGGCGTTTTTCCAGCATGCGTTGGGTGACACTGGGTGATAACACGGAAGCCGAGGCATTGTTGCCGCCGAATCCCTTCGAGTTCACCACCACCGCGTCCATTTCCCCGTCCACTTCCCGATGCTCCAAAAGAAATTCCGCGTGTTTCTGTGCCACGTCATCCGCGACTTTATCAATAGTTGTAATGCCGGGAATAAATCCATGCTTCCACACGCCGAGAACGGACATCAACTGGTCGCCGGCGGCAGAGGCCAGGGAGTGACCCACGTAGGTTTTCACCGCCGATACCGGCCAGCGGTCGATGCCATTAACGCGCGCGATCTCGTCGATAATATGGGACTCAGTCTGGCGATTCTGCAGCGTACCGGTACCGTGAGCCTGCACGTAGCTGCGTCGTTGCAGGCCTTCCTCTCCAATGATGTTCTTCGTGGCGGCAGCGGCCTTGGCCAACGAGATGTAATTTCCCAGTCCCGGGCTGGCGATGGACTTCTTGTAGCCATCGGCATTGATAAAAACATCATTTACCGATCCCAGTACATTAGCCCCCAGCTCCAGTGCTAATTCGTCATCCATGAGCACCATGAACTGTGCCGATTCCGCCAGGGTGAAACCAGCGTTATAGCCGAAGGGTCGGCAGGCGCGACGGTAATCCGGAGCATCTTCCGGGTTCAAGCCATCGAGACCACGCAGTGAAGCATCGTCGGCTAATGCTCCCATGGTATTGAAGCCATCGAAGACCTCCGGCAACAGCGGTGCCTCGCTGGTGCCCACGATGGCAATGCGGTGGCTGCCGGACTGTATGTCTCGCACGCCCTGCCTCAGGTTATAGAGAAAGGTGGCGCAGGCGGCCACGTTAGTGCCGGTGGTGCCCAGGTTGCCCAGCAAGTAGGCATTAACAAAGTCCGCCGGCATCTCGGCATAACCCAATGGCAATTGTTTTGACGTGACTTTCCTGCCCACCAGCCGTGCCTGCATCATGCCGCCATAACCGTTGTAATCAAGCTGGCTCATGCCACTGCCTGCGTACACACTTACCTGGTCCGGAGCCACATGACGAATGATATGATTCCAACCCATGCCGAGGGAGTTGATGGCATCGGAGGCGGCAAACACGGTCATCTGCAAACCACAGGGGTGGTTGCGTGATTGATACAAGGTCGACGGATCGAATCCCGTAGGCAATTGCCCGGCACTGTTTACATCTGCCTTGCGGTGGCTGGGTAGCAGTACATCCAAACCCTGGCTGGCACGTACGGTTACATGTCGATCTTCGGGGTTGTCTTCCACCACCTCCCAGCCCGGCGGCAGGGGATTGGGCAACTGGGTTTTGCGGCATTCAAACAGGGGTTCCTGGCCGTGGGTGGCAATCATTACCATGCGCTGGTGAAACATCATGGCGTCGGGGTCGAACAACTTATCTTCAAGCTTGCGGATCAGGGAGCTCTCCAGCAGTTCCGCCTCGCTGGCGTCAATCCTGCCCGTGAGCGCGGCGAGGCTGGCCAGGGTGGATGCCTGCTCGGCTTTGGGCAGGGCATCGAATACCAGTCTCTTGTAGGCATTGTGGCCGGAGCTGACCCCGGCGGCGCTAATCCCACCGAACCCGGCGATAATGGGTAATCTCTGCATGACGTCTGGTTTCTGCGGCCGAAGCTGGCTTCCCTTGAATTTGGTAGGACTATAGACAGTGGCTAGGCCCTGGATATAGGGCATATCGGCCAAGAATTATGGCATATAAGACAGAGCGGAGGCGCATTTGCTGGCTTTGCGGCCAGCAGGAACAGGAAGGACCTTGGCTTGCATACCGCACCCGCCCCACATAGCATTGAGCCAATTCCACCTCGCCGAGGAGCGATCATGAAATTTCCAACAACAATTAAAACCATACTGCTGGCGGTATTCCTGCTGCTGGCTAACGTAGTAAGTGCCCAGGACCAGTTTGCCAATGTCACCATTCAAACCGTACCGGTAACGGGCAACGTTTCCATGCTGGTGGGCCAGGGTGGCAATATCGGTGTTTCCGCCGGTGAAGATGGCGTGCTTATTATTGATGACCAGTTTGCGCCACTGGCGGGACGCATCAAGGACGCGCTGGCGGCCCTGGGTTCTGACACACCCAGTTTTATCCTCAATACCCACTTCCACGGCGATCATGTCGGTGGCAATGCCGAGTTCGGTGGTGACGGCGTGATCGTGGCTCACGAAAACGTGCGCCTGCGCATGGTATCCGGCGACTCTCCCGCGGTTGCTCTTCCGGTTGTGGTGTTCGATGACGATGTCACCATTCATTTCAATGGCGAGGACATCATCCTGGTCCATGTACCTGCAGGTCACACCGATACCGACAGTGTCGTGTATTTCACCGACTCCAATGTGATTCACATGGGAGATCACTTTTTCAATGGTGGTTTCCCGTTCGTGGACCTGGCCAATGGGGGTACGGTACAGGGATACCTGAACAACCTGGAGCGTGTACTGTCCTATATACAGGACGACACCGCGGTGATTCCAGGACACGGTCCACTGGCGACAAAGGCCGACCTGCTGAATTTCTACAACGTGGTGAAGGATACCTCCATCGCGATTCGTGTCAGCAAGTCCCAGGGCATGAGTGCCGAAGAAATAGCGGCAGAAGGGTTGGGTGACGAATATGCATCCTGGGGAACCGGCTTCATTAATGAACAGCGCTGGATCGAAACCGTATTCACCAGCTATCCACGCTAGCAAGTTCCTCAATTGCGTACCTGTGACAGCGTTGTCACGGGTACGCAGGCATTTTCCATGACATCTCCACAGGACAGGTTGCGGGCGCTCCATGACGCCCTGGGCATTGCGCCGGATTTCGGAGAAAGTTGTCCTCTGCCGCTTTGCCTCGAACCGGAAGAGCTTGAAGATACCGGCCCCGACATGTTTGACCGGCCCCAGCGCCTGGTGCCCCAGGCTCTCGCTGCCTGGCGCAGGATGCAGGAGGATGCTGCCAGGCAGGGGGTGGAACTGCTGCTGGTTTCGGCATTTCGCAGCTGGCAATACCAGCACGACCTGATCGCGCGCAAGCTGGAAAAGGGACAACTAATCGACGACATCCTCAGGGTGAATGCCGCTCCGGGCTACAGCGAACACCACAGCGGCCGTGCCATCGACATCGCCACCACCAATTGCGAGGTGCTGAGCGAAGACTTCGAGAAAACGAAAGCATATCAATGGCTTGAGCAGAATGCCGGACACTACGGCTTCAACCTCAGCTATCCCCGGGATAATGCCTACGGCATCGATTACGAGCCCTGGCACTGGTGTTTTCAGGGCCTTGCGGCAGATCAACACAATCCTTAGACAAAGGCAGGGGAAAGGGTTATGCTGAATCTCAATGCATTAATGGAGGGTGGATGCACATTAGTCTCATCCCGACGCAGTCTCTTCCGCTAGACCTAAGTACGACCGTATTTAGCCCCTCTGTACAAACTCAATTTTTTCACTTCTACCCCCTGGGCAAGCGATTGCCTGGTGGCAAAGCTGCGTCTTTTCCAAACTAATAAAAGGAGGTAACTCAAGCATAAAACCTGGCTCTTTTAAAACCCGGCTCCTCGAAAAACAGCTCGAGCGGGTTGATACACCAATTCACAGGAGAAAGTTTTACATGACTAATGAATTCCAAGTAGTTTTTCACAACATCGACCAAACCGAAGCGCTCAACGATGCAGTACAGAAACGAATCAGGAAACTGGAGCGTTATTGTGATCAAATTATTACCGGTCGAGTTGTATTGGATTCTCCCCACAACAATCACCACAAAGGCAAGGTTTATTCCGTCGGGTTGGAAATACACACTCCTTCAAAGGAAGTGCGGGTAAACCAGGAACAACACGACAATCACGCCCACGAAGATCTTTACGTCGCCATCAGGGACGCCTTCAACGCTGCCGAGCGTCAATTGAAATCCGTAGATAAGAAACATCGCACGCAACCGCCACATAAGGCAGAAGCTGTGGCAGGTGCCGATTCCATCAGGCCCTGACCATGAATGACCAACAACGCCTGGAAATTGAAGCGGCCACCTTCCGGCGGCTGCTTCAGCACCTTGATGAAAACAAGGATGTGCAAAACATCGACCTCATGAACCTGGCCAGTTTCTGCCGCAATTGCCTGTCGAAGTGGTATAGCGCCGCGGCGAAGGAACAGGGGCTGGAAGTGGATTACGAGCAGGCCCGGGAGCTGGTTTACGGGATGCCCTATAGCGAATGGAAATCCCTGTACCAGAAGGAAGCCAGCGCCGAACAGCTGGCCAGGTTCGAGGAAAAAACCACTTCCTGACCAGGTCAATGCCAGGCAAACACCAGCCGGTTTTTCAGTGTATCGGTTCGCTGCCGCTCTCGGCGAGAAATTGCTTGTTTCGTACCAGTGACCGGTACTGGTTTGGAGTCACCGCGTTCAGTTTCTTGAACAGGCCGGTGAAGTAGCTCGCGTCCTGGTAGCCTACCCGGTCCGCCACCTCGGCAATACTCAGGTTGCTCTGTTTCAACAAGTCCTTGGCATGCTCGATGCGCAGGGATTGCAGGTATTGCAGGGGTGTGATGTTGCTGGCGGTTTTAAAGCGCCGGTTCAATGAACGCACACTCATCTGGAATCGTGCGGCAATCTCGTCGATCTGGATTGCCTGGGGATAGTTGTCCTGTAACCATTCCTGCACCTTTATTATGGTCTCGTCATGGTGACTGCTGTGCTGGTCTTTGCTCAGCAACATGGCTTCATAGGACTGCTTCAGCTCATGGGTGAAATGCTGCGCGATTACCCCGGCAATGGTTTCGCCGTGGGTGCGGGCGATGAAATGCAGCATGATGTCGCGCACAGCATTGACACTACCGGTGCAATACATACCGGCAGCGCGGGTAATAAAACGCGTTCGCTGCAGTTTTACCCGCGGGTAAAACTGCTGGAACTGGTCAAAGTAGTGCCAGTGAGTAGTGGCGGTTTTGCCATCAAGCAGGCCTGCCGCGGCCAGGAAATGACTGCCCGTGGTAATGGCACACAGGGTGGTGCCGTCGGACCAGGCCTGGCGTAGCCATTGCAGCAATGGCTTGTTTTGGCCCACGCTGCGTTGAATCGACCCCCATACGCCTGGAATAAAAACCAGGTCGGTACGCTGCAGTTCATCCAGGCTGCAGTTGCATTCGATTTCCAGGCCGCCAAGCAGTGCTATCTTCCTGTCCGGTACGCCGACGACTTCGATTTCTACCTGTGCATTCCGGTTACGTTTCGCCCTTGCCACATCGTTGGCGGCCTGCAACATGTCCAGGGGAATGGCGATGGCCGCACCCAGTGCGCCGGGCAGGGCGAGAATGGTGACGTGTTGCAGTGAGTTGCTCACGGAATCGGTTTAGTACGCAATATCAATAATCCAGTATTGTCTCGGGCCTTGTGGTGTCGTGATTTCCAATTCGGCATCGACTTCCTTGCCCAGCAGTGCTTTCCCCATGGGCGCATCAATACTGATGTAACCCTTTGCCGGATCGATTTCATCCGGGCCCACGAGTCGGTACCGATTTGTTACGCCCGCATCGTCTTCCAGGGTAACCCAGGCACCAAAATAGACCTTGTCCTGGTTTTCCGGGGCCTCAGTCACCACGGTGATATCTTCCAGGCGCTTGCTCAGGTAGCGTACCCGCCGGTCGATTTCCCGCAGTCGCTTCTTCCCGTAAATGTATTCCGCGTTCTCGGAACGGTCACCCAGGGCGGCTGCTTCCGAAACCGATTGGGTTACCTTGGGCCGTTCCACTCGCCAGAGATAATCCAGCTCCTCTTTTAACCGGCTCTCACCCTCGGCGGTGATGTACTTGGACTTGGGTTTTTCCGGTGGTCGGTATCTGCTCATGGTTACGATTCAGAAAGGGCAACGTCAGGCTTTCAGGATTCATCCAGGGTGAGATTCAATTGCTCGTCTTCCGATTGTGTTTCTTCCGATGACTCCCTGGGCAGCACCCTGACACCGAGGCCAAGCAGGCGCACCGGTTTTTCCTCCCGGGAAAACCCCTCGCTGCACAGTTGCCGGTAGTTTTCCATGTCCGTGGTTTCGGAAACCATTTCCACGGTGGTTGTCACGAAATCGAGAAACTTGATTTTCACAAATTGCTTGTGGATTGCATATTGGTTTTCCAGCCGGGACAGGCGCTTGTGGAGTTGTTCGTACAGGCGCGGCAATTCCGCCAGGCAGTGATCCAGATCTGGCAGGTCCTTGGCATAGGTGTTTTCCACGCTGACGGATTTCCTGATGCGCTCGGTCTTTACCGGGCGTTCATCGATACCCCGGCATAACTGGAACAGGCGTTCACCGAAACTGCCGAAGTGAGAATTCAGCGCGTCTTCGTCCATTTGTTGCAGGTCGCCACAGGTGTTGATGCCCAGCTTTTGCATGCGCCCCGCAGTTACCTTACCCACGCCATGGAGTTTCTTCACCGGCAACTCGATTACAAACCTGTCCACTTCACCGGGTGTGATGACGAACTGCCCGTCGGGTTTGTTCCAGTCACTGGCAATCTTGGCCAGAAACTTGTTCGGGGCAATGCCGGCGGAGATGGTGATACCGATGCTGTCCCGCACTTCCTCGCGTATGACCTCTGCGATGCGAGTGGCGCTGCCATCGAGCTGAACGCATTGGCTGACATCGAGATAGGCCTCGTCCAGGGATAGGGGTTCGATCAGTTCCGTATAACGCTTGAAGATGTCATGGATCTGCCCCGAGGCGTATCGGTACTTCTCCATGTCGGGGCGAATGATGATGAGGTCCGGGCAGCGTTTGCGGGCCGTTGCCGATGCCATGGCTGAATGTATGCCGTACTTGCGTGCCTCGTAGTTGCAGGTGGCCACCACGCCCCGGCGCTTGGGAGAACCCCCCACGGCAATGGGTTTGTCTCTGAGCTCCGGATTATCCCGCATCTCGATGGATGCGTAGAAACAGTCACAGTCGCAATGAATTATTTTGCGTTGGGCGCTCATGGGTTAATCATGGCGCGCCCGCGGCCGGGAGTACAGGCTTGGTTACCCTGTCAGCTATTGGCCTGTTCAAACTCGCCCATGAAATCCGCCAGGGCCTGGCAACCCTCGGTGGGCATGGCATTGTAGATGGAAGCACGGGCACCACCCACATTGCGATGTCCCTTCAGTGCGAACAGGCCCCTGGCCTGAGCCTGGCTGAGGAATTCATCCAACAGATCGTTGTTGGCCAGGTTAAAGGTCACGTTCATGGTGGAACGGTCTTCCACCCTGGCAGTGCCCAGGTAGAAATCAGAGTTGTCGACGACCTCATACAGCAGGGCCGCCTTGGCATCGTTGGCTTTTTCCATGGCCGCCACACCGCCCTGGCGCTGTATCCATTCCAGCACCAACTTCATCATGTAAATGGCGAAGGTGTTGGTGGTATTAGCCAGTGAATGCTTGTCCGCGTAGGTCTGGTAGTTAAGCAGGTTTGGTGTTTCCGGCAGGGCATGTTGCAACAGGTCTTCGCGGATAATTACCACGGCCAGGCCCGACGGCCCCAGGTTTTTCTGCAGGCCAGCGAAGATTACGCCGAATTTGGAAATATCGATGGCCCGGGACAGCAATTCAGACGTCATATCGGCAACCAGGGGAATGTCGCCGCAATCCGGAAACTGGTTCCAGCGCGTGCCGTAAATCGTGTTGTTGCTGGTGATGTGCAGGTAAGAGCTGTCCGGATCTACCTGGGCCATATCCAGCGCGGGAATGCGATCGTAATTCGTGTCCTCGCTGCTGGCCGCCGTGGTGATATCACCGTATCGACCCGCTTCTTTCGCCGCCAGCTTGGCGAAGTTGCCGGACTCCACGTAAGCCGCCTTGCGTGCACTATTACGAGCAATCAGGTTCATGGGCACTGCGGAAAACTGCATCTGCGCGCCGCCATGGACGTACAGGATCTTGTAATTTTCCGGAATGCCGGCCAGTTCGGTGAACAGGGCATCGGTGCTGTTTATAATCGCATCGAATTCCGGGGAGCGATGGCTGATCTCGATCACACCCGCACCCAATCCCTGGTAGTCGAGGAATTCGTTTTGAGCCTGCTCCATTACTTCTGTTGGCAGCATGGCAGGCCCGGCACTGAAATTAAAAACTCTCGTCATTACTGTTTCCTGTTTAAAGCACTGTTACCTTGATCACGTCTTCAATGTCGGCGATAGCGGCAATAGCAGAATCCGACGGCGTAGTCTCGAGATCGATCAGGTTGTAGGCGATATCTTCCCGGCTCTTGTTGAGCATATCGATTACGTTAATGTTCTGGTCTGCCAGAACCGACAGTATCTGGCCCAGCATCTTGGGCACGTTCTTGTTGCTGATTGCCAGCCGTGTACAGTCTCCTGCATCCACTGCTCGCTCGAGATAGAGGGCAGGGTAGTTCACCGAATTCTTGATGTTGCCGTTCTCCAGGAAATCGATGAGCTGGTTGGCAGCCATGACAGCGCAGTTCTCTTCCGCTTCATCGGTGCTGGCACCGATGTGTGGCATGCAGATGACGTCATCGCGCTGCAATAGCTCCGGGCGCGGGAAGTCGCACACGTATTTTTTCAGTGTTCCGGAATCCAAAGCGGCTACCAGTGCTTCGGCGTCGACGATTTCATCCCGGGCAAAATTAATCAGACAGGTGCCCGGGCTCATGGCAGCGAACATTTCCTGGTTCATCAATCCCCGGGTACTGTCCAGTACCGGCAGGTGCAGGGTAATGAAGTCGGAACTGGCCATCATGGCGCTAAGGTTTTCGATGCGTTTGACCTGGCTGGGAAGGCGCCACGCGGCTTCAACCGACAGGGCCGGGTCGTAACCCTGGACTTCCATGCCCAGGCTGATTGCCGTCTCCGCCACCATTGAGCCGATGGCGCCGAGACCGATTACGCCCAGGGTTTTTCCGGCGATTTCATTTCCCTTGAATTGCTTCTTCTCCTGCTCCATCAGCTTGGACAACTCGCCGTAGTCAGGAATCCCGGTCTTGGAGCGGGCGAAATTGATTCCCGGCACTACACCACGGGCAGACAGCAACAGGGCGCAGATAACCAGTTCTTTAACAGCGTTTGCGTTTGCCCCCGGTGTGTTGAACACAACTACCCCGTGCTCGGTGCAATCGGCTACAGGAACGTTGTTGGTGCCGGCACCGGCGCGGGCAACCGCCCTCAGGCTACCGTTTATTACTGCGGGATCGAGCTTATGGCTGCGAAGCAGGATCGCTTCCGGTGCGGAAACATCGGGGCCGATTTCATAGCGCTCCCCGGGAAACCGGCTCAGTCCTTTATCCGAGATCGCATTGAATGTTTGAATCCTGTACATAGTCCGTCCTGGTATTTATTCCGAGCACACTAAACGCCGAGTGCCTGCTTGCAACACTGCGGGTTTTTCACTTTGGGTTGGATCATGACTCAACACCGCTGCCATGGGAGGCAAGAGAGCGGGGTATTACAAAGCGGGCAATTATGTCCTGATTCGGGCATAAACTCCAGCGGCAAGCGGGCAGTTTGGTCTGCTAAGCGCACGGGTTATGATTGCTGCAGGCAAGATTGCATAAGTATTGATCAATGACATCATTCCAGGCTGGAGTTGCTACGGATCTGGGCATGGAAACCGTGCCAGTCCAGCGTATTCTCGGTCGAAACCCGGGGCCCATGACAGGTCCTGGCACAAACAGTTACCTGGTCGGTCAGCGTGAGCTGTGCCTGATCGATCCCGGTCCGGTAAGCGATGAACAACTGGCCAGTTTTCTCGAGATTATCGGGGAGCGTGCGCTCAGGTACATCATGGTCACACACACCCATGGCGATCATTCCCCCGGTGCCTTGCCGTTGCAGCAAGCCACCGGAGCGGAACTGGTGGGCATGGAAGCGGACCCGGGAGCGGCTCATGATCCCACTTTCAAACCCGAGCGGAGCTGGTGCGGTGGTGAAACGGTTTCCCTGGAGAATTACACCCTGGACCTGGTTCATACCCCCGGCCACGTGTTCAATCACTTTTGCATCTACCTGCGGGAACAGAAGCTGCTGTTTACCGGCGATCATGTATTACAGGGCACGACTTCCGTAATTCTGCCGCCCGATGGTGACATGGCGGCTTATCTCAATAGCCTGGAGCATTTGCAGTCCATGGACCTGGACCGCCTCGCTCCCGGCCATGGCGGCGTGATCGAGGATCCCTACCTGGAGCTGCAGCGACTGGTTGCCCATCGACTGCGGCGCGAAGAAAAGGTGTTAGACGGTGTAGCTGCACTGGGACCCTGCGACATGAATGCACTGGTGGTCAGGGTCTATGATGATGTGGATGCGGCCATGCATCACTGGGCCAAGAAGACCATGCTGGCCCATCTGCTGAAGTTGCAACAGGAGGGCAGGGTAATTGAACAGGGAGAGAACTGGCTGCTCGCCTGATTGTCCATGTCCGCTACTGACAATGAATTATCAAGCTGGTCACTCTACATGCTGCGCAGTGATGATGGCTCTCTCTACACCGGTATCAGCACAGATGTTACGCGCCGCCTGCAAGAACACCGCAGTGGGGCCAGTCCCGGCGCCCGGGCGCTGCGGGGTAAGAAATCCTTAGAACTGGTGTATGAAATCGCAGTAGGAAACAGATCCGAGGCCTCGAAATTGGAGTATTGGATTAAACAGCTGGACAAGGCGGGCAAGGAACTCATTGTTTCAGGGCAGCCAGGCCTGGAACAGCTGCTACAACTGCTGAACAACGATGACTGAAGATCAGGAACCGAAAGACAAAGCCACGGAAAAAATTCCCGTGGGTATCAGCGCCTGCCTGCTGGGAGAACGGGTACGCCATGACGGTGGCCACAAGGCGCACTCCTATATCATGGATACCCTGGGCCAGTTCTTCGAGCTCCGCAGCTTTTGCCCGGAACTGGACATCGGCCTGGGTGTGCCACGCAAGACTATCCGCCTGGTTGGTAGCAATATGGATGAGGCGCGCTGTGTCGGTGTCAAGGATCCCGAGCAGGACCATACCGATGCCCTGAGGGAATCGGCACGGCGCCAGTTTCCCTGGCTACAGTCACTTTGTGGCTACATCGTGAAAAAAGACTCACCCAGTTGCGGCATGGAACGGGTACGGCTGTGGCAGGGAGACATGCCCCAGCGCAGCGGTGTGGGTCTCTATACCCAGGCTATGATGCTGCGCTTTCCCTATCTGCCGGTAGAGGAGGAGGGGCGGCTGGGGGACCCGGTGCTCAGGGAAAATTTTATCCAGCGTGTATTCGTCTTGTGGCGCTGGTTCGAATTGGTAAATTCTGGCTTAACCGTGGCGGGCCTGACGGATTTTCATGCCCGGCACAAGCTCATCGTCATGAGCCACGACCAGGTGCTTTACCGCGAACTGGGTCAGTTCGTGGCGGAAACCACGAAAGCAAATCTTGAAACCCGCGCAGGAGAGTACCTGCTGCAATTAATGGCGGCGCTGAAAGTGAAAGCCAGCAGGGGAAACCATGTGAACGTGTTGCAGCACGTGCAGGGTTATCTCAAGAACCACCTGGACAGTGCTGACAAGCAGGAACTGGTGGAAACCATCGACCGTTATCGCCTGGGCCAGTTGCCGTTAATCGTACCCATTACCCTGCTCAACCATCATTTTCGCCGGCACCCTGATCAATACATCGAAAATTCCTGGTACATGCATCCTTATCCATCGGAACTGAAACTGCACAACGAGATCTGAATAGGCCATGGCAGAGCAAAAAGCTGGAATCAGGATTCTGGGTATCGATCACATCGTGTTACGCAGCGCGGACGTGAGCGCGATGCTGGCCTTCTACTGCGATGTTTTGGGTTGCTCGCTTGAGCGCGAGTTACCGGAACTGGGGCTGAAACAACTGCGGGCGGGAAACAGCCTGATCGATATTGTAGACGTGGACAGTGAACTGGGTGCCCTGGGTGGTGGGGCGCCGGTGCAGGACGGGCGCAACATGGACCATCTCTGCCTGCAGATCGCAATCCAGGACGAAGGTGAATTAAGCGAATACCTGCGCAGTCATGGCATTGCCGTGCCCGAATTCGCCAGCCGTTATGGCGCCCAGGGCCAGGGACGCTCCGTGTATATCGAAGACCCGGAGGGAAATACGGTCGAGTTGAAGTTTGCCCTGGACGGGGATCAGGAAGCCGCGCGCTGAGCCATTGCGGTGGCTTGCTGTTCCGGTGATGCCGGCGCGATCTTGAAATTCATGAAGCCGTAAATTACGGAAATCACCGGGCATACCAGGTTAAAAAAGCAATAAGGCAGGTAGGCGAACGTGGCTACGCCAAGGGTGCCGCTCATGTAGGCGCCACAGGTATTCCATGGCACCAGGGGAGAGGTGATGGTGCCGGAATCTTCCAGGGTGCGGGACAGGTTCTTAAGATCCAGGTTGCGGTCGATGTATTCCAGCTTGTACATGCGTCCCGGCAACACGATGGATATGTATTGGTCCGATGTAATGATATTGGCACCAATGCAGGTGGCGATGGTAGTGGCAATCAGGCTGCCGGTGCTGTGAACAAAGGACAGCGCATAGTCTACCAGTCGTTGCAGAAGTCCGGTCTGGTCCATCACCCCACCGAACACCATAGCGCATAACACAAGCCATACGGTATTCAGCATTGAGCTCATGCCGCCCCGGCTCATCAGTTCATCCAGTGTTTCGTTTCCACTCTGCAGGGCGAAACCGTCAAACAGGGTTTGCCACACTCCCTTGAACATCATCAGCATGGCGTTACCGGATTCACCGGCGAGGGCGAAAATTACCGGCCGCTGGAAAAACAGGGCGATAAGGACTGCTACGAATGCCCCGGTGAGAATGGTCGGCACAGGAGGAATTTTCTTGTTTGCCATTACCAGCAGGACAAAAACAGGGAGCAGCATGAAGAGGTTCACCGTGAAATTTTCAGTAATAAGGTTCATGGTGACCAGCAGGTTATCTGCGGTGGATTCGGTATCGATGCTGAGCCCGATAATCGTGTACAGAACCAGTGCAATCAGTATGGCCGGCATGGTTGTCCATACCATATGACCAATGTGAGAAAATAAATCGGTACCAGCAACTGCCGGTGCCAGGTTTGTTGTTTCTGACAGTGGCGACATCTTGTCACCAAAATAGGCACCCGAAATGATGGCTCCGGCGGTTATCTCGATGGAGAGCCCCATTCCCGCAGCCGCGCCGATGAGGGCGATGCCTACGGTGCCTGCCACCGTCCATGAGCTGCCTATGCTCAGGGCAATCAGGCCGCAGATGAGACAGCTTGCCGCGTAGAAAATTGCAGGGTCCAGCAGCAGCAGGCTGTAATAGATCATGGTCGGTACTGTGCCGGCGAGTATCCAGCTGCCGATGAGCATGCCCACGCAGAACAAAATCAGGATAGGTCGAATCGCCACGGATATACCGTTGACGATTGCTGTTTCAATCTGCTCCCAGTTTTGCCCATTAAACCAGCCGATGGAAGCAGCGACTATGGCGCCCACCACCAGGGCAATCTGGTTGGGACCGTAGCTGGCGTCTTCGCCAAACAGGAATACTGAAAAAGACAGCAGACAGATCAGGACTGCTACCGGTATGAGGGCCTGCAATACAGTTGGCGCCCCCTGGGAAGAATCGGCGGTGCTCTCGCTACCGGTTGTATCGACCATAACTTTCTGCCAGCGGAGATTCAGGGGCAAGCATAATGCGAAGTTACCGGGGCTGTCTAATTCCGGCCCGGTCGCGAACCAGGCAAATAGGGTATAATCCGCCCCTTTTCCGCAATCAGGTCCTTCGGCCTGAAAAGATATAGAGATGCTGATGTCTGATACAGCAAGCTATATGCGCAATCTGGGCGAACTGGCTCGGGAAGCCTCCCGGGAGATCGCCCGAGCCACAACTGCGCAGAAGAATGCAGCCCTGCAGGAAACCGCAAGGGCAATCGATGCTGCGCGGGAAAACTTGATGGCGGCGAACAAGACCGATCTTGAGGCCGGCGCGGAGAAGAATCTCGAACCGGCACTGATGGATCGTCTCGAGCTAACCGATGGGCGCATTGATACCATGATCGAAGGGCTGCGCCAGGTCGCCGCCCTCGATGAACCGGTCGGTGCAGTCAGTGATCTCAAGTATCGTCCCAGTGGTATCCAGGTGGGACGCATGCGTGTTCCACTTGGAGTCATTGGCATCATTTATGAATCGCGACCCAATGTTACCTGTGAGGCTGCCAGTCTTTGCCTGAAATCCGGAAACGCCACCATACTGCGTGGTGGTTCCGAAGCCCTGCATTCCAACCAGGCTATTGCCCAATGCATCCGGGCCGGCCTGGAGTATGCGGACTTGCCAGCGGCCGTGGTGCAGGTCATCGATCGCAGGGACCGCGATGCCGTGGGTGAACTGATTACTATGCCCCAGTACGTCGACGTAATCGTACCCCGTGGTGGTAAAGGCCTGATCGAACGTATAAGCCAGGATGCAAAAGTACCGGTGATCAAGCACCTGGACGGCAACTGTCATGTCTATGTAGATGACAGGGCGGACCTGGAGAAATCAGTCAGCGTGACTGTGAATGCCAAGACCCAGCGATACGGTACCTGTTGCACATTGGAGTCTCTGCTGGTTGCCAAAGCGGTAGCATCAGAGTTCCTGCCCGCCCTGGAATCGGCCCTGGCAGAGCACAAGGTTGAGCTCCGGGGCTGCGAAAAAACCCGGGCAATTATCGATTCGGCGATCGCGGCAACGGAAGATGACTGGTATACCGAATACCTGGCCCCGATTCTTTCCATCAAGGTGGTCGACGGGCTGGACCAGGCCATAGCTCATATCAACCAATACAGCTCCCAGCACACCGATTCGATCATGACTGAAGATTACAATCGCGCGCAGCGCTTCCTGCGAGAAGTAGATTCCAGCTCAGTCATGATTAATGCCTCTACCCGTTTCGCAGATGGGTTCGAATACGGGCTGGGTGCCGAGATCGGAATTTCTACGGACAAGTTACACGCCCGCGGTCCGGTAGGACTGGAAGGACTGACCTCGCTCAAATATATCGTGCTGGGAGACGGGCATATCAGGCAATGAAGCCTGCACTCGGCGTATTCGGCGGTATGTTCGATCCCGTCCACGACGGGCACCTCAAGGCCGCACTGTATGCAATGGACAAGCTCGGCCTGGCGGAAGTACTCCTCATCCCCTGTGGCGTCCCAAATCATAGAGCAGCTGCCGCGAGCACGGGCGAACACCGCATGGAAATGTTGCGCCTGGCCACCCAGGTTATGCCCCGGATCAGGCTATGCGACTACGAAATAAACAAGCCCGACGTATCCTATACCGTTGATACCCTGGCGTGGTTAAAGCAGGAAGAACCCGAACGCACACTGGTTTTCCTGCTGGGCATGGACGCGTTCAATGAAATCCTGGAGTGGCACGAGTGGCAGGAAATTCTTGCCCTGTGCAACCTGCTGGTGTTGGCCAGGTCCGGATTAAACGTGGCAGAAGATGTTGCGATGGCCACCGGGCTGGGAGCTCGCCTGGTGGAATCCCCTGAACAATTGTTACAGGTTGATGCCGGCGCCATCTGGATAGCCACAGATTTCGAACACGATATTTCATCTACCCGTGTGCGGCGCATGATCGAATCCGGGGAGAAACCGGAATGCGTGCATGAAGATGTTATAGGGTATATAAAAGAACATAGACTTTACGGTCAGCACTGACCGTACCACGGAGAACTGATTGACTGAGGAAGTAAAAAGCTTTGGCAGCAGGAAACTGGCGAACCTGGCCATAGCCGCGCTGGAAGACTTGAAAGGCCAGTCCATCGAGTGCATTAACGTACGCAAGCTCACTCCCATTACCGACTACATGGTTATCACCACAGGTACTTCCAGTACCCATATCAAATCCCTGTCCGAAGAAGTGGTGCGCAAGGTCAAGGAAGCGGGTCAACCGGTAAACGGCATCGAGGGCAAGATTCAGTCTGAATGGGTGTTGGTGGATCTCGGTTCGGTAGTGGTACACATCATGCTCGCGCCGGTGCGGGCACTCTACAACCTGGAAGACCTGTGGGGATTTGAATCCGCGAGCAAAGCGGGTACTGAATCCGGCTCCTCCGGGGCATGAAGGTCAGGCTCATTTCAGTTGGCACCCGCATGCCAGCCTGGGTGCAGGAGGGCTGTAATGAGTATGCCGGCAGGCTGGGCCGCGAATGGGGTTTTCAGCTTATTGAAGTGCCACTGGCGAAGCGGGGTAAATCCATCCCCATCGCCAGGACCCTGGAGCAGGAAGGGGAGGCGCTACTGGCCCAGTCGGACCCCGCTGATTTCCGAGTTGCCCTCTGTGTCGAGGGCCGGCCCCTGGATACGGTTG
>CAYFKD010000001.1:694153-809458 GCA_964343795.1 uncultured Pseudohongiella sp.
CAGGCTAGATGAGTTGCGCCAGGAATCCCGCAATCTCAGCCTGTTTATTGGCGGCCCCGATGGTATAAGCGAGAGCTGCCGGGACCAGGTCCAGGAACAATGGTCATTGGGCCGCATAACCCTGCCCCATCCCCTGGTGCGTATCGTGGTGGTGGAACAGTTGTACCGGGCCAGTTGTATTCTCAAGGGCCACCCTTATCACCGCGAATAGCTTGAAACTCCCGGAAACTGGCACCATTTCACAATTTGCCGCGGATCACTAAAAAAGCACTGGATTTGGGAGTACACTCTGGCTCTGGTTAAAATTTAGCCAGGGCGAAAATCAAACTAATTCGCGGCTTTGCGGTCTAAATTCAGTCCCGATAGCCGATATCGACAGTACCAGCAACGAAGATTCCAATACTATGGCGGGGAAGTGGCAACTTAAGGATCACGAGGCGGAGCGCCGGCTCTTTTCTCGTCGTCTCGGAGTGGCAGGCGCCTTCATATTCACCCTGTTCACCGCCCTGGTCATCAAGCTGGTCGATCTGCAGGTATTTCAATACGAATATTTCTCCGCCCGATCTGACGGCAATCGGCTCCATTCCCAGTATGTGCCTCCGCCCAGGGGATTAATCTTCGACCGTAACGGTGAGCTGTTGGCCGACAACCAGCCCATATTTAACCTCACCGTGGTGCGGGAACAGGTACAAGACCTTGATACCACTCTCGAGTACCTCGGCACCATGATTCGTCTCACCGAGGACGATATCGAGCAGTTCCGGAATCGTCTGCGCCGTAGCAGGGTACCGTTTAGTTCTATCCCCTTGCGTTATGTCTTGACCGATGAAGAGAAGTCCCGCATCGCCGTTCAAAGCCATAACCTGCCCGGCATCGCCATCGAACCTCAATTCGTTCGCCGTTATCCGCTAGAAAGCCTGACCGCACATTCAGTTGGGTACGTATCCGAGATTAACAGTGATGAATTGGATCGAATGACAGAAGAGGAGAGGGAGAACTACGGCGGCACCAACCACATCGGCAAGACCGGAATCGAGCGAACCTATGAAGACCTGCTTCATGGCCGCGTTGGCTATGAAATAGTTGAGAAGAATAACCGCGGCCAGGTGATGCGTACCCTGGATCATACTGATCCCGTGGCTGGGGCCAACCTGACCCTGCACATGGACAGCAGTCTGCAAATTGCAGCGGAACAGGCTCTTGGTGAATTTCGTGGCGCAGTGGTAGCGATCGACCCCGCCACTGGCGGTATTCTCGCCATGGTGAGCAAACCCGGTTTCGATCCCAACCTGTTCGTGACCGGCATCAGCTCGAAAGACTATGGCGTGTTGGTCAATGACACTATCAACACACCGTTGTTTGATCGCTCCACTAATCCCTATCCTCCCGGCTCCACAGTGAAGCCGTTCCTGGGACTGGGTGGCCTGCACCATGGCATCGTGGATTACGACTACGCTATCGAGGATCCGGGTTACTTTCGCCTGCCCAACGTCTCCTATCGCTGGGGTGACTACACCCTGCGCACGGCGATTGGCGGGGGCCATGGACATACCGATTTACAGAAGGCGATCTACCAGTCCTGCGATACCTTTTTTTACGAGTTGGGATACAAAATGGGCATCGATACCATCCACGGCTTCATGTCCCATTTTGGATTCGGCCAGAATTTCACGGTAGATGTTCCCTATGCCCGTACCGGGGTATTGCCGAGCAGGGAATGGAAGCTCGAAACCCGGGGTGAGCCCTGGTATCCAGGCGACACCGTAAACATCTCCATTGGCCAGAGCTACATGTGGGCGACACCATTGCAACTTGCCACCGCGGCCGCCATCGTTGCCAATCACGGTGAAGTAGTGCAACCGCGCATGTTAAAGGCTGTTGATGGGGAGCCATACAACCATGTCATCCCCAATCCCGTACCGGATGTTATGGTGGAAGATCCGGACTACTGGCGCTATATAGAGGAATCCATGACGATGGTGGTGCACCGGCCGTTCTCCGATGTGTTCAGGGATTACGGTACCGCCTTTGAAGCAATTGCCATGGCCGATCGCGACATGACTTACAAGATGGCCGGCAAGTCTGGATCGGCCCAGGTGGTAAGCATCGACCAGAGCATTCTCAGCAGCGACGATATCGTCGTTTCCGATCTCAACAGAGACCACGGTCTGTTTATATCCTTCGCCCCGGCACAAAACCCGCACATTGCGCCCCAGATTGCCGTAGCCGTATTCGTGGAAAACGGCGAGCATGGCAGCAGCGTTGCAGGGCCCATTGCCAAGACTGTAACTGACACCTACCTGCTGGACATCCTGGGCCTGGACTTCGCCGCTCTTGAAGCGGCGGCCGCCACTCCCACCCTGGTTAGCGACGCCAATGATTAACCAGGATTTCGTTCGCCAATCCACGGGTTTTCACACGCCCCAGAGCAGGCAGAAAAATTTCTGGCGCGTAATACATACCGATCCGCCCCTGCTTGTTGGCATCTGCCTGTTGTGTGCCTACGGGCTCTTTATTCTGTTCAGTGCCAGTGATGGCGAGGTGGCAATTGTCCAGCGCCAGGCGCTGAGCATGTTCCTGGGCCTGGTCCTGATGTTCGCCATTGCCCAGTTCAATGTGCATTTCTTTCGCAGCTGGGCTCCAACTTTTTACACGGCGGGTCTTGGCTTACTTGGATTGGTATTGTGGATCGGGGTCGAGGAGAACGGGGCGCGCAGCTGGATCGACCTGCCGGGGCTGCCTAGTTTCCAGCCGTCGGAATTGATGAAATTCGGCATTCCCCTGCTGCTGGCCTGGTACCTGGCCAGCCGGCCGCTACCGCCGCGCTTCAAGCACGTGTTCTGGGGTACCCTGATGATCCTGGTTCCCACCGGCCTGGTAGTTTTACAGAATGACATGGGTACGGCCATTATGATGTTCATGGCAGGGGTATTCGTGTTGCTGTTGGCAGGATTGCGCTGGAGCGTGGTCGTCGCCGGGATAGTGAGCCTGCTCATGGTGTCACCTGCCTGGTACCTGTTCCTGGCCCAGGAGCACCAGAAAAACCGCATCCTGACTTTTTTCAATCCGTACCGGGATCCCACGGGTGCTGGTTACAACATCATCCAGTCCCAGATCGCAATTGGCTCCGGTGGAATTTATGGCAAGGGCTATACCGAAGGGGCCCAGTCTCACCTGGATTTCATTCCGGAGAGCAATACGGATTTCATCCTGGCAGTGCTGGCGGAAGAACTCGGCTTGCTAGGTGTGTTGTTATTAATCTGCCTGTACCTGTTTGTCCTGGTACGGGGTTTCTATATAGCGCTCAATGCCAACGACATGTTCAGCCGCCTGCTTGCCGGCGGCATTACCCTGACATTTTTCGCCTACGTATTCGTAAACATGGCCATGGTGTCCGGCCTGCTGCCGGTCATCGGCCTGCCGTTACCCCTGATCAGCCGCGGTGGCACCTCGGTGGTGACCCTGTTCATCGGCTTCGGCCTGCTCATGTCCATCCACACCCACGGCCGCCAGCGCCTGACCTGATAAATCAGCTAACTTACTGAAAATACACGTTTAATAATCCTATCCGCCCGGTGTACCAGCATCGACCCCACTGCTGGAGAGCCCCGAATTCACGTTCGCTGCACTAAATTAAAGCCCTGATCGGACGTTAATATCTGGCAACGGCAAAGATAGAAAAGCTTATGATTCAAATGCTTAACTCGACAGGACCGGCATGTACCCGGACAGTGATCGCGCTGCTGATGAGCTGCATGCTGCTTGCCTGCGGTAGCAGTCCGGCACCCAATTCCGGTAGCCGCTACAGCATCTCCCAGGATCGGGCTCCGACTCGTCGCGTCAACGTCGCCAATATTCCGGAAGTCATACCGGAACCCGTTGCGCGAACGTCGGCGGGCAATCGTAGCCCCTACACGGTGCTGGGCAAGACTTACCACGTATTACCCACGGATGAAGGTTATCGCGAGCGTGGTGTTGCCTCCTGGTATGGCGAGAAGTTCCATGGCCATCGCACTTCCAATGGGGAAGTGTTCGACATGTACAAGGCTTCCGCCGCGCATAAATCGCTGCCCATACCCGCGTTTCTGCGAGTCACCAACCTGGAAAACAATCGCAGCATTATCGTGCGGGTAAACGACAGGGGACCGTTCCATGGTGATCGACTCATCGACCTGTCCTATGCCGCGGCATTGAAACTGGGTTATGCCGACCGGGGCACCACCCGGGTATTGCTGGAGTCGGTAACACCATCTGGCCCACAGCTGGATCGTGGTACGACTGTAGCCAGCGCCCCGCGCAGCCTGACCCTGGCGCCGGCAGGCACCTACCTGCAGGTCGGCGCCTATTCCAGCCTGGGGGCGGCGCAGCAGGTCCAGGGCCAGTTACAGGCACTCACCAGCTTCCCCGTTTTCATCCGCAGTGTCGAGACCGGCAATTCGGGTACCCTGTACCGGGTCCGGGTAGGGCCGGTTGAAGACGATCGTGAAATACAGCGGCTTTCCCGACGCGTGGTTGCTGCCAACCTGGGAAGTCCTTACACTGTGACCGATTAATTCGGTCGAGCTCTTCGTATCACAGCATTCGTCAGAAAATGCAGTAACGAAATTTAGACGGAATTCATTTATGCAATTTATTCAGAACACCATCAACCCATTAGTTAAATCCTTTCTCGCCCTGGTCATACTGGCCTGTGCCGGCAATGCTGTGGCCCAGACAATTATTCCCCGGGCTCCGGATATAGCAGCCACCAGCTATATCCTCATGGATGCCAGGACCGGGCACATAATCGTCGAAGAGAATGCCGACGAGGCGCTTCCTCCCGCCAGCCTCACCAAGATCATGACATCCTACATCGCCATTGAAGAGATTCTTTCCGGCAACCTGCAACTTGAGGAAGAAGTTCATATCAGTGAAAAAGCCTGGCGCATGGAAGGATCCAAGATGTTTATTGGCGTCGATACCATGGTCAGTGTCGAAGATCTGTTGCGTGGAATTATCATCCAGTCAGGTAACGATGCCAGTGTTGCTATCGCCGAACACATCGCCGGCAGCGAAGATGCCTTCGCTGACATGATGAACCAGTATGCCGAAGTGCTCGGAATGCAAGATTCATTCTTCATGAATTCCAGTGGGCTCGATACCGAGTTGTATTACAACACCATGTCCGCCCGGGACTTGGCTATTCTCGCGCAGGCAACCGTATCCCGGCATGCCGAGTTTTATCCGATGTATGCCGAGAGGGAGTTTACCTATAACGATATTCGCCAGGTCAATCGAAACACGCTGCTGTTTCGTGATCGCAACGTCGACGGATTAAAAACCGGCTGGACCGATGCCGCGGGATTCTGTCTCGTTGCTTCGGCACAGCGTGACGGAATGCGTCTCATAACGGTAGTTATGGGCACCGAGAGCGAAGAGGCTCGTGCAATTGAAACACAGAAGCTGCTCACCTACGGCTTCCGCTATTTCGATACCCATAAGCTGTATGATGCCAATCAGGTACTCACAAACGTGCAAGTGTGGTCGGGAGCGCAAAATACTGTTGACCTGGGCGTAACCGAGGAAGTGTATCTGACCATTCCACGGGGTGCTGCAGACGATATGGTTGCCTCCGTCGATATCGAAGAGGTAATCAGGGCACCTTTGCAACGGGGTCAGTTAATGGGGACGGTTAACGTCGAGCTGGACGGCGAACTGCTTTACTCGGGTGACGTGATCGCCATGCAGGACGTGGAGCAGGGCGGTATTTTCAAGCGATTCGCGGATTGGGTATCCCTGGCGTTTTCCAGCTCCATCTCGGATTAACGGGGCGCCAATGGCAAGTGATGCGGACAGCGGCAGTACCGAGCCGCCCAAGATCGAGTTTCCCTGCCTCTACCCAATCAAGATAATCGGTGTGGCCAGCGATGAGTTTCGTGCGAACGTCGTTGCCGCCGTTGAGCGTCACACCGGCACCCTTACCCAGGATCTCATCAAGGTAACTGCAAGCAAGCAGAACAATTACCTGTCTGTAACGGTCACTATCGCTGCAACCGGGGAGAAGCAGTTGCGGTCAATCTTTACTGACCTGAAAACCGTAGTCGGCGTCAAGCTGGTGCTCTGAAGCAATCCGGGGTGTTACTCACAGATTACAAGTGGTTCAAGGCGGAATCGGATGGGCAGGCTGCGCTGCCCGGTCTGGTGGTCCGGCGTCTTGGCCTGCAGGATTACGAACCGATCTGGAAGGCCATGGCCTATCTCGCCCGCCACGGTGATGAAAACCGGGATGATGAGATCTGGTTATTGAGTCATAAACCCGTGTTTACCCAGGGCCAGGCCGGAAAGGCCGAACACATCCTCGATCCGGGAGCTATTCCGGTGGTACAGGTAGACCGGGGCGGGCAGGTTACCTACCACGGCCCGGGGCAACTGGTTGCCTACCTGCTGTTAAATGTAAAGCGGCGCAAACTGGGCGTGCGTGCCCTGGTTGACTGCATCGAACAGGCCCTGTTACTCAGCTTGCGAGAGCTGGGCATCGAGGCAGCCACTCGCCCCAAGGCTCCCGGGGTATATGTAGAAGATGCTAAAATAGCGGCCCTGGGTCTGCGCATAAAGAACGGCTGGAGCTATCACGGCCTCAGCCTCAATGTGAATATGGATCTCGGTCCCTTCGCGCAGATAAATCCCTGTGGCTTTGTCCAGCTTCCGGTCACCCGGGTCGCGGATTTCGTTGAGCCCGAACCGATGTTAATGCAGAAGGTGAGCAGGGTGGTGTGCGACCAGTTGCTAGTTCAGCTTGGTTATCAGCCGCACTACGCAAAGCAGGAATGAAACATTAAGAATACCCGATTTACTATGGCAGAAAGAAAACGCAGGAATGTACTGGTAGAAGGTGAGAAACTGCGCGGTGCGGAAAAAGTGCGGCGCATACCCGTGAAGGTAATTCCCACGGCGGAGCTTCCCGTGAAGCCGGATTGGATACGGGTAAAAATTCCTGCCTCACCGAAAGTTTCCCATATCAAGCAAAAACTGAGACAGCACAAGCTCGCATCGGTGTGCGAAGAGGCCTCCTGTCCCAATCTTGGCGAGTGTTTCAGTAATGGCACTGCGACTTTCATGATCATGGGAGACATTTGCACACGGCGCTGCCCGTTCTGCGATGTCGCCCATGGCAAACCAAGGCCCCTGGATGAAAATGAGCCGCTGCAACTGGCCGAAGCCATCAGGGAAATGGGATTGAAGTACGTGGTAATTACCTCGGTAGACCGCGATGACCTGAAAGACAGCGGCGCTCAGCATTTCGCCAACTGCATCAGCGAAACACGACGGTTGAACCCTGACATCAGGGTGGAAGTACTGGTGCCGGATTTCCGCGGACGCATGGAGATAGCGCTGGACATCCTGCAGCAGAACCCCCCCGATGTGTTCAATCACAATCTCGAGACCGTGCCCCGGCTCTATCGCCAGGCTCGACCCGGAGCAGATTACACCTGGTCCCTTCAGCTGCTGCAACGATACAAGGAATGTCAGCCTGCGGTGCCTACCAAGTCCGGTCTGATGTTGGGCCTGGGCGAAACCATCGAAGAGGTGAAGCAGGTGCTTGAGGACCTTCGCGAGCACAAGGTTGAAATGATCACCCTGGGCCAGTACCTGCAACCGAGTCGCGATCACCTGAAGGTGGAACGCTTCGTTCACCCCGATGAGTTTGCCGCACTGAAAGAGTTCGGTGACAAGCTGGGATTCACCCAGGTGGCCAGCGGACCACTGGTACGGTCTTCCTACCACGCCGACAAGCAGGCCCAGGGTGAAGTTGTTGCCTGATCCCTCTAGGGTGTTCTGAACAAGCAAATGCCAGGCAGATTGCGGCAAATCAGCATCAGTCTCTGCGCCTTGTTGGTGGCCGTTGCCCTTGTTGTTTTTATCGCGCGTAATCCGGTGTGGCTGGGCGATCAGGATTTGTTGATTCGCAGCATCTTTGTAAATGCCGCGGTATTGGCCGGGGTTATCACGGTGTACCCGTTTAATCCCCTGTTTAACGCCAAGCCCATATCCTATGCCCTGGCAGTTTGCCTGCCGGCGCTGCTGCCGGGATTCCTGTACTTCCTTTTCTTCATGCCGCAACAGGCCCGGGAAGGATTTATGGCGCAACAGGAAAGCAGCCAGCTCATTACAGATCGCTCCAGCAATGCCATCGTTGAAGTGGGATTCGCATACCCGATTTACACACCCATGATTTCGGTAACCAATACCGGCCTGTACACACAACGGGTTAACGTATTCCTGCGCATGATAGATTCCAATAACGAGACTATCTTGTTTCGTGCCGTGCGCAATACCATTCCGGGCTCCCAGTTGTCCGTGGAGGCCACGGTGCGGGGTATGTTGCGTGACAACAGTGAATTCATGTTCCTGCCCCTGGAGCTGCCGCCGGGGCGCAGGGTGGAAGGGCAGGTGGTGTTCATTATCAGCACCCTGGATGATGGCACCAGCTTCACCGAAGCCCTCGGCAGGGTGTTCCAGGCGCAGTTCGAACTGCGTGATCCCGAAAACGGTGACTTGCTGACGGCATTTCCGGTTGATCGCTTCTGAACCCTGCCTTGAATTGGCCCCAATCGTCGATTAGGCTGCAAGCCTGTGCCAATCAAATTTGCGGTGATGTCATGGGTATAAGAAAAACAATCCTGCCGGGTTTGCTCCTGGCAACAGCTCTCCTGGGTTCAATCCCCGCGGTCGTCACAGCGGCGGAACAGGATTTTCGTGGTCAGAAAATCGTGCACCTGTTACAGGAGCCTCGCCACAGGCCGGTGTTCCAGTATGGTGATGCCTACCTGCTGGATGTAAGGTTGCTCGCCGGCGATAGTTCGTTTCCCCATACCCACGATGCCCCGTTGATGACGACCTCGATCAGCTCAGGCAACGGTCCGACCTATGGCAGGGTGGGTGTTAACCTGGGTTATGCCGAACAGAACTATACCCACGCCATTTCAAATTCCGGTCCGGGCATGCTGCGCATCATGGCGCTCACCACCTATGGCGAAGCTTTGCCAGACCTGGACAGTGACCGGCCCCTGGGAATGGGAGTGGAGCCGGATGTGGAGAACGGCTGGTTCCGTTCCTATCGTTTAAGCCTGGCCCCCGGGGAAACCACCGAAACCCAGACCCACCAGGCCATGAGTTTTGTCATCCAGGTTTCCGAGGGCAAGGTCCACGTGAGCCGTGCTGACGGCATCACCGCAGAGCTGGTCAACATGGGGGACTGGGCTTTTCGCGAACCAGGATCCAGTTACCGGATTCAGAATATGGGAAGCACCACCGTAGAAGTGGTGGTCAACGAAGTTCGCAACTGAAACGCTTCAGGCCACCTGGGTATCGAGTAACAACGGTCGCCAGTAGCGAATAAATACCAGTAACAGGACGCTGGCGCCGACTATGCCGTAAAGCATCGCCAGGTAAGCCCCGGCAATTCCTGAACTGCCCAGCAATAACCCCAGCGCTACCAGGCGTGCGATTTCCAGCAGGAACGCGCTATCCCTCCCTTCCACCCAGGTGCCATGAACATAGAAACAACAGGCGAGGAAGGTCACGGCAATTGCGCTGTTGGCATATTCAAAGTTACCCACGTTTACCAACAGGTAGAGACTGAGCCCAACTGTTAGCGCGAACTGGAACAGGGTGTAGTAGGCACGGAAAGCCGTTACCTGTGGATCATAAACCTGCTGGATATCCACTTCTTTTTTCAATCTGCAGCTGGTTTCCATGCCTGCCGGCTGCCAGCCCGGGGGCTTGACCAGGATCAGCAGCTTGTTGCGAATTCCCGGTGCTCGTATCCAATCCTTCGCCAGGCGCCAGTAAACATGAATGTTTGCCCAGAGCGGATTGAAACTGTTTAGCGGTTTGCGCAATCCGAAGCGTACAGGTTCCTGCTGAAGTTCCTCCTGGAAACTGCCAAAGATCCGGTCCCAGACAATAAAGACCCCACCATAATTCTTGTCCACGTAAATCTCATTACGGCCATGATGAACACGGTGGTTGGAAGGAGTAACGAATATCCATTCCAGTGCTCCCAGCTTGGGTACATGTTCGGTGTGCACCCAGAACTGGTAAATCAGGTTCAGGCTGACAACCGTGAACAGGATTTCGCCCGGATACCCCACGAAGAAAAAAGGCAGGTAAAAAAGAAAACTGTAGAAATCGATACTGGTTTGCCGCAGTGCCGTGCTGAGATTGAAGTCTTCACTCTGGTGATGGGCCACGTGGGAGCCCCAGAAAATGACGAGCTCATGACCGAGCCGGTGTTTCCAGTAGTAGGCCAGGTCATAAAGCACAAAGCAGCTTAGCCACACCCAGGTCTCATCATCGGGTAGTTGGGAGAGCTGGTAGTTTGCCACTATCCATTCGTAGATGCCGGCAGAAAAGCCCAGGAAGACCAGCGCCTGCAGGCGGCTGAGGCTGCCCATGGACAGGCTGTTTATGGTGTCGTTGATGCGGTAGGTATTGCGTCCGCGCAGGAAGCCGTAGCCGATTTCCACGAACATCAGCAGGAAGAAGAACGGAATGGCGTAGAGGATCAGGTCCATTTACTCGCGCCAGTGGCGAATCCAGGAATTACTAATTGTAAATCCTGGAATGAGCGCTGCAAGCGGGGGGTCAGGATGCCGGTTTCTGCCCCAAATCATAGTACTCCGCGATGGCGAGGCCAGCCGCGACACTGGTGAAAGGGTCATGTTCGACCACCTTGCCCTGGAACATGTGTTCGAGGATGTGTTTTACCGCGGGAATCAGGGAAGACCCGCCGGTCCGAAGAACCAGTTCGATATCGGCTGCAGTCAATTCGGCTTTCTGCAACAGGTCAACAATGGCCTGCTCGAAGCGATGCAGCAGGGGCGCGATCAGGGATTCAAACTGTGCCCGGGTCAGGACCAGTTCGATATCCAGCTCCGGTATGTCCAGCACCGCCGACTCCTGTTGGGAGAGTGCGGCCTTGGTATCTTTGATGCACTGAAATACCAGGTAGGCATAGTTGCTCTTGATGAGATCATAGAGCCGACGAAACTTGATCGCAGCCTCGTCTCCTGCCTTGATTCGACTCATCAGCGGACTGGTGAACTTATTCTGGTTGAGCATGTAGCTCACCGGCCAGTTTAAAAGTAAGTCTTCATATTCCTCGAAGGGAAACAGGGTTTCGATTTCCCTGTCTTCGCCGGCTCGGCGCCAACGCTCTCCCTTACCCAGCAGGGGAAACAGTAATTGCTGGAATAACAGTTGATCGATGTGGTCACCGCCCAGACCAATGCCATGGGTAGCCAGCACATCGAAGCTGTTGTCATGCCGCCTTAGTATGCACAAGTCCAGGGTGCCGCCGCCGAAATCCACGGTAAGCAATAGATTGTGTTTCTGGTCAGGTGTGCCGTGGAGGTAGCTCAGGGAAGCGGCAATGGGTTCGGCATAGAATTGCTGGTCATGAAATTCCGCGTACCCGGCGGCTTCTGCAAGGGCTTCCAGCGCCAGCTTGTTGCAATCATCCGCGGCGCCCTCGAAATTTACCGGGTGACCGATACAGGCATGGTTGTTGGCGAGATTTAAATTCATTTGCTTCAGCTTTTGCCGAATCCCGTCATGAATTCGCAGCAGCAGTGGGGTGATCAGCGCCACTAGGCGGAAGGGTCGCTCGAATACCGCAATCCTCTGGTACTCCGAACTCCCCAGAAGTCGTTTGATGCCGCGAAACAAGCGACCACGCTGGCTGCCATCAACCAGGGACTGGCCATAGATTTTCTGTGTTTCGGCTTCTTCCGGCAGGCCGTGATCGCCGATCTGTCCTGTGGTTGTGCGGCCTTCTCCAAGAACTTCCGCGCTGAGTTCGACGGTGCGCCCGGTATTGCTCTCGATGTATTTGTTGATGGCATTTTGTCCGGTGGTGATGCGGAAGTCGCGATCGATATAAGTCGCCGAGGGCATCACCCAGGATTGTTGCTCGAGGGGTATCAGGTGAACAGCCCTGCCGTCGAAGATCGCGGCCGCACTGTTACTGGTGCCGTAGTCCAGGCCGATACCGATGCGAGATTCCTGGCCGGAAGGTTTTTCGAACAGGCTGATCTGGCTGCGAGAGCTTTCCGTGTCTTCTTCCATTGTGCTCTCTTGGTGTTCCTGCGTTAGTTCATCTTGCTTCGTCGCACAAAGATGCTACGAGTAATCCATTAATACCTGTGCGGAGATTCTCGGTTCCCGCCACCCGGTAATTGCCGGTTCCTTGTTGCTTGCTACCGGGCAGGCAATCCAGGCGGAATACGAATTCTAGCAAACCTGCGGGAGGCTGCGAGCATCCTGCCTCCGGTTGAATCTTGCCCGCAGTTACCCTATGCTCCCCGGGTTTATCAAGCGCGAATTAGCATCTGGGAGAGCGCATGACCGCAGTACCCCGCCGGGGCCGAACTTTTTCTTCGATATTCCTGGTCCTGGCCCTGACAGGGATTTTCAATCATGGGTTTGCCGGCACCATCGTCCGGGTTAGCACGTCCGTTGGTGACTATTCCATCGAGCTACTCGACGATACCGCACCGGTGACGGTCCAGAACTTCCTAAACTACGTAGCACGCAACGACTATAACGGCACCTACCTGCACCGGGTTGTGGATGATTTCGTCGTGCAGGGTGGTGCCTATCGCTTTCAGTTGTTCGTCGGGCCCATCGATATACCGACGGATCCACCCATTCCCAATGAATTTAGTGTTTCCAATACCGCGGGCACTGTCGCCATGGCCAAGCTGGAGGGTGATGAAAACAGTGCCACCAACCAGTGGTTCGTCAACCTGACCGATAATACGGAGCTGGATACCACGAACGGTGGCTTCACGGTGTTTGGGCAGGTATTGGGTAACGGCCTGGCGGTGCTGCAGGCCATCGATGCGCTACCTACCATACTCCTCGGGGCCAAGCCTCCAAGCGCTCCCTATTTCACGTCGGAGTACAACACCCCCCTGGATTTCGTCTACATAAACGTGGAGGTCATGCAACGTTATTCAGAAGCATCCCATGTATTTGAGAGTGCAACCGGCCTGCTTATCACTTCTGTGAATGTTAACAATGGGGAAGACCTGATCAGCATGAATTTCAATGCCGTACCAAGTGAAAGCGGCGTGGTAATCCAGGCTAACCCGGAAAGCGTGATACCCCGAAATGACAGTTTCGCTGGAATCGCTACCTACTCCACGGCGGATAGCAGGTTGCGCATTCCCGAACTTGAAGTAAATCTCGGTGGTGCGGTGTCGGTCGTGTCGGACGTGGTATTCCTTTTAACAGATCCCCAGTCATTGCAGTTCACACTGGAATCCTATCAACAATAAAAAGAGGAAGGTAAATGGCAGCGGCTCGCGGTGAGTTCAGTTCGCGATTCGGATTCCTGATGGCAGCCTCAGGCTCCGCGGTAGGCCTGGGTAATATCTGGGGCTTTCCCACCAATACGGCATCCAACGGCGGTGCGGCATTTCTGTTTGCTTACCTGCTGCTGGCCTTCGCGCTGGCCTATCCGGCTCTGATGGCGGAACTCATTATCGGCCGCTATGCCCGGGCCAATGCAGTGACGGCCCTGAAAACCATTTCGCCGGGATCGATGTCCAAAGTGCTTGCGGTGGCCGTGGGCTTTCTCGGCATTGTAACCGTCAGTTTTATTCTCAGCTTTTATGCCGTTGTCAGTGGCTGGATGATCGCGTTCTTTATCGATCCCTTATCCCGTCTGCTTGGGCTCGATGCCGCCACTTCCTGGCTGGTTACGGATTCAGTGTCGCGCAATGCCATTTTCGTTGTCCTGTTCATGACACTCACGGTATTGATTATCAGCGCCGGGGTGAAAGATGGCATTGAGAAGTGGGCCTCGCGCCTGATGCCTTCCCTCATAGTGCTGCTGATTATACTGATCGCTTACGTACTCACTTTGCCGGGAGCCATGGATGGATTGCGCGCCTACCTGATTCCTGATTTTGGCCGCGTTGCCGATCCCCAGTTGCTGGTCAATGCCATGGGGCAGGCGTTCTTTTCTTTATCCCTGGGCGTGGGCACCATGCTGATTTACGGATCCTATATTCGCAAGCAGGAAAACCTTCCGGTCATCGGCAGCCTGGTGGCGCTGTTGGACGTGGGCATCGCGGTACTGGCCGGGTTGCTGATCTTGCCGGCCATGTATGTGGCTGCCGCCAACGGTGTGGAGATCTATGATGCCGCCGGCGGTCTTATTGCCGGTCCCGGGCTGATCGTATCGGTCCTGCCTGACCTGTTTGGCCGCATGGGCGCCATTGGCCTGTTCGTCTCACTGGCCTTTTTCCTGTTAATGACTATTGCATCACTCACTTCATCCATTTCCATGCTGGAAGTGCCGGTGGCCTATGGCGTGGAAAACCACGGCGTAGAGCGGCGCGCGGCAGCGATCATAATCGGCGCCGTGATCACGGTCATTTCCCTGGTAATCGTGTTCAATTTCGATCCGCTGTTTGACCTGGTGGTTACCTATACCACCGAGGTCAGCCAACCCCTGCTGGGTTTTTTCTTCTGCATATTCGTGGCCTGGATCTGGCGGCGCAATGACATACTCCAGGAGATCAGGCAGGGATCTCCCGAGGTGGAAAATGGATTGTTCTGGAAGATTTGGCCGGTGTACGTGAAGTTTATTTGTCCGCTGGCCATCCTGTTGGTTTATTTCCAGTAGTCAGGCACCGCTCGCTACCAATTCCACGAATCTTTCGATTTCAGCCACTGTATTGAAGTAGTGCACTGACGCGCGCACCTGGTCACCGATGTCGTACTGGTCCAGGTCCAGGCGTGCATGGATGCGCTGCGCAACTGAAGTGTTGGCCCCTGCCTGTCGAAGCCGTTGAGACAGGGACAATGCCGGCTCTTTTTCACTGCAGAAGGTCACGATGCCAGACAGGCTTGTTGATCGTTCCTGCACCTTTACCCCGGCCAGCCGTTGCAGGCCTTCGTGCAGCACCGATGCCAGATCACTTACCCGCGCCTGGACATTTTCCATGCCCAGTTCCAGGGCGTAAGCCGCAGCCCGGCCCATGCCCAGGTTGGCGGCGACGTTTTGTTCCCAGATCTCATAGGCGCGGCCGTCATCGTGCCAGCGGTAGCTGTCGGTTCCGGTCCAGTCCGCGGAATGTAAATCCACGAAGGGCGGCTGCAGCCCACCGCAGCGATCCCAGTTGATATAGAGGAATCCGGTGCCCCGTGGTCCACGCAGAAACTTCCTGCCGCTGGCGGTAAGAAAGTCACACTGGATCTTGGCAACATCGATGTCTACCTGGCCGATTGATTGGCAGGCATCCAGTACGTAGAAGAGGTTTTTTTCACGAGCCAGCTCGCCGACAGCTTGTGCTGGCTGAATATCTCCGCAATGGCTCGCCACGTGGGTGAGGAATATCGCCCTGGTTTTTGCAGTAATCGCACTGCGCAGCTTATCCAGGTCGATCAACCCTGAATTGTCGCGAGGCACCATGGCAATCCTGATTCCCTTTTGTCGCTGCAGGTGGAGAAGGCCCATATAGTTGCTTGAATATTCCATGTCGCAAGTCACGACCTCATCACCGGCGGAAAAATCGAGAGCCTGGGTGGCCAGTTGCCAGGCGCGGGTGGAGTTTTCCACCAGGGCGATTTCTTTCGCCGTGCATCGGATCAGGCTGGCGAGATCGCGGTAAGTAGCCCGGGTTGCTTCCACGGCCTGATCGGCTGCCTCATAACCACCGATTTCCTGTTCCAGTTGCAGGTGAGCATTCACCACGTCCATGACGCAGCGAGGGCTGAGGGAGCTGCCGGCATTGTTGAAGTGAATCAGTTCGGCGCAGGCGGGTGTATCGGCGCGAATCTTGTCGATGTCCAGCATATTGTTTCCGCGGGAGTTCTGTTGCCGCCAGATGAATGGGCTGGTGATATTAACAGGGGATATGCTAACGTGCTATGCACCTGCAAACGCGGAGGGATTCAGGTCATGTCGCAAGAAAAAGAATTGGGACCAGTCGCAACAGCAAAGAGCTCGCGCCGGGGATTCCTGGGTCGGCTCGCCCTGTTACCTGCCGTGTTTGTCTTACCTTCGGGGATTGCTACAGCCCAGGATGGATCCGTAGCCAGCCAGGTGAAGGCGCTGGTATTCGATGTGTTCGGAACCGTGGTGGACTGGCGTGCTTCTATCATTCGTGAAGGTCAGTTGCTGTCCGCGCGAAAAGGCTATGACGTGGACTGGGCCGAATTTGCGGATCGCTGGCGCGGTGGTTACGGTCCGTCCATGAACCGGGTGCGAACCGGTGATTTGCCCTGGACCAAGATCGATGACCTGCACCGCATGATACTGGATGACCTGGTGCAGGAATTTGGACTCGAAGGGCTTAGCGAGGCCGAGTTGGACCATTTCAACAAGGCATGGCACCGCCTTTCACCCTGGCCCGACACAGTCGCCGGCCTGAATCGCTTAAAGACCCGCTATGTTATTACCACTCTATCCAATGGCAACGTCTCCCTTCTGACCAATATGGCAAAGAACGGCGGGCTACCCTGGGATGCCATTCTCTCGGCCGAACTGGCGGGGCAGTACAAGCCGGATCGCGAGGTTTACCTGAAAGCCGCCGACCTGCTGAGCCTGCCACCGCAACAGGTGATGATGGTGGCAGCCCATACCGGTGATCTGCGGGCTGCGTCCGAGGTGGGTTTGCGCACCGCCTACGTTACCCGCCCGCTGGAGCGCGGCCCGGGCCGGCCCACTAACTACCCGGATAAAGATGAGTTTGATTATTTCGCGTCTGACTTTGTCGATCTTGCCGAGCAACTCGGAGCCTGAGTCATGGCCATCGAGCTGGATGCCACAGTCAGGGACGAGCTGGTCAAGGAAATCCAGCAATATTTTACTGATGAGCTGGACCAGGAGATCGGCAGTTTCGATGCCCAGTTCCTGCTGGATTTTTTCGCCAGGCGCGCCGCCTGCCATTTCTACAACCAGGGGCTGTCCGATGCGTTCAAGGCCTTCGAAGGCAAGTTGGCAGAGTTCGGAGAACTGATCTACGAGCTGGAGCAACAACCCCTGTCTGATTAACTCAGACCTGGTGCACCCGCAGCGGCAGGCGAATATAGAAAGTACTGCCAACATCTTTCTGGGATTCGAAGGAAATTTCCCCGCCCAGTCGCTCGATGATGCGCTTGACGATTACCAGGCCCAGGCCGGTGCCTTCAGGATTTTTTTCCGATACCTCGTCTTCCCGGGTAAATTCCTGGAACAGCCGCTGCTGAAACTCCTGGCTCATACCGCGACCGGTATCCCTGATGAAGATTTCCATGCCGAGTTTGCGCCGGAAATAAATCGCCTTGTGGCCAATCAGTATTGAGCCGCTGTCGGTGTACTTGATGGCATTGGTAAGTATGTTGAGCAGGGAATGTTGCAGACGTGCCCGGTCTGTCTGAACCAGCAGGTTGGCAGCAGCAAACTCGGTTTCTATCTCCAGCCCTTTCTCCAGGGCCGGCGGGGACATTAATTCCTTAACTTCGTTGAGGAAATGAGAAATTTCCACCAACTCAAACTCAGGCTCGAAACTATCGGATTCCAGCTCCGCCATTTCAAGCAGGTCATTGATTAGGTTGTGCAGGTGATCGCTCTGTTGGATAACCGTTTTCATGTGTTGCCTGGTGGGCTCATCCAGCTTATTGGATTGCGCTGCCAGCAGGCGCTTGGAATTGGCCAGGATGAGATGAACCGGCGTCAGGAACTCACGGGACACATTTTTCAGGAAATCTCCCTTGGCCTTGGTTTCCATGCGTGCCAGGGATAATTCCTGGTTCTTGTTGCGGGCAAACTCAGACAAGGCAAGCAACATGAACACAATTGCAGCCGCGGTGATCCCGCCGGATATGTAGGTAGCACCAGGGCTTCGTTCCATGACGCTGAACATGTAAGCAGCCTGCCAGAGGAATGTAGTTAATACGAGGACGCTTGAGAACAACAGGTATATCGCCACCTGGGAACCCTGCAGCGCCCTGATCGCCACCATGACAAATACAGATACCATAGTGATGAGCGCAAGGATCATAAAAGGAATAACGTTGCTTCGGGCGATCTGGTCGAAAGGAATTAGAAGAAAATATAACGCCACCGGTAGCATGAGAAATCCAACAAACCGTAGTACAACTGCTATGGATTCTGCGTACTTGAAGTCGAACTTCAATGAACGGCCCATGACGCACAAGCCATATACCAGGACACTGGCGCCGATATAGCCGACTCGTGTATTGAATTCCGAGGTTTCGCCCCAGAGCCACAGTCTCCCTATACCGCTAAGGGTAAGGTACATGACCACCACTCCAGCAAGAAGAAGGGTTATGCCCAGGTAAAGTCTTTCTCGAAGGGTTGCATAGAGAAACACGCAGGCGCTCAGGCAGATAAAGAAGAAGGTAAATATCCCGCCAAAGAACGCCAGCGTGGATTGCTGGTCCAGTGCAATAAGGGACATGTTGGACACGGAAATTGGTAGTTGAATCCCGCCACCGCTGTTGACACAGATATAGAGCTCGGTGGGAGTTCCATCCTCGGCCATGCGGAATGGAATAATTGGAGTCCGGGAGGGGAATTCCAGTTGCGAGAACGGTACGGTATCGCCGACCCTGGCGGTTTTTACCAGCTCACCATTCTGGAAGAAAAACGCGTCAACCTGGTCGATGCTGGGTGAATCGGCAACGATTGCCAGTTCTTCGCCAGCAAGCTGGTTGCCACTCAGGGTAATTTTGAACCAGTGGGCAGAATCTGAAACGCCAAGTGAGATTTGGGGTTCGGTCAGCCGTTCCCAACCGGTGTCGATGGCCCTGACGTCCTCGATACCGAATTCGCCGCCGGGATCTTCCAGGTAATCGAGATATTGGCCCAGGTCCACCGGAAGCTGGGTTGCGGTAATGCTCAGCTCTGCTGCCTGCAAGGGAAGCGCGAGAAATAACAGGCTCAGGAAGCCTGCCCTGGCCAGTATGGAAGTCATGGAGCTTAAACCACGATTTTCGTGATCACTGCCCTGTTCCCGCGAATTGCTGTTCTTCATTTTGCAGCGAATTATAGGGCAATGACCGGCCGCCAAGCGGCCTAAAAGGGAAGGTATAGGGCAAAAATCAGGCCTTATTGACTAGGGTTGCCAGACGTGTGAAATTCCCGGCCTGCAACCGTCAAATTCAGGGAGTGCGCGATGCCATCTGTGACCCGGAAATACCTGTTTGCCAGCCTGTTGATACTGGGATTCTGCGTGTCCTGTTCCGAGTCAGAGCAGGGCGCACCAGTGCAGGAGGAGGTACCCCAAGTGACAGCCGCCGAAATTGCGGAGTCCGCCGCTAATCCGTTTTTCGAGGAAAGCCCCCTGTACCTGAATTACCCTCCCTTCGACCTTATCGACAATGGGCATTACCTGCCGGCATTCGAGCGTGGTATCGCGGAACACAGTGCGGAAATCGATGCAATCGCGTCCCAGGACGCTGAGCCCAGCTTCGACAACACCATCGTGGCGCTGGAGTTGTCCGGGCAGATGCTGAATCGGGTGGCCAATGTATTCTTCGCGCTTTCCAGTGCCCATACCAACGATGACATTCGTGCCCTGGAGCAACAGCTGGCACCACAACTGGCGGCCCATGAGGACAGTATCCTGCTGAACCGGGAATTGTTTGCCCGGGTGAATTCGCTCTACGAGAACCGCGAGGCGCTTGAGCTGGAAAGCGAATCACAACGCCTGCTGGAGAGATACTATGTAGACTTCGTGCGCGCGGGTGCGGCACTGACACCTGAGCAACAGGAGCGCATGCGGGAGATCAATGCCCAGGTAGCCGTACTGGAAACGGAGTTCTCTCAAAACGTTCTTAGCGAGGTAAACGACCTCGCTATCGTTGTCGATACCAGAGAAGAATTGATAGGACTCGATGAGGCGCTAATCGATGCGGCAGCGGGTGAAGCAGAAGACAGGGGAATGCCGGGCAAGTTTGTAATCCCTTTGCTCAACACCAGCGGTCAACCGGCTTTGGCTTCCCTGCAGAACCGCGCTTTGCGGGAACGCATTCACACCACTTCTCTTTCCAGGGGGTCACGGGGCGGTGAATTTGATAACCGCGAAGTACTGTCCACGGTTCTGCGGCTGCGAGCGGAGCGGGCGCAATTGCTGGGCTACGACAATCACGCCGCCTATATCCTGGAAAACCAGACTGCCGGCACCGTGGCGGCAGTGAATCAACGCCTGCAGGAACTGACGCCTCCGGCGGTCGCCAACGCGAACCGGGAAGCGGCGGACCTGCAAGACATGATTGTGGAGGAGGGCTATGACTTCCGCCTCGGTCCATGGGATTGGAGTTTTTATACCGAGAAGGTGCGCCAGGCCCGGTTCGCGTTCGACGAGAGCCAGCTCAGGCCCTATTTCGAAGTGGACAACGTATTGCAGCGGGGAGTTTTCTATGCGGCGGAACGCCTCTATGGAATCACCTTCGAGGAGCGATTCGATCTCCCCGTATACCAGGAAGACGTGCGCGTATTCGAGGTATTCGATGCGGCCGGTACCACACTGGGTATCTTCATCGCCGATTTCTATGCCCGCGCGAGCAAACGCGGTGGTGCCTGGATGAATGCTTATATTTCCCAGAGCGACCTGATGAACACTCAGCCGGTTGTTGCCAACCACCTGAACATTACCGAACCGCCAGAAGGTGAGCCCACGCTGCTCACCTTCGATGAAGTGACCACCATGTTCCATGAATTCGGCCATGCCCTGCATGGCCTTTTCTCTGCGGTGGAATATCCCTATTTCGCCGGTACCCGGGTGCCACGGGATTTTGTTGAATACCCGTCCCAGGTCAATGAAATGTGGGCGACCTGGCCTGAAGTGCTGGCCAACTATGCGGTGCACTATGAAACCGGCGAGGCCATGCCGACGGAGTTACTGGACAAGGTGCTGGCTACCCAGAGCTTCAACCAGGGATTTGCCACCACAGAGTACCTGGCGGCTTCGATCGTGGACCAGGCCCTGCATCAACTTGCTCCGGAACAGGTGCCCGGCGCAGAAACCATCATGGATTTCGAGGCGCAGACCCTGGAAGAATGGGGTATTGCACTGGAAGCCGTGCCGCCAAGATACCGCGCCACTTATTTCTCCCACATCATGGGAGGTTATTCCGCTGGATACTACTCCTATATCTGGAGTGAGGTGCTGGATGCCGATACGGTGGAATGGTTCAAAGAAAACGGCGGCCTGCTCCGGGAGAACGGCGACCATTTTCGCCGCACCCTGCTTTCTCGCGGCGGCAGCGACGACGCCATGCAGCTATTCCGGGATTTTCGCGGACGCGATGCAGAAATCGAGCCGCTGTTGATTCGACGGGGCTTAAACTAGGCGCGCTTTCGTGCTTCGCTGCTCGCGGTACTGAAGCCACTGAGTTCCAGCAGCAATATACTCAATTCCGTCCAGGGATCATTGGGCGCCAGTCCTTTTACACTCTGATCGATCAGGCGGGCATGCTCGAGCATGTCCCAGATCATCTGTGTGGTCAGGGTGTTCAGTGCCCGGGAGACAGCCTGTTTGCGGTTAAACCACACTCGCGCCTGCTGGATGATCTGGTTAACACCCTGGCCCTGCTGTTTTTTCTCCAGCATGGGGAGGAGACTACGCAGCTCCCGCGTAATCGCACCCAGGATGGGTAAGGGAAAGCTGCCTTCGTTGCGGAGTCCCTGGAGAATTTTCTGGGCCCTGCCCACGTCACCGGCGAGAGCGGCATCAACCAACTGGTAGATATTGAAACGGGAACTGTCCGCCACTACCTGCATCACGGTGCGGGCGTCCAGGTTAATTCCATCAGAGCTGGAGTTCGCCAGCAGTTTCAGTTTTTCGATTTCCTGCATGGCCGCCAGCAGGTTTCCTTCTACCTTGTCGGATAACAGCTGCAATGCTTCGGCATCGGCATTTATACCTTCCCGAACCAGGCGTGATGCCAGCCAATTTCCCAGGTGTTCGCGGCCAACCGGCCAGATCTGTACCACGACCCCGCGGCTTTCTATGTGCTTGAACCACTTGGTATTGAGGGTGCCGGCTTCCAGGCGTGGGCTGGTAATGAGAATGACTATGTCGTCGCTGGCATCATCCAGGTATTCCTGCAGCGCGGTCTTGCCCTGGTCTTCCAGCTTGGCGCTGCCCAGGCGCAATTCGATTATTTTCTTCTCCGCGAACAGGGAGAGGTTGCCAGTGACCTGGGCAAAGCCATCCCAGTTAAATCCACGCTCTACATTCAGTATTTCCCGTGCTACGAATCCCAGTTCGCGGCAGCGCTGGCGAATGCTGTCTGCCGCTTCCTGCATGAGCAGGGGTTCGTCGCCACTAAGCCAGTACAGTGGCAGCAGTTCCTGCTGCAGGGTCCGGGAAAGCTGTTCGCTCTTGATCTTCACCTGTCTCAGGTCCCCACGCTTCCCAATCGTCTCAGTAGCTGGTTTACCAGTTCCCGCCGCATTTCCGCTGCAAGCAGCGCGGCCTCATTGCGATTGCCGCTGATGTTTTCGATGTCTTCAAACAGGGTGCGTTCCGTATACAGGGTTTGTTGGGGAATCAGCACATCGGCCTGGCGGGTCAGGCTGATATCGATCTCCAGCCGCATTTCATACTGTGCGGCCCGGGCCCGGGGATTAACCGAAACAGGCTGGCTGGCCAGGCGTTCCGCTCCCAGTTGCAGCAGGGGTACTGCATTTCCCGTGGTAACGACTTCGACGTTGGCGGCATCGAGGCTGTTACGCAGTTGCCGCATGAAATCGCTGTTTGGCTGGGGGCTGCTCAATCGTATGGTGGGAATCGAGGCCGATACCGCATCGTTACTGCGCAGTTGAAAGCCGCAGCTACATAGAACAAGCGAGACGGCAAGCAGCAAGCCTGTGCGCGCGGTCTTGTTAATGGGGTGGTTTATGTCAGGGGCTCCGTCGAGCTCAGTTCACCACGATGTTAACCAGGCGACCCGGTACCACGATTATTTTACGCACGCTGCCGTCCGCGGTAAATCGGCGTACTGCCTCGTTATCGAGCGCAATCTTCTCCAGCTCTTCCTGCGCAGTATCCTTGGGCACATCGATACGGTCCCGTAGCTTCCCGTTTACCTGCAGGACAATCTGGATGTTCTCCACCACCAGTGCTGACGAATCCACCTCCGGCCAGCGGGCATCCATGACTGCTTCCTCGTGTCCCAGGTGTTGCCATAACACATGGCAAATATGGGGCACCACCGGGGCGAGCATCAACACGATGATCTCCAGTGCTTCCTGTAACACCCTGGCATCAACATCATCACCCGCTTCGTCAGCGAACTTGCTTACTGCATTCAGCAGTTCCATGGTGGCGGCAATGGCGGTATTAAAATTCAGTCGGCGCTGGTAGTCATCTGTGACCTTGGCCAGGGTCTGGTGAATCTTGAGTCGCAATTGCCGCTGCTTCTCATTCAGTTCCTGTTGGTTCAAGTTACCAGTCGCAACCGGAGTATGCCCGGCAGCAATACGCCACAAGCGCTTGAGGAAACGGAATCCACCTTCCACACCGGAATCTGACCAGTCCAGGGACTGATCCGGCGGCGCAGCGAACAGCGTGAACAGCCTGACCGTGTCGGCGCCGTAATTCTCGATGAGCGACATGGGATCCACGGTATTGCCCTTGGACTTGGACATCTTGCTGCCGTCTTTCAGCACCATGCCCTGGGTGAGCAGGCGCGTAAAGGGTTCATCGGAATTCACCAGCCCTTCATCCCGCAACAACTTGTAGTAGAAGCGGGCATAGAGCAGGTGCAGTATGGCGTGTTCAATACCGCCTATGTACTGGTCCACGGGCAGCCAGTAGTTGGCCCGCTCGTCCAGCATGGCCTCGTGTTGGTCGGCGCAGGTGTAGCGAGCGAAATACCAGGACGACTCCATGAAAGTATCGAAGGTATCGGTTTCCCGTTTCGCTTCACCCTGGCATTGGGGGCATTGGGTGGCGATAAATTCAGGCATCTTGGCCAGGGGTGAACCACCCTCGCTGAATTCAATATCTTCAGGCAGTTCCACGGGCAGGTCTGCATCGGGCACCGGTACCGCTCCACATTGCTCGCAGTGGATGATAGGGATGGGCGCACCCCAGTAGCGCTGCCGTGAGACACCCCAGTCCCGCAGGCGGAAGTTTACCTGGGGTTCGGCGCCGAGATGGTCGGCGATAGCCTTGAAGGCCTGCTGGTAGTTCATGCCGTCGAATTCGCCGGAATTCACCACCACACCGTAATCCATGTAGGGTTCGGCCTGTACATCCACGTCCTGCTTTGAATTCCCAGGTGCAATCACCTGCCTGATGGGCAAGTCGTATTTTTTGGCAAATTCCCAATCGCGCTGATCATGGCCGGGCACGGACATGATGGCGCCGCTGCCGTATTCCATGAGCACGAAGTTAGCCACCCAGACTGGAAGCTCGTCGCCGGTAATCGGGTGTATGGCCTTCAACCCGGTGTCCATGCCCAGTTTGTCGAGGGTTGCCATGTCCGCTTCCGCGGTGGAGCCGGTTCCCAGTGACTCAATAAAACCGGCCAGTTCGGGATTCGCGGCCGCGGCCTTTTGCGCGAGGGGATGTTTAGCCGCCAGCGCCATATAGGTTGCCCCAAGCAATGTATCGGGCCGGGTGGTAAACACGGTGAGAGTGCGCAACGGTACTTCGCTTTCGCCAGCAACTTCAAAATTCAATTCCACGCCTTCGGATCGGCCAATCCAGTTGCGCTGCATGGTCTTTACTTTTTCCGGCCAGCCGTCGAGCTCATCCAGCTCATCCAGCAACTCCTGGGCAAACTCGGTGATCTTGAAAAACCATTGTGGAATCTTCTTGCGCTCAACAACGGCGCCGGAACGCCAGCCGCGGCCATCCACTACCTGCTCGTTTGCCAGCACGGTCTGGTCGACCGGGTCCCAGTTCACCTCGGCTTCCTGCTTGTACACCAATCCCTTCTTGAACATGCGGGTGAAGAACCACTGTTCCCAGCGATAGTAGGACTTGTGGCAGGTTGCCACTTCCCGGCTCCAGTCATAGGCATAGCCCAGCTTCTGCAGCTGGTCTCGCATGTAATCAATATTGCCGTAGGTCCATTTCGCGGGAGCCACCTTGTTCTCCATGGCGGCATTCTCCGCTGGCAGTCCGAAGGCGTCCCAGCCCATGGGTTGCAACACGTTTTTGCCCAGCATGCGATGGAATCGGCTGATGGCGTCGCCGATGGAGTAGTTACGCACATGGCCCATGTGCAGGTGACCACTGGGGTAGGGCAGCATGGACAGGCAGTAGAATTTCTCCCGCTCGGGATCTTCGTTCACCTGGAAGCTGTTATTCGCTTCCCACCAGGCCTGGACGCCGGCTTCGATTTTCCGGGGGGAATAGATTTTCGAGATATCCGCCATGACTGCTGAACTGCCTTTTATTTCCTATATTTCAAGCGCTTGTGAAAAACACGCAAGCATAACCCAGTCCCCGGGGTGACCGGTAGGATTTATTTCCAGGGGTGGGACGATATGTCACATACCCGGCCACGCCCCGCTGTGAAATATTTTGAGTCAAGCCGGGGTCGACTAGGCAGCAGTAAAACAAAACCCACACAGGAGCCTGGCTAAATGCCGGGGCTACCTATGCCTACAAGAAAATCCTCTCTCAGCACGGCAATAACCCTGATTTCAGCGTCCGCAGCGCCATCTGCAATGGCGGATTTCGATGGCTGGCGCATAAACGAGCTGTTTTCAAACTCTGACGGCACGGTGCAGTTCATCGAACTGAGCACCAGCCAGGCGAACCAGGCCGACCTGGCCGGCCAGGTTGTCACAGCCACTGATTCCGATGGTGTGCAGCAAAACAGTGCCAGTTTCATTGCCAACCTGGAAGGGGATACCAGCAACAAAACACTGCTGCTTGCTACCCAGTCCTTCGCCGACATTACCGGGCTTGCCCCCGATCTCATTCTGGATACCGGGTTCCTGTTCACCGAGGGTGGCAGCGTGAATTTCGCAAGCGGGGTGGACAGCCTCAGTTATACGAGGGATCAGCTGCCTAAGAATGGTGTGCAGTCAATCGATAGCGGATTGAATCCCAGGGACCCGGATCCGATGAATTTTTCCGGACTCAGCGCCAATCCCGCCGTTTCCATTCCGGCCCTGTTCGATGGCGCCATACTGACCCTGCCGGTACTGGATGTGCCGGGTATTGGTGTGGCTAATGTGTCCTTCGATGTAAACCTGAACACGATTACATTCGTGTTACGCAACGATTTTTACCTGTACGGCTCCGGCATCACGGCGGGGGATACGCCGGCAACCCTGCAGGGGGTTACCCTGTCCATACCATTCCTGCCCATTGGCAATGAGCTCTATTCCTTCGACCTCACTCTGATCAGCGATGACCCCATTAGCTTTGCCAACCCGGCCAATATCATCGTCACCGATATTGGCAATGAACCGGAACCGGAACCGGAACCGGAACCGGAACCGGAACCCGAACCCGAACCAGAACCGGATACTCTGCAGCAAAGCATCGATCGCGGACAGACTCTCTATTCCACAACTATTCCGACCTGCAGTTCCTGTCACGGTGCCGGAGGCGGGGGTGGGATTGGTCCATCCCTCCAGGGCCACGGGCCCGGCTCGTTCAATTCACTGCGCAACACCATTCATAGCGACATGCCCCAGGGCAATTCCAGCAATTGCAGGGATACGGCAACTTCCACCTGCGCAACGGATATTGCCAACTACATCATCGATGCATTTGGCCAGGGATTTGATTAAGCAGCTTGCTATTGGTGTTTCTTGCGGGTTTCCACCAGCTTGGTGGTGACCTTGATCAGCTTGATCTGGCGGCTGTCGGCGTTAAGCACGGTGACCAGGAAGGGACCGATGCTGATAGTCTCCCCCCGTTCCGGAATGTGGCCGAACTGGTGCAGAACGATACCGCCTATGGTGCTGGATTCCTGGTCATTAAAATCGGTCTCGAAGTACTCATTGAATTCGTCCACCGGTGTTATGGCCTTGACGATGTGATTGTCTTCATCGAATTTCTTGATGTAACTTTCGTCGTCAACGTCGTATTCGTCTTCGATCTCACCGACGATTTGCTCTAACACGTCTTCGATGGTGACGACACCACAAACACTGCCGTATTCGTCAATCACGATAGCCATGTGCTGACGCGAACCACGGAATTCTTTTAGCAGCACATTAAGGCGCTTGCTTTCCGGTACAAAAGTAGCCGGTCGCACTATGTCCTTGATCTTTAATTTGTCGGGGTTGTCACTCAGCGCCAGTGGCAGCAGGTCTTTCGCCAGCAGGATGCCCATTACGTTGTCGACGTTTTCGCCGATTACCGGGAAGCGCGAGTGGGAGGCATTGATTACGGTTTCCACCAGTTCACTGGTGGGCGCCTTGGCCGGCAGCATGACTACCTGGGAGCGTGGAATCATGATGTCCCTGACCTGCATGCTGGAAACCTGCAGTGCCCCCTCGATTATGCTCAGGGCATCGGCGTCCAGGACCTGGTCCTGCTCCGCATTACGCAGCAGTTCCAGCAGGCTTTGGGTGTCAGTGGGTTCGTCGGAAAAGACTTGGGTGATTTTATCGATCCAGGACCTGGGTCTTGGATCGATGCTAGATTGGTCGTCGGTCATGCCCCGCTCTGGCCTCTCAATCGGCTGTAGGTTTACCCTATCAAATAAGGATTATCGAAGCCAAGGCTTTCCATGACCCTGACTTCCACGCTTTCCATGTCCCGTGCCTGCTCACTGTCCTCGTGATCATAGCCCAGCAGGTGCAGGCAACCATGCACCAGCATGTGGGCCCAGTGCGCATCCAGGGATTTCCCCTGGGAGTCGGCCTCTTGCTCCACTACAGGGGGACAAACAACGATATCTCCCAGCGGAGCATTTTCCAGCTGCTGGCTTACTGACGCTGGGAGACCGGCCGGGAACGACAGCACGTTTGTACTGCCTTGTTTGCCACGATAGCGCGAGTTCAGTGCTGCGCTCTCCGCTTCATCTACGAAACGCAGGCTGATATTGCTATCGCTGTCATGCTGCGTCATTTTCAGCACGCCGCCCAACCACTGCTCACAAGAGGCATTATCGGGAGACCATGCGCCGGCGCAATCATTGGCGATCTCAACTTTCAAGTTCATTGCGCTGGGAATTGTCCTGCTCGCCGATGGGCGTGATGGCCACACGGTCGTGCTGGTCATAGGCCTCGACGATGCGTTGTACCAGCCTGTGCCGAACCACATCGCCGGCATTGAAATAGGTAAAGCCGATCTCATCGATGTCCGCCAGCACCTTGCTTACATGCACCAGGCCGGAGCGAGTACCCTTGGGCAGATCAATCTGGGTAATGTCGCCGGTAATAATCGCCGTGGAACCGAAACCAATGCGGGTAAGAAACATCTTCATCTGGGCGCAGGTGGTGTTTTGGCTCTCATCGAGAATGATAAATGAATTGTTCAGGGTTCGGCCGCGCATGTAGGCCAGTGGTGCAACTTCGATTACGTTTTTTTCAATGAGGCGACCGACTTTTTCAAAACCCAACATTTCATACAGGGCATCGTACAGCGGCCGCAGGTAAGGATCGATTTTCTGGCTCAGATCACCAGGAAGGAAACCGAGTTTTTCTCCCGCTTCCACCGCAGGTCGCACCAGCAACAGCCGGTTAACCTGTTCCCGGGCAAGAGCTTCCACGGCGCAGGCCACGGCGAGGTAAGTCTTGCCGGTACCGGCTGGGCCGATACCGAAGCTAATGTCCCGTGCGCGGATGGTTTTTACGTAGGCGCGCTGGTGGGCGCTGCGCGGCTTGATGGACAGGCGCGGCGTCTTGATCAGGGTACTGCTGGTTTCAACGGTTTCGTCCGCTGCTGTGCTTGACATGATTTCCTGTAGCGCGAGATGCACCAGGCTCGGGCTCAATTGCTTATCCTGCTCCGTTGCCTGGTAGAGCGATTGTAGAATCTGGCTGCCGCTGGCTACCGCTTCCTCAGCACCAGACAGTTGAAACTCATTACCACGCTGCCTGATTTTCAGGGCAAGCATGGATTCGATCTGGTGAATGTGTTCGTTGAGTCGCCCGCAGAGATTGGCGAGGCGCTGGGCATTATCTGGCGTTAGCGTCAGATGTTGGGTGTGAATTGTCATGCAGCCGGGGACGTACCCTCGTAGTGAACAGGGGTGCAGTATAACAGGCTGGTGGGCATAAAGTTACTTACCCGGGTTCCGGGATCCGGTGCAATCAGGCGCCGTGGCCGGCCTGGACCAGCGAGCCCAGCAGGGAGTTGGGCAGGGCGTCGGTAATTTTCACGTTAGCGAATTCACCCACCAGGGAGTAGTCATCACACTGAAAATTGACCACCCGGTTATTCTCCGTCCGGCCCTGCATGTCCCGGTCCGATTTGCGGGAAACGCCGGTGACCAGGATGGTCTCTTCAGTCCCGACCATGGCTTCGCTGATGGCAGTCGCCTGTTTGCTGATTTGAGACTGCAGCGTGGCGAGGCGGTGCTTCTTTTCCAGCTCCGGCGTTGCGTCTTTCAGGTCGGCGGCGGGCGTACCGGGCCGCGGGCTGTAGATGAAGCTGAAAGAAGTGTCGAAACCAATTTCCATGATCAGCTTCATGGTGTCCTCGAAATCCCGGTTGGTCTCTCCCGGGAAGCCCACGATGAAATCCGAAGACAGGCTGATGTCAGGGCGAAGTGCGCGCAGTTTTCGAATCGTGGATTTGTATTCCAGTACGGTATGGCCCCGTTTCATCGCGGCAAGGATGCGATCGGAGCCGCTTTGCACCGGCAGGTGCAAATGATTCACCAGCTCCGGCACCTCGCCATATATATCGACAAGTGGTTGCCCGAATTCAACCGGGTGAGAGGTGGTAAACCTGATTCGGTCGATGCCTTCTATGCTGGCGATATACTGGATGAGCAGGGCCAGGTCTATGGTCTTGCCTTCATGGCTTAGACCACGATAGGCATTTACATTCTGTCCCAGCAGGTTGATTTCACGAACACCTTGTTGGGCCAGATGTACCGCTTCAGCCAGCACGTCATCAAGCGGCCGGCTGACTTCCTCACCTCGAGTATATGGTACGACACAAAAGCTGCAGTACTTGCTGCAACCTTCCATGATCGTGAGGTAGGCCTGGCAGGAATCGATAGTGGGCTGGGGCAGGTGGTCGAATTTTTCGATTTCAGGGAAGCTGATATCAACAATTGCCTTGCCATCAGTTGCCGCCGCCAGCATGCCCGGGAGCTTGTGCAGCGTCTGGGGGCCGAACACTACATCGACATAAGGCGCGCGATCACTGATGGCTGCACCTTCCTGGCTGGCAACACACCCGCCGACCGCAATCTTTAGATCGGGATTGTGTTGCTTCAGTTGTTTCCAGCGACCCAGCTGGTGAAACACTTTTTCCTGGGCCTTTTCCCGGATAGAGCAGGTATTCAGCAGCAGGATATCAGCCTGTTCGGCATCATCCACCAGGGTCGCTCCACCGGTTTCCTGTAACAGGTCGAGCATCCTGGCCGAGTCATACTCATTCATCTGGCAGCCGTGGGTCTTGATATAAACCCGTTTCGGTTGTGCCTTTGCCTGTTCCGCTGGTGCGCGTTTCGGTACTGGTTTTGCCTGCAGGTTCATCTGCTTCGCTGGGTCTCCAAAATCGGGCGCGCATTATAACAGCAGCAAGCTTTGCGCACTTGAAATAACGCTGAGAAGCCTGATATTACGGCCTATACAGGTTAAAGTACCCTTTCTGTTCCCGGCGTCGCGTTTTATTCAAACGGGTTGGCGCTCCTAAGAGATTGATTTTAATGGTAAATTCCTCCGAGATATACAAAATCACCTTTCTCAACAAGGGCAAGGTCTACGAGCTCTTCGTGAAACAGGTGTACCAGAGCGAACTCTATGGCTTTATCGAGGTGGAGGACTACCTGTTCGACGAACGCTCGCAGATGGTAGTAGATCCCAGCGAGGAAAAACTCAAGAACGAATTCAACGGGGTGAAGCGCAGCTTTATTCCCATGCAGGCAATCATTCGCATTGATGAAGTCGAGAAGAGCGGCGTTGCCAAGATCAGCAATGGCGACAACATAACCCCGTTTCCGGTCTCTCTCGTGGGTGCCAAGTCTGACACCCAGTCCGGTGACTGAATAATCCGTAGCCCGGGAACCTGACCCTGGACGAATCAAGCGCCCATCCCTATTCCGGCTTAACGCCGGACAGGGTCATCGATGCTGCCGAATCCCTGGGCTTCAATCCGGACGCGCGGGTGTTCGCCCTCAATAGCTATGAAAACCGCGTCTACCAGGTAGGACAGGAGTCCGGTCCGTTCCTGATCATGAAGTTTTACCGGCCCGGCCGATGGAGTCACGAGCAGATCCTGGAAGAGCACAGCTTCACCCGTGAACTGTCGGAACTGGAAGTTCCCGTTGTCCCGCCTCTGTGCATCGACGGGGACAAGACCCTGGTGGATATTGGCCAATTCCCGGTGGCGATTTTTCCCCAGCTGGTGGGCAGGGCGCCCGAACTGGATAGCCTGGACGACTTGCTGGTCATGGGGCGATTCATCGGTCGCATTCATGCCGTTGGCGCGACCAGCAATTTCAATCATCGCCATGAACTGAGCGTGGAAAGATTCGCGGAGCAGAGCCAAACGTTCCTGCTGCAGAACGACTTTCTTCCCCTGGAGTTAACCGAGGCCTACCAGTCGGTTTCCAGCCAGATTATCGAGCGCCTGCGCCAGCTTTTCTCCGAGTTTGGAAACTACCCGCGCCTGCGCATCCATGGCGATTGCCATGCCGGCAACGTGTTGTGGCGTGACGATACGCCAAACTTTGTCGATTTCGATGACACCATGACCGGTCCGGCGATGCAGGATATCTGGATGCTGCTCTCCGGTGACCGGGATCAGCGCCAGGGACAACTGCTGGAAATCGTGGAGGGCTACAATGAATTTTACGATTTTCGGGCCAGTGAACTGGTGCTGGTGGAAGCGCTAAGAAGCCTGCGCCTGATGCATTACAGCGCCTGGCTGGCGCGGCGCTGGCAGGATCCGGCCTTTCCCCTGAACTTTCCCTGGTTTAATACGGTGCGCTACTGGTCTGAGCACATACTGGAACTGAAAGAACAACTGGCAGCACTGGACGAGCCGCCATTGCAACTCATCTAGCCCGCCGCTTCTATCTCTTCAGCATCGCTTTGCGGTGCCGGCTCGTTGGCCATGGAAGGACCTGCAATGGTTTCATCCGAAGTCATGTAGACATGGGGCAGGGAGGTTTCTTCCAGGTATTTGATCGCGTCCGCTTCTTCCTTGAGCATGGCTATGGTTGCTATGGAGCCTGCCACGGTAGCGAGGCTTGATGCCACGCTGACGGCACGCAGCCCACTGCAGGGCCAGCCGGTTTTAGGATTGAGGATGTGACTGTAACGCTTACCCTCATGAACAATGCAGCGCTCGTAGTCGCCACTGGAAGCAAGGCCGCCATCGGTGAGGGGAATCTTGGCCATCAGGGAAGAGTGATCCTTGGGATTGACCACGCCCACCTGCCAGGGTTTGTTGCCGGGTTGCGGGCCGATTACGGCAAAATCGCCGCCGAGATTAACCAGCCCGTGTTTAATGCCTACGTCGCGCCCGCGTTTTGCCACGGCATCAGCAGCATACTCCTTTACGATGCCACCAAAGTCGATTTCCATGCCGTGAGGCAGATAGAGGCGGGAGCGATTCCATTTCAGGCGGTCGAATCCGATGCGTGGAAGCAGGGCATCGATGGCTTCCTGGCTGGGAATCTTGCCCGAACGGAAGTCCCAGACTCGCCCGAGTATGCCCGAGGTGATATCAAACAGCCCATCGCTTTGCTTATAACAGGCGCGGGCATGCTCAAACAGGTTCCTGGTTTCGGTGTCGATCTTGATGCCCAGTTTCGCACCGGCGGAAAAATTGATTTCAGAGAGCATGCTGGTGGTGCGATAGCGTGAGTATTTATTCTCGAGTCGTACCACCTCAGCCGCCAATACCTGGGAAAGGCGTTTCGCGTCGATGCGTGAAGTGTCATAGAGCTGAACTTCACAGAAGCTGCCCATGGCCTGAAAGCCGAATCGCTGTAAGCTTGGTTCCATGATAAAGCCGTCCCGGTATTGTTAAACCGCGACCTTCTCCTTTTTTTATTTCCAGGATTTCAGAAAGTGTAATCGAAGCCGACCGAAACGCGATAATAACCCACCAGGGCTGTGCTTGGCTGCAAAACGGTGTAGGCGGAACGGTTTTCCGCCGCCTGGTAGCTCTCGGCGGTTATGGTAGCGACCCAGCTGCCGAGATCGGCCACCAGGCTCAGGCTGCCGCTAAAGGCGCCGAATGCCGCCAGGCGGTAATCGCTGGATTGGTATTCGCTGATCGGCCTGGTGAAGTCATCCACATTTGTAAAAAAGTCGGCGGCGGATTGGGAGTAATAACGCAGGGTGGGCACCAGGCGAAAATCCCGCCCCAGGTTCTGGTGCCAGGCCAGGTCCAGGGTATGGGACGAGATGCCGAAGTCGTCGTGGTATAGCCGATAATTAACATGCAGTGCGGCTGTGGATTCCGGGAAATAATGTCGGTAGCTATTAGTCCATGCCAATTGGGTCTTGGCATCCGGACGCACGTCCCGCAGCTTGTAGGGATCGCTGAGAAATCCGCTCTGCTCGGTCACGCTGAAGGCCGCCTGGAATGTCGACACTGAATTGATGACCTGTGTGACAGAAAGCGCAGCGGAAGTTGATCGCTTGCCAGCTTCCTCGACCCGTCCAAAAAGCTGGGCATCGGTAGGGGAGATATCATCTTCGGAATGGCTGAAACTGAGGGCTACCGTGGTGAGGTCTTCGTTAAAGTGGCGTTCGCCGGCGAGACCGACATAGACGGCGCGGTAATCGTTTTCTTCGGAAAAGCCAACATTGCCGCCGATGCTGCCATTAACAAGGTAGTAGCGGGTCCCGATTGAAATTTCACTGCGCCGATCTTCGATGCCACTGGGTCCGCTGAGATTTACGATGGGTTCGCCATCGAGACCACGGCTGGTGAACCAGGGTGAAGCTCCGCTGAGGTCTTCGTAGTTGCCATCCACCTGCAGCGCGAAGTTATTGCCTATGGGAGTAATCAACTGAAACTGGTGTACGTCGATGTCATAACGCTCCAGGTCGCCGAAGGGAGCTTCTTCCCGGGTAAGGTCGTCCTCTTTGTACTTGGAATACTTGTAAGAAAAGGTGCTGAACGCCGGCGGCGCATCGGCACCGGCTATACCGGGAAGGGCAAGAGCCGTGGTGGAAAGGGCAAGCAGGCTGGAGGATCGGGATTTGCCCATGATGGCTGGGACTGGTCGGGTCGCTGCTGCCTAGTTACAGCCACAGCCTCCGCCGGCGGCTGTGCTGCCACCGGAAGATGCTTCCTTGCTGAAAAAGATGTGATCATTAAGCGCGCTTTCCAGGGGGTCGGCCTGCCAGGCCATCTCCGGACGCGCCAGGTTGCCCCTTTCCCAGGGTCTAACCTGGGTACAGGACACCAGGACCAGGCTGCACAAAAAGATGATAGCCAGTCGCCTTGCCATCCTAGTCTCCCGCAAGTGCTTCCTGCACGGCGCGCTCGATGATATCCATGTCGCCATCGCGAAAGCCCATGTGCACCAGTTTAACCACACCATTGCGATCAATAAGGTAGGAAGTAGGCATGCCGAAAACTTCGAACAATTCGGCGGTCTCGCCGTTGGGATCGGCTGGAATCAGGAAATCCAGTGGAGTGTCTTCGAGGAAATCCAGCCCGTCTTCTACGGGATTGTCCACGCTGATTGCCAGCACTTCCAGCCCCTGGTCCTTGTAGCGATGGTACATGTCGTTATACAGCGGCAGGGATGTCAGGCATGGTGCGCACCAGGACGCCCAGAAATCCACGTAAACCACCTTGCCTTCCAGGGCGCTCAGGGATATCTCGGGCTGGCCCGGGTGAATAGAGGGCAGGGTGAAATCCGGTGCTGGATCGCCTTCCTCTACAGCGATAGCGGGCATGGTTAACAGCAGCAATGCTGCGGAAATAAAGACGCTGATTCGTGCTCTAAGTGTCATGGTGCTACCTTGGTTATAAGTAGTTTCGGCGATCGGAATGCTGGCTGCCGTGGACTGCATCACACCTGGGTAATCGACCCGCAGGCCACGCAATTCCTTTCATCCGCTAAGGACTATAACGTAGCAGCGCCGAATCGGTCTACAGGATCAGGCGGGGGCGAGGAGTGGATCGGACAGGCTGTTGATGAGTTGGCGCCAGCGCCTGCGCTGGCTGCGGAACTTGTACTGAACCTCACGGTAGGTATCCCGTAATTGCAGCCGGTCCAGGTGCTCCAGTTTTTCCTGGATCTGGATTCCTTTGGCCTCGTACCAGGCCTGGCGGTGCTCAGACCAGAGCTGAAGCGTGTGCAGCAGAGCCTGGTATTCCTGTTCGATGCGCTGGCGCAGCTTTTCCGAGAGGTTTAGCTGTTCGATTTTCCGGGTTATGGACTGGTACTGCTGTTCCAGTTTCGCCATCTCAATCTTTGCCGCCGAACAGCGCTTGAGGTTGCGGGTCAGGCCGACAAAGGACAGGCATCGAATCATCCATTTGGTTGGATCGAAGTGCCACCACTTGATTCCATTCCTGTAATCCCATTGAAACGTATGATGAAAGTTATGGTAACCCTCACCATAGGTAAAAAGTGCGAGTATGGGATTGTCCCGGGCGGTGAATTGCTTGCTGTAAGGCTGTGACCCCCACATGTGAGCAATCGAATTAATTAACCAGGTGACATGCTGGCTCAGTACCAGGCGAAGCAAACCTGCAAGCAATAGCGCTGCGATAACATCCCCGTGCAGGTAGCCGACCAATGCAGGCAGGCCGATATTCGTGAGAAGCACCAGGGGCAGGTAATATTTCGCCTGCCAACGCACGATAGGGTCTTTCTGTAAATCCTTGACGTTGGAAAAATCTTCCCTGCCACTCTCGTAGTTCCGCAATATCCAACCCATGTGGGAAAACCAGAATCCGCGTTTCGCCGAATACGGATCGCGCCTATTGTCATCCACGAACTGGTGGTGGCGGCGGTGGTCTGACGCCCAGTGCAATACATCGTTTTGCAAAGAACAGGCGCCACCGAGGGCGAAGATGAAACGCAGCACCGGGTGGGCGGTAAAAGTCTTGTGCGACCACATGCGATGGTAGCCCGCGGTTATACTCATGCCGCAGAAACCCATCATGACCACAAAAAACAGCCATTCGAACAGGTCGTATCCATAGAGGAATCCGTACAGGGGAACCAGGGTTATCGCCAGTGCGGGAGTTGCACTGAACAGGATCATGTTAGTCCAGTTGATGGGGGCCTTTTCCATGTACTTCCTCATGCCAAATTGAATTTTTCAAACCAGAAATCGGTATCTGGTGTACCGCAAAATTGACGGATACCCTGGCCTGTAAGCATTAGGCCCATGCAAGAGACTTTAACATGAATTCTCAAATTAAAGGGGAGAACCCGGGAAGGCTTAGCCCGATACAGCCACGTCTTCCGCCTGTAATCCTTTCTCTCCTTCACTGACGGCGAATTCGACTCGTTGCCCATCCCGGAGCACCCTGCGGCCATTGCCACGGATCGAGCGAAAGTGCACGAATACATCATCTCCATTGTCGCGAGTGATGAAGCCGAATCCTTTGTTGGCGTTAAACCATTTGACGTTGCCTGATTCTCTGGCTGAGCCATTGCCAGCATGACCGGGTAGCGCGTGGCTGCTTGTGCGTGCCTGCCCTCCCCAGAACATCGCGATGAGTAACAGGACGAATAGACTGACTGCGAAGAGGGGAAGGCTCTGGGTGCTGAGTTGGTACTGGCTGGAGCTGAGAAAATAAAGTGGTACACACGCCAATACTGTCAATACCAATGCGATGGTAATTGGCTTTCTGAACATATTTGGTCCCAGGAATAATTGCTGCTATTGATTTGTTCTTGTTAGTGGCGGGGCTGGCCCCCATGGACAGGTATGCTCCTGGTTTCCATATCTGGTCCGCCCCCGACCTGCGTTGAACATACACCACTGGGCGGGTCTTGCAAAGCTCTCCCGGAATGCCCGAAACCCTTGATTTCCTTAAGCTTGGATTCAGCTTGCGCTTGTTAGATTTTGATCCAGACAGGGAAATCCCGGGGTCAATCCCGGGGCGGACCTGAGAATCCAGGTAACGAGGAATAGCACCATGAAGATTAAATTGGCGATATTAGCAGCGGCCTTTTTCGCAACCAGTGCGTCATTCGCGGAAACTACCTACGAGTTCGCCCAGGTATTGGAATCTCGTCCCGTGTATCAGCTGGTGGAGATTTCCACTCCCCAGGAACAATGCTGGGAAGAAGAGATTGCCGTAGACCGCTATGCCCGTCGCGATGATTCCCGTACTCCCGTGCTGGTCAGTACGATTGTTGGTGGTGCCATAGGTAACGCGGTTGGACACAACAAGTCCAACAAGCGCGTAGGTGCCGTGCTGGGAGCTATGTTGGGGCACTCTATTGGACGTGATATTATGCGCAGCAACAGCCAGCCCAGCTATCGCGAATACCAAACCGTGCAACGCTGTGACACAGTCTACGAGCAGCATGAAGAAGAAAGGCTGGTTGGCTATCAGGTGACTTACCTCTACAACGGCGAGGAATATACTGTTCGTACTGATTCTGATCCTGGAGATCAGATTCGCATCCGGATCGATGTGCAACCGGTGTTGTGAAACGATTAGTACGGGGTTGTTTCGAAAGTCAGCCCTTAATGGGTTGCAGCGAAAACCATGTTGAGACGAATCTTTCTTTTGGCGGTACTGACCTTGTCACTGAGTTCGGTGGCAAGCGCCAGTTATGGGCAGCCAACTTTGCCGCAGACTCCGAACCAGAACCAACTGGATCGGACCGTCCCCGGCAGGCAGATTCGTAACAGCCCGCAGGCAAACCGAATTTCCGAACGCCAGGCGGTTAACCTCGCCCGGCAACGATTTCCCGGAAATATTCTGCGCATCAGCCTGGTTGGAGAAGGGCCGAATCAACGCTACCAGATTCGAATGGAAAACGAAGGCAAGGTATTCACGGTATTCGTCCACGCAACCACTGGCAGGGTTACGGGCGGGACCTGAGGGTCTGGTTCCTCGCCTTCGTTGTTACAGAGAGGGAGTCAGTAATGCGATTGCTCGTAGTGGAAGACGAAAACCTGTTGCGGCAGCAGCTCGAACAGGGCCTGGGTAAGGAAGGCTATGTTGTCGATGCTGCCGAAGATGGCAAATCAGGTCTGTATTACGCCACTGAATACGAATACGATGCCGCCATCATTGACCTTGGGCTGCCAGAGATCGATGGCATTTCCCTGATCAAAAAGATCAGGGCAGACGCCAAGGAATTCCCGATTTTAATTCTTACCGCGCGCGGTGACTGGCAGGACAAGGTGGCCGGTCTCGATGCAGGCGCAGACGACTACGTGGTCAAACCCTTTCGCCTGGAAGAAATTGTGGCCAGGCTCAATGCCCTGCTGAGGAGGGCGGCGGGTTTTGCCAAGCCGAAGCTGGAGTTTGGCCCCCTGAGCCTGGACATCGCTGCAAAACGACTCACGGTAAATGATGAAAACGTTGATCTCACCGCCTACGAATACAAGATGCTGGAATACCTGATGATGCATCCGGGTCAGGTTATCTCCAAGACTGAACTCACTGAACATCTTTACGCCCAGGACTACGACCGAGATTCCAATGTGCTGGAAGTATTCGTGCGTCGCCTGCGCCAGAAACTCGATCCTGAACAAACACTAAAACCAATCGAAACGGTGCGGGGGCAGGGTTATCGCTTCAATCTTTCCGAAGCCTGATACCCGTCCCGCAACTCCTGGCTCATGGACATGACGCCGCAAGCTAACACCTACGAGTATTCCCTGCAGAGCCGCCTGCTGCTCGCGTTCAGCATCCTCCTATTCATCTTCCTGGGTCTGACCGGTGTCGTGCTCGACCGGGCATTCCGCACCAGCGTGGAAGCCGGGGCGGCTGACCGGCTGCAATTCCAGATTCTTCTCATCCTCGCTGCTGTCGAGCAACAGGACGGGGAGTTCTATTTTCTGGAGGACCTGCGCGAGCCTCGCTTTGGCCAGCTCGACTCCGGGCTTTATGGTTTTATAAGCCAGAGCAGTTTCGGCGAGTTGTGGCGCAGTGATTCGGCCCGGGCCTTCAGCCTGGAAAACCCCGAGTTGCTGCGGGAACCGGTACAAGTAGGGGAGAGCCTGTTTCGTACCACGGAAAGCAACATGGGAGAGGAATTCTTTGCACTCAGCTACGGCATTCTCTGGGAAGACGGAATAAGTGAATACAGCTTCACCGTAGTAGAAGACGTGAGTCCCTATTATTCAGAGATCTCGAACTTCCGCCGCAACCTGTGGTCATGGTTAGGGGGAGTTGCAGTGTTGTTGCTCGTTATGCAATTCCTGCTCATGCGTTGGGGCTTATCACCCCTGAAGCGAATGGCACGGGACCTGAAACGCATCGAAAGCGGTGAGAGTAACCAGCTCGCCAGTCATTATCCTCGTGAACTCCAGGGCGTTACCCAGAATCTGAATCTGCTCATCGAGAGTGAACGAAAACAGCAGGAACGCTATCGCACCACCCTGGGGGATCTTGCCCACAGCCTCAAGACCCCCTTGGCGGTAATCACGGGTGTCATGCAGGAGTTTCTCGGCGGCGGCAAGGATGAGCAGAAAGAGACGGAGAAGCTGCGCTCGGTGACAGAGCAGGTTGAGCGCATGAACCAGATCGTTAATTACCAGTTGCAGCGCGCAGTGCAGACCCAGGACAGCAGTTCCCTCGCGCGCCGGGTCAACATCGCCCATTCCGTAGAGAGAGTGGTAGATGCCCTGACCAAGGTTTATGTCGACAAGGCGGTGACATTGCAGAAAGACCTGGACGAGGCAGTGTTCTTCCGTGGCGACGAACGGGATCTGCTGGAATTGTTGGGCAACATCCTCGACAACGGATTCAAGTATTGTTCTCAACAACTGCGTGTGGTGGTGCGCAAACCTACCGGTACGGAGTTTGACAGCGAGATCGTGGTTGTGGACGACGGCCCGGGTATTCCCGCTGACCAACAGGAGTTCGTGTTACAGCGCGGCGCTCGTGCCGATACCTTGTTGCCCGGGCAGGGGATCGGTCTGGCCGTGGTCTCGGACATCGTGGCGAGTTACGGTGGCGAAGTGGTGGTGGACCAGAGCGATTGGGGCGGTGCCAGGATTACGGTGCGTTTCAAGGCGGCGTTAAGGGACTAGATCAGGAAACCACCGGCGACGGCAAACAGGGTCATCACGAACAGGAACCACTTGATGGTTTGCGGTGAGGCCCTGACTGCGAATTTTACGGCAAGGTGTGCGCCCAGCATGGTGCCGGCGGCCAGTACCAGGCCGGGAATCCAGCGAATCTGTCTGAATCCCATGAATATCGCAACCGACACGATGGTGAAGGCGAGGGCGCAGGTCATCTTCAGGGCATTGGCGCGTAACAGGTCATAACGCAGTCCGCCCGCCAGCGCCGCCAGCAGGATGAATCCCACTCCAGCCTGAACGAAACCGCCGTAGATCCCCGCGCCAAACAATCCCCACCAGGCCTTGTTATTGTCAGCAGGTGACAGGTTGGGCGTGCCGGGAGGATGCGCGATGACATCGGGCCTGACCAGGATGATGGCCGCCATGGCGAGTATGGTGAGCAGTAAAACCGGTTTCAGGTATGTGTTCGGCAGTAGGGCAGCGCCAAGTGCACCAATGACTCCTCCGGCGATCACCGGCACCAGGATGGGGATAATCGCGCCACGATCCAGGGCCTTGTGCCGGTCGAAACCGCTCACCCCCACTACACACTGCATCAATACCGCGACACGATTTGTCCCGTTGGCAATATCCGCGGGCATACCCAGCATCATCAATGCGGGAAGGGTGAGATTGGAACCACCCCCGGCAAGGGTGTTGATGCCGCCGGCAAGAAATCCGGTGCCGGCAAGCAGGGCGATTCCGAAAAGATCCAGTTCCATAGAGCCTCAGTCAGGGTCCACAGCCGACGCTGCGGTAAACGAGGTGGCAATGGTAAGTGAATCGGCACTCCAGACTCCAGCGCGGTGATTTTTTCCAGGCCGGTGTCGGCCGTCGGGCAGCGAAGAATTCTTTAACCTATTGAAATTACAAGGCTATTTTTGTAAATGATTTCCGGTCAGGGACAGCTCAGCGGTTTCCCGCGGCTGTTTTCCACGATGCCATCGCCGTCCCTGTCCTGGGCGAAGCGCATGCGTCCGCTTCGATTGATTATCAGTTGCCGTGCTCCCGTGGCATCACCATCGTCGGGGCAAAACGTGAAGTTTCCATTCTGGTAACGGGTAAATCCCAGGGGTGTAATCTGTAACCATTGCCGGTTCTGAAACGCACGCCAGCGAATGTTGCCACCCAGGTTCATGAACTCGTATCGCCGCAACAGCTCGTCTTCGCCATCCAGTTCGCGATCACCATCCCGGTCCACGAACACGATGCCGCCGTGACTCCAGTCGCCTTCGCATTCACTGCCGGAAGTGGAACGGCATATGGTCACAAGTGAGTTGTTTTTAATAGCGGCGGACCTGGCCAGGTGAACTGACTGCGCGATTTCCTTCAGTGCCAGTTCGCTGCGGCGGGATTCGAGGAGTTCCCCGAATCCACCGATTGAAACTCTCGCCAGTATAGATAGGATAAGCAGGCAAATGAGTAGTTCGAGTAGTGTGTAACCTCTAGGCGTCTCCATCCCTGCACCTCCCTGTGCGGCCAGCGCATCCTTGCTGTGTCTGCCTGATTCAGTGTAGGCCGGGATTCGAATCGACGCATAACCAGCATGAAAAACAGCGATTACCTCATCATTGGCGCCGGCATCAACGGCCTGTTGCTGGCACGGGAGCTGGCTACCGCGGGAATGACGGTCACCCTGGTAGAGCGGGGCCGTTGTGGCAAGGAAGCCTCCTGGGCGGGCGGCGGCATCGTGTCTCCGCTCTACCCCTGGCGCTATGGACCGGCGGTCACCGCCCTGGCGAGCTGGTCCCAGGACTTCTACCCCGACCTGGCCGACGCCCTGCTGCAGGAAACCGAAATCGATCCGGAGTTGAGCCGCCACGGTTTGTTGATGCTGGATACCCAGGATGAGCACCCGGCTCTCGCCTGGGCTAATGACAACAAGCGGTCTATGGTCAGGCTAATACCCGATGAGTTTTATCCCAGGGTGCCGGCATTGAAACCTGGATTTCGCTCCGCACTGTGGATGGAGCAGGTTTGCAGCGTACGCAATCCGCGCCTGTTGCAGTCTCTACTTGAATCCCTGCGGCGGCTGGGAAAGGTACGCGTTGTGGAGAATAGTGAAGTCACCGGTTTCGAGTTGGAAAACCGCCGGGTTGTCGGTGTCACAGCGCGGGAGCATGGGACAGATAATGTTTATTCGGCAGGAGCAGTGGTCGTCTGCGGTGGTGCCTGGAGTGGCAGGCTGCTTGCTGAAATTGGTGTTGAACTGGATGTCTACCCGGTCAAGGGACAGATGTTGTTGTATCACTCGGCACGAAAGCTGATCGACTGTATCGTGCTGACCCGGGGCCGCTACCTGATTCCCCGGCGTGATGGCCATATTCTTGTGGGCAGCACGCTGGAACACAGTGGTTTCGACAAGCAGGTAACGGAGACGGCCAGGAAGGAACTGGAGGACGCCGCGCTCAGCCTGGTACCTGCACTGAAGCAGGCGCAACTGGCCGGGCACTGGGCCGGCCTGCGTCCCGGGGCAGGGGGAAGTATTCCGTTTATTGGCAAATTGCCGGGTTATGAGAATTTATATGTCAACGCCGGTCACTACCGCAATGGCCTGTTGCTGGCACCAGCCTCGGCGCGTCTGCTTGGGGACATATTACTGGGTCGGCAACCCATCATAGACCCGGCGCCGTTTGCGCCTGTAACTAGAGACGATAAGCTAAATTTAGTAAGTAGCACTGAATGAGCCCAGGGAAGGGTGAGGTTCGCGAATTATGCAATGCGAAAGCATTGCGCGAACCGAACGACCGGCCAGGGATGGCCGGGCTGGTTTGAATAAAATCATTGGGGTCGCGCCAAGGATGGCAAGCAGGATTGAGATAAGGCAGGGAAGAATTTTTCCGCAGAATTAGTCCAAACCTAACTTTTTCAGACGATACCGTAGGGAGCGAAAAGACATGCCCAGTTTCTTGGCGGCGGCGGTCTTGTTCCAGCGGGTTTCTTCCAACGCCTTCTCGATGGCTTCAATCTCGATTGCCTCTAGGTGTTTCTCCAGGGAGAAATCTTTTTCCAGCTTGATTTCTTCTTCTTCGGAAGTTTCATCGCTGGTAACTACCTCCGCTGATTCATCCTGGGTCGTTGGTGCACTGATGAATTCGAGATTGTCCAAACGTATGACATTGTCTTCACACAGGGTTGCGGCACGTTGCAGGATATTTTCCAATTCCCGAACGTTGCCCGGGAAATTGTAATCCTGCAGTGCTGCCAAGGCCTCGTCGCTGAGCTTGCATACCGGCGTGTTATTTTCATTCGCGATCTTGTTCAGAATGCTCAGCGCCAGTTCCGGAATATCCTCGTGCCGTTCCTGCAGGCTGGGCACCTGCAATTCGATAACATTAATGCGGAAGTAAAGGTCCTGCCGCAGTCGACCGGCTTCCACTTCCTTGCCCAGGTTCTTGTGGGTAGCACTGAGAATTCGGACGTCCACCGGGATTTCCTGCTGTGAACCCACCGGGTGCACGGCTTTTTCCTGGATCACCCGCAAGAGTTTCACCTGGGCGTGCAACGGCAGGTCCGCCACTTCATCGAGAAAAAGAGTGCCACCCTGTGCCGCCTGGAACAGGCCTTCCTTGTCATGGTCGGCGCCGGTAAAACTGCCTTTCAGGTGACCAAACAATTCGCTTTCGATCAGGTCCGCGGGTATGGCGCCGCAGTTCACGGCGATGAATGGTGCACCGGCGCGTGCACTGGCCTTGTGAATGGCCCTGGCGGCCAGTTCCTTACCGCTGCCTGATTGTCCGCTGATGAACACGGGGGCCTGGCTACGCGCCAGCTTGCCGATCTGTTCTCGTAGCTTGCGTATAACCTGGGACTGTCCGGTTATGCTGGGGCTGCTGTCTACGCTGGTGGTGGCCGGTTCATCCGTGGCCGGAACTACAGAGAGACGCAGGGCGGAATTCACAAGGTCTCTTAGTTTCTGTAAATCTACAGGTTTGGATACGAAATCAAAGGCGCCGGCTTTCAGGGCCTTGATCGCAGTCTCGGTGCTGCCGTGGGCTGTTATAACCGCCACCGGCATATGGTCGTATTCTGTCTGGATGAACTCCACCAGCTCGATGCCGTCGCCGTCAGGAAGACGCATGTCGGTGAGGCAGAGACTGAAGTCCTGGGTGGACAGCAGGCCACGGGCTTGTTCCAGGTCCGCAGCGGATTCCGTGTCCAGTGACATACGGCCGAGGGTGATCTCGAGCAATTCGCGAATGTCTGGCTCGTCATCTACGATTAGCACGCGGGCTGTCATGGAAGGATCAGGTCTCTCAATTAGTGTCAGGCGACGCTGCGTTCAGGGTGGCTGAAATATATGCTGAAGCAACTATTACCTTCATCGGTTCTGCGGTAGGAGAGTTGCGACTGGTTAGCTTCGCACAGTTCCTTGGAGATATAAAGGCCGAGGCCGGTACCGCCGGACTCGGTAGTATGAAACGGTTCAAACAATAACGACTCGGCATCTTCTTCAATACCAGGGCCCTTATCAACAATGTGTATATAGGGTTGCACGTCACCGTCTTTCACTTCCATGCCGGCTATAATCTTTAGTGAGGCTTTTTCGGTTGCCTTAAGGCTGTACCTGATGCCGTTCTCGAAAAGATTATTCAGCACTTGTTCGAGTTGCCCCTCGATTACATTGACTTCGGCATCTTCCGAGTTGATCTGTAAAGTTATCTCATCACATTCTTTATGTGTGGCTTTGTAGTTCTCGATAAAGCTTTCCAGCCAATCCTTCAACTTGATCTTCTTTGCCGAGGTATCGTCATGGCGCGATGCATCGAGCACGTCTTCGATGATCATGTTTACCCGGTCACAATGGTCGAGAATTATCTCAATCATGCGCTTGTCGTCTTCTTCCATGCTGCCCGATTCCCGTAACAGTTGGCTGGCATGACTGATGGCGCCCAGTGGATTGCGCACTTCGTGGGCAATGCTGGCTGTAAGCCTGCCCAGTGAGGCCAGTTTCATCTGGCGAACCCGTTGCACGATTTGCCGGTTGTCTTCGAGAAATACGAGCACGTCCGAATCAGATTCCGGGTGTAAAAATGCGAAGTTCATCTGTACCTGGCGATTGGAATTGGGAATTACAACCGGTTGGGGCTGGCGTTTTGGATTCTTCTTCCACAGGTCCAGTTGCTCTTGCATGACTTCCGGGATTTTTGCCGAACCTTCACCGGCCAGGATCACCGGATCGAGGATAGGGCCCAGTATGGTCTTGGCGGAGCTGTTTAAGGTCATGATCTGATCGTTGGGATTAACGACCACCACACCGGTACGCATGCGCTGTATGATTTCGTCGTTGAGCTTTTCCAGGTCGACAATATCGCTGGCCTGTTTGTTTGCCAGTTCAGCCGCCGTGTAAATGCGTTGCGACAGGTACTGAATGTAAAGGGAAGTAATAAACAGAATGGCGCCAAGGATGCCGGTCTGGATGAACTGGCTCGGGGCGTCCTCCAGCACCAGGGATAAATACAATTCGGCATAAATGAGTGCCAGTGCCGCCACCGCGGCGAGGAAGGTGCTCACCCGTCCCCTTATCAGTATGCTGCCGGATGCGATGGTTACCACCAGGAGTAGGCCCATGCCGCTGATCATGCCCCCGGAGCTGTAAACGATCAGAGTGATGGCCAGGATGTCGATGACGACGGTACCGGACAACACCTGGGGATTACGCAATATGCCACCGCCGGTAGGCGCGAAGAAGGTGACCAGCACGCCGAATATGGCATAGGTGGTGCTGACCTGGACGAATAGGGTGGGATCGAAATCACCCAGCAGGGTGGTTTCCGGACTGCTGATAAACGTGACCAGAAGCACCAGGGGTAACACGATGCGGTAGATGTTGTAGACAACCGCAACGTTGCTCAATTGCCCGGTATTCTGCGCGATTCCTTCGGCCATAATTGATTATAATCAACCCGCTGACATCTTTGGACTAATTATCGGCCGGACGGCCAATGCACCTAATGAATCTTAGGGATTCCTGCAAACACGGTCGCGCTGCTTCAGCAATTTGAATTACAGGAACGGGCTCAAGTGAGACAGCTAAGGATTGTGATGGCTCAACTCAACCTGATGGTTGGGGATATCGATGGCAACATGGAGCAAATCATCGAGGCAGCGCGGTCGGCACAGCGAGACCACGACGCCGATATTGTCGCCTTCCCGGAATTGGCCCTGACCGGGTACCCGCCTGAAGACCTGCTGCTCAGGCCCAGCCTGCAGATTCGGGTAGCAAAGGCTATGGCAACATTGCTGCAGGAAAAACTGGATCCCCATCTCGTTATCGGTTTTCCGGAAATCGTCGAAGGAAACCTCTATAACTCCCTCGCCGTCATACACGGTGGTGAAATCCTTGCCCGCTACCAAAAGCAATGCCTTCCCAATTACCAGGTATTCGACGAGCAGCGTTACTTCAAGGCAGGTTCTGATCCCTGCACTCTCGAAATCAACGGCGCCCGGGTTGGCTTCACTGTTTGTGAAGACCTGTGGGAACCAGGCCCTATCGCCCAGGCGCGGGATGCCGGTGCGAAACTATTGGTCAATATCAATGCCTCTCCCTACCACATGCAAAAACTGCAGGAGCGCAAATCACTGCTGCAGGAGCGGAGTCGTGAAGGGAATATACCCATCGTTTATGTCAACCTGGTCGGTGGCCAGGACGAGCTGGTATTCGATGGCGCTTCCATGGCGGTTACTGCAGAAGGTAAATGTAGTTTCCAGGCACCGGCTTTTACAACGGGCCTCTTTCCCTTGTCGGTGGACATTGATGACGACGGCAGCTGTCATATTCCAACCCAGGAAATCTCTGAACCTGTGGGATTGGAAGCAGAGGTTTACCAGGCCCTGGTATTGGGTGTTAAAGACTATGTCGGCAAGAACAAATTCAAGGGAACCGTAATGGGCCTGTCCGGTGGCATAGACTCCGCACTGACCCTGGCAATTGCGGTCGATGCACTGGGTGCGGAAAATGTCCACGCGGTGATGATGCCCTTCGACTACACCTCGCAATTGAGCCTCGACGTAGCCGCGCAACAGGCAAGCACGCTGGGTGTGAATTACAGTGAAATTCCCATAGCAGACATTTACCGGTCTTTTACCGAAGCCCTGCAGCCGGAATTCGCCGGATTAGAGGCGGACGTCACGGAAGAAAACATCCAGGCCAGGTGCAGAGGTGTGTTGCTCATGGCGATTTCCAACAAGAAAGGGTCTTTGGTTCTCACTACGGGTAACAAGAGCGAGATCGCCGTGGGCTATTCCACCCTGTATGGTGACATGGCCGGTGGCTTCGATGTGCTCAAGGATGTCTCCAAAACCCTGGTATACCGACTGGCGCGCTATCGCAATTCAGTTGCGCCGGACCAGGTTGAAGTTATTCCAAACGATGTTATTGAGCGCGCACCCAGTGCGGAGCTGGCGCCGGGCCAGCTTGACCAGGACAGCCTGCCACCCTATGAAGAACTCGATCGCATTTTGGAACTCTACGTAGAACAGGACTTCAGTGCGGACGCCATAATAGAAGAAGGATTTTCGGCGCAGAGTGTGCACCGTGTTCTGCGCCTGGTGGACCTGAACGAATACAAGCGCCGCCAGGGTCCTATCGGGCCACGCCTAACCCAGCGTGCATTTGGGCGCGACCGGCGTTACCCCATTACCAACGCCTGGCCAATTGGTGAGTAATGTCCTGATCTGAAAAAAAGCAATCAGCGCGGCGGTTGTACCCGAATAAGGGGTCGCTGCGGCCTGGTGCGCTGCGCATTGGGTCGCTGCACATTGGGCGGACGCAACACATCCCGGGTTTGCTGCTGAATTTCCTGGATTCTTTGTCTTTCTTCCCGCTGCAGCTGGATCTGGTTCTGTTGTTGTTGCGCGGCATTGCGTCGTGCCGCGGCCTGTTGTTCGAATTGTTCACGTAATCGCTCCCGCTGCGCTTCCGGCAGGTTGCGAAATCGTTGCTGTATGTTTCGCAGGCGTTGCTGCTCCACCCGGTTCAGGTTGTTAAACCTCAGAAAGCGCTGGTTGATGAGCTGGCGCTGTTGTTGTGTGAGGTTCTGGAATCGTCGCTGCTGGTCCTGGGCCTGGGCGCGCTCCGTGGGTTGCATCTGTTGCCAGCGGATGGCGCCGCGGCGCAGACGTTGCTGCCGCTCAGCGGGAATGCTGTCCCATTGTGATTCCAGTTGTTGCAGAATCTGCCTTTCTTCGTAGGAGAGTTCTTCCCAGGCGAGTTTTTCCTGTGCGACAGCGATACCGCTCAGCAGCAGGGCGGTGATTAAGAAAAAGTACCTGAGGATTCGCTGTGCCATTTAGTTGTCCGTATCCTGCTGGTTCGCTACTACTTCGAGAAAATCATCAAATTCATTCATTAACAGGTTGCCAGGAGCAATCCACTCGCCGGCATCGGTTTCAAACTGACCAAGAAATTCAATGAATTCGAGATCTGGAATATCGAATTCAGCCTGCTGTTCTTCGTTTTGTTCGGAGTTATTGTTTTCTTCATCTTCAGCTGGGTTTGCCTGGTCATTGTTTTCGGCTCCCGCCACCGCAGAGCACAGGCTCCAAAAAAACAGGGCATAAAGGAGATCCCGTGATCCGCGCTTACCGGTACCCGCGCTATCTGGCTGCGGCCGCTCCACGTCTGGAAAATCTCGTTGCGCATCATCAGTTGGGCAATCCATTCTCAGCCAGCCACAGGTAGAAATCCAGGTTCTCATATAACTCGATATCGTCCGCCGAGGCCACCAGCAACAGCTCTTCGTCAATAGGCGCGGTGCCGGGCTGCGTGCTCGAGTTGTAGGTGAGGGCTACCACTGTCACGATCAGGCAGGCACTGGCAAAGACGCTGGCGGGCACCGCCAGGCGATAGGATTCCAGCCATGTTGCCAGCCTGCTTATCCCGGACGTGGCCCAGTCCAGGGAAAATTTCCTGCTGTCAGCGTGTTCCAGGGCCTGCTGGCGAATCTGGTTCAGGCGCGCCGTGGTGGCGGCGTCCAGTTGCAGGCTGTCATCCAGTGCCTGGCGCATCCTGGTGACTTGTTGCGCATCCAGTTGCACCTCTTCGGCGGCGGCCACGGCCTGGTGTCGCAGCTGGTCGAGACGCGCCGTTATGTCGGGGTCCAGGTCTGCAATGCTCGCGTCCAGGGCGAGCCTGACCTGGTCGATTAGCTTGTCATCATTCATTGAACTCATGGCCAATGCTCACCCAGCTGTTCACGCAGGCTGTGAATCGCCCGCGAATAATGTGTCTTTACGCTGCCTTCGGCACAACTCATTACAGCGGCAGTTTGTTTAACGTCCAGTCCTTCCCACGCCCGCAGCAGGAATGCCTGTTGCTGCCGCATGGGCAGCTTGTTCAATACACTTTGCAGCTTGTCCATACTCTGGTTGGTAAGTGAATTCTGTTCCGGGGAATGTCCCGCGGGATCCGGTGCGGTCTGTACCGGGTCTTCCCCGTCTTCGTCGTTGCTACCCAGCCAGCTCCGGTGCCGATTGCGTACATTGTTGCGGCGATGAAAGTCATTAATTCGGCTATGCAGTATGCGATAGAACAGTGGTGTCCATTCCCCTTCGGGACGGTCACTGTATTTCTCAACCAGTTTGAACATGGCATCCTGCACCACATCAAGTGCATCTTCACTGTTGCCAGTAGAAATCTGGGCAATGCGATAGGCCCGGGCCTGAACTGATTGCAGGAATTTATCCAGCAGCGCCTTGGTATCCAGCTTGCTGTCTCCGTATAGCGCGCCATCTGCTTGCGTGAGAGAGATGGCTTCCATCAGTGTTTATTATGCATGATCGACGACCCGCATGACCCGATAGCAAATCCCACCTATATGAAACGCAGCAGCGGGCAATCGGTTTACAGCAGCCCGTAAACAGAAAAACACTTATAAAACAATTAGATAGATCTAGTCCAGTATACCCAGGGTGAGGATACTAAGCCAGGAGCGACCTTCTTCCTCGGGAACCTGCTGGGTGTCGATAATCTGCTGGCTGGCGGAAGTTACCGGACGTGCCGTAGGGGCCAGGGGAGGATCACCCTGGTTATCGCCAAGCAGGCCAAAGGTCACGGTATAAAGAATGGAAGGGTCTGTCACTTCCGTGCGTACCACGAATTCGCCTTCATCCAGGGAGACGTGCTCCGGGTAATTTTCCCGTAGTAGTGCCAGAGACGTGTCAGCCAGTTCATTCAGCCCGAGGCGCAGGTAACACTCAACCATGACTGCAACGCCATCTGCAACCGCCGGTGTGCCCTGGAAGTTTTCCACCACGTACTGGCCACGGCGTAACGCGGCGATGTAGGCACGGCGTTCCAGGTAGTAGTTGGCAACATGGATTTCATAGGCGGCGAGATTGTTGCGCAGGAAAACCATACGAGCGCGCGCATCGGCCGCATAGGGACTGTCGGGGAATAATGCCAGCAATTGCGAGAAGTCATTAAAAGACTCGCGGGCCTTGCCTGGATCGCGCTTGGTGTAATCGATGGGCAGGAAGCGGTTCAGGAAGCCGCCGCCATCCTGGAACGAGGACAGGCCTTTCATGTAATAGGCGTAGTCGATGTTCTCATTGTCCGGGTGCAGGCGAATGAAGCGGTCGGCGGCTGCCCGGGCCGCTTCCTGGTCATTATTGCGGTAATAGGCGTAGACGATTTCGATCTGGGCCTGGGCGGCGAAGCGGCCGAAGGGAAATCTTGCTTCCAGTGCTTCATAGGTGCCAATGGCGGCATTGAAGTTGTTGTTATTCAGTTGTTCGAGGGCGCGGCGGTAGAACTGCTCCTCGGTGCTCAGGCCGGCGAATTGGTCATTGTCGTCGCGACCAAACCAGGCACAGCCGCTGAAGCTTATAAGCAGCAGCGCCAGGGTGATCAATCTGTAAATGCGGTTCAGTCCCATGTGTCCTTTTAATTCGCGAGGCGGGTGCAGGCGCTATTTAACCACAGCCCCGATCATCCCCCAAGCGAACCAGTGTCGCGGCTGGGGACGAATGAGGGAATCAAGTATCATCGGCTGATGACTTCCCAAATTTCCCTTAGCGCCGAAGTGCCGGCTGAGTATGCCGGCAACAGGTTAGACCAGATCGCCGCCAAATTGTTTCCCGACTATTCCCGGGCTCGGCTACAGGGCTGGATTCGGGATGGCAAACTCACGGTGAATGAAAAGTGCCTTCGACCCAGGGACAAGCTGCAGCCCGGTGATCGGCTCTGTATCAATGCCGAGCTGGAAGCGGCCAGTGACTGGCGGGGGCAGGAACTGCCCCTGGACGTTGTATTCGAAGACGACCAGTTGCTGGTTATCAACAAGGCTGCGGGAGTTGTCGTGCATCCTGCCGCCGGCAACCGGGAAGGCACTCTGCTCAATGGCCTGTTGCATGCGTACCCGGAACTGGCGGTGCTGCCCAGGGCTGGAATCGTACACCGGCTCGACAAGGACACCACGGGCCTGTTGGTCATTGCCCGGACACTAAATGCCCACACCGACCTGGTGGAACAACTACAGGCTCGCAGCATTGGTCGTGAATACGAAGCGGTTGTAGTGGGACTGCTCACCGGAGGAGGTACAGTGGACAAGCCTCTGGGGAGGCACCCGGTAAACCGGAAGAAGCGTGCGGTGGTTGAAAACGGCAAGCCCGCGGTCACCCACTATCGATTGTTAGAAAGATTTCGTGGTCACAGCCATGTACAGGTAAACTTGGAAACAGGGCGTACGCACCAGATAAGAGCGCACATGTCCCATATCAATCATCCCCTGGTAGGCGATCCGCTCTATGGGGGAAGACTTCGCATGCCCGCGGCGTGTAGCGAAGAACTGCGCAATGCACTGTCCACTTTCCGGCGCCAGGCCCTGCATGCAAGGCGACTCGCCCTTAAACATCCGCGATCCGGTGAAGCCATGGAATGGACGGCCGAGACTCCTGCCGACATAGCGCAACTGTTATCGGCATTGCGGTGCGACCTGGAGGAGCCTGGCGCTTGAGGGAAGTATCATTGATCGAGCCAGACTGGGACGCTCCTGCCAACGTAATTGCCCGGGTGAGCACTCGGCCCGGTGGTTACAGCAAGGGTGCCAAGGGGGAATTGAACCTGGCGACCCACGTTGGTGACGATGAAGAATCGGTAGTCCGCAACCGCCAGTTGTTTGCCGGTGAGTTCGGTGATATCGGGCACTGGCAATGGATGAACCAGGTCCATGGCACCGAGGTGGCAAGGATTCACGAGCCTGGAGAAGTAATTACCGGCGACGGCCTGGTCACATCGAAACCTGGCATCGCCTGCTGCGTACTGACCGCCGACTGCCTGCCTCTGTTCCTGTGCAATGAATCGGGGACCGAAGTCGCCGTAGTGCATTGTGGCTGGCGCGGAATGGCCGCGGGTGTCGTTACCCGTGCGCTCGCCCAGATGGAATCGCCGACACAGAAATTATTGGCCTGGATGGGGCCGGCCATTGGCGTATGTCATTTTGAAGTGGGAGAAGACGTACTCCATGCTTTCTGGGGCCGCAGCGATGACTTCCTGGCCTGTTTCGTGCCGGCGCCCCGCCCGGGAAAGTACTGGGCTGACCTGTACGAGATCTGCCGCCTGCTCTTGCAGCGCCTGGGTGTGGAGCGCATCAGCGGCGGGGGCTTCTGCACCTATTGTGACGATACCCGTTTTTTTTCCCATCGCCGGGATCCCGACGGTGGCCGCATGGCCAGTGCCATCTGCCTTTCAGAAGATTGATCTGGATTAAAGTCTCAGTCGCGGTGCTTGAAATCAGCCGCGGCACCCCAATTTATTGCTGAGTACAACTATTGCGGTAGCCGTAGCTCATGCGAATCGACAAGCTCACCAGTAAATTACAGGCGGCCCTGGCCGATGCCCAGTCCCTTGCCCTGGGGAAGGAGCACAATTTCATCCAGCCTGCTCACCTGATGCTGGCCCTGCTGGACCAGAAGGGGGGATCGGTTCGCCCGCTGCTTTCCCAGACCGGTTTCAATATTCCCGAGCTGCGCAGCAAGCTGCAAGCTCTGGTTGATGCTCTGCCCCAGGTACCAGATAACGAAGGTGAGATTTCCGTTTCACCGGAGCTGGGCAAGCTGCTTAACCAGGCCGACAAGCTGGCTCAGCAAAAGGGCGACAGCTTCATCTCCAGCGAAACAATCCTGCTGGTGGCCATGGATGACAAAGGAGAAGTGGGCAAGCTGCTGAATTCTTTCGGTGTCTCGAGGCAGGCACTGGAAAATGCCATTACCAATTTACGTGGTGGCGAAAACGTCGACAATCCCGAGGCGGAGGATTCCTGGCAGGCCCTGGCCAAGTTTTGTGTCGACGTCACCGAGCGCGCAGAAAGCGGGGAACTGGACCCGGTCATCGGCCGTGATGCCGAGATTCGCCGTACGGTTCAGGTATTGCAACGCCGTACCAAGAACAACCCGGTGCTGATCGGTGAACCCGGTGTGGGTAAGACTGCTATCGTCGAAGGCCTGGCCCAGCGCATCGTGAATGGGGAAGTGCCGGAGGGACTCCGGGACAAGCGCATTCTCGCCCTGGACATGGGTGCACTCATCGCTGGTGCAAAGTTTCGTGGCGAATTCGAGGAACGCCTCAAGGCCGTGCTCAACGAGTTGGCCAAGCAGGAAGGCTCCATCATTCTTTTTATTGACGAGATACACACCATGGTGGGCGCCGGTAAGGCGGAAGGCGCCATGGACGCCGGCAACATGCTGAAGCCGGCACTGGCACGAGGCGAGTTGCACTGCGTAGGCGCAACCACCCTGGATGAATACCGCAAGTACATCGAAAAAGATGCAGCGCTGGAGCGCCGATTCCAGAAAGTCCTGGTGGAAGAACCCACCGAGGAAGACACCATTGCCATCCTGCGTGGCCTGAAAGAACGCTACGAAGTACACCACGGCGTGGAGATCTCCGATTCCGCCATCATCGCCGCGGCGCGCCTGTCCCAGCGTTACATCACCGACCGGCAATTGCCGGACAAGGCTATTGACCTGGTGGATGAAGCCGCCAGCCTTATTCGCATGGAGATCGATTCCAAGCCGGAAGAGATGGACAAGCTGGAGCGCCGGCTGATTCAACTGAAGATTGAAAAAGAAGCACTGAAAAAAGACGAGGACCCGGCATCAGTCAAGCGCAAGGAGAAGCTGGACGAAGAAATCGCCGAACTGGAGAAGGAATTTTCCGATTTGGAAGAAATCTGGAAGGCGGAAAAAGCTTCACTGCATGGTGCCCAGACCATCAAGAGTTCCCTGGAGAAAGCCCGGCTCGACCTGGAAGCGGCTCACCGCGAGGGCGACCTTACCCGCATGTCGGAAATTCAGTACGGCGTGATTCCTTCACTGGAGAAAAAACTGGAAGCCGCCACGGTCGCTGAAGCCGCAGAGAAAAAACTGCTGCGTAACCGGGTAACCGAGGAAGAGATCGCCGACGTGGTATCCCGTTCCACCGGTATTCCGGTGAGCAAGATGTTGCAGGGTGACAAGCAACGCCTGCTGGAAATGGAAGACGCACTGCACAAGCGTGTCATCGGCCAGCACGAGGCCATCGTGGCGGTAGCCAATGCGGTACGCCGTTCCCGTTCCGGCCTGTCCGATCCCAACCGTCCCAACGGATCTTTCCTGTTTCTCGGGCCCACCGGTGTGGGTAAGACGGAACTGTGCAAGGCTCTTGCCGAATTCCTGTTCGACACCGAAGACGCCATGGTGCGTATCGACATGTCTGAATTCATGGAGCAGCACTCAGTTGCCCGCCTGATTGGTGCACCTCCCGGTTACGTCGGTTATGAAGAGGGTGGTTACCTCACCGAGGCGGTACGGCGTCGGCCTTATTCTGTTCTTTTGCTGGACGAAGTAGAGAAAGCCCATACCGATGTTTTTAATATTCTGTTGCAGGTCATGGATGACGGCCGCCTCACCGACGGTCATGGTCGTACCGTGGACTTTCGAAATACCGTGATAGTCATGACCTCCAACCTGGGTTCGGATCGCATCCAGGAGATGATGAGCAGCGCTGACCTGGGTGAGGAGAATTACGAGAGCGTGAAGAAAATCGTGTTGGAAACTGTAGTACGGCATTTTTCGCCGGAATTCGTCAATCGCATAGACGAGACCGTGGTTTTCCATCCGCTGCAGAAGGAACAGATTCGCGGTATCGCCGAAATTCAGATCGGCCTGCTGAACAAGCGCCTGGCTCACAGCGAGTTGAAACTGGAGGTTTCGGTAGCGGTGTTGGACAAGCTGGCGGAGATCGGCTACGACCCGGTATACGGCGCCAGGCCCCTGAAGCGGGCGATCCAGAACTGGATCGAGAACCCCCTGGCCCAGCACGTGCTGCAAGGCGAATATGGGGCCGGAGACAGCATCGCCGTGGACGTGGACAGTGCCGGGGAATTCAGCTTCTCCAAGCGTCCCGCGCCTCCGGAAACCGCGGTCGCCTGATACCCCCAGCACGTATAACAGCTTGACTTTCCATCGGAAATTGGCAGAATCCCCGCTCCACAGCGGGTGATTCGGCCACCCCCATTTCATTCGCTGCGCTGCGCAGGCCATTAGAGCAAGCCCCACACCCGGGCGACTGCAGGCGGTTGTCTTAGGTGACGCATATTTCCACCTACAGGCCCCTATCACGTTATCGCGTACGGGGCCGACATGAAGCGTTGATTTCCATGGTTTTCATGGGGTCCGCTCCGTGATTAGAACCTATACTCAGCATACATCGCGGTCGCGACCGTCGCCTATTTTGTGAAGAGCGAGGCGCGACGAAGGACTAGTACTTTATGTACGCGACTGAGGAGCAACGAAGCTCTGCGCAAAATAGGCTTGGTCCCGAAGGGTTACGGCGGAAATCCTCGCTGCCTGCGTTGCGCCGCTTGGTCGTACCGATAGTACTGTCACTGCGCGACGCGTCTTGGCAGCTATGATTTCCGCCAGTAACGCGACTCGCGAGGTGTGCTGAGTATAGGTTCCATTTTCAAATTCGATCGGTAGTTTTGCCAGGCCATGGCGATTGGTCGAATTTGTTAGTTCGCAATAACAGGCAAGATCAGAGGTAGTAAAGTGGAGCAGTTATCCGGCGGCGAAATGTTGATTCGCGCGCTGCAAGATGAAGGCGTCGAGATAATATTCGGCTACCCCGGCGGGGCCGTGCTGCATATCTATGACGCCATCTTTCACCAGGACAAGGTGGAACACATCCTGGTGCGTCATGAACAGGCGGCAACCCATGCCGCGGACGGTTACGCCCGTTCCACGGGCAAGCCCGGCGTAGTGCTGGTCACCTCCGGTCCTGGAGCAACCAATGCGGTTACCGGCATCGCCACGGCCTACATGGACTCCATTCCCATGGTGGTTATTTCCGGCCAGGTAGAGAGCCGCATGATCGGTTCCGACGGCTTCCAGGAAACCGACATGGTGGGCATCTCGCGCCCTGTTGTTAAGCACAGTTTCATGGCCCAGAACGCGGCCGAGATTCCCCTGATCGTGAAGAAGGCATTTCACATCGCCACTACCGGGCGACCCGGACCAGTTGTCATCGACATTCCGAAAGATGCCACTGATCCCAACGTGAAGTTTCCCTACGAGTATCCCAGTGAGATCAAGATGCGTTCCTACCAGGTCCCGGGTAAGGGTCACTCCGGACAGATCAAGAAAGCGGTAGATGCCTTGCTCAATGCCAAGCGCCCCATGATCTATACCGGTGGTGGCGTGATCCAGGGCAATGGTTCGGCGCAATTGACTGAGCTCACCCGCCTGCTTGGATTTCCTATTACCAATACCCTGATGGGCCTGGGTGCGTTTCCGGCTTCGGACAAACAGTTCCTTGGCATGCTGGGTATGCACGGAACCTACGAGGCCAACATGGCCATGCATTACTGTGACGTATTGCTGGCCGTGGGTGCACGCTTCGATGACCGGGTAACCAATTCCGACGTGAAGAAATTCTGTCCCGATGCCACCATCCTGCACGTGGACATCGATCCCGCTTCCATCTCCAAAACCGTGGCGGCGGATGTACCCATAGTCGGGTCGGTCGCTCTGGTGCTGGAAGACATGATCGCCGAGGTCAAGAAAGCCAAGGCCAAGACAGACAAGGAAGCCCTGGACATCTGGTGGCAACAAATCGCCCAGTGGCGGGAAAAAGAATGCCTCAGGGTCGAGCCGTCGGAAGATGGCACCATCAAGCCGCAGCAGGTGGTAAAGGCGATATACGAGATCACCAAGGGTGATGCCTTCGTGTCCTCCGATGTTGGTCAACACCAGATGTTCGCCGCCCAGTACTATCACTTCGACTTGCCGCGGCGCTGGATCAATTCCGGGGGTCTGGGCACCATGGGTTTTGGATTCCCCGCCGCCATGGGAGTGCAGTTTGCCCATCCCGGCGCGGTGTCGGTGTGTATCACCGGCGAAGGCAGCTTTCTGATGAATCAGCAGGAGTTCGCCACCTGCATGCAGTACCAGCTGCCCATCAAGATTATCTGTCTTAATAACCGTGCCCTGGGCATGGTGAAGCAGTGGCAGGACATGCAGTACGGCGGCCGTTATTCCCACAGTACCTATTCTGAATCCCTGCCGGACTTTACCAAGTTGGCGGAAGCCTACGGTCACGTGGGTATCAAGATCGAAAAATATGACGACCTGTACATGGGCCTGGAAAAGGCCTTCGCCCTGAAAGACAAGCTGGTATTTGTAGACGTAATCGTGGACCCGGATGAGCACGTTTATCCCATGGCCATCAAGGGTGGGGCCATGAAAGATATGGTACTGAGCAAGACGGAGCGAACCTGATGCGGCGAATAATTTCTATGCTCATGGAAAACGAGCCCGGTGCCCTGTCCCGTGTCGTGGGTTTGTTTTCCCAGCGCAACTACAACATCGAATCGCTCACTGTGGCGCCTACCGAGGACCACAGTTTGTCGCGCCTGACACTCACCACCGTGGGCGATGACCGCAAGATAGAGCAGATTACCAAGCACCTGAACAAACTGGTGGACGTGGTGAAGTTGGTAGATCTTACCGAGGGTGCCCACATCGAACGGGAACTGATGCTGATCAAGGTGAAGGCATCCGGTGCCCAGCGCGCGGAAGTGAAGCGAACGGTAGATATTTTCCGCGGCCAGATCGTGGACATGACCGCCAACGTGTTCAGTATCCAGCTCACCGGTACCAGTGAGAAGCTGGATTCCTTCATCGCGGCACTGGGTGATAACGTGGTGCTGGAAACTGCACGCACGGGCGTGTCGGGAATCTCGCGCGGAGAAAAAGTGCTGTCGATTTGAGTATGGCCTTGCGACTAAAAGAAGATTGGCTGCCAGACGATCCGTCTGGTAATCTTCCTGAATTCGCGAATGTCTCTCGCCAAGCACGCAAAGCTCGCCAAGAAAACCTGTGCCTCAGATTGTTCAGTGAATCTGTATTGCAGGGGTAAAAACTCAAATATTCAAATTCAACGCGATCCCTTCGCGAGCTTTGCGTGCTTGGCGAGAGGAATAGCAACAGTTGAAAAGATCCTGATCTACAAATCTAGTAGGAAATTAAAAAGGGGCTCAATGAGCCCCTTTTAGTTTTGTGGCCTTTTTAAATGACCTTTTTCATGGCGGTCATGTGCTTGCGCAACTCTTTGCCCACTACCTCGATGGGGTGGGAGCGGATCTGGTCATTGACCGTGATCAGTTCCGCATTGTCCACGCCGCTGTCCGCCAGTTGTAATCCCTTGCCTATCACATCGGTGTCGATCTTCTTCATGAAGTCCTGCAGTAAGGGTTCGCAGGCGTGGGAGAAGAGATAGCAGCCATACTCGGCGGTATCGGAAATCACCGCGTTCATCTCATACAGCTTCTTGCGGCCGATGAGGTTGGCAATTAGGGGAACCTCATGCAGTGATTCGTAATAGGCGGACTCGGCGATGATGCCGGATTCGGTCATGGTCTCGAAGGCCAGTTCCACACCGGACTTGACCATGGCCACCATGAGGATGCCGTGGTCATAGTACTCCTGCTCGCTGATGTCCATGTCACCGGCGCTGGACTTCTCGAATGCGGTCTCTGCCGTGGCGGCGCGCCAGCCCAGCAGTTTCTCGTCGTCCTTGGCCCAGTCATCCATCATGCCGGAAGAGAATGCGCCGGTGATGATGTCATCCATGTGCTTCTGGTATAGCGGACGCATGATGTCTTTCAGTTCTTCCGCCAGCTCGAAGGCAACCAGCTTGGCCGGATTGGGCAGGCGATCCATCATGTTGGTAATGCCGCCGTGCTTGAGGCCTTCCGATACTACTTCCCAGCCGTGTTGCACCAGCTTGGAGGCGTAACCCTCATCCATGCCTTTCTCGATCATCTTGTCGTAGCAGAGCAGGGAGCCGGTCTGCAGCATGCCGCAGAGAATGGTCTGTTCTCCCATGAGGTCTGATTTCACCTCGGCAATAAAAGAAGATTCCAGCACGCCGGCGCGGTGTCCGCCGGTAGCCGCGGCGTAGGCCTTGGCGATCTCCAGGCCATCGCCATTGGGATCGTTTTCGGCATGGACCGCGATCAGGGTAGGTACTCCGAAGCCGCGCTTGTATTCTTCCCGCACTTCGGTGCCGGGGCACTTCGGTGCCACCATGACCACGGTGAGGTCGTCGCGAATCTGCATGCCTTCCTCAACGATGTTGAAACCGTGAGAGTAGGCGAGTGTCGCGCCCTTTTTCATCAGGGGCATGACCTGGGCCACCACGGCGCTGTGCTGCTTATCCGGAGTCAGGTTCAATACCAGATCGGCATCGGGAATCAGTTCTTCGTAAGTGCCGGTATTGAATCCGTTCTCCGTAGAATTCTTCCAGGACTGGCGCTGCTCGGAGATCGCCGCCTCACGCAGGGCGTAAGACACATCCAGGCCGCTATCGCGCATGTTCAGGCCCTGGTTCAGGCCCTGGGCACCACAGCCGACGATAACGACTTTCTTGCCCTTCAGTTTCTCCACGCCGTCGGCAAATTCGCTGCGATCCATAAAGCGGCATTTGCCCAGTTGCTCCAGCTGCAGGCGCAGAGGCAGCGTGTTGAAATAATTCATAGTAACTCCGGGGTAATTCTTTAGATTTCAGTCGATTAGGCAGGAATTGCCGTTGCCTTTTTCGGGTGAGGCGCGATCATATAGCATCTGCCCAGTCAGGTAAAATGGCAGATTCCGGGCAGCCGCGGCGGTATAATCGCTATCTCTGCCTCTGGCAATCACCCTGATTCTATGAAAGACGATGACTTAACAAGCGAGTCAGACCGGCTGCTACCCTTCGACGAGCACGAGGAGATCGTGTCCGAGGGGGGCAAGCAGGTGCGCCGCCGCGGTGTATTCCTGTTGCCCAACCTGTTCACACTCGGCGCATTGTTCGCAGGCTTCTATGCGGTCATTTCCGGCATGGCGGGTAATTTCAACGAGGCCGGCTGGGCCATACTCATTGCCGGGGTCATGGACGGCCTGGACGGTCGTATTGCCCGGCTCACCAATACCCAGAGTGCCTTCGGAGCGGAATTCGACAGCCTGTCAGACATGGTGTCCTTCGGCATGGCGCCGGCGCTGATCATGTTCAGCTGGGGCTTTGGGCCACTGGGACAGGTAGGCTGGGCCGCCAGTTTTATTTATATGTCCTGTGCAGCGCTACGGCTGGCGCGTTTTAATGTGCAGCTGGGCACCGTGGACAAACGTTTCTTCCTGGGCCTGCAGAGCCCGGTGGCCGCCGGCCTGGTGACCTTCGTGCCCTGGGTGGGTTACAAGTACGGCATTGCCGTGACACCGCTCATTGCCTACCTGTGCGCCATTCTCACCGTGTTCGTCGGCCTGTTGATGATCTCCAATTACAAGTACTTCAGTTTCAAGGAGCTGCACTTCAAGGGCACGGTTCCCTATATTGTTTTTATTTTTACCGTAGTGCTCCTGGTAGTTATTGCCCAGAATCCCCACGAAGTGCTGCTCACCATGTGCGTGCTCTACGCTATCAGCGGCCCGGCAACCTGGGTCTACCGCAAGCGCCATAGCCTTGTTGGGGCGGCTATACAGGGTGACATCAGCGAACCTGCAGCCAGGACCGGAAGCGGTAACAAGACCCGGCGCAAGCGCGCTCCGGCCAGGAAATCTTCAGGTAATGGCGGGGCAGGGCCGGTTGAAACCGAATTGAAATCTGATGAGGACAGGCCCGGCGTATAAACTGCGTGTACCGAGCCGATACAATGCAAAAGCTGGAAGAATTTTTCGAGATTCCCTTTCTCATAGACCGGGAAAAGGAAATTCAACAGGAACAGGTGACCTAGCATGTTGATCAAGCGACCGGCTGACATAAAGCCATCGGAAATCACCCCGGAACATATTTACCGCGACCGGCGAAAATTCATGGGCGACAGCGCCAGGCTGATCGGTGGCGCCGCCCTGGCCGGAGCCATGCCCCTGGTGTCCGCCCAGGATGGGAACAGCCTCCGGGCACGGGCTCCCGCCGACCTCGATCGCACGCCACCGGCACCCTGGTGGCAGCCGAAGTTTGCCAATATCAAGCCGGCGCCCGATGCCGAACCTTTTTATACCGACGAAGCCTTAACCCCTTACAGTGACGTCACTCGCTATAACAATTTTTACGAGTTCGGCATGGACAAGGGTGACCCGGTGCGCAACTCCGGTGAATTTCGTACCGATCCGTGGTCAGTGGAAATCGCAGGGGAGTGCGGCAAGCCCGGCATGTACACCCTGGAAGACATTCTCAAGCCCCATGACCTGGAAGAACGTATTTACCGGCTGCGCTGTGTCGAAGCCTGGTCCATGGTCATTCCCTGGGTAGGATTTCCCCTGGCGGACCTGCTCAAGCGGTTCGAGCCTACTTCACGGGCGCAGTACGTTGAATTCGAGACCGTGATCCAGGAAGACACCATGCCCGGTATTCGTTCCCGTTTCGCCATCATCGACTGGCCCTACCGGGAAGGATTGCGCATCGATGAAGCCATGAATGAGCTCACCTTCATGGCGGTGGGTTTATATGGCAATTACCTGCCGGCACAGAATGGCGCGCCCATGCGGCTCATTATTCCGTGGAAGTATGGCTTCAAGAGCATCAAGTCCATTGTGCGCATTAACTTTCGGGAAACCATGCCCAATACCACCTGGAATGATCTGCAGGCCCAGGAATACGGTTTCTATGCCAACGTAAATCCCGAGGTCCATCACCCGCGCTGGCGCCAGGATACGGAACGGCGTTTGCCCCAGACCCTGTTCAGTCGCAACATCATTCGTACGCGCAAATTCAATGGCTACGAAGAGCAGGTGGCTCATCTTTATACGGGGATGGACCTGGCACGTTACTACTAGCTGCTGGTTTTTTCCCTAGCTCTCCAGGCTGTTGACTTTGAATACTGCCCAATTGAGATGGTGGCTGATCTTCGGTGCCGCTCTGCTTCCCTTTGCGTGGATCCTTTACCTGGTGTTTGGCAATCACCTTGGGCCCGACCCCGCCCAGGAGCTGTCCATCGAGAGCGGGGAGTGGACCCTGCGTTTTTTGTTGCTCACCCTGGCGCTCACTCCTTTAAGGCAAATCACCGGGTTTCCTGAATTCGTCCGCCGGCGCCGCATGATCGGCCTGTTTACCCTGTTCTATGCCAGTGTGCATTTTTTAAGCTGGATGAGCTTCCTGCTGGCCTTCCGCTGGTATGCCATCGGGGAAGAAATTATCCAGCGGCCGTTTATCACCGTGGGTTTTGCCGCATTTGTCATTCTGGTTGCGTTGGGAATCACCTCACCCAAGGCCATGGTGCGGCGCATGGGGGTGAACTGGAAGCGCCTGCACCGGTTGATCTATGTTGCGGCGATACTGGCCATCGTGCACCAGTTGTGGATCCAGCGCACCGACGTGATCGAGCCGGTGATTTATGGGTCTATATTGGCGTTGCTGCTGGGGTTTAGGGTGGTGCAGCGCAGGCGGCGGAGGCAGACCGCCCCATAGGGCTGAGCTTGCCATTCGGTGGGGGAGACGTATAATACGCGGCCTTCGCGATTGGCCGGATTTTCTCCGAATTACATGCTTGTCGCATTGTATCTGCAGGTTTCCAGCTAGTACTTCGTTTGGGGTCTGCACGATCTTAATGACGCCAAAATTGGGTCTGTAGCTCAGTTGGTTAGAGCGCACCCCTGATAAGGGTGAGGTCGGTGGTTCAAATCCACCCAGACCCACCAATTTTGGCGTCTAGCACGTGCCGAAAATGCAGTAATCTAAATCTCCTACTAATTTGCCCCTTCGTTCCTGGCCGCGCAGACGAATTGCATATTAGGGAAACAAAGCCAATGGCATCCAACCATCCCCCCAGCCCGTAATCATAGATTACGGGCGTTCGGCGCGCGCGATGCTTTCGCATCGCGAAAGGCGCGCGCCTCACCCTCCCAGACCACCTATTGACGGATTCAGCGCAGCCACTAATGCTTGTTATACTAATTAACAATCTAAATATCTGAGATCCAAATGTCCCTCCCTTTCCTGGTTATCCAACTCCGTCCTGAAGACGAAACCTCGGACAGCGAGTTTGCAGCTATTTGTAAATACGGTGAACTGGATAAAAACGAAACTGTACGTATTCGTGCAGAGCAAGCGGGTCTCCCGGAAATAAGACTGAATGACTATTCGGGCATCATCGTTGGTGGCAGCCCCTTCGATGTCAGTAAACCGGTAGAAGAGAAGAGTGAGATTCAGATAAGGGTCGAAACTGATTTTTACAATCTATTCGACGAGATCGCTGAGATCGATTTTCCTTTTCTGGGTTGTTGTTCCGGAAACGGATTGCTTGGAAGTTATTGCGGAGCCACCATCTCGACCAGGTTTGGTGAAGATGTTGGCGGTGCAGATATTCAGCTTACAGAAGCCGGTAAACAGGATCCGCTATTGGAAAGCTTCCCGGAATCATTTCGGGTATTGCTGGGGCACAAGGAAGCATGTGATGATATTCCTCCCGGTACTACGTTACTGGCCAGCAATGATGCCTGTCCGGTGCAGATGTTTCGGCTGAAACAGAACATCTATGCCACCCAGTTTCATCCCGAAGGCGACTTCGAAGGATTTTCAGTACGAGTTCACGCGTACAAGAACCATGGCTATTTTCCACCCGAAGAAGCGGAGCAGCTGATCGATACGCTGCGGGGTGAAGATGCACCCTGGGGCCGCCGTATCCTGCAGCGCTTCGTCGCCCGCTATCGTCGCTAGCGGCATAATTCCCTTGATTTCCTGTACAAGTGCCTGAAATAGCGTTATATAGGTCGTTATATAAAAAACTATATAACGAAGTGTGCAATGAATCTTACCGAATCTGACTGGATCGCCATCTGGTTGACCGTGCGCCTGGCCGGCACCGTTACGCTGATATTGCTACTTGTAGGTACTCCATTGGCCTGGTGGCTGGCACGCACCCGATCCCGTTGGCAGGGTTTTGTAGCCGCGCTGGTGGCATTACCGCTGGTATTGCCACCCACGGTGCTGGGCTTCTATCTCCTGTTAGCGCTCGGCCCCCAGGGGCCAATAGGAAGCGTCACAGAGTCATTGGGGATGGGCACCCTGGCCTTCAGTTTCTGGGGCCTGGTAATCGGCTCGGTGGTGTATTCCATGCCCTTCGTGGTGCAGCCACTGCAGAACGCGTTTGTAGCGATTGGTGACCGGCCCCTGGAGGCTGCAGCCACACTCCGTGCCGGACCGCTGGATCGATTTTTCAATGTAGTCGTGCCCATAGCACGGCCGGGTTTTATTACCGCTGCCGTGCTGGGATTTGCCCATACCGTAGGTGAGTTCGGCGTGGTGTTGATGATCGGGGGCAATATTCCGGGTGAGACACGGGTAGTGTCGGTGCAAATTTACGATCATGTCGAGGCGCTGGCTTATAACGAAGCCCATGGTCTCGCCCTGGTGTTGTTGGTTTTTTCCTTTGCCGTTCTTGCTGGTGTGTACAGCTTGCAGCGCGGCCGCCTCCGTCTTGGGTTGAATTACTAGTCGGACTTTTCTCTAAATGCATCCCCATTCCGATACAGATCTTTCCCTGCGATTTGACCATAGGTTTCCTGCAACCGGGGGCAAGGGTGAAGCCAGGGGCTCGGCCTTTCACCTGGACGTAAACCTTTCCTTGCCCGTTACAGGGGTAACCGCGATTTTCGGCGCCTCGGGATCAGGCAAGACCACGGTGTTGCGTTGCGTCGCCGGGCTGCAGCGTGCAGACGCCGGATTGTGCCGCCTGGGCGATGAACACTGGCAAAACGATTCTGATTTCCTTCCAGTGCATCGGCGTCAGGTGGGATACGTATTCCAGGAACCGAGCCTGTTCGATCATCTCACCGTATTGGGCAATCTCAAGTTCGCGGTCAACCGCGCCTGGAACAAATCGGCGGCTACCGGGCAACTGGATCACATTGTCGAGCTGATGGGATTGGAGAAGCGGCTGCAGCATTATCCAGTACAACTATCAGGAGGCGAAAGGCAACGAGTTGCTATCGCCAGGGCGGTATTGATCCAGCCACGAATATTGCTGCTGGATGAGCCCCTGGCGGCGTTGGACCTGGAAAAGAAACAGGAAATACTGCCCTACCTGGAACGGCTGTGCGAGGAATTACAGGTTCCCATGCTGTATGTCACCCATGCGGTCAATGAAGTAGCGCGGCTTGCCGACCACCTGGTCCTGATGGATGACGGTAAAGCTGTCGCCAGCGGATCGCTGAACGAAGTATTGACCCGTCTCGATTTGCCCGTGGACCTGGGTGAAGATGCTGGCGTAGTCATCGAGGCGCGAGTAGAAGAACGGGACGATCGCTGGCACATGATGCGGGTAAGTTTTGACAGTGGCGAGATGTGGATTGGTGACGACGGTCATGGCATTGGAGAGACAATTCGACTCAGGGTACTGGCACGGGATGTGAGCCTGGCCCTGGAACCGGTATCCCGCTCCAGCATTATTAATCGTCTGCCGGCAAGAATATCGGAAATCCGGCAAGATACCGGAGCCATGGAAATGGTGCGCCTTGAGATGGGGAGCACCACAGTGTTGGCCAAGATCTCGCAGCGATCGGCGTTTGAACTTGAACTACAGCAGGGTAAGGAAGTGTGGGCCCAGATCAAGTCTGTGGCTGTGATCCACTAGTCGTTGTTCAGGCTGCCATGAGGATGACACTGGATGCCTTGAACAGGGCAGTGGCGACCACACCTTTTTTAAGTCCGAGCCGGCTCACACTTTCCCTGGTAATGACGGCACAGAGTGACTTGTCTTCCCCCAGGTCGAGAATGACTTCGCAATTGACTGGTCCCCGGTTGATCTTACTGACCTTTCCCCTGAGTTGATTGCGGGCACTGCTGGCCAGCTTGCGTGATGTGCTAAGCATAATCCAGGACGCCTTAATCAGGGCGATGGCATTGCTGCCTTTCTTCAGAGCCAGGCTGTTCAGGCTGTCGTTGGTAATGACCGCGACCAGTTCGGTATTGGCTGATATGTTGAGGGTAAGTTCGCTGTTTACTTCACCACGCTTGATACGTTTTACATTGCCGTAATACTGGTTGCGCGCGCTGGTGTTTACCTGGCCGCGCAAAAACTGCGCGACATCGTCTACGTTTCCCAGTTCACTGCCAAGGCTCGCGGTCAGCATCTCATGGTCTTGCTGCAACTTCTTCAGCCCCTGCAGAATCTTTGTGCCATAGTCGGTCAGGCTTGTACCGCCACCTCGGGCGCCACCCGCACTGCGGGTAACCAATGTCCTTTCCGAAAGGTTGTTCATGGTATCTATGCGGTCCCAGGCGGTCTTGTAGCTGATGCCAACCGTGCGCGCGGCGGCAGAAATAGAGCCGGTGCTGTCAATGGCTGACAGCAATTCGATTTGCGCCGCTGTGTAAGAGGTTGCTTTTTTGCTGGATTTTCGAGGTGACATATTAGATTGCTGCCTGGTAGTGGAAAGAGTATAGCGTGATTGCCCGGGCACAAGCGGGCGAATTCCTTACTTCTCTTTGAGCAGGGCGCTCCGGTAAGCGAAAACAAACAGGGTAAGCAAGACCATTACGATTAATCCACCGAAAATTCCCAGCACGTAGTACTGATCGCCACCGAAACTGGTCTGCCAGCTTTCAAGTAGTCCTGGCTCCCTTTCCAGGAAGATGGTCCACCTGCCATCGATCATTTGTATGCCTCCCGCGGGTACGGAAATTTCTGGGCTGTGGTCCAGTCTGCCAATCGATACCAAGAGCAGGATAGCGAGGCCAAAGAGTCCATATGCAGCAAGTGTAAGTCTGCTAACAAGTGCTATCAGCTTGTTTGTTTCAGTGACCTCTGAGCGCTGCAGTCCGGCATAGTAGGCAAACACGCCACCCAGGGCGCCAATCTGGTTCAATACGAAGTCATTGAAGTCCACATAGGTGCTGTTCCCCGGGGTGAGGAAGAAATACTGGTTGAGCTCGTCAATGATTCCCAGGCCAACTGTTATGAATAAAAGGGATATCAGTGGCCAGTAATTTCGCTGGGGGTCCAGGGACCTGGCGAGCAACCAGGCCAGGATTCCATATTAGGCGTAATGAATGGCCTCGATGGGTGTGGTCATGATGAGGAAATAGGCGGCGGCTGCTATGGAGAAGCAGAGTATCCAGGCCAGTCCGTGACTCAATCTGGCTTTACCTTTGCCGATTCTTCTCCATAGGAACACCGTGAGGATGAAAATGAAAATAGCTGCAGCCGGTGTGGAGAAATCTATCGGCATAAATTCGCCAAACGGTGTGTTGTAGGGAACTACCAGCCAGTTGGAAAATTCCAGGTGTAATGCAACGTTGGCAAGCCAGAAGCAAAATGCAATGAAGAGCCAGAGTGGCTCCCAGTTTCTAGTCTTCAGATGCCTGGCAGGTGTCGAAGTTTGCATCGTTCTGATCTGCGGCGAGCAGGGTAATACTTAAATTTCCGGAGTAGCGGCACTCACTGGTAAGCATCCGGTCATCGAGGTAATTCTGATCTGTGCCCAGGTCCATGAACAGGGAAAGGTTGGGGGGCTCCTGGTTGGCCCGCGCCGGAACCACACCGCGATACTGATCACTGCCCGCGCCATCGATAAACAGCGCTGCCGAGCCTAGTGCCGAAGCACCCAGGCTGAAATCTCCCATCAGGTAGTGATCGTCGCCGGCATCATCGCGGAACAATGCGATGCTGCTGTCCCAGGCCAGCCCGGCTGCGACTATTTGCCGGGTGCGATAGCGGTCATCACCGCCTGTTTCCCGAAAAAAGCCAATGCCGCCGTGGGCGCCCCAGCCGAAGTTATAGCGAGAGCCCAGGTAGCTGTCATTGCCATTTCCAGCGTTAATGAATTGCCCGACACCGAGATAATAGCCGCCTCCCATGGCAAATGATCCGGCATCGAAGCGATCGCTGCCAGCGCCGTCCAAGAGTCTGCCGATACCGCCCCGGGCCAACTCACGCATGCCCAGGCCTACTCCCTGGGCCCAGGCATCACTTAAGCCGGGAGTGCCGTAGTTGGTGGGTATGGCGCCACCTGCGGTGTATTCATCATTGCCTATGGAATCGAACAGGGCGCCCAGTCCTGAAGCCATGCCCAATCCCTGGCCAATGGCTCCAATTCGATAGCTGTCATCTCCCGTGTGTTCTACCAGCTTTCCAATGCCATACATGCCGTAGCCCTGGGCCAGTGATCCGGCTTCATAGTGATCGTTACCCTGGTAGTCCATAAGCAGGGCCGCTCCCATAACCGCCGCTCCCTGGGTCAGGGAGGCACCGACATACTGGTCATCGCCATAGTAGTCCAGAAGCAGGCTCGCCGAACCGATGGCAGTAGCCAGAGCGTTACCTTGGACAGTTTCATAACGATCGCTACCTGAGAAATCTACTATGAGTTGCGGATTCCCTGAAAAGCTAGAGTCGGACTCAATGCCGTAAATGTCATCGCCGCCAAGATCGGCAAGAAACAGGATGTTTTGCCGTTGCAGCGATTGACCTGCGGAGCCACCTAGCAGAATCGTTCCATACTCGGTTTCACGCTCGAAAATAATGGCGCGTTCTGCACGGGGGTGCGTCGCGAGCAGACCGCGCAGGTTTTGTAGCCAATCCTGGTCACCCAGCCTGGCCCAGCTGAGGGAGGCGCAACCTAGTTCTCGCAGATCGACCTTGTCGAGTACATTCAGGTAGCGGCGCAGCTCGCGTCTTTCCCTGTTGCTCAGGTCGCCTGCAAAGGGCTTGGTTTGCACAACTGCCAGTACCGAGCTGTGGTAGCGCCGCAATCGATCCCTGTCCCTGCGGGATACGAGTGCATTAAAGCGATCGTGTGTCTCGGAGGCAGCCAGGAGAACATGTTCTACAGCTTCCTCAATCGTCGCTGGAAGAGGTAAAGGAGCAGGGTGACAGGAGAGCGGTTCTCCCAGCAACTCCTCAAGAGAGCTTTCAATGACAACGACCGGCGAAGATTCTTTCGGCTGGTTAGTGAAATTGCTGGCAGCAAACAGATTTGTCATCGGCGCTTCGCGATAGGCAGAAGCAGCCGCAACCGGCATGCCAAATTCTATATCTGCGTTAAACGCTCTTCGCAGTCCTGCATCGAGTTCTCGTAGTTGCTCACCAGCCGCTGAACCGGGTGGGGAATCAAGCAGGGAAGTGAAGTCGGGAACCGTTTGTGCTCCCAAATGGTAAATTGGAATCAGAGTGCACAGAAACAACACTGGTACTGCATAACCGGATAACTTCATGCCGTGCTTTTAACACATTCCGCTGGCTCGTAATAGGGAAGGCACGTCACCAGCGGGTCACGTTCGAAATTGCGTTATTGATAGTTCACACACTGGTTGCTGGCAAGTCGCAGATTATCCCGGTAATTCGTCTGTTGTGCCGGAAGTTGTAATACCCTGAATGGTAATGATGAAATGTCCAGGTTGCTGAGAGTTATAAAATCATCAATACCCCAGATTGCCTCGTAAGGATTTACATTTACGCTATCCGGATCAATAGCATAGAGCCCTACCGGCCCGGCGCCGCCCCGGTCCACCAGGATTAGCCCGTATTCCTGCATGGCACGGGCAATTGTTTTCTCGTAGTCGTTCAACCCGAGTGTATCCAGGTCCAGGGTGGGATCCAGCTGGATGCGCGCTCCTTCCGGTAAAGCGAAAGCTTCGGTGCTGATACCGTCACTGTCGGTGGCCGGGCTCACTGGGCCGTTTGCCTTTGGAAATTCGTAGCTGAAGGCCAGGGGGTGATTGATTTGCCCGGAGCTTAATTCATCAGGCCAGATAACCCCGCCGAGGAAAGCGAGGCCGGATCCCCGGGATGAGAGTCCATTTGGGTGTATTCCCGGGCCATCCATGTTGAATGCTGTGGCAAAGCTTGCCACCCAACTGTCGTTTTCCATGCGCGCCTGCCAGAAGTCATATTCGCAACGGTTTTCCAGGTCCAGCACGATGAGGAAGTTGTCCTGTCCCGATTCCTCGCCGCAGCCCACCGGTGGCTCGTCACCCCCGTCTACATCGTTTGCGGGAGTAGACCAGTCCGGTACGGGAACTGACGCAATCTGTGCAATGCCCAGCTCCCAGAATTCGCCACAGGGAAGGCTCACATCTGTTACCGGCGTGTTGCTGTCCGCGAAAAACACTGTTGCCGAAAACTGACCAACCTGTACCACAAATTGCTGGGAGCGAATCAGGCCTTCCAGGTAGAGGTTGGACTGGGGATCGATGTCCGGATCCGAGGGCAGGGGAGTATTAAAAATACTCTCCGAGGAGAACAGGTTAAGGGAAGACAAGCTTGGTAGAGAGTCGGGTCGTTGCATTACCGTAACGAGATCCTGGGCTGAGTCTCGTACATGAACTGTTATGGTATCTACCTGGTCTGCCCATTCTACGCGTATGGTGTGATCCCCCACGTCACCAGAGGTTGGAGAGATCCTGAGTTCGCGGTCACTCAGCTCGATGAAAGACGGCAAGCTATCGCTGCCGACCAGGCGCAGAGTAGCAGCAGGTATATCGATCGCTTCGTGGAGGGCTAAGCTGCCAGTTGTTCCGACATAAACCGTGATGTCGTCACTGGTAAAATCCCGCTGTATGAACACGCTGCGGGGTGAGAAATCCACGCCTCCGGAATAACTCAATTCGAGCTCGACCCGATCATCTCCCACCGTAACGAGATCGGTGTAAGTTCCTGTTGTAGTTTCAAATCTCGCGCTGCAATCACCCGTAGCAGAAATTTCCACCGCATTCCCCACGGAAAGTGATGCGCCGACCAGGGTCATGTCGAGGGAGAAGGACTGGCGTGTCCCGCCAGGCCCTGCCGGTTCCCCGTTGGTGACGATGTCCACGCAGGGTACGGTCAGGGTTGACGTGGCGAGGTCGAATGAAGAGGCGCGCTCCGCCATTGCAGATTGCTGCATTGTTAGCATCGTTGAGAATACTAGTGCCAGTTTGTTGATGTTATTTGGCATGGCGTGAGATCTGTTATCTTGGTTTAGTCTGGCGGCAGCGGCATTTCTTCACTGTCCTGGTTGCGCGCTGGCTGAAATCTTTGCGATGGTGAATCGCTACGGACCTGTTCCAGCCAGAATACGCCGTCGTAAGGGAAACTGTTGCCCCGGGTGCCGACGAAGTCCAAGTCGCCATCCTGGTCGAGGTCGCGGGCTATGAATTTATCAAACATGCCTCTCTTGCGTCGTGTAATGTCGTGGCGAGTCCACGTGTCTGTCGCTAACTCGGGTTGCTGAAACCAGGCGATGCGACCAAGAGGATCGCTGACAGAAACATTGCTGTCGTTTTCCCTGTCGCCGCGGCTGTAACTGCCGACCATGATGTCCAGGCGATTGTCGCCATCGATATCGGTAATTTCCAGTCCCGTAACGCTATCGGGCGCCATGGAGCCAATGTAATGAGCATTCCAGGCATCGTCGATGTTAGCGGGTTGTTCCAGCCAGCCCACCCTGCCCGAAACCCTGCCGATGATGTCCAGCCTGTTGTCGCCATTGAGATCCGCGTATTCCAGGTTGAAGCCCGAAGCAACTCCTCCGTTGATGCCAATGGCATGCTCGATGAAATCCAGGCTGCCGTCACCGGGATTTTCAAACCAGGCCAGGCGGTTTTCACCACGGGTGCCGATCACGATATCCAGGTCGCCGTCACCGTCCAGGTCCACCGGTTCCGAGTTCTGGGGAATGCTGTAGCGACCCAGTTCGATTTCCTTCCAGCTATTACCATCAAGGGGATCACCTGACACCTTGAATATGGAAACCGGGGTGGAGCGTGCATAGTCATCGGGACCAGGTGTCTGGGCACCCTTGTTTGGAGCCATGGCCTCGGGGCGGCCGTCGCCGTCGAGGTCCGCCAGGAATACCCGAATGTAGGATCCCGTGTTGGCAGTCATGGGCAGGATGAGACGCTGCCAGGGCTGCTCCCGGTTGCCATTGGCAGGATTCTGCAGGTAAATGAGGTGTGAGAGCTCGGCTGCCACAATCACATCCAGCCAGCCGTCGCCGTTCAAATCTGCTATGTCCACATCCTCAGGAGCCGGAGCATCACTGCCTTCCGCCAGGGTGTAATTGGTCCAGGAATTCGGATCCGCGGAACCATAGGCGATGCGTACATGTCCGTCAGCCACCCCTACGAATCCGGGTTCAAATCGGGCCGAATCGAAGCTGCTGTCGAATTCGTGGACCGAGATGACGTCTTCGTAGCCATCCCGGTCGATATCGGCCATGACCAGCCCGTCACTGCCGTTGAGGGAAAACCCGGCGATGGTTGGGTCGTCAATGATGTGTTCGCGCCAGGAGATATAATGGTTCGAGATAGAGGTTGCTTCGGTCAACGTATGTGCAACCGGTGTCTGGGCGACGGCTGCCAGGGGAATAGCCGGCAGCAGGACGGACAGGCGAACAAGACCTGTAAGAATTGATCTGGTCATGGACCCGATAGTAGCAATGAATTGGTAATTCCAAGTAGCAATTTCTGCTTGCTTATTCAGCGAATTTGAAACGGGAATTTGCGTCGACTTCTTATCGTGAACTGGCTAGGATGATGCCGCGTATCACGGTTCCAGGCTGGGAGAAAATATTGAATATAATTCAAAAAGGGGTTTTCCAAATGCGGCGAGCCGCACGGTTATTAGTTACCTATGTTCTTGCTATAACCTTCGTACTCATCTCGATCCCGTTGCATGGTGCGGACGCCGGACTGGAGCTGACCGCCCTTGACCGCTATATCAGGGCGCCAGATTCCGCCTACCGTTTTGATGTAGTGGATACCGTGGCCGGGGAGGGCTACCGGACCTTTATAGTAGAGATGACATCCCAGCGTTGGCTCACCGAAGCGGAAGTCAATGAGCCAGTCTGGGAGCATGTCATGACCATTACCGTACCCGATGAGGTGCGAAGCAATGTCGGCTTTCTGTATATAACCGGTGGGAGCAAGGCCAACCCAACCAGGGAAGCGGCTCCCGAATCAGATATAACCCGCGCCCTGTTGACCAACACCGTAGTCAGCACCCTTTACATGGTTCCGAATCAGCCATTGGTGTTTGCGGATGATCCTGAAAACAGGCGCACTGAAGATGCCATCATCGCCTATACCTGGGACAAGCATTTTCGAACCGGCGATGACAAATGGCCATTGCGTCTGCCCATGACCAAGGCCGCGGTACGTGCCATGGATACAGTGACGAGTTTAATGGCCAGAGAGCAGGGTGGTGGGATAACTGTCGACGAATTTGTAGTAGCCGGTGGTTCCAAGCGAGGCTGGACTACCTGGACTACAGCGATCGTAGATCACCGGGTCAAGGCGATAGCACCCATTGTAATCGATCTGTTAAATGTGCAGGAATCATTCAAACACCACTATTCCGTTTATGGCGCATATTCACCTGCGATCATAGATTACGTAACCCTTGGCGTAACCAACTGGATCGGTACTCCGGAATTTGATGCGCTGATGGACATAGTAGGGCCCTACGAATATCGGGACCGACTTACGCTACCCAAGTACCTGTTGAACTCAACCGGCGATGAATTCTTTCTGCCAGATTCCTGGCAGTTTTACTGGGATGAACTTGTAGGGGAGAAACACGTGCGTTACGTGCCTAATTCCAATCACGGCATGGGTGGCACTGACGTGCTGGCCAGTCTCGATGCCTGGTACCACGCCATCGTGCACAATGTTTCAATGCCCCGCTACTCGTGGGATGTAGCCGAGGATGGTACAATTACTATCTTTACACTGGATAAACCAACTGAGGTCTTGCTCTGGCAGGCGCACAATCCCGACAGAAGAAACTTTATGCAGGCGGTAATAGGCCGGGCTTATGAAAGCACTCCTTTGAGCGAGGTCGATCCGGGTGTATACCGGGTAAGACTGGCGGCACCTGATTCGGGGTACACCGCTTACTATGTTGAAGTGCATTATCCCAGCGGGGTGAGCGAGCCCTTTAAATTTACTTCAGGCGTTAAGGTTGTGCCAGATGTGACGGAGTTTGAGTGGCGGCTGACGCCGGAGAGCACGCGACAGTAGTATGTAGCTCTATGCTGGTCGATTTACACTAAGCCCAGCGCAGTCTTGATTTTTTCCTCAAATACCTTTTGGCCAAATAATTTTGATTGTGCTTCACATGCCGATCGCATTTCCATTGCCTTACTGGGAGTCATTGTTTTTACTGCATCTATCAAGTCGGTGGTCACAGGTTTTGCGGGCAACAATATGCCTGTCTGGTCATCCAGTACAGTTTCTAACAGCCCTCCTTCTTTTGTTCCAATTACAGGTTTGCCTGCAGCCATAGATTCAACTGGAGAAATCCCAAAGTCTTCTTGAATCGGAATGTAAATTGAAGCGAGACAATTGCCCATTAACTGAACAAGTTTTGGTTGATCGAGCCATCCTGTGAAGGTGATATTTGGATAAGGAGCAGCAATCTTTCTAAGTTTGTCCAGTTCAGACCCTCCTGATGTTACTACCAACTTCTTATCCGGCATTAGAGTGAATGCCTCGACAATTAATTCGACTCTTTTGTAAGGTTCCAATCTGCTGGTAGATAGATAGTAGTCCCCACATGTCAACCAATGAAAGTCTTCAGTCGAGCATGGCGGATGAATTATGATGGAATCCAATCCCAGGTAGTCGTGCAAGCGATTCTTTACAGTCTTTGAATTCGAGATAATGAGATCCATCTTGCCAATAGCTAATTCATATTGCCGCTTTATGTAAGATATAAGAAGGTTGGCAAGAGGTCGCTGAATCGCTGGTAGGCTAGCTAAAGTGTATTCTCGCAAATCATATGCGAAACGAGGTATAGTGTGACAATAAAGTATATTCCTTCCGGTTGGATGATTGTGCACCGCAAGTGGTGCTGTTGTGCCGCTAAAAACGGCAAGATCATAGTTTTCTAAAAATTTGGTTCTATTCTTAAAATGACTCATGCCCAGCAAATACTTCATTGTACGAGATCGAACTGGTTTGCCGATTGTGTGGAGAGGACGTGATTCAGAACGGTCTTTCCCTATCTTGCGAAGATCAAAGTCAGTACAAATCAATGCATTTGCTAGTATACTGCTGAGTAACTCCGTAACGTTTTCCGCCCCTCCATATTCCATCATGGCGTCATAGCAAACAACTGCATTATTCAATTTCTTATTCTTTACTTGCATGAATTATTTGCCCTTGGTCTCGCTGGTAATACCTAGTTTGAATCAAGGGGGGTATATCACCGGCGCTCTTGAATCAATCTGGAGGCAAGAATACCCGAATATAGAGATACTAGTCATTGATGGTGGCTCAACAGATTCAACGCTTTCTATCCTTGACCGCCACAAAAACAGGATTGATGTCACGGTTTGTGAGCGGGATAGTGGGACTTCAGAGGCTATAAACAAGGGATGGAGTTTGGCTTCGGGTGAATTGGTCTGGGTGCTTAATTCTGATGACGAGCTCCATGATGCTTCCACCATCCGTAGTCTTGTTAACGCACTACATCAAGATACCCAGGCAGTATTTGCGTATGGTGATATGCTTGTTGTAGATGAGAATGACCGATTGATCGGGAAAAGGAATTTTCAGGAGTATTCAAAACTAGATTTGCTCACAGACAGGCGTCAATTGCCTTGGCCTGGGTGCTTACTTCGCAAGAGCGTATTGTCCAAAGTAGGGATGTTCAACAGGGATCTTTATTATTCTAACGATTTGGATTTCTATCTTCGGATTATAGATTTTGGGAGATTCACACACTTGGATACAGTCACTGGAATGTTTCGCATTCACGAATCTTCCAGCACCCAATCAAATGTATTCGATTCCGGAACTGAATCCATTGCTGTATGTATGAAATATTTGGAAACACACTCCGCAGAGTTTACAGAGATGGAGGCCAATAAAATTCTGACCTACAATTATCTTTTTCAAGCTTCTGTGCATTTTCATGGCGGAGACGCCAGAAATGTTAGAGAAGCGATTAGGAATTGTGTTGCTTCAGAGAAAAGCATGCTAATTAACGTCAAGGTCATAGCGTATTGGATTTTTTCGCTGACTGGTAATCGTGGAATGCGATTATTTAGCAAAATATCAAGAATCATGTTGAAAAATAGACTCTTCTTTGAGATCAATAACAAGATTTCAACAAGCTAAATATTAAAATTAACCCAAAGTCTATAAGTATTATAATTTAGTTAATCGATATGCAGAAAATTGACGTAGAGATACTCTCAGAACTCTTAAACGATTCGCTTTGTTACGAAGAAAACAATCCAAATATCCGCGCCCTTATAGCAGATGTTTGCCGAAAACATCAAAATATTTCAATTGGTCGCACAGTTCAGAAACTCACGAATTCGAAATGGTGTGAACGATTGTCTCAATTGCAGTCTGATGGAATTGTCTCAGTTGGAGAGTTGTTAAGTTTTGACAAAGTTGAACAAATCAAAAATTATTTTGAGAATCAATTTGTTTACGCCAGGCATCATCCTTATGGGGGCGATCTGAAGCAACAAAAAATTGAAGATGTCGGCAATGAATATTCTTTTGCTTCATATGATGCTCAGCAAGTGTTGTCGGCACCTTTTCTTTTCGAATTGGCCCGGCGAAAAGAGTTACTTGATTTTGCGGAAGTTTATCTCGATGCGATACCTACTGTGTATTCGATCCATGTATTCTGGTCATTGCCGGGAAGGCCCGTTCAGGGGCCGCAAGATTTTCATAGAGACATGGAGTGTTTTGCCAGCTGTGCTTTAATGTTATTTCTTTGTGATGTGGATGAATTCAATGGGCCGCATGAATATATAGCGGGTAGTTTTAGTCCAGATACTGCTTTACAAAGGGCGATACCCAAAGTGTTGGCTACCCTGTCGAATGGAATTCTCGACACTTTTTTGACAACTCCACCTGATGGATACGGGCATCGCGAATTGTTCAAATCACTTTTTTCTGGAAGTATCGTGCAAGCTACGGCTTCACAGGGTAACGGGTTTTTCATAAATCCATACGGACTTCATTCTGGTGTACCCCCGGCTGACAAACCCCGATTAATGTGCTGGATTCGATATGGAGTAATGCCTACCGCGAAATCGCCGGCATACAATTTAGCTCTTGCCGAAGATACCCGAATAGATAAGGCTAAACTCTCTGAGGATCTAAATGACAGAGAGAAGTATTCGTTTCGGTTTTACTTATAGCTCGATCGATATTCTGTTCGACAAATTATTAGGTCGCAGGATCTGCGCTCTTCAATTCTATGTTAGCTTCAAAATTAAATACCCCGTCAAACCAGGTTGTGGGGTTGATTCGAAGGTGAATCATGCTTTGACGCAGATCTAGTAAATGTTCAATTGACGCCTCTCGACTAGCTACTCCAATGTCCAAAAAGTAATCCCCCGATCTCAATTTTAAGGGCAGTGTAATCTTGAAAGTAGCTATAGTTTTTTCTGGGATCTCTCCGATATCCTGCCCGACCATCAGATTATTAAATCCATAGATTATTATTCCTTCCAATGTTTTAAGGGTTATTCCAATGACCGGTCGCGCAATATCTGTTTTGAAGTAACACTTGACATAGACACTTACCACTTCATTGGAATTACAGGTTATCGGGTCAATCCCTTTTTCTGTTTCTATTAAATAATCAACTATTTCTGCGGTTTTATCTCCGATTCGGTGCTCTGTTTCATTATATGTAGGGTGATTCATACAACAATCAGCTGTAGGCTTGGATAAGAGAAAAGCGGAAAGAATTGATTCTGTGTCTCTGTCCTTATCGTCTGATTTGGTGATAGATTGTGAATTAGCATTTGGGCGCTTATGCGATAATGATTGCCCTGAGAAAAGCAGGTGGTTGTATGTCTTTATAACCGTCTCGGGCTCGGCAGTTATTATGTGTTGCCCCCGATCAAGCAGTAGGGCTTGGTCACAATGTTTTGCTACCGCGTTGGTGTCATGTGTAACAAGAATAATCGTTGTGCCGGCTTGCTGGAGATCACTAAATTTTTTATAGCATTTGTGTTGGAATTTAGCGTCACCTACGGCGAGTGCTTCATCGATTATCAATATTTCCGGATCAACATTAATAGCGGAAGCGAAAGCAACCCTCACAAACATTCCTGTTGAGTAAAGTTTTACGGGCTGGTCAAAAAATTCACCTATATCGGCAAACTCTCGAATCGCTTCTATCTTTGAAAGGGACTCATCACGTGAAAGGCCATTAAGAATTCCGTGAAATATGGCATTTTCTCTTCCGGTAAATTCTGGATTAAAACCCGCTCCAAGCTCTAAAAGAGCCGCTGTCCTGCCAGAGACTTCAATTGTCCCATGAGTTGGTTGCAGTACAGAAGCTAATATTTGAAGTAGCGTTGATTTGCCGGATCCATTTTTTCCTACGATTCCGAAAGTCTGACCTTTTTGTATTTCAAAACTAATGTCTTGAAGAGCCCAAAAGTCATTGTGGAATTTTCTCCCAAATGGATCTAAGGCTGCTTTTAGCCTGTCTTTTTGAGAAGAATACAATCTGTATCGCTTGGAGACAGATTTCAATCGAACAGCCGGTTCGTTGTGGAGAGTTTGCTGCATTAAATGGTATCGGCAAAATCAGGTTTCAGGCGTTTGAAAATTAAGGACCCCAGCGAAATAAACACAATCGTTATAGCCCAAAAGATGGCAGCGGACCTGAGATCAGTCCAAAACCCTTCCGAGTATAGAAACGATTTTCTGTAGCCTTCAATTATATAGATAAGAGGATTAAGGTGAAAAAGGAATCGATAATCAGGTGGAACCATACTTTGTTGCCAAACTATAGGTGTAATCCAAAACCACAGATTCAAAATCACTCCCAGGCCATGACTTGTATCACGATGGATGACATTTAGTGCTGAGACAAACCACCCGATGCCCGTACAAAGTAATACAAGGCAAAACAGATAATAAATTGCCTGAAGATTGTAAGCTGAATAAGTGTGTCCAGTTGCAGGAATAAGTATCAGCAATAATCCAAGCATGGCTATATGCGAAGGAAGATTCGACAATATGCTTGTCAGTGGCAGCAACTCAGTTTGAAATGTTGTCTTTTTAACAAGATACGGCCTGTTTGTGATGCTATTTGCGCTGGCCATGCACGATTCATTGAAAGTTTGATACGGAATCAATCCGCAAATCAAAACAAGAATGAAAGGGAACCCTCGTATGGGAGCGGCTCTAAAGCCGAGTTCAAATACCATCCACAAAATAATCATTAGTGCGACAGGACCAATAATGCTCCAGAAGATACCCCCAACAGATCCGGCATACCTGGCACGAATCTCTTGCGAAGTTACACTTAGAATGATTTCCCGGTTTTTGAGGCTTGTTTTTAAGAACTCGTAGGCGGGTGGCAGAATCGAATTCATGAATCGGAACTTTCAACCTATTGAATTAGAGCGGTTATTGGTATTATAGGCCGTAATTGGCTTTACCCCAACGGTAGATGACAGTATGGGACCCGAAATACCACTGGAGATTTAATAGCATCTGTAGATTTGGTCGGAGCCCGATTTCACGAATTGACATTGTGAAAATTCAATTGAGCCAATATACAGCAATCAAAACTTTAATTTGGGAATTCAACTCTCCCTAGCAAGGCGCTCGTTCCTATGGTAGCAAGAATCCGTGAAGATGGTGCTTTGAACCCTTTGGTCGAACAGATCCACTCCAACGAGCAGCGCGTGGTCATAAAGAAATTGGCGGAAGCGGCTGCCGTTGATGAATGTAATTTTTTAGAAATTGGCAGTTGGTGTGGAGATTCCACGCTGATTTTAGCAGAGGTAGCAAAGAATTCAGGTGGGAAAGTATATTGTGTTGACTGGTGGCGGGGTAATGCCGACACTGAATTGGAAAATATAGCAAAAGAATTAGATGTATTTCAGATATTCTGGAACAGAATTCTCAGTAATGGCTATGAAAATACCGTTATCCCTTTAAGAGGCGCGTCATTTGACATTGTGGCTCTGCTTCGTGATGAAGTTTTCGACTTTGTATTTATAGATGCTGATCATAGATACGATTCAGTGCGTCAAGATATCGCTGAGAGCCTGAGACTGGTTAAGCCAAACGGAGGCATTCTCAGTGGGCATGATTGTGAAGGGCAAGTTTCAGACTATGAACGGGAATTTCTCGACTTAGGAAAAGAGGTTGACCTGTACGAAGGAGTACATTGCGGAGTGGTACTGGCTGTCGGAGAGCGATTTAGCGACTATTCGCTTAATCATGCTGTATGGAGCGTTCGAAAAGGAGCTGGGGATTCGGATTGGCAATCCACACTTCTCGAATTCGAGGGGATCAGTGATTACAGACAAACACCGCCACCACCGATTGGCATTTGTAAAGGATTTAATATTTTCAGGTATGGAAGTCAGGTAATCGCCTTGCCTGATGAGCTTGGTTATATCGATTTCAGAGCCACGGCTCCTGACACAGTGGAATCAGCAATTCTTGCTTCTTCCATTAAACAAATTGAAGAAATACTCAATCAGAAAGTTTTACCACCACCGAGGCAAATTGCCCAGTTTGATAATTTCTTGATACGAGAAAGCGCTGGCAGGATATTTTTGCAGAGTGAAGATATAGAACCGATATCGTTAGTGAATGAAGACCTTGATAAGTTAAAAGAATTAGAATCCGCAGGGAAGCTGGTATATCTGGCTGATTCCGGAAAAGCTTCGGATTTGACGATTACTGATATTTTGAAAGCAAGAAATGACGCAGCAAAAGTTCGGTCAAATCAACTTGAGGAAAAGATTCAATTGCTCAATGAGCAGATTCGGCAGAAAGTAGTTGAAATTAACAAATTGCTAGAAGACTGGGAGCTACGAGGATTGCGTATTCGAGAGTTGGAAAACAATCTCTCGAAACGGGATTCCGAGAGCACAGATGTAAATCCAAAAGTCGGTAACATATTAGACAGTCTTGAAAAAGACTGGGAAGCTCGTGGCGCACGCATACAGGAACTAGAAGCTATACTGTCAGAGCGTGATGCATTGGATAGATACCAGATTCAACAAACTACCAAAGTGCTGGAAAACCTGGAAAAGGACTGGGAAGCGCGAGGTGCTCGAATCCAAGAATTGGAAACGATTCTTGCAGAACGTGAAGCCAGAGACAGTGAGCAGATTCGAAAAATATTGTCTGAATTCCAGAGATTGAGCAAGGATTGGGAATCCAGGGGTCTGCGAATACAGGAATTAGAGTCAATTCTGTCACAATATAATTCTAATAATACTGCTGAAGGCTAAAACTCAATAAAGACGTTAAATTTGGTACAACAGACTCTTCAATAGAGCTTGGAATCTCAAAACCAAATATGATTCCAGAAAACGATTGAAAAGGATAAGGGGAATAAATTGAGTACATATGAATGGCGTACCGCGCTAGTTCAGGATTATTTAGAAAGAGCAGCGCTGCAAATCGAATTAAAAAATTACTATCTAGGAAGGTCTATTTTAGTCACCGGCGGTGCCGGAGCTATTGGGAGTAATCTGGTCGTTGCGTTATCAGAGCTGGTTGGAGAAACGGGTAAGATTCTGATACTGGATAACTTGTCTGCAATTAAATCAGTCGATCCATGGAATGTAGTCCCGCTCAAAAACGTAATGTTCGTAGAAGGAGATATAAGGTCAGACATCGATCTTAAGAGAGTCTTCCGGGAAGATATCTCCATTGTGTTTCATTTGGCTGCATTTTTCGCAAATCAGAATTCCGTAGATTATCCCGAGATATCTGCAGAAGTAGATGTGATAGGACAGATCAAACTATTGGAGTACGCACGAATGGTGGGTGTTGATAGATTCGTTTATGCTTCAAGCGGATGCGCCATTTACGGATCATTCCCACAACTGCCGCTAAGTGAAGACTTTATCTCGATGCATCTTACGACGCCTTATCAAATCAACAAAATGACAGGCGAGATGTATTGTAATTTTTATGCCCACCATTATGACCTTAATATTGTAAATTGTCGGTTTTTCAATTCATACGGTCCCGGTGAAATTCCTGGTCAGTATCGAAATGTCATCCCAAATTTTATCTATTGGTCTATGTTAAGCAGGTCGCTTCCGATAACCGGTACTGGGGAGGAAACGCGTGATTTCACTTACGTACTCGATTTAGTCCAGGGGTTGTTAAAAGCTGGATACTATGAGGACGCGGTGGGCGAAAATTTCAATCTTGCTGCGGGTTGCGAAGTTAGTATCGTTGAGATGGCAAAGATGGTTGATAAGGCTACTGGCAATAATAGTCCTTTACAATTTCAAGAGCGTAGGAAATGGGACACCAAACCTAGGTTGTTAGCCTCGATTGACAAAGCAGAAAAATTGATAGGATATAAGCCCATAATTAACTTCGAAGAAGGGTTTAGTAATAATGTTGAATGGTTTAGGCAAAACTGGGAGAAAATTATCGAATTAGCCGATTTTCCTCCTGGTATGAGCAGTGCAGTACGGGCGGGAAATGACGATACTGTTGTTAAGGCTGAAAAGTTAGCCAATACGGGCTAAGCAATTTTGACACTGTAAAGGGAGCTTATAGCTATGGCGAAAATACTCGTGACTGGAGGCGCGGGATTTATAGGTACAAATCTTTGTAATGAACTGAGGTCGAGGGGCCATGATGTCTATGCTATAGACCTTGCCAATAACGATCGCGAGAGTTATGAAAGATGTGATGTGAGAAACTATCGACAGTTAGAGGGTGTCTTTGCAAGTCAAGGCCCTTTTGAGTTTGTCTATCATTTGGCTGCAGAATATGGGAGATGGAACGGAGAGGCGTACTATGAAAATCTCTGGGATACAAATGTAATAGGAACTAAACATATGTTGCGGTTGCAAGAAAGACTTGATTTCAAGATGGTCTTTTTTTCTTCAGCTGAGGTATATGGTGATTATAAAGGTGAGATGTTTGAAGGAGTCATGGAGGACAATCCAATTAGGGGCACCTATCAAATGAATGACTACGCCATTTCGAAGTGGGCTGGCGAACTCATGTGCCTCAATTCGGCGACTATGTTCGGTACGAAAACGGTCAGAGTAAGACCAGTAAATTGCTACGGCCCTCATGAAGAGTTTACTCCCTACCGCGGATTTATACCCAAATTCATCTATTGTCTTTTACATGGCAAGCCAATCACAGTGCATACAGGACATAAGAGAATTATTGATTACGTCGAAGATTCATGTAAAACCTGGAGTAACATCGCTGATAACTTTAAGCCAGGTGATGTTTATAATGTCGGCGGCAAGAAGGAGTGGGAGAAAAATATTGAAGAATATGCAGATATAATATTGATGGCTACTGGTGCGTCTGAAAGCCTCTTGGAATATAAGGGAGCTGAAGAATTTACAACTGAAATAAAAACCATAAATTTCGAGAAAAGCATAAGAGACCTTAAGCATGACCCTAAAGTCCCTCCAGAGGAAGGGATTGCCCGCACTGTGGATTGGATGAAATGGTATTATAGGCTCTAACCTTCGCGCAATTTACATGGACTGTATACTATGAGTGAATTTGTAACTGTAGAAGTCACTACTAGATTGCAGTGGGATAAATCTGTTCTGGCTTCTCCTTCCCCCATTGCAGTCGTTTTCTATGCGATGTCTAGTTCGCCCTCATTGGAATATTGTCGTGAATTAAGGAAATTTCATGATGAACAAAACCCTCCTTACTCTATAGCTTTTATTGATGTTTATGGGCAAGAACAATTGGCCAATAACATGCGTGTTTCTATAGTTCCAACTACAATGGTTTTTTGTAGCAACCAGAAACTAGACGAGAAAATTACTCGGCTCACTGTATCTGAATTTCAGGCCTTGATGGGCAATCACATGACTGAAGTTTGAGATTCCAGTAAATAGAAATTGAAAATACTGTTTGTTAGTGAATCTATTTGGATGCTTGGCCCGGTATATGACCTACATATGCTGGCCGAGGGTCTAAGTGACAATGGGAATGAAGTCTTCGCGTTTGATCCTGGTACGTATGAAGGTCAGGTCGCTCGGGTTTCTCGCTATATCGAAACGACCAAAGTCTCGCTGGTGAGCCCAAGTCTAGGTGACTTGGACAGGATTAAAATTCCTTTGTTTAGAGGCAGCAGATTAGAGCGCCATGTAAATAGATATTTGGTGCTTTACGAAGCCTTGGAAGAATTGGTTCAACGCGAAAATTTTGACGTAATCGTGATCTATTCAGCTGCGCGGACTGGTGTTCAGGCTGTTAAATTGGGTCATAAGTATAAAATTCCCCTGGTTTTTCGAAACGTTGACATGCTCAACAAACTTTGGCCGACAAGATTGGAGCGTTGGGCTGTGAGACAACAAGAACGCTATATTTATAAGCGCGTTCAAAAACTATGCGCTCTAACACCCACGTATGCAGACTATCTCATCTCACTAAATGCAAAAAGAGAAAATGTAGAGTTGTTGCTGTTCCCGCTCGATTTGAGCCAATTTGATAACAATATTAATTCATCTGAAATTAGAGAAAAATGGGGTATATCTGCTACTTCTCGTGTGTTGGTGTTTATAGGAACCCTTTATGAGTTTGGCGGTATGGACTTGTTTGTTAAACAGATGCCGCGCTTGCTCGAGATGTTACCTGACATTGTACTTCTGATTGTCGGTGATGGGCCAATTTTGTCGGATTTGAAGCGATTAGTTATCGAACTCGATCTAGAGGGAAAAGTGATATTAACCGGCCACGAACCCTTTGAACTGATGGCGCAGTATGTAAATGCTGCAGACATAGGAATAAACGTATTCAGAAGAAACAAGCATACGAACAAAATATTTTCAGCAAAGATTATCCAGTATCTGGCGTGCGGAAGGCCTGTAATTTCTTCATCGCTGGAAGGAATCTCTACACTCATACCGGAAGAGAAAGGTGGTGTTGTTTATCAGGAGTCTCCGGAAAACATTGCAGATGCGGTCATTGAATTAGCGAATTCGAAGGACAGATGTGAGTCACTTGGCGAGGCGGGCAGACGTTATGTATTGGAAAATCACTCGGCAGTGCAAATTGTGCAAAAGATGGAAGCTATTTTGAAGGCCTTAGTCGAGCGAGATAAGTCTGTGTCTCGAGTGTGTTCTTGAGTATTAAAGCCAAATATCTACGGCTTCTAGAATTCGCTGACTGGCTTTTCCATCCCCATATGGATTGTGAAGTTTGCTAATCCCGGAGTAGTACTCGCTGTCGTCCAGTAATTTGAACACTTCCTGGCAGATAGCATTTTCGTCAGTACCGACCAGAATCGCCGTGCCTGCTGAAATCGCCTCTGGTCTTTCACTTGTGTTTCTCATCACTAATACTGGTTTTCCCAGGGAAGGCGCTTCTTCCTGTACTCCGCCCGAGTCCGTTAGAATCAGGTAGCAATTTTGGATGAGATAAACAAATGCCAGGTATTCTTGTGGATCTAGTAAGTAAACATTGTCCAGCCCGGAAAGCATTGCAGTAGCCGGTCCTTTCACATTTGGATTTAGATGTGTGGGATAGATAACCTGAACGTCACTTCTGCTTGTTGCTATCTGACGAATTGCAGAAAATATATTTTCAAATCCTTGCCCAAAGTTTTCCCTTCGATGACCAGTAACCAATATGAGTCGCTTGGCTTGATCAATAAAGGAAAATCTTTGATTTAGCGTATTCGATATATTTCCATCTGATTCAATAAGATTTACAGCTTGAATCAGAGCATCAATTACCGTATTTCCTGTCACAACAATATTGTCTTTATCTACTCCCTCTTCCAGCAAGTTATCCAAAGCAATCGCCGTGGGCGCCAAATGGTAAGTTGCTACAACTCCGGCAATTTTGCGATTCATTTCTTCCGGCCACGGAGAGTACATGTCTCTAGTGCGCAGACCCGCCTCTACATGCGCAACTGGCATCTTATGATAGAACGCTGCTAGAGCAGCTGCCATTGTGGTTGTGGTATCTCCATGAACAAAAACCAGATCATAGTGAAACTGCTCGAAAATAGCCCCCAATCGGGTTAAAACACTAGATGTGATTTCTTCAAGGCTTTGATCCAACTTCATTATATTCAGGTCATGATCGGGGGTAATTTCAAACAGAGCAAGAACCTGGTCCAGCATCTCCCTATGCTGAGCTGTCACGCAGACGTGCACATCGTAGTTAACAGACTCAATAAATTCCTTTATAACCGGGCACATTTTTATTGCTTCCGGTCGAGTGCCGAAAATAAAGATGACTTTCTTCACTATTGCTATGTACCTGGAATAGATTAATTGCCGGAAAAGTACAGGTCAGCTATCATTGGAACATCGACAGTACCTGGTTAAAAATTCAACTAATTCGTGAATATTCTTTTCGTAACAGATGACGATTTGCAGACATCTGTAGTTTACGACATTCACTTGCTCGCTGAAAGACTTTCCTTATTGCCTCATCAGGTAACCATGGTGGGAGCTTCCTCAGTTTCTCGCTATGGAAGGATTGAAAGGTCAAAGCTACGCCGAGTGTATATAAATTCTGACGTAGAGTATTTCGGGGTTCCTAGATTCTCAGTTCCTCTCTTCAGTTTTATCTATCGGACAGTTGCTGGTTACTTCTTGATACGAAAGCTGATTGAAAAAGGAAATATCGACGTAATTGTTTTGTACTCCGTAACGTTTACAGGAATGCCTACCATTTATGCAGCAAAAGCGAAGGGTGTTCCAGTAGCTTTTCGATCGATTGATATGCTCCATAAGCTTAATGATCCTGGGTTGCGCCAGAATATGATTAAGTGGTTCGAGAAATTTGCCTATCAAAGGGTAGACCTGGTGCTGGCATTATCTCCAAACTATGACAACTATGTTAGTACATTGGCTGGTCGTAAAATCAAAACCGTAATTCTCTTGTTTCCCGTTGATTTATCGATGTTTTGCCCAGGTCAGGCTGATCATCAGCTTAAAGAACGATATGGAATTAGAAGTTCGGATACTGTTCTTTTGTACATGGGGTACTTTTACGAGTTTAGCGACCTCCTCACATTTACTGAATTACTGGTAAACGAGATGCTAGAAGATCCTGATCTGAAATTGTTGCTTCTCGGGGATGGTCCGCTAAAGAGTGAACTTGAACAGATTGCAGAGAAATATAACCTAGCCAATCGTTTGATCGTAACTGGAATCCGACCGTTTGAGGAAATGCCAAGGCACATTAATAGTGCGTCAATTTGCCTTAACCTGTACCCGAAATCGGGACTAATGGCCGATTTATTCTGTGCAAAGGTTGTTCAGTACCTGGCGTGCGGAAAACCTGTATTTTCTACTTCTGTCCCAGGGCTAAAATCGGTCATCGTAGGTGAGGCGGAAGGGGTTAGATACTTTGATAGATTGGAACCCATGATGGAGGCGATCCGAACGTTTAAAACCCAAAAAGATGAATATCAGGAGCTCGGCAAATTGGGAATAGAATACACAAGGCATTTTCACAGCATAAACGTGATTGCTGTCAATCTGGAGACACATTTACAAGGACTGCTTACATTGGTTGCAAACAATGACTGAAATTAGACCACTAGTAAGTATTTTGACCCCGGTATTTAACGCTAATAAGTCGGGATATCTGCAGAAATGCCTGGACAGTGTGCTTGAACAGGACTATGACCGCATAGAACATGTATTCGCTGATGGGGGGTCAACGGATGGAACACTCGAAATTCTCGAACAATATCGGGTGCAGTATCCTGACAGAATAAAGTTTATCTCTGAGCCTGATAACGGAGTTGGTAGTGCCCTTAAGAAAGCTTATGCACATTCTTCCGGGGAGCTGATCGGTTGGATCGATGCTGACGATTATTATGAGAAAACTGCAGTTTCCTCTGCAGTGCAATATTTTTGCAACTACGAAGAATTGAATTTTATATATGGCAGTTGCGCAATAGTCGATGATGATGGAGAGCCCATAGGAGATTTTGTTGTTCGCGAATGGAATAAAAAAATCTTCCTTAATGAACAACATTATATAATTTTTTGTGCTGCATTTTTTCGGAGAGAGGTTGTTCAACGTGTAGGTTTCGTAAATGATCTTGGCAATGATATCTATTTTTACATGAATGTAGCTAAAAAATTCTCTTTGTATAAGGTTGGTGAAAAGTTTACGAATTGGCGGCTTCATTCGCAAAGCATAAGTTTGAATCCTTCTGCTCGCGAACAAAGCATTCGGAGGCAGAGGGCAAAAGAAGATTTTTTCCTAGTCATCCGGCACGGTGGAAGTATTTTTTCTCCAAGGGCGATGACTTATCTTGCAGTGCTTGAGCCTGAACTTGCAAATTTTTTCCGCCCGGTTTTAGGATTCACATATCCGTTTCTCAATCGGATCGTATTTCAGATTAAAACAAGTATAGCTATGGTTCATAGAACCGAATCAGGTAGCTATGCCAGGCCCTTGTTTAAAAGGATATGGAAGAATATATTTCGTAAGGGCGTATCCTAGGCTGCGGACTATTTTTCAAATTGTAGCTTGAGATTTGTAGATTGACCCGAATTGAAACAGAATTTTGATTTTGATAAGAAACAACTTAAGAAAATTGTTCCTTCAGACCAGACTCCAGCTATTATATGGAAGCCGATCAGAAGGGTTGGCAGGGACATTTTTGAGATCACTTTTTAAGGAGAAGTCTGTGACATCTGCATTAATACCGGAGCAAGGAATTATAGGATCACCTGCTCTTTATTAAATTATTCAGCTAGTAAAGAATGATCCATACTATCTGGATTTCTACAGAGTCCTAAATCAGGACGACATTATCAAGATGACCAGAGATGTACCCGGCATCATAGTCGAAGGGGGCAGCGGGCTTGGTATGTCGATAGCGGTTTTCTACATACTGTGCAAAGCAGCGGGAATTGAACGTGAATTCTGGACTTATGATTCTTTCGAAGGCCTACCTGAACCTTCTCCGGAAGATCTGGCGTCTGCTCAAAGTCTCGCAAAGAAAGGTGATTTGAATTATGGGGGCATGGAAGTAGTTTTAAATAAGCTGGCAGAGGCTGGAGTGTCAAAAGAAGAAATTGGCAATTCGGTTAAATTGGTCAAGGGTTGGTTCAATGAAACGATGCCGAAATATGATGGCCCTGAAGTTGCAATTCTTCATATAGATGGCGATTTATACGAATCCACTATGACCACCCTGGAAAATTTTTGGCCCAGGCTTTCTGTAGGTGGCGTGGTTATTTTTGATGAGTATGACAATGTCTCAGAGTGGCCAGGTGAAAAACAAGCTGCTGATGAGTTTTTTGCCAGAATCCCAGATTCTGTTGAATTATTTAGGGATCGATATGGAATTCGTTATAACGCGCTAAAAATTAGGTAATTTGAAATACTTCTCATGTGAGTGTTTTGATGAGGTAATCTATTGATTGAGTTAGGGGGTATTCCAGGGTTTCATTCTTTACTAAAAACATTTCGAGTGTAAAAAATTAGTTAAGGAATCTGCCACTGCGTATCATTGGAAAATTGGACAAAGCCTTGGTCTGAAATGCTGCGACCGTTCAGTTCATACAGATACCAGCCTCCCGTATCATGGTGGCGGATCAACACATCAGATTTTCCATTACCATTGAAATCTCCATCAATGACAAACTCCCATGCGGTGTCTGTCGTTAATGCGATGAATCCTTCGTCGACAATACTTCGCCCATTTAGATCATAGAGATACCAGGCCCCACTAGACTGATGGCGTATCAGAACGTTTTCACGACCATTACCTTCGAAATCTCCATCGGTTACAAACTGCCAGGACAGATCCGGTGTCAGATTGACAAATCCCTGGTCGGAAATGTTACGGCCTTGCATGTCATACAAATACCAGGCACCTGAAGCATTGTTACGAACAAGGATGTCAGCATTATTGTTTCCTGTAAATTCTCCGCCGGAGATGAATTCCCAGTTCAAATCTTGTGTTAGACCGCCTATGAAGCCTTGGTCTGATACAGATTTTCCGTTCATTGAATAAAGGTACCAGCCTCCCGATGTATTATGGCGAATTAAAATGTCCGCCATACCATCCCCAGTGAAATCATTTGCTGTAACATAATCCCAGTCAGTATTTTGGGTTAGCTGGACAAAGCCTTGATCCAATATTGTGCTGCCATCCATCTCGTATAAGTACCAATTTCCGCTGTCAGCATGTCGCATCAACAGGTCGGGCTTGTTATCGCCATTAAAATCGGCTTTTGATTTCGCTTCCCAATCAGTATCAGTGGTCAATGGCACAAAGCCTTCGGACTGAATAGACCTGCTCAATATCTCATACAAATACCAACCACCATTGGATGTGTTGCGTAAAAGTAAATTATCAGGTGATTTCTCAGCGTTATCTCCTATGCCGTCCCCATCGGAATCTGCCCACTCGTCTGGATCTGTCGGGAATACATCAATCAGATCGTCAAATCCATCGTTGTCTGTATCTGAATCATTATAATCAGTTTCTCCTGTCATCTCCGTCGAGTTATCGAGCCCGTCCCCGTCCTTATCTGCATAGAGAAACGAAACCGCGGTATTGGCATTTACTTCACCCTCACTTAACACTTTGCCTATAAGATTGGAATTCGGGACAGCTGTTTCTAGCAGAATTTGTTTTACTTGGTGATGTGTAAGGTCAGGCTCTCTTGCCCAAACCGCAGCTGCGACACCCGCAACTATTGGTGCGGCGAAAGATGTTCCCTGAGAAAACATAAACTCGTCACCGGAATAGTCTGATGTCGTCCATCCCGCAGACTTAGCTTCAATGGCATAAATATAGACTCCATCGGCTGTTATTGAACTATCAGTATCGAGCCGGAAACGAATTGATATCCCTTGTAAAGCATAGCTATTGACATCAATCCGTGCGATGAAAGTCCCGGAGCCTGTAGAGCTGCCTAGTGTGCTCCACGTAGTCCCGCCATCATTCGAAATGTCGTAGTAGAGAAAATCCCACCCTGATTCTTAATCTATGCTCAGGGTAACTTCGATGTAAGGATCTACTAGCCCAAGAAAAAACGTTGGAGACCTGAGATAAGTGTGTGTGTTGTTGGAATAATTGGCCGGAACCCCTAAAAAATTAGAATCCGTAAATGAGCACAATCCAGTGCCGGAATCTTGGTGTACTACCCAGGGATAATTAGACTGATTGCCGGAAATTGTTCCCCACACCCATCCGTCATTGATGTCACAATCCAAGATTATTTCTGACCAATCAGTGCGGTGGGCCGGAGCTGCCATCAAAATATCCGTCCCAGGTGCCGCAAGGTCTACGCTAGTCTCCCCAAAGTTAGAAAATGATGCTAAATCGCCAGAGCGATCTAGAGCAGAAACTGAAAGGATATTCGGGTTTGTGTAAGAAGCTGGATACGCTGGGTACACACCATCATTGTCATTTGCATCGTTTCCCGACGCTATGATGTGGAGTATGCCCGCATCGTCCAAGTATTGCGCTGCTGCTTCTTGTACTGCGCTATAACAACTGAGGCATCCAAAACTTGAATTGACGATCCTCGCGCCGTTGTCCGCAGCATATGCCCAAGCTCCCACTATGGCATCTAACGATAGACTCCCAGAAATGCTACCAGCCTTAAGCGGCATAACGTAGGCTGTCGGAGCGATGCCCTCCATGCCTAATGTATTTTCATTTTCGGCAACTATAATCGAAGCCACTTGGGTCCCATGGCCATTTACATCGTCAGGCCACCTGTCAGCGTAAGTAAAATCCCACCCGATTTCATCGTCGATATACCCATTCCCATCGTTGTCGATTCCATCAAGAGGGTCGGCGGAGTTTACCCATACCTTATTAATAATATCCGGGTGGTTAAACGCTAAGCCAGAATCTACAACCGCAACAATTATTGGTTCGCTAGTACCGGGAGCAGTGAGAGAAGCTTCCCAATCGATATCTATATCTACTGGACCTGAATTTCCATTTACAACTTGACCTACATTTTCAAGATACCATTGTTCAGAATAATATGGATCAAATGTTGAGTCTTCTAGTACCAGATTTGGATCCACAGCTTTGACTCTCTCGTCCCCTTCCATTGATTGTACGATGTGTTCCACTGATTCATATTCTGGGATTAGATACGTCCGAGTATTAAGAAATTTAGCCTCGCTAATCATTGACAATGAGAAATATTCCTCAAAGATTCTCATTTCGTCCTCAGATACGGTTTTATGGAACATCACGACAACTTGATTGGGTAAATACTTTCGCCTCTTGATCTGATCTTGCTGATCAAGTGTTGGCGTATCAATTGAGAACAACCGCGTATGTGGGACCTCTTGTTGCTGAAGAGGTTCTTTGCCTGGAAGTCCTGCAAATTGAGGTATGAGAGGTAGCTGAGTATTAAGATTAGGCGAGTCTTGCCCATCAGCATTTGTAGAAGATAGTGCTATAGCAAGTAGAATTGAGGCCAGAGCCGATATTATTTTGCGCATGAAAAATTTATATGTTTTTCAGAATCGACTGCTGTATACAGAACTCATATTTGATAATTAATCAGCTATCGTCCGGCGGTTACAATTCCAAGTTACAGTTTTAATATCAATAGTTTTTCATAATAAGATTTAGGTCAACAGTCTTGACTCGTTTGTCTTCACGTAAAAGATGAATGATCTCTTCTACACTTCTAGTTTTGGGAATTCGGTATGTCATGGCATTAAACATAATTAACGCGCTAACAATCTCTAGTGAGTACAATTCCTCAAATGATCGAATTTCTTCTTGAGGCACATCCAAATGAAACAGCACGATGACTTGGTACGGAACAAATTCAGGTTTCGTGGCCTGTGAAGGTTGAATTGGTGCTATGGGGTCAGTTAGGGCGGGTTGGCCATTATTGAGACTGGGGAGCTGGACAATTTTCTCTTCTAAATCGTCTGCATCTCGAGGAATCTCAGGGATCTGCGGACTGTTGCTAGAAGGGCCTCCAGCATTGGCGGACAGCCCAGCAATAAAAATTGAGACCACTAGCGCAAAGATTAGAACGTTGGATGTTTCCTGCATAAAACCTTCCAATATTCAATATGTTGAGGCCGTAAAGGATCCTTTCATCTGTGAACCGTGGGCGATCCTAAAGTCCGAGCCTATATTCAGCTATTTCGCAGATCAAAGCAAATTCGTGGGATGATTAATTGGATGCTTTGGTACAGAAATTAAAAATGCATAGACCTATAGCCGTGTTTATTGCTTGTTGTGATCACTGTAAACATGTTTTAAATATGAATAGGTCTCGGAGTTGGATACCGATAGTGACGGGCCTAGATTTGGTAGGAGATTTGTAAATTACCATGCTGAATATAAGCTGGAATTTGCAATCTTAGGCAATTACTACATTGATGACTTCTACAATAATGCCAAGTGAGATCATACAAAATAACAGAATTAGTGTTGATAGCTTTGAGAAGCGGGAAGTCTAACAGGCAAGCTATAGAACTATGATCTGTATCTGATATCAATTAGGAGATTGTGATCTCAGGCAACTTTATACTGTGATGGGGTGCAAAAATTGATTTGGCAAAATTCCACTAGCGATTAAAACCATGTGGGGCGGTTGAACATGACTGGCCAGAATAGCAATGCTCTTCCTTTTAATATCATGAATATCAACAATCGACCTATGATCCGTTAATTAGTTGATCCTGGCTAAATGTTGCTGAATCCTTTCTTTCTAATCATTATATATCCTTTCCTGAGTTCCTCTATGCCATCGTTTAAACTAACGATGGTTGTATAACCGGTTTTTTCGATTTTTTCGTTTGAAACTATGTAATTGCGCTGGTCGGGGTCTTTTCCAATTTTTGCTTCGATGAACATAAAATTAGGAATCTGCTTCTTAACTTCTTCACAGAGTTCTCTTTTTGACAAATTGGCATTGGATAGTCCAACATTGAATATCTCGCCTTTCATTTTGTCAAAATTGGAAATTCCATGTTGAAATACTCGCGCAACATCTCTCACATGTACGTAGTTTCTCTTAAAGTGACTTTCAAATAAGACAACAGTTCCATCTGTTACGGCGCGGTATACGAAATCGTTAACCAGCAAATCGAGGCGCATTCTTGGAGACATGCCAAATACAGTTGCGAGCCTGAAGCTTATCGCATTCGGGTGTTCCATCAGTGACTTTTCTATCTCTACCTTGTCGATCGCATATTTGGAAATCGGGCGCAATTCTGATTCTTCAGTGCAAAAATTATTCTTGTCGCCTGTCCCGTATGCGCTGTTAGTAGTTGGCATTAGGATCATTTGATCCTTGCTTGCAAGGTCCAACATCATCAATATCGCGTCATGGTTGGTGGTTGTTGCGCCCACTGGGTCCTTGTTGCAGAGGGGGGCGCCCACCAGGGCGGCGAGGGGTATTATTATGTCTGCGTCTTTCATTAGTGGGGCCATTGTTTCCCTGATCCTGATATCGCCATTGACCACGTTGAAATTTTTGTTCGCACAGACGGCGGCCAGGCTGTTTTCTCCCCACATAAAGTTGTCAATTACGGTGACTTGGTGCCCGTCTTTCAAAAGCTCGGGTACCATTGTCGAACCGAGGTAGCCGGCGCCGCCGGTTACAAGAATCTTGTATGCCATGACTGTTTCCCTATCCCCAATATTTGTTAGCTTATTGCTTGAAAATCTCCGATTCCACGCTTTCACATAATGTGTGTGCGAGTACAATGTGGAGTTCCTGAATAGTGCTGGTCATCTCTCCCGGCGCAATAATCAGGAAATCAGCTAGTCCATTCACCTTGCCACCATCCCGACCACAAAAAACAATGCTCGGAATATTGTGATCTTTGCAGGCTTCTAGTGCCTTCAATATATTTGGCGAGTTTCCGGATGTGGTAATACCCAGGAAGATGTCTTTGTCCGTTGCTTTGCCAGCGAGCTGTCGTGAAAATACTTGATCATAACCGTAATCATTGCCAATCGCAGTGAGGATTGAGCTGTCGACGGTAATTGCTTCAGCGGGAAGAGGGGCTCTGTCGCGAGCCAGCTTGCTGACGAATTCGGCGGCTAGGTGTTGGGCGTCGGCTGCTGATCCACCATTGCCAGCAATATACAGCCTTCCACCTTTCCGATATCGGTCGACCACCAGTTCAACTGCATCCGAAAAAACCTGTTGCGTCTTCTCATCTTCAAGTAAAAGTTTTTTGGCGCTTATAGAGGCTTCCAGATTCTTTCTCAGGGTTCTGCTTACGTTCAACGCAAACTCCTCTATATAGCTAAGATTTCAGCTGCCCGCTGGTAGTCTTCGGGTATGCCAATGTCAATGAATCGGCCGATCGATTCAAGTCCGTAAAGTCGCTGTCCCCGAGCAAGGGCCTGGGGGAGGATATCTGCTTCCAGGGAAAGCTTTTCCTGAATGGGGAATTGACCAAGCACGCTGTCTGGACTTACCAGGTACACCCCGGCATTTATAAGGCACTCATCATCACGAGATCGAGTGTTTAGACTGACGATCTCGCCGGTGTCAGCCAATTCAATACCCATATAGCGTTCGGTATCACGGCTTCTGTAGAGCGAGATACACCAATCAGTTTTTCGTTTATCTGCAAATGATTCCAATTTTTGCAGGCTTCCTTCGAAGAAGGTATCGCCATTGAGCACCAGCACCCGGCGCTCTTGAGATATTTCTTGCAGCCCCAGTAGCAAGCCTCCGCCAGTTCCAAGAGGAGTCTTCTCTACGGCATAGTCCACGGGTGTATTTGCATAGCGCGATCCGAAATGCTTGGTGATCAAGTCACTCTTGTAACCGATTGATAGCACAAAGTGATCGATGCCTTGTGCAATCCAATAGTCCATCAGATACTCGAGGAAAGGTCGGCCCGCCACTGGAGCCATGGGCTTGGGTACATCGGTCACGACACTTCGAAGCCGGGTGCCGAGTCCTCCGGCAAGGATCAGGGCGCTGGTCATAAGATCAAGCTGAGTTAATGATTTTACAAATTTCGTTTATTTCCTGTTCACTAAGATCCGGGTAGTTCCCAATATAGAAACCGTAGAAATGGATATGCTCAGTTTCAGGGAGTTGTTTATAGGTCTCGTCAGGTATGATGCCTCTTAGGTAGGGTTGCCTGGTCTGGTTGCCACCGCCGGCGCTCCCTCTCCTGAATTCCACTTCGCTCTCACGCATCTTGTCAATGACCCTTGCCGCAAGTGCATCGTCTGGCTCGTTTAATATCAGATTAAAGGCGTAGTTGCTGGAGCCCTCCAGCTTGAAATCCGTGCGAAATCTCGTGCTATCAATTTGCTGAAGAAATTGTTTGAGGTTTTGGGTACGCCTCTCGACATTATTGTCCAGTCGCTTGAGCTGGTGTCGACCCAGGATCGCGCCTATCTCAGTATTGCGTACATTGTATCCCGGATAAGCGAAGATAAAATCGGGATTTAGTTCCGGGAACTCGTCTTTGTATTTTTGTTGCAGCTCTATATCCTGGGCTTCTCGAACCATGCCGTGAGATCGCAACATACGAAGCTTTTCATGGAGATCTTCATCATTAGTGCAGATCATGCCGCCCTCGATAGAGCTCATATGGTGGGCGTAATAAAAAGAAAAATTGGACTGCCAGCCAAAACTTCCTAGCTTACGGCCGTTATGAGTGGCGCCATGGGATTCACAAACGTCTTCGATCAATGGAATTTGCCTGACTTCCAATTCAGCCAATAGCTCATCGCTTAAGCCGTCAAATCCTTGCACATGAGTGAGTAATACGGCGCGGGTTTTACTACTTACTTTTTCAAGTATCGCATCTGTCGCCATGGCCAGGGTTGAGGGATCGATATCAGCAAAGACGGGCGTGAATCCGTTCTGGATTACTGCTGCAACATCTGAAATCCACCCCAGTGGTGGCGTAATGACTTCTCCACCTTCGGGGTGCCTGATTTTTAATGCAGCCAGAGACAGCAGATTTGCGGATGATCCCGAGTTTACGAAGACGCTAAATTTAACGCCGAGCCATTCAGACCACTCTCGCTCAAAATCCCTAACCCGCGGGCCATTGGTCAGTATTGGGTCGGTTTCCTGGAGCAAATCGATTACCGCATCAAGTTCTTCACGCTGGAAGTTACTCCGCATCAGGGGGAATTTCATGACTGGGCCGTAGAGTTATTAGAAAGTGTGACGGAAAAATGTTAATGATTCGTAACGCGTTATTTCTCGTTGTAATAATCCCCATATTCAACAACTATGGTATTGCGACCGTCGTCTCGCAGTAACGCCTTTTCGTATGCCGGGAAGACATCTCCAGGCTCCTCTAGCCGTATTACCTCAACGGTGCTGCACATTTTTTGAATGGCATCCGTAAAGTCGCCAATATGCTGAAACTGAGGATGCAGTGGCCGCTCCGATCCAATGCCGGTGCGGACTATGGCCTTGGCATTGAATCCATCTCCGGCCATTACCTGTAACTTGTCGAAGTGATTTACCAGCTGATTAATTGCGCAGAGTAAAAAATTCCATCTAGGGTAGATACTCACCGGGATGTGACCGGCCATGGCCATGCCCAGAGTCATGCCCATCTGCATTTCCTCTGCAACCGGCAACTCTACGAGTTTACTCGGGTCAACTTCTTTTAGAGTATTGCTCATCGCAGTACCAGGAACCGCAACTGCCTGTCCGATGAATACGGTTCGTGGTTCCTCGGCGAGGAATTCCATGCTTCTCTTTAATTCGTCAAAATAGCTCATACAAAAAATCGTCTCTGGTGCCTAGAACTGTACTCGTACGCCAGCACCCGCGTGTGGGTACTTGGTTTCGTACTTGTAATAAGTAATGTACTCATCGTTTACGCCCTCAAAACTCAGTTTATCCTGGTTCCAGGCTTCACGTGTGTCCGTACACACGGATTTGCCATTGTCTTCCACTATAAAGTGAATCGGCAATTTGTGATTCCTGCTGTACTTGATGCATTCATAGGCAATTCCTGTTTCAGCTGTCATTTCGCCCATGAAACAGTAAACCCTGGCATCTTCATCGGCCCGTTCTATAGACATTGCGGCTCCAACCGCGATGGGAACAATTCCTCCAACGATTGCGGAAGAATAGATTCGATGCTCCGGAAAACAAAGGGAGATCGACTTGCCATCCACGACGTCTTGCAATACGCGTTCTCTCGGTACCCCCTTGAGCAGGCATTGATAGTGGGAGCGCCACGAACAGAATACCCAATCCTGTGATCGAATCGGTTCGAAGATATTTATCATTTCTTCTTCGTTACCAAAGTAAAGGTGCACGGGTGCTCTTATTTTCGCATCGTTAAACAACTCGGCCACTTCATCTTCGAATGCGATGAGGTCTTCTTTGGTCAAGTTAGTCATTTCATTATCCATTGTCGTGTTAGTTATCAATTAATAGCCGGGTCAATCACGCGTCGGCATGGCAGGAGGATAGGTACCAATCGTATGTCGTTTTTAGACCTTGCTGGAAATCTATTGCGGGCTGCCAGCCGAGGTTATTCAAGCGCTCGCTGTCCAATAGTTTTTGCGGTGCCCCATTGGGCTTGCTGGTATCCCAGCTGATCTTGCCGTCAAAACCTACGAGCCCGGCAATTTTCTCAGCCAATTCGCGAATCGAATAGTCTCTGCCAATCCCAATATTGATCGGCAGATCCAGCGGTTTGTCCAAATCCAAAAGAAACAGGCAGGCATCGGCTACGTCATCCACGTGAATGAATTCGCGCCTGGGTGCGCCGCTGCCCCACAAAATAATTTCGGGGGCACCGGTTACTTTTGCCTCATGGAAGCGCCGGATCAACGCAGATAGTACGTGGCCTGACTCAGGGTTGAAGTTATCGTTAGGGCCATAGGTGCTGTTAGGGATTACCGGGATAAATCGCTGACCCCCATGTTGTCGATTGTATGCCAGGCACATTTCCATGCCGGCAAGCTTGGAAACTGCATAGGCAATGCTGGTGGGCTCTAGAGAACCAGACAAAAGCGCTGACTCTGGCATCGGTTGATCAGTAATTCTGGGATACATGCATGATGATGCGAAGAAAACCAGTTTTTTGGTGCCTTGCTCCCATGCATTTTTCATTACATTGAGCTGGATGGCGAGATTGGTGTTGATGAAATCGGCTGGGTAGGTCTTGTTCTCGACTATACCGCCAACTCTGCCCGCAGCCAGAATCACGTAGTCTGGCTTCTGCAATTCGAAAAAAGTAGAAACATCCGACTCGTTGGTCAGCTCCAGTTCTCTGTGATCCGGAACCAGCAAATTCCTGAATCCGTCTCGAGTGAGCCGTCGCTGGAATGCAGACCCAATTAAACCGGTATGGCCGGCGATGAAGATCTTGTCGTCGGGCTCCATTGTCTAGAGCCCATTTGGCTGATATAGCACAACCTTGCTTCCAGAATCATCATAGTTGAAATCAACGTGAACCAGCTTGCTAAGTTTGTCGCGAATCCCAGCATGGTTCTCTGGCTTGGCAAATAACAACATGAAGCCCCCACCTCCAGCGCCCAAAACCTTGCCGCCGATCGCGCCCGCAGATTTCGCTGTCTCGTAATACTCGTCGATTTCAGCGGTTGATACACGTTCGGACAGGCTGCGCTTGTAACGCCATGCTTCATCGAGCAACATTCCAAATTCTTCAATGGAGCCTTGTGAAGAGAGGATGCTAACCGCCTCATCGACCATTTGGTGCATTCTGGTCAACTCGGTTTCGCGATCCTTCAGATTCTTAATCTTGGAGGCGGCTATTTCGTCTGCAATCCTTGATAATCCTGTGAAGCATAATAACAGGTGATTCTTTAATTGTGCTTTACGGTCCGGAGCAATTACAACCGGGGCCACGTCAAAGGTATCGTCCTTGTGGAAATCAATTCGATTCAATCCTCCGTATGCAGCGGAAACCTGATCCTGTGAACCTACGTTTTCCCCTATGATATTTTGCTCTATATCGATAGCATCCCTGGCCAACTGCTCGTCACTTACCATTTGCCCTCGAAGACTATACAGCGCGTGGGCCAGTCCCACCGTGAAGGCAGAACTGGAACCCAGCCCGGATCGTGCAGGCAGATCCCCATCGTGGTGAATTTCAAGCCCGTCCGTGACGCCCGCCCAATTGAATACGGCCTTCACAGCAGGATGCTTGATCTCATCATTGCTGTTAACATTTTCTATCAGAGAGTAGACGATACGATGCTTGTGATTGAAAAACGGCGGCAGCCGACGGCAGGTGATATAGCAGTATTTGTCAATTGTAGTAGCCAACACGGAACCACCATGCTCACGGTACCAGCCCGGATAGTCCGTACCTCCGCCGAAGAAGGACACTCTGAATGGTGTTCTGGTAATTATCATCGATCAATCACCCAGCAATTTGCGTTTCAATCTTATCTTGCTCATATCTTCAACGTTTTTTCTTTCCCGATCACCAAAGGACTTTTCAACAAGATCTAGATAGGCCGGATTGGTGAAGTAGGTGTGCCAGGCATCATCGCGAAACTTTAAGACATCGGCTGCTGAAACGTGTTTGGTAGGCAACGGCTGGCTCTCGTAGGATAAAAAAGCATAACCCTCGAATGAATCTGGCAATTGCCAGCCATTTTTTTTGGCTGTGATGTGCATTGGGCTACCAGGTAGCGCCTGGCAAGGATATATATTTGCCATCTCCGTGTTTAGCTCGAGAGCAAGGTCTAAGGTTTCCTGCATTGTTTCCAGCGTATCCTCCGGGAAGCCGACGATATAATTGCTTATGATCTTGATGTCAGAGTCATTAATGGTTTTGCATACATCACGGATGTTTACTTCCTTGAAAGAACCTTTAGAAACTTCTTGTCTTACGTTTTGATTTCCAGCTTCAACTCCCAGGGCAAGCCAATTGACGCCGGCCTTTTTAAAAAGGTCCAGTGCGTCGGGCCGAACTGTGTCGATGCGTGAATATGTCCACATGTTGAAATTGAATTCTTTTTCGACGATATCTTCGAGGATGGGGAGGTAAAACCGACGATTTAGGAAAAACATCTCATCGCTGATACGCAGGGTTTCAACGCCCAGTTCAGCTAGCTTTTCCATTTCGCGGCTTACCCACGCCGGGCTCCAGAATCTCATCCCCTTGGAATCCGCTGCACTTATGTCTTCTCCATTGTCAATTCGATTGACGATGTTAATCATGCAAAAATCGCAGGCGAAATTGCAGCCCAGAGAAGTATAAATAGCTGCAAAAGGCGTCCTCTTACCATGGTCAAAATCCGCATGCCAGAAATGCGCGCGATAGAGATCCAGAGGTTTTTCGCGATAAGGCAATAGGTCCCAGGCATAGCCAGGCAACATTTCATCCATTTCGGCCTGTGCAACGACCCTCTCGGGTTTGTTTAGCGTCGGAATCTTGAAATTTGCTGGTCCTTCTTTTTTGTAACCAATTCCATTTATCTTGGAAAGATCTTCAGCGAGGTCGCTTTTCAGTAAATTGTGAAGAGCATATACACCTTCATTTAGCAGAACGATATCGACGCAATCATAGGAAAGCACTTCCATGGGCAACGCACTGGTATGTGAGCCCACAAAGCACACTGGCAGCTCGGCAAATTGATCCTTGATTTCCTGGGCGAGGGTAATTGCTCCAATCATGCTGGTAGTGCCAGAATTCGGGTTCTGTCCATAAACTACAAAAACCACCAGCCGAGGGCCTGCTTCTTTTACCCTGGAAATGGAATCTTCAAGGCTTAGCCTTTCCGCATCGCAGTCTAGTATGCCAACTCCAAAACCCTGGGCTCGGCAGGACTCAGCCAATAGGAGCGACCAGGTCGGGGGTTCTATAGCTGAATAAACTTTAGCGAGGTCTTGGTAGGCTTTGGCGGAAGAGTCGGGGTTTATAAATAGTACGTCCAGCTGCTTGTCCATTAGGTTAATATTCTTCCAGGATCTAGGGCGGTGGGCTCAGCTGCTCTGTAGATTTCGCAACCCGAACCAAGGCGACAATTATCGTCCATCCGGCGCTGTATTTCTACATAGGGGCCTGCACAACACCTATTCCTACACTGCAGAAAGCAGTCAATTGGGAAACGCTGGCAAGTTATGGGGTTCGCACTGGCAAAATGGGCCAGAGTTGGTATAGTCGCTCGCCAATCAGGGATAGGTGGTGTACCAAGAATATTTTGACGCGTGGAATTTACGGTGCGAATTCTCCATCTGGGTAAATACTATTCTCCCTACCAGGGAGGAATCGAGAATTTCATGCAGAATTTGTGTGAGAATCTCGTGGCGCAAGGTGAACAGGTCAGTTGCCTTGTGCATAACCATGAATATTCGCTTCGCCTGCGTGAAGAAAATATCAATGGTGTGAGTGTGCATCGAACGCCAGTTGTAGGGCGCTTGCTATTTACTCCGCTGGCTCCGTTGTATCCATTCCACCTGATTCGGCTGATGCGGAAGTTCAAGCCTGATGTCCTTCATGTCCATATGCCGAACGTTTCTGCATTCTGGTTGCTGATATTTAATTTGATTTACCGCAATCCAATCATTATCCATTGGCATTCAGATGTCATTGGGGCAGCGCCCATGTTAGCGATTCGGTTTGCTTACATTTTTTATTGGCCGTTCGAGCGGTGCCTGCTTATGTTGGGCAAGAGAGTCATAGTAACTTCCGCCAATTATGGGGAATCGAGTAAACCCTTAGAAAAATTTCAACATAAAATAACTGTTGTGCCCCTGGCCTTGCCGGATTTGCCTGATCATGCACGAGATAGTTCTCCCGATTCGCTATTAACTCGTTCAAACTTAAGCTTGATTTGTGTTGGAAGGTTGACCTATTACAAAGGGCATAGCGTGCTTCTCGATGCAATCAGTAAACTGCCCCAAACAACATTGGTAATCGTTGGAGACGGGGAGGAGAAGGCCAGAATTACAAGGCGAATTGAAAAATTGGAATTGTGCAATAGGGTCAAGCTTGCTGGACATATAGATTCAGCCAATCTCAACAGCATGCTTAATGATTGCGATTGTCTCGTCCTTCCTTCTATTGAACGCACCGAAGCTTTTGGATTGGTGCTACTCGAGGCTATGCGCGCGCGAAAGCCTGTAATCGCGAGTAACATCCCCGGGTCGGGAATCGGTTGGGTTGTTCAGCAGAATGTGACTGGTATGCTTGTTGAACCGGGAAGTGCCACTAGCCTGGCTGCTGCAATAAGGCAACTATTGGAAGCTCCCGATTTATGCACAGAGCTGGGAGCAAATGGCCGAAAACGATTTCTAGAATTGTTCACAGTCGAGCGAGTGGCGAACAAGATTGAAGCTGTATACAAGGAAGTTGCCCTGATTCCAGCGTAAGTATGCGCAAAAATTCTGGTATGTGTATGAATTCAATACTTGTAATAATTCCTGTTTACAATGAACAAGACACACTTGCGAGCATACTTTCGTCTCTGGTCAGTATGGAAGACATTGATGTGGTTGTAGTGGATGACAGCAGTCAAGACGACAGTTTAAAAGTTGCACGATCATTTTCTAAAATCAGTGTTATCCCACTTTATGTCAATCTTGGTGCCTGGGGGGCAATCCAGGCAGGATTGCGCTATGCTCGAAAGAAGAATTATCAGTATGCTATTTCCATGGATGGGGATGGGCAGCATCATGTGGCGGAATTAGAAAAATTGCTGCAGTGCCACGCCGACAATTCAAACGTTAACGTGGTAATTGGGGCCTGTACACAAAGGGGCAGCCGTCTCAGGCATTGGGCCTGGGCGTTTTTCAGGCGTATTACCGGGGTGGGCATCGAGGATCTGACTTCGGGATTTCGGCTGTACAATCGGGAAGCCATCGAGTTGTTGTCCGGTAAAGAGGGTACACTGGTCGATTACCAGGACGTAGGAGTTCTATTACTGCTCCAGCAGGCCGGCTTGAAAGTTATGGAGACGCCGGTGCTCATGTCGCCGCGCAAATCCGGCAAGTCCCATATCTATTACTCATGGTTTGCAGTAGCATATTACATGCTATTTACAACGGTATTATCGCTTGCGAAGGGAAAACCGTTTCGTATTGAAAGATCCGATACGAATTCACTTTAGTACTATCAAATAACCAAATTGCTCAGTTATCAGATTACATCAGGCGTCATTGGCCTAGTCGTAGCGGCTGTTATTATCTGGCTCGTTCGGCGCGACCATCTGCATGGTAAATATGCCCTCTGGTGGCTCGCTGTGGCGGCAGCCTTTGCTATTTTGGGATTGTTGCCAAATTTGGTAGATTCTTTGGCTGCGAGATTGGGCATAGCCTATTCTCCTATATTGGTTGTAATACTGGGGTTCGTATTTCTGGTGCTCAAGATGGTTACAATGGATATTGAGCGTTCTAAAAACCTGGTAAAGTTACACAGACTGGCGCAGCGACTTGCCATGCTTGAATCAGAGTTGGACAAGAGCAATAGAGAAGTGAAGCCCACAGACCCAGAGTAAAAAGTTCGATTAATGGCCAAGAGACGGCGGCGAAAATCCCAGACCAAAAATATATCTCAAGGGCAACCCCTGGCATTGCCAACAAAGTCAGCCGCTACAACAAAAGTGCTCGTGCTGCTGGGTTTAACCCTGGTGGCTTATGCTCTAACCCTGAATGTACCTTTCTACCTGGATGACTTTACGTCGATTCGGGAAAATCCAGCCATAAGAGACATTGGAAACTTTGAGGCTGTTTTTAATTTTTCACCGGCCCGGTTTGTAAGTTACTTATCGTTCGCTCTTAATTTTTCCCTTCACGAATACCAACTCACCGGGTACCACATTGTAAATATCTTAATTCACCTGTCCGGTGTATTTCTCGTTTTTGTACTTTCCCAGGAGTTACATAGTCTGCAGCCAAAACAAGCGGAAGAAATTCGATATTGGGCGTACTTCCCACTACTGGCGGCCGCGTTATTTGCTCTACACCCGCTGCAGATTCAGGCTGTCACATACATCGTGCAGCGCTCGGCGTCATTGGCGGCGTTATTTTATCTGCTAAGCATTTATGCCTATCTCAAAGCTAGAACGACCACTGTCAAGAATACAAGAGTCCTGCTATTTGCATTTGTACCTGTTGCCGGATTCCTTGCGATATTTACCAAACAACACACCGTAACCTTGCCGCTGGCCTTGGTGCTCATTGAATTGATATTTTTTAAGCATAGCAGGCAGGTTCTTGTAAAATTATTTGGGGTCTGCGCGGTCTGTGGTCTAACTATTGCTCTATTGCTCTATCTGGTCGCAGGTGCCCAATTCTTCACTTCCCTATCCGAAGCCACCCAGGAAACCGACCTGGTCACCCGCGGGCAATACCTCGCCGTCCAGATGGGTGTGCTCTGGAGCTACATCTACAAATTTTTAATCCCGTATCCACTCCACCTGGAATACGACGTTGCAGTAACAGACTTTTCAAACTTCACGGTGCAGCTTTTTGCTCTCATGCACATTCTCGTCATCGGCTGGGCAATCTGGGCCATCCGCAAATATCCCATCGTGGCTTTCGGCATTCTGTTCTACTACACCGCACACCTGGTGGAATCTTCCATCATCCCCATTCGCGATTTCGCCTTCGAGCACCGCACCTATCTGCCTAATTTTGGCCTGTGCCTTGCCGCAGCATGGATAATGCTCAGCGCGCTGCCCAAAGTCATGCCGCAGAAGCATGTACTAGCCGTATGCAGTGTCATAGTACTCACGGCCATGGGCCTTACCATCCAGCGTAACCTGGTCTGGGCCGACCCCATTGCTTTTTACCGTCACGAAACCAGGGTAAATCCAGAACTGCTCAGGCCCTGGAGCATCCTGGGCGAGACTTATTTAAGGGAGAACCGTAACGAAGAAGCGGTGGAAGCCTACCGCCAGGGGGAGCAATTCTATGGCCAGAGTTTCGATCGCCAGAACAACACCCAGGTGGCCTTTTACCAGAACTATGTCCTCGCCCTGGACCGCATCCAGGCCTGGGATGAAGCCATGGAAGTACTGTCGCGAATCAATTTCGACGTGTTAGACCCTCCAAACCTGTCAAGATTCCTGTTCCTGCGCGGCAACATCCTGGCCAACCAGGAACGCCTCAATGAAGCGGAACCCGATCTGCGCCGGGCGATAGAACTCAATCCGGCCAACTTCGATGCACGCCTGAGTTACGGCAAATTGTTGTTTGTCTCGGGCAACCTGATTCCGGCAAGGCAGACATTTACCGAACTTCTCGAAATGGATGCGCAGCACTATTCCGCCGATGAAGCGCGCACATTAATCCAGACCATCGATGCCTATCTCGCCCAGCAGCCTGAACTACAAGCGCCCAATCAGTGAGTAAATTTCGCAACTGATTGCGACAATTTCGCAGTTGTTTCCAATCACACCCATCCTGTGACCCGGTTAACTCTTTTTCCGGGATTAACCGGCCGAGTGTGATCCAGTTACTCTCACAAAAACCCCTGCAAACCTAAACATATCCCTATCGCACGGTTCGCTATGCGAATGGAGGTATGTGATGAAGAGGCAATACAGAGTACTTGTAGGCTTTGTTTTCCTGGTGATAGCGCTGTTCTCCAACACTGCTAGCGCCAGTCGCTCCACCATCGAGAGCGGCATGATGTATGTGCCACGTATCGACGTGGACGGCTTTGGTGCGTTGGAGTTGACCTTCCGCATCGTCTTCGACGGGAACTACCATCTTATTCTGGAAGCCGCGGACGAAACCTCGCTGGCTATTTCCAACTCCGGTGTGTTCGACCCGGTGCAACTCACTATCGACATCGATGAGCTGGAACTGGAAAGCGGAGACCTGTACTCGGTGCAGCTGGTGCTGGAAAGCCAGGATCCCCAGGTGGTATTTGCCATTGGCGATGCGACCCATCTCAATCCCCAGCAGAACAATCCACCGAATACGGGCTCCTCCAGCCCCGATCCCCAGGCCCAAAGCCAGTACAACCAGCTGTGCGCCAGTTGCCATGCCGTGGATGGCGCGGGCACCGCGGTGGCGCCGGCGCTATCCGCCTGCAGCAACTGTGGTTCCGCCTCGGCCCTGAGCGATTACATCCGCGACACCATGCCCCTGGGCAATACCGGTTCCTGTGACAGCAGCTGTGCCTCCCTGCTGGCGGATTACATCCTGGCGCAGTTCAACAGCAGCAACCAGCAGGTGAGCACGGAGACCATCGGTTTCATCCAGACCATGGCCAGTGGCGATGCGGTACGCCGTGCGGCACGTGAACTGGTAAGCCGCCTGCCGACCCTGGAAGAGTTCCAGGTAGCCGCAAGCGGCACCAATGGGTTGCGCATGGCGGTGCAGGGCATGATGAATGAAGACGCTTTCTACCAGCGCCTGACCGAGATTTTCAACGACTACCTGCTTACCGACAAATATCACTCACGCAACGGCTCGGACCACGCCATTCGCCTGTTAAGCCGGGATGATTTTCCCAGTCTCTACTGGTATGACCCGGACCGGAACAATCGCAGTGAGGACTTCGAGAGCATTCGTCGCGCCACCAACAACGGCGTTGCGCGGGAACCCCTCGCCCTTATCAACCACGTGGTGCGCAATGACCTGCCGTTCACGGAGATTCTCACTGCGGACTACTTCATGGTGAATCCGTTCTCGGCCCAGAGTTACGGTGTGGAGAGCCAGGTTGCCTTCAGCAATCCCGACGACCCGGAAGAATTCCTGCCGGCGCGACTGCCGGAGATTCCCCATGCCGGCGTGCTGACCTCGCCCATGTTTCTCAATCGTTACCCCACCACGGAAACCAATCGCAATCGCGGCCGCGCCCGGGTGGTGTTCGACCTGTTTCTGGATACGGACATACTGGCCATCGAGGGAGTGCGGCCGGGTAACGCGGTGGATATCACCACGCCCATTCCCACGATCAACAATCCGGAATGTTCCAAGTGTCATTCGGTACTGGACCCGGTGGCGTCCATCTTCCAGAACTGGGATTACAAGGGCCGCTACCGCCCAACCCGTTTGTCAAAATACGGCTGGTACACGGACATGGAGCCGCGCGGTTTCAACGGGGAGCAAATGCCTGGCGGGTAACGTGGACAGCTCGGTGCAGTGGCTGGCCCACCGGATGGCTGCGGATCCCAAGTTTCCCCGTGCCGTAACCCGTATCCTTGTGAATGGCTTAACCGGCAAGGAGCCCCTCGAGGCACCTGCCGATAGTGACCAGTTGGCCATGGATGCCTACATCGCGGAACGCACCTTGTTCAATGACATGCAGAGCACGTTTGTTAGTGATAATTACAACCTGAAGACGCTCGTGCAGGAAATCATCCTCAGCCCGTACTGGCGTGCTGCCGGACTCACCAGCGACGCAAACACCGTTGCCCATGCAGAAACCGGCGCCAGCTACCTGCTGTCACCGGAACAACTGGATCGCAAGATCGAATCCCTGCTCGGTTTTGACTGGCGCTATTCCATGGATTCCTATTACAAGGACAGGAACAAGTCCTGGGCATCCAAGCTGGGCAGCCAGTTTCACCAGATCTACGGTGGCATCGATTCCGATAGCATAACAACCAGGCTACGTTCACCCAACGGTATGATGGGAGCCATGCAGTTGCGCATGGCCAATGAGCTGGCCTGTTACGCGGTGGCTCACGATTTCTGGTTGCCGGAAAAGCAAAGACGCCTGTTCCTGTTCGTGGATCACGAGATGAGTCCTTATAACGATGCCGGTGTCATCGACGACACAGTAATGACCCTGATTCGCGAGAACATCATCTACCTCCATGATTACCTGCTGGGTGAGCATCTCACCGCTCAATCGGCGGAGCTACAGATTACCGAACAGCTCTTCATGACCATTCTTAACCGGGGCCGCCAGATCCTGCTCAACAATGCCGGCGAATGGTGGGTGACGCGCCTGCCCGGTGATTGTGACCGCACCCGGGATCTCAATGGCGAAGAGTTGCTCAGCGCGGAAACGGCCCAGGAGCAGGGCTACAGCGGCCCGGTGCGGCTGCAGCAGGATCGCCAGTACGTGATCCGCGCCTGGATGGCGGTGGTGGCCTACCTGCTGGCCGACTACCGCTTTCTCTATAACTAAGGGAGGGAATGGATATGTATCGCAGACAATTCCTGAAGTACCTGGCCGGCAGCGGCCTCAGCCTGACCCTGAACCCCTTGTACGCCCAGCAGGCCCCGAATCGTTTCTGGATCGCGGTCAATGCCGGCGGTGGCTGGGATCCGACCTATTTCATCGATCCCAAAGGGGACCGCCCGCGACTGGACGGACGGGGACCGGTGAACAATTACTCGGTAAACGCCATTACCACTGCTGGTGGAATTACCTTTCCTTCCAGCTATCCGACGGACATCAGTCCACCGGATGCAAATTCACCGGGACACTTCGCCAATTTCTTTCCTCGTCATGCCGATCACCTGCTGGTGATCAACGGTATCGACACCCAGACCAATAACCACGACGCCGGCTCTCGCTATGTGTGGAGCGGCAAGATCGAAGAAGGCTATCCCAGCTTCCCGGCCCTGGCAGCGGCCGCCACGGCGCCCAACGAACCCCTGGCGTATATCAGTAACGGTGGTTACGACAACACCGCTTCCCTGGTGGCACCGGCTCGAATCGGGGAAGGGGAGGTGTTTCAGAAACTGGCCTATCCCAACGCCAGCCGACCCCACGAGGCAGAAGTGGAGAAACAGGGACTGTACTTCGACCAGAACGTCTACGCGGAGATCGAGCGGGCTCGCAACGAGCGTCTGCAACGGCAGTACTATCGTTCCACGCTACCTCTTGAGCGGCGCCAGATAAACGAACTGATCATGGCTCGCACCGGCGACAACAATCTCAATCGCCTGGTGGCCCTGCTACCGGATCGCGTCTCCAGGGGACTGGAAGGGCAGGCCGAGGTGGCAGTGGCGGCATTCTCCAGCGGCATTGCGGTGAGTGCCAACATGCACATGGGAGGTTTCGATACCCATGGCAACCACGACCAGAACCACGCCAACCGACTCGACCAGTTGCTGAGTGGACTGGATCACTTGTGGAACCAGATCGTGACCGCGAACCTGCAGGACCGGGTGACGGTGATCGTGGGTTCGGACTTCGGCCGAACGCCGTTTTACAACGACAACGAAGGCAAGGACCACTGGAACGTCACCAGCATCATGGCCATGGGTGCCGGCGTCCGGGGAAACCGAGTAGTGGGCGGAACCGATGACCATGTTGAGGCTGTCAAGATAAACCCCCAGACCCTGGCACTCGATCCCGGTGGCATTACCCTGACGCCGGAACACATTCATGTGGCGCTGCGCCAAATGGCAGGCATCGGCTCCAACTTCAACGGACAGTTCGGAATTGCCGCGGAGACTATCAATCTGTTTGGCTAGTGCCGGAAGTGGATACCTGGTCGTAGGCGGCGACCCGTTGCATGAGGCCAAGTAGTTCCGGTGGTCCCATGTAGGCGCCGCCCCCGCCGGTGCTGGCAACGGGTTGCGGATTGGCCATGAATTGTCCCCGCACAAAGGCGGCGTGATCGTAGCGTTGCCATCCCAGTCCGTATTCGATGAGCCTTATATCCGTAGCGCGTTCAAAGCGCACGCGGCAATCCCGGTCGAGCTGGCACAGGGCGTCAGCGGCGATCGCGAAGAAAGACCGGTCCAGGTAATACACCGTATGGGCCAGTTCATGACCGATGATCCCCACCTGGGCATTAAAGGGCTGGTTCTTTACCAGCAGGGACTGGCGGCCGCCGTCGCGGTGGGAATCGATAACCACCAGGTAGGTTCGGTTCCGTGCCGAGCGGAGCATGCTGGCCCAGTACGGCCTCGAGGACAGGGGGATGTCCACGTCGTCGTAGATAAAGCGAATGCGTACCTCTTTCAGTTCCGGGAAGTGGCTCAGGGCCAGCAGGGTTTGCAGTTCGTAGCCGGCGGGTAGTTCCTTGTTGCGGCCAAACTCGGCCAGGAGCTGGTCGTAGCGCAGCCGCTGTTCCGCCTCATCGTAGGCCCGTACTACGGTTACTTCGTGCTGGGGCTGCCCCAGTACTATCGTGGGCCACAGGGCCAGCCAGGAGGCCGTGAGGGCACCCCAGAGCCCGGTAAGAATATTCCGGCGGATTGTGCCGGTTCGCATTGATCGCTGCCCTGTCGCCGCCATGTGAACGCTCGTATGGGTGGACCGGTTTTTGGGAACCAGGCCGCAGTTTTCGGCGTGGATCGCCAATTTTGTTAAATAGATCAAAAATTGAACAATTTCTGGTGGGCCATGCTGCTCAATTCCTTATGCTTGACCCTGCAGAGTACAAAATCCAGCGCAATTCGAACCAGGTGTTGTTATGAGTAATGAAAGACGCAGCTATCCGCGGGTGGAACTCGCCGGTGAAGCGAACATCTTGCTCGCCGGGGTGGTGCGAAACGGAACGCTAACGAACCTGTCCCCGGCGGGAATCCAGCTCGAATGCAGGCATCAGCTTATCGAACAATTGAATAAAGTGAAATCCGAGTCGGGACTGTACCCGGATTTCGAACTGGAGTTCACCCTGCCATCCAATGGCAAGTCCGTAGTGAAATCCACCTGCAATGTCTCCTACTGTCGCCGCCTGAAACAGGACAGTTACCACCTTGGTCTCAATTTCGTGGATCTTTCCGAAACGGCGGAGCAACAAGTCAGCGAATACATTCATCACAACGCCGCTGCCTGAGTCTCCAGGCAGGCCACCGTTCCTGATCTTTACCCGGCATTGCCCGCTAAATCACTGATTTGCGGGTCGAGTGCAATGTTCAACACGGCCAGATTTTATTACCATGATTCGTCATGCGAACCCTGTCCGTAGTTTTTTTCAGTTTTGTATTTGCAGTCACAGCGTCCGCCCAGGAACTCAGTTTCGAGGAATGGCTTAACGGATTGCGTGAAGAAGCACTTTCGCTTGGCATTAGTGAAGCAACCCTGGCCGCACTGGATGATGTCGAACCCCTGGAGCGTGTGCTGGAACTGGATAACAGCCAGCCGGAATTCGTACAGACATTTACCCGTTACGTCAGCCTGCGCATAACCGGCACCCAGGTGAGCCGCGGTCAGGCCTTGTTGCAGCAGCATGCGTCATTGCTGGAAGAGGTGCGACGGCGATACGGGGTGCAGCCTCACTACCTGGTGTCATTCTGGGCTATTGAATCCAACTATGGCCGCGCTACCGGTGGTTTCTCCGTTCTTAATGCGCTTGCCACCCTGGCCTACGATCCGCGCCGCGCCGATTTCTTCCGTCGCGAGTTGCTCACTGCGTTGCAAATCATCGAAGACGGCCATATCACCCCGGAACGCATGAGTGGTTCCTGGGCCGGTGCCATGGGCCAGCTGCAATTCTTGCCCTCGGTGTTTTACCAGTATGGCGTCGACGGTGATGGCGACGGCCGTGTCGATATCTGGAACAGCCTGCCCGATGTGTTTCATTCCGCAGCCAATTTCATCAGCCAGTCAGGCTGGCGTGGCGATGAACGTTGGGGCAGGGAGGTACTGCTGCCCGACGGTTTCGATTTCAGCCAGGTTGGTACCGGGACGCGAAAACCGATCCGGGAATGGGCCGACCTTGGCGTTACCCAGGTCAATGGCAATGCACTGCCCATTGCCGACATGCAGGCATCCATCGTACTCCCCGCCGGTGCCGGTGGACCGGCATTCCTGACTTACCAGAATTTCCGCGTCACCATGACCTACAACCCTTCGGTGTTCTATGCCCTTACCGTGGGTCATCTCGCCGATCGATATACCGGCGCACCGCCGATCCAGCGCATGCCGGAAAACGAGCAGGCCATGTCCGTGGCCGATGTGCGCGAGTTGCAGGAGTTACTCAACAGTAATGGTTACGACTCCGGCACGCCTGACGGCCGGGTGGGGCGACAGACCCGTGCCGCGATCCGTTCTTTCCAGCGTGACCACGACCTGCCCATGGACGGCTACGCCTCGGCGGAGCTGCTGGGCGCCCTGCGCCAGTAGCGCCAACCTGTTTGAAACCGCGACAGGGCTGGGCTATGCTCCCCGCCCGTTCTAATTTGCCGACCAGGTTGCTTCCAGCATGAACGCCAACGATCCCGCATTGCAACGCTATCGCCGCATGGCGTGGGTCACTATCGCCGCGGTGTATTTCCTGATCCTGGTCGGTGCCAGCGTGCGCGCTTCCGGAGCCGGTATGGGATGTCCCGACTGGCCCACCTGTTTCGGCCAGTGGATTCCCCCTACCAGCGAAGCCCAGCTCCCAGACAACTACCAGGAGATCTATGCCGACCTGGGCTATGCCGAGACCCGCTTTAACGTGGTTAAGACCTGGACCGAGTACATGAACCGACTGGTGGGTGTCACCATCGGTTTTCTCATCTTCCTCACCGCGATCCTGTCCTGGCGATGCCGCCAACATGATTCGAAAATTTTCATCGCATCGGTGGCGGCGTTCCTGATGGTGGGATTCCAGGGCTGGCTGGGTGCCCGGGTGGTTGGATCCAACCTGCAACCGGGCATGATTACCCTGCACATGCTCATGGCCCTGGCCATCGTCGCAACCCTGTTATACGCCCTGGCCCAGGCCCGTCGCGGCATCATGGTGGCCCATGGCGTGGAAAACATAGATCCCAAATTCCGCACCGTGCTCTACGTGGTGCTGGGATTTACCGTTCTGCAGGTGGCCATGGGAACCCAGGTGCGGGAGATGACCGATTTCATTGCTCGTGCCCAGGGTGAAGAACTGCGAACCCAATGGATCGAGTTCATGCCCTGGTTTTTCTATGTACACCGCAGCTTTTCCGCGGTGGTGTTGTTCTCCAATCTTTGGCTTGGGTGGCTGCTGGTGAGATCCATAGGCTGGCAGCATCCGCTAACACGTATGACGATTGCTATGATTTGTGTAATTGGCGTGGCAGTGTTGTCCGGCGCTACCCTGGGTCACCTGGGCATGCCGGCTTTAGTGCAGCCTACACACTTGCTGGCAGCGTCGTTACTGTTTGGGCTACAGTTCCTGATCTGGATGAGCTACCGCCATGCCCGGGACGGTGGCGATCCGGCTAATCCGCCAGCGGGTCCGGCCGCATTTGAAAATGAACGACTAGCGGCTTAGTGCCCTGGCCGCCTTCCTTCAGCCAGGGCGTACGATCGCCGCTGGGTACCCAGATTCCACGACCCTTCCAGCCCCCGTCTGCATCGTCGATTCGGCCTTCAAACCCCTTGGTGTAGAAACCAAGGGGATAGGGAGTACGAATGGTGATGAATTCGCCATCGACAAAGGCATGCACGCCATCGAATAAATTGCCGGTAACGATGGGCACGTCTTCACCCAGGCCAAGACTGTTATGTTGGTCAACCCAGGTGTAATAACTGGATTCCACGCTCTCTTCCGGGCGATCCCTGAAGCCCGGTCCCGGCAGGCGATGAAAGCTCCAACCTTCGGGGCAGTGATCGCCGGTGGCTGTGGGTCCGCTGAGCGGGCCCTGGCATTTGCTGCGGTCGAACTCACCCAGGTGACCGCTGCCCAGGGAAACCCATACCACGCCATTCTTGTCGATGTCCGCGCCGCGGGAACCATAGCCGGGCAGGGGCACGTTGTATTTTTCCCCCAGACCGGTGGCGGGATCGAAGCGCACGATGGCACCGGGATAGCCGA
>CAYFKD010000001.1:809468-847383 GCA_964343795.1 uncultured Pseudohongiella sp.
AAGGCATTGGAGCCCCACACCGACCCGTCTGCGGGATTGGGCATTACGGCGTAAAACCCGGCTCGTACCCGTGCGTCCTTTCCTGCTTCCAGTGGCTCGCCGGGCTCGGTCCATTCGTCCACCTGGCCGTTACCGTTGGTGTCGATAATCAAAGGTGACCAGCCCTGGGATGCCGCCGCGTCTCCGGTTTCCAGAAACTGGTTGGTATTGAGCCAGCCCACCACGTCGCCACCGCCACTGGTCCACAGGGTGTTGTCTTCGTCGTAGGCAAACTGCAGGTGGTGGGTACTGAAGCAGGTGTCCACAAAAGTATAACTTTCAGTATCGGGTTCATAGACGGAGAGTTGGCGTCCGGCCCGTTGTGTTGGGAATAATTGCGCCGATGGGTGGTCGGAGCCTTCCCTGCAGAAATCGGGATTGTCCGGGCCACGCACTCGCGCCGTGTACCAGACCCTGCCGTCCTGGTCGAGCATGGGATTGTGGGCGTTGGCCTGGCTGTCCCAGATTACCTGGTCGCCCCAGTAAGGCGAGGGAGCGGCCGGCGGCGTCGACGCCGTGGTGGGTGTGTCGGGATCCATCACCGGAGCGCGGAATGACCAGGAGATATTGGCCACGGGATCAAGCACCGGGAAGTCGTCGGTACTGAGTTCCGGTGCACCATATAACGGTCCATATGCATTTACGGTGGGATCACGGCGGTCGGTGCCTGAGAGGTCATGCATATAGGCAATGGGTGTGGCCCAATCTCTTACCGTGACCACCACGTTGCGCTCCAGGCCACTGGGACGTTCCGGTGTAGCGAAAGGCAGCTCACCGTCTTCGATACCCTGGGTCCAGTCCGCCAGGTATTGAAAGGGCACACCATCGAGCCGCCGCGCCAGTTGATTAAACATGCCCAGGCCTGCCTGTCCCGACATCACGCGGCGGCGCCAGGCTTCCTCGTGGGTCTCGAAATTTCCCAGTGCAGCGGGAATAGTGCGTGTCGCCAACTGACCGATCTGGTGGCAGCCGACACAGGCCATGTTCTTCATGAACGTCAGGTATTCGTTGAGTCCGCCGGAAATATTGCCGAGCTCCGACTCCTGGGGCAGGTCCATCATGGAATACCAGTAGGCCGCCGGATAGACCTGGGCCGCGATGGCTTCGCTGGCCGCCACAATGGCTTCCAGGTCCAGTTCCTGTCCCGGGCGTGCCGTGGTGCGCGGCGAATCCGCCAGGCCGTAGCCGCGGACCCACACTTCGTATTCCGCATCGGGCAAATCCGGGATCAGGTAGTTGCCGGTATCGTCGGAAACCACGATGCGGGCAAAAAAAGTATCAAATTCACCGGTCTCGGCGATAACCCAGACGCCAGCCTCGGCGCCGTTCTCGCTGCTGACTGTTCCCTGGATGACATTGCCTGTAACGGCGTTGGCCGGAGCAGCGGGCGGTGCGGATGAGGAGGTGCTGGACTGTTCACTGCAGGCTGCTAATGCCAGAAGCAGGCAGACCGGGATGAGAAGATAGGTTCGGGTACGGGACATGACTGAGTCTCCTTTCTGTACGGAGGAGTTTATTCTTATTGGCCGAAGCATAACCCAATTTTTGGCGGTGCCGGCGTAGCTGCGGTGGGTTCCCGTATTGGGCGATTAACGGCGAGACGCTAGAAGGTGAAGATTGTGGCTACATATCCGTAGCGCGTATTCATGTTGCTGTGGTTTTCTGAGTTCAGGAAGATGGCCCCGCCTTCCAGGCGCAGGTTGCCCGGTAAGACATCCCAGCGAACGCGCAATTCCAGGTGTTGCCCCATGTATGAATCGGTTGCACCGCTGCTATCCCGCAGACCGGTGCGCCCCCAGGAGTCACGCTCTTCCGCCAACCAGAAATGACGGTAGAAAACCATCAGGTTCAGATCGTCCCGGGGATCGGCAAACAGACGCAGGCCGGGAGAAATAATGTTGCTGCGGTTAAATGGCGGGCCATACATTCCCGTTGGGCCGAATTCGAATGTCCCGACACCGTACAGCGAGTCAAAGCGCCCGTAATCCTGGTCCAGTGGATCTTCATCCCCACTGCCGTAATCAAATTCCAGAACCGCGCGCAGGTTCAGACTATTCTCGAAGCTGTAGCCAATAGCGGCAAACTGAAAATAGGCACGATGATCCAGGTCCACAAGGGCGGCTGGAGAAGAGCTGCCCCGGTTTTCGCCGAACTGAAGTAGTGATTCGATCTCGAAATCCAGTTGACCGGGTGCCGGTGCCGCGCGCAAGCGGAATCCCAGTGAATCGAAGTTTCGATTTCGGGTCTGTACGCCACTGCGATCGTCTTCGCGCACAGCAAAATAGAACAGGTCCGTGGTGAAGTGTTCTGAAAAACCGGGCAGGGAATATTGCAGGGCGTAAAACCGCGTTGCTCGACTGGACTCGTCCAGTTTGTATTCATTATCCAGCAAGCCAATGCGATCCGAAGGCAAGCGCCTGACCGGTTGGCTGAGCAGCAATTGAAAGTAGTCCCCATTTCCCAGTTCCTGGTGAACTTCGACGCCATCGAATGTGTTTATGGCATTTCTGAAACGATTTCGGGCGACGAAACGACGACTGCCCCAATCCGTAGTGAGTCGTCCTACGCGTATGAAGCTGTCGTTATCCGCACCGTAATTAAAAACGAGATTGGCCTGGATGATTTCTGCCGCGTTAATCCAGCTGCTGGTGACAGCACTGTCATCATCCATGAGTTCCTGCCGGGCATCGGCGAGCTCCATTTGTGCACTGAAGGATTCATTGCTGTATGAAAAATTCAGGTTGGTTCGCAGGAACAGTCCCTGGTCGTTGGGACTTGCGCCGGGAAACACACTGTCGTGTAGGTTTTCGAATCGGGTGCGCTGTACTCCGGAAATACTGAATCCACTGCTTGAATTCAGTGCGTCGTTCAGTCGCCAGGGACCCTCTGCCGCAACCGCTGCATGATTGGCGACTAATACTGGCAAAAACAGAAGGAAAGAAACGGAGGGGATTTTTCTGAATATCATGTGGCCATCAACTACGCAGGTCGTCGCAATCATACTTCACATGGCCTTGCTCCGCTAACCTTGAGCCTGTATGCCGAACCGGATTGCCCATTCTTTTTCGCCCGGGACCGGTGGCGAAATTGCCAATTCCTTGGTTGCTTTCGCCACTCCGATCCCGGTGACTGGTAAAAATTCCTATTTAAAAATAATGACTTATGTAATTGGCACGATACATGAATAAACATGGGTAAGGATTGCGATGCTGTGGCTGTGGCCATTGGCCCTACGGTACATTGCCCCGGTTTTTGCGCTTGGTTCGGGTCGCCGGGTAAACAATTAGCCCGCGACCCGGGCTTTTTTCAATGCAACTCCAATGGAGCAAATGGATATGGCAGATTTCAATGAGCTCAGACTTCAGTTTGGGGAAAAGGTTTGGCCGCAACTGCGCCGCTTCCTGGTATTCCAGTTCAAGCTGCTGGCCGATATTGTCAGGGATTTTGTGTTCGCTCCTTTGTCCGTGGTTGCATTGCTAATAGATTTGTTCCAACAGAATAGCGGTGAGAATTCGAGCTTCGAACGAGTCATGGAGCTGGGCCGGCAGCTGGACCGGAAGGTGGATTTGTTCGAAGAGCACAATGACGATCCCGATCCCCGTTCTGTGGATGGCATTGTAGACAGTATCGAAGAAAAAATTCGTCGCGGGAAACGCGAGGAACCAGAGTCCGATTAATAGCGAAGAGCCAATAGCCACGGGGCCTGCCGGGCTTTGAATTTTTAGTAACTATCGGTTATTGTGGGACGCTCCCTAAGCATTCCGGGATTCTGAGCTTGCCGAATCCACTACTTCTTTTCGCCGCCCAACTCATCGCCATCATGTCGGTGTTGATGCTTGCGGTTGGCTACCTGAAAACCGATCCGCGAGCGGGTAGTGCGCGTGTGTTTGCAGTGATGGCGGTGTTCATCATGTTCTACCTGCTAAACGGCATGACCGGTGAACACATCTCGCCTCAATTCCAGATCGACCTCAGCTCTGTGCAAATACTTATCCAGTTTGGCACGAACTCGATTTGCGGCCTGTTCATGATTTACTGCTTTCTCGTATTCCAGGAGCAACAGAAATTTCCAATGGTTCTTGGTGTGGCCTTTGCGCTACAGGTCATACTCGACTTCCTGCTTAACATAATAAACCTGTCCGACGCACAGGCTGCAGATGCCGCAGTCATGCAAATCCTTTCCACGTCGCTGGATGTATTGATGCTCGTGTTCGTTGGCTTCGCAATCTATTGGACCCTGAAGGGCTGGCGCGCCGACCTGGTGGAAGATCGTCGAATTTTTCGCTGGTTTATTATCGGCGTCCAGGGTGCGTTGATTTTCAGTGTTGTGTTCGTGGAGAATTTCCTGCTGGATGGAGGTTCGACTGCCTATGCCGGTGCGCAGTCCATAATTGTTTATTCCATCGCGGTTCTGGCTTTGATCATGGTGCTGGTTTCCCTGCGCTTCGACCCGGTATCCCTGTCCTCGGTGATTCGCAAGGTCACGGAACGCACGGAAGAGCCCGGCCAGGATAATAACCGGGAGTTCGATGTCGCCACGTTCAATGATGCTTTTCGCGACGGTGAGCTCTACAAGGAAGCAGGGCTGACCATTGCCATGCTCGCTAAGAAGCTGAACATTCCGGAATATCGGCTACGGGCATTCATTCACAAGCAGTTGGGTTTCAGAAATTTTAACGCCATGCTGCACCAGTATCGCATCGAGGATGCCAGCAATGTACTTTCAGACAGGGAAAACAAGAATGTACCGGTACTCACCATCGCCCTGTCCGTGGGTTACCAGTCGATTACTCCATTCAACAATGCATTTCGGGAAATTATGGGCCTGACCCCATCTGAATATCGCAAGAAGATGATCAAGGCCTGATCGAATATCCATCAAAATTTTCTCATGCACCCATGCTCTCGGGGCCGCTAGATTTTGCCCGGTCTCTTGGGTATGCTTGCCCCTGAAAATCGCCGTGAATCAGGTGTTTATTGATCAATCTCAATAAGCGGCAATGCAGGAAAAAATAGACTCAACTTCGGGTGAAGCCAGGCGATGCTGGTCACGGCGATAGCCTGAGAATAAGAAAACAACACTGCAATCCGCAAAGGAATGCAAACACAACAAGTCCTTAATGGACTGTGATCCTCAGTAGGGTAGTGGAGAGAATTCGTGAATCAACTGGTATTCAATTTTGCAGCATGGCTCGACGATATGAGTTGGAGCACTGCACTGCATGAATCTTTTTATATGTATAGCTGGGTCGAATCCACTCATGTGATGACGCTCATGCTTAGCCTTGGCATGCTGTTTATTATCGACTTGAGGATGCTGGGCTACGCCTTTACTGAAATCCCTGCAAGTAAGATTGCCGCGCGGCTAAACGTACCCATGCTGATTGGTTTCACCATCATGTTTATCACTGGCATTTTATTGTTTTATGCCATCCCCATTCGTACCGCGCAGAGCGTATGGTTCCGAATCAAGATGGTATTGCTGGTTGCCTGCGCGATTAATGCGTGGCTCTTCCACAAGCGCATGAACGAATCCGTGGACACCTGGGATACTGATGCCAGGGCGCCCAGTCGAATCAGGACAGGGGCGATGCTGTCCCTGGCATTCTGGAGCATCATTGTGATTTGCGGCCGCTTTATCGCATATGACTGGTTCGACTGCCAGCATGGGCAGGGACCATTCGTCAGTTTCGTCGCCGGCTGCGTAGACGGTCAGACACGGTTCTAGTATCAAGCTGAATCGATTGAATATATAGAAAGTACAGAATCAGGAGTCGTTTCATGCCCTTAAGCTTCTTGGGACCTTACACCAGAACCATACTCACGGCCGGTACCGTTCTGCTATTACTTGCGTTCTCTTATAGCGGTCTGCGCGTCGATGTGTGGATGAGCATCCAGCCCGTATTCGAGTGGATGGAAACCACGCCATTCGGTGTTATCGGCAAAACCTGGGGCGCAGCCTTCGCCACGGTTGAGGCCGTACACTTACTGGCGCTCGCCGTGCTCGGCGGTTCCGTACTGGTGGCGAACGGCCGACTCGTAGGCCTGGTGTTCGCCGATGTGCCGTTCAGGGATGTTGAAGACAGGGCGTTCAAGCTGTTTAACTGGGCCCTGATTACCTTGCTGGCAACCGGTGTATTCATGGCCTGCGGTGTTGCCATGAAGATCTACTACCTGCCGGTTTACTGGTACAAGATGCTGGCCCTGATGGTTGGCATGCTCTTCGAGTATTTCGTGCGCAAGCCCTTGCTGGCCCGTGACCTGGATACTATCCAGCCCTGGATCTTGCGTGGCATCGCGCTGTCCTCGGTGCTGGTCTGGTTTACGGTGGCAGCTACCGGTCGCTGGATTGGATACAGTGGCTAAGCACAGTCAATTAGTGAAGACGGACAGATTTTTTCAGGACAGTACTTATGAGTGAAGAACAAACCAAGGAACCAGCAAAGCTGGATGATGACCAGATGGCCGCAATCGTATCCATAGGAACGATCGTGGTATTCATGGCAGTGTACTGGTTTTTTCAGTTACAAGCGGTGCGGGAACTGCTTGAGCTGGCCTACGGCTGAACCTCAAACCGACTCGATCTAGAATCAGCAAAGCTGGCTGCCAATCACAGCCAGCTTTTTTGTGCCTGCAGATTATTGTATGGGCGAGTAGTCAGTGGCGACCATGTACTGTCGTTCGATACCTGCCAGGATTTCTCCATTGGCATTGGATTCCCGCGCAACCTGTTGCCATTCGGGGTCCTGGCCAAATGCACGCCATGAAGCATTAGCCGCGTCCTGGCTTTCGTGTTCCAGGACATAGATCAGGGTGTTGTCCCGGGTTTCCTCGTCGGTAGGTGTCCAGAACCCGACGATTCCCATACCGTGCTTGGCAAAAATTCGATTGGTGTGGTTACGAAAACGCGCATTAAGATCGTCCAGTTTGCCTTCGTTCGTTGTGTAAATTCTCAACTCGAAAACTTTACCGGACTCCTGTGCGGAGCTGCTATACATAATCCCGCCAGCAAGGCCAACGCCGAGGGAGAGAAGAGATAGAAGAGTGGCCGTTAGGTATTTCCTGATTCCGGTTTTCTGATTCACATCAAGTCCCCTGTTTACAAGCTTAGCTAAAGTGTGGTTTGAGTATAATCAAGGGTCTGTTAAATAGCTAACGACGGAGACGGGAGGACTTTCCGACGAGTGGTCGCGATGCATTATGAACCCGGTTCTTGTATGATGCTGCTCTCGATACTTCCAGTGGTCGATCAATCAGTAACAGCAGTGACACAGTGTCCGTTCCCACGAGAAACCTGCCGCGGTGATCAATACCGAAAATCCACGGCAATTCCAAACTAAGTATTCATGAGCGAGAACAAACAAGCCCTCGGGATTACCGACGTTGTCCTGCGGGATGCCCACCAATCCCTGCTGGCAACCCGGATGCGTATCGAGGACATGCTGCCCATCGCGGAAAAGCTGGACCGCGTGGGCTTCTGGTCACTGGAATCCTGGGGCGGTGCAACCTTCGATGCCTGTATTCGATTCCTCGGGGAAGATCCCTGGGAGCGAATTCGCCGCTTTAAAAAAGCAATGCCCAATACGCCGCAGCAAATGCTGTTTCGTGGCCAGAATATTCTCGGCTATCGAAACTACGCCGATGACATCGTAGAAAAATTTGTAGAGCGTGCCGCAATAAACGGAGTCGACGTGTTCCGTATATTTGATGCCATGAATGACATGCGCAATCTCGAGTGTGCGATCAAGGCGGTAAACAAGGTCGACAAACATTCCCAGGGCACCATGTCCTATACCATCAGCCCGGTGCACACTCTTGATACCTGGCTGGAAATGGCTCGCTCGATTGAAGGTATGGGAGCCGATTCGCTTTGTATCAAGGACATGGCCGGCTTGTTAAAACCCTACGTGGCATTTGAGCTGATCAGCAAATTGAAAGAAACAGTTTCAATACCCATTCACATGCAGTGTCACGCGACCACCGGTCTTTCCACGGCCACGTACGTGAAGGCGGTAGAGGCCGGTATCGATAACGTGGACACCGCCATCTCCTCCATGAGCATGACCTACGGTCATTCCCCGACGGAATCGCTGGTGGCCATACTGGAGGGCACCGATCGCAGTACGGGACTCGACATCGAGTTGCTGGAAGAAATCGCTGGTTACTTTCGCGAAATTCGGAAGAAATACGCAGAGTTCGAAGGTTCTCTCAGGGGCATCGATTCGCGGATCCTCGTAGCCCAGGTGCCCGGGGGTATGCTTACCAATCTCGAGAGCCAGCTCAAGGAACAAAATGCCACCGACCGGCTGGACCAGGTGTTGGAGGAGATTCCCCGGGTCAGGGAAGATCTCGGCTACATACCCCTGGTAACACCCACTTCCCAAATCGTCGGCACCCAGGCTGTTCTGAACATTCTCACGGCCAAGCGATACAAGTCCGTGGCCAAGGAAACGGAAGGGGTGTTGAAAGGAGAATACGGCGCCACTCCGGCACCGGTGAACAAGGATTTACAGGCCAAGGTGTTGAAGGGCGAAGAACCGATCACCTGCAGGCCGGCGGACTTGTTGGAACCGGAATTTGAAAAGCAAAAGGCCGAACTGCTGGACATCGCCAGCAACGACGGCATCGTGCTGGAGAATGAAATTGACGACACCCTGACCTACGCGTTGTTTCCCTGGGCAGGCTTGAAATTTCTCAAGAATCGCAAAAACCCCGACTTTTTCGAACCGTCTCCCGATGGCGGATCTGCCTCTTCATCCCCCGAAGAGGATGGGCTGTATACGGTTGAAGTGGAAGGGCGGGAATTTACTATTCGCGCCAGCGACGGGCCCCATATCAGCTGGCGCGCCGGCGCCGTGCGTTCGGCAACCCCGGCCAAGCTTGTGCCGGAGAGTGGCGATGACATTCCGGTGCCGGCACCCATTGCCGGTACTGTCTACAAGGTGATGGTGCAGGCCGGTGACAAGGTTAAAAAGGGCGAAGTCATCCTTATCCTGGAAGCCATGAAAATGGAGACCGAGATCTGCTCGCCGGCGGCAGGCACGGTGAACTCCATCGATATCGCCCTGGGAGATCACGTCAAGGTAGGCCAGCTCCTCATCACTCTCAGCTGATTGCCTTTTACGTCCCGGCCCCCGGAATCCGTTACCATCCCGCCCATTCTTCTGCAGCTGGCACAAATTCCGGGAGCAATCCTAAAGAATTGGCCCTGCTTTGCCGACGCAACTAATAGGACGCTTTATCTCACCCACCAGCCAATAGGGAGGTATCTCGGCTTCGGCCAACTCAAAAACCAGGTTTAAACAAACACACAGGGGTTCCGCCTACCATGAGCGAAGTGAAACTTGTCAAGGATTCCATTGACAGCAGTACCTCCTCAAACCCAATCTTTTACGTACTCGATACCAACGTATTAATTCACGATCCAACTTCCATCCTTAATTTTGACGAACACCACGTCGTCATTCCCATAACCGTTCTCGAAGAGCTCGATTCACTGAAGAGCGGCCGGCATGCCGTTGCCGCGGACTGTCGCCAGGCCATTCGTGAGCTTGACAAGCTTCTCGGCAGGGCCAGTTCGCGGGATGTGGAAACCGGTGTACCCATTCAGCGCATCGAGGGCTGCGAAACAAATGGATTGTTATCGGTGCTGATGACAGAAACACCCGATGACTATGTGGTGTTACCCGCTCATCTCAATGACAACAAGATTCTCAACGACGTGGGCTACCTCAAGCAGTGCTATCCCGAGCGCCAGGTTGTACTGGTAACCAAGGACATAAACGTTCGATTGAAGGCGCGCGGTTGCGGCATCGAATCCCAGGATTACCACAGCGATCTGTTGCTGAATGACATCGAGCAGCTTAACAAGGGCTACATCGAATATGCGGGTTCATTCTGGGATCGGGTCGAAAACGTGGATTCGAAACAACAGGAAGGGCAGACCCTCCATGAGTTGAGCAAGGGGCTGTTCGAGCAGGAAGTGTATCCCAACCAGTTTATCCTGGATGAAACCGGGTTCCTGGCCAGGATCCTGTCCGTTGGCAGGGAAAGCGTTACCCTGTTACACCTGAACCTGCCCAACATGATGGATTCGGAAACCTGGGGATTGAAACCCAGGGATATTTACCAGGCCATGGCCATGAACCTGCTCATGGATCCGGATGTTCACCTGGTTAACCTTACCGGTTCGGCGGGCAGTGGCAAGACCATACTGGCACTGGCCGCTGCCATCGAACAGACAGTGCCAAACAAGCTGTACCGGCGGATTATTGTGACCCGCAGTACCCAGGGGCTGGATGAAGACATCGGTTTTCTTCCCGGCACCGAGGAAGAAAAGATGGAGCCCTGGCTGGGAGCTATAACGGACAACCTGGAGGCACTGCACTGGGAAGATGAAAATTGCAGCAGCAGCGTGGAATATGTGCTGAACAAGGTACCCCTGATGTTCAAGTCCCTGAACTACATCCGGGGGCGCTCATTTCAGAGCAGCCTGATCATAATCGATGAATCCCAGAACCTGACCCCGCACCAGATCAAGACCATTGTGACCCGTGCGGGCAATGGTTCGAAGGTTATATGCCTGGGCAACCTGGCGCAGATCGATACGCCTTACCTGACTCCGATCAGCTCCGGGCTCACCTATTTGACAGAACGGTTCAAGGGATTTGCCCAGGGTGGCAACATACTATTGCAGGGAGTCCCGCGTTCGGCATTGGCGAAGTTCGCCGAGGAAAATTTATAGCGCAAACCGGGAGTGGTCGCGGAATTATTCGTCGTCGATGCTCTGGTTCATGGTCTCGGCGGGAGATTCAGTGCAAGGCTTGCCAACAGCGCGGGCCGGTACACCCACGACGGTAGTATGGGGTGCGACGTCTTCCAGCACCACCGAGCCGGCGCCTATCTTGGCGCCTGCTCCCACCTCGATATTCCCCAGTACCTTGGCACCGGCCGCGATCAGTACGCCGGAACGGATCTTGGGATGGCGATCACCCTGTTCGTTTCCGGTGCCACCAAGGGTAACCGATTGCAGGATGGAGACATTGTCTTCAATTACCGAAGTTTCCCCGATTACGATGCCGGTGGCATGGTCCAGCATGATTCCCTTGCCCATAGAGCAGGCGGGATGTATATCCACGGAGAAGACTTCGGAATTCTTGCTCTGGATAAACAAGGCGAGATCCTTGCGATCATTGGTCCAGAGGAAATGGGCCAACCGGTGCACCTGCAGGGAATGAAATCCTTTCAGATAGAGAATGACTGGCAGGTAGGCATTGATTGCCGCATCCCTGTCCTTGACTGCTTTGATGTCGCAGCTCGCGTGTTCGATGATTTCCGGTGACAAGGCAAAGGCGCGGTCAAACAACTCCCGCACCGTGATCATAGGCATGACGTCATCGGAAAGCTTGTTGGCCAGGATAAACGACAACGCCGACTCCAGAGTCTCGTGGTTGAGCACGCAGGCATAGACATAGCTCGCCAGTAGTGGCTCTTCTTTGATGACCTGTTCCGCTTCACGGCGCAGTTGTTGCCAGAGATCGTCGACCATTGTTCAGTCCGGAATTAAAGGAAGCCCGATTATACGGGCTGAGTGAAAGGAAACAACTTGCGGGTGTTGACCAGCAAAAGTTCAGGAGAACAGTCGCTTCAATCCCCGCGGCTCATGTGTGGATTCGGTATCCTCGATTGCAGAGGCAATAAATTCCCCGGTGACGGTTGCGGATCCTTTGCCGTAGGCCACCATCATGGATTTATGACTGAGCACATTGATCAGCCTGGGCACGCCACTGGTGGCTTCGTACAACTTGTCTATGGCCTCCGCTGTGAACACCTGCCCACCACTGTGGCCCGCCTTCACAAGGCGGTGCCGAACATAGGCATCCACGTCATCCCGGTCCATGGCCGGTAATTCGAAAGAGCAACCGAGATTATCCCTGATCCGTTCCAGGCGGGATTGCCCCAGCAGCTCATCCAGCTCGGGTTGGCCAAACAGCACCACATGCATGGGTTTGAGTTTGCCGGTCTCAACCTCGGTGAGCAGGTGCAATGCATCCAGTGATTCTTCCGGCATGGCCTGGGCCTCATCGATCAGCAATACCAGGCGCTTCGATTCGTTGCCGATGGCGATGATTGCGGCCGTCAGCAACTGCAACTGATCGGAATAACTGGCGTCTGCCTTATGATCCAGTGCCAGCTCTTCCGCCAGTGCATGCATTACTGCTTCCTCACTGAGGATGGGATGGGGGATGTAGGCAGTGACGAACTTGTCCTTGTAATGTTCCAGCGAATTCAGCAGCTTGCGGCATAGCATTGTCTTGCCCGTGCCCACTTCCCCGGTGATCTTGCTGTAGCCCGCCTGGCTTTTCAGGGCGTTCAGAATTTCACTGAAGGCCTGCTGGTGACTCGCCAGTTTCAGGAAGTAGCGCGTATTCGGTGTCAGCGAAAACGGGTACTGTGCCAGGCCGAAATGTTGCAGATACATGGATCGATACCTGTGTTCCGGCCCCTAGCTGATGGCAGCCTTTTTCAATATGGACTTGGTCTTCTCCAATTCCTTCTCCAGGGTAGTGCGCATTTCCGGTTCGATGGCTGGATTGGATAATACGAAATATGCGGTGCGCACCACTTCGCGCCAGCGCGGTATCTTGGGTAATTGTTCCAGGCGCAGATAGCGGTCGAAGGTGCGAGTACGCAGGCGGCCGTCATCGATGCTTACCGCCCAGATATTGCTCTCCTCGGCCAGGTCGATTTTGGATTTCTGGGTAGTGACTTCCCAGGTGTGCAGGGCGGAACGCATAAGAGTGACCAGTTGTTGCCGATATTCTCCCTCGCTGCTCACCGCCGGTAGTTTGTCATCGATGAACTCCACCAGCTCGTCAATACCGGATAGCTTGTCGATTAGTGACGGATAGGCGGAAATTTCTGCCGGAGTCATTACGCTGAGACGGGTACCGATGCGACGAATATTCTGTTGTGCCTGGCCAATGAAGCTCACCAGTTGTGCTGTATCCTTCACTTCCCGAGTCTCGCTCAATTGTTGCAGGGGCTCGGTATCTTCCAGGAACAGGATGCCGGTCCCTTCGTCACTGCCAAACAGGTTCAGGCGCGTATTGAATGTGACCGTCTTGCTGCCGGATTTATCACCGCCGTTGTAGGGCTGAACAACTTCAATGGCAAGATTGGCGGAAACCGCGTAAACGGCATCTGATTCATCGTTGGCGGCATCCTCGAGCTCCCCGCTCTCCCAGCGTTGCAGTATGTCACTAAATTCCTGGTTGCTTTCGGCATCGGACAGGATCGAATCGATATCCTGGCCGTCCAGGGTTGCGCGATCAGTACCCAGCAATTCCGCGGCCCGTTCGTTCAGGGAAAATATCTGGCCCGGCAATTCGAAAGCGATGAATCCGGCGTTGATTGACTCGAGCACCTGTTGCAGGCGGAAACGGGAACTGCGCAGTTCTGCATCGGCCGCGGCATAGGTCTCGATCTGGGAGCGCAGGCGAATGTTTTCTTCGTTGACCCGGTGCAGCATGCTGAGGCGAAGCTGGTTCTCGACCCGGGATACCAGCTCTTCGACGTGAAACGGTTTGGCCAGGTAGTCGTTAGCTCCCGTCTGAAATCCCTCGGTCAGATCCTCCAGGTGGTTCTTCGCGGTTACCAGGATAACGGGCAGATCGATCTGGTTGTATTTCTGCCGTAGCTTCTGGCATACCTCGTAACCATTGAGCCCGGGCATCATCAGGTCAAGCAGAATGAGGTCGGGTTTGTTTTCCTCCACCTCATTGAGTGCATCGAGTCCATTGGAGCACTTGATGACATTGTATTCTTCCAGCTGTTGCCCCATGACCACCCGATTAATTTCATCATCGTCCACGACCAGTATGGTGGTTTCCTGTTCGCTGCGAAGCCTGGGCAGCTCTTCGGGCTTGTTGGCGTCGGCGAGGTAATCCGCGCGACGAATCATTTGCTTGCTCACTTCCGGGGACTTGATAGCGCGAGTCTGGTCCAGGGATACCCGCAGCTCGAAACTGAAAGTCGACCCGAGGTCCAGTTCGCTTTCCAGTTTCAGTTCGCTGCGGTGCATTTCTACCATGCGTTTGGCCAGGGGCAGGCCGAGGCCGACACCACTGGCATTAAGGTGTTGGGAAGGCAGCTTTTCAAAGGTCTTGAATATAGTGTCATGGTCGGTGTGATGAATACCAATGCCGGTGTCCCTTACTTTTACCGTGACGTTATAGTCTGAGGTCAGTTCCGCGGAAATAACCACTTCACCGGAGTAAGTGAACTTGATGGCATTGGAAGTCAGGTTCACCAGGATTTGTTGCAGGCGATCCTCGTCACCGGAAACCAGTGGCAGGTCCGGATCGATCTCCGCCCGCAGCTCAATCTTCTTATCGCCCACCAGTGGCTTGCAAACCGCCAATACCAGGGTAACCAGGCTGTTCAGATCCACCGGCTTGAATTTCACGTAGGTCGCTTCTTCCCTGGCGGCGGAAAAATCCAACAGGTCATTTACCAGCTTGGTGAGACGGTCACCACTAGCCTGGATTAATTCGAGGTTCTTGCTGACCAGCTCGGCATCCGAGCGTTTGTTGCGAAATTCCTGCAAGGCGGTTTCGGCCAGTCCGTTGATGCCATACAGGGGTGTGCGTAGCTCGTGGGAGACATTGGCAAGCAGGTCGTCCTTGATCTGCTCCGAACGTACCAGGTTGTTAATAGCCTGCCTTTGCGCGTCTTCTTTTTCCTGCTTGATCTGGTTGTAGCGATAGGAGAGTGATAGCGAGAGCAGCAGCGCCTGGGCGATCAGGCCAACATCGTAAGCGTTTTCTGTGAATACGTTTGCCGGGAACGCGGGTATCAACTGCAGGAACATCAAGACTATAGTGCCCACCAGGAATACCCCGATGGCAGCCATGTGAACCACAGCCGTGGCGTTGCCACGCCGAATCGCATCCAGGTTGGCATAGAAGGCGAAAGGAATTGCCACCACCAGCAGGGCGATAAAGAGGTACTGGAAGATTTTTTCATTGGGAATAAACGTGAGCGCGACTACAAGTCCGAACCCGCCAAGCAAAAATAGAAGAACCCTGTCGAGTCGTGGATTGTGCTCCCAGATTCGCAGCAGTGAGCGCTGGAATAAAAAGGCGGTTGCCACCAGCAGGGGATAGATCATCCGCTCCGCCATGTCCACGCCCCAGCTTGCCCGGTACATCTGGTCCAGGGCAAAACGCAAATGCTTGGAATCGAGATAGAGGAATGCGGCCTGGGTCGCTATGGCGGCTACGTAAAAAATGTAGCTGGATTCCTTGATGGTAAACAGCAGAAACAGGTTATAGAAAATCAATGCCAGGAGAATGCCGTACTGCAAGCCCAGGAACATATTGGACATCATGGCCTGCTGGCGGAAACTCTCTTCTTCCCAGACCGTCAGCGGCAGGCGCAAGGGCTTGGCACTGCTCACCCGCATGTACAGTGCGTCACCGTAGGATGGGTCTATTCGTAAGGCGAATCCTCGATTGAGGGTTTTCAACTCCCGATCATCCAGGTGTGAACCCAGGATGTACTCCGAGACCACAGCGCCGTCTGCCGACAGGGCGTAGAGTTGTATGCCGCCCCGGACTGGTCCGGCAACCAGTTTCGGTGGCCCGAATTCCAGAATTCGGGTTGCACCGCTGTCCATCTCGGACCAGTCAAAGTTGAAGCGTACCCAGTAGGCCGAGCTGGTGAGGCCGAAATGAATTATCTCCCTGTTATGGGGAACAAAATTGACATTGAAACTCGGCGCCAGGACGTCTTCGATCGTGAGGGATTCGGACTGGTCTTCGTAATACTCGACCCGATCGGCGATGGCCATCTGATTTGCGGAGCTGTCTATGGTAATAGTCTGCCCGCTGGCTGTGTTAAACACACAGACCAGTGCCAGTGGGGCCCAGGTCAGGGCCGATATGATTCTCGCTCGCAGCTTGGTCAAGGGGTTCAGCCGAATTTGATGCAGATTTGGTGAATCCGGTGAGTTGCCTCAGGGGGATGGAGATTTTAGCCCCTCAGGCCCTCCCGGACAATGCGAAATGCCGGAAACGCTTCACATTTTCAAGAAAGATCAGTGAGTTAGCCCCAGGCGCCTGGGAGGACGAGGCGCAGAAGTTATGCTCGAATGCCCTAATCATTTACTATTAAGGCAGTTATTTCTTGAGAGCCTGTGATGTTGCCAGTTGTCCGTAAGCGACTATGCCCGTTGGTTGTGATTTTGTTCAGTGCCGCCATGTCTTCCGCCCAGGAGGTAGACCAGTACCAGCACTGGCTCGATCTTGCCGCCGCGGACCAGAATTTCGCCCTGCGCTCTGAACAAATTGGTCGCAACCAGGCATTTCTCGAAGTTTTCGCCGAAGACGCCGTGGTATTTCGGCAAGGACCGGTAAACGCCAGGGAAACCTACACGGCTGAAGATTTCGAGGGCAACGAGCTGCGCTGGGTGGCCCACTATATCGATGTATCCCGTGACGGCGACATGGGATTAACCGCTGGGCCGATGACGGGCATCAGTCCGCCTGACGAACCGGGTGAGAATACCTTTGGCCACATCGTTTCCGTGTGGCGCAGAATGGAAGGCAGCTGGGAACTGGCCGTGGACCTGTTCGTATTCATTCCCGGTTTTCTCAGTCTCGATGTGCGACCGAATTTCGCAGACACCCAGCCGGTGCTGGATGAAACCGCGCATCCGATCATGGTGGAAAACAATACCATGCAGAGCCTGATCGACGCCGACAACCTGTTCGGGCAGAGCATTAATTTTCGTGGCGGGCAGCGGGCATTACTGCGCTATGGCATGGAAAACTCCCGCGTGTACCTGCCCGGAATGGCGCCAGCGGTAGGGGCCGATGCCGCCAGTTCAGTATATGGCGCTTACCTTGACTTCGCCCTGGAAACGACCAATCCCATCAGCATGAGGTATGTGGGCGGCTACCTGTCCACATCCAAGGACATGGGTTATACCTACGGCACCATGGCGGAGAATACGGTGGAAGGTGAAGAGGGTGGATTTCAGGCCAACTACCTGCGCCTGTGGCGTTTTACCGAGTCCAACGAATGGCGTATATCGGTAGAAGTACTGCGTCCTTACTCAGTTACGGATGACGACACGACGTCTGCCGAAGAATGAACTGAAACCATCCCGATCCACGATCTCGATACTGAGCATGTAGCGGCCGTTAGCCAACGCCAAGGTATCGAGCAGGAACCGGTAACCCAGATCAGGCCTGTTAGGATCTGTCTCCACGCCCTGCACCCGCACTACGTCCTCTCGAGTAACTCCGTATGCCATTTCGGCATGTCGCTCTCCGTCCAATAACAGGAAAACACGATCCACCCCCAGGTCTTCGATGTAGGCCCATCCGGCTACCTCGAAACTGTCACTGAGCACCGCGTCTTCCTGTGGCGCATCAATCCAGGCGAGGGGCGGGAAGGGACAGGGAAACGCCGGATTGTCATCGCGACGGGACGGATTTATCGCCGCGCCGAGGTAATAGCTGAAGGACTTGTCACCACTGAACAGGCGCAGCGTGTCTAGCTGGCGCAGGTTGTCGCTCCAACTGCAGGCCCGCTTCAGCACTTCTATCTTGTCCGGGATATTCAGGGAGCTGTCTTCCGTTATAAAAAGCATGGGCCTGCCGGCATGGCCGGCGAGGCTCGCCTCACCCCGTTGCCACAACTGCAATTGCACGAAGCGCCCGTCCCGTACCGCCTTGTCGTTATCGATGCTGTAGGCATCCATGGTCACGCCGGCAAAGGGAAGCTGGGCGGCGGTATAGTAGTTGTCGGTAACAATGATCGGCTCCAGACCTGATAATTGCTCCTGCAAAAGTGCATTTGTATGTGTAGCGAATTCCTTCCAACCCGCCATCTTGTTGGACAACACACCGGTGCCCAGTATCGGTTGCAACTGGGTCTGGTAGGCCTGGGAGCCGATACCTGCAAACGCTACCAGGGTGCCGGTAAAACCGATGGCGGGGATCGCCAGCACCAGGTTTCGGGCAAGTTGGGAGCTCAGCCGTTGTTGCGTCCATTCATATAACTCTCGTAATGTGGCCGGGAGGAAAACCAACAGAGGGAGGTATCCGGAAATCGGCCAGTGCAGTGAAGTGCTGGATGAATCCGTCCAGGGTGCCAGCAGCAGGTATACCAGCAGGTTAAGCAGGGCGACACTCAGCAGCAGTCCCGCTGCCCCATTGCCATCCCTTGCCTGCAGGTACATACGCCAGGCCGTATACCAGAGCATGACATACAGCGGCGGTGACACGACTCCTGCCTGCTTGAACACATGCAATAAACCCGCCGGCTGAAATTCCCAGGGGTGGCGTTGAACCAGGTAAAAACTCACGCTGCTCAGCTCATTGTTCAGGTTGAACCAGAGAATAGGAAACGAACCCGTAGCAGCGATGGTCATGGCCAGCCACAGGCGCGGGTTGCGCCACTGGGAATGAAGCGGCCTGTAGGCCACGAGAAAGAGAATGACCGCCGCCGGGTAGAGCACGAAACGGTAATGGGTACTCAATCCCAATGCAACCAGCACCCCCGTGCCCAGCCAGTACACTAAGCTATTGTTGTCCAGTGCCCGCTGGAAAAATCCCAGGGCGGCGAGCCCGAAAATTATCAGGAGAACATCGGGCACGGCCAGCAGTCCAAGGAAACCTCCCAGGGGCAGGCACAGGCTTAGCAGTGCAGCCTCCCGAGCCTGTTGCCGGGGGCATACCGGCAATGCGATCCACCACACTAAAAAAGGCAACAGGCTTCCCAGCAGGATGAACAGTGCCCGCGCCGCCAGCGGGTTACCGGGATCGAGACTGGATCCCAAACCCACCAGCAGGGCAGTCATGAAGGGCAGGTCGGAATAGGCAAGGGCGAGCCGGGTTGATTCCAGCCAATAAAAGATTTCGTCACTGTAGAGGTCCAGCACACTGGCGAGGTACAGCTTGATGATCAATACCAGGCCAGCAGCCACGACGAGCAGCCGCGTGATCAGTTCCCGGGGTAAGACTTCGACCCTGTTCGGCAAGCAAACTCTCCCTTTTTACGGGTCGCCTTGCGACGAATTATTAAACCTGTACAGCGTGTATCAGGTTGCTGGGCGTCATTTTGCCAGAGAGTCGCTTCAGAGAGTAAATGAACAGGCTTAGTATCGTGAGCATCACGGCAATCCAGACCGCGGAGAACAGCGGATGCTGGGAAAATGTTCCCAGCTGGTAGATGCTGGTGGCCGTTATGTAGGCGAGGCCGGTGCACCAGCTGAATATCAGCAGGGTCCAGCGCCAGCCCGCCTCCTTGTTGACTGCACCCAGCACGGCGACACAGGGCGCATATAAAAGTACGAAGACCAGGTAACAGAATGCCGCGAACGGGCCGGTGAAAAGTGAAGCCATGTTGGTCAGGGTGCTGGTTTCCACTTCCTGTTCTTGCGCCACCGCTTCGATATCGCTGACATCACCAATGGAAACGCCTAGGGGGTCCGCCAGGGCGCCGCCCAGTGCCGTCAGCTCAGCGCCGATGGAGGCAAAGGCATCCCGGGTCGCAGCCACCAGGTCCGGTGCTGCGCCTTCGCCGCCAGCGTCTTGTTCCGGTGCGCTATACAGGGCATCCAGGGTGCCGACAATAGCCTCCTTGGCAAACATACCGGTGAACAGGCCCACGGTGGCGGGCCAGTTGTCGTTTTCCAGGCCCAGGGGGGCAAACGCCGGTGTAATGGATTTGCCGATTACGCTGAGTACCGAGTCTTCGGAATCTTCATTACCGAAGCTGACACCGCCGCTGAACGAAATTGAATTGAGAAAACTGAGCACAATTACCACGCTGACGATGGTCTTGCCGGCGCGAAACATGAATCCTTTCAGGCGCATCCAGGTGGTGAGCAGGATGTTGCGCGGCACCGGTATGTGGTAGGCCGGCATCTCCTGGAACGAGGGTGTGATTTCGCCGGTAAACAATTGTTTGCGAAAAATCCATCCGGTAAATACGGCCAGGGCAATACCCAGCAGGTAAAGACCGAAAACAATATTCTGGCCGCTGCTCTGGAAAAAGGCGGCGGCGAACAGGGCATAGACCGTCAGCCTGGCACCGCAACTCATGAAAGGGGCCATGGCGATGGTGAGCAGGCGATCGCTGTCCCTGCCCAGGGAGCGCGCCGCCATCACCGCAGGCACGTTACAACCGAAACCGACTATCAGTGGCACGAAAGCGTTGCCCGGCAGGCCGATTCCACTCATCAGGCGGTCTACTACGAAGGCCGCGCGAGACATGTATCCGGAGTCTTCCAGCACCGACAGGCACAGGTATAGAAAACCGATGACCGGGATGAACGTAGCCACCAGGGTAATGCCGCCACCCACGCCCTGGGCCAGCAGGGTGACGATTACCGCAGGCGCGGAGATGCTCTCCAGCAGCCAGGTGGTTCCGTCCACCAGCACGGCGGCGAACAATATGTCGAAAAAGTCGATAAATACGGCGCCAAGATTCACCGCGATGGTGAACATCAGGTAAATCATCAGCAGGAAAAAGGGAATTCCTAACCAGCGATTGAGCACGATGGCGTCGAGCCGCTCCGACAGGGAATGATGATTGCTGGTAACTTCCACCACGCCGTCCAGCAATTCCCGCGAACGGTGATAGCGGCGCAGAATGGGATCGTCGGGGCTGGCTTCCGCGTGTTCAGCCGTGGGCGTATGAGAGTGACTCTCAACCGGGGAGGGTAGTTCCAGTTGTTCCCGCAATTCCCTGATTCCGGACTTGCGTGACGCCACCATGGCTACCACTGGTACGCCAAGGTGCTGCTGAAGATGTTCGACGGAAACACTTATGCCTTGTTGCTCCGCCACATCCAGCATGTTTACCGCCACGGTCAGGGGCATGCCCAGTTCCTGCAACTGCTGAGTTAACACCAGGCTGCGTTCCAGGTTGGTGGCATCGACGATATTGATGATGTGATCCACCTGGCCCTGTTTCAGGAAATCCTGGGCGATCTTCTCATCGATTCCACTGGATTCCTGTTCCAGGGAATAAATACCCGGCAGGTCTACCAGTTCGAATTCCGTGGCACCGATATGGAAGTAACCGAATTTCTTTTCCACGGTGACGCCGGGCCAGTTACCCACTTTCTGGTTGGCGCCGGTCAGGGCGTTAAACAGAGTAGTCTTGCCACAATTCGGGTTGCCGATGAGTGCGAACTTCAACATGGTTATGGGGACTACTGGATTTCCACGGAAATGATTTCAGCTTCTGCGCGGCGGATGCTGATATAGCTGCCGCCCACCTTGACCTGCATGGGATCGCCCAGGGGTGCCAGGCGTAACACTTCCAGGGCCGAGCCGGGAATTATGCCGAGAGCATAGAGCCTGCTGCGCAGTTCCGGTGGGTCGGAGGCGATATCCAGAACCACGCAACGGTTTCCGCTCCTCGCCCGGGCCAGGGATGTTTCAGTCATTTCAGATAAACAGTAAGTATTTCAGAGAGTTATAATGCAGAGTCATGGAAACTGCCAGGGTCTAAACTAGCAAATCTAAATATTGTTGACAATCATTCTCATTTGCATTTAAATGCCATGCAACCCGGAGAATTCCATGTACGTCTGTATTTGCCGACAAATCACCGATAACCAGATCCGCGATGTGTGTCGCGACGGTGCCAGTAACATGACCGAAGTCCAGAGCAAGCTGGGCGTCGCCACGGCCTGTGGCAAGTGCAGCAAGCTGGCGCAGAATATCGTAAAGGAATTCAACAAGTCTGCCGGTTTCGTAAACGCAGGCTAGTCTTCGTTCAATCCCCCGCCGGTTCATGATCCAGTCCCATTTGATAATGGGAATGCATCTCATTTTCTTTTCTTTAGTTTTCAAGTGCTTATGAAGCAGCAGCCTTGACTTCGACCAGTGAAAATCGGATGCTTTCGACTTTATCACTTCCTTCGAGAGCAGTATGAAATCCGACGCTACCGTAATCCAGCACCTGAACAAGGCACTCGCCAACGAACTGATTGCCATCAACCAGTATTTTCTCCATTCCCGCATGTTCAAGGATTGGGGTTTGCACAAGCTGGCGGAAAAGGAATACGAAGAGTCGATCGATGAAATGAAACATGCCGACCAACTGGTTGAGCGAATTCTGTTTCTCGAGGGCCTGCCAAACCTGCAAGACCTGGGTAAGCTCCTGATCGGGGAAAACACCCGGGAGATGCTGGAATGTGACCTCAAGCTGGAAATGACTGCCTGCCCCGACCTGCGGGAAGGCATTGCCTATTGTGAGTCGGTGAGTGATTTTGTCAGCCGGGATTTGCTGAGTGCCATCCTGGACAGCGAAGAAGAGCACATCGACTGGCTGGAAACCCAGCTCTCCCTGATCGAGAAGGTAGGCCTGGAGAATTACCAGCAGTCCATGATCTAGTCGATTTCGATCGGCATATCTCTTCCGTAAATCTGCAGTTTCCTGAACCGGACTTTCATTGCCAACATGGAACATGTTCCAATGGCGACTGAAGTATCGGGAAACCAGAGTATGCAAGCCTGTATTGACCTTGGTTCTAACAGTTTCCACCTACTAATCGGGGTGTGGAAAGAAGGTCGAATCCAAATCATCGAACGCTGTAGTGAAAAGGTGCAGTTGGGCGAAGGCGTGCGCAGCAGCAAAAACATTTCTCACCAGGCATTTCAACGCGGTATCGAGTGTCTCGAACGTTTCAAGCTGCTCATGGCAGCCTATCCGATTCAGCAGTACTGGGCCCTGGGTACTAACACATTTCGGGTTGCGGAAAACGCCAGGGAATTTATCGCCGAGGCTCACAGGCTGGGCATTGACATTGCAATCATCAGTGGCGTACAGGAAGCCGTGCTGATTTATGCCGGAGTGATTACGTCGCTACCTAAATCCGACAAGCACAGGCTCGTTATCGACATTGGCGGAGGCAGTACGGAGGTGATAATCGGCCGGGATCATGAGCGCCTGCTCACCGAGAGTCTCTGGATTGGCAGCGTATCCTGGCGCGACAAGTTTTTCGCTGCTGAGGGTGCCGGTCAGCAAGTGCTGGAGGCGCGCATGGATGCCGGGCTACAAGCCGCCCACGAAGTGTTCGATAAAGTGGTTCCCGGTGTACAAAAAATCGGCTGGGATGAAGCCTATGCCTCATCAGGCACCGTGAAAATGCTGGCCCAGATTTGTGAATTTCATGGCTACGGTAAGGGTCAGATTCAGTTGCAGGGGCTTTATGACCTGAAATCGAAAATGGCAAAGAGCATTGCAGAAAACCTGGACGTGCCCGGATTAAAAGAACGGCGCCGCGACCTGTTACTGGCGGGTTGGTGCGTGATGACCGGTCTGATGGAGGCATACGGCGTAGATTGCATCAATTTCAGCGCAACTGCCCTGCGCGAGGGCATGCTGGATTTCATGGTGAAAAATGAAAAGACTATCGGGGCGATGTCGCGAACAGAACTTCCCGAAGTCAGTTCTGCGCCAGGCTAGGAAGAGGTTTCAAGAACTAATCTATTCAGGCCTGGGTCAGGCGCTGCAATAGTTGGTTTTGTACGCAGGAAGATTGTTCCTCGCTGTTACCCGGCTCTGCGTATTCGCCATCCGCCTGTAGTTCCCAGGTCTGCACGTTATCGTTCAGATGCAATTCCATTTCATCGAGAATGCGTTGTGCGTGTTTCTTGTTGAGTATGGGAAAGCATACTTCTATTCGATTGGACAGGTTGCGTTCCATCCAGTCGGCGCTGGAACAATAAACCTGGTGGGTGGCATTGAGAAAATAGTAGACACGTGAGTGTTCCAGGAACCGTCCCACGGTAGAAACCACACGGATATTCTCACTGACACCGGGCAGACCAGGTTTGAGGCAGCAAATGCCGCGCACAATGAGGTCGATCTTTACACCGGCGCGAGATGCGGAGTACAGGGCCTGGATCACCTCAGGATCGGTGAGGGAATTCAGCTTTGCCGCGATGCGCGCTTCCTTGCCTTCCTTAGCAGCTTGCTTCTCCGCCTTGATCAGCTTCACCATGGACTTGCGCAGGTTGAACGGCGCGTGGATAAGCGCCTTTGGATGAATCTTCTTGCCCATGCCGGTGATTTGCTGGAACACCTTGTGCACATCCGAGGTAAGCGTCTCGTCGGCGGTGAGCAGGCTGTAGTCGGTATAGATCAGTGAATTCTTGCGGTGGTAATTGCCGGTACCCAGGTGCGCATAACGTTTCAGGGCATTGCCTTCACGCCGGACAAAAAGCAGCATCTTGGCATGAGTCTTGTAACCCAGCACACCGTAAACAACCACGGCCCCGGCTTCCTGCAGGATGCTGGCGTAGTGAATGTTTTCCTGCTCATCGAAACGAGCGCGCAGTTCGATGACAACCGTTACCTCGGTGCCGGCTCGGGCCGCTTCCGCCAGGGCTTCCACCAGTTCCGATGAGGCATTGGTGCGGTACAGGGTCTGCTTGATGGAAAGTACGCTGGGATCCTTGGCCGCCTGCCTGACCCAGTCGATAATGGGCAGGAAGGATTGGTAGGGGTGTAGCAGGAGCTGATCTTCGCGGGCTACCGCGGCAAACATGTCCTTGCCTTCTTCCAGTGCCGGAGGTGTGCCCGGGGAGAAGATGGGAAATCTCAGGTCGGGCCGGTCAACCATGTCCACAACCGCCATGAGGCGTTGCAGGTTCACCGGTCCGTCCAGCCTGAACAATTCATTTTCGGTCAGGTTAAAACGTTCCAGCAGGAAGTTGCTTAATTCTTCCGGACAATTCTTGCCAACCTCGAGTTTGGCGGCGGCGCCAAAGCGACGGCTGTGCAGTTCCCCCTGCAGTGCGCTCGCCACGTCTTCCACGTCGTGGCTCGACATTTCCAGGTCCGCATTTCGGGTGACCCGGAACTGGTGACATTCTTCCACGGTCATGCCAGGGAAAAACTCATCCACGTAGGCATGAATAATAGAAGAAAGAAAAATGAAGTTGTCCCCCTCAGGCATGATTTCATCGGGTACCTTGATCAGCCTCGGCAGGGATCGAGGTGCAGGCACGATGGCGAGGCCACTGTCGCGACCGAATGCATCCTTGCCGTGGAGCTTGAGCATAAAATTCAGGCTCTTGTTCACCAGCCTGGGGAAAGGGTGTGCCGGATCCAGGCCAAGAGGACTGATTACCGGCAGCACCGAGTCGTGGAAATAGTCTCGGGTCCATTCAATCAGTTCCTCGTTCCATTCATGCCGGGCCAGGAAGTGAATATTTTCCTCCGCCAGCGACGGGAACAGCTCTTCGTTGAGAATTCGGTATTGTTCGTCCAGTGCATTCCTGACGATGTCCTGCACGCCCTTGAGAATCTGCTCCGGGTACCTGCCATCGGGACCCGGTCGCTGCCGGCCATACTGTTGCTGCTTCATCAGGCCGGATACGCGTATCTCGAAAAACTCGTCCAGGTTCGAGCTGAAGATCAACAGGAACATGAGCCGCTCGATTAGCGGATGATTGCTGTTGCGGGCCTGGGATAGAACGCGAAGATTGAATTTCAGGTAACTCAGTTCGCGATTGTCAAAGTACTCGCTACTGCTGAGATCGATGTCCTCGCCTTCACCGAGGTCATCGGTATTGAGATTGCCCAGGCTGTCGTCATCGACGCCGGTGTTATCAGCGACAACTTCTAACGGAAACTGGTGTACCCGCTGGGCCATGGTCTAGTGTTCCTGACTTATCCGTATATCAAATTCAGTGTAGCCGGCCGCCGGCTCGAAAGTGGCGAAGTACTATGGCGGCGCTGTGTTACCTGCTCTGCCGGACTGGAAGCGGCCTGGCTTTGGGCCTGAGGGCACAGTTTTTCGAACAGGGTTAACCAGAATAGCATTTTTCCGACGCGCATCAAATTGTCATCGTACTGTAATACTTTCAGACATATTCGCTGTTAAAAGATTGATAGTAATCAAGAAACGGAAGGGTTGGCTGCTGTTGCAGGCTGCAGCCAGGCAGGGCGGTTATGGGGATTCGGAAATCGGAATCTTTGAGTCCGCCAGTTGCGGCAGTTGTTCTTCCTCGGTCAGGCTGATGCGATTTCCCGGCAGGCGGCAAATAAAGGTACTGCCCTGGCCAAACTTACTCTGCACATCCAGTTCGCCCCCGTGCCTGACCAGGACGTGTTTCACAATAGCCAATCCCAGGCCGGTACCCCCCGTCTCCGAAGAACGGCTGTCGTCCACACGATAAAAGCGTTCGGTGAGCCTGGGAATGTGTCTCTCTTCGATGCCGATGCCATTGTCTGTTACCGCAATATCGAAACCATCCTCGGAAGGCCCGGCAGTGATTCTGATTTGCCCCCTGGCTGGCGTGTACTTGGCGGCGTTTACAACAAGGTTGGAAATGGCGCTGTACAGCTCCGCCCGGTCAGCAAAAATACTTACCTTGGGATCACAGTCGACGGAAAAATCATGGTGCTTATCGGCGAATATCTGCTGTGTGTCACTCTTGATTTCGTTGAGCAGCTTGCTGAGGTTTACGCTGTCACGCTGGTGTGGCAGTGACTTGGTTTCAAGGGAGGAAAGCATCAGCAAGTCTTTCACGATGTTTTCCATGCGGGTGGATTGCTGGTGCATCTGCAATATGGGCTTCTGCCATTTCTTATCCAGGTCATCCATATTGTCTATGATGGCTTCGAGATAACCCTTGATGACGGTAATGGGAGTGCCCAGTTCATGGGAAACATTGCCGACAAAATCCTTGCGCATGGATTCGAGCCGGTGCAGCTGGGTAATGTCCCGCACTAACATCAGCCGTTCATGTTCACCAAACAGGGCAATTTGAATCTCCAGGATCCTGGTGCTGTCACCGGGAGCATTCAACTTCAGGGGTTCGTCGTACTTTTCGTTGTGAAAGTACTTGGAGAAGCGCGGATCGCGAATCAGGTTTGTCACCAGCTGGTTCTTGTCCCTGGGGAATTGCAGTCCCAGGAGTTTTGTTGCGGCCAGGTTCCACCAGTCCAGCTTGTTATGCTTGTCCACCATGACAACCGCCATCTCCAGCACGGCAGACGATTCCTGGGCCTTGTTGATTATGTTTTCCAGGTAGGCTTGGGCCTTGCGTTCCTGTTTCTGCAGGCGATAGATGCCGTCGAATACATCTCCCCACTTGCCGATGCTCTCCGGCGGTTCGGACTGAGTCGAGGAGGGGTTCTTGGCCAGCCAGTTTGAAAGCCGTCGTAACTGGTAAAAATTCACGACGCAAAAACAGGTGAGCACAATGAGGAGCGTCAGGGTGAGCTGGCCCAGCAGGTAACCGAGTACCAGGGTAGCCGATACGATCAGTAGAAATCGCTTAACTTCGTTGCGCCAATTGAGCATTCCGCATCCTGGATTACATCTATGGGGAGATGGAGTGATTCATAATCGTGGCCAGCGAGTCATCGCCTATTTTAAGCTCCTGCTTGCCGGGAGGCTACTGTCCCAAACCTCTCGTAATGGGGCCTGGAATCCCGGGGCCCTGGGGGTCGCAATTTCCCGGAATCGTTCTATACTCCCTGTTACCCAGGACATCGCAATTCAAAGGATTGAACGTGATGGATGCCAGGAACCACAGCTCAACCGAGCGCTCCTCGGATCTGACCCACCTGTATTTACGAGACCTGAGAAACACCGCGTTGCTGCGCGCGGACGAAGAACTCGACCTCGCGCGAAAGGTTCGAAAGGGTGACGAGGCCAGCCGGCAGCGCATGATCGAATGCAACCTGCGCCTGGTGGTGAAGATTGCCCGGCGCTACTGCAATCGCGGCATGTCCCTGTCGGACCTGATTGAAGAGGGAAACCTCGGCCTGATCCATGCCGTGGAAAAATTTGATCCGGAACGGGGTTTTCGTTTCTCTACCTATGCCACCTGGTGGATTCGGCAGAATATTGAGCGGGGCCTGATGAACCAGACCCGTACGATTCGTCTACCGGTCCATGTGATGAAGGAGCTCAATTCCTGCCTCAGGGTGGAGAGCCGGCTGGCGGCGGAATTGTTTCGTGAACCCTCCCTAGCGGAAATTGCCGAAGCGGCGGATAAATCAGAAACGGATACCCGGCGCCTGATGGCTCTCAAGGAAAAGGTATGTAGCAGTGACGCACCCCTGGCCACCCATGCTGATTCCAGCCTGCAGGAAACCCTGGCGGATCACCGTGGCAGGGAGCCGGAATCGGAAATAAGGCATGGTGAGCTAAGAGCCCACATTTGCCGCTGGTTGGATGAACTGACCCAGAAACAACAGGAAATCCTGTGCCGCCGATTCGGTCTGAACAGTCATGACAGCGATACCCTGGAAAACGTCGGCCGGGAAATCGGACTCACCCGGGAACGGGTGCGGCAGATTCAGATAGAGAGCCTGAAGCAGCTCCAGTTCATCCTTGGTCGGGAAGGGCTGGACCGCGATATGCTGGTGGAACGCAGCTGATGCCTTGATCCCCCCTGGGCAGTCTTATATTCTCTCCGCCCCCGCCTAAGGCGCGAAATTCAAAACAGGAAATCTGCATTGCCTGATTCCAATGCTACCGGAGCCCTTGCCGGAACTCTCGTCATCGACCTGTCGCGGGTTCTCGGTGGTCCCTATTGTACCCAGGTGCTGGGCGATCACGGCGCTGAAATAATCAAAGTGGAACCGCCCCGGGGTGATGAAACCCGGGACTGGGGCCCGCCATTTCACGAGGGAGACGCCGCCTACTTTCTCGGAGTAAACCGCAACAAGCGTTCTATCGGGTTGGACCTCAATACCGAGGCGGGGCGCGAGGTGTTGCTTGGCATGCTGGAAAGCGCCGACGTACTTCTCGAAAACTTCAAACCTGGCACCATGGAGAAGTGGGGCCTGGGTTATGGGGAAGTGTTGAGTGAGCGATTTCCGCGCCTGGTGCATTGTCGTATCAGCGGTTTTGGCGATGACGGGCCCTGGGGAGGGTTTCCGGGCTACGATGCAATTATCCAGGCCATGGCGGGATGGTTCAGCGTTAACGGTGAGGCCGGCAGCGATCCCACCCGGTTGGGCCTGGCCATGGTGGACATGGGGACGGGTTTGTATTCCGCCATTGCCATACTCATGGCCATGGCGGAACGGGAAAAATCCGGACAGGGCCAGTACCTGGACATGACCCTCTATGACTGCGCCGTTTCCCTGATGCACCCCCACATCGTGAACTACAATCTCTCGGGCGAAGTACCAAAGCCAACGGGAAACGCCCATCCCAATATCAGCCCCTACGATACGTTTCGCACCCGCACCGTGGACATTTTTATCGGCGCCGGGAACAACCGTGCATTTGCAAAGCTGTGTAGCGAGTTGCAACGCGATGAATTAACCGAGGATCCGCGCTTCACCAACAACATAGACCGCGTTACCAACCGCGATGATCTCAAGGCGGAACTGGAATCCAGCCTGATGAAAATAGATGGTGCAGAACTCTGTGACCGACTGGCCCGGGCGGGGTTGGCGGCAGGCCCCATCCATGACACCGCCCAGGTCGTGGAGCACCCCCATACCCGGCATCGGGAAATGAGCATTGAGCAGGATTGGTACAAGATGACGGGAATTCCCATCAAGCTGTCCCGCACCCCGGGAACCATCCGGCAATTGCCCCCCGCCTATGGCGCCCATAGCCGGGAAATCCTCGAGCAGTTCGGCTTCGACCAGGACACCGTGGACGGGTTGATCCGGGACGGGGTGGTGCTGGAATCCCGCCGCTCCTGATAAATAAACACCCTTAAAAACAACTACTTATAAAAATTTTAAATTTTTGCTTGTGCTTTGCCGATATGGTGTTATAGTCAAGTACAACACTACATTAGTGAGCGCCGTTTGTGGAAATCGAGTGGAATAACAAGGAACCCATCTATCTGCAGCTGAGGGATCGCCTCGCCGCACTGATCATGGATGGAATCCTCGCTGAAGGCGATGCCCTGCCTTCGGTGCGCCAGATTTCCGCGGAACAGCGCATTAATCCGATCACCGTATCCAAAGCATTACAAATACTGGTGGATGAAGAATTGGTCGAAAAGAAACGAGGCTTGGGAATGTATGTGGTTAAAGGTGCGAAAGACAAACTTGCAAAGCTGGAAAAATCCAAATTCCTGGAACAGGAATGGCCGCAGATTGCTGAACGAATTGAGAGGCTCGGCCTGGAAGTTGGTGAACTGCCTGGCGTCAAGAAGGCTTGAACGTCACCGCAGGCTGCTTGGAATCAACTATGACTGATATTGTCCAGGCCTCAGGGCTGGTTAAGACATACGGGACCTTTCGAGCCCTCGATGGTGTCGACCTGTCTATACCCAGCGGTTCCATAAGCGGATTGATTGGCCCCAACGGTGCCGGTAAGACGACGACATTGAAGGCGCTTATCGGGCTGTGCGACGTTGAAGGAGACCTGAGCGTAGCTGGCAGGGATCCCCGGGAAGCGCGTCACAAGCTCATGGAGGAAGTCTGTTTTATCGCGGACGTGGGCATATTGCCGAAATGGCTGAAAGTTGCCCAGGTTGTGGATTTCGTTGAAGGAGTACACCCCCGGTTCGATCGAGCCAAGGCAGAGAAATTTCTCAGCACGACGGATATTCCCGCAAACAAGCGCGTAAAAGAACTATCCAAGGGGATGGTGACGCAATTGCACCTTGCCCTGGTGATGGCCATCGACGTGCAACTGTTGGTACTGGATGAGCCTACACTGGGCCTGGACATCATCTACCGCAAGGAATTCTATGACAGGCTGCTGAATGACTATTACGATGGGAATTGCACAATCATAATCAGCACGCACCAGGTGGAGGAGATCGAGGCCTTGCTGTCACACCTGGTGTTTATCAGTAAAGGCAAGATCGTGTTGAACGAAATGATGACCGATCTACCACAAATTTATTCAGAGGTACTGGTTGAACCCGGCAAAACTGGTGCTGCCGATGCTTTGAACCCCCTGTATGTGCGCCAGGTATTGGGAAAGAGCGCCTACACCTTCGAGGGTGTTCCCAGGGAACGCCTGCAGGACCTTGGTGAGGTTCAGACTCCCAGTGTGGCAGACCTGTTCGTGGCAAAACTGAAGGAGCATGGCCATGAATAAATTTTCCTTGTTGCAATTTCATGCGCTCATCCGCAGGGAAGTAATTGAGCACCGTGGCCTGTTTATTGGTGCTCCAGCCGTGCTGGGCGGATTTATCCTGCTGTTTACCATTTGGGTAAAGCGGCAGGTGGACAGTGATATCGTGGCCGATGGAGTGGAGTATCTTTCCATCCTGTTCGATGGGCTGTCGCCCATCGACATGGCTCCGATGTTCATGATCCTGGCATTGCCATTCGTCATGACGCTATACGTTTGCGCGATCGTGTATTTTCTCAATTGCCTGTACCAGGATCGCAAGGACATGAGCGTTTATTTCTGGCAATCCATGCCAGTGTCCAATCTCAAGACCGTAGTGTCCAAGATCCTGACCCTGGCTGTGGTGGTTCCTGTTTTCTATATCGCTGTAATTTTCCTGATTTACGTCATTACCATGGCATGGCTCACCATTCTCGGTCTGCAATACGATGTTGAAGTCGCCGGACTCGGTTACATGTTCATGGCCTGCGTTGTCAGCCTCGTGCTGGTATACCTGTCGGCAATTACCACGGCGATGTGGCTGTTGCCATCGATCGGCTGGCTGCTGCTGTTTTCCGCCTTTTCAAAGCGCATGCCCCTCATGTGGGCACTGGTTGTATTCTTGCTAATCGGCTTTATTGAGGACTTTGTGTTCCGTACCCAGTACCTGGCGAACTGGGTGGAGAGCCGCAGTAATCCCAATCAATATGTAATATTTGAATTTCCCGATCTCATCGAAAGGTGGTTTAGCTACGACATGCTATTCGGCGTCGTGGTAGGGATAATCCTGATCTCTGGTGCGGTTTTCATGCGCCGTTTCATCGACTAGCGGGGGCCACGCAATGCTTAAAGACATAAAGAACCTGATTCTCAAGAATCGCTGGTCCCTGTTGGTAACGGTGCTTTTCATCTACGTGTCGGTGCTGGTTGTGGAGGGTGCCATTACCGGACGCGAAGCCCGTGTCATCGATTTCGATAATCCCTTTTTTGACCTGAATATCAGGGATTTCGAAGAATTCCGAAACAACCGTTCCTGATAAAGGCACTTTTTCCGGCAACATATGTTGACAGTGCTGTGTCAATTCACTACAGTCAGCCGCTTTCCTGTTCTCCATGGAGAGGGCAGGTATTACCAGGATAAAGAATCAAATGAATCTGATTAGTCTCCAGGCTCGCGTTTCAGATGCGGCGGCTGCCAATGCAGCGGCTCGCCGTGCTGCGCGCGCGAATTATTTCCCGGAGACCTATGGTGGATAAACAGGCTTAAAACAAGCTTTCAGTAAAAGCCCCCAAGCGTCTCTGACCTTGGGGGCTTTTTTTTGCGCCGCGATTGGACAGAGAGGACAGGCACATGAATATCGAGAACATCGAGCTGGTGGCCAGGCACGCCTGGCCGGCACTGGAAGAACATGACACGAAGCTGGGCGTATTGCGCTGCGCCGCGGGTGTAAGCCGTCGTGCCAACTCTCTTAACCTCGATGCGGCAGTACAGGCAGACGGGGGTGATGTAGCCGCCGTGGCTGAAGATTTTTTCTTCAGCCGGGGATTGCCGGCGGTAGTAAAGATAATGACTGCGCCAGGAGTGACGCCGGGGCCCCAGATGCAGATTGACGCGAGCCTTCACCGGAATCGCTACCAGTACCAGGCCGAAACCCGGGTGCTGGTGAAACCTCTCAAGGAGAACAAGTCTCCCAAGGTTTCAGCTCCATGCTCGGTACATAACGCGCCACTGTGCAACTGGCTCAAGCACTGGCACCACTTCGCCGGACATCCCGAATCCCATTTCCAGATTCACCGGATGATGCTGGACAGGATACAGGGCGCTACATTTTTTGCCCTTGCCTACCCGGACGGAACTCGTCATGGCGAACCGGTGAGTTGTGGTCTCGGTGTGGTATCCCAGGGCATGCTGGCCATCTATGGTATTGCCACGGTTACGGACTGCCGCGGCAGGGGATACGGCAGGTCTGTTGTGGAAGTTCTGCTGGACTGGGGCGCGGAGCAGGCGCTGCATTTCTCCAGGTGGAAGCGGCAAACAAGCCTGCCCTGGGCCTCTACCAGGGACTGAATTTCAGGGATCTTTATTCCTATTGGTATCGCGTGAAACCAGTTCACCGGGAGCAAGGCCGCCATGAATACAATTGAAATCGAAGATCGGCGTGGAATTCAATTCTGCAGGCGCCAGGCAGTTGCGATAACCCACGGAGACGGTGTGTGGGTCTGGGATGAGTCCGGTGACCGTTTCCTGGACATGACCGGGGGCTGGGGAGTTACCTGCCTGGGGCACTCTCATCCAGTCATAACATCCGTTATAGAAAATCAGGCACGAAAACTGATGCAGAGCCCCAACTCGGGCTTTTCCTATTCTCCGGAGCGTGCGCGTTTGCTTGAAGTCCTTGGGGAAGTGCTGCCGGGAAAGCTGTCTCGTATGTATTTTGTCAACAGTGGTGCCGAGGCCAACGATGCGGCAATCAAGCTGGCACGTAAAATAACCGGGCGCAGTAAACTGGTGGCCACCAACATGGCCTTTCACGGCCGCACCCATGCCACACTCAGCGCTACCGGAGGTGCCGATGTGGGAGGGCAATTTCCCACGGTTTCCCGTCACACTCGATTTGTTCCCTACGGAGATTTCGAGGCCATGGCTAAGGTGATTGATGATGAGACTGCCGCCGTAATTGTGGAGCCCATCCAGGGTGAGGGTGGTATTCGAATTCCTCCCGGTGGATACCTGGCCGACATCAAGCGCCTGTGCCTTGAATCCGGTGCAAAGCTGATCATCGATGAGATCCAGACCGGATTTTGTCGTACCGGCTCGTTCTTCGCGCTGGAGCAGGAGCTTCAGGGAGTAGATGCGGATTTCATGACCATGGGAAAGGGGATCGCCGGTGGATTTCCTTTCGCGGCCATAGCCGTGAGCGAAGAAGTTAATGGCTGCCTGCAACTGGGAGACCATGGTGGCACCTATGCGGGAAACCCCCTGGGATGTGCCGTAGCTGCCACGGTCATTCAATACCTGAAAGAAAACGATGTGGCGGGTAAGGCGAAGGACACTGGTAAATTACTGGGTGGCGGACTGGAAAGGCTGGCGCGGCGTTTCCCTGGATTAATCCGGCAGGTTAGAGGTCGGGGCCTGATGCAGGCTCTGCAACTTAATGGTGATGAGCAGGTAACAAAGCTCACCCAATTTTGTCTCGATGCAAAGCTTTTGGTGACACCAACTCGTAACGGTGTAATCCGGTTCTTGCCTTCGTTGCTGATCAGCTCGAATGAATGCGACGAAGCCCTGGAGAGGCTGGGGACAGCCCTGGAACGAATGACCTCAACCGGGCAGGGGTCCTGTGATAGACTGCAGCGCTCAGTCACATCCTGATGGAATCCATACATGGAAAACAGCCGAATAATTTTTGCCAAGAGACCCCTGGGAGAACCGGACGACGATTGTTTCAAACTGGAAACCGTACCCGTACCGGAGTTAACCGAAAACCAGGTGTTGATCAAGGTGTGTTGGTTATCCCTGGACCCTTACATGCGGGGTCGCATGAATGACGTTAAGTCCTATGTCGAACCCATGCAGGTTGGTGACGTGATGACCGGTGAATCCACCGGGGTGGTAATCAAGTCAACCAGTGAGAAGTATGCCGTGGGTGATACTGTAGCGGCGCACATGGGCTGGCAGACTCACATCGTGGCCAATGACGATGAACCGCGACTGATGCGGGTAAACCTGGATAACGGCAGCCTATCCGCCCATCTCGGGGTCGTGGGAATGCCAGGGCGTACTGCGTATTTCGGTCTTACCGAAGTGGGGAAGCCCAAAACCGGGGAAACGTTGGTTGTAGCCGCTGCGTCGGGTGCTGTTGGCTCAGTAGTGGGGCAACTCGCCAGGATACTGGGATTACGTGCCGTGGGAATTGCCGGGGGGCCAGATAAGGTCAGTTATGTAAAGGACGAACTTGGTTTCGACGACTGTATAGATTACAAGACAGGAAGCTTCGCCGAGGACCTGGCGCGTGCCTGCCCCGACGGCGTGGATATTTATTTCGAAAACGTCGGCGGCGATGTTACCCGTGCCGTGGCGCCCTTGCTCAATCCGGGGGCAAGAGTACCTATCTGTGGATTCATATCCAATTACAACGATGAAGACATAACCAAGGCCGTAACTCCATTTCACATTCTTGGGGCACTGAATCCCGTTCCCGAACATCGCTTCTTTGTCGTTACCGAGTGGTTCGAGCGTTGGCCAGAGGCGACAGAAAAACTTGGTGCCTGGGTGAAGGAAGGGCGCATCAAGTATCGCGAGAGTATTGGGGAAGGCCTGGAGAATGCCCCTGACCTGTTTCGTGGCATGCTGCATGGAAAAAACTTCGGCAAACAACTGGTCAGGATCGCCGATCCCGATTAATCCACTGGAATGGAATCCATGAATTTCAGCAGTGAGAAATTATTTTCCGTTTCCGGAAAGACGGCACTGGTTACCGGTGGCAGTGGTGGGCTCGGGCTTATCATGGCCAGCGGCCTGCTGCAGAATGGCGCTCGCGTCATGATTTGCTCCCGCAAACAGGATAAATGCGATGAGGCGGCACAAGAGTTGTCAGGGCTGGGTGAGGTTTATGCCGTTGCAGCGGACGTCACCAGTGCAGAAGACCGGCAACGGCTCGCCGGTGATATCAAGCGTCACTTCGGCCAGTTGGATATCCTGGTCAACAACGCCGGAACGAATTGGGGAGCCAGGCTGGAAGACTATCCCGATGAAGGCTTTGCCAAGGTGGTCAATACCAATCTCAATTCCGTCTTTTCCCTGACCCGTGACCTGGTACCACTGCTTTCAACCGGAGCGAGTGAAGGTGATCCTGCGCGGATCATCAATATCGGTTCCATGGATGGCATTCACGTTCCTATCGTGCAACGGGTTCCCACCTTTGCTTATTCCGCCAGCAAGGCGGCGTTACATCATTTGACTCGTTCCCTGGCAGTGGAGTTGGCTTCAAGGCATATAACAGTGAACGCGGTTGCACCGGGATTCTTCGAGTCAAAAATGACCGACCACGTACTGGAAAACTATCGCAAGGATATCGAGGCGGATTGTCCGCTCGGACGGATTGGCGCGCCGGAGGAGATCGTAGGTGTAATTACCTATCTTGCATCCCGTGCCGGCAACTACACCAATGGCGTGGTCATACCGGTTGACGGAGGCACCAGTATTTCCAAGGGGCATCGACCGTGGATGGAGTAACGTGTGAGTGCCCTTCAAACTCCCATATAAAAAGAAAGAAGAACGGACCATTCTATGAGCTTATTTTCACTTGAGGGCAAGACGGCCCTGATTACCGGATCCACCAAGGGTATTGGCAAGGCGATCGCCGAACGCATGGCCGAGCACGGCGCGGCGGTGGTGATATCCAGCCGAAACCAGGATGCCTGCGACGAAGTTGCGGCAGAGATCCAGGGCCAGGGCGGGAAAGCCGCTGCAGTGGCCTGTAACATCAATTACCAGGAGCAGCTGGAAAACCTGGTGCAGGCAAGCAAGGACACTTTCGGCGGCATCGACATTCTGGTTTGCAACGCGGCGCTGAATCCTTACTTCGGTCCGTCCCAGGATATCCCCGACGAGGCGTTCGACAAGGTTATGCACGCCAATATCGGCAGCGTGCACAGGTTGTGCCAGCTGGTGATCCCGGGTATGGCGGAGAAGGGTGGTGGTTCGGTAGTCATAGTATCTTCTATCGGTGGGCTGAAGGGTACGGATGCCCTGGGTGCCTATGCCATTTCCAAGGCCGCGGACATGCAGATCGCCCGTAACCTCGCAGTGGAATGGGGTCCAAAGAATATCCGCGTGAACTGCATAGCGCCAGGGTTGGTACGCACCGATTTTGCTCGCGCTCTGTGGGAAAACCCGGAGATCTACGAGGCTACCGTTTCCAAGTACCCCTTGCGCCGCATCGGTGAACCGGACGAGATAGCGGGAGCAGCCGTGTTTCTTGCATCCGCAGCAGGCAGCTTTACCACGGGACAGACCATTGTAATCGATGGCGGTGGTACAATCGCGAGTTAGCTACAACAAAACGAAAAGGACAGGAACATGATGGATTTGGGTCTTTCAGACGAACTGGTGGAGATACGCGAGAAGATTCGCGCGTTTGTAAATGAAAAAGTGGAACCCGTAGAGGGTGAGTATCACGCAGAAATCAGTGTCGGGGATCGCTGGTCCCACACACCGCGCCAGGAAGAGATTCTCAACGATCTGAAAGATGAAGCCCGCAAGATGGGCATGTGGAATTATTTTCTGCCCAAGAGCCAGGGCGGAGCGGGAGTAAGCAATCTCGAGTATGCCCATCTTGCTGAGATCATGGGGCGCAGCCGCCTGGCCTCTGAATCATTCAATTGCAGCGCACCGGACACCGGAAACATGGAGGTGCTGGAGCGCTATGGTTCGGAAGAGCAGAAGAAGCAATGGCTGGAACCACTGCTCGCCGGTGAGATTCGTTCAGCATTCGCCATGACCGAACCCAACGTCGCCTCTTCCGATGCCACCAACATCTCCACCAGTGCCGTACTTGACGGCAATGAGTGGGTAATCAATGGGGAAAAGTTTTACATCTCCGGTGCCGGCGATGCGCGCTGCAAGATAATGATCGTCATGGTGGTTACCGACCCCGACGCACCAAAGCACAATCGCCAGTCCCAGATTCTTGTGCCCATGGACGCCGAAGGAGTCGAAGTAGTTCGGCCCATGTACGTGTTCGGCCAGGACGATGCACCCCATGGCCACATGCATATCAAGTTTCA
>CAYFKD010000001.1:847393-860479 GCA_964343795.1 uncultured Pseudohongiella sp.
TGTACGGGTGCCCGAGAGCAATATCATCCTGGGCCGTGGCCGAGGCTTCGAGATCTCCCAGGGCCGACTGGGTCCGGGCCGCATACATCATTGCATGCGCTCCATAGGAGCGGCCGAACGTGCGCTGGAACTAATGTGCCGACGCGCCGTGAGCCGGGAGGCATTTGGTAAGCGCCTGGCCGATCTGGGCGGCAACTACGATGTCATTGCCGACAGCCGCATCGAGATCGAGATGTGCCGGTTGCTGGTCTACAAGGCGGCATGGCTGATGGACACAATTGGTAACAAGGCCGCCCGGGATGCAATATCACAGATCAAGGTGGCCGTTCCTAACATGTCTCTCCGGGTCATCGACAGGGCAATCCAGATGCATGGGGCTGCCGGTGTCTCCCAGGACTTTCCACTGGCGCAGTTGTGGACCAGTCAGCGAACCCTGCGTCTCGCCGATGGCCCGGATGAAGTACATCGCAGGGTAGTGGCGCGCAAGGAACTGGCCAAGTATGACTAGGTTCCTATGGCGCAATCCGTCGCTGTAGTAATTCCAAGCTTTAACCGTGCGCATTGTCTGCAGCGGGCGCTGGATTCGGTGCTGGCACAGACCCGAATAGCGGATGAAATCATCGTTATCGACGATGGTTCCGAAGACGCAACCGCTGACCTGCTTGCCCGGAACTATCCATCCGTTCGCTATCATCACCAGTCCAACCAGGGAGTCAGTGCCGCCCGCAACAAGGGAATCGAATTGAGTGCCGCACAGTACGTGGCGTTTCTCGATTCCGATGATGAATGGCTGCCGAGAAAGCTGGAACTGCAGTTACAGGCGGTCGAACATTCAACCCGGTATCAACTGGTGCACTGCGATGAAATCTGGATTCGCAATGGCAAGCGTGTCAATCCCATGGCCAAGCATCGCAAGCGCGGCGGGGATATTTTTTCTCACTGCCTGCCCCGTTGTGTAATTTCGCCATCCGCAGTGATGATGCACAGGGACTTGTTTTCCCGCTACGGTGCTTTCAATGAATCCCTGCCAGCCTGTGAAGACTATGACCTGTGGTTGCGCCTGTGCTCGCAGATTCAGGTGCTATACCTGGAACAGCCCCTGCTGAAAAAATACGGTGGGCACGAGGACCAGCTTTCGCGGAAACACTGGGGAATGGATCGCTTCCGTATCCAGGCGCTGCAGGAATTGCTGGAAGGTGGGAGTTTAAACCAGTCTCAGCGGGGCGAGACCCGGGCCATGTTGCTGGAAAAATGCCGTATTCTCCTTCTCGGGGCGGAGAAGCGAAAAAATATTCAACTGGTGGAATACTGCCAGGGGCTGCAGGAAAAATATCAACATCAGCGACGGGCAAGTGCCGCATCATGATTGTCAACCTGGTCACGGCGCTGCCGGTAGAGGCTGGCCCGCTAATCGAGCGTTATGAGCTTTCTCGTTCCGAAGAAGCTAATTCGATACCGGTTTATGAAAACATCGAGGCAGGGCTGCGCCTTGCGGTAAGCGGAATCCGCGTTGAGCGTGCTGCCCAGGCGGTGCGCTCCATCGCGGGGCATGGGCAGGCCTGGCTTAACATTGGTATCGCCGGGCACCGCAGTGAAGCGGTGGGGACTTGCCTGCTGGCAAATCGAATCAGTGATCGCGTATCCGGTAAATCGGTTTATCCCCACCTGGGCGGATTCCCAACGCAGTTGAAGACCAGCCACCTGGTCACGGTACCGGAACCGGAACTGGAATATGAAGAAGAAGCGGCCTTCGATATGGAGGCTTATGGATTCTTCAGTGCCGTCCTGGAATACAGCGTGGTGGAGCTGGTCGCGGTACTGAAAATTATTTCGGATAACCCGGACCATGGTACGGAGAAAATCGGCAAGACCATGGTGGAAGACCTGGTTGCCGCTCAACTGCCCCTGATCGGGGATTGTGTGGCCCGCTTGCAGGACCTGGCCGGAGAGTACAATCGCGTATATTTCACGCCGACGCAATTTGGGCAACTGCAGGGCAGGGTGCATCTCACCGTTACCCAACGCTCGCAATTACTGGAACTGTGCCAGCGACTGCTGGCCCTGGGTCGCGGCGATGAACTGGATGCGCTCTGCACACGATCCTTTTCCGACGGTCGCGCTTTATTGACTGCGTTGAAATCCCTTTCACTGCCCTGAGGGTCATTCTTTGTTTTCCGCCATCTACTACGAAAGCGAAATTGAGAATCATCCACGGGTGCGTGGGTTACGGCAACGCTATGCACAGTTACCGCAGGTTCCCATAGGTCGCTATGGTGAAATCTTTAATCGCAAGAACCAGAATTTCCGCTTGCAAAAACAACACCCCGCCCTGGTGCTGGCGCGCAAGCATGGCAAGCTGGTGCTGCCGGCTCCGCCGGGATACGGTTTTGACGCAGACCAGAGTTTTTATTTCTCCCACATGCTGAACTGCCTCTACGATTGCCGCTATTGTTTTCTCCAGGGCATGTTCCGATCGGCCCATTATGTACTGTTCGTGAACTATGAGGATTTTGGCGAGGAGATACGGCGCAGCGCCGGGAAAGACGGGAATCAAACTGTTTTCTATAGCGGTTACGACTGCGACAGCCTGGCCCTGGACCCGGTAAGCGAGTTCTCCGATTACATACTTCCGCTGTTTGCAGACCTGCCTGATGCGACCCTTGAGCTGCGCACCAAGAGTACCCAGGTCCGGAAGCTGCTAAATACTGAACCAATACCCAATGTAGTGGTGGCAATGAGTTTTACCGCACAGGAAGCAGCCGAGCAGTGGGAACACAAGGTGCCACCCACGGAGAAACGACTGGAGGCACTGGTTCGATTGCAGCAGGCCGGCTGGCGCATCGCCTTGCGCTTCGAGCCGGTCTTCCCCGGACTGCAGGAGGTAGGGGATTTTAGTGAACTGTTTGATCAGCTGTTTGGCGCACTGGATGTGCCAGGTATTCACTCAGTCAGCCTGGGCGAATTCAGGATGCCCCCGGATTACTTTAAAATTACCCGGCGCCTGTATCCGGACAATGGGTTGCTGGCACGGGATACCCGGAAACAGGATGATTTACTGCATCTGTACGAATCCGAACCCGGCAGTCTGCTGGCAAACCTGGAACAGGAGTTGCTCAGCCGCATTGAAACCTCGCAGTATTACCGTTGTGCTTAACATGGGGATTGAGATCGAGTGACCGAGTATAGCGAAACTATCGTCATCAGCGGGACATCGTCAGGCATCGGCCTCGCCATGGCGCGCCTGATGCTGCAGCAGGGTTACCGGGTGGAAGGCATCGACCGCAAAGCAAACCCGGTACTTGAAACGGAACCCGGCTATCGCCATCACCTGCTTGACCTGGCAGAGACCGACGGATTGGCGGAGAAATTAACCGGTATCGAGAAAGGCATTAACCAGCCGCTGCGAGGCCTGGTTAACAATGCGGGTATTGGCCGCATGGGAAACCTGGAACAACTTTCCGTCAGTGACATGGAACTGGTCATGCGCACGAATTTTCTCGGCCATGCCATAGTCACAAAGGCATTCCTGCCCCGGCTGAAACAACAGCAACACGCCGATATCGTGTTTACCGGATCGGAGGCGGCACTCAAGGGAGCTCGCCAGGGAACGGCTTACTGTGCCAGTAAATTCGCATTGCGCGGGTTTGCCCAGGCCCTGAGAGATGAGTGTGGCAAGTCCGGCGTGCGAGTGAGCATCATAAATCCCGGGGCAGTGCGCACAGCCTTTTTCGATGAACTCCACTTCGAGCCGGGCGCGGAAGCGGAAAACGCTATCGAGCCCGAGGACGTGGCGAGGGCGTTACTGTCCATTGTGCAGGCGCGGCCGGAAACCGTCATCGATGAAATCAACCTGACGCCCCGGACCCAGGTATGGCAGCGCAAAGCCGGGGATTGAGAATTGTGCGACAATTTGTCACAGCCGTGGCGCGGCTAATCGCAGCCAGGCAAGGGGAATTCTGCGATAATTCAATCCACGCCCATGCAGATATTCAAGTTCCTTACGGGGATGTACAAATGAAGCTGATTACCAACGTTCGAACACTCCTGGCAGTACTGTTACTCCTGGCCAGTTTTTCCGTCAGCGCCCATACTGCGCTGAAAGAATCCACACCTGCTGCAGATGCCACGGTTAATGTCGCGCCGACTCATGTTGACCTGGTATTTAACGGTCCGGTCCGATTGATCAAGTTCGAGCTGATGGGAACCGGCCATGAAATGCCTACCAAGTTCGAACCCAGCAGCGAAGCCGTGGCGGAATTCCGTATCGAAACTCCGGGCATGCACCCTGGCGAGTTCACCGTGAATTGGGCCGTAATCGGGGCCGATGGCCATACCGTAACCAATTCCTTCGGTTTCGTGGTGGATCCGACTGCAGCCGAAGCCGCATCGGATTAAGCTGCAAGCCCGTCCTCACTAGATAGCACTCCATGGACATGCCGCTGGTTCCTGGCAGCTGGGAACTCGCCAGTCTTCTCTGCAAACTCCTGTTCTATGCCGGTACTGTCACCCTGGTGGGTGGCAGTATCAGCACCTTGCTCTACAGTGACGGCAGTCGCCGGCAGCTTCAGTTCTGCCTGGGTTACATGCTGGCGGGGTGTGTCCTGGGATTTCATGTCGTAGTCATTAACTACCTGGTCCAGGTAGGTCTCATTAATGATTCAGGCATCGCGGGCATGTTCGACTGGTCCATGATGGAGTTGTTACTGGATACAGGGCAGGGTGAGGCCACGCTGTTGCGCATGGGTGGATTCGCATTTGCCGGAGTGGCTAATGGTTTTTTCCTGTACCGGGTCAGCCAGCTGCGTCGTCCGCCCAGTTTCCTGTTCCTGCGCCAGGTTGTAATTTTCAATTTCCTCGGATTCCTGCTTATCGGCCTTAGCCAGGGCCGAATCGGCCACGTGTCGGTACTGGACCTGCCCGCCAGGATCAGCATCGTGATTCATCTCATGGGCATCGCTTTCTGGACTGGCGCGCTGCTGCCCCTCCACCACCTGTGTACAAGTGATGACCGGTCGCTACTACAGGGAAACCTGAAACGATTTGGTGACCATGCCTTGTGGATTGTCGCCATACTGGCGATCGCCGGTGTGTTCCTGCTGACCCAATTGCTGGCCTCGCCCGGGGAGTTGCTAACTACGCCCTATGGCCTGGCGCTGTTGCTCAAGCTTGCGTTGGTGCTGGCCATCCTGGGAATCGCGGCGCTGAATCGCCTGCGCCTGGTACCGCAATTGCACACGGCAAATGGTGCCATGACCATGGCGAGGTCAATCAGGATAGAAATAGGAGTCGCGCTGCTGATCCTGACCCTCACCGCCTACCTGTCCACGATCGTGGGGCCGGCGGCGCACTCAATGTGACTCAGGTCAGGTTTACGCCAGTGCCGGAAACGGGTGTATCGTTAGTCGGTTCTTCGCCCACCAGCCGGGTGGCCTTGTAGGAATCCAGGTTCAGTTGCATCAGCGTCGCAGTCTTGTTGCGATTACTATAAAGGGCGTTGGTCATTGTCGCTTTCTGCGCGAACAGCAGGGCGTTGCCCAGGGGCGACCAGGCCAGGTTGTAAAGATAAGAATCGCAGAAGTAGACGGCAACGGGTTCGGTCATGTTGTCCAGATCCCCGAGATAAATGGTGGAACCCATGTGGTCATACTGGATGTAGGCAAACCTGCTGCCATCCTGGGACAACACCGGGGTTTCCACAGAGTCGTTTTCCACCACGCTGTCATCGGAGGTGCGAAGGGTCATGTCGCCCTGGTACATCGGAGTCTGGGAATGCATGACTTCATCCTGCAGTACGACGGATTGCGGCTCGAATTGAGGCGCCCCGGGTTCGCTGTCCAGGCTCAACCATCCGCTAATCAGCAACACCAGGGCAAAACCGAATCCGGTGGAGCCGGTGAGTGCACCCTGTTGCCAGCCCAGCAGGGTCGAACGGCCCAGGCGGACACTGGCACCCGAGGGCAGGGAAGATTTTTCATCCATTACCGCCGGTAACAGTCGGTAGCCCCGTTTGGGAATTGTCTCGATATAAACAGGGTTTTGCTGCCCCGAAACCACCAGCTGCTTGCGCAATTCGGACACGGCACGGGTTAGGGAGTTTTCATTGACGATTACCCGCGGCCAGATCTCGGCCACGAGCTGATCCCGGGTCAGTACGCGATCCGGGTTACCTGCGAGCAGGCTTAGCAGGTGCATGAGCCGGGGTTCCAGCTGTCGCTCCACGCCGCTGCGGTGTTGCAGCCGGTTGAGCTGGGGCCGTACCCGCCACGCTCCCAGTTGGAAATCTTGTTCTCGCCTGGCCAGGGATTTCTCGCCAGTCTCTGGTGTGCCCTCAGTCGATAACAGCATGCCTAGGATCTCTTGTCTGTTCGCTGGATTATTGGGGTCCTTCGAGGCATCCGGCAAGCGCCGAAACCCGCTTTGTTCAGGTAATTAGACGGCAATAATGGCCAAAATGTTTCATTTTTCGGGTCCGGAATTGGTCCAGAACGGACCCAGACCCCGGAATTTTCCCGATCCGCGATGGTAGCGCCCCTGCCGGACATTGCCTAGCCGCCTCAGCTTTTCTGGACATTTAATTCATCGATATTTCAGGTAATTCGCCGCTTCCGGGCCTAGATTGTTCCCATATCCACGGCGGCTGCCTGCCGCCCATTTTCTGAAGTCCTGGAATTTGAGGAGAAAGATCAGATGAAATCCAGAATCAACCTGTTCGCAAGCATCGGCTTGCTGGCCCTGGGCCTGTGGGCTGCAAATGCGCGGGCAATCAGTGAAGAAGCCCTGGCCAGGGGGCTGCCATCCCTGGCACCCATGCTGGAGGAGGTGACCCCGGCGGTGGTGAATATCCGGGTCACCAAGGCTATCCCGACTGCCAGTCAGTTTTCCTTCAGAGGCGAAGACATGCCGGAAGCGGTGCGCCGCTATTTTGAAAACCTGCCGGAATTTGATTCCCGCCTGCGGCAGAGGCCCTTTGCTACCGGTGCGGGTTCCGGAGTGATCGTGGATGCCAATGAAGGTTATGTGGTGACCAATCATCACGTGGTTACCGGCGCAAGCAATATTACGGTGCAACTGAATGACGGCCGTTCGGTGCAGGCGGAACTGCTTGGCAGCGATGCCAATACCGACATAGCACTATTGCGAATTCCAATGGATGACCTGGTATCTATCCCATTCGCGGACATAGATACCGTACAGGTGGGCGATTATGTCGTTGCCATCGGCAATCCATTCGGCATCGGCCAGACCGTCACTTCGGGAATCGTCAGCGCCCTGGGCCGGGCCGGGCTCAACAATAATAACTACGAAGATTACATTCAGACTGATGCGGCAATTAACGTGGGCAATTCCGGCGGAGCCCTGGTAGACCTGGAAGGCAGGCTTATCGGAATAAATACCGCAATTATCAGCGGCAATGGTGGCAGTAACGGGGTTGGATTCGCGGTTCCTGTAGACATGGTGCGGGCGGTCATGGATCACCTGGAACGGGATGGCGAAGTACGCCGCGGACTGCTTGGTGTCACCATAACCGACGTCACGCCTGATGTCAGCTCTGCCCTGGAACTGGATTCCGGCCTCACCGGTGCATTGGTAACGTCTGTAGCGCCAGGCAGTGCCGCGGAAGCTGCCGGTGTCGAGATATCCGATGTAATTACCGGCCTCGATGGCAGGGAGGTGCGCAGCGGCAGACAGTTGCGCAACATCGTCGGCCTGATCCGGCAGGGAACCGAAGTGAGCCTGGACCTGGTACGTGACGGTGAGCCTATGTCGCTGACGGCCATCATCGGCGCCGCCGAAGGCAGCGAAGTGGCGGAAGGGCCGCGGCCTTCATCCAGTCCCGAATTTCGCGGTGCAAGATTGCGCCCGCTCCAGAATAACCCTTTTACCGAATTCGGCGTCGAAGTAGTAAATGTCCTACCACAAAGCCGGGCCTGGTCTGCGGGACTCAGGCAGGGCGATGTGATTATCGAGGTCAATCGACGTTCCGTTGCTGACCTGGCGGCATTCAACGCCGCGCTGGAAAGCAGCGGCCGCTTTACCGCCGTAACAGTTCTCAGAGAAGGCAGACGCATGCTCTTCTTTGTGCCCTGAGCATTGAGGGTTCTGGGTTACTGCACTTATCCAGTCCTTCTTTGCACTCAAATGTGCCCCCATTTGGCCGACTTAACTCTTGTTGAGTCGGCCATTTTTTTTGCCCCGGATCCTGCGATACAGGGAACCCCCTTTTTGTAGCGGTGGTCAAAACTTGCACAGGTGTGGCAAGAAGCTGTAGGGTATGGCCGCGCCGGTAGTACCGGACTGATAGATCCAGCGATCAGGAATATTGCGCCCTTTAACTATCTCGTCAGTGTGAAGGCTTTTCTCCCCAGACTCCCTCGTAAATTGATTGCCTGTAGCTGCGTGTTGCTTGCAGGCATGATCTCAAGCGCTTACAGCAGTGCGGCCGAGCGAGAGCAGATTCGGCTTTACGACTATGATTTTGCCCCCTTCCTGCAATGGTTACGGGGAGAATCCACAGAGAACAAAATTCCTGGTGCCGCCCTGGCCATCGTTGCCCGGGAAGGCATCATGTTGCTGGACATCTGGGGAGTGCGCCATGCACAGAAACCCGATCCCGTGTCCGCGGATTCCGTGTTTCGCATCGCTTCCATGTCGAAGACCTTCGCCGGCACGGCGGCAACCATGCTGGTGGACCAGCAGTTGCAAGACTGGGATACGCGAATCCGGGATCTTTTCCCCGGGATGAACATCGGTAACCGCCGCAGCTCTTCCAACATTACTTTGCGTCACGTGGTAAGTCATTCCACCGGCCTTATGCCCCATTCCTATTCCAACCTGCTCGATGATGGTGTGGCCTATGACAAGATCAAGGATCGATTCAACCTGATTCCTACCGTGTGTGCTCCCGGCGAATGTTATGGCTACCAGAATGTGGTCTTCTCCCTGGTCGCAGATGTAGTGGAACAGAGCACTGGCGAGAGCTATGCACGTTTTGTTGAACACCAGATTTTTGAGCCCCTGGGCATGGCCTCCACCACGATTGGATTACAGCCCTACCTCGAAGCGGAAAATGTAACCGCTCCCCATCGCCGGGCGCGGGGCAACTGGCGACCCACTACTACCAACGAGGCCTACTATTCCGTGGCTCCTGCTTCCGGCATAAACGCCAGCCTTTATGACATGACTATGTGGTTGCGCGCCAATCTCGGCGCATTCCCCGAAGTGCTGGCTCCGGAGCTGTTGACGGAAATGCACCGGCCGGTCATCTCCACGCCTCACGGTAACTACTTCAATCGCTGGTCGGGCCTGGAAAAAGCCTATTACGCCATCGGTTGGCGCGTATTCGACTACCGAGGACTGCGCGTGGTGCATCACGGTGGTGGTGTGCGTGGTTATCGCTCTGAAATGGCTTTCGTACCGGAAGCCAACGTCGGCATGGTGCTGCTCTTCAATGCCGAATCCAATCTCGCCAATGATGTAGTGCCCAAATTCCTGGATAATCTGCTGGGCAGGCTCTGACCAGTAGTACATCACTTACAAAAGGTTTAAACCATGAATCCGGTAATCGATTTACTGAAGTCCCACCGCAGCATTCGAAAATTCACCGATCAGAAGATCGATCCCGAGTTGTTCGAGGAATTGATAAGGGCGGGACAGTCGGCGGCAACTTCGAGCTTTCTCCAGGGTTGTACCCTGATCAGGATTACCGACCCGGAGGCTCGAATCAGGCTGGCGGAACTGGCCGGTAACCAGGCCTATGTCGCCAGCGCGGCTGAATTCATGGTGTGTTGCGCGGACCTGAAACGTGCCGGCAATTATTGTCACGAATACGGCAAGCCCTTCGAGGGTGATTTCACCGAACACTTTATTATCGCTACGGTGGACGTGGCATTGATGGCTCAGAGTCTGGTGACCGCGGCGGAATCCGCCGGCCTGGGTATTTGTTACATCGGGGGTATTCGAAATAATCCCCAGGAAGTGTCGGAGCTGTTGCAATTACCGCGGGGCGTCTACCCGGTCTTCGGATTATGCCTGGGGTACCCGGACCAGGATCCGGAAGTAAAACCACGCCTGCCGGTGTCAGTGATTCTCAAGCAAGAGGTGTATAACGAGGAAGGGGATCACGAAACTATTGCCGATTATGACAAGGTCGTGCAGGAGTATTACCGCACCCGTACCGGTGGCGGTCATGGCATCCCCTGGACGGAACAGGTGGCCACCCTGTTAGCCGAGAAATCGCGACCGCATATGCGTGACTTCCTGGCAGGCAAGGGATTTACCTTCAAATAGACCGCCCGGGTTCCCGTTAACCGAAATACACCATGGTTTGCCTGGACAGGGCGCACAGTTCACCCTGCTCGTCAAAAATCCTGCCGGATTGTTGGGTGTAGCCATCTGCGGCCGCCTCGGTCACAAAGTGCAGGTAGAACCAGTCACCTTTAATTTGCTGCGGTGGCCGCACGAATTCCAGGGACCAGGTCAATGAACTGGCGGGCACAGGAGGCTTGTCGAAATAGCTGAGAATGACCGGTGGTGGTATGTCCGCGATCGCAACCAGCTTCTCGTTAGGGAAGCTGCCGAGGTCATCCCGGTGTTTGACCCACATGGCCAGTTCCTGTTCCTTGCTGCCGGAAAAAGGCATGCCCTTGTTTACCCAGCTTCCATCGAAAGCCTGCAAAAACGGTGGCGTTCGGTCGGCGTAACGGGAGAAAGGTACACCCTGTTCCCGTGGCAAAAACTCAATATCATGCTCCACTTCAACGCGCAGGGCCTGCCTGGCCTTGCCATATACACCCAGGGCTTGCAGGCACACGGTATCGCCATCAAGTACCTCGGCAAATAACTGGGTCACGTTTTTACCCTGGCGCATGGTCCTCGTGGTCACGTTTACCTCGCCATGGGGCAGGGGAGCGATAAACGACACCATGAGTGATCGCAGGGGAACATCCGAGCCCACAACTTTACCCATGGCGGTCACCGTGAAAGCCGCCACCAGGCCGCCAAAGGCTGAGCGACCCTGCAGCCAGTCTTCCTCGAATCGGGTTTTATTCTCGGCACTGGCGGCCAGTTCGCCCAGTATCGAAGAGAGTTTCCTGGGTTCCTGCATGAGTAATCAGATCCTGTGTGTCCAGCCTTCCGGCTGAGTTGTATGTGCTATTATGTTTTACCTGCGGTCAATCGTTCCCGCAGGAATTGTTTCATTACCTTCATATGTTCCAGCGCGCTTTCCAATTGTTCTTATTTAATCGAAAAGCCTGCAGTGCCTGCTCCATTGCCCTGCTGCTATTGTCCGGGCTTGCAGGCGCCCAACCGGAAAACGGCGAATACAATGCGTACACTGTGGCACGGGACAATATGCTCGCCAACACCCAGACCGTACCGGTAAATGATGCTGTACTGAGTCAGGCGCCGGGATTACTGCAGTTAAAATTTCCCAGCCTGGTGCGGCTGGTAAAACTCACTCTTCACAATGACAGCCGCGACTGGGTTGATATTAACTTTCGTTACAATCCCCGCCTCGTTGACCAATTCTCACTGTCGCTGCCCAGGTTGCAGGACGCGACATATTACACTGCTGATTGGGCGGTGCTTGGCGACAACGATCAGTTAATAAGGGGAAGTTTCAGCTTTGCCTTTGGGCCAACTGCTGAATCACCTTCCCTGGTTCGCGCTGCCCGGGAGCGATTCCTCGAGCAGCGCATGGGAAATGACGATGAAAGCGTGCGAACCGTTAATCCGCCTCCTACTCGCATAATCATCAACCAGGATCCGCAGGCGTTCGATCCGCCGTTTACCATTATCCTGGATGGCGACAACGACGATCTGCAGTTCTAACTCACGGGTCTACGTTTACGGTGACGTACTGGTCATGATAGAGACCGCCGTCGTCGGCCCGTCCCCATAACACATATGTTCCGGGTCTATCGAATACTACTTCTGTTTCGATAATTCCGTCTTCGGGAATTTCCGGTGGTAACCACAGTGCACCCCAGGGTGAATTTGCCGAAGTGCGGGTATCTTCCCAGGGTTTGGGTAAAGGCGGTTCCGTAGTGATTTCCCCATCCACCGGCCCGCGGTAGATATTCCAGGAAATGAACAGGCCGTTAACCTTGCCCACGGTGACACGACTGGGTGGTCGCATCATGCGTGCCTGCAGGGAGGTTGGGGTGCGGCTTGACTGGCTGCGAGGCTTCGGCAGGCCGTCGTCTTCGACCTGTGCTCGCAAGGTAATGGGTTCACCCACCCTTGCACTGCGCACATCATCTCCGAGTACGGTCAGTGTCGGCGGCACGTTGGCCCGGGATTCGGGACTGCTGGTACCGGCGCCAAGAGAACCGGTCTCGGAAGCAATCACCATATTGTCCACCATGTAATCCTGGCGCAGGGTGGCATAGGCTTTTCGTTCGACGCCGTTGACATTGAGAGTCCAGACCAGCTCCTGATCGCCCCAGTCCGCGGGAACAGTGACCTCGAAGGTAAACCGGTTTCGTCGCGGCAGGAAATGGGTGGGCTGGCCGCGATCGGGATTGCCGGGAGAGAAATTATTATTTTCACCCACGGGTACATCGGGGGTCTCTTCCCAGTTTTCATTCATGTAGCCAAACATGAAATTAAACGTGCCATCCGGGTTCGGCCGCCAGCCCTCATAGGCTGGTTCCACGTGCTGGCCACTGCGGTAAGTGTCCGCCAGTGCGGAAAATGAAATCATGATGCTCATGACCCCAAGCAGCAGGGCGCGACCGGCGAATTCATGCTTAATATAGTTCGTAAAATTCATATGCTCTGACCTGTCTTTTTTATTCGGCGACTGCGTCTCGCATCAGTACCATGTGCCCGGGGAAGCGGATGGATTATGGCCGCAGCCCGAAGCGATTGGATTCGGTTGAATCAGGTGGCGCAAACATAGCATTTTTGCCAGGCTATTTGAACGCTCGCTCGGAGGCATTGAGCCCGGAAAACGGGGCTTTCCGACGAATCCGGCCGCGCATGTCAACTTCGGTTTACAGCAGCTCAGGGCGGTGAACCGGGATCCCGCAGCAGGACCCAGAGATTACTGCTGGCAAAAATGCTGACGGTGATTGCGATCAG
>CAYFKD010000001.1:860489-865189 GCA_964343795.1 uncultured Pseudohongiella sp.
TGCATGGCATAGAACAAGTGCTGGTTAACATCGGCGACCACCGCCGGCCAGTGTCGCACCAGCACTCCCGGCTGGTTTTCCGTGAGCCGTACTTCAAATGGAAAAACAGGTTCCCCAAGCACCTGGCTCGCCACGTCCATTTCCAGGCTGCGCAGGCGCAGGGGCCAGGAACCCGCCTGTACCTGGCTGGGAAATACCGCGGCATCGGCCGGTGGTACATGGATTTGCGCCGATACCGTTACCGGACCGGAAACGGGTCGTGTCATCGGGGGGGTATCCGGGGGCAGGATGCCGGTGGTCCAGCCGCGATTGACCAATACCAGTTCGCCGCTGGATTGCAGGCGAAATGGTGTAACTACTCCATACCCGATCTGACCGTCGAAGAACTGAGCGACCAGGAGAATGGTGTGCTCGTTTTCATATTCGCCTCGCAGCATCACATGGCGATTTACCAATTCCGGATTCGCAGGGTGCAAGTGCCCCAAGGGGATATCCTCGATCGGGGGCGCGTTCTCCTGCAGTTGCAGTTCCAGTTCCTGTTGCGCCGCGACTTTTTCCCCGGCCCGGTCCAATTGCCAGATTCCAAGCCTGCCAAGGCCGGCAACAGTCATGACCACGGCCGCGAAAACGATCCAGTTGATTCGCATCTGGAATGAACCAATGTCCAGGCGGGTTCTCAGTTCCATGGAAGGCCGGTGTGAATAGTGTCGGGCGGGCGAGAGTAAATCAGGGCCGTGGGGAAAGCAATCAGGGGCTGATAAAGACTGGGAGGCGAACCGGGCAGTCCGCCTCCCAGGGAGCGCAGTGTCTTGTAGGCCACTTTACTCGCGGTGCAGAGCGTGGGATTGATACTGCACCGATACTTTATTAGACCACATGGATAGGGAAAAATTTCAACCTAAGTCACGGTTTTTTCAGGAGATATTGTAAAAAGTTCCCACGCCGACAGCCACTGCCGGGCAGCGCTGCCTGGCACTTTGAGGTGCCTGGCAATCAACACCACCAGCACCAATGATAGGGTGGCCGGTAGTAGGTAATCAGGCGGCCACAAACAATCACTCCACCCCAGCAGGCCAGGGAGAGGGCGGCGATGAGCCGGGCCCGGGCGGGCGCGGCCAGGTCCCTGGGCTGGTGGTATACCGCCGCGGAGGTGGTGCTGTAGAACAACAGCATGTTGAGGCCCGCCAGCAGCATCAATGCCAGCTTGGTCTGGAATGCCGGGTTATACAGGTACTGGTCCGGAGCCGACACCAGGAACAGGATTCCGGTTGTCACGTTCAGGAGAAAACCGGCGACTCCGAATGGCACCAGTCGGTGCAATTGCCGGAAGTCCATGCCTTTCGCCAGACCGAGCATGCGTAGGTCGAATACCCCGACGCAGCCGAACAGGAAACAAAGCCCGATGAAATGCAGGGATTCCACTATGGGCCAGCCCCATGCGGAATGCATGAATCCGTAAATGCCCGTGTATTGTGCAAATTGCAGGAGGCTACTCTCCAACATCAATAAAACCTCGTCGCGAGTAACACGGAGTAGGTATAGGCCAGGAAACGGCCCGAAGTGATACACAACAACCACAGCAACAGGCTCCAGGCCGCCGTATATTTGAGGTTCCCTGCTGACACTATGGAACTGCCTGCCTGGAGTTGTAGCTGTGTGTGACGCGCGACCAACAGGCCGCTGCTCAATGCCGCCAGCTTGAAGTAAAACACGGGGTTGGTGAGCGCCTTGGCCGGGTAGGCCAGCAGCAGGGCGACACCGGAGACCAGTACCAGCAGCGCCCCGATCCAGTGCAAAGGGTAAAGTGTTGCCAGGCGGTGCAGCTGCCTGCTACTGCCGACACCAAGTAATTGCAGGGCGATGGCGATATTAATACCGACCACAATAGCCATGGCCAGGGAGTGCAGGGTGAGGGAGGTAAAAAAGGCGAAGCCGGATTCCCGCAGCCAGATGCTGAGACCGGTTTCCTCCAGCGCGGCGAAATAAGGGATATCGTGGTCCTCTTTTTGCCCGCAATGGTAGGCAAATCGGGGCGTGGAGGCAAAGCGAGAGGCCGTGCGGTAAGGCGGGATAGGCTCTATAATCCCAAGGCCCTGCTACCCGTGGGTCAGAAGAATAAGGGAGAAAGCCATGGCCGCTTACCAGCGTTTGACCGCAGTCTCGAGAATCCGGCAACTTATTGTTTTTATTGGGCTATTTTTGCTCTCAGCACAGCTGTTCGGGGCCGAAGACAACGCCATACCACGCACCGCCGATGGCCGTCCGGACTTCAATGGCATCTGGCAGGCCATTGGTTCGGCCCACTATGACATCGAGCCCCATGCGGCGGATTTCGGGCCACTGCCGGAAACCGGGGCAATCGGAGCCATTCCCGCGGGACTGGGCATCGTGGTGGGGAATGAGATTCCCTATACCGCCGAAGCCAGGGCCCAGCAGCAGGCCAACAAGTCAGATTGGCTGGCCCAGGATCCCGTGGTGAAGTGCTACATGCCGGGTATTCCCCGTGCCAACTACCTGCCGTTTCCGTTCCAGATCGTGCAGTCCACCGACCACATTATTTTTGCTTACGAGTTCGCCAGTGCCAGCCGCATCGTGTACGTGGACCAGCCGGAATTCGAGGCGCCGGTGTATAGCTGGATGGGCCACAACCTGGCTCACTTCGAAGGTGACAGCCTGGTGATTGAAGTCACCGACCAGGTCCCTGATACCTGGTTCGATCATGCCGGAAATCATCACACCGAATCCCTCAAGGTTACTGAACGCTATACCCACATGGGACCAAACGTGATCATGTACGAAGCCACCATGGAAGATCCCAATGTCTATACCCGGCCCTGGACGGTTCGCTTTCCGCTCTATCGCAGGCTGGACGACAACATGCAGTTGCTTGAGTTCAAGTGCGTGGAGTTCACCGAAGAATTACTTTATGGGCATTTGCGCAAGCAGCCTGAATCGGATTAACAATCCAGTTTCAACCACACAGGTTTCCCTCGGACGAATACAGCGGGAGTGTCGGCGATGGAAGTGCTGAATGACCTGACTACTATAACCTGGGGCCTGATCATCGCCATGTCGATGCTCATCGCCTATTTCCACGGCCCCAGTTATTCATTGCAGACGGTGCGCACGGCGCCGTCCATACTCACCAGCTTCGGAATCTTTGGTACCTTCCTGGGAATTGCTTTCGGCTTAATGCAGTTCGACAGTAACGATATCGAAGCCAGCGTGCCGGTCATGATCGACGGGCTCGGTGTTGCCGTCTGGTCTTCAATAGTCGGGATACTGGGTGCTCTTTCCATCCGCCTGCGTCATTCCATCCAGTCCATCCGCCGTGCAGACAAGCTCGAAAAACAGGCGACGGTGAATGACCTGAACGCTGCCATAGGGCAATTGAATGCCAACCTGGAACAGCTCCGGGAAGAGAGCAGGTCAGATTCGAAAACCCTGTTGGATTCTACCCGCGCTTACCAGCAGGACATGGTGACGGCGAATACCGACGCCCTCAGTGAAGCCATCAGCCGGGTGATAACTGACTTCAACTCCCGAATCGAAGTGCAATACGGTGAAAATTTCCAGAAGTTTAATGAATCCCTCGGCCAGCTGCTTGAGTGGCAGCAAAACTACTCGGCGCAATTGAGCGACATGCTGACGGCGCAACAGGCCAGCATCGAGGTCATCAATCACGCCAGCAGCTCATACCAGGAAATGATTGCCCATTCCCAGGAGTTTAACCGCGTTGCCGCTTCCCTGGGTGAATTGCTCAAGGGGCTGGAACAGCAGACCTCGAATCTCGAAGGCTACCTGTCCGGGCTTTCCGGGCTGGTGGGACAGGCTTCCGAGGGCCTGCCCGCCCTGGGTGATTACGTTTCCGAATTGACACTGAAGTTGAGTAACAGCATCGAACAAAATAACGAGAGCCTGACCCGGATCCTGACCCAGGCGGCAGGGGCCATTTCCGGTACCGTGGAAGAGGTGACCCTGAACCTCGCCCAGTCCGTAAACCAGGCCCACAGCGGTCTGGCAGAGCATGTCGAGGCCATGACTAACAAGACCAATGAGCATATGCAGTTGCTGGACGAATCCATGGAGAAGGAACTGACCCAGGCCCTGCAGACCTTTGGCTATCAGCTCACGGCCCTGTCAGAGAAGTTTGTTAATGACTACATGCCGCTTACGGATCGCTTGCGCGAAATTCTGGCGATGGCCGAGCAACAAACCGCGAAGAGCAATTAATGCCCAATACCCTCAACACAGAGCTGGAGCACGACACCGAGGAACACTGGATCGCGGTAAGCGACCTGATGAGCGGCCTGATGATGTTGTTCCTGCTCATCGCCGTGCTCTACCTGGTCATCGTGGAGCGCAAGAACGAGGAGATCCAGCGGGTAGTGGTGTTGTATGAAGACCTGCGTGAAGAGCTTTACCAGGACTTGCAGCGGGAATTCGAAGCCGACATGCCGCTATGGGGCGCCATGCTGGATGAAGACCTGAAGTTTCGTTTCACGGATACGGAATTGTTATTCGAAGAGGGTTCCTCAGGTCTGAAGCCCGCCTTCGCCGAGATACTTGCGGATTTCTTTCCGCGCTACATTTCCATTATTAGCGCCGCTGCATACCGCGATGAGATCAAGGAAGTACGCATAGAGGGACACACCTCCAGTTCCTGGTCCCAGGCGGCGGACGGAGATGAGGCCTACTTG
>CAYFKD010000001.1:865303-872729 GCA_964343795.1 uncultured Pseudohongiella sp.
ATTGGATGATGGCGGCTCGGAAGATGCGGACCGCAGCCGTCGGGTGGAATTCGTAGTGGTCACTGACGCCGAAACGCGCCTGTCCACCATTGTGGAAGAATTGCGCTAGCCATGGAGCTGCTGGATTTTACCGAGTTCACACCGTTCAATAAGCTGCGCGAGAAAATGGGCACGGAGAAGCTTGGCTTTTTCGAGCTATTCGACCCGGCGATTCATCTAACGGGCGCAGAACGTTCAGAACTGGAGAACCCGGGAAAATTGCTCAAGCCGGAGCAAGTAAAAATACTCCCCGACAAAACTCTCTCCGTAAAGAACAGCCGCGTGCTGGCCTACATGCCCGATGAAAACTACTACCGGAATCGGCGCGAATACCCCACTTACCACTTGGCCCATTGTGAAGAATTTGAATCATTCCGTCGTGAGTTGCCGGAGCAGGAACTCCTGGTTACCACGCGCATGGCCCTGGACTATGACCTGGTGAAGATGCGGCCGGGAGGGGATGTCAGCGTGGTCAGCCACGGCTTCGTGGTCTGCAAGCATTGCCTGCACACCCTGCGTTACAAGGACTTCGATGCCTATCGCAACCGCAAACGGGGATATAGCCAGCGTGTACTGGGTGATTTCAGGCTGGAGGAATTTTACCGGCTTTACCAGCAGTATCCCCTTAGCTTTAAGGCGCGCCGGGAAGAATAATCAAGAAGAATTAATCCGGGTGCTGGGTAAGGGAGACGATACTGCCGTCGGGGTCCTGGCACCAGGCCACCAGTGCGCCGTCCGGAGTCGTCCAGATTCCAGCTTCATCCTGTTCCAGGAACGAATACTGTTCGAATTCGATGCCCTTCGCCTGCAAGGATTGCACCTCACTGCGCAAGTCATCCACGGCGAAACCGAGGGTGGTGTAGGGCACTGATACTACCTGTTCCACCTTCTGAACACGCAGCATGATTCCATTCAGGTCAAATACCAATGCGTAGGGAAACTCCGCGACAAAACTAAGGCCGAGCTTTTGTTCATAAAACTCGCGACTGGCCTCGGCGGAACTCGTTGCGGCGAACAGGATGGGTTTATCAATCACTGCCGGCAATCCTCCTTAGAAGCAATTACTCAAGGCGTTCCAGCAAAGGTTTGGAAACACCCTCTATGCCTACCAGCGACAATATGGTGAGCAGTGCCAGCTGGGGTCCCTTGTGAGAGTCCACGGGGGCAAACCACTCACCGGGGGAATGGGAGCCCCCGCCATCGCCGCCACCGGCTATGGTAATGGCTGGAATGCCGAGAGACATGGGTACATTTGAATCGGTGCTGGATATGCCCAGCTCCTGCAGAGCAACAGCCGTGCTATCGAAGGCCATAGCGGCAGCCTGAACGATAGTACTGTCGGGGGAGGTGCGCCCCACGGGTCGGTCTCCGATCAGGTGAAACTCCACGGTGATTTCACCGTTGTTCCAACGGGCATTTTCTTCCGCTACCGCCTCCAGTGCGGCCTGCTTGGCCTGTTCTTCCAACAGCGCCAATGGTTCCGGACTGTTGGAACGCATATCCAGGGCGAAAACCGCGTCGGCGGCGATGGAATTCACCGATGTGCCTCCATCCACCGTGCCCACGGTAAAAGTTGTCTTCGGATAACTGGGTGTGCGGAATTCTGAGATCTTGGCAATGGCCCTGCCCATGGCATGGACCGCGCTGGCCATGCCAAAGGAGCCGAATGAATGACCACCGGGACCGCGAAAGCGGAATTCAAAACGACGGCTGCCGGTACCACCGATGGTAATGCGGCGCAGGCGCACACCATCTATGGAGATAAATCCATCGATGCCGGGCCGGTCACGGAATATGGCCTTGACGCCTCGCAAATCACCGCGACCTTCTTCCCCTACGTTGCCGGTAAAAATTATATCGCCAACGGTTTCGATGCCGGACTCCTCGAGCACATCGATAACGCTCAGCAGTACAGCAAGACCACGGGTATCGTCACCGATGCCGGGAGCATAGTAACGGCCGTCACGAAATTGCACCGTGGTGTCGACTTCCGGTCCGAATACGGTGTCCAGGTGTGCGCCTATGAGCAGAACCGGACCATCACCCCGGCCTGGCCGGATGCCGATTACATTGCCTTCGCTGTCGATATAGGAATCGGAAAGGCCCAACTCCTGCATTTTTTCCAGGTAATAGGCAGCCCTTACTTCTTCCATGAAAGGCGGCGCAGGAATTTCAGTGAGCCGAATCTGCTCTTCGATGGCCGCCGGTTCCCGCTCTTCTATTTTTGCCAGTGCCTGCACCACGCGCGGATCATTGGCAACGGCCTGGTACTGGCTATAAACCGGGTTCTGGATCGTGACCAGGGATTGCCCCAGCTGCTCCTGGCCCATTGCCAGCAAGGTGAAAACCAGCAACAGCCATAATAATAGAAGTCGTTTCATTAGCTTAACAACCGCATGCGCCAGCCACGACCACCGCTGCGCAGCTTACGCCTTTCCCGCATGCGTGCATGGAGGACAGCCCGCTTATCGGCAAGCCAGTCTTCTCTTCCCACGTGGGGATCCAAGCCGCGGTTACGCCTGCGATTTTCCTCTGCGATGCGGAACTGGCAGAATTCCTGGTAAGACTTGATCTCCGTTTTCAGTTCCTTGATTACGATCTCTGCATAAAGCGCGTCATCGAGAAACCCGATGCCTGGAATGTGGTCGGGAATGACGTCGTCTGGATCGACGAAATAGTATAGAGCACTGCGAATGCTGTCACATTCGGTATCGGAGAGTTGCCACTCCGCGTCCCTGATCATGTTGAGCAGGATCTGCAGTTTCAATAATCTGTCGGAGACAAAGGGTGGTAAATCATTTTCTCGCGCCGTTTCAATCAGCTTTGCCGCAGATTCTTCAACCTTGATAGCGGTTTCCTTGTCGGCTACCGCTAACTTTCTCTTGTCCACCGAATCCTGGAAACGTTCCAGGTCTTCCTCGGTAAGCGTAATGGTTATGTCCAGGCTCATTGATTTTTTCCTTATTGTTCTCTTATTTTTTCCAGCGCAGATACAATAGCCACGACTGCGTCATCCGCGCCTATTTCGCCTGTATCGATACTGAGCAAGCTCGCCGGCAACGCCGGGAATTCAAACTGGCCGCTGGCACGAAGCTGTCGATAGAGCGCCTTGTCACGAAGCTTGCCGAATTCCCTGCGACTGTCGTTATCCAGCCTTTCCAGTGAAACGGTATCGCTGCAACGCAGCTCGATATAGTGCACATGTCCGCCTCTTTCTTCAACAATTGCGGCAAGCTTTTGCGGCAGGTCGGTGGCCACGCTGGCTTAGGGTGAGGATGCGCGTTGTGGAAGCGTGAGCTTCCAGCGCAGACGAACGACTCGCCAGGGAAGGCGAGGCTGGGAGAGGTTTAGAGCTCTGAAGCCGCGCCAGGGATGGCAGGCAGTATTCAATAAGAAGCTTCTGAATAAAGACTACGTACATAAAAAAGCCGGTCAGCGGGGTTTTTCCAATTGATGCCAGTCAGCGATGGCCCGGTCTGCCATGGATACCAGCGTTGACAGGACCAGCGCCCAGGCCAATACCCGGGTAGCATCATCCAGCAATTCACCAGTTTCATCCCAGGGCAATAATCGCGCCACTGCCACAGTTAACAAAGGGACAAAATAACAGATGCCGTTGATACGACCGAGTACATTCATGCGCAATTGTTTCTGCCTGAACAGGAAATAGGAATCCAGGACATATTGGCTGAAGGCAATGGGAACCAGCACAGGAAGTACCCAGGGAATCACACCGGCATAGGCGAGGCCTGCCAATCCACTGCTGACAAATATGCAGTCGCTGCCGTGATCAAACAGTTGTCCGGCCGGGGATGCTTTTCCGGTGGCCCGGGCAACCTTGCCATCGGCCCAGTCGGTGATGATGGCAATGAGTATTGCGCCCAGGACAAGGCCGCCATGGAGGAACTCTGGATGTGCCAGGCTGTATGCAACCGGCAGAGCCAATAACAGGCGTACACCGGTGAGCAGGTTGGCCACTACTCGGTGAACAATTCCCGCTGCGCCCGGCGCCAGAACACCAGGCCGATCACCGCGTTAAACAGGATAAAAAAGTTGTGCTGCACGAATCCGAAGGCAGCCATCTGGCCTTCATTCTCGGGAAACAGGATTACCCAGAAAGTAATTGCTGCTGCTCGCATGGGTGTGGGCACTGTGGCGGCAAAAAATATTACCGGCAGGTAGGGCAGCAGCATGAGGACAGAGGCATCCACGCCGAACAGGTTCAGGGCAACTGTGTACACCACGACCGCCGCCAACAGTGCGGGGGAACGCAGCAGGAAAAACATGGCGTAGTGCCAGGGTTTTGCCAGTTTGAACGCATGAAGTATTCGCTTCTCCCTGAATGCCAGTCCCGGGAGTATCTTGCCCTGGAAAAAAGCAATCCATAACACCAGAAATATGGCGGCACCGGCTGCGATATAGGGAATCAGGCTGAATACCTCGGGCAGTCCTGAGCTTCCGAACAGGTAGCCGATAGTTGCCCAGATCAGCAGATAGAATATTTCACAGAACATGATGAACAGCATTACCGAACCTGTTTCCCACCCGGGAACCCGGTCCCGCTTGAACAGGTAGTAGGCCATTGCGCCCTTGCCGATTTGTTCATTAAATATGGAAATGATGTAAGCACTGGCTCGTATAGGCATGATGTCGCGGTAGCGCAGCGGCTCGATAAACCAGTTCAGTGCACGCGTTACCACCAGGGTATCTATGGCGAAGTAAAACAGGGAGTAAGTCATCATCAGGGCCAGCCATGGCACCCAGGCGACATTGGCAAAGACCTGGGTCATATACTCCACGAGACTGAGGCCTTCCCGCACGGCTGCGCCATTTAGGCGGTAGTACAGGTAGGCGAAACAAACCGCGGTTAACAGAAGAAATATTATTCTCCCAATCCGGTTAGGCTTGCGCGGTGCCGGTGCTGCCAGTTCTTCCTGTTCTGTATTATCTATGGCTTCGTCGTCATTCACGGGCTTGCCTCGAGGATTTTGCTCAGGGTTTGATCCAATGGTGTTAGTTGCAGTCCCAGCTCCGGCGCCGCATTTTCGTTTACTCGCTCATCACGGGTTATGACATCGATGACCGTGGGAGTAATTCCACCGCGGCGAAAAAGTCCGCCAATTCCGGCTGTCAGTTTCGCCAGGCCAGTGGGAACCGATTTAACCGTGACCTCATTTCCCATACTCGCGGCCGCCTTCCTGATGAGATCTCGATAACTGATAGGCTCCGGGCCAACCAGCTCATGTATCTTGTTATCTCCGCCCCGTTCACAGCAATTCAATATTGCTTGTACCAGGTCATCGGTGTCCAGTGGTCGCATCTCGTAGCTGCCGCCACCAAGCACCCTGGCCTGGGATGCGGAAGCGCTGTTGAGCAGGGAGCGGGCGCCGGCGGTAGTGGGCCCTAGCAGGATGGGAGTACGGATAACAGTCCCTGGTATACCTCCATTCAAGACCAGCTGCTCCGCCTCCGCCTTTGAACGAAAATAGGAGTTTCCGGAATTCATATCGGCCCCGATAACACTGATGAACAGTAGATGCTGTACACCGGCACCGATTGCTGCTTCTACCACTGCCCCGGTGGCATCGACATTGGCGCTTTGGTAGTCGGAATTGGCGGTGGGTATAAGGATTCCAGCCAGGTGTATGGCGCAGTCCACACCCTGCAGGAGCTGGCTAAGGCTGTCCCCATCGTCGTAGGCAATCTTTACCGGGTGGATGTTTTCGCCCCGAGGCAACGCCGCCAGGGCCGAATCAGAACGGGCACCGGCGTTGATTTGCCATTCGGGCCGGGTAGACAGGGTTTTCAGCAGGGATTGTCCGACGCTGCTGTTGGCGCCGGTTACGGCAATTTTCATGGTCTGGCGGGTTTCCTTTCGTTGCTGCTTCCGGCGCAGCGCGCATTATCGCCGAAGAGAGGGCGTTTTTTAATCAGGACAGCAAAGTTTTTCTTCAGGGGGCGTATTCGGCGATTGAGTCCAGCTTCTTACTGCGTTGCTTTTTCAGTGCCGAGTCCAGTACTGACTCGCTGAGTAGTGGTGGATTGCGGGATAGTCGTTGTTGCTCCAGCGGAGCATCACCGTAGAGGGTAGTGCGCATGCGGGGCTGCTTGCCCAGGTCTAGCAGTAGGGCTTCAATTTCCCCCGCCGGCCACTCCTGGCCGTGCTCCGCTCCTGCCGCCCGGGTAATACTCTCATTCATCAGGGTACCGCCAAGGTCGTTGGCGCCGGCGTCGAGACAGGCCAGCGCTCCGTTCCTGCCCATTTTGACCCAGGACGACTGGATATTGTCGATATAGCCATGGAATACCAATCGCGGTACCGCATGCATTAACACGGCTTCACGGAAGCTTGGCCCCTTGCGGGATTGGTGCTTCAGGTAGAGTGGCGCCTCCCTGGCGACATAGGGCAGGGGAACAAATTCCGTGAAGCCACCACTTTGTTTCTGTAGTTCCCTGACACGCAACAAGTGTCGTGCCCAGTTCACACCATTGTCCACATGACCAAACATGATGGTTGCCGTCGAGCGAATGCCGAGTTCGTGGGCAGTGGCCATGACTTCCAGCCACTGTGCGCTATTCAGCTTGTCCGGGCATATGATTGCGCGAATTGAATCATCCAGGATTTCTGCCGCGGTGCCAGGCAGGGTGTGAAGCCCATTCTCCAGCAGCAACTGCAGGTATGGTTTCAGTTCCATGCCAAGTGTTTGCGCTCCCTGCCAGATTTCCAGTGGAGAGAAGGCATGGATGTGAATTTCCGGCGCCGCTTGCCGCACCGTGCGCAATATGTCGATATAGGTTTGCCCGGTGTAGTCGGGATGAATGCCACCCTGCAGACAGACCTCGGTTGCGCCCCGATCCCAGGCTTCTCTGCTGCGGCGCGCCAGTTCTTCAGCACTGATGTCATAGGGCCTGCCCCTGAGGTTTTCGCTCAGCTTGCCCTTGGAAAAGGCGCAGAACTGGCAGCGGAAATAGCACACATTGGTGTAGTTGATATTTCGATTCACCACGTAGCTTACGGTATCGCCGCGGAGTTCGCGGTTGATTTCCCTGGCCTGTTCGATGATGTAGGCAAAGTCATTTCCCCGCGCGGTGAACAATAGAGCCACGTCGGATTCGGACAAGGATTGTTGTTCCCGGCATTTTTCGACGATGCGCCTGATCGCCGCGTCCGCCTTAGGCAGGCCGTCGGTTGTATTCCACAAGCGCAGGTCCTGGGCTGGCAGCTCACCTTCCTGACCGGGTGTCCAGCTATCCCGCCGGGCAAAGCCATCGGCATCGCAGTGGTTCATGACCGCGCCGTGCAGCGCCGGATCCAGCCAGCGATCGGGATCGCGCGCGAACGCGGGGCCGACTGCCAACCGCTCGAACAGCACCCGCCTGGCGGCGG
>CAYFKD010000001.1:872739-961433 GCA_964343795.1 uncultured Pseudohongiella sp.
CCAGCCAGCGATCCTTCTCCTTTATGTAGGAAGGGTAAATGGTGAGTCGCTGAACCAGGAATTTCCCGCCTGCTTCCGTTTCCAGGGCCAGTTGGGCAAGGTGGGGCCAGGGGGCTTCTGGATTTACATGATCAGGCGTCAGGGGAGACACGCCACCCCAGTCGTTGATTCCGGCGCCGATTATTTTTTCCAATACGCCAGGGCTGAGATTCGGCGGTGCCTGGATACTCATGGCCGGACCGAAAATCAGCCTGGCAACGGCTATAGTCCATAACAGTTCTTCCAGGTCAGGTTCGGGCGCTGAAGCCATTTTGGTTTCCGGTTTGGCGCGGAAATTCTGGATTATCACTTCCTGGATATGGCCGTATTGTTCCTGTATTTCCCGAATTGCCAGCAGGGATTCGATACGTTCCCGCCGCGTCTCACCGATGCCGATTAGTATGCCCGTGGTAAAAGGAACGTTAAGCTGCCCAGCGAGTTTCAATGTTTCCAGGCGAACTGTTGGGTCTTTGTCGGGGGAACCAAAGTGAGGCATGCCTTTTTCACACAGTCGTGGAGAGAGTGATTCCAGCATGATGCCCATGGATGCACTTACGGGCCTTAGCATCTCGATTTCTTCTACGCTCATGGTGCCGGCATTGATATGGGGCAGTAAGCCGGTTTTCTGCAATACATCCCCGGCGATGGCGGCAACGTATTCCAGGGTGGAGTTAAATCCCAGTTCCGCAAGAGCCTCCCGGGCTGCGCGATAGCGCAGTTCCGGTTTCTCCCCCAGGGTGAACAGCGCTTCCTGGCAGCCCGCCGCCGCACCCTGTTCGCACACAGACAGTACCTGCTCTGCGCTCATGTAGGCCTGTTCGATACGGCGGGGAGTGCGGGCAAAGGTGCAGTAGTGGCAGACGTCGCGACAGAGATGGGTGAGAGGAATAAATACCTTGCGTGAGTAGGTTATGACATTGCCATGGCCCTGTTCGGTTAACGCCAGTGCTTGGCTCATCAGTGCTGTGGTATCGGTGCGGTCGGCAAGTGCGAGTGCACTGGATCCATCCAGGTAGCCCCGTGCTTGCTCACGGTATTTCCCATTGATGGGTTCCGGGATTAAATGTTGCGTACTCGCTGTCATGGCCTGGCCGGGATTCGGAAGTGGGCCCAGAATACCAGTGTCGGCCGGAAAATGAGAGAGGCAGTGGCTAGCCCTGCCTGTCCTGCGCCGCTTCACCTGCGCTGTTCATCGTCCTCAAGCAGTCAGGACCCGGCTAACGGGAGTTAACCGGGCCCTTGATAGCGATTCAGGAATTAATTCATCGCTGTTATCGGGAACAGCAGGTAGGAATTGCTTACCTGGTTGTCCTGTTGAACCTCGATGTCCGTCGTTACTACACCCAGCATGATCTCGGAACCCACCACATAACCCGGGGCCGAACATAAAACTGAGCCAACAAAACCCCGCTCCTCGACTATATCCGATGCCAGGAAGAATCGAACTCCAAATGCCGGCAGGCGAACGCGTATGCGCCCAACTTCTGTGCCCTTGGCATCCCTGGCCGAACAACTCACCCATACTTCGGCACCATGCACGCTGGTTACTACCATGGCAGTGTCCAGCAGAGGTGCTACTTCGGGTTTGGGTAATGGCGTGCCCGTCAGCAGACCGCTGAGTTCGGTGCTGTCACGATCGATTTCGATTTCAACAATCGTGGCAACCTGGGCATTTAGCAACACACTGGTTGACAGTGAGCCGCATAAAAGCGACAGGCCCAGCAGGCTTTTCACAAGTGTTTTCCATTTGTTATTCATAGTGTCCCCCCTTTTCGGAACGTGACAGCCGGTTATTTCCGGCCGTTGGGGGTACTAACGAATGGCTGGTAAAGGGGTTTACAGGATAGCCTGGTGTAGGCCAAAAGTGTGAACTGCTTCAAATACTGAAGCAGCGCAGGAACAATGCCATGAGGGGCAGGGGAAAGGCTTACAGAATCTCGAAAACGAAATCTTCCTGGTCTTCACCGCGGGCTTCCCTGATTCGGGCGTGTAGTTCATCCCGTTTGGACGTGATCCAGTCTTCACGGTTTTCGTCCGGGTCTTTCCCTTCAGAACTCAATCGTTCTTCTTCCGCTTCGCGGAATTCGCAGAATTCCCGATAGGCTTCCAGTTCATCATCGAGTTCACGAATAATAATCTCGACAAACATGGCGTCGTCGAGAAATCCTATACCTGGTATATGGTCCGGGATGAGATCGATAGGATCGGCGAAGTATGACATTGCACTGAGGATCTGGGATTTCTCGTGATCGCTAATTCCCCACTCGGTATCGTTCATCATTTCCAACAATACTTTTAGCTGCAGCAGGCGTTCGGCGATGAAGTCCGGCAGATCTGAATTCATGGCGACATCGACAATCTTGTACGCTGCTTTCTCGATTTCGGCCTGGCCCTGGGTGTCGTCCGCCGCTTCCTTGGATTTGGCTACGATATTCTTGAACCTTTCCAGGTCTCTGTCACTCAGGGTAAATGTTATGTCCAGTGGAGGCATTTGTTAGTCCTTCCTCGCCAGGGGAATACTCCGGCTGCGCTAGATTTAGCACCGAATATACTCGAAATCGGCGCGAGTACAAACCAGGGGGATCAATTTTGAGAACCAGGCCGCAGCCTAGTCGTAGGTGCTGACAGTGTCCAGTAGCCAGGGAATACGTTTACTGCTGCGGTCATCCATGCGCATCTTACGCAGGGAATAGTTCAATTGTGGCGTTTCGAGCCTGAGTTTTTCCAGGCGCTTCGCCGGGAACAGCAGGAAGCTTGCGCCTTCGCGGGTAACAATGCTGCCCGGCCTGCCATGGGCGAATGGTCGCCAGCCATAATCTTCATTGCGGAACATGGTCTCCCCGTCGATGGTGGCATCCCCACCTACCAGCAAGCACCAGTATGCTTCCGTAAGTTCGAAATAATCTCCTTCTTCCAACACTTTCGATTCCGCGATGCGGCTCAGTTTTTCCAGTACGGTCGATGTGAGATCGGCGAATTGAGGTTGCCGCATAATCCAGGGGCGCAGTGACCATTGCTGCAACAGTTTTTCCTGGAATCCTTCGGCGACGATGAACGACTTGAAAGTCTCTTCGGAAAAAACACAGAGCGTTACCGGGGTGCGTGCAATCACACTGGCATTGCGTGTGCCGCTGCCGGTGATCACCGCCATCTCGCCAAGTATGTCACCGGCCTGCAACTTGGCTTCGGAATGAAGTTGCAAACCATCGTGCCGTACCACTTCGCAATAACCGGTCAGAATCAGGTAAACATAGCCACGGGTCGTCGCGTCCTGCACCAGGATTACATCGTCGGAGTTGTAGCGGCGAATCTCTTCTTCGGCGAGCAGGCTACGCATCCAGCGGTTGGGAAAGGGCTTGCCCAGCCACTCGGTTAGATAGTGGTTTATCTGGGATGTGTAGATCGCCGGGTCACCTTCCAGAATGGTATATCGCTTGCCCGAGGTAGCCAGGGAAAAAGTCGTATTGAACTCGTTGGTGAGTTCTTCCACGTGCACAAAGACAACGCGATCCGAAGCAGACTGTATGGCATCTGCGGGATCGCCGTGTATCGCGCCGGCACCACCGTCGGCTACCAGCAGGGAGAAGCGATCTCCATAAAGTCGTTCCAGGTTCCTGGTTGTGCTTTCGCGAATCTTGCCCTGTTTGGTCATATCCCGAATAGACGACATGGTGTGGTTGTCGCCAATAACACATAGATTGCGTTCAATGCCCTTGTTCACCGTTGTGAATGTCGCGCCTACCGTTGGAATGCTGTGCACGGTGACGTGTGCGTCAATGGTAAGTCCAAAGTAGTTCAGGCTTTCTCCGGGCCGGACTTCGATGAGTCGAAAATGCTCACGGATGGATTCCGGAGTCCAGCCGATTCCACAGGCGATTTTCTCCATGGCCATGTTGAAAATCTCGCGAGTGGTAATCAGGTCGACCCGGTGAGGCATTAATAATAAAGGAAGCAAGGCGGAATGGTCGTCATGCAGGTGGGTGAGGAAAATCGCCGCAACCTGGTTCTTCGAAATACCCCTTGCGAAAAGGTGCTGATCGAGGAAAGGAATACAGTCGATCAGCATATACTCGCCGTTATAACAAAGTGCGAGCCCTGTGCACGGTTCCGTTGGGGTAAATCCGGATGCACCCCCCAATACTTCGATACCCATCTTGACCAGTCCGCCGGGTACATAATCTTTTGATACGGTGTAAGGCGGTTCGATCTGGGCATCTTCATTCAGATCGATGCGGGTAACGTGTCCACCATTCTTGATGTCAAAAATGTCTTCGCCAACATGAGTAATGGTATGCTCGCCGACTTTTGCGACGCCGTCCTGGAATGGATAGAGTTCGAAAAAACCCTCCACGGGAATGATGTCGCCATTGCTGTCTTTCAGTGCCAGTTCATTACTGGCATTCAGCCATTCTTCGAGGAGGTCTTCCTCGGTGCCCCAGGTGTTCAGTTCCTTGCGGGTTGGTCCGAACAGGGTGATGCGCAGCAGGCGCAGGGCATGACTGATGTCTTTCTCATTTCCGACCAGGTTCAGGCGCCGACCTTCTTCCAGGCCCTTGCTGACGAACAGGAAGAAATAGAGCGGGAACTCCAGGCTATTGGTGAGAGAGCCACCTTTTTCCTTTATATCAGGCAGCACAAGAGTGTCGAATTTGTTTACGCCGTGGAGTAGCAGGCCCTTGAGCACTTCCGGCGGCTGGCCGAACAGGACGCTGCCGCTATCGTCTTCGTAGAGGCGGCTACCCAGGGAGGGTTGAATCAGCGTCGCATTACCAATGTAAGCAGAAGCCGGAACGTTGGGATTCTGGTTGGCCATGTCTTGTTTTAGCTTATTTTTTGGCGGGTTACAGCCTTCGACAGAGGAGAGACTACCCATAGTCCACTGGCAGTGGAAGGGAAACTTGGGAAGAAACGGGGGTGTAGCACTGGTTCGGCCGTAGCTGCTCCGCTTTTTCGTCTGAATATCCGGTATTTACCGGAATTTTCGAGGAAATTCCTCTAAATCACAGTCGAGTAACTGATTTTTCAGTTTGCGAGCTGAATTTCATTCGGGAAACGCGCCAAATTGACGGGAAAAAGCTCTTTTGCCTCCGGATAGGGTCCCGGTTCCGAATCCTGCAATTGGCATATAGAGAGCGACTGCGCGCCAGGGGCGGGCACACTATAAATTTCGTGGGTGTACACCGTTGCCGAGTGGGCAAAAAATCCCGGGAAAATTCATCCCCGGGATTTTCGTATGCCTAGTCGCGCAGCCCGAAGGTGAAGACTACGTTGCCCGAGGCGATGGTGACGTATTGTTCGCCATCAACGGCAAAGGTCATGGGTGCGGCGTGGACGCGGGCGCCCAGGGAGATATTCCACAATTCCTGGCCGCTTTCCGCATCGAGGGCAAAGAAATAACCGTCGGCGCTGCCGGTGAGGACCAATCCGCCGGCGGTGGTGGTAATGCCTGCCGAAGAGCGCGGCTGGATCGGGAACTCCCATTCGATTTCCGCGGTCTCCGGATTGATAGCACGGATGGAGCTGTGGAACGCATCCATGGGCTGGGTGTAGCGGCCACCGCCCCCGGTGTAGCGTTCGCCTTCCTCGTATTCTTCGTCCCGCTTGAAGAATTCCTGTTCTCCGTCAAAGGAAGTGACGTAAAACAGGCCGGTATCGTCGCTGTACCCTGGCGAGTACCAGTTGGTCGCTCCCACTATGGGCGGCGATACCATGATTCCTTCATAGGTCGGGGCCATACCGGGGACACGAATCGGTGCACCGTTTACATCCAGGCCGGATGCCCAGGTCACCGTGGCGAAGGGCTTACCGATGAGGAATTCACCGGTGGCACGGTCGATGGTGTAGTAAAAGCCATTGCGGTTGGCCCACAACATGGCCTGTCGTGTCTGACCCTGGAACTCGATATCCGCCAGGATGGGAACCTGGATGGAGTCGTAGTCATGAACGTCATGGGGCGTGAATTGGAAATACCATTCGATCTCGCCGGTATTGCCATCCAGAGCCAGGGCGGAATCGGAATACAGGTTGTCCCCCAGGCGTACGTCGCCGTTCCAGTCTGGTCCAGGGTTTCCCGTGCCCCAGTAGATCAGGTTCAGTTCCGGATCATAGGAGCCGGTGATCCACGTGGAGGAGCCCCCGGTACGCCAGGATTCTCCCGACCAGGTGTCGTTGCCGAATTCACCCGGGCCGGGGATGGTATAGGTGCGCCATACCAGTTCACCGGTCTCGGGATCGTAGGCATCGATGAATCCGCGGATGCCGAATTCAGCACCGGCAATGCCGGTGACTACCGTGTCATTTACGATCAGGGGCGCGGCCGTTTTACTGTAACCGGAATCATGGGGCGCAACCTCGGTATCCCACAGCAGGTTGCCAGTCCTCGCATCGATGGCAACCAGGTGCGCGTCCAGGGTGGACATGAACAGGGTTTCCCCCAGGATTGCCACGCCGCGATTGTTGCGGCCGCAACAGATGCGAAGGTCTTCCGGCATTTCATGGTTGTAGCGCCAGTATTCACGCCCGGTGCGGGCATCCACAGCAACCACGTTGGAGGGTGCCTCGGTTATGAACATGATGCCGTCTACTACCAGTGGAACGGTTTCAGCGCGATCTATAACCGGAATCTGGTATGACCACTTGAGTTCCAGTTCTGACACATTGCCCGTGTTGATCTGGTCCAGCCGACTATAGCGCTTGCTGTCCAGGGTGCCGGAATACATCAGCCAGTTTTCCGGCTCATCCTCGGCGTTAACCAGGCGATCCCAGGTAATGGGTGTAAAAGCAGGCGTGATTACGGTCTGGAATTCGGCTTCCTGTGCAATTGCTGCGCCGGACAGACCCAAGAACAATGTAAATGCAATTGTTTTCTTCATTTTTAAATCTCCTTGCGCAGCGAAAACATGTAAGCCACGAGGTCGTCCAACTCACTGTCACTCAATCTATTGGCATAGCCGGGCATGGTTGAATCTTCGAGCCGTTCATATAACTGGAGCGAATTCTTCTGGAATGACCACAGGTTTTCCTGTTCATCCATGATGCGCACCGAAAAGCTGTCTTCTCCCATGCGGTAACCTTCACGGGTAACGCCGTCGGGCCCCTGCAGGCGCAGTCGCCACCAGCGTGGCGAGACATCTTCATTGGGATTGATGATAGCCGCCATCAGATCTTCGGGAGTGCGGTCTTCACCCACCCGTGACAGGTCCGGGCCCTGGCGTCCACCACTGCCATTCACCATGTGACAGCTGGAGCATTCAGCACTGCCGCTGAACAGGCTGGCACCGGATTCTGCATCACCGGGCAGTTCCACCAGCGACGGGTCATAACGCAGGGAATTGATATAGGCCACCAGTTGCCACACCTGGTTATCGGGCAGCGTTGCCGATACCGGCAACATGGCGGTGCCGGGTATACCGTTGCGAATAATTTCGAAAATGCCGATGTCGGTGCTGGCATTGCGCAGTTGCCCGGTGAGGTCAGGAGCACCGGCTTCATCGTTGCCCTTGGCATCAAAGCCATGGCAGCGGGAGCACTGGCGCTCGAAATAGCGCTGCCCGTTGTTGATATCCATGGGGGTGTTGTAAAGATTGCCGGCGTCTTCGGCGTGGCTGGCAGGTGGTGCTACCGAAGCCATGTAGAACAGGCTGAAACCCAGAGCGGCTGTGGTGTACAGCCTTTTTCGCAGAACCAATGAATGCAGGCTCATACCAGCTCCTTTATTGTTGTTGTGGAGAAGAGGGGAGCTAGTGTACCACCGGGGAAAGCCGGGTGTCAGCGGCTGCAGGGCTTGCTGAACAAGCTGAACCAGCGAGTAATTAAAGTCGAAAAATCCGCGATCGAGCAAAGCTCCTAAACGATATGCCCGACCCATCTTCCAGCTAGCATCACCCCTGACCAGAGCAGCAGGGAAAGACCTCCGACCAGCTTCAATTGCAGTGGTGTGGCAATGGCGCTGTCCCATTGGTCACGGTGCTTGTACACCCGGAAGTGAAAGTAGGCCATGTTTAGGCCTGCGAGTACGAGTAACACGAGTTTCGACTGGAATGCCGGATTTTCCAGGTGCCCAGCCGCGCGGGTGATGAACATGCCCAGGCCGGTTATGACCGCCACGCCGAAGGCGCCCCAGGTCCAGGGTACGAGCTCATCGTTGAGCATCGAAAACCGGTATGTAGTAGCGCCCAGTCCCAGCAACCTCAGGTCAACCCAGAGGATAGACCCGACTACCAATGCGGCGGCAATAACGTGAATCGTTTCAAGTGTAGGGAACCAATTGGTAGCTGCTATGACCTGGGACAGTGGCCAGTTTTCTACTGCAATCCAGAAAGGATATTCCTGGCCATCGATAAAGGGCTCGAAACTCCATAACGGGTATTCTATGTATTCCAGGTAAGCAATCCAGCGCCCGCAGATTGGAACTATTATCAGACAAACCAGAGAGAGCAGAGCGATTAACCGCGCCGGCCATTTCATTTGGGGCTGTTCCCAGAAATCCGCCCGGCGTCGATGCATTAAATAAAAGAAGAGCATGAGCAGGATCGCCGCTAGCAGAAAAGCCAACTTGGTGGCGAATACCGGGTTGTTGAAATATCGGTTGGGGCGTCCGAAAACAAAGAACGCGCCGGAAATGAAATTGCTTGCCAGGGCGATCCAGAACCAGGGCATGACACGCCGGGTCATTTCAGTGATGGATTGGGATGGTACGGCGAGGCCCAGGACGCGCAGGCTCAGCATCACCACCGTGCCCATGACTACGGCAATACCCAGTATATGCACGGTCTGGATTATCGGTGGAAAGCCGGGGATGGTACGCAGGGCCCACAATGCGCCTGCCTGCAAGGGGGAATCGGTCAATAATCCGCCAATGCTGGTGAAGAATTCAGGCATGAAGTGCTGCTACCGCTTGGCCGATATCATTATTATAGAGGTAAGGCCGAGAATAGCATGAATGCTCAGATGTCCGGCAATCCCATCAACCCCATAACGAATAAGAGGACGGACTTATGAGCGACGAAATCACTTACCTGACTTACACCGTATTGCTAACGGCATTTCTCTGGGTTCCCTACATCCTGAACCAGATTTCCGTACGCGGACTGCTGCCGGCAATGGGCTACGAGGCCAACCCGCAGCCCCTGGCTGATTGGGCCCAGCGGCTGAAGGCAGCTCACTACAATGCAGTGGAAAACCTGGTGGTGTTCGCACCGTTGGTGTTAGTCGTGGAGATAATGGACATTGGTTCCCTGGCAACGTCCATGTCCTGCATGGTGTTTTTTATTGCGCGCATCGTACATGCGGTGACCTACACCCTGAAAATCCCCTACGTGCGCACCCTGGCATTCGCCGCGGGATTCTTCAGCGTATTATGCATCGCCTGGCAGATACTCTCGGCCGACCCCATTATGCTGGTTTAGAGGTCTTTGTCGGTTACTGCGCCTTCAGAAGCAGAGGTGACATTTGCGGCGTATTTCGCCAGTACTCCACGATGGTAGCGCGCCGCCGGCTTGCTCCACTTAGACAGGCGTGACTGGATCTCCTCGTCATCAAGGTGAATGGTAATTTCCTTGGTTTCGGCGTTAACGGAGATCTTGTCACCATCTTGCACGATGGCGATAGGGCCACCCTCGATGGCCTCGGGTGTGACGTGCCCCACGACGAAACCATGACTGCCGCCGCTGAAGCGGCCGTCGGTAATGAGCGCAACATCCTCGCCCAGCCCTTTGCCCATTATTGCCGCTGTTGGAGATAGCATCTCCCGCATCCCCGGTGCGCCTTTTGGTCCTTCGTAGCGGATGACGAGCACGTCACCTTTGACCACGGTGCCGTCGAGTATGCCCTTGAGGCACTCTTCTTCCGATTCGAATACCCTGGCGCTACCGGAAAATTCAAGTCCTTCCTTGCCAGTTATCTTGGCCACCGCACCATCCGGTGCCAGGTTGCCACGTAAGATAACTAGGTGGCTGTCTTTCTTGATGGGGTTATCCAGCGGCCGGATAATGTCCTGGCCTTCCAGGTAAGGTTCCACGTCGGCCAGGTTTTCCGCCAGGGTCTTGCCGGTTACGGTCAGGCAGGAGCCTTCCAGCATTCCCGCGTCGAGCATGGTTTTCATCAGGGGTTGGATGCCACCAATCTTGATCAGCTCGGACATCAGGTATTTCCCGCTGGGTTTCAGGTCCGCCAGCATCGGTATGTCCTTGCCGATGCGATTGAAATCATCCAGCTCCAGTTCCACTCCCATGGTATGGGCCATAGCCAGCAAGTGGAGCACCGCGTTGGTGGAGCCACCTAAAGCGATTGTTACCTTAATGGAATTTTCGAAAGCGCTTCGCGTCATGATGTCCGAAGGTTTTATGTCCCGTTCCAACAGGGTCATGATGGCTTCACCGGCGCTGATGCAGTCGTTTTCTTTTTCCTGGGAAATCGCATCCTGGGCTGAACTGTTAGGCAGACTCATGCCCAGGGCTTCGATGGCGGAAGCCATGGTATTGGCGGTATACATGCCGCCACAGGATCCCGGGCCGGGAATGGCGGTATCTTCGATCTGTTTCAGTTCTATGTCTGACACAGTGCCTGCTGCGTGGCCGCCCACGGCTTCGAAGACCGAGATCACATTTGTGTGGTTGGGCCCTGGCTGGATCGTTCCACCGTATATAAATATAGAAGGACGATTCAGTCGGGACATGCCCATGAGCAGTCCCGGCATGTTCTTGTCGCAACCACCGATGGTGATGATGGCGTCGTGGCCCATGCAGCCGGAAACAGTTTCCACGCTATCCGCGATTACTTCCCTGGAGACCAGGGAGTATTTCATGCCTTCAGTGCCCATGGAGATGCCATCGGATATCGTGATGACGTTATAGATAATGCCCTTGCCGCCGGCCGCATCGGTACCCTTGTTAACATCTTCCGCCAGCTTGTTGATGTGCATGTTGCAGGGAGTCACCATGGACCAGGTGGAGGCTATGCCAACCTGGGGCTTGCGAAAGTCGGAGTCTTCGAAGCCAACCGCGCGCAACATGGCCCGGCTGGGAGCCTGCTCGACCCCATCCACCACGATTTTCGAGTATTTACGTAAGTCCTTGTCAGTCATTGAAATTCCATGGCAATGCTTGTTAGTACACAGGCCACGGCGCGGTGGTGAATCCGCCCGTCGCGAAGAAGGCCGCTACTATACACCACCTCGCTCCAACCCGCATGAAGGCTCGCTCTTTGGCCAGGGGTGCAACTGGGTTATAGTGATCCGCCAACCGGGTTCCGCCTGCCGTGCTGTAGCCAAGCTGACAAACTGGAACCGTTTCCTGGCGAGTTTCATGAATCCATCCCCGCTGTTCCTAATTTTAATATCACTCTTTACGCTTGCTTCCCCTTCATTCGCCCAGGACGGGGAAGCGCTGTATCAGCAATTCTGCGCCGGTTGTCATGACAATCCCATCGATAGAGCTCCCAGCAGGGCGGCCCTGCTGGAATACAATGCCAACGCGATCTATCACGCCATGACTGCAGGCATCATGGGGCCACAATCTGCCAGCCTGAATGCCGAACAGCGCATACTTCTCGCAGAGCATCTCAGTGGCGGCCTTTATAACAGGGATATGCAGGAAGCAATTGCAGACTGTGCCGAGCCCATTGCGGAGATTAACCTGGAGGCTGCAGGAAACTGGAACGGATGGGGAGGAGGCCTTGCAAATTCCCAGTTTCAATCAGCGCTTGGCACCAACATTAATAAATCCAATGTCGGTGAACTAACAATAAGCTGGGTCATCGGCATCGAAGGTGCCTCCGCGTCTCGCGCACAAGCTGCTGTCATGGACGGTGTCCTGTTTAAGGGTTCCCCCTCCGGGCAGGTGTATGCCCTGGACCTGGAAACAGGTTGCCGTTACTGGACCTATGCGGCGATTTCCGAAGTGCGAGCAGCTCCATCTGTAGTTTACTCGGCGGCGCTGGATGAAATCCTGGTAATCGTGGCCGACCAGTCCAACCGGGTGTATGCACTGGATGTGCGCACCGGCCTGAAACGCTGGCACGCGGATCCCGATCCCAATCCCTGGGCCATTAGCACCGGTGCGCCGGCTGTATACGGTGACCGGGTGTTTGTTCCCGTATCTTCCATGGAGGTCGCCGGAGCCGGCAATCCTCAGCACGAATGCTGCACTTTTCGCGGCAATGTCTCGGCCTTGAATCTCTCAACTGGAGAAATCCTGTGGCACAGCTATGTCATGGCTGAGCCTGCGGTAGTGGGCCAGAATTCCATTGGCAACAATGTCCTGGCACCATCGGGAGCGCCCATCTGGGATTCTCCCACCGTGGATCCTGAACGTAACAGGCTTTACCTGGGAACGGGGCAAAACTACAGCCGCCCAACCAGTGATACCAGTGACGCGGTAATCGCTTTCAACATTGACAGCGGCAATATGGACTTGGTATTTCAATCCAACGCCAATGATGCGTTTACCCTGGCCTGCAGCGGTCGCGCGGAGCACCCCAATTGTCCCGAACCCGGCCCCGACCTGGACATTGGTGCATCGCCTCTACTCGCCAATCTGTCCAACGGTCGCGACATTCTCGTAGCCGGCACGAAAGGGGCGATAATTTATGGGCTCGATCCCAATAACGACGGTGAGGTGTTATGGGCCACCCGGGTAGGGCGTGGCAGCCCACTCGGAGGTGTGCACTGGGGAATGGGGTTCGAAGGGGATATCCTGTACGTCCCGGTGTCCGATCGCATCCCCGGTGGCAGCACCGATCCACGGCCCGGGCTGCACGCCATCGATATGAAGACCGGTGAAGTGCTGTGGTACACAGCGGCGCCAAATCGTTGTGACGCCGGGGAATTCAGTTGTTCCAATGGCTATTCCGCGGCGCCATTGGTCCTGGAAGACCTTGTAATCACAGGTGCCCTGAATGGAGTCCTGTTTGCCCACGACCGGGAAACCGGGGAAGTGGTCTGGGAACTTGATACCCGGCAGACCTTCGAGACTGTGAACAACGTGCCAGCCAGCGGTGGCGCTATCGACGCGACGGCCCCGGTTGCATTCGGGGACTACCTCGTCGTGCATTCCGGCTACGGGACCTTTGGTCAGCTGGCCGGTAACGCGATGATCGTATTGAAACTGCCTTAACTGCCCTACGTTTACTTAAAAAATACGTCCCTGTATTTTTTAAAGTGTCGCTCTCAAATCACTGGCGAAGAAATGCGATTCTCCTGGTGATTTGAGAGCTCGCATTCGCTCCGCGGATGGCGGCACATCCATGTGCCTCGCGTGGTCAGCTGGCCGGTAACGCGATGATCGTATTGAAATTGCCTGAATAAAACGAATCAGACTCTATCGAACAATCTATTCTGGCCCGGGTAAATCGTCACAGAATGGAATTTCCACTTCCTCATTTTTAGCAGGAGGATCTTCCTCGGAATTGTCGAACATGCAGTCGCCATGGGCTGCATGGGCAGCGAGTGCGCTTTTATTGATTCGAATAATTACTGCTGCGCCGTCGGGCTTGTGCAGGATTTCGACAGTACTCTCAGACTTGTCTTTCTTCGCGAAGGCAACAGAAGCGAGGACTGTCAGAGCAAATCCTGAAATTAGTAGGATTAGGTTTTTCATGGTCTCGGCCTGGTTGATTGGATGACCTGCTCATTCTGCATCCGCCCAATTCAGCGATCAAGCCCTCTCTGGCCGATTCGATGATGATGTCCGAAAACGGCCAGTATTTCCCCTGATTCGGAGTATCATGGGCCCATTCTCATAACGGGGTGGGTCATGAACGCACCGCTGCATCCAGACGATTTCGAAGACGCGCGCCAGAGCCGGGACCCGCGATTTGACGGCCGCTTCTTTGTGGGTGTACTCACCACGGGAATTTATTGTCGGCCCGTGTGCCCGGTGCGGGTGCCGAAAAAGGAAAACGTACAGCTTTACCGTTCCGCTGCGGCGGCCGCGGCGGCAGGATTTCGTCCCTGCCTGCGTTGCCGGCCGGAATCTTCGCCGGGCACGCCAGCCTGGAGCGGGTCCTCGTGGAAGGTCTCGCGGGCACTGCAGTTAATCGAGCAGGGATTTCTCGATGACGGCTCAGTGGCGGAGCTCGCCGCCCAGCTCGACATTGGAGCGCGGCAGTTAGGACGTTTGTTTCATTCCCACATTGGCGCAAGCCCGGTGGAAGTGGCCCAGACCCGTCGCCTGCACTTCGCCAAGAAACTGATAGACGAAACGTCCATGCCCCTGTCAGAAGTCTGCTTCGCCGCCGGATTCGGCAGCCTGCGTCGCTTCAACGCGGTATTCAACAATACCTACGGACGCTCACCGAAACAGCTGCGGGAACGGCAACGGCAATCAGATAAGCATGACAACGATGGTATCAGCATCTATCTCAGCTACCGGCCTCCCTATGACTGGCAGTCCCTGCTGGAATTTCTCGCATACCGGGCGATCCCGGGTGTGGAACTGGTCACCGGGGATAGCTATAGCAGGACAATATCCCTGGACGGCATTCACGGACACTTCATTGCCCGGTTCCAACCGGAGCGAAACCAGCTCCGGGTAACGATCTGTTTCCCTGATACCCGCTACCTGTACCAGATCGTCGACCGAATCCGATCCATTTTTGACCTGCGGGCAGACAGTGTGCAGATTGAAACGCACCTGGCCAAAGACAGCTTGCTGGCAAAGATCATTCGCCGCAATCCCGGGTTACGCGTACCCGGATGCTGGGACGGGCTGGAAGTAGGCGTGCGAGCAATTCTGGGTCAACAGGTCACGGTGAAGGCGGCATCTACCCTGGTATCCAGGGTCGTTCAGCGACTGGGATCAACATACCGGTGTGAGCTGGCGGAACTTAGTCATATATTTCCTGCGGCTCCCAGGCTGGCGCGAGGCAGTCTTGACGATATGGGTATCGTGGGCGCCCGCGTTACCGCGATAAAGAAATTGGCAGCACGGGTGAAGCGGGGTGAGTTGCTAATCGATTGCAGCAATGATACCGAAGAATTTTGCAGGGCTGTTTGCAGCATCCCGGGAATAGGGGAGTGGACGGCGCAATACATTGCCATGCGGGCCTTGAACGACCCCAACGCATTTCCCTGGTCTGACCTGATATTAAGACGTGCGGCAACTACACCGGGAAAAACGCTAACCCCGAAACAATTGTTAGTGCGTTCAGAACCCTGGCAGCCGTGGCGAGCCTATGCTGTTATTTTACTGTGGAAGCACTACGCGCAAACCCAGCGTGGTAAAACTGGAAAGCGTGAGGAGAAAACCTGATGCAAACATATTATTGTTATCACGACGCACCCATCGGCAAACTCCTGCTGGCGGGAGACGGTGAATATCTGTCGCTGCTGGGTTTTCCATCCGGCAGCATGGCGAGAAAACATGAGAGCGGATGGATAAAAGACACAGAGCCATATCGTGAGGTTCAGTTTCAGCTTGACGCCTATTTTGCCGGTGAGTTAACCGAGTTTGAGTTGCCCCTGGCGCCGGAAGGCACGCCATTTCAGCAGCAGGTGTGGGATGCCTTGCTGGAGATACCCTATGGTGAGACCTGGAGTTATGGGCAATTAGCCAAGCACATCGGCAAACCCAAGGCATCCCGCGCCGTGGGTGCCGCGAACGGGCTCAACCCCATACCCATCATCATTCCCTGCCACCGGGTAATCGGCAGCAACGGCAAGCTGACCGGCTTTGGTGGAGGCCTCGATACCAAGCGGTTTCTGTTGCAACTCGAGGCAGAGACACGAGCGCCGGGATTGCAATTTGCCTGATTGATGCCGACAAGGGGAACTCCCGGACCCGGAACTTGTCGCAGGAATAAGCGGAGCAAGAATAACGGGAACAATGGATGCCGGATTTCAGTGTGGAGCGCCTCGCTCCCGTATCCGATGACCAGCGGCAATACCGTCAGCTCGTCACCGCCGTTGTGCTCAGCGTGGCAGTTCACCTGCTGTTCCTGGGTGCTGCATGGCAGCAATTCACCCAACACCAGGCTGTTTCTACACCCAATCCCCTGAGTATCGGCCTGGTTCCGCAAAATCCCCTGCGCGCCGAGGTGCCTGCATTTACAGAAGAGATTGCTGTGATCGAGGCGGAGCCCGTATTGCTGCCTGGGCCGGTTAGGGAAAGTGAACCGCCCCGACCGGTTCCTGATGTTGAATCCTCAGCGGTGACACCGGCGCAAGTTACAGATTCGCAAGCTGTGCAACCGGTACCGGAATCTGCGCCAACCCTGCCTTCCCTTATCACCGTGAGGGATTCGGTCACCTCATTGAACGATGCTCGAACCGGGGAAGCCTGGCAATGGGACTGTAACCGCCTCGAGGAATCCGCCGGTGTGATTCACTGTGGCGAAACCAATCCCAATGAAAACCTGGACTACCAGTCGCTGGAGCGAAACCAGGCCTATCGTGCCCTGAACCCGGTGCGAGAGGTAAGCAGGGGGCAGCAAACCGTTGCCACATTTGCCAATGAGGCCCCGCAACTTGCCGCGCGCCTCGTTGAGAGCGGACTGCCCCCAGGCATGTCAGGCTACTTGATTCAACAGATGGAATCCGGAATAAGCCTGTACTCATTCCAGGAAAAACAATCACTGCGAACACTGCACGAGCTCACCGCAAGTCCCGTTGAGCAAATGGCGGCAAGGGTGCTGGCAGATCCCTGGGTCGTGAATTACTACCATCTACGTGCACAGCGGCAGAGGCAGGTCATACCGCTCAGCCCTGCTGAAAATTTACGCAATAGCATCATCAATCTTGGCCTGATCTGGTTGAATATGGAAATGAATACACCCAGCCAGTGATTTTTTCTGGCAATCGTAATATTGCTGGACTTATAATCCGCGCAGCCGATACAACACATTATGAATATCATTTGCCAACACAACTGGAGTAAACGCCCATGGATCTCACCGACCTAAACGGAGAATCGGTCTGATATTTTCGGTTTAGCATATCGTAGTTACGCAATCCTTCAGTAACTACAGTCAGCATTTCCACCCCGGCCAGGAATCCCCAGAGGCCGCGAGCTCAGCAGCAATTCCAGTCTGAGCGACCAAAGATACAGACCCAAGCCTCCAATTGTTCGTAGCGGCAATTCGTTTGCCGTGTCCAGTGAACTTTTATCTTTGGAATTTGTAATGACAACTCAAGAAATTAAAAACGGCTGGCAGTTGTTCAAGCAGGCGCTGGCCGGTGATGCCGATGCGGACTACACCACCGGTTCTATAGGGCGGGTGACGTTTCTGCTGGCCGTTCCCATGATCCTGGAAATGGCGCTGGAATCTGTATTCGCCATCGTCGATATCTTCTTCGTAGCGAGACTGGGTACCGATGCCGTTGCCACCGTGGGTCTGACCGAAGCGGTAATCACTCTGTTGTATGCCGTCGCAATTGGCCTGAGCATGGGTGCCACGGCCATGGTCAGTCGCCGCATCGGTGAGAAAAATCCCGAAAAGGCGGCAATCGCCGCGGGCCAGATAATCTGGATAGGTATATTCGTCTCCATCGCGACGGGGCTCATTGGCCTGTTCCTGGCCGACGAAATCCTGCTCATGATGGGCGCGGATGAAAGCGTGGTGGAAACCGGGCGTGGTTATACCCAGCTGATGTTCGGCTGCGGTTTTACCATCGTGTTCCTGTTCCTGATTAACGCGATATTCCGCGGTGCCGGCGATGCCAGTATTGCCATGCGTGCACTTACCCTGGCCAATGGCTGCAATATCATTCTCGACCCCTGCTTTATATACGGGTTGGGCCCGTTCCCCGAGTTGGGTGTTACCGGTGCCGCAGTGGCCACCAATATTGGTCGCGGTATCGGCATGTTGTACGGCCTGTATTTCCTGTTCAACCAGAAGGGCAGAGTCAAGCTGACCTCCCGTGGCATGCGCCTGAGAATCAAGACGGTTATTTCTCTCGTTCGCATTTCAATGGGCGGTATAGCCCAGTTCCTTGTGGCAACGGCCAGCTGGGTGTTCCTGATGCAGATAGTCTCCGGCTATGGCAGTGCGGCTGTAGCCGGTTACACCATCGCGGTGCGCATCGTGATCTTCAGTATTCTCCCGGCCTGGGGGTTGAGCAATGCCGCCGCAACACTCTCGGGACAAAACCTGGGCGCCGGGCTGCCGGATCGGGCGGAATCCTGTACCTGGGCCATTGCCCGATACAACGCTATTTACATGTTCGTCGCCGGGGCGCTGATGTGGTTTTTTGCGGTGCCCATCGTATCCTTCTTCGCCACCGATCCCGAGGTGATCGACTATGCCGAGCGCTGTATTCGTATCTTTACCTATGGTTACGTGTTCTGGGGCTTTGGCATGGCCATCATCCAGGCGTTCAACGGAGCCGGTGACACCATGACACCAACCTGGATCAACGTGTTCTGTTTCTGGGTAGTGCAGTTGCCACTGGCCTATCTTCTCGCCTACGGGGCTGACATGGGGCCCATCGGTGTGTTCTGGGCCGTGTTTGTCTCTGATATGCTCATTGGTATAGTAGGCACCGCCGCGTTTACCCGCGGCAAGTGGAAGGAGCGAGTGGTCTAGGTAGGGGAAGAAAATGCAGAGTAGCCAGCAGCAAATAATCTCACACGTGGCAAGTTGGCTCGCCGCCGACAAGCCCGTGTGGCTCTGTACCATCCTCAAGACCTGGGGGTCATCGCCGCGCCCGGTCGGTGCCATGATGGCATGCACACTGGATGGGGAGCTGGAGGGCTCCATTTCCGGAGGCTGTATCGAGGAAGACTTCCTGGAACAACTCCAGGACGGCAGCCTGAAAAGCCAGTTTGACGAAGAAGGCGGTCCCTTCAAGGTCAAGTATGGCGAAACCGAGGAAGAACAGGCGCGATTGAAACTTCCCTGCGGTGGTCAGCTTCACGTGCTGCTGGAATACATCGAGCCCTCAGAGTCGAATCTATCTGTGTTCGACCAGCTCCAGGGCGGGTTGGAAAGTCATAACAAGGTTAGCCGCATCGTTAATCTTGAAAGTGGTGAAATCTCCATGGACGAGCGCAGCGGTGACGAGGCGGTGGTTATAGAAGAAGGTGTGATGTACCACAGCCTTTCTCCCATGTATCGATTGTTATTACTGGGAGCGGGTGACGTTGCCAAATACGTGGCGGAACTGGCACTGGCCCTGGAGTACGATGTTACGCTGTGTGATCCCCGTCCACGCTACCTGGACAACTGGCATGTGGACGGTGTCGAAACCACCTCTGCCTTGCCCGATGACGTGGTTCGGGAAAAATTCAGTAATCCCTACAGCGGCATCGTTGCGCTTGCCCACGACCCAAGGGTGGACGACATGGCACTGATGGAAGCTCTGAAAACCGATGCCTTCTATGTTGGCGCCATGGGTTCGGAGCGAACTTCTGCTGCACGGCGCGAGCGCTTGCCGGAATTGGGGCTGACCAAGGACGAAATCGACCAGCTCCATGCACCCATCGGGTTCCAGATTGACAGCAAGACGCCGGCGGAGATTGCCATAGCCATACTCGCCGAGGTTACAGCCGTTCGTCACGGCGCCGACCAGTAACAGCCTTTTCTCTTAATTCTCAATTCCGGGTCTAATCCGGAGTAGGAGCCAGTAAAGGCCAGGGTTGTGCCTGTTCCAGTTGTCGTGCCAGTTGCAACAGGCAGGCATCGCCACCCCAGGCGGCGGTGAACTGAACGCCCGCGGGCAGGCCGGAGTCGGCCTGGTGCAGGGGCAGGGAGAGGGATGGCTGTCCCGTGCCGTTATAGATAGCGGTAAAACCACTGTAGTCGCGAAATCGCTTGCCGTACTCATCAAGATCAGCGCTGTTCATATCCAGCCAGCCCAGCTTCGTGGTGGTTTTGGCCAGCACCGGGGAAATAATCACGTCGATATTGCGGTGATATTCCGCCATGGTGAGTTCAGCAAGCTTCAATGTATCCCGCGCGTCCACGTAAGCATCTGCGCTGATATCCCGGCCGACGCCGGCCAGCAGGCGTGTGGACGACTCCAGTGGCGCATCTTCGAGGGCAACGCCGCGCTCCAGCAGGTAAGGTTTAACCATCTGCCAGGTATGCAGGTTGATCAGCACGCTCATGGCCTTTACCAGTGGCCTGAAGTCCAGGGGGTGCTGGCAGGCTTCAACCTGGTGCCCGAGGGATTCACACAGGCTCGCGGCCTTAGCAACGGCATCGAGACATTCCTGGTCTATATCCCGGTCCAGGGGATGGGTGTTATGCACGGCGATTCGCAGCGCACCAAAAGGAGTGTCGGATTGGGTTGAAAAATTCCCGGGCACCAGTGGCAAAGGGAAGTAACCAGGATGTTGCAATCGGATCGATTCCAGGAACAGTGCGCTGTCCCTGACACTGCGACTTAGCACGTGGCCCACGCTCATGCCGCTCCAGCTGCCTGCCAGGGTGTTACTGCTGGCAGTGAGCCCGCGGCTGGGTTTCAGGCCCACCAGGCCACAACAACTGGCCGGGATGCGGATAGAACCGCCGCCATCAGTGGCATGGGCTACCGGGACAATGCCGGCGGCAACCGCGGCCGCTGCGCCGCCACTGGAGCCCCCGGTTGAATATTCCAGGTTCCACGGATTGCGGCAGGGCGTGCCACTTGCCGGTTCCGTGGTGAGGGTGAGGCCAAACTCGGGTGTTGCGGTCTTGCCGAATATATTGAGCCCGGCATTGATAAAGCTCTGGGTTATGGGGGCATTGATACCCGCGGCATCGCCTGAGGTGATCGCGCTGCCGGACCGGGTAGGCATTCCTGCCATGTCAGCCAGGTCCTTTAGCAGGAAGGGCAGGCCCGCAATGGGAGACAGTTCGTAGAGGCTGGAACTGTTGTCGAACCTGTCGGCAAGCTCCAGTGCGTTTTCATAGCCCTCGCAGACGATGGCGTTAATCGAGGGATTGAGCCGCTCGGCTTCGCCTATGGCGGCTTCGGTCAGTTCGCGACAACTGAAGCGGCCGGCGCGCAGACCCTCCCCGAGAGCCCAGCCGTCCAGGTTTCGATATTCAGGAAAGCTCACTTGCCGGTTAGTGGAGGCTTAGAAGTTCTGGCCGTCGTCATCCTTGCCCACCAGTGACAGGCCACCGGTATCCTCATCCTCGTCTTCGAAGTCTTCGTCGTCATCCTTGCGATCTTCGCTGAGCTGGATGCGCAGGCGCAGGTTGTTCTTGGAATCCGCGTTCTTGAGAGCCTCTTCGTAGCTGATCTTGCCTTTCTTGTAGAGGTCGAACAGGGCGGAGTCGAAGGTCTTCATGCCCTGTTGCTCGCTCTTCTCCATGACTTCCTTGATCTCCATGATCTTGCCCTGCTTGATCAGGTCCTGGACACGGGGCGTGCCGATGAGTATTTCGATGGCTGCACAACGCTTGCCATCTGGGGTGGGGATCAGGCGCTGGGAAATAAACGCAACCAGGTTCAGGGACAGGTCGAGGAACAATTGCTTGTGACGTTCATCGGGGAAAAAGTTAATGATTCTGTCCAGGGCCTGGTTTGCGTTGTTCGCGTGCAGGGTGGACAAGCACAGGTGGCCGGTTTCGGCAAAGGCGAGGGCATGTTCCATGGTCTCCTGGGAACGAATCTCACCAATCAGGATGACATCGGGCGCCTGGCGCAGGGTATTCTTCAGGGCATCCTCGTAGCTCAGGGTGTCGACACCCACTTCGCGCTGGTTAACGATGCAACCCTGGTGTGGATGCACGAATTCCACCGGGTCTTCGATGGTGATGATATGGCCGTCGCTGTTCTTGTTGCGATGGTCAATCAGGGCGGCAAGTGAAGTTGACTTACCGGAACCGGTTCCACCCACGAACAGAATGATTCCGCGCTTGTACATGATCAGGTCTTTCAGCACCGGGGGTAGTCCGAGAGATTCGGCGGAGGGAATCTCGGTCTTGATGTTACGGGCAACGATGCCGATTTCACCGCGCTGCTGGAATATGTTTACACGAAAGCGACCAATGTCCGGGTCTGCCACGGCGAGGTTCATCTCAGGGCTTTTTTCGAAATCCTTGATTTGTTCTTCGTTCATGATCTGATAAGCGATCTTTTTCACCATTCCCTCGGGCAATTTCTTGTCCAGCAGCGGTACCAGCTTGCCGTGTGCCTTCATGCTGGGAGGGGCGCCCGTGGTGAGGAACAGGTCGGAACCGTCCTTGTCGATCATCATTTTAAGCAGGTCGTTAAATCCCATTTTGCTTCTAATCTCCGCTAGTCAAATCGGCTCTCTGTATACCAGCCCACGGGGCTGGCGAAGTCCTGTACCTTGTCCGTAACGTCCAGTATAAGCGCGAACAACGCCATGCGCACGAGTACGCCATTATCAGTTTGTCGAAATATGGCCAAATTAGGGTGCTGGTTCAAGTCATTGTCCAGCTCATTGGCGTCATCCCGGGAGTCGCGGGGCAGGGGATGCATGATGACCGTGTTGGGCTGGCAGTGTCGCGTGTATATAGCCTGGTTGAGGCGGAAACGGCCGCGGTAGATATCTGCTTCCAGCTTTGACTCGAATCGTTCTTCCTGGATACGGGTCAAATACACCGTGTCATTGTCATGCAGGCCTTCTTCCATGTCTTCGGTCTCGTTCACCCTATGACCCGCGGCTTTTAGCTGGGCCACGATGGACTCCGGCATGCGCAGTTCTTCCGGGGAAATCAGGGTGAGCGTAATATTCTTGTAAAGCAGCAACAGCTGGGACAGGGAGTGAACGGTTCGGCCGTGCTTGAGATCGCCCACCATGGCGATGTGCATGCCATCGATATCCCGCTGCTTTGATTCCAGCTCTTTCTGGATGGTGTAGAGGTCGAGCAAGGCCTGGGAAGGGTGTTCGTTGGGCCCGTCACCGCCGTTGATGACCGGCACCCGGCTCGCCTTGGCAAACTCGGCGACGGAACCGGGTTGAGGGTGGCGCATTACGATGACGTCGCTGTAACCGCTGATGACCCTGGCCGTGTCGTACAGCGATTCACCCTTGGTGATTGATGACGATTTGACGTCGGTGGTTTCCCGGACGTGTCCCCCAAGCAGGTTAAAGGCACATCCGAAACTGACGCGGGTTCGGGTGCTGGGCTCGAAGAACATGTTACCCAGGATAGCTCCATCGAGAACCTTGGTAACCTGCTTACGGTGGGCAAATGGCTCAATGGAATCGGCGACCTGGAAAATCCTGTCCACATCAGCTCTTTCGAACTGCTTTACACTGATGATATGGGCGCCGCGAAAATCCATTAGTTTTTAGTTATTACCTGGACATCCCCCGTGGATGGGCTTGCATTCATTCTTTAACCGGTGGCGGATTTTACTACAGATAGGGGTGAAACGGGTATTGGGAATTGCATTACACAGGTGGATTCCATCTGCCGGAGCGGCAGGTACACCTATTCGAGGCCCTCAAATGGTAGGCTATGACGAGCGACAGAGTTCCCGGACCTGCAATGACCCAGAATACAATCTATTGGTATGACTTCGAGACCTTCGGCAGTGACCCGCGCCGTGACCGGGCGTCACAGTTTGCCGGAATTCGCACTGATGAAAACCTGGAACTGGTCGGCGATCCCCTGGTGATGTACTGCAAACCGGCCAATGATTTTCTACCGGATCCTATGTCATGTGTTATAACAGGGATAACTCCGCAGAAAGCAAAAGCAGAAGGAATTGAAGAAGCGGAGTTTATCCGCCGCATACACGAGGAGTTTTCAATCGCCAATACCTGCGTTGCCGGATACAACAATATCCGTTTCGACGATGAATTGACACGCCAGCTTTTATACCGAAATTTCTATGACCCCTATGAGAGGGAATGGAAGAACGGTAATTCTCGCTGGGACATAATCGACATGGTAAGACTTTGCGCGGCCACGAGGCCCGAAGGTATCGAGTGGCCGAAAAAGGAAGACGGCTCCAACAGCTTCAGGCTGGAAAACCTTACTGTCGCTAACGACATCGAACATGGGTCCGCCCATGATGCCCTGTCGGACGTGATGGCAACGATTGCCCTGGCAAAATTGGTGAAGCAACAACAACCGAAGCTGTTCGACTACGCCTATCAACTAAGAGATAAGAAGAAGGTAGCCGCCGAGATCGACCTGAAGACACGAAAGCCGGTGCTGCATGTGTCCGTTATGTATCCGGCCAGTCAGGGTTGTCTCGCCCTGGTAATGCCAATTTGTGCTCATCCGCGCAACAGCAATGGCGTCATTGTCTATGACTTGCGGCAGGATCCGAAGGCCTGGAAAAACGCCGGCATCGAGGAAATCCGGGAGCGCGTCTATACGCCGTCAGCGGAACTGCCGCCAGGCCTGGAACGTGTGCCGCTAAAGACCATACATCTGAACAAGTGCCCCATTGTCACTTCGCCGGCGGTATTGAGCCCGGAGCGGGCAAGGGAATTTGAAATCGACCTGGACCGGTGCCGTGCAAACTGGCACGAACTCCAGAATGATGAAAATATTTTCTCCAGGGTGCGTGCGGTTTTCGATGAGGATTTCCAGGAGCAGGAGACCGATCCGGATTTCATGATCTATAGCGGCGGATTTTTTCCGGATTCCGACCGGGCGTTGTTCAAAGTTATTCGCAACACCCCAGCCAAAGACCTCGCCCGTCTGGACCTGCCGTTTCGTGACCAGCGCTTGTATGACATGTTGTTTCGTTACCGGGGGCGTAACTATCCGCAGACACTTAGCGCCGAGGAATCACAGGATTGGCTGGAATACCGGCGCGAGAAATTGCTCTCTGCGCCGGTGCAGGAACGCTTCGGGCAGGGGCTGGCCGAGGCAAGGACCAGTGAAAGACCGGGTAGTGAAGGCGTAATCGAGGATGTGGAGTTTTGGGTAAAGGAACTGCTGGATGAATTGCAGTAGGCCCGGTCACGATGCCGGGGTTACACTAGCCATTCTCCGTTGGCCAGACCGGCAGCGGCCGCTGCGGCCCATGGAGATAGGTCATAACCTATTGATTAGTAAAGAATATTTACGTGGATAAGTTTAAGGATATCAGACCTTATCAGGATGATGAGATTCGTCCGGTCGTGGACAAGCTCATGGCTGACCGGGAATTCCTCACCAGTATCGCTCGATTTTACGCTCCCCGACTCACTCTCGCTTTTCCCGGCCTGATGCAGGTCATGGCGCGGCGACGTCTGCGCAAGCAAGTGGCAGGCGTGCATGATGTAAAAACCATGCAGGACGTCATCGCGGTATACATGGACAAGATGATTGCTGACACCACTACCGGATTGACGCAGTCAGGGCTGGAGCGACTCGACTCTTCGCGCAGCTACCTCTTCATAAGCAACCATCGTGATATAGCCATGGATCCGGCGTTCGTAAACTACGTGCTCTACCATGGCGGCTTTGAGACTTTGCAAATAGCCATTGGTGACAACCTGCTGAAGAAGCCGTTCGTTACCGACCTGATGCGGCTCAATAAAAGCTTTATCGTGAAGCGATCCCTGAAAGGTCGAGAACTGTTGCAGAGCCTGACGCACTTGTCCGAGTATATTCACCACTGCATAGCAACCGGAAACAACGTGTGGATTGCGCAGCGGGAAGGGCGCGCGAAGGATGGCAATGACCAGACAGATCCGGCGTTGCTGAAAATGCTGGCCATGAGCCAGCGCAAACTGCCCCTGGGGGAGAGTCTTGGTCACTTGCACATCGTGCCGGTTTCCATTTCCTATGAGTACGATGCCTGCGATTTGCTCAAGGCAGAGGAATTGCACCAGATTGCAACTACCGGGTCATTCACCAAGACCGACCAGAGCGATATCCACAGCATCGTCACTGGCGTTATCGGTTACAAGGGTAAGGTGCATATCGGTTTTGGCACCGAACTGGACATCAGCAGCGATGACCCGGATGAAATAGCCGCGGAGATCGACAGGCAGATTCTGTCGAATTACCGGCTGCGGGATACAAACTATCTTGCATTCGAGAAATTACAAGAGGCGGGATGGTTGCCGGAGGGCCCGACGATTCCCGGTGACGGGATACCTCAGATTGGTGTCGAGGCGCGCCATGAATTTTCGCAGCGCCTGGAAAAAGTCGGTCCGGAGCTGAAGCGAACCCTGTTGCTGAGTTACGCCAATCCGCTTATCAATTCCCTGAAGCTACAGTAGCTTGCGGGCGGCCTTATTGAGGCGAGTGAGATATGGAGACCGTGAAGCCTCGACCATGGGGCCTATGGCCCTGGCTCGCAATTCGGCATTGTTTCCGGGCTTTGCACTTGCCTGCTTGCCCTGGCGTGCCTTGCCGAATCCCTGTTGTAGCTGCTGAAGTTGCATTTCCATGCGACGCTCCTGGTCTTGCGGGGGAGACTCGATATCAGCCCGGATTTCGGTTTCGATGCAAAGGTCACGCAAACGGTTTTCTGCGGCGGTCGCCTGGCCGAGATAGCCTTCCATGGATCCGCCACCATTCAATGCGTCGAACCGTTGTTGCAATTCCTCCCGGAGCTCTGCGTCAGCAGGTAGTTCCAGGTCATTCCAGCCGGATTTATCCAGCTCGGTAAGACATTTATTGAACTGTTCTACATCTTTGCTGGCTAGCAATGGCTGTTCCCAGGTCTCGAGCAGTGCCGTGGCTGCATCGAGCTGCTGCATGATTTGCAGTTGTTTCTTGTCTGGCAGCCGCTTGATGCGGGCATCGATATCCCGGCGAATCTTGTTGAATCTCTCCTGCAGGGATTTTCCCTGTTTGCGCAGGCGTGGATCAAAAGCGCTGGCAAACCTGCTGGTTAATTCCCTGTATTCACCCCGGCTATCCCGTAGTGCTTCTTCGCCTTTTTTGGCGATATCCATGAGCTTGTCGAGAATGGATTTAAGTTCGTCCTCTACCTTTTTCAATTCATCCCTAACAGCGGCATTTTCCTTGTTGCGCGCTTCAAAAAGCTTGTCGCAGGCGGCACGGAACTTGTCCCATAGCTGCTTATCTTCTTTAAAAGTAGAAGGACCGATGGTCTTCCACTGCTGTTGCAACTTCTTGGCTTCTTCCATTGCCTGTTTCTGATCTTCTAGTTCGGAGAGTACTTCTGCCCGGGCGATGCACTGCTTCTTACTTTCGCTGTTTCGGTTCTGCGCAGCCTTGCGAATCTTGCGCAGCTTGTTGAGTGTGCCGTAATAGCGTTTTTGCAGGTTTTTGATCTTCGATTGCTCAACCGGCGCATATTTTTTCCAGTCCTTGTCCGCTTCACCGATAAGCTTGCCCAGCTCGTTAATGACAGGGTTATCACTGTCCAGTTCTGCCAATGCCTGTTCAACCCGTTCGCAAATTGCGCGACGCTGCTTGAGGTTTTCCGCCATCAACGCCTTTCGCTGGCTGAAGTATTCCTTGCAGGGTTTATAGGCTTCGTCGGAGAACTTCTTGAATTCCAGCCACAATTCTTCATTCTGACTGGAGCGCCCCAGGGCCTTCCACTCGGCGTGCATGGCGCTGATTTTGCGCGAGCGATCGGCAGCATGCATTTTTGACTCAATTAACTGTTGCATCTGGTCGATAAGGGATTTTTTCTTTTCGGTGGAAGCGAAAATCTTCCAATCCCTGAGTTCGGTCAGGGTGCCCTTGTGTACATTGGCCAGTTTCTTGAGGCCGGCCCGAATTTTGCCCCCGGTGTTACTGATGTTGCCCTGTATCTTGTCCCAGGCGGGGAGCGCGTCATCGGATCGACCTTCTTCCAGGGCCAGTTCGAGCTTCTTTACCAATTCTTCTGTATTCGCTCGAAGCTGTTCCTGGTAGTGACTGTTCAGGCGCAGCTTTTCCTGTAGTTGTTGCTCCACCGATCCCAGAAAGTTGACCGTTTCAGACGCGGCATCCTGCACAGTGTTTTTCAGTTGACCAAGCTTTCGCTTCAGGGCAGTGAGCTGCGCCGTATTCTTGGTACCAAGCTTGCCAAGTTCTTCTTGCAGGCCCTGGAGCCTGGCCTGCAAAGTATCCCCGGCCTTATCAGCAGCGGTTGCGCTCGCGACTTTGCTGGATTCAGGCTGGGTTTTGCTGTCTTTTTCGACAACCGGTTCCACAGCACTTTCGGCCCCCATGGATTCCAGTTTCCTGGCGATTGCAGCGGACACGGTTTTTTCCTTGCCCTGCAACTTGTCCAGCAGCTGTTGCAACAGCGCAGAATCTTCAATTGCCATGGCGGCGGCCTTGCGGGTATGCACCGATTTACCCCGCTGTGCCAATTCGAACAATTGATCGGGGAGCTCAAGACGGGAAACTGCTGCTTCGGCCGTAGGCTTGTGCCGGGTAAGCACTCCAACCTGCAACAGGGAATCCGGATCGAGCTGCTGCATATAAGCGATTCGCTCGCTGTCTTCCAGAGGAGAGGCGATGGTGCCGGAAAGAATTCCCAGGAGCTGGTCGCCGGCAGCACTGGAAATTTCGGGAGTTGAGCGTAGCTCTCCCAGTATGGACAGATCCCAGATCCTGGCAATGGCCGCCCGTCGCGAGGCGGAATCAGCTTCTCCCCGGGCAATAACAGCCAGCCGCGACGCCCCTTCTGGCGAGGTGTCGTCGATATTTTCGATTTCCTGCAGAATTTCTTGCAGGCGCTGGGGGAGATCAGTCTCGCCGCCAGCGGTTGTGGGCTCGCTGGTGCTCTCTGAAGCTATTGCCATTTACTGCTCTGGCCTTTGTGGGTATGCCTTGATAGTTAAGACACAAGTTTACCAGAAGTTCTTTCCTGCCCAAGCCATTGGCGGAATCTCTTCCTTCTATATTAATCCCTGCCCGGTGAAACCGGCGCGAACGGGCATATGCGGGGCCAGCTGCTATAATTCAGGGCGTATATCCCACCAGCTTTTAGAGTCCAGGTATGCTGGCTGACAGTATAAAAGAGCAGATTCAGGCAGCTTACAGCCAGTTACTACAATCTCGAGACCTCATACCCCGTTACGGCCAGCGCCTGATGATCGCCGAGATATCAAGGACTCTGGCGACCATAGCCGACCCGGAGCAAGAAGAGCCTCCAGTCTGCGTCATTGAGGCCGGAACCGGAACGGGAAAAACCCTGGCCTACTTGCTGGCCACCATGCCCCTGGCCCAGGAGCTGGGCTATCGCGTCGTCATCGCAACCGCCACCGTGGCCCTGCAGGAGCAGGTCATTGGCAAAGACATACCGGAAGTCCTGCAGGGATCAGATTTACAATTCAGCTATGCCCTGGCCAAAGGCAGGAGCCGCTACCTCTGCCTGGCCAAGCTCGACGCCATCCTCAAGGGCAGTGCCAGTCTCATGGCGATGCGGGACTTATACGAAGAAAATCTTGCGGCTCCCGAGGATGAACAGCTGGCATTGTGTGAAGAGATGCTGGCGGAGCTTGCCAACGGGGACTGGCAGGGTGATCGTGATGATTGGAAAATCCCACTGGCTGACAGCCAATGGCGCCCTCTTACCGTTGAAAGAGGACAATGCTCGGGACCGAAGTGCAGCCATTTTCGTAAATGCTGTTTCTACCAGGCGCGGGATTCACTCGAAAAAGTGGATTGCATTGTCAGCAACCAGGACCTTGTCCTGACCGACCTGGCAATGGGTGGCGGTGCCATACTGCCGGAACCGGAAAGATGTATCTACATATTCGATGAAGCCCACCACCTTCCATTGAAGAGCAACAAGCATTTTGCCGCAGCTACCCAGGTGAAGAGCAGTTCACGCTGGCTGGCTCGATGCGAATCCATCTGGCAGCGAATCGAAACCGACGACTTGATGGCATCGGAAGACGGGGCCAGGCTGCGAGAACTGGGTGCGCAGACCAGGGAGCAACTGGATGCCGCGAGCCTGCTATTGCAACAAATCCTGGATGAAGCCGAGAGCGGATCGCGGTATGAAAATCGCCTGCAGCATACTTTTCCGGGGGGGCTGGTTCCACCCGAGCTAAGGGAATTATCTGACAGCCTTGCCCGGTTGTTCCTGCTTCTTGCAGACAAGGCCAGTGACTTGCAAGACCGGCTGCGCCTGGAACTGGATGAGGCTGATAGTCAGGAGAGGGTGCTACTTGCGGAAGAGTGGTATCCAGTGATCGGTGGCATCTGTGATCGACTGCAGGCTTCTTTACAGCTATGGCAACTTTATAGCAGTGCCGATGATCCCGCTGCCGCACCAACTGCCCGCTGGATTACAGCTTTCGAAAACCAGGAAACAGAAGAGTACGGGGTTTATGGCAGCCCCGTGCTGGCCGCCGAAAACCTCAGGGATCAGCTCTGGCAACGCTGCGCAGGCGCTGTGCTAACTTCCGCAACGCTTTCGGCTCTGGGTGAATTCACCATGCTTCGGCGCCGGGCGGGACTGCCTGAAACGACTCGCTACCTGTCGATTCCCAGTCCCTTCGATTTTCCGAATGCGGCGCGGCTGCTCATACCGCGAGACAATTGCGATCCTGCATTCCAGCAAGAGCATACGGAGTACATCGTTGATTTCCTGGCCACTCGCTTACAAACCGATTGTGCGGCTCTGATGTTATTTTCTTCCCGCAGGCAGATGCTGGATGTAATGCAGCAGTTGCCCGAGGAAATTAGTGAATTGGTCTTGTGCCAGGATGACTATCAGAAATCCCAACTGCTGAAATATCACAGGAAGCGAGTCGATGACGGTGAGGGTAGCCTGATATTCGGTCTCGCATCATTCGCAGAGGGTGTAGATCTTCCTGGAAAATACTGCACACTGGTATTGATAGCCAAGATTCCATTTGCCGTACCCGATGATCCTATCGAATCGACACTCGCCGGCTGGGTGGAACAGCAGGGTGAAAATGCGTTCATGAGCCTTGCCGTGCCGGATGCCGCTTTTCGCCTGCTACAGGCCAGCGGACGCCTGCTGCGTAGTGATACCGATAGCGGTGAGATCGTATTGTTTGATGATCGCATCGTGAAAAAACGATACGGGCGCGCCATACTGGATTCGCTGCCACCCTACACCCGGGTCGACCTGCTGCGGCTGCACTCCGGCGATGATGCGATGGTTGAGCCGGCCTGAAGTCTAGCGATGATGGCGGCGTGAACGGCGGTGAGAGAAATAATAGCCCACGCCGCCGCCAACCAGTATGCCGAGAATGGCGGTGACCAGTACGTTGCCCATGATGGGCCCCAGGCCGATGCCGACTATTAAACCCACCGTTATGCACAGGGCGATGGTCCCCTGTTGCGCCTGTTTCTTCGATTTCCTGGACATTGCTGCGTCTCGTTACTGGTTCAGTCTACGGATTGTATAAATCCGGGTGCTTAGTTGCGTGGCTGATTCCGCATCCATGGCCGTGGCACCGATAGCGTCCGCTACGTCCATGCCTTCCACGACGCGCCCGATGACGGTGTGACGACCACTGAGCCAGGGAGCATCCTGTAGTGCAATAAAGAATTCCGGGCCATTGCCATCAGGCCCGGCATTTGCCAGTGCCACGGTTCCACGACGTATTTCTCTTCCGGGCAGGTTGTCCTGGTAGCGGTAGCCCATGTTCTCGTAAGCCTGCTGCATGGTCATCTGCTGCAGGCGCGACACTACCTCGCCCTGGCGCTCAGCCAGTTCCCCTGCGCTGTCTATGTTCATGTTTCGATACAGTGGTACCAGGAGCTGCTCGTGGAGGTCCGTTTCTCCCGAGACATTGAGACGGGGATTGAAATGCCCCTGTTCGTCCATTACCGGTTCCAGGTGCAGGCCCAGAAGTTCAGCATTAATCTCATCACGCAAGGGAGTTCCGGGCTCACCGAGAGGGTGGTACGAGGGGCTGCCGGCCTGGATTACAAATCCCGGTAACACGCGGTGGAATTTCATGCCGTCATAATAGTTGGGACTGAGGGATCTGCCTGACAATGGTTCCCTGATACTGGTTTCACCCTGGGCCAGGGCGATGAAATTTGCCACGTTTGCGGGCGCTTCCGCGGGCAGCAATTCCAGGTAAATAGACCCGGCGGAACTGAGGATATGTACCAGGGGATTGTCCGGATCTTCCATGGCAAGAAGAGCGCTTTCGGCATCGGCGCTGGCCCGAAGCGGCAGTATGGCGGCAAATAACAACAGGGCAGGGAGCGTTCTGGTCATGGTTGTCACTGTAACAGGGGATGATCCGCCGGCAGGTTCCTGGACATCCAGATGGCCAGCTTGTGGCGCATGTTTTTCACATTTTCTTCATTGCTGGCCAAGGGTTGGATAACTTTGTCTTTCACCAAAAGGGTATAGATCGCCCGCACTTTCAGGTCTGCGTGATCGGTTGGTTCAAACTCACCGGCACCCCGAGCCTGGAAATACTTGCTGCCCACCTTTATGGCTTCTTTTAGCAGGCCGGCTTCGTTCTTGAGCTTTCGCATGGTTGCTGACACCCATTCGATTCATCCACTCTCGATTTTATGGATGATGCAAGGGCCATGCAATTCGCTGTTGAGAACCAGTCGAAGCCTCAGTTTCCGGCCTGCAACCGAACAAGGTCAGACGGTGTATCGATGTCCTGCAGCAGGGCGGGATCGTCCAGGTCGAGCAATACCCGCTGTGCGGTATTGGCGCGCATCACATCCCGGCCACCGCTGTCGCCACTGAGCCCTGCCAGGTCTGGAAAGAACCTGGTGCCAAATGCCACCGGATTTCCCGGCTGTCCCCGGAAGCGGGGCACTACGATGTTATCCGGCGTAACCGCGGTGGCGATTCGCCGGTAACTGTCACTCTTGATAAAGGGCATGTCGGCAAGACAAACCAGCGCGGCATCCCAGTCACGTAATTGCTGAATTCCGAATCCCAGGGTGGCTCCCATGCCTTTTTCGGCATCATGGAAAACCACCAATTCTTCACAATAGGGGGCGAGCACGTCCCGCAGCTCGGGCCGGGTAATGACCACGCTATGCTCCAGGGCCTGGCTAATTTCATCCAGGGTACGCTGGACCACGGTTACACCGTCATCCAGTTCCGCCAGCAGCTTGATGCTGCCAAAGCGATTGCTGAATCCAGCCGCCAGTACCAGTGCGCCGACTTTATTGCCCATGGTTACTAATAGTAAGCAAAAAAAAGTCGTCGCATCGGAGCCGAGCGACGACTTTGAAAAAAGGCTTTCCTGTGAAAGCCCGGGTTTAGATAGAAACTAGTGCACAACCTTGTTGTTTTTGCGAGTAGGCTCTGGTTCCTGCGAGTTATTGATCTCGACAACAAAACTTTCTCTGTCACGATTTGACTGGGGTGCCGGTTTGGCTTCTGCTTCTGTTACAACTACTTCAGGTTCAGCCTGCTCAGGCTCTTCCCTGGATTGTTCCTGTGCTTTTATCTGTGCCTTCAGCTGTTCACTGAGGTGTTGTCGCAGCCGATTGACCACCGTTGTCATGACCTCGATAGTCTGACTCAGTTGGTCGAGGGTGATCAGGGTACGTTCCGGATCACTCTCACCGTACTTCTCGTCATTTATCTCATCACTCATGCGCCGGCTCCTGAATGGAAATCGAAGGCTGGTTCTGCAAGCTTAATCCCAATTTAGTGCACCACCGGTTTGATACTCGATCACCCGGGTTTCAAAGAAATTCTTTTCTTTGCGCAGGTCCATGATTTCAGACATCCACGGGAACGGGTTGCTGACGCCCTTGAATTGTTCCGACAGGCCGATCTGGACCAGACGACGATTGGCGATGAATTTCAGGTATTCCTCCATCATCGCCGCATTCATGCCGAGCACACCGCGGGGCATGGTGTCTCTTGCGTATTCGATCTCAAGCTGGGTTGCCTGCAGGATCATCTGGGTAGCTTCTTCCTTCATGGTGTCGTTCCACAGGTGAGGATTCTCCAGCTTGATCTGGTTGATCATGTCGATGCCAAAATTCAGGTGCATGGACTCGTCCCGCAGGATGTACTGGAACTGCTCCGAAGTGCCGGTCATCTTGTTGCGCCTGCCCATGGAAAGAATCTGGGTAAAGCCGCAATAGAAGAAGATGCCTTCCAGGCAGCAGTAGAAAGCGATCAGGTTCTTTAATAAATCCTGGTCGGTTTCAACAGTGCCGGTTTTGAAATTGGGATCGGACAGTGACTGGGTATATTTCAGACCCCAGGATGCTTTCTTGGCCACCGAAGGTATCTCGTGGTACATGTTGAAGATCTCGCCTTCATCCATGGCCAGGGACTCGATGCAATACTGGTAGGCGTGGGTATGAATTGCCTCTTCGAAAGCCTGACGCAAGATATACTGCCGGCATTCCGGGTTGGTGATTAACCGGTAAATGGCCAACACCAGGTTGTTGGCAACCAGGGAATCGGCGGTGGAGAAGAAACCGAGGTTGCGCTTGACGATGAGGCGTTCGTCCTCGGTCAGCCCCTGGGGATTTTTCCACAGGGCGATATCCGCGTTCATGTTGATTTCCTGGGGCATCCAGTGGTTGGCGCAGCCGTCCAGGTATTTTTGCCAGGCCCAGTCGTACTTGAAGGGCACAAGCTGGTTCAGGTCGGCGCGGCAATTGATCATGCGCTTGTCATCCACCTTGACCCGGTTTGCCGTACCCTCCAGTTCTTCCAGCCCGGCGGAGACATCCAGCTCTTTCAGATCGCTGATGGCCTGCTCCAGGGCAGCATCATTGTTCTTCGCGTCCGCCGCGTCCAGGCTGGTCTCCCAGTTGCTGGCATCTTCACTGCCGTCCGCTTTCACCGGTGGCGGTGTCGGTGCCGGTGTGGGGTTGGCCTGGATTGCAGTAATTGACGCCGCCGCTTCCGGTGCTTGTGCTGGAGCCGGTTTCGGCGGTGCTACTGTTCCTTCTTCCTGATGAAACTCATCCCATGACAACATGACTGTTTACCTCTTGATTCTCTGTCTTCTCTTCTCTGTCTTTTGATCTTTGCTACTACTGGCATGCCTCGCAATCCGGATCGTCCAGGGAGCAGGCCTGGGGTACGGGTGCCGCGGCAACTTCGCTGGACACCTTGTTCAGGCTGTTATCTGCAATAGTGGACTTCTCCGTGGTGGTGGCGGCTAAGGCCCTCAGGTAATAGGTAGTCTTCAATCCCCTGAGCCAGGCCATGCGATAAGTAATATCCAGCTTCTTGCCGCTGGCTCCCGCCACGTACAGGTTCAGGGACTGGGCCTGGTCGATCCATTTCTGGCGCCGGCTGGCGGCATCAACCAGCCAGCGTGGCTCCACTTCGAAGGCGGTGGCGTAGAGATGCTTGATCTCACTGGGAATGCGATCGATCTTCTGTACGCTGCCTTCGTAGTATTTCAAATCGTTCACCATGACCGGATCCCACAGGTTGGCCTGCTTGAGATCGTTAACCAGGTAGGGATTAACCACGGTGAATTCCCCGGAAAGGTTCGATTTCACATAGAGGTTCTGGTAAGTGGGCTCGATGGATTGGGAAACACCGCTGATATTGGCAATAGTGGCGGTGGGCGCAATGGCCATGACGTTTGAGTTGCGCATGCCGGTCTGGCCGATACGCTGGCGCAGGCTTTCCCAGTCCAGGCGTTGTTCCAGGTTTACGTCCAGGTAGTCCGCACCCCGTTCCTCCTGCAGCAGCTTGAGGGAATCGATCGGCAGCACACCCTGGTCCCATAGCGAGCCTTCATAGCTTTCATAGCGACCCCGCTCTTCGGCGAGCTCCGTGGAAGCCTGGATGGCGTAGTAGCTGATGATCTCCATGGATACGTCGGCGAATTCCACGGCCTGTTCCGATGCGTAGGCAATTCGTTGCCGGTACAGGGCGTCCTGGAAACCCATGATGCCCATGCCAATGGGGCGATGCTTCATGTTCGAGTTTTTGGCCTGGTCAACGGAGTAGTAGTTAATGTCGATTACGTTATCCAGCATGCGCACGGCAGTGCGAATGGTCTTTTGCAGTTTCTCCTGGTCCAGGCCGTTTTCATCAACGTGATTCACCATGTTGATGGAACCGAGGTTACACACTGCGATTTCGTCCGCGCTGGTGTTGAGGGTGATTTCCGTACACAGGTTGCTGGAATGAATGGTGCCGATGTGCTGCTGTGGTGAACGCACATTGCAGCTGTCCTTGAAGGTCATCCAGGGATGGCCGGTCTCGAACAGCATGGACAGCATTTTGCGCCACAGGTTGGCAGCCTTGATGGTCTTGTAGGGTTTGATCTTGCCCGCCTGGGCCAGGGCCTCATATTCCTCGTACTTCTCTTCGAATTCCTTGCCGTGCAGGTCATGGAGTTCGGGGACGCAGTTGGGAGAGAACAGGGTCCAGTCCTGGTCGTTGAACACCCGCTTCATGAACAGGTCCGGAATCCAGTTGGCGGTGTTCATGTCGTGGGCCCGGCGTCTGTCATCGCCGGTGTTCTTCCTCAGTTCCAGGAATTCCTCGATATCCAGGTGCCAGGTTTCCAGGTAGGAACACACGGCGCCCTTGCGCTTGCCGCCCTGGTTAACCGCCACGGCGGTGTCATTGACCACCTTCAGGAAGGGCACGATGCCCTGGGATTTGCCATTAGTACCCGTGATGTGGGCGCCCAGGGCGCGCACCGGTGTCCAGTCATTACCCAGGCCACCCGCCCACTTGGACAGCATGGCGTTGTCGCGGATAGCGGAATAAATGCCAAACAGGTCATCGGGAACCGTGGTAAGAAAGCAGGACGACAATTGCGGCCGCAGGGTGCCGGAATTGAACAGCTGGGGTGTGGAAACCATGTAATCGAAACTGGAAATCAGGTTATAGAACTCGATGGCGCGCTGTTCCCGGTTTTCCTCGTTGGAAGCGAGGCCCATGGCCACACGCATAAAGAACACCTGGGGCAATTCGAAACGAACACCTTCGCTGTGGATGAAATACCGGTCGTAGAGTGTTTGCAGCCCCAGGTAGGTGAACTGCATGTCCCGTTCCGCCTTCAGGGCCTGGCCCAGGACATCGAGATCGAAATCCAGCAAGTGCTCTGAAAGCAGCCCTAGCTCAACACCTTTTTCGATATAGGGACGCAGTGCGGCAGCATAGCGGTAATGCATTTCCGACTGGGTTGCGGCATCGGTGATGCCCAGGAAACCCAGGGCCTCGGAGCGCAGGGTGTCCATCAACAGCCGGGCTGTCACATAAGAATAGTTAGGATCTGTTTCCACCATGGTGCGCGCAGTCATCACCAGGGAGGTGCGCACGTCTTCCATCTTCACGCCGGGATAGAGGTTTTTAAGAGTTTCCCCGTATATGGTGTCGGCGGAAACGTCTTCCAGCCCTTCGCAGGCTTCAACAATGATGGTGCGAAGGCGCTCCGTATCCAGTGGCCCCTGGCTACCGTCGTCCAGGGTAACTATGATCTCCGGATGTTGCGGCTTCTTCGCCTCCTGTCGCTGCTCCCGCAGGCGCGCATGCTGCTCACGGTAGATGACGTAGCTGCGGGCGATCTTGTGCTCGCCACTGCGCATCAGGGCCAGTTCAACCTGGTCCTGGATGTCTTCGATGTGGATGGTGCCGCCGGAGGGCATGCGTCGTCGGAAAATTTCCGTTATCTGCCCACCCAGTTGTTCCACGGATTCGTGAATACGGGAGGACGCGGCGGCATTGCCTCCTTCTACCGCAAGATATGCCTTGGTTATGGCTACAGAAATCTTGGATTCGTCATAGGCGACTACAGCGCCGTTGCGTTTGATAACCCGCAACTGCCCGGGGGCTGTCGCTGCTACGCTTACGCTTTCCTCGGTGTTTGTCGGGGTGCCAACAGGGGAATCAACCGTTGCTTGTACATCAGTCTGCATTGAGTGCTCCGAAATTATTACTACTTCTTTCTTATTACCCTTGTTTTGCGTGGTATTGCTTATAGCCTGTCGTCGCTATAGCGCTGACAAGAGTGCCGGGAGTCTCTTCGCAGACTCGATCTGGTTCGATCGCTGTGCTCGTTTCGTTTCCGCTTGCCGCGAGATGGTATTTGCGGTGCGCGGATTCTTTTATTGAGACTCTTGCCGGTTGCCACCAGCTTGCCCAGCTTTCTACAGCTATCCATGCTCGAGCTGCTTCGCGCCGGTCACCCATGGCTGGATCGGCTTTAGGGGGAGGCTCACTGCCCGGTTTTTAACCATTTTTCGCAGTGAGTCGTGCCCCGTCCGAACGATTCCGTTGGTGAATTCGATCGGATCAAACTTCACTTCCGGGGACCGGGTCGCAATTAACGCCCTATACTATATATTGTGTTTTCGAGGCAGGACTTTAGCAGTTTTTTCATGCCGGCCTGGTGCCGGTGAAAATTCCCCAATCGAGCCCGATTCAGGTGGCTGATTTCGACGACTCTATCAAGCGCTCTTCTTCTTATTCAGTCCCGGCTGGCGGAATATCCGCTGCCGAAATCATTGCTTTTACGGCCTGGTGGCCGGGAGAGAGAAGCCCTTGATTTATACTCAGCTCATACAACATATAGACAAGCTATAAATCACCGACACAAGATAATGCGGTTAGGGGTCGAATGCAAGAGCTTTTTGTGTGGGTTTGATGTGGGTAATTTGTGAATAGCTTGTTGTTCTCATTGGAAAAATCCAGGGGCTTGCGACAGCGCCACGGCGCTCCCGGCAACACCCTTTTTCGGGGCTGATTCGGGTCAGGATTTTGTCACTGGAACAGCGCTGGCACAGGGAAAATGCCGAACACTATATCTTGTGTTTCGCGAAATCGCGGATTCTTAGCCGTGGCGAGTGAGCAGGTACTCCAGCAGGGCCTTCTGGGAATGCATGCGATTCTCCGCCTCGTCCCAAACCACGCTGTCTTCCCGCTCAAGCAATTCGGCGCTTACTTCTTCACCACGATGGGCTGGCAGGCAGTGCATGAACAGGGCCTCGGGATTGGCCAGGGCCATCATTTCCGAATTCACCTCGAAGCCGGCAAAAGCTTCGCGGCGTCGAGCCTGTTCCGCTTCCTGGCCCATGGATGCCCAAACGTCCGTAACCACCAGGTCGCTGCCTGAAATCGCCTGCCGGGGATCATCGTAGAGTTTCACTCGCGCGGCTTCCCGCTCCAGCAGGTCAGGCCGTGGCAGGTAGTCGGTGGGGCAGGCGATATGCAGCTGGAAATCGAACACGGCCGCGGCATTGATATAGGACTGGCACATGTTATTGCCGTCGCCTACCCAGGTGACAGTCTTGCCCTGGATATTGCCACGGTGTTCCTTGAAGGTTTGCATGTCCGCCAGCAACTGGCAGGGATGGAACTCGTCGCACAGGGCATTGATGACCGGAACCGCCGAATGTTGGGCGAAGCGCTGGAGCTTGTCATGGTCGAAGGTGCGAATCGCCACACAGTCCACCATGCGGGACAGTACCCTGGCAGTATCTTCCACCGGTTCACCGCGCCCCAGCTGGGAAGAATCCGTGGCCAGGAACAGGGAATTACCATCCATCTGGGTCATGGCGACCTCGAACGCCACGCGGGTTCGGGTCGAGGCCTTTTCGAAGATCAGGCCCAGGGTCTTGCGTTGCTGGCTGGCTACCAGTTCCGGATGTTGTTTCAGTTCCGTGGCGCGTTGCACGATGCCCAGCACGTCCTCTGCGGGGAGGTCCAGCAAGCTTAAAAAATGTTGGGTTGCCATGGTGCTTCCCGATCTCGGCAATGAATTCCGTGGTGCAATAAAAAAAGGCAGCTTGCGCTACCTCTGGAAAGCCGCCATTCTAGCCAGTTCCCGTCCTTCCGGCAATGTCATGAATCCCATCGAGCTGAAACTTTTTTCCAGCCGCAGCAGCGCCATCTGCGACGAGATGGGGCTAGTACTGCGCCGCGCGGCGTTCTCGCCAAATATCAAGGATCGCCTGGACTTTTCCTGCGCCCTGTTCGATGCCGGCGGCCAACTCTTCGCCCAGGCCGCCCACATTCCCGTGCACCTGGGCAGCATGGCATTTGCCATGGAAGCGTTGGTGGGCAAGCAGCAGTGGCAGGCCGGGGATATGCTGGTATTCAACGATCCCTACCTGGGCGGTACCCACCTGCCCGATGTCACCATGGTAGCGCCGGTCTTTGCCGGTGGAGATTCCGCCCCCGTGGCCTTTGTGGCCAACAGGGCCCACCATGCCGACATCGGCTGTGATACCCCCGGATCCATGCCGGTATCCTCCAGCCTGGACGAGGAGGGCCGGATCATTCCGCCCACTCTGTTGCAACGGCAGGGGGAACTGCGACAGGAAGCCACGGCCATGCTCGGTATTGAGGGTCGGCTAAGTGGTGACTTTGCTGCCCAGCTCGGCGCCAACGTGGTGGGAGTGGAACGGCTGCAAATGCTACTGGCTGCCATGGGCCCGGGACAGTTCCGCCAGGCCGTGGCTGCGCTAAATGACTACGGTGCGCGCATCAGCAAATCTGTTCTCGCCGAGTTCGCTCCCGGAACATACCAGTTCAAAGACCTGCTCGATGATGACGGCATTCACCAGGCCAGTATCCCGCTGCATATTGTTCTCAGGATTGAAGCCCAATCCCTGACCATGGATTTTTCAGCTTCTGCCGACCAGGTGGAAGGCAATATGAATTGCCCCGAATCGGTTGTAGCAGCAGCGGCCTATTATTGTTTTCGCTGCCTGTTACCGGATCATGCACCGGTTTGTGCGGGCTTGTTCAGTCCTATAACAATTGTTACGAGAAAAGGTTCAGTTCTCAACGCGAAAAGGCCTGCCGCGGTAGCCGCCGGCAACGTGGAGACCTCAACACGACTGGTTGACCTGATTTTCGGCGCTCTCGCCCAGGCCCTGCCAGACCAGATTCCCGCTGCCAGCCAGGGCACCATGAACAATGTTGCCATGGGGCGAATTGCCAGCGATGGTTCCGGACGCTGGGATTACTACGAGACCGTGGCCGGTGGTACCGGGGGAGGACCGAAGCATCCGGGTCTAAGCGGTGTGCAGAGCCACATGACCAACACCCTGAACACACCGGTGGAAAGCCTGGAGATGCATTACCCATTACGAGTGCTGCGCTATGCCCTGCGTGATGGCAGCGGGGGCGCCGGTTCACGCCCGGGCGGAGACGGGGTGGTGCGGGAGTATGAATTCCTGGATGAGGCACAGCTGAGCTTGCTCAGCGAGCGGCGCAAGATCGAGCCATGGGGGTTACAGGGTGGCGGCGCAGGGAGTGCCGGCACGAACCTGCTCAATGGTGAACGCTTGCCGGGCAAGTGCAGCATGTCTGTTGAGGCCGGTGATCGCTTGCAGGTAAACACACCGGGTGGAGGGGGATTTGGCCGGGCAATGAATGCGACTGATTGAGTCTTTTACGATTCAAGTACAGATGACAACGTTGGCCAGACCCATTAGACTTCACTCCCTGCCAATTTCCACCAACAGCACGAGGCGTTAATGAGTATCGAGCAGACCATACAGGACCAGATCGACAGCAACGACATCCTGCTTTATATGAAGGGTAGTCCGGAGCAACCGCAATGCGGATTCTCCGCACAGGCCACCCAGGTACTCATGGCCTGCGGCAAACGCTTCGCCTACGTGGATATCCTGAGCAATCCAGAGATCCGGGCTACACTGCCCAGCGTTTCCAACTGGCCTACCTTTCCACAGTTGTTTGTTAAAGGTGAACTGGTGGGTGGCTGCGACATCATTACCGAGATGTTTGAGAAAGGGGAACTGCAACCCCTTATCGACCAGGCTGTAACCGAAGCGGAAAGCAGCTAGCGATCGAGCATCGCCTCAAGCACTTTCCAGCGATTCACTATCAGGCAAAATAATTCGGCGGTCTTTGCGGCGTCGTAGCGCGCCGAGTGTGCCTCGTTCTCATCGAATTCTATGCCAGCGGCAGCGCAGGCCCGTGCCAATACCGTCTGGCCAAAGGCGAGGCCGCTCAGGCTGGCAGTGTCGAAACTGGAAAAGGGGTGAAACGGGTTACGCTTGAGCCCGTGCCGTTGGCTCGCTGCATTCACAAACCCGTGATCGAAATGGGCATTGTGCCCCACCAGGATGGCGCGCTTGCAACCATGCTGTTTCATGGCTTCCCGCACCATCTTGAACATGCTCTGGAATACTTCCCGTTCCGGCCGAGCCACTCGTAGCGGATGAAACGGATCGATGCCGGTAAATTTCAGTGCAGCATCTTCAATATTCGCGCCTTCAAATGGCACGATGCGATGGAAGAAGGTCTGGTCGATCTCCAGGTTACCCTCGGTGTCCATGGTGGGAATTACTGCTGCAATTTCCAGGATTGCATCCGTGGACGAATTGAAGCCGCCGGTTTCCACGTCAACCACCACGGGCAGGAAGGTGCGAAAGCGCTCTGCCATGGCGGGCTGAATTATTGCTGCATCACTGGTTTCCGACATGACTAATCTATGATGCGCCAGTGAATGGTTTCACCAGCTCTTACCGGTACGACCACGTCATCCCCGAAGCTGAACGAATCTGCCTGGGCCCAGTCCTGGCGTTGCAGTTTTATCTTTTCCGAGTTGCGCGGGAGGCCATAAAAATCCGGGCCGGCGAAACTGGCAAAGAATTCCAGTTTGTCCAGTGACTGGTGCGCGTCGAAAACTTCGGCATAGAGTTCCAGCGCGGCGGGCGCCGAGTAGATTCCGGCACAGCCACAGCCGGACTCTTTTGCTGCCCTGGAGTGGGGGGCGGAATCAGTGCCCAGGAAAAATTTCGGGCTGCCGCCGGTTGCCGCGCCAACCAGTTTTTCCCTGTGGCTGCCGCGCTTAAGCACCGGCAGGCAGTAGTAGTGAGGCCTGATCCCACCCGCCAGGAGGTCATTTCGATCGAACAGCAAATGGTGCGCCGTGATCGTAGCTGCGACGTTGTCGTCCTGGGACAGAATGAAGTCTACCGCGTCGGCAGTGGTAATGTGCTCTAGCACGAGTTTAAGCCTCGGATGTTTTTGCAGCAGTGGCATCAGTATCCGGTCGATAAATACTTTCTCACGGTCAAATATATCGATGTCGGCATCGGTGACTTCGCCATGCACCAGCAGTGGTAACCCGATTTCTTCCATGCGGGCGATTACGGATTCTACCTTGCCTATTTCCGTGACCCCGTTGGCGGAGTTGGTAGTGGCGCCGGCGGGGTAGTATTTCACGGCCGCAATCGCAGCTTCATCCGCGGCCCGGGTTATTTCCTCCACCTCCGTGTCGTCGGTGAGGTACAGTGTCATCAGGGGATTAAATTCCATTCCATCAGGAACGGCCGCAAGTATGCGTTGCCGATATTCCAGTGCCGCGGCAACCGTGGTAACCGGAGGAACCAGGTTGGGCATTATGATGGCGCGGCTAAAGCACCTGGCGCTGTGTGCCACCGTGGTACTCAATGCCGCCTCGTCTCGTAAATGCAGGTGCCAGTCGTCTGGCCGGGTAAGGCTTATGGAGTCCGGTGTCATCAGCTAGGGCTTAATTGGAAGAGTGCCTATTGTAACGGAATATCAGGGGTAGCTGAATTATGCGCTCATTGAATCTGGTGCTAGAATACGCGTCTTTTTTCCGGCGCCGGGTGCTTCATCCACCCGCATTCAACAATCGTAGCGGCCATTCAAAGTAAGAAGCTCGTTCTGGCCCGGGTGCCGAGACATTCCAACAGGAGTAAAGCATGGCGATTAACAAGGTCGTCCTGGCCTATTCGGGAGGCCTGGACACATCAGTAATTGCGAAGTGGTTGCAGCAGACTTACGACTGCGAGGTAGTGACCTTTACCGCCGATATCGGCCAGGGTGAAGAAGTGGAGCCTGCCCGGTCCAAGGCCGAGGCCATGGGTATCAAGGAGATCTACATCGAGGACTTGCGCGAAGAATTCGTCAAGGACTTCGTCTACCCCATGTTTCGCGCCAATGCGCTGTACGAAGGAGAGTACCTGTTAGGAACTTCTATCGCGAGACCGCTTATCGCCAAGCGGCTGGTAGAGATAGCCGCGGAAACCGGAGCCGATGCTATTTCCCATGGGGCCACCGGAAAGGGTAATGACCAGGTAAGATTTGAGCTGGGAGCATACGCGTTGAGCCCGGGCATAAAAGTAATTGCTCCATGGCGTGAATGGGATCTTAATTCCAGAGATCGCTTGTTAGCTTACTGTGAGGAGCATGGCATAGCCGTTGAGAAAAAACGCGGCAGCAAATCACCTTACTCAATGGACGCAAACCTGCTGCACATTTCCTACGAGGGAGATGTCCTCGAAGATCCGGCTGCCGAGCCGGAAGAATCCATGTGGCTTTGGACCGTTTCACCAGAAGCGGCGCCAGACGAGCCGCAATATATCGACCTTAAGTATGTAAAAGGCGACATAGTAGCCATTGACGGCGAATCCATGTCGCCGGCACAGGTTCTGACACGCCTGAACGAAATTGCCGGCGCGAATGGCGTGGGCAGGGCGGACATCGTGGAAAACCGCTATGTCGGTATGAAATCCCGCGGTTGTTACGAAACACCCGGGGGTACCGTGATGCTCAAGGCTCACCGCGCCATGGAATCTCTTACCCTGGATCGGGAACTGGCCCATCTCAAGGACGAACTGATGCCACGCTACGCCACCCTGGTTTATAACGGCTACTGGTGGTCACCGGAGCGCATGGGCATTCAGGCGCTGGTGGACTACTCACAATGTTATGTGAATGGCAGCGTGCGCCTGAAACTCTACAAGGGCAATGTAACAGTGGTGGGCAGGCAGTCCGATGACTCCCTGTTCGACGAGGCCGTGGCGACTTTCGAAGACGATGCCGGTGCCTATGACCAGGCAGACGCGGCGGGATTCATCAAGCTGAATGCCCTGCGCATGAGAATTGCTGCGCAGAAAGGCCGTAAATAGCCACGTATAGAAAATGGCCACAAAAGGCACAAAAAGCGCAAAAATCATTCTAAAGAGAGTTGTGATTATTTAGAAACTGATCGGCATGTCTGAGGCGCAAGCTCTCCGTTCCGATGGGCCATCCCTGGCCCAATCCCGCGTCCATCCATGGCGCTAGTCACTCCAAGCTTGTACCTCAGACATGCCGTCCCTTCGATAAGGCTCATAGTCAATAGTCTGCGAAGAGGGGCAATTACCGCTAAGCAGAACCGTCTCGAGGCAGGGATGCCGAGAGCGAGCCTACAGGGATGTATTCACGGCGTGTTCTGCTTAGCGGTAATTGTTCCTCTTCCCAAATAGTTTCAAAGCGCCTTTTGCGCTTTTTGTGCCTTTTGTGGCCAAATTTCCTGTGTTTTCTGTGGTGACTGTCACTCACTCGTCTTGTGGCGGTACTCGCACAGGTCTTCGATGATGCAGGAACCGCAACGGGGCTTGCGCGCGATACAGGTGTAACGGCCATGCAGGATCAGCCAGTGATGAGCGTCCAGCAGGAATTCCTCGGGCACCAGTCTCAGTAGACGTTTTTCTACTTCGAGTACGTTTTTGCCTGGCGCGACGCCGGTGCGATTCGAAACCCGGAATATGTGAGTGTCTACGGCCATGGCTGGCTGCCTGAATGCCGTATTGAGTATGACATTGGCGGTCTTGCGCCCGACTCCGGGCAATGCCTCCAGTTCTTCCCGCGTTGCCGGAACTTGCGAATCGTGTTTTTCGATCAACAGGCGACAGGTCTTGATGATGTTACTGGCCTTGGCGTTAAACAGCCCAATTGTTTTTATGTATTTCTTGAGCCCCTTCTCACCCAGCGCCAGGATCCCTTCCGGTGTATTGGCTACCGGGTAGAGTTTTTCTGTTGCCTTGTTGACACTGACATCGGTGGCCTGCGCCGACAGGATAACTGCAATAAGCAATTCGAAAGTGGAAGCAAACTTCAATTCCGTAGTGGGTTCCGGATTGGCTTGCCGTAACCGGGTAAAGATCTCCGTGCGTTTTTCCCTGTTCATGAGATTCTCTAGCGCACCGGTCCAGTGGCTCGCAGGCGCCGCGCCGGTTTAACCGCCACTTCGCAAAAAGGATATCGCTGGTGCAGATACTGGCCTGCCGCGACAAACAAGCCCAACAGGATAAAACCAAAGCCAGGGCTGAATACCAGGTAGTCCAGGGAATCTTCGGCCAAGGGCAAGGCATCCAGGACAGTGACCATCAGAATCCGGGTCAGGCTGAAAAGCACGAGCAGGACGGTGAAGCCGGCACCAGAGATCAATGCAGCCCGCATTGATTGCAGCACAGCCTGCCGGAATGCGCTGCGTTCCAGTTCCATCAGCACCAGGTAGTTACAGGCAATGAGTGGCAGGTAGATTCCCATACCATCGAGCAATGCCGGGTTTGCCAGGGAGAGGATGAAGCTCAATATAAGGGTGAGCAAAGAAGTCACGGCAAGGAATCCCGCAAAACGCCATTCCTGGGGCAGTCGATGACGCAGCAGGGAAACAATAATCGCGCTGGCGCAGAGAATCAGCAGGGTGCCTATGCCGAGGACTGTGGCAGAGTAGATATCTTTGCTGCCGCCGAGCAGGGGACTGAGACCCAGTAGTTGCACTAGCACGGGATGCTGTTGCCACAGTCCGGCTGGTTTTTCTAAGTGATGGTGCAGCTGGCTCATGGCTTGTTACCTTCGGGATCGATAACGATCCTGCTGGCGCCTGGAATCGAATGCCGGCACAGATAATCCAGCAGTGGAGCCCACAGATTGGCGAAGATAGTGGCGGCGGCCATGGCGGCAACGACGGAGATCTCGGTGTGGAACAAAAAGTACAGGCAGGACGCCAGGGCACCGTATAGCAGTCGACCGCGAGGACCCCTCGCCGCCGTGGTGGTTTCCGGTGCAAGAAAGAATACGAACAGCACCAGTTCGCCATGAAGGAAAATGGATGCAAGTTCACCGATATCGTTGATGGAAGCAGCCATCAACAGACCTATGGCGAAGGACATGGCCAGCGGTATCCGCCAATTAATAAATCCTCTCGCCATAAGTGTGAGTGCAGCGGCGATTAGTAACAGGTTTTGTAACTCCGCGGTGGCCAGTTCGTCCTGGGTCAACATGGCTTGAATAAAGCCTGGCTGAGTGATCAACAGGGACTCAGAGGAAACATTTACTCCCACTGCCTGTTGTTGCGCCAGGATTACGGCAAGCAATATTGCCGTGGCAACCGGATTGAGCGGATAGTTTCCGGGACCGCCGAAGCACTGCCTCAACAGCAGGTTTGCTAAAACAACGGCGGTTATGACTGCCCAGGAAGGAAATCCGGCAGGGAGAATTAACACGGTAAGCACTACGAATAACGGCAGGGAGGGGTCCCGCACTTGTTCGCTGACAGTTTTGGCAGACTTCGGCATGAATGGAATTTGCAGAGCCAGGCTTCCGGTATAACAAGCGATAAGCGTGACTGGAGATTCCAGGCCATTTGACCAGAAGTGCAGGATAACAGCAGGCAGCAGGGCCAGCAGAAATGCCACATCGATTCGCCGGGCGCTGGTTCCGGCATGTTGAAACGGTCCTTGCATGATGTGCTTACCCATCACCATTGCCTCCCGAATCCTTGTTGGCGCTGGAAGCTATGACAGAATCCCGCCGTGCCTTGACCCGTGATACGGCTGCGGCTATTTCCGCCCGGGCTTTCTCCCTGGAAAATCCGCGTTCTTGTTTTTTTCTACCTGGTTTCTTCTTTGCTGCAGTGCGACTCTGCTTTCGGCGCCGATACTGAAGGTATTCGAAGCGTTGCTGCCAGTGGCCAGCCACTTCGAAGCCCTGGCTTTCATGGACCAGTTCTTCACGGCTGGCGCGAAACAGATCCAACAGGGGTAGCCGGCTGGGACAGACCCATGCGCAGGCGCCACAGAGAATGCATTCCAGCATGCCCTGTTCCTGTAGAGATTCCGGGTCCTGGCGCCTGATTGCGCCATAGAGTGCAGCAGGATCCAGCTCCGCGGCACATGCACTGGCGCATAGTCCACAGTTTATGCAGGCGGTGTTATGGGCAGTTGGTTCCAGTTCACCAGGAGTGGTGGCGATAACACAACTGGTGACTTGTGTAACCGGTTGCTGCAGTTGATCCAGCACGGCACCGGTCATGGAATTTCCCAGAATTACAGGGCCTGATTTTTCCCGATCAATCCCGCAGAGATCCAGAAGGTATGATATGGGAGTTCCAATCAGTGCCATGAAATTTTTTGGAGTTCTCACTGCCGCGCCGCCAATGGTGATGACACGATGGATCATCGGTAGTCCATCGATAATGGCGTGCTTGGCATGAAATGCGGAGCTGGCGTCACAGATGATGGCACCTGCATCCTGGGGTTGTTGGCGCCAGTCAAGATGTAGTCCGGTCAGGATCCGGGTAAGCACACGTTCATTCCCGGCTGGATAGCGGGCCGGCAATATTTGCAGTTCAATCGAACTGTGCTCCAGTGCCTGCTGCAGCGCGATGATCGCGTCCGTTTTTTCCGAGCTGATCGCGATCAGGCAGCGGGAGGTAAGGCTGGCCGCTTGCAGAATTTCCGCTCCGGCGACCACCTCTGCGGCGAATTCACGCAGGAGACTCTCGTTTGCCGTTACATCCGGCTCACACTCCATGGCGTTGATTACCAGCAGCTCCGCATGACTGGAGATTCCCTTTTCCAGATTCTTTGCCAGGGGTGTGATGAATTCACCACAGTCCATGATGCCAGCGCGGGTGAGCTGCGCGAGCAGTTCCCGATGGCTTAGTGATCGATAATCCGGTGGCGTCTCAATTTCGACTGCTCGATCCTCGCCATCACTCTCCAGCCGGATGCAAGGAATTGCGTCATTTTTGTCGCTGATAGCCACGATTCGACCGGAGGTAGGCGCAAACAGAACCGGATCACCGCTTTCGTCCAGGGTGGCGAGCACCTCGTATTTTTGCACTGACTGGTTCGGATTGACCTTTACATTTACCTGCCCGGCATTTACGTGTTCACCCATGGACAGTTCCAATACAGGAGGAACAGGGCTCGGCATGATGCGTGAACGCAGTGTGTTTTGTTTTCTCGCCGCTGGCCTGATGCCGAGCTGGTGGCTGCGTAACTTCTGCCGCAGGTCAAATAGCATATTCATGCGGGCAGCTCCCTGTTCGGCCATGCCGGGTTAGGGAACCGGCTGACTGGCTCCATGTCAATGCAATCCACAGGACAGGGGTCCACGCAGAGGTCACACCCGGAACACTCTACAGCAATAACTGTGTGCATTAATTTTGCTGCACCGAGAATCGCGTCCACCGGGCAGGCCTGTATACACTTGGTGCATCCGATGCATTCGGCTTCACGGATTCTGGCTACGGTGAGTTCCCTGAATTCCCCGTGAGCGGGATCCAGTGTCTGAACAGGCTGGTCCAGCAGGGAGGCAAGTCGAGCGATGGTAGCCGCTCCACCGGGAGGGCACTTGTTGATCGCTTCGCCACCGAGAATCGCCTTGGCATAGGGACGGCAACCGGCATAGCCACAGTACCCGCACTGGGTCTGGGGCAACATGGCATTAATCCGTGCAATGGCCTGTATCCTGTTGGTCTTGTATGTACGCCAGTGATCAACTGCCGTAAATAACAGTAGTACTATGGCACCAGTCGCCAGCAGGCCCAGAAAAAACGTAACAAGTGTTGTCCCTGTCATGGTCATGAATTACAAGTCCTGCAGGGTGAGCAGGCACAGGGACACGATCCCCATACAGATCAATATAGCCGGTGCACCGCGGAATGATTTCGGGATTTCCACCGCTTCCAGTCGTTGTCTCATGGCGGCCACCAGAACCAGCAGCAGGGAATAACCCAGGGCAGTTCCGATGATGAATGCCAGGGCCAGCCCAAAACCCGGTGCGGAAGCCTGCGCCAGCAAGGAAGTTCCCACCACTGCGCTGCTGCCTCCGAAAAACAGCAGGGAGATACCATGGCCCCGTGCCGCCAGGGGGAGGTAGCGCTGCAATAACAAGCAGAGAGCAGATGCGACAGCCGCTCCGGTTACGGCGAATAACGGCAGCTGCGCGAACTCCAGTCCCAATGGTTCGAGTATGAAGAAGTGCAGGACCATGTTAATCGCGCAGGCCGACACCATGATGAGGAAAAATAATTGTGCCAGTTCAATGGCGGAACGCAGGCGGGTACTGGCGGCAATGAAGGCGGATACGCCGAGGAGTTGAATCAGTACCAGGTTGTTTTGTAGCAGGGATTGGTAAAGGGTGATGAAATAATCAGTCACGAATGACGGTGGCTTGCTTTGCTATTCAGCCGATTCAGCGTTAAACAATCCCAGGGAATAGGGTGCAGGTACACGATACTGGTCCAGGATGGATTGCTCGGACTCAGTTGCTTCGGCATGGTTTATCACCATCTGGTAGCCGTTATTGTTTTCGAAGACTACAAATGGCGACTCATTGTTATGCAGGAGTGTGGAGAATTGCTGGAAATCCCGTACCGGTTCCCCGTTTACGTAGTCAACGATCCAGTTGCGCCAGTCGTGATAACCCAGGTTTACATCGGCAGCCAGAACTTGCAAGGCAACAACCAGTTCCCGGCGTTCCGGTGAAGACCATTCGTTTCTAGCCTGTAACAGGCTCACAGGTGCAGTACGGCCCCAATCGTTACCCCAGCGTTTGATCAGGTTCATATTCAAGGGCACGAATAATACGCCACCGTAGATATAGTACTGGGGAATCTGGTCGAATTTCTCTCCGGGCACGAGGCTGTAATTGGTTCGGGCATGGCGTGCAACCATGTTGGCCATTTTTACTTCGCCATCGCGAACAAAGCGGACGCTCACCTCATCGTCGATGTGATGAAGATCGATAGCGTGCTTGTAATCGGTTAACAAGTCTTCCGAAAGTTTGATACTGCCATCGTCGGCCACATCAAAATCATCAATTTGCAGGATCACGTCGTTTTCCTGCAACACACCGCTGGCGGGAGAATCTTCGAATACCTTGATTACCAGCACGCCATTCTGGTCAGAGCTCAGGCCGTAGGCTGTCTTGGTGGACGGACTGTCCAGGGTCTGGGTGCGAAAACCAAGGTCGGGAAAACCATCATGTTCGCCGTCCTCACTATCGGTCAAAACATGCCTGATGATGCTGGGAGGTACGAAGTAACCCAGGTTTTCGGCGCGGCCACCGCTGCTCGCTTGCATCACCACACCGACGATTTGTTGATCGACGATTACCGGCCCGCCGCTGTTGCCGGGATTGATCGCGGCATCGATCTGGCCTGCGAGCAGGTAGGTACCGGCGTGGGAATAAACCTGCTGCTCCACCCGGGAAAGGATTCCCTTGGTGATACTCAGGGTTTTTCCTCCCATGGGATAACCGTACACAGACACTTCCTGCAACGGTTCGGGCAGATCCCCGATAGCGAGCGCCCTGAGGTCGCTGAAGAATCCGGGCTCGTCCACGGTTAACAAGGCAAGATCTGCCTCGTGGGATATGAATGCGACACGGGCCTGGTAACGTTGCGGATCGTTATGCTTCTGTGCCTGCACGTAGCTTGCGTTTGCCACTACGTGTGCATTGGTGAGAATGCGATTGCCAACGATTACCGCGCCGGATCCACTGGTCTGCCTCGGATTCAGCAGTCGCCATGGAGTGAAATAATCCGGCGCAGCCTGGGTTGTGTAAATCTTGATCACCGACGCTTCGATAGCTTCGCTGTCGTCCACTTGACCATAGGTTTTTCCGCACAGCACCAGGGCAGCGAACAGGATTGCTATCCAGTGCCTGCGAGTGGGAGGTGTCGGGATTGATTCCAGAAAGGCTTTGGGCTTCATGGCTGGGATTTCCATTTTGGCAGGGCGCTATCCATTAACCCGCCCAAGCTTATCCGTTTAGGCAGGGTAGTGCCAGTAGACCGGGTCTCACTATCGGGTTATTTCAGATGAAGCGTGGTGGCTCAGGTAATGCGCATGCCGGGCTGTGCGCCACTATCGGGTTCCAGCAGCCAGATGTCCTTACCGCCGGGGCCGGCAGCCAATACCATGCCTTCGGAAATACCAAATTTCATCTTGCGCGGTTTCAGGTTGGCGACAACAACTGTGAGACGACCTTTCAGGCTGTCAGGTTCATAGGCAGACTTGATTCCGGAGAATACCTGCCTGGTTAATGAATTGCCGTTGTCATCTTCTCCCAGGTCAAGGGTGAGCTTTAACAGCTTGTCCGCGCCTTCAACATGCTCGGCATTGCTGATGCGGGCGACACGAAGGTCGACTTTCATAAAATCATCAAACTCAATCTCTGCCGCGAATCCCGATGAAGATTCATCAGCGGATGTGCCGACAGGATTTTCCTGTCTGGACTGTTGCGCGGCAAACTCGTCCTGGGTTGACTTGACCATAGCCTGTACCTTATCGGTTTCTACCCGTGTCATTAAGGGTTTGAATTTGTTAATCCCATGATTCAGCAGAAGGGAGTTGGCATCATCCCAAACCAGAGGATCTATATTGAGAAACTCTTCTGCTCCTGCGGCCAGTCGTGGTAATACCGGCTTGAGATAACAGATCAGCAAGCGAAAGGCGTTAATTCCGGTGCAACAAATCTGTTGCAACTGCGGTGATTGTGAATCGGACTTCGCGATGACCCAGGGCTCCTTGTCATTAATGTACTGGTTAGCCTTGTCTGCCAGCGCCATTATGATTCTTACGGCCTTGCCATATTCCCGCTGCTCGAAAAACTCGGTGATTTCGGTGGCCGCGTCCTGGATCTCGGCAAGCAGTTCGGGATTGTCTGCCGATTCGCCAAGTTCTCCCCCGAATCCCTTGTTAATGAATCCGGCACAACGGCTGGCGATATTTATTACCTTGCCGACCAGGTCAGAATTTACACGCTGCACGAAATCCTCGAGGTTCAGGTCGAGGTCATCGATGCCTGAGCTGAGCTTGGCAGCGAGGTAATAGCGCAGGTACTCCGGGTTAAGATGGTCGAGGTAGGTGCGGGCATTGATGAATGTGCCGCGGGATTTCGACATCTTGGTGCCGTCTACGGTAAGAAAACCGTGGGCAAATACCGCGGTTGGCACCCGGTAACCGGCACTGCTCAACATGGCGGGCCAGAACAGGGTGTGGAAGTTGATAATGTCCTTGCCGATAAAGTGATACACCTCGGCGTCACTGTCAGGCTGCCAATAGCTATCGAAATCGTAGCCTTCACGATCGCAATAGTTCTTGAAGCTGGCCATGTAACCGATGGGCGCGTCCACCCAGACATAGAAATACTTGCCCGGCGCGCCGGGAATCTCGAAGCCGAAATAGGGTGCATCACGGCTTATATCCCATTCCTGTAAATCCTCATCCAGCCACTCGCTCAGTTTATTCGCCACGGATTCCTGCAGGGCGCCGCTGCGAGTCCATTTTATGAGCATGTCGCGAAATGCCGGCAGGGTGAAAAAGAAGTGCTCGGAATCTTTTTCCACGGGTGTGGCGCCGGAAATGGATGAGCGCGGGTCGATTAGTTCCGCCGGGCTATAGGTAGAGCCACAGGCTTCGCAGTTGTCGCCATATTGTCCCGGAGTCTTGCACTTGGGACAGGTTCCCGTGATGTAGCGGTCGGCCAGGAACAGGTTTTTTTCCGGGTCAAAAAGCTGCTTGATGTTGCGCCGCGCGATGTGCCCGTTGGCTTCGATTGCCTGGTAGATGCTGTTAATCAGCTCCTGATTTTCCGGTGAATGAGTGGAGTGGTAATTGTCGAATCCAATCAGGAAATCGGCGAAGTCACGCTGGTGTTCCTCGTTGACGCGGTCGATGAGTTGCTCCGGCGTGATTCCCTCCGCCTCGGCACTGAGCATGATAGCAGTGCCGTGGGCATCGTCGGCGCAAACGTACACGCAGTCGTGGCCACGCAGTTTTTGCAGGCGCACCCAGATATCAGTCTGGATGGCTTCCATCAGGTGACCGAGGTGAATTGCGCCATTGGCATAGGGCAGGGCGCCGGTTACGAGGATCTTGCGAGAGCTCATGCTGATTTTGCCAGGTAATCGGCCGCCTAGATTTCGACCATTTCGAAGTCTTCCTTGCTAACCCCGCAATCTGGACACATCCAGTCATCGGGAATTTCCGACCAGGGAGTTCCCGGAGCGATGCCGTCTTCAGGCAGGCCCATCTCTTCATCATAGATGAATCCACAGACCATGCATTGCCATTGCTTCACCGCATTCCTCCGCTGAACCAGTATCGGGGTGTCATCGGCGCCGTCACATTATAACGTGACCGTGCCCGGGTTGTAGGCAGGGCGGCAACCCGCCGCGAGGTGGGAAGGCTGGACGGATACTTTCCGGCCAGGCCAACGGCTGCGAATCATACTTTATTGCTGTAAAGATTGCAGCCGCTTCGGACAATGGCCGGCACCGATTCCGGGCGTGCGTCCGAGGTAGATTGGATTTATCATTCGCCTTTCGCCCGCCACGGGCCAGGACCGAGGACCGGACTCCCATACATGACTATCAAATCCGACCGCTGGATCAAGCAAATGGCCACGGAGCAGGGCATGATCGAGCCCTTTGAGCCGGACCAGGTCCGCACCGTCGATGGCCAGCGCGTCATCTCTTTCGGCACCTCCAGCTACGGATACGACGTGCGCTGTGCCAGTGAATTCAAGATTTTCACCAACGTACACACCACTTCCGTTGTGGATCCCAAGAATTTTGATGAAACCAGTTTTGTATCGATCGACGAGCCCAGTTGTATTATTCCGCCAAATTCCTTCGCCTTGGCAAGAACGGTTGAATACTTTCGCATTCCCAGGGATGTGCTCACCGTGTGCCTGGGGAAATCGACTTATGCCCGCTGCGGCATTATCGTCAACGTGACACCTCTAGAGCCTGAATGGGAAGGGCATGTGACCCTGGAGTTCTCCAATACCACGCCACTGCCTGCGAAGATTTATGCCAATGAAGGTGTCGCCCAGATGCTGTTCTACCAGTCAGACGAGCAGTGTGAGATCACTTACAAGCAACGTGGCGGCAAGTACATGGGTCAGACCGGCGTCACTCCCCCCAAGGCCTAGCTGCGTTGTCCCAGCTTGCACTGTACAAGCCCGCGGCGCGCTGATTTTTTGGCGCTTCAGTGGCTTTAAGCCAAATTTCTGGCGTCCGCGAAACCCTTAAATTTCCTCCCAGGCCCGGGGCCAATCCCTGCAGCCCCCGCCATACTTGGCCTGTAGCCAGGTCCTGTTGAATTTTCCGTAAGCTGGAACAGAAATTGCACTTTATATGGGAGGTACCCAGTGCCGGTTTGGCGCTGGCTATCTGCTGCGAAACGACGAGTAACAGGTGTGATTTGTGCGTGCGCCGGAAAGGAACCGGTCAGCGCGGCTCTCCATGTTGGAAATCTCTCCCGGCTCGATCAGGCATTGCCAGGAATGCAACCTGGCACAGCTCAGATTCTTGAGAGTGCTCGCAGCAATTGAAAGTGTAGTTCGCTGGACCGGAATCACTGCAGCCAAAAAAATTGAGAAGTGCAGTCCGGCTATTGAGTAAGTCGTCAGAAAAAGAATTTAGTTTAGATTCGTAGCAATCGCTGGCGAAAGACAAAAACAACAATAACGGAATACAAGAAATAAAACGAAGGGACCCGCTAGAGCATGGCGGTTTAGAGGTAGTAACTGGCAGACATGCAATCGGCGTATTTCAAGATCCGCAGCCACAAGGGCGAGGATGCAGCAACCAGGACCGTTCAGCAATGCTTCGGTTCATGGATTCCTGTCCTTCAAACACCCGTCCCTCCCCGCAATCCACAACAACACAGATCGATTCTAAATGCTCTCGCCAAATTTGGCAGCGATGGCAGTGACATGGCTCATTGTCGGGAAACAATAACGATCCAACCAATAAACGGGATGATTCAAAATGAGTTCAGCATCAGGGGCTTCAGCGGCAAAACACCCACAGCCTGACAAGATAAAAACAGATGAAGATCTCGCCGAAGTAGTGGATCGCTATGCGCCACTGGTGAAGCGGATAGCACATCATCTGTTATTGCGTATGCCCGCCAGCGTGCAGATCGACGACCTGATCCAGTCCGGAATGATCGGGTTGCTGGAGGCCGCCAAGAAATATGATGTTTCAAAAGGGGCCAGTTTCGAGACCTATGCGGGAATTCGCATTCGTGGATCCATGCTTGATGAAGTGCGCAAGGGCGACTGGGCGCCTCGCTCCGTGCATCGTAAATCTCGAAAAGTGGCTGAAGCGATAAAAGCCATCGAGGCCCGTACCGGGAAGGATGCCAAGGATAAGGAGATCGCCGAAGAGCTGGATATTGATCTCAACGCCTATTACGCCATTTTGCAGGACGCCTCAGGCAGCCGCCTGTTCAGTTACGATGACATCATGGAAGGGGATGATTCCGCCATCGAGCTGGCAGCCGGTGAGTTACCGGGACCTTGTGACGGATTGCAACGGGATACCTTCAAGGCGCACCTGGCCAAGGCAATCGATGGCCTGCCGGACCGGGAAAAACTCGTGCTCGCCCTCTACTATGACGAGGAACTGAACCTCAAGGAAATCGGCGAAGTCATCGGGGTCAGTGAATCCCGGGTAAGCCAGATTCACAGCCAGGCCGCCATGCGGCTCAGGGCTCGCCTGTCGGATTGGAACTAGCCACAGCGCAGGCAAATGTAACAAATGTTTGCAGTAACACGCTGAATGTCGCGAATGCGGCAGATACCAGTTACTGATTCCTACTCTTTCTCATATGGTGCTTGCAACCGGTGGGTCATGCTCAGGTGACTTCGCTATAATCCCAGCTCCTTGCCAGGATACCGGGTAGTACATTGCACACATCCAGCGATCAACAGCTACAAAACAGCAGCACTTCAGGGCCGCTGTTGCAGGCGCGCGACCTATTTTGTGAACGGGATGATCGCATTCTGTTCCAGCACCTGGAATTTGACCTGAGCCCGGGCCAGGTCATGCAGGTGAAAGGAAGCAACGGTAGCGGCAAGACTACCCTGTTGCGAATCCTGTGCGGGTTGAACCAGGGGTACGAAGGCAGCATCCTCTGGCGCGGTGAAGACATTGCCGAGCAGCGCGAAGAATTTCACGGTGATCTTTTGTATATCGGCCACCGTAATGGTGTGAACAAGGTTCTTACGCCGCTGGAGAATCTGCGCTGGAGTTGCAGCCTGCAACAGCAGGTTAGCGATGAGCAACTCGAAAATGCTTTGCACGAAGTAGGTCTGCGCGGTTTCGAATATTCCCAGTGTTTTACCCTGTCAGCGGGGCAACAGCAGCGCGTGTCCCTGGCGCGACTCCTGGTGAGTAATGCCAGCCTGTGGGTGCTGGATGAGCCATTCACCACTCTGGACGTGGCGGCGGTTAAGCAGATGGAAAAATACATCGGTGAACACGCCGCCGCGGGGGGTTCCGTGGTGGTCACAACCCATCATCACCTGGCTATGGCAGATCTCAAGGAACTGGACCTGGAGTAAGTCGATGAATGAGCAGACCAGCAGCACTACCGCGGCATTCATGGCTACCCTGAAACGGGACCTGATCATTGCCTATAAAAGGAAGAACGACGTGGTGAATCCATTCATGTTCTTTCTTATCGTGGCTACATTGTTTCCCATCGGGATCAGTCCCGACCCGGAGCGCCTGGCGGAAATCGCGGCGGGGGTGTTGTGGATATCGGCCCTGCTGGCTTCCATGTTATCCATGGATTCCCTGTACCGGTCCGACTACGAGGACGGTTCACTGGAGCAAATCCTGCTAAGCCCGCAACCTCTTTACTTTATGGTGTTGGCCAAGAACCTGGCCCACTGGCTGGTTAGCGGGCTGCCGGTGGTACTGATCTCACCGCTAATTGCCTACATGCTGAACCTGCCCGGCGAAGCTTACTGGGCCCTGGTGCTGGGCCTGCTGATCGGCACCCCTGTGCTGAGCCTGCTGGGTTCAATCGGTGTGGCGCTGACCGTGGGGTTGGGCAGCCGGGGGCTGATTCTCGCGGTGATCATCCTGCCCATGACCGTGCCGGTGTTGATCGCCGGTACCATGGCGGTGCAGCAAACTCTCAACGGCGCTCCGCTGCTTGGCTACCTGGCCGTGCTGGGGGCAATGTTGCTGGCGGCGTTGAGCCTTGCGCCACTGGCCGCCGCAGCCGCGCTGCGCATCAGCGTTAACTAGCACCGGTATTGGATTACCCCGGAATTACAATGAGTTACAATACGTAACACGGCCCGCAATGGCGGGTGCTATATTACTTTGCGGGCTTGCCAATGGTGGCAGGCCCTTGTTTCAAGTGTGAATCGATATGTGGCTGTGGTTCTCAAAATTAGGGTCGCCTCGATGGTTTTATGAACTGTCCGGCAAGTGGTTGCCGTGGCTCGTGGTATTCATGATTTTGTTCTTGGTCGTCGGTATGACGTGGGCGCTTCTCTTTGTGCCTCAAGATTATCAGCAGGGCTTAACCAATCGAATATTCTATATCCATGTTCCAGTTGCTAGCCTGTCACTGTCGTTTTTCCCACTCATGGCAGTGGCGGGAACCATCACATTGGTGTGGCGTATGAAGTTGGCGGATATGGTAGTTAAGGTTGCAGCTCCACTGGGCGCTTGGTTTACTGCCCTTGCTTTAGCGTCGGGATCGATTTGGGGCAGCGATATGTGGGGGACCTGGTGGGTATGGGACGGGCGTCTCACTTCTTTGTTACTTCAATTTTTTCTGCTCATAGGGATTATATCTTTACGCACGGCTCTAGAAGAAACTGACACTGCTGCCAAAGCTTGCGCCCTATTATCAATAGTGGGATGTATTAATGTAGTAGTTATTAAATATTCCGTGGATTGGTGGAATACGCTACATCAGCCTTCCACTACTTTTACGATTGCGTCTGATCAGCCAAATGGTCCAGAAATTTGGATGCCACTAGTAGTCATGGGATTAGCAGTAAGCTTGTTTTTAGCTGTGAGTTTAATTCTTTCAATTCGTAACGAAATTCTTAGACGTGAACGTAAATCTCAGTGGGTTCAAGATTTAATTAATAATCAGTGAATTGGAATAAGAGATATTTAAATGATAGACGGAATTCAATTTGAAAGCTTTGCCGAATTCATAGAAATGGGTGGTTATGCATTTAATGTGTGGTCTGTATATTCTCTATTCTTAATATTCCTTGCTGCTAACTTGTTTCTGCCATTGGTCAAACAGAAGCAGATTTTGCGAGAGCTCAAGCGAAGGAATGTACTGAATCAAGAGTATGGAAAAAATTCCGGAGATGATAAGTCTCAATATGAGCTAGGTGAGTAAGCTGGAGAAGCATAGTGAAACCTCATAGACGCAAGCGCCTCAGCATCATTCTTTTTATCGCCGCCAGCCTCAGTGTTGCGGTTGGCCTGGCCCTGTTTGCGCTTAGCCAGAACATAGACCTGTTTTATACACCCACCCAGGTAGCCAGCGGTGAAGTGGATGTGGGTCAGCAGATTCGTATCGGTGGTATGGTGCGCGAAGGTTCCGTGCGCAGTTCCACTGATAGCCTGCGGGTCGAGTTCCAGACCACCGATTACCTGAACGATGTTTGGGTGCACTACGAAGGTATTCTTCCCGACCTGTTTCGTGAAGGGCAGGGCGTGGTGATAGAAGGCAGTGTGGATGGTGCCGGTGTATTTCAGGCCAGCAGGGTGCTGGCCAAGCACGATGAGAATTACATGTCCCAGGAAGTGAGGGCCGCGCTGGATGCCGCCGGTGCTTCTGCGGACAATCATCCCATGGCGCTGCAACCCGAAAGTTAAATGATTCCTGAACTCGGTCAGTTTTCCCTAATCCTGGCATTCACCCTGAGTGTACTGCTCGGCATCCTGCCACTGGCTGGCGCTGCGGTGAATAACCAGGTGTGGATGGGGCTTGCTCGTCCGCTGTCTGCCGGCGTATTTGTTTTTCTCGCAATATCCATAGGTATCCTGGCCTACAGTTTTGCAATAGATGATTTTTCGGTGCAGGTTGTAGCGGCGCAGTCCAATTCCCTGTTGCCCATGCATTACAAGCTCACCGCATTGTGGGGCGGCCACGAGGGTTCTTTCCTTCTGTGGACATTCATGCTTTCAGGCTGGATGTTGTCCGTGGGCATCTACAGCAAGACCATGCCGCTGGAGTTCGTGGCCAGGGTGTTGGCGGTGTTAGGCGTACTTTGCGCCGCATACATCCTGTTTATGCTGGCCACGTCCAATCCCTTCACCCGCATCGTGCCGCTGCCCCCCGCTGATGGCTCCGACCTTAATTCCGCGTTACAGGACTTCGGGTTTATCGTGCATCCGCCAACCCTGTACATGGGTTATGTTGGTTTTTCTGTAGTGTTTGCTTTCGCCATTGCCGCCCTGTTGAGTGGGCGGCTGGATGCGGCCTGGGCTCGTTGGTGCCGGCCCTGGGCCAACGTGGCCTGGGCTATTCTTACCATCGGCATCGCCCTGGGAAGCTGGTGGGCTTATTACGAACTGGGCTGGGGTGGCTGGTGGGCCTGGGATCCGGTTGAGAATCCGCCCCTGATTACCTGGTTGTTTGGAACGGCATTGGTGCATTCCCTTGCGGTCACAGAAAAGCGGGCGGTATTCAAAAGCTGGACGGTATTGCTGGCCATACTGGCCTTTGCCGGCAGCCTGCTCGGCACTTTTATTACCCGTTCCGGACTACTTACTTCGGTACATGCGTTTGCCAGCGATCCAACCCGGGGTGTGTTCATACTGGCCATTCTCGGTGCCGCAATCGGTGGCGCCTTGCTGCTGTATGCATTTCGGGCTCCGCTGATGAAGAGCGAGTTTGGCTTCGATGTTTTTTCCCGGGAAATTTTCCTGCTCGCCAACAATGTGTTGCTGGTGGTCGCGGCCGCGTCAGTATTTCTCGGCACCCTGTTCCCCATGGTTTACCAGGCTCTTACCGACGACCTCATTTCAATCGGTCCGCCTTATTTCAATACCATATTTGTTCCTCTGATGATCCTGCTGGTGTTATTGCTCGGGATCGGCCCCCTGTCGCGATGGAAGAAGACTTCTCCCGCATACCTGGTACAACAATTAAGCCTTGTGGCCGGAGCCAGCCTGGTCCTGGGTGTGGTGATTCCCCTTGTCGTATTACTGCGGTTTTCCCTGGCGGCAACCATTGCCGTGGCGCTGGCGAGTTGGATCGTGCTGAGTATCACTCGCGACCTGAGAAACAAGACGGCAAACAAGACGGGCATCGTGCAGGGCATGAAATCCCTCACGGCGAGTTACTACGGCATGCAGTGTGCGCACCTCGGCATCGCTATCATGCTGGTCGGGGTAGGGTTAACCAGCTATTTCAGCACCGAGAAGAGTGTTTTACTGGGTCCGGGCCAGAGTGTGGACGTAGGTGCCTATGATTTTCAGTTTAATGGCACGTCACCGGTAGAAGGGCCAAACTTTGTTGGATCGGAGGCGGAACTGGTGGTCAGCCGTGACGGCAACCTGGTTACTACCCTGCATCCACAGCGGCGCATTTATGTCGCCAGCGGGTCACCCTCTACGGAGATGGCTATCGACGCCGGATTCCTGCGAGATCTGTTTGTCACCCTGGGTGAGGAAAAAGAAAATAGCGCCTGGTCCATGACCATCTATGTGAAACCCTTTGTACGCTGGATCTGGCTCGGGTCAATCTTCATGGCTTTTGGTGGCACCATGGCGGCCATGGACAAGCGTTATCGCCGCCTGCGAAGACGGCAAACGGACTCTGAACGCATGCGGGGCGAAGTTGGCAGGGGCGCAACGGCGACAGTCTGAATATGGCAAAGCTCAAGTTCTTTATTCCGGTAATTTTCTTTTTTGCCCTGGCGGTATTGCTGTGGCGAGGCTTATACCTGGATACCACCGAGTTGCCCTCCATGCTTATCGACAAGCCAATGCCCGCGTTTACCATGATTACCGTGGACGGTGAACCTGTAAGTAATGAAGATTTGCCAGGCCGAATCTTCCTGCTGAATGTCTGGGGCAGTTACTGCCTGCCCTGCCTGGTGGAACATCCCACCCTGATGCGCCTCAAGGAAGAAGGAGAGATTCCAGTGGTAGGGGTGAATTACCGCGATCGCCAGGATCTCGCTCTTGACTGGCTCGACGTCAATGGAGATCCATTCCAATTCAGTGTGCTGGATGAGGATGGACGCTTCGGCATTGACCTCGGAGTGTATGGAGCGCCGGAAACATACCTTGTAGACGAAAATGGAGTCATCAGGTACCGGCATGTCAGCGTGCTGGACGAATCGGTGTGGGAACAGGAATTCCTGCCCGCGATCGCTGAGCTTCAGGCTACAGAAAACCGGTAGGGCAGGGCCGATGCAATCCTTTCGATCCATTTGCTGGATTCAACTGGCAATCATCTGCCTGCTGCTACTCGCGCCCAATCCTGTACTCTACGCCCAGGTAGACACATTCCAATTCGCAACGCCAGAACAACAGCAACGCTTCAGGCGGCTGTCCAATGAATTGCGCTGCCCGATGTGCCAGAACACCAATCTCACTGGCTCAACCGGCGGAACTGCAGAAGATTTACGGCGAGAAATTCACCGTATGATTATCGATGGTATGAGCGATCAGGAAATCGAACAGTTCATGTTTGAGCGCTACGGGGATTTTATTTTTTACCGGCCAAGGCTGAGGGCGGAAACGCTTCTGCTGTGGTTTGGTCCTGCCATATTTTTTGTCATCGGTGCTGGTATTACATTCATTATATGGCGACGCAGCAAGCCTGCATTAAAGAAGGAAGCGGTGCTGGATGAAGCCGAGAAGCGCCGCCTCTCCGAATTGCTCGAACACAACGACAACTAATAACCCGGGAAACGAATTTGTTCTGGATTAGCACAGTATTTCTCGTCGCCCTGGCATCGCTTTTTGTGTTGCTTCCCTTGTTATTCGGGACGCGGCGCAAGCACGAAGAAGATCCCGGGCTTCGCCGCCAGGCGAATATATCCATGTACCAGGACAGACTTGCGGACCTGCAGTCTGAACTGGACAGCGGAATCCTGGCACAGGAGCAGTTCGAGGAATTGAAAGTCGAGCTGCAGAAGAGCCTGCTCAGCGATGTTGACAGCAGTGTCGCAGGCTCACCGCAGGTGGAAAAAGTCACCACGAAAGGAAAATCCGGTAAGCACAAGCAGCAGAACGAAACCGCAGGTCGAAATCCTTTGCATTGGGCCGTACCAGTGGTCCTGGTGGTGATCGCCTGCAGTTCAGCCTATGTCTTCTATGCCCGCTGGGGATCCTTCGACGAGGTGGTACACCGCGACCTTTACCAGCGCACCCTGGAAAACCCCGGCGATGCCCAGGAAGCCCAGGATTTGATCGTGAGCCTGGGCGAACTGGTTCAGGAAGACGAGGAGCGCCGCTGGGCCTGGTATTTCCTCGCGGAAAACTTTGCCAACCTGGGATTATTCAACGAAGCCGGAATCGCCTACCAGCAGGCGGCGGACCAGTTTGAAGATGGCGGTGAAAAAGCCCTGATCCTGGGTCGCATCGCCATGATCAGGTACATACTCGCGGATTTCCAGATCGATGGGGAAGTACAGTCTGTCATCGACCAGGTGCGGGATATTAATCCCCGGGAAAGTTCCATTTTGCAGTTACTCGCGTCCGACGCGGAACAGCGGGGTGACTGGCAGACCGCCATCGAAAACTGGCGCCTGCTGATCCAGCTTAGCCCGAATTCCGAGCAGGCCCGACAGTTGCGGTTAAACATTGCAGCCGCGCAACAAATATTGGCTGAATCCGGTGAAGCAGGACAAGGGCCGGTAATCGATGTGGCGCTCAGTCTCGCAGAAGGCCTGGAGCTCGACCCGGCATTGCGGGTATTTGTTGCAGTTCGCAATGCCGCCAGGGAAGGGATGCCGCCACTGGCAGCGGCCAGCCTGACCGTTGCGGAATTGCCCGCCACCGTGAGTCTCAGCAATGCACTGTCCGTCGGTGGTTTCAATCTTTCCTCCGCGGACACTGTCTATGTATCAGCCCTGGTTTCTATGCGCGGCGTGGCAACCCCTGGCAGCGGTGATTATCGTGCGGTAACGGATAATTTCGCGCACAATGGACAACACACCGAGATCGACCTGGTTATCGAATCCTCCATTCCCTGATTACTCATGTACTGGAACGAATTCCTGGCTATTGCACTGGCACACTTGTTCGCCGTTGCCTCGCCCGGGCCGGACTTCGCCATCGTCACGCGACAGTCAGTTACTGGCGGTACCGTAGCAGGATTATGGACGAGTTTTGGTGTCGGCACAGGCATACTTCTCCATGTCGGATACTGCTTGTTAGGAGTCGCCCTGATCCTGTCCCAATCGGAAACACTTTTTAATACCGTCAAGTGGATAGCGGCGGCTTACCTGTTTTTTATTGGCATACAGTCGATCCGGAGATCGTTTATCAGCATCGAGCCGGCTCCCGGATCAACGGCTGCCGTTGCGGACCTGAACCCACTCAAGGCTTTTTCAGTTGGCTTCCTCACCAATGGCCTGAATCCCAAGGCAACCCTGTTTTTTCTTGCCCTGTTTACCGTGGTTATAGATGCCAGCACGCCGATACGCATTCAGATTTTCTACGGTCTGTACCTGGCGCTGGCCACCTTCGCGTGGTTTGCCATGCTCTCAACACTGCTGGGCAGGGAGGCAGTGAGGAATTTCATGTTGCGGGCGGGTGCCTGGTTCGAGCGCGCCATGGGATTGGTGTTGATATTCCTGGCCATACAGATTGCCTTCAACAGCTAGGTCGCGGCAGGATGGTAGGAGAGATGCCCCAACTCGGGTATAGTAGGTAACCCGGTAATGGCTATGACTGATTTCAACAACACTAACAAGCTGGTGGACAAATTCGGCAGGCAGGTGGATTACATCCGCCTGTCTGTGACCGACCGTTGCGATTTCCGCTGTGTTTACTGTATGACTGAGGACATGCAGTTTTTGCCGCGCAAGCAAATCCTGTCACTGGAAGAACTGTACACGGTTGCAAAGGCGTTTACCGAACTGGGAGTCAGGAAGATCCGTCTTACAGGTGGTGAACCCATGGTCCGCAGCGACGTCATGTCACTGATTGAAAAACTGGGCAGGCTGCCCGGCCTGGAAGAGCTATTGCTGACTACCAACGGCGCCCAGCTCGATAAGTATGCCGGTGCTCTCAAAGAAGCAGGCGTCAATCGCATCAATATAAGCATAGACAGTCTCGATGCCGAGCGCTTCAAGCGTATTTCCAGGGTGGGGAAACTGGAAAAGGTGTTGCAGGGAATCGATGCCGCCATTGCTGCCGGTTTCGACAGGATCAGGCTCAATTCAGTCATCATGCATGGCTACAACGAAGATGAAATTATTCCCCTGACCGACTATGCATTGCATAGGGGAATCGATATCGCGTTTATCGAAGAAATGCCCCTGGGCGAAGCCTCGGATCACAAGCGAGAAGAAACTACCTGCAATAATGATTGGGTGCGAGAGGTTATCGAATCCAGGTACGAACTTATAAACAGCACCGTGCGCACGGCCGGCCCATCCAAGTACGTTCAGGTTGCAGGCCATGAATCCCGAATAGGATTCATTTCCCCGGTGTCGCACAATTTTTGCGAAGAATGCAACCGGGTCCGGATTACGGTGGAAGGGCGACTGCTGCTGTGCCTGGGCAATGAACACTCCGTAGACCTGCGAGCTATCCTGCGTGACGACAACAAGGGAATTGAAGAATTAAAGCAGGCCCTGGTTGCCGCCATGGACATCAAGCCTGAGCGTCACTATTTCTACGACAAAGAGCACGCCCAGCCGGTACGATTGATGAACATGACCGGCGGTTAATGCCATGGCTGCCGGTACCCCCCTGAACCTTGCTGTCATCACGGTGTCCGATACGCGCACTGTCGAGACTGATAAATCCGGAGACTCGATCTGCGAGATGCTGCAGGCAGACGGCCACAGCTTGCACGGTAAGGTCATAGTGCCGGACGATGTCTATGAGATTCGCACTGCCGTTTCGGCGAGAATCGACGACCCACAGGTGCACGGAATTATCACTACGGGCGGGACAGGATTTACCGCCCGGGATAACACCCTGCGAGCGATCAAGCCCCTGTTTGATGTGGACATCGAGGGGTTTGGCGAGTTGTTCCGCTATTTATCCTTCGAGGAAATCGGCAGCTCCACCATTCAGTCGCGAGCTTTCGCCGGTATGGCCAATGATACGATTGTATTCTGCCTGCCCGGCTCACCCGGTGCCTGCCGCACGGGCTGGGAAAAAATCATTCGTGAACAGCTGAACAGCAATCACAAACCCTGCAATTTCACCGACAAGCTGAAACTCTAATCCTGGCCTGGCCGCGACATTAGAGCTGCGGATGGAACCTGAATCGAAGGCAAAAAAAAGCACCAACCGGATTGACCGCGTTGGTGCTTCAACTAGCGCAAAAAATAAGGAGTGCTAAAGAAAGCTCTCCGGTGGGGTTAAACAGATGCGTACATGATGGCAGCGGGCACCGCGAGTGCAGCTGCTACCAGTACCAGGCTAACTACTGTCGCTTCCACGACAGGTCGGTATTTCTCTATGGTTTTGCTCATTTCCTTGTCTCCTCAAAAGCTGACTGGTGAAAACCACCCGTTGAATTTCTAACGGCGGCTATAGTAACACAATATGTGCGGAAAGGTAACACTTTTCCTAGTAATAAGACGGTATTTGTTAAAAAAAGTAACACTTTTCAGCCCAAATTCCCCAATCAGGATATTTTGCATTAATTTCAATAAGTTATGGCATCAATGTCGCCATCGCGACACACTGTCTGCCTGTAAATACTTAGACGAAAGGCCGGAGAAATGGTTACAGGCAATTTTTTGAGGGCTCCAGGCCCTGATTTGAGTTTCAATCTGTAACACTTGCGGTAACAGGCTTTCCCGGCTGGGGTGAGCGCCGACCGCTGTCACTGTGGTGTGGCGGGAATAGGGCGGCCCAGGCCGCTGGTGCCTGCCTGGGCCAGTGGATAGAATGCGCTGTCCCGGAATCAGGCCCTTCTCATGCGCATCATGACTTTCAATTGCAATGGCATCCGTGCCGCTGCCCGTAAGGGCTTTTTCGACTGGCTTCAGGGCTGCGATGTTGACGTGGTGTGCCTGCAGGAGACAAAGGCCCAGGAATTTCAGCTCAGTGACCCGGTTTTCCACCCCGAGCGTTTTCATTGCTATTACTTCGATGCCGTAAAGAAAGGTTATTCAGGCACGGCGCTGTATTGTAAGCGGGAACCAGACAGACTATCCCGTGGCCTTGGCTTCGAGATGGCGGATACAGAGGGGCGTTATATACAGGCCGATTACGATGGGGTCAGCATCGCTTCGCTCTACCTGCCATCGGGATCCGCCGGCGAAGAGAGGCAGGCCAGGAAATTCGCTTTCATGGAAGCCTACATGGAACACATGAAAAAGCTGCGTCGCAAGAGAAGGGAGTTCATCGTCTGTGGCGACTGGAATATCTGCCACAAGGAGATCGACTTAAAAAACTGGAAGTCCAACCAGAAGAATTCCGGTTTTCTCCCGGAAGAGCGCCAGTGGCTGGATAATCTGTACGACGACGTGGGCTGGGTGGACGCATTCCGCGTTGTTAACCAGGAGCCGGATCAGTATTCCTGGTGGTCGAATCGCGGCCAGGCCAGGGCCAATAACGTCGGGTGGCGACTGGACTATCATGTGGTTACTCCATCTTTAGCGGACAAGGTGAAGTCGGCTACAATCCACACCGCCGATAATTTTTCCGATCACGCACCGGTGATCATCGAGTACGATCTCTAATCCCGGTTAATCCGGCATTCAGTCTCGATCTGGAGAATGGCGATAGACCCGCTTGGAGGAATGCAGGCAAGATGAAAAGAATCGCCCTTCTATTGTTATGGACCATGGGCGCCATGGCGCTATCTGCCGCGGCGGAGGCCCAGGAGCTGTTTGCCAATATAAATACCAGCAAGGGCTCCATCAGGGTGCAGTTGAATGAACGCGCCGCGCCAACTACCGTAGCCAATTTCGTAAACCTGAGCCTGCGAGGATTTTACGACGGGCTTAGCTTTCATCGTGTAGAACGGAACTTCATGGCCCAGGGTGGTGACCCTCTTGGTAATGGCACCGGTGGGCCCGGCTATCGCTTCGCTGGTGAAATCCTGTTGAAACACAATCAGCCGGGAATCCTTTCCATGGCCAACTCGGGACCGGGCACCGACGGTAGCCAGTTCTTCCTCACCCACCTGGCCACATCACACCTGGACGGCCTGCATTCTGTATTTGGCCGTGTTGTTGAAGGTTTACCGGTGGTTTACGAGATCAGACGTCGTGACACTATCGAAAGCATTGCCATCGAAGGGGATTACAGTGCGCTGTTTCAACGGCGTGCGGAAGAGTTGACGGAATGGAATCGCATACTCGATGAGAATTTTCCTGCCCTGAAACCTGTGCCCTCAGGTGACGGTAACTGATCTGTCTGAGCAGCGGATTGTGCTGGGATTCACAGTACTTTCTTGAATGGCTTCACCGTGACTTTCTGATAAACACCGGCAGCCACGTAAGGATCGGCATCTGCCCAGGACCGGGCCTGTTCCAGGTCATCAAACTCCGCAATAACCAGGCTGCCGCTGAATCCCGCATCGCCCGGATCGGTGCTGTCCACAGCCGGGTGCGGGCCTGCAAGCAGCAGGCGTCCCTGGTCTGCCAATTGGTTCAGGCGCGCGAGATGGGCTGAGCGGGCCGACTTTCGCCTGGGCAGGCTGTCCTCAACGTCTTCACTCATGATTGCGTAATACATCGCGGCCGCTGTTACTCCGTAGAAGTACCGGTTGCGGACTCTTCTTCTTCGGTTTCGATGTACTTGGCCAGCAGGGGCATTTGCCCGATAACAAACAGGAAGGTGAGAATCAAATTGCCGAAGACCTTGAACTGGATCCACAGTGCTTCACTTAACAAGTATGCCACGGCGAGATTTATAACTCCCAATACGACAAAGTAGATAATCCAGATGTTGTTGAGGCGATGCCATAGTTCCTTTGGCGCATCGATAGCGTGACCCATCATGTGTTCGATAGCAGGTTTGTCACCAATGTAGCGCGAGAGCAGGAATACGCTGGCGAAGATCCAGTTGACAATGGGTGCCTTCCATTTGAGGAAGTTAGTGTCACGAAAAATGATCGTGGGAATACAAAACAGTACCACCGCCGTTACAGTGATCCATTGAAATTTGTCGAGACGTTTCTGGTAAAGGAACAGGGAACCGTAAACCAGGATGGACCCAAAAAGGAGAAATTCCGCTGCACTGAAGATGCCCCCGACCTCGTGTTGAAAACCGGCGATCTCAACGGTGCGCTCGTCCAGGGCCCACACGGTGAAAAAAATCAGCAAGGGTATGTAATCGATAAACTGCTTCATGGGGTAAGGCTCATTGTTGGGGGGAGTTTACTGCTTTTAATGAAGGCTGTCTGCTAATAGAATCGGCAGCCAGTTAAATCCCGGCAGTTCCGGTTTGAGTATATGAGTGCATTCGTTCAGGTCCATCCCCTAAATCCGGAATCCCGGATCATTAAGCAGGCTGTGGAAACACTTTCTGCCGGCGGTGTAATTGTGTACCCAACGGACTCCACCTACGCGCTGGGCTGTCACATTGGCGACAAATCCGCCCTGGAGCGAATCCGGCGCATTCGAAAACTGGGAAAGGATCATAACTTCACCCTGGTGTGCAGTGACCTTTCTTCCCTGGCGAGTTACGCCCGTGTACATAACAGTGCTTACCGCATTCTCAAGGCTTATACCCCCGGGCCCTACACATTCATTCTCAAGGCGACTCCGGAAGTACCGCGTCGCCTTATGAATCCAAAACGAAAAACAATCGGATTGCGGGTGCCGGACCATCCAGTTGCCCAGGCGATACTCGCCGCTCACGGTGAGCCTATTATGAGTACCAGCCTGATTCTTCCCGACCAGGAGAATCAGCTCGTGGATGCGTACGAGATGCGACTAAAGATAGGAAAGTTAGTAGACTTGATCATAGACGGTGGTGCCTGTGGCCTGGAGCCCACCACCATGGTGGACCTTGTGGAAGGTGTACCCAAACTCATCCGGGCAGGACGCGGTGACCCGGAGCCATTTCAGTAATTATTCACCGCCAGGTTTAACAAGGGACTAATCAGGAGAGCAGCTTGTCAACTGCAGATTCACAAAAACGGGTGTTATCGGGAATGCGTCCTACGGGCGAGTTACACCTTGGCCACTTGCATGGTGTATTGAAAAACTGGGTCAAACTGCAACACGAATACGAGTGTTTTTTCTTTGTTGCCGACTGGCATGCGCTCACTACCCACTATGGTGACGCCACCCTGTTTGAGAACCATGTCCTGGACATGGTTATCGATTGGCTGGCCGTAGGGGTAAACCCGGGATCGGCGGCAATCTTTGCTCAGTCCAGGGTGCCGGAACATGCCGAATTGCATTTATTGCTGTCTATGGTGACCCCCCTGGGCTGGCTTGAGCGGGTCCCCAGCTACAAGGACCAGCAGGAAATATTGCGGGAGAGGGACCTGGATACCTACGGCTTTCTTGGTTACCCGCTGTTGCAGGCGGCAGACATTCTTATATACCGCGCAGGCTACGTACCAGTTGGGGCCGACCAGGTAGCTCATGTGGAACTGACCCGGGAAGTTGCACGTCGTTTTAACCACCTGTATGGCCGGGAACCGGGATTCGAAGAAAATGCGGTCGCCGCCATCAAGAAAATGGGCAAGAAAGCGGCGCGGTTGTATTCGGAATTGCGTAATTCCTACCAGGAACAGGGAGACCATGCCGCCCTTGAGAAGGCCCAGGCCCTTTTGAAGGAGCAGCAGAACATATCAATTGGCGACCGTGAACGCCTGTTTGGCTTCCTGGAAGGGGGCGGAAAAATGATTCTGGCGGAGCCGCAGTCATTGCTGACTCCGGCTTCCAAGGTACCGGGCCTGGATGGTCAAAAAATGTCCAAGTCCTACAACAATACTATAAGTCTGCGGGAACCCATCGATGCTGTGGTGAAGAAAGTAAATACCATGCCGACGGATCCGGCCCGGGTGCGACGCGACGACCCCGGTGATCCAGAAAAATGCCCGGTATGGCAATTCCACCAGACTTATTCCGATGAAGAGACCCGGGATTGGGTGGTGCAAGGCTGCAAGAGTGCCGGGATCGGCTGCCTGGAGTGCAAGAAACCGGTGGTGGACGCCATTGTCGCGGAACCTGAGCCGATCCAGGAAGTTGCCAAGCAGTACGAAAAGGACCGGGACCAGGTACGCACCATCATTGCCGAGGGCAGCGATCAGGCGCGGGAGGCGGCGCGTGAAACCATGGATGACGTGCGCAGTGCTGTTGGTCTCAGCAACTGGTAAACATAGCCATAATTCACTACAGAATGGAGCGATAGTGGACGAATTAAGTTAAAATCCCGTCCCATAATTATCTCAAGATCAGAAGATTGACCACTTCCACCGGTACCGATACAGATACCCAGAACCTTGATAACAAAGGGATTCATCCCACCGCGGAAAACCAGCCACAGGACGGCGATCCCCATCAGCTCCCTCTAGCCTATGTCGCCGGTGAGGCGATAACGGAAGTTCCCCAGGATCTCTACATCCCGCCCGATGCCCTGGAGATTTTCCTGGAGGCCTTCGAGGGGCCCCTGGACCTTCTGCTGTACCTGATCAAACGCCAGAACATCGATATTCTCGACATTAACGTTGCGGATATCACGGACCAGTACATGGCGTATGTCGAACTGATGCAGGCTGCCCAGTTCGAATTGGCCGCAGAGTACCTGGTCATGGCAGCCATGCTGGCGGAGATCAAGTCCCGTATCCTGCTGCCACGGGAAGAGGAAGCCGAAGAAGACGAAGAAGATCCACGCATGCAGCTGATCAGGCGGCTGCAGGAATACGAGCGCTTCAAGCAGGCGGCGGAGGGAATCGATGAATTGCCGCGGATGCATCGCAACCTGTTTCCCGTATCCGCGATACTGCCGGTAATTCAGCGAGAAACGCCGGATCCGGAGGTGGAGTTGCAGGAAGTGCTGGTGGCACTGTCACGAGTGTTGCAGCGCGCAGACATGTTTGAGCATCACCACATTCAGATGGAAACGCTGTCGACCCGGGAAAAGATGTCGGAAATCCTGGCGCACTTGTCGCAACATAATTTTGTGCCGCTGGTGTCACTGCTTAAAAAAGATGAGGGGCGCCTGGGAGTAGTGGTTACATTCCTCGCAGTCATGGAAATGATCAAGGATTCCCTAATTGAGTTGGTGCAGTCTGACCCGTTCGGACCTATCCATATTAAGTCCAAGAGCACAGTAGAGGACCAGGAAGCGGTCATCCGCTCCATAGATTCAGAAAACAGATGAGTGACGAAGTAGATAACAAGGTAAAAATGATCGTGGAAGGGCTGTTGCTGGCGGCGGGCAGACCGCTTAGCCTGGATGCGATCATGCAGGTTTTCTCCAGGAATGAGCGACCGGATCGCAAAGAGCTGCGTAAGGTACTGGAGTCCATAGCGAATGATTGTAACGATCGCGGATTCGAACTGAGTGAAGTGGCCTCGGGCTATCGCTTCCAGGTGAAGCAGGAGCTCAGTGAATGGATATCCAAGCTCTGGGAAGAAAAACCACCCCGGTATACCCGTGCCCTGCTTGAAACCCTCGCACTGATAGCCTATCGCCAGCCTATTACGCGGGGTGATATCGAAGAGATTCGCGGTGTTGCCGTGAGCACAAACATCATTCGCACGTTGCTCGATCGAGAATGGATTCGCGTTGTAGGTCATCGCGACGTGCCCGGACGGCCGGCGATGTTTGCCACTACCCGCGAATTCCTCGACTACTTCGACCTGAAGAGCCTGGAGCAATTACCGCCCCTGGCGGAAGTGAAGGAACTGGATAAATCAGAACAAACCATGGACCTGGAAGACGACCTGGCGAACCAGCGCATCCTGGATATGCCGGAAGAGGATGTCGAAGGGGAAGGCAGGGAGCTTTCCGAGGAAGAACAGGCGGAATTGATAGCCGAGGAAGAGGCCGTGGAACTGGCCAGGAAGCCGCTGGATGAGATTCTGTTGCACGACCCGGTATACGGCAAGGCGGCCAAGGAAGCGGAGGAAGCGGCCAGGGCTGCCGAGGAAGCGGCGGAAGCGGAAGATGGGGAGGAACAGGAAAAGGTCGCCCCCGCCGATCCCGCGAAGGAGGAGCCGGGCGCCCCAGGCACCGATGACGACAGCGACCTGAAACAAGAGGCGAAACAAGAAGCAGAAAGCGGTGATGAATCCCTGGAGCAGGGCGAGGACATCGATCCAGTGGGCGGTGCCTCTGAATACCCTTTGAAAACAGACTATGATGATGAGCTGGAGCCACCAAGCGAAGCATTCACCTATGTGGATGACAGCGATAGCGAAGTGGCCGAGTTCGAGAAGATCGAGCTGGACGAAGAAAAAGACAACTCTGGCGAATCCGCGGCCTGAGACCAATCCGTTCCTTTTCTATACCCCGGATCCTATGACCACCGAAAAACTACAAAAGGTGCTGGCGCGCGCCGGTTTCGGTTCTCGCCGTGAGATTGAATCCTGGATCAAGCAGGGGCGAGTCCAGGTCAATGGTGATCCCGCAAGCATTGGCGACCGGGTCAGCGAATCAGATCGTATCGTTGTAGATGGCAAGAAGCTGGCGCCACGGGGCCGAAACAAAGAACAGCGACGGGTTATTCTTTACAACAAACCCGATAACGAAATCTGTACGCGACACGATCCCGAAGGCAGGCCTACGGTCTTTAAAAACCTGCCGGCGCTGAAACACGGGCGCTGGGTTGCGGTTGGTCGGCTCGATCTCAATACCAGCGGTCTGCTGTTGTTTACCACAGACGGTGAGCTGGCCAATAAACTCATGCACCCCAGTTCCCAGGTGGAACGGGAATACGCGGTGAGGGTAATGGGCGAAGTCAAACCCGAGATGGTGCAGCGCATGCACAAGGGTGTGGTCATCGATGGTGAGCTTTGCCGGTTTACGGACATTCAGCACTACGGCGGTGAAGGCATCAACCAGTGGTACCACGTGGTGCTCATGGAAGGGAAGAACAGGGAGGTGCGCCGGCTCTGGGAGTCACAGGGTCTCAAGGTCAGCCGCCTCAAGCGTGTGCGCTTTGGGCCAATATTTATTCCCAGTTCGGTTACCGTGGGCAAATTCCAGGAACTGGGCAAGCAGGACATCAACAAGCTGGTGAAGCTGGCAGGGCTTTGAAAGTCCACAAGGCAAGTTTGTCCACAGATTCGATTATTTCACTAGATGCGAAGCTTGCTAGCGAGTGCTTTTAGCCACATGAAATTCCTGGCCACAAAAAGGCACAAATTTCACAAAAGAGGGGTTCAATTCGAACTCTGAGATTTGAGTCCTTTGTGCTTTTTTGTGGCCATTTTTTCTGATTTAACGTGGACACAACCGCCTAAACATTCACAACGGACCCAAATGTTATTCTACTGTGGTGTACAGAGCCGGATTGAAGTCCCTGGCATCGATAGGCTGCCCGTGTATTGCCTTCGCCTCCGGGCTGAACAGGTAGAGATAAACACCTAACAAGGTTTCCGGGGTCGGAAGTGTTCCTGGATCTTCAGCTGGATAGGCTTCCCTTCGCATGTTGGTTCGAGTAGCCCCGGGGTTTATGCTGTTTACCCGTATCGCAGAAGTTTCTGCCAGTTCTTCAGCCAGAACCTGCATCAGCCCTTCGGTGGCGAACTTGGAAACCGCGTAGGCGCCCCAGTATCCACGGGCCTTGCGTCCGACACTGGACGATGTGAAAAGCACTCGCGCATCAGGAGCCCGGCCCAGGGCGGGCAGCAATACCCTGGTGAGTGAGAATACGGCATTTACGTTTACCTGCATGACATCCTGCCAGTCTTTTTCCGGGTAGAACTGGATAGGAGTACGTGCTCCCAGAATGGATGCATTGTGAACCAGGCCATCGAGATGGGTGAACTGTTCATCGATGCTTGCGGCCAGTAGTTCGTAATCCGGGCTCTCTGCGTCAGCGAAATCCAGGGGATGAATGATCGCCTTTCCCGGGTGTTGTTGTTCTATTTCATCGTATACAGCTTCCAGTTTTTCCTGGTTGCGGCCCAGCATGATTACACCGGCGCCGTGACCGGCAAAACTACTAGCCACGGCCTTACCGATGCCATCGCTGGCACCGGTAATGACAATGGTCTTGCCTGCAAGCAGGTCCTGATCTGGTTGGAATTCAAACATGGTCAACTGAATTTCAAGAGTTCCAGCAGCCCCCGGGTCTGTTCCGGATTTTGCAGGATGAAGTCCGCATACCACTCTTCTACCCTGGAATCGGCATGGAGATAGCCGTAGGCCGCGGCTACAGCGATGACATCGGCATTTTTCGCTGCCTGGATATCGCGAACGTGGTCACCGATATAAACCGTTCGTTCGGTGCCGCAGTCCAATTGTGAACAGGCCAGTAGTATAGGTTCGGGATCGGGTTTGCGTGCCTTGACGTGATCGGGGCATACAAGACTTTTGCAGCGAGGCAAGAGCTCCAGTTGTTGCAACAGGCGCTCGCTGTACAGATGCGGCTTGTTGGTGACGATGCCCCACTTGATGTCACTGTCGTCCAGGTCGCCCAGAAGATCCGCCATGCCGGGATAGAGACTGGATTCACTGTTTGCGAGTTGGTCGTAATACAGCTCGAGCAGCCTCTGATGATGGGCGGGAAACTCCGCGGCATCTTCACCTATGCCAAATCCAAGCATGACCAGGGCTCGCGCACCGTCGGAAACAGTCTGGTGTACTGATTCCGGGGAGACCGGCGCAAGATTGTTTTCCGCCAGCAAGCTGTCCATCACCTTGATGAAATCGGGCACGGTATCGATCAGGGTGCCATCCAGGTCAAACAGCACACATTCAATATTGGTATCTAATGTGGCCAAGCTCAGTCCATGGGCTTGGTGTAACAAGCCAGGTAATTAACATCCAGGTTTTTTTGCAGGAAATAACGACGGGTGAGGGGGTTGAATCCCATACCTGTTTGTTCTCCTAATTGTAAACCGCTGTCCCGGCACCACGCGGCGAGTTCCGCCGGGCGGATAAACTTGCTGTAATCGTGGGTCCCCTTTGGTAAAAGGGATAACAGGTATTCGGCGCCGATGATGGCAAACAGGTAGGATTTGGGATTGCGATTTATCGTGGAGAAGAACGCCATACCGCCGGGTTTCAGCAGCGTGGCACACGCCTTCACAACGGCATCGGGTGCCGGTACGTGTTCCAGCATTTCCAGGCAGGTGAGCACATCGAATTGCTGCGGCATTTCCTCCGCCAATTGTTCGGCGGTGCTATCTCGGTAGTCAATCTCCAGGCCGCTTTCCAGCAGGTGTAACCTTGCCACTCCGAGGGATGCTTCCGCCTTATCGATCGCTGTGACCCGGGCGCCATGATGGCACATGGCTTCAGCCAGGATGCCGCCGCCACAGCCGATATCCACAACCTGCTTGCCGGCTAGATTTACCTGGCGGCTGATGAAATTCATGCGCAGGGGATTGATCTCGTGCAGGGGCTTGAATTCACTCTCGGGATCCCACCAGCGTGATGCCAGGCTTTCAAACTTCCTGATTTCCAGTTCGTCGACATTTTCCATGAGCTATCCCGCCGCTATGCGTTGCTGCCAGTCTTCTGTTTTTTCCAGCAACGCACTTTCATCTATGTTTTGCAGGCGGCCATCGATCAACAGTGCCGTACCGTTACACCAGACATGACTGACCTGGCTGCTATTACTGGCATACACCAGCTGTGAAATGACGTTATACAGCGGGGCCGTGTTAAGGGCTGCCATGTCGATGGCGGTAATATCCGCCGCTTTACCCGGTTCCAGGCTGCCTATCAGCTGTTCCATGCCAAGTGCCCGGGCACCGCAGATGGTTGCCATTTCCAGGACACTATGAGCTGGCAGGGCGCTGGCATCCTCAGCAACAGCCTTTCCCAGCAGCGCCGCGGAACGCATTTCTCCAATCATATCCAGGTCATTGTTACTGGCGGCGCCGTCGCTGCCCAGGGCTACATTTACACCGGATTCCTGCAGTCGCTGTACCGGGCAAAATCCGCTGGCCAGTTTCAAATTGGACTCTGGGCAGTGTATGACAGAGGCTCCCTGTTCAGCCAGCAACGCAATTTCGTCGGCTTCCAGCTGGGTTGCGTGCACGCAGTTAAGATGAAGATTAACCATGCCAAGTTCATTTAGTCGCACAAGCGGTCTCTTGCCGTGACTGGCCACCGCATCGGCGACTTCCTGTGCGGTTTCGTGTACATGCATGTGAACGGGAACATCCAGTTCCTCCGCCAGCACTGCCAGTTTCCGCATTGGCTCGTCAGATACCGTATAAGGTGCGTGAGGGCCGAAAGCGGTAGATACCAGGTCAGAGTTGCGAAAATCATCATGTAGCTGAGTTGCCTTGCTGATGTACTCATCGGCATCTGCGGCCCACACCGTGGCGAAATCCAGCACCGGACTGGCCAGCTGCACGCGCATGTTGGCTGCTTCCGCGGCCTGGCCTACCAGGTCGGGGAAAAAATACATATCGGCAAAACAGGTGGTACCGCCGCGTATCATTTCGGCAATAGCCAGCGCCGCGCCATCGTGAACAAAGTCTTCGTTCACGAATTTTCCTTCCAGGGGCCAGATGTAATCCTCCAGCCATTGTTTCAGAGGCTTGTCGTCTGCGATTCCCCGCAGCAGGCTCATGGGTGCATGGCCATGGGCGTTGACCAGCCCCGGGACAAGCGCGTGACGATCCAGCCTGAGGGATTGTTGCGGCTGATAGAGTACATCGGCCTGTTCCGACTCACACAGGGCGATGACCTTGCGTGCATCGATTGCAATTGCATGATTTTCCAGCACGACTCCCTGGGGTACTACCGGAATTATCCACCTGGCATGGATTAGCAGATCGATTTCGGTGGGATTCTGACTTGCCAAAAACGGGTCCTTTTCGTGCTTGATTTTGTGGCCAAAACGGAGCCCGGATTATACCCGTATTGACGGCAAAACGCGCCCCTAGTCGGAGCTTGCCCGGACGCACGGAACTAATTGAAAAAAAAGCACTTTTCTAACGAAAAAAGTGAAAGAATCAGTGTCTTTCCGGCCCCGAATCATGGTATTATTTTGACCGTTTTCGAGGCATCGAAACGCACAGATTTTGATGCCTGATTTGACCCCAAAAGAACCCGAAGAACAGACTTGAAACAATCCCAGAATTTGACCCCCGCTGAGGCCAACTGCCCGCCGCTTTTCGAAGTCCCAAGCAAGTTCATCAGCCCGGAATCCCCGATCGATATCCCGTCTCCAGTCCCTGAAGTCTAGGAAAAGTGTATGTCTGAGTTCGCCAAACAGGTTCAGCCTGTTGCCTTAGAAAGCGAAATGCGCGAGTCCTACCTCGCTTACGCCATGAGCGTAATCGTGGGCCGTGCGCTGCCAGACGTGCGGGATGGGTTAAAGCCGGTGCACCGCCGTGTGCTGTTTGCCATGAACGTGCTGTCCAACGACTACAACAAACCCTACAAGAAATCGGCCAGGGTGGTTGGTGATGTGATTGGTAAGTATCACCCCCACGGCGATACAGCGGTGTACGACACCATCGTTCGTCTGGCCCAGGATTTTTCACTGCGCTATCCCCTGGTGGACGGGCAGGGCAATTTCGGCTCCATCGATGGCGATGCCGCGGCTGCGATGCGTTATACCGAAGTGCGCATGGCAAAGATTGCCCATGACCTGTTGGCGGACCTGGACAAGGACACCGTAGATTTTTCACCGAACTACGATGGCACCGAAGACATCCCCGATGTGTTGCCGACCCAGGTGCCCAATCTGCTGGTCAATGGCTCATCGGGAATCGCGGTGGGTATGGCGACCAATATTCCGCCCCATAATCTCGGTGAGGTGATCGACGCTTGTATCGCGTTGCTGGGTGATCCGGATATCCAGGTGGATAACCTGATGGAGCACATACAGGGCCCGGATTTCCCCACCGCGGGCATAATCAATGGCAAGGCCGGCATCGTGCAGGCCTACCGAACGGGCCGGGGTCGCATTTATGTGCGCGCACGGGCCGAGGTGATAGAGGACGAAAAAAGCAATAAGCAATCCATCATCGTTACCGAGATTCCATTCCAGCTCAATAAATCGCGACTGATCGAACGCATCGCCGAGTTGGTAAAAGAAAAGAAGATAGAAGGCATTACCGAACTTCGCGACGAGTCTGATAAGGATGGCCTGCGCATTGTTATCGAGTTGCGCAAGGGTGAGATGGGGGATGTGGTTCTCAACAACCTCTATGCCCAGACCCAGATGCAATCGGTATTTGGCATCAACATGGTGGCGCTGGTTGATGGTCAGCCCAGGGTTCTCAATTTAAAAGAGGTACTGGAAGCATTCATCCGGCACCGCCGCGAGGTGGTGTCCCGCCGCACCCAGTTCCTGTTGCGCAAGGCCCGTGAAAGAGGGCACATCCTGGAAGGCCTGGCGGTGGCGCTGGCCAATATTGATGCAGTAATTGAATTAATCAAGAAGTCACCTTCGGCAGCAGAAGCCAAGGAAAAACTGCTGGCCCGTTCCTGGAAGTCCGATGCCGTGCTGGAAATGCTCGGTGAAGTGGGATCCGATGCCTGCAGGCCGGACGGTCTGGATGAGAAATTTGGCCTCAAGGACAAGGAGTATTTTCTTTCCCCTGAGCAGGCCCAGGCCATCCTCGAGTTGCGCCTGCACCGTTTGACCGGTCTTGAACATGAGAAGCTGATTAACGACTACAAGGAGTTATTGGTCCAGATCGGCGATTACCTGGATATTCTGTCCAGGGAAGAACGCCTGCTTGGTGTTGTGCGGGACGAACTGGAGTCGGTCAAGAAGGAGTATGGCGACAAGCGTCGTACCGAGATCGTGGGATCGCAGCAGGATCTCACCATGGAAGACCTGATCTCGGAAGAAGATCGCGTGGTGACAATTTCCAAGACAGGATATGCCAAGACTCAACCACTTACGGACTACCGCGCACAACGGCGAGGCGGGATGGGCAAGGCCGCGGCGACGGTGAAAGACGAAGATTTCGTCGAACACCTGTTGATTGCCAATACCCACGATACCCTGTTGTGTTTCAGCAGCGTTGGCAAGGTTTACTGGCTCAAGGTGTTCCAGATCCCCGTGGCCAGCCGCACTTCCAGGGGCAAGCCGATCATCAATATCCTGCCCCTGGAAGAAGGTGAACGCATTACCGCAATGCTTCCGGTTAACGAGTACCGCGATGATTATTTCGTTTTCATGGCCACGTCCCGCGGCACGGTAAAAAAGACTGCCCTGACAAATTTCGCCAGGCAGCGCAGCGTGGGTCTGCGAGCCATTGAACTGGATGAAGACGATACCCTGGTGGCAACGGCTATAACAGACGGCGAACGGGATGTGATGCTGGTAGGCTCCAGCGGTAAAACCATACGTTTCAAGGAATCCGATGTTCGTCCCATGGGAAGAACCGCCCGTGGCGTTCGTGGAATCAAGCTGGGCGATGACCATAGAATGATTGCGTTGATCATTCCTGAAGAAGACAAGTACATTCTCACTGTCAGTGAAAACGGCTATGGCAAGCGCACCCAGACTGATGAGTTCCCGGTCTATGGTCGTGGCGGTCAGGGTGTAATCGGAATCCAGAGCAGCGAACGAAACGGGGCTATCGTTGGCGCCGTACAGGTTTCTGAAAGCGATGAGATCATGCTGATTTCAAACAAGGGAACCCTGGTACGCACGCGATTAGCGGAAGTATCCATCCAGGGTCGCAACACTCAGGGTGTGCGCCTGATTCGCCTTAAGGAAGAGGAAAAGCTGGTAGGCCTGGCACGTGTAGACGAACCCGATGACAACGGTAATGGTGAAATACCCGAATCGGAAGTGCTCAGCGAAGACTTAGCAGTGCAAGACGAAAATTCTCTGGACGATTCTCCTGCGGACCCGCCGGAACAGGATTCAGACCAGGGCTGATATAAAAATCCGTGGTTTCGAATTACATCGGAGCCAGTGCATTCCAACGCCCGACCCACAATCTGGTTTCAACATGAATGATGTAAGCAGCGGCAAACCGGTTGCCTACCTCGGCCCCAGGGGTACTTTTTCCCAGGCGGCGGCACTTCGGCATTTCGGTGAGGATTGTAAACTGCTGGAGTGCAGTTCCATTGACGAAGTGTTCAACTCGGTATCTTCGGGAAATGCTCAATATGGAGTGGTGCCGGTAGAGAATTCCACGGAAGGTGCGGTAAACAATACCCAGGATTGCCTGATCGATACTTCACTACAAATCTGTGGCGAAGAAATCATTCCGATCAAGCAAAACCTGATGATGGCGCCAGGTGCTTCCGCTGCCGATATCAGGCTAATCGCTTCCCACGGGCAATCCCTGGCGCAGTGCCGCGAATGGATCCAGACGAACCTGCCGGGTGCGGAATTAAGGGAATGCGCCAGCAATGCCGAAGCGGCGCGACAAGCTCAGACTGAACCGGGAGTCGCTGCCATTGCCGGCGACCTGGCGGCCCAGGTTTATGAGCTGGAGATCGTCCATGAAGCTATCCAGGACCGACAACACAACAGCACGCGCTTCCTGATTCTTTCCACGAATCATGAAGACCCGACTGGCAAGGACAAGACCAGTGTGCTGATTTACACGGAGAACAAGCCGGGTGCGCTGTTCCGAATCCTGGAACCGTTTGAGCAGTTGCAAATAAGCCTGACCAAGCTGGAAACGCGACCGTCCAAGAAAGAAGCCTGGGAATATGTCTTCTTTATTGATTTCGAAGGTCACCAGGATGATGCACCCGTGCAGGAGTTATTTACCCGCCTGTCGGTATGTACTGCGGAAATCAAGCGGCTGGGATCCTATCCCGCAGCCCAGTGGTGAGAAAGCAATTTCATGACAGTTAGGCTGGAAGACGCAACAGTTGCCATACTCGGTCTCGGTATGATCGGGGGCTCTATCGCGCGCGGCCTGAAAGAAAACCTGCCCGGAATCAAACTGCTGGCCTGGGATAAAGACGAAGCCGCCCTGCAGCAGGGCATTGAAGCCGGGGTCATTGACGCAGGGGGTTCCCGTGACGATATTTGCCGGCAGGCGGACATTATCGTTTTGGCATTCCCATCCCTGGCTATAGCCGAATCATTGCCACAGGTACTGCAGGAGGCTGGTGACAGGGCCGTAGTCACCGATGTCGGCAGCGTCAAGGCGTCGATCGTCAATGCGGCTGCCGCCAGTAAACGCCTGGCCCGTTTCGTACCCGGCCACCCCATTGCAGGGTCGGAGAAAAGTGGCTTCGCCGCGGCCGATCCCCGGTTATTCGTCGATCGCAATGTAATCCTGACACCTTTGCCCGAGAATGACTGTGATGCTGTTGCACGGGTAAACTCTATGTGGCGAGCCATAGGCGCCAACGTGTTGGGCATGGAATTGCAATGGCATGATGAAGTACTGGCGGCGACCAGTCACCTCCCTCACTTGCTGGCCTATACCATCGTGGATGTCCTGGCGCGGCAGGAGAGTAGTGAAGATATCTTCCGTTATGCCGCCGGCGGTTTCGCCGATTTCAGCCGGCTGGCATCGAGCGATCCCGACATGTGGGCCGATATTTTCATTGCCAATGAGCAGGCCATGGTTTCGGTGCTGGACCAGTACATGACCAGGCTTGGTGAATTGCGGGAATTGATAACGTCAAAACAGCGTGATTCCCTGCTACGGATTTTTGGCGATTCCAGAGAAGTGAGAGAGAAATTCATCAGCCGCTATTTCAGTGCAAGCGGTCCAGCAGTCACGACCGAAGCTGATGAGGTCGTTTTTGAGATTGGGCCCGGAAGCTCGCTCAGCGAGCAAGCCCAGGGATTCAGGGTGCCTGGTGATAAATCTATTTCCCACCGGGCAGTCATTTTTGGTTCCCTGGCAAATGGTATTACCCGGGTAAGCGGGTTTCTTGAAGGCGAGGACGCGCTGAACACGGTTGCAGCGTTTCGCGAGATGGGAGTGACTATTACCGGACCCCGAAATGGTGAGCTCACCATATATGGTGTTGGCCTCCATGGGCTGCAGGCGCCGCGGCGCCCGCTCAACATGGGGAATTCAGGCACCGCCATGCGCCTGCTGGCCGGTATATTGGCCGCGCAAGAATTCTCCAGCACCCTGACCGGCGATGAATCCCTGTCGCAACGTCCCATGGCGAGGATTGCGGATCCCTTGCGGCAGATGGGTGCCGATATCGAGAGCGCAGACCAGGGCACCCCACCTCTCCATTTCACTGGCACTGGTTTGCAGGGCATTTCGTACAAGCTGCCCATGGCAAGCGCCCAGGTGAAGTCATGCTTGCTATTGGCCGGCCTGTACGCCGAAGGCGAAACGGAAATCGTGGAACCGGAAGTCTGTCGTGATCATACCGAGCGCATGCTGGCCGGATTCGGTGCGAACCTGGAAACCGCAAACGGCACGACGCGACTCAGCGGCGGCCAACAATTGCATGCCACGGCCATCGATGTGCCCGGGGATATTTCCTCAGCGGCTTTCTTTTTGGTTGCCGGGGCCATTACCGAAGGAGCCAGCCTGCGCATCAAGCACGTGGGCATTAATCCCACCCGCATTGGCATAATCAACCTGTTCCGTGCCACGGGAACCGAGATCAGTTTCGAGAACGAGACTACCGCCGGGGGAGAACCGGTAGCGGATATCATCCTGCGACAGCAGCCGCTGCAGGGAATCGAGATTCCGGCAGACCAGATTCCCCTGGCTATCGACGAGTTTCCTGCCTTGTTTATCGCCGCGGCTTGTGCGGAAGGGGAAACGGTGTTGCACGGCGCGGAGGAGCTGCGCGTCAAGGAGAGTGACCGCATTGATGCCATGGCCGTCGGTCTGCAGACACTGGGAATTGAGACGGAAAGTTTTGCCGATGGAATTCGCATCCGTGGCGGCAGCCTGGGTGGGGGAGAGATCGACAGTCGTGGCGATCATCGTATCGCCATGGCCTTTGCCATAGCGGGATTTCGTGCCAGCGGCAGTATCCGGGTGCGTAATTGCGCCAACGTGGCTACTTCTTTCCCGGGATTTGTAAAACTGGCGCAGGAGCTGGGCTTGTCTATAAGACGAGCCCAGTGACAGGGCAATGACTGCCCCCATACCTGTTATCGCTATAGATGGCCCGTCGGGTTCCGGCAAGGGCACGATTGCCGCTGCCGTGGCCGCGCAGCTGGGATTTCATTTGCTGGACAGCGGTGCCCTGTACCGGGTGTTGGGCGTAGCCGCATACCGTGCCGGAATCGCCATGGAAGATGCCGATGCCCTGGCACATCTGGCCTCGGAACTGGACGTAGAGTTTGGTCTCCAGGGCCCTGATTCCATTCATGTTAACGGTGAAGACCTGACCCTGGATATACGCGGGGTCCTGGGCAGCGACCTGGCTTCCCGGGTCGGCGCGGTGCCCCAGGCCCGCAAGGCCTTGCTGGAGCGGCAACTGGCCTTCCGGCGCGAGCCGGGCCTGGTAGCCGATGGGCGTGACATGGGAACCGTGGTTTTTCCCGATGCGGAGGTCAAAATTTTCCTCACCGCCAGCCCTGAAGAGAGGGCTGAAAGGCGATATAAGCAGTTGATTGGTAAGGGTATTGATGCTATTCTGCCCGACCTTTTGCGAGACCTAAAAGAGCGGGATACAAGAGATAGTGAACGTAAAGTGTCACCTCTCAGACCCGCTCCTGATGCCACGATAATCGATTCCACAGATCTGGAAATCGACCAGGTACTTGAACAAGTCATGGGCCTGGTCCACGCGAGACTTGGCGGATAGGCGACAAACGAGGCGTTCGCGGATTGCAGCAACAGCATTGGCAATCCCCGGGCTTACACAAATAACCCCGCAATTGCTGGTTTGCGGATTAGTTATAGAGCACTTTACTAAAGCTCCATAACTTATTGAAAATTGGAATTATTAATGAGCGAAAATTTTGCAGATCTGTTCGAGCAAAGCTTAAACGAAATAGATATGACACCCGGTGCAATTGTCACCGGCACCGTAATTGACATCGATACGGACTGGGTCACAGTCCACGCCGGCCTCAAGTCGGAAGGTGTTATCCCCCGAGCACAATTCCTGGATGAACAGGGCAATTTCGACCTCTCCGTGGGTGACGAGGTCAAGGTTGCACTGGAAACCGTGGAAGACGGTTTTGGCGAGACTCGCCTGTCCCGGGAAAAAGCCAAGCGCGCCGAATCCTGGATGGAGCTGGAAGCTGCCTACGAGAGAAACGATGTCGTTACCGGCATCATCAATGGCAAGGTCAAGGGTGGGTTTACTGTTGACCTGAACAATATTCGTGCCTTCCTGCCCGGTTCCCTGGTGGATGTGCGTCCGGTGCGAGACACCCTGCACCTGGAAGGCCAGCAGCTAGAATTCAAACTCATCAAGCTGGACCGCAAGCGCAACAACGTGGTGGTTTCCCGCCGCGCCGTGCTTGAATCCGTGAGCACGGAAGAGCGCGATGCGCTGCTGGAGAAACTCCAGGAAGGCATGTCTGTCAAGGGCATCGTGAAGAATCTCACCGATTACGGCGCCTTCGTGGACCTGGGCGGTGTAGATGGCCTGTTGCATATCACCGACATGTCCTGGAAGCGCATCAAGCACCCCAGTGAAATCGTCAATGTCGGCGACGAGATCGACGTGAAAGTTCTCAAGTATGATCGTGAGCGGAATCGCGTTTCACTTGGCCTGAAGCAACTGGGTGAAGATCCCTGGGTTGCAATCAAGCAGCGCTATCCGGAGAACAGCAGGGTCAAGGCTGTAGTTACCAACCTGACCGATTACGGTTGCTTTGCCGAACTGGAAGAAGGCGTTGAAGGCCTGGTGCACGTCTCTGAAATGGACTGGACCAACAAGAATATTCATCCTTCAAAAGTCGTACAGCTCGGCGATGAAATCGACGTGATGGTGCTGGATATAGACGAAGAGCGCCGCCGTATCTCCCTCGGCATCAAGCAGTGTTTCCAGAATCCCTGGGACGGTTTTGCTGAAAAATACAAGAAAGGCGACAAGATCAGCGGCAACATCAAGTCGATTACAGATTTCGGTATTTTTATCGGGCTCGAAGGTAACATCGACGGCCTGGTTCACCTTTCCGATATCTCCTGGGATGAGCCGGGGGAAGAAGCAGTACGAAACTACAAGAAAGGTGACGAGATCGAAACAGTCATTCTCTCTATCGATCCCGAACGCGAGAGAATTTCTCTCGGAATCAAGCAATTGGCAGACGATCCATTGATGAATTATGTTTCCGAGTTCGAGAAGGGAAGCATAGTCAAAGGGAAAGTTACTGCGCTCGATGCAAAGGCAGCTACAGTTACTCTGGCGGAAGGAGTCGAAGGAATTCTTCGTGCTTCCGAGATCAGTCGTGACAAGGTTGAAGATGCCCGCAATGCATTGAAAGAAGGTGATGAAATCGAAGTCAAGATCGTAAGCGTAGATCGCAAGAATCGAGTTCTGGGTCTTTCTGTCAAGGCAATCGAAATTGATGACGAAAAGGCGGCAATCCAGGAACATAAAAATCAGGACGCCAGCGATGTGTCACCGGGTACGATCGGTGATCTCATCAAGGCAGAAATGGATAAGGGTTAATCCCGGATCAACTGCATAACCCGGGTGGGTACAGGGGGCATAATGACAAAGTCTGAACTGATCGATCGCATTGCGGGAAAACAGACTCAACTGTCTTCCAAGGATGTAGAACTGGCCGTTAAGGCGATTCTCGAATACATGTCCCAGGTTTTATCTGAGGGCGGCAGGATCGAAATTCGGGGCTTTGGCAGTTTCTCCCTGCACTACCGGGTTCCCAGGATTGGGCGCAATCCCAAGACCGGCACCCCGGTTGCATTAAGCGGAAAGTACGTACCTCATTTCAAGCCGGGTAAGGAATTGAGGGATCGCGTCAACAACAGCATGCTGGCGGAACAGCAGCAGCTTTAACTGACGCAGGTATTGCGTTCCGTCAAGACGGCACTACCTGCTAAGGTTGTGCCGTTTTTTTGTTTCCGTTAATAATACGAGTCTGCACGATACGTCACTATGCACAAGATCGGTCGGCTGCTTTCGGGTTTGTTCCTGGTACTGGTATTTATCGCCAGTGTTACCTTTTCCTATTTTAATAACACTCCTGTAACCATCAGTTATGGTTCGATTCAATTTTCTTCACAACCGGTATCTGTCTGGATTATCGGTGCATTCGTGCTTGGTGGAAGCCTTGGTCTGTTGCTGGGCCTGCGTCTGTTCAAGCACCTGAAATCACGGGTGGAAATTCGCCGCCTTAGCAGGGAGCTGGCGGCGGCGAAGGAAGAAGTAAATCGATTGCGGTCCATGTCGTTACAGGATCTTGACTGACTATGTCGGACATCACCATATATATCTTGTTGCTAATCGCGGTTATTGCCGGCTGGCTACTCGGCCGGTTTACCGGCCGCAGCCGCGGTTCAGCCCGGCGTGGCACTAATGAAATCTTTGAAGATTATTTCGTCGGTCTCAACTACCTGCTCAATGACGAACCGGACGAAGCGATTGACACGTTCATCAAGGCGCTGGAAATTAACAGTGAGACAATAGAAACCCACCTGGCCCTGGGTGCCTTGCTGCGTCGTCGCGGCAAGGTGGACAAGGCAATCAAGGTACACCAGTCACTGCTGGCGCGGCCTGGGCTGGACCGGGATTTCACCGACTCAACCCGGCTGCAACTGGCCATCGACTATATCTCCGCAGGCCTGCTGGATCGGGCGGAGCGATTACTCCAGGAAATAATCTCAGAAAATTCCCCGGGGCGCAGTGAAGCCCTGCAGCACCTGATCACGATCTACCAGACGGAGAAAGAATGGGAGCGTGCGATAGATTGCAGTGAAAGATTGTTGGCGGATCCGGTGCGCAAGAAAGATGGTGAATTGCGCTCTGCCGCTGCCCACTACTGTTGCGAGTTGGCCGAGCAGTCATTGGAGCAGAACCAGCATAGCCGGGCCCGTGACCAGATTAAGCGTGCATTTGTGTTCGACCGGCGTAACGTGCGTGCTTCACTGCTGCTGGCTCGCCTGGAACAGCAACTCGGCAATTACAAGTCGGCCATCAAGGAATTGATTCGGGTTCGCAATAATAATCCCGAGTTCATCAGCCAGGTACTTGGCCCCCTGGCCGAATGTTATGAGCAGTTGGAAAACATGCCCGAGTACGAAAAGCTGCTGTCGAACTCCCTGCCCAATGAGCCGGATGTCAGCGTGGTGCTGGCCTTGTCGGAACTGGTACGCCGGCGTGCCGGTGATGAATCGGCCATTGAGTTTCTAAATGACTATCTTACGAGAAAGCCTTCGCTGGGCGGGCTTCTGGAGTTGTTGCGCCTGACCATTCCCCATGCCGATCAGCAATTGGGAAGCAACCTGGCGCTGCTACAGGAAATGATCGATCGCCTGCTGCGCAAGAAGCCGGCCTATCAATGCAATCACTGCGGCTATGAATCGCGCAGCCTGTACTGGTTATGCCCCAGTTGCCAGAAATGGGACCGCATTAAACCCATCATGGAGGTGGGCCTGAGCAGCCAGTAGCAGGGCACTCATGGTAGAATCTCCCCCGGAGATTAAATAATGAGCAGCCCCATCATCGTTGCGCTGGATTTCGACAACAGTACCGGCGCACATCAGTTCCTCGACAGCATCCAGGAAGAACCCTGTAAAGTAAAAATTGGCAAGGAACTGTTTACCCGTAGCGGCCCACAGTTTGTAAGCGAAGTTATCGAACGCGGCTTCGACGTTTTCCTCGACCTTAAATATCACGACATACCCAATACCGTTGCCGGTGCCGTTGCGGCGGCGGCCGATCTTGGCGTATGGATGGTGAATGTCCATGCCGGTGGTGGCATGGCGATGATGGAACAGGCACGGGCGGCAATTGAAGCCCATGGCCCGAAGCGACCGCTGTTGGTGG
>CAYFKD010000001.1:961443-1001017 GCA_964343795.1 uncultured Pseudohongiella sp.
CTGACCAGTCTCGGTGCGGAAGATTTGCAGCAAATAGGCATAACCGCCAGTCCGGCACAGCAGGTATCCAGGCTGGCGCAGCTTGCCCGTGCCGCGGGTCTCGACGGTGTGGTGTGTTCCGCTGCAGAAACCCCGGTACTGAGAAGTGAACTGGGTGATAAGTTTTGTCTTGTAACCCCGGGCATCCGGCGCCAGCAGGATGCCAGTGCCGACCAGAAACGTGTCGTCGGGCCGGAGCAGGCCATGTCCGATGGCAGCAATTATTTGGTAGTCGGGCGACCCATATCCCGGGCAGCCGATCCTCTCGCAGAACTGCGTCAATTCAATTCCGCTGTAGCTAGCGTTTCCTGAGGTCTTTACTAGACTCTCTTTGCAGTCGCGCTTCATGGCGCGGCCAATCACTCACTAGCTAAAGGGAAATTACTATGTCTGGAATCAACTGGATTCGTACTGCCGTGGCGGTGCTGGTTTTGAGCCTGTCTCCCCTGGGATTCGCTGCCGAATCGCAGCAGCCAACCACGGAAGAAATCACCCAGATCGATATCAATTCCGCCAATGCCGAAGCCCTGGCGGCGGCTCTCGATGGTGTCGGCCTGGTAAGGGCGCGGGAAATCGTTGCCTACCGAGAGATGTTCGGAAAATTCAGGTCCGTGGATGAATTGCTGGAAGTGGACGGTATCGGCCCTGCCACGGTAGAGCGAAATCGTCACAAGATCCTCGTTTTAAGCGACTGATATTGCTCTATAAGGCACTTTCACATTCGTGTGAAAGTGCCTGATTTTATTGGTAAAAAAGCAAGACTTCCCGCTATAATCAGCGCTCTCGGAATTATCTGCAGGTGCGCCGGGAATGCCTGGTCTATACTATTTTGCTGCTACAGCCCTCGCCGCGGCCGTGCTCACCGGTGCCGTTCGTCAGCTGGCCCTGCGCACGGGCATGCTGGATCACCCGGTGGAGCGCAGTGCCCACATTAGCTCCACACCTCTTGCCGGTGGTATCGCCATCGTGCTTGTGTTTGTCATTGCGACCTCTTTCAACTTTATTAACGGCTCCATTCCTTACACTGAAACCATGGCCCTGGCAGCGGGGATACTGATTGCCGGTGTAGGGCTGGTTGATGATCTCAGGCAGCTGGATATCCGCTGGCGGGTGCCGGCCCAGTTTATTGCGGCTATCTGGGCGGTAGCCTGGCTTGGGGAAATTCCCCCGATTCCGCTACCGGGCCTGGAATTAAGTGGATTGCTGCTGAGCTGCCTGGCTATCGTTGCCATGGTCTGGCTCATGAACCTGTATAACTTCATGGATGGTATTGATGGATTGGCGGGCGCTGAGCTGGTTTTTGTAAACGTAGTGTCACTATTGCTCGTTATAAATAGTGAAGACCGGGTTCTGGCACTCAGCTCCCTGGCGCTGCTGGGAGCGGGCCTGGGATTCCTGGTGTGGAATTGGCCCCCAGCGAAAATCTTCATGGGTGACGTGGGAAGCGGATTTGTAGGATTTGTCCTGGGCGTGCTGGCAATTGTCAGCATGCAGAATGGCAGCCTGAGCCTGTGGACCTGGCTGTTGTTACTGGGAGTATTCGTGGTCGATGCGACCGTGACTCTATTACGCCGCTTCTTTAGCGGCCAGAAATGGTACGAAGGCCATGCCAGCCATGGCTATCAAAAGGCAGCGAGAAAATATAAGAGTCACGGGAAAGTGACGATAACTGTGATAGCTATAAATTGCCTGTGGCTAGCACCCCTGGCATGGCTCTCCGAAAGTTATCCTGAATTTGGGATTTATTTCAGTATGTTAGGTATCATACCCCTGATATGCCTGGCCTGGCGCCTGGGGGCGGGAAAGCCTGACCGGATGACCGAAGTGAGGAACAGCGCCTGATTCCGGGCTTTTCCGGATGCGGAATTCAGAAAAGTAAATCAGGGAAGACAAGCAAAAAGGGCAAGCGGGAGAGTTACATGCATCTATATACCATTCCATTGTCACGCGCCGTCAAACAAATCCTCTTAATGGTTGCGGACAGTGTCATGATTGTTGTGGCACTGGGGCTTTCATTTGCCCTGCTTGGCAAAGATTTTTTCGGGCTCGACCAGCGCTTCTATTTTTACCTGGCAATCGCAACCATGCTTAGCATCGTAGTGTTTGCCCGTATTGGACTCTATCGCGCTCTGGTTCTCTATATGGGGTTGCAATCCGGATTCGTTGTGCTGCAGGGCGTGACGATCGCAACCTGCCTGTTGGCCGCTTCCTATTTCTTCTCCCAGGCGCCGCAATCTTCAGATTATTCCGTGTTGCCTATATTCTGGATGATCGCTTTACTGTTCATCGGTGGCAGCCGCTTCGTTGCGAAAGTCATTCTGCAAAGCCTGATTCAAAACTTTCGGCCGAAAGAGCCGGTCATTATCTACGGGGCAGGCAGCTCCGGTATGCAACTGGTTGTCGCACTGCAGAATGGTGATCAGTACCTGCCCGTTGCCTTTGTCGATGACAGCCATCGCATGATCGGCAGCACAGTACACGGCATCAGGGTGTACAGTCCTAACTCCCTGTACGAATTGATAGAGAGCTTTTCCGTGCGCCAGATCTTGCTGGCAATTCCTTCTGCTACTCACGCCGAACGTAAAGAAATTCTTAATCGTCTCGAACACCTGCCGGTACACGTCAAAACTGTACCGGACCTGTTTGACATGGTTTCCGGAAAGGTGGGCGTGGACGAGGTGAGGGACATCGACATCGAAGACCTTCTCGGTCGCGATATCGTGCCGCCAAACCCGGAGTTACTGGGCGCCTGTATTACCGGGCAGTCGGTCATGGTGACCGGAGCCGGCGGTTCCATTGGCTCGGAACTCTGTCGCCAGATCATAAATATTAATCCCGCGCGCCTTATATTGCTCGACACTTTCGAGTACGGCTTGTACGAAGTCGAGAACGAATTACGGGAAAAACTTGCCGGGATTGAAAACGGAGACAAGATCGAAATAGTCGCTCTGTTGGGAAACGTTTGTAACAAAGTACAGATGGAGAGTGCGATTCGCAGCTTCGAAGTAGACACGGTTTACCATGTTGCTGCTTACAAGCAGGTTCCCATGGTGGAGAAAAACATTGTCGAAGGCTCATTGAATAATATTTTCGGTACCCTGATCTCAGCGCAGGCGGCGGAAAAATACAATGTAAGGAATTTTGTACTCATATCCACCGACAAGGCAGTGCGGCCAACCAATTTCATGGGAGCAACAAAACGTTTTGCGGAACAGGTGCTGCAGGCCATTTCCCAGGGTAATGGCAAGACCAAGTTCAGCATGGTGCGTTTCGGAAACGTGTTGGGATCCTCTGGATCCGTAGTTCCACTGTTCCGGAAGCAGATCAGCATGGGCGGCCCGGTAACGGTTACACACCCGGAAGTAACCCGGTATTTCATGACGGTTCAGGAAGCTGCCCAGCTGGTGATCCAGGCAGGTTCAATGGCGAAGGGTGGTGATGTATTCGTGCTGGACATGCACGAGCCCATTCGCATCGTTGACCTCGCCAAGAAGATGGTGCATCTCATGGGCTACGACATCAAGGATGAAAATTCCTACCGGGGAGATATCGCAATTGAATATACCGGTCTTCGACCGGGTGAAAAACTTTACGAAGAACTGCTAATCGGCGAGTCAGTTACCGGCACTGAACATCCCAAGATTATGCGTGCGGAAGAAGACAACCTGACCTGGGAACTACTGGAACCCCTGCTCAAGCGAATGGAACAGGCCTGTCAGAAGATCGATCTCCAGGAAATTCGCGCAGTGTTGATCGAAGCGGTGGATGGGTTTGAGCCCAAGGAAGAGGCCAGCGATCCGCTATGGGAAATACACTACGCAGCTGGTTCAGAAGCCGAAACTACCCCCGCCAAGATAACACCCTTGTTCAAGGACTAGGGGAGGGGCGGGAGGTCTACCCGCCCATAATTTCAAATACCAGGTACCCTGCAATAACCGCTCGCGTTAGCGGCGTGTCACGGAAACGATTGTTATCGGTTCGGTCGGCACATTCTGGTGACCGAAGCGGCCGGGCCCGGTTTCCACCTGGGCGATAGCGTCCACCACGTCCATGCCTTCGATTACTTCTCCGAATACGGCGTAACCGAATCCGCTGGGTGTTTCACTGGTGTGATTGAGAAAGTCGTTGTCTACCAGGTTAATGAAGAATTGGCTGGTGGCACTGTCCACAACGGAGGTACGGGCCATGGAGAGGGTGCCTCGATCATTGGGCACATCGGCGCGTGCTTCGTTTTTGATGGGTTCGAAAGTTGATTTCTGGACCAGGTCAGCATCCATCCCGCCGCCCTGAATCATGAATCCCGGAATGACGCGGTGAAACACCAGTCCATCGAAGAAACTGCCATCGGTATAACGCAGAAAGTTTTCAACTGTAATAGGTGCCTTGTCCTGCCACAGCTCGATAACTATCGTGCCTTCGCTGGTTTCCATGACAACAACTGGATTGTCCTGGGCTAAGCTGAAGGCGGAATAGAAAAGCAACAGGGCAGCTACTATTTTTCGCATGTTTGTCTCCGGGTTGTGGGCGCACCGATTCGGCGCTCAGGCTAATGATGCTTAACTATACAATATCTGGAAGGGCCACCACCACAAAGCAGTGATCCGGAAATTGGCAAGGGGTGAGCGGGTGAGAGATGGCTGCCCAACCTGGACTCGAACCAGGAACCAAGTGATTAACAGTCACCTACTCTACCATTGAGCTATTGGGCAGCAATTCCTGGCAGGGGGAGTGATTTACCCAGATGCTGGTTCCCCACCCTGCCGAGAGCCGCGTAGTCTAATGAGAAAACCCCGAACGGTCAATATGCCCCCGGAGCCTGATGGTGTACGCTTACGCGTTTGGCCTGCAATCACGAAAATCTATTCGGTTAATGGAAAACCAGTTCAGGATACACGCGAACTTTGAGCCAGCCGGTGACCAGCCTGCTGCCATTTCCGCACTCGTGGAAGGGTTGGAGCATGGGCTCCACGCCCAGACCCTGCTCGGCGTAACCGGTTCCGGCAAGACCTTTACAATTGCAAACGTTATAGAACGGGTGCAACGGCCAACCCTGGTCATGGCGCCTAACAAAACCCTGGCAGCTCAGCTATACGGAGAATTCCGCGAGTTCTTCCCGGACAATGCCGTGGAATACTTCGTGTCCTACTACGATTACTACCAGCCTGAAGCCTACGTCCCTTCTTCTGATCTCTACATCGAGAAAGACGCGACTATCAATGACCACATTGAACAGATGCGCCTTTCCGCCACCAAGGCACTGCTGGAACGCCCTGATGTAGTCGTGGTGGCGACGGTGTCCGCCATCTACGGCCTCGGCGATCCCGGTTCCTACCTGCAGATGGTGGTTCACCTCGACAGGGGCAGTAGTATCGACCAGCGCAACCTGCTCAAGCGCCTGGCTGATTTGCAATACACCCGCAATGACATGGAACTTCGTCGTGCAACTTACCGGGTTCGGGGCGACGTCATCGATATCTACCCGGCGGAATCGGAACGGGATGCTATTCGTATCGAGTTGTTTGACGATGAGATTGAAAGATTGTCGTTTTTCGATCCGCTTACAGGAAATGTTATTCGGGAAGTGCCGCGTCTGACTGTATTTCCGAAGTCCCATTACGTGACACCGCGCGAGACGCTGTTGAATGCAGTGGATGAGATAAAGCTGGAATTAAAAGAGCGCCTGGAGTATCTGCATAAAAACAATCGCCTGGTGGAGGCGCAGCGTCTTGAGCAGCGCACAAAGTTTGACCTGGAGATGATCCAGGAACTGGGGTATTGCACCGGCATCGAAAACTATTCCCGATACCTGTCCGGCCGCGAAGCAGGCCAGCCACCACCCACACTCTATGACTATCTGCCGGCGAACGCGCTGGTAATTGCCGACGAATCCCATGTCTCTATTCCACAACTTGGTGCCATGTATAAAGGAGACAGGTCGCGCAAGGAAACCCTGGTGGAGTATGGATTTCGCCTGCCTTCCGCGCTCGATAATCGCCCGCTCAGGTTCGAGGAGTGGGAAGGACTGACACCGCAGATAATCTTCGTATCCGCAACACCCGGGCCCTACGAAGAGGAGCACCAGGGTGAGTTGGTGAGACAGGTTGTCAGGCCTACCGGGCTGGTGGACCCGGAACTGGAAGTCCGGCCTGCAATCTCCCAGGTAGATGACTTGTTATCGGAAGTCCGGCGCGTGGTGGCTCAGCAGGAAAGGGTGCTGGTTACGGTACTCACCAAGCGAATGGCGGAGGACCTGACCGATTATCTCGCTGAACATGATGTACGCGTACGCTACCTGCATTCCGACATCGAAACCGTGGAGCGTTCGGAAATCCTGAGAGACCTGCGCCTGGGTAGTTTCGATGTGCTGGTGGGAATAAACCTGCTGCGGGAAGGATTGGATATTCCGGAGGTTTCCCTGGTAGCGGTATTCGATGCCGACAAGGAAGGATTTCTTCGCTCGGAACGCTCGCTGATTCAAACTATCGGGCGTGCCGCACGAAACCTCAATGGCAAGGCGATCCTCTATGCTGACGAGGTAACCGGGTCCATGGAGCGCGCCATCGAAGAATCGACGCGGCGCCGTGAAACCCAGCTCGAATTTAACCGGGAGCACAACATTACACCGGCTGGTGTCCGCAAGCGGGTACTGGATGTCATGGAGGGTGCGCACTCCGCACCGGGTGTGGCTCGAAAGCAGCGTACCCGGACGTCCCAGGAGAAAGGGCCTGCCTATGCCAGGATCAACCTGGCCGATCCGGTGGAAGTGCACAGGTCGATCGAGAGCCTGGAGAACCAGATGTACGAGCAGGCCAGGAACCTGGCCTTCGAGGAAGCTGCCGCGACCCGGGACCGCATTGCCGAGCTGAAAAGCCAGTTGCTCAAACAATAGATACCGACCATCAAGCGTCGACAGCAAGCGCCGATAGACCGTATAATCGCGGGTCTTTTCAGGCTGGCCTGCAGGCGCGTAGCTCAGTTGGTTAGAGCGCTACCTTGACATGGTAGAGGTCACCAGTTCGACTCTGGTCGTGCCTACCAGTCCAGAGGACAGTAGTCCAAAGCCCGAAATCTTATACAGTGCACCCTGCCTGGTATGCAGGCGCACTCCGTTCAACAAAGCAAGTGAGTCTAACAATGCTTCAAATAAAGCTACCCGATGGCAGCGAGCGCGAGTATGAGAATCCGCTAAGCGTTGCCGATATCGCAGAGTCTATTGGTCCCGGGCTCGCCAAGGCCGCATTGGCCGGGCGTGTAAATGGAGAGCTCGTCGACACTTCACACGTCGTCCATGAAAACGCCCAGGTTGCTATTGTTACGGAGCGTGATGATGACGGCATCGAGGTGCTTCGACATTCCTGTGCCCACCTCATGGCCCAGGCTGTACAACGATTGTTTCCCAAGGCCCAGGTCACTATCGGCCCCGTGATCGAGGACGGGTTCTTTTACGACTTCGCCTTCGAACGGCCGTTTACCCCGGAAGACCTGCAAGCCATTGAAAAAACCATGAAGGAGATTGTGAAAGAGAATCTCCCGGTGGAGCGCTCGGTAATGAGCCGCGATGAAGCCGTGAAAATGTTCAAGGACATGGGTGAGGACTACAAGGTAGAAATCATTCAGTCGATACCCGGCGAGGAAGAACTGTCGTTTTACCGTCAGGGTGAATTTATCGATCTGTGTCGCGGTCCCCACGTGCCCAGCACCGGCAAATTCAAGGCATTCAAGCTGACCAACGTCGCCGGTGCCTACTGGCGTGGCGATTCAGACAACGAGATGCTGCAACGCATCTACGGTACCGCCTGGGGTTCGAAGAATGATCTCAAGCTCTACCTGCAGCGCCTGGAAGAAGCCGAGAAGAGGGATCACCGTAAACTGGGCAAGCAGCTTGAGCTGTTTCACTTCCAGGAAGAGGCACCGGGTATGCCATTCTGGCACCCGAAGGGCTGGACCATTTACCAGGTGATTCAGAATTACATGAAGCGGGTGCAGGATGAGAACGGGTACCGTGAAATTCATACGCCGCAGCTGGTGGACTACAGCCTGTGGGAACGCTCCGGCCACGCAGCCAAGTTTGCCGAAGAGATGTTCAGTGTCGAATCCGACAGCCGCATGTATGCCATCAAGCCCATGAACTGTCCCTGCCATATCCAGGTGTTCAACCAGGGATTGAAAAGTTACCGAGACCTGCCCCTGAGGCTTGCCGAATTTGGTTCTTGCCATCGCTATGAGCCGTCGGGGAGCATGCACGGCCTGATGCGGGTGCGCAGCTTCGTGCAGGACGATGGCCATATTTTCTGTACCGAGGAACAGATCCAGTCGGAAGTGGCAGCCTTTATGGAGCTGTTGTTTTCAGTGTACCGCGACTTTGGCTTTGACGAGGTGATATTGCGTTTGTCGACCCGGCCGGAAAAGCGGGTCGGATCCGACGACTTGTGGGACAAGGCCGAGGCCGCCCTGACCGAAGCCATGAATAAAACCGGGCTGCCATGGGAACTGGTGCCTGGGGAAGGGGCCTTCTACGGGCCCAAGATCGAGTACTCCCTGAAGGATTGCATGGGCCGGATACAGCAGTGCGGCACCATCCAGGTGGATTTCTTCCTCCCCGGACGGCTGGATGCCCAGTACGTGGATGAAGATTCCGGCCGCCAGACACCAGTCATGCTGCATCGCGCCATCCTGGGCTCCTTCGAGCGCTTCATCGGCGTCCTGATCGAGCATTATGGCGGCGCCATGCCCACCTGGCTGGCACCGGAACAGGTAGTAATCCTCAACATTACGGACAAGCAGGCTGAATATGCCCGAAATTTGGAAGAATCCTTGAAAAATAAAGGGTTTAGGGTAATTGCGGACTTGAGAAATGAGAAAATCGGCTTTAAAATCCGCGAGCACACTTTACAGAAGATCCCTTATTTGCTGGTAGTTGGCGATAAGGAAGTGGATTCAAGCACTGTAGCGGTTAGAACACGCGGAGGTGAAGACCTGGGAACGATGACATTCGACGATTTTTGTGATCACTTGAGCCAGGACATCGCCCGTTTTGGCCGCAGTGAAAACAAAGCAGATGCTTAACTGGAGCATCAGGAGAGAGTCGAGAATGAGGTTTGAGCGTTCGCGCAGGTTATGAGGAGTAGTCCCAAGAAACCCCTCATCAATGAATTCATCGAGGCCGATAAGGTTCGCCTGGTAGGGGCGGACGGTTCACAGGTCGGAATCGTTTCCATTGAAGATGCACGTGCTGCTGCAGATGAGGCCAAGCTTGATCTGGTGTTAATCGCACCTGATGCAGACCCGGTAGTCTGCAAGATCATGGATTATGGCAAGCACGTTTTCGATCTGAAAAAACAGAAAGCGGCAAACAAGAAAAAACAGCGCCGCGTTCATGTTAAAGAAATAAAGTTTAGACCAGGGACGGAAGAAGGGGATTATCAGGTAAAACTACGCAACCTGATACGTTTCCTGACAGATGGGGACAAGACCAAGGTTTCATTACGATTCCGCGGTCGTGAACTCGCCCATCAACATCTTGGGCAGGAGCTGATTGAACGCATCAGAGAAGATCTGGCGGAATACGGCACTGTTGAACAGGAACCCAAGATGGAAGGCCGGCAAATAGTCATGGTACTGGCGCCGGTCAAAAAACGCTAACAACGGTAGTTTATAAGGGTCAGCGTTTATTGATTCATTGAATCAATAATGACTGGCCTTTTTCGTTGTTCATAATCTAAAAGCTTTACTGAAAGCTTTAGATCGTGAGATAGCGAATGCAGTACGAGGCGCGACTGAGCGCAACCCGAGGCATACCGACTGGTAGGTGAGGGTTAAGCGAAGTTGCAACGAAGTAATGCAAAAGCTAGCTCGCGAGATCAAGTTTTCAGGGGCAAATGCGGAGTTTTTTAAATGAGTGTCAAACTTAAGACCCATCGTGGCGCCGCGAAACGGTTCAAGAAAACCGGTTCCGGCTACAAGCGCAAGAGCGCATACAAGAGCCACATTCTCACCAAAATGACTACCAAGCGTAAGCGGCAGCTGCGCGGCACCTCGTCTGTAAACCAGGCGGATGTGCCCGCGGTGAAGCGCATGCTACGCGAAAGTTAATTGATCATTTAGAAGGAGAATTACCATGGCTCGTGTTAAACGTGGTGTGATCGCTGGCAAGCGTCACCGTAAAGTATTGAAAAAGGCGAAGGGGTATTACGGCGCGCGTAGTCGTGTATACCGGGTCGCCAACCAGGCTGTCACCAAGGCTAGTCAATATGCCTACCGGGACCGTCGAACCAAGAAGCGTGTATTTCGATCCCTGTGGATTACTCGCATAAATGCCCAGGCCCGTGAAAACGGCATTAGCTATAGCCAGCTGATAGCCGGACTCAAGAAAGCCAACATCGAGATTGATCGTCGCGTGTTGGCGGATCTCGCTGTTCACGACAAGCCAGCATTTAGCGCCATTGTAGATCAGGCCAAAGCCAGCCTCGCTGCATAACATTGTTGCGAACAGCGGCAAATGGCTGATCCAGACTCCCTACTTGCAGAGGCGCTGCAAGCGATAGCAGATTCGAGCGACGAAAAATCGCTCGAGTCGCTGCGCGTGCATTACCTTGGCAAGAAAGGCAGCCTCACCGCGCTGCTCAAGGAGCTGGGCAAGTTACCTGCGGAAGAAAGGCCAGCGGCCGGCGAGAAAATTAATGCTGCCAAGCAACAGCTGCAGCAGGCCATCGATGCTCGCAAGCATTCCCTTCAGGAAGCCAGCCTGAATGCACAGCTGGAACAGGACCGGCTCGATGTGACACTGCCCGGTCGGCGCCAGAGCCCCGGTGGTTTGCATCCCATTACCATTACCCTGGAGCGGATCCGTTCTATTTTCGAGAGCGCGGGCTATGATGTGGCTGAAGGGCCGGAGATTGAGGATGAGTATCACAATTTCGAAGCCCTGAATATTCCCGAACACCATCCTGCCCGTGCCATGCACGATACCTTCTATGTAGCACCGGGTATGGTACTGAGGACGCACACTTCTCCGGTACAGGTGCGGGTCATGGAAACTGGCGAACCACCTTTTCGTATGATTTGCCCGGGGCGGGTGTATCGCTGTGACTCAGATCTGACCCACACCCCGATGTTTCACCAGGTGGAAGGCCTGCTCATCGATGAAACGGCTACCTTTGCCGACCTGAAGGGAACGGTTATTGAATTCCTGCGCGCCTTCTTTGAGCAGGATTTGCCCGTTCGTTTTCGACCTTCCTATTTTCCCTTCACTGAGCCATCGGCGGAGGTGGACATGGGCTGTGTTTCCTGTGGCGGTGACGGTTGCCGAATCTGTGGCCACAGTGGCTGGCTCGAGGTGATGGGGAGCGGCATGGTTCATCCCCGGGTACTGGAAATGTCGAACATAGACCCGGAAAAATTCCAGGGATTCGCTTTCGGCATGGGAGTGGAACGCCTGGCCATGTTGCGCTATGGCGTGAGCGACCTGCGAACCTATTTTGAAAACGATGTGCGTTTCCTGGGCCAATTCGCCTGATCCCGGTTTCTGGCAGGAATCGAAATGAAATTTAGTGAGAACTGGCTGCGCGAATGGGTAAATCCGAAGATTGATTCGGATGAACTCATATCCCTGCTCACCATGGCCGGCCTGGAAGTGGACGGTTTCGAACCCGTAGCACGCCAATGCTCGGGAATCATCGTAGGGGAAGTGCTGTCTGTAGAATCCCATCCCGACGCGGACAAGCTGCGAGTATGCTCGGTAAGTGACGGCAAGGATGCCTTCCAGGTGGTTTGTGGTGCGCCCAATTTGAGTGAAGGCATGAAGGCGCCTTTCGCTAAAGTTGGTGCAGAGATCATCGGTGATGATGAAGATGCCCCCTTTGCCATAAAGGCAGCCAAGCTGAGGGGTGTCGAGAGCCATGGCATGCTCTGTTCCGCCGAAGAACTGGGGCTGGAAGAATCCTCCAGTGGTCTGTTGGCGTTGCCAGGTGATGCCACTGTGGGACAGGACATAAGGGAATACCTGGGCCTTGACGATCTATCAATCGAGCTGGACCTTACTCCCAATCGTGGTGATTGCCTGGGAATGATGGGGCTGGCGCGGGAAGTGGGTGTATTGACCCGGACCGACGTGAATGTGCCAACCCAGGAGCCGGTAACTGCAACTCTGCCCGATGAATTCCCAATCAAAATAACAGCCGGCGATGCCTGTCCTCGCTACCTGGGTCGAATAATTCGCAATATAAATCTTGATGCCGTATCACCCCAGTGGTTGCAGGAAAAGCTGCGGCGTAGTGGCATGCGCAGCATAGATCCCATCGTGGATGTCACCAACTATGTGTTAATGGAACTGGGGCAGCCCATGCATGCCTTCGACTTCGGCAAGCTCGAAGGCAATATCGACGTGCGCATGGCGAAAAAGAAAGAAAAGATGACCTTGCTCGACGGCAAGGATATTTCCCTGCCCGCAGATACCCTGGTGATCGCGGATAAAAAGAAGGCAGTTGCCATGGCTGGAGTCATGGGTGGTCTCAATACCGCCGTCTCCGACAGCACCAGGGATGTTTTCCTCGAGTGTGCCTACTTTTCACCCCTGGCGGTGGCTGGTAAGGCCCGGTCATTCGGTATGCATACCGATGCGGCCCATCGCTATGAACGGGGAGTCGATTACAATCTACAGCAACGAGCCATGGAGCGGGCTACGGAACTGCTGCTCGATATCGTGGGTGGGGAAGCAGGCCCGGTTACTGAAGCCACGGGAAATCTGCCTGAGCAGACGCAAGTAAAACTACGCTATGAATCCATATCCAGGCTGTTAGGTGTGGAAATCAGCAGGGACGAGGTGTCGGATATTCTGTCCCGACTCGGTTTTGAAATTGCCAGTGATGACGACGAAGCGGTTACGGTCCGGGTACCGAGCTTCCGATTCGATGTGGCCATCGAGGCTGATTTAATCGAAGAACTGGCAAGGGTATATGGTTACAACCAGATTCCTGCCACCCTGGGTACCCTGCCGCAATTATTGAAGCCGAGGCCGGAAGCCAGGCTGTCTTCGCAACTGCTTAAAGAGCAAATGGTGGCCCTGGGTTACCAGGAGGTGGTGAGTTACAGCTTCATCGATCACGGTCTGGCGGCCAGGTTCTCCGAATCGGAAGAGTCCCTGGTTACCCTGCAGAACCCCATCTCCCAGGACATGTCAGTAATGCGACCCAGTATCCTGCCCGGACTGATCGCAACCCTAGCCTATAACGCCAACAGGCAACACGGCCGCGCCAGGCTGTTCGAATCGGGGCTGGTATTTGCCAGCGGTGCCGACGGCTATGTGCAATCACCACGGTTGGGTGGACTGGTTACCGGGCCGAGATATCCTGAAAACTGGAGTAATGATAAAGAGTTAACTGATTTTTATGATGTAAAAGGTGATGTCGAAACCCTGCTCAGCTCCAGGGGCAGGGCCGGAGAATACAGCTATGTTCCGGCGTCTATTCCTGGCATGCACCAGGGCCAATGCGCTCGCATTGAAGGGTCCGAGGGCAATATAGGTTGTGTCGGGGCGCTGCACCCGGCTATCCAGCGTGAACTGGGCCTCAGCGATTCCGTATTCCTGTTCGAGATCGAGCTGGATGCCCTGCTGACAGGCCGCATACCCCGGAGTGCAGAGTTATCCCGCTATCCCCAGGTATCCCGCGACCTGGCGCTGGTGGTAGAGGAATCCGTGGTCGCCGAGGATATTCTGGGGGTGGTGCGTGAAAACGCCGGGGAGGCGCTCACAGACCTTAGAATATTTGATGTTTATCAAGGGGATGCGATCGAAAAAGGCAAAAAAAGTCTTGCTTTGGGCTTGACGTGGCAACATCCTTCCCGCACTCTTAGCGACGAGGAAATAAACACAATAATTAGTAGCTGCATCAACGCACTACAGAAACAATTTAATGCAAATTTGCGGAATTAGCTGGGGAATTCACTATGCCTGGAGGAGCACTCACCAAGGCTGACATGGCAGAGCGGCTTTTTGAGGAATTAGGCCTCAACAAGCGGGAAGCCAAGGAAGTCGTAGAGCAGTTTTTCGAAGAAATCCGCCTGTCTCTGGAGCGCAACGAACAGGTGAAGTTGTCCGGCTATGGTAATTTCGACCTCCGCGACAAGAAACAACGGCCCGGACGCAACCCCAAGACTGGTGAGGAAATTCCCATCAAGGCCAGGCGGGTTGTGACTTTCAGGCCAGGACAGAAGTTAAAATCCAGGGTAGAAGGCTATGCTGGAACCGAAGAATAACGACGAACTCCCACCAATACCCCCGAAGCGCTACTTCACCATCGGTGAAGTGGGCGAGCTTTGTGCTGTAAAACCCCATGTACTGCGCTACTGGGAAGCGGAGTTTCCACAGCTCAAGCCAGTAAAGCGCCGCGGCAATCGTCGCTACTACCAGCGCCAGGATGTGGTTTTAATCAGGCAAATCAAGAGTTTGTTGTATGAACAGGGTTACACCATCGGAGGCGCGCGGCAGAAGATGAGCGATAACCCGGAAGAGGTTGCGAAAACCAATGTGAATGCCAACGAGATCAAGTCGTTGGTGCGTGATTTAGAGAGTGTGATTGAGTCTCTGTAGTTCGCAAATTCTCCCTTTCCAGCCTGTAGAAAGTAACTGCCACATCATACCTTCCACTATATAATTCGATTCCGTTCGGGGCGTAGCGCAGTCTGGTAGCGCACCACACTGGGGGTGTGGTGGTCGTGGGTTCAAATCCCGCCGTCCCGACCAATTCTTATTGTTCGAAGTCTCTAATTCTCTATTCCTTTAGAATCCCGTTCGATACGAAGGGACGGACGGGACGAGTCCCCCCAGCCCAAAATCGTAGATTTTGGGCGTTCAAATTTAGCTTCAGCTTCGTTGATGTGACTGCCGAATTCTGGCTTTCGACAGCTCCTTTATAAACTCTGCCTGCCATCCCTGGCGCGACTTCAGTGCTTCTTATTTATCCCAGCCTCGCCATCCCTGGCGAGTCGCTCGCCGCCGCTGAAAGCTTTCGCTTTCAGGGCGCGTCGGCTCGCCCATCCCGACCCGTGCATTCTATTTGGGAGTGCATGACGAATTTTTGTCTTCGATTGGTCATGTGCTGGTTGTGACGGACGGGATTACGTCCCCCAGGCCCAAAATCACAGAATTCGGGTATTCAGATTTAGCTTCGTTGATGTGACTGACGGATTCAGGCTTTCGACAGCTCCTTTATAAACTCTGCCTGCCATCCCTGGCGCGACTTCAGTGCTTCTTATTTATCCCAGCCTCGCCATCCCTGGCGAGTCGCTCGCCGCCGCTGAAAGCTTTCGCTTTCAGGGCGCGTCGGCTCGCCCATCCCGACCCGTGCATTCTATTTGGGAGTGCATGACGAATTTTTGTCTTCGATTGGTTTTTTGCTGTGGGAGGACGGACGGGACAAGTCACTCCAGCCCAAAATCGCAGATTTTGGGCGATCGGCTTCAGCTTCGTTCATGTGACTGCCGGATTCTGGTTTTCGACAGCTCCTTTGCAATCTGTGCCTGCCATCCCTGGCGCGACTTCAGTGCTTCTCACTTGTCCCAGCCCGGCCATGCCGTGCAGGGATAGCACAAATGCCGCGGGCGCAGGGATGCGCAGGAGCGGCCCATGGCCGGGCGTTCGCCCGCGCTGGAAGCTTTGCTTCCAATGCGCGCGGGCTCACCCCTCCCGACCATCGCGAATCTCAGAATTCTGCACACTTTTCTGTCGAATAGTTCATGTCACTGACATCTATAACTATTCCGCTTCTCTTCTTATTGGTTTTCGGGGTCGTAGCTTTTTTCCGCTTCCTCGACTTGCTGCAGTGCGTGGTAGCGTTCTTCAATTTCATCCAGGTATTCAACGATGGCGGCGCGAGCATAGAATTGCTTGCTGCGTCCGGTGGCAATTGAAAGGAGTTCGAGCTGGTATTCGATTTCGACGGGCAATTCCACGGAGAGCATGTCCGGCCTCTCTTCTATTATTGTTCTGATTGAAAGGGTGCGGGCTACGTCCCTGTAGTTCGCAACGGCTATCCTTGCCGAATTTACAGAATAGGACAGAGAGGCTGGCAAACCAGTTTACCCTGGCTTGCCTGGCAGTTGACGGGCAGCCACAGGATCAGAACCGGGCCCTGGCCGGTGAAGCCTGGTTTAGTTAAGAACGTGATAGCCGCGGCCGATAAGGCAGCGCTTGATTACCCGTTCCCGCTCACGCAGGCCTTCACCCACGCCGCGAGCACCCCCGGCTACAGAACCTGCGCCGGCGCCACGCTGCGCAGTATCGCTGTCTCCGATGACGGCACCGAAAACTCCCCCCACGACGGCGCCGGAAACGACCCCGGTAGTTGTCTTGGCAGCAATGTCTACCTGGTCGGCGTAGTCCTGGCACTCTAAAAGATCCCGATCATACTGCGCCAGGTTGACACCTCGCTCATCGATGATCGGATTGTTGCCAGTGAAATTTTCAATGCTCCCACAGGCGCAAAGCACAACTGCGGTAAAAAACGCTCCATACAGTTTCATTGCAGTCTCCAACGTGATCCCTTCCAGTCTAATAACGCACCATTGGACAGGAGGTTGACAGGCAGTCAACGGCGCAGCGATAGAAAATTGGTTGGTGACAGGAGAGTGAAATTGCCGAATCGAGATGCTAATTCGGCAGCATTAAGGTTTAGAACGTTGCTTCGATGGGGCAGGGCGCAGGGAATCTGAAAATATAAAATAAAGGCCAAATAGGGTGAGAAAAACCTGGAACATGACGGCTTCGCTAATGCCTATGTAGTAACCAGTAAAGCCGATGCCGCCAAGGAAGAGGGCGACTATGGCAAGAATTACCACGGTCTTCTCAACCGAGTAACCGCGCAACAACAGGCTGTGGTGCAGGTGATCATTGCCCGGCGTAAACGGAGACTTGCCGGCAAGTGGGCGCTTGATAAGCAGGTTTACGGTGTCAAACAAGGGAATTGCCAGGAACCACAACACAAATACGGGCGGGATCAGTGCGCTCTCACCCTGGGTTGAGTCGATAAGCAACCAGGCCAGGATAAAACCCAGCATGGTTGAGCCGGCATCACCCAGGTATACCAGCGCCTTGCGATTCCAGGGCCGGCGAAAATTGAGGCTGAGAAATCCGAGGATGGTACAGATCAGCCCGGCCATGAACACGGCGCTCGCAATTCGCTCCGCATCGATCGCCAATAAGGTCATGAATCCCAGGGCGATTACCAGCAGCCCGCCGGAAAGCCCGTCGATGCCATCGGACATGTTGATGGCATTAATTACACCGACGGTGGCGAACACGGTAAAAGGAATTGCAAGACCGCCAAGCAGGATTGGCTGATCGTGAAGAGTGCGCCGAGTGAATTGAGTTGCACGCCCGCAACCACGGCCATCACCAATGCCACCAGGCCATGGCCGGTCATACGTGTGGACCAGGACAATTCCTTGGCATCATCAATGACACCGATAAAAAGTATTAGCGCGGAGAGGCTGAGCAAGGAAGCGTACTGTGACAGCACGCCTGGCGAAACCAGGGACAGCACAACCAGTCCCAGGTAGATGCCGAGTCCACCGACGAGAGGCGTATTGCCAATATGGGTCTTTCGCCCTCCGGGAACATCCACCAGCCCCACCTTCAGCGCTACTGGTCGCAAGCCCAGGAGGCTCGCACCCGTAGTTAGAAAAGCAAGGAAGAGGGCGATGGAGTTCACGGCTAATTCAAATTACAGCTCTTAATGCCAACGCGAATCAGGGCAGGGTATAAAACACCTGTGATCCTGAACTCGTGATAATCCGGTAGTCTTCTGTTCCGTCACCGTTTATGTCCCCCGCGGCTTTATAAGCCACGCCGCTGCTATCCATATTCAGCAAGCGAAACAGGGTGTCCGCGGCGGTAGCTGGTACCTGGAAGTAATCGGGGCGAAATTGGAAACCGTCAATGCTGACGATTCCCGTGCTGCGATCGGTAACCACGCTGAAGCCGAAGTTGGCTACGGAGGTGAAAAATGACTGATCGGCAGTAATGGGGTTAATAACCTGTTGTTCGCCGTTGGCAAAAGTCACCGTAAATGAGAAATTCGGGCTGGCAGGATCAGTTTCTGTGGGAGCACCAAAACTGACTCCGCTACCTGCGCCAACCTGGGTGCCACCGGCGGTTGAGACAGTAGCATTGAATATAGCGCCGGTTGCCGTTTCCTGAATTTCGATCACACCTTCCGGTGTGATGCGCGTTGTGAACAGTCCGTTACCCACGCTGTCTATGGCACTCGCAAATGCAACAGTATCGGCGACAGTAGAAACTGTAATTACCGCCAGGCCGTCACCTACTATGATTATCGAACCGTCCGAGAGGGTGTGTGAGCCAGTCGGCAGCGAGGGTGGCGCGATGCTCACCGATTTTATGTATACATTAAATGGCGTGCCGCCGGAGGAGTAACTCACCGAGTTAGTCAGGCTGTCGGAACTGGTGGTGGTGCCAAGCAGGCTATCCAGCGCGGTGCTGAGAGTGATGGCACCTGAACCGGTGTCGAGTATCTGCTCCGCGGCATTGACGAACACTCCCAGGTCCGATGCCAGGTCGTCTGCCTGGGTGTTCGTTAGTCCGCCTGTCTTCAGTGCGCTGGAAACAGGCGTGGTTTCGAAATCGATATCGTTGATGTCGATAAGCACGACATCCGCCAGGCGGGACAGCAGTGTCGTGTTCCCCGCCAACAGGCTCTGAGCAGCAGCTTCACTTGTATAAGAGGTAGTAATACCAAGCTCGGCACCCAGGGATTGCAGCACCAGCTCAACCGCAGCCTGGCTGGCGGCCTCGAGATTGGAAGCCAATGTTGCAGTCATATCGATGCCGGCAATTGACAGCCCGGAATCCGTAGTGGACTGCAGGTTGTCCATGAAGGCGAGAGTATCCGCCACAACTGAACTCTGGGAGATGGCAGAGTAAGAGATTAAATCGCCAGACTGCAGGAATCCGAAATCAGCCTTCAATTGGTCGAGATAACTGGAAACAGAGCCCACTGACGAGGTAAGGGAATCTGAAATTGCGCTGCGCTCGGCATCGGAAAGCGTCACCGTCTTCAGTGCTGTAAACACATCCCGCATGGATGAATACAGATCACTGAAATCCTGACTCAACTGGGTCTTCTGGGTGCTATCCGATGCGGCCAAAATGGTGCTATTGATATTCATCGAGCTGACCATGGTGTCGATCAGGGATTGCGCGGTTGCCACGCTCACCGTGCCATCGGTCAGGCCGCTGGTTACCGAAGTGGTGGAAGTCGTGATGGTAGTTACGGTACTGGAATAAAGCGCGGCAGATTCGGAAGTCGCACCATTGGTGGTGATGTCATTAACTAAGATTCTCGGTTTCCTGTTCGGCAGCGTCTACCTGCTCCGTCGCCGATTGGGTGTCACCGGTTCCACCGGTGCCGCCGGTTCCCCCGGTACCACCCCCACCACCCAGTGCCGGGGTGGTAGTGCAGTTAGCGGAGCCGGTTGCGAAAGGAGTAACAGAACCGCCTGCAACCTGGCCCACGCCCATTCGGCCCTGTAGTGCCGACGCGCCGGCAAAACTGGAACTGCCAGCTAGCACCATGGGATTGGCAGCGGCGCAGCCAAATACGGTCCCGCCCGTGGTGCCGATGGCCAATCCCTGGGGTCCGCCGGTTTGCTTGAGGAATACGCCGTAACTGTAGCTGGCAGCCGCAGAAAAAGTAGTGGTGAGATCCTGCAGGATCATGTTGGTTGAGCCCTGGATTTCGGCCACTTGGGCGCCGGCTGTGATCATCAGGGTGGAGCCGTTAAAACTTAGTGTTCCATTGCTGAGCGTGATGCTCGCGGTGGCGCTGCCGTCGGCACTTCTGCCCACGACCTTGGCATTGGTGCCCGCGGCGACCTGGCCTGTTAGCGTAGTGTTGTTATTCGCCACTGTAAGCGTGACATTGGATATTGAAATCTCCAGGCGCCTGCTGGATCCGTCCTGGTCAATAAACATGCCGGCTTCGAAATTGTAAGTCCCATCCTGGATCACCGTTGCAGGGGTCAGGGAGAAGGTGAATGTCAGGTCGCTGGAAATGGATGCGACGGGCACGTTGTCGGTTGCCGGCACCAGGCCAGGGCTCGCTGCCAGGTTCTTGGCCTGGGTAAAACCACCTGCCGATGCGGTAATGGTGACCGAATCACCGGTAACAGCAAGGTCGGTTGCGAATACGGCAGGGCTGCTAAGCGTGGCGGCAAGTCCTGCGAAAGCTAAGGGAATTATTCCAGTCTTGAAACGCGGTCGGCTCGGAAATGTCATTGCGGCTTCCAATCTTCTTCTTGGCTGGGTGGTTAAAACTAAAAAACCACGAGTGCTTGGCCGGATTCCTTCAATGGCTATATGCAGCCCCTGGTACCCGGCAAAATTCGCTAAACACCCCGAATTTAGCATGCTGAAGGAACATTCTTAAGTAGTTTTTCGGGTTAAATCAGGGGTATAGACAGCCCTGAATCAGAGACGATAGCCCAGTTCCAGGCCAATATAGCCGTAAAGCAAGTTGGCGAATGACTCGCTGAGCGGGTTGTTGTAGTGGGGCAGTACGCCAACGAATTGATTTGAAAAGAGATTTCCTTTCAGGCTCAGGTTGACTCGGGGAGTCAACCAGTATCCAACACGGGCATTGAAGCTGTGGTTGCTGCCAGCGCCTGCGCTGCCGCTGGCGGCGAGAAACCCTGGCAGTCCGGCAGGGGGCTGTTCCGGTGTGCGGGAGAAGGTGGAATCGGCTATATCGATGTACTCATAACTGATGGTAATGGGGAGACGGGGGGTAATGCTCAGGTTCAGGCTGGCTCCCAGGTAATAGAACGACTCTTCCCGCCGGAACTGTTGCTCGAAAAGGCTGGCAAGGGACTGCACGGTCACGTCGGAAGTGGTGGCTGAAGTGGCATCGCTTTCTCCCAGCCCGGCCCAGACAGTGCCGACGCCCAGGCCCGAAATGGGCCAGGTATAAAGCAATCGCGCTTGCCAGCCTTCATCTTCCAGTTCGGTAACCGAAAAAGTCTGGGGATCGCGGAAAAACACCTCGATATTGTCGAAGCGAATCTCGTCCAGCACCACGTCGAAGTTTCCTGATTTGCTATCGAATGCGGTCAGTTCCAGCGACAGGGCGCTCACCCGGTTGTCGGGATTCAGCAGGTTGGCCTGGTACAGGGTCCACTTGACCCCGGCCGACTGGTAGGTGGTGTCCAGGGAATTGTCGATATCGATCAGGTTGATGCTGTTGATTGTGCCCAGGTCCACTGTCAACGCATGCTCCTGGCGCCGGTAGAACACAGAGAGCTCGGGCAGGATGCCGTAATTCAGTTCCAGTCGCCGACCGGACAGGTCGCCGCTTTTCCCCGCCAGTATGCGGTTGGCCGCGATCAGGTCGTCACGGATATTCAAAAAGTCGATGGTGTCGTTTACGGCCAGGTAGGAAGCGCTGATTTCAAACTCCCCGGCAGTGGTTGTGTATGCCGTGGGATTGCTGCTGTTTATCCAGCCCAGCGGGGTATCGGCCCACAGTGGCAAGGAAAGCATCCATGACAGGGAGGTTACGGCGGCCACTTTTGTCCATCGCCATAGGCAGTGGCGGCAAAATACTGTCTGATTTTTAAACAACCCCATCGGCTTCGAAGTACCCCAAAATTTTCTGCGGCAACTATACAGGAAATCAGCAAGCGGACGTTAGATAGTATAGGGCGGAGGCCCCGGTTTATCTGTGTGTCAGAAAATTGGCGGTGTCATTGCAGAGGCGAATCGGCTACACTTCCGCGCTTGATTTGTCAGCGGTGTGGCGCACTTCCACGGGGAAAACTGAAAACCATCCATGCGACTGAAATGCATTAAACTCGCCGGCTTCAAATCCTTCGTCGACCCCACCACAATAAACTTCCCTTCTAATCTTGGCGCCGTCGTTGGCCCCAATGGCTGTGGCAAGTCCAATGTCATTGATGCTGTGCGCTGGGTCATGGGCGAAAGCTCTGCCAAGAACCTGCGCGGCGAGAGCATGACGGACGTCATCTTCAACGGCTCTGGTGCGCGCAAACCGGTGGGCCAGGCCAGTGTCGAACTGGTATTCGACAACCACGACCGCAAACTCAGTGGTGAATACGCCAACTTCACCGAGGTCTCCATCAAGCGCAAGGTGGACCGTGAGGCGCAATCGGAATACAGCCTCAATGGCACCAAGTGCCGGCGCAAGGACATCACTGACATCTTCCTCGGTACCGGTCTCGGGGCGCGCAGCTACTCCATCATCGAGCAGGGCATGGTTTCCCGGCTCATCGAGTCGAAACCCGAAGAATTGCGGGTGTTTATCGAGGAAGCGGCGGGTATTTCCAAGTACAAGGAGCGGCGCAAGGAGACAGAGAGCAGGATCAAGCGCACCCGGGCCAACCTGGAGCGGCTGGCGGACATACGCGAGGAACTAGAGCGGCAACTGCAGCACCTGCAGCGCCAATCGGTAGCGGCAGAGAAATATGCCGACCTGAAGCGAGAGGAGCGCCAGGCCAGCGCCAACCTCAACGCCCTGCGTTGGAAGACCCTGGACGGGGAGATTCGCAGTAACCAGGAGAAGATCAACAAGCTGGAGCTGGAATTGGAGGCCAAGATCGCCGAACAGCGGGGCATCGACGCCAGCGTGGAGAAACACCTGGCAGAAAATACCGACCTCAATGACGCACTTGGTGAGGTGCAGGCGCGGTTTTATAGCCTGGGTAACGATATTGCCCGTATCGAACAGTCCATGGAGCACCACAAGGAAAAAGTGGACCAGATGCGGCTGGATCTTACCGAGACCGAAGATGCCTGGACCCAGACCCGGGAAGAACTGGATATTGACCTGCGCAAGATTACCCAGTTGGATGCGGAGCTGCAGTCCGTATCACCACGGCTGGAGCAGGCCAGCGCGGGTGAGATTGCGTCGGCAAAGAATGTAGAAGATGCAGAAAGAGCCTTGCAGGCATGGCAGGAGCAATGGGACGCATTCAACCAGCAGGCAGAAGAACCGCGGCAAACCGCCGAAGTAGAACAATCCCGAATCCAGCAATTGGAAACCATGGTGGAGCGGGGCATGGAACGCAAGAAGACCCTGCGCTCAGAGCTGGAACAACTGGAGTCTGCCCGGGATGCCGCGGACTCGGCGGCCCACGCCGAACTGGTGGAGCTGGAATCCGGCATTGAAGCCAGGCAGTCGGAAAGCCGCAGCCTGAGCGAGACCATTGACAACAAACGAACTGCCCTGGGCCGTTGTGCCGATGAGCTGGACCAGGCCCGGTCGGAACTGCAAAAGGCAAAGGGCAAGTTGGCTTCCCTGGAAGCTTTGCAGCAGGCCGCACTGGGGCAGGACAATACCCATATCAATGCGTGGCTAAGCAGCAAGGGGCTGGAAAACCAGCTCAGGCTGGGGGAAGGGCTGCAAATCGAATCCGGCTGGGAAAAGGCCGTGGAAATGGTGCTGGGGGGCTCCTTGCAGAGCGTCTGCGTGGAGGGCCTGGACCAGGTCGAGCAGCTGCTCAATGATTTCCCGGAAGGCCGCCTGGCCCTCATCGATGTCAGCAAGTCCGGTACCGACTCGGCAATAAACAAGGGCAGCCTGGCACCGCTATCAGGTAAGGTCTCCAGCGATTGGGACCTGTCAGATTGGTTGCAGGGCATATACGTGGCGACCTCCCTGAGCGAAGCGCTGGCCCACCGGGACCAGCTATCTCCCCGCGAATCCATCGTCACCGCCGCCGGCCAGTGGGTGGGCAGGAACTGGCTGCAGCTGGATAACGGTGACAATCGTGGCAGCATCGCAGAAAGACGAACGTTGATTGGGGAAACATTCATTAAAATCAAGTCATTAACAGAGAAAGTTAATGTATTGGTTGAAAATCAGAGCGGCTTGCAAGGCGAGCTGAAGCAGGCGGAAAACCGGCGCGATGAAGTCCAGCAAGAGCTGGAATCCCTGGGCGCCCGGCTGGCAGAGCTGAAATCAGAGCAGGGAGCTCAGCTGGCCAAGCAGGAAGAAGCGGAGAAGCGCATGGAACGCATCCGTGATGAGCTGCGGGAACTGGATCAGCAGATCACCCAGGAGCAGGAAAACACATCCAGGGCCAGGTCCCGGCTGCAACAGGCGCTGGACAATATGGCCAAGGACGTCAGTGACCGCGAGCGCCTGGAAGGAGCTCGCGCAGAACTCCAGAAGAGTCTGGAAGATTCAAGAACAAAAGCCAGAAGTGACAAAGACTTAGCGCATGAACTTGCACTAAAACAGCAATCTATTGAGTCACAGCTCCAGTCCACACGGGAAACCATGGACCGCATGGCCAGCCAGGTGCAGCGTTCCAAGGAAAGGATGGAATCTCTCAACTCCCAGATCGCCGAATCTGACGCGCCTTTGCTCACCATGCAGGCGGACCTGGAGACCCTGCTGCAGCAACGTCTGGAGGTGGAGAAAGAGCTCACCGCCGCCAAGGCCGCCGTGGATGAAAACGAACTCAAGATTCGCGAGCTGGAGCAGGAGCGCAACCGGGTACAGGGCCAGGTCACGGACATCCGTGAGTCATTAACCCAGGGCCGCATTACCAGTGAGGGGGCCTCGGTGAAGCGTGATGGCCTGTTGCAGAAACTGCGGGAAGACAGCTTCGAACCGGAACAGGTGCTGGCTGGCCTGGAAGAAGAGATTTCCGAAGAAGAATGTGAACGGGAGCTGGAGAAGCTCGGCAACCGCATCAGCCGCCTCGGCCCCATCAACCTGGCGGCTATTGACGAGTACAAGCAACAGTCAGAGCGCAAGGTTTACCTGGATGCCCAGAACGATGACCTGGAAAAGGCTCTGAACACCCTGCAAAACGCCATTCGCAAGATCGACAAGGAAACCCGTGCCCGATTCAAGGACACCTTCGACAAGATCAACGGTGGCCTGCAGCAGTTGTTCCCGCGTATTTTCGGCGGCGGCCACGCCTACCTGGATATGACCGGCGACGATCTGCTGGATACCGGCGTGACCATCATGGCACGTCCCCCGGGCAAGCGTAACAGCACAATTCACCTGCTATCCGGTGGCGAGAAGGCTATGACCGCTATCGCCCTGGTGTTCTCCATTTTTCACCTCAATCCTTCACCTTTCTGCATGCTGGACGAGGTGGACGCTCCCCTGGATGACGCCAATGTGGGCCGCTACGCGGACCTGGTGCGGGAGATGTCAAAAAATATCCAGTTCATTTTCATCACCCACAACAAGATCACCATGGAAATGGCCAACCAGCTGCTTGGGGTGACCATGCATGAGCCAGGCGTATCCCGCATCGTCGCGGTTGATATTGAGGAAGCCGCTGAACTGGCCGCCAGCTAGCCTGTATCTGCCTCAAATCCAGGCCAATTCTCGCTAAAGAAATACCGGTAACTGCAAGATAATATTAAAAATTTTCTAAATTCTCCGGGTTGGCAATGGCCGGCGCGGTGACGTCACCATGGATACACGGGAACTTTTCATTCTCCTGCTGGGACTGGCCATCGTAGGGGTCATCCTGCGGGGTCTCTATATCGCGCTGCAGGCGCGCCGGGGGCAGTTGCGCCTCGCCATCGAAAAGAACATCCCCGAAGTAGACCTGGATGCCCTGGAGATGGCGGAATTGCCCGGGGGCGGTGCCCGGGTCGTGGAGCGATCCCTGGACGAAGTCAATCGCCAGAACAGCAGGATCGAAGCCGCCGATGCCCGGGCCGGGCAACTCGACCTCGGAGATGCCGACAGCGACCAGGAGATCCCGGTGCTTATGGATGCGGTGGAAGTGGCAGATGCCGCCGAGCCGGAATCGGCGGATGACATCCTTCTGGACTACCCCGAAGAGCCTGGCGACGATGACTCATTTCAGCGGGAGGCTGCCCAGGACAACATGCAATCTGTAGCTCCGGATTATTACGACGATGATCCCGATGAAGCGGAGAATGGCTACGACGCGGAAGACAGCTACCAGGAAGAATACGAGGCCGAAGACGAGACTGGGGACGAAGCTGCTTCAAGCCGTCATGGCGAAGCCGAAGCGCGACAAGAGCCAACCCTGGACATGGAAAGCAATTTTGAAGACCAGCTGGATGCGTTTTCACTCTCGGCGGGAGAGCGCATCGGTGACAGCAACCCCGTGGCGAGTACCATGGCGGATTCCCCGGCCGCAGCCGACAGCCATGCAAAAGAAGACCGGCAAGTGGAGAAGAAGAGAGGATTGTTTGACCGATTTAAGCTGCGCAAGAAAGTTTCCAGTACTGCAGCCGATGCGGAACCGCTAGAGCCGGAACAACAGGAATTGCCGGAATCCGTGGCGACGGTCACCCACCTCGATGACGAACGAGAAGCTGTAAATTCAGATACCGCGCCGGTTGCCGAGCCCTCCGAAGTGTTGGTGATTAACATAATGGCGCCTCCAGGGCGGGGTTTTGTCGGAAACGATTTACTCCATGTGCTGGTAAGCGCGGGATTGAAATTCGGAGATATGAATATATTTCATCAGCGTCTTGGTGCGGATGATCGTTCACCGGTAATTTTCAGCGTGGCGAACATTCTTAACCCGGGCACCTTTGACCTGAATAATATGGAGTCCTTCGCCACTCCGGGAATCAGCCTGTTCCTGGCGCTGCCTACTGCCATTAACAATCTTGATGCCCTCGAACGCATGCTTAAATCGGCGAGCCAGCTCGCCAGCCAACTGGGCGGAGAAATGAAAGACGATAATCGCAATGGAATGACTGCTCAGACCATCGAGCATTATCGCCAGCGTGTCCGAGATTTCGAATTACGCCGATTGAAATCCGCAGCCAGCAGAGGCTAGCATTCGGTCTGCCATGACCGTTCCTGAAAGCATTAAGCAGGAAGTGGAATCGCTGCGAAAACAGATTGATTACCACAACCGACGCTACCACAGCTTCGATGCTCCCGAGATTCCCGACGCCGACTTTGATGCCCTGCTGAGTCGCCTGGAGGAGCTGGAACAGAAGTACGACCTTGCAACACCCGATTCACCAACCCAGCGAGTGGGCAGCCAGCCGCTGGACAAGTTTTCCCAGGTAACCCATGAAGTGCCCATGCAATCACTGGACAAGGTGTCTGATGCAAAGGGGCTTAAGGACTTCGACCTGCGTATCAAGAAGCGCCTGGATTCTGAAGACGCGATTGAATACAGCTGCGAACCCAAAGTGGACGGGGTGGCGGTAAGCCTGCTCTACCGCAGCGGCCGACTTGACCGGGCAGCCACCCGCGGCGATGGCATTACCGGTGAAGACATTACCCACAACGTCAAAACCCTGCAAAGTGTACCGCTGCAGCTCGCTCGGAAGTCTTTACCGCGTTTGTTGGAAGTGCGTGGTGAGATCTTTCTCAGTAGGGAAGGATTCGTCAGTCTGAACAAGCGCATGGAAAAGGAAGGGGGCAAGCAATTCGTTAATCCACGCAACACCGCGGCGGGTGCGATACGGCAATTGGATGCAAAAAACACGACCAAGATTCCATTGCAGATGTATTGCTACAGCATAGGTGTCAACGAAGGACTAAAAGTACCGGATACCATGTCAGATGTATTCAGCCTGTTGGGTGAATTCGGATTACCGCTGAATCCGGATCGAGCAGTATGCCGGGGTATCGAGGCCTGCCTGGATTACTGCGATTCACTGCTAGACAAGAGAGATGGTCTCAGTTACGAGATCGACGGTGCGGTTGTAAAAGTCAACCATCTTGAGATGCAGCAGCACCTGGGGAGTAATGTCAGGACGCCTCGTTGGGCCATGGCGTACAAGTTCCCCGCCGAAGAAAAGTCCACGCGGGTACTGGACGTGGAATTCCAGGTTGGAAGAACCGGCACTATCACCCCGGTGGCCCGGCTTGAGCCGGTATTCGTAGGCGGAGTTACTGTAAGTAATACCACTCTGCACAACATGGACGAGATTCAGCGCCTTGGCTTGCGCATCGGCGACACGGTAATCGTGCGGCGTGCCGGTGACGTCATACCCAAGGTGGTGAAAGTAATCGATCCAAAGCATGGCGACGGTAAAAAACCGCGTCGGCGGAGCATAAAGATTCCCGAAAAATGCCCGGCCTGTGGATCGGTCGTGGAAAAGGATGGAGCGGTTCTGTATCGCTGCAGTGGCGGGCTGGTCTGCCCGGCCCAGCGCAAGGAAACGATCAAGCATTTCGCTTCGCGCAGCGCCATGGATATCGAAGGCCTGGGTGACAAACTGGTCGAGGCATTGGTAGACGAAGGCATCATCGCAACGGTTGCCGACATTTTCCGGCTGACGATAGAGCAGTTGGCAGCCATGGAACGCATGGGCCAGAAATCTGCGCAGAACCTGGTGACTGCCATCAACAAAAGCAAAGGCACAAGCCTGCCGCGCTTCCTGTTTGCTCTCGGTATTCGCGAAGTGGGTGAAGCCACGGCCCTGGCCCTGGTCAATCACTTCGGCGACCTGGATTCAATCATGGCGGCTTCAGCGGAGGATCTGGAACAGGTGGCGGATATCGGGCCGGTAATGGCGCAGCACATCTCGATTTTCTTTGCCAACAAGGAAAACAGGAAGCTGGTCTCAGAACTAATCGACCAGGGAATAAACTGGCCCGATGTGAAAGTCGACAAAGCGGCCCAGCCCCTGGCGGGACAGACCTGGGTGCTCACGGGCACCCTGGAACAAATGACCCGGAACGAGGCAAAGGCACGGCTGGTCGCGCTGGGTGCCAAGGTAGCTGGCAGTGTGTCAAAGAATACCGACTGCGTAGTGGCGGGGCCCGGTGCCGGCTCCAAGCTGACGCGCGCCGAGGAACTGGAAATAGAAATTCTCGATGAAGGGGAATTTTTGGCCCGGCTTGATGATCTGAGCTAGATAGCCTCAATAAGTATGCTGGCATCGAATTCGTAGTGAAGTTCTGTGTGTTGTGCTTTTTGTGGCTAATAAGAAATGTGTGGTACGGCCAAAAAAACACAAAATACGCAAACCCTGGAATTAATGAATTGCGTCTTGATAAGTAACACCGTGCAGGGAAAGCGGCAAATCAGATCGACTGTCTGGTGAAATCTGCATTTTTGTGGCCAAACCATAGCCAGATCATGTTGGAATCGGCCAGTAATGTGAATTTCTCTGAAATATTGCCGACAAGCCTGAATACAGGACATTATTTTGTAATCATCGTAAAAAGATATGTCCAATTTATTCAAACTTATTGTTTCTGTAGTTAGCATTGTCAGCCTGGCGGCGTGCGCCAGTTCGCCACCCCGAAACGTGGCCAACGTGTGTGATATCTTTGAAGACCGACGCTCCTGGTATCGCGCCGCCAAATCCGCCGAACGACAATGGGGAGTTCCCATGGCCGTGAACATGGCGTTCATTTACCAGGAATCCTCTTTCAACGCCCGTGCAAGACCGGAGCGAACCCGCTTTCTCTGGATTTTACCGGGGCCAAGGCCGTCATCGGCTTACGGCTATGCCCAGGCATTGGACTCCACCTGGGAAGAGTATGAGCAGCGAAGTGGCAATTCTCGTGCTTCCCGTTCTGATTTCGAAGATGCCATTGACTTCGTTGCCTGGTACAACGCCAACTCCAATCGCATCAGTGGCATCTCTCGCAATGATGCATACAGCCTGTACCTGGCCTATCATGAAGGCAATGGTGGTTTTCAACGGGGTACCTATCGTGACAAGCAATGGCTTCTTAACGCCGCATCCCAGGTGCAATCCAATGCCAGCCGCTTTGCCGGTCAGCTGGATTCCTGCCGGCGTGACCTCGATCGAAACTGGTTGCAACGCCTGTTGTCCTGAAGTTTGCTATCCCTAGTGTTTTTCTTTCCAGGCTTTTCACATAGCCTACAGGCAATGCCGGGTACCCGACCTTGAGCTGGTGGGGCAAGGTTTTAGGTGGCACCTTCGGTTTCATGATGGGCGGCCCGCTCGGCGCCATACTCGGCGCCGCGCTGGGAAACTACTTTGATGGCGGGTTGGAAGGTATTCGCCTTGATGACTCCCTGGGGTTGGGGGCCACGGAGCGAGTTCAATCCGTATTCTTTACCTGCACATTTGCCATTATGGGCTATATCGCCAAGTCCGATGGCAGGGTAACGCGAGATGAGATTGCCATGGCTGAACGGGTCATGGCGCAGATGCAGCTTAATGATACCCAGCGTAAGGTTGCCATTAATCTCTTTAATGAAGGAAAGAAAGAAGGCTTTCCGGTACACGAGGTGCTTGCCCAGTTCAAGCAGGAAAGCCACAGGCGCCGAAACCTTGTGCAAATGTTTCTCGAGATCATCATGGCCACTGCATTCGCCGATGGGCATTTCGACTCCAGGGAACAACAGATACTTCGAGGTATAGCAACCGACCTGGGATATTCGCGAGCCCAGTTCGATGCTTTACTACATCGCCTCACGGGACAAATGCACTTTGCCAGCGAGGCTTCCAAGGGAGCGAAGCTGACGGCTGCTTATGAACTTCTGGGAGTGAGCTCTGGCTGCAGCGATGAGGAGCTAAAGAAGGCCTATCGCCGCCAGATGAATCAACATCACCCTGACAAGCTGGTTGCCAAAGGCCTGCCCGACGAAATGATCGACCTGGCGACTGAAAAGACCCAGGAGATAAAGGCTGCCTACGAACTGATCAAAGAGAACAGGGTCTGATACCTGCCCTGGATTTCTACCTGAAGGTATTATTTATACCCTGCAGGACTTCATTCCCCGGACACAATTCGTGATTGCTCAGGCTGCTGAACGGCCGATCGAGGGTTTCCGCCAATGCGTGTAAATCCGAAGTGGACTGATTGATGTACAGCAGCCCGGTAGCAATCTTGCCTTGCTTCTTCTTGGCGTTAATGTGTTCCAGCGCGTTTTCCTTGTCGGTGGGATCATAGTCGGTGTCGGTTTTGTGCAGATGAATCACGGAGCCATCGTGCAGTGTGATTTCCTTTTCTTTGCCGGCATCGTATTGCGTAGTGATTTCCTTGCGCATGGGCACAAAATCGATCTCGCTCAGGGCCACATTGTTTTCCCAGGTGTTCTTGTAGCCATGGGTGGACATCTCCGTGTTATTAAATGTCACACAGGGAGAAATGACATCGATAAACGCAAATCCCCGGTGAGTGAGGCCAGCCTGGATCAGCGGGACCAGCTGTTCCTTGTCGCCCGAGAAGCTTCGCGCTACAAAACTCGCGCCCAGGTCTATTGCGAGGCTGGCCATGTCGATGTGATCGAACTGACTTTCCTCGCCTGACTTGGTGCGTGAGCCCTGGTCTGCGGTAGCAGAAAGTTGCCCCTTGGTGAGGCCATAGGTGCCGTTGTTGGCCACCAGGTACAGCATGTTGATGCGGCGACGCACGATATGGCAGAACTGGCCCAGGCCAATGGAGGCGCTGTCCCCGTCACCAGATATCCCTATATAGTACAGGTCCCTGTTAGCCAGGTTGGCTCCGGTAGCTACTGAGGGCATGCGGCCGTGCACGGAATTGAATCCGTGTGACTTGGCAAGAAAATAAGATGGTATCTTGGAAGAACAGCCTATTCCCGACACCTTTGCCACCTGGTGCGGTGGTAATGACATTTCCGATACGGCGTGAATTATTGCCGCACTGATAGAATCATGACCGCAGCCGCCGCAGAGTGTAGTGAGAGTGCCTTCATAGTCACGGCGGGTGAGACCGAGCTCATTGGTCTTTAGTGAAGGGTGGCGATACCTGGGTTTGTTTATATAGCTCATAATGTACGGTCTTGTCAGGCGGATACCGATTCCGTGTCTGTCTGCACCGGGAACGATTTAAGGATATCCCGTTCAATCTGGTCGGCGGTGATTAGAATTCCGTTATAGCTTTGGATTGATTTCAACTTTTCCGGGGATGCATCGCATTCGATCTTTAGCAGGCTGCGTAATTGCTGATCGCGATTCTGTTCGATTACAAACACAGTCTCGTGCTGCTCGATGAACTCGGCAACGGACTGGTGAAAGGGAAATGACCTGATACGCATGGTGTCAAAGGTTATGCCTTTCTTCACCAGGCTGTCCCGAACCTCGGGGATGGCTGCATCTGTAGTCCCCAGGTAGATCAAGCCCAGCTTGTTCTCCGTCATGGAAGATATTTCCGGTTCGGGAATATAGTTCAGTGCTGTCTTGAATTTCTTTGCAATGCGATCCATTACCTCGGCATATACATCACCGTCTTCGGTATAGGCAGCGTTTGCGTCGTGAGAGCTTCCCCGCGTGAAGTAGCTCCCTCTGTCCGGATGGGTGCCGGGGTAGGTACGGTAGGGAATGCCATCATCGTCCACGTCCCGGTATCGACCGAAATCTTCTACTTGTTCCAGGTCTTCGGCGCTGAGTACCTTGCCACGGTCGTACTCACGATCATCATCCCAGCCCAGAGGCTCGCAAATGTGCTCATTCATGCCCAGCTCCAGGTCGCTCATGACAATTACTGGAGACTGCAGGCGATCGGCAATATCAAATGCAGACGCGGTGAAATCGAAGCATTCCTTCGGCGAGGCGGGAAACAGCAGCACATGCTTGGTATCGCCATGGGATGCATAGGCGCAACTGAGCAAGTCCGCCTGCTGGGTTCGAGTGGGCATTCCGGTGGATGGGCCTACTCGCTGGATATTAAACAGCACCACCGGCACTTCGGAGAAATAGGCCAGGCCGAGGAATTCCTGCATCAGGGAAATTCCCGGTCCGCTGGAAGCGGTAAACGCACGGGCGCCCATCCAGCCGGCACCGATTGCGATTCCGATCGCGGCTAGCTCATCTTCGGCCTGTACAATGGCAAACTTTTTCTTACCCGTGCCCGGGTCGATACGCAGGCGTTTGCAATACTTGCTATAGGCGTCCACCACCGAAGTAGATGGTGTAAGCGGATACCAGGATGCAATGGTGGCGCCACCGTAAATACAACCGAGCCCTATCGCAGTGTTGCCGTCAATTAGTACCTTGTTTTCATTCTGGTCGCTGGCCTTCAATTGCAATGACAAAGGACAAGCGAAGTTATCCACGGCGTACTGGTGCCCCAGTTCCAGGGCATGGATGTTTGGCAATATCAGCTTTTCCTTGCCGCGAAACTGGTCGCCGACGAGATCAGTCAGTACCTTGAAATCTATTTTGAGAAAAGCCGACAGGGCTCCGACATAGACGATATTCTTGAACAGTTGTCGCTGGGACGGGCGATCAAATTCACGCAGACAGATCTGGGTAAGCGGGATGGGCAGGTAATTGATGTCATCCCGCAACAACTCCGCCGGCAGCGATTTTGAAGAATCATAGAGCAGGTACCCTCCGGGAACTATTTCTTTCATATCCCTGGCAAGGGTCTGTTCATTCATTGCTACCATGAGGTCTACACCTTCCCGCCTCCCCAGGTAGCCCTTCTCATTGATTCGAACTTCATACCAGGTGGGTAGTCCCTGTATGTTGGAGGGGAAAATATTGTGGGGACTGACCGGAATTCCCATGCGAAAAACCGCCTTGGCAAACATGTTGTTGGCACTGGCGGACCCCGACCCATTCACATTGGCAAACTTGACCACAAAGTCATTGACCCTGGGCACTTGTTTGACCTTGGTGGTATGAATCAGTTCTGGCATGCGTTAACCGCTTTGGGGGTGTCGTACAGATATTTGCGCATATCCCAGGCATTGGTGGGACAGCGCTCGGCACAGAGCCCGCAGTGCAGGCAGAGATCTTCGTTCTTGGCCATGATGCGCCCGGTGCCCAGCTCAGTTGAAACGTACAGGTCCTGTTCCTGGTTATCGGCAGGGGCCAGCATGCGCTGGCGCAGCTGCTCTTCCTCCCTGTTTGCAGTAAAGGTAATGCAGTCAGTAGGGCAAATATCTACACAGGCATCACACTCAATACAAAGTTTATCGGTAAATACGGTTTGTACATCACAATTAAGGCAGCGCAGGGTTTCGTCGTGAGCCAGGGATTCATCGAAGCCAAGTTCCACCTCCATGTTTATGTCATTTAAGGTGGCTTCCTTGGCAGCGTGAGGAACGATAAAGCGAGGATCGTTGCTGATGTCGTTGTCATAGGACCACTGGTGAATGCCCATCTTCTGGCTCTCCAGCGTGGTCAGTGGAGCTGGCCGCTGATTCACGTCCTGATTGTTGCAGAGGAGATGTATCGACAGGGCGGCATCGTGACCGTGGGCAACAGCGGTAATAATGTTGTCCGGTCCCAGGGCGGCGTCTCCACCAAAAAATACTTTTTCGTGAGTCGATTGAAATGTTGATTTGTCCAGGATGGGAAGTTCCCACTGGTCAAATTCGATACCTATATCACGCTCGATCCAGGGAAAGCTGTTTTCCTGGCCGATGGCGCAGAGTACGTCATCACAGGGAACAACAACGGGATCTTCTCCGGTGGGAATCAGCAATCGCTTACCGTTCTCATCATATTCTTTTCGGACTCGTTCAAACTCCATGCCGGTAAGCTTGCCGTTTTCGATCAGGTATTGATTCGGCACATGAAAATTAAGAATGGGAATATCTTCGTTCATGGCATCTTCAATTTCCCAGGGAGACGCCTTCATCTCATCGAAGCCGCTGCGCACGGTTACGGTCACATCTTTGCCACCGAGTCGTTTTGATGTGCGACAGCAATCCATGGCGGTATTGCCACCACCCAGGACTACTACTCTTTCTCCGATTGAATCGACATGTTCGAATGCCACGTTGGCCAGCCATTCTATGCCCGTATGAATATTGGACTTGGCTTCCTCGTATCCTGGTAACTCCAGCCGCTTGCCCAGGGGTGCTCCCGTGCCGACAAAAATTGCATCGAAGCCTTCACTGAGCAGGGACTTCATGCTGGTGATTTCTTCCCCGAATCGGCAATTAATGCCCATATCCAGTATGTAATGGAGCTCTTCCTCCAGCACCTCCATGGGCAACCTGAAGCGGGGTATCTGGGTACGCATGGCGCCGCCGGACAATGCATCTTTTTCAAATAGTGTGATTTCGTAACCTAGTGGAAGCAGGTCCCGAGCAACCGTGAGTGATGCAGGTCCGGCCCCGATCAGGGCTATGTGTTTGCCATTCTTTTTCTTGGGGATATCCGGCAGTCGGTCCTTGATATCAGACTTGAAGTCTGCGGCAACTCGCTTCAGGCGGCAGATGGCAACGGGTTGTTCTTCCACCCTGCCGCGACGGCATGCGGGTTCACAGGGTCGGTCGCATGTGCGGCCGAGGATTCCCGGGAAAACATTTGAGACCCAGTTGATCATGTAGGCATCGGTATAGCGCTTTTCGGTAATCAAGCGGATGTATTCCGGTACCGGGGTATGGGCCGGGCACGCCCACTGGCAATCCACTACTTTGTGGAAGTATTCGGGATTGGAGATATCGGTGGGTTTCATGGCACTTCTTATGCTGACGCCTTCGTCCTGACTGCGCCTAAGTATAGGGAAAACAGGAACATTTGTATGTAGGGGCAGGATTTTGTTCCTTGTCGGGGAATCAGGATAATTTCTGGTCCAGTTCCAGTTCGCAGAGCTTGGTGAAAATGCGAAGGCGGCTGAAGTGAGAGACCGGAATCAGGATATCTTCAATTTTTTCCCGCAGTGCAGGAGGAATTTCCTTGAGATTAACAGTGACATCCAGTTCGATACCGCGGTCGAGATAGTGCAGGTCGATAGATTCTATGTCGGCACGATCGATGACATCTTCCAGTTGTGTATAAATGTCTTCGAGCACCTGGTCCCGTGATGGCAATTCTCCGGCACTCATTGCGTCGATATGTAATTCAGGATCGATATGTACCACCACATCACCAATATCACTGAATTCCCCCAGAAGGTTTATGCTCACCAGCTCGCCCAACTGATGTCCTTCCGATACGGAAATGCGAGGATTGACCAGTAAGTCCAGTTCCAGAATTATTTTCCCTCCTGAAAACCGGCTGCGGAGATTTGTAATACCGTGCACGCCCTCTATCTTAAGTACAGAGTCTTCAATCTCGCGCCGCCTGCTGTCGTCAATTGCGGTGTCCACCAGTTCGCGGATGCTGTCGCTGCAAAGCTCCCAACCTATCTTGGCGATAATAGCGGCAACGAACATCGCGGCGACCGTATCCATCCACGGGTAACCTTGCTGTGCGGCCACAATGCCAATGAGTACTGCGATTGATGAGATAGCATCGGTGCGGCTGTGCCAGGCATTGGCGCGTAACAGGCTGGAATTGAGTTTCCGAGCTACCCGCATGGTGTAGTGATAGATGTATTCCTTGCCGGCGATTGAGAGCAGGGCGATACCGATGCCCGCGAGTGCGGGCTGTGGAAGTTCTTCTATATTGAGCAGGCGCAGGTAACTGTCGTATATGAGAATGCCTGCCGTGGTAATAAAAACCACACCCATTCCCACAGTGCCAAGTGTTTCAAAGCGGCCATGGCCGTAGGGATGATTCTTGTCCGGCGGGGTATGAGCAACCCGCGCCACTATGAGCACGAAGATATCCGTAATCGCATCCGTCAATGAGTGAATGCCATCGGTAATGAGTGCAAAAGATTGCGTGAACATTCCGCCGAAAATTTTTGCCACGGACAGAAAGATGTCCAGCCACATTCCAACCAGGGTTACCCTTGTGGCTTCCTGTTTGGAATTTAAGAAATCTTTAGACAAGACTGTGCAGGGTTATGGGAAAGCCGGAATTTTAAGAAGGGGGGAGGCGAAAAAAAGCCCAACTACCGTAAGGTGTTGGGCTTAATATACTATCAAGGGAGAGATAAATGAAACAAAACCCACAATTTTGTATGACATCTACCTACACTTATTCTGACCCTGTTTCAGCACAGAAGTTCCGCACTATTCGAAAAATATCTGATTTTTCTTCCTCTTTATAAGCTATTGATATACTTACAGATTTACAATATCACAACCGAGATTGGTCAAAGTTTCGACGGATTCGCGACTGCTAATAATGCCGAGACTGGCCTGCTCCGGAACCAGGTAGCGTTGCGCCACCGACCTCAGGTCTTCCAGGGAGGTTTCCAGGACCCTGCCGCGGAACTCCCTGCGTAGTTCCAGGCTTCGTCCGAACTGGTAATTGTAAAACGCCTGCTTTGCTTCTCCGGCAGGCGATGATGGTTTATCCATGGCGCTGATCACACCCAGTATGGCTTCTTCCAGTAAGTTGGGCGGGTGAGCCTCGCTGACGATCCAGTCCACGGCCCGTTGAAAATCATGGACAGTGTCTTCGAGGCGCGGGTCGCGGTAAGAGAAGAAGCGAAACGATGCAGAGTTAGCATCCTGGCTTGCGCCGGCTCCATAGGCGCCACCCTGTTCCCGAATTGCCCGGTGCAGGTAACCGTTACGCAGGTAGCCGGCCAGGACATGGAGCGCAGCATTGTCTTCATGCTTGGCTGTGACCGTTGGAAAAGCCTGCGCGCAGAAGTTTACCTGGGTCGTGGTAGTCCAAGCTTCCCGAGTGGAATGCCTGACACTGCTCAGGGCAAATGGCTTTGCTTCCGCAGCGCTCGCTGTTTCTCCCCAGAAATTCGACACATCAGACAGCATGGATTGCTGTTGTTCGTTCTCACCGATAAGTAGAAATTGTTTCGGAGCCTGGGCAATCAACTGGTGCAGGCTGGCGAGCTGACTTAGGGAATCCAGCCTGCTTTCCTTGGATTCAAGCCGGTTTCGCAGTTCCCGCAGGCGCTTTATGCCGCGCAATCCGCCGGAGTGATGGCTGAGCCTGGCAGCGGGGCTCATGCCGGAGCAGGCCAGCTGCATCGCCAGGCTGTGGCCCTGTTGCGTGATGCTGTTTTCCTTGCGTGCGCAGATTTGTTCGACCAGTTCCTGCAATCGCTGCTCTTCATCGAAACGCACATGGTTTATGGTTTCATGCAGAAGCTCACTAAGCGGGGCGTGGTTCCTGTTCAGGGATTTTGAGGAGATACTCAATAAAGCCCTGGTTTGCTGTTCATCTTCGACGCTGCCGCGAATACTGCTGAAGCAGTTTACTCCGCCACTAATACGAGCCTGCCAGGTCTGTACCTCGGCATAGTCCTGGCTGCCAATGCCCAGCTCGGGCAAACAGGCGGTATATAAAGGAAGCGCCTCAAGCATTTCGTCCGAAAGAGCAGGCAGGGAGTAAACTACTTGTTGATAGGCAAGCCCATTCGTGCCCTGGCCATAGAAACTCACCGGCAAGCCGCTGCCCGAAAGTTGCAGGCTTTCCCGGATGGGTTCGTGAATTGAATCCGGAATGTCTTCGAGCCCGACTTTTGGCAGGATTTCCGGATCGTCCTGTTGCTGCTGGCGGTCAGTAAGCTGTTGCGCCCGATCAACAATCACAGTCACATCGGTCTCGGAGAGCTTGCTGCGAATCTCCCGGAGTTTTTCCTTCTCTGTGGCTATCTTTTGTGCGTTGAGTTGCTGGTCAGGACGTAAAGTCAGGGTGACCCGGTGTGGATTGCCCAGCAACAATTCGTCTATCAACCGAGGGATAAAAGCGGCGTCCTTGATCTGTTCGCGCAGGGTATTGAGAACGGGATCGATATCCATAACCCGAATCGCATCACCCCGGTGCATGGCAGTGGAAAGCCCGGTAAGGATTAGCTGCAGACCATATGGATAACTGTCCCCGGAAATCTCGCGCTGGTTAAGTTCCAGCTGGTGCAGTGCCGCTTCCAGCTGATCCTCGGGGATACCGTTTGCCTTTACCGCTTCCAGGGTTTGCAGAATTAATTGCTCGACCTCTTCGGTCGCATTTTCAGTACAGCCTTCCAGGCCTGCCATGAAGCTCATTTCACGACTGGAGTCTTCCAGTCCGCACATGGGCGAAGGGGATGTGCCCAGGTCCGTAGTCTCCAGCGCCCTCAGCAGGGGGCTGGCACTGGTGTCCAGGAGTACGCTCGACAATAATTGTGCCCTGAACAGTTCTTCGAGATCAGTGCTTTTGCCCAGTAACCAGCCAACAACTACATGGGTCTTGTTGGCGATATCCTCTTCATCTACCGCATAAGATTCTTTGACCCGTTGCGGTGCCTGGTATCTCTTTTCGTCTCCAACGGAAATGGTTTCATCCAGCCTGGTGAATTTCTGCAGTGCCAGCTCTTCAAAGCTGTTATGGAGTTCGGCGACCGGAATGTTTCCGAATGTCATAAACACAGCATTACTGGGGTGGTAGTGAGACTTGTAGAAAGCCAGTAACTGCTTGTAACTGAGGTCGGGGATATTTTCCGGTTCACCGCCACTGTTGTAGTGGTAGGTAGTGGTTGGATACATATACCTGCTCATGGTCTGCCACAGTACACTGTTGGCAGAACTCATGGCGCCCTTCATTTCGTTGTACACCACACCTTTGTACTGCAATTCACTGTCCGGATTATCCGGCTCGGAGAATTCCAGGCGGTGGCCTTCCTGGGCGAAGTCGAGTTCATCGAGCCGGGAAAAGAAAGCCGCGTCGAGATAGACCCGGAGCAGGTTGTCGAAGTCCTTGCGATTCTTGCTGGCGAAGGGATAGGCAGTCCAGTCACTGCTGGTAAAGGCGTTCATGAATGTATTCAGGGAGCGCCTGATCATCATGAAA
>CAYFKD010000001.1:1001050-1019469 GCA_964343795.1 uncultured Pseudohongiella sp.
GGATCTCGCACCGGGTATTTTTCGCTGCCGCACAGCGCTGTATGTTCCAGGATGTGTGCAACACCCGTGGAATCTGAAGGCACTGTACGAAAAGCAACCAGGAATACGTTTTCCTCATAGTCAGACTTCATGTGGTAGTGCATCGCGCCGGTATTGCGATGAACATATTCTTCCATCTGGATATTCAGGGAAGGGATATTTTCCCGCCGCCGTAATTCGAATGCGGGGTGCACGTTTTCACTTGCGTCGGAATTAACCCCGCTCCGGGGTTGAGATACTGCTATGGTCATTAGACGAAGGCCTTTGGTGCTGCCAGGCGCGGGCGAAGTCAATATGAATGGATTGGGCTGATTACAGGGGCGCTATTATGCCACCTTTCGCCGTGTTAATCCGGCTCGGGGGATACTGGAACTTGCTCCGCACTTATCCGGCCCAGGCGTCCACTGCGAATGTCAGAGAGCAGGATTTCAGCCAGTTTTTTCATATCTGGTTTGCCGTGACGCTGGGCGCCGCGCAGCCTGGCCACGGCAGCGAAAAATTCTTCAGTCGTTCCTGGTGGTTCCTGTAGCTGGTAGCGCGTTGCCAACAAGTTGTAATGAGACGCCAGCAGGCGTTCGGCCACTCGCCAGGCGATTTCCTCTTCGTCGATCGCCGTCTGGCGAATGCTGCCGAAGGCTGCCAGCAGGCAGGCCGCATTCTGGTCTTCCAACCTGGGCCAGAGCAATCCGGGTGTATCCACGAGGTACCAGTCATCCTGCAGGGGTACTCTTTGTTGTGAACGGGTGATGGCCGGTTCGTTTCCGGTCCGGGCAAGCTTGCGACCGCACCAGGCATTTAACAGGCTGGACTTGCCCACGTTTGGAATACCGGCAATCACTATTAATTTCTGTTGGAATGCCCGGGTTGCGACGTTAGCGGCTCGCAGCATCCTGTCGGCAACGGCAAGCACTTTTGCCACCGGGATTGGTGCTTCCTTGCTGCTCAGCAGGCAAGAGCTGGTTGTGGAATTATCGAAATACCTTTGCCACGAAGCGGTAACATCTTCCTCGGCAAGGTCGCATTTGTTGAGCAGGCGAATGCTGGGCATGTCCCGGTGTGTGCCGGCATGGAGTGGATTACTGCTTGCCCTGGGACAACGGGCGTCGAGAATCTCCAGGAAAACCTGGCTCCGCTCGAGCAAGTCTTTCAGCTCCTTGCTCGCCTTGTGCATGTGTCCGGGATACCAGTTGACAGCCATTACCGCGCTCCAATCGTAAAGCAGCGCAATGTTAGCCATTGTATGGCGCTAACACCATAACTGGTGGTGGTTTATAATTCAGGGTTCACCCATAGGAAGATGGGCTTCATCACGAGTAGATTCATGTCTGTCGCAGACGCAATAAAATCCAAGCTTGAATCCGGCCTGTCTCCGGTTGTATTGCATATTGAAAACGAAAGCCATATGCATGGTGGGCCGGCAACGGAGTCTCATTACAAATTAACGGTTGTATCGGAACAGTTCGCGGCCATGTCACGTGTGCAGCGTCACCAGGCTGTATATAAAATACTTGCCGAAGAATTGCACAATGGTGTGCATGCGCTCGCCCTGCACCTGTTCGCACCTGAGGAGTGGGAACAAGAACAATCGGTGCCTGACTCACCTGAATGCCGCGGTGGTTCGGCAGGTCGTCAATAGCTCCTCAGTTTTTTATCCAATCCAATCCCGGCTCCGTGGCGTAGTGGGAGATACCGGGAACATTTCGTCGTCTTTGAACCGGAGTCGGAAGTCCTTGTGATATCCTGCAGCGCGTCGATAAAAGTAGTATGAGGCGCCTGGTTTTAGTGTAAAGAAATTGATTAATTCGCTGTCCATCAATAGCTTGCCACGACTTATTAAAACCTCGCTTTAAATATTATTGCCCTGGTAGAACAAAAATTGATCAAGTTTCGACTTATTGTTTGAAAACACGGAAAACTATGGCGGAAACCCTGGATAACAGCAGAAAGCAGGAACTCTTGACGGCGGGAGCCCTGAGCCTGGCCCTGGCGGGGCTGATATTGCTGGTCACCCGGTTGGCGAGTCCCGATGAGAATGCATTGATCTCTGAACAGGCACATGAGCCCATCCAGGTATTTCCCGATTTCGCATCCATTCAAAACGTCGATGTAAAGAAACAACAATTTTTCGATTACCTGCAGGACTATATCAATGCCAGAAACGAAGAGGTTGCGGTTCGCCGGGAACAACTACTGGCATTCTCCGATGTAATGTCTAACGGGGGATCCCTATCACGCATTGAGCTGGACCGCCTGCAGGAATTGGCGGATATCTATCGACTCGATGTAGAGCGCTCTACAGAGAGCGTTGCGGAGTTGATTGATTCCTTACTGCGCCGGGTAGATGTGATTCCCACATCGCTGGTGCTGGCGCAGGCTGCGAATGAATCCGCCTGGGGAACATCCCGTTTTGCATTGGAGGGTTTTAATATTTTCGGCCAGTGGTGCTTCGAGGAAGGCTGCGGAATTGTGCCGAGGCGCCGGGAAGTGGGTGCCACGCACGAAGTAAAGCGCTTCGAGTCTATAGAGCTGGCTATCGATTCATATTTTCTTAACCTCAATACCCACTATTCCTACCGCTTTTTCCGTGACTTGCGTGAAGAGATGCGCAAGCAGCAAAGGGAGCTGGACTCCGTAATCCTGGCTTTCGGGCTGGGCCGCTACTCGGAACGGGGCGACAACTACATCGATGAAGTGCAGAACATCATCATTCAGAATGAATTGACGATTCGGGATTCAGTTCACTCTGCGATTTGAATCCACTGAACCGAGTACCAATAGTATCGGTTAGATCCCGGGTCCGGCGCAGTGCAGATGTAACGCCAGCGTCGACCCTGGTATTCCCGGTCGGGAGTGATTCGCAATAAACCCTCGTCCCTGTCAATCCATTCCAGGGGCAGGGCAGTGCTTTCTGCAAAGCACCCAATCTGTTCCAGGCGATAGTTACCCGGGTTAAAGCGCAGCGTTACAGCGGGATCGCGGCGAGTTGTTACCGGAGACAGGGGTTCGACCAATTCTGCATTGAATGCCAGGCTGGCAAACTTGGTGCGGGCGGTGTCCAGGTTGGCATAGATACTGGCCAGAGGGTAACGGGGTAGTGCAAGGAAGTCAGAATTGTGGCCCATGGCGCCAGAATTCTGCGCAAAACCTGTAAATCCTTCCCTGGACAGCATGTCCTTTATCTCTGTATCGAACTCACCATAAGGGTAGGCCAGGTAGCGATGGGATTGGCCGGTGTTGCTCTCGATTGCTCTTTCCGCAGCCAGGAGCTCTAATCGCAAGCGGGAAATCCATTGTTCATCGGATTCATTTCCCTGGCGCTCCAGCATATAGGGGTGCTCCACCATGTGGTTCGCAATAATGGCTCCGGCATCCGACAACTCCCGTACCTGGTCCCAGTTCATGTAGTTGCGCTGGTTCTCATCAATGGGACCGGTGCTGAGGAAGAGGGTGAATGGGAAGCCGAATGACTGAAGCATGGGAAATGCTTCTTCATATATAGAGATATAACCATCGTCGAAAGTAATGGCGACCGATTTATCAGGTATTGATTCCCTGTCTCGCAGGGCTTCTACCATGTCGTCCAGGGCCATGACGTTGTATTCATTGTCCCTGAGGTATTCCAGGTGGCGGCGGAAGTCCGCCGGCGAAATTGTGGTAGAAGGGGGCGTGTCCGTTGCCACGTGGTGATAGAGAACGATAACGCCACTGTCGGCACCACGGGCCTGGCCAGGTGCAATGCCGCCAATAAGTACCAGTACGGCCAGGAGGGATGGAAGAGAGGTCATGCTTGTGAATTCAGGTATTTTGATCATAAGACTGCTTGGTCTACTGCGATTCTGTGCCCCGGCGTATTCTCCTCCGGCCCAATATTAGCGCAGAAAACGGCCGCTCTGACCAGTTTTATCATGCTTCGGCACGACGTTATAATGCGGGCCCCGGCAGCATGGAATGCCGCTATCCGCAGTGGAGTAAACCTATGAATTTCAAAGGCAAGACGTTAAACGTCTCGATGTTGCCTGATGGCGTTGCCAGGCTAGAATTCGATTTACAGGATTCGTCCGTCAACAAGTTCAATCGCCAGACCCTGCAGGAATTGCAGGAGGTGGTGGAGCAATTGGCAAAGTCGGATTGCCGTGGCCTGATCTTTGCCAGTGCCAAACCGGCATTTGTGGTCGGGGCGGACATCATGGAATTTACTGCCATGTTTGCCCAGGACGAACAAACTCTGCTGGACTGGCTCAAACAGGCCAATAGCTTGTTCAACGCCATCGAAGACTTGCCCATGCCCACCGTAACAATCATGGATGGCAATGCGCTGGGTGGTGGTTTCGAGCTTGCCGTGGCAACTGACTATCGAATCGCCACCGACAAGGCAGTGGTGGGTTTTCCCGAGGTAAAGCTGGGGATCATTCCCGGGTTTGGCGGCACGGTACGATTACCGAGATTGATCGGGGCTGACAATGCAAACCTGTGGATTAGCAGCGGTGCTCATATGGGCGCGAAACAGGCCTTTGCCGAGGGGGCGTTAGACGCGCTGGTTGCTGCGGAAGAACTAGAAAACGCGGCACTGAAACTGATCGATCAATGCAATAGCGGCAAGCTGGATTACCTGGCTGTTCGCAAGCAAAAGACATCGCCTTTGACTCTGCAGCCCATTGAGCTGAATGTTGCATTCGAGACTGCCAAGGGCATGGTGGCTGCAAAGGCTGGTCGCCATTATCCGGCCCCACTGGCTGCGGTTCAGGCGATGCAGGAAGGCGCGATGCAGGGGCGGGAAGGCGCCCTTGAGGTTGAGCACAAGACCTTTGTGAAACTGGCCCGAGGCGAGGTCGCAGCCAACCTGGTTCAGATGTTTATAAATGACCAGTACCTCGCTTCCAGGGCGAAGAAACACCTGGCCGCGGCGAAACCGGTCAAGTCCACGGCCGTGCTGGGCGCAGGTATCATGGGCGGGGGTATTGCCTACCAGTCCGCGCTCAAGGGCACTCCCATTATCATGAAGGACATTGCCCAGGAGGGATTAGATCTCGGCCTGGCGGAAGCCCGCAAGCAACTGGAAAAGCGGGTAAGCCGGGGAAAGCTCGACCAGGGCGAGCTGGTGGATGTGTTGTCCAGGATTCGACCCAGCCTGAGTTACGACGGCTTCGCCGGTGTGGACCTGGTTGTGGAAGCGGTGGTGGAAAAAGCCGCGGTGAAAAAGTCGGTGCTGGCTGAATTGGAAGACTGTGTCAGCGAGGACACTGTCATTGCCAGCAATACTTCAACCATTTCCATTGACGAGTTGGCGCGTGACCTGAAGCGGCCGGAAAATTTCTGTGGCATGCATTTTTTCAATCCGGTACCGGTAATGCCCCTGGTGGAAGTGATACGCGGCGAGCACAGCAGCGAGCAGACTATTGCCAGCACCGTGGCCTATGCTAAAGCCTTGGGTAAAACCCCCATCGTGGTTAATAACTGCCCCGGATTCCTGGTTAACCGCATACTGTTCCCCTATTTTGGTGCCTTTTCTCGTCTCATCCATGATGGAGCGGATTTCCGGCAGATCGACCGCGCCATGGAGGGTTTTGGCTGGCCCATGGGTCCGGCTTATTTGCTTGACGTGGTGGGTATTGATACGGCGGTTCATGCCCAGGGAGTCATGGCGGAAGGTTTCGACCGCATGCAGCTTGACTTCGACACCGCCATAGACAAGTTGTTTGAAAAGGGAGACTACGGCCAGAAAACCGGGCGTGGATTTTATCTCTATGAACCGGACCGAAAAGGTAAGCCCAGGAAGCTGCCCAATCCTGAAATCGATCAGTTGATTGGAACGGTACAGACTTCTGCGCAGGAGTTCAGCGATGAGGAAATCGTTGCCAGGATGATGCTTGCCATGTGCCTGGAAACCGTGCGCTGCCTGGAAGACGGCATTGTGGCGAGCCCCATTGAGGCAGATATGGGCCTGGTACTGGGCCTGGGATTTCCACCGTTCCGCGGTGGTGCCCTGAGCTACATGGATAGCCAGGGTCTGGACGCGATGGTAAGCCTGGCTACTGAATACGAAGCACTTGGTGCCATGTACCAGCCCACCGAACGCCTGCTGGAGATGAGCCGCGGTGGCGCGACATACTATGGTGCGATGATGGAGGGAGCAGCATGAGTTTACAGGCGAGAGATGCAGTTATAGTTGATGGTATTCGTACCCCCATGGCTCGTTCCAAGGCCGGCGCGTTCCGCCACGTGCGTGCAGAAGAATTATCCGCGCGCCTGATTGATGCCCTGTTTGAGCGCAATGATGGGGTTGATCCGGCAGAAACCGAAGATGTTATCTGGGGATGTGTGAACCAGACCCTGGAGCAGGGTTGGAACATTGGGCGCAACGCCGCCTTGATGTCCGTGCTGCCTCACAGTACCTGCGCCCAAACCGTGAATCGCCTGTGCGGGTCCTCCATGTCGGCGCTGCAGACAGCGGCCATGGCCGTGCAGAGTAATAACGGTGACCAGTTTATCGTTGGTGGTGTGGAACACATGGGCCATGTCGGCATGACCCACGGCATTGATCCGAACCCGAAGGCTTCGAAGTACATAGCCAAGGCTGCCTGGATGATGGGCATTACTGCAGAAGTCCTGGCAAAAATGCATGGCATTGACCGGCATCACCAGGACGAATTCGCGGTCAGGTCTCACAAACTGGCGGATTCAGCGCGCAATAGTGGGGATTTCGACCGTGAAATAGTTGCCATAGAGGGGCATGACGATACCGGTGCCAAGGTGCTGGTGGAACAGGATGAAACCATTCGACCGGATACCAATCTGGAAGACCTTGGCAAGCTGCGCCCGGTATTCGATCCGGTTAATGGTACGGTTACTGCCGGTACTTCTTCGCAAATATCCGACGGAGCCTCGGCGATGCTGGTCATGTCCGCTGAGCGAGCCCAATCCCTCGGGCTGAATATCCGCGCGCGAGTGAAGTCCATGGCTTATGCCGGCGTTGATCCTTCCATCATGGGTTATGGTCCGGTTCCAGCCAGCAAGAAAGCGCTGAAGAAAGCCGGCCTCAGCATCCAGGACATCGAGTGTGCCGAACTCAATGAGGCTTTTGCAGCCCAATCCCTGCCGGTGCTGAAAGACCTGGAACTGCTCGACAGCCTGGACGACAAGGTGAACCTTCGTGGCGGTGCCATCGCCCTGGGCCATCCCCTGGGTTGTTCCGGTACCCGCATCACCACGACCCTGCTTAACAACATGGAGAGCAAGGATGCGACACTGGGGTTGGCCACCATGTGCATTGGACTGGGGCAGGGTATAGCCACGGTGCTGGAGCGGGTTTAAGGCAATAGATGGATACCCGTAAGGACCAGTTTCGCCTGAATCGCTGCCGCAAGAATTTGCGGCGGGATGTGGGTCGTGCCATCGCCGATTACAACATGATCGAAGAAGGCGACCTGGTCCTGGTGTGCCTCTCCGGAGGCAAGGACTCCTATACGCTGCTGGATATCCTGTTAAGCCTGCAGAAGCATGCTCCCATCAATTTTCGTTTGCAGGCTGTAAATCTCGACCAGAAACAACCCGGATTTCCCGAGGAAGTACTGCCCCGTTACCTGGAGCAACTCGGTGTGGAATACAGCATTCTGGAGCAGGATACCTACTCCATCGTTACCGAAAAGGTGGAGGAGGGTAAAACCTATTGCGGCCTGTGTTCGCGATTACGCCGAGGAATCCTGTACAACCATGCCCATTCCATCGGTGCCACCAAGATTGCCCTGGGTCATCATCGTGATGATATCGTGGAGACCCTGTTCCTTAACATGTTTTACGGCGGTCGCCTCAAGGCGATGCCGCCCAAGCTGCTTAGTGATGACAGGCGAAACGTGGTTATCCGGCCCCTGGCCTATTGCAAGGAAAAGGAAATAGCCCGCTACGCCGAGCTCAGTGAATTTCCCGTCATTCCCTGTAACCTCTGTGGCTCACAGGATAACCTGCAGCGTCAGGCGATCAAACAGATGCTGGCGCAATGGGATCGTGAGCACCCTGGACGGGTGGAGACGATATTCCGGGCAATATGCAATGTGTCACCTTCGCAGCTTGCCGATCCAAACCTGTTTCCTTTTCAGTCATTGCGCGTTGCTTCCCCCTCCGAAGCTCTGGATAACCTCGTAGAACTGGTTTGACTACAGTTGCGCTGCCATGAATTTTTGATTCTCCTGGCATGGACATTCCATACAACGAATTATCCGAACAGGCCCTGCGTGCCATTATTGAAGAATTCGTGACCCGTGAAGGCACGGAGTATGGAGCCCGGGACATTCCGCTCGATGCCAAGGTGGAACAGGTCATGTCCCAGCTACGGCATGGCGAAATTGGAATAAATTACGATGAAGACTCTCAAACCTGCCAGCTTTATAAAATCGAGTAGCTATGGAATCCTGATCCATGACTGAAGATGAAAATAACGCCGCAGCGGGATCTGCCAAGGGAGCCACAGAGCGACTGGATGCCAAGGGCCTGTTTTGTCCGGAACCGGTCATGATGTTGCATAACAAGATTCGGGATATGGAATCCGGCCAACTGCTGGAGCTGGTGGCTACCGACCCGTCCACCACCCGCGATGTACCGAAATTCTGTATTTACCTTGGTCACGAGCTGGTAGAGAGTAATCATGTCGGTGAGGAATATCGATATCTGATCCGCAAAAAGGCTTAGGTCACAATAAGCACAAAAATCTCAAAATATAAAAAGCTACCCAGATTGGGTTAACTCTGTATCCGTGAACCAACCAGTCCAACATCCAGATTCTGTTTACCTGATCGACGCATCAATCTATATTTTTCAGGCCCATTTTTCTCCTTATATCGAGTGTTACGATGAGAAAGGAAATGAGCTGAGTGCGTTGTTCGGTTTTACGCAGTTCCTGTTACAGTTTCTTAACCGGGTTAATCCCAGCCATGTGGCAGTTGCCCAGGACCAGAGCCTGTTCTGCGGTTTCAGGCACGACATGTGCCCGGACTATAAATCCAATCGGGAATTGCCCGATGAAAACCTTGAGATGCAGCTTAATGCCTGCGTGGAGATCTGCCAGCATCTGGCGCTTCCCTGTTTTGGCTCCAGGGTGTACGAGGCTGATGACATCATTGGAACCCTTGCCAGCAGGGTTAAACATTTCAGTGACGGAGCCAGCAGTGTACAGATTGTCTCCAGGGACAAGGACCTGGCCCAGTTGCTGCAACATGAAAATGATTGCCTGTGGGACTACAGCGGCAATCGCAAGCGCAGGCGCAGCCATATTGAAGAGGAATTCGGTGTCACCCCGGAGCAATTTCCCGATTACCTGGGGCTAACCGGGGACAGCGTCGATTGCATCGGTGGTGTGCCGGGCGTGGGGCCGGTGAAGGCCAGGGCATTGATCAGTCACTTTGGTGACATGGACTCCCTGTACGATAGGCTGGACGAGGTTGCGACATTGCAATTGCGTGGCGCGGGTAAGCTGGCCCAGGTGTTGCGGGACAACAGGGAGGCGGCGGAGCTCAGCAGGACCCTGGCCGCCATCGTGTGTGACGTGGATGATGACCAGGAGCTGTTTTCCAGGGTATCCCTCCAGCATCTGCAACGGGGCAGGATCGAACTGGACCGCTTGCAGGCGTTCATGGACAAGTATGGATTCCGCAATGAGGAAAGGCAGCGCATTCTCTCGCTGGCTGAAAACAGCCAGTGACCACTTCCAGAATCAGGGTAGTGGCGGATGCAGACATACCGGGATTGGAATCCTGCCTGCCGAAATCCTGTGAATTGCTTCGAGTATCAGCCCGGGAAATCTCTCCAGAAAGACTAGTCGATGCCGATGCCTTGCTGGTGCGAACGCTCACCAGGGTAGATGGGGAATTACTGAACGGCTCGAAACTAAGCTTTGTCGGCAGTGCCACCAGTGGCAGTGACCATGTCGACGTGGGCTACCTGAAGTCGCGGGGTATCAGGTTTGCCCACGCCGCCGGCAGCAATGCAAATGCGGTAGTGGATTACTGTTTTGCGGTACTCGCCCAACGCGCGCTTGCATCGCAACTGGATCCACTACATCTGAGTTACGGCATAGTAGGAGCTGGAAATGTCGGTGGGCGCCTTATCGCCAGGCTCAAGGCGCTGGGATGCAGAGTGGTAGCCAGTGATCCGCCCCTGCAGGCCACAGATGGCGGCATTAGTGTAAACGGTGCCGATTACGCTTCCCTGGAAGAGGCACTGCGCTGTGACGTAGTCAGCCTCCATGTGCCTCTGGTCCCGGAAGGTCCTCATCCCACCCAAAATCTGCTTGAAGAAGCGGGGTATAAAAAACTTGCCGAAGATTCCCTGCTCATCAATACGAGTCGTGGTGCGGTTATTGACGAACAGGGATTACTGACGAATCTCGCTTCAGGGCGACCAGGATACGCTGCACTCGATGTATGGCAGGGGGAGCCGGAAATTGATTCGGCCCTGGCCGGCAAGGCAGATATCGCCACTCCCCATATCGCAGGGTACAGCGCCCTGGCAAAACAGGCCGCCACGGATAGTATTGCGGCCCAACTCATGGAGTTTTTTCGGCTTCCGCTGGAATCGGAGCATCGCGGGAATGGGGTAGAGCGGCAACCGGTAATGTTGGATACGAGCTCCTGCCATTCTGCCTGGGAAATCGTTGCGCAAGCATTACCACTGCACTCTATAAGCATGAAATTCAAAACTGCCGTGGCCAGGGGGGAAACTGCCACCGTATTTGGCGCTATGCGGGCTGAATTACGTCAACGCAAGGAATTCAGGCAGCTTTCCATCGATGAATCCACAGCCGCCACCTTAGGTAAGGCAGACCTCGAGCTACTCGAGGCGCTGGGATTCAATATTCTCTAGGACTTGTGGTATTGCGCGAGTACGCGCCCGATCTTTTCAATGGCTTGCTGCAGTTCATCGTCGCGGGGCAGGAAAACGATGCGCAGGTGTTGGTTATCCTTGATATTGAATGCGCTGCCCTGCACCAACAGGATTTTTTCCTGGTCGAGAATATCGAGTACCAGGTCTACATCACTCTTGATCTGGTACTGGTCAGGATTGAGGCGCGGGAACATGTAGATAGCACCCATGGGTTTGACACAGCTCACGCCTGGTATTGCCGTCAACAAGTCGTATGCGACATCACGTTGCTGGCGCAGGCGTCCTCCCGGGAGAATCAACTCGTCAATGCTCTGGTAACCACCCAGGGCGGTTTGCACCGCGAACTGTGCCGGCACATTGGCGCAGAGCCGCATGTTGGTGAGGATGTCCAGGCCTTCTATGTATGCCGTGGCGGCGTCTTTTGGGCCGCTCAGGATCATCCAACCAGAACGAAATCCCGCAAGTCGATAAGACTTCGACAAGCCATTGAAGGTCACTATGAACAGGTCGTCGCAGACTGAAGCCAGGGGAATAAACTCGGCGTCGTCGTAAATGATCTTGCTGTAGATTTCGTCGGCAAACAGGATTAATTCGTGTTTGCGGGCAAGCTCGCAAAGATCTTGCAGAAGCTCCCTGCTATACACAGCCCCGGTGGGGTTATTGGGGTTGATCACCACGATGGCTCTTGTCTTTTCGGTGATCTTCGCTTCTATATCAGCCAGGTCAGGAAACCAGTTCGCGTCTTCGTCACAGAGGTAGTGAATCGGGTTGCCGCCACTGAGGCTCACCGCGGCAGTCCACAGCGGATAGTCCGGTGCCGGGATCAGAACTTCGTCACCATTATTTAGCAGGGCCTGCATGGCCATGGTAATTAGCTCACTGACACCATTGCCCAGGTATATATCATCGATCTCCACGTCCCTGACGTTGAGCTGCTGACATTCCTGCATGATGGCCTTGCGGGCAGAAAACAATCCTTTGGAATCACAGTAACCCTGGGCATTTACCAGGTTATGAATGACGTCGTGGATTATTTCGTCAGGCGCATTGAAACCAAAGGGCGCAGGATTGCCGATATTCAGTTTCAATATCTGGTGACCATCCTCTTCCAGTCGCTTGGCTTCTTCCAGCACCGGACCGCGGATGTCGTAACAGACGTTATCCAGCTTGTGTGATTGTTCGATGGAATCCATTGCTAATGTCTTTTTGTGTCAATCTTGCTATCGGCAAGACAGCTAATGTGATGAGTGTTCAGTTTACGCCAAAAAGTTTGATCCATGCACGGGAAGGCTGCGAATTTTATCCCAGTTGGTTGATCTATGATATGCAGTTTTGTAAGGTCTCCCCAGGAGTGAGGGAATATGTCTGAAGACAAAATCGAAAAGACCGAAGCCCAGTGGCGCGAGGAACTCGACGCGGATACCTACCGCGTGTGCCGGGAGAAAGGCACTGAACCGGCTTTCACGGGAGAGTATTGGGATCTAAAGGACGAGGGCATGTATCTCTGTGCCGCCTGCGGTGAGGCCCTGTTTTCTTCCGGCACCAAGTACGATTCCGGGTCGGGCTGGCCAAGTTTTTACGCTCCGGTGGATAGCGGAAGCGTAGAGGAGCTCCCTGACTCTTCCCATGGCATGGTGCGAACCGAGGTGGTTTGCAATCGCTGCGGATCCCATCTTGGCCATGTATTTCCCGACGGACCTCCGGAGACGGGTTTGCGCTACTGCATTAACTCCGCATCTTTGAAGTTTGACAAGAAAGAATAGATTCTAATTTCATGCAATAAAAAAGGGGCCGCGCGGCCCCTTTTTTGTTTTGCCCTCACTATCTTTCGATAGTGTATAGCCCGTCGACGTAGTTGAGTTCATTGATCTGGTCAATCATGTCAAAGCCGCCGACAAAGGCCTCGGCATTGGTTCCAGTGAAGACCCCGCCCAGGTTCGCATCGATCTGGTTGCTAATGATGCCACCAGGATCTGAGAGGGTTCCGCCAAGTGAATTCAGGTCAACCATGCCGCCGTTGACACTACCCGCGAAGTCAATCTCCCAGGCTTGCGATCCCGCCACTTCGACCTGAAGTGAGCCGTTGCTGATGACACCGGTATTGAAGTCCACATCCATGCCGGCTACTACCTGGGTCACGTCACCGGCGCTGCCACTACCGACGAAATCGGAGGCAATAGTGGTGCCATAGGAACCGGTGCCGGTAAGGTTGGCAACCGGGGTCGGATCAATCATGGCCAGGTGATTGGAGGTCTGCAGTTCAACCTGCCCGTTTTCGGCGGGATTGACTACAACCCAGTTGTCCTCTACCGGGTTGTTCCACTGGCCCCAGTCGACAGCATATTCTTCCACTGTGGTCTCGGGAGTAGAGAGCAGCATGACCTCAGAACCGTTGCCATTGAGCAAGATGGTGCCGTACATGGAATATTGAGTGGTGAGGGCATCGGATCCGAGGAGGTTGAAGGCCAGGCCGATGCCTTCCGCGCCACCCGCAGTCTGGTTTCCGGTGAAGTAGCCCTGGATTTCACCAGTGGTACCGCCGGTGAAGCTCACCGGGCTGCTGTTGATATTAAAGACCGTGCTCGTAAAGTCATTGATGTTGATAAACGGGCCAGTCCCGCCCGCGGCTATAGAACCGCTGGAATCTTCCAGGGTGCCGGTGAAATCGGCGCTCCAGTCAACGTTTCCGCTAAACAGGGTAAATGAACCGTTGTCGATATTGCCGGTGCCGAAGTCAATGTCGAAGGTAAATACCGTACTGCCATTGGATTCGTCGATCGCCCCAAAGGTTGGCACTCCGGAGCCGCCTGTTGCAGACGTGGAATAGGTTCCCTGCAGGTTGACTATGCTGTCATAGCGATAAGTGCCGGTACTGGGCAGCGTGGCAGTGCTGGGATCTGCGATAAACCAGTAAGCGTCGTGGCCGCCAGTACCGTCGAATAACGAACCTCCGCTACCCGAGTCGAAACTGAGTCGGCTGAAGGTTTCGTCATTGGGATTGCCGCTGCCAGGAGGAATGCCCCAATGACCCCAGGTGCTTACACCGTTACTGCCGGCAACAGCGGATTTAGTGGTGCTGCTGCGCAGTATGCTTTCGCTGCCGTAGTCAAATTCATTACCGAATGTCGAAGAAGCGAACTGTCGAGCCACGAAAATAGGATCACTGGCGGTGCCGGTTTCGTGTACTGGGCCACCATAAATTTCACTAAAGTGATGGCTGGAAGCAGGTGAGCCAGAGACAAACATGCCATTGGTAATTCCAGACTCCAGCCCGGTAAGTTCCTTCGACGTCATGTGCGTGAAGTAATCGGTCATGGTGTAGGTACCGATGACAAAATTGGAAGGATCTCCATTTGCCTGCAGGTTAAAGCCTCCCACCAGTCCCACCGAGCCATCGTCATCCATTAAAATGCCAACCAGGTCACCGTCGATGGTGACTCCCCGGTTGACTCCGTCGTCATAGATTGCACTGGATGTAAAACTTCCCTGGTTGAAATCGAAATAGGCCACGCTGTGGGTAGGATCTCCGGAATTCACCAGGGTCTGGATTAAGCCGCCAAAGCCAACTACCCAATCTGTGGTTATTCCTTCACCGCTCTCTGTGACTGTTAGAGATCCATTCGTGATAAGGCCAGAACCAAGATCTATATCGAAGATTGCCTCCACGCCGCTAATGATCCAGCCTGCGTTAGACGAAAAACCTGCCTTCTCGTTCCCACTCTCAAAGGTTGAGAGTGTGGCGGTTCCGCTTAGCGCACTGACGTCGATTACATTGTCCATATGGGTTGAGAACACGATGGTGTCGTAGGGCGCAACATCGGTGTAATTGTTCTCGTTAGTCAAATCATCGAACAGTTTGCGTGCCTGGCCGCTGCTGTTCCAGCCTTCCCACATGGCATCAAACGGGCCGGGGAATTGATTGAAAAACGCCTGGCCGCTGTTCGCACCGATGTCCAGATAATGGTCGGGGTCGGTGCTGAACAGGGTTGTCAGGTCGATAGTGCCGCCATCGAAGCTGATGACATCTGTTCCCTGGGGTGAACAACAACCCCAGTCAGTGCGGGAGTTGCCGAGGAAACTGAGCCTGCCGTCAGCCGAAATACCTGTGCTGACGTCTGCTAACAGCGCAAAACCGAAGCCATTGAATTCGCTTTCACTGACCAGGACTGGATTTACGACCTCATCGAAGAGTGCAGCGCCCTTGAGGAAGTTGGTGCTATCGACATCATCTTCGAACAGGAATCCCGCCGCAAAACCGCGTTCTCCCACGGTATCGCCCACCACGAATCCATTCCAACTGCCGCCGAAGGTGGATGCGGAGACGCCCCAACCGGAGATCAATCCGGTAACAGCGTCGTCCTGCAGGACCCCGTCAACCAGTTGCGCACCGTTGAGTGAACTGCTGTCTGCGCTCCATTCCTCTTCACAGCCTTCGCTGTCATTAAAACAGACGCTGAACTGGAAGCTGTCACTAATAAAGAACCCGCTAGTGAGATCAATATCGAATTCCCCGGTAACACTGGTCGGGGTAACAATGCCGTTTTCATCGGCGATGAGATATTCCGAGGACATCTCGAAATGTGCTGATCCATTAAGGATGCTCAGGCTGGCAGGAGTGCCGGATGCAAAAATCGTGTAGTCGGCGCCGGCATTGGGGTCAAATCCGCCTGTATCAAACAGTTGAGTGTTAGCTTTATCCGCCCAGTGTCCAAAAGTAAGGTCAAATCCACCTACGCTTTGACTCTGGATGGTTACGTCACCAGAACCCAGGCTGCCTTTCATGGCGCGGGTGAAGTCGGCGAAATTGAAATTGCGCGGAGTGCTGGGATCTGTCTGTGCGATCAGGAATTCAGAGCCTGTCACAGACGAGGTTTCGCCATTGATCACGTTTTCATTGGGATCGAAAAGGGTGAAGCCAATTCGGTTATTGAGTGAACTAAATTCGGAACTTGCGAGATTGTCAGTTTGGAACAGGGCGACACCCGCGACGTAGGGACCACTGCTGCCCAATTCTCCACCTTCACCCCCAAATGACAAAGCGGCACCAAACGCATTGCCGGAGCTGCCGACAAAAATCCCGTCAAATATTCCTGTAAACCCAGCTGGCAAGGGCTCAGACTGAGTCAGATCAAGATAGCTTCCGCTTACGGTGGTGTGCAGCAATTGATCATCGATATCGTCACTAACAATCGAAGCCGTCCAGATTGCGTTCGCGTTGTCGCAATCGGTACCACCCACACATATCTTGAAACTGGAATCGTTTATCACTCCTTCACCGAAATCGATTTCGAAAAATCCACTGAATTCAGAAACCGGCTGACCGTCATGAGTGATGAACTGGTATTCACTTGTATCGAAAAAGCGCTTTGTGCCGGTAAGGTCGGCGATGTCGGCAGGCGTGGCGGAAATCCACCATGCGCCGAATTCCGCGTTCTCGATGGTTGATTGGCTGAGCAGGTTGTCTTCGCCCAGAATCAGCAGGGGGCTGCTGTCCTCGCTGCTGCTCACCCAGAATCCCCAGTCCATGTCAAATCCGCCGACGTCGGTCTGGAAATTAGTCAGGGTTGAGTTATTGCGGCGTACAGCAAGGTAATCCTCTCCGTCCGACAGCGGACTGGTGAACCCACCGTAGTAATACCAGTTGTTCATGCCGAATAGCGGGCTGCCGGTACTGCCATCGGTAGCCAGGCCCAGCAAGTGTTCGGGGTAGTATTGATTGGGGAAGACTACTGCACCGAATTTACCCGAGTTATTTAAGTCATCGAATTCACTCAGGGTCAGGAGTTGAGTGTCCTTGAACAACAAGGCGCCGCCCAGCACTGAGCCGCTGGCATCGACTAACCTGAATCCGGCAGTAAAGCCTTCGGGTGCTCCGTCACCGATAAAGCTGCCGCTCAGCGAGCCGGTGAATGCATCTGTGGAAGTTGAAACTACGACGTGTTGTCCTGTGAGATCGACCTGGTCAACCTGGCCATTTACTACCTGGATGTCATCTTTCTCATAAGTAAACCAGTACTCGGTCGGGCTACTGCATAGTCCGACACCGAAACAAACCTTGAATTGCAGGTTGTTCATCGTTCCGGTATCGAAATTAATGTCAAAGCCGCCTTCAACGGCGGTTGGTGTTGATGCACCAAGCGGATCTTCATAATTGGCTAACATTAAATCGTCGCCATTGAAGACTCTCGAACCCACCAGCTGCGCAATAGGAGTAGGCGTAAATGTTGCGAACACGATCTGCCCGGCTTCGTCACTGGGAGTCACGCTGGAATCGTAGGAGTCCGGAGATAACAACGCATCAGAGCTGCCGTCGCCATCCCACAATCCCCAGAACAGGTCGAAATCTGGATCGGGCTGTTCACTAAAGAACTCAGAAGCGTTGTTTCGCTGCAGCACATTAAAGCTGAAAAATGGCCAGGCGCTGGCAAGGGTGGACGAAGAGGCCGTGCTTGTAACGATAGGGCTGGTACCGGAAGATGCCGCACCTTGGATTATTGAATCCGAACCGGCAGCGCCACTATCGCTGACATTGAATACACCGAAACCACGGCGTGTCAGAGATTGCCGCTCACTGGTGCTGAGAACAAACGGATTGGATTGTCCGGTATCTCCAAATAGCACGGAGCCTATTAATGAAGCATCACCATCCGCGTCAGGGTTGGAAACCTCAGAAACGCTCGAATTCAGGAACCGATCATAGGAGAACGTGAGCACGAATCCCGGAGTGCTGGAATTGCCAATAAAGTAGCCCTGGTGGTAACCATGAATAAAAGTATTGGAAGCGCTGCTCGCAGAACTCGAATTCTCAAGATGAACTCCACCCACCAGGGATCCACCAAAATTGAAAAACCAGCGACCGGTATCGATGCTGCTGCAGTCGCCGCCGCTACAAACTTCCAGCTGGCCATCGACGATCTGGCCACTGCCGAAGTCCACACCAAAGTCGCCGCTGACTGAATTAACGGTATTGTCACTCTGGCCGGTGATGCGGATGAGATAATCATCACCACTTTCGAATCGACGTGTTCCAGTGAGGTTCGCCAGGGGCAGGGCGCTTATTAGCAGAACCGGCCCTTCCTGAATTTCGCTGGTGCCACCGAGATCAAAATTGGAAGTGTGATCGTTTTTCGTGATCGGGTTTGTGGGTACCAGGTCCCATATTCCCCAATCAAGATCAAACCCTCCAACATCGGTTATCCAGACGTCCGCAGGACGATTAAATCTCACAAGGCTGAACGGGGAGCCCACGTCAAACGAAGTCGGTGAATAACTGGGCGTGGAAACAAACAGGCCATCGCCAAAGGTCAGATCGTTCGTCAGGCCTCTCTCAAGACCGCGGCCAACATGAGCTACTGTGCCCAGTCAGAACAGGGAATTGATTTCACCGTCGCTCAGTAGCTGGGCCGGTGGAGGCGGGGGTGGTGGTTCCGGTTCGGGCTCGGGTTCCGGCTCAGTCTCGGGTTCCGGTTCGGTCTCGGGTTCCGGTTCGGTCTCGGGTTCCGGTTCGG
>CAYFKD010000002.1:0-20001 GCA_964343795.1 uncultured Pseudohongiella sp.
ATCCAAAAGTTACTTGGAGGATTGAGGCCGGGGTCCCGGGTGGGTCGCTAACAAAGGTGCTATTTTCACTCCCCGCAACCTTTAATTTAACCCGAATTCACTCTCCATATCAAGTTTACCGGATACGCTTTGCTTGGAAATCAGCTCCCAGCGTACACAACGAGTCTTGCTGTCATTCCAGAACAGCATCGGAATCTGACGGTGCATCTACCCGTTCAGACTCAGTATAATCTCTTAAAACCTGAGCCACGCGTATTCTGTATGAATGAAATAAAGACTCACGCCCAATTTTCTGAGCAGATCGATGCTCTAACAAGTTCCTCCATTTTTCAATGGCGGTCTCATCACTCCAAAACGAAAGACTGAGGACTTTGTTTTCCTCCTGAAGGCTTTGAAATCTCTCAATCGAGATAAAACCTTCCCTGTTTTCTAGAAACTTCCTCAGTTCTAACCCGATTTTAAAATATTCCTCTCTCCCTTCAGTCGTCGGTCTCACTTCAAAGATAACAGCAAACACGTTCTCTCCTTAATATAGTTCTGCAGACAGCCGGGCAAAAAGAAATAAAATATTGGTGAAATAACTATTCTCATTCTATATGAATGATCTGGATATCATTAACCGTTGATTTGATAGGCGTTTGCCCTCAGATTTTAACCCACTTTTAGAGGACTTCTACAACAAGATCTTAAAATACTGGAATAATTGGAAGTTCGCAAGTAAAAATGTAGATGTAAAGCTGCAGTGCATGTACTTAGAGTGTATGAGGCAGGTTTAATTGTGGAGGGATTCAACGTATGAGCGTAAGGCCAGACATACTGATATTCAAACACCAGACTTCGGTAGGATTGCAACCATCGGTCATTGTAAAATATATGAATTTATAATTTAAAGTCATATGCAGATTCAGTAGCGGATCCCATTTTCTCAATTTTTGGCAGATTATTTCTAGGTAATAAAATACGGAATGTGGAACCCAGTTCCATTTGAGAATCAAACTCTATCCTCCCCCCATGCTGATTTACAATCTTCTTGGCCATCAACAAACCCAACCCGGTCCCGCCTAAACCCTTGGTCGTAAAAAAATTTGTAAATATATTTTTTTGTACATCATAATCCATGCCGCATCCATTATCATTTACTTCATACCTAATAACACCATTATCCTCAAAAATACGAATAATAATTCTTGAATTGCTACTGTTCTCGCTTATCTGACACGCATCAATGGCATTGCCAACAAGATTGGCAAGACACTCATGAATGCCGTCACGATCTAAAGCTACTAGTTCAATTTGATCATCATTTTCAATCTGCATATCAATTCCAAAATCTTTAACTTTTACAGAATATAAATTAATAATCTCCTTGGCAATTTCAACAGGATTACAGAGGTTTACCTTGATCATTTGCCCTTTAGTATAATTAAGAAATTCACTGACAAATGTAGAAACCCGTTTGCTGTTGCGATTTACCATTTCCATCCCTTTAAGGGCACGTATTGCGTCTCCTTTTATCAAGCCTGAATTAAGCAGATATGTTCCGCCTTCCAGTCCTGTAATCACATTTTTCATGCCGTGAGCAAGTCCCGCCACAGTCTGTCCCACTGCAGCCATATGCTCGGCTTCCAGTTTTTCAGCTTCCATTTTCTTAATCTTACGCAGATCCTGAATCCAAAACGCTTTCCCCATGTATTGATTATCAATCATCAATTTAATACCAATTAAGCGCACTGGAAATGATTCACCATCAATGCTGTTGACTTGAGTTTCATTTAAAAACAAAGGCACAGGCTGCGATGATACATCATCTAATACATTCTGGTGAAGCATATATGCCAGGTCATCTTTTGCTATTTTTTGTTTGTCATTGATATTAAACATTTTTTTTGCTTTTGCGTTGAAAATTGTAATTTCACCAGATTCATTCACTCCGATGATGCCGTCAAGCGAGGCAGAAATCAAAGATTTCATAAATGTATTTGCCAATTTCAATTCATCTTCCAATTCCAAAGGCCTAGTAATGTCAACATCCATTTCCAGGACTGAGTCAAAATTCCCATCAATCACATCAAATGGTACAGTTGTGACATGAAATTCTACAATATTTCCACTCTTGTTAATTACAGTAGAACGTCCGCTATGCATTTTGCCGTCTTGAAAAGTACGTTGCGCAACACAATCTGTACACTCTTTTTGATATCCTTTCAGCACCTTAAAGCATAAATCACCTTCAATATCACCAAACATTTCCCTGGTTCTATTATTAGTTTTAACTATTTTAAAGTTCTTATCAATAATTTTTATATTGCAGGGAACATGTTCAAAAAGATACTTATATTCTTGTTTTAGTTGTTCAACTTCTGAAATATCAGAAATAGTTTTTATCAAATACGGCACATTTCCTATATTGTCATGTACTGGAATAATGTGCTCAATATAATTAATTAATTTACCTTCTGCATCATACCCTTTGTCAGCATTAACTTTTGATTTTCCATCCGCAAACACATCACTTGCTTTACAGTCTAAACATAATGAATCACTATTTTTATACACATTAAAACATTTTTTATCTTGCCAGGAACCAAGCATTTTTTCAAATGCACAATTTGCTCTTACAAGATTGTAACTCCTATCTATAATAGCTGCCGGAATAGGGATAATACTGAAAAGGTTATCGCTAATCCATTTGTCAATGTTCATTAAATGCATCTCCGTAGTATATTTATCTTGAAAAAAATAGATTAACCAATCAATTAGACATTTTTGTGGAAACTCATTATGTTCAGCTTAAATGTATACTCATAGATTTACAGACATACATTTTTTACTTAAGTTAATTAGTTGACCCCTAAAAAAGCTTTTTAATGTATAATGATTATATCATTATGTGCTAAAATAGGTGTACATAATTGCAATGTTTTCCCACATTCACCCGCAAAACCCTGCAAATTAATTGCATGAAAGGAAATCCGATGAAAGGGAATTCGCCGGATCCAAATCAAGCAAGCTTTCTCTTCAATGGACTGAGGGAGCAGCTGAACCCCAGGCATCCGATCTACCAGCCCAGTGAGCACATCGACTGGTCATCCCTGGAGGATGATTTTGTGAGGCTGTACTCTCGTAGAGGCCGCACAGCCAAACCAGTGTGTCTGATGGTCTCCCTTTTTCTTTAAAAACAGCTTCATGACCCCAGTGACGATCAGGTTGGTGAACGCTGGATTGAAAATCCTTACCGGCAGTTTCCCAGTGGTGAGAAAGAAAAGATGCTTCCTCAAAGGTGAATTAGGCGATCGGATCAATGTCACCATGGCCGCTACTGTCCACAACATGAGAAAATTGATCCGGCTCAAGCTGGATCGTTTATTTGGGCCTTTTTTTAGAACCCTCAAATACAACTATATTCTTCTATTTAGTGACTCCATGTCTGCTTTTTCTCAAGCTATGAATTTTATAGGGTTAACTAATTAACTCTAGCTTTTTTGTTTGATAATATTACTTATTTCTTTTAATTGTTTCATATCACATTTCTTAATTTCATTTATCAATTCATCAAGTTCAGTATAAGATGCATGTTCATCCTCGCTTTGAACTGACAATATTTCACTAATGGTTTCTACCAGTCTTGTTGGGATTATCGGTTTTTCAATGATGTGTCTTGGCCGTTGTTTAGCTTCAAATGCAACAATTAATTCTTTAAAGTCTTCACTTACAACTTCATCCCTAGCACGGGCAGTGATCACTATAACTGGAATTTCCTGCCATTCCCTGTTCCTGCGCAGCATGCGCATGAAGCTGATACCTGATTTTCTTGGCATAACCATGTCAAGTGTGATCAAATCAGGTATTAATACCTGAATCTTGTTCAGCGCGTCCAGTCCATCTTCAGCAGTCTCTACTTGGAATCCTGCATCTTCCAGGCATGCAGCAATAAATTCCCTCACATCCAATTCATCATCAACTACTAGAATTTTCTTTTCTGATGCATGTGCCATTGATTTTTCCTCTATTAATCGATTGTTGCAAATCAATGTGTGATTATGAAGCTTGCTTCATTTTCCCCAACGCCCTTGTCATTTCAAGCATTACTCCAAAACCGTCCTGATTTTCTCTTTTGAGACCTGCCATTATCAAACCACCCGGTCCAACGCTTTCACAGTGTTCCAAGTCAATCTGTTCAGGAATTGTCAGCAATTTCTCCAGGAATTTAATTGTCTTAGGATCCGAAAATTTCTGCGTCAATGCTAGTAGTGCAACAAAGCCGTCTCCTATGCGTTCGATATCCTCATGATCATACACAGAGGCCACTTTTGCCCTTACATTCAAGGTTGATTTTATTATCCGCAATATCCCTCTTTTTTCCAGTTCATCCAGATAGCATATAAGTTGCGGCACGGCAGATTTAAGTAGTGGTTCCAAATCCTGCATGAAGTCAATTAGAATCCCCATCTGCTTCAGAATATATTTAAAATTTTTTGTCGACCTCATCATCTGTTTTATCAATTGCAATAGATCCTTGAGATCGAAACCAGCATCAACTTCTAATAGTTCGTTTATGAGTAAAGCAGTTGCCTGATTCCCGAGAGGAGTCAAATCAGCTTTGAGTTCCTGGATCCTATTATGCGATTCAATGAGCGGTTTAAGGTCTGCCTCCAGCTTGTTTAGTTTTTCTAAGATAAGCGCTTCGTTTTCCATGATTCTCTCCAATTTACTTCAGCTTACACGAGGTCTATGTTTTCCCGCCATTAACATTTGTGGTTCTAAAGGCATTTCCTCACCTGTAAGCAATAAATTCCAATATACCCATTTAAACATCATTTTCCCCCAGTAATTCATATGACTTTCTCCCAATAAATCAAATGGGCCTAAACCGGGAAAAGGAAATTTTCCTGGTAAAGGTTCTGTTTCATAATTAAAATCTATCAAAAATGCTTTTTCATCTCCTGAACAAATAAAGCATGTAGAATGACCGTCATAGCTTGATTTTGGTTCCTGCCCATCAATTTCTAAGGCTATATTCTCGGCGACAATCTCAGCTTCATAATGTGCAACAGATCCGGCTTTTGAAGTTGGAACATTAGTCGCATCTCCGACGACATAGATATTATCAAACTTTTTTGCTTTCAGTGTATGATGATCTGTAAATACGTAACCCATTCCATCTCCCATTCCGGAATCCTCTACATATTTAGCTCCTTCGTTTGGCATTGTTGAAACCAATATGTCATAGCTAATCTTTTCTCCTGTTGCTGACTCAATATAGTTTTCGTCTGCATTAACTTCAATTAAAGCAAAATCGGGAACCGTTATTATATTTTTCTCTTCTGCACTTTTTGATAGAATATCTGTTGCTATAGGCTTGGTAAATATACCTGAAATTGGAGTTACAAATTCGATTTCTATATTATCGCGTACACCTTTATCTTTAAAATACGAATCAGCCATATATATGAATTCAATAGGAGCAACCGGACACTTAAACGGCATATCAGCAATATTTATTACAAGACGGCCCTTCTTGAAATTTTTAAACCTGTTGTAGAGTGCTTCCGCACCAGACAAGGAAAAAAATGTATGAATATTTCCATTGGGATCCGGTTGCCAATCCTCTAACCCATCAACTTCTTCCGGTGCAATGTCGCAACCTGTTGCAATTACGAGCCAATCATAACTATAACTGTTATTTTTACATTCAACTTCTCTATTATCGGTATTTACTCCAACTATTTGATCAATTACTAAATTAACATCGTGGTTTATAAAATCCCTCTTAGGTTTAATGCAGTCCTCAGCTTTATAAATACCAAATGGGATGAATAGCCAACCTGGTTGGTAATGATGAAGTTCGTCATTATCAATAATAGTTATTTGCCATTCAGAAGGGCTAAGTTCTTTGCACAATTTGGAGGCTACCATCGTGCCGCCGGCCCCAGATCCTAAAATAACTATATTTTTCATATATTCTCCTTACTCCATGGAACATCCAATTGCTCATTACTTTATGATTATCCACCTGAAATTTCAGGTTATGATATAGCATCATAAGGGATTCAACTAGGTTGACCCATTCGTAGATTTACGATGAATATGATGTTCCTGCAGCTTCGACTCACAGCATTAAATCCAGACAGACCAAGGCGCCATTTGCAATGTGAATATTGGTGTCATCAATTCTGTGTATATTTGTCGCGGAGAAAAACTTGGAATTTTTGATTGCAGGGGGGAGGCAGACGGTTGATGCCTGAGCAGACTGCCCGATATTGAAAAAAGGGGGAATGAAAACCTGGAAGTGTCCTCCCTTCTCTGCTCCGGCCTTTAATCGTATCGCTTTTGCAGTTAGTTCAACTGAGTGCCGTGCTACTGATGTTTCCAGCTTACGAGCACCTCTTTCTACGTACAGCGTTCATTGAATTGTGACCAATTCAATTATCATATCAAATCCCTGGAGATGTTATTCCATCCGAACGGTTTCTGCTTTCCAATGATGACGAGCAGACGCTGAGAGAGATACTTGCACTGGTGGGATGGTTCTCTAGCAAAACGAGAGCCTCGACTGATAAGCCGTTATTATAATGGAGCCACCGAGCGGATTTGAACCGCTGGCCTGCAGTTTACGAAACTGCTGCTCTACCCCTGAGCTACGGTGGCTCTAAATGTGACGGCACTATCCATCAATTTGCTGTTGATAGAGTGTTTTGGCAAGCGCAAAAGACATGTCTCCTTACTGCTTGTTCAAGCAGGAACCATCTCCCGGACAACGAGCTGTCCGCAGGCGCCGCTGACGTCCTGCCCCTTTGAAACACGCAGTGTCGCCGTCACACCGTGGTTCAGCAGCCAGCTCTGAAAGGCCTCGATAGCAGATTGATCAGGACGCTGATACACTGAACCTTGGGTTTCGTTATAAGGGATAAGGTTAACCTTGAACTTCACCCCATGCAGCAGTTTAATCAGCGACCGTGCGTCCCGGATTGAATCGGTTAGGTCCCGGATGAGAATGTATTGGAAGGTAATGCGTTTACGGGACTCCAGCGGATATTCCCTGCAAGCATCGACCAGTTGCTCCAGGTTATATGCGCGATTTACCGGCATCAGAGTGGAGCGTACTGAATCTGTCACTCCATTAAGGGAAATGGCGAGGTTGGCTTTCACTTTCTCCTTCCCGAACCGTTTTATTTTCGGAATCAACCCGGAGGTGGAGACAGTGATACGGCGGTGGGAGAAATTGAATCCGTGCACATCCGTCAGCACCTCAAGGACCCTCATCACATTCCGGTAATTGTGAAACGGTTCCCCCATTCCCATGAAGACTACATTGCGCAGCGTTTCCTCAGCGGGCAGGTCTTTCCAGGCTTCCAGCACCTGGTTGAGAATTTCCGAGACACGCAGGTTTCTGATCAGGCCCATTTTCCCTGTCATGCAGAAAGCGCAGCCCATTCCACAGCCCACCTGGGAAGACACGCAGAGGGTGTAATGATCATGGTGGGGCATCAGCACCGTTTCGATGTTCTGTCCGTCATCAAGAGTGAACCTGTATTTTAAGGAACCATCGCGGGAACGTTTCACTTCCTTCTTGCTCAGGCTGCTGATGCGGAAATGAGACTGAAGCAGTTCACGGGTATGCCTGCCGATATTGATCATCCCCTCAAAGTCTGCAACCCTGCGCCGGTAAAGCCAGTAAAATACCTGGTCGGCCCGGTATGGCTGTACCTTTGGATGTACAATGGACGCGGCTTTAAGCCACTGCCGCAATTCCTCGCGGGTCCAATCCTGAATAACGTGCCCGCTGGTAGAGTTTTCTTTGTGCATAAGTTGGTGTGTTCTAAAGGATGATAGAAATCCTAGGCAATAAGCGGGCATCCTTCAAGAGGCAAGTTTCAAAAGACAAGAAGCAAGGTTTCAGAGGCGCAATACCGCTTGCCTTTTTCCGCAATTGAACATGGGTAGTCCCCCTCCTGAGTGTTGTTCTTCTGGAAATCGGTGAAAATGGCCGAGAACCGGAGAAAACTGACTGGGAAACGCTGTTGATCTGCCCAATTCCAACACTTTACAGGGTGAATTCCGATTGAAGGCAGACACCAACACTCCAGAGGGGGGCTACCAAAACATGTGTCAGCTTGAAACTTGCTGCCTGCTACTTGAAACTTGATGTTAATGTCATCAGGATTCCTCCCTCATCATTTATCTCCGGCAAACACACGATGAAATGCCTCAAGTGCGGTTCACTGAATTCCGATGCAGCAGTGTACTGCAAAAATTGCGCAGCATATCTTGCGGAAAAACCTGTAATTGAACACCTCGATCTTTTCAAGGCGCTGGTCCTCAGCATGCTCGGCAGTGGGGTGTTTTACCTGGTTTTCCCGATGCCGGTCGTACGCAATGAGCATCTCATCCAGCTGTTTTCCGGCCGCATTTCGGAAATCATTTTCACCCTCACCTTGTGGTCGCTTTTTCTGATTCTGTTTAAGTTCATTCGTCACCGTCAGCAGCAACGTGCGTATTCGGCCTTCCGCGATCACTCGCTGCACGAATCTTTCAGCCGCGGGATCTATGTCAAAGACGTGGAAGAACGGGTGCTTGAAATCAGCCAGTTTCTTGAATCAAGAAGAGTCCGTAAGTTTCAGAACAGCGTCATTTTCCGCCGCGTGCGTCGCATACTGCATTACCTGAAAGCCGTGCCGAAGAAAGAAGAGATCAACACCATCCTCAATTACCAGGCTGACATCGATCACAACCGCATGCAGACGAGCTACACATTACTGAATGTCTTCATCTGGGCCATCCCGATCCTCGGATTCATCGGCACAGTGTTCGGCATCGGCCAGTCGATAGGAGAATTCTCCTTGTTTATCCGCGGGGTCGACACCACGGACCTGAGCAGCCAGATGCGATCGGCGCTTGGAGGAGTAACTCAGGGTCTCTCCGTGGCATTCAACACCACGTTTCTCGCATTGGTCGGGGTCATCCCGGTGATGGTTTTCTCCTCCACTTTGCGTAAAGGTGAAGAGGACCTGTTGCTGAGCATTGAGGAATACTGCCTGGAAGACCTTTTGCCCAACCTGCACGTGCGCCCGGGAGAGGAAGCGGTTGAGGAGGCAGTGCAGGAACACCTACTCAAACTGACCGAGTTCTCAGAAAACTGGCGTCACCAGGTGCATCCTGTAATGGATTTGGTAAAACGTCATACTGAAAGCCTCAACCACCAGGTGCTCGGCCTGCAGCCGCTGCTTCAGCGTTTCAGCGAAACTTTCTTTCAACTCAAAGACAGCCTGCTGGCAAAAGACAGTGCTCCCGCAAACGCTCACGTAGATTCAAATCCCTCCGGTGAATTATTGGGGGAAGCAGCAGATAATTCTTCACAGGCGACTGTTTCCGGAACACCCAGAACCGGTCCCGGCAAAACGGATCTCCCGGATTCATCCAATTCCGATTTCATCGACCCGGGACCCCCCGCTGGAGAAGCATTTTCTGTTGCAAGCGATCAAACAAAAAGCGAAAAACCTGTTTCCCGGAACACACCTCAGGCCCATGTGGAAACCGCTGAACCGGTGTCCTCGATTCCCCGCAATAACGAACAATGAAACACCAGAGGAACGAACCGGTGGTCAGCCTGTTCCCGTTCCTCAGCGTGCTGTTGAGCACGATGGGTGTGCTGGCATTCCTCTCCATCAGTTTACTGCTCATCAGCCAGGAAGATGAACGGGAAAACAAAATCAAGACCCATGAGTTTCAATGGGTAGGCGCTCCCGGATATGTAGAACCGATATACTTCCGCTGCCACGAAGATCGCATCGAATATTATGACCTGTTCAGCAACCGCAACAGGACCATTTCCTTCGAATCACTACTTGGACAAATCCGGGGGGAAGACCAGGAACTGATTCAGTACCTGCTCGATATCGTTCAACTGAATAAGAACATTAAAAGGGAATTCGGAGAAACAGAGTACTATCCCCTGCTGCTGGTCTATCCCAACGGAGTGTTTGCCTCAGAACTGCTGATGGCCATCATTGAACAAATCGACGGTCTCAATGTCGGGCTTGAACCGATGCTGAACGACTGGCAGGTCCCTTACCAGGACCGTTGAATTCCGTGACAACGCCGGAAATTTACAAAAACCACCCCTTAAAAGCAACTGGAGCTTCTGTAAACCGTAACCCCGAGTGTAAATGGACATGAAATGCCCACGCATTACAAATAACCCGCCTCTCCGTTTACAGGAGTGGTCCGCCGATTTAACTTGTGGGCATAACCAAAAGATATGTTCCGGTTTTTTAACAGGCTGGACAGCATCGCGTGTATACATGTTTATACTCTTGAGCTGTTTGTTTGCAGTGTTTTCCGGCGGCTGCAGAACAATTGACCCGGAAATTATGCGCGAAGAAGAACGTCTGCTGCAGGCGGTGCGCATCAACCCCGCACATGAAATGGGTTACCTGCGTTATGCGCAGTTTCTTGAACGCCAGGGACGCTTCCGGGAAACCCTCATGGTGCTGCGGAAAGGGCGGCAGCGTGTTCCGGATTCGATACTGATGATCCGCCTTGAGGGATCACTGATACAGCATCTTCAATCTCGCGAATCCGCCCTGGAGTTTTACGACGCCCAGTTGACCCGGCGTCCGGATCAACCAAACCTGCTGCTCGACCGCGCTCATCTGCTTTTGCGCATGGAGCGCACCGAACCCGCGCTGGCCGAGGTGAAAAAAGCACTTGGGCTTGATCCTGATCTCTTCGAAGCGCATTACCTGGCGGGCATCATCCATTCACGCAGAAAGGAGCATGAAAAAGCCGTTGATGCGTTCATCTCTGCAAGCCGCATTCAGGAAGATCATCCTGAATTGTGGTCGCGCATTGCCGCCATGTGGGAAAAACTGGGAGAACCGCGGAAAGCGCGCGCGGCCATCCGGAAGGCGCTTGACCACGACCCGGAATCGTTTCTCTTCCTGCAGCAGTACGCGACCCTTCTGGAATCCGCCCTGGATGAAGATGATCCGGAAACCATTGCCGAATTGCGCGCCGCCATCCGCCAGTTGCTGTGGCTTGGGCCTGAAGACAGCTGGGTCCTCGCCCATGCCGGATTCCTGGCATGGCATGACGGAGATTTTGAAGAAGCGGAAACCCTGCTGAAGCAGGCATTGGCAGTGCAATCCCCCTATCCCTGGGCCAGTTTTCGGCTGGGAACGGTCTACATGTCGCGCAAACAGTGGCGGCGTGCACTGCTTTCCTTCCAGGAAGGCCTGGAGGGGCAACCGGAAAGTCCGTGGGCATTCCGGCAAATCGGACTGGCATACGAAATGCTCGGCGATGCGGCAAAAGCTATTGAACATTATGAATTGGTACTTGATCGAGACAGCAAAAACCTGCCCCTGCTGATCCGACTGACAAACCTGTACTGGGATGAATTCCGATTCAGTGACGTCGAGCGCGTCCTGAACAAGGGATTGTCTGAATTCCCGCGCAACCTTGAATTACTCAACCTGCTGTTGAAATACCATCAATCGCGCGGACAGTTCGAGCCCGCTGTCGCCCTCCTCAGATCCTCGGCAAAAATACATCCTGACAACATGATGGTGCTTTCAAGGCTGGGGGAATTTGAACTGCAACTCGGACATTATCAGTCAGCGCGAGAATGGTTCCGGCGCGCGCTGAAAAACAAACCCCGCCACCCTATGCTGTGGATGCAGTTGATTCAGATCGACCTGCTGGAAAAACAGGACTACCCGGATCGGCGCCGTACACCCGATGGTCCACCTGATCCTCCCTATGACCTGGCCGGATGGACCCTGCCCATGCAAATGGGCGTAAACGTCGTACGCCTGGACGAATCCTTCGGTGCCAGCACCCAGCCCCTGAACACCTACCCGCAGGTGGAGCCCGGTGAAGTAAGTGGCAACGCCCGCTTCGGCTACGCCCTGTCACCCCGGCGCAATGCCAGCATCCAGGCGGTGAATCGATTGACGCGCGCAGGGGAACAGGTCTCCCGCAGCACAACCGCATTCGATGCAGGTCGCAACGAGTACCCCGCCGGCAGCTACATCATCGAGAACCGGGGGCCGGATTCTGTTACGCGCATTAATGAGCTGGCCAATGAACTGGGGCTGGATTTCCAGGGACTACGCAATATCCCGGATACCGAACTCGAACAACTCTCGGCAAAACGTATCGGTCTGTACAAGTCCTGGGTGGCAAACATGGATGAAGGATGGACTCGCTGGTTGTTGGAGAATTACGAATTTGACCTTGAAAACCTGTCGGACCAGGACGTTCGAGACAGCGATCTTTCCCGATTCGATGCAATTTTACTTCCCAGCCAGGGAGCGGACAGTCTGCTTAACGGCCACACCCCGGGCACCATGCCGGAAGAGTATGTTGGCGGCCTCGGATTGGCCGGGGCCCTTGCATTAAAGGAATACGTTGAAGCCGGGGGCACGCTCGTTACCCTGGATGCGGCCAGCGATTTTGCTATCCAACAGTTCGGTATACCGGTGGAGAACACCGTGGCGGGAACCACGGACCGGCAATTTTTCATTCCCGGATCATTGATACGCGCCAAGGTGGATACCGAGCACTCCCTGACCGCCGGCATGCAGGAAGAGATCGCCACTTCATTTGTTAACAGCCGCGCTTTCGAGGTGGTAACCCTGCCCCGTACCATGGAAGGGGGCGAAGTACAGACCATGGAGCCGCCGGAGCAACCGGTGGAAACCATCGTCAGCTATGCCGAGGAAGACCTGCTGATGAGCGGGTGGGCCCTGGGGGAGGAAGACTACATTGCCGAGAAGGCGGCTATGATGCGAGTCGCCCTGGGCGAAGGAAACGTAATCCTGTTTGGATTCAGGCCCCAGTTTCGCGGCCAGCCGCGGGCAACCTACAAGCTGTTGTTTAACTCACTGTTACACTAACCAGCACTGTATCCAGGTTAAATAGAATCCATGAGTTTCGGCATTACCAAGACCATTCCGGCGTCGCGTGGCGACGCCGGGATCGACTCCCTGTACGATGGCAGCCCGAAGGAATTCGAGTTTCACATGGCGGGGACACCGTCGCGTCTGCAGGTGGGTGATTTCGTCTACACAATCTTTAATGATCAGCTGCGAGGCCGTTTGCGCATCACCGAGCTCATCACGGGCAAGACGAATCCGGGTTCCGGCAAGCCGCGCACGCTCATCATGGTGAAATGCCCCGGAGAGAAGTTAGCGAAACCGGTGGCCCGCAAGGGCCATCGGGGAACACGCTACTACGATGGTGCCGACTGGAAATAAACCAGGCCGAACTGGCGCCCAGCGCCTGCGCAGCTTTTGATAGTTGGGGTATCCCTTCAGGCGACCAATCGCGACAAGCGATCCACCAGGGTGACCACGGTCAGAAAAGACAATCCCAGCACTGCAATAGCACCGGTGGCGCACACCACGCGCATGAATCGATTTTCAAACGGCGCGGCCTTCATGAAATTGCCAAACTCTGAAATCACCCGAGCCACGACATAGAGAGTGATGAGCCAGGCCGCCAGTTCCAGGGGTGGCGCATCATCGATCCATGCAGAGCCTATGAGCAGCCCGGCAACAACAACCCGGCTTAGCCAGGTAAAAAATAATTCTTCAGCCGGAGCAAGGCGATCATGAAGCGTTTCAGATATTCCCAGAATCGAATGTGTAGTCATAACGTGTCTCCTCTGTGTTAGATACTGCGCTTTCCTCCTTCATCCATCGTTAACTAATAATGCTCCTTAAAGCTCGCCGCGAGATTCACCGTTTCGCCACCCTTTCCTCCCTGATCTGGTTCACGGCATCTTCAATCTGCATTTGCAGGATGCGCTCACCAAACTCGGCGGTGGCAACTGACGGATTCCCGGTATGGCCCTGGCCGTCACCGGGCCGGCCGGGGCGAAACTGGTCTGGTCTCAGCATGGAAGGATTCAGCAATAGCAGCGAGGACGTATCGTGAGTACCTGCATGCCCGCCAACATCCTCCGGGCTGATGCCCTGGCTGACCACCCAATCATCACCGCGGCCCGGATAGAAGTCCGAAACATGGTGCACACGTGCATCGGTCTCGGCCCACTCACTGTTTAATTGGTCTGCAACTTCCTGCTGGGCAGCCTGGTTACCGCCGCTGTCACCGATGAAAGCAATATCCTTAAAGCCATGCTGCTTTAAACTGCGCGCGGTGAATTCCAGCACGGCGGCAAACACCTCTTCGGGAATGGATATGGTTCCGGCAAAGCGCATGTGACCGGTGGCTGGATCGATATCCCCTTCCGGCACATAGGCTATCACCGGAGCCACCAGTGCATTCCCAAGGGCGGCGGCAATTTCACCCGCCTTGTAGTGCACCAGGTAGTTATGCTTTCCAAGCACCATGTGGGGACCATTCTGTTCCGTACCACCGGTGGGAACGATGATAGTGGTCTTGCCGCTGTCGATGGCGCGGCGAACCTCCACCCAGGTCAGGTCTTCGATATACAGGCTGTCCTGGGCCCAGCACTGACCGGCAAATAGCAGCCCCGCTAGACTTGCCAACACTGCGACCGTGCGAGCGATCATCACTGTGAACCGGCCAGTTCACTGACTCGTGCCGCCATGCCACTGATCACATCGGCCGCCACGATGATCTCGTCTTCCGCCACCTCATATTGGCGTTCCTCAATGGCTTCTCGTACTCCCGGAATAGTCTTCACTCCATAGCCGGTGTAGAAACCCGGTGCATAGATGTGGTGGGTGTACCAGGGCCGGCCCGGCAGACCGTCGTCCCGGGTCAGTTCTCGCTCGCTGGTATATAAAAGAATATTGTCCGTCTCCGAGGCGGTGCCACTTGCAGATTCACCATAAGCCTTCGCCGCCTGTTCCAGTTCATCCAGTGCGTTTTTCAGTGGCGCAAAGTTAAAGAAGGGTACTTCTTCTTTTTTCAGGGGTGGGCCGAGGGTTCGGGTTGGATCCAGCGCCAGCTCATAGACGCCTGAATCAATACGGGCATTGGTTTCCAGGGTTTCGTCGCGCATGGTGGTTGCCAGTTCCTCGATTTCATCCACGTACAAGGAGATGTTGTCCGCCAGCCCGGTAAACTCGAATGGCAGTCGTGGTGCGTTTGCAAGCCGCAACGTGGCGCGGCCGGCGGTCTGGGCCAGGGCCACACCGTAGCGCATGCCCGGATCGCGGAACCGGGTGTAATGCTCGTAGGTGTCATACAAGGTATGGTACGAGCCGTCGCTGCCCTCACCGCCATAGGATATGTTCAACGACGCAATACCCAGGTGTTGCAGGAAGGGAGAATAATCCGAGCCGGAGCCCAGGGGATTGATCCTCATATCGGCGCGGCTGTTCAATTCCGAACGCGCCTGGTCATTGCCATTGACCTCGATGCGGGCCCGGCGCCGTTCCGCCACGGATACCCCGGTCTGGGGATCGCTAACGTCGTTCATGATCTCGTTGGCCATTTTTTCCAGCACGTGACTGCCGCCGATATTCACGAAGCCGCGGCTGTTGCCGTCGGTGTTGATATAGGCCACGGCCTTTTCATCCAGGTCATCGCGATTGTGTTCCACCCACTCGGTGGAGCCGATCAGTCCCTGTTCTTCCGAATCCCAGGCGGCATAGATAATGGTACGGGCTGGCGGATTGCCGGCTGCGGCCATTTCCGCCACGGCCTTTGCCTCCGCCATCAGCGCTACCAGGCCGGAGATGGGATCCGCCGCGCCGTGGTTCCAGCCGTCGTGATGATTGCCACGAATGACCCACTGGTCCGGGTATTCCGCACCTTCGATGCGGGCGATGACGTTATAGGCGGTGACCATGTCCCAGTCGAATTCCAGGTTTATGCGCACCCTTGCCGGTCCCGGTCCCAGGTGATAAGTGATAGGCAATCCGCCGCGCCATTCCCGGGGAACCACTTCGCCACCCATGGCACTCAGCAAAGGCAGCGCGTCACGATAGGATATAGGCAGCACCGGAATCTCTGTAATGGTGGGCGCCTCTTCCCGCGGCAACCGTTGCGCCTCGGAGGTAGCACCAACAAAAGGCGTCAATACATCGCCGGGATAAGTTGGCATGTCCATGACCGATCCTCGCTGCACACCACTCTCGTGCTTGTATGGCCCATCGGGATAAGTATCCCCGGCGCCATAACCGTCGTCAGCGGGATCGGAATAGATAATCGTACCGATGGCACCTTTCTCCGCTGCCAGCTTGGGTTTGATCCCGCGCCAGGAACCCCCGTAACGGGAGATGGCGATCTTGCCTTCCACAGAAATGCCATAGCGGTCCAGGATCTCGTAGTCCGCCGGGGTACCATAGTTGACGAACACCAGTTCCCCTTCCACCTCGCCGTCGATGGAAAAGGCGTTATAGGGAGGCAACAGGTCGTTGATGCGAAAAGTGCTTGGATCCGCTTCCAGGGAATCTTCAGTGAGTGTGGCCTGGTAATAACCGGGCGATACCAGTTCCAGTTCCCGGGTACGGGGTGAGGGAAATAACACCTCGTACTCGGTAATCTCCACCTCGTATCCCCAGGATTCAAACTGTTCCCGGGCGAAATCCACCACGCGGCGACCGGCCTCGGAGCCTACATGATGGGGCTCCCGGGACATAATGCGCAGCCATTCGTCCAGGTCGGCGGCGGAAATGCGGGAATCGAAGTCCGCTTCCAGGGCGCGTTGTGCGGCGGAGCCGGCATCATCGAATCCCAGTAGCGCGTCCTGGGCGGACATCGTGGGTAAATAACCTATAAAAAGAAGCAACAGGGTTAGATGGCGCATGGGGAAGGCCTCCGGGGGGTATGTGTGAACGAGAATATAAGGAGACTGAAATTTAATCCACTCCATTGCCTCTAGCATCATGCATCACAAAGAGATGCCCCGAATATGGGTTTCCTTGGCGGGAGATGATCGTGTATAAGTACGGAAAAGGCCTGATAACAACAAGGTGAGGCCATGCAACCAGATCGTTCACTACTGCGCTATACCCATGCCAGCCGGCCTGCGGACGAGGAGCAGGCTTTTCGCGAGCATTTCCTCGACAACGACATCAAGCAACTCACCATATCGGTCTATGCCATTTCCATAGTCCTCATCTTTATGATTGTGCTGGACGGCATGGCACTGAGTGAAGAACCCGGCTTGCTGCCGGGTTTGATTGTAAAGATTATTTTTCTCGTGCTGGGAATCAGCACACCGATAATTGCCAACAAGACCCGCCGGCCAGGCGTTATTGATATGAGCGTGTTGGCCTATACGTCCATGTATGTTGTTGGCATTCTGTACGCGTACAGCGTCAATGATTATTCACCGGCACGCATGTTCGCGGTAACCACGGTGTTTATTTTCGTTTCACATATTGCCCTGCCTGTCTACGCCGCTTACCTGTTGCCCGCGGTAGTGACGCTGGTGGGAGGGGAAACCATCATTCTTTATACCAGCGAACGCCTGGACCTGGTGCAGGACCGGCCCTTCATGGTATTGCTGTTTCTGTTCGCAGCGTTGATGTCCCTGTTGGCTTCAGTCCTGCATCAGCGCTCGCGCTACGGTTCCTTCCGTGCGCTGCAGGAAGTAAACACCCTGTCCGGTTTCCTGCCAATTTGTGCAAGCTGTAAAAAGATACGGGATGATGAGGGGTTCTATCTCGAGATCGAGCGTTATATTTCCAAGCGTACCGATGCCATCTTTTCACACGGTATCTGTCCGGATTGTGCGAAAGAACTCTATGGCTACGAGCACAAGGATCGGGGAAAACAGGCCTAGCCTGCCAGTCAAGCAGCCGACCCGTGCCTGCTGCTCTGTTAATACTAAGAATTAATCTTGCAATGATGGATGAGCATACCCGGTAGGCAGGGTCTGGTCCGGGTCAACACGAATGCTCAGGTAAGTAATTTCCGTCTGGATATGGCGAAAGCCATGGGGCACACCCGCAGGGATCACCACGATATCACCGGCTACGATGGTTTGTTCCTGGCCGTTTATTACGGTGCGGGCACCACTGGGTCCGATTAATTCCAGGACAGAAATATTATCCGCCGGAAACTCCCGGGAATTGGATTCATCGCCGCCAGTCACCAGCACACCGGAGCCGGACAGAACATAATACACCTCGGTTACGCGGTGATGAATGATGGCATTAACCGCTTCGCCTTCGGTACGGGTACCTACCCGTCGCAGGATACCCACGGCGACGTTTATGTCGTCACCAATGTCCACGATGCGCACCTGCTGGTCGATGGTCTCCCCCATGCGTTCAAACACGGTCCAGATTTCAGAAGAGGGAATGTGGGTGGCGTTGTCCGGTTGGGCCAGCAGTCCCGATGACGTCAGGCTGATCAGGCCAGCAATAAACAGGGCTATAAGTCGTGGTTTCTTCATTTTTTATACTCCTCGGCAATACGGGCATATTCCGGAAACCCCGGGTAGCTGTCAAATTCACCGGGTGCCACCGTCCCTGTCAATTTGGTTAATTCCTTGAATATAACTACATTGTAGTTATACTGTAGGTTCATGGCTCAGCTTGAGTTTGAGTGGAATTCAAAGAAGGATGCTTTGAATAGACGGAGACATGGCGTTTCCTTTATAGAGGCACAATCCGTATTTGCTGATGAATTTGCCCGCCTAATTCCGGACCCGGACAATTCCACGAATGAGGACCGGTTCATACTGCTTGGGATGAGCCAAAAGCTGCGGCTGTTGGTCGTGTGCCATTGTATCCGCCGAGAAGATGCGATTCGCATCATCTCGGCCAGGAAAGCAAACAGTGCAGAGATAAAGATATACCAGGATTTCAGAAATGCGTAAAAACTACGATTTTTCCAGGTCCGCAAAAAATCCCTACGCCAGGCGAATGAAGAAGCAAATCACTATTCGCCTCGATGAAGAAACCATCGATTACTTTAAAGACCTGGCCGAAGAAAAGGGGATTCCCTACCAGAGCCTGATTAATCTGTACCTGCGCGACTGTGCCCAGACCCAGCGCGATTTGAAGCTTAGCTGGAAATAGTCAGCGTTCCCGTCTGTCACAATCTGTTACCGGTAGAGGCTGGCCATCTCACCATAAATCCCTTTCAATCTGCCTGAGCCCACAATAGCAATAACAGAGCAGTTTCCCCGTGCAGTTAATAAAGATCCCGCCGCAGCTCGCCCTGGTCTTCCTTCTATATATACCTGTTGCCATACAGGCCCAGCCCCTGCCCCGCATCGAACAGTTTACCGAGGAAGAAGCCAACATCAGCCTGGACGGTTTCGTGGACGAACCGATCTGGCAGGACCTGCCGGTGATCGACGGGATGAAGATCATCGAACCGGACACCCTGGTCGATGCACCCTATGAAACCCACGTGCGCTTCTTTTACACCCAGCGCGGCCTCTATTTCGGCATCATCAATTTTCAACCCGAGGGCTCGCTGGTTGCACGCATGACCAACCGGGATTTTCGCCTGCCCCGGGATGGCATCAAGGTATTGATCGACGCTTCCGGCACGGGCCTGTTTGGTTACCGCATTCGCCTCAACCTGGGCGGCACCATGACCGACATGTCCCTGTTGCCGGAGAGGCAATCCAACCTTCAATGGGACGGACCCTGGGACGGCCGCACCCAGGAAATCCCGGAAGGCTGGAGCGCGGAATTTTTCGTGCCCTGGGAGATGATGCCCCTGCCCCGCACCGAAGGCACGCGGCGCATCGGCCTGGCTTTCGAAAGAGAGCTGGGAGTACGTGGCGAACGCTGGAGCAGCCCGCCTTTGCCCACTACGCTGAACGTGTACCTATCCGGCTTTACCAAGTACGAACTGGATGACATCCAGCCCAGTACCCAGCTCACGTTCTATCCATTTGTTTCCAGTGTGTTCGACGCCGTCGGCCATGACCTGGAGAGCAAGCTGGGCACCGACGTGTACTGGCGTCCTACCACCAATACATTTTTATCCGCCACCCTCAATCCCGACTTCGGTACCGTGGAGTCCGATGACGTGGTGGTTAACCTGACTGCCTTCGAAACATTCTTCCCGGAAAAGCGCGCCTTCTTCCTGGAG
>CAYFKD010000002.1:20011-113686 GCA_964343795.1 uncultured Pseudohongiella sp.
GGAGGACCAGGATATCTTTAACACCTCACCCCGTTCCCGCGGCGGTGGCGGCCCGGGCGGTCCGATCTCCCTGTTAAACACCAAGCGAATCGGTGGCGCGGCTCGCTTCAGTGTGCCCGGGGATGTCAGCGTACGCGCAACCGATCTCAGCCGGCCCACGGACCTGTTGGGCGCGGTGAAGCTTGCCGGCCAGACCGGACGGCTGCGCTATGGCACCCTGTTTGCCTCGGAAGACGATTCCCAGGTGGAAGGTACCTTGCAGGATGGCACGCCGATAATTCTAAACGCTACAGGCCGCGACTTTACCGTAGGAAGATTGTTATACGAAGATACGACGGGCGGTGGCCGTCGCGCCATCGGCTGGATGGGTACCAACTATGATCATCCCGATATCGAGGCGACGGTCAATGCAATCGACATGCACTACTTTTCCGCCGACCGGCAGTGGGTTGTTGATACCCAGCTCATGCACAGTGATGTGAATGGCGTTACCGGCCAGGGTTTCCTGGGTGATGTGCGCTATATCCCGGCCCAGGGTGTGCAGCACAGTGTTTCGGTCACCTGGATTGATGAAGCACTGGACATGAACGAGTTGGGATTTCTCTCCCGCAATGACCAGCTGAACCTGAACTATATCTTTAACCTCACCGAATCCGACATCCCGGGCCTGACCTCCCGCACCACCTCGTTTCGCTCCATAAACCAGGGCAACATCGATGGTCGCCAGGTAATCAATGGCCAGTTCATCAGCCGCCAGTGGAATTTTCTCAACAACGATTTCGCCAACCTGCAGTTTGATTTCTATCCGCGCCGCGTCGATGATCGCCTCGGCCGCGGCAGCGGTGATTTCCGAATTCCCGAGCGCTGGGGCATCCGGGGAGGCTATGTCACCGATCCAGCCAAACCCATTTCAATTGGCGTGCAGTTCGAAGCCGGGCAGGACGACCTGGCCACCCGGAACCTGATCAACAGCGTGGGCATTTCCTGGCGACCCAGCGACCGTTTCAACATCGACCTTGAACTGGAATACACAGACCAGGAATCCCTGCTGGTGCACCGCGGCGGCGGTGCCTACACCAGCTTCGAGTCCCACCAGTGGGCGCCGCGGCTGGATTCCAACTATTTCATTTCCGCCAAGCAGCAGTTTCGCCTCACCCTGCAGTGGAATGCGCTGAAGGCTTATGAAGATCGCTTCTTCCAGGTTAATCCGGCCAGGCTGGACTACCTGCAGGAGGTCACCAACCCGGACAACGACCCCGATGACTTTGTCATCAGCCGCCTCACATTCCAGGCCCGGTACCGCTGGGAGATCGCGCCGCTGTCAGACCTGTTTATCGTATACACACGCGGGGCCAACCTGCCCAATAACAGCTTCCTGACCTTCCAGGACCTGCTGGAACAGAGCTGGAATGACCGCATCGTGGATTCGGTGGCGGTAAAACTGCGTTACCGATTCTGAATTTTCCCGGGGCCGGGAGACACGGCGCTTTCCCCAGATCAAATGCTTGTCTCCCAACTTATTGAATAACCAGTAAAAAGGACATTCTGTCCAAAAACTCGTTATATGGTGCGGCCAAACCATATCTTCTCCCCTCTGGCCAATATAAGCTGCGAACACGATTGCCCTACCAATAACCCGCCTAATTCGTGGCTTAGCACTTTGGTTAGCTCCTGCAATCACTCAAAAGAATACAAACATAGAGGAGCTGCTATGGAATACCAAACTGCACATTACTTGAAAATACAAGTGATCTTCTTCCTCTTTCTGCTGCTGGCTTTTGCACTTCCACTCAGCGCACAGGTAGAAGTCATTCAACCAAACGACAATGAGACCCCCGCGGGTTCACTGGAAGGTAATGTGCTAAGCATAAACCTGGTGGCGGAAACAGGCACCTGGTTTCCGGAAGGAGATGCAGGGCACAGTCTACCCATTCAGGCATTCAGGGAAGAGGGAAAGCCGTTGCAGATTCCCGGGCCGATGATTCGCGTTGAAGAAGGTACGGAGGTTGTGGCTACCATCCGCAATGCCATTGCTGGCTCGGAACTGCGTGTCATCGGCCTGCAAACCCGGCCTGCTTCGGAAAGAGAAGAAATCGTCATCAGCAGTGGTGAGCAGGCCACGGTGCGCTTCATGGCCGGCGATCCTGGTATTTATTTTTATGCAGCGGGAACTGAATCCCCCGAACTGAACCAGCGCTTCTACAGGGACAGCCAGTTATCGGGCGCATTTATAGTCGATCCGCCGGGCTATAGTGGTGACGATTCTGTCCTCGTACTCAACGACTACCTGAGAGGTATTCCTCCTGATGTCACTGGCAGCCAAACCGCCATTAACGGGAAATCCTGGCCCAATAGCGATATTAGGGAAGTGGATGTTGGTAAAACCAACCGCTGGCATGTAATCAATCCTTCGTTTGCGATTCACCCCATGCACTTGCACGGTCAACACTACCGGGTCAGCAGCATCGGCAATTTACTCACAAGCAATCAAGTTCCGGTCGCCCGCCAGGAATACGTTGTCACCCAACCGGTTCTTCCCATGTCTTCAATGACCATGGAATGGACGGCAGTGCAGGAAGGCAACTGGCTGTTTCACTGTCACCTGAGTGCTCACGTGTCGGCGGAGCTCATGGTCAGCGTGATTGGTGACACGCTGATTTCTTCCCCGGAAGAAACCCCTTCCCGCGGCATGGGCGGAATGGTACTTGGTATTCGAGCAGTTGATCCCGAGAACCTGAGCCCCAAGACCACAGCGGTAAACCGGGAAGTCACCATGGTGATGGAGCAACAGGATAATTATTTCGATGAGAACCCGGGTTTCGCCGTGGCTTTTAATGAAGCAGGAGAGCCGCCGAATGATCCCCTTGTCGCGGGATCGACGCTGGTACTTAACAAAGATGAAGCTGTCAGCATTAACCTGGTGAATAGTCTTGATGAACCTACATCGATCCACTGGCACGGCATGGAGCTGGAAAGTTATTACGACGGGGCCGCAGGTTTCAGTGGGAACGGAACCAGCATTACCCCCATCATCAATCCGGGGGAAAGCTTCGAGGTGAGAATGACGCCGCCTCGTGCCGGCACCTATTTCTACCACACCCATCACAGAGACCGGGAACAGTTGAGAGCCGGGCTCTACGGCGCAGTAATCGTTTCTGATCCGGCCGATCCCTACACGCCCGCCCGGGAAAAAGTGCTGGTGATTGGCTTAATCGGCAAGCAAATCAACCAGGGTGTTGGTATCAACGGCTCCTCCATCTGGGTGGACGAAGTCGAGCTGGGCCAAACCTACAGACTGAGGCTGGTTAACATCACCGATAATGGCGCGGGGCTTGGGGTGAGGCTGCTTTCTGACCAGGGCCCGGAGCAATGGATTCCCCTCGCCAAGGACGGTGCCGATCTTCCTGCCGCACTGCAACAATCCAGGGAAGCCAGCAGGCAGTTACTCGCAGTGGGCGTAGCACAGGATTATTCCTGGACGCCAACTTCACCAGGGACTTATCGACTGGAGGTTGCTCCGGGATTTGGGGCGGCTCCCCGGGTCCTGGCCAGCGCTGAATTTCATGTAAAAGAATAAGTGGGAGTATGCCGCTTGCCGGCATCCAGGCAGGCAAAAAAGAGGGGCTCGCGCCCCTCTCTTTTTGCCGGTCTACCGAGTACTAGCTATTGCCCACCCTGGTAAATGGTATGGGTACGCCATAGCGCAGGGCGATTGCACCCTTCCACTACGCTACCCAGTCCTGCAGTGACGTTAGTAGAAAGGGATATATCCATACGCGAGGCAAAGCTTGCCGGATTGGCGCCCACTTCCTGGATTACGAAACCTCTGCGATTTGGATTGTAATTTTGAAAGGGACCAGTGGCACGTCGATTCATCTGCATGAGCGAAGTATTTCCCGCATCGCTGAAATTATTAAAAATTCCATTCACCCACTCCCAGGCATCGCCATAGGTAGACTCTTCATTAAGAAAGCACACGCGGGTCATCATCAGGGTATCGTTGCCTTCCAGCGCATCACCACCGGGTACCGACCGTGAATTAATGAGGCGATCACTTCCTGGGTCACAGGTCATGATGTCTGCAGGGCGCACCAATTGACGAAACGCCAGGCCACCACCGCGGTTGGCTTCCATTCGCTCCACGTACTGTGCCCAGGTGCCGTGATACCAGGCGATCTGGAAATCACCGGCCTCCCTGTTGGAACCGCCGTGCAGAAGTTCCCGGAAGAACACGGCGTTAGCCGATGTGTTATCCCGTGGCAGGTTGCGACCCCACTCCACGGCCTCCACCATGGAAATGCCGGGATTGAGACTGCAATTGAGAGTTCTGACCAGCACGACAGGTGCATCCTGGGCACTGGCGCTGACACTTGCGAAAACATAAATCAAAAAAGCACTGATTACTGACAGTTTTTTCATAACAAATTCCTTCGTGAATTCGGATTGAAATACATCGCCGTGGCGACTACTACCAGCTGATCCCTGCAGCTCCTGAGTGAAACTTTCCTATTATTATCGGGGGTATGAGCCCCTTGCTTACTTCACTGCTTGGTACTGCGTGCTTACTGTTTTTCAAGCTATCAGTTTCATAACATTAGTTAAAGGATAATCGAGTTTTTTGAACGAAACGTATATCGCGTGTACTGTGTCATTGCGCTTATAGCTGACACACGACAAAAGCAAGCGCCCCGGCGGTACACCTTTCCTTTTGATTCTCTTGAAAGTTCACATTACTCTGGGCTTTTCGGTCGAAGTAGAGAACAAAAACAATGAAACCCTTCCGTCTTGTGATACTCGCTGCATTCCTGCTCGCACCCTCACTCGCCATGACCCAACCCACTGAGCGGGATTTCGTTGGCCTCGCCGCCGGCTACGCCATGACTCCCAACATCACCTATCACCGCGCCGGTGGCATGGACCTGAAGCTGGACGTCTACCGACCCCGGGGTAACCAGGGTCCCAATCCCACCCTGCTGTATATCCACGGTGGCGGCTGGACCAATGGCAACAAGGAAAGCCAGGTGATGTCATTCATGCCCTGGCTGGAGATGGGCTGGTCCGTGGTCAATATCGCTTATCGACTCGCCGAGGTAGCCCATGCCCCGGCGGCGGTAGAGGATGCCCGTTGTGCACTGCGGTGGATTTACCGCAATGCCGAACAATACGGTTTCGATCGCGGCAACGTGGTGGTCAGCGGCGGATCCGCCGGCGGCCACCTGGCCCTGACCACAGGCATGCTGCCGGAATCCGCCGGGCTGGATGCACAGTGCCCGGGCGACCGCATGCGCACCTGGAACATCGGCCCGCGCAACATGGACACCCTGGAAGTGGCTGCCATCGTTAACTGGTATGGAATTACGGACGTGGTGGATCTGCTGGATAACGGCCCGGGTACTTCCGGCAACTTCACCGAGGCGTGGCTGGGCAGTGCGCCAGGCAAAAGAGCACGAGCGGAACGGGTTTCCCCCATGACATATGTGAGGAGAGACCTGCCGCCGATCATGACCATACATGGCGACAGTGACACCATCGTGCCCCACGAGCACGGCGTGAAATTGCACGCGGCACTGGAAGAAGTGGGTGTGCCCAACAAGATGATTACCGTGCCCGGAGGCGGTCACGGCGGTTTCAACTACGAGCAAATGAGCACCATCTATGGGGAAATTCGGGCCTTCCTGCAGCAATATGGAGTGGGCGAATAGCAAAGAGGTCAGCAATGGTATTCAAACAAGTCAGGCCAACAATTGTGAAATACTACTCCCTTACATTCCTGGCACTTGTTTTTGCCAGCCAGGCAATGGCGCAAGCACAACCTGTACGCAATGACATTCCGCGGCTGGGTCAGCAGGAAATTATAATGATGCGCCATGCCTATCTCGAGGAAGGCAGTTACCAGTATTGGTATGAACAGAGCTCACAGAAAGTCTGGCCCTGGTATGAACGGCTCGGCACACGCATTCTCGGCGATTTCGAGATTATCTATCCCGAGGGTGAGGACGCGACACCGGACCAGGATGAAGCGATACGCTTTGCCCGCTATGCCTCATACGAACACTGGCAGGCAACCCGCCCCAGCACGGCGGCAAGCATAGGCGACACCGGAGGATCCCAGCGCCTCGCCGGTGACGGACCGTTGTTCGATGCCAATAATGACGGTCTGCGCAGCCGCCGCCAGGTATCCCAGGGTTCCCGCGGTGGCTATTTTCTGCAGGGCTACATGGCGGAAACACGCCCGCTTTTCATGCCCGGCCTCGGTGAACAATATCAATTGATCGATGGCACTCCCGATCCCAACTCCGGTGCACCTTATCCCGTGCGCCTGCAACAGGCGCAACCGGGGGAAGAGATTCTCACCCTGGATTACCGCCGCATCAAGAAAGGCAGCTTCGAGGAATACCATGCCATGGTGGCAAGGTACATCTGGCCCTACGGGGAAAAGATCGGAGCCCGCCCCGTTGGACAGTGGCGCGTGGTCTACCTGCCCAACAGTTCCGGCGAGGAAAGTGACGATTACGATGAAGTGTATTCCCTGGTGCGTTATGCCAGCTATGAACATTACCTGACTGCGCGAGACAATCCTGTGAGCCTGGGTGGCAACGGCCCGGACTTCCAGGCCTTGCTCGAAGCTGTGTTGGAGCTGAGTGAAATCACCTATTTCCAATCCACCGAGTTTCTTCGCGGTCAGCCCTTTGGCAGTCCGCCTCACTACACGCCAGGCACGGGAGAGAATTTTCAACTGCAATGATAAAAAAATTTATCAAGTATCCTGGACTGCTAATCGCCTGCGCCTTTGCGCTCGTTCCACAGTTAGTCCAGGCCGCCGAAGAGAATTTTGACATAGCCATCAATAATGGCCGGGTGATGGATCCCGAGTCCGGCCTGGATGATGTCAGGCACCTGGGTATCGTGGCCGGCCGCATCGTCGCCATAGCCGAAGAACCACTGGAGGCCGCGCGAACTATTGATGCGTCGGGCCTGGTGGTTGCACCGGGCTTCGTGGATCTCCATCAACACGGCACTAACGAAGAGTCCTATCGGTTGATGGTACAGGATGGAGTGACCTCCGCCTTCGAGCTGGAAGTGGGCACGTCGCGAGTTGGGCAGTGGTACCGGGAACGGGCCGGTGGACAAGTATTGAATTACGGCATCAGCATCGGCCACATCCCGGTACGCATGGAACTGTTTAACGATGGCGGCGCATTCCTGCCCACGGGAGCAGCCCAGACCGGGATCGCCGGCCCGGAACTGCTGGATTCAATGGCGGCTATGATGCGCCAGGGCCTGGAAGAAGGTGCCGTGGCCATGGGTTTTGGCCTGGCCTATACACCGGCGGCAACCACGGCTGAATTCGAAGCCATGCTCGCCATCGCCTCCGCCGCGGGCGCCAGTGCCCATGTTCACACCAGTGGCGGCCTGGACGGATTACAACGAATCATCAACAGCGCAAATAACACCGGCACCGCGCTGCACATCGTGCACGCTAACTCCAGCGGCGGCTCATCAATCAATGAATTTCTCGGCATCATCCAGGCCGCCCGTGATGCCGGCCAGGATGTCACCACCGAGATGTACCCTTACGGCGCCAGCGCCAGCGATATAGCCTCGGCGATTTTTGACGGTTGGGAGAACTGGGAGGAGGATCGCTTTGGCCAACAGTTGTGGGTGGAAACCGGAGAGCGCCTCACTCGAGAAAGTTTTGCCCGTTACCGTGCCCAGGGCGGCAGGGTAATCAGTTTCAGTCGCACCGAGGACCAGACCCGGACTGCCCTGCGCCATCCCCTCACCATGATCGCCAGTGACGGTCGCATTCTCGATGGTACGGGACATCCAAGGAGCTCTGGTTCCTACAGCAAGGTGCTGGGGCAATACGTGCGCGACGAACAGGTCATCACTTTGATGGATGCACTGCGGCGCATGACCATCGAGCCGGCCCGGCGCCTGCAGGCATTCGTGCCCGCAATGGCCAACAAGGGCCGTATTCGTGTCGGTGCAGATGCCGACATTACCGTGTTTGATCCTGACGAGATTATAGACCGGGCCACTTACACCGAACCTACCCTGCCTTCCATCGGAATCGACTATGTCCTGGTCAATGGTGCGGTGGTGCTAGACAACGGTGTGCTCGACCCAACTGTCAGGCATGGCGTCGCGATCCGTAGTAACTGAACGCAGCATCCCTATGGCGATTGAATTCCGCTATAGTGTCAACCAGCAGTTCTTTGGAAATTTGATGCAAGGAACCGAGAGATGTCCGGCCCAGACGAGAACACCATGACACGACGTAAATTTATCAAGGATGCTGCCACCACGGCCGCAGCCGGTGCCGCGGCGGCCACCGGCGGAAGTGCCCACGGTCAACAGGACGACCACGACCATTCCGATGTGCCGTCGGACATTGCGCTGCGGGTCAAGGCACTGGAAACGGTGCTTACGGAAAAACAGATGATCGATCCGGCGGACATCGATGAAGTGGTGGACCTGTACGAGAACCGTGTCGGCCCACGCAATGGTGCTCGCGTAGTGGCACGGGCCTGGAGCGATCCCGATTTCAAACAGCGCCTGTTGGAGAACGGCACCGCCGCCATCGGCGAGATGGACCTGCTCGGTCCCCAGGGCCAGCACATGGTGGTGGTGGAAAACACCGACACCGTGCACAACCTGGTGGTATGCACGCTTTGCTCCTGTTATCCATGGCCCACCCTGGGCCTGCCACCGCGCTGGTACAAATCCGCACCCTACCGTTCCCGGGCGGTGATCGATCCTCGCGGTGTGCTGCAGGAATTCGGCGTTGAAGTGGACGAAGACGTGGAAGTGCGAGTCTGGGACAGTACCGCGGAAATGCGCTATCTGGTACTGCCACAACGGCCGGAAGGAACAGAGAACATGAGTGAGGAAGAACTGGCAGAACTCGTTTCAAGGGACTCCATGATCGGCGTCGCCAAAGTTCCTGCTCCCGGCGCCTGAGAGGAATCGAGATGAACGGCATACACGACATGGGCGGCATGCACGGATTCGGGCCCATCTACATCGAACAGAATGAACCGGTGTTTCACGAAGAGTGGGAAGGCCGGGTATACGGACTGAATCGCGTCCTCGGGCAATGGGGCCGAGGTCAGAACTGGGCCGGTTTCCGCTTCACCCTGGAAAGCATTCCTCCCGCTGAGTACCTGCGCATGTCCTATTACGAGCGCTGGTACGAGATGTGGGAAGGCCGCATGTTACAGAGCGGTTACGTCACACCGGAAGAGCTGGCGGACGGTCAGGCCGATCCCGACGCTCCCGCGCCTCAGTTACCACCGGCACCCGCCAGCTCCGGGCCCGGTTTTGGCCTGCTGGACATGGACATCAATCCGGCTTTTGCAGCGGGGGAGGAAGTGAGGGTAAGAGAGCACAACAACCGCGGTCACAATCGCCTGCCCCGCTACACCCGCGACAAGACCGGTGTGATCCATTCCGACAACGGCATCTACAACCTGCAGGACACCGATGAGAACGGGCAGTCACTGGGTGAATTTCCCCAGCACGTGTACACGGTGAAGTTCAGTGCCCGGGAGCTGTGGGGGGATGACGGACACCCGCGGGACTCGGTGTACGTGGACATCTGGGAGAGCTACCTTGAGTGATGCCGAAATCCAGGCGCTGAGCCAGTACGAAGAATTACCCGCCCTGCCCCGGGACGAAGAAGGCCCGGTCTTTGCCGAGCCCTGGCAGGCACAGGCATTCGCCATGGCGGTGGACCTGTCCCGCCAGGGATTATTCACCTGGAAGGAATGGGCGGCGGCGCTGGCCGATGAACTCAAGGCAGCGGCGGAAGCCGGCAATCCCGACGACGGGTCTCATTACTATCATCATTGGGTGGCGGCGCTGGAAAAACTGGTGGCCGAGAAGCGCGTGGCTGGCGCAGAAGAACTAACAGAGGTTAAAGATGCCTGGGAAAACGCGTACCGCAGTACGCCACACGGTGAGCCGGTCAATCTTGATTGATATTCCAGGAAGTAAAGGTCAAAGCGCCAGCAGGCGTTCCAGATAGGGAATCACTACAGCAGTCAATACGATCCCTACCATTACGGTCAGAACATTGATCTTGCTTTCTAACTCAGCTCTTTGTTCAGCGAATCGCGTATCCATCCTCGCCTCCAGCCTCGAAAATCGATCATTGATTCCGGTATTCTGCTCAGCAAACTGCTTTGCAAACTCGACAGCCAGGTAATCTTTTGTGACCAATGATTCGAGGTTCACATTGAACGCCTCTGTAAGCACTTCCGCCTGCACTTCGGCCTGTTGTGACGGAATGCCGGCTTCTTCCAGCCGCCGTACAAATTTCAAAGTATCAAAAGTCGTAATCGCCATTTCAGTCCCTGTAAATGGTGCACAAACTCAGTATAGGCAAACAATCCGACCACTGACAAGAAATACCAGCATTTCTTGTGGGCGTGGGTGCTCAGGCCCTGGTTTCCTGACTTCAGGATACAAACAACTTTTGCAAATGCTCGTTCAACATCCGTCCCCGGGGATCCAGTGATTCCCTGATCTCCATGAAGTCCCGGTAACGTGGGTACAGCTCACTCAATTCACTCTGACCCAGGCTGTGAATCTTGCCCCAGTGGGGTCGGCCTCCGTACTTCCAGAAGATGGGTTCGATAATGTCGAAGTACGGCCGGTAATCTTCGCTGGCCATGCGGTGAATGGAAATCGTGGCATGGGGCTCGTCGCCGTAAGCCATGCTCAGCCAGGGATCTTCCGGGCTGACGTAACGGAACTCCAGTGGAAAGGACACGTCGATCGCCTGGTCGTAGATCGTACGCAGTATTTCCCGTACACAATCCGCCCCGACTTCCGCCGGCACCGAGTATTCCATCTCGTTAAACGGGTTGACCCGTATGTTGGACAACAACTTGTAAGACACGTCCACCGCTTCACTCATCTCCGCGTTGGCGGCGAGGGCATTGTTCATGGCGAGTTTTTCCGCCGGTGAAGCGTTCACACCGAGGGGGCGCAGGTCGGCCAGTTCCACTTCTTCTGCCGGGATGATGGTCTGGCCGATGGGCTCATCGGATTCATCGATCTGCAGCGCCAGGGAATAATCGGAGTACACCAGGGGAAAGATTTCAAAGTGGCGATGCTCGTCCGCGCGCTGGTCAAACTCTGCTAACAGTTCTTCCGTGGGTGCCGTCCATTCCCGCTTCTTCAGTTTATAAGCAGCACGATTCTGCATGCGGATGCGGGTGACCACACCCAGGGCGCCCAGGTTAACCCGCGCCGCATTAAACAGGTCAGTGTCACTGGCATCGATATCCAGCACTTCCCCTGCCGGGGTGACCAGCCTCAGCGCGGTGACGTAACCCGACAGGCTTTTAAAACGAAGACCGGTACCGTGGGTGCCGGTCGCGGTGGCGCCAGCCACAGTCTGGCGGTCGATGTCCGGCAGATTCATCATGCCCTGGCCGATGGCTTCCAGTGGCGCGCCCAGGTCACCAAGCCTGGACCCGGCCCCGAAGGTGGCCTGCATGGTGTCGTTGTCGTAATCCAGGATTCCGTTTAACTGGTCGATGATCACCAGGTGCCCGTCGGTGGGTACCAGCGGGCTGAATGAATGACCCGATCCCACCGGGCGTACCGGCCCGGATGTGCTGCTCAATATATCCGCCAGTTGATCTTCGCTGCTTATGTCATGGCGGCCCGCGGGCTGGCAGGACAGGCCACCGGACCAGTTGCGCCAAGGCGTCGGCTGCGCCAGCGCGCTGCTGTTAATGGCGCAGGCACTGAACAATGCGGTGCGCAGGCTGGAAGCCAGGAATGAACGGCGTGTGAGTTTGTGGAATTCTTTTTGCGTCACTGGCCGATCCCCGCCATGTAACCGATCATGGCCCTGAAGTCGGATATTTCGCAGGCCATGCAATAGCCCAGGGGCGGCATGGAATTCAATCCTTCCAGGACATTGCGCATGACCACGTCTTCACCCTGCGCCAGTCGCCTCTGCCACTCCGCTCTATCGCCAACAAGCGGGGCGTCCGCCACACCGGTGACATGGCACAGTGCACAGCTGCGGGCCCACTTGCCCATCACCGCCTCATCTGCGATGTCGTTACTGAATGGATTGCCGGTCAAACCCGCGGCGTCAGGTTGAGTTGTTGAGGTGCAGGCGCCCAGGAAAGTTGCGCAGGAAAAGATGAACAATAGTGTGAAATTTCTTATTTTCATTGGCACCTAAAATACAGGTGCAACCGGCAAGAAGCAAAGAGATTAGGGCCATTGGATTGCCATGCCGTGCTGTATGAAACGCGTTCACTCAAATCCAACAGCCTCAATCCCTTTGCTTCCGAATTCCGCCGACTAGAAAGTCAGAGTCGCGGCACCATTCCTGATGCGGTCCATGATGACGCTGGCACCGTGAATGACGACGCCGTCAATAAGGGCTTCCTCATCATAGCCACGCGCTTCGGTACAGGGAGGGCAGGCCCACACATCGCCACCCCTATCCATGAACGATTGCAGCAATCCCTTCAGGCTTTCCATGGGATGCACCTGGGTATGGTCGATGCCGCCCTTGCGCACCAGGTCGATGGCGCTGCTGGTCAGGAACAGCCCAACGGTCTTGCCGGAAGTCAGCGCGCCATTGGCAATGGTCAGGCCAACGGAAGACACCTCGTCATAGATACCCTTGGTCAATACGATGATCAGGTCATTGGTTTCGGTAGTCATGTTGCTCTCCTTTTTCTGAATAGATTAATTGAGTCAGGTTGCCCTGATGGAGAGAAAGTGTAGGGATCCGGCGGAAACCGGAACAGGACAAAATCTGTAGCAATTCACTACAGAATTTGTAGTGAATCAGTCGGCGGTCAAGCGGGGATTGTCGGTGGTGAACGAACTGATACCCAGCCAGCCACGCAGGTTTTTAAGGTATACCGGGGGCGCCACCACCTTGACCAGCCCTTCGTCGATAGCACGGTGGATATCCAGTTCGCCGTACCAGACGCGAGTCAGCACCGGCAGGGTAGCGGTGATGTAGATGTCCACCTCGAAGCCCTGGTCCTGGCTGCATTCCTGGGCCACACCTTCCCGCACATTGATAAAGCGCTTGGGATTGTCTTCCACATCGGTCAGGTGAAACTGGATGACCACGTCCCCGGATGGCAGTTCGTCCACGTTCAATGCACCTGCAAAATCCCGTACCAGGCCAGAGGCGGTGTTGTGTTTGTCCGTCATGCCTTCTCTGGCAAAACGCATGCCCCAGCGACCCAGTTCCGTGAGTACCGGTGCGAGAGCCTTGCCCGCCGGTGTCAGGTGATACTCATAGCGACTGGTGGTGGCTCCCTTCTTGCGCATGACAATGCCCTGCTGCTCGAGAAAGCGCAGGCGTGTTCTCAGTAACGAGGGCGACAGGTTGGGAATGTACTTCTGGATCTCGGAATAGCGGGTGGAACCCATCAGGATTTCGCGGATGATCTGCAGTGTCCAGCGTTCACACAGCACGGAAGAGGCCATGGAAATGGGGCAGGCTTCTTCATAGTCATACATGGTCGGTTATTCCGTCACAATTGTTCCATGGAGCAGGAATAATCATACAACATCAACCTGCATTCGGCCCACTTGCCGTTAGCGCCGGAACAGTTCCGCTACGCGGTCCGCTTCCGCGTTAGCTTCCCGTGCCCGCGAGGCACGCAACATGTTGCCCATACCGTAATTGCCTTCATGACAGGCATATTCATAAAGCTGCAGTGGTGTCCTGGTCAGGGGCACGATGGCGGTGATGCGATCGTTAAACGTGGCTGGATCCTCGATGGTAAATTCATAGCTGATAGTCTCGGGTCCTGTCCGGGTAAATCGCTCTGTTAACAACTTGTGTTTTGACGATCCATAGCCATCGAAGCTCTGGGTGAGCCCGTTGAAGTTTTTTGTGACCACTACCAGGGTATCTCCCTGCCAGTGACCGCGGGAATCACCGGACCACAATCCCACGTTGTCATCAAGAGTGCTTTCATTATCAAGCTTGATAATTCGAGCATCGTGCACCATCTCCGCCAGTATCACCACGTGATCGCGGTTCTGGATGATCTGCACGTTGTTGTTGTACACGCTGGGCATTAACTGCGGTGCGGCATTGAATCCCACCAGGCAACGTTCCGACAGGCCACGGTCCTCCGGCCCGTCGCGGCCAATACCGCCCACGGCGAAGCGAACCGGTCGTGTGCCCGGTGTGTCACGCTCGCCCCCGGGTTGATAGGCAATGCCCTCTACCGGTTCCGGCAAGCGACCGTTCAGCGGATGCACGATTAAGGAGGTGCGCACATTACCCTCACCCCTGGCACGCTCCATCCAGATGGTGTCGTTGTAAAACGCCTCGATCCCGGTGGCGGTACGCCGCGGTTCCGCACGCCGGCCTATGCCCAGGCGCGGTTCTTTTGCCGCTTTGATTTCTTCTGTGGTGAGAAATTCTCGTTCACCGTACTCCTCCGGGCGCTCCATGGGCACATTAGAAGCAAAGTTCCACACCCCCTGCAGGTCCGGCTGGCCCCACTGGGTGCGGGGCGGGATATAGTCCTCAGCGCCACGAACGGCGGGGCTCAGCGCCATGGTAAGGCACAGCAGGATAAGCCTGGTTTCGTACCGGTAGTTCATGCTGTCAGGGTACCATGATCCCAATCCCTTCCCGACCCGGGTTTCAACTGCTGGTGCTGCCTACCGGGATGCTGTCGTTGAGTATGCGCACCTCGCGCTGCGGGAACGGAATGGTAAAGCCGTGCTCACGCATTGTTTCGAATATGATCAGCAGCAAGTCACCACCCACCCGGTTCTTGCCGTCGTCGATGGCCTCGATCCAGAACTCCACGAACATGTTCACCCCGGAGTCACCGAAGCTATCGATCTCGCAGTCGGGCCGTTCTTCTATGGGGTATTCCTCGCCGCTCAACACCTGGGGGTGTTGCGCTACTGCTTCCTTGATTACTTCCACCAACTTGCGGATGTCGGTGTCATAAGCCACGGAAAAATCCACCCGGTAGCGTTGCTTTTCATTCTTGCGAGTCCAGTTTACAAACGAGGTGGTTATAAACACCTCGTTGGGCACCATGATGTCCTTGCCTTCGAAGGTTTCCAGGGTCGTGGAACGCATGTTCAGGGCAGTGACATAGCCACTGCGGCCATCTTTCAGTTCGATAAAGTCACCCACGGCCAGCGACCGGTCCATGAGGATGATCAGTCCTGAAATAAAGTTCGACGCGATGGACTGCAAACCGAAACCCAGGCCCACACCAACGGCGCCACCGAACACGGCAAGGGCGGTGATGTTGATCCCCATGATCTGCAGAATTACAAGGGCCACGATGACGAAGACGGAAAACTCAAACAGCTTGGCCGCCACCTCGCGGGTGCGGTAATCCAGTTTTTCCTGCTTGCGAATGGCATCCTGCCCCGATGAGCTGGAAACACGACCGAGCCAGAACACCAGGCTGCCGAAGATGGCGACGCGCAGAATGCCTAACAGGCTGATGCGGATGTTGCCCAGCTCAATTGCCACTTCCGCCAGTTCCCCGGTAACCAGGGACAGTATTCCCAGGGATTGCAGCGCCAACAGGGGCACCCCGATGAGCAGCATGAGTTTGGCAATCAATGGGCTGTGCACCAGGATGCGCACGCTGGTTATGAACACGTACACCAATGCCACGGTAATGGCACCGACAGTCAGCCAGCTCTGTTCATCCAGGGCAGGGACGAAACTGGCAACCAGTTTCACAAACAGGATTCCGAGCACGGGTGCAAGCAGCTGCCCGAGCCGGTACAGAACCGCACGGAATGACTGGTCCTCATCTGCCGGCCGGGTTTTTAGAACCGCGACCCGTCGCCGCAGCAAGCTGGCGATGAAACCGGCGGCAACAAATGCAGCGACGATGAGTGCCAATTGAATGTAAGTGTCCTGGTCGGTAAGCGTGGCCTGGATGGCTTCGATGATCTGGTTCATGGTGCCCTCGGGTATGAAGCAAAAGTAAATCCGTGAATACTCTACCCCGCAATCCAGCGCAAAGGAATATTACCGGGAGCAGATCGAGTCGGGAGTTTCCAGCCGTTCATCCTGTTTTTTCTCATGCCCCTCGAACTCCCGATCGGAAATTATGGCCGGGGCCGTTTTTTCCCCTTATTATCCAGAGAGTCGAGCCAGCCAATAACAGGAGCACCCATGCCCAAGCCTTTCCGCGCAGTCCAATCCCTGGTTTTCACCCTGACTTGTTTACTGGCAACGGTTGCCACGGCGCAGTCGGCACCGCCGGAGAAAGCACCGGCTCACTGGGGCCCGGTGTCCATGAACCTGGAGGAATTCGAATACCCCTTCCCGGTGAGTTTCATGGACTTTCATATTTACGGCGAAGACGTGCGCATCGCCTACATGGACGTCGTCCCAACCGGTACACCCAATGGCCGCACGGTAATCTTCCACCACGGCGGGCTCTATTACGGCTGGTACTGGCAGGCGCAGATCGAAGCGCTAACTGCGGCGGGTTACCGCGTAATTGCCAAGGACCGGCTGGGTTGGGGCAAATCCTCCAAGCCGGAGATTCCCTACAGCATCAGCCTGTGGGCTTCCAACACCGTGCGCCTGATGGACCACCTCGGTATCGAGCAGGCGGCAGTAGTGGGTCATTCCATCGGCGGGCAGATGGTGACGCGGCTCGCGTTCCTGTATCCCGATCGTGTTACACACCTGGTCACGGTAAACCAGATCGGCCTTACTGACCGGCGTTATGGCCGTGGCTTTCGCCCGTTAACCGGCGAGGTTAACGTCAACACCGACATGGATTCGTTTTATCAAGGACTGCTGCGCTGGGCACACGAGAACTACGTGACATGGCAGCCGCAATTCAGCGAGCACATGCGCATTCGTTACGGGCAACGGCTCAGTGGCGACTGGCCAAGAGTTGCCTACGTGAGTCAGCTAACCGGCCACATGCGCGGCATGGACACGGTTGTTAACGACCGGCCACACATCCAGACCCCAACACTTATTCTTGGGGGTGAGGAGGACTATCCAGGTTATCCCGAGGAAGCGGAGGCCGCTGCCGCCATGTTTCCCAATGGCAAGGTGTTTAATATTCCAAACGTGGGTCACAATCCCCACGAGGAAGTGCCGGAGATTGTGAACGCGGAGTTGTTGAGATTTTTGGGAAAGTGAAAGCTGAAAGAAATGCATGATCGATCAGAATTTTATTTTGTTGCGACTGTTAACTAATTAGGAAGAACAAATGAAATATTTTACAACGACGGCTAATGACCAATGTTTTGGTCATAAAATGGAGATCGATAGGCTTAAGAGAGAAATCAGACATCTTAACTATGAGTTAGAACGTGAGAGAAGAAAGGATCAGAACAACAACGCAGAATACATCCTTATAGTCATGCATGGTCTCTTGGTTGGCACAATTATTTATTATTACTTGTTAGCTCCACTGAACCCTTGAACCCTTGAACCCTTGATTCTTTTAAATCTGGAAATCAAAACGAACTAAAGTGCAATTAGCCGCTCCAGGTATGGCAACACAACTGCTGCAAGAATAATGCTCACCAGCACGGTGAGTACCCTGAGCTTCATACCGAAGTCGGCTTTCAGCTCGGCGAGCCTTGCGGCGAGAAAATCTTTCGTTACCAATTCTTCAAGATTCACATTGAATGCCTCAATCGGAACATCTGCCTGAACATATTTTTCACGCCTCTGTCACACACCGCGCCGGGTCCGCCTCCGCCAATACGGAAGTCATGTGCCCGCTGTGGATGTAGTCCGCCGCCAACTTGCCCGCCATGGGACCACGCCCGAAGCCCGACGATGACAGCCCGCTGACGATAAACAGGTTTTCCCGCAGCGGAATCTTGCCAATGATGGGCGCGCCGTCGAGAGAGAAAGGCATTAACCCGGCCCAGGTGCGTGAGATGGGCAGTCGTGCCACCAGGGGAATCACTTCCGCCGCATGGCCGCGATTCACTTCAATGCCGCTCGGGTCAGGCGTGGTGTTGTAACCAAGACTCTCCCGGTCACCTCCGAAAATAATCTCACCGTTCTTGCGCTGGCGACCATACAGGTGGCGAATCACCCGGCGCCCGTTCTTGTGAGTGAGGTTGGGTGGCGTCACGTCATCGCTGCCGTTGTCACGGCTCCAGGCGAAACTGGATTCAGCGGAGCCGATAGTGTGAAACACACTGGGTGACTGGCTCGCCGTGGCCCACATCTGCCCACGCACCGGAACGATGGGAATCTTCAAGCCCAGCATCTGCCCTACCGGGCCACACCAGGCACCGGTGGCCAGCACCAGGGTCTGGCATCGAAACTCCGCCGAGTCGGTTTGCACCGAGTAACCACCGCCATTCAAGTCAGTAATAGAAACCACGTTCTGCCCGGTCTGGATGTTCGCGCCCGCCACCTCCGCCGCGTTGGCGAAGGCTCGGGTGGACTTCACCGGGTCGGCCTGTCCTCGCGGAATGGTATACACGTAACCCGCCAGCTCCCCATTGGCTTCTGGTTCGATGGCGCGCGCTTCCCGTGGCGTAAGCAATTCCACCTCGTACCCCCGGGCGCGCTGTGACGTCACCGAATCCTGGTAGTACTCGTATTGTTCATCGGTGTGAATCGCCGTGAGTGTGCCCGACAAACGAAACTCCATGTCGTAACCCAGGTCGATCTGCATGCGCTTGAAGATTTCCACGCTGCCGGCAGTGAGGTAAGACAACAGGTTCGGGTTATTGCCCCAACCGGCACCGCCAAGCCCGCCCATGTTTTGTCCAGACGCTTCCGAGGCAATCTCGCCCCGTTCCAGCAGCAGGACATCGCGGCCCTGCTCCGCCAGGTGAAAGGCGGTAGAGGAACCGGCAATACCACCACCGATGATGAGAATCTCCGCTTCCCGCGATGCACCCTGTGCCAGTGCGCGGCGAGGCAGGGCACTGGCCGCCGCCAAGGCACCCAGTCCCTTCAGCATACGCCGCCGGCCGGTATTGGTTTTATCGTTGTTGCGATCAACCGTCATGACAAACCTCTCGTTCACCCTCTCACGTGCTGATTAAACCAGTCGATAGTGCGTTGCCAGGCCAGGGTCGCTGCCTCGTGGTTGTAACGTTCCGGCGTGGCGTCATTAAAGAAACCGTGCACTGCACCCGGATAGATGTGGCCTTCATAAGTGACGTTATTGGCACGTAATGCTGCTTCGTATTCCGGCCAGGCCTGAACCAGGCGCGTGTCCAGCTCGCCGTGCTGCACCATGACGGCGGCTCGAATATTGGGCACGTCGGAAGCCGTCGCACCACCACCGTAAAACGGAACCGCTGCGGCCAGGTCGCTGCCCAGTCGCACCGCCATGTTGTTGGACACACTGCCGCCGTAGCAGAAACCGGTAATGCCAATGCGGCCGGTACAATCGGAACGATTCTTCAGCCACAGGGCGCTGGCCACGATGTCCTCGAAGCGCCGGTCCGGATCCAGTTCGCGAAACAGTTGCCCGCCCCGATAATCATCACCGGGATAACCCCCCACCGAGCTCAACACGTCCGGCGCGAAAGCCATGAAGTTCTCCAATGCGAAACGCCGTGCTACGTCTTCGGTGTGGGGATTCAGTCCGCGGTTCTCATGAACAACGACAATGCCAGGCAGTTGCGCAGAGGTTTCACTGCGGCTGTCGGCACTGAAGGGTCGCACCAGGTAACCGCGCACGAAACCGTGGCCATCGGGGGACGGAATGGTTTCGTAACTGGCGGTGATGCGCTCGTCGTCGCGGCGAATCTGTTGCCCCATGGCGTAATCGGGCATCAGCGCTTCGGCAATGGCGGTGGCACTGAGGCCAGCCACGGCGAATTTTTTCACGCCGCTTAAAAACTGGCGACGGCTGTTTTCACCGTGGATGTAATCGTTGTAGATCTGGATTGCTTCGGGGGGGACGGTTCTTCGTTCTTTTTCTGACATGAGGAGACTCCCGCTGGATTGGGCCCGCAGCACCGGGCGCCGATTTATTCTTATGGGAGAGTCAGGATAAAGGCATCAACCGTGGCAGGCAATGCCCGGGCTGTGGGTAAAGGTGCCGGTGGGCTTAAATACCGGCCCTTCCGTCTTCCGGCACACTGGCAGGGGTCCCTTTTATAAAGCTGGCGATGGTGACGAGCAGGCACAGCACACCCAGGCCCAGCAAGGTAGGTGTGCGTCCCACCACGCTCAATGCGACAAATGCACTTACCAGGATTGCCATGACGATGAGCAGCCCGCTCCACAGGTTGCGACGTTGATCGTCACCGCGCCAGGCGGTCATGAACCGGGAGAATTCCAATCGGATTGACTGCTGCCACATCACCACACCCAGCAACACAACAACCAGTAGCCACCACACGTTAAACAGGACCGCCGTCCCAATGCCGTTGGCCATGGCGTGGGCAATAAATGGGGGAATGATAGACCCGCTGCGCTGTGCCGAGTAAGTCCAGATAAAGGAATTGAACAGCAGCAACACCAGGAAGCCGAACAACATGGGATCAGTGGAGATATAGCGGGTGTGGGAGAGACCAAACACCAGGGCGGTAAGCAGCACACCGGCCATGGGGCCAAAGGCCTCCACCAGGCGCGTGCGCATGTAACCCCGGGTCATGATTTCTTCCGTCAAAGGCGGAATCAGGATGGACGTGCCCAGCAGGCTGATGAGGAATGCCGTGTTTAAGGGCTGCAGGGAATAGGTGCGCCAGGCAGGCAATCCCTCGCCCAGGGTAAACAATTCCTGGGCAGCAAAGAGAATGCAGATGAGGGCCGACGACACCAGTCCCAGCAACATGCCCTGGCCTATAAGGTCTGCTACGGAATGACCTGCGCGGGATAAACCCGCCTGCCGCGGGGTCACGCCACTACGCCAATACAGCAATCCCAACCCCAGGGCACCGGCGGTACCCAGACGCATGAATATAAGAAGGCCGTCGGAGAATGCCACCCAGTTATCGGGCGCGCTGCGGTCGAGTATCGAGGCCGGCATTACCAGCGAGAATGCCAGCTCGCCGATCAGGTTGCCGGCGGCCAGAACCAGCAGAACTTCGGCCAATCCCGCGAGATGAGTGAAGCGCATGGTGGTTTCCTGATTGAGTATATTTGTGGCGCCCGAGGGTTATAGAGAAGACAGCGCCGGGGTGAAAAAGGTTACAGGAATATGCAGATCCGGCGTGCGCCTAAGGCTTGAAAAGGCAAAATGCTCTAATTGCCTCAGGGAGGTACTACGAAATCAATCTTTCCAGGTAGGGGAAAATCACGAAGGCCTGGACGATTCCAATCATCCACAGAAGAATCCGAAAATTGGCATCGATTTTCGCGGTTTGTTCGGCCAAGCGAGCCTCCAGGAAATCTTTCGTAACCAATTCTTCCAGATTCACGTTAAACGCCTCGGTCAGCACTTCCGCCTGTACTTCGGCTTGACCTGTAGGAACTCCCGCCTGTTCCAGCCGTCGTACAAATTTCAACGTATCGAATGTAGTGATTGCCATTGCACACTCCCTGTGTCAGCACTCAGTCACAGTATAGTCCTCTGTGCGAAAAACAGGCAATAAAAAAGGCGGATGGATCAAGCCGATCCACCCGCCCTATTGATCTCTGCGCTTGTCAGAACGAACTGCTGACCTTCAGGGACATCACCGTGCCGCGGGTGGAACAGCGATTCTCGATCTCTTCCAGGATGTTGTTCGCAATGTGCCCCACGAATCGGCGCCGCTCGCGGCACTGCTCGTTGTTGGTCACGTCCCGGGCGTCGAAGCGGAAGCTGATGCCGCCGTCGGTGATGTACTCGGCAAACACGCTGGTGTTGGGCTCGCCCAGTGAGTAGGTGTAGTCGTCGATGTCGTACACATACTGGTTGCCGTCGAAGCGGTTGCTCCAGCTCGCACCCCAGTTCAGGTTCCACTGGGGAATGTCATGGCGGAAGCTCAGGGTCCAGCGCCCACGGCCGAAATTGCGGAAGCGGCGATCGATACCCAGGAACGGATCGGTAATCTCCGAATCCGCCACGCTCCAGTTGGACGTCACCAGCAGGTTGGGCATGTCGAACCAGGTGCCGCGCACGCTGGCATTGATAGACAGGCCTGACATCCAACCGTCGCCGATGTTTCCGTTAGCGGACTGCAGGTCATCCGCGGATGGCGACACGTCGATGCGCTCGATGCGATCGCGGTGGTCGTGATAGAACAGGCGCGCATCGATTACACCCACATCATCGGGCAACCGGTACTGGGCGTTAAAAGTGTAAGCCCACAACCATTCCTGGCGCAGGTTTTCGTTACCAAAGCGGGTCTCGGAATCATCGTCTTCGTTGTCTGTCTCCGCCACGAAGTCGGAGAAGCGCAGTTGCTGCACCTGCTTCTCGATAGTTCCGCGCAATTGAATGGTAGGCGTGAGGTCGTAACGAAAATCCACCTTGGGCTTGATGAAATCAAAATCCCGCTTCTTGCTCACGTCACCGGATTGCTCAATCTCGGAATACTCGTACAGGACCGTGCTCTCCAGGGACATGCGATCGTTGATCACCCAGTTGTGAATAATGAAGGGCTCGTAACGGGTTTCTTCCACCGTGGAGTTGGCATTGCTCAAGGTTACCGGTGCCAGCCCGCCTACAGTGGGGTCCGCCACGTCGGTTTCGTTCAACACACCCAGGGCCAGCCTGGAATCCAGTGTGGTGATGGCGCGCTCCACGCCCATCTCCAGGTCCTGGTTGTCCCGTATATCGAATGTATAGGACCCGCGGATGATGTCTTCCTCGGTGGTGCTGGTGTTTCTCAGGAACAGGTTTTTCTCTTCCGTGTCCAGTGCCACCAACTCGAATCGCTCACGGATCGTGTCCTGGTTGTCCTGGTTGCGCACGAACAGCACCTTGAAGCGGGCGCCGTTGTCGAAGAAAGTCTCGAAGTCGCCACCGATCTCCCAGTTATCCCGGTCATCGGGGGTATCCTCGCGCTCGATGGTGAGCAGGGGTGGAGTCTCGGTCAGGTCGCGAATACTGCGAAACACATCGGTGTTGTTGTCATTCTGCGACCACAGGGCATTGAAGCGTGCACTGCTGCGTGGACTGAATTCATAGGCAAGGTTGGCGGACAATTCGTAAGTGGTCTGGTGTCGAATACGATCCTCGACGATGAAATCGTTAGGTGAGTAATCACCCAGTACGCTGTTCTCCAGGGATTCCTGGTGATCGTAACGGGGCTCGATCACGCCGCTGAGCACAAAATCCAGGTTGCCGATGCGATCGGTATAGGAGCCATTGGCCCCGGGCTGGGCGTGGCCGTCGCGGTAATAATCGGTGTTGATCTCCCAGGCCACGGAGGAGTTATCCAGTGCCTCGAACAACACCACGTTCAACACCTGGCCGGAACCGCGCACATCCAACTCACCGGAGGTGCCGCGAATGAGCTGGATGTAGTCCACCTGCTCGGCGGTAATGCGCTCCAGCACGGCTGAGGTCTGGTTGTTCTTGCCGGCGGTACGCTTGCCGTTGATCAGGATCTCAATAGCACCGGAGCCACTGCCGAAACCACGACCGCCTCCGCCGCCACCACCGCCTCGGAATCCACCCCCGCCACCGGTGGGCGAGCCGCCGCCAGTGGTGTTACCCACCCCGGGAATGCGGTCGATCATGTCCTTGGCGCTCACCGAGCCGTACTGGGTGAAGTAGCTGGCCGGATAAGTGACCGTGGTCTCGTCTTCGGAAATACTCTGGGCCTGGACGGCCCCCGCCGGCAACAGGAAAGCGGCCAGCAAAAACAAGTGCCTATAAAGGAAGAAAGACCTGACGGTTCCCGGCCTGGAAAGACCTGCGCGGTGGGGATTCATGGAAAGCAGCTCCCGTGGATTCTAGTTCTGACGTCAGAATGCCCGCAGGCAACCGGCCGATTATGCCTGTATCGGCCGAGATGTCACCACCCGCTGCCACAACTCGTTACAATTGCCAGCCAGCCGCGACGAAGCGAATTCCTGCGGCCGTTGGCCTGCTGTATTTTTACCCTGCCCCTGATTATGCTTGGGCCCAGGCAAATACCATCAACCGAAGGACGTTACAAAAATGACAAGCAAAATCCGTAAAACCATTCTCACCTTTTTCCTGTTCTGGGCATCCACATCCCTGTTCGCCCAGGATGAAAGCCTGATGACCTACGACCTGGCCACCCGGGCCATGGATGCCGCCGAGGCCTATGCCCGCGACCAGGGCTGGAACGTGACAATTCTCATCACCGACCAGAACAACAACGTGGTCATGGTGCGCCGACTGGACGGTGCCGGGGCACGCACCTGGGACTTCGCCACCGCCAAAGCGATCGCCGTAAACGCAACCGGACTCTCTTCCGGGGAATATGGTGAGAGACTGGAGGCAGGAGATGTTGAAGAGGTTGAAGGTGCCGTTACTTTCGCCGGCGGGGTGCCGGTGTTCGTAAACGGCCAGCGCATTGGCGCCATCTCCACCAGCGGTGTGCGCGCATTCCAGGACGAGGAAGTGTCTGTTGCCGGGGTCAACGCCATCGGCAGTGCAACGAACTAGGAACGATTACACCAGTGGGGGGACTTAGTTTCCCCCGCCACTGGGTTCTTCACAGTGGTAGTAAATCTCGAACAACCTGCCACCTAAATCCCTGACCTCATCAATTACACAGGCTTCGTTGCTGGAGGCCAGGTATCTTTCTGTGGCGCCTGTGTAAATTCCCTGGGTTTCAATGGACGAACGTGACAACCCGAGAGTGATGAAGGAAGTAAGTGCATTCAGATAGCCACCACAATCGGTGATGAGCAGGCGCTCGCCGGGCGCGTCATCGATGCCAAAGCAACGACCCGCAATATCATACTCACCGTGTGCCGCAACATTGAATGAGTAGTCCACGGCTTTGCCAAGCATGGGGAAATTCACCAACAGCAGCACAATCAAAACTAGGATAGTGGAGACTGCGTATTTCATCGCTCGTATTTTTACGCTTCCATCCACTGCCACGTAGGTGTCGAGGCTCGGTCCAACTTAAAGCAGCTCAAACACGAAAGTCCTTACCGCGGCAGTAGGAATCTCTTTGCCGTGCACCGCGCCGCGTGAAACGAAATGCACGTTGGGCTGATTACCTGAATCGAACCACACCACCACCGCGTCATGACCGTGGTAGTGAGTCATGTCATAGGCGGGATCAAAACCTTCACCATATTCCCACACCCTCACCCGCTCATTGGAACGGCGATCCAATGGTTCTCCAACGGGAAACGGCGGCAGCGCAGGATGGGAAACCATTGATCCAAGCACCGGCCGCTTGATCTGGATAAACACGGCCCGGAGCGGCGCATCGCTGATCCCCGACTCGGTGTGGGTCACCCCCGCCAGCTGAAAGGAAATATTCCAGGCCGGTGTGCTGATCTCCCGCACCTCGCCCTCGCTGGAAGTGATGCGCCGGTCGCCAGTTTCGTAGTACACACCGGTGTGGTCATAGCGATGCCGGTGCACCGGGTAGTCCTGCTTCAGCCAGCTTATGTTCCACACGATCACGTGATCGTTTTCCAGCATCTTGCTGGCGCCTTCGCGGGGATAGGCAGGCGGTGCATCCATCTGGGCCAAAACCGTACCGCTTAAGGTCAGTGACCCTGACACCAGGACAAGGCTTAAAAATAACTTCTGAACAGGATTCATAAAGAAAAAGTCCTTCAAGCAAAAAAGGTGACGGAGGGATATACCTGCAATCCCTCCGTCACCTTCTAATTCCAGTTATCGCTGTGAATACCGGTCCGTGCCTGTTATCCGCTCCCTGGCCGCGGTCTCGGTACCAGTTTCCAGCCGGGTTCTCTCATCAGGATGGATCGCAAGAATTGCGGTGCCGTAATCCCCATCCCGTTGCTTGCGCTGCCTGAGTTGGTCAAACCGGGTTTCCAGCAGGGAATCGTACTCCTCTTCCTCCAGGTAGGTGACACTGACATGGAAGTGGGACATGGCATCCACGCTTCTGCCGCCGAATACCACCCACTGGTCCGGGTCGATCGACAGCGGGTTGTTCTCGGTGTTGTCGAAATGGGTGCGCATCACGATGGCGGTGCCGGCAGGCAGGATGGGACGGGCGTCGTCTGCGAATACAAAACTGGTCTGCCAGTTGTGATTGTAGTTATTAATAGACGCAATCACGTCGCGACGATTGGCGCCGGGGCCATAGTAGTCCCGCACCCTGCCCGGCCACACCACCTCGATGGACATGGCAATGCCATGCAGATGCATGTGGCCGCGATAGCTGTTGAGCATCACCGGTTCATCCAGCACCCAGGTGCGATACATGGTCTGGGTACCGTGGGGCGGGATCAGGATGTCCCGCGCCCTGGGCTGGTCGGGATCGAACTGGTCCACCAGGTGATGAATCTCCACGCTGGCGACAGTTTCCGGTGGCTCGTCTTCGGGATGAAACCAGAAAGCCACCTCGATGTTGTCATCGAACTCCACGCCAATAGGAAAGTAATGGGCGCCGAAATTGATCACTCCCGGGCCGGTATCGAACAGGATGCCGGTGTCCTCCCCGAAATAATCCCAGCGCTTGCCGGCACCGGCACCCACCACACGACCGGAAGGCCCTTCTTCCAGGTTCAGGCGCACGTTGTTGTGGTGTAAAGCGCCGCGGCCCGGGATCGTATTGCGAATCTCGGCGGCTTTTAAATAACGCGGTTCATCCAGCGCCGGCCATTCCACATCGATGGAGGGCCAGAAGTCACCGCCCTCGGCACGCACCGCGATGGGCCCGGATTCAAATACCATGTCCGGAGGGCCAAGCTCCGGCTCCAGTTCCCATTCCAGCCAGTTGGGCCAATCCACCGGTGGCGGCAGGTTCGCGGCATCCCCTTCCGGTGCGCCGGCGTCGGCCCAGGCCACCAGGGTATCGATCTGTTCCTGGCTCAGTGAAAAATCGTTCTTGTATTCCTGGATGCCAATGGTGGGATCCAGGTGCCACGGCGGCATGATACGGCGGCGCACGTTTTCCTTGATGCGGGGTGCCCATGCCCTGGCCTGCTCATAGGTCTCCAATGGCATGGGGCCGATGCCGCCGGGTTGATGGCAGCGTTGGCATTTCTCCTGCAGGATACGCACCACTTCATTGGAAAAAGTTGGCGTGGGCTCCGCCGCATTCAATTGCGGCACGGCGAGCAGCAGAATCGATGCGCACAGGTAGTGGAAACCCTTCACTCTTTGAGCATTGCGCTGGGCATGGTTCATTGTTGTTGCCTCCTGCGAGAGTACTCGCATGTTAACGAAGCGCGCTGCTTCGTCATGGCTTAGCATTCTATTCTACATTGACCCGGACAAACGCGTTGGTCCAGCAACACCAGAACTCGAAATCCTGGGTTTCATACCGCGGCCGGCCCACGCTGTTATAGGCCTGTACCTGGACAATATATTCACCGGGCTCACTGAACACCGCCTCGGTGGCTGCTTCACCGTAGGCGAAATCCGAAGCCTGCCAGCTTTCGGCAAGCACCCAGCCCGCGGTTTCCTCCTGCCAGGAATTCCAGTTGTTGCTGAAACTGATATCACCGGGGCCCTGGTATTTTAACCACTTCACCCGAATCGCCCGGTTGTCATCGTCGCGAAACGGGTTATCGCGGCGCACCCGGGCGGTCAGTTCCAGGGGCTCGCCGACCCGGGTCTCCAGGGTTTCCGAAACCATGCCGCGACCGAATCCCACGCGGCCCTCAGCAATGGGGCCTTCCGCCTGCAGGCGCACCTTGGGCGGGCTGTTCCTGCGCGAGGGTTGCAGCGGTTCGTCGTGGCGGTAGGTGCTGTGTACCAGCCGGCCGGGCGAGCTGAACTCCTGGCCGGTGAGTTCATCCACCAGGGTCCAGCGCACATCGCGGTCACCCCAATCCGACGGAACCGTTACGCTGAACACACAGTAGTGGCGCCGACCGCCATCGGGTTGGGGCAGGAAGTGGGTAGGTTGCAGGCCATTAAATTCGTCAGGCTCGACCCGGTTGTTTGCCCCGACAGGAATATCGAACACAGTTTCGGTATTGGTATTAAAGTAACCAAAGCACAATTGATAGGACCCATCGGGATTGGGGAACCAGCCTTCAAAAATCGGAACCACCGGCCCACCGGTTGCACGCACCAGTTGCGGATCGTTCTGGTGCCCGCCCGGCGGTGCCACCCGGTTCCAGCCGGGAATCCGGGTCTGGGCGACGCTGTAACTGGATTGCAGTACCAACAGGACGCATAAAGAACAGACTGCAAGCAGGGATTTTTTCATCGGTTGAACTGCCGTATTGTCGCGATCATCGCGTGTTATTTTTGAGTTCACCAGGCCGGTTCTGCAACGCTACCCGCTACAAGGCTGCAAATCAAACTAGCCTGACCCGCTGGATACGATGCCATTTTCATGGTCCTGGACATTGCGCTGATACACGCGCCAGTAATGCCGGATACCCGTAATCACTTCGTTGCCGTTTTCATCGACACCGCGGGTCACCGGGTCGCGGCCGAACACTTCCATGATTTCATCGAAGTCGGCCATGTGCACGGCGGTCATCTCGTAGATGCGGCCGTCGATCTTCATGCGCACCCGCGGATCCCGTTCGATATTGGCCCACCAGCTTTTCTGTGCGGGAAAATCTTCTTCCAGGCGAAAGTCCTGCGCGCTGCCGCTGAAGTAGAGTTTGTCGCCCCGGGGCAGGGCGTTGATCACCACCGAGTGGGGGATGCCGTACCAGGTGCGGGTCTCCAGCATGATGGTGTTGCCGCGCTCCGGGTCGTTGACCTGGTTGATCCAGTCCCAGTCGATTACCGGTTCCCGAACCACCTCCCCGGACAACCACAGCCCCGGATAACCGGTGCGGCCTCGTTCACGGAATTCCTCGCTGGAGGCAGCAAGGTACGGGGGATCGAAGCCCACGATGCGCAGGGTAATGAGGGAAATAAGCAGCAGGGCCGCGAGCCCCAGTAAGCCGAGTTTTACCGCGCGCATGGTCATTCTCCCCACGATAGACAGGAACCCCAGAAAGTAGCTCCCGTGCACGGGATTGTCTAGTTACAGCAGGACGGCAGATGAGCCACAGAATCAGCCCCCGCCACCTTTTCTCTTGCCCCGGACCCCTCTATTATTCGGTACACAACATCAAACAGGATTCGTCATGTCTTCCCATTCCCGTTTTCAGCCCGGTTTCAACATCCTTCTCTTCACCGCGACTTTTCTGCTCAGCTCCCTGGCGGTTGCCCAGCAGGACGCCAGCGAGGAGTGGATCGCGGCCACGATGTGCGCGGCGGACAACCGCAGCGTCGACCTGGACCAGCCCATTTCGTTTACCTTTACCGACGCCGATGGCAACAACACACGGCACCTCTCCGCGGAACAGGCCGGCCTCACCACCGCCGACCTGGCCAACCTGGAACTGGCCTGGGCCATCGCCTTCCCCAATACGTCCAGTGCCCGCGCCGCGCCGGTAATCATCGGCTCGACTATTTTTTATGCCGCCACCGATGCCAACCGCGTGTTTGCCCTGGACACGGAAAGCGGCTGCGCGAAGTGGGTGTATGAAGCGAGCACACGGCTGCGCTCTTCCATTGCCTATGACGTCATCGACGGCCGCGGTACCCTGGTGTTCGGCACCCAGGCCGGCATGGTGCACGCCATCGATGCGGAAAACGGCGAAGAAATCTGGGTGGCCAGCGGCCAGGCCAGCGAAAACCAGGCCATGATTACCGGCACACCGGTAATTCACGAAGACCGCATCATCGTACCGCTTTCAGGTTCCGGTGTGGTCACCGGCGGCAACCCCAATTACGAGTGTTGTGAAAATCACGGCGCCGTTACCGCGCTGAATGTAAGAACCGGCGAAAAACTGTGGGAATACCACACCATGCCCAAGGCCGAGTACACCGGGCAGGTCAGTTCCACCGGCGTGCGCCAGCGCGGCCCTTCCGGCGCGCCCATCTGGACCACGCCCACCATCGATGAAGCGCGGGGACAGATCTATGTCACCACCGGTGAGAACACTTCCCACCCCACCACCGGTACCTCCGATGCCATCATCGCCCTGGACCTGGAAACCGGGGAAGAACGGTGGGTGTTCCAGGCCCTGGCCAACGACATGTGGAACTTCGGCTGCAGTGCCGGCGGACCCAACTGCATCATCCTCGACGACACCAATTCGGTGGACCATGACTTCGGCGGCCCGGCCATTCTTGTGGATACCGGTGATCGCGAACTGTTAATCGCCGGCCAGAAGTCCGGCGACATCTGGGCACTGGACCCGGACAGCGGCGCCCTGATGTGGAACCAGCGCGTCGGTGAAGGCACCGCCCTGGGCGGTAACCACTGGGGCATTGCCACCGACAGCGAACGCGCCTTCATGACCATTAACGATCCCGGCGGCATGAACCGAAGCCCGCGCCCTGGCATTTACACTTATTTCGTCGGCACCGGCGAGCCGAGCTGGTTCCATGCAGTGCAGCCTGATTGCGGAGACCATCGCGACGACCGGCTGCGCCGCTGCGAAGGACTCTACGGTTTCTCCGCCACGCCCCTGGCCGTGGACGGTGCCGTCATCACCGCCGGACTGGATGGGCGCCTGTTTGTATTCAACTCAGATAACGGCGAGCTATTGTTTGAGTACGACACTGCAACAGATTTCGAAACCGTTAATGGTGTGGAAGGTTACGGCGGATCAATCGACAGCCATTCCATCGCCGCCGGTTCCGGCATGGTGTTTGTGGGATCCGGTTACGGTTCGTTCGGTGAAGTGTCCGGGAATGTGTTGCTGGCGTTCAGGCCGGCAGAGTAGGGAAACAGTCTGACTCGATGAAACGACTCGCCCTCATCCTGTTGTTGGCAGGCACTATGCAACCTGCCCTCGCCGACAGCGGTTCCGCCACGGCGGCGGAGATTGAAAGCGCCTGGCTGGCATTCGACAGCGCCCGGGGTGAGCCGTCATTAATTCTCGGTGATCCCCAGCACCTATCGGCCAACAAGGTGTTTCGCACCATCCCCGAATTCAGCGAAGACTCCATCGATGCCGACAAGCTGCAACTGGGCTTCGATCTTTTTCACGAGGCGCAACTCTCCAAAGACGGCAGCGTCGCCTGCGCCTCCTGCCATGTCACCATGCTCGGTGGCGTCGACCGCAACCCCCTGCCCTTTGGCATCGGTGGCGCCCGGGGCGACTTCAACACCCCGACGATTTTTAATTCCGCGCTGAACTTCCGCCAGTTCTGGGACGGCCGCGCCCTGACCCTGCAGGAACAATCCCTGGGGCCCATCGAGAGCCCGATGGAGATGGACCACGACCTCGACAGCGTGGTGGCAACCCTGCAAGGCCTGCCCGAGTATGCCAACGCATTCGAGCGGCTGTACCACGATGGCGTTACGCCAGCCAACCTCGGTGACGCCATCGCCTATTACGAAACCATGAACTTCACCGGCATGGATTCTCCCTTTCTGCGCCAACTCCGCGGCGAACAGCAATCCTTGAACCCGCGGGCCCAACGCGGCCAGCAACGCTTCGTGGAAGTAGGCTGCGCCAGTTGCCATAACGGAGTCAACCTCGGCGGTAATTCTTATCAACAACTAGGTACCGCACAGTCTTTCTATGGTGGTACCCGCAGGGCGCGGGAAGCGGATGCCGGCGTGTTCACCCGTTCCGGCCGCGAGCAGGACCGCCACGTGTTCAAGGTGCCCGGCCTGCACAACGTGGCCAGCACCGGACCCTGGTTCCATGACGGCAGTGTCACCTCCCTGCAGCAGGCGATCGACCTGATGGCGCGCCACCAGTCCGGCCGCTACCTGGACAACCGGGACATCGACGACATCGCTGCCTTCCTGCGCACACTGGGTGACACTCAAACCGTGATCGGCGATTGCACCGCCGTGGGTAATTACGCGGTTTCCATGGACTGTGACGCGCGACTGGTTGAGGCAAGCCCGGCACAAACCACTTCCACTTCACTCAGCCCCCTGCCCGATGCAGAAGAACTGGCTCAGCAACACGAGCAGCAATACCGCGCCGCCCAGAACAATGTTGCCCAGGCACCGGCGCGAATTCAGAATGAGATGGAACGTATTCGCCGCGGCGAAGTGGCGCACTACGACTTCCTGCAATACGAACACATCGAAATGCTGCGCCATGCCCGTGCTCTTTCTTACCCGCCAGCAAACATAGAAGCGGCGGAGCGGGAAGCACTGCTTGAGCAGGCAGCGGAATTACAGAAGGAAGCCGAGCTTTACGAACTCACCATCGCCGACTTCCTGCGCAGCCATGCCGTGGCCAGCAACGCCAAATCCAACTTCCAGGACTTGCTGCATATTCTTTCCAGCGAGGCCGATGAAGCAACCCTGCCGCGTCTGGCCTGGGCCGAACAGAGCCTGCTGGCCTACCACGCCGAACCTGGCCCGCAGCGACTAACCGAGCTGCACAGTGCAACCGAAGCGCTAAAGGACATTGGCCTGGACTCGCAGCGGCTGGCAGAGCTGGAGTTACAACTGCAGATGTTGCTGAACGATTTCGGGTCAGAGTAAAAACTATTTAATTAGAAGCATGACGGAGGGGTTAAATTTTAATCCCTCCGTCACCTTTCTACTTAATCAAGGTACTCTGACCCCTTTGCTATACTCTTGCTTCACCACAACACCAGAACAATAACAGGAGATCCCATCATGTTGCGCCCAGGTACCCTCTCTATACAGGCAATCAAGCCGAAGTCACTTACAACACTGCTCATGTTGTTTCTCTGCTCAATCGCCTTCGCCCAGCAACCTTCAGCGCCAACCGGTTTTTACGAGGGCGCGCCCTACCTGGGACAGGTACGAAACGAATACGTGTATGGCCAGGTCTGGGAACGCCCCGGCCTGTCGGCCCGGGACCGCAGCATGATTACCGTGGCGGTAAACCAGGCACTGTATGCCACCAACGAATTGCGCCTGCACATGGGCCGGGCGCTGGATAATGGCGTTACCCAGGCCGAGATTTCCGAGATCATTGCCCACACCTTGTGGTATTCCGGGTTCCCCACCGGCGTGAATGCTGCGAGAGTCGCCGCGGAAGTGTTCGAAGAAAGGGGGCTACCTACTACACCTCCCGGCGCCTCGGATCGCCAGCCACCGGTGGACCCGGAACTGGAATTTCCCGGTGCGTTTCCACAGACCCCCTACCTGCGCGACCTGTTGAACCAGGTGGTGTATGCCGAAACCTGGAACCGCGAAGAACTCTCACCCCGCGACCGCAGCATGATCACCGTCGCCGTGGGTACCGCACTCTATGCCTCAAGCGAAGTGCGCTATCACACGGGCCGGGCACTGGATAACGGCGTCACGCCCGAAGAGATTGCCGAAATCATTTATCACGTAACATTCTACTCAGGGTTTCCCACCGGCGTGAACGCGGCAAGGGTGGCGGAACAGGTGTTCGAGTCAAGGGGCATCGCCATGGGCGAAGGCCGCTTCCCGGCAGCACCCTACCTCGATGAATTGATCGATACACTGGTCTATGGCGAAACCTGGACCCGTGAAGAACTGTCAGCACGGGACCGCAGCCTCGCTACTATTGCCGCGACCCTGGCCGGCTACCAGACAGATCAATTGCGCGTTCACCTGAATCGCGGGCTGGATAACGGATTGACCGCTAACGAAATCGGAGAACTGATTTCACATATCGGCTTGTATGCAGGCTTTCCTGTCGGGGTGAATGGCTCGCGGACTTTTGCAGAGGTACTTCGGGAGAGGGGGATGGCGCTGCCTGAATAAGCTCGGCCAGTATAAAGGATCAGGCGGCGTTCTGCCGCGCCTCCCAAAGATCATACTCAGCCTGCATCCGCACCCACATCTCCGCGCTGGTACCGAGTTCTTTCTCCAGCACGAGGGCAAACGATGGTGAAATGCCACGCTTGCCATTCACAATTTCATTAATCTTGCGTGATGCACAGCCACAGCGTCGCGCCATGGCCGACTGGTTCAGGCCCATTTCGGCCATATAGACTTCAGCCAGCACCTTGCCGGGATGCATGGGAGTGGGGTTAGTAATCATCATCAACCTTTGTGATAGTTCTCGATCTTCACTTCCGAGAATTCGCCGTCACTGAACCTGAACGTAATGCACCAGGGCAAAGCGATGGTGACACTCCAGTAGCCCTTCTTCAGGCCCTTTAGCTTATGCAGGCGGATATTGGGTGGCTGCCCTTTTATCTTCAGATCGTCCAGCACCCGGGTACTGTGCATAATCGTCAATAATGCCTTTGCGCGCGGCCACAACTCCCTGGGCAGCGTCTTGGACCTATTGGTCTCCCAGATGTCCTTGGCTATCTTGCCCTTAAAACTCGTAATCATAGAATAGCACAGTTATTACACTATGTGTAACAGTGTAATAACTGAGATTGGTTATCAACTTGATTAGGTGAGTCTTAGGGTAGGCAATCTTCTACACATCTGGCCAGTTTCGGACCAAAAAAGGTGAATTCGTTTAAATTTGGGGTCAGAGTAAATTTGGGGTCAGAGTAAAAATACAGTACTGTATTTTTACTCTGATCCCTATTTTCCAGTATCAGCCTTTCTAGGCTATAGTGCCAAAAAAACAAGCCTGTTCCAGTATTCATGCTGATTCCATCTAACCATCGCGCTTCCCTGGATAGCAGCGGCTCACCGCTATACTTACCCGAGAGCCGAATCGAGGCCCTCTCCCGCCGCGACTTCCTGAAACTCACTGCCGCCGCCGCGGCCGCGGGTATCGCCCTGCCCTACGTGCAACCGGTCGCCGCCCAGTCCATGACCTCCACCGAACGGGAACTGTTGTTAATGGCCATCGACGCGGCCACTGCCGCCGGGGCGGACCATTGCGACGCGCGCATCATCCGCACCCGCTTCGAGGCCATCGGCGCGCGGGAGCAGATGATCACCCAGGTGCAGAGTACCGATTCCTTCGGCATTAACCTGCGCGCCCTGGTGGGCGGCAGCTGGGGCTTTTCCGCCACCCAGGATTTTTCCCGCGACGCGGTGGCTGCCATGGCAAGAGAAGCGGTGGCCATTGCCGCGGCCAACAACGAGGTGGCCCCGTCCGAAACCATCCTCGCCCCGGTGGACGTGTTCCCCGATGCCGACTGGGTCACGCCCCACTCCGTGGACCCCTTCGACGTGCCGATCGAGGACAAGGCGGCGCTGATCCTGCGCGTCAACGAAGAAGCACTGCGGGTCAACAACGTGCGCTTTGCCTCCACGTCGATTTTGTCGGTAAAGGAAGAACGACTGCTGGCCACCTCCGAGGGCTCGGTGATTCGCCAGACCCTGATGCGCATCAACCCGTCCATCAACATTACCGCGGTGGCGCCGGACGGCAGCGACTTCCAGACCCGCGGCGCGGTAGTGGAACCAGCCGGTCGCGGCTATGAATATGTGCGCGGCCTGGAGCTGGCCGCCTCTGCCCAGGGCTGGGCCGAAGAAGCGGCCATGAAACTGGAAGCGCCGTCGGTGCAGCCGGGCAAGTGGGACCTGGTGCTGCATCCGTCCAACCTGTGGCTCACCATCCATGAAAACATCGGCCACCCCACCGAGCTGGACCGCGCCCTGGGTTTTGAGGCCAACTACGCGGGCACCTCGTTCATCTACCCACCGGAAGAGGTTATCAACAAGCTGCAGATGGGCCCGCCCCACCTGCAGTTCGAGGGCAACCGCACCGAGTTCGGCGGCTGCGCCACCACCGGCTGGGACGACGAGGGGGTGCCGGCGGAAGCCTGGCCCATCATCAAGGACGGCATCTTCGTGGATTACCAGACCACCCGCGAGCAGGCAGCGTGGATCTCCCAGTACACCGGCATCACCCGCAGCCACGGCTGCTCCTACGGGCAGAACTGGCAGACCATGCCGTTCCAGCGCATGCCCAACGTCAGCATGCTGCCGGGGACTGAAGACCTCAGCGAGGACGATGTCATCGCCAACACCGAGCGCGGTATATATATAGAAGGACGCGGCTCCTACTCCATCGACCAGCAGCGCTACAACATCCAGTTCGGCGGCCAGGTGTTCTGGGAAATCCGCGACGGCAGGAAATTCCGCATGGTGCGCGACGTCGCCTACGTGGGCCGCACGCCGGAGTTCTGGAATGCACTGGACACCATCGGCGGGCCTGGCACCTATTACCTGGGCGCCTCCTTTGGCGACGCCAAGGGCCAGCCCATCCAGGTGAACGCCGTGTCCCACGGCTGCCCCATTGCCTTGTTTCGCGACATCGACATCATTAATACAGCATAGCAAGTGAAACCAGAAATCTCGGAGTTCTCATATGGATATGCATTAACCAATGAATTGGTTGATAGATACGGGCTTTCTTCATCAGGCGCTCCATATTTTCCTAACCAGTTTCAAGAAGGGCAGAGCGGTGGTGGATTTGATATGCAACTACCTGGAGTTCCATTCTTTTTCCAATTCAAAGCTAGTGACAAACTGATAAAAAGAAATGCAATGGAATCAAGTCAGCTCGGTGTTCCTTATTACAGATTTGAAGTCAAGTCATCATTAAGCTCCTTGCAACATTCGTTACTAAGAGCTCTTGAGTTAAAGTATAAGTACGTATATTACGCTGCTCCAATATTTAGTTCCTGCGTAAATTTAAATCGGTACTATTCTAGTAAATCTATTGCGAAAAACAGCATTTTTCTTAGCCCGAAAAAACTTGGAAAGCTCGATGATGGTGAACCTCATACCGTCTCATTTACCAATACTGATCCAGTAGTTGTTCGATCTGAGCCCGTGTATGTCAAAAGAGAAACTATTTTTTATGCTGAAGAATTATTCGACCTTAAGCAAATTCCGGATATTACAGTAGGTAACTTAGTGAATCAGTTAGTTGGACTATATAATCAGAACGTTGAAAGTAGCTATCGAGTTTCACAACAAGAATTCGAAGAGGGAGAGGAAGATAGGCCAATACGAGCGGTAATGAATCTGAGTAGAAACCTGTTCGGAGCAGAGTTGTTGTTTATAAATGGCTAGTAACCCCAACCAGAAAGGACTGCCGCAGGAAGAACTGGAAGCGCTGAGCCAGCGCATCCTCGCCATGTCCAGCGCCGACCAGTGCCGGGTGAACATCTCCTCCGGCTGGCGTGGTTATACCCGGGTGGCCACCAACCGCATCACCTCCGCCGGCGGCGCCGACGCCACCGACATCACCATCACCAGCGTGTTCGGCAAGCGCGTGGCCTCGGTCAACACCAACAGCCTCGATGACGACGCGCTACGGGAAACCGTCAGGCGCTGCGAAGTGGCCGCCCGCCTGGCCCCGGAAAGCCCCGAATACATGCCCGAGCTGGAACAGCAGGACTACACCCCCAGCGGCGGCTATTATCCCGCCACCGGGGAACTGGAACCCCTCACCCGGGCCGAGGCCGCCGCCCTGGCCATCGACCAGGCCCGGGAAAACGACCAGATCGCCGCGTCCTACATGGACGTGCGCGCCGGCAGCAATGCCGTGGCTACGTCCAACGGCCTGTTCGCCTCCCATGCCAGCACCGGGGTGGCCTACACCTTAACCTCGCGCACGCCCGACGGTTTGCAATCGGGCTGGGCCGGGGACGAGGCCAACGACTGGAACAACATCGAGAGCCAGCGCATCGCCGACGACGCCGTCAGAAAATGCCGCGACTGGCGCAAGACCGACCTGGAACCGGGCCAGTACACCGCCATCCTCGAACCCACCGCCGTGGGCATGCTCATGCTGCGCATGATGAACGCCTTCAACCAGCGCCCCGCCGACGAGGGCCGCTCCTACTTTTCCAAAACCGGTGGCGGCAACCGCTTGGGCGAGAATCTCTTCGACCAGCGCGTCACCCTGTTCAGCGACCCGGCCTATGAAGATGCCCAGACCGCGCCGTTCTCGTCCCAGGGCGAAGCGCGCCAGCGCACCACCTGGGTCAACAATGGCCGGCTTACCAACCTGTCCCGCTCCCGTTTCTGGGCCGAGCAACTGGACCAGGTACCGCTAGCCGGCCCCAGCAACCTCATCATGGCCGGCGGCGAGGATTCCCTGGAAGACATGATTGCCTCCACCGAACGCGGCGTGCTGCTCACCCGCTTCTGGTACATCCGCGGCCTGAACCCGCGCATCATCTCCTACACCGGCCTGACCCGGGACGGTACCTTCCTCATCGAAGATGGCCAGATCAGTCGCCCCGTCACCAACTTCCGCTTCAACCAGTCCCTGGTGGAGATGCTGCAGAACGTGGAGATGGTGGGGCCGAGCACGCGGGTGGCGGCCAGTGAGAACAGTTCGGTGAGCACGCCGATCGTGGTGCCGGCGTTGAAGGTGGGTGGGTTTAACCTGAGCAGCGTGAGTGACGCGATTTAAAGAGACAGGGACTTCCCTGCAGTCAGTCTGCCTCTCCGATTCCTTCCCGTTCCCACAGCTTTCGCGTCATCACCCCGGTGGCATTCTCGATCACCTCCATGGCATCCAGGATCAAATCCTCCCGCCACTTCTGGCCAATGAGCTGCACCCCTGAGGGCATATCCTCCACCAGGTCCACCGGCACATGGCCCGCGGGCATGCCGATGTAGTTCACCCCGTAGCTATATATAGAAGAACGAAACAGGTCTTCTACCCCCTCGAAGGTTTCATCGTAGTCGCAGGGATAGGCGGGCCGCATCAGGTAGGGCGTCAGAATCAGCGGGTACTCCGCCAGCAACAGGGTCCATTGCCGCACCAGGCGCGTACGATCCGCCACGCCCAGCAAATAGCCCTCGGCATCCACCATCTGTTCCAGCTTGTAGTAGTCATTAAAAATCTGGTTGATGACCGGGCTGCCGTGCTTGCTGAACACCGGCTCCAGGGTTCGCTTGAATTCCAGGTTGGTGACCTCTAGCCAGGCTTTGGCCGGCTCGGCGATGCCGGGCGTCTCTATCTCTTCCACCGGGTAACCCGCCGCCTCGAGAATGGACGCCGCCCGCTCCAGGTTGGCCACGATGTCTTTGTGGATTGGGTAGCCGTGGGCTTCCCGACAAAAGCCGACTTTCGGCAAAACGGAATCGTCGTAGTCCACAGGCCGGAATGGCATGGGCACATGCCAGGGGTCGCGCGAGTCATGCTGGATCAGCACCTGTATTGCCAGCCGCACGTCTTTCACCTCCCGGCACAGCACCCCCTGCACCGACATCAGTTGCGACAGGATGCCCCGCTCCGCCGTCGCCGACGGATTGTAGGCCGGCACCCGCCCCAGCCCCGGCTTCACCGTACTTAAACCACAGGCCGTGGCCGGGTAACGCAGCGAGCCGGCGATATCGTTGCCATGATGAATAGCACCGAATCCCGCCGCAGCAGCCGCGGCGGCACCACCGGAGGACCCGCCGGGCGAGATAGATAAATCCCAGGGATTGCGCGTCAGGCCATACAGTGGATTGTCCGTGGTCAGGCGCATGGACATTTCTGGCGTGTTGGTACGACCGATGATTATCGCACCGGCGTCTAACAGATTTTGTACGATGGGTGAGTTGTCCGGCGCAATGACATCCTTGAACACTTCCATGCCATTGGTGGTAGGCCGTCCTTTGGTGTCCACATTTACCTTGACGGTAACCGGCACACCATGAAGTGGCCCGAGTGGTTCTCCGTTTTCTACGGCTGCGTCTGCTCTTTCAGCGGCAAGTAGCGCCTGATCGCCCAGGGAATCAACGATGGCATTGAGTTCGGAATTTTTCTGTGCAACTCGATCGAGAACCGATTCCACTAGCGCCGTTGCAGTAAAACTTCCGTCACGAATACCTGCAGCATGATCGACTGCGCTGAGCTGCCAGAGGGATGTCATCAGCTAAAGTAATAACCTAATTAGAAAAGTTGATTAAGATTGAGATATTTCGACACATCGATCAAAGCAATCAACAACACCAGTAAAAAAAGCAAGTATGGGGCAATGCAATTTCCGAACGATTTCTCGTGATATAAAAACCAGAATAGAAACTTAATCACTCTTCCAGAAAACAATCTAAAAGACCGGTTATTAGCAAGTTTCTGACCTTGTTGATCATCAAAATCATATTCAACCTCAAATATTCCTTTTCTTATAGCCGTGGATTCAATATGGAAGCGATCTCTTGTAGAAATTCCTTCAGATAGTTCATATTGTTTTAGAGATTTTTTAAATCCACCGCTCTCACAATAGGCTCGCCAAGAATTTAGTAAGGAAAGTAGAATTGCGCCTCTAGATTGCTGCCAAAATCGAATTAAAAACCAAAAATATAAGAGCCAAATAACTACAAAAAACGCCCAAGGCCGCTCGAGCGAAATATTTACTATCTGCAGCCTTATTGCATCATCTTGTATACGCCCTCCAGCGATAAAATATACGATTATCGCCAACGAGAGCAGGTTCAAATTACGCCTATCAGGATTAGGGTCGTCCATCTACATTATTAGTTCTTCAAATTAGTTCTTGACTGGCTAACTATGAATTTTCTAAATGCAGTGTTTTGTCATCGAAACCTGGAATTGACTCTATTTCGCTAGACATTGTTTACTTTGTCGAATTCAGAAATCTCACACCGAACATATCACACATGCGTTTTAACTTAGCTCTAGCGTTGCTTCATAAGCAAATTTCGACCTCTCATTTAGCATACCCACCTTTCACGAGCTCTTTTAGATTCATGTGATCAGGCGACTTCTGAAATCTACCATCAAAATGAGTTCTAGCCAAACTGACGGGATTCGTGGCAGTATTTAAGACAGGCTGCAATTACTCTTTAGCCCTAGAAACTCTATAGAAAAGGCATACCCGGTGAGTTAGTCAACTCGATCTAATTGGAGGCTGCATATGAGTGTGGAAACAATCAAAATTATTTCATCCCTGTTTAGTATCTTCGGTTCAGCCATCTTAGCTTACAGAGTTACAGGAATTCTCAGCGCACTATCACTGGTTGCAAACGCTCATGAACTTAGCATTCAACAACTAATGCCAAATAATACTGGAAGTATCTACAATTTGCGGAATTCTATGGCGCACGCTGAACGAGCCAGAAAAACCGGACTACTTCTCACTGGATTTGTATTCATCATCGTCGCTGGTGTTTTGCAATTTATAGCACTGCTTTTGGAAAGCTTATAAGTTACTCGTTGAACTTATATACTGAGATATTTAGGGCTGAACCATCTGATTGAATGCAATCGCTATGGTACATGTATGGAAGAAAAAGAGAAGAATATCATCCGACAAGAGTTCCTAAGCTGCGTAGAAAGAACCATAGGTCGAATGGTTGCGGAAGATACCGCAAAGCCATTTCATTCTGCGCTGTTGAGCGAAGAAGCATTGCTTTGGAGTCGATTTGAGAGATCATTTTCCACTTCATTTGGCCAAGGCGTAATTGAACGAATATCAAGGGTGGCAGCACTAGCTGGAGGAGCAGAATTGGCGGAAGGACAAAAATCTACTGAGATTTCTCTCCCACATTCCCATGCCAGTGCAATCGAGCGGCATATCGAACTACTAAGAACTAATTCTTTAGGTAGAGGCCCGAATTGGGACTTAGATCTAGCGAGCATTCGAGATGAAGCGGAATCTAAAGACATAATTAATGGTCGCGTAATCTCAGATTTATGGTGGTTGAAGAATGGAAAAAATAACTATTTAAGTATAAAAACAGTAAAACCAAATATCGATCAGACTGCTGAAGCAAAAAGAGATCTACTTAAACTAAAACTAAATGACCCCGATTGTGAGGTCTACTTTGGCCTCTACTACAATCCATATGGATCCGACAAATCAAATTATAACTGGAGCCCCCCGAAAGGAATTTTTGATTTTGGCGCTGACGATGTTGTTCTTATAGGGAAAGACTATTGGGAAACATTGGGAGGAGCAGGATTTTATGAAGACATTTTGGAAATTGCAGCTGAAGTTGGCGAAACTACAAAAGCTCTTCTTGCGGATTTTAACTAAATTAGTGAGCATGGCCGCTATGTAGCGTGTTACTCAGCCATGAATTCGCTTTTAGAATCTAGGCAAAAGAAAAACCGTTCCTGATTTTTAGTACCCAATGCAAAAGAATTTCGATTCAAAACTAGCTAGAGCTGCTGCTACTAAAATCGCACATCAGTCGGAAATATTTCGAATTCAGAGTTTCGTTCTTATTATTGAGTTTCTAACTGAATTTCCGGATTCACTTTCTTGGCGAGGAAAAACAAAACCTCAGTTGGGTACTGCGAAAGGTCTATCTATTCTGGCAGAAAAATATTTTTCTGGTTACAGAAAAAGCGATTTTCCAGCAACACCAAATACGATTCCCGATGAAATGGTATCTGTAATTATGCAAGAAGCGTATGGGTATACTGAAAAAGAATGCCAAAAAATCAAGGTTCAACACCAACATTCAATGTGTGCGGAAAACTGTGTTGGGAATTTGTTGGAAAGATATATTGATTTTGAGCTAAAGGACTCAAATTGGGCTTGGTGTTGCGGGGATTTTGTAAAAGCAATCGATTTTTTAACCAAAGACCAGGAAGGAAATTGGTTGGTACTTCAAATAAAAAACAGGAATAACTCTGAAAACTCAGCGAGTAAATCTGTAAGGGAAGGGACTGAAATCCAAAAGTGGTTTAGATCATATGCGAAATCTAGCAAATCAAAAAGACGATCTAATACAAATTGGGAAAACCTTCCCGATTCAATGCATGGTTACAATTTATCTGAAGAAGGATTTAAATCGTTCGTTATTAAATACCTAGGAAATCATAAGATTTAGTAATGTAGAGACATTTGTTGTTTTGATTCGTTTCTAGGAATAGAAGGCGAAAAATTCTCCAACCAACTTAGATGATCAGTACCTTTGTATCGAGAATACTGAAAACCTGCCAAATCTACCACTGGCTTATTTTCTAGCAAGCTTCTTACAAGATTTCCAACAGCAAAACCGAGGCTAATAGGCACTGCATTACCAACCTGCTTATATTGCTGTACAAGCGGCCCCGCCAATTCCCAATTATTCGGAAATTCTTGAATCCGTTTATACTCTTCAATAGAAAGCGGCCTATCTTCTTCTGGATGAGCTAGATCAGTCGCAGGCATCGCTGGGTGAGTAACTAGAGTAGGTGATGGTTTATCCCACGCAAGGCGTCTATAAAATCCAGTTTTCCCCCCACCTGCAAAAAATGAATTCCCCATAGCGCCTTTTTGTAGTTTTTTAGGTAGATTGCGCCAATTCTCGCCTGGTTTCAGCAATCTATAATATTTGAGCCTTTTTTCTGAAAAATTTAAATGATGGTGCGTTTTAATATTGTTAACGACTGACTTCAAAGTCCTCCACCTCTTTAGACCGAACTCACTGGTTTCTGAATGTGTCGGAACTAGATAAGGTGGCGAAACACCATTTCTCGAGCATACAATTATTACGCGCTCACGTATTTGGGGGGTGCCAAAATTCGCAGAATTATAGAGGTTGAAGGAGAAACCATAACCAGAGCTTCTGAGCCTTGAAAGTACGAAATTTAGTGCACCGCCACGTTTCTCATCATCCGCAAGATCTGGGTATCCCTTACCTCTTTGATTATGCGGTCTATGCTCCATAGGACAAGACAGCAAACCCCGAACGTTTTCAATTACCAGATACTTTGGTTTTAATTCAAGCGCTAATTCTAAGAATTTAAGAAATACATTACCGCGGTCATCATTAAATGCTTTTCGTTTTCCGGCTGTGCTAAAAGCCTGACAAGGAGGGCCACCGACGATAAGATCGATTTCAGATTTTGAGAAAATTCCCGCGGCTCTTTGAACATCCTTTGCGGAGTAATCGTTGATGTCACCAATTAGTGCAACGTTTGGTCTATTAAGAGCAATTGTCTGTCTGCAATATTTATCAGATTCACACGCAAGTCGAATGTCAAATCCAGCTTTTTCAATACCTAGATCTAAACCCATAGCACCGCTAAAAAAACTCAATGCGATTGGCTTATTCCCAATTGTTGTACCTATTTCATAAGCTTCGTGATTTTCAGCAATCATATGAGCAGATTTAAGCCCATATTTAGTCACTTCCTCCTTATCTAATATCCATGTGTTGCCGATTTTTTGAGACTTTATTGCGCCTTCTCTGCACAGAGTCCTCACTCGTTGAGGGCTGATGCACAGTATCTTTGCAGCTTCACTCACTCCAAATTTGGTACTCATCTACCATTTCCCTTGCGAAACCTGACATGAGTACCAATATAGCTGTATATTTATACATGTCAAGTAATCGTCGACTGAACTCTACAAATCTTCAGCCAGACAATAGACTGTGATCTTACCTTCCTAGGATCTCTGCATTTTGTTGGTCAAATTGGATCCAATTGGCAACAACATTTGTCATATCTCTGTAAGGAAGTTGGTTCTTTCCTGCTAAAGCACATTCCCAAACGACTAAGACCTTCCAACCATCTGAATTCAGCTGCGAGATATTGGTCAAATCCCTATGCCTATTCTTGCAAATTTTGTCATACCAATAGTACATGTTTTTTTGAGGTAAATGACCAATATGGCAATCATGCCCATGCCAAAAACATCCATTTACAAATACAGCCGCTCTATAACGAGGTAACACTATATCTGGCGACCCAGGTAGCTCTCTTGAATGAATCCGATATCGAAATCCAAAATCGAATAGAGCTCGCCGCACAAGCAATTCAATTTTTGTATTGCGAGTTTTCGTTAATTTATTAACGTTAACAGATGAACCAGCCATCGGACTTTATGGAAAGCATTCAAGTTGAAGAATTTCAATAAATTGTGTCCTAGCGAAGTCTTAGATTAAATTCAGATGCCTAATAACTCAATTATATGAAATACTCGAAATACCTAGATTTTACGAAACCCCTATTCAGTATGGGGGGCAGTAATTCTGCCAAAATCACAGATTTAGATATTCTGGCTTTTATCTGTTAATAATCCCCTTCCCCACTCGTCTTTCTATCTATATGGGGGATCACGCTATCAAACTCCACGAGGAGCCCAAATCCGGTGAAAGCCGCATGACACCTGGCTTTGATGAGCTTTTTGCTGCCCATCAGCGCAAGGTGTACCTGGCCGCCTACCGGGTGACCGGCAATGCCCAGGACGCGGAGGACATCCTGCAATCGGTGTTCCTGCGCCTGCTGCAGCGCCAGCAAGACCCTGATAGCCGTGCCAACCCAGCCGGGTACCTGTGCCGTAGTGCCATCAATGCAGGCATAGATCTGCTGAGGTCCAGGGCCCGGGCGCAGAGCGAGACTCTCATCGAGGAGATGCATTCCTCCGATGGGGCCGCCGATGACGAGCTTCGACAAGCCGAGATTCGCCGCCACATGCGAGCCGCGATCCTGGAGCTGGAGCCCGCCACCGCCGAGGTCTTTGCCCTGCGCTACTTTGAGGATTTTAGTAATAGGGAGATCGCCGTGCTGCTAGACACCACGCCCAACAGTGTTGCAGTAACCCTGCACCGGGCGCGAGCACGATTACAGGAATTACTTGATGGGCTGGCGATCTGAGCCCAGGAGTTAACCACCGATGAAAGACGACATGACTACCGACAACCACACCGACAAGCTGGAAGATGCCATCGACGCCATTAAGTCCGATGCGCCTTCCGCCACCGACATTGACACCGCAGTAACGAGGGTGAAAGAAGCCCTTGCCCCTCACCGGGGTCCTCAGGCAATCGTGGCCGAAGACGGGGAACTTACTCCGGCTGCCGCGGAGCGCTGGGATTCTATTGAGGATTACATCGCCGCGATTCCGGCCTACCTGGCGGGTGAGTTGTCCCCGGCCCAGACTACCCTGTTTGAGGAAGAAGCCCGTTCCTCTATCCCGCTGCGCCGGGCGCTGAATGAAGCCCGCGGCCGCGCAGTTTCGGAGCAGATTGCCGAGCGCAAGACTTCCCGCACCGGCCTGTATGCCCTGGCCGCGACGGTAGCCGCCATGGCGGTGGCCGTGGTCATCGCCCTGCCCCAGTTGCCGTCTTTCAACCAGAGCCAACTGGCCCAGGTTGACACGGTTGACGGCCAACTCTACCAGATCGTGGAGGGTCGCCTGGAAACCCTAACACCCGGTACCTGGCTCGACGGCCGCCAGCGCATTCGCTCGGCCCCGGGCAGCAAGGCCTTCATCACACTGGATGACGGCAGCGAGATCGAGATCGACGGCCGCTCCGAGATTTCCCTGGTGCGCCGCAGCGCCGGCAATCGCATCGACGTGTCCCGCGGGCGCATCCTGGTCCATGCCGCACCCCAGGCCTCCGGCACCCTGGACGTGTTCACCAACGAGATGGAAGTCTCGGTGGTGGGGACCATCTTTGAAGTGGCCCACGGCGCCAAGGGTTCCCGCGTTGCAGTGGTAGAGGGTTCTGTTGATGTGCTGATGCAGGGCGCCCGCACTTCCCTGGAGCCGGGTGAGGTCATGGGCAGCCGCGCGGAACTGAACAACCAGTACCTGGCCCTGAACGTGGCCGATGAAATTTCCTGGAGCGGCAACGCCGACGAATACATCGCCATGCTGCAGGAAGTGCAGGCCTTGCAGCAGGACCTGCAGGCCATCATGGCCTCCCAGCCCCGTTACTCCACGCGCCTTTTAGACCTGGCACCAGAAGACACCGCGCTGTATTTTGCCGTGCCCAATGCCCCGGAGAAGATTTCCGAGGTGTACCAGGTGGTGAAGAACCGCGCCCAGTCCAGCCAGTTCCTGGCGGAGCAATGGGCGGAGTTCGAGGCCCAGGAAGGGGCCCAGTACCTGGATGAGGTCATGGCCTGGATCGGCGAGATTGGCCATACCCTGGGCGAGGAAACAGTGTTCGCCGTCACTATGGGACCGAACGGTGCCGAGGACGAGGCCGTGCCGGTGGTGTTGTCGGAAGTGGATGCCAGTAACTTCGCCGCCACCTTCGAGCTCATGGCCCAGCGCCTGGAAGAGGTGTTGATCGCCGAGGGTCACGACGCGGATGCCACGGATTTCGAGCTGAAACTGATTAACGACCCGAGCGAGGCCGCGGAAGGCGAGCTCTCCGTCATGCTGATTGACGACATCATGGTGGCCACCATCGACGCCGACACCATGGCCGAGATGGCCGCCATCGTGGCCAACGGCGGCAGCGCCTTCACCAGTTCCGAACTCCATGAGCTGCTCAGCTATTCCTACGTGATGGGCACCCAGATCCTGGGAGCGGTGGACATCGAGCGCATGATGTCCGCCTTGACCGTGGAAGCGGATGACGCGGCGGAGCTGGAAGAGATTGGCCTGGATAACATCAAGTACCTGATCGGCCAGGGCGTGCAGCAGGACGGCTGGTCCACCATCACCGCCGACCTGTATTTCGACGGCCCCCGTACCGGTGTGATGTCCTGGATTGCCGAGCCGGCGCCCATGGGATCGCTGGAGTTCTTCTCCGCCGACACCACCCTGGTGGGTGCCATGTTGATCCGCGAGCCCATCTCCATAATGGACGATCTTGGGCCCTTTGAATTTGATGACGATTTCGATGCCCAGGCGGAACTGGATTTGTTCCTCAGCGTGATGGGTGTGCTCGGGGGCGAGTTTGCCCTGGGCCTGGACGGCCCCGCCCTGCCCACCCCGGCCTGGAAGGCGGTGGTGGAAGCCTATGACGGCGACGTCATCCAGGAAGCCATCGAGTGGTCCATCAACCGGGCCAATGAAGAGTTCGTCGCCGAAGGCATCGACTCCACGGTGGATATCGTGAACGCCGATGTGGGGTCTTATTCCGGTTACCGGGTAAGCCTGTCCTTCGATCCCGATGCGATCGATACCGGGGACGTGGATTTTGACATCAGCTTCGGTTCAATCTCCTTCCACTATGCCTACGTGGACGGCTACCTGGTGGCCGGGCCCAATGAAGCCATGGTGGATCGTGCCATCGACTTCTACCAGTCCGGTTCCGGCCTGCCGACCTCAACCGAGTTCCGCGACCTGCTGGCCCGGGACGGCTACCTGGACTTCTCGGCGGTGTATTTCTCCCGCCTCGGTGAATTGATCAGCGATGCCCTCGGGGCCTTGCCGGCCAACCTCACCGCGGAGCAACAGGCCACCATCGATGCCATGAACCCGGAAATCGGCCCCTCCATGGTGAGCGTGCTGGCGCTGGAGGACCGCATCCACTTTGCCCACAGCGGCAGCACGGAATTCCCCACCCAGGTGTTTGCCCAGCTCATCGCCTTCGCGCCGATGCTGGAAGACCTGGAAGAGGAATACCAGATAATCGATTAAACTCCACAGTCAGGATGGCGGCGCAACTTTTGCCGCCATCCTGCGTCTTCTCTATAGAATAGAAGGAAGAAGGACAAGTCTTGAGTACGGGCAGCGTAGACAGCGTATCGGCTTCAGTGGACGCAAAAGCATCGCCTCTTGAGGTGCCAGGCACCTTTGCCGAGCAGGCTTCGCCTGCCGAGCAAACGAGCCAGGCACCGGAGCCGCACACGGCTCCTCCCATCATCGAGCTGGACAATCTCTGCGTCAGCTACGACAAGCCGGTGCTGGACAGTCTTACCGCCCAGATGCGCGGGCGCTGCATCGGTCTTCTCGGTCCCAACGGCGCCGGCAAGACCACGCTATTAAATACCCTTCTGGGTTTCATGAAGCCTACTTCCGGCAAGGCGGCCATCCTCGGCCACGACCCCATCGGCGACAAGTTCGTGCGCAACATGGTGGGCTACATGCCGGAGCGGGATGCCTTCATCAACGGCATGACCGGCATTCGCTTCGTGCGCCTGATGGCGGAACTGTCGGGGCTGCCGCCGCGCATTGCCCTGGAACGGGCCCACGAGGTGTTTTTCTACGTGGGGCTGGGGGAAGCGCGCTACCGCAACATCGAGTCTTATTCCTTAGGCATGAAGCAACTGGCCAAGCTGGCCCAGGCCATCGTGCACGGGCCCAAGCTGCTGTTCCTGGACGAACCCACCAACGGGCTGGATCCACCGGCGCGGGCGCGCATGCTGCAGGTGATCCGGGAGATCCGGGACTCGGGGGACACCCACGTGGTGGTGGCCTCACACTTGTTACAGGATGTGGAAGCCTGCTGTGACGAGGTGCTGGTGTTGAAAGACGGCCGCATCGCCAAGTACTGCAACCTGGAAGAAGAACGGCGCAGCAACCGGCAATTCCTGCTGCTGCAGATTCGCGGCAACGAGCAGGAATTCGTGGCGGGCCTTCGGGACCTCGGTTGCGAAGTGGCCCTGCCCAACCGCCGCCGTATCAAAGCCATCACTCCTGATGGAGTGGAGATAAAAGATCTCTATGCCCTGGCAGAAAAGCTGGAGGTGCAGATCCGTAACCTGGATTACAAGCGGGATTCCCTGGAAGACATTTTCCTCAGGGCCATGGACAGCAACGGCAATGGCCAATCGAACGGAAACGGGGGCGTCTGATGGCTATCTTCCAGAAAGCCTATAAAGGATACGACGGGCCGGTGACGCCCAACTTCGAGCGCACCCTGGTGATCTTTCGCTACGGGCTGGCGGACGTGTTTCGTTCGCGCCTGTTCGCCGGTTTCTTCGCCATCTGTTTCCTGCTGCCCCTGGCGCTGATGTGCCTGCTTTACGTGTATCACAACATCGACCTGCTGTTGCAGTTTGATGTGACCGAAGAGGACCTCAATTACATCGACGGCGGCATCTTCGCGGTAACCATGCAACTGCCACAGCTGTTCCTGATATTCATCATGGTGATGACCATCGGGCCGGTGATGATCTCACCGGACATGCGCAACAACGCCATGCCCCTGTACCTGTCCCGCCCCATCAGCAAGGCCAGTTACATCCTGGGCAAGTTGCTGGTGCTGCTGTTCCTCGGTTCCCTGATAAGCTGGGTACCGGCACTGATGCTGATCGGGCTGCAGGGAATCCTGGACGGCGAAGGCTGGTTCCTGGACAACCTGTATATTCCCGTTGCCGCCACGGTGACCTCCCTGCTGTGGATCCTGGTGTTGTCGCTCCTGGCCTTCGCGGTGTCGTCCTACGTGAAATGGAAGGCAGTGGCGCGGCTGGTGTTTTTTGGCGTGCTGTTTTTCTTTTCCGTCATCTCCGAGGTGATCCGGGAGATATTTGGCTTCGGGGAAGTCATGAATGTCAGTGCCGCCATCCAGACCCTGATGGTAGACCTGTACCGGCTTGAAGGCTCATCCCAGGTGGACATGGAAGCGGTCATGCCCGTGGGCACCGCTTACGGGGTCGTGGCCGTGTTTATCGCGGCGGCCCTGGTGGTACTGACCCGGCGCATCCGCGCCTACCAGGTGGTGTCATGAACGCCCGGCCCACCAATGGCGACCGGCCGGCCAGCTGCATTGCTTTGCACGATGTGTCCAAGTTTTACGGCGACATACTCGGGGTTAACCGCATCAGCATCGAGCTGGAGCCGGGCATAACAGGCCTTGTCGGGCCCAACGGCGCCGGCAAGTCTACCCTGATGAATTTAATGGCCGGGTTGATGCGCCCGTCCCGCGGCAGCCTGGAAGTGCTGGGCGTGGCGCCCTCCCAGGCGGAGAGCTTTTACCGCCAGGTGGGTTACTGCACCCAGTACGATTCCTTTCCGCCGGGGATTAACGGCTACGACTTTATTTTCAATACCCTGCGGGTACACGGCTACGACAAGAAGACTGCCGACCAGGTTACCCGGCAGACCCTGGAACAGGTAAGCCTGACCGGGGCGGCGCGCAAGTCCGTGGATGCCTACAGCAAGGGCATGCGGCAGCGCATCAAGCTGGCCCAGGCCATGTGCCACGGGCCGGAGGTGCTGATTCTCGATGAGCCACTGAACGGTCTCGACCCCATGGCCCGGGCCCAGGTCATCGCCTTGTTCCGCGAGTTCGCCGACGCCGGCAAGATACTGGTGATCTCCAGCCAGATCCTGCACGAGGTGGATTTGATTTCCGACCGGGTGATCCTTTTAAACAGCGGCTACCTGGTGGCGGAAGGAGACCTCAGCAATATCCAGAGCGAGACCGGCGAGCCCATGAAGATTTTCATACGCAGCGACCAGGCCAGCGACATCGCAGCGAAGGTGTTCGACCTGGAACACGTGGTGGAGGCGCAACTGCATTACGACGGCGAAGGCCTGTTCGTGCGCTCCAGTAACGCCGATGCCTTCTTCCTGGCGTTTAATCAGCAGGTCATGCGCGAGGGCTGGCACATCGAGTCCATGGGTCCGGCGGACGAGACCGTGGAAGCGGTGTATCAACACTTGATTGTCGAGCAGCAGGTGGCCACATGAACACCGCCGAGTTAAGCGCGGATCGCATCATCCCGCCTACCCTGGGCACGGGTTTTTCCCTGTGGCTGAGCCAGGCCCTGGCCATCTTCCGCATCGAGTTCGGCAAGGCGATTTTTTCCAAGCGTTCCATCGGCATCTACGTACTCTCCAGCGGGCCCATTATTATTTTCCTCATCGCCTGGTATGCCTCCATCGAGGAGGGCGAGCCCGCGTTTGAAACCATCGAGGAAGCCCGGCGCATCTTTGGCTACATGTACTCGATGCTGATCCTGGGCACGGTGGTGTTTCTCGGTTGCGCCTACATCTTCACCAACCTGTTCCGCGGCGAAGTACTGGACCGCAGCATTCACTATTACATGTTGACGCCGGTGCGGCGTGAGGTGCTGGTGGCCGGCAAGTTTCTCGCCGGTTACAGCTGCGCCCTGCTGCTGTTTGGCGGCTGCACGCTCATTAGTTTCTTCCTGATGTACATGCAGTTCGGCATGGACCGCTTTATCACCGACCTCACCACCGGCATCGCCGTGCAGCAGATGGGGCAATACATCGGCATTACCCTGCTGGCGGTGCTGGGCTACGGGTCGGTGTTCGTGGCGGCCGGGTTGTTGTTCCGCAATCCCCTGATCCCGGTGATCATCATCGCCGCCTGGGAGACCATTCACTTCATTCTGCCACCGGCGCTGAAGGTGTTCGCCATCATCCATTACCTCAAGGGGCTGTTGCCCATTCCCATGGACGAAGGACCGCTGGCGGTGATCGTAGCGCCGCCGCCGGTGTGGGTGTCGATTGTGGGGATGATCCTGCTGAGCGGGATTATGCTGACGATTGCAGGGTGGTTGCTAAAGCGGCTCGAGGTGAAGTACACCGACGAGTAGTTGCTGTACGCAGCGCTGGTAGAATTTCAGTCCCAGGCCGAAACTGCCTACACTTCTTCCGCCACCACTTCAAACCGGGTCAGGCTGTTGGCCCCGAAGGCATTGCTGATGGCCACGTCGGCCGCATCCCTTCCCCGCGCGATCAGTATGCGCCCCGCCAGGGGCTTGTTGTTACGCGGGTCGAACACGTACCAGTTGCCATCCAGGTAAGCCTCGAACCAGGCGGCGAAGTCCGCCTCGGTCTCGGGTAACTGGTTGCGGATGTTGGGCAGGTAACCGGCGCAATAGCGCGCCGGAATATTCATGCAGCGGCACAGGGTGACGGCGAGGTGGGTGAAGTCACGGCAGACGCCAGCCTTCTCTTTATAGGCTTCCGCGGCAGTCTTGGTGGGACGGGCAAACTCGTAACCGAAGGTGATGTGCTGGTGCACGAACTCACAGATTGCCTGCACCCGAAGCCAGCCCAGGGGGGCACTGGAGAATAATTCCCAGGCCTCGTCCATGAGCACATCGGTTTCACAATAACGGCTGCCCAGCAGGTAGACCAGCACCTCGTCGGGCAGGGAATCCACTTCCAGTTGCATGGCATCGGTGTCGGTGTGATCGATGTCACCGCTGTCGGTGATCAATGCATAAGTGTACACGCGGGACTCCCCCTCGGGCAGTACCAGCCGGGTGATCCAGTTGCCAAACTCATCGCGGTAGCCGCGCTGGGGCGATGCCGGCTCGGTGATGACATGATCCGGTTTCAGCAGGTCGGATACCCGGGAGGCATGCACATTCAGGCTCATGATCATGGGCGTAGGCTGGGGACAGTCGTATACCATCTCGTAGCCGAAGCGGATCTTCATGACATGTTCACCTGTGCGCGGAAACGGATGTAAACGGATTCAGCTTTCGGGGCGATGGCATGGTATCAATAGTAGTCGCCGAGGTCTTCGATCTGGCGCTTGATCAGGCGTTCGATGCCGCGCAGCAGTTTCTTTTCCTCTTTGCTGACCAGGGACACGGCCTGGCCGCTGGCGCCGGCGCGGCCGGTACGGCCAATGCGGTGCACGTAATCCTCGGGCACGTGGGGCAGGTCGAAGTTAATCACCAGGGCCAGCAGTTCGATGTCGATGCCGCGGGCGGCGATGTCGGTGGCCACCAGCACCTGTACCTTGTTGTCCTTGAAATCCTGCAGGGCGCGGGTGCGTTGTGACTGGCTGCGGTTGCCGTGAATGGCGACCGCCTTGATGTTGTCCCGGGCCAGGCGTTTCACCAGCTTGTTGGCGCCGTGCTTGGTGCGGGAGAACACCAGCACCTGCTCGGTGGTCTCAAGAATCAGCTCGGACAGCAGGTCGGCCTTGTGGTGTTTCTCCACCGACCAGTAACCCTGGGAAATGGCTTCCACGGTGGAATTGCGCGGCGCCACGTCGATCTCGGTCGGGTTGCGGCAGATGCTGTTGGCCAGCTTACGAATCTCGCTGGAAAAAGTCGCCGAGAACATCAGGTTCTGGCGCTGCTTGGGAATGAGGTTGATGATCTTGCGGATGTCGCGAATGAAACCCATGTCCAGCATGCGATCGGCTTCGTCGAGGATCAGCAATTCAATATCATTGAAGTGCACCGCGCCCTGCTGGTAAAGATCTAACAGTCGTCCCGGGGTTGCTACCAGCAGATCCACACCGCGCTTCAATACCCGCAGTTGCGGATTGATGTTAACGCCGCCGAAGACCACGGCGGAGGTCAATTCCTCGTATTTGCCATAGGTAGTGATGCTGTCGTGCACCTGGGCCGCCAGTTCCCGGGTGGGAGTGAGGATCAGGGCGCGGGCCATACCGGGGCGGGCACGGCTGTGCTTGCCCAGTTTCTGTAACGTGGGGAGAACAAAGCCGGCGGTCTTGCCGGTGCCAGTCTGGGCGGCGGCCATGACATCGCCGCCACTCAAGATGGCGGGAATGGCCTGCACCTGGATGGATGTCGGGGTTGTATAGCCTGTGTGCGCAACGGCGCGCAGCAGGGAGTCGGTTAAACCGAGTGTTGCAAATGTCATAAATTACTCGTTATTCAATATAAATAATGCACGCTGTACAGCTTGCCCCGTCCGGTTTAACCGGCAGGGTTGCGGTAGGCGAATTCATGTGTGTCCCGGACCGGGGTCCGGTTGCACGGGTGTGCAGTCGATAGGTAAGTTCGGGATTCAGGCCGCTGGCAGCGACATTGAAGACAGAAGAGGCAGGGTTCGGCGCCTGTAAAGTGGCGCGGATAGGGCCTGTAGCTAAAGAAAATGCACGCGGAACACCGTCTATCGGCATTACCGGGCGGCACTGTAGCACGGATAGGGTGAGCGGGGTTAGTACTATTTTGCCCTGATAGCCTGGAGTGATAGGGGGCCGGTGTGGGTGTCGATCGCGGGGATGACCCTTCTGAGCGGGGTTATGCTGACGATTGCCGGGTGGTTACTGAAACGGCTCGAGGTGAAGTACACCGACGAGTAGTTGCTGTTATCTACAGGAGAGCGGCGAGTCGTTCGAAGTAGGGAAAGAGCACGGCGACGAGAATGACCGATAGCATCGATATCTGAATACGAAAATGCCTGTCGATTGTCGCCTCTAGCTGGGCAAAGCTGGCATCAAGCTTAGTATCTAAATCTTCCTTGGTGGCGAGAGATTCGAAGGTCACCGTAGAGTTCTCATAATCACAGCGTAGCGAGTCGTTCGATCAGAGGGATGAGTACGCCAACAGTAAGAATTCTCAGAGTCCAGTTGATGGATCGAAATCTTCCATCAATTTCTGCGAATTTTGTGTCCATGTACGCTTTCTGATCGGTGAGTTTGGTATCCATGCGGGCTTCTAGGCGGACAGATTGAGCCTCCAGACGCGAATCCAGGTATTCCTTGGTGACAAGATTTTCAAGATTCACTTTGAATGCCTCGGTTAAAACCTCTGCCTGTACTTCGGCCAACTCCAGCGGCATGCCTGCCTGTTCCAGCCTGCGTACGTACTTGTGGGATCGTCCTTGGGAAATGCACCGAACTAAGTGTAGTCAACATAGTTCGACAAATTAAATGATTTAACCAGGGTGCCTGAAAGGCACCAAGAAAGCGTAATGGCCATTATACGCTCCTCGCACCGTCCCTGGTGAACTCTCAGAACAGGAGTATAGGTGAGCAATTCCGGGCTCTCCAGCCAGAGCAATAATTGGTGAAATTCGCCAATGCGCCGCGCCGTTCCTGGATTAATCCCACGCAATATCAATAAGTTATAGGCTGGCACGAGGCGTGCATGTAGATGGTGGTGTGCTGCAAGGAGTGAACCATGGACCACTACGATGAACCGTCACGGGAGATGCCGGTGCTGCTGAAAACCATCATTCTTGGCTTTGTAGGCCTGTTCGTGGTGATCGGCCTGATTGGGCTGGTGTTGCCTATCATCCCGGGCATCCTGTTTCTTGCCCTGGCGGCGTGGCTGCTGACTAAAGTGTCTTCGCGCTTTGCCTTTCACCTGGAACAGAACCACCACTGGATACGCTTCAAGCGTTACCTGCGTTCCATCAGTTTCCTTTCCATTGGCCAGCAGCTGAAACTCACGGTGCTGATGATTGCACGGTCGGCAATCGATGGCCTGAACAGGCTGGTGGATTTCCTGCGCAAGTAGTGCGCAAAAAAATGGGGTCAGGGTGTTGGCCGCCGAGAGTGGAGAGAAACCACCCGACGACACAACACGCTGACCCCATGCGCCCCCACTTGGGTTAGATGTCGAACTTGATGCCCTGTGCCAGGGGCAACTCCCGTCCGAAATTCGTTGTTGAAGTACTGCGCCGCATGTAGCTCTTCCAGGCATCGGAGCCTGACTCGCGGCCGCCTCCGGTTTCCTTCTCACCACCGAAGGCACCGCCGATCTCGGCACCACTGGTGCCAATGTTTACATTGGCAATACCGCAGTCACTGCCCACCGCCGAGACAAATTGTTCTGCCTCACGGATGTCATTGGTAAAAATGGCGGATGACAGGCCCTGAGCGACTTCGTTGTTGCGGGCTATAGCATCATCCAGCTCGCTGTAACGGAATACATAGAGAATGGGTGCGAAGGTTTCGCTGAACACGTTGCCGACAGATTGGGGCATCTCGGCAATGGCGGGCTTAACGTAAAAAGCCGCGTCGTCCTGCCCTGCCCGGTCGCCGCCGCTGACTTCGGCGCCGGCGTCTTGTGCTTCGACCAATGCTTTTTGCATGGCGTCAAAGGCCGCGCTATCGATCAGCGGACCGACTAAATTACCTTCCTGCAATGGGTCACCGATGGTGACGCTGGCGTAGGCGCGCTTGAGTGCTGGAACCAATTGCTCGTAAACCTCATCATGGACAAATAAGCGTCGTGTGGTAGTACAACGCTGGCCGGCGGTGCCCACGGCGCCGAACACGATGGCGCGGGTGGCCATGTCGATGTCGGCGCTGGGTGCCACGATGATGGCGTTGTTACCCCCAAGCTCGAGAATGGCACGGCCAAAGCGGGCGGCGACTTTTGGTCCCACGATGCGACCCATGGCGCAGCTGCCGGTGGCGCTGACAATCTTCAAGCGCGAATCGTCCACCAGTTGGGCGCCCAGTTCCGCATCGCCGATGACTACCTGGGACAGGTGTTCCGGGGCTTCACCGAACTTTGCAAGCGCCTGGTCAAACAGGGCCTGGCAGGCCAGTGCGGTTAAAGGTGTTTTCTCCGACGGTTTCCACAGCACCGGGTTGCCGCAGACAATAGCCAGGGCAAAGTTCCAGGCCCATACCGCCACGGGAAAATTAAAGGCGGAGATCACGCACACCGGGCCCATGGGGTGCCAGGTCTCGCGCATGGTGTGCTGCGGTCGTTCCGAGGCGATGGTCAGGCCGTAAAGCTGGCGCGACAGGCCCACGGCGAAGTCACAGATGTCGATCATCTCCTGCACTTCACCCAGGCCTTCCTGGTAAATCTTGCCGCACTCGATGGTGACCAGCCGGCCGAGGGCATCCTTGTGGGCGCGCAGTTGTTCACCAAGAAGACGAATCAATTCGCCGCGATGCGGCGCCGGTACCTGGCGCCACGAATCGAACGCCGCGCTGGCATTTGCCATGGCGGTGTCGGCCTCGCTGGCGGTGGTGATGGCGACCTTACCAATCTCGTTACCGTCGATGGGTGAGGTGACGGACAGTTCGCCTTTTGTGTAAAGGGCTTCGGCCACGCCCAGTTGCAGCAGGCATTGCCGTGTTTGTTCGGTTACGGACAGATCGTCTGTCTTGTTAATGCTTGCCACGTTGCTCATTTCAGGCCGCCTTGTCGCTCACCGAGTTGAGACGGTAGTAACTGCCGAAGCGGTTTTCCAGGAACGGTTCCAGGGGAATCTGTTCCTGCTTGACGAAACCGTGTTGCGGCAGGGAACCCTGGCTCAACAGGTCGAGCACGGCGCAGATGCCGGCGGCGGTGGTGATCTGGATGGCACTGCAAAACTCGTCGTTTACTTCGGCGCTGTAGATCTTGTTGGCGTAAGTCTCCTGCAGGAAGCGCCCGTTCTTTTCGCCACTGACGGTGACGAACACCAGCACCACGTCCTGCATGGTGGACGGCACGGCGTTTTCCAATACGTTCTTTAACAGGTCGCGGCGGTCTCTGAGGCCCAGGTCATGAAGCAGGGTCTTCATGATGTCGCGGTGGCCCGGGTAGCGGATGGTCTGGTAGCACAGGTTTTTCACCCGGCCCAGGTAGGTCTCGGCCAGGGTGCCGATGCCGCCGGAGGTGTTGAAGGATTCGTAGGCGATACCGTCCAGGGAAAAACGTTCCAGTTGTTCCAGGGGCGGTACGGAGACCAGCTCGCCGGACTGGATGGCGACACAGGGTTCGCAATATTCATTGATGACGCCGTCGGTACTCCAGGTGAGGTTGTAGTTCAGGGAGTTGGACGGGAACTGGGGCAGCGCGCCTACGCACATGCGCACGCTGTCCAGGGAATCGAAACCGCTGGCGATGTCGTGGCTGACGATGGAGATGAATCCCGGCGCCAGGCCGCACTGGGGAATGAAGGCACAGCCTGCATCCTTGGCCAGGGCTTTGACTTTCTCGGTGCTGACCACGTCCTCGGTGAGGTCGAGGTAGTGCACGGCGGTGTTGCGAGCGGCACGGGCGATGTGTTCGGTCAAAAAGAACGGCGTGGCATTCAATACCGCACGCTGGTCCTTCAGGGCCTGCTCCAGTCTTGCCGGGTCTTTCACATTCACCTGGCAGGTGCTGACATTTTCGCCCGTGGCCAGGTTGGCCAGGGCCGCTTCGTCCTGGTCGATGAGCTTGATCCGGTAGTCCCCGGTCTGGGCCAGGAAGCGGGTAATCATCTGCCCGATCTTGCCGGCGCCCACCACGGCAACCGGGTAACTGCGTCCTTCCTTCATCTGACTAGCTCCAGATTCTGATGGGGCCATTGTGGCGGGGCGTGCAGTCAAAATGAACGGACAAAATTCACTATTTGACGTTGTTTTTCGTCAAATCGACGAGTAAATTAGTCATATTGTGAAGAAATCAGACCAACAGCTTATTGCCCTGCTGCAGGACAATGCGCGCCGGCCAGTCTCGGAGCTGGCGCGGGAACTGGGCCTGTCCCGGTCCACGGTGCAGGGTCGCATCAAGCGGCTGGAACAGCAGGGTATTCTGCGGGGCTATTCCGTGGTGCTGGGGGAGGAATTCCTCAACGCGCAGATCGCCGCCCACGTGCTGATCACGGTGCAACAGAAACTCACCACCGCCACCAGCCGGCAGCTGCGGGAGATGCCACAGACCCGGGCCCTGTATGCCATCAGTGGTGACTACGACCTGATCGCCGTGATCCAGGCGGACTCCACCGAGTCACTGAACCAGGCCCTGGATGAGATCGGCAACATGGAAGGAGTGGAACGCACCAGCAGTTCGGTGATCCTGGAAACCAAGTTCGTGCGCTGAGTGAATGTAATCAGACTCGCGGTGCGACGTTGCCACCGAGAATAGTTTCAACCGGGAACAATCGCTGCCGCCCTGTACGCACATTCTCGTAGTTATCGAGAAACTCGTAACTTCCCTCGCGCAATTCCAGCACGGCGATGTCCGCCGGTGCGCCGACATTCAAGGTGCCTTTATCCCGAAGGAAGGGGAATACCCGCGAGGCATTGCAGGTGGCGGTGGCAATCACGTCACTCAATGTCATGTCACTGAAGTTGAGCAGCTTGGACAGGATGTTGGGCAGGTCCACCACACCGGGTACGTCGCGGCTGTTCACGAAGCCGTCGGTGGACACGGTGTCGGGCCAGAAACCCGCATTCATGATCTGGTCGAAAGTATCCCACCTCAGGTGATCGATGCGGCCATTGGCCATGTCGAACCAGATACCGCGGCGCCGCGCCTTGAGTATTTCGGGGTAGATGCGGCCGTTATCGTCCACAATGGCGTTGGGCGGTGGTGCATACATGTGGGTGACCACATCCCCGGGTTTTAACAGCTGCACGATCTCGCTCATGGGGGATTCGGACTGACCCATGTGGATCATCACCGGCAGGTCGAAGAACGAAGCCACTTCCTGGGCACGGCGCAATACTTCCAGGTCATCGAAGGTGACACCGGAGGTCAGGCGTGCCTTCACGCCGACGATGTAGTCCGGGTTACTGGCGATGGCATCCCGGGCCCGTTCCACGTTGGCAAGACTGCTGTCACCGGTGTCGGCAGCCCCGGTGCCATTGAGACCGATGTTGATGAGCATGCGCGCCGGTTGCGGTGAGGAACTCACGATGGGCAGGATGTCACTGAGGTTGTTGGCGCCGGCGGAGCCGGCATCCACCCAGCCGGTAATGCCGTCGGTCAGCGCAACATGGGGGCCGTTGGCATCGCGGGCGTAGTGGGCATGAATGTCTAAAAGACCCGGCACGATGATTCTGCCGGAGGCGTCGATCTCGTCGATGGTCTGGGAAGGAATGTCGGGCTGCACGGCGGCAATGAGGCCGTTAGATATGGCGACATCGGCCACGGCATCGAGATGAACCGACGGGTCGATCACCCGGCCGCCGCGGATGATCATGTCATAGGACTGGGCTAAAGCTATCGGGAATTGCGTGTACAGGGCGGCACCGATGGCGGTGCTGAGAAAGCGGCGGCGGTGCATAGGGTTATCCTCTTGGCGGGATTATGGGGGCCTATTGTTGGTAATCGAGTCAGAACAATGTCAACAGGCTTTGTATTAGTGGAATCACAACTGCAGTTACGACGAAGGCCTGGATCCAAAAGAACAGTTTAGTGTTTGCATCAAATTTTGCGTCCAGCCGAGCAAATCCCTTCTCCATTTTTATTTCCAGGTTGGAAATGTCACCCGACAGTTCTTTTCGTAGCTTACCCAGGCTATCGTTGAAGCGAGTTTCCTGTGCTGAGAATCTGCTATCAATGTAAGCCTTTTGCTCTGAAAAACGAGCATCCAGCCGGGACTCCAGGTAGTCTTTGGTGACCAGAGATTCCAGGTTCACGTTAAATGCCTCTGTCAGAACTTCTGCCTGAACTTCTGCCTGTTCGAGTGGTACACCTGCCTGTTCAAGGCGACGTACGAACTTGTGGGTATCGAATGTAGTAATGGCCATTACGCGCTCCCTGCATAAGCCTATTCGATACCCAGTTTAGTTGATGAATTTGTTTAATGCTTAAAATCTTCTGCTTTACTGCTCGCCCCCGCTAGCTTCTCGCCGCTCCTTCATGCGCTCACCCCGAAGTATGTTCATCATGCCATAGTTGCCTTCGTGACAGCCGTATTCATAGAGCTGGCCAGCGACCTTGGTCATGGGCTGGGTGGCGGTGATCTTGTCGGTAAAAGTAGAAGGATCCACCAGGGTCCATTCATACTGCACAGTATAGGGCCCGGTGCGCGTGAACTTTTCGGTCAAGGTCTTGTTAGTGGCGTCACCGAAACGGCTGTAACTCGGCGCGTAGCGAGAGAAGTTACGAGTCTCTACCACCAGGGTATCGCCGTCGTAGTAGCCACGGGAGTCACCGGACCACAACTGGATACTTTCATCCAGGCCTGGCTTGTCCGTTAACGGCACGATGCGCGCGTCGTGCACCATCTCAGTCATGATCACGGCGTGGTCCCTGTTCTGGAAAATCTGCAGGTTGGCGTTGTAACCACCACCGGTTAAGGGCGGTCCCGCATTGAATCCAATCAGGCAACGTTCGGACAAGCCGCGATCTTCCGGGCCATCCTTGCCAATGCCACCGAACACGGCAAGCACCGGGCGATCACCTTCAACGTCGGGGCCCAGGTTGGCGGTGTGTACATCGGCGCCTTCCACTATGTCGGGCATCTGTCCGTCCAGGGGATAAATGATGCGCGAGGTGCGAGTGTTCTCGCCGATGGCGGCGCGCTCATACCAGAAGTTGTTATAGCCCCCGGTGCTGGACGCGCCCGCGGGTGGTGCCTCGGGATTTACATTCAACTCCGCTTCCGCGGCATCGGCGGCTGCCGCCTGTTCGGCGCGGCGAACGCGATTCTGTTCGATTTCTTCAGGGGTCAGGAATTCACGATTGCCGAAGCGCTGGGGCCGTTCGAAAGGCGTACTGGAATTAAAATTCCACACGCCCTGCAGGTCAGGCTGATCCCATTCGGTGCGGGGCGCCACGTAGTCAGTATCACCCTGGGCGAAGGCCAGGCCGAAAGGCGCAACCAGGGCGGCAAGTGCTAGCAGGATTCGGGTTTTCATGGGGGTATACCTGTTGTGATTTGACCTCGATGCTAGGCCACTCACCCCGGTGAGTAAAGGGCTGCGCGGCAGATAGCCTCGTGCGCGCGAGGATGCTACATTGACGAAAAACAGCAATAAGCGGAGACGTCCCATGCGCAAATTCACCCTGGCCTGCCTGCTGCTCATACTTGTCGCCCCGGTGGCGGAGGCCCAGCGCCCGCTGCGCCAGTTGCAACCGTTGCGGGCCTACAACCTGCAGGATTACGTGCCGGTGGAATTTAGCGAGGCCTTCGAGCTGCCGGCCTTTGCCATGGAAGGAGATTCCTACCCCGGCGTGGCCATCAATGGCGCCGGTAACCTGGTCGTGCTCAGCCGCGGCACACCCACCTTCCTGGAATTTCGCAGCGACGGTTCGTTCGTGCGTTCGTTCGGTGCCGATGGATTGCTGGCACGCTCCCATGGTTTGCACATCGATAAACAAGACAACATCTGGGTCACCGACGTGCGCGACCATGTAGTGATGAAACTGGATTCCGATGGCAACGTGTTGATGACCCTGGGTACCAAGGGTGAAGCCGGTGAATGGGATGAAGCCACCGGCAATCACCTGTTCAGCGAACCCAATGACATTGCCGTGGATTCAGATGGAAACTTCTATGTCGCGCAAGGACACGGCGGGCGCATCGCCGGCGTTTTAAAGTTCAGTCCCGACGGCGAGTTTATTAAAAAGTGGGGAAGCCGCGGGTTTGGACCGGACCAGTATGTCGCTGCCCACGCCATCGAGATCGATGACGATGACGTGGTGTACGTAGCAGACAGGGAAAGCATGCGCATCCAGCGATACGACACCGACGGCAACCTGCTGCGGGAATGGAAGTTCGACGCCATGGTGTGCGCCATGTATCTCCATGACGACGGTCACATGTACATCACCACCGGATTCGATGGCGAGATCGCCAAAGTGGACATGGACGGCAACGTGTTGGGTGCCATGGGCAGCCCGGGCCGGGACAACGGCCAGTTCGGAGAGGCCCACGCGCTTACACTGGATAGTGATGACAATGTGTACGTGGGTGATGTGATCCTGCGGCGTGTGCAGAAGTTTGCCAAGCGCCCGTAAGCTGGTCATGGAATAGTGCAGTCATGAAAAAGATTCTGCTATCAGTACTGAGTTGCCTGATGTTGGTGTTACAAAGCACTACCTGGGCGGCATGCCGTGAGAACGGTGTACAACTGCAAGTACTGGGTTCCGGCGGGCCGGGTCATTCAATGGGCCGGGCCTCTTCGGCTTACGTGCTGTGGGTAAATGGCGAAAGCAAGGTTTTGGTGGATGCCGGCAGCGGTACCAAGAACCTGTTCTATCAATCCGGTGCATCCATCGCGCAGATTGATCTCGTTGCATTGAGCCACCTGCATCCGGATCATTCAGTTGAGCTACCCGCCATACTGTGGCCGGCAGGTGGCACGTTTGCACTCGCCGGACCCATTGCAGGTGGTGTCATGCCTTCTATTTCCGGATTCGCCGAATCGGTGTTTGGCGAAACCGGCATTTACGCAATATTCGATGGCCGTGTGAACGCAAGTGTAATTGAACTGGACACATCTACTCCGCAACAAGTGTGGCAGCAAGACGGCATTACGGTTACTGGACTGGGTGTTCCCCATGGAAACATCCCTACCATTGGCTACCGGGTGGAGATTAACGGCAGAAGCATTGGTTTCACCAGCGACCAGAATGGTTCCAATCCTGCATTCATCGAATTTATTCGCGGTGTGGGCCTGCTGGTTATTCACCTCTCCGTGAATGAAGACGCAACTGGAAATCTGGCTGCGCTCCATGCCAGGCCGAGCGTCTGGGGACAAATGGCTAAGTCTGCTGAAGCCGGACGTGTCGTGGTGAGCCACATTTCCACTTCAGATGCATCACAATTGCAACGAAACCTGGATATCCTGGCTGAAAATTATTCCGGACCGATTACGGTCGCTGAAGATTTAATGTGCATCGATTTATAGAGCGGGCAGGCGCCCCACTTAAACCCCAAACATTAGAAACAACATATATATAGAAGGAAGACTTATGTTTACCCATGTCATGGTCGGCAGTAACGACCTGGAAGCTGCCAAGAAATTCTACGACGCCACCCTCGGCGTGCTCGGCCACGAGCCGGGTTTCGTCGATGAGAAAGGCCGGGTGTTTTACTACACCCAGTACGGCAGCTTTGGTATCACCACTCCTATTGACGGCAATCCCCCCACGGTGGCCAATGGCGGCACCATCGGCTTTCGCGCCGAGAGCACGGAGGCGGCGGATGCCTGGCACGAGGCCGGCCTGGCCAACGGCGGCACCGCTATCGAAGACCCGCCGGGGATTCGGGAGAACCGCGGCCGCAAGTTGTATCTTGCCTACCTGCGCGACCCCGATGGCAACAAGGTCTGCGCCATGCACCGCCTGGGTTAATCCATGATATCTCGCACCCGATTAGTCTTCCTTCTATTTATAGTGATTCTGGGCTGGCAGTTGCCGGCCCAAGCCCAGCTGGATGCCACCGAGCGCGCCATGGTGGAATTCATTGATGCCACCAACGCCGGAGCGGAAGCCCTGCTTATCGAAAGCGTGAACATGAACAGTGGCACCATGAACTTCGACGGTGTGCGCGCCGTGGGTGAACACCTGGTTCCCCACTTCACGGCCATTGGTTTCGATGCGCGCTTCGAAGACGGCGCCGCCTGGGGCCGGGCCGGGCACCTTATCGCGGAACACCGGGGTGATGGCGACGGGCCGAAATTGTTGTTAATCGGCCATCTGGACACGGTGTTCGAACCCTTCAGCCCGTTCCAGGAATTTGAACGACTGGACAGTGAGCGCGCACGGGGCCCGGGTATTACTGACATGAAGGGTGGCAACATCATCATGTTGCAGGCGCTGCGGGCACTGGACGAGGTGGGCGAGCTGGAGCAGATGGACATCACCGTGGTGATTACCGGCGATGAGGAATCCAGTGGTGATCCGCTGTCCCTGAGCAAGAAGGCGCTTACCGATGGTGCCGACTACGCGGACATTGCCATCGGCTTCGAGAATGGCGACGGCAACCCGGCCACGGCAAACATTTCCCGGCGCGGCGCCTCGGGATGGACCTTGCGCGTTACCGGCACCCCGGCCCATTCCTCACAGGTGTTCCGGGAAGACATCGGGCCCGGCGCCATTTATGAAACCGCGCGCATTCTGCTGCTGTTCCTGGAAAACCTGCAGCAGGAAGAAAACCTGACATTCAATCCCGGGCACATCATCGGCGGTACCGAGATCACCCACGACGAAGAGAGCAGCAGCGGCACCGCCTTTGGCAAGACCAACGTGGTGGCCGAGAGTGCCCTGGTCTCCGGCGACCTCAGGGCTATGTCCCTGGATCAACTGGAACGGGCCCGGGGAGTCATGCGTGAAATCGTCGCCAATAACTTCGCCCATACCAGCGCCGAAATTGAATTCGATGACGGCTACCCGCCACTGGCGCCCACGGACGGCAACCGGCAACTGTTGAATATCTACAGCCAGGCCAGCCAGGATCTGGGCCTGGGTTCGGTTGCACCGGTGAATCCGCGCCTGGCCGGTGCCGCAGATGTCTCATTTACCGCCGGGCTGGTGGACATGGCCATCGACGGCCTGGGCATGAGCGGCACCGGTGGTCACACCGTGGATGAGGTGGCCGACATGGTGGCGCTGCCAAACCAGGCCAAGCGTGCCGCACTACTTTTGTATCGACTGTATAGAATGTGAAACTCACCATCGTTGATCCCGAGGGTGTGGAAATCGACGCCCTCCTTGCTTCTAATGAACTGCAGGGCGCCAGCTTGCTCGATATCGGTTGTGGTGAAGGCAGGTACGGCAACCTGTTAGCTCCTCATTGCGAATTCACAGCGGGATTCGACCTGGACCCGGTTGAACTCGCCGCTGCGAAGAGGAGCAATCCCGAAGTTCACTATGTCGCCGCCAGTGCAACCCATGTGCCGTTTCGAAGCGGATTTTTCGACGTGGCACTGTTTGGCTGGTCCTTGTGATGTATTGCCCATGAAGGCATGGTTCATGCCTTGCAGGAAGCCCGGCGAGTCATCAAGCCAAATGGCCTGCTAATTGACATACGGCCCCTTGCCCGGGATGCCACACTGGAACTGGTCATGGGTGAACGCATCGAGCCCATTGAGTTAATCGACGGCAGCCTGGGCAAGCCGCATGATGCTGCTGTGGTGCGAGCGCTGGGAGCTATTGAAGAAGTGCTGGAAAAGATCGACCAGAATTATTTTCAAACGAGTGTAAATTACCATTCGCTGGAAGAAATGATTACCCGCCTGAGCGGAAGCGAACGCCAGAAGATGATTTCGGATAAAGGTGTGTCAAAGATTAGGAACCTGGCTGGAGATGGTCCGGTACATGTACGCTATTTCGAACAGGTTCAGCTAACAACTTATCGATTGAGATGACGGAGCAATAACATGGCAAGCTATCTAATCGCGAACTACAACGTGACCAATCCCGACGGCTACCAGCAATACGTTGCAGCGGTGGTTCCAACCATCGTCAGCCACGGTGGCAAGATACTGGTAGCCGGACCCAACGCGACACCGAAGGAAGGCAATCCCGGTGGCGTAACCGTGGTGTTGGAGTTTCCCACTCGGGAAGCATTGGAGGGCTGGTACGATTCGGCGGAGTACCAGGACATTATTAGCCTGCGCACTGACAACACCGAGGGTGCATTGGTGTTCGCCGACCAGTTTGAATTGCCGGCATAAAAAAGCGGCAGGATTATTATCCTGCCGTCTTTTCTTTATTAACTACTGATTAGAGCGAGTAAGCTTCGGTCAGTTGTGCCTTGGCGTCGTCGCTGGCGCTGTGGTTGATCGCCGCAATGGTGCCGGCCAGAACTTTTGCCCGGTCGGGCGCCTGGCCTTCCTGGATGGCTGCCATTGCTGCTTTGGCATCGTCGCTGGCGGCATGGTTGATGCCGGCTACAGCGCTGGCCATGTCGCGAACAGCCTGGGCGAGTTCAGCGTTACCGGCAATCTCATTCAGGGTGGCCTTGTCCGCATCGGATGGAAAGTGGTTCAGGTTTACCACGATGCGGGCAATCTGGGTTGCCGCAGCTGCGTTGGGATTTTCCTGGGCCAGTGCGGACTGGGATAACAGTCCGACGGCTGCCAGTACTGCAAAACACTTCATTATTGTTTTCATGGTGATCTCCTCAGATCTCGTGTGCTGAGTAATTAGGATTTGCGTACAGTTCTTTTATCGAATTACGGAAATAATTGCGCCAGTTGCGCCTTGTCTTCATCACTGGCGCGGTGGCTCATGCTGGCAATGATACCGGCGAGAGCCTTGGCATTATCAGGAGCCTGTGCGTTGGCCTGGATCGCGGCCATTTGTTCCTTGGTCTCATCACTGGCAGCATGGTTGAAGTTTGCCACGGCGTTAGCCATGTTCCTCAGTCCCTGGGGCAAACTGTCATTACCGGCGATTTCCGCCAGCGCTGCTTTGTCTGAATCGGATGGAGTGTGATTGATTGATGCGACGATATCGGCAACTTGCTTCAGCGCACCTCCGGTTTGCGCCATAGCAGACTGGGAGAACAGACCCAGGGCCGCAACTACTGCCAGTAGCTTCATTATTGTTCTCATGATGATCTCCTCAGATCGGGGATTGTCGTTTATGCAACTACCTGAATATAGCCCAGTAGATCGCAAAAAACAGCCACGGGCGACGGAATGACGGCCTTGTGTTACAGGGCGCAGGCCGCGAATTCCGGGAGTTCAGGGATAAATTGAGGGTTTTCTCCCGTTTTTTCCTGAGCGAGTGAGGTAGAATCCGACTTTCTACGGAATTTCAGTCGCTTATGGAACTCATGGACACCGCAGCAACCGCCCCAAGCGCGGACATGGACACCCAGCTCGACCAGCTGGAACAGGCTCACCAGACCCTGGCCAAACACTGGCTGGGGGAAGATTTCGTCATCGAATTGCTGCTGGCAAGTGTGATTGCCCGGGGTCACGTGCTGGTGGTGGACGTACCCGGCGTGGGCAAGACGACCCTGGCCAAGAGCATGGCGCGGGTACTGGGGCTGGACTTCAACCGTATCCAGTTCACCAATGACATCCTGCCGGCGGACATCCTCGGCGGCGCCATCTACAACCAGAAAGACAGCAAGTTCGAGTTTTCACCGGGCCCAATCTTCACCGACTTCCTGCTGGCGGATGAGATCAATCGCGCGCCGACCCGATCCCAGTCCGCCTTCCTACAGGCAATGGAAGAAGGCTACGTGGCTGCCGACGGGGTCAACCACCCGCTGTCGGATTTGTTTACAGTAATCGCCACCCAGAACCCTATCGACTTCGACAGCACCAACCCACTACCGGAGGCGCAACTGGACCGTTTCCTGACTTCCATCAGCCTGGGCTATCCCAATGAGGAAGCCGAATTACACCTGTTAGGAAATTATGATGAGGAAACCCGGGAAGATGCCCCGGCGATCCTGGACAAGGAATCAGTGCGGGAACTGCGGGAAGCCTGCGATGAAGTATTCATTCACGAAGACCTGGCCCGCTACATCGTGGAACTGGCCCGTGCCACCCGGGAAGACGACCGCATCAAGCTGGGCATCTCACCCCGTGGCGCCATGCACCTGGCCCAGGCCTGTAAAGCCTATGCCCTGGTAAAAGGCCGGCAACAGGTACTACCGGAAGACATCCAGAAGTTAATTCCGCCGGTGTGGGATCACCGCATACTGCCGCGCCATGGTCGTGACAGTGACAGCGCCCATGCCCATGAACTGTTGCAGGATATCGTCAGCAAGACCGCTTTGCCGAGATAAATGGGGTCAGAGTAAAAATACAGTAGTTTTTACTTTCGCCCATCTAACTGCGTGACTGGAACTACTGTATTTTTACTCTGACCCCAATTATCGTTTATGAATGAACTGGCCGACCGCCCCGTCCGCGTCCCCGAGGAGTTTGTCGGGATACACTGGTGGCGGTTGTTCCGCTGGTTCGCCAACCTGCGCGCGGTACCGCGACGGAATGAAAACCGGGCACGCGTGTTCAGCCGCGCATTGCGCCGTTATTTTTACGAAGGCCTGACCCGGCCTGGCAAGATGCTCTTCTTCTGTTCCCTGTTCATCTTTCTCTTCAGCTATCGCATCGGCAGTGATTTCCTGTTGAGTGTGGCGGCGGTGGGTACCGCCCTGCTGGCCTGGAGCGTGATACTGGGATTGATCTACCAGCCACGGGTGACGGTTTCCCGTGATACGCCGGATACGGCGGTGGCAGGCAAGGAGCTGTTGTCCAACATCAAGATACACAACAACAGCCGCCTGGGATTGTTCAATTTCGCAGTGCGGGAAATGGTGGTGCCTTACGGCAATTGGCCCAGGGAATGGTTGCGGCCACACCGGGTGGCGCTGCAATCGGGTCAGAGCTGCACGGTGGCGGTGGGCTTTGAGCCACAGCGCCGGGGCAAGTTAACACTCTCGGGAATTGCCGTGCAGAGTTACTTCCCGTTTTTCCTGACCCGCTTTACCCGGCGCGTGCAACAGGCGAAAGATGTGTATGTTCTCCCGTCCACCTTTCCTGTATCCATCCCCTCGCTGCGCCATGTGGCGGAACAAGCAACCAAACGCCTGAAGATGGGCACGGACAATTCGCGCAAGGGGCCATCGCTGGAGTATTCCTATTCCCGGCAGTACCAGACCGGCGATTCCCTGCGACGCATGGATCATCGTGCCAGCAGCCGCCAGGCGAAACCCATGAGCAAGGTGTTCGAAGGAACCGAAGAGGTTCGACGTGACCAGGTCTACCTGATGCTGGACCTCACCCTGGCGGATTTTCTGCCCTGGCAGCGGCGGCCGAAGAAACCAGACGCGCTGGATTCACGTCTTGCGCTGGCGGTGGAGATTGGCCTGTCGGCCACCAACGAAGGATTCAGCCTGGCCGCCCTGGCAACCGGGCAGCAATGGCAAAACCTGAACAACATCGACGAGTTTTACCGTCACATCGCTACCTGTGAACCAAAGCGGGCGGTGGACTACGACGACGTACCGGTACCGGACAATACTCCGAATCCCGACGGGCTCCATGTAATGGTTGTGGGAAAATGGTCGGCGGCAAAACAGTCTCTCATCGACCGCTGGCAGAAGGCGGGAATACTGACTCTGGTTTTCATGTTGCCGGAAAGCGAGGAAGACGTGGAGAGCCTTCCCGTGGGGAGCCAGTTTGTCGAAGTCGACATGCCGGGAGCGGAACAATGATTTCACTCTCACGCGCGGCACTGGGACTGTTCCTCTATCTTTTCGCCCTGCAACTTGGCCTGTCCATGGAACTGTCCTTCGTGCCCTGGGTCGGTGCCGGCCTGATCCTGGTGGCGGCCCTGCAACTGGTTACCGTCGAGCGTCCTACCTGGGGACTGCTCTTCGTGTTGTTCGGTACCGGCGGCCTTGCCGGCAACCAGATCCTGGAAGACTGGGCGCTGGAAGGATCCTGGCCCCAGGAAAACGGATTGGGTGCCGGCATCCTGTTGAGCCTGTTGCTATACCTGGTGTGGTTGTACGCCGCCAGTGCCCGCGCGGAGCAGCGAGTTGATGCACCGGTAGAGAGGGATAGCCAGACCATCCTGGTGTGGGGATTGCTGTTCATGCTGATGATGGAGGCACCGGAGATATCCATGATCTCCCTGTTCGGTGAGACTGTGGCCCTGTTGCCAGTCCTGGCCATGCTGCTGGCTTGCCTGACTTTGTTCGCAGACCGCTGCGGTGACTTGCTGCTGTCACGGCTGGCGTTGTTATTCCTGCCACTGGTGGCAATCGTGCCGCTGATGTTCTTCGGCCTGCAGTTCGGCCAGGGTCCGGTGATTTCGGCACTGGGCGACCTGTTCCCCCGCTCTCGTGATTTTACTCCCACCGGTTTCTCGCCTTACCAGTCGCTGCGTGCCTCCCTGTTCCTGAGGCCATCCAACCGTGCGGTGATGCGCATTGAAACCGACTACCCACCAAGCCCCTACCTGGCAGGCAACAGGCTGGTAAATCTCAATGACGAACTGGTGTGGTTGCCGTCGCAACAATCCCTGCGCGCCTACAATACCTTCGACGCGGAGCTGCTCACCAGTGGTGAATGGCGCTATGCCATTGCCAATAATCACTTTGGTTCACAAAACCTGGCTGCTGAACCCATGACCGTCCATGCCCTGGCCAATGATGACTACCTGTTCGTGTCACCGGGAACCAGCCACGTGACCGGACGCTTCACCGCCATAAGCCGTAATGCCGCCGATGTGTGGACACCCGCCTACGATCGCGGAACCGACCCCCGTTGGATCCTGGAAACCGGTGGCAACCCGGAACCCGATATCAGGCGTGATGAAAACCTGTTGCTGCCTTCGTTCTGGGATGAAGCGCTGCAGGACAAGAGCGAAAGCTTTGTTGGAACTGACCAGCAGCAAACCGTGGACAATGTCCTCAATCATTTCGTGTCGCGGGGATACACCCTGCAGACCGATTTCGATCGCGCGCAGCCGTTCCATGATTTTTATCTTAACGACAGGGACGCCTATTGTTTCTGGTTTGCCACGGCAACCACCCTGGCGCTTAGAGCCAACGACATTCCCAGCCGTCTGGTTGGAGGTTATCTGATTCACGAGCAATTGAACGAAGACCTGTGGTTGGTGCGGGAGCGGGACGCCCACAGCTGGGTGGAATGGCAGGATGCCCAGGGCTACTGGCACACCATCGATCCCACCCCGCCCAGTATTACTTCGTTTTTTGGTGGCTACGAGTCATCACAAATGAGCGTGTGGTACCACACCCTGGCCGGGCAGTGGCAACGCCTGATTGATCGCATCCTGGAAGACGAGCTGACCGCGAACCTGGTGCGCTACGGTGGCCTGGCCATACTGGTGTTCCTGTTCGCGCGGGAATATCGACGCATTCGCCAGGCCCGGGCAAAACTCGATACCCGCGCACTGCGCTGGCGGAAACTGTGGCGGCGCTTCCTGGCCGTGTCACGGCTGCCGGACAACCCGGGCTGGACTGCTACGGCTTACGAAGAAAACCTGCCGGCGGAGTGGCCGGAGGATTGGAAAGCGGCGGTCAGAGAATTCCTGGAAAGTTATTCGCGATTTCGTTTCGGTTCAGATGACGCCACGCATTTGCAGGACGCGGAAGCGTCGCTGCAGAAATGTTCGAAGGTATTAACCGCTACTGCGTGAAGCCTGCTACACGAAAGTCAGCAGTCGTTCCAGCAGCGGAATGAACACCACCACGGTCAGTACTGCGAGAATCCAGGTGATGAAATCGAGCCTGGCATCTACCTTGGCAAATCGCGTTTCCATGCGCGCCTCTGCCTCTGCTATGCGGGCATCGAGATGGTCGTTGGTTACCAGGGATTCCAGGTTCACGGTAAATGCCTCGGTCAGGACTTCCGCCTGAACTTCCGCTTGTTCCAGCGGCATCCCGGCCTGCTGCAAGCGACGAACGTACTTCAAACTGTCGAAAGTCGTGATTGGCATTATACACTCCCTGTAAATCCCTCTGTTACGACAGTGTAGGCCAGGAATTGCGGCTTCGCGAGCCGACCGTACAATTGCCGGGCGGGCGGGCTCTTGGTTTAATGGAAGACCCTGCCTGGGAGGCCTGCCATGAAGCGATCAATCTCAATACTGTCCCTTGTTTTCAGTGTAGTCCTTTCAGTCTTCATAACTTCCGGTGCGTTGGCGCAGGAACAATGGCCCTACTGGGGCGGTACCCAGGCCTTTAACCGCTACTCCCCCGCCGCCCAGATCAATGCAAGTAATGTTGACCAACTGGAAATCCTCTGGCGCCGCCCGGCGGTGGATTCCTCCCTTACCGATGCATTCCCGGGCCTGCGCGTATTCGGCAACCTGCGCGGCACTCCTATATATATAGAAGGAGCATTGTACGCCTCCAATGGCATTGGCCTGGTGGAAGCATTCGATCCGGGCAGTGGCAGAACCCTGTGGGTACAACAACTGGACGAACCCACCCTGGAACAGGCCCAGGGCCAGAGCTCTCGCGGCGTGGAATTCTGGAGCGACGGCAACCGCAGCCAGTTGCTGGTGATTCGTAAGGGCTGGATGTATGCATTGGATCCGGAAACCGGTGAACCCATGGTTGAATTCGGTGAAGCCGGTAAAGTAAATCTCGTTCCGCCAGGTGCCAACAATTATTCCTATACTTCCGGCGGACCTATCGTAGTCAACGACGTAATCATCGTGGCGGGCACGGTGGATGGCGCCGGCGACAGCGGCGCACGCTGGCGCGATGTGCAATCCGAAGACGTGCGTGGATTTGACGTGCGCAGTGGTGAACTGCTGTGGACTTTTCATGCGGTTCCGGACGAGGGCGAATTTGGTTATGAAACCTGGGGCAATGATTCCGCCCGGGTTTCCGGTGACCTGGGTTCCTGGTGTTGCCTAAGCGCCGACCCCGAACTGAACCTTGTGTACGTGCCATTTACCGCACCCACCGCCGCTTACTACGGTGGTCATCGACCCGGGGACAATCTCTATTCCAACAGCCTGGTTGCCATCGATGCGAGCACCGGGGAGCGGGCCTGGCACTTCCAGATGGTGCATCATGACGTATGGGAGTATGACAACGTAGGCCCGCCGGTGCTGGGCGATATCGTTGTCGAAGGACGCCCCATAAAAGCTGTTATGCAGGCTAACAAAACCGGCTGGGTGTACGTGTTCGATCGCGAATCTGGCGAACCGGTGTGGCCGATAGAAGAACGGCCGGTACCTCAGTCCGACGTGCCCGGAGAACAACTGTCGGCGACCCAGCCCTTCCCCACCAAACCGGCGCCTATTGCCACCCAGGGCATTACCATGGAAGACATCATCGATTTTCCCGAGGTGGGGCAAATCGCCCGGGCAACGGCGGCAAATTTTCGCTACGGGCCGATCTTTACCCCACCCTCTGTGGTCAGTGATGAAGTGGGCGGCAACCAGGGTACGCTTACCCTGCCCGGTTCCTGGGGCTCGGCCAACTGGAATACCGGCGCCTTCGATCCGGATACCGGATACTACTACGGCTTCGCCAATGACATTCCCCGGGTGTACCGGCTGGAGGAAGCCACCCAGGAAGAGGCCGAGATGCCCTATTGGAGTCCCAACCGGGAAGCTCCCTATATCGACGGCATTCCCATCACCAAGCCACCCTGGGGCCGCATCACCGCAATCGACATGCACCGCGGCGAGCACGTGTGGCAGGTGGCCAATGGCGATTCCCTCAGCGATCACCCGGCACTGGATGAACTGGACCTGCCCACCCTGGGCATAGCCAGCCGGCCGACGGCGCTGGTGACCCGCACCCTTCTATTTATAGGGGACGGCAGCAACAACCATGGTGGCACCATGCCGAACCAGTGGGGCCGGTCGTTTCGTGCCTATGACAAGTCCAGCGGTGAAGTGCTGTGGGAAACTCAGCTGCCGTCGGGCACCACCGGTGGACCGATGTCCTATGTTCATGACGGTAAGCAGTACATAGTGGTGGCGGTGGGCAGCCTGGGGGACGACCCGGGATGGGTGGCGCTGGGCTTGCCCGACTGAGAAAAGGTGATGCGAGGTTTGGTCCTCACATCACCTTGTTTTCACAATAAATTGAAACAGTTTTACTTTCTACTGCGGTGCTGGTGCGCGGTACACCGCGTTGGTCAGCCAGATCGCCGGGAAGTTACAGACTTCCAATGGATTATCCAGTCCCTGGAGTGCCTGGAACCCGTCGCGCCCCATGTCCCCCCGTGCAGCCCAGTCTGCGAAGTTCGCAGGTACGGTCGCTATAACGACTCCTCGCCCGACATTGGACAGGTCACCGGAAATTGGACCATAGGTCCTGTTCCAGATCTGCATCAGCGAATTACTGCCGGCGTCACCGAAATTTTCCGAAACGCCACTGACGAAATCGAATGCGTCTGCCAGGGTATTGCCTTCAGCCAACAGGCAGAAACGGGTGACCATGATGGTAATGTCACCGTTGAAAGGATCGGCATTCGGATCTACCTGCCGGCTTGTTACCAGGCGGCTGGTGGACTGGTCACAGGAATACAGATCCGAGGCGCGAACCGAGGGTGGCACAGAACTTGGCGGCGAAGTAGCCAGCGCAACATTGAATGCAACGATATCCGCATAGCTGTTGAAATAACTTGCGATTACAAAATCGTAGTTATCGTGAAAACCACCAACAGCCGCCGCTTCACGGTAAAACTCCGCGACCGGCTGCGGACCATCTCGCGGCTGGTTCCTCGCCCAGGCCACAGCTTCCGCCATGGTTACCCCATCATTCAATGAGCAATTGACCAGTCCGACCAACGCCCCCGCTGGCATGTCCTGCGCGGCGGCCTTGCCGCTAAGCAGAAACGCGAAACTAAACGAAAACAACAAGGCTAGTTTTTTCATTGGTATGTCCTTTGATTGTAGTTCTTGGATTAAAGCTTGTGTCAGCCTGTATACAGCTACTACAAAGGAAAACTCTGACCATCACATCTAAACATATGGTCAAAAAGTTAGCTATGGGATTACCAGCGCATTGACATTCAAATCCTGATTATGTAGCGGACACGGGATGAATAACCACATCCTGATTCGCAGGATGCGTCGATGGCTTGAACGAGACTCGCCAAACCGAGGAAAATCGTGGGTCGTATGTCTTGCACTCCGGGGACGCGGGGTTAAAAATTGGGGTATGAAAGCCATCCTGGTCATGTCGTGCGCGATGCTGATCGCCGCCTGCCAGAACACCGGCCCCTCCTTTGCCAACATGAGCGAGGTGGAACTGGCCGCCTACAACGAAGACCGGCCCATGGAGGTGAAGGTGTACTGCGTGCGCGAGGCCGACACTTCGACGTACATCCGCAAGCGTACCTGCCGTACGGTGGCGGACTGGGTTCGGCACAACGAACGCAGCGCCATGGCACTGGATGTATTGAATATGCCTACCAGTTACAACCTGCCAGGGACCATGATCCAGGATGGGCCCCAGCGCCAATAACTATTGAACCGCCCCGCATTGCCATCAGGGAGGATGCACCATGTTTTACGAGCCGAAGAAAAAGAACCATGGCCTGGCGAAAAACCCATTTAACAGCCTGGTGATTCCCCGGCCCATCGGCTGGATCAGCTCGGTGGATAAAGAGGGTGTGTTCAACCTGGCGCCTTACAGTTTCTTCAACGGGGTGCGTTACAACCCGCCGACAATCATGTTCTCTGCTGGTGTGGGTGCGGCGGACGACCACTACAAGGATTCGGCGCGCAACGTGGAAGAGACCGGCGAGTTCGTATGCAACCTCGCCACCTGGGAGACCCGGGAGCAGATGAACCAGTCCTCCGCCACGGTTAGTGCCGATGTTGATGAGATTGCCATGACCGGCCTGACGCCGGCGGACTGTGAGCTGGTGAATGTTCCCCGCATCGTCGAGGCACCGGTAAACTTCGAGTGCAAGTACCTGCAGACCGTTACCCTGCCAGGCTGGACACCGGCGGATGATTACAAGGTCATCTTCGGGGAAATTATCGGTATCCACATCAACGACGACTTCATTACCGAAGACGGCCTGGTAGACGTGGCGAAAATGATGCCCATCGGGCGCCTGGGCTACAACGACTACACCCGGGTGGACGTCGATTCCAGTTTTACCCTGGTACGGCCGGGGTGATTCTGGAATAAAAGTACCAATGTCACTGTAATTCCCCGCACTCCCCTGTTATGGTGTTTGCCTGATCTTCCTCTAAGAAGGAGATGCCCCATGACCCGCCGCCTGCTCCTCTCCATATCCCTCATTGCGTGGGCATCTGTAACTAACGCCCAGGGTGCTGATCCCTATGAAGCCCCGCGCACGATTCACGGCCACCCCGACTTCCAGGGTCTCTGGACCACCGGTTTTTCTACCATGATGGAACGTCCCGAGGGCGTGCAAGATCTTGTGGTGTCCGAGGAAGTCGCGGGCGACATGGCAAGAATGGTCCATGGCAATTTCGCCGCTGGCAATACGGATCCCGAGTTCACCTGGATCGATCCATTACCACTTACCAGGGTTAGAGGTGAATACCGTACTTCAATCGTTACCGTTCCGGAAGATGGCCTGATTCCCTTTAACCAGAATGGTCTTCAGGTCATGACTGAATACCTGCAGCTGGTGGAAGGTGGTGTCGACGGTCCCGAGGAACGCCCACTGGAGGAGCGCTGTCTTGCCAGCATGGTGTACCCGCCCATACATCCCCTGCCATTGGAACTCCCGATTACCATTGTGCAAAACGAGAACCACTTAATTCTCTTCATGGAAGATGCCGCTGGATTCCGCCTGATTCGAATCGGTGAGGGCGAGCCAGGGGAAGAGAAGCGCCGTTTCCAGGGTTACTCTGTTGCTAACTGGGAAGGGGATACCCTGGTGGTGAATTCAACTCACTTTCGTGGCGACTATCCCGCGAGACTGAATGTACCCCGCTTTTTACTGGTGGGCTCAAACACCACAATTACCGAGCGCTTCACCCGCGTGAGCGAAGCTGAAATCAATTACCAATTCACGGTAAATGACGACGAATTCTACAGCGAGCCCTGGAGTGGTGAGTTCACACTGCGACCACTGCCGGGCATCAGTTACGAGTATGGCTGCCATGAAGGAAATTACAGCCTTCCCGGAATTCTCAGTGGTGGCAGGGTGCAGCAAATCGAAAACGGGAATTAGCCCTCCCAGGGAGTCTTGCTGCCCACCTTCAGGGACCGGCGGTTCTCCAAAAGCATTGAAAAACAAGGGTCTTGCCGGTATCGTCGAGCCATAACAAGATTCAAATCGGTCTTTGAGTGAGACCGACGCGAGGTGCCGATGCCAACCCCGTTAGTATCGAGCCGAGTGATGTTGTCCGCCGTTCTGGCGATTACCGGGTCCCTTCCAACAGCCGTCGCTGCGCAGTCTGCTGCCGAATTTTTCAGCCATGAGATACGCCCGATCATGGAGCGTACCTGCTGGAATTGTCACAGCGACCAGATCCAGAGTTCCGGCCTCAACCTGAGCACCCGCGAAGGCGCTCTTGCCGGAGGCGCCCGTGGTCCAGCCATCGTGCCCGGCGATGCCGATGCCAGCAGGCTGTATCGCCAGGTCGCCGGCCTGGAAGGTCCGGCCATGCCCCTGGGTATCCCGCTGAGTGACACGGAGATCGAGGCGTTTCGCAACTGGATTAATGACGGCGCCCAATGGGATGAAGGTCCTGCCACTGCCGTTGCAGGGGAGAGTTTTACCGCGTTTGCCACCACGGTACCGGACTCCGCCAGGGAGTACTGGGCGTTCCAACTGCCCCGGGATCATCCACCGCCCACTGTGGCGAACTTCGATCACCCCATCGACCGCTTCCTGGAGCAAAAGAGACAAGAGGCGGGAGTAGCGGCCGCACCAAGGGCTGATCGTCTGACATTGCTGCGACGTGCCTATCTCGACCTGCTCGGTTTGCCTCCCACGGTGGAGGACATTGAAGAGTTCATGGCGGACACTGCGCCCGGTGCGTGGCAACGGCTCATCGACAGATTACTGGCATCACCCCACTACGGCGAACGTTGGGGCCGGCACTGGCTGGACGTTGCCCGCTACGCCGACTCCGATGGCTATGAGCAGGACGTGGACCGGGACAATGCCTGGCGCTATCGCGACTACGTGGTCAATGCTTTTAACGACGACAAACCCTACGACCAGTTTATTACGGAACAACTGGCCGGGGATGAGCTGGATGAAACCACCCATGAGACCCGTATCGCCACCGGTTTTCTGCGTGCCGGCCCCCGGGTAAATTTTCGCGAGAAAGATAATCCCGAACGGCGCTGGGATTACCTGGACGACGTCCTCGCTACCCTGGGTCGGGGCGTGCTCGGCATGACCATTCAGTGTGCGCGCTGCCACGACCACAAGTTTGATCCCATACTGCAAAAGGATTACTACAGCCTCACCAGCGCCATCTTCGGTTACGTGGAAACCGACTGGCCCATGCTGCCCGACGAACAGGCACTTGAATACCTGGCAAGAACCCAGGAATTGAATGACGGGGTGGCGGCGGTAAGGGAACAGATTCGCGAGATCGAGCAGCCCTATGTGACGGAACTGAAAGTCGAACGAATCCGCAATGAGTTTCCACAGGATGTGCTGGATGCGGTACTGACACCGGAAGAAGAACGAAGCGACGGCCAGCAATTACTGGCGGCCCAGGTTCTCACCATCGGCGTTCCCAGGGACCGGGTGGATGCGGCCATGTCCGATGCGGACAAGACTCGCCGCGAATTATTGAGACAAAGAATACAGGACATCGAAGCCCGGCGCCCGGAACAGCCGGCCATGATCGAGATTGTCACCGATGGTGACTACCGCTACACACCGGACCGGGCCGGAGACAATGTGTTAGGTTGTCCGGAGTGCCGCATCCAGATGGACGAGCCCGGCAGCTTCCTGCACCAGGGGCCGGCACGCTATGAAGTGCCACCAGCCAACTTCCTGATTCGCGGCGATCCGTTCAGCCTCGGCCCGGAACTGCAACCGGCCTATCTCACGGTCGCCACCTACGGCGATCCGGTTACGGAAATACCGCGGCCCAACGGCCGCACCTCCGGGCGACGGCTGGCATTGGCTCGGAAGACAACCCCCTGACGGCACGGGTGTGGGTCAACCGGGTCTGGCACCATCACTTTGGCCGCGGAATCGTGTCGACCCTGGATAATTTCGGCGTGGTAGGTGAACGGCCGACTCATCCGGAACTGCTGGACTGGCTGGCATTGCGTTTTGTGGAGAATGGCTGGAGCAGCAAGGAATTGCACCGGTTGATCATGACTTCCGAAGCCTATCGCATGGCTTCAGCCTACGATAACCCGCAAAACTCCCAGGCCGACCTGGAGAATCACTTGTTGTGGCGTTACCGGCCGCAGCGGCTGGAGGCCGAAGCGGTAAGGGACGTGATCATGGCCACCAGCGGCGGCATCGACCTCACCGTAGGCGGCAAACCGATCTTCCCTTACATACCCCAGGAAATCCTGGACACCGCGGCACTGTTCGGCCGCTGGGATAACCAGGCGGATGGTCCGGAAGTGTGGCGGCGCAGTATATACGTGTACCGTCGCCGCACCCTTTCCTACCCCTTCTTCGATACCTTCGACCTGCCGGACCAGAACATCACCACCGCGTCCCGCAACACCTCGACGGTGGCGCCCCAGGCCCTGACCCTGATGAACAATCCCTTCATCCTGGGCCAGGCGCAGTTATTCGCCCGCCAGGTGGAAGAAACAGTGCCCTATGACATCGATGGACAGGTTGCTCTAGCTTACCACCGCGCCCTGACGCGACCGCCCAGCGAAGTAGAGGCACAGATTGGACGGCAACTGGTGCAGCAGGGTTCGCTGGAAGACCTGACCCACGTAATTTTTAACCTGAGCGAATTTCTCTACCGAAGGTGAAATGAATCCCGGGAGACAAGCAGATGAGTGATGCTCCGAAGAAAAAGTTCTGGTCACGGCGGGATTTTCTCATGCAGTCCGGCGGCGGCATCGCCGGCCTGGCATTAGCGTCGTTATTGGATAAGGACAAAGTCTTCGCCCAGTCGGCATCGATTGAGGAACAGTGCAGCGCCCAGTTTCCCGGCGCGTTCGAACCCCGGCCGCCCCATTTCGCACCCAGGGCCAAGAGTGTTATCTCGCTTTTCATGAGCGGCGGCCCCAGCCAGATCGACACCTTCGATTACAAACCGGCGCTGACACAATATGCCGGCGTTCCCCTGGAAGACCTGATTGGGGAAAAATTCGCCGTGCGCCAGGGTATGCCCGGGCCGTTAATGCCCAGCCCGTTTGAATTCAATCAACACGGTGACAGCGGCATGTGGGTCTCGGAGTTGTTTCCCCATATAGCCAAACACGTTGATGACATTGCCTTTATCAAGTCGCTCTATGGGCGATCCAATGACCACATCCAGTCTACCTACGAAATGCAAACCGGGCAGATTCGCATGGGTTATCCCAGTGTCGGCTGCTGGGTCACCTATGGCCTGGGTTCCGAGAGTTCCAGCCTGCCTGCGTTCGTGGTTATGACCGACTATCGTGGCGGCCCGCTCGGCGGGCCCAATGACTGGGGTTCCGGATTCATGCCGGCCAGTTACCAGGGTACCTTGTTCCGCTCCAGCGGGGATCCCATCGTGGACCTGGAACCACCCCAGAGAATGACCCGTGGCCAGCAACAAACCCGCCTCGAGGCACTGGCCCGGCTGAACCAGCTGGATATGGAAAAATACCCGGGCAATTCCGAACTGGCGGCTCGCATTTCTTCCTACGAATTGGCCTATCGCATGCAGGGATGTGCGCCGGAGGCCATCAACATCAATGCCGAAACAGACGCAACCAGGAAGCTTTACGGACTGGACGATCCCATCACCGAACCCTTCGGCAAGCAGTGCCTGATGGCGCGGCGGCTGGTGGAACGGGGCGTACGTTTCGTACAACTGTTCATGGGCGGGGTTGGCGTGCAAAACACCGACACCTGGGATGCCCACAGCAACCTGGTTGAGAATCACACCCTGCATGCGGCGGAGTCAGACAAGCCGATCGCCGGCCTGCTCGCCGACCTGAAATCCAGGGGGTTGCTGGATGAAACTTTGATCCTGTGGCACGGTGAGTTCGGGCGCATGCCGATCTCGCAACGGGGTGTCGGTCGCGATCACAATCCCGGTACCCAGACCCTGTGGATGGCCGGCGCGGGAATCCAGGGCGGGCAAGTTATCGGCGCTTCAGACGAGTGGGGATACAAGGCACTGGAGCAACCGGTTTCCGCTCATGACATGCACGCTACCATACTGCACTTGTTAGGCCTTGATCACAAGAACCTGACATTCCGTTACAGTGGCCGAGATTACCGGCTCTCCGATATTGACGGCGAACCTATTCCGCAGATCATCGCCTGATTGGATTTTCTACTAGCGGGAGATTGATCCTGCTTGATTCCTGCCCTGCTCGCCTATATGGTTTAAGCAGTTCCAGGTTTGCCAAATTCTCATGATCTGCAGGGATGTGATATGCCTTCGTTGCTGTACCCCACCACCAACCTCACCCAGACCGAACAGCTCAGTATTGTCCGAGCCGATGGAATTTATGTTTACGACAACCAGGGCAAGCGCTACCTGGAAGGGCTGGCGGGGCTGTGGTGCGCCGCCCTGGGCTACGGCAACGAAGAATTGATAGAAGCCATCACCGCACAGCTGAAAGAATTACCCTATTCACACATGTTTGGTGGCCGTACCCACCCGAAGGCGATCGAACTGGCGGACAAGCTGGCGGAGATGGTACCGGTGGCCGGGGCGAAGACCTTCTTTGCCAATTCCGGCAGCGAGGCCAACGACTCCCAGATCAAGTTGCTGCATTACTACTTCAATGTCATTGGCCTGCCGGAAAAGAAAAAGATCATCGCCTTCGATCGTTCCTACCACGGCGTGACCGTGGCCGCGGCGGCACTTACCGGGCTGGAGGTAATGCACACCCACTTCGATATCCCGGTGGATGCTCTTGGTATTTTGCGCGCCCAGACTCCCCATTACTACCACGGCCAGCGGGAGGGCGAGTCGGAGGAGCAGTTCGTGGACCGGCTGATCAGCGATGTAGAAGCACTAATAATAGAAGAAGGAGCAGAAACCATCGCCGCCTTCATCGCCGAGCCAATCGGCGGCGCCGCCGGCGTGGTGGTGGCACCGGATGGTTACTTCCCGAAACTGAAAGCCCTGCTGGAGAAACACGAGATCCTGTTCTGGGCCGACGAGGTCATCTGCGGTTTCGGCCGCACCGGCAACCCCTTCGGCTCCACCACCATGGGCGTGAAACCGGAGTTGATGTCCCTGGCCAAACAGTTGTCCTCTGCCTATATCCCTATCAGTGCCGCCATCATTCCCAACTTCATGTACCAGGCCATGATCGAACCCAGCGCCGAGGTGGGCATCTTTGGCCATGGTTACACCTACACAGGGCACCCGGTTGCCTGCGCCGCCGCCCTAAAGGCCATCGAAATATACCAGCGTGACAAATTATTCGACCACGCCGCCGAGGTGGGTGAATACATGCAGGGACGACTGCGGGAATTCAGTGACCACCCCCTGGTAGGCGAGGTGCGCGGTAAGGGATTGATCGCCGCGGTGGAACTGGTGGCCGATAAAGACAAGCGAGTTTCCTTCGAGGGCGGCAAGGTAGGCGCCCAGTGCAAACAGTTCTGCGAAGATCACGGGCTGCTTATCCGGGCCGTGTCCGGCAACTGCATCGCCTTTTGTCCGCCCCTTATCATCAGCCGTGAGCAGGTGGACGAGATGATCGAGCTGTTCGGCAAGGCAATGGATGACACCCTGGACTGGGTGACAAAAGAAGGATTGATCGCCGCCAGTTAGCCGTCATCCCCACCGGCGGCCCGGCATCTGCACGCCAGCAACATTCAGCCCCGCAGTTTATTGGACTCTGCACTACGGAAACACTATGCTGGGTGGCCCTCAACCCAGCAAGCGAGGTATCGCCATGCGTTCCCTGGTTTCCGTCTTATCCCTGATTGTAGTACTCATTACACTGGCGGCCTGCAGCCCCGACTCGCCACAAACTGCGGCACCCTCCCAACCGCAAGACACGAGTATTCCCGAGTACAGCATCGAACAATTCATGGGCAACATCGCCTGGACCGGTGCCAGCTTTTCGCCAGACAACAGCAAACTCCTGGTCAGCAATAACTCCACCGGCATATTCAATGTTTATGCACTGCCGGTAGCAGGTGGCGAGCCCGAACAGCTCACTACTTCCACCACCGATGCAAACCTCGCCATTTCCTATTTTCCCGAAGATGAGCGCTTTATTTATACCGCCGACCAGGGTGGTAACGAGCTCAACCACATTTACGTGCAGGAACTCGATGGCAGTGTGGTGGACCTGACCCCGGGTGAAAACCTCAAGGCCTCCTTCGCCGGTTGGACCGGGGATTATTCCGCATTCTATGTGCAGAGCAACGAGCGTGATCCGCGCTATTTCGATGTCTATCGCTATACCCTGGAACCCGGCTATCCGAGGGAGCAGGTGTTCCTGAACGAAGAAGGATTTTTCCCGGCCAACCTGTCCCGTGACGGGCGCTACCTGGTCCTGGCGGAGCTGCATAATACCAATGACAACGACCTGTATGTGCATGACTTCGAAACTGGCGAACGCATTCATATCACTCCCCATACGGGTAACGTGTCTTCCGGGCCCAGCGATTTTTCACCGGACGGGGAATATTTTTATTACACCACCGATGAAGGTTCAGAGTTTCAGCAACTGATGCGTTATCACCTCGCCAGTGGCGAGAAGGAAGTGGTGGTGCAACGGGATTGGGATGTGATGTATGGCTCTTTCAGCCGGGAAGGCAATTACCTGGTGGTGGGCACCAACGTGGACGCGCGCACCGAGCTAAGCATGTTCGATGCCGAGACCCTGGCGCCCATAGCAGCACCGACCATAGAGGGTGTGAACGTGACCTCTGTCCGGTTCTCCCACGGTGATACCGAGGTAGCAATGTATGGCAGTGGCAGCCGTATCCCGAGCGACCTGTTTGTACATACCCTGGGGGATGACACTGAACCGCGGCGCCTGACAACCAGCCTCAATCCTGACATCGATCCGGAACACCTTGTGGAAGCGGAAGTTGTCCGCTTCGCTTCCTACGATGGACTGGAGATACCGGGAGTGCTGTACATCCCCCATGGCGCTTCGGCGGAGAACCCGGTACCGGCCATGGTGCAGGTGCATGGCGGCCCCGGTGGCCAGACCCGGGCAACTTATAATCCTTTAACTCAGTATATGGTCAACCATGGCTACGCGGTTTACGGCATTAACAACCGCGGCAGTTCCGGTTACGGCAAGACCTTTTACGCCATGGATGATCGACGCCATGGCGAGGCCGACCTCGGTGACGTGGTGGCCAGCAAGCAGATGCTGATCGACACCGGCGTGGTGGACCCGGAGCGCATAGGCATCATCGGCGGCAGCTATGGCGGATACATGGTGGTGGCGGCCCTGGCCTTCGAGCCCGATGTGTTCGATGTAGGTGTGGACATCTTCGGTGTGACCAACTGGCTGCGCACCCTGGAAAGCATTCCGCCCTGGTGGGAAGCCCAGCGCGAGGCACTGTATTCCGAAATGGGTGACCCGGCCACGGACCGCGAGCGGCTGGAAAGGATCTCGCCACTGTTCCATGCCTCCAATATCATCAAGCCCATGATCGTGTTGCAGGGCGCCAATGATCCGCGGGTGTTGCAGGTAGAATCCGATGAGATGGTGGCCGCGGTACGACGCAACGACGTGCACGTGGACTACCATATCTATCCCGATGAAGGTCACGGCTTCCGCAACAAGGAAAACCAGATAAACGGTTACCGCGCAATCGTGGATTTTCTCGACCAGTACCTGAAAGAGAGTCAGTAAGATGAAAGCAATACCAGCAGTTGGCAATATCTCCAGGAGCACCCTGATAGTCGTGGCCCTGTTGCTCGGCGCCTGCGGTCAACCGGAAGAATCGACGAATCCGGCATTGACCCAGGTGGACCTTGTACTCACCAATGGCAAGGTGGTGACAGTGGATGACAGTTTCTCCATCGCCGATACCCTGGTGGTGGACGATGGGCTTATCGTGGCGGCGGGCGGCAGTGAGTTGCTGCAACGCTATGACGGGACACAGGTAATCGACCTGGATGGCAAGATGCTGATGCCGGGCTTCGTGGATTCCCACACTCACATTCGCGGCCGCCCGGTGCGATACATCGAGTTGAGTGAGGTGACTTCCATCGTGGAAATCCAGGAGCTGATCCGTGCCAAGGTGGAAGAGATTGGTGAAGGGGAATGGATTACCGGTTACGGCTGGTCGGAAGACGAACTGGACGAGGGGCGCCGCCCATTGCGCGCCGACCTGGATGAAGCGGCACCGAACAACCCGGTGACTCTCACCCGCGCCGGGGGACACAGCGCGGTGGTGAATTCCCTGGCCCTGGAGCTGGCGGATGTCACCCTGGATACGCCGCAGCCGGAAGGTGGGGTGATCGAACGCGGTGACGACGGCTGGCTCAACGGTGTTATCCGCGAACGCCAGGAGATCGTGGGACGACTGGTACCGGACTCCACCTATGAGGAACTGATCGAAAGCCTGGAAGTCAATCTCAATGCCCTGTTCGAGAAAGGCATTACCTCCATCATCGATGCATCGAAAACTCCCAATGCCTATTTAATGTGGGAAGACCTCTATGGCGAGCATGAGCTGCCCCTGCCCCGGGCGGCGCTGCAGTTCCAGTGGTTCAATCCCGAGGCCATTGAAGAATTGAAGGCACGAGTGGGCGACGGCAACAACATGCTGAAGATCGGGCCTATCAAAGTATTTGCCGACGGCGGCTTTACCGGCCCCGCGGCTTACACCCTGGAACCCTATCGTGACCAGGGCGAGTACCGCGGCTACCTGAACATGCCGGAAGCGGAACTGGTGTCACACCTGAATGAAATCCACGACGCCGGCTGGCAGATGGGAATCCATGCCATTGGCGATGCCGCCATCGTGCTGGTGGTAAATACCCTGGCCGATGCCCTGGAACGAAACCCACGGGAAGACCATCGCCACTACCTGAACCACTTTTCCATGCGACCACCGGACCTCACCATGGAACTGATGGCGCAGCATGATATTCACATTACCCAGCAGCCTAACTTTACTTATACGCTGGAAGGCAGGTACGCGGAAAACCTTGACGGGTGGAGGCTGCAGCATAACAACCCGATCAAGTCACCCATGGATCACGGCATCACGGTAGCGATCTCCAGCGACATCCTCCCCATAGGACCCATGGTAGGTATTTACGCCGCGGTGACTCGCCGGGGCATGACCGGAACGGTTTACGGCCCGGATGAAGCCATCACCATGGAAGAGGCGATTCGCGGTTATACCATTACCGGGGCCTACCTGAACCGGGAAGAAGACATCAAGGGATCACTGGAACCGGGCAAGCTGGCGGACTTCATCGTGCTGAGCGATGACCTGCTGACCGTTAATGTGGACAACATCATGGACGTGCAGGTGGAGCAGACCTGGCTGGGAGGCGAGCTGGTTTACAGCCAAGGGCGCTAACCCAGGACTAGCCGCGTTTTTCTCCCAACCATTTGCTTTCCCAGCGATCAATGCCGGTGATGATAGTGGAAGGACAATGATGCTCTTTGACTTCTCGATGGGTAACTTTCCCGAATAGCTCCGGTATTGCACGCATCTCACAACCTGGTGTGCCCAGTGTCGCAGCCAGAACAAATGAGATGCCCAGGTGCGCATAAAAATATCCCAGCCATAGAACTATAAATACACCCAAATAGATGGTGCCTGCCGAGCCGGTCAGAATGAATCCTGTTGCTGCCACGATTCCGAACGCGGCCAGCGAAACCAGAATCGGATAATAATTCCAGCCCCTGGAGAATCCGATGTTAATCACGTAGTTAAAGACACAAATAGCGATCAATCCCATGAGTGCCAGGTTAGGCAGCAACTCAATGGGGCGTTCTATAACAAACGGAGCAATGTCTATAAGTTCCCATAAAGCATAGAGACATAACACACCAAGGGCGAAGCGAAGCAACCGGCCAATCGGCCCGGGCCTTGCCAGGCTTCCCTTGTAAACCAGGTCTAAGGACATGAGCTACCTCCAGACAGGTTATGTTTTAGAGCAATAAGATGCGGCTTGAATCGGCGGACAGGGAACTGTTCCGAATGAACAATACACGCAGCAGTCACCCTGCAACGGCTTTAGTAGTGAAGCACATTGCGGGCACTCATAGAAAAACTGGCAGGAATCAGAAGACATGATTTTCTGCTCACTAAATCCGCAGTTTGGACAGGTTATTGTCGAAGCGTAAACGATGTCAGTCATCTGAAATTCCCGGTTTGCCGCCAAAAGCCACCGATCTCTGGTATTCACCCGGAGATTGTGTATCCTGTAGTAACTACAGGATCAAGGTAATCGGGGTAATTAACATGACGAAGTCCCTGGCAATTGGTGAGTTGTCAAAAAGAACGGGTGTAAACATCGAAACCATTCGTTTCTATGAAAAGCAGGGGACTCTACCCAAACCGGTACGCAGCGAATCCGGCCGAAGATTGTATGACCAGGAAGATGTGAAGCGATTGAATTTTGTTCATCGTTGTCGGAACCTTGGCTTTTCGCTCAAAGAAGTAGCGAGCTTGTTAAGCCTGGTCGATGGCGGGCACTACACTTGTAAACAGGTTCATGACATAACTGCCATACATGTCGAAGACGTGAAACAGAAGATAAACTCACTGCAAAAAATGGAATCTGTGCTGGATGAAATGATGGAACACTGCAGTCAGGGCAACGTTCCGAAGTGCCCTATTATAGACAGCCTATTCGCTACTTAATTCCGTAAGTTTTTCGTATAGAACCTCTGTTTCGATTAAACCAACAGATCGAAATAATTCTTCTCCATCGTCATTCAACACCAGCAAAGTGGGCATGCCCACTACCTGGTAAGTACTGGCCGTCTGCGGAAAAATGTCGGTATCCACTTCCACAAATATGTAAGCTTCCAGCGCCGACTGTACGTTCTCGTCCCCCAGAATGCGCTGCTCCAGAACCTTGCAAGCCGCACACCACTCTGCCGAAAAGTCTGCGAACACAAGCTTACCCTGGCCACGTGCAAGTTCGAGTGCCGAATCTATGGGTGATACCTCGATTGAGGAATCAGCCTGATCGGAATCCGACTGCGGCGGATTCAGTCCTGGAAAGTACCCCAGGTCAAGGATGGCGGAGTACATGTCATCAAGACTTACCTGGGACGCATCAAACTGGAGAGTGAATGCATCTCTCTCCAGGTTAACCACGATATCTTCTTCGTTTATTCCTGGCAGCTCTGACAGAGCTGCTACGACACTATCGGGTCAGCTCATTCAGGTGACGCCACCACGGCTCTTCATCATGCCTTCTACGAACAAGGTTACTCGCGAGAGTTCTGCTTCAATTGCTGCAGCCTTGACCGTAAAGGAAAGAAGTAGCACCGTTAGCGCCAGGAATCCAAGACAGGTGAATTTGTGGGTATTTTTAATCACAAGAAATTATCATCTGTTGTACTTGCGCACAGCTGTACAATTCGCGCGTAGTTGTTCGCGATGAGAACCCTAAAATACTAAAACCTGAACCTACTACAGGATCAAGCAAAATAAGCTTGCCCTGGCGTGACTTCAGCAGGGAAAGGGTAGAAATGGTTGCTCCTGTAGTACCTTCAGCTATTAGACTTGCCCGGTCACTAATCCGCGAGAATGCTGGTGGAACTGAGAAAAATCAGAATCAAGAGCCTGGTCTGCGGCGTCCTGATCCTCGCATTTGCAGTCCAGGTTGGAATCGCCACGTATGACTCCGTGAATGCCCGGGAGTTTACCGGTGTCCGGCTGAGTGAAACCAATTATTCAGAAGTCTATTTCCGCAACGAGGCTCAGGGAATCGACCTTGCGGGGATGCTGTTCCTGCCTGCTGGAGAGGGTCCTTATCCCGGGGCGATCATTATCCATGGCTCAGGTCCGAGCACACGAGCCAATGGCTGGTACCTGACGCTTACCAAATTCCTGCAAGACAATGGTATTGCTGTGCTGTTGCCTGACAAAAGAGGTTCTGAAAAATCGGATGGTAGTTGGCAGTCGGCAGATTATGGTGACCTCGCAACTGATACGCTTGCCGCTATTGAATTCCTTCGCCACGCTTCTGGTTTAAATCTGAATGAAATTGGAATCATTGGTATGAGCCAGGGTGGTAAATATGCCCCATTGGTCGCCAGCCAAACAGATGATCTCGATTTTGTTGTAAATGTTGTTGGTTCGGCCGTATTGGGAAAAGAACAATTGCTATATGAAGAGAATTACAATTTGCAGCAAATGGGAATTCCCCCAGGTATTTCCTACCTGGTTGCTTTGCTCTCTACTGCTCATATTCGATATATAAGGCAACCAGAATTTTGGCAAGCGGTAAGTGAATTCGATCCAATTGCGTACTGGAGGCAAATAGAACAAAGGTCATTAGTTCTATACGGCGAGAACGATACGAACATACCTACAAGGGAAAGTGTAGAAAGACTTCAGGCGCTAAACAATCCAAATGTTACCATCACAGTATTTGAAGAATCCGGACACGCACTGGAAGATCCACCTGCTGCAGGGAACAGTATTTTCAGAGCCGATGCGCTACAAGAAATTAGTAATTTTATCTTGGCAAGCGGTAATTAGAGAGCAAAGAAGTTTATAATCCCGCTCTAGCCCAAAATTACCGTGTGATAAGGCTGCAAGGTGTCGATGGCATCCAGTGGCTGGGTCTTCACGTCCCACTTGAATAGCTGCGCTTTAATGCGGTCCCCGTAGAAATCCACCAGGGTAAAACCATGCTCCTCGATGGCCGGCACCTGTTCGTCGAACTGCAGGTGCAGTGACGGTCGCGCCGGCGAGTTTCTCACCACCGAGGGAAAACCACGAATCGAGGTACTGATGGGACCGCTGAGAATGGTGGTGATGGGATTGGCGCTGAAATCTCGGTTACCCGCGGCATACATGGTGCCGACACCGGTGGCATGGAGGTCACCGCTTATCACCAGGGGCGAACGGTGACGCATTTCGAACAGGCTCTGCATGATGCGATCGTGTTGATTCATCCAACCGCGCTGCCAATGGGGCTTGGGAATATTGGTAGTGAGCTGGTTGGTCTCCGGATGCAATACATCGGGGTACCACTCGCCCCACTTGCCCGCGGTCCAGCCTGGCGGGTTGGAAGGCGCATGCACCAGGTGGCGCGTGTCGGTGGAGGCGGTACGGGTAGCCAGCCAGTTTTCCACCACGGGATCGAGGAACACGGCATTTAACTCGCCCACCTGCAGGGTGCGGCGCACATCGTAAAGCAGCACCTCCACCAGGTTGCCGTAACGCAGAGTGCCGAAACTCTCGGACAGGTTGCCCCGGTCACTGCGACCGGACCAGGGCAGGCCTGAAGGCCGGGTCGGGTCGGCGAGAAACTCGGGGTAGTAAAGTTGCTGGGTGGCCCGCGCCAGTTGCAACTGGAACCAGGGTACCGGGTACGTGAGTGGCGAATCGTTTTCCCAGTGATCGTGATCGTCCTGGATGAAGAACACCGGCGTGGAGCGAAAGTCGGTTCCATAAACCGGGATGATCTGCGGGCCTACCGCGGCCTTCATGGCCTGCTCATTATGACCACCATAGACCTGGGCATCGAAATTGAAATTGGATTCTAGACCCCGGGCACTTAACTCCCCGGCGCCTTCCCCCTGCCAGGTGTGAAGATCCCAGTAAATATGGTCGCCGTTGGCGATGGCCGCATCGGGCGCGAAGGAAAGACCCCGGCGCAGGATGCGATTACGGATTGCAACGGGAAGGTTGCCGCTGCGCTGGCCGATGCCCTGGTAACTGCCTTCCGGCCCACCGGCACAGGTATAGAACAACAGGCGCACCCGGTCTACGGATTGGTCGGGTTCCGGAAAAGTAGACAGGGGCCATGACTCGCAAAGGGAATCGCCGCTCGCATCGAGCAGGCTGAGTTCGAAGCGGGTGGCGGCGGGTAATTCTTCAGTATAGAACTGCCAGAATTCACCGGCAGTATCGTTCATGTATCCTTCGATGGTGCGGTTGAAGCCACCTGACTGCAGCCGCAATCGCGGTGGATTCCCCAGTGGTGTGGCGAATGACGCCTTGAGCAACAGGGTGTGGTCATTCACCGATGGCAGCAGGTGCAGCACGGAACCACTATCCCAGTCATCACCATTACTGGTTCGACCCTGTTGTGCCAGTAAAGCCTGCCAGGGCCAACCGCCAACCCAGGTGGCGGCGGCACCGGTTACGCCGGCCTTGAGAAAGCGGCGACGATCTCTTGAAGACAACTTGTTTACATTCGAGCCAAGTTTAGTGGTCTTCATAACCGATTACTCCTGCCTGCCGCCTATCACTCCCTGTTTGGAGGTTGTTGATAGGCGGATTCAATTTTGTCCTTTACGGTAAGTGGATCGCCGATATCCAGGTAGCGATTGTTAGTTTCGGTGTAGGCGGGCCACTGCACCAGGTCATCCACACTCGGGTTTCCGGCTCTGGCGAACTGTGCCCACAGTGTCGACGCCTGGTCCGATATGCGCATGTCTACTTCATCGGTCATTGGCTCTCGGGATGCGCAACCGCCGCCGCGGGACAGGAAAAGCATGGTCGGGGAGTCCACACCGGTAGGCACCGAGCCAAATACATAGGGCAACTCGAGACCGTGGAAAGCGACGCATTCTTCATCGCGCCAGGTCTTCGGCAGCTGTGAAAAGCTGTATACAAAGGTTGGCGATGATGCTGAGGCACTGTGCAGGTTCGCCATTTCCGGCACATTGGATTGCAGACTGCTCTCACCGGCATTGGCGCCAACAATTAACGGCACGTCGTGCTGGCGTCCGCTGCGGAACAGGTTATGCACCGTATCGGGAATGATGTAACCATCGACAACCACGTTAGCGCGAAAGCCGACGTCGCTGTTAGATCCCGCCGCGATCACGTCCTGCCAGGGTACGGCGCGCAACGCCGATGCAACCGTGATGCCTTCGGTCCCTCTAACGCCCAGCTCAGCCGCCAGTTTTACGCCGATCGCCTCGGCGTCTCTTAACAAGGTAACCCGTTGTGTCGAAACCAGTGCGGAGCCACTCTCGACAATAGCCTTGTGAAACAAACCTTCCGTCAACGGGGATGCCATTTGGGAAATTGTCTTGGTGCCGCCACCAGACTCGCCAAAAATAGTGACATTACCGGGATCACCACCGAATGCCTCGATATTGTCCTGCACCCATTGCAATGAAGCGCGCAGATCCAGTGTGCCGTAGTTGCCGGAAACGCCGTGTGGGTCTTCCGCGCTCAGCGCCGGGTGGGCGAGATAACCGATTGGGCCGAGTCGACTGTTCACGGTCACCGTAACAATGTTCTTGGAAGCCAGCATCGGGTGGTTGTAGGTATCGGAATTGCCGGTACCGGTGGTCAGGCCGCCACCATGGAAAAACACCATGACCGGGAAACGGTCGGCGCTGGATTCCGCGGCGGTTACCACGTTCAGGTAAAGGCAATCTTCGCTGATAGGACTCGCGGTACCCATGCTGCTCTGGCCCTGGGGACAACGGTTTGGCCATTCCGATGCATCTCGCACATCGTCCCAGGGTGCCGCGGGCTGTGGCGCCTGCCAGCGCAGCTCGCCCACCGGCGGTGCGGCGTAGGGGATGCCGCGGAAGATCCTGGCGGACACGCCAACCAGGTCGTCACTGGTCGTGGTGCCGCGCACTGCGCCCTTAGCTGTTTGTACAACATCGCCCACCGGTTGTGCCGATGGGGCTGCAGCCTGGTCTGCCTGTGCTGAATCCACTGCTGCCTGTTCATTGGTAGCAGACTCGTTGCCACAGGCCACGGCGAAAATGGATACAGCAATGAATAAAAGAATTCGAATGAAGAGGTTGGACATGGCATTCACCTTTTTATAATCATAATTAGCCAGGAATCCACGGGGGAATTGCTTCCCTAGCCTAGGGCAATTCCCAGGCAAATTCCACCTGGCACCAGGGGTTCAGGGCGCCCTGATTTCAACCTGGTCAAGAACATCGGGATTGGTTCCCAGTTCTTCTGCTCCCACCGGGTAGCCGTTTACGGAAAGAATGTAAGACAGCACATCGGCATAGGACTGGGCCGACAGGCTGCCGGGATTGTCCGTGGGCATTTCGCTACGCAGCTTGGTGTACAACTCGCCCAGGCTGCGCCCTTCCCACAGGAACAGGAAACTCATGCCGAGCAGGCTGGGGGAATTGCTGTTTCCCCTCAAGTCGGTACCGTGGCAGGAGACACAGCGGGCGCGGTAGGTCT
>CAYFKD010000002.1:113764-327235 GCA_964343795.1 uncultured Pseudohongiella sp.
ACGTGAATGGAATTACCGCCGCGTGGCCGGGTCAGTTCCGGCGCCAGGTCCCGGGGCAGCATGCTGGACCAGCTCGCCCCGCCCAGCCCTACGGGCAGTGCAACATACTGGCGCCCTTCCACCTCGTAGCTGATGGGAAAGCCCTGGGCGGAATTCACCAGGCGGGTTTGCCACAGGATCTCGCCGCTCTCGGCATCGAAGGCGTAGTAGTAGCGGTTCCAGTCACCGGCAAACACCAATCCACCGGCGGTGGTGAGGGCGGCAGAGTTAATGGGTGCCCGCTGGCGGTAGCGCCACTTCACCGAACCATCGGGAATATTCAGAGCCAGCAATTCACCGAGGTTTCCATCGCTGTCCGGGTGCGGGTAATTTATTCTTCTAACCGGCCCGGAACCACCTCCGCCTAACACTTGTTCAGTGGGGCCAAAGGTGGCCAGCTCACAGTTCAGGGTAATGGGAATATACATGGCACTGCTCAGCGGCGAATAAGCCATGGCGCGCCAGCTCTTGAAACCTGAGGTGCTGGGACACATGTCCAGCTCCTGGCCAATGCGTGGGATCATGCCATCGCGGTAACGCACGGTACCGGTGACAGGATTTACATCGACAATGGTCTGGTAACCGATGTCCGTGGCGCGAATCATGGCGCCGGTCTCGCGGTTCACCTGCCACAGGATGCCGAGCTTGCCCATCTTGAACAGGGAAGCTTCGCCATTTACATCCACCAGCACAGATTCGAATACCTCGTCCATGTCATGGGTTTCGCCGGGGAGGAACTGGTAGTACCAGACTATCTCACCGCTGTGGGGATCCAGCGCCAGGGTGGAATTGGTGTAAAGTGCATCGCCGTCGGTACCGCGCACGGCTCTTGCCCAGGGCTTGGCCTGGGCAGTGCTGTAATAAACCAGTCCGGTTCCGGAATCATAGCTCCCGGCAATCCAGGAATCGGAACCGGCGCGAAATTCCGGCGCAAGGTCTCCCCAGGTGTCGCCCCCCGGTGTACCGGGCAAGGCGATGGTGTGGGTACGCCACAGCTCTTCGCCGCTGTCGGGATTGTGCCCGGTAATAAAACAGATATCACTGGAGTAGCGTTCGCAACCATTGACGCCGGTGACCACCACACCATCGGCGATGATCGGCCCGGCCACGTAAGTGAATCCCATGCCGGGATCGGCGGTGGCGGTTTCCCATACCAGCAAACCGCTGCGGGCATCGATGGCCCGGATGCTGGCGTTCTCCGACGCGGCGAAAATCTTGTCACCGTAGATGGCGATGTTTTTTTGCACACCACGCCCGACTCCGGCGTAGGCAGTCACCGGCAGGGCAGCGTCACCGAGGTCTTCCGCGGTGATGGCAATGTCACTGCCATCGATACTGGGGGTGATGCCGTGACGGTATTCCCAGATGAGATTGCCGCTGTCTGCTTCAATGGCGTGAATGACGCCGCGAGGTCCGGGGATGTACATGACACCGTCGTGGATTAAAGGCGCCGGCTGGTTGGCGCCGGTGTCGTCCATGGCCAGGGACCAGACCAGTTGCAACTGGTCGACGTTGCCAGTGTTGACCTGGTCCAGCTCGCTGTAGCCCCAGCTCGCGCGGTTACCGCGCCAGCTTAACCATTCACCCCGGGGCGGATTGTTCAGGGTGTCTTCAGTGACCGGGGTGTAATCCTGGACCTGGGCCTGTGCCACTACGATGCAGCCGGTCGTTATGAGAGAGATACAAGTGTGGGCTCTGTGTTTCATATTCTTGTTCACAGAAGTTGGAGGTCCAGCATAAACAGCACGACTCGCTCCGTCCAGCGCAGGAAGCTGCCCAGGGACAGGTGTTTTCCCGCCCAAATACTACTTATACTGCTGATGTCTCCAAGAAGAAAAACACAGGAGCACACCATGCCAGCATTATCCCGCCGGAGCCTTTCGCTTTTGCTGCTATGGACCGGTATGGCCACTGGCCAGGGCACGGACTTCGAACCGGTGACCGATGCCATGTTGCAGAACCCGGCGGACGGGGACTGGTTGATGTGGCGTCGCACCCTGGACAGCTGGGGCTACAGCCCACTGGATGAAATCAACCGGGAAAACGTCACCGAGCTGCGCATGGTGTGGACCCGGGACCTGGAACAGGGTACTGGGGAGATCACGCCCCTGGCTTACGATGGGGTGTTGTATGTTCCCCAGGTTCGAGACGTGATCCAGGCATTCGATGCACTCAGTGGCGACCTGCTCTGGGATTACCGCCGCGACATTCCCGACGGGCTTTACCAGCAAGTGGGCGGTAACGCCGCCAACAATCGCAACCTGGCTATCTATGGCCGGTACATCATCAACACCAGTGACGACAACCATATCTTTGCCCTGGATGCAGTCAGCGGGGAAACGATGTGGGAAACACAAATAGCAGACTACCTGGTTAACCCGGGCACCCACTCGTCGAGGCCGATCATCGCCGACGGCCGTGTTGTTTCCGGACGCAGTTGCCGGCCCTGGGGCGGACCCGAAGCCTGTGTAATTACCGCGCACGATCCAATGAATGGCGCGGAGTTGTGGCGCTTGCAGTTGATACCCCGGCCCGGTGAGCCGGGGGACGAAACCTGGGGCGACGTGCCCTACGAAGAACGAGCCCACGTGGGTGCGTGGATGGTGCCAAGCTACGATCCGGAACTGGGACTGGTCATCATGGGCACATCGGTCACCTCACCCGCACCGAAGTTTTTCCTCGGTGGTACCGATGATAAACACCTGTATCACAACTCGACCCTGGCCATCGAGGCGGACAGCGGCGACATCCGCTGGTATTACCAGCACCTGATTGACCACTGGGACCTGGATCATCCCTTCGAGAGGATATTGGTTGAAACCTCTTTGGCTCCGGACCCCGAACAGGTTGAGTGGATAAACCCTAACCTGCGTCCTGGGGAATCCCGGAAAGTAATCACAGGAATACCCGGCAAGACCGGTGTGGTCTACACCCTCGACCTTGAGACCGGAGAATTCCTGTGGGCCACGCCCACCATAGAACAAAACGTGGTACAGAGCATAAATGGCGCCACCGGCGAAGCAACGGAAAATCCGGACCTGATATTCCGGGAGTCCGGCCAGGTGTTGATGATTTGCCCTACTTACACTGGCGGCAAGAACTTCGAGGCCGGCGCCTACAGCCCCCTGACCCACACCATGTACTTCCCCCTGAAAAACACCTGCGCCCAGATGCTGGCTTCGCGAGACGTGGAAAGCGAAGCGGCGCGGGCCATCAATCCCAACGGGGGGCTGGCAAACTATGCCCTGACTGCACGGCACCAGATCACACCCGGCACCGACAATCTTGGCAGCGTGTGGGCTATCTCGGTGGAGACCGGCGCAACCACCTGGCGCCACGAGCAGCGATCCACGGCGGCTTCCCTGGTGGCAACCGGGGGCGGCTTGCTGTTCGGCGGTGATGGCAATGGCCGCTTTCGCGCCTTCGACCAGGAAAACGGAGACATACTGTGGGAGATCAACCTCGGTTCGCCGGTGAACGGTTACCCCATTTCCTATGCAGTAAACGGCAAGCAGTACATCGCGGTGAACACCGGCGGCGGCCCGAACAGCCTCACGCCCGAACTGCAACCCAGCCGCGGCAGTAATCTGTTTGTTTTTGCCCTGCCGGACTAGGAGGACGAGACCACGATGAAAAAGCTACTGCCCTTATTGTGTTGTTCCATCGTTGTCGTTGCTTGTGCTCCGCAAACCGAAACCGTATCCGATGTCACGGGAGAATGGCATCACGCCGGAGGCAACCACTTTTCTGATAAATATTCACCTCTTGACCAAATAAGTGCTGATAACTTCAACGACCTGGAAATCGCCTGGCGCTGGCGTTCCATCGACGCCGACCTGCCCCTCTCCATTGCCTATCCAACCGGCGACTATCGCGCCGTGCCCCTGGTCATCGACGGGGTAATGTATACCAACACCAACCACGGCCAGGTGGTGGCGCTGGACCCGGGCAGCGGTGAGATGCTTTGGTCGTTTGATCCGGAGAGTTACCGTTTCGGGCGACCGAATTTCTCACCATTGATGACCCGGGGTATCGAGTACTGGACCGACGGTGACATCGAACGCATTTTCATTGCCACCATGGGCAAGCAACTGGTGTCCATCGACATTCACACCGGGCAGCCGGATCCAAACTTCGGCGACGATGGCTTTGTGGACCTGCGCGGCGACTTCGGCAAGCTCGAGTTCGAAATGAACAACATCACCCACGGCGCGCCACCCATCGCGGTGGGCTCATCGGTGATCGTTGGATCCAAGATATTCGACTACACCCTGTTCAATCGCAGCCCGCCCGGCCACGTGCGTGCCTACGACGCCTACACCGGAGCTTTCAAGTGGCGCTTCAATACCATTCCCCAGGGCGACGAACCGTATACCGAGACCTGGGAAAACGATTCCTGGCGGGAGGCGGGCAATACCAACGTGTGGAGTTTCATGTCCGCCGACGACGAAGCGGGAATCGTGTACCTGCCTGTGTCCACGCCGACCAACGATTACTGGGGAGGCAAGCGCCTGGGTGAGAATCTCTACGCCGAATCCATTGTCGCGCTGAATGCGGAAACCGGCGAACGCATCTGGCACTTCCAGACCGTGCACCATGGATTGTGGGACTACGATGTGGCCTCGGCACCGAACCTGGTGGACATCGAGGTGGATGGGCGGCCCATCGAGGCAGTAGCCCAGGTATCCAAGACTGGATTCACTTACGTGTTTGACCGTCACACCGGGGATCCGGTCTGGCCCATCGAGGAGCGGCCCGTACCCCCGAGTACCGTGCCCGGTGAACGTGCCCATCCGACCCAGCCCCATCCCACCTGGCCCCTGCCCTTCGAACGCCAGGGCCTGACCGAGGACGAGCTCATCGATTTCACCCCGGAGATCAATGCGGCCGCGCGGGAACTGGTTGAGAAATGGGTCATCGGTCCGATCTTCACGCCACCCATCGTGGCGGGAACCGACGGCAAGGAAGCCACGGTGTACCTGCCCGGCGCCGGTGGCGGCGCCAATTTCCCCGGCGCCAATATAGATCCGGAAACAAGTGTTTTGTACGTGCCCTCCCATACCCGGCCCTATGCCATGTCCCTGGTGCCGCCGGATGACCCCGATTCCGACTGGGATTATGTCATCAATGTGGAACGTAACGTTGGTCCTATGGGTCTGCCACTGACCAAGCCACCCTACCGGCGCATCACCGCCATAGATCTCAATACCGGCGAACACCTGTGGCAGATTCCCCTGGGCAGGGGACCGAACAACCATCCCCTGCTGGCACACCTGGACCTGCCGGACCTGGGCAGTGTATTCACCGACATGCCTGCCGAGGGTGGTATCCTGGTGACAAAGACCCTGGTGATCTCACACCTGGCGCAGAAGGATGAAGTCGGCCCCGATGCCACGGGTTCGGTTCTGGTGGCCTTTGATAAAGCGACCGGCGCCAAGGTGGGGGAAGTCATGGTGGACCTGCGCCTGCACGGCCCGGTGATGAGCTACCTGCACGAAGGACGGCAATACATCGCCATTGCCGGGGGTCGCCTCAATGACGCGGAGATGCTCGCCTTTGCACTGCCCAATTAAATTTAGCGGAGGATTGATATGAACACTTCCTCGAGATTCTTTTCAGTATTCTTCCTGGCCCTGTCCGCAACATCCGCCTGTGCCCAGGAGAATTGGCAGCCGGAAATTCTCTCTGACGGCCAGCCCGATATCACCGGCATGTGGAACAACGTGGGCGCCACCGCCACACCCCTGGAGATGCCGGACCAGTTCCAGGGCCGCGTTCCCACCGAGGAAGAACTGGCGGAATTTATCCGCGCCCGGGACGAGCGTCGCAAGGGAGATGTGTGGCAGGGTTTCGAAAACAGCAGCGGCGTTGGCGCCTATGAAAACTACTGGTTCGACTGGTATTGGTCTGACCCTGAAGTGGACGCGCCGGCGCTGATCATCGACCCTCCCAATGGCCGCCGGCCACCCTTAACAGACGAGGCTGCTGCCATCCGCGCCTTTAACGTGGACCACGAACACGATTCCGCGGCCAGCGTGGAAGCGGGGGACCGTTGCCTGTCACGGGGCGTGTTCGGCATGATGATGCCCACCGCCTACAACAACGGCAAGTTAATCATCCAGTCACCGGGCTACGTGCTGATTCACAGCGAGATGATTCATAATGCCCGCATCATCCCCATCGACTCCGGCTCTCATGTTGATGACAGGATCAAGCTGTGGGAAGGTGATGCCAGGGGCCGATGGGAAGGAAATACCCTGATTATTGAATCCACTAACTTTCGATATGTGGGAAATATGCGCGCACCGGGTACCGGGCAACCGGGCAACGCACCGCAAAACGAAGGTCGCCGCATGATCGAAACTTTTACCATCGAAGATGAAAATACCCTGCGTTACACCCTAACCGTTGAAGACCCAAAGACCTATACCGCACCGTGGACAGTCGCCTTTCCTTATATAAGGGATGATGAGTACAGGCAGTACGAATATGCCTGCCATGAAGGCAATTACGCCATGATCAACCGCCTCAGCGGCGCCCGGGAGCAGGAAAAGCGCGGCGACGAATAGCCGGGCAGACAAGCGGTTCGATTTTCACGACCGTTGCTTTGAAACCCGTTTCCGGATTTGGAATACTCTGGCTCGCGCTTGCGCGCAACATCAGCTATCACCACGGAAAAAGAACTATGAGGATTTCGACCCGACGCTCGATTAATGGATTACTTGGCTTCGCCTTTTGCCTGCTCGCCGGAAACACTCTCGCCCAATGGCCGGCAACCCCGCCTGCCGAGGTGCCGGAAGACTGGGGCCCGGTAGGGATAAATCTCGAGGAGATCGACTACCCCTACCCCGTGCACTACCTGGAACTGGAGCGCTACGGCCAGCAGGTGCGCATGGCCTACATGGACATTCCCGCCCGCGGGCGGTCCAATGGCCAGACCGTGTTCTGGCAACACGGCAATAACTTCTATTCCGAAGCCTATACCTCGTCCCTGGACGTGCTCGCCGATGCGGGCTTCCGGGTTATCGCGGTAGATCGCCTGGGTTACGGCAAGTCATCCAAGCCGTTCATTCCTTACAACTTTAATATGGTCGCGGCGAACATGAAGGCGCTGCTGGACGAACTGGGAATCGAGGAAGTGGCCATTGCCGGTCATTCCATGGGCGGGATGGTGGTAAGTCGCTTCGCCATGTTGTACCCGGACGTTACTACCCACGTTGCCATGATTAACCAGATCGGGCTCACCGACTCCCGCCAGGGCCGGCCGTGGCGTGATCCCCTGGCCTCGCCGCCGGGATCGCCCACCTATCAGGGCATTTTGCGCGGTCACCAGCGTTACTACATCGATTTCTGGCCACCGCAACAACTGGAGTTCGTGCGCCGCCAGTATGGCCAGACCCTCAGCGGCGGTTATCCCCAGTACGCCCGGGTGAGGCAGATGGTGGGCGCCATGCTGTACAACGATCCCGTGGTGTATGACTGGCAGCACATCACCAGCAAGGCACTGGTCATCGGTGGAGCCAACGATCCACTGGCAAGGAATTTTGCCGAGCTTGCCCACAATGTTGCAGACCAGTTACCCAATGGCACGATCCTGCTGTACGAGGGCGTAGGACATAACCCGCACCTGCGCATTCCCGAGCAGTTTCATGCCGACCTGATCCGCTTCCTGGAATCCGACCCGGACCAGCCCGCCAGCCAGTGGCAATAAACTAATGTGCCTGGCTCGAAACCCGAGCCGGGCAAATTCTTTCTTCTCTTAATTTGCGGCCAGTTCGTCGTAGATGGACTGGATGCGCTCTGCCGGCATGGGCCAGTTCAGGTCGCTGATGTCCAGGGCAGTAACGATATTGTCGCGGGTCACGCCCTCCCCCATGAGAATCTCGATACGGGAAACCAGCTGGTCAAACTTGGCCTGGAATACGCGCACGTCCACCTTGCGCAGCAAGGGACCATGGCCCGGGATGACAGTATCGAAGTCCAGCGCCAGCAATCCGTCCAGTGTTGCCGACCACTCAGCCGCCGAGCCACCGTTGCCGTAGTCTATAAACGGCGCCAGGATGCTGCCGTCCATGCGGTCTCCCCAGATGAAGAGATCGCCGGTATGCACCACACCGGCATCAGGGAAGTAAATCACCGAGTCGCCATTGGTGTGGCCGCGGCCAAAGTGAATGGCCTGCACTTCCCTGCCACCGAGAATCACCGAGGCACTGCGGTCGTAAATGATATTGGGCGGACCGGTCTGGTTGTTGCGGATGATGTTGCTGCGCACGTTGCGGTGTGCCACCACCTGGGCCAGGGGCTGGAAGTCGGCGTTGCTGCCGGCATGGTCGAAATGGTGGTGGGTGTTGAGTACGTAACGCACCGGTTGGTTGGTCACTGTCATGATCTGGCCAACGATGTCGTCGTGGCTGTAGACGAACTTGTTGTCCACCACCAGCACTCCTTCGTTAGTGACCATAACCGCCACATTGCCCCCGGACATGTTGCCGTCGAAACCCGGCAACAGGTAAAGCCCTTCCTTGCCAGGAATTTCCCGGATGCGCAGTTGGGCCCGTTGCTCTTCGGTGAGCATGGGACGGTCCTGGGCTGTAACAGACCCTATGACGCCAGTAATGATCAAAAGTATCAGGATTCTCATCAGGCTATTCCAGCACCACTTACATTCACATACACCGCGTAGAGAGACTGGCTCGCCGTCATGAACAGGCGGTTGCGCTTGGCGCCGCCGAAACACACGTTGGCGCAGACCTCGGGCAGGCGGATCACCCCAATGGTATCGCCATCTGGAGCAACCACCTGCACACCGGGTCGGGCGCCACACCAGACGTTGCCATCCACGTCGCAGCGAATGCCGTCCGCGGAAGTGGTGTTGTTGGTGCCTGGCAGGGTGAGCTGGGCGAAGCGGCGGCCATTGCGCAGGCGATCTCCATCCACATCCCATACCTTGATCTCACGGCCGCTGCCGGTATCGGCGACGTAGAGCAGGGACTGGTCGGGAGAAAAACACAGGCCGTTGGGGGCACCAATCTCGTCCGTGACCCGGGTGATGCGGCCGTTGTTGCCATCCACCCGGTAAACCGCGTTCGGTTGTTCCGACTCTGCGCGATCACCTTCGTAGTTTCCGCGTATACCGTAGGGTGGGTCGGTAAACCAGATGGAGCGGTCTTCCGCCACCACCGCATCGTTGGGTGAGTTCAACGGGCGGCCTTCGTAACTGTCGGCAATCACCGTGACGCTGCCGTCGTATTCGTAACGCGCCACACGGCGATTGCCATGTTCGCAGGATATTTGGCGGCCCTCGTGGTCGAAGGTATTGCCGTTGCTGTTGCCTGAGGGCTTGCGGAACACCGTGACCCGATTGTCGTCCTCGATCCATCTCAATTGCTGGTTGTTGGGAATATCGCTCCACACCAGGTAACGCCCTACCCCGTTCCACGCCGGCCCTTCCGCCCACAGGGTGCCTACGTGCAGGCGCTGGATTGGAGTATTGAAGGGGATGTAGCGCTGGAAGCGGGAATCCAGCGCAACCATGTCCGGGTCCGGGTACCTCAGCGGCGTGTTGCCCGACCAGTCACGAGGTTCGGCGTTAGGCAATGGTTGTTGTGCGCTTACCAGTGCGGGCATAGCCGCGAGGGCACCGGTAGCAGCCAGGAACTGACGTCGTTTCATTGTTCTTTCCTCATTTGTTACGGTGCGGCCAGTCTTCGTATCCAGCCATCACCTTTCGAGAGAAGATAGAGCTCTCCGGAAGAATCCGTGCCCAGCCTTATTCCGGCACGGTTACCCCGGGAATAGGTGTTAGGAAACCCGATGGCGTCGGCCAGGTTACGCACGGAGCCGTCTACTATTACCTGCAGCTCCTGTATCTGCGCCGAGCCGTTAGCGGGTAATACGCCGCCATCGCTGTAGAAGATCCTGCCGCTTACCATATCGGTGAAGACCAGCTTGCCCCGCAGCTCGGGAATGGCATCGCCTTCATAGAAGAACACGCTGCTGATGGCATTGCCCTCGCCATGGTCAAACTGGGCCACGGGATAAGCCAGTGCGACGGAATCCGCGGGTCGTGGATACACCGGATTGGGGCGTACACCGCCGGCAAATGCGGGCTCAAACGCAGTGGCAAAAGTACCTTCACGGATGCGCCAGCCATAGTTGGCACCACGGGCACCGAGATTAACCTCTTCCACCTGGGCCTGGCCGATGTCGGCAATAAAGAGCCGGCCGCCGGCATCGAAGGAGAAGTGTTGCGGATGCCTGAGGCCGTAAACCCAGATCTCCGCTGCGGCACCGGGAGTATCTACGAAAGGGTTGTCCGCGGGAATGCCGTATGCCGCTCCATCACCACCCAATGGATCGATACGGACAATGCTGGATAGCGGATTGGACAGGTCCTGGCCGTTTTCATTCGGGTCATTGGCGGCCCCGCCGTCGCCAAAACTGGCATAGAGCAAACCGTATTCTGTATCGCCCCGCCGCGCCGCCGGGTTAAATGCCAGGGCGCCAACATTGTGGTTCTGGGCAAACTGACCGACGCGAAAGATTTCCCTGGTGCTGCCCTGGAACTGGTTGGCCGTGGGATCGGCCGCGGTCCACTCCCGGATCACGCTGTGATGATTCTCGTCTTCATCGGCGAGATAGTCCGGGTTGCCACTGTCACTGGGCGCACTGTAAGCGGTGTAAAACTTGCCATAGCCCGGTTGTCCCCGCTGCCCGAAGTCGGGATGAAAAGCGACACCGGCGACACCCATCTCGTTGGGAAAGGGCGTGTCATAGAAATCCACAGCCTGCTGACGCAGATCCAGGTAGACAACAGGATCACTGCCCCGCTCATTTGTCAGATACAACACGCCGCGCAAATCGTTAATCACCAGGCGCCCCGAACCATCGGGTAACGGGCTCATATACTGGATGCGGGCGTAGGCCGTATTGGTCTGGGGCGGCGAGGCCGACTCCTCCATGCGGGGCAGCCTGACGAATTCCTCCAGGCGCACCCTGATATCACCTTGTTCGATGTTTGCGCTTACCGGATCAGCCAGGGCATCCGGTTGTGCCATCACCGGTGATGCAACAAGAAGCAGCAGTGCAAGCAGTGAAATCCGTGAGTTAAACATGAGCTGTGGTCCGCGGAGTTATTCTTATAGATATATGCCCGGATCGATGCCTAGGAGGCTACCACAAATGATGGCGGCGGCAGACCTGCGGTCGCTGTGTCACCGGCAAGAGGCGACACGATACAGATTGTCACCATATGTTTTTTGCAGCAGTGCCGCCCTCGCTGTATCTTCAGAGGCTGAACACTTGCAGTCACAACAAGAAGGAGTACCTCCCAATGAACAAGACCCTCAAGTTTTCCCTGCTGGGTTGCCTGCTCATCCTGTGGTCTGGGGTCACCGCGCAGAGCGACCAGACCTGGGCAACTTACATCACCGAAGAAGAATGGCAGATCGTCAATGAACTGCCCGGCGTGGACCGTCAGATCGTCAGTCGTGACATCGGCAAGCTGAACCTGTCTGTGGGCATTATCCACCGCGGCGCGGTTGAGCGAGGCAGTGCCCGCGACAACACCAACGTGCAAAATCCCTGCGGTACCATGGACAACACGCGGCCCAGTGGCGCTCGCGGCATCATGCATGTACACCAGACCGAAACCTATTACATTGCATCGGGTTCCGGCGTCCTGGTTACTGGCGGCGAGATCTACAACGGCAACATGCCCGGCCCCGACAGCGTGGTGACCACCACGTTGAATGGCCCGTCATGCAGCGGCCTGATCGTGGGTGACTGGGTAGCCAAGCGGGTGAAGGAAGGGGACATCATCATCATGCCAGCCGGCACTCCCCACGGCTGGCTCGAGGTTCCCGTCCACGTGGATTACCTGAGTGTACGCCCGGACCCGGATCGCGTACTGCCGGATGATTACATCAACCCGGCACTGGGCCCCGACTTCAAGATGCGTACTGAGCAATAACAGTAAAGTTTTGCAAACCATAAAAAAGGCAGGCCCCGGGGCCTGCCTTTTTTCGCTCTTCTAAATCACCCCGAATCCTGTCTATACGACCTGCATCAGGTTGAGCAACTCATCGGTGTCGTCAGGGCACAACCATTCCACGGCATCACGGATGCTGGAACAGAAATGACGTTCCATGGGCACGTCCGCGCCCATGGTCTGCCCCACTCCCGAGTGAACAGAACGCTCATCTTCAGAATTTGCCACCACCACGCTGCGGGCGCCATGCCGGGTTGGTTCTTTCATCATGTAATTCTTCATGATCTCGATGTCAGCTTCGCTAAGGTGTTTCACTGTCGTCTCGCTGAAATCCAGCAGTTCATCGATCCATGGCTTGTATTCCGGGTGTTTCAGGAAAGCGCGGTGCGCCTGACCCAGTCTTTGCGGCGTTATCTCACCACGGAATTTACACCAGAAAAACCCGTGTCTGGGAAACGGCCTGAGTTCGAAATCAAACTCGCTCGACATTTCTTCTTATCCTTTTCTATATAGGTTTTTAACGATATTCGTCGTAAGCGCGAAGTAACCACTGGTGGGTATTGTCGTTGTTCGGCGCGTAGCCATCGGCAGGTTCTGTTTCCAGCATTTCTTCAGGTGACATACCTTCCAGCTTGGCACGGGTCAGCTTGCCGCGAATTATTACCAGCATGTCGCGATAATTCAGTAAATCCTGGCGGTTACTGAGGGGGCCGTGACCGGGAATGATAATGGTGTTGTTATCGATAACACTGGCCAGCTCCGCCAGTGCTTCGATCATGCCATCCATGGAACCGCCGTTATTCTGATCGATAAAGGGCGGTGTGTAGCGCACGAACATGTCGCCAGTGTGGATGACATTGGCTTCACGCCAGAATATCTGTACATCGCCATCGGTGTGGCCATCGCCACTGTTGATCAGGTCCACGGTCTGGCCGTTGAAATAGAAACGCATTGATTCAAAGAAGGTAATGGTTGGCAGGCCCACCGCGTCGTAGGGTTCCTGCACCCGGCCACTGGCCAGTACCTGGGTACTTTCCATGCGACGCCGCGCATTATCCTGGGCCACGATGTAGGCGCCGGCGCGGCCGAAGTTCTCGTTGCCATCGGCATGGTCATAATGGAAGTGGGTATTGACCACAAAGGTGACATCGGTGCCGCCGATATCATCGATTGCAGCCTGAATTCGATCCGTCAGCGGAGCGAACTGGTCATCCACGATCATGGTACCGTCCGCCCCGACGGAAACGCCGATGTTGCCGCCCTGCCCCTGCAACATGTAAATACCGTCACGTATTTCCGTAGCTGTGATCTGCACGTTGGAAAAATCCTGAGCAGTAGAAACGGTAACCAGCGATATTCCAAATATGAACGCTATACATTTTTTCATAACACTCTCCTCAGGTTCGAGTATGGCGCTAGGGCAGCGCCAGTGCAATCAATTGTTCCGGATCACCACCGACACCGCCGCCAATAGCCATCACGATGTACTGCTTGCCGCCTGCCATGTAGGTTATGGGCGCGGCATGAAAACGGGCGGGTAGCTGCATCCACCATAACTCTTCTCCCGTGGCCTTGTCATAGGCACCGAGGCGATTGGTTTCAAATCCCTGGCCGATGAACAACAGCGTACTGGTAAGCAACGGACCACCAAGTTTCTCGAAATTACCCAGGGGGGGTAATTCCAGTCCCTGCAGGGCTGGGTGGTTCCTCGGTCCCTCCCCCACGGGCACATGCCAGACCTTGTCCCCGCTGTTCATGTCGAAGGCCACTAGCTGGGAATAAGGCGGCTTGAACAGGGGCAGTCCCTGGGGCCCGGCCAGGTCCCTGACTCGGGGGCGGATGGTGAGGTCGGAATCGGGATTGTTGGGCGGCTCGATATTCACCGTGGAGAAATGCGCCCAGCTGGGCACGTATAAATAGTGGGTCTCGGGATCAAATGCCGCGCCCCACCAGTTGGCGCCGCCACTCCAGCCCGGGCGGATGATGTTCCAGCCCGGCCCCGGCGGGGTATAGAGTGGTCCGGCAATGTAGTCGCGGTAAATCTCCAGGGCCTCTTCCCTCAGTTCCGGGGTGAAGTCGATGAGTTCATCCTCGGTGGCGCCGTGGGTCAGAAACAACGGTGGTTTCGTAGGATAGGGCTGGGTCGGCGAGGTGACTTCCCCCGGCACGGTGGACTGGGGCACGGGGCGTTCCTCGATGGGCCAAACCGGTTCCCCGGTGACACGATCGAACACGAAGGTAAAACCCTGCTTGGTGATCTGGGCAACCGCCTTGACGGGTTCGCCATCCACCACGATGTCGATCAGGTTGGGCGCCGCGGGCGGATCGTAATCCCACACCGAATGGTGCACGAACTGGTAATGCCAGACCCGTTCCCCTGTCTCTGCATCCAGCACCACCAGGGAATTGGCAAACAGGTTGTCGCCGGCCCGGTGCCCGCCGTAATAGTCAGGCACGGTAGTGCCCACGGGAAGGTACACATAACCTAACTCTGGATCTACGCTCATGTGGGTCCATACGTTGGCACCACCGGTGTATTGCCAGGCGTCGGGTGGCCAGGTGTCGTAGCCCGCTTCGCCGGGATGGGGAATGGTGTGGAAGATCCATTTCATTTCGCCCGTACGCACATCGAAGCCGCGTACATGACCCGGTGGCGCTTCGCGATAGTCCGTGCCCTCGGTCATGGCGGAACCGACGATTACCGTATCGCCGGCGATTACCGGTGGAGAACTTACCGCGTAGAGGCTGGGATCGATGGTGCGGCCCAGGCCCCGCTTCAAATCGACCCGCCCGGCGTTACCGAACCCGGGATCGGGGCGCCCGGTTTCCGGATCGATGGATAGTAGATAGGTACGGCCCCCGGCATACAGCAAGCGTGATTCGGTACCGTCAGACCACCAGGCCAGGCCCCGGGTCATGAAACCATGCACCGCAGGGCGGCCATCCACGTACAACACCGGGTCGAAACTCCACAGGGTTTCACCACTGACCGGATCGATCGCGGCAACCTGGCCCAGGGAAGTAGTGGCATACAACACGCCATCCACCAGAAGGGGCGTCATCTCGTAGGCATAGCTGCGAAAGGAACCGCGCTCGCGAATGATCTCGTTGTTGGCGCGAATATCCTGGTCTACCGAATCCCAGGTCCAGGCCACTTCCAGGCGATGCACGTTGTCGGCGTTGATCTGTCCCAGGGGGGAATACTTGCTGTGGCCACTGTCCGCACCATAGCTGCTCCATTGCCCATTGGTCGCACCCGTCTGGGCCATGACCGCGCCGCTACACAGTACGGCTGCGAGCATCAATGAAATCCTGGACGACCTGGCTAAGAGCACGTTGCAAATCATAACTATTGTTCGCGTCAGAATCAGGTTAACGGTTAGCGCGGATGCGATCTGGCATGTCGATATCGAGGGCGAATGAGACTGGTATGCTCTGGGGAAGAAAACAAATAGCATCGTCACAGGCCTGGTATTCCAGTGTGCCCGAAAGAGTCAGGGCATCCATATCTGCCAATGTCGCTTCTGTTTCTTCACCGGCATCCACCACCACTTCCTGCAGCAGAGTAAAGGGCTCCATGTACACAGGAACATATTCGTCCAGCGGCTCGAAGTGATATATCTCTGACTCGGGATAGGACACGAGCTCGTAGCGCAACAGCGGATGGGGCTGCAGGTTGAAACCTATGACGCGATAGCCATTGGCCTCCGCGCCCGGTGCATAGACATGCATGTTTTCATCGGGCTCTACTTCCAGGGCCAGGGAGAAGCGAGTACCTACGGTGACGGAAGGGTTGCTCGGGTAGGCAGTAAATTTAAGATGAGCAGTTTCTCCCCGTACCGCCTCGATAGGCGACACACCGATTCCCATCTTTAAAAGCACATTGGAAGTGGTGTTGCGCTCACGATAAAACTCCTCGAAGAATCGCGAGGTCACGCTGCCGCGGGGATCAACCATGAAGGTGCCCGGATAGGGAGTGCCCACAATCAACCGGCTGGCTCCAAACACCGAGACGTACCTGGCCACGTCGGCCTGCACCTCCGGGTTATCGGCATTGTCGCCGAGCCCTTCTTCGGCCACCGTATTGAGAATGCCGTATTCGGTAATGACAGCAGAATCATCATCGGACAACAGGGGGAATGTTATGCCCATGCGCTGCGAAAAATCAGCTAGTACCGCGCGGGAATCGTAGCTGATCGCGGCCACCCCGATGCCGGCTGCGGTCAGCTCGGGTAATCGATCCTGCAGCTCCACGAGCTGCGCTTTACAGTAGGGTCACCAGTCTGCCGAGCGATGAAACAGCAGCATCACGCCATTGGATCCCATGACGGATTCCAGAGTATGCACCTCACCGTTTTGATCCGGCAGGCTGAAGTCCGGAACGCGCTCACCCACCTGGGGTCCGAGCGAAGCGACATCAATGGCCTGGCGTTGGGTTTCCTGCGCCTGTACAGGCAGGATCAGCGCTGCGCATAGTACGAGCAGGAGCCTGATTAATGATTTCATCACCCGGGATTCACCAACATACATTTAGTAGAGTAAAAAAAGGGAGGAATACTTTCGTCATCCTCCCTTTCCGACTTGCGCTGATGGTTTAGCCTTTCAGCACTTTCCTGAACACTTCAACCGCGACCTGCATTTCTTCGCGGCTGCCCATGGAAATGCGGGCATGGGTCTGGGCCAGTGGCGGAAAGTCACGACCAACCAGTATTCCCTCTTCCAGGCACCTGGCGCGGAACTCCGCAGCCGGCATACCCACTTCAGGGAAGATGTGGTTAGTGTGTGAATCCACACAGTTATAACCCATGTCGCGGATTGCGCCGATGACGAAGGCACGAATCTCGGCGTTCTCCTGATATTCCCATTCCAGGTGCTCTTTGTCATTCAGGGCAGTCAGTGCCGCAATGGCGCCCAGCATGTTGACGTCACCCATGCCCCAGGCACCGCGAATGGCTGCCATAGTGTCTTCATGACCGATGCCATAGCCGATACGCATTCCCGCCAGGCCATGGGCCTTGGAAAAGGATCTCGTGATAAAAACCCGTTTATCTGCCATGGCCAGCGGTACTGCTGTTTTCATCAGCGATGGATCGGCGTAATTGATGTAGGCCTCATCGATATGAATATGGGTATTGGGAGATTCGGCGAATACCCGGCGTACGAATCGCTCGATGTTATCCGGCGATTGCACGGTGCCGGTTGGGTTGTTTGGATTACACACATACACCAGTCCGGCCTGGGTCTCCTTAACCGCATCGGCCATTTTGTCCAGGCGCAGGTACATGCCGTCATCTACCTGGATCTGGGTAATGGGCGAATTGATTGCCCGTGCTGTTGCATCACTGGTGGAGTAAGTCGGCCCGGCGGTAACAAATCCGCGCTCGGGGCTACAGAATGCACGCACCGCACCCTGCAGCAGCGGCGTGGAGCCGGTGGCCAGCTGCACATTGGCAGTATCCACGTTGTAATAATCGGACAGTGAATCACGCAACTCGTTCACGAAGTCGGGCGAGTAACCGCGGCCAACGCGCTTGGTGGTGTGCTCGTGAATCGCCTGCATGGTATTCGGGCCCGGGCCACGCGCGCTCTCATTCTGGTTGAGCTGCATAATGCCGTTGTCGAACACCCCTGTCTTGTAAGCCTCGCGATTCTGGGCGTAGACCCGGCGGCCGAACAGCTCGGTTCCGGATAACGCACCGATGGCGGCACCTGTTGCTACCGTGCCGAAAAATCCGCGACGTGAAAGTTTCATAGTGATCTCCGTCTTTGTTCTTTAAATTGTTTCGTTAAACCTTGTTAACCGTGTTGGCGATGGCATCCAGTACGTCCTTGATAACCACGCGGGACGACGCAATGTTCATGCGCATGTGGCCTTCGCCGCCGGCGCCGTAATTGGAACCGGGATTGAGATAGACACCGGATTCGTGTGTCAGCCAGTCCTGGAAATAATGCTCTGGCGAGCGACTGCCGTGAGCCTTTGCTCTTGCCCCGGCATCGATTGCCGCCATGGGCTTGCTGAAATCCAGGAAGGTCATATAGGTGCCTTCGTTTCGGGTGTACTCCACGGAAGGAATATTCTGCTTGATGTAATTCTCGATGAAGGTATGGGTTTCATCCATGTAGGCGTTAGCCTGGTCGAACCACTCGCGGCCATGGTTATAAGCTGCTTCCGTGGCCACTACACCGAGCGTGCTGAGCTCCGCACGATGAAACTGGTTCACTCGAGCCAGTAACGCGGGGTTTTTCGAGTAGTAGTGGGCGTTCTTCATGCCCGCAAGGTTGAATGTCTTGGATATGGCGGTGAAAGTCAGGCTGTTGTTCACCACTGCCTGGTCCGGCAGGCTGGCGAAGGGAACAAACTTCTGTCCGGAACGAATCACATCACAGTGAATCTCGTCTGAGAGCACCACGATGTTGTGTTCCAGCGCCAGGCGGCCAAGTCGCAGCAGTTCATCTTCCTGCCACACGTTGCCGGTTGGATTCTGTGGGTTACACAGGATCAATGCGCGCACATCAGGGGTCATCTTCGCCTCGAGATCTTCGAAGTCGAACTCATAGCGGCCGTTGACCCGGCGCATCTGGCTGTCCACGGTCTGCACATGGGCGCCGCGAGCCATGGAATAGAATCCGGAATAGGCGGGTGAAGGAATCAGGACTTTGCCGTGGGCGGGAACGAATGAGCGCAGTGCGGCAATTACTCCCGGGTACACACCATCGGACAGGGTCAGTTCATCGACTCCCAGGTCCAGATTATGATGCTCACCAGCCCATTTCGAAATAGCTTCACGTAGCGGATCGGTAGTAGCGAGATAGCCCCAGCTGTGATGGCTCACCCGCTCCTGCAGTGCCTCGGTGATGCAGGGTGCACATTCAAAATCCATGGATGCCACGCCCATGCCGTACTTGAACACCCCATCGGGGTAGTTGCGTGGTGGCCCGTCCCAGCGGGAGCAATTGGAGCCGACCCGGTTATACACGGTGTCGAAATCAAAGGGCCCACTGTTGCTTAGCCTGGATGATGATTGGGCGTTGGCGGCGGTTGCGGCGCCGGTTCCGGCCGCTCCGGCCAGGGCGGTAACGCCTACATTCTTGATGAAATTTCGTCGGGTTAGACTGCCGAACTGGGCCATCGTCGTCTCCTATTATTATTGACCTTCCCTGGCCCGGGTTTATCGTTTTTAGCGCTCCCCCGAGCATAGTACTTCCGGCCTTCCCGCTCAACTCAAATTCCATGGCAAAAGCGGAAAAATGCCCGTACTGCCGGGACTTAGGCCTAATCGACCGGCAGGCAGAAATGTTAGAATCGACCCCATCCAATGAAATGGAGGCCCCCTGCTCACGGTCTGATGTGAAAAATGCGGGAGTCGGAATCAGCATCGGACTACCTGCTGCAACCGGGGGGAAAATCGTGAGTAGCAAACGCGCCATATCCATAGTCGCCTGCCTTGCCGGACTGGGCCTTGCCCTGTCGAGCAGTAACCTGACAGCACAACCGGCTACGTTCAGTGGTGACACCATCCAGGTGCCAGTGCTTTATGTGGGGAACGAGTCTTACCGTGTTTCACTGCAGATCCAGGCAGGTACCGATCCACTGCAGCTCCTGGTAACCGACGCCCAACCCGCCAGTGATACCGGAATCGCCGAACCCTCGGTATTCGATGGCAGCGCCGTGGTGATTCCCGAGTTGCTGGTAGAGGGGGACACCTACCGGGTGACCCTGGGCATACACAGTGAGTCGCCCCCGGTACTGGTACTGCAGGATGCGGAGCCCGTGGTGCAGAGGGTGGCAGCCTGTGTCCGGCCCGAGCCGGACCTCAGCCAAGGGGACAACGACCCCGCCCTGTTCGATGGATTTTTGGTCCCGCCCTGGGAAATTTTCGATGGCGGGCCCGGCATCGATGGCATTCCCGCCGTAAACATTCCTGCCTTTAATCATCCCAGTGCCGTTGACTACCTGGATTCCAATGACCTGGTGGTCGGGGTAAAGATTGGTGACCAGGTTCGCGCCTACCCCCATGCCATCCTTAATTGGCACGAAATCGTAAACGACCAGTTCTCTGTGAATGGGCAGGTAGAGCCATTCACCATCAACTTTTGCCCTTTAACCGGATCTGCCATGTTATGGCAGGGCGACATGAGCGCTACCGATCCCACGTTTGGTGTATCCGGACTCTTGCACAACTCCAACCTGATCCTGTACGACCGTGATACCGGCAGTCTCTGGTCACAAATGCTGGAACAATCCATTAGCGGACCACTTCGCCTGGATATACCGGATCGTGTGCAGGTTATTGAAACCACTTATGCAACCTGGCTGAGCATGTATCCCGAAAGTGAGATCATGAGCCTGGCCACCGGTCACAACCGGAACTATGGTGTGTCACCTTACGGCACCTATGACACGAGTTTCGACCTGCTGTTTCCGGCAAACAACCTGGCTGACAACCGCCTGCACCGCAAGGAAAGGGTGCTTGGTATCAACGTTGGCAATACGTCCAAGGTATATCCCATCGACAATTTCGAAGTTGATGTATCTGTTATGAACGAAACCATTGGCACAATGGATTTGGTCGTCGTCGGTTCTTCCGCGAAAAACTTCGGCGCTGTCTACAACCGGCAACTGGATGACTGCACCCTGCTCGATTTCTCTGCCGTACAAAACCAATTACCAATTGTTATGACCGACAATGAAGGCAACATGTGGGATGTATTCGGTAATGCCATGAGCGGGCCTCGCGCGGGAACCCAGCTGGAAAAAACCAATTCCTATGTTGCCTACTGGTTCGCCTGGACGGCCTTTTTCCCGGGATCGACTATTCATCAATGATAAGAATTGCCTCAAGCGCGCTCGCCTGCCTCCTTGCCCTGACTGGCAATACGGTGCTGGCCGCCACCTGTAGCTGCGCTGGTGCACCGCTGCTGTCTTCACTGGATGCGGCTTCCACCGAGCAGGGAGACCTGTATATAAGTTTCACGTCGGAGGTCCATGAGATTTCCGACCTGGTACAGGGCAGCGATGAGATTGAAGACGCCACGGGCAGGGAGCGCTCGTCATTCTCCCAGGTGCTGTCGTTCAGCTATGGCATCAGTGACCGCTGGAGTGTTTCCGGGCTGGTATCCCATATTGAGCACACTCGCCGCATCGGTGCCGGCTTCGGCGGCGAACAGAAAGCATCGGGGCTGGGGGATAGCGTATTGCTGCTGCGCTATACGCCCCTGGTTATCACGCCGTTTTCCCGCCACGAAGTTGCCCTGGGACTCGGGGCGCGCATCGCCACTGGCAAGGATGATCTGCGTAACGGGTTTATTACATTCTCTGAAGACATGCAGCCCAGCGTGGGCACCAGCGGCGCAATCGCCTGGGCCAGCCACAGCTACGCCTTTAACCAGGCGGCGACCCTGACCCTCAACACCTCCGCCAATTACACCTGGAACGACGAGGAGAATGATCGCGGCTACACCTTTGGCGATGATTTCAATTTCGCCGTAGGCGCGTCCTTTCGCCCGGGAGAGAAAATCAACTACTCGGCAGGACTGCGCTATCGCAGCACCGGGCATGACACACGTTTCGGCAACCAGATTCCCAACACCGGCGGTGAGTGGGTGGATTTCGTGCCGGGCATCAGTTACTCGGTGAACAATGACTTCACCGTTGGCCTGTCGGGACGCATACCGGTTTATCGCGATCTCGATGGTGTATTGCAGTTCACCACCACCTATTCCTATGCGCTTTCTCTCAGTTATGGATTTTAGGGCGCTCGCTTTCGTCGCGGTCCTGTCGCTAACACCACAGGCACTGCTGGCGCAGGATCCCGCACCACTCTTTAGTGGTGAGGAAATGCGCAGCGGAGAAACGATTTCCCTGGCCGATTACCGGGGCAAGGTGGTGTTCCTGGATTTCTGGGCCTCGTGGTGCCCGCCCTGCCTGGTATCCCTTCCTGCATACGAGGAATTGTGGCTGGAGTTACAGGATGAACCGTTCGTGCTGATCGCCATCAACGTGGATGAAGACACGGGCGATGGTATGGAATTCCTGCTGAATACACCGGTGACCTATCCCATGGTGGCGGATCCCAGCGGGGACATTGGCATTCCCTATGGCATTCGCAGCCTGCCCGTGTCCTATCTCATCGACCGGGAAGGCAATATTGTGCGCCGCTATCGTGGCTTTGAACCCGGGGATGAAATTGATATCAGGCGAGATATCGAAGCCCTGTTGCGAGCTGCTGGCCAGTAGCTTGACCAATCTTGAACGTTGATCCTTTGCAGCTCAGGTCTGGGATTGCAGGGGTAGCGCGGTGGAATTCTTGATTTCTGTTACCGCAATGTGGGAATGCACTTCACCCACGTGGGCAAGCTTGGTCAGCTTTTCCCGAACGAACATTTCATAGTGCCGGATGTCCTTCACAATAATCTTGAGCATGTAGTCCCAGGTTCCCGCCATGGTGTAGCACTCCAATACCTCGGGAAGGATTTCAACTTCCTGTTCGAACTCTTCCAGGTTGTCCCGGCCCTGGGTAGACAGGTTTATGGTGGCGAACACCACCACGTCCATGCCCAGTTTCTCCCTGTCCAGTATGGAGACCCGGCGCAGGATCACGCCGTTTTCCTCGAGCCGGTTAATACGCCGCCAGCAGGGTGACTGGGAAATATTGACCCGCGCGGCGATCTCCTGGGTGGTGAGGCTGGCGTCCCCCTGCAGCGCATCCAGGATGCTGAGATCAGTACTGGAAAATTCCGCCATGACGGCCCTCTTTTTTAGCTAAATATTTTATGCGTAAAACTGAATTATAGAGCATATATTATCTATATATACACTGTATGAGGGCATCTAAAGCATAAAAATCCCCGCTTCACCGGCATATTATTACCGAAACTATTCCCCCGGGGGAGGCAGGTTCGGCTATGCAACCGGCACTAAAAAGAGTCTCACTGGACGACAAGTACGCGCTCGACACCACCCATGCCTACATGACGGGCATCGAAGCCCTGGTGCGGCTGCCCATTCTGCAACATCAGCGCGACCTCGATCGCGGCCTCAACACCGCCGGGTTCATCTCCGGCTATCGCGGCTCTCCCCTGGGTGGACTGGACCAGGCCCTGTGGCAGGCGCAGCGATTTCTCGATGAGCACAATATCGTATTCAAACCCGGCGTGAATGAAGACCTCGCCGCCACCGCGGTGTGGGGCAGCCAGCAGGTTAACCTGTTTGAAGGCGCCCGCTACGATGGGGTGTTCGGCATGTGGTATGGCAAGGGTCCCGGCGTAGACCGCAGCATGGATGCCATTCGCCATGCCAACGCTTTTGGTACGTCAAAGTATGGCGGAGTGCTGGCGATTGCCGGCGACGACCACGCCGCCAAATCCTCGTCCCTGCCACACCAGTCGGAACACCTGTTCATCGGGGCATCCATTCCGGTGCTGAATCCGGCCAATGTGCAGGAAGTGCTGGACCTGGGTGTTTACGGCTGGGAACTCTCCCGCTACTGCGGTGCCTGGGTCGCACTAAAAGCCATTACCGAAAACATGGACTCCGCCATATCCGCCGAGATCGATCCCGAGCGGGTTCACATTGTCATCCCGGAAGATTTCGAATTGCCGGCCGACGGGGTACACGCCCGCTGGCCGGACACCGCGCTGGAACAGGAACGGCGGCTGAACAAGTACAAGATTTACGCTGCCCGTGAATTTGCCCGGGTGAATGGTCTCAACCGGGTGGTACTGGACAGTGACCGCGCCCGGCTCGGCATCATCACCACAGGCAAGGCCTACCTGGATGTGCTGCAGGCGCTGGAAGACCTGGGTATCGATAACGACAAGGCCGCACGCATCGGCCTGCGCGTGTTTAAAGTCGGGATGAGCTGGCCGCTGGAACCGGTATCCACCCATGAATTCGCCAACGGCCTGGAAGAAATCCTGGTGGTGGAAGAAAAGCGCTCCATTATCGAAGACCAGCTTACCGGCCAACTGTACAACTGGCCGGTGGATCGCCGCCCCCGTGTCATCGGTGAGTTCGATGAATACGGAGAGGACCTGTTACCCAACCTGTCCGAGCTGACGCCGGCCATGATCGCGCGGGTGATCGCGGCGCGCATCGGCCGTTACTATCACGACGACAGCATCGACCAGCGCCTGGAACTCTATCGACATAAAGAGCAGATACTGTCCGCGCCGCGCCGGATCGTGCAGCGCACGCCCCACTACTGCTCCGGTTGTCCCCACAGCCAGTCCACCCGGGTTCCGGAAGGCAGCCGCGCCATGGGCGGCATCGGTTGTCACTACATGGGAATCTGGGAAACCGGCAACCGCCGCGCGGAAACCTTTACCCAAATGGGTGGCGAGGGAGTGACCTGGGCAGGCCAGGCTCCTTTCACCGATACCAGGCATGTATTCCAGAACCTGGGTGACGGCACCTATTTCCATTCCGGCCTGCTGGCCATTCGCCAGGCCATCGCCTCCGGCGTCAACATCACCTACAAGCTCTTGTATAACGACGCCGTCGCCATGACCGGCGGCCAACCCATTGACGGTTCACTCAGTATCGAGCAACTGATCCAGCAACTGCGGGGTGAAGGCATCCAGCGCATCGCCCTGCTCTCGGACCAGCCGGCGCGACATAAACATATAAAGAAGGTAGAAGGCTATTCCCTGCACCACCGCGATGAGTTGATCGCAGTGGAAGAGGAGCTGCGGGAAATCCACGGCACAACTGTACTCAAATTCGAACAGACCTGCGCCGCAGAAAAACGGCGCCGCCGCAAGAAAGGCATCATGGACGATCCTCCCCTGCGGGTGGTGATCAATCCCGAGGTTTGCGAAGGCTGCGGCGATTGCAGCGACGAATCCAATTGCCTGTCGGTAATTCCCCTGGACACCGAACTGGGCAGGAAGCGCCAGATCGACCAGAGCTCCTGCAACAAGGATTACAGTTGCCTGCGCGGGTATTGCCCCAGCTTCGTCACGATCAGCGGCGCTGCGCTGAAAAAGTCCGGCGTGTCACTGCAGTCCGCGAACCTGCCGAAGCTGCCCGAGCCGATTCTCGCCCAGGTAGGGGAAACTCCCTATAACGTAATCGTAACTGGCGTGGGCGGAACCGGTGTACTCACCATTGCATCCATCATGGCCATGGCGGCGCACCTGGAAGGCAAGGGCTGCGCCACCATGAACCAGACCGGCCTGGCCCAGAAATTCGGTGCCGTGGTAAGCCACGTGCGCATCGGCAGCAGCCAGGAAGCCATCAAGGCAGTACGCATCGCCGCCGGAGATGCGCACCTGTTGCTGGGTTGTGACCTGGTGGTGGCGGCCAGCGACGAAACCATCGTCAAGCTTAATGCCCAGTACTCTCACGCCATCGTCAACGACTTTATTGCACCAGGCACCCATTCGGTAACAGACGCCGACGGGGAATTACCCCAGCTTGAAATGAAGCGGCAGATCGAATCCGAGGCCAAACCGGGAGCCACCACCTTTGTCCAGGCAACCGAACTGGCCACTCGGCTGCTGGACGACAGCATTGCCAGTAACATGTTCATGCTCGGGTTTGCCTACCAGCGCGGACTGATCCCGGTATCCGCCGCCGCCATTATGCAGGCCATCGAGTTGAATAACGTGGCGGTGAATTTCAACCTCGATGCCTTTCAGTGGGGTCGCCATGCCGCGGTTGATGTGGATGCAGTAAAAAATGCCGCTGCATTGCCGCCGGCGTTCAAACCCCTGGACAGCTTGCCGGATATTCTTGCAGATCGCAGCAAGCGCCTGGCGGCATACCAGGACGAGAGTTATGCACAGAGCTACCGAGATAGCATTGCGAAACTGGAGCAGCTTGAACGTGACCGGGGATTGGATCGTGATTTCGCCCTGACCACGACCATAGCTCATTCGCTTTACAAGCTCATGGCCTATAAGGATGAATACGAGGTCGCACGCCTGTACAGCGACGGCAGTTTCCAGCACTACATCGAAACCCACTTCGAGCCGGGTGCGAAGATCAATTATCACCTGGCTCCACCCCTGCTCAGCCGCAAGGATCGCCGCGGCCGCAACCGGAAGATGCGCTTTCCGGCCCTTACCCGGTGGCTGTTCAAAATTCTGGCGCGCCTGCGATTCCTGCGGGGAACAATGCTTGACCCCTTTGGCTACCAGGCCGAGCGCCGGGAAGAACGTGCCGCCCTCGCCGAGTACCGCGCACTTCTGGAATGTATTTCGGAAGATGTTAATGCAGGCAATTACGATGTTGCCGTGGAGCTTGCTGCCCTTCCTGAACGAATTCGGGGATACGGTGTTGTTAAATCGGAAAGTCTTGCTGCGGCACGTACGCGGCAAAAAATTCTATTACAGAAATTCTATGGCAACTCAATACCGCTTGCTGAAATAGAGCAGGCGGCCTGACCTGTTCAGCTAAAGGAGTAAAAAAGATGTTAGCAGAACCCCGTGTTGCGTCATCCGTGGACGCTTTCGACGCAACTTCCCACCCTAATTTCGACGGTCACGAAACCGTCGCGGTTCACAGCAGCGATGGATTGCATGCCATTATCGCCGTGCATAACACCAATCTCGGTCCCGGTACCGGGGGCTGCCGGATGTATCCCTATGCCTCATTCGATGATGCGCTCACGGATGTGTTGCGCCTGTCCCGCGGCATGACCTACAAATCGGCGATGGCAGGCATCGGGCTGGGAGGCGGCAAGTCTGTCATCATCGCCGACCCGGCGCGGGACAAGAACCGGGAATTACTGCTGGCCATGGGTGACTTTATTGATTCCCTCGGCGGCTGCTATGTCGCCGCGGAAGATTCCGGAACTACTGTAGCGGACATGAAAGTCATAGCCGAACGCACATCCTGTGTATCCGGCTTCATCGCCACGGAACAGCACCGTGGAGATCCTTCTCCCATGACTGCGCTGGGAGTTTACCTGGGCATGGAGCAGGCGCTGCGACAACTCGGTGTTGATTCGCTGGAAGGTGTGCGGGTGGCCATCCAGGGTGTGGGCAATGTGGGACTGCACCTGGCAAGAATGTTGTGGCAGGCCGACGCGGATGTGCTTGTGGCCGACGCCAACCCGGCGCGGGTGCGAGCCGCCGTGGATCAACTGGGCGTGCGCGCCTGCGGCACCGATGAAATTCTTTGCGCCGACGTGGATGTACTGGCTCCCTGTGCCCTGGGATCGGTGATCCATTCAGGCAATGTCGACAAGCTAAAGGCGAAAGTCATCGCCGGCGCAGCCAATAACCAACTGGCCACAGAGGATCTGGGCGAAGCCCTGCGGCAACAGGGCATACTCTACGCCCCCGACTATGTCATTAACGGCGGCGGCATCATCGATATTCACTACCAGCGCCTGGGCCAACGAGACCCGCAGCAGATTCGATCGCACCTGGATGTTATCCCTCGCAACCTGGAAACCATATTCGCCAGGAGCGAAGCGGAAAATCGAGCTACGAACGAGATTGCTGATGAAATGGCGCGGGAGAAATTCACCGGGCCTGAACTGACGGGCCTGTAAAGCCTTTCACATGCGGAACACGCCGAAGCGGGTCTCTTCCTCTTCGGTGTTTTCTGTAATGGCCATGCAGCGGGCGATGACCTGTCGGGTTTGTGCCGGTTCGATCACTCCGTCGTCCCACAATCGGGCAGAAGCATAGTAAGGGTGGCCCTGGTTCTGGTAATTCTCCAGTATGGGCTTGCGGTATTCCTGTTCCTGCTCTTCGCTCCACTGCTGGTTTTTCTTTTCCAGTTGTTCCCGCCTGATAAACGAGAGTACTGACGCGGCCTGCTCACCGCCCATCACGGAGATGCGCGCATTGGGCCACATGAACAGGAAGCGGGGATCGTAGGCGCGGCCGCACATGGCGTAGTTGCCGGCACCGAACGAGCCGCCAACGATTACGGTGAACTTGGGTACCCTTGCACAGGCCACCGCCATTACCAGCTTGGCCCCGTGCCTGGCGATTCCTCCCTGCTCGAACGCCTTGCCCACCATGAAGCCCACGATGTTCTGCAGGAACAGCAATGGTATACCGCGCTGGACACACAGCTCGATGAAATGGGTTCCCTTCTGCGCGGATTCGCTGAACAGGATGCCGTTGTTGGCGAGTATGCCCACCGGCCTGCCTTCGATGTGGGCGAAGCCACACACCAGGGTCTTGCCATACAGTGCCTTGAATTCGTTGAACTCCGATCCATCCACGATGCGAGCAATGATCTCCCGTGCGTCATAGGTTTCCGTGGCATTCGCCGGAATGATGCCCGCCAGTTCTTCCGGGTCATGGACGGGCAACTCAAAGTCAGCAGAAGGAAATTGCGCCCTGGACGGCAGGTTCAGGTGGGCAACGATATCGCGGGTAATTTCCAGGGCATGGGCGTCATTCTCGGCCGCGTAATCCGCCACTCCGGAGCGGCGCGTGTGTACGTCGGCCCCGCCCAGTTCTTCCGCCCCTACCACCTCCCCGGTGGCAGCCTTTACCAGGGGCGGGCCGCCGAGAAAAACCGTGGCCTGGTTGCGCACCATTACACATTGATCCGACATTGCCGGAACGTACGCTCCCCCGGCTGTGCAGGAACCCATAACAACTGCTATTTGGGGGATTCCTTCGGCGGACAAATTGGCCTGGTTATAAAAGATGCGCCCGAAGTGTTCGCGATCCGGAAACACCTGGTCCTGGCGCGGCAGGTTGGCGCCGCCGGAATCCACCAGGTAAATGCAGGGCAGCCTGTTTTCCATGGCGATAGCCTGGGCGCGCAGGTGCTTTTTCACCGTGAGCGGATAGTAGGTGCCGCCTTTCACCGTGGCGTCATTCGCCACGATCACGCAGTCCACCCCGCTAACCGTTCCTATCCCGGTGATAATGCCTGCTGCCGGCACGTCTTCGCCGTACACGTTCAGCGCCGCCAGGGCCGACAGTTCAAGGAATTTGGTGCCTTCATCGATCAGTTCGATAATTCGATCCCGGGGCAGCAGCTTTCCCCTGGCCGTGTGTTTTTCCCTGGCCTTGTCCGGCCCACCCAGGGCGATAGACTGCAATTTTTGCCTCAGGTCATCGATCTGCGCCTGCATGCATTCGGCGTTGCTGCGATACGCATCGCTACCGGTGTCTACCTTGCTGCTAATCCTGGACATGGGTTATTGCTCCGGGGCAGTGATCCGATCAGGCCGATTCGCGAAAAAGTTCGCGGCCCACCAGGATGCGCCTGATTTCCGAAGTGCCGGCACCAATTTCGTAGAGCTTGGCGTCGCGCAGTAATCGCCCGGCCGGGAAATCGTTGGTGTAACCGTTTCCGCCCAGGGCCTGTATCGCCTGCAGTCCCATCTGGGTGGCATTCTCGGAAGTAAACAAGATAAGTGCGGCGCAATCCTTGCGACTGGACTCGCCCCGGTCGCAGGCGGCGGCCACCGCGTACAGGTATGCCCGCGAGGCATTCAGGGTGGCATACATGTCGGCAATCTTGCCCTGCATCAATTGAAACTCGCCGATGGGTTGGCCGAATTGCTTGCGCTCATGGACGTAAGGGAGAACCACGTCCAGGCATGCCTGCATGATGCCCACCGGGCCCGCGGCAAGCACGGTGCGTTCGAAATCGAGACCGGACATGAGCACGGACACTCCCTTGTCCGGTATACCCAACACGTTTTCCGCCGGTACTTCACAATCTTCAAATACCAGCTCACAGGTGTTAGAGCCGCGCATTCCCAGCTTGTCGAGCTTCTGTGCCTGGCTGAATCCCTTGCTGCCTTTCTCAATGATAAAGGCGGTAATGCCGCCGGAAGCAACCTGTTCCTGCGATTTGCCGTAGACCACGAAGACGTCCGCATCGGGCCCGTTGGTTATCCACATCTTGCTGCCGTTAAGAACGTAGCTGTTCCCCTTCTGTTCCGCACGCAGGCTCATGTGGACCACATCGGACCCGGCACCGGGTTCGGACATGGCCAGGGCTCCCACCAATTGTCCCGAGCACAGGTCCGGCAGGTATTTTTGTTTTTGTGCTTCGTTGCCATTGCGTGCGATCTGGTTCACGCAGAGATTGGAGTGCGCCCCATAAGACAATCCTACGGACGCGGACGCCCGGGATATTTCTTCCATGGCCACGCAGTGGGCCAGGTAACCCATGTCAGATCCACCGTATTCTTCCGCCACGGTAATTCCCAGCAGGCCCAGGTCACCCAGCTTGCGCCACATGTCCGCGGGAAACTCATTGTTGGCATCAATCTCATGGGCCCGTGGCGCCAGCTCTTTCTCACAGAACTGGCTTACGCTATTGCGCAACATGACGATCTCTTCAGGAAGACCGAAATCAAGATTGGGATAGACTGCGTACATGGTTAGCCTCTCTGCTCTCCTTGCATGGTTAATCTTTTTGCGCGGAGGGCAATGCTTCGAGACAAATCGATTCGGTGCTCTGCAAATCTTTCAGCATTGAATTTATCTCTTTCTTCTGTTGTTCCAGTTGCGACCGCTTCTGCCTGATTTTCTCCAGCAGCGTTTCCAGTTGTTTCACGTTGGCCGTATTGGGTTCATACATCTCGATGATGTCCCTGCTTTCTTCCAGGGTGAAACCCAGACGCTTGCCACGGAGGATGAGCTTGAGTTTTACCCGGTCGGCACCACTGAACACCCGCGCGCTGCCGTTGCGGCCAGGCGCCAGCAGACCCTTCTCTTCATAGAAGCGAATGGTGCGGGGAGTCACGTCGAACTCTTTGGCGAGTTCTGAAATGGAGAATTGCCCGTCCACTGATTCTGCCAACCTCGTATTCCACCTGAACCGGGTACAGTGGAAGGATACTTTACGTTAACGTAAACGTAAATAAGCAGGGGCAGGAATATTAGCCCTGAATCCCGGGATAATCAAGGGATTCAGGGATCAGAAAGAAAATCGGACTATAAAAGGAAGCACGAAACGCCCATTAAGCGGGAATCGCGGCTGCCCTGTCTTTCAACAGTGCGCGGATTTCCGGCAGGCAGGAGCCGCAATTGGTTCCCGCACGCAGGGATTCGCCAATGGCGTCTGTAGACATGAGCCCCTGCTCGCTGATGGCATCGGTCAGGGCGCGGCGGCCTACGTTGAAGCAGGAACAGACGATGGGGCCGGTGTCCGGCAGGTCGGCAGGCTTGCCCGCCAACAGGCAAGACTGGTCTTCTGCGTTGAGTGTTGTTTCTGAAATTTTTTCCGAGAGCCAATTGAATTCCGGCAGTTCCCGGTAGCTCGGCGCGACGAACAGGCAATACTGCAGGTGACCGCCCCTGAGCAGGGCGGCACGGTAACGGCCCGAGCGTCCATCGTAGAACTCAACCCACTGGGCATCTTTATCCGGTGCATGCAATGCATGGAGCGCAAAGTGCTTCCAGTTGTCCGGCAGCTTTGACCCGGCGATCTCGTATCGCCAGTGCCCTTCCCCCTGCACCTTGAGCCAGTAATCGGTTGCGGGATTTTCCAGTTCCTCCCGGCTTAACAGGAAGCCGGCCCAGGCAACGGGGTAGCGTGCGATGCGCACCGGCGTGTGTTTCGATTCCGGTTGCCCGGAGACCGGATCCGTCGCCGGGTTTACCAGGGCATCGGCCCGGGCAGCGGATGTATTGCGAGCACTCCAATGCATGGGCAGGAAAACATTACCGGGTCGCTGGCTGTGGGTCACATCGACCCGCGCTACGGCTTCGCCCCAGTCACTGTTTAACTGAACCAGGTCACCGTAAACCAGGCCAATGCGGCGTGCATCATCGGGATGAATCTCGGCTTTCGGCTCATGACGGTGGCGCATGAGGCGTGGCACTCGACCGGTGCGAGTCATGGTATGCCACTGGTCGCGAACGCGGCCGGTATTGAGCACCAGGGGATAGTTGTCACTGGTCGCGTTCGTGGGAACACGGAAACTAACCGGCACCAGGGCCGCCTTGCCCCCGGGCCGGTAGAAGTGACCGTCAGAAAAAAGTTTTGCACCATCTTCATGTGCCGGTGGCCAACAGCGAGGCTGGAAGCTGTCGTACTCCTCCTGGTTTTTCACATAACAGGAGGAAATATCAAAATCCCTGGAACCGTTGTTATGAAAACCCGAAAGCAGGGCATGTTCATTGAAGACCTGGTACGGGAATTCGTAGGCAAACTCGTTTTCGAATCCCATGCGCCGCGCTACCTGGGTGATGATCCACCAGTCGGGTCGGGCCTCCCCCGGCGCCGGCAGGAACGCGCGCTGGCGGGAGATGCGACGCTCGGAATTGGTTACCGTGCCGTCTTTCTCGCCCCATGCCAGGGCCGGCAACAATACATCTGCAAGCTCGTTGGTATCGGTGTCACGCACGCAATCGGACACCACTACAAATTCGCAGCCGGCAATAGCGGCACGCACCCTGTCCGCATTGGGCAGGCTTACCGCGGGATTGGTGGCCATGATCCACAGTGCCTTAACTTTCTTTTGCGCCACGGCATCGAACAGGTCCACGGCTTTCAGGCCGGGCTTACTGGCAACACCTGGTGAGTTCCAGAAAATCTTCACCAGATTCCGGTGACCGGCATCCCCCAGTTCCATGTGGGCCGCGAGCTGGTTGGCGAGCCCGCCTACCTCTCGACCTCCCATGGCATTGGGCTGGCCGGTTAGGGAAAACGGTCCGGCCCCGGGCTTGCCTATGCGCCCGGTGGCGAGATGACAGTTGATAATTGCATTGGCCTTGTCGGTGCCACTGCTGGACTGGTTAACACCCTGGGAAAACAGGGTCAGGGTTTTTTCATTACGCGCAAACAGACGGTAAAACTCCGCCACCTGCTTTTCTTCCAGGCCGCAGGTACTTGCCACGACGGGAATGGTTGGGGCATCGGCTTTCGCCGCCGTGAAGGTAGCGGCGAAACCCTCGGTGTGGGATTCAATAAAAGAGAGATCGAGACAATCTTCCCGGCGCAGGTAATGCAGCAGCCCGTTAAACAGCATCACGTCGGTGCCCGGCTTAACGGGCAAGTGCAGGTCGGCCTCTTCACAGGTAGAGGTGACTCGCGGGTCAATGACGACTATCTTCGCCTTGTTGTTGTTTCGCGTTTCCAGCATGCGCTGGTAGATAACCGGGTGACACCAGGCGGTGTTAGAACCCACCAGGACAAAAAGCTCGGCATGGTCGAGATCGAAATAATCGCAGGGCACGGTATCGGAACCGAATGCCCGCTTGTATGCGGCAACGGCTGAAGCCATGCACAGGCGGGAGTTGGTATCGATGTTGGCGCTGCCGATAAAGCCTTTCATCAGCTTGTTGGCAACGTAGTAATCCTCGGTCAGAAGTTGCCCGGAAACATAAAACGCTACCGCGTCGGGTCCGTGTTCATCGATTACCTTTTTGAATTTGTCGGCGACAAGGTCGAGGGCACTGTCCCAGTCGGCTCGTTCCTTGTTGATTTCAGGATGTAACAGGCGTCCTTCAAGATCTAGAGTTTCGCCAAGAGCCGATCCCTTGGAACACAAGCGTCCTTTATTGGCGGGATGTTCCGGGTCACCCTGGATGGTGATAGCACCTTCGGGGTCACGCTGAGCAATCACCCCGCAACCCACGCCACAATAGGGGCAGGTGCTGCATACCCTGGCAGCAGCGTTCACGCCGCATCCGGGGCCGTGGTCTGGCTAAGCTGCGCGGAGTCCAGCGCGACAAAAACCATGCCGCCATCTACCCGTACCGGGTAAGTGTGGGTGCACCCCGTGTCTGGTCCGGTGGCTTCGCCGGTTTCCAGGGAGATTACCCAGTTGTGCAGGGGACAGGCGACGCGGTTGTCAAAGACTATGCCCTGGGAGAGTGGCCCACCGCGGTGAGGGCATTGATCCCTAACAGCAAACACCTGGTCGGTTGACGTACGAAACACGGCAACATCCCCGCTGGGCGCCCTGACCACACGGGATCCGCAGATTGGAATTTCATCCAGTGCGCACACCTCGAGCCAGTTCATGTTGCGGCCTCCGCCACCGGCTCGGTATTCGGACTTTCCTTTACCGTTATTGGTTGGAATTCATTTTGGGCGTGACCGGCGGCGTGCTGTGCCCAGGGATCCACCTGGGCAGTTTCCTGGGAAGCCAGGAAGCGCTCAGCCAATTGTCTGCGGCCTTCGTCGTCATCGAGAAGACGCTGTTTGACATAACTCAGGCCGATCCGTTCGATCCAGGGCGCGGTGCGCTCCAGGTAATGGGCTTCCTCCCGGTAGAGCTGCATGAAGGCGGCGCTGTATTCCTTCACCTCTTCCATGGTGGCCACCTTGCACAACAGGTCAGTAGCGCGCACTTTTACGCCGCCGTTACCACCCACGTGCAATTCCCAGCCTGACTCCACGGCAACCACTCCCAAATCCTTGATGGTTGCTTCGGCACAATTGCGCGGGCAACCGGAAACCGCCATCTTGAACTTGTGTGGGGTCCACGCGCCCCAGGTCATGCGCTCCAGCTCGATGCCCATGGTGGTCGAATCCTGGGTGCCGAAGCGGCACCACTCCGAACCTACACAGGTTTTCACGGTTCGAAGCGCCTTGCCGTAGGCGTGGCCGGATACAAAACCGGCATTGCTGAGGTCGCCCCACACAGAGGGCAGGTCTTCCTTCTTTACACCCAGCAGGTCAATGCGTTGGCCGCCGGTAATCTTTACGGTGGGCACCTGGTACTTGTCCGCCACGTCGGCGATCGCCCGCAGCTCGTGGGCATTGGTTACACCGCCCCAGATTCGCGGGATCACCGAGTAGCTGCCATCCTTCTGGATATTGGCATGGGCCCTTTCGTTGATAAACCGCGACTGGGGGTCATCACTGTTCTCATTGGGCCAGGCACATATCAGGTAATAATTGAGCGCGGGGCGGCAAACGTGGCAGCCGTCCTCGGTTTGCCATTCCATGAACGCCCGCACCTCGGGAATGGTCTTCAGGGAATTTTCCATGATGGCCTTGCGAATCTCGTCGTGGCTGAACTCGGTGCATTTGCACAGGGATTTTTTCGACGGGGTTTCGGCATAGCCGCTACCGACAGTGGACACGATGAGCTGCTCCACCAGCCCGGTACAGGAACCACAGGATGAGGACGCCTTGGTGTGGGCGCGCACGTCATCCAGGGTAAACAATCCCTTGCCGGTAATGGCCTGTACGATTTCTCCCTTGCACACGCCGTTGCAGCCACAGATCTCGGCGGTATCCGGCAACGACAACACGTGGCTCGCGTCGCCATGGCCGGAGTCACCGATATGGGCCTGGCCGAACAGCAGGTCCTCGCGAATATCAGCGATGTTGGTATTGTCTCGCATCAATTCGAAATACCAGGAACCATCCATGGTGTCGCCGTACAACACAGTTCCGACGATACGGTCATCCTTGAGAACCAGGCGCTTGTACACACCCCTGGAATTGTCACGAAATACGATGTCATCGGTGCTCTCATCACCGATGAAATCCCCGGCGGAAAACAAATCGATGCCGGTGACTTTCAACTTGGTGGAAGTCATGGAACCGCGATAGCTGGCCATGCCATGCTCCGCCAGGTGGTTGGCGCAAACCTTGGCCTGCTCGAAAAGCGGCGCCACCAGTCCATAAGTCTCGCTGCGGTGCTGCACGCATTCACCGATGGCGTAAATGCGCGGATCAAACGTCTGCATGGTGTCATTGACCACGATGCCCCGTTCGCAATGGAGGCCGACTTTCTGCGCCAGTTCGATGTTGGGGCGAATGCCCACTGCCATGACCACCAGGTCGGCCTCGACACTGTCTCCATTTTTGAAGCGTACCGACTGCACCCTGCCCTCGCCTTCAATGGCTTCGGTCTCGCGCTGCATGAGAAAGCTGAGCCCTTTTTCCTCCAGTGACAGGCGCAACAATTCCGCCGCGGGGGAATCGAGCTGGCGCTCCATCAATGAATCCAGGAGGTGCACCACGGTGACGTTCATGCCCCGCTTGTGCAATCCGTTGGCGGCTTCCAGCCCGAGCAGTCCGCCACCGATCACCACCGCGTTCTTGTACTTCAGGGATGCCGCGAGCATGGAATTGACGTCGTGTATGTCACGGAAGGAAACCACGCCTTCCAGGTCATGACCGGGAACGGGAATCATGAAAGGATTGGAGCCGGTGGCCAGGATCAAGCGGTCGTATTCAGCTTCGGTACCGTCATCGGCGATAACCACCCTGCGGCGGCGATCGATGTGGGTAACAGTGCGCCCGGTGTAAAGCCGGATGCCGTTTTCCTGGTACCAGTCTTCGCCGTTGAGGATGATTTCATCCAGGGTTTTTTCCCCGGCCAGAACCGGTGACAGCAGGATACGGTTGTAATTGCCATGGGGTTCCGCACCGAACACGGTAATGTCGTATTGCTCCGGCGCCACCTTCAGCAACTCTTCCAGCGTGCGTATGCCCGCCATCCCGTTACCAACCAGTACGAGTTTAGATTTCTGCATAGTGATAGATACTGCTGATGAATTCCTTCCATCGCGAGTGCAAGGAGTGTGCCAGCTTGGAAGGCACTGAAACCCGGTTATTTCGCGGAGCGGCGGCGATCTTCGGCGACATCGCGCCCTATCAACGAGCAAGTGCTGCAATCAGGCACCAAAACTGTGCCACCACTGCGCTTAACGCAGCAGTAAATACAACAGCAACAGGCAGAGTGAACCCAGCAGTGCACTCAGAGCGCGCCAGAATCCAATTGGATAGCGCTGCACCAGGGGTTTGAATTCACTGCCACTAAGCATGGGATTGGGATGATTGATGTCGTGGATGAATTCGGAAAGCTGGCTGTAGCGTTGTTTCGGATCGGGATGCAGGGCTTTTTCCAGGGCCGCGTCGAGCCAGTCCGGCACCTGGTCGTTGATTGCCCGCGCCGGGGTGTAGGATTTTCCGGCCAGGGGATTCACCCGGGTCCAGTTCTCCGGCATCTCACCATAAGGCAGGCGATGGGTGAGCAATTCATAGCAGATGACCGCCAGGGAAAAAATGTCCGAGTGGTTGCTGCCGGGCTGGTCCAGGGCGTATTCGGGTGCGGTGTAGTTGCGGGTTCCCAGCAGGTTTGAACGCTCAACGGGAGTTTCTATCTCGGCGATTCCGGCAACCCGGACTGAACCGAAATCGATAATCTTGGCGGTGCCGTGTTGGTCCACCACGATGTTTTCCGGTTTCAGGTCCTGGTGCACCATGTCCATGCGGTGAAAACTCTGCACGCCCCGGGCGATCTGGCCAACGATATCCCGCACCTGGGACAGGCTGGGATTGTCATTGTCCTGCAGCCATTGCCGCAGTGATCCGCCCTCGATGAACTCGGTTATGTGGTAGAGAAAATGCCGGGGCCTGCTGGCTTCGTAGACCTGTACCACATGGGGATTATTGATGCGCTTGCCGATCCACTCTTCCAGGGTAAATCGTTCGATGTAGGCGGGATCGTCTTCGTAGTTTACCGAGGGTGTCTTGATTACTACCTGCAGCCCGGTATCCGGATCGAGGGCCAGGTACAACTCCGAGCGTTTGGACAGGTGCAATTCGCGCAGGATCCTGTAGCCATCGATTATGCGACCGGCGGACAGTTCTGGCGGGAACGGAAGCTCGGTCAGCGCCCGGAACACTTCATCGGGATCACCGGAAGGCAAGCGCCTGATTCGAACCAGTTGGCAGGTGAGGTTGTCAGTGCTGCCCGCGGCCAGTGCCTCGGCAACGATCTCCCGCGCCGCGGTTTCCAGATTGCGCTGACCAGCGACGAGTGCCGCAAGACGCTCCTCGGAAAGGCAATCGTGCACCCCGTCAGTGGTGAGCAGGTACAGGTCGTCTTGCTGGGCGGCAACGCGGCGGTAATCGATCTCCAGATGATTGTCTGCACCGACGGCGCGGGACAGGTAATGTTTCTCATTACCGATCCAGGTTCGGTGGTCACTGGTGAGCAACTCGATCTCACCCTCCCGTATGCGGTAAATGCGAGTATCCCCGATATGGATGAGGTGGGCCGTGGTGGACTTCAGCACCAGCGCACTGAATGTTGTGAGGGCGCCGAAGCGGGCCGAGCCGTGATGCAATCCCCGGCCATGCAACCAGCTATTAAGTGCAATCAATACCTGGCGCGCTGATTCTTTCACCGACCAGCTATCGGGCGTGCTGTAGTAGTCGCCGATAAAACCGGTGACACAGGCTTCACTGGCTTCTCGCCCGAACTCGGTACTGCTGATGCCGTCCGCTATGGCGGCAACGACGCCCTTGTTGCGCAGCAGGTTTGAGTCGGGCAGGCGAATGCCGTGGCAGTCCTCGTTCTCTGCCTTCTTGCCCGCATCGGAGTACTGCCCGACTTCAACTTCGAGTTCGTTCAAGGTCTCATTCAGCTCACCTCGATCATTTGTACGGTGCCGTCGGGCATGACTTCGGCGATAGAACCCTGGGGTTCATCCAGGAATTGCACCGCAATCACCGTGACCAATGCCGCCGCCGCAATGACGAGGAAGAATAGGGATGGTGAAACAAAAGATAGTACCGTCAAAAAGCTGACCGCGCCTACATTGCCGTAGGCGCCGGTCATGCCGGCGATCTGCCCGGTAAGCCTGCGCTTGACCAGGGGCACGATGGCAAACACGGCACCCTCCCCCGCCTGCACACAGAAAGAACAGCACATGGTGGTGATGACGGCCAGGGCGATCATCCAGTCTGACTCGATACGGCTCATCAGGAAGTAACCAATGGCGAGACCGGTAAGAGTCAGGGTCAGGGTTTTGCGGCGGCCGAACTTATCACTGAACCAGCCACCGGCGGGCCGCGCCACCAGGTTCATGAAGGCAAACGCGGAGGCCAGCATACCGGCGGCCACCTGTGATATGCCGAAGGTGTCGAGGAAGAACAGGGGCAACATGGATACCACCGCCAGCTCCGAACCGAAGGTGACGAAATAGGCCAGGTCCAGTATGGCTACCTGCTTGAAGCGATAGCGATCGATCTCGGGAAGCTCCCGCTCGAACACTGCATGGTTTACTTTGTAGATCTGGTGACACTGCACACCGTAGAGCACGATCAGCACAAACCAGATCAGGTTCACGACGGTGCTGCCTAACAGTCCCAGGTTACCGAGGTTCCAGCTCATGACGGCCAGGGCCAGGTACAACGGCATGTTCATAACCAGGTAAAAGAAAAAGTCCGCCTTGCTGGACACTTCCAGGCCGCCGGTCTTGTTGGGCTTGAAGTAAGTGGAACCCTCGGGCGTGTTGCGCACCGATGCGTGGTAAATAAAGGAATATACAAAGATGAATACGCCGGTTATTCCCACGGCCCAGCGCCAGCCGTCTTCACCGCCGAACAGCAATGCCATCGTGGGCAGGGTCATGGCAGCGGCCGCAGAACCAAAATTACCCCAACCGCCGTATATGCCCTCGGCGAGGCCGACCTGACGCGCAGGAAACCATTCACCGATCATGCGGATGCCGATCACGAAGCCGGCGCCGACGAAGCCCAGCATGAATCGCGCGAAGGCGAGCATGGCATAGCTGTTGGCCAGGGCGAAGAACAGGCAGATGAAGCTGGAGACAAACAACAGCATGGAAAAGATCAGCCTTGGCCCGTAACGGTCGACCAGCATGCCGATGATGATACGTGCCGGGATAGTCAGCGCGACATTGAGTGTCAGCAAGGCGGTAACCTCCTGGTTGCTGAGGTCAAATGTCTCGCGGATTGACGCCATCAGGGGCGCATGGTTAAACCAGACAACAAATGTTAGAAAAAAGGCGAACCAGGTTAGATGAAGAGTTTTCACTTTCCCGGTAAATGACAGAATTTTAAAATCACTCGGCGAGTGCGACATAACCAGCTCCGATAAATTACTACTGCTGGCCCCTATGCAAATTAGGGGCCAAGGCGTGAGCGCTGGTTATAAGTGCTGCAATTGGAATGTTTCGGTGTATTTCCAGGTAGCGATAGCACAGAAAGAGTGCAAGCTGAGGTTTACGGCCCCATAGCGGAGCAATTAGCGCTGCAGTTTTGGTGCAACAGCCCCAGGCCGAAAGTGCCAGGAAGCGGCGCCCATGCTTCGAGGCGGGATGATCTGGCCGACATGGCGGGTCCAACCGGCACCATGAAGAGTCCTTAATCTGCGACCAAAATTTTGTCGATTTGTAACAGGCCCGAGGAAATCCGGTCTATTGCCGGTAGAATTCGCTTTTTCGTGCCCTCCGGGGATTACTCAGCAACGGAACCGAGTACATGTATTTTCCCGCCATTGGCTTCAATCGACACACGTTAATCGCCGCGGGTTTTACCCTGGCCTGTGCGCTATCTCCCCATGCCCTTGCCCAGGACACCTCCGGGGAGGACTCCACGGTGATTTACCCGGCGTCCTATTTCACCGAGTGGGCGCCCATAACGGCCCAGGATATGCTGGTGCGCATCCCGGGCCAGGACAGTGGTGGAGGCGGTGGATTTCGCGGACCTCCCGGCGGTGGTGGCCCGGGATTTGGTAACCCGACCCGTGGCGGCCGTGGTTTGGGAAGTGGCAGCGGCGGTACCGAGATCATGATCAACGGCAAGCGCACCGCCGGCAAGAACAACTCCACCCAGGGTCTTCTGGGCCGTATCCCAGCCGACCAGGTACAGGAAATCCAGATCATCCGCGGTACCTCGGGAGAACTGGATGTGCGTGGCAGCACCCAGGTCATAAACGTGGTATTGACCGAAGAACTAGCCACCAACAACGTGTCCTGGGATGCCACCGCAACTTTTGATCAGGGTGGTGAATTCACTCCCAATGGAACGGTAGCCCTCAGCGGTCAGCGGGGCGCACTGGATTACCTGCTCAGTGTTCGCAGCGGTCCTTTTTACCAACAGACCCGCACTTTCGAGCGCAGCGTGTTGGGTGACTACTCGCCCAATGACACCATTACCGAGTATCGCAGGATGTGGATCGGCAATGACGAAGTCAGTTTCAACCTGGGTTACGAGTTTTCACCGAACAGCAGCCTGCGTGTTAACGGGCTTTATGGTATCGGTGACAATGAAGGCGAAGTTGATCGCAGAACAATTGATAGAACAATCAATCCACCGATACCGACATTCGAACGGGAAGACAATCCTACCGAGGGCGACAACTGGGAATTCGGCTCCGATTACGAATACACCCTGGGCAACGGCGACCGTTTCAAGATTCTGGGTATTGCCAACCGGGCGGACGACCTCCGCATCAGGCAACGCTTCGAACAGCAGCCCGGCGGTGAGTTTGAAAAGAATCTCTTCCTCAGCGTGCACAGCATTACCGAGGAACGCATTGTCCGCAGCTCCTACACCATGGATGTATTTACGAACCAGGATATTGAGTTCGGTATTGAGCGGGCGCAAACAATCCTGGATTCCGAGCTGGCCCTGGGGTTGTTGTTTGGTGATGCAGCCCCTTCCGATGCCGTTGGGGGCCTGATTCCGCAGGTGGTCTCCAACGCCAATTCAAAGGTGGAAGAGATTCGCTATGAGCCCTTCGTGATTCACAACTGGGTGATCAATCCACAGATGTCCCTGGAATCCACCCTGGTGTATGAAACTTCCGAGATCTCGCAAACCGGCGACGTTGTTAACAAGCGGGATTTCGATTTCATCAAACCAAAACTGGACTTTCGTTATGACGTCACACCAACCTGGCAACTCCGTGGCACCATAGAACGTATAGTTGACCAACTTAGTTTTGCCGATTTCGTCGCCGCCAACGACCAGGATGACAATGACCGCGACACGCTCGCGGGAAATGCCGAACTGCGGCAGCAGACCCAGTGGCGCTACAGCTTTCGTTCCGAGTTCCGCCTGCCCGATGATGCGGGTGTATTGAATGCGGAACTGTACTATGCCGATTACCAGGACGTGATCGATCGCATCGATGTATCACCGTCCCCTGATGACCTGCAGTCGGCCAACGGCAACATCGGTGACGGTGAGGAATGGGGAGCGAGCCTGTCCGCCAGCATCCGCATGAACATGATCGGTATGCCCAACCTGCTGGTATCCCCCACGCTGGAACTGCAGGATTCAGAAATAATCGATCCCTTCCTCGGCATAAAGCGACGCTTTGCTTCCCATTATCGGGGCATGTTCCGATTATTTGTGCGCCATGACATACCCCAGTGGCGTTTCAACTGGGGCTTCTCCAACTTCGACCGTATCGACGGCGGCATCTTCCGCTATGACCTGGAAGACATCGAGTTCGATATCGGCGACCCGCGCTACGGCCTGTTCGGCGAATACGTGGACACCCGCGGCCTGACTTACCGGCTGGATATTCAGAACGCCAGTAATAACGTGCGCTGCCGGGAACGCCGCCGCTTCGTCGGCCCTATTTCCGACGGCATCCTGGAAGAGATCGAGGACCAGTGCAGCACCACCGGTGTGGAAGTGGCCTTCAAAATCAGCGGAACTTTCTAGGCCGGCACTCACAATAGCTCCAGCATCCTGACCCCCCGCTCCGAAAAGTTCGATTTCGGTTGTACCGCTTATTCTGATCCGTTTAAGATATTAATTGATCCCGGAATCTGGCTTCACGGTTGGTTATCCGCGAAAAGTGCAGGAGCTGCATCCCATGGGGTTTTCTACAGTTATCGAGCAAGGCATTGTCTTCAATACGGCAGCCGAGGGGGCGAGCCTTGATGACTTTCTCGAGTATGTGACAGCGAACATCCAGGACTGGCGGACATTGCCGGTGTGCTGGGACATGAGCAAGCTGGACTATGAATCGCTTACGGGCGACACCGTGCGCAATGTAATCTACCGCGCTGGCGATGTCGCATCAGTCCGGGCAGGGCTGAAAACCGCGTTTACGGTAGATCACGACCTGGGCTTCGGCATGATGCGAATGTTTCAAATGATTGCCGACGAGCAACTGCCCATCGAGTTCCGGGTATTCCGGGACAAGGAATCCGCTGTAGCCTGGTTAAGCGAGTAAGACCGCAAAATATTTAAGCGGAAACCCCATGGCGGTTTCCGCAATAATTCAGAACCCTTCCCTGTCTACTTCCATGCCCCGAGTATGGCGCCCATGATCGTGAATACCACGATCCAGTAGCCGCCGTTAATGGCTATCAGCTTGAAAGATCTCTGCTCGAACAGGGAATTAACACCAATGGCCATGGCGACCCAACCGAAGCCCGTCAAGAATCCGTAGAAAGCCCCGTTTCCTGCATTAATCATCTCTGCCGACGCCGGATCGCCATAAAAGAACATGGCGAGGCAGAACGACATGATCAACTGAAAGACGAAAGAACAGCCGAAGATCAGGGGCATGTTGCCCTTGGCAGCCTGCTCTTCGGTAATACCGGTCTCTGCCATCCAGGCCTTGCCAAACACCGGGCCATACCACGGAAATCCGACAACGAAACCCACCAACGCCGCGACCAGCACGGCAAGAATATTTATTGCAGACATATCCATAATCAGCTCCTCTTCTGATTATTTGATTTGGAAATTCAGTAAGCCAGTGCGTAGGCCTCCCGGCGCGGGTCTGCCGCTGCGGTGAGCACCCCGGTTTGTGGATCGCGATGAATCATCTGCGCACCGCCGAAAGTGGCTGTCCAGCCATCCACCAGGCGCAGGGCATGACCACGACTGTTGAGTTCCGCAAGCACGTCACCTCTTATGCGGTTTTCTATCGCCACGTTGAGACCACCGGAAGAACGGAAGCGTGGCGCTTCAATTGCCTGTTGCGGCGTCATGCCGAACAGCAACATGTTGTTGGTGATTTGCAACAACGATTGGGTCTGGCTGTCACCACCGGGGGTACCCAGGGTGAATGCAAAGTCGCCGTCGGGATAAAGCGCCATGAGAGGTGACAACGTATGGTAAGGCCGTTTGCCCGGCGCTACCTGGTTGGGATGGCCCTCTTCCAGGGTGAACAGGGCGCCGCGATTGTGGAGCAGAATGCCGGTTTCCGGATCCAGCAGGCCGGAACCAAAGCCGGCGAAGTTGCTCTGGATCCAGCTTACCGCGTTGCCCCACTGGTCCACGGCAGTGATGTACACGGTGTCACCGGAATCGTCACGGTTCTTGCTGTCATCGCCGGAATCGCTATTGCCGAAGCCCGGCGCTACGCTTTCTGCGGCCCGGGACGGGTCAAAAAGTTGTGAGCGCTCGGCCAGGTATTGAATGTCTAACAACTCATCTACGGGAATATCCGCCATGGCGGGGTCCCCTACCCAGCGGTCACGGTCGGCAAAGGCCAGCTTTTTCAATTCAATAAGTGTATGTAAATAGTCGGCACTGTTCTGTCCCATGGATTTAAGGTCATGGGAGCTGGCCATTTCCATGAAGGATAGCTGGGCAATACCCTGGGTATTGGGTGGCATGACGAGAATATCGTGGCCCTGATACTCACCTTGAACCGGTTCTACCCATTCAGACACATGGGCAAGAAAATCCTGTTCGCGCAGGTGCCCGCCCAGCTCGGTAATAAAAGAAGCAAGACGGCGGCCAATCTCGCCATGGTAGAACTCGTGGGCACCCTCGTTGGCAACAGTCTCCAGTGAGCGTGCCAGTGCCTCGTTCTTCAGAAGTGATCCGACTGGTGGCGGCGCGCCATCGGGCAGGTAGAGATTTCGGCCTGCCTCGTTGAGGGAACCTCCCTGCTCCTGGAAGTCCATGGCCAGCCGGGTCGAAACCGGGAAACCATCACGGGCGTAATGGATTGCAGGCGCAAGCAGGTAATCCAGGTCCATGCTGCCGAAACGCTCGTGAGCGTCTACCCAGCCTGCCACGGCACCGGGCACGCTTACGGACATAGCGCCGCTGCCGGGAATGCGCTCCACTCCCGCTTTGGCAAAGAATTGCGGTGTGGCGACACGACCGGCACGGCCACTGGCATTGAGCGCGCTGATGTCACCGGTTTCACCATCATAGAAAATAGCGAAGGCATCACCGCCGATGCCGTTCATGTGGGGACGAACCACCGCCAGTACGCCGGCCATGGCAAGTACGGCATCGGTGGCATTACCCCCCTCCTGCAGGATACGCATGCCTGCCTGGGTGGCTAAGGGATGGTCCGAGGAAACCGCCGCCGTGAGCCCGCGCACATCGGGGCGGTTCTGCATGGCGTAGTTGGTGGTCTCGAATGCCGGAACTGAAGCGGTGCCAGTCTGTTCAACCGGAGCGTCCGGCGCGCAGGCTGCCAGGACGACGGAGAGCAGGAACACTGTTCCCCAGGACATGAAGGATGCGAGTCTCATATAGTCTCCCGATATAGAGTTCCAGCGATAGATGGTCAGGTTGTGTTGGTTCTCAGTCCCCGCTCGCTGGCACCGGATCCAGCGGCGGCCGCCACGATCATGTCAGCGGTTACGGGAGCGCGATTAAAGTACTGGCCACCTAACGCATCTGATATGGCACAAAGAAGGGCTGCAGCAGCACATCCCTGCAGTGGTTCACCGACGCCCTTTGCGCCGACCGGGTTCTGGGGATCGGGTAAATCCACTGCGGCGTAAACGTGTTCCAGTCCCACATCGAGGTAGGACGGGATCTTGGCCTGGTGGAATCCCGTTGCCGCCGGTAGTCCGTTCTGTGGGTCATAGACATGACGTTCGAATCCCGCCATACCGAAGCCCATTACCGCACCGCCGCGAACCTGGTTTTCCAGGCCGCGTGGATGAACCACGGTGCCGCAGTCTGCAACTCCGAGGTAGTCCAGGATTTCGAACTTGCCGGTTTCCGTATCCAGCTCGATCTGGATAAAACCCGCGGCCAGGGCCGGAACCGTCCCTTCTTTATACAGGTTGTCCCTGGCCACACCGATCAGGCCACTGCCGGCAAGACCGGCAACGGAGCGCGCGGTCATGGAATTAATGTCTTCCGGGGCCACGCTGCCATCGAAGCGACCACCCAGTTCCACGGCCCTTTGTGCCGCTTCGGCGAAAGTCATGGACACAGACTCATCCATCTTGCGAAAAACCTTTTCTCCCCCGATGTCATAGTCATCGGGCACCCCGCCCAGTTCGATGGCGGCGATCTCCAGTAACTTCTGCACCGCGTCCACCGCCGCCACGTAGTTGGTGCGGGTCATGGTAAACAGGGTATTGGATCCGAACTGGCCCAGGTTCCAGGGCAGGTGTTTGCGGCTGTCACCCCGCTCCACGATGCAATTATTCCAGTCCATCTTGAGCACTTCGGCGGCCACGCGGGAAGTTGCGGTATGGGAGTAAGTCCCCAGGTTGCCCACGCCGGTGTGTATATGCAGCTTGCCGTCGGGAGTGATGCGCACCAGCCCATCGAAGCCGTTGCTGCCGGCGGAGTGGTAAGCCTGACCCACACCCACACCGATTACCTTGCTGCCATTGCGCCGTCCTGATGTCGCCAGTTTTTCCGCCCAGTTGAATTGTTCCGCACCCATGGCCAGGGCCTCGGGCATGAAGGAACTGGTGATATTGCCCTGGTAACTGCCGTAGCCGGCATCGTGACCGGGTGCATTGACGCGGCGAATCTCCAGGCGATCCAGGCCCAGCTGCTTCGCTGCCTTGTCCATCAGTGGCTCAATGGCCACCGCCAGCTGATTCTGGCCGGGACCCCGCTGCGGACCCCTGAGAGGTGTATTGGTAAACACCGGGATTCCCCGATAACGCATGTTAGGTGGAGTGTAGACCAGGGTCATGGCATCGCCGGCGGATAGCCAGTCGGAAAATCCGGAGTTGGCACCGTTGTCCTGCACCAGCATCAGGTCCACCGCGGTAATGCGACCGTCGTTGCGGAAACCCATTTTGACCCGGCCCTGAAAGCCGTGACGGCCGGAACCGATGTAATACTCTTCCTCACGGCTGACCCTGAGCATGACCGGCCGGTTGGTAAGACGGGACAGGTGCGCCGGGATAGACATGGCGGGATAACCGCCGCCCTTGGAACCGAAACCACCACCGCAGAACTCGGCGATAAAGACCAGGTCTTCCGGCGCAATGCCGATGTAGCCGGCCAGTGCCGGCACCGGGAAACTCTGGCTCTGGCTGGAACCGTACACGAAGCACTTGCCGTTCTCCCAGTAAGACAACACGGAACGGGGTTCCATGGAATGATGGGAGTGGCTGGCGGTAACGAAACTCTCGTCCAGGATATAGTCCGCCTCGGCGAAACCGGCTTCGGGATCGCCCACGGTCCAATCCCGGACAAACTCCCCTTCCGGCAGCCGATCGTCGGCGAGAGACGCCGCTTCGTCACGGCTCCAGTGCACCCGGCGGAAATCGTCCTCCATGGTGGAATTGCCCACGTTTCCCTGCAGCCTGGCTTCGGCGCCATCGGGTGCAAGGCTGGCAATGGGGTCGGTGACAAAAGGCAGGGGCTCGAAGTCGAACTCGATAGCCTGGATGGCATCTTCGGCAGTCTTCTCATCCACGGCGGCCACCGCCAGGATCGGATCGCCCACGTAGGCCGGTTCGTTGGTGAGGATGTGGTTATTCAGGTTGGGCTGGGCCGGTACATCGTCGGCGGTCATGATCGCCACCACTCCCTCCATCCGCAGGGCCCGGCTGGCATTGATACTGTGAATCCGGGCATGGGGAATGGGGCTGGTGAGCAGGCGGGCGTAGAGCATGCCGTCTACCTTAAAATCTTCGGCATACCTGGCGCGGCCGGTGACTTTGGCATTTATATCGGGCGGGGTGAAATCCTTGCCGATCAGGGAATAGGCCATGGTGCGCTCCCGGTTATTATTCTGAGCTTAAGATACGCCTTTGGTTCCCGGTGTAAAGGCTGCTGCGCCGTGGCGAGACTGCCTGCCCGTGAAAGACAAGTCCCGGGGTAACTGGGTACAATCGGCCCAGTCGTAATTATGGGAGCCATCATGCCGATCCTGAGAACCTTCTTCCTTCTATTATGTACCTGCGCGACAGTGTCACTGAGCGGACAGCTTTTCGCCCAGGCCAATTCCCTTGAAGACGAGGCCGTGGCCTGGCTGCAGGATTTAATCCGCATCGATACGATTAACCCCCCGGGTAACGAATACCGTGCCGTGGATTTTTACGCCCGCATCTTTGAGGCCGAGGGCATTGCCTACGAAACGGCGGAAAGCGCGCCTGGACGCGGCAATATCTGGGCGACCCTGGAAGGTGGCGATGAGCCCGGTATGATCCTGCTGCAGCATACCGACGCGGTACCCGCCGAGGAAGAATTCTGGACCATAGACCCACTGTCAGGGGATATTCGCGACGGCGCCATTCTTGGGCGCGGCGCCAGGGACATGAAAGGACTGGGCATCATACAGCTGGCGACCTTTCTAAGCCTGCACCGTTCCGGTGTGGAACTGAACCGGGACGTAACATTCCTGGCCACCGCCGATGAAGAAGCGGGTGGCTATTTTGGTGTCGGCTGGCTTATCGACAACCGGCCGGAGATATTCGACGGCGCCGGTTTCCTGTTGAACGAAGGTGGCGGTGGCAGCATTCGCGACGAGGCCATTGTTTTCGGTGTGGAAGTCACGCAAAAGGTGCCGGTGTGGCTCCGGCTCACCGCCGTGGACGAACCCGGCCACGGTTCATCGCCGCGGCCCAATACGGCGGTAACCCGTATCGTGCAGGCATTGAACACCTTGCTGGAAAACCCGTTTCCGCCGCGCATCATCGGCCCGGTGAATGACTATTTCGCCGCGCTCGCGGTGGACATGGATGAGGAATGGGCCGGCAGCTATGCCGACATCGCCAGTGCCATTCGCGACCCGGGCTTTGTGCAGCGGCTGCACGAAACCCGCGCCGGTCATAACTCCCTGATCCGGGATACCTGTTCCATGACCCGGCTCAGCGGATCCACCAAGATCAACGTGATTCCTCCGGAAGCCTGGGCGGAACTGGACTGCCGTATCCTGCCGGACAAGCCGGCGGAACAATTCATTGCCGAGCTGGAAACCATGATCGGCCACACCGGGGTGGAGATCGAAACCATCATGGCGTTTACCCCGGCCATCTCGGAAACCAATACCCGCCTGTTCCGCGCCATCGAATCTGTTACCCAGGAGTTGCACCCGGGCTCCCGCGTGCTGCCCTCGGTGAGCACCGGCTTTACCGACAGCCATTTCACCCGTGACCTGGGCATCGTCAGCTACGGGTTCAACCCCCTGATTACCGGTCCGGACGATCATTCCGGGGTGCATGGCAATGACGAGCAGGTGCCGGAAGACCGCTTCCGCCGCGCGGTATCTGACTTCTACGCCGTGGTCCGCAACGTCGTTCTCGACTAATCCCCTCTAATAGTGCCAGGCACTAGTGCCTGGCACTTTTCGGAAATACGTTCGGTTTTTCCGATTAATCTGATAAATATTTATCATTTTACCGATTACGCGTGCCGGGTTATGGTTACTCGTGAAGTCACCAACAACGGAGTAATCAATGAATCAGCAAGCTATCGACATAGGCATCAACGAGGAGAATCGGCTGGCAATTGCCGAGGGCCTGTCTCGCCTGCTGGCCGATACTTACACCCTTTACCTCAAAACCCACAACTTCCACTGGAACGTCACCGGGCCCATGTTCAACACCCTGCACCTGATGTTTGAGCAGCAATACAGCGAACTGGCCCAGGCCGTGGACGAAATCGCCGAACGCATTCGCGCCCTGGGTGTCATCGCGCCGGGTTCCTACGCCCAGTTCGCGGAACTGACATCGGTCCAGGAGGAAGTGGGAACCCCTTCTGCCGAGGAAATGATCGCGCAGCTGGTTAAGGACCAGGAAACCGTGGTGCGTACCGCACGCCAGGTCATCCCCACCGCGGAAGACGCCAATGACGAACCTACTGCCGACCTGCTGACCCAGCGCATGCAGATTCATGAGAAAACTGCGTGGATGCTGCGCTCCATGATCAGCTAGGCCAGTATTGCGAGCGCCCGTTTTGCCAACGGGCGCCGCTCTGTAATAATGGCCGGGTTTCATCAGACAAGCAGTCAACATGCCTGAGTTCAAAGCGCCAATTCGCGATATCCAGTTTGCCCTGTATGAAGTGCTGGGTGCGGAAGCCCATTACCAACGCATCGGTGCCGCCGAGGCCAGCCGCGACCTGGTCGACGCGATCATTACCGAGGGGGGGCGATTTTCCGAAGAGGTACTGGCACCCCTGTTCCGGGTGGGCGACCAGGGCTGCAAGTTCGAAGATGGGGTCGTCACCACACCGAAAGGTTTCAAGGAAGCCTATCAACAATTCGTGGAAGGTGGTTGGGCCAGCCTGGCCGGCGATCCGGAGTACGGTGGCCAGGGTCTGCCGGAATCAATCTCCACCGTGGTCAATGAAATGGTGCACACGGCCAACTGGGCCTGGGGCATGTACCCCGGACTCAGCACCGGCGCCAAGATCACCATTCACACCTATGGCAGCGACGAGCAGAAACAGACCTTTCTGCCCAAGCTGAACAGTGGCGAATGGACCGGCACCATGTGCCTGACCGAACCCCACTGTGGTACCGACCTCGGTTTATTGAAGACAAAAGCCACGCCCAATGGCGACGGTTCCTATTCCATCGAAGGCACCAAGATTTTCATTTCCGCCGGTGATCACGACATGGCGGAAAATATCGTGCACATCGTGTTGGCACGACTACCGGACGCTCCGGGAGGCACCAAGGGAATTTCCCTGTTCATCGTGCCGAAGTTCAACGCAGACGACCTGTCGCCAAACAACGTGAATTGCGGATCCATCGAACACAAGATGGGAATCCATGGCAATGCCACGGCTGTGCTCAATTTTGACGGTGCCAGGGGATACCTGTTAGGGCCAGAGAACGAAGGCCTGCGCTGTATGTTTACCTTCATGAATTTTGCCAGGCTTGGTACAGCACTGCAGGGACAGGCGGCGGCGGAACAGTCCTACCAAGGCGCGGTGACCTACGCCAATGACCGGCTCGCCATGCGCGCGCTATCCGGGCCAAAGTTTCCCGAGAAACCTGCCGACCCCATCATCGTGCACCCGGATGTGCGGCGCATGCTTCTTACCCAGAAGTGCATTGCAGAAGGAGGCCGTGCTCTCATTTATTTTTGTGCCATGCAGGGTGATGTGCTGCGCAGCAATCCCACGGAAGAAGAAGAGGTTGAGGCAGAAGCCATCATGGGAATTCTCACGCCCATCGCCAAGGCGTTTCTTACCGAAACGGGATTCGAGGCGGCCAACCTCGGTATGCAGGTGTTCGGAGGCCACGGTTACATCGCCGAATGGGGTATGGAGCAGATCGTCAGGGACACCCGCATTTCCACCTTGTATGAAGGCACTACCGGCATCCAGTCACTGGATTTACTCGGTCGCAAAGTGCTGACTGATCGCGGACACGCCCTGCGCTATGTTACCCGGGTGATGCATCGGTTCTGCCGGGATAACGAAAACAGGAAGATGGGCGAGTTTATTCGCCCTTTGCGCCGCTACTACCGGGAGTGGGGAAGCTTTACCCGCAAGATCGGGCTCAAGGCCATGAAGGACAGGGAAGAAGTAGGCGCCGCCGCTTACGATTACCTGATGTATTCGGGCTACGTCACCCTGGCATTCTTCTGGGCGCTTATGGCCGATGCCGCCTATCGCGGACTGGAGAGCGGTAATCCTGATGAGAAAGATTACTACCAGGGCAAGATCAAGATTGCCCGTTTCTACTTCAAGCGCCTGCTGCCCCGCGCCAAGTGCCACAAGGAAGTGATGATGGCCGGTGCGAAGCCATTAATGGCCATGGAAAACGAGCAGTTCTGACCTCTAAACGTTAACCGGGCGCCGGGCGTTTATCTATATACTTAAGTTTTCCCTGTTCCCGGGAGCACGATCATGAAATCGTTTACTGCGCTTGTCTTCATGTTGCCGGCATTCCTGGCAGCACAGCCCGCCACCTTTCGCGATGGTGTGCTAAGCATTCCGGAAGCTGCTGTCACAGACCTCAATGAATCGGCCTATTACGTAAACGTTCAGCTACAAGTCACTGGCGACGGTAACCTGCAGATTATCGCTGCGGAAGAAACCAACCCGGTGATTATTAACGAAATCATCATCGCCATCATGGAGTCATTCCCGGTACAGGTAAGTGTTACGGTTTCCGGCTGGAAGTCTACACCCTGTGTTGAACTGCTTACCCCAGCCGTGGATCGCAAGGAAAAACTGTTTACAGTGGTAATGGCGGAAACCGTACAGGCTCCCGGCCCGGTCTGTGCCGCAGTAACCGAACCATTCGAAACCAATATCGCCCTGGACGTATTGGGTCTTGCTGCGGGAACTTACACGGTAAACGTTAACGGGGTAACTGCAGAATTCACGCTGGATACAGATAACAGCTTGTGAACCCCGCACAAAAAAGCCGGAATCACGTTCCGGCTTTTTGATTTCACTTGAAATTCTGCTTAGACACCTTTTGGTTCCATGATGGACTGGTAAACCAGGCGCCGGGTCAGTGATCGCACGTCCGGCCTGAGTTGCCCCCACTGTTGGATCATGCCGACGAAGACCACGTCTTCCACCGGATCGATCCAGAACCAGGTGCCAGCGGCACCACCCCAGTAGAACTCACCGGCAGAGTAGCTCTCCGCTTCCACCGGATCGGTGACCACCGCAAAGTCCAGGCCGAATACCGTACCGGGCGCACCCAGCACGCTGTCTGGCAGGCTGCGCGGCAACTGGTTGCGGTGCATCAGGTCCACGGTCAGTGGAGACAGGATGCGCTCGCCGTTCAACTCACCGCCATTGAGCAGCATCTGGCTAAAGCGCATGTAATCCATTGCCGTGGATACCAGGCCACCACCTCCGGATTTGAACGCCGGGTCACTCAGCCAGATTTCATTGCTGCCACCATTAAACATCTCGGCAGGATACAGCTGACCATCATCGTCGTAACCATAAATCTGGGCAAAGCGAGGCGCTTTCTCCGGCGGCACATAAAATCCTGTGTCTGTCATACCCAGAGGATCAAAAAGCCTTTCTTCCAGAAACTCATCAAAAGCTTGGCCGGACAAAACTTCCACAAGATAACCCTGAACATCGACGGCTACGCTGTAGTGCCACATGGATCCAGGCTGTTGTCGCAGCGGGATACCGGATAACTTGTCGATCATGTCTTTAAGGGTGGAGTTGATATCCAGCATGTCGGCATCGGTGTACATGGTGTCCACCGCGGACTGGGAAAAGATGCCATAGGTGAGACCGCCGGTATGGCTCATCAACTCACGGATGGTCATGGGATGGTCGGCCGGTTCGGTAAGCAGTTCGCCATTGGGCCCCTCTCCCGCTGCCACCTGCAAATCTTTCAGCTCGGGAATGTATTTTTCTACCGGGTCACGGAGCCGGAACTTGCCTTCTTCGTACAGAATCATCAGCGCCACACCGGTGACCGGCTTGCTCATGGAATAGATGCGGAAGATGGAATCATTGGTCATGGCGTCGCCGGCTTCCATGTCGCGGTAGCCGACGGAATCGTAGTGAACGATCTTGCCATCCCGTGCCGCCATGGTTACGGCGCCGGCCAGCAGGCCATCATCCACCAATCCCTGCATGGCAGCGCTTACCCGTTCGAGGCGGGTGCGGTCCATGCCCACGGTTTCCGGTGCCACCTGCTCCAGGTCGGGACCGGTATCCACGGTTGCAACGGTGGTGGTAGTGCTGGTTGACTGGGGCTGGCAGGCAGCCATGAACAGCGCGGCGCTGGCCAGCAGGGTAATCAGTAATTTTTTGACGTGTTGTTCCAGGTACATGGGATTCCCCTTATTCTTGATGCGACGGATAGGGTATAGGGGCGGCAATGGAAAAGCCACCTTTTGCAACCTGGTCATCCGCACATAATCTGGATTTCCTTCGCCTTGACCACGCCCGGTGGGATTGCTTTGATTAAGGGAAACTCCAATAGAAGGGTGTTGCATGAAAACCTCCGCAAGAACCGTCATCCTGGCACTGGGCCTGTTGCTGGCCGCCACAGCGGTTGCCCAGCAAAGTTCAAACGTACCGTCAGACCTCGATTTCATGATAGGGGAATTTGACCGGCGCGAACGCCTGCGTAATCCCGATGGCAGCTGGGGCGCCTGGCAGGCGGGGGAATGGATTGCCAGCTACATCATGGATGGCCGCGGCGTGCTGGATGAGACCCATAACTTCCAGTCGGGCAGTCGTACCGCGAATATCCGTATATATGATGAAGCCAGTGCCACCTGGAAAGTAAGTTGGTTCAAGGTACCGGGTTACAGCACCCTGGTAGCGGAAGGTGGTCCCGTGGGAGACGAGGTGGTTTTTGTGAATCCGGAAAACCAGGATCGCTGGGTGTTCTACGACATTACTCCCGACTCATACCGATGGCGGCAGGAAAGACTGTTCGGGGAAAACTACCTGAGCGTATTCGAGATCGAGTGTACCCGCCGCTGAGGCGCCGGAATAACGCAGCAGGTTCAGGCTGCTTCAGCCGAACGCTGCCTGAGCGCGCTGATTACAGATTCCAGGGCACGATCAAATAAGGGCGCCTGGCTGATCAGCTTTACAGTGCCCGCCTTGAGTTCTTTCGCCAGGCCCATTCTTGATTTCTCGATAACCTTAACGCCATTGCTGTTAACGAAGACGAACTTGTCGATGGCAACTATCTTGGCGGCCAGGGAACAGCGCAGAGTCTGTTCTCCGTCCAGGGCAAACTCCAGCCAGATTCCCAGGGGATAGTTATCCACCTCCTTGAGGTGGGGGTCGTCCTTCGGCAGGGACTCGGCAGATTGCGGCGTGGCCTCTTGCTCCTTCTCCCCTGCTTCATCCTTGCGTTCGCTGGCGGCAACTGGCGCATCAGCCGGTGAATTAGAGTTTTCTGTTTGCACTTCTTCCAGTTTCTGCAGCAGCTCGTCGGCCTCGTTGTCGTCAATGCCGGCGACACCGAGGGCTTTGCGCAGGTTTGCAAGCAGCCTGGGGTTGACCTTTTTGAATCGTTGTAGCTCGTCCTGAGTTTTACCCTTGCGCAAAGTCCATAACAGTACATCGATGGTATTCATTATAGGTTTCCAGCTCACACCGCCGGGACCTTCTTTCAGGATGACCCTGGCAACAAATTTCTGGAAGTAATTCTCCAGGAATTTCCAGGCGAACGGATCGAGGTAAGGGTCCAGCACCCGCTCCATCACCTTGTCCTTTGCGTACTGGTTTATCTCGTCCAGTCGAGTTTTGCGTTCATCGATATCCTGCAGTTGGTGCTCTACCTGTTGGCTGGCCAGAAGCTGTTTGCGTTTGAACATCAGCAGCTCCTCCACCAGGTCCTGGAGGACATCCTGTTTGCCCCTGAATTCCAGGGCCAACTTATCCATCAGCTCCGACATCTTCATGTACATGGGGTCATCGGCGAGCTTGGCGGATTCGGTCCAGCTGATACCCGCCGTGGAGAGTTCGTTTACCAGGGCCCGGGCACAGTGTTCCGGATTGTCGAAGAAGCGGGAATCCTCCAGTGCGATCATCAGCAGGGGAATCTGGGTACGACCCAGCAAGGCCTTCATGGGTGTAGGTACGGTTTCATCTTCGCGAATAAACTCAAACAGCAAATGCATGAGGTTGATGATGTCGGATGCACCGGCGTCGATTGCTTTAAGGGTCCTGTCGTCGCTGGATTCCTGTAACAACTCTCCTATGGAATCGGACAGGCTGAACATGCCGCCGGCTTCTTCTGTCTCCATGGAATCGAGAGAGCCCTGGCGCTTGAGAAATTCCACCAGCATGGCCTTGATCGCCTTGGCATTCACAATCTCGACCTTCTGGTTGCCGATCATCATGCCCTGGTACAGGCCGGCCATGGGAGTACTGGCACTGCTACCTGCACTGATCTGGGTGCCGCCCAATGCTGCTACCGATGCGGCGCTGCCCGTTGCAGGTGCACCGGTTGGGACCGGTGTGGCCGGAGCATCAGCGGCAGGCGCGGGCGCCGCCTGAGTCTGGGCATTGGCATGCATTAGTTGTTGCAGCAGGGAAAATACCTGTTCCGTACCGTGGGAAACACTGGGCCGGCTTTCCTCCTTCTCATCGGAAAACGCCCGGTCCATGGCTGACTCTTCCGGGCGCGGTTCCACTCGTCGCTGTCGGTCGGTCTTCTTGATGCGAACTTCGATACCCAGGTCCGGCAGCACGCCATGTTCAATCAGCAGCTCATTGGCTTCACCGAGAAATTTTTCCAGGTTGTGAAACACGTGCTTGTTGAATTCGCGGTACACGCCCAGCAACTCTGCCGATTTAAGACCGACCGGGCGAACGGCTTCCTGGAACGCATCACCCAGTTGCTCCGGGTCCATGGGGCTGTTTGATTCATCGATGCGGGTATTAAAGAACAGGGTGTCGAGCCGGGTATTGAACTTGATGTACTCGGAAACATCGTTGTCCCGGGCATAGGAAACCATTCCTTCCAGGGCGATGATGGCTTCCAGGTCGTCTTCTTCCACCAGGCTCAGGCTGCCGTAATCGAGTACGCTGGGGGCCTTTTCTTCTTTGACGCCCACCAGTTCATCGAAATGCTTCGACGCGTGAATACTGAATCTTTCCAGGATCGCAGCCTGGTCATTCTTGAGAGAGGCACAGGCAGTAGACGCGGCGGGCAATTTCATTACCGAGTCATAGGCGGCATCCAGGGCTTCGCCAATAGCTTCGGACAGCAATTTCAGCATCGCCTGTTTCAGCGCTACGATGATTTCTTGTGCTTGTTCCATCCCGGTGCAGCCGCTGTGTGCCAGTACGCCCGGATTCTCCAGGCCGGAGGCAAATCCTACCCGTTGGGCCATGGCATGTCGACGGCATTGCCCTCATTTTTCCACATGTCCCGCCCCCGGGATGCAAGCGAGATAGCAGGCGTTAAGCCGTTGTCCAGGCTCGATACCTCACTCTGGTCAAGTGGCCCCATTTCATTACAATTGGCTCTCCCGAATTCACATAACAACGAGCAGGAGATCGTCATGACCCATGTTTCCCCAAATTCTCTTTCTTCTATATATAGAAGGTTGAATACCGGCCTCACCGCCCTGCTGTGCCTGGGCACGGCAATGGCCGCCAGCGCACAGGAGTTCCGTGCCGGCTTGCCCCTGGGATCGGTCAACGAAGCCGGCCAGCGGGTGGAGATGTCTTCGAATGTGAAGGTCTACGGCAGCTTTCATTTTTCCGAGAGTTGCACCTTCGATCCCGCTCGCAATCTCATCCTCGCCATGAACAACGGTGAACGGGGTGACGGTACGGAAAACGATGGATTCGTCTCATTGATCAACCCCGACGGCAGTGTGCACACCGCCAAGTGGATCGGCGCCACCCGTGACGGGCTGGAACTGCATCATCCCCTGGGCAGCGCCGTTGCCGGTGGCGTGTTATACACAGTCGACGTGGGCTATGTGCGTTCATTTGACCTGGCCACTGGCCAGCCGCTGCGTAACGTGGCCATTCCCGGTTCCACGATTCTCAATGGCATTGCCGCTACAGACGATGGCACTGTCTACGCTTCTAACACTCGTAATCCGGAATTGATCTACAAGGTTACGCCCGGTGGCGACGTTTCCGTATTTGCCGAGGGGGCTCCACTGAATGTGCCCAATGGTGTGGCCATGGATAACGATGGCAATGTTGTGGTAGTAAACGTGGGCGACAACGCGGTAATTACCTACAGCCCGGATGGCGAAGTGGTTCGCATCGAACACTCCGTGGAAGGAGGCAACGATGGTGTGGTGGTAACCGAAGACGGTACCAAGTACACCAGCAGCGTGCGCTTCGGCAGCGTCTCGCGTATTCGCCCGGGCGAGGACGCGGAGATTATCGCGTCCGGCATACCCAGTGCGGCGTCCATGTGCTACGACTCGGTGCAGAAGCAACTGGTGATTCCCATGAACCCCAACTTCGCGCTGGCATTCGTGCCCCTGGAGGACTAAGCTGGATCAAGGATTGCGGCGTTTCCGCGTCGCAATCCTGTCAGCTTATTTTGTTAGAGCCCTGCAAGGTGTAAAATTTGCAGCATGTCCATAGCCTATAGCATCGCCAGGAGCGGAATGACGCGCATTTACAACAGCGCGTTGGATACGCCACCCGTGCTCGACATGAAGGAATACTTTCCCCGGGCGCCAGAGTTTGTGGAGAACTGGGAAGCTATTCGTGACGAGGCGCTGGCTATTGCCGGTAACCTGGAAGAAGTGCCCCAGTTCCACGAGATCATGGCGGAGCAGTACAAGCTTTCCGCCCATGGCAACAAGGAATGGCGCATGTTCGTTCTGCGCGCTTATGGCCTGGACCTTAAGAACAACATGGCACGCTGCCCTGTGCTGGCAAAGCTTGTGCAGTCCATGCCCAACGTGAAATCGGCATCCCTGTCCTATCTTGCTCCAGGCAAACAGGTACCAACCCATACCGGACCGTTCCGGGGAATCACGCGGTTTTACCTTGGCTTATCGGTTCCGGACAATGAAAACGGCGAGCCGGGTGTCACCCTGACCATCGACAACCAGTCCTACAAACTGGGTAACGGACAGGCGCTGTTGTGGGATGACACCTATCCCCACAGTGTCATCAATGACACCGACCAGTGGCGCATCGCCCTGCTGCTGGACGTGTACCGGGTCAACATGCCCAGCCCGCTGAGGGCCTTCACCAATTTCATCATCGGACTTGCCGCCGCCAACATCAAGTGGCGCAAGGTATTCCCGGCGGAATTTGCCTGAGGGATTTTATTTCTCGGCAACAAAACCCTTCCAACTATCCAGGTATTCCACGAACTTCTCCGACACGCCCTCCCGGGCCAGGTGCTCCCGTGAGACCGGCAAAGTCACCGGTGTAAATTCGCCTGCGGACTGCATCTGCATGGGAAAGTCGTGATGCAGAATGGCGGCGCGGCCCAGCATGATCCAGTCCACGCCTTCGGCCAGTGCCCGTTCCGCTTCTTCCGGTGTGCGAATCTTGCCGGCGATGCCAAGACGGACATTGCCGCGATCGATTTCCGTGAAATATGAGAGCAGGGTCTTACCCTGACGGGCTTCCTCAATGGGCTCCTTGAACACGTCCCACAGCGACATGTCGAGAAAGTCGATCTTGTCCTCGCTGCACAGGCGTTGCGCAATGGCTACGGTTTCATCCAGTTTCATGCCGAAGCGTTCCGGTGACAGCCGTACGCCCACTATGAAATCTTCCCTGCAGCTGCGCCGAACCCCCTCGATAATGTCGAAAAGGATGCGGTAGCGATTCTCCAGTCTGCCTCCATATTCATCATCGCGATGATTGATTTCGCTGCTGAAAAACTGGCACAGCAGGTAACCGTGGGCGCCGTGGATCTCAATGCCATCGAAGCCCGCAGTCTCTGCGCGCTGCGCAGCAGCCACAAAATCCGTAATGACCTGCCTTACTTCTTCTTCGGTCATGGCCCGGGCGCCGGTCTCTTCGTTATCCGACGGACAGATGGGTTGGGAACCGGTAACGTCCCGGGGGGCACGCATGCCGCCGTGGTAGAGCTGACAGATGGCCACGCTATCCTGCGCCTTGATGGCATTTGCCAGCCGGGTGAGGCCGGCTATATGACGGTCATCGAAGATGCCGAGCTGGCCCGGAAATCCCTGTCCAATTTCCTGCACATGGGCGGCACAGGTCATGGTGAGCCCGAAACCTCCCTCGGCGCGCATGGTGAGCCAGTGGAATTCCTCGTCAGAAAGAATTCCATCGTCGTGACTCTGCAGGTTGGTGAGTGGCGCGAGCATGAAACGATTCTTCATGGCGGGACCGCGACTGAAGGAAAGAGGGTCGAATAAACTGCTCATAAGGTCGTCCAGGTAAAATCCTGGAGCATTATTTTTTATTCGACCCGAATGTCAAGCCGGGCCTGTGCCTTCTAGCTTTCGCTGGCGGCGTAGAGGTAGGCCGGCAGCGCGCAGGACAATCCGATAGTCAGGTTCAGCGCCACGAATAGCCACGGCTTTGGACCCTGGCTCGACCGGGAAAACATGTAGAGCCAGAACACGAAAGATGAAATCAGCAGGTCCGCGGTAAAGCCGCCGGCCGCGCCGTTTGCGAACAGGCCGGCAATGAATCCCGCCAGGTCCACCCCGTCCGCCATCATGAACTGGACAAAGAAGATATAGGGCACTACGGCACCGGCGATGGCCAGTAGCAGGTAGCTGGTTTTCAAGGTCATTGTCATCTCCTCTCTGCGCGGCCAACCAGGCCGCTTCAGGCTGATATTGTGTGTATCGTCCGGGGTAATACAATTACCTCCCGGGTAATGGCTTTCCCTACGGATACTGAAGAATTGCCGCCCGGTATATGCAAGAATAGTTGGAATAAGACCAGGCTCGAGGACATAGCCATGCTTCGCAAAACTTATGCTCTCTCTCTCGCCGTTGCCACCGTAGCCTTGCTGGCGTCCTGCGGCACTTCCGCCGACCGCCAGGCGCGGCTGGATGAATTCAACCGTACCATCCCAAGCTGCCGCGGAAACGCGGACTGCACGGCGAAGTGGAATGCGGCCCGGGAATGGGTGGTGGCCAATGCGGACTTTGAACTGCGCACAAACTCCGAAACTCGCATCGACACCCTGAACGCGGACAGTACCCGCGCCGGCACCTCAATCCAGGTAAACCGGATTGCTGCAGGCGATGGCAGCTTCCAGATCGTGGTGGACGTGGAATGCTTCGCCGCCTATGGTTGCCCCAACGAACTGGACATGGGCATCGAATTTAACCGCGTGATAAACGCGGTGCGCTAGTCTATATCCCGCAGCGAACGCAGCAGGGTCGATAACGCGGGGCCGCAGTCGCTCCTTATCTTCAATTTGAACAACGGGTCGGCCCGGGTTACGCCCTGGTTGATGCAGGCCATGGGTATGTCACGCTCGCTGGCGTGACGGCAATAACGGAAACTGGAGTAGACCATCAGGGAAGTACCCACCACCAACACCCCGTCCGCGGCATCAAGCTGCCCCAATATGCAGGTCACCAATTCTTTGTTTACGGAACTGCCGTAGAAAACCACGTTGGGTTTTAACAGGCCGCCACAGTATCGGCAGTGAGGAACCTTCACCTGGTTTATCAAATCCTGCTGTACATCGGCGTCCCCGTCCGGTGCCAGTTCCGCCCTGGCTCCAACAAGATGAGTGTTATGCTCTCGTAGCCAGATCTGCAGCTCTGCCCGTGGCGTGATTTCACCACAGTCCATGCAGATCACCTGGTCGAGCCGGCCGTGCAGATCGATTACCCGGTTGTGACCGGCTTTCTGGTGCAAGCGATCGATGTTCTGGGTGACCAGGGTCTGGATGTGGCCCAGTGACTCCAGTTGCGCCAAAGCATCATGGGCTTCATTGGGTGAAGCCTTGTCCACGAATTCCCAACCTGCAAAACTGCGCGCCCAGTAACGCTTCCTGCTTGCCTCTGATTCGATGAATTCCCTGTGGTGGATGGGCGTGCGGCTCTTCCACACGCCGATCTCGTCACGGTAGGTGGGAATACCGGAGGCGCGGCTGATGCCGGCGCCGGTAAGCACGAACAGCCGCGGGTGTTTCTGAACAAAGTGGCGCAGGGCTGCTTCAGCGCAGGGCACTTCCCCGTCGCGATCCAGTTCACTGTCTAAATCTGGTACTGCCTGCATATCCTGCTGCACTCCCGAGCCGGGTCGAGATCATGTCAGCACAATACTACGGCGGTTTTACCGCCTAGTTAATCCCATGTTCAGCATTGGCCCGGGACAATCAATCGGGACCGGGCCTGCTGGCTAAATTCACCATTAGCTGGCCAAAAACCCGACCAGTGGCGGCAGGGCGATCGATCTCTCTTTGCTAAGCCATTGAAATACAAGAATTAAATTCTATCTTCAGAAATGGCCCGATTTTTGAAGGCCTATTCTGGTGTAACCGATAAGGCGGAGCTACGTCTAATCACTAATCAAACCAACGCACGTCGAATACTGGGGAAGACTCGTGATCAAGCTGCAGAATCTAAGCAAGGTCTATCGCACGGCCTACATGGAAACCACCGCGCTGAACAACATTAACATTCACATTCGCAAGGGCGAGTTTGTTGCCGTCATGGGGCCATCAGGCTGCGGCAAGTCCACATTGCTGAACGTGGTAGGCATGATCGACTCACCCTCTGCCGGAGAATACTATTTCGACGGCGAAGAAGTGGGCCACCGGTCCGAGAACGAATTGGTGGATCTGAGGAAAGAAAACATCGGATTCATCTTCCAGAACTTCAACCTCATCGATGATCTCACGGTTGCAGAAAACGTAGACCTGCCCCTGCTCTATCTCGGCATCCCGAAAAAAGAACGGCGCGCGAAAGTGGCAAGGGCATTGGAACTGGTCGGACTGGAAAGCCGTGCCAAGCATAAACCCCAGGAGCTATCCGGCGGTCAGCAGCAACGGGTGGCCGTAGCCCGATCCGTAGTAAGCGACCCCAAGTTGATCCTGGCGGACGAGCCCACCGGTAACCTCGACACCAAGAATGGTGACGAGGTCATGCACATGCTGGACGTGCTGAAACAAAATGGTTCGACCATACTCATGGTGACCCACTCACCGGAGCACGGTGAGCGCGCCGACCGCATCATCCACATGCTGGATGGGGAAGTGGTCAATGGCGACCCCCAGCTTTCGGTTGTAGCTGACAACGAAGAAACTGCTGTAGCCGAGGCCTGACGGCATGACGCTGACACAACTGATTCCCCATTTTACGCGCATGGGCCTGAAGGCCATGTGGCGTTTCAAGCTGCATACCATTATCAGCCTGCTAAGCCTGTCCATAGGTTTTCTTTGCCTGATCGGATCTATCCTGATTTCCAATTACGCCGACAGTTTTGACCGCGGCTTTGCCAATTCAGACAAGATCTACAACATGATGATCCGCACTGTCGGCGACAGCCCGTTCCCGGATCGCTTCCCCATCGTCAACGACCCCCTGTCTCGATACCTGCGCGCGGGCTTTCCGGAAATTCCCTATGTGGCGAAGGCCAGTTCCAGCATGCCGCTTTCGGTCAAGATCGAAGACCAGAGCATGATAATGGACACCAAGTACGTGGAGGATGACTTCTTCAGGATCTTTCCACTGGAAACCCTCAGCGGACTGGAAACCGGGGAGGCACTGCCGCCAAACTCGGCCCTTATTAGCGAAAGCGGTGCGATGAAACTGTATGGCCGCACCGACGTGGTGGGTGAACGCCTGGAAGTCGAGAACGAATACGACCTGGTTGTCGCGGGCGTAACCCGGACCCTGGACTTCCCTTCGCACCTGGAAGCCGGTATTACATTCTTTAATACCGAGATCTACATACCCATGGCCCTGCAGGACCAGTCCAACCGGGAAGCGCGCATTCGCGCGGGTTCCGACCCGGATGCGGACCGCTGGGGCAACCAGAACAATTTCGTGTACCTGCGTTTCGCCGACGACATGGAGGTGGACGAGGCAGAATGGAACCGGCGCATCGTGGAATGGTCCCAGGGTGTGTTGCCGGAAGACTTCAGGGATATCCAGACCTTTAATATCCTGCCAGTGAATGAACTGGTGCCGACCCAGATGTCTTTTCTTACCGGCGGGTTCAATCTCAACAACATACTTATTTTTGCCGGGGCACTGGTGCTTCTCATCGGCTGCCTGAACTATTCCAACCTGGTCATTGCCCAACTGTCACTGCGCAGCCAGGAAATCGGCGTGGAGAAAATACTCGGCGCCAAGCGCAGCCTGCTGCTGTTGCAGTACTGCTATGAGAGCCTGATGTTCATAGGCATAGCCGTATTGCTGACGCTGCTGGTGCTGGTAGTACTGCTGGGCCAGGTATCCATGACCGGCTTCGGTCCTGCCCTGCTGCTCGATCCTTCGCTGTGGTTATCCCTGGTGCCGGCGATTATCGCCATCGTCATCATAGCCGGTGGCTATCCGGCGCTGCGTACCGCCCTAGTGCCCCTGGTAACGATGCTGCGGCCGAAAGGTTCCAGTGGTTATTCCGGGCGCTTGCGGGCACTGATGGTGGGCATACAGTTTTTTATATCCGCCACCCTGATGATCCTGGCCGTGGTGATGTTTATCCAGAACCGTGCCATGACCCAGCAACTGGATGCGGGTACCAGTGATGTGAAAGTGGCTTTCCAGGTAGACACGGATAATTACGATCTGGATACCGAACTGCTGATCAACCAGCTCAAGACCCACCCGGCGGTATTGTCGGTAACGCAAATGGATGACATGCCCTGGAATATCAGCAACTCTTCCTCCGGGTTTTCCCTGACGCCGGAAGTGGATGCCACCACGACGCAGATGAGCCTGCACAGGGTGGGATATGAATACGGTGAGACCATGGGCATGCCCATCCTGATGGGGCGTGATTTCTCCCGCGAGCGCAGCACCGACAGGATTCCACCGGTGGCCGACCTCACTTCGGCCAGTGGACCCTATTCCGTGGTGATCGATGAACTGGCTGCAGCCAGCTTCGGCTGGACAAATCCAGCTGATGCCATCGGCCAGTCCATTTATTCCCATTACGGCCCACCGACCACGGCCAACGAGTTCACGGTGGAACTCAATATCGTGGGCATAATCGATGAGCGCCGTTACGAGTTTATCGATTTCACCAGCTTCGGCTCTGAAGGCAATCTTTACCTTTTGCGCCCCGATGCCACCTGGGTGGTCATGGTGAAACTGGCCCGGAGTAACCTCAATGCCGGCTTGCAGCACATCGACCAGACCTGGTCGAGCCTGCTTCCGGACATCCCATTGCAACGCGAATTCATCGATGACCTGTTCTACGCTTCCTACACATTGTTCCTGTCTATCAGCGTCTCTATCGGCGCACTGTCGGTATTCGGTTTCCTGGTAGCCAGCATAGGATTGTTAGGTAATGCCACGTTTATTACTAATATTCGGCGCAAGGAAGTAGGCATTCGCAAGGTCATGGGCGCCAGCAGCAAGCGCTTGCTCAGCATGTTGCTGCTGGATTTCGCCAAACCTATCCTGATCGCCAATGCCCTGGCCTGGCCAATCGGCTATTTTATGGGGGCGGCCTACACCAGCTTCTTCTCTGCCGATGTGGACATTACCCTGATGCCCTTTATCGTGAGCTTCGGCCTGTCGGCCCTGATTGCCTTCGCGGCGGTATTTTCCCAGAGCTGGAAGAGCTCCCGGGTTCGGCCGGCCATGGTGCTGCGATACGAATAAGGACGTCCGTGGACTATCTTGCTCACTTTACTCGCATGGCCTGGAAGGCCCTGATTCGATTCAAGGGTCATTCCCTGGTAAGCCTTGTGAGCCTGGTATTCGGTTTCACCTGTTTCATAGCCGCGACCCTGTTGGCAAACTACGCTGACAGCTTCGACCAGCACTTCCCAAACGCGCGTAATATTTACAACATCATGCAGGTGGCTACCGCGCCTGACGCGCCTTTCGATGAATTCCCCATCGTTAATGAACCGGCGGCGCGCTACCTAAGGGCGGCTTTTCCCGAGTTGGAGCGGGTGGTGCGGTCGGCCACCTCGATGCCGGTGGACGTTACCGCTGACGGCCAGACCGATTCATTCAATATTCGCTTCGCCGAGGCGGAATTCTTCGACATGTTTCCGCTGGAACTGTCTACCGGGACCGCGAGTGCGGCGAGCATGCCGCCCGGAGGATTGATCATCACCGAGGCCGCGGCCATCCGGCGTTTTGGCACGACAGACGTCATAGGGACTACCCTGACGCTTAACAACCAGATCGACCTGTATATCGCGGACGTGATGCCACCGTTCGAGAATCCTTCCCATATTAATTCCGACATCTCCCTGTTCGCCACCGAGATGATCGCACCCATGGACTCCTACGACCTTTTATTCAACGGCGAGATAAACAATGACCTGGATCCTACCCGGGACGAGTGGGGCAACCAGTCCTACTACGTGTACGTGCAGTTTCCAGCAGGCACCGACGTTGATGAGGCGGCATTTAATGCGCGCCTGCAGGAGTTCGTTACGAATACCGTTCCACCACCGTGGGGCGAAATGATGACTTACGAGCTATTACCGGTGAACGAGCTGATGCCGACCATGCTGTCGGTATTCACCCAGGGCATCAGCATCATCACCATTCTGCAGGTGGCCGGTGCGCTTGTGCTGCTGATTGGTTGCCTGAACTACGCCAACCTGGTGGTCGCGCAATTATCCTTGCGCAGCCAGGAGATCGCGGTGCAGAAGATCCTCGGTTCCAAGCGCAGTCTGCTGGTCGTCCAATACTGCTGGGAGAGCTTCCTCTTCGTGGCACTCGCCCTGGCACTCACTTTGTTGCTGTTTATGGCAGTGCTTGGCAACTTCCCCAGCGCCACCGTCGGCCCCGGCCTGCTGCTCAACGGCGGGCTTTGGACATCGCTCAGCATCGTGATCATAGTCATCGTGATCATCGCTGGCTTTTACCCGGCGCTGCGCACAGCCATGGTGCAGCTCGTGTCCATGTTGCGACCGAAAGGATCAGGCAGCTATAGCGGCACACTGCGCGCCACCATGGTCGGCATCCAGTTCTTTATCTCCGGCACCCTGATGATCCTCGCGATTGTCATGTATCGGCAGAACGTGGCCATGACGGACCAGCTTGACGGCACGGTGAATAACCCGCGCATCACAATCTCCGTACCACTGGATACTCTGGAAGTGAACCGCGACGTGCTTGTTACCGAACTGGAACAACACCCCAGCATACTTTCCGTGACCCAGGTCGATCGCCAGCCCTGGGGGCTCGGAATGTCGACCCGTGGCCTGTCTACCGACCCGGCCCTGAATGGACCGACAGTAGAAGTCGTAACCCATAGCGTCGGTTATGATTTTGCGGAGACCCTGGACATACCTTTATTCAGCGGCCGCGGGTTCGCCCGCGACCGGGCCAACGACCAGCTGCCGCTTACCGCAGAGATACAGCCCGGGAGAGGGCCCTATTCGGTCATTTTGGACGATGTCGCTGCACGCGCACTGGGCTTTCAATCCGGGGAAGCGGCTTTGGGCCAGTCTATCTACCGGGAGTACTCTCCGCCGGATGTACCCCAGGAGATGCGCGTGGAACTGAACATCATCGGCACAGTGGGCCCTCAGAAGTTCCAGTTCATCGATTACAACAACTTCGGCCTGTCCGGCGACATGTATGTGTTGCAACCGAACGCCGCCAATTTTCTTGTCATACGGGTTTCGATGAACAACGTGAACGAAGCCCTTCGGCACATCGACGATGTCTGGAACACACTCATTCCCGATGTGCCCATCAAGCGGGAATTCGTGGACGACTTGTTTTATTCCACCTACAACCTGTTTCTCTACATGACTTCCGCTATCGGTGCACTGTCTGTATTTGGTTTCCTGATTGCCAGCGTGGGACTGTTTGGCAATGCCACGTTCATTACCAACTTCCGGCAGAAGGAAGTGGGCATCCGCAAGGTGATGGGTGCCAGCAGCAAGCGCCTCATGGCCATGCTGCTGTTTGATTTCGCCAAGCCGGTAATTATCGCCAATGGGATCGCCTGGCCCCTTGGTTATTTGATTGCTTCGGCCTATATCAGCCTGTTCAATGCACGCACCACGCTTGATGCCACCCCGTTCCTGATAAGCCTCGGCCTGTCCGTGCTGATCGCGGTGGCGGCGGTTGTCTCCCAGTCGTGGAAGAGCTCGCGGGTACGGCCGGCCATGGTGCTGCGCTACGAGTAAACAAATTGCCGGGCCCCAGTGCCTGGCACCCGTATTCTTGGTGGCATCGCCCCGGGGATGGTGTTACCCTTCGTAACGTCATTCTTACCGGCAATTCTGCCTCGCAGAGCGCCAAATTCGACCAAGAAAACCAATAATTACGAATGGACGCCCATTCCCTGGCGCGCCGGAAGAAAAAGACAACGACAATGAAAAATCGTCGCAAGACGACAGGAGAGAAGTTTGAACAGTCGGTCTGAAAGCCCTGTTCATGGAGGTCGAATGCAGAAATCAGTATCCCCCTTTATCAAATTTATTCTTGGCGCCCTGTTCCTGGCAGGATCTGCTGCCGTTTCCGCCCAGGGTGTACCCCTGCCCGTGGAATTGCTGCCCCTTGGCAAGGACATCGGCATTACGTCCGGACAAACGGTCACACCGGCCTACGAGGGTTGGTATGAAGATGACGACGGCATGATTGCCTACTCGTTCGGCTACTACAATCGCAACACCGAGGAAGTCCTTGAGATTCCGGTAGGGCCGGCAAACCGAATCATCGGCACGCCCGATGGCAACCCGGACCAGGGCCAGCCTACCAGCTTCGCCGTTGAACGACACTGGGGTGTGTTCACGGTGAAAGTACCCGCCGATTACGACGGCGAGATCGTGTGGCACCTGGAAAACCAGGGCAAGACTTTTCATGTACCGGCGAATCCGAATACCGATTACGTGATCGACGCCATCGTCGGTGATGCCGGCGGCAACTTCCCGCCACAAGTACGATTTTCTGATGACGGCACCTGGGGCCATGGCCCGACTGGTACCACCGAAGGACCGGTAGATGCCCGTGTCGGACGGCCGCTTACGGTGAACGCCTATGCCCGGGACGACGGCAAGGGCAGCGGACTGGCCGCCCTGTTTCTCGGCACCGGGGGCACCACGCCACCGGCCAATGTGGACTGGTTCAAACACAGCGGTCCCGGCGCAGTTGAATTCAGCGAAACCAATAACAAGGTACCGGTAGAAGGCGGAACCGCCACAACGGAAGTCACCTTCTCCGAGCCCGGTGAATACGTTTTGCGCGCACGGGTCACCGAGTTTTCCGGCCCGGAAATGTCCGGCCATTCCCAGTGTTGCTGGACCAACGGATTTTTAAAGGTAAACGTTCGTTAATTGCACTAACGAAATTGAATCAGAAGGTGATGGCCTTTTGAGGGAGTAAACAATGAAGAAACTACCCGGAACCAAATGGCAGCTAATAGTGGCAGTGCTTGCGTTGGCAATGCCGGCGTTATCGGCTGCACAGGGTGAACTTACCTGGGCGGAAGATGTCATGCCGATATTCCAGGAAAAGTGCCAGGAATGTCACCGGCCCAATTCCATCGCACCCATGTCATTGCTGACCTACGAGCAGGTTCGCCCTTTTGCCCCGGTCATCAAGTACCGCGTGGAAAACCGAGTCATGCCCCCCTGGCATGTAAACCCCCAAGTGGGCATCCAGGATTTCGTCAACGACCGCGGCCTCACCATGGCAGAGCGACAGACAATCATCGACTGGGTTGACCAGGGCGCATTGCAGGGTGACATGCGAGACGCCCCGGCTCCGCTGGAATTCAACGATGCACTGGTATGGCGCCTTGAAGAACAGATGGGAACAGGTCCCGACCTGACCCTGCTTTCCGAGCCCTATGACCTGGCGGCAGTAACCCAGGACAAGTGGTTCCGCCCCATGGTGGAAACCGGCCTCACAGAGGAGAAGTGGGTCAAGGCTATCGAGATTCGCCCGGTGGATGACGACAGTCGCCGCGTGGTGCATCACGCCCTCGCCTTCCTGGTGCAGAACGATACCGAACGCAAGGGATTGCCTACGGATGTGACCATTCCTTTTGGACCCAGCCTGTTCATGGAATGGGCCGTGGGCAAGGCCGGCCAGATCTTTCGTCCCGACTCCGGCAAGCTGATGCTGCCCGGTTCCCAGATCATGTGGGAAGTGCACCTGCACGCCATGGGCGAGAGAGTCCCGGAAGCCCAGGTCGAGATCGGTGTGTGGTTCCACGACGAGCAGCCGGAACATCGCACCATCCTCAGCATGCTGGATGCCCAGGGCCCTCACAGCCTGGATATCCCGCCCAATGAGATCGCAGTAACCCAGGGTACTTTCGTACTTACCGCACCGGCGCGGTTGGAAAATTTCCAGCCTCACATGCACATGCGCGGCAAGGCAATGTCCATGGAAGCCATTTTCCCCAACGGCAGCCGCGAAGTGCTCGCCTTCGTGGATAACTTCCAGTGGAACTGGCAGATCAACTATGTGTTTGGTGAAGACGCGGCACCCCTGGTTCCTGCCGGCACCATGATCATTACCCGTGCCTGGCACGACAACACCACGGCCAATCCCAATAACCCGGACCCGAACCAGTGGGTAGGCTGGGGTGACCGCACCGTGGACGAGATGGCTCACAACTGGGTAGATGTGACTTATCTCGGCCAGGAAGATTACGAACGCATGCTGGCGGAGCGCAATGCGCGCCTGGCACAGCAACAGAGTGATTCCGACTAGGTATTCACAAATCGAAACGAAAAAGGGCCAGCATGCTGGCCCTTTTTTTATGAAGGCGATTACGTCAAAGCGTTACTGAACCGTAGAGTTCCACGCTGTCGCCGGGTTGCACGGCTCTGATGTTTGTTTCCAGGTATTCCTGGTAATCGAGAAACCTGGCCCTGTTATTCGTCCACCAGTCCTGGGCATAGCGATTGCCAAACACCAGTGCCGCGTAGTGATCGGCAATCTCGTGGCTCTCTTCGAACACGCTTAAGCGGCGCAGGTATTCCTCCCTTATCCAGAAATTAACAACCTGGTTCAACCGGCTGTTTACCCGGATTCGTTCTTCAAAACTGAGGCTGTCCGGGTCGTCAATCATCTTTGCAAAGACTGCCGCCAGTTCCGGATGACTCATGTCGGCGTCGAAGGCGGCCATGATCTCCATAGAGTCCGCACCCATATCAGCCCGGGTCAACAAACGGGTCTGGTTGAGCTGGAAGCCTACGAATACGAGTGACCCAACTACAGAAACAATACTGATAATTTCAGCAAGTTTGATTTTTCCCATAGTGTGTTCACCTGTAAGAGTTAACAGTCAAACTGCTATCGATTAAAAAACCTCACGTGATGCCACTGCTGTTTTATTTCAATTCCAGCGTGACGGCCCGGGGAGAGCCAACAACAGCCATTTCCGCGCGCACCGTTCCCGCCGGGATAAACCGTGTGTCGCCTACGGCGTAAGTTTCGGTCAGGGTAACACCGCTCTCGAAGGTGTATTGCAAAGTGCCCGCCTCGGTGATGACCTGCAGGGAATCCAGCGTGTAGGTGCGCATCTGACCGGGCTCACCTTCGTCCCAGCCATGCACCCACTCGTTTACCCGTTCGTTGTCGATGGCCAGTTCCGCGCCGTCCCGGGGAAACGCTGCCTTGCTGCCCCGCGCGACTCGTACCGGCCGCTTTGCGACTTCTTTCAGGTCGAACATGATGGCCCAGCGTTCCGGTGCATCTTCCGGGAAACCAATCATTTCTTCCTTGTGGGTCACACCGGCGGGCTGGAAAAAAGGCCGGGGAATCTCGAATTCATTGGGAGGATTGAAGCTGCCGTCCAGCTGGGTCACCCGGATGGGACCATAGCGCAGGTACACCGCAGCCAGGTCGTAACGATGACGGTGATAGGGCTGTTCGATGCCCTCGATCCAGGTGACGTCCCAGGCAAAAACCCGTTCGTTCTCGAACAGGGTTCTTACCCCGGTTCGGGGGTAGGCGTGGGGATAGCCTTCTTCGGCGAAAGCGTTAAATGTTGGCGTGCACAGTAGCGCAATTAGTACTGCGAGTATGGACCGGTTTCTTGATTTCATGGTTTTCGAACTTCTTTATTAATTAACTGCTAGTTGCCTGACTGCCACATGAGCTGGATGATCTTCTCGGTGACATTGGGCTCCAGACCTTCCGTGTGACCCTTGTCCAGTCGCACAACGTCGGCGACCACATGGCCATCGTCGCAATTGGGAAACACATACACTTCAGCGCTACCCGGTCGTGGATCCAGGCCCCACACGGCATTGCGGTTCTCCTGGGGCCGGCTGTCATAAACATAGCCTGCCACGGTATCTACTACATTGGCCTGTTGCATGCGGGCGTCGCAATTCAGCTTCTCAGCCCAGGGAGAAGTAGCGGGCAGTTTCAGGTCCGCCGTCGCGGGAATCTCGTGTTGGCCTGAGGAGTAGATATGGGAGAACGGGTAATCCGGCAGGTTCTCGGCGTAAGCGACCAGCCGCGGCGGGCCACTGTTGTTGCCGCTCGAAGGTGGTGGGCGGCGACCGGGGATGGTGGCGCGGATGGTGCCGCGTTCCGACCCGAGGCGGCCCCCGGACAGGCTGACCCACCCGGTCAGGCGCTCCTTCACCCAGTCCTTGTCGTTAATCAGGCGATTGGAAGTCTGCCCGCCCTGGGAATGCCCGGCCAGCCAGAACCCGGCAATGTTGACCTCGCTGAACTTGTCGTAAACGTAATTCACGATGTTCTGCAGGTGTTCATCGTCGTTGTCAGGCACCCAGGCGCGAATGACACCACTGGGCGTGGCGACGATCAGGCGGTACTCATCCTTGAAATCAAAGGCGGGGAAGTAGTGACGTTCCCAGTTGCCAATAGAACCCCCGCCATGGAGATTCAGCACAAACAGGACATCTTCCCCCTGCTGAAGGTCACAGGGATAGTCCAGGAAAAAATTCCGGCCCGTGAGGATGTCAGTGACATTGCCCCGCTGGCTGATGGTCTCACCGGGGCAGCCAGATTCGGGGCAATGGTATTCCGGGATATCGCAGGATATGCCCTGAATGTTGACCGCCTGGGCCAGGGCGATGCCACTGAACAGGGAGGTGAAAACGAAAGTAATTTGCTTGAGCAGGGTTTTCATTGACTACTCCTTCTTCTAATTGTTATTTGGTTACTGAAGCAGCAACCCGAGGATGATCATTCCCAGCAGGATAACCAGGAGTGCGGTCCTGGCGTATTCCATCCAGAATTCAGGCTGCCTGAGATTTGGGTGCAGCATCTTTTCAGAGACCATTCTTATTTTTCTGCGCTGCCTGTCATCAATGGGGATATGCCGCAGCAACATTCTTGTCCTGAACAAAATGCGATCCAGGTTGTTTCTGAAATGGTGGTACAGGTTCCACAATATCCAGGCCAGGGCATAGATGGCGAACAGGTAGACCAGGATTACCAATATGGGCAGGAGAACTGAGTCTGTATTCATAGTCTTGAGAAGCAGCCTACGATGAGGCGGCTGGCATCAAATGGAATTTCACCCTCAACTTCCTGGGCATTATCTTCGTGCATTTTTTCTTCAGACGCAAAGAAACTCTCCCTGTCGGGCCAAAGCTGGATAGATACCACGATCTTCTCCCCTTCCTTTGCGTCAACGGCTCGGTAGTAGTCGGTCTGCTTGCCCCGGGGCACGAAGTCGTCCCAGCCGTCGATAATGTCGAGGCAACCGTATCTCTTGAAGATGTTTGCACTGTTCTCCGCCCATTGACGGTAGGCGTCCAGGTTCTGTTCGGGTACGGGGATTGCGAGGACCGAGATGTACATGGCTGGCTACCTGTTTCGCTTGATTAGGTTTCTTTCAGTCTCTTAAGCTCCGTGGAGAAACCAGGAGTCAGGATGCTGTCGGCATTTCGTTCGATCCATTCCGACATGTACGGTGATTTAATCAGTTGGTCCAGTTGTGCCTGGTCCAATGGAGCTCGCGAAATTACGCCGTTTTCGAAATGTTGCCGCTGACCATCCATGGTTACAAAAAGCATGGAAGCCAAGCCCCAGGCCTGTGGTCGCTCTGACTCCTCCAACTCCACGCCGGCTCGTATCTTGCGCCAGATGCCGGCCAGTTGGGGATCCCGGGCGATTGTTTCCAACCAGGCGATGGTGGCGTCGTTAACTGACTGGTAGACCGATGACTCGATAAACCTGGAGTTCTGTTCTACCTGTTTCGAGTTCAGCTGGATCTGGGATGCGAGGTAGATCAGGGAGAGGATTACCCCAACAGCGCCCGCCAGCTCGGCTATTGCTCCTATGGCTTCCCAATTCATTGTTATTTTTCCATCGTCAGGAAGATAGTTGAGGAAACAGCATATTCCTAATCCATCTTATTGGCAAAAAAAAGGCCGACGAAGTCGGCCTCAATGCTCATGGAGAGCAACTAAGCGGATGGCTTAGATGGGATAGAGTGAATCACTCGGGCAGTACAACCTGGTCGATGACATGTATCACGCCGTTGTCAGCTTCAATGTCAGCAGCAATAACAGACGCATGATCGACCCTTACGCCATCAGTAGCATTCACTGACAAATCACTTCCCTGCACGCTGGCAACTACAGTGGTTTTGCCTGCGATGTCGGTTGACATGATCTTGCCCGGGACTACGTGGTAGGTCAGGATGGCAACGAGCTGGTCCTTATTCTCCGGCTTCAGCAGGTTATCCACAGTACCTTCCGGAAGAGCTGCGAATGCTTCGTCGGTAGGAGCAAAAACTGTGAAAGGACCATCGCCTTTTAATACATCAACCAGGCCGGCGGCCTGCACGGCAGCAACGAGAGTAGTAAATTGGCCGGCAGAGATGGCGGTGTCGACAATGTCCTGTGCTTTGACACTGATACTGGTGAAAGCCAGGGGCATTACGGCAATAAGAGCGACTGCATAGCGCTTCAATGTGTTCATTAAGTTACTCCAATAAAAAGATAAGTAGTGATTGCACCTATTTCTACGGGTGATTCCCTGAAATCAGATCACCGTAGAAATGAAATTTCTTTGCATACCTGGTTACGAGAATCTGTTGTGATCTGTGCCGGACTTGTGTGCGTATTTACTGTTTGGTTTGCAGCTGGCGGACATTCAAATCAGCAGAACGTGTTATCTTTTACCTACAGGTAGATTCACACTAGCAAGCCACAAGTCCGGGAGTACCAGCGTGCGCAATATCCTGATTACCGGTGCCGGAGGCATGATCGGCTCGGCACTGAAGAATTTTCTTACAAACGCCGGGTACCAGGTGTATCCACTGGTACGCAACCGATCAGACGAGCCCTTCCACTACTTGCAGGAAGAAGGCGTCATGTTTCTCGATCCAGAAATCCCCCTCCATGGCGTGATTAATCTTGCCGGCGCCAATATATCTGACAAGCGTTGGAGCTCCGCGCGCAAACAGAAGATCATGGATAGCCGCCGGGTCACTACTGCATTGCTTTGTGAGTCGCTGTCGAGATTACCCAATAAACCAGAAGTGCTGCTTTCAGCCTCAGCGATCGGGTTCTACGGTGACACCGGAGTCAGCGAGGCCGATGAAACCAGCGCCGCAGGAGAGGGATTTCTTACCGATGTGTCCCTGCAGTGGGAGAGCGCCACTCAAGCTGCGGCTGCTGCCGGCATTCGTACGGTACTGTTACGTTTTGGGTTGGTGCTGAGCCCCACAGGTGGCGTGCTGAAGAACCTGGTCATGCCTCTCAAGCTCGCTGTTGTGGGCAGGATTGGTTCCGGGCGTCAGTATATGAGCTGGATAAATCTTAATGATGCAACTCGAGTCATTGGGCAGGTATTGGAAGATGATGCCATATCAGGCCCATTGAATTTGGTCAGCGCACAACCTGTGACCAATGATGAGTTTTCCAGGGCGCTGGCAAAGGCTGTGGGAAGATTTCGGATGCCGCCGCTACCGGAGTTTGTAGTGAGGCTGATGTTTGGTGAGATGGCGGATGAAGCGTTGTTGGTGAGTAGCAGGATTGTGTCGGTGAGGTTGGAGGAGTTGGGGATTGAGTTGAAGGATAGGGATTTAAGTTCGGCGTTGGAGGAGATGTATAAGCGTTAAGAAAAAAGTCAGCTCATTATTTCGTGAGTGCTTGCACTGTTTGGGTCGGAGTTGCGGATTTGATGGCGACTCTACCTGCACAAACCGTGCTTTTATCAAGATCATCTAGTATTTGTATCAACACAGGAGTCTTTGCAAGTATCGTTCCCTTCGGGCGCACGCGATGCGCTTCAGCGCATCGGTTGCGTCCAAAATTGCTCCTGGCAATTTTGTGAACCTCTTTGGGGAGGTTCCATCATCCGACCAAGCATAAAAAAATCGGTTCCCCTTCACTTGTGAGGGGACCGATTTTTTTATGCTTGGTCGGAGTGAGAGGATTTGAACCTCCGGCCCCTGCCTCCCGAAGGCAGTGCTCTACCAGGCTGAGCTACACTCCGAATGGGGCCGGAAGTATAGCCAATTCCACCCGGCCTAGAAAGTCGCGTTGGCGTTGAACGGGCTGGCAGTGCCCCCTTCCACCGGATTGATCTGGATCGAAACCATGAACTCCCAACGCTGCAGGCGGCGAGCAACTTCCGCGACATCCTGAAGGTAGCCGTTATCCACGATGGGCAGTCCGATGTTCACCTGGGTGAGCTGGTGCACCGGGCGATTAATACCTTCCACCCCCGAGGGTTGCACGTCATTTACCGCGTCGCTGACAAGGATCGCCACGTCGCGCTCGCGCAGGAATGGCAGCACCGAGGCGTGGAGACCGGCGCCTCCGCGATTGTAGAACCAGGGCCCAACGTCATCTCTTCGAGCCCAACGACCACCGCGTATCAACAAGGCATCGCCACTGCCGATGGTTACGCCGGAGAATTCTTCCCAGGCCAGCAGGTCTTCTACATAAATTGGTGTGCTGGGTTCGAGGTAGTCCACTCCCCTGAGCAGGGGCATGTCCACCAATACGCCACGGGTAATATAAGAGGTGCCCATCCTATCGATGGCCAGGTCGTGACAACCTTCGGCGTTAAGGTTTTGCGGATAGCCGTTGAAGATGACGAACTCGCCGTCGATCTCCGTGCGGTAATGGCACAGTGCATCGAGGTGAGACAGCATGCCATCGTGCAGGGAGAACTGGATTTCATCGAGAGCGAAAGACGGCAAGCCGGTTTCCTCGTCGATGCGGCTCATCCAGTGGTCGGTGGGGCCGAAGGCACCACTGTCGATGGTTTGCTCCGATGAAACCCAGTGTTGCAGGGTGACAGTAATACCTTCGGTAACCAGTGCCGCGGCTGCGCGGGTCTTGGCCGGCGTGATCAGGTTCAGGGTGCCGCGCTGGTCATCGGTACCCCAGCGCCCCCAGTTGGACAACTCGGTTTCCCAGCGCCGCAGGTCTTCCATGGTGACCAGCCGGTCCGGCGCCTGGGTGGAGGGATGAGGCCTGAAGTCCTGGGATGAAATACTGCCAATTGCCAGTACGGCAAACGATGCCAGCGCTGTTTTAACTGATAAGGCTGTTAGGTTTTTGATAGACATGTTATTCCCTCTTCTTGCACGGGGTTAATTTTCAACCGCTTATATTCAGCGAGCACTACCTGACATCAAAGTGAATCGGGCCCTCGACCATACCTGTTGTAGTGTCGGTAGCCCATAGGTTTCCACCATAGACGTACTCTGCATTTGGAGACGCTACAGTTACCACGATGTCTCCACTTTGGTCCGTATTACCAGATCCGGGTGTAACCGTAAGAATGCCTGCTGGTTCAACACGAAAGCTTATGTTTCTGTTAAACACAGGAGTGGTCCTGCCAATAAAAGTTTCCGTCATATTAAAAGTAAAATCTGCAGAATTTCCAGCGGGAACGGTAGCGGGAGCAATGGTGAAAACTCCGGTAGTGGTCTTAGTCTGGTAAAGCGCCCAGATACCAAGCCCCAGCAACGCTGCCAGTGCCAGCCCGATGACAATGATCTCGATCAGGGTGAAGCCCTTTATTTTTCTCGGGTAGGTATTCATTTTTTCAACTCTCACCATAATATAGTTCTACTGCGACAAACTGTCGGCCAGGAAATCCACCGCCAGCGTGCTCATGACCCGTACACCGGGAAGTAGTGCACTTTCATCCACGTAAAACAACGGTGAATGATTGGGGATGGCTTCCGAGGCGGGGATGTGAGGCGGGCGTCCGCCAATGAAAAAGAAAAAGCCGGGGATTTCTTCCTGGAAGAAAGAAAAGTCTTCCGCGCCGGTGATGCGGGGTGACTCGAATACGTTATCGCCGCCATAGATTTTTTCCAGGGTCGGTGTCATTTGCCGGGTGAGCGGGGCATCGTTGTAGGTGACCGGTACACCAGGTGCAATTGTGAGTTCAGCAGTGGCGCCCCCCGCTTCCGCGATGCTTTGCACAGTTCGGTGCATGCGCTCGTGGATCTCTTCGCGCATGTCGGGATCGAAAGTACGAATAGTGCCGGACAGTTCGACATCATCGGGAATGATGTTGCTGCGTACACCACCGCGGAAAGTGCCCACGGTGATGACTGCCGGGGCCAGGGTATTGTCTACCTGGCGGCTGATGATGGTCTGCAGTCCCATCACGATTTGTGAGCCCACCACGATTGGGTCCACGCCAGCCCAGGGCCGGGCGCCGTGGGTCTGGCTGCCGCGCACAGTGAGATCGAAACTCTGGGCACTGGCCATCATGCCATTGGCGCGGAAACTGACCTGCCCTGCGGCCAGGCTCTGGCTGATGTGCAAGCCGAATATGGCATCTACATCCGGGTCTTGCAGAACGCCCTCGCGAATCATCAAGCCGGCTCCGCCCTCTTCTCCTGCCGGTGCCCCTTCTTCCGCGGGTTGAAAGATGAACTTGATGGTTCCCGGGATCTGGTTGCGCATGGAAGCCAGTACTTCGGCTGCACCCATCAATATCGCAATATGATTGTCGTGACCGCAGGCATGCATGACACCGACATCCAGTCCGTTGTAAGTCGTACGCTCGGTAGAGGCATAGGCTAAACCAGTTTGCTCAACCACCGGCAACGCATCCATGTCGGCACGCAGGGCCACCACGGGGCCCGGCAGGCCGCCGCGTAACACACCGACCACACCGGTATGGGCTACCCCGGTTTCAACCTCGATATCGAGGCTGCGCAGGTGATCGGCTACCAGTGCGGCGGTACGAAACTCCCGGTTACTCAGTTCCGGGTGTTCGTGAATGTCCCTCCGCCAGGCGATGACCTTGTCTTCGATCTCGGCAGAGCGCTGGGCGATGATCTGGTCAAATGATGCCTGTGCGATCACTTGCCCGGTTACCAGGAACAAACAGATGCACATACTCCATTCTATTATTTTCATAACATCTATCCTTGGTACATCAATAGAGTCGTGAATACTCCAGTTCCACGTCGGCGTTGCGCCACCAGGATTCAAACTGGCGCCTGGCGATAATGGCTTCCTGGTTCTTGCCCTGCAACTCCAGGGCCTGCACCAGGCCGAACTGGGTCCAGGGATTCTGCTGGTTCCACTCCAGGTCCTTGCGGTATACCGCTTCCGCTTCTTCTGCGCGGCCTGCCTTGATCAGGGCGGCACCCTGGTACAGGCGCATGGACTGGGACCAGTCCGGCGGCTCGGTGTAGTTGAGGTTGTCCATGAATTCCACGGCGTGGCCGTAGTGCAGGATAGCGGCATCGAGATCGCCATTGGCTTCCTGGATTTCTCCCATGAGCGCATGCATGGCCAGGGTCAATACGTGGGAAGCAGGAGTGGGTCCAACACCCCACTCGTCCACATCATCGGCGGCAATCTGGTCACGAATGTTTTGCAGCTCCGCCTCCGCTGGCCCCATGTGTCCCATGGCGACGTGGGCACTGCCCATGACATAGCTCCACAGTCCACTTAAGTAAGGTGACTCCAGTTCTTCACGACGGGCAGCGTTATCGGCATGAATCTTGTCCCACTTGCCGAAGATCTTGTCCACCACCAGGGCATGACCAATGGTCTTCTGGCCGCGCCGGTCGCCGGGCATGGAATTGGAGGCATTGCGAACGGCCGCTTCCGCGGACTTTTCGTAATTGCCCTGCAGGTAGTTGGCATAGCGCACGAAGTCCAGGGCATGAGGCGCATGAATCTTGTGCGACAAAGGGTAGGTGCCGGTGTTGGGGAAATTGGTGTTGCCCCACACTTCGGCGAACTGCAGGTCCACAATCTGGGAACGTTCGTTGATGTCGATGGCTTTTTCGTATTCACCCACGCGCAGGTAGATGTGACCGGGCATGTGCACCATGTGACCGGAGATAGGCACCGTGCTTTCCAGTTTCTGTGCGGCGGGCATGGCCAGTTCCGGTTGCGCGGACATCTCCATCAGGTGAATGTAGAGGTGATTGGCGCCGGGGTGGTCATGCTCAAGGGTCATGGCGGTTTCCAATGCCGCCTTTGCCTCGGCGGTGCCGGGCTTGGCGGAACCGTCCAGGTTCCAGTAATCCCAGCGCGTGGTATTCATGAACGATTCGGCGAAGATGGAAGCAATGTCCGCATCGTCGGGATATTTTTCATGAAGGTCGCGCATGGCATCCAGGTAGGCGAAATCCCGCTCACGGGAATCGGGAATGGCGTCCTGGTTGTAAAGCACGAACAGGGCATTGATCATGTCCCGCTCTTTCTGGCTGCCGTTATTTGCCAGTTCCAGAGCCTGGCGAATGGCAGCGAGCCCGGTCCCCTGGGGATCGTCGGGCATGCCGGCGTAACGGCTATTGGGGTTGGGTCCAGCGGCATGGGCCAGCCCCCAATAGGGCATGGGGTGATCCGGGTCCAGCCGGGAGGCTTCCTGGTAGGAGGCGATGGACTCCGGAAAGTAAAAACTCCAGGCCATGCGCAATCCCTGGTCGAAGAAGGCCTGGGCCTGGGGATTGTCGGTGGAAATCGGGTAACTGTAGGTACCGCCGCCGGGAATCATGATGGCCAGTGGCTCATCCTGGGCAAATACGGCATGGATCGGGTTTAAGAGCGCGATAGCAGCTACGGCGAGCATTCTGCGCATGGGAGTCTCCTCTTTTCTTGCTTCTATATATGTATTGTGAAAAATACCTGTCCGGCAGTATAACGCAAGCAAATCCGGGGCATAGCCAATATGGACACCAGTAAACAAGCCACTCACCGCAGGAAGCGGCCACGCAAGAGGCCGGGGAAGACGCCCAAACCGACCCGAATTCGCTGCTTTGCCGGCATCCGATTCGAAAAGCTGGAAATGCTGCAGGCGCTGCTGGCCGAGCTGGACCTGCTGGTAGATGACCCGGCCAGCAAGCTGCGAATCGTGCCCCCGGCCAACCTGCACATTACTCTGAAGTTTCTCGGATCTGTGGACGAGAAGAAACTGGGCGAGATCGACATGGCGCTGAAAGCCGTGGCTGCAAAACAGGCACCGATGGAACTCAGCTATGAAGGTATTGGTGTATTCAAAAATTCAATCTGGGTAGGTGTTACTGCTAACGAGGCGTTGACCCGATTGGCAACGGACATCGATGCGGCCTGCGCCGCACTCGGATTCAAACAGGAAGAGAAAACCTACGTGCCTCACATCACCCTGGCCCGCTTTGATCGTAACGGAAAGATTAAGCTGTCGGAACTGCAGGAAAAATTCAGTGAAAAGAAATGGGGAACAAGCAGGGTGAGGAATATGTCCCTGTTCAAGTCCGAAACCCTGCCGGAAGGCGCAAAATATTCGGTGATAGGACAGTACGAGCTGGGAAAATAAATTCCTAACAATTCTTGTACTTGTCGTACAAACCCCCACCCTGCAGGATCAACGGCTTCGCTTTCTCAAGGCGAGTCAGCCTGGTTTTTTCCTGCTTGGCGGAGCCTATGTGTTCGGCGTACTCCCGTTGCTTGCCCGGCGTGAGCTGCTCGAAGGCTTTTTTAAGTTTCGCGCTCTTTGCAAACGCGGCCTCTAATTCAGCCGGCACACTTAACGCCTTTTTCTTTGGGGTAATGCGCTTGCCGGACTTGTGATTCTGGATTGCCTCCTGCACGTAGGACTTCACCAGGCGTACCGGTATCTTATCCCCTTCTTCGAACCGCCACTGGCGCAGGCCGCGGGTGCGTCCCTCCTGGGCATTGAACAGTTTCTTTTCGCTGTCCTTGAGAAAGGAGCCATTGTGAAACCACAGGGCGCAGTGGTTCTTGAACGCGGAGAGACCGACGAGGTTCTTGCCATCCAGGGTATAGGTTGGTGAGCCCCACTTGATGGCTTCCTCCAGCCCCCCACCGAGCAGGATCTCGCGCAGCTTCGCCAGCTGTGAACTCCAGCGATCGTGCTTCTTTATATAGGCATCAACCCGTTTTGCTGTAGTCATGGTTCCACCCTATTTGTAGTTATCATTTACCAGGGAGTTGAGCACATGATCCTCCCACTTGCCGTTTATCATCAGGTATTCCCTGGCATAACCCTCGCGTTCAAACTGCAGTGATTTCAGCAGAGCTTCAGAACGATAATTGGATGGCATGTGGTTGGCCATTATGCGATGCAGTTTCATTTCGTTAAAGCCGTAGGCGATCACGTGGCTGACAATCTTCTTCATGTAGCCCTGGCCCTCGAAGCGCCGGGCTATGGAATAGCCCATGTGCCCGGCCTGGAACATGCCCCGGGTGATGTTGCTGAGGGAACAACTGCCGATGACATAGGATTCGGATTCATCGGTGCCGATAAAATGCGCCGATACACCATTCTCGAATTCGATCTCCCGCTCCTCAAGTCGCTGTTTCCAGGAATCCACGGAGTGATGGCCCTTGGGCACGGCGGGGCTCCATTGCCGGAAGTGTTCTTCATTTACGGCAAAGTAGTTGGCCAGGATCTCCTCGTGGCCGGGGCGGGTTCGGACGACTTGCATCTGCATGGTTTATTTAGAGATGAGGTTTGCCCAGGGGCGGGTCCAACTGCCCCCAGCCCGAGCCATGATCATAGCTAGAATGATTATCCCCATGGATCTGGTGTTCACCATAACAAAGCTTGCGCAAAATCGAAGCAGGCCTCAAGTGCTGACTCGCCCAGCTCAACGGGGTATCCCCGTGCGCATCCTTGGCTTCACGATTCGCACCAGCACCCAAAAGGGCATCAATCGCGTGCTCGGAAGCAAATGCAGCGGCACGATGTAATGGTGTCTCACCGCTGGTTCTGGCATCGCGCATAAATGAACCGGTTTCTTTTCCGGGTTGGGTTACGGCGTTTGGGTCGGCGCCATGGGCGAGCAGAATATCGACAATGTAGTCGAAGACCGGCCGGTTGGCTTTGCACAACGCAGAGTGTAATGGAGATTCCTGTGTATCGTTCAAAGCATGATTCACGTCGGCGCCCTGTTCTATGAGGAACTGAACCAGTTGCCAATGGCCATGAAACACGGCACCGTTCAGGTCAAAATTTTCACCCAGGGATTCCAGTTTTTCGCCGCGACCCAGCAGGAATCTGATAGCACTCACATCGCCATAGTATGCACACCATTGGATGAGCGCGGTCCCTTTCTCATCGGTGATGTGCGGAGATGAACTCTCTTCCAGTAATTCAAAAACGAGGTCGGTCCTGCCATCAGCTATTTTTCCGATCATGGTTCAGCCTCCGCAAGATTTGAGTGCCTTACTCGAGCATTGATATCACAGCTACTGGGTCCGGAGATGTGGGCTGGTATTTTTTGCAAAGCTCTCGCAGCGCCACCTGTCACAGTTTAAACTCAGCGCATTGGCTTGAACAGCCGGTTACCTTCTTATCAGAGGAGGATGAGGTGGAACTTATTGACCCGGATTTGTGTGAGCTGTTCGCGCAATTGGGCCTGGAAAGCACGCCTGAAGCGGTGGAGCAGTTTATCGCCGAGCACTGCCCGATTCCAGCGAATATCTCCCTGCATGAGGCAGATTTCTGGACACCCTCCCAGTCGGAATTCCTGTGCCGTGCAATCGCGGAAGACGCGGAGTGGGCAGTGGTGGTAGAGCGCCTGGACTCCCGCCTGCGGAAGTCCTATGCCTGAACGAATCGCTTATTCGTAACGCAGTGCGTCTACCGGATTGGACTGCGCAGTCTTCAGGGACTGCAGGCTAGCCGTGATAAGCGCAATTGCTGCCACCGCCAGCACGGCAATAAGGAACGGCAATAAGGCTCCAAACAGCCCGGGCTCGGCACGGTAGGCGAAGCGGTTTAACCAGTTCTCAATGGTGAAATAGCTTGCCGCTACCGCGGGCACCGCAGCGACCACGATCAACACGGACAGGTTGCGGCAGAGCATTAACACGATCTGCTGGGAAGAAGCGCCGAGTACCTTGCGCACCCCGATCTCTTTGTTGCGCTGCTCGGTGTTGAATGAGGCCAGGCCAAACAGGCCCATGGCAGAGATCAGGATACAGATACCGGCGAACACCTCGGTGAGGTTCATGAGATTGGTTTCCGCGCGGTAGAGATTGTCCAGCTCCGCATCGAGAAAGCGGGGATCGAACACCTGGGTCGGATCAAATTGGCGAATCGTGTCCTCGATACTCGTCAGTGTTGCACCAACCGCATCGCCGGTAATGTTAATAACCAGGCTGCGAGTCTGCAGCGGTCGCGTCTGTGCCGGAGTTTCTGAGTAATCTGGAACAAAGGGCTGGATTAAAAGTGGCCCTATTTCATTGTTTAACGATGCGTAGTGAAAGTCTGCCGTAACGCCGACTACATAGGCCGTAAAATTTTCTGAATCACCTATCTGCTTGCCGATCGGGTCATCCCAACCCATCTTCTCAACCATGGCTTCATTCACCATCATGGCAGACTGGTAATCGTTCCCCATCTCTTCTGAAAAAGCGCGGCCTTCCACCACTTCGATGCCAAGTCCATCGATATAATTCAGGCCGACCATGACACGGTCTACCTGCTCCGGGCCGATGACGCCGTCGTTGTTTTCCATGGGAATCATGTTGATTGCATTACCCATCCCGGGAATCATGTTCGTGTCCACCACCTCGATGATGTTGGGATTGGTGAGCAGCTCGGTGCGCAGGGTAGGAAACTGTTCGATCAGGTCCGCGCCCCTCAGCGTCAACATCACCTGGTTCTCCTTGTTGAAACCAAGCGGCTTGCTGGCCACGTAACGCATCTGTTGCGACATCAGCAGAGTCGAAGCAATCACGCCAATAGAAATCATTAACTGCGCCAGCACTAAAAGTTGACGTATCGAGAGTCCGCTGCGCCAGGAATCCCGCACCCGGGTCAGCGCTGCCTTGGGCGAGATGGCGGAGAGATAAAAAGCCGGGTACAGGCCGGAAACCAGTGCAACTGTGACTGCCAGTGCAATAATTCCCAGCAGTACAGTTGGTTCGGCCAGACCCGCCAGGAGAGATTCTTTTTCCATCAAGGTACCGATGGGTGTGAAGGACAATGCGATAACCGCGGTAATTATCCCCAGGACAAGCGCAATGACAGTAAAAACCGCCGACTCTCCCAGGAATTGCAGCATTAACTGCCTGCGTGTTGCACCCACCACCTTTCGCATTCCTACTTCCTGGGAGCGCTTGGTAGCGCGGGCCGTAGCGAGATTCATGTAATTGATGCAGGCGATGATCAGGATGAAGGCGGCCACGGCAGCGAATCCGTAGAGGTAAAACACATTGCCGTTGGGCTGGTCTCCCGGCAGGGATTCGCCGAAATGAATGTCGGCAAGGGGAGTCAGGCGCGCTTCGAACTGGGCATTCATACGGGTCAGTACATCGGTCATGTAGGTTTCCTTGAACTCCTCCATGATGCCGCCCCAATCGTCCAGGTCGAAATTTGGATCCAGCTTGAAGTAAGTGTACATCCCGACTCCACCCAGGGTTCGAGTGTAGGTCTCCTCGTAGTTGGGAGTGAACTGAGCCAGTACCCGGTACGGGTACAGGGCGTCATATTTCAGGTGGGTGTTTTCGGGCAGGTCTGCAAACACCAGAGTGACGCGGTAATCAAAACTGTCGCTTTCCAGGATCTTGCCGATGGCTTCCTCTTCACCAAAATAGGCTTGAGCCATGGATTCGCTGATGGCGATGGAGGTTGGATTTTCGAAGGCTGTTTCCACATCTCCGGCGAGAACATTGTGGCTAAAGACACTGAAGACGTTTTCATCAACCAGGTAAATGTTTTCCCAGTCGAAGCTCTGTTCTTCATAGCGCAGAATACTCTGGGAAGCATTCCGAAAACGTACGAATTCTCCAATCTGGGGATAGTCACCAACCAGTAGTGGCCCAATGCCTTGCTGGGATACGGCAAAATTCGCCTGGGGCGCATTGGACGGCGTGAAGTGGGTGGAGAGCCGGTAAATGCTTTCGTGATCCTCGAAATGTCGATCGAACGTTAGTTCGCTGCGCAGGTAGAGCGCGAGGATCAGGAAACTGCCTATGCCCAGGGCCAGGCTGAGAATATTAATGGCAACGTAGATACGCTCTTTTGCCAGCCGCCGCAGGGCGACAAGAAAATACATCTTGAACACGGCAACTCCCTTCGTTTGAAGTTAGTTTTTTACGGAGTGTCCAAGAATAGACGTCTGGGAATCGAAAAGGTTTCGCGGATTACTGAATTAACTGAATTCTTTCCATGTCTTCCATCTGGCTGTAACTGGAAGTAACAACTCGCTCTCCCTGTTCCAGTCCTTCCCGTACCTCAACGTAACGGTTGTTACGACGGCCCACACGGATGTCGCGACGGGTAGCATACTCACCACTCTCATCGACAACGAACACCCAGTTGCCGCCGGTGTCCTGGATGAAACCACCCAGGGGCAGGAGCATGGATTCCACCGGATTACCCAGGGTGAGTTCCATCTGCAGGGTCTGGCCACGGCGAACGTTGTCCGGTTGTGGGCCATTGAATACCAGGTCCACCTCGAAGGTGCCTTCGGTGATCTCCGGCAACACGCGATCCACCGTGGCGTTGAAGTCCCGGCCGGCCAGGGTGAAATTGGCTTCCTGGCCCGGTGCCACGCGAGTCACGTAGAACTCGTCGATCTGGGCCACGATCTTGTAGCGATCCACCACGTCGATCTGGCCCAGGCGCTGACCGGCGGATTTGCTCTCGCCGATCTCCACGGGGAAAGACGTCAGCTGGCCCGTGATCGGCGCCTTCACCAGCAGGCTTTCGAAGCTGGTCTGGGAGATTTCCAGGTTTTCCTGCAGCATGATCATCTGTACTTCGATCTGCTGCAGGCGCTCGACGCGAATGGTCTCCTCTACTTCCTGGCGCGACATGGCATTTGCCAGCACCTGCTTCATGTACGCCAGTTCGTCGACGATGGTGTCGTATTCTTCCTGGGACATCAGCTCTTGTTCAACGAGGCGATCGGCACGGCGCTTCTGCCGTTCCAGCACAGTGATGCGATACTCGGTATCGATGATCTGGCGCTCGGTGTTGAGCTTGGTCATCTCGAACTGGTTGGCAATGTTGGTGAGGTTGTTCAGTTGTTCGGTAGTATTGGCATCTGCAGTAGCCGCGGTAAGCCGCGTCTGGGTATTGGAGAGTTGCACCAGGGGCTGACCCGCTTCCACGAACTCGCCCTCTTCCACGTAGACTTCATCTACCGCGCCGCCGATTACGGCATCGAGAAACACGGAATCAAAAGGCTGGATGGTGCCGCGAATGGGAATCAGGTCTTCGAAGGCGCCATATTCCACCCGGGAAATAATCAACTGCTCCTGGGGAACGCGATAAGTGCGGATAGAGGCATCAGCCAGTAACTGGAACACAAACCAGCCGGCACCGATAACGGCGGCGCCTATCAGGCCCCATTGCCACATGGGGCGGGGCTTTTTCTCTATTTTGCGATCCATGGCCATGACTGGATTATAACGCCCCCTGTTTAATTACTCATGCCGCAACGACTGGGTGGGATTAATGTTTGCGGTAAACGCCGCGAGAGAACCGACGGTCGCTGCGGCGATTACCCAGGCCAGCACACCGGCGAAGATGAACACACCGATATTCATGTCGATGCGATAGGCGAAGTTTTGTAACCAGCCGTTCATGAAATACCAGGCCAGGGGCCACGCAATCAGGTTTGCGATCAGTACCAGGCGGGAAAAATCCCGGGTCAGCAGGGCGACGATGCCCATGACGGTGCTACCCAATACCTTGCGGATGCCGATTTCCCGGGTGCGCTGTTCGGTCAGGAATGACGCCAGTCCGAATAGACCCAGGGCGGCAATGAAAATGGCCATGGCGGAGAAGATCGTGAACAGGTCGCCCTGGCGCTGTTCATTACGGTAAAGCGCTTCAAACTTGGCGTCCATGATCTGCTGTCGGATCGGCACACCGGGCAGGAAGGTATCCCAGGTGTCTTCGATATAAGCCAGGGTCTCGTCCAGGTTATTGCCGCTAATCCTCACGGCCATCTGGTTCAGGTTGGCAAAATTGGCGCCTTCGAATCGCGGTGGCATAACCCGGTAGAACACCGGCTTCACCGACTCGCGAATGGACGAGAAGTAAATATTGTCGATAACCCCAATCACCGTTCCGCGCACACTGCGCTCGCCGTTATTGCGCAGGGCATCTACCCACTTGCCCAGGGCTTCGTCGGGCGCGTAACCCAGTTGTGTGGCAGCGGCTTCATTGAGAATAAAGGATGCGACTGTTCGGGGATTCTCCTCCGTGGGATTTACGAAAATATCGGTGCCGCGCTCCCTGGAAAAACTACGCCCGGTCAAAAACTCGATCTCGAAGGTTTCGAAGAAATCATAATCCACGTTGAGATAGGGAAGACCGAAAATGGTTTCTGGATCGCCTTCATAGCGAACACCCTCGGCATTGGTGTTCTGGTCACCGGGCATCAGGTTTGCTGCCGTTACGGAAATAATCTCGGGGTGGCGCAGCAATTCCTGCTTCATGGTGTAGTAGTCACCGAGCCCTTCCAGTCCCCCGCCCTGGTAGGTCAGTACTTGTTCCTTCACAAAACCGGGGTCCAGGGCCAGGGCATAACGCAGTTGCGACAGTGCGATGGTGGACGCCACCACCAGTGCGATCGATATAGCGAACTGGACTACTACCAGTATCTTGCGCAGCCTGGCACCGCCGGAACCACGGGTCAGCTCTCCCTTCAGAATTTTCGATGCGGAAAACGAAGAAAGGAAAAAGGCTGGATAGCTTCCCGCCGCCACACCGACCACCAAAACCAGTGCCATCAACATGCCAGCCAGGAGTGGATCCGTCAGGTCGAAATTAAGTTCCAGTTCGAGCAGGTTGTTGAAGGCTGGCAGCAGCAGGGAAGCGGCAATAGATGCCAACACCACGGCAACCAGGCTGAGCAGAATCGATTCCGCCATGAATTGCCCGATGAGTTCTCCCTGATCCGCCCCGAGAGTCTTTCTAAGCCCGACTTCCCGCGCGCGGCTGACCGATCGCGCCGTTGAGAGATTCATGAAGTTAAAGCAGGCGATGAGTAATATGACTACGGCGATAGCGGTAAAGGTGATTACCGTAACCATGCTGCCATTGGTACCAAGCTCGAATTCCCGTTGCGAATGCAGGTGAATATCGGTCAGTGGTATCACTTCGAAGAAACTGAATTGGGAAGTTCCCGGCCCCGAGTGACGATCCAGGAATTCCGGCATCTGGCTCCTGAAATTCTCAACATCGAAATTATCAGGAGCAATGACGTATGTGTGGAAATTATTGCTGCCCCAGTTCAACAGGTAGTTTTCACCGAACATGGCTTCGGGCGTCGCGATCGAGATGAAGGCATTCGCCTCGATGTGGGACTTGCCGCCAAAATCTCCCATCACTGCCATGATTTGGACCGGAACCTGGTTCGCCACCACCAGGCTCTCGCCAACGGCATTACCGCCGGGAAAGTACTTCTCGGCCAGGGATTCATTAATCACCATCTGAAACGGTGCCTCGAGCGCACCTTCCCATTGACCCGCCAGCAACGGAATGTTGAAGACCTCATAAATGTCCGGGTCCGCAAACATCATCCCGGATTCAAAAAATGACTGGTTAGTTTCGGGATGGGTAAAGATAAGCTGGCCAGTCTGGTTGATGCGAATGACTCTGTCGAATTCCGGATAGTCCGCTGCCAGCAAGGGACCAACCTGAGGCGCATTAGCTGCCAGTTCCAGGTTCGCCTGACCTGGAGGGGTAAAGGTACGCATTACTTTGTAGATTCGATTGGCATGTTCCCAGTGCCTGTCGAAACTGGTTTCATGACGGACAAACAACATAATGAGAATGACGCAGGTCAGGCCGATGGCGAGACCGACTACGTTGATTGCCGTAAAGAGCTTGTTGCCTGACAGGTTGCGCCAGGCCAGCAGCAGGAAGTTTTTCAGCACGGTAGTTGCACTGCCTATCCAGTCAAACAGAATGCAGTCGATTAAGCGGCTTCGCTGGCACCATTTTCAACATCACCGATAATTTTGCCGTCCAGCATACGCACAATACGCTTGCCCACGGCGGCATCTTCAGGTGAGTGAGTCACCATAACAATGGTTGTGCCTTCTTCGTTGAGAGAACGCAGGATCTTCATCACTTCTTCGCCGTGTTCACTGTCCAGGTTACCGGTTGGCTCGTCCGCGAGAATCAGGTTTGGCTGGTTCACGATTGCCCGGGCTACTGCCACCCGTTGCTGCTGACCCCCAGACAATTGCTGCGGAAAGTGATTCATGCGATGGGCCATGTTCATTTTTTCCAATACCGCTTCCACTTTGGACTTTCTCTCCGCGGTAGGCGTCCTGGTATAGATCAGTGGTAACTCCACGTTTTCGTAAACGGTGAGCTCATCGATAAGATTAAAGCTCTGGAACACGAATCCGATGTTCTCCTTGCGCAGGTTGGCCCGTTGCCGCTCGGAATAGGAAGACACTTCTTCGTCGAGGAACCAGTACTTGCCACCGTCTGGATTGTCGATAAGACCGAGAATATGCAGCAAGGTAGACTTGCCACAGCCGGAAGGCCCCATGATGGATGTGAACTCACCTTCTGCTACCGACAGACTGACATCGTCCAGAGCAGTGGTTTCTACTTCGTCAGTCCTGAACAGTTTCTGCAGGTGTTCTGTTTTTATGATCATCCCAGGGCAACCTCCCGTTGTGTGAAAATCAGCCGTCTCCTCTAGACATAAAGCGAACGCCTCACCCTTGCAGGAGAGGTGTTTGCGCCTGGCTGATTTGTTGAATTCGTTTTTTAATTTAGACGTAGCGAAGCAGACAAGGTTACGGATTATTTTTATCTATATTTTTCAATAGGTTACAAGTCCGAAGCCTGGCTATGTTCTGCGCTGCCGTCACCCATGAATTTTTGACCACAACGGCGGCCAAAAATTCTGCAGCAGCGTGGACTTGGTCCGATATTCCCTTTATATTCTGGGCGAATTTCTCAGGCTCATCAGGGACTTCAGAGTGCCAAGACTTCTCCTTAACAGTGCTTTCGCATTCACTTGCCTGTCCGTAGTGAGCATTGCCCAGTCCGAGCCACTGGATCGACTGCCCCAGGATATTCTTGACGTCACGCCTCCTTCCGCACGGGTCAGCGGCGAACCCGGGGACATGTTTTTTGTCAATCGTGAATGCCGCCCCTTCAATCGCGATGGCATTCGCACCCGCATCGTTAACACGGCAGTGCAGGAATGGGCTTATTTCGGTTTCGAAGTACAGGACTTGACCGTCACCCGGGAAGACAATCCAGATTACGTACCGCAGCGCCGCCGTCGCGTGCGCATAGATCCTTATGAGGCAGCCCGTGTCGCCGATTCCATCGCCGGATACTGGTCTTCCACACCGAACTCAACATGGATACTGGATACGCAGAACCAGGCCTGGGAACGCTCGGGCATGGGATCGCGCTGGCGCAACCCCTGGTCGGCGGCGTTTATCTCCTGGGTCATGTGTGAAAGCGGGCTGGGAGAAAGAAGCCAGTTCCAGCGTGCCATTGCCCATCACAGTTATATTGACCAGGCCATCATGGCACGGGATGACAATGAATCCGGTGCCGCATTTGTGGCTCACGACCCCGGTGAATATGAGGTTGTCCCGGGAGACCTGTTATGCCGTGGCTGGCGCCCCAACTACTATACGATTGCACAGCGCCAGGAACAGATGGGCATGGGTGCACGGACCCACTGTGACATCGTGGTAAAGATCGACCAGGACAATCGACGCATCATGGCAATTGGCGGCAACGTGCGCGGATGGGTGCGGTTGAAGCTGATCCCTGCCAGCATCAATGACGAAGGAATATTCGCGCCAGTACCCTACAACGGGCGCCGCATATTTGCCCATCTCAAGCTGCGGGCAGAAAATGTAAACGGGGATGCCCTGGATCGAAGCCCCACCGTGCAATCCCTGGCCTGCCGGGACGAATCCCTGCCCCACCCGGAATTATTGAATCCGGTCACAGGCTGCCAGGCTGGCGAGCCCGGCAGTTTTGCCGGCGGCATTGCCGACTAGAATCGAATCGTATACTTGAACTTTATCGCCAGGTCGGAATAGGCCGAGTGAAAGCGATTGTCGCGATCGAAATCCTGCACGTTGTAATTCAGTACGATGAATCCTTCCTGCCCAGCCCGGGGTATCCACTGCAGGCGCGTATTGACGCCGATCTCTTCTGACTGGTTGTCGTACTGGACCAGGCTGACCCAGTAAAGGGTTGAAGAAAACGCCACCTGGGTGGTGACGCTGGTGAGGCGGGAAATAAAATTACCCTGGGGCAGCCTGATGTCATCCCAGTTGTAATCCATGTCCAGTATGAAGTTTCGTGATTGCTGCCAGGAAAAACCGCTATTAATCGTGGTGCGCTTGCCATTGTAGAAATCCCCGGATTCGTACAAGAGCTGGCCGGCGAACTCCCGCTGCCCCCCTGTCCCGAAAAAGATTCCCGAATTATCGAACTCATAATTTCCCGGTTGAATCTGTATGGAACGGTCCGGATCGCTGTAAATCGTGAAGGGTGCCAGCACCACTTCCTTGTAGCGATTGTGCCGCGCCACGCTGCGATCGCTCTGATGGGTCTGGGCATTGAATAACTGGAACACCAGGGCTTCGCTTTGCAGGCCACCATCGATGAACCTGACCTGTTGGGCGCTGATACCTGATGTCACCGATTGCAGAATGCTGCTATCAGGATAGTGTGCATAGGCTACCTCCGCGGAGTAATCCCGGATGTTGGCGTTGTTCACAAAGCCCATAGCAGGAAAGAAATTCTTCTGAACTTCCTTGTAGCCAATCCCGCCGCTCCATCCGGAATTGTTGGGCGAGCGCAGACCGAATCCGAAGGCGGCGTCGTCTCCATTCAATCCAGGTGTATCAGATTGCTGGAACCAGGCATCCCCCTCGATGGTCTGTCCACTGCTGAGACGGGTGTTGAGGTAGCGGAAATCCATGCCCAACACGGTATTGTCCACGTTTGAGCGAGGATCTCCCTCGGTGATAATCATGCCCAGTGTTGACTCTTCCAGAACATTGGCGGAGAAGCGGCCAACGAAGAGATCCTTCGCCGCAACATCACCAAACGCGTCCTGGCGAATAGCGAGAGTCCCTATATTCCATCGGCCCACGCGACCGCTAAGTCTTCCGCCGTATTCGATGTCCACCGGTGCGCCGCTGGCGCTGAGGCCGATACGCCTGGAAAAATAGGGTCTGGCGTTTTCCCGGCTGCCACGGGACTGGGCCTGGTTGCGAGTCTGCCTGCCACCACCGATACCACCAAACTGGAACAGGTCGGAGTCATTGAGGAAGAAATCCCGCTTCTCGGGGAAGAACAGGTTGAAACGGGTCAGGTTGACCTGGCGGTTGTCCACCTCGGTGGCCGAGAAATCCGTATTGATGGTGAGTGCTGCATTGAGTGATGGCGTGATGCGATAGAACGCATCCAGTGAAGGATCCCATTCGGTATTGGTGAGGTTTACGGGATTGGTTGCGTTGGCGAAACGTTTCTCCCGGTTCACCGACAAGGATGGAACCAGGTCGAGGCCGGCGCCCTTGTCCATACCGCTGAGCCCGGTAGCCAGGCCTACAATGCTGGGATTGTAGGTTCGATTGTACGAGACCCACGCCACTTCTTCGCCTCGGCGGCGAATGCCACGGCCAAAATTGAAACCCCAGGTTGTAACATTCTCATCAAACGGCAGGGTCTTGAACGGGATCTCGATTTCCGCAATCCACGCATCTTCTTCCGTTGACGTCGCCGTATCCCAGATCACGGTCCAGTCGCTCTGGAATGAACTGACTTCTGTATATAGGGCATCATGACGCACGCCATTTAAGTTGGTTTCGAAGCGATAGCCGACGCGGCGCGTGTTGAAGGGATCCAGTATTACTACCAGTCGATCGTCACTACCCAGGCCCTGGCCATGACGAATAGTAGGCGCGGAGATCAGGTGCGGTTCGCTGTCGTACATGCGGGCGCCGATGTACAGCGCGTCTTCGGTATACAGCATGTAGACTTCTGTCGGCTCGCTGGGTTCAGTGCCGTCGCCCGGACGGGTCTGGTGAAAATCCGTTATGACTTCGGCCTGCTGCCATACCGCCTCGTCGAGACGGCCATCAATGACCGGCGCTTGTTCGACACGGACAACCCGCACCTCCTTCAGCGCATCCGTATCCCTTGTGCTGCCAACCTGGGCCTGGACTAATGCGGGCAGCGCACAAACTGCGGTTGCCGCTACCAGACATCGACGAAAGTTCTCCATGGAACTGCGTTTCCCTTTGACCTGTGCGGTTATTCTGTTTCTTTTGAAAAATTCACTGCGGGTTCTTTATAGCATTCTATGAACCCGGCCCGGCAGAAATTGTCCGGCACTGCCCCACGCCTTATCCGGCTTACGGTTCGCCATGTCTCAAATCAATCTGGAAGCGGCAAAAACAAGGATTACAGCAATTGCTTCAGGTTGCCATAACCGCTGCGACTGATGGGTAATTGCTTGTCGTTGGTGAGGATGGCCGTGTGGGTGTCCTTGGTTTCCTGTTCGATGCGGGCGAGGAAATTGATGTTAAGCAAACATGATCGGTGGATACGGCAAAACTGGCGCGGGTCCAGTTGCTTCTCCAGCTTGCTGAGCCGGTCCAGCTTGATGTGGGTGGCATCGGCGGTGTGAATCGCCACGTAGTCGTCGGCGGATTCGATGTACATCACGTCATCGGCCGCCAGCACGTGGACCTCGCTGCCGTCCCGTACCAGGATTCGGCGCTGAATCTCATCCTCCCGCGGCGGGTCGTCGATCAGTGCAGTGAGCTGAGCTACCTGGCCGCTGTCCAGGCGTTCCAGGGCGCGTTGCACCGCGGTTTCCAGCCGTGTGGGATCCAGGGGTTTCAGCAGGTAGTCCACGGCATTGGCTTCGAAGGCATTAACCGCGTATTCGTCAAAGGCGGTGACGAAAATCACCAGGGGTGCGTCCTTACCCAGCAATTCCAGCACGTCGAAACCATCCAGCTTGGGCATCTGGATATCCAGGAACATGATGCGGGGTTTTAACTCGTTGACCGCCTTGACCGCCTCGAGCCCGTTCTCGCACAGGGCGACCACATCAAGTTGCTCAAACTTTTCCAGGGCATTCTTCAGCCCTTCCCGGGCATGAGGTTCGTCGTCGACGATTAAGGCTGTTATCTTTCCGCTCAAGCCTGTGCAACCTCGCCGGATTGTTCCAGTGGCAGGTACATGATGACCTTGAATTGTCCCGGTGTGGCTTCCGTTTTCAGGTGCCCGTGCTCGCCGTAGCGATTCTTCAGGCGGTGTTCCACGGCCTTCATGCCATGACCCGTGCCTTTTTGCTTGCGTCCCAGTTCGTCCACCGGATTTGTTACTTCCACTACCAGGGTCCCGGCATTTTCTCGCACCGCAAGCTTGAGTTCACCCCCTTCGATGCAACTGTCAATTCCATGCTTGATGGCATTCTCAACCAGGGGGAACAGTAACATCGGCGGCACCCGGGCGGATTTCAGTTCTTCCGGAACCTCGAACACGGTGTTAAGGCGATCACCAAACCGTTCCCGCTCGATTCCGAGGTAGTTCTGTATGTGTTCCAGCTCGTCATGGAGGGTGGAATCCTTGCGTGTGCTGTAGGCCACGCTGTAACGCAAAAACTCCGCCAGCAACAGGCAGAAGCGATGAGCCTTCTCCGGTGATGACAGGGAAATATTCGAAAGCGTATTGAGGGAATTGAAAAGGAAGTGGGGATGCACCGTGGCCCTGAGAGTTTGCAGTTCCGCCTGGCTGATTAACAGCTTCTGTTGCAATGCGTCCTGCTCCAGGCGCCGGGATTTATCCAGGGCGAAAAACAGGTAGTGCAATAGCACGAACACTTCAAACTGGATAATGACAATGCCGATGTTGATGTACAGGGCCATGTCGAACAGTTCCGACCAGGACATGTCATCCAGGACATTGTCGAGAAAGCCGGCATAGGTGATACCTAACAGGTACCACATGCCGGTAACGACAAACAGGGTCAGGATATGGCTGGCCAACAGGTAAAGTGGTTTGGTCTCTCCAAGGGGCAATCCCTGGCACACGTAATAATTGGGAAGAATAAATAGAAGGAAGAGGAAATAGAGCGGCGCGAACAGGATCAGGGTGTCCACCAGGGTGGTACCGGCAATGATCCCCAACAGGGAACATACGCTGACCGTAAGCACGAGCCAGCCCGCCAGCAGAATGAGTATTTTCTGGGTACTGTCGAAAAAGGGGTGCATGGGCGTTTAGCGTTCGCGCCGTATTGTTAATTCTTGAACTCGCCGCCACCCATAAGGGCAAAGCCCTTGACGATCAGTTTCTTGCGCGGCAACTCCAGCTCTTCGGCAATGCACTTCGCCTTGTTGCTGTAGCCGCCCATAATAGCGAATGAGCCGCGCTTCTCCACTTCCCAGTGAGGCGGAACTTTCATTTCGAAGCCGCCCATGATGCAGATTATGTTAATGACCATGGTATCGCCAAGCATTTCCGCGTCACGAAAATCCAGGTCATACCCCCCCATGATGCAGATGATTTCTCCCCCTTCGAGCTTTTGGGAATTAAAGGCGAGCTCTCCGCCGCCCATGAAAGCCATGAGCTCGACACTATCCACCTCCTCATCGACTTCATCTCCCTGGGTATTGAGGCGCTTTGGCAGTAGTTCGCGGGGATTCATAATCATCAGTGCCACGATTACCAGGATCAGGGGTGTAATGAGTTCGCCGAAGCTAAGGCCGAATATCCCGAACTGGGAAACCAGCAGTGCCGCGCCAAAACCGGTGATCAGGTATGCAGCGACGGGGCGGGTGCCCGGCCTGGCCTGGACGATCCAGTAAATGCCTGCTGCAGCAATAGCGGCAGGCAGCAGGTTCCAGAAAGTACGGAAAATCCAGCGAATGGCATCGCGGATACCAAAGAAGTCCAGCAATCCCACCTGGGCCAGGAAGATATAGCCCGCCAGCCCAAGCAGTATGTAGGCCGTGAGCTGGCGTCCGTCGTTGTCCTTGTGGTCGTTCATTCCATCACTCCGATGTTGTCATGGGGGGCAGACTATAGGGTTTACCCCCGGGATTCCGTTTCCTTTCGGTGAGTGACGCCTGAGCATCGGTTTTTGACGAATCCCCCCGAATTCCGTGCCCTGCGGCAATAACCGAGGCCTGCGCGGCATTGGCGGAAAGCTTGCTGCGCCGGTCCGGTAGCCTCCCTAAGATTGCCCCATCGCTTACAGCAGCTCTTCCGGCAACCAAGCAGAGGAGAAACGAAAATGAGACAGCATCACCAGGAATACTTTTACAAGCCCATTGGCGAATACCTGAACCGGGTACTGCCTTCACCTGTGGTCTGGCGCATGGCATTCAAGGTCACGCTGGTTGCACTGATCGCATACTGCCTTCTGGGCTAAAACAGAACAGGAAAAGGGATAATGACAGCGACAATTACTACTGGCCCGGAACGCCTCCACTCACTCGACGCGGTACGGGCCTTTGCCCTGCTGTTGGGCATCGTGCTGCATGCCACTATGTCATTCCAGCCTGGCCTGGCTGTCGTGGGCTGGCCACTGGTCGACAACAGCCCGAGCCTGACCATGGATCTCACTTTCTACCTGATCCATGTTTTTCGCATGGCGACGTTTTTCATGATCGCCGGTTTTTTCGGGCACATGGTTTTTCACCGCCGTGGTGCAAGAGCCTTTATCAAGGATCGACTGCGTCGCATCGCCCTGCCCCTGGTGATTTTCTGGCCGGTGGTTATCGTTCCTCTTACGGGAGCCCTGATCTGGGGAGTGTTCAAGTTAAACGGTGGTGAATTTCCGGAAGAAAGCACCGCACCGGAAGGTACGGAGTTTCCCCTAACCCACCTGTGGTTTCTCTATATCCTGCTGTGGATTTACGGGCTGGTGCTGGCTTCGCGCGAAATTCTTGCCAGGGTAGATCGAAAGGAAGCGCTTCGTAACAAGATAGACAAGTTGTTTGCGCGCATCACCGCATCGAGGACTGCGAGCCTGGTATTGGCGGTTCCCGTTGCCATAGCACTGGCGCTTATTCCCGACTGGATCTTCTGGGGCGGCATTCCCACTCCTGACCAATCGCTGCGACCGGTGGCCAGCTCATTGTTCATTTATTGTTACCTGTTCGTGCTGGGCTGGATTCTGCACCGGCAACGGGAATTGCTGGAAGCCATACGTGGCAACCGGATGACTCACCTGCTAATCGGCGTGGTTGCCGTTGTGGTCAGCCTCACGCTATCGGGTGTGGAGTCTGATTTCGTCACGGTAGCCGCGGGACTGGATGGATACCTGTACGCCGCGAGCTATGGAGTAGCCGTACTCGCCCTGACCCTGGCGTTTATCGGTTACGGCATGGAGCTGTTTCGAAACGAAAACACCCGCATTCGCTACCTGGCCGATGCCTCCTACTGGATGTACGTCATGCACCTGCCCATCGTCATGTTGCTGCAGGCCTGGATGATGGACATGAGCCTGCACTGGTCCATCAAGTTCGCGCTTATTAACCTGCTTACATTTGGTTTCTTACTAATCAGCTACCACTGGCTGGTAAGGGATCGCTGGCTGGGCCGGCTGTTAAGCGGCAAGAGCAAGAATGGGAAAGCGGTGCAACAGGAAGCGGTTTCGCCCAGTGCGGCCTGAGACTCGTGGTACTAACTCAAGAAACGGTTAACACCACGTTACCGAATCGTTTACCGGAGTCGACATAAGTATGGGCTTCAACTATCTCATCGAGAGCATAGCTTCTGTCTACCACTGGCTTGACCTTGCCGGATTCGACCAGTTCCTTGAGATAATCCAGGTCATCCTGTTTGTAGCCGGCCAGGGCGATCCTTACCTTATGCCGGGTCGTGAAGCGACTCCACACACGGCGTACCATGTGCGCAGCCGGTGCATTTCCGAGTATGAGGAAACCACCCGGCCGCAGTATGTCGAGATTCTTCCCGTAGGAACTGCGTCCGACGATGTCGACAATCACATCATAAGGTTCCTCGACTTCTGTGTAATCTTCCCGGGTGAAGTCCACCACTGAGTCGGCGCCGATTTCCAGGAGCTTCCTGCATTTCTCGGTGTTATCCACCGCGGTGACCTTCGCTCCCCATGCCTTTGCAACCTGAACCGCCATGGTGCCGATGCAGCCGCCGGCTCCGATCAATAACAGACGAGTGCCTTCTTTAACTTCACCAATGCGCAGGAAATCCAGGGCGTTTAGCCCGCCCACGCTCATGCCCGCTGCTTCGACGTGACTGAGGTTTGCCGGCTTGTGGATGGCGACACTGGCCTTGGCCCGGGCCAGTTCCGCGTAACCGCCGAAAAAAATGGTTGGGGTACAAACCTCGTCGCCGATGTTGAATCCGGAAGCTTCACTGCCAAGCTGTTCCACGGTACCGGAGACTTCCTGCCCCAGTACCTGGCGTTTGCGCCGGGGCCGGATTACACCCATCAATAAGCGAATGGGTAACCAGAAAAAGCCGTGCACCTGGAAGCGGCGCATCTCGCAATCACCGGGAAACACATTTACCGCGTTCACCCTGACGAGTATTTCATCGTCTTTCAGTTCCGGCTGGGGAACCTCGGCGATTTGCATCACTTCCGGTGGGCCGTAGCGAGTGAAGATTGCGGCTTTCAAGTGACGACGGCTCCATGTCAGGGCGAAGCACGTAATCTAACATCCATTGTTGCCTGCTACGCAAGAATATTCGCAGAAACGGGCAATCCGGCATGCGTATTGAACTGCCCGTTTCCATCATGGCCTCCTATTGGCCGCCGACGCAGAATGCGTTGAACTTGTTGCCATCCAGGTCACGGAAATAACCGGCGTAGAATCCTGATCCGTCGTCACCCCTCGGTCCTGGATCCCCTTCATTAGTAGCACCCAGTTCGAGAGCTTTCCCATGCAGGGCATGAACCTTGTCCTGGGAATCCAGCATAAGCGCCACCATCACACCATTTCCTACCGTTGCCTTTTCCTTGTTAAAGGGGCGAGTAACAGCCACCGAGGGCTGGTCCGGCGCCGGTGCCCAGGCGACGAACACGTCTTCCACTTCCATGAAGCGTCCCACGCCCATGGAATCAAACAGGGCATCGTAAAAGGCCACTGCCCTGTCGAGGTCGTTAGTTCCCACCGTTACGTATCCGATCATTTTCACATCTCCTGTTGATTTAAGGTGGAATCAGTATACTGACACCCTACTGACAGCGTGGTGTCAGCAGACTTGCAGTAGGATGGAAATACATTATTTAGGGGAGCTGCCGTGAGAAGAGCGGATCGTTTAATGAAGCTGGTGCACTACCTGCGCAAGCGGCGGCGGGCGGTGACGGCGCGGCAGATCGCCGAGGATTTCGAGGTGTGCCAGCGCACGATTTACCGCGACATCCAGGACCTCATGGACTCGGGCGTGCCCATTTACGGGGAAGCCGGCGTCGGTTACGTCATCGACAAGAAGTATCACCTGCCCCCGGTGATGTTTGACCAGGACGAACTGGAGGCCCTGAGCCTGGGTATCGCCATGGTGCGGAACTGGACCGATGATGGTTACGCCGAGAAAGCGGAAGAAGCGCTGGACAAGATCAGTGCGGTCCTGCCAGAAAACCTGCTCCATGAACTGGAACAACTTGTAGTACTGTCCATGCCCAGCAAGGGCAAGATTCCCTGGGAGGTAAATTTTTCTGGCATCAGGGAATGCATTCGCAACAAGCAAAAGATTCGCTTCAGGTACCGGGATGAACAGCGCAAATCGAGCGAGCGCACGATACGGCCCCTGGCCCTGGTCTTCTTTGGACCGGTGTGGCTGTTGGTAGGCTGGTGTGAGTGGCGTAAGGATTTCCGAAATTTCCGCCTGGATCGTATGCGGCAAATGGAAGTCTGTGAGGATTTCTTCCGAGACGAACGGGGCAAGACCCTGGCGGCCTACTGCGCCACTCAAGAAGGCGCTTGAGGAATATCCACGATGGAGTAAGAATAGCTGCTTGCGCCCGCAGAAACAGGCATTAATGGAGGAATAAATGATAAGAACAATACAAATGAGCCTGGCATTGATGAGTTCCTGGATTATTAGCCAGGCTGCCTTTGCTGATGAAAACCTTCTTGACGTGGTGTGCCAGACGCCGCCACCGGTACACTGTTCCGCAGGAGACTGTGCCGCAAAGGTTCCCGTACGGGGCAACGTCACCGATCCCCTCACCGGACGCGAATATTTCCTCGATTACCCCTGTGATTTGAAACCGGGTGAAGACGTGGTGTTTGTCCTCAATATCCATGGCGCCGGTTCCATTGCCAACTGGCAGCGTCATTACTTCCCGGTCTCAGATTACAAGGATGAATACCGGCTGGTAGTGGCCACGTCCACCGCTGAAGGATCGGGTGGCATTGGTGGCGGTTCCGGAATTCGCATGTGGATCTCCGACGTGGATGATGCACACCTGCAGAACATCACCAACCAGGTAATCGCTGCATTCGGCACCGATAACATCAAATCCATGTGGCTGGCTGGGCACAGCCAGGGGGGTGGTACTTCCCATCGCCTGGTGTGCACCGATTTCTTTCGCGACAAGGTGGATGGCCTGTTAAGCCTGTCCGGTGGACGGATCGGCCGTGCCGAGATCGTTCCCGGTTTTGGCCCACCCGGACCAGATGGTTCGCCACCACCGGCGCGGCAACGGCCCCCAGCCCAGGATAGCACCCTGCCCAGTTGTGACTTTTCCCATATTTACGCCACCGGTGAACACGAGATCGTGGAATTGCCGGACAATTCACCCTGGGCGGGCAAGTATGGTTGCCGAGATCGCATCCAGTATTCCGTGGTGGATACCCAACCGGGTTGGGTTACGGACAGCGCCCGCTCCGGTTACCCGGTCTGGGGCATGGCGGCACGGCCAGGCACCGCCGACATTTTCGAATACCCCGGCTGTAACGACGGCCGCATCGTGGCGGACGTGGTGCGCATCGACAAGGGTCATACGGAAGGACTGGAACCCAATGTCACCGAGCGCATCGTGCAGCTGATGGTTTCCGCGAAGGGAGGCAAGATCGCCGGTATGTGAGCAATGCGCGGGTGTAGTTCAATGGCAGAACTTCAGCTTCCCAAGCTGATAACGTGGGTTCGATTCCCATCACCCGCTCCAGTTGCGGACCGAACTACTCGGTACGCAGGCTCTCCACCGGGTTTCGATTCGCTACCACCCATGCGCGTTGCAGGGTAGTGGCCAGGGCCAATACAAACGTAGCCAGGCCTGCCAGCAGGAAGATGCCAAATCCGATTTCTGCCTGGAAATTGAAATTACTCAGCCAACGCTGCATACCCCACCAGGCCACGGGCCAGGCGATGAGATTGGCAATCAGCACCAGCCTGGAGAAATCCCAGGCGAGCAGTGCTGCCAGGTTTTGCACCGTCGCACCTAATACCTTACGTATAGATATTTCCTTGGTCCTGCGCTCGGCGATGTAGGCGGTTACGGCGTATAGCCCAAGGCAGGCAATTCCAACAGCGATAACAGACAGCACCATGAACAGGATAAAAGTTCGCTGCTCGCCAGCATAAAATACCTGGTAGCTGTCGGCCAGGAAGTTGCGCTGTATGGGTAGTTCGATCATGTTTTCACTCCACACCCTGTCTATAGCATCCAGGGTGGCCTGCTGGTTTTCACCGGTTGTTTTCACCAGCATCACGTTGCGCCGATTGGCCATATAAAAACCGATGGCCGGCACCTCGGCACGAATGGAGCCGAACTGGGCATCCCTTACCACTCCAATCACATTGGCATTGGTTGTGTAGAACACACCCTGGAAATTTCCACCGCCGTATATTTCCCCACCGATAGCATCCTGGGGATTAGTCCAACCTGCCTGCCGGGCGGCGGTTTCATTCAATACGATGCCACCAACCCGTTCTATATTGGTATTGGAGAAATCGCCGAGAAAATCGGTATTGAAATCGTCATCGAGGGCGCGACCGGCAAGAAATTCCATTCCCAGCGCATCGAAGTAATCATCGCCCACTACCACGGTGCGAACGCCAAACTGCTGTTCCACGCCGTTGACCTGGGAAAAGCCGGTGCCGTTGGACAGGTCGCGACCGGGAATAATGTCTGCAACCGACACAGCCAGTACGCCTGCTTCGCCTTGCAGTTCACTGCGCATGGCGTCATAGGCATTGCGGGCTGCGGGTGTAGGCAACTCCACGGTGACCACGTTGTCGGGGTCAAAACCCAGGCCCGATGACAGGGCGAAGTTTATTTGTGAGTTGATCACCCCGGCGGACACGATCAGGCCCACGGAGATTGCAAACTGGGTAACAATAAGCGCAGAGCGAAACCGGGAAGAACTCATGCCTTTCACTACTTCGCCGCGCATGGCATTCACCGGTGAAAGCCTGGCTATGGTTGTTGCCGGGTACAGGCCCGCCACGAGTCCAATCACTATGGCGGTGGCTACCAGCAGCAGCGCACTGCCAAAGGTGAATATGATCGAGGAGTCGATGGTCGCGGCTACCATGGTATTGAAATAGGGCATGAAGCTCACACATAGCAGTGCCGACACCGCTAGTGCTATCAGAGAGATCAGTACTGTTTCCAACAGGAATTGCCGCACCAGGTCTGACCGGGATGAGCCGACGATACGCTTCACCGCCACTTCCCGGGTACGGCGCGTAAACTGCACCAGTTGCAGGTTCATGAAATTGACCGTGGCTATCACCAGCGTCAACAAGGCTACAGCGCTGAATACGAGCACATCGGTGCGCTGGCGAATGGGTTTCATGATGCCCAGCACATCATCGCGCATGCTCATTTCATTCTGCAGGTCGGTGGTGAAATGAATGTCGGATAAGGGTTGCAGGTAAACCTGTACTTCGAACCCGGCATTGATCTCTTCCGAATAGGCACGGGCAAGGTCGGTTTGAAACTGCAGATGGTCCGTCCCCGGAGCAAGCCTTACATAATGATAAAAAACATCGGACCCCAGGTTTTCGAATATACCCGGGCTGTTCCATACCGCCGGCATGTTTTCGATATTGATAAAAATATTGGAACCAATGTGACTGTTGCCGGGGTTGTTGCCCACCACGGCGGCGACGCGAAAATCGAAATCTTCCTGGACCGTGAAGACTTCGCCAACGACGTCCGCTGCATTAGTAGTCCCGAAGTACTGCCGGGCAGCCGCTTCGGTGATGACCGCCGAACTCATGTCTGCGATTGACTCATTGGCATCACCAACGACAGCCGCGTAACTGAACATCTGGAAAAAATCATTATCCACCATGGAAACCGACGCGATGTGACGCACATCGCCAACATTCATTAGCAGGTCACTGGGCGCCAGCCGGGTAAAGGCTTCGATCTGGGGGAAAATTGACTTGTAGATTGGCGTAACCCCATTGAAGAATGTGGCGAAGCGCGAACCACTCACTTCCCAGTTGAGACGATAGATCCGGTCACTGCCCTGATGCATGGCATCGAAATTGGTTTCGTAGCGAACGAAGGAAAAGATCAGGATGCTGACAGTCAGCCCCACGGCGAGACCCAGCACGCTGACCAGGGAATAGAGGCGGTTCTTGAAGATGGTGCGCAGGGCCAGCTTGAGTTGATGGGTAATCACAGGGATATCCTCTTCGTGGGTATTTCCATTTAGACGGAAGGAGGCCCGATTTTGTTATCAACTTTGTGGAACTATTCCGTGGCAGGAAAACGCACCGTTGCGACCATGTCGCGGATAGCCCGAATCAGGAGCTCCGGGGCCCCGGCATGAATGGCATGACTGCTCTCTGTAGCAATCACGTGCCTGCTGTTGCTGGAGAGAGCTGCCAGTTCCTCCTGCAACTCATTCCACACATCACGGCCCCTGCGGCGAAAATCCAGTTCCTCTTCGGTGGCGTCGGGCAACATTTCTTCCACCGGGATGCCCTGGGTAAGCACGATGATGGGCAGGCTCCCCAGTTGGGGCGGCGGCGATTGCTGGTTGATGTCGTTGCGAAAGGATTCGGAATTCTGCCGGCCGGTGCGGATGGCATAGGAAGTATTGCGATGGGCCACCAGGCGATCACCCAGTTCTTCGGAAGCGTTTGCAGGCCGGGCGCGCTCCTCCACGAAGCCGAACAGGCGCAGGATGCCGAAGGGTTGCAGGAAACCGGCCAGGCGCATCAGGCCATTACCGCCTCCGGCAGCTTCCGGTTGCGGCAATCGGTAGCCCTGTTGTTCATGGCTGGAATCCACGAACACCATGCCTTTCACATTGCCGGGAAACTGCTTGTAGTACTCGCGGATATAGACGCCCCCGGCGGACCACCCCACCAGGACGATGTCGCCAGTCTCACCACTGGCGATAAGCAATTGATTGAGGCGCGCTGCTACTTCCGGCGCGAACACCAGCCGGTTCAGGGGTTCGCTGTAACCCATGCCGAGGCGATCGTAGTAACAGATGCGTGTAGTTTCCAGCGTAGCTGCGAAGATGTCCTCCCAGTTTTCATTGAGGCTACCCAGGCCCTGCTCGAACACCACCGTGGGTGAACCTTCGCCGGTGCAATGCATGTGCATGGCGGTTCCGTCCACATCTATCAAGCGGCCCGGCGGGGGAAAGCGATCCCTGTCCCGGTTTTCGGCCACAAGCTGATAGGTTCGGCCACCAACCAGCACCAGCAGCGCCAGGCCGGCGAGGCTGAGAGCGGACCACTTCAATACCTTTTTAATCAATTTTTTCAATTGGTCATGGCCACAAAACTCGGGGAGCCAACTCGGTCTTGATTAAGCTGCAATTTTTGAGTTTTTTGTGCCTTTTTGTGGCCAATACCAAAACCCTATTGTGGCCACAAAAAAGCACAAAATTCGCAAAAAACTAAATTGCCTCTACTTACCTTGGATTAAGCGTAAGGGTTTCAAACAGCACTGTTTCAATCTTGTCACGAGAATAGAACGCGGGAAACACCTTGTCCTCTGCCCACAGCTCGAACAGGTTGTTATACAGGGGATGGTCGGGATCACCTACCTGTCCCGGATTATTCATCCCCAGGGTGTTGTCCCAATCCCGGGTATCTACAAAGATCCGGAACGAAGCGCCTGTAGTCTGGTTGTCACCGCTGCCGGTATTGCCCAGGGTGAAACCGTTGCCTCCGCGGGGCAGTGGCCCTACTTCCAGTCGCGCCCGCGTTTCTTCATCCACCGCGGGGCTGAGAGGGTGCCTCAGTAACACGTGCTTGTACTCAGCCTGGCCATAAACCCAGTTCTGCATGTTGGAACCGAATTTCTCGGTAAGCCCATTCACCGCCTGGGCCAGGGTATCCAGCAGGAACTGACCCCTGCCTTCGATTGGATCCTCGCCGAAGTCTCCGTCCGGAGCTAACAACATATCTATGGTTTTCTTCATACCCACGCTCAGGTAGCTGTGAACACTTTCCGGTAGCTTCAATTGTTCCATGTTAACCAGGAGCTGCCTCTCGAACACCACGTAGATGCCCGCTTCGATGGAATTCCTGTCCAGCACGAAATCCCAGTCCAGTAACATCTGCCGCGCTTGTTCCACCCGTTCTTCGCCGGCGCGAATGGTCTGGAAGAATGGCACCAGGGTGCGTGCGGGAATGGACAGGTAGTCGTGTTGCAACTCGATCATGTCCATCATGTTGAATTTGCGGCCCGATGCCAGCACCTCGCTGCCCCGCGCCCAGCGGTAGGGGTCGGTCCAGGTGTATCCAATGGCCTCCAGGTAGGGAAAGTCCGGTGGCGTGTAATTACTGTTTGAAGTTTCGATGTATCCGCGCTCCGGGTTGAATTCATTAGGCTTATTGCGAATTTCCAGGTATCCATCCCACTCATAACGTCCGTCACCGGGCACAGGAACCATGCCGGAAAAATTGCGGCGAATTGGCGCGATGCCTACCGCCTGCCAGCCGATATTACCGTCACGGTCCGCCCAGATCATGTTCTCGCCGGGTATGTGGCTGTAATTGGAGGCGTCGCGAAACTCTTCCCAGGTTTTTGCCTGGTCCATGCGCAGGGATGCCAGGTAGGGTGCGCCGCCAATTTCCATCCACGCCGGACGTACGGCATAGGCCAGGTTGTTGTCGTCATCGTGAAAAGTTACCGGGCCATGGCGGGTGTACTTCAATTCAACCGTAACAGGGCTTGAACCTTTAACCGGAATCGATTCAGAGATTATTTCCATATCCTCCCAACGGCCACGATACCTGTATTGATTTGGATTGGATGGATTGGTTTCGTAGACATACAGATCTTCACCATCGGTGTTGAACACGGTCAGGCCCCAGGCCCCTACCCCGTTATGGCCGATGGATATGCCCGGGATTGTGGGTTCACCGCCGCCGATGACATTCCATCCCGGCCCCACCAGGTGTGCCCAGTAGCGCAGGGAGGGGACCTGTTGAGTACGGTGGGGATCGTTCACCATCATGGGCCAGCCATCCTGGGTCAGCTCGCCGCTGATTACCCAGTTGTTGCTGCCGATGTCATCCAGGTCGTTTTCCCGGGTTATGTGTTCTTCGGCCACCAGGGTGTTGGCGATCTGCTCAAATTCGTGGACAGAGTTTCTGTTCGCGGCGACAACGATATCCGAAGGTTCGAAACGCAACGTGCGGCGATAGGCGTTGTAAAGATAAAGAATGTCGTTGTTCAGCAAGGAATCGCAATCGATCATGGGGTCAATGGTGAGAATGGGATCGTGGGGGTGGTAGTACTGGGTCTCCCGCACCAGGTCCTCACCGATGCTGCAAACCGCCCGGCCGGTATTGAGTTCCAGCCCGATGTTGCCCAGCAACCCGCCGTGACGGGAAATAACTACCTCCGGGGTCCAGTGCCTGGGTTGAATTCCCAATAACTGGAACGGCAGTGGTAATGCTTCGGGATCTTCCAGGGCGAGATCGATGTAGGCATTAACGCCGTCTACGAACGCAGTAATGATTTCCGCGCCGCGGGGATGGTAGTGGTTCATCTCCTCGGTAATGTCACCGCGAAACATGAACAGTCGTGCGCCGTGATCGCTATCCACGCCCCGGGGGCCGAGAAATTCCGCCGTCGTACCCGTAGCCTGGGCACGCCATACTTCGAACTGGAACAGTCGATCGCGGGCGGCATTGAAACCCTGGGCAAAAAACAGGTCGTGTTCGGTTTCGGCGTAAATATGGGAGATGCCCCAGCGGTCCTTGAGAATCTCGACCGGTTGCTCCAGCCCATCGACCCTGAGGGTTTCGCTGGACTGTCCCATTGCTGCCTGAGCCATTGCGAGAAGCACGAGGCCAGTGAATTTCTTGACTGCAGCCAGGGTCATGTTCATCTCCCGTTATTTTTATAATTGCAGGGAGACCAACTATACCTCAGGACGCATAAAAAAGGCTCGAACACAGGAATAGGGAGAATCGTTCACGTGTCCGAGCCTTAAAGATGGAAAGCAGCGGTGCCGATGGGACGTCGGAGATACCGCCGGAATTTCCGTCGAAGAAGCTGTAATGCTTCTATTATAAAGACGCCGCAAAGAATGATTGGTTACAAAAAAGGCGACCCGAGGGCCGCCTTTTCTCCAATCTAATGCCTGGCACTTTTGGGAGTTACTTGTACAGGAGTGCGCGCATGGCGCCGTGGGTCTGCATGGCATAGCCAATGTCGACGGTCTGAATCATTCCCACGAACACGATGTCCTGCACCGGGTCGATCCAGAACCAGCTACCGGCGATTCCCCACCACCAGTGAGTGCCCACCGGGGCGCCCTGGTAGGCATCGGAATTGTTGACTATGGCGAAATCGATACCGAATACGTTACCAGGATAAATGGGAGCGATGTTGCTCATTCCTTCCGGCAGCTTGTTGCTGCGCATCATTTCCACCGCTTCCTCGGACAAAATACGAACACCGTCGAGCTCGCCCTTGTTCAGGTGCATCTGGGCAAACTTCAGGTAATCGCCCGCGGTGGAAACCAGGCCACCGCCGCCGGAGAAAAATGCAGGCTTGCTGAGGAACTGGCCAGGAGCAGTAATGGTCATGCCCGGAGTGGAAACGCCGTAGTCCGCAAGACGGTCAGCCTTGTCCGCGGGAACATAAAAGGCAGTGTCCACCATGCCCAGGGGCTCAAAGATTCTTTCCTGCAGGAAGACATCGAAAGTCTGGCCGGATAATACTTCTACCAGGTATCCCTGTACGTCCACGGAGAAACTGTATTCCCAACGGGTACCGGGCTGGTAACCCAGGGGAAGTTCACCGAGGCGATCGATTTGTTCCGCCAATGGCACACTAAAGTCTCCGATACCGGCTGCGGCCATGGCCTGGGCAACGGGGCCGTTAGACAGGGGCGGGAAATACATGATTCCCCCGGTGTGTGACACCAGTTCCTGGATGGTCAATTCATGGTTGGCAGCTTCGGTAATGAAATTACCGTCTGCATCGGTTCCGGTTGCAACTCGCGCACCCGCGAGCTCGGGAATGTATTTGGAAACGGGATCGCTTAGCTGAAACTTGCCTTCATCGTGCAGAATCATCAGCGCGGTACCGGTTACCGGTTTGGTCATGGAGAAGATACGGAAGATGGTATCCATGCTCATGGGCACTTCCCCTTCCACGTTCTGGTAACCGAAAGTCTCGGCCATCTGGACTTCACCGTCCTGAGCGATCAACAGAACTGCACCGGAGAGGCGTTGTTCATCGATTCGGGATTGCATGTCGGCTGCAATGGCATCCAGCCGCGCCTGGTCGATGTCGGCACTGGCAACAGTGCTTAATAAAAGAAAGAAGACACTGGATACTAAAGTTGCCAGGCCCGTAGTTCGTAAAATTCGCATTAGTTCCCCCATGGATACTGAATAATAATTTTGGCGAGCAGGTCTAGTAACGATCCTGTATCGCCTCTTCCAACAATCGTTTGAAATCTTCCCTGAATCCGCCACCACGCGATGGCGAAACCTGGGCCATGATAACGCTAATCATGTTCTGTTGTGGATCGATAAAATAGCGGGTACCGGCGGATCCATCCCACCAGATTGTGCCTTCGCTCACCGGCCAACTGTAAGCGCCGGGGTCCAGCACTACATTAAAGCCTCCCAGGGTCCAGCCCGATCCCAGCCAGTAGCCGCCACTGCCAATTGGCATGGCCTGATCCGGAACGGCATTCTGAAACATCAGCTCAACAGTTTCAGGGCGAAACACCTGCCTGCCACCAAAGCGACCGCCATCCAGGATCATCTGGCTGAAATGCAGGAAATCCGTGGTGCTGGCCAACATCCCCACACCCCCCTCGATCAGTCGCGGCCGTTCGGTAAAGGGTATGGATTCGATCTGGTAAGGCTGCAGGCGGCCGTCGGTGGGGCGATACAACTGGGCCAGGCGGTCACGATCCGGGCCCTCGGCCCAGAACATGGTGTCCTGCATGTTCAATGGTCCAAGCAGATTGTCGGCAAGATAGTCCTGGAACGGCTGGCCGGACCATACTTCGATCAACTTGCCCAGGATCGTGGCATGGATGCCGTAACGGAATTGTGTGCCCGGGTCGTGAAATAGGGGCGCGGTCGCCGCGCGCTGGACCATCTGGTCCAGGGTGATATTGCGATCCCTGACATTGTATTCACGGTACAGGCCCGAATTGCGGCCACCCAGGCCTGAAGTGTGAACCAGTAACTGGGCCACGGTAATGTCGCCCACCCGCTCCCGGGTCTGGCTGAAGTCAGTGGTCGCGGGATCCACCAGTACGCGCTGATCCGTAAACTCGGGCAGGTACATGCTGATGGGATCATCAAGCTCAAACTTCCCTTCTTCATATAATTTGAGCACGGCGACACTGGTAACTTCCCTGGCCATGGAATAGATGCGGAAAATGGCATCATCACGCATGGGCAGGCCGCGCTCCATATCCAGCATGCCCAATGACTCGAAGTAAACGATCTTGCCATTCCGGGCAACGGCGGCTACCACTCCTGCAATATCCCCATTGTCGATATGAGACTGCAGGTTTGTAGTAATTGCCTGCAGGCCTGCCGACGACATGCCTGCTTCTTCGGGCGTTGCCCGCTCAAGAGTCTGCGCCAATGCCAGGTTGCCGGCACCTAACATACAGTACAGGGTTAACGATCTGAATAATTGCTTCATGGTATTACTGGCTGGCCCTCGTTTCTTCTATCCAGCGCTCAACCCGGGCATGCATGAACGGCATGGGAACTGCGCCGGCTCCCAGCACCACGTCGTGGAACTGGCGGACGTCAAAAAGATCACCCAGTTCCTGTTCCGCATTTGCCCGGGCCTGCTGGAAATTCATCATGCCAATCTTGTAGGCGGTAGCCTGGCCCGGCCCGGTGATATAGCGTTCCACTTCGCTGCGTACCGCACCTTCTGGAATTGGCGAGTTTTCCATGAAGAATTCCACAGCCTGCTCCCGGCTCCACTGCTTGGCATGGATACCGGTATCCACCACCAGTCGAACGGCACGCCATATCTCCCCGGCCAGGCGGCCAAAATCGGAATAGGGATCCTGGTAGCCACCCATCTCCTTTGCCAGCCACTCCGCATACAGGCCCCAGCCCTCGGTATAGGCGGTGGTTCGGTACTGGGTGCGGAAACGGGGCACTTCGGTCAATTCCTGCTGAATGGAAATCTGCATATGGTGACCGGGATTCCCTTCGTGATAGGCGATGTCTTCGATCTGGTAACGGGCCAGGGTGGACATGTCGGACATGTGAGAATAAAAAACACCGGGCCGTGATCCATCGGGGGCACCGGAGCGATAGTGCTGGGCTGCGCCGGGTTGCTCACGAAACGACTCGACCCTTCTCACTTCCAGGGGCGCCTTGGGCAGGCGTCCGAAAAACTCCGGCAGCCTGGAACCGATGTAATCCAGCATCTCGTTATTGAAATCGAGATAGGCCTGGCGCCCTTCGTCGGTGTCCGGATAGTAGAACTGCGGGTCTTCCCGCAGGAACAGGAAGAATTCCTGCAAGCTGCCGTCGAAACCGGCCTGCTCTTTCACTTCTTCCATCTCGGCCCGCAATCGCGCCACCTCGGCCAGGCCGATCTCATGAATCTCGTCGGCACTGAGCTCCAGGGTAGTCATTAATTCCAGCCTGTGCTGGTAGTAGTCGTCGCCATCGGGCAACGCCCAGGCGCCACGGGCATCCGCATCGGCCAACTGGCGATCCTGTTCCAGCCAGGTTCGCAATTCGTTGTAAGTTTCCAGGAAGCTGCCAGCGAGTACGGCGCGGGCTTCGTCTCTCAATTCATTTGCCCGTGCTGAATCGATCTGTGAGTCTTCAAGCAGGCCGTCTATCTTGCCCTGCACATCTACCCACAAGGGGGAATTGGGGGAATCATCACTGGTGTTAAATGGTACTCCGGCAACCACCCGGTCAATTTCGCCGATTGCGAAGTCATAAGCAAAAGCCGGTTGCCGGATACCCATTGCCGATGCTTCCCGTGCCCGCTCCATCAACTGGTCCATCACGCGACTGATCTCACGCAGGCGGGAAATATAGGCTTCCATGTCTTCCACCGTGTCGACGCGATGAAAGCTGATCAGGAAGCTGGGCAGCGAGGTTTGTGGACCACCACGACCGAATATATAGCCATGGTTGCGCCAAGGCACTGTGCTCTCGGCCTGTTGTAAAGAATACTCCCACATGTCGAAACTGAGCCGGCCATCCTCGGTGAGTGCGTCGTAATCAAACTCGGTGCGCATGGTGGCTACGCTGTCCTGTAACCATTGCAGTCGTTGGTCGGCCGCTTCCAGGCTGGCGTCATTCAGCTTGTCATAATCGGTCTTGTCGGTGAGTATGGTGCGCGTCTGGGGTGAGAAATCCAGTTGCTCTTCGTACTGCTCGTCAAGCCAGGCATTCAGGCGTTCCGTTTCACTGATGGTGTCGACTGCAGTTACTGGATTCGACGGTGACGACTCTTCACCGCATGCAGTTAATAATAGAAGGAATGAAATACAGGTAAGGAATCTCATGGCGGGTTCCGGATTGTTTATTGCGGGAACTGAAAGAAAAACGACGCTAAACTTTTTGCCTGGCTTTGTCCACCGCAATCGGCCGAACTACAGGACCTGCCGCACCAGGTTTTGCCAGTCATAACCCGGATCTGCCAGGGCAATGAAGAAGGGATTGAGCAGCTCGTCCTTGCTGTTGTACACCAGGGGCTGAAAATCCACGTTTACCAGTCTTCCCCCGGCGGCGGTGAGCACGGCGTGTGCGGCGGCGGTATCCCACTCTGAGGTTGGCGCCAGCCGCGGGTAGATGTCCGCCTCGCCCTCCGCCAGCAGGCAGATCTTCAGGGAACTGCCCATGCTCACGGTTTCCACCGCGCCCAACTCGCGGCCAATCATTTCGATTAACTGGTCTGTATCCTCATCCCGATGGCTGCGACTCGCCACGACCCGCACCGCCTGGGAGCTGTCCAGGGGACGGCAGTGAATGGCATGGGATTCCGGCTCCCGATCACCCAAGCTCACCTTCCAGGCCCCGTATCCGAGACCGCCCAGGTAGGCGATATTCTTGTCCGGCACGGTGACCACACCCGCAGTGGCAACCCCGTCTTCGACCAGGGCGATGTTGACGGTAAATTCGCCGTTGCGCTTGATGAATTCCTTGGTGCCATCCAGCGGATCGACGAGCCAGTACTTTTGCCACTGGCTACGCTCCGCAAAATCGATGGTTCCGGACTCCTCAGACAACACTGGAAGCGTGGGCTGTAATTCCCCCAGTCGTGAAACGATGATGTCGTGGGCCCGGCGATCGGCTTCCGTGAGGGGTGAACTGTCACTCTTGTGAGTGACCTTGATGTCCTGCTGATTGTTATAAACGTCGAGGATGGCCTCCCCTGCAGCTACTGCGATTTCCAGTACCTTGTTCAGGAGCGGGTCGGGGCACGGGCCTTGATTCACGTTATAATCCATGGGCTTATTCGTTCCAACCTCATCTTGCATGAAGCGGAATGTCATGCCAAGTGGCAGCGGAGATCCCAGTGACACACGAACCCCAGTGGGCCGACATCGATACCATCCTGTTCGACATGGATGGCACCCTGCTCGATCTGCACTTTGACAATTTTTTCTGGTTGCACCTGGTACCGCAGCAATACGGAGAGAAACACGGTGTCAGCTACGATGCTGCCAGGGAAATTATCACCTGCAAGTATGCCGAGGTTCGTGGCACCCTGGACTGGTATTGCCTCGATTACTGGAAGGACGAACTGCGACTGGACATAGTGGCATTAAAAACCAGCGTAAAGCACAAGATCGCAGTGCGACCCAATGTTGAATCCTTCCTGCAGACACTGTTGGCAAAAGGCAAGCAACTGGTACTGGTAACCAATGCCCACCCGGACAGCATGAATCTGAAAATGCAGCAGTCTGGAATCAAGGATTACTTCGAAGAAAGAGTAAGTTCGCACACCCTAAATCTCCCCAAGGAAAATCATGGTTTCTGGGAAAGACTGCAGCAACGCATCAATCACAATCCTTCACGAACCATGTTGATCGATGATTCCCTTCCGGTTCTGCGCCAGGCCAGGAAAGAAGGTATCGAACACCTGTTCAGCATTCGCAAGCCGGACAGCAAACGACCCCCGCTCGATCACAATGAATTTCCCATGATTGACGACTTCGCACATATACATCCGGGCTAGCCATGGGCGAAAGAATTCGTATCGACAAGTGGTTGTGGGCTGCAAGGTTTTACAAGACCCGGGCTATGGCCAAGCAGGCCATAGATGGAGGCAAGGTCAAAGTCGAAGGTGTCAATGCCAAGCCGAGCAAGGAGCTGGAGCTGGGCATGCGTATCCAGCTACGCCAGGGCTTCGATGAAAAAACTGTTGTGGTAAAAGCCCTGTCAGATCAACGGCGCGGCGCCCCGGAAGCACAGAAACTCTACGAAGAAACAAATGAGAGTATTGAGCGCCGGGAAAAACTTGCGGCTCAACGCAAGTCCCAGCCCACTCACTGGCAACTGGCCACCAAGCCTAACAAGAAGCAGCGGCGCCAGATTCATCGCTTCAAAGAAAATAATGTTTGAATCGTGGAATAGTTTGGCTCTATCTCCTGTCATTTAACCAACCGGGGATATCTGCCATAATTCCGCTCGCGTCGAGCGAGACCACATTCCGGCGAAGATGCGCATTGGAGCGACTTTGGCCAAGACATTAAGCGAAAGCCTGGGGCGATACCATCTACCGGAGTTTCATTCGGAATGGGGAAGGGTAAACCGGGGCATCGAAAAAGAAAGTCTTCGCATTTCCCCCGAAGGCCATATTTCCCAGCACGCCCATCCCGCGGCATTAGGCTCGGCCCTCAGCAACCCCTACATTACAACTGACTTCTCCGAAGCCCTGCTGGAATTCATCACACCGGTATACGATTCAATCGATGAAGCCCTGGGTATGCTGGAAAACATCCACCGCTTCACCCTGCAGAACCTCGAGCACAACGAGATACTCTGGACCAGCTCCATGCCCTGCCCGCTGGATAGTGAAGCGAGCATTCCCATAGCCAGGTATGGATCTTCCAACATCGGTCGCCTGAAAACCCTGTACCGGCGCGGCCTGTCGTTTCGCTACGGCTCCCTCATGCAGGTGATTTCCGGGTTGCATTACAACTTTTCCATGCCCGATGCATTCTGGCCGGCTTACCAGGAGATTCTGGGCAACCAGGATTCCTTGCAGGATTTTCGAACGGACCGTTACTTGCACCTGATTCGCAACTTTCACCGTTACTCCTGGTTGCTGATTTACCTGTTTGGTGCGTCACCCAGCGCGTGTCGGTGTTTCGTACAGGGACGGGAACACAAGCTGCAGGAATTGGATAGCGGCAGCCTGTTTCTTCCCTACGCCACCTGCCTGCGCATGGGTAACCTTGGCTACAAGAGCGAAGCCCAGAAATCACTGTTTGTTTGTTATAACGACCTGCAGACATACGTTGAGTGTCTGCACGATGCCATGCACACTTCCTACCCTGCCTACCAGGAAATCGATGAGCGAAACAATAGCGATTACAACCAGATAAACGCCAACCTGTTGCAACTGGAAAACGAGTTCTACAGCACGATCAGACCAAAACGTGTGGTGAAGCGCGGTCAACGCCCGCTCGATGCATTAACTGAAGGTGGTATCGAATATGTCGAGGTTCGTGCGCTGGATTTGAATCCGTTTTTACCACTGGGTATAGATGCCCAGGAAGTGAGGTTTCTCGACATATTCCTGCTGCACTGCCTGCTCAGTGAAAGCCCGCAATGTAACAAGGCAGAGTTTTTTGAAGTGGGTGACAACCTGGCACTGACAGTGGAGCAGGGCCGGGACCCGGATCTCAAACTGCGCTTGAAAGGTAAAGAGAAACCGCTTCGAGACTGGGGGAATGAAATAATAGCAGATCTCTACTTTGCTGCTGGATTGCTGGATCATATTCATGGAGGAAATGAATATAACAATTGTATTATGGAGCAGGAAGCTAAACTGAAAGATGCAAACCTGACTCCTTCCGGTCAGGTCCTAAACCTGATGCAACAGGAAGAACTTTCATTCTTTGATTTCGGTATGCAGCAATCACAAATTCATGCAGACATCTTCAGGCACGATGGCCTGAGCCAGGATGCGCTGGACGAGCTGCAGACCGCCAGCAAGCAATCCCATGAAACCCAGTCGGAAATCGAACGCGCCGATCGTGTGGATTTCGATGAGTTTCTCAGGGAGTGGAACAAACACTAGTTGCTGGATAAGCCGGCACAAATGACGGGCGCCGATAGTGTATACTTCGGCCCCATTAATTACGGAAGAGGAAAGGCGTATGGCAGTTGCGATACCCAGTAACAGGCTGATAAACCTCGGTGTATTCGTGGCCTGTGTTGTCACCATAGGCATCGTGCTTTACATGGAGCACGTGATGTTGCTGTCGCCCTGTGGCCTGTGCATCACCCAACGGGTTTTCGTCATTCTCTGCGGCCTTACCTGCCTCGCTTCCGCCATCCATAACCCGGGAGTCACCGGACAGAAAACCTACGCCTTCGTGGCCGCTTCCATGACCGTGTTCGGAAGTTATTTCGCGGGCCGGCAGATCTGGCTACAACACCTACCGGAAGACCAGGTACCCGCCTGCGGCCCAGGCTTTAGCTATATTTACGAGAACTTCCCCCTGATCGACCTGCTGGATTTCCTGCTGGTGGGGGATGGCAATTGCGCAGAAGTGCAGTTCCGCTTTCTCGGGCTTTCCATTCCGGAAATGTCCATGGTGGCGTTCGTGCTGTTGTTCAGCACCTGCCTGTACATAGCGTTCCGCAAGCAGCCCGCCTAGTTTCGGGCTAACTCCCTCAGGGCCTGTAGTTTTCCGCTGAATCGCGCGCGATCCTCACCGCGGGCGTGACGCCGTGCGTTAACGAGGTTTTCCATAACCAGCTCTGAATTGCCAAGTTGCTGATGGGCGATCGCGAGTTCGTGGTAGAACAGGAACTCGTTGTGTTTCAGCTCTACCGCATCCTGCAGTTTTGCCACCGCCTGCTGGTAATCGCCCGCGTCCATAGCCACGTCCGCCAGCCGCTGATGGTAATAGGGATTCTGGGCCACATATGCGGCGACACTTTCCTCGAGAACGATTGCATCTTCCGCCCTGCCAAGGCGCCTATAGGCGGAAGCCAGGTTGCTTTGTGCGGAATGGGCATCGCCGTCCAGCAAGATGGCTTTTTCAAAGGCGGAGGCCGCCAGTTCAATTTGATCGAGGCGGGAATAGACTACACCCAGGTTATTCCAGGCCACCACGGAACTGGCATCCGTACGCAATGCCTCCCGGGTATAGGCATAGGTCAGCGCCAGGTCATCATCCAGCAGATGCTGAATAGCCTTGTTACTGTAATAGAGAGAAAGTACCTGCTTCTCATCCAGTAGTTCGCGACGGGCCTGGCTACTGACAACCGCGGGACTTATATCCATGGTATAGCGGTACTGAATTTGTTCCGGGTCGTCGGCAAAATCGAAATGGTGGAACACCACCGGAAATTCACCCCGGTATCCGCTGATGTCTGTAATTTCACCCGGCAGCAAATCCTGTGAACTATCGACCGTAATAAGTCCCGTCACGTTTATGTGCTGGTTGTTAATCCAGGTGCTGTTGCTGGCATCCCAATACGGTGGCGCCGATACGAGTTGAAAATTTGCGTTGATGTTCGCGTATCTTGCCGCCGCCACGAACATGGTGGAAAAAGAAAGGCAATTAATCTTGCGGTTGGTGGAAAGGTCCGCGATGGAATAGGTTTCAGAAATATCGAAATCGAATTCTTCAAAACGCCGATACATCCAGCGGCGCAACTGCCGGTATCTCTCCGCTTCATCTTCGACAGGAACTACGACCCGGTCCAGTTCATCCCGGTACTCTTCAGGAAGGGCGAGAAAATCGTCCGGCGCCAGTTCAATGTCGAGACTGCTGCCGGCAAACAGCTCATCCCGCAACAATTGATCCCGCTCAGCGTCGCTGATCAGTGGCAAGTCAGAATTGAAGACACAGCCTGTTGCGGCGAGAGTAATGACCAACAACAACACGCGGAATAAGGATGAATTCATACCCCTGCCCCCCTTTCATGATGTCTCGACTCTAGCACATGGCGATGGCAGGTACTAATCACCCCGGCGCCAGCGGAAATAGCGCTCCAGCAAAGGAAAGTATTTTTCCGGCAGCCGGGCGCTGCGCCAGGCATTGGCGGCAAACTTGTTGGCTTCATTGAGAGTGGGATAGATATGAGTCACCGCGGCAATCTTCCCCAGACCCATGCCGTGGGTCATGGCGAATACGAATTCGCTGATCAACTCTCCGGCGTGATAGCCCACGATCGTGGCACCGAGTATCCTGTCCTTGCCCGGAATCGTAAGCACCTTGATAAAACCCCGCGCCTCACCATCGGCCAGTGCCCGGTCGAGGTGATCCAGTTCGAAGCGGGTGACTTCGTAGTCAATACAGTGTTGTCGCGCTTCCTGCTCATTGAGTCCGACACGGGCGACTTCAGGATCGGTAAATGTAGCCCATGGCACGGCCTTGTAATTACCACGGCTGCGCCATAATCCACCCATCATTGCATTGAGGGCGGCAAACCAGGCCTGGTAGGAGGCCATGTGGGTAAACTGGTAAGGGCCGGCCACGTCACCGCAGGCATAAATATTGGGGAAGGCCGTCTGCATGAAGTCGTTAATCTCTACCGTACCGAAATCGGTCACGGGCATGCCCAGTTCTTCCAGGCCGAACCCTTCGACGTTTGCTTTACGACCGATAGCCATAAGCACTTCATCAAACTCCACTTCCACAGAACTGCCGTTATGCTCAGCGTGCATGAGCTTGACGCCGTCTCGTGTTTCGAAACTGACGAGCTTATGATCCGTTAAGACATTTATGCCTTGGGTGCGGAACTCCTCCATTACCAGGCTTGAAACTTCCTCGTCTTCCCGCGGCATAATGCGTGGCGCCATGTCCACCTGGATCACTTCCGCACCAAGGTTGTTAAACGCCTGGGCCAGCTCGCATCCGATAGGCCCACCGCCAACCACCAGCAGGCGCCGCGGCAATTGTTCCAGCGTCCAGATCGTATCGGAAGTGTAGTAGCCGACTTCCTCGAGTCCTGAAATCGGGGGCACCAGGGGCCGGGCCCCGGTAGCAAGAATGAGAGAACGGGTAGTGATGACACGCTCGCCAACCCGTACCTGGTAAGGGGATTCGATAAACGCCTCTCCCTGCACACACTCAACCCCCAGGGAAGTGAATCGTTCCACCGAGTCGTGGGGCTCAATGGTGGCAATCACACCCTGGACCCTTTCCATTACCTTGCCAAAGTTCACGTCCCCCCGTGCCTGGTCGATGCCAAACTCCTGGGCACGATCGATGTAGCGCTTGATACGGCCACTGCGAATCAGGGTCTTGCTCGGAACACAGCCGGTATTCAGACAGTCGCCCCCCATCTTGTGTTTTTCGATGAGCACCACCCGCGCCTTGGCACCCGCGATGATGAGAGAGGCCACCAGGCCTGCGGATCCGGCACCGATAACCACGGTGTTTACGTCGAACTTACGGGGTTTACGGAAAGGTTTCATAATCTTGTTGCGCTGTATTGCGTTAAGCACGGCCCTGGCCACCAGGGTGAATACGCCAAGCAAGACAAATGCAAGAATGACCTCACCCGATACCAGGCCCGCGAGGGAATCGATTTGCGCAAGGGCCGCGCCGGCGTTTACATACACCGCCGTTGCCGGGAGCATTCCCACCTGGCTGACAATATAGAAAGCCGATGCGCTAATGGGTGTCAGCCCCATTAACAGGTTGACCATGAAATATGGAATTACCGGCACTAACCTGATACTGAACAGATAGAAGTTCCCATCTTTTTCAATACCCTTGTTAATTGGAGCCAGGTAATCACCGAATCGATGTTGTACCCAGTCTCGCAATAACAGGCGGGAGGCAAGAAACGCCAGGGTGGCGCCGATACTGCTGGCAAAGGAAACGAGAAAAGTCCCCCATAGCAATCCAAATATGGCACCACCGAGAAGAGTCAACAGGATCGCGCCGGGTATGGAAAGTCCCGCTGCCGCAACGTAAACCACGAAATAGATTACGGACGCCAGTGCGAAATTGTCATCCTTGAACTGGCGAATAGCATCCAGCTGGGATTGCACGTATTCCAGGGTCAGGAACCGACCCAGGTCGAATATAAAGTAACTGCCAATAGCAATAACGATGAGACAGATTATGGTAATACGTGCTTTGGTCAAGGTTGTGCTTCCTGCGCTGGGGCCGGTGGCAATCACTCCCGCTCCAATATAAACTCAAGCTCCCGGTAAGTTAAGAGGGCCCGCACGGCTGTGGCCAATTTCGATTTCTCGAGAGAGTTTCCCATCACCCGCATGCGTCGCATGCGGCGGGATGAATTCAGCCGCCGTTTGATGCGGGAAACTCGCCTGAGCACAGATGACCTGATCTTTCCCATTTTTATTGTCGAAGGTTCAAATGAGAAACAAGCCATCGATTCCATGCCCGGCATATTTCGTCTCAGCGTGGACAAGCTTCTCGCCGAGGCGGCCGAGCTGGTGGAACTGGGAATCCCCGCGATCGCCCTGTTTCCATCGCCTTCCGATGGCGTAAAAAGCGAAGACGGCAGCGAAGCATTCAATCCGGACGGCCTGGTCCAGAATGCGGTGAGGGAGTTAAAAGCGAAGTTTCCCGAGCTGGGAGTGATAACCGATGTGGCGCTGGACCCTTATACCACCCACGGACAGGACGGCATTATCGATGACAAGGGCTATGTGCTGAATGATGAAACCAAACTGGTTCTGGTCAAGCAGGCGCTATCCCATGCCCAGGCCGGCGCCGACATAGTCGCACCTTCCGACATGATGGACGGGCGCGTTGGCGCCATCCGCCAGTGCCTGGAAGACAACGAGTTAATTCACACCAAAATCCTGGCGTATTCTGCCAAGTATGCATCCAGCTACTACGGGCCATTCCGCGATGCGGTGGGTTCCTCCGGGTCCCTGGGCAGCGGCAACAAATACAACTACCAGATGGATGTGGCCAATAGCGACGAGGCATTGCAGGAAGTTGCCCTTGATCTGGCGGAGGGCGCGGACATGGTCATGGTCAAACCAGGCATGCCCTATCTCGACGTGGTCAGGCGGGTAAAGGACGAATTCGGCGTCCCCACTTTCGTATACCAGGTGAGCGGCGAGTACGCCATGCACATGGCGGCAGCCGAGAATTCCTGGCTCGACGGCGATGCCGTCATGTTGGAAAGCCTGGTCTGTATCAAGCGCGCCGGGGCCGACGCCATTCTCACTTACTTCGCGAAGAAAGCCGCGCAAATTCTAAAAGACAGCGCCTGAGCTGCCGATAAGCAAGACCTTGAATCAGGAATTTTTGCCCTTATCATTAATCCCACAGATTGTATTGAAGCTTGTGCTCACAGGCTCTCCGGCCACCCATCCTTCATTACATCCCCCAACCCCCTACTGAAACATAGGAATTATTTATGAGCGAAAATATCGTTCACACCTCGGACAGCAGTTTCGAGCAGGATGTGTTACAGGCCGAAGGCCCCGTACTGGTTGATTTCTGGGCCGAGTGGTGCGGGCCTTGCAAGATGATTGCACCGGTCCTGGAGGAACTCGCCGATGAGTACAATGGCAAGCTCAAAGTCTGCAAAATGGATGTCGATGCGAACACCGAAACCGCCCCAAAATACGGCATTCGTGGCATCCCCACCCTGATCATTTTTAACAACGGCGACGTGGCCGGCACCAAGGTCGGAGCCCTGTCAAAATCCCAGCTTTCGGCGTTTATTGACAGCGTCATCTAAATTGCGTTTAATGTGGCGTCTCCGCAGTTCCGGAGGCGCCACAAGAGTGGCTGGCAAGCAGGCACTGCTAGACAAATAAAAGCCTGCGGCAATCCCCGACATTAATTTCCCCGAGTTTGCAGATTTATTGCGCTATAGCGATGCGACCAAATTCGGCTATATACGAGAAATTTACATATTTATCCCTGAGGGGGATCAGAACAGAATTTTAGAATAGCCTGTAATCGTTTCAGTTTTTCTTTACAGGTTTAACAGACGGGTCTATAGTGCCAGCAAATAATCACTGGCCTGGATCACAAAAGGCGCTACACAATAAAAAGTACTAAACCGGCACCAATTCCGACCCGATATTCAGTACAGATTTCAAACCTTTTCAATTACCCATAACTTACAAACCTGACTTTACAGTTTTACCCTGGCTCAACTTCCGGGCCTTATCCTAATTCAACAACCCACATACTTCCGAATAATTTCATTCAGACTATGACGCGCATCGTGCATGCGGTTCTTTTCCTGAATTCAACCCTGCAAAAAGACTTTCCATCATGAACCTCACAGAACTCAAGCAAAAACCAATCACTGAACTTCTCGAAACAGCAAACGAGATGGGATTGGAAAACGTTTCCCGCACCCGCAAGCAAGACATCATTTTCGTTATCCTGAAAAAACACGCAAAGAATGGCGAAGACATTTACGGTGATGGTGTACTTGAAATACTACAGGATGGATTTGGATTTTTGCGTTCGGCAGATTCTTCTTACCTGGCCGGGCCCGACGATATTTATGTTTCACCCAGCCAGATCAGGCGCTTCAACCTGCGCACCGGTGACACCATAGCCGGCAAGATCAGGCCACCGAAAGACGGCGAACGCTATTTCGCGCTGTTAAAGATCAGCGAAATCAATTTCAGCAAGCCGGAACAGGCGAAGAGCAAGATCCTCTTTGAAAACCTCACTCCCCTGTTTCCCAACGACCGCCTCCGCCTCGAAGTAGGCAACGGCAGCACCGAAGATCTCAGCGCCAGAACCATCGACCTGGTTGCGCCCATCGGCAAGGGCCAGCGCGGCCTGATCGTGTCACCGCCCAAAGCCGGTAAGACCTTAATCCTGCAGAACATCGCTCAATCGATTACCAAGAACAATCCGGAATGCCGCCTCATCGTGCTGCTCATCGACGAGCGCCCGGAAGAGGTGACCGAGATGCAGCGCTCGGTGCGGGGCGAAGTAGTCGCCAGTACCTTTGACGAGCCACCTTCCCGTCATGTGCAGGTTGCGGACATGGTGATCGAGAAAGCCAAGCGCCTGGTTGAACACAAGGAAGACGTGGTCATCCTGCTGGACTCCATTACCCGACTGGCGCGGGCCTACAACACGGTGATCCCGTCTTCGGGCAAGGTACTTACCGGTGGTGTGGATGCCCACGCCCTTGAACGTCCGAAACGATTCTTCGGCGCCGCGCGAAATATTGAAGAGGGTGGCAGCCTTACCATTATCGCCACGGCATTGATCGAAACCGGCTCCAAGATGGACGAAGTGATCTACGAGGAATTCAAAGGCACCGGTAACATGGAACTGCACCTGGATCGCAAGATCGCTGAAAAACGAGTTTACCCCGCCATCAATGTGCGCCGATCCGGCACCCGCCGTGAAGACCTGCTGACAACGGAAGAAGAACTGCAACGCATGTGGATCCTGCGCAAGTTGCTCAGTTCCATGGAAGACGTGCAGGCCACGGAATTCATCCTGGACAAGTTGAAAGACACCAAGACCAACGACGAATTCTTCAACGCGATGAAGCGCAAGTAGTATCTCCCCTGGGTTCTGGTGATCGATGGCATTCAAAGACCTGCGCGACTTCATCGAGCTGCTGGAAAAAGAGGGAGAGCTCGTTCGTGTCAGCGCCGAAGTCGATCCCTGTCTCGAAGTAACGGAAATCTCTGACCGCACACTGCGTGCCGGCGGCCCTGCCCTGCTCTTTGAAAATCCGAAGGGCTCGGAATTCCCCATGCTCACCAACCTGTTCGGGAATACCCGGCGCATTGCCATGGCCATGGGACAGGAAGACCTGGACGGGCTCAGGGACGTGGGCAAGTTGTTGGCCTTCCTGAAAGAACCAACTCCACCCAGCGGCTGGAAAGACCTGTGGCAGAACCTGCCCAGCTACAAAAACGTATTGAACATTGCACCATCGGTGCTGAAGAAAGCGGACTGCCAGGAAACAGTCATCGAAGGCGATGCCGTAGACCTGGGCATGTTGCCCATTCAAACCTGTTGGCCCGAAGATGCCGCTCCCCTGGTGACCTGGCCCCTGGTAATCACCCGCGGCCCGGAAAAAGAACGCCAGAACCTGGGCATTTACCGCATGCAGTTGCTGGAGAAGAACCGGCTCATCATGCGCTGGCTCTCCCATCGCGGCGGCGCGCTGGATTTCCGCGACTGGCAAATAGCACATCCTGGTAAACCCTTCCCGGTATCCATCGCCATCGGTGCCGACCCGGCCACTATCCTGGCCACGGTTACCCCGGTGCCGGATACATTATCAGAATACGCCTTTGCCGGGTTGCTCCGCGGCAGCAAGACCGAGGTGGTGAAATCCAAGGGCAATGAGCTGCAGGTTCCCGCCAGCGCAGAGTTCATTCTCGAAGGGGTCATCCATCCCGACGACATGGCGGACGAGGGACCCTACGGCGACCACACCGGTTACTACAACGAAGTGGAACGCTTCCCGGTATTTACCGTGGAACGCATTACCCATCGCCGAGACCCGATCTACCACAGTACCTACACCGGGCGGCCGCCGGATGAACCCGCCATGCTGGGAGTGGCCCTGAATGAAGTATTCGTTCCCCTGCTGCAGAAACAATTTCCGGAGATCACGGATTTTTACCTGCCACCGGAAGGTTGTTCCTACCGCCTTGCGGTAGTGAGCATGAAGAAACAGTTCCCGGGTCACGCCAAGCGCGTCATGATGGGTGTGTGGTCGTTCCTGAAGCAGTTCATGTACACCAAGTTTGTCATCGTTGTGGATGACGACATCGATGTGCGTAACTGGGAGGACGTGATCTGGGCAATCACCACCCGCATGGATCCGATCCGGGATACGGTGACGATCGACAACACACCCATCGACTACCTGGATTTCGCATCGCCGGTTTCAGGCCTGGGCTCCAAGATGGGCCTGGATGCCACCAACAAGTGGCCGGCGGAGACCGAGCGCAAGTGGGGCACCCAGATTGAAATGAGCCCTGAAGTCAAAGAGCGGGTGGATTCACTCTGGAGCGAGCTTGGCATCAAGCTGGATGCGGACAGCTAAAAGCCTGAATTCATCGGAGGGCTAAACCATGGTATTCGAGGCACCCTGGGGGCGAGCCCTGAAGCTGATGACCCTGTTTTCCTCGATCATCCTGCTTGGGGTAGCCGGCATCGGGCTGGCTAACAATCCCGGCGATGACAACTACTGGCTCTGGGTGGTTGTGGTACTTCCTGTTGCAATCTGGTTCGGCGGGGCACTCTTCATGATAAGAGGATATGAACTCAGCCGGGATAAGTTACTGGTTCAACGACTGCTTTGGAAAACCGAAGTAAGCCTGCTTGAATTGCAATCGGCGGAAGTGGACCCGGATGCCATGAATGGATCTATCCGAACCTTTGGAAACGGGGGACTGTTCAGTTTTACCGGCAGGTTTCGCAATAAAAAACTGGGGCCTTACCGTGCCCTGGTGAATGATCCGAAGCTTTCGGTGGTGCTGAAATTTCCGAATCGCGTTATCGTGGTTACGCCTGACCGGCCGGAACGTTTCGCGGCCCGGCTGAACGACAATTAGAATCGAGGAATTACTGGGCGGCGGCCTGGCTAATATTTTCTGTCCCCGGCATGGGCAGGTCCGGGAGTTCCTCCCCGGTCATTTCATTGAATACCCGAAGATGTTCCTCGGCCTGGGTGTTGTCACCGAGATGCCTCAGCAACCGGCCCAGTTCCCCGTGGGCATGGGCGCTGGGTTCTATCTTGATGCTGGCTTCGAAATACTCCCTGGCCTTGCCCCACAATTGATTACGCATGGAAATCCGGCCCAGGCACAACAGCAGTATGGGATCGGACGGCCGTGATTTCAGCCAATCCTCAGCCTGCAACAGGCGCCGGGAAGGATTACCCAGGTCCATGATGCCGTAGTACTGCACCAGGTCCTGGTCCCAGCTCTTGCCAAGGCTGGTTTCCATGGTGCGGGCTGCCTCTTCCAGGGAACCCAGTTTCACCAGCAATTGCACGTAGTGCCAGACCATGCGGCTGTTATTGCGAAAACCGGAGTCCGCCTTCTTCCAGCGCTTTATAAGTTCCGACCTGGACTTTTCCCTGTCCGCGGTATTGCGTGCAATAGCCTCCAATTGCTCTGCAAATACCCGTTGCCTGATGGAATCCAGTTCCGTTTCACCGACCACCTTGTGCTTTTCCAGTTCGGGAACGAGCGCATCGAGCTGATCCCAGTCTTCCAGACTTACGAGTACTTCTTTCAACAGGTTTAACAGGGTCGCGTCATTCAGGGATGTCTTCTTCATTTCCCTGAGCACCGCCAGTGACTGTTCCAGCTGGTGGGAACGGAAAAGCAACTGGGCGCGCAGGGAGTTAACCGTGGAACGGGCAGTGGGGTACTTACTGTCTGCCTCATCAAGGCATTGAGTCCACGCTTGTTTGTCTCCTGATTTGTAAGCCGCGTAAGCACCTGCCAGGTAGTTCACCACGCTGGCGTCGGCGTCACCCCGACCCTGGCGCAATAACTTGAATGCCGATTTCCAGTTGCCCCGGGTAAAATATAACAACCCCTCTACGGTACGGCTGCGGGCTTTCGCCTTGTGCTGGTCATGAAGCCCCCTGCCCAGGCGAACGAGCCGCCAGGGATTGATCCATTGCAACAACATGATGAGCAATTTTGCCAGCAGGTATATAACACCGATTGCCACCAGCAATGCGAACAGGCTCGTTTCAAAAGTATAGTTGCCGAAGGCAATAAGAATGTAACCGGGGTCCGCGGGGAAGCCGACGTAAAGGCTGACCAGCAGGGCCAGCACGATGACCATTAAACTGAAGACGAACAGTTTGATCATCAGCGTTGCTCGCTGACCAGGGTGGAAAGCTGGTCAAGGGTTTCGCCGAGATCGGGCAGGGCCGGCTCCACGGTAATCATCGACAGAGCGGAAATCTCTTCCATCAGGGCAAGACCCGGTGCGGTAGCCGTAACATCGTAACGCTGCAGGGAGTCGGTGGCCTGCGACAGGGCCCGGGTGTACAGCTGCTGGTCCCGCCGCAACACGGCAAGCTTGGCCTGTTCCAGGCTCAGGGCAATATTCTGCTTGATGATCCCATCCTGACCCGGCATGAGCATGGCTTCCGGTGAATCCTCCCACTGGCGCCAGACAAACACCGAGCTGAGAAATTCCACGGTGGCATTGACGATGCCGTATTCCGTTGCGGTGACTTCCACCGGTTCTGATGATTCGAGCCGGCGATTGGTAAAGCTCTCGCGCATAGAACTGAGCAGGTTAATCTCTTCTACCTGTTGCACCAGCGCATCGATGCGCAGGTATATGCCATCACGGTCTACCGGCTGTACGGCTCTCAGGTTTTGCAAATGAGATGCAATGGCTTCGCGCACCGGCAGCACGATACTCGATTCTGCTGCCAGCAATGCGCTGTCAGATTGTTGCAACAACAACAGCGCACCACTGATGTCGCCTTCCAGTTGCAGTTTCTGGTTTGCCAGGCCGAGCAGGTATTGGGCTTCGCCCAGTTTCCAGTCCGCTACCGGCTCTTCGCTAACCTGGGCCAGCCGGGCCTGTGTACTGGCGAGTTGTGACTCGCTGTTGGCGAGCTGACGGCGCAGGTTATTGAGTTCCGCGCTCACATTGCTCTGTACCGCGTCGATGGCATTGCGCAGTTCCGTGTCATCGAGTTCCACCGGAGGCGGAGCCGCATCGAGCTGTTGCTGCAGGGTTTGCAATTGGGTGGATTGTGATTGCAGGCGTTGCACCAGTGCGGTGTTTTCCTGGACCAGACCGTCCAGGCTGGATTGCAAAGCCTGCTGCTGGTTCCAGAAATAACCGGCGCCGGCCAATCCGCCAACCAGTACGATGGCCAACAGGGCCGAGGTGAAGGCGCCACTACCACTGCGTTTTTTCTTTGCCGTGGTACTGCGGGAAATTTCTTCGAGAATCTTGGGAGTGTCGGACTGTTCTGCCAAGTTGGGTACCCTGCCTTGCTTAACCAAAGTTGTCGGCAATCGTCACTAGTGCTGCAACTATGGCGGATTCACCGGCTCCCGCTGCTTCGATGACACGGGTAAACCCGGCTTCCTTCGCCAATGCCGCAATACGGGCGGAAGGAACGATTAATGGTAGCAGAGTCAGACTGCCTTTGTTATCTGCCGACAACTCGAGCATTCGCTGCAGGGATTCCCCACTGGTGACCACAAGGACATTTACACCGTTCTCTTCAATTCCCTCTATGAATTCCTGGGCGGACAGCCTGGTGGGATGCCGGGAATAGACTTCGAGGTAATGCACCCGTGCGCCGCGTTGCTCGAGTGTCTCACGCAGGGTTTCGCGGCCGCCAACACCACGAACGATTACGAGTTCCTGGTCTTCGATGGACTGCAGCCGGGGAAGATCGAGCAGGGCTTCACTGGTTGTTCCGGACTCCGGTTGCAAAACTTCATGAGTGAAATGCTTGTGCAGTTCAGCGGCGGTGGATGAGCCGATGGCGAACAGTTCCAGTGATGAGGGCAATTGAGGTATTGCTTCTTTTAACAAAGGTGCGCCTATAGCAACCGCATTGGCGCTGATAAATACCAGGGCGTCCCATTGGTCTGATTGATCAATCCGGTTTCGAAGCTCCTGCAATTGAGCAGAATCTGAAACGGGATCGATACGTAACAAGGGCATGGATACGGTCTTGCCACCGCTGGCTTCAACGGCGTCAGTCAACGCCTGCTGCTGGTGAGACGGTCGTGTATTCAACACTACCAGCCCGTTTAACAATTCACTCGCCATGGGCCGGGCCCGATCAGTCCTGCAACATGGCCAGGATTTCTCCGGCACCCTGTTCCAGCAAGTCTTCCGCCACATGCAGGCCCAGGTCCTCGGCATGGTGCATGTCGCCATTGCGCTGCGCGCGAATCAAATGTTGGCCATCCACGGTGCCGACCAGTGCCCGCAAAAACACTTCTTCATTAATTAGCTGGGCAAAGCTCGCCATGGGAACCTGGCAACCACCCTGGAGCCGCGCGACCACGGCACGTTCCGCCTGCACGCAGGCAGCGGTTTCCGAATGGTGCAGGCAATCCACCAGGCGCAGGGTTTCTATGTCTTCGGTGCGGCATTCGATACCGATGGCCCCCTGCCCTCCTGCCGGTAATGAATCGTCGAAATCCAGGCGCTGGCGAATACGATCTTCCAGTTGCAGGCGAATGAGACCGGCGCTGGCCAGGATGATGGCGTCGTAGTTGCCATCGTCGAGTCGTTGCAGGCGCGTGCCCACGTTGCCACGCAGGTCCAGTATCTCGAGATCGGGCCGGGTGTTTTTTAACTGGCACTGGCGACGAAAACTGGAAGTGCCAATCTTGGCACCGGCGGGTAGATCACTGAGCCTGTCGTAGTTGTTGCTGACCAGCGCATCGGAAGGATCTTCCCGTTCACCTATTACCGCCAGGCCAAGCCCCTCAGGAAAATCCATGGGCACGTCTTTCATGGAATGCACGGCGATGTCAGCACGATCGTCCAGCATGGCCTTTTCCAGTTCCTTTACGAACAGTCCCTTGCCACCCACCTTGGCCAAGGGGGAATCCAGGATCTGGTCACCTTTCGTGGTCATGGGTACCAGTTCCACATCGAGACCTTCGTGGCGCTTTTGCAACACAGATTTCACATGGTTGGCCTGCCACAGGGCCAGGGGACTTTCCCGGGTAGCGATGCGAATTCGGGTGCTGGTCATAAACAGGATTCTGGATGAAAAGCCCAATTCTACGGGATTTCACCATGCTTGTCTGAGCTTGGGACTAATGCCCCACGCTGTTATAATCGCCCGCCTGTCCACGACCCCCCGTTCGACTTTCCCATGAGCAATTCCAGGGATGACAAATCCGACGCGAACAAGCTATGGGGTGGCCGCTTCAGTGAAGCCACCGACGAATTCGTAGCCCGATTCACTGCCTCGGTAGATTTCGACAAGCGACTCTATCAATACGACATAGAGGGCTCGATCGCGCACGCCACCATGCTGGGCAAGACCGGCATCATCAGTGAACAGGAACAAAAAGATATCGTGGACGGCCTTACCCAGATAAAAAAAGAAATAGAAGCCGGTGACTTCCAGTGGTCGGTAGAACTGGAAGACGTTCACATGAATATCGAAGCGGCATTGATTGCCAGGATTGGCGACGTGGGGAAAAAGCTGCACACCGGCCGCTCCCGCAATGACCAGATCGCGACCGATATAAAACTCTACACACGGGATGCCATTGGCAGCTTGCAGGAACTTACTACCCGGATCCAGGGAACGCTCGTCGACCTGGCGGAACGGGAATCTGCATCCATCATGCCGGGCTTCACCCATTTACAGACCGCACAACCGGTTACCTTCGGCCACCACATGCTGGCCTGGTTTGAAATGCTGGAACGGGATTACAGCAGGTTGCAGGATTGCGGGCAGCGCCTGAACCGCTGCCCCCTGGGCGCGGCGGCATTGGCCGGAACCAGTTACCCTATCGACAGGGAAACTACGTCCGAACTGCTCGGGTTCGACAGCCCAACGGGGAATTCTCTCGACTCGGTGAGTGACAGGGACTTCGCCATCGAAATGGCAGCGGCATGCAGCCTGATCATGGTGCACCTGTCCCGCTTTTCCGAAGAACTCGTGTTATGGACTTCGGCACAGTTCGACTTTATCGAACTTCCTGACAGATTTTGCACCGGCTCTTCCATCATGCCGCAGAAAAAGAACCCCGATGTGCCGGAACTGGTACGCGGTAAAAGCGGCCGTGTGATCGGAGACCTGGTGAGCCTGCTCACCCTGATGAAGTCTCAACCCCTGGCCTATAACAAAGACAACCAGGAAGACAAGGAACCACTGTTCGACCTGGTAGACACGACCCGGGATTGCCTGTTTGCTTTCAGCGAAATGTTGCCCGCGATAAATTGCAATCGTGAAGTCATGCTGGCCGCCGCGCAGCAGGGCTATGCCACCGCCACGGACCTCGCGGACTACCTGGTGCGCAAAGGCCTGCCTTTCCGCGACGCCCACGAAGCCGTTGGCAAGGCGGTTGCCTGCGCCATCGCAAAGGGTGTAGACCTTGCCGATCTGGAACTGGCCGTGCTGCGGGAGTTCAGCGAACTGATCGAAGAGGACGTGTTCGCGGTCCTGACCCTGGACGGCTCGGTCAACGCACGCAATCACGTCGGTGGCACTGCACCGGAACAGGTACGTGCAGCGGCGAAGCTTGCCCGGGAATTGCTGGGCGCGCGTTAACGGGTAAACGGCGGCAGCAATTCGATCTCGTACTGGCGCCGCTGGTTATCCCTCACCGTAGTCACATCGATTACATCACCCGGTTGATGCTGCTCCATGATGTTGGCGTAGTCATCCATGTTTGCAACGGGCTGACCATCCATTTCCACGATTACATCGCCTAACAGGATATCCCCGGTGTTGCGCCGGGTAAGACCGCGCATGCCGTCACGCTGGGGATCGCTGCCATCGACTACATCCATGACGATCACACCATCTATTCCCCACAGCCGCTGATAATAGTCCGGCTGCGGAATCGGCACGATACCCAGGATAGGTGTCAGCACACGACCATGCTCGATCAGTTCAGGCACGATCCTCCTCACGGTGTTGGCCGGAATGGCAAATCCAATGCCGGAGCTGGCGCCACTGGGACTGAATATGGCGGTGTTTACACCAACCAGCTGACCCAGGGAATTCAACAACGGCCCACCGGAGTTGCCTGGGTTAATGGCTGCGTCGGTCTGGATTACGTCGCGAATCTTGCGACCACTGAGAGCATCGATCTCGCGACCGAGAGCGCTCACGATACCGGTGGTCATGGTGGTATCCAGGCCGAATGGATTACCTATTGCAATTACCTTGCGCCCTACTTCCAATAGTGATGAATCTCCGGGAGTAACCGGCACCAGGTCTTCGTTCGGAGCATCGATCTTGAATACGGCCAGGTCCTTGTCCGGATCAAGACCAACGAGGCGAGCTTCATAGGTGCTGCCGTCCTGCAAAGTGACGGTCACCAGTTCCGCACCCTGCACCACGTGAAAATTGGTGACGATGTGACCTTCCTCGTCCCAGATGAAACCGGTGCCGCTGCCCTGGGGAACTTCCATGGGATTGCGCGACAGGAAGGAGCGCACCAGCCGTGAATTGGTGATGTTCACCACCGAAGGGCTGGCCTGCTTGAAGACCTGGATATTGTTCTCTTCGTCGTTGGTGGAAAACTGGCTCAGATCCTGAGCCGCGGCCACGGACGCAATGCCGGCCGACAGGACAAGGCTGAGACCAATTATCAAGTTGCGTAGCTGGTGCATCGTACTTTCCTGTAATTATTGAACTCGGGTTAATATCCCATACATAGGTGCAGTTTAGCCGGTTTCAAGTATTTTCGGGCGGCCGCACAATGTCTGGACCCGTCCAGAATTTCTCCTGCCAGGGCACGAATTCCAACATGAATGGCATCTACGACAGTATAGGCAAGACCTACTCCGTCACCCGCCATGCCGACCCCCGTATCAGTGCGCGCCTGGTGGAATTGCTGAACCTTCCCCGCGGTGCCAGCGTGGTAGACATCGGGGCCGGCACCGGGAACTACAGCCAGGCCCTGGCCGAACATGGATACCATGTCACCGCCGTCGAGCCTTCTGAAATTATGCGTGCCCAGGCCCGGCAACATCCCAACCTGGTATGGCGGGAAGGCATTGGCGAAGACCTGCCCTTTGGGGATGGGGAATTTGATGGCGCGGTAATGACTCTCTGCATTCATCATTTTAAAGACTGGCGCAAGGGTATCACCGAAGCCAGGCGCGTAATCGGAGACGGGCCCCATGTAATTTTCCTGTTCGACCCGACTCGAAAAATATATTTCTGGCTGAACGATTATTTCCCCGAACAAGTGGAGATCGATGTGGATTACGGATTTACCCTGGAAGAGATCTGCGAATTCGCAAAGTCACTTCAACTCCAGTGTGAAACCATTCCTTTTCCCCTGCCCAGGGATTTGAAAGACCACTTCCTGGCCAGTGGCTGGGCGAGACCGGAAATCTACCTGGATGAAAAATATCGCAATGGCATTTCGTCATTCTCCCGGATTGGGAATGAAGCGGTTTGCTCCGGCCTGGAGAAACTGCGGGCGGATCTTGACAGTGGCCACTGGCACGACCGCTTTGGTCAATTGCTGGACCTGGAAGAGCTGGACCTGGGCTATCTTTTCATGAAGATGCAGCCCTTGATTGCAGGTGGGTGAATTTGCTTTAACCATGGCTAATTCGTACTATTGCCGGACAATGCCAGGCGGTAATCCACGCGACATAACGCGATGAAAAAAATACTAATAATCGATGACGACGAGAAACTGGGACAATTGCTTACCCAGTACCTCGAGCGTTATGACATGGAAGCCCATGTTGCGTTGACACCGACAAAGGGTTTCGAGCTGTTGAAGAAAGTCAAACCCGACCTTCTCATTCTCGATGTCATGCTGCCGGAAAAAGACGGTTTCGAAATCTGCCGGGAGATTCGCGCCAAGTCTTCGATCTATGGTCAGCTACCAATCCTGATGTTAACCGCTCATGCCGAAGTCACGGACCGCATCGTCGGCCTGGAACTCGGCGCCGATGATTACCTGCCAAAACCTTTCGAACCAAGGGAACTGGTGGCGCGCATACACAACATCCTGCGACGCAGCAGCGACGACAGCGGCATGCGAGACATCAAGAAGATCGTTGGCCTCGATGTGGATATGTCACGTCGCGAAGTCAAGCTGGATGGCGAGGTGCTTGACCTCACCACCATGGAATACGAACTGCTCATCCTGTTCATGCAATATCCAAATAAAACCTTTACCCGTGACGAACTCATGAATCGCCTGCGCGGCATCGACGCGGAGTTATTCTCACGGGCCGTTGACACACTGGTTAGCCGTCTCCGACACAAGCTGAAAGACACCTCCAAGACACCTCGCTTTATCAAGACGGTGTGGGGACGTGGCTACACTTTTGTCGGTGAACAGGAATGAGTGTCTTAGAGGACGTAAGAAAATCCCTTTTCCTGCGCCTGCTGGCGATCTTCGGTGCAACCGTTGTCGCTTTCCTGATTATCGTCTACTTCGCATTCAGTACGATCAACCAGAACGCCAACACCATCGAGGCGATCCCCGACTTCTTTGAACGCAACATCGAGGCAATCATCCAGGACATCGGTACGCCTCCAAACCTTGCAAACGCGGTTCGTTTATCCGGTGAGCTGGACTGGATAATCAATATCCGTAATCCAATCATGCGCTGGAGTTCAGTTCCGGAAGATCGCCTCGATGTGGATTCCTCGGAATTCAGCCGTAGCCTTACCCAGGATGCAGAAGTTCGAACTGTAAACAATGAAGATGTTATACGGGTAGAGCGCGGGGGATTTGAGTTTTACCTGTACCCGAGGGCCCTGAACAGCAGTGGGGTGAACTACCTGGTGTTCTATATTGGCCTTGCCCTGGCAGGAGTTGTTTTATTCTTCAATTATTTCATGGTGAACAAGTTGTTGAGCCCGGTGCGATTACTCAAGCGTGGGGCCGAACGAATTCGCAAGGGAGACCTGAGCTTCCGGGTAGACAGTAACCGCCAGGATGAATTGGGCGAGCTGACCGAAAGCATTAATCACATGGCGGACTCCCTGCAATCCATGCTGGAAGCGAAACGACAACTGTTACTGGCCATCAGCCATGAGCTTCGCACTCCCATTACCAAGGCCAAGTTGCGCATGGAATTCATGCCATCATCTGAAGAAAAGGAGCAGTTACGGGAAGACATCGAGGAAATCGAATTATTGATTTCAGACCTCATCGAAGCGGAAAGATTAAACCAGGATCACTCCGTACTGGTGTCGGAGCCGGTGCAGTTTGGTGAATTTGTCAGCCAGGTTCTGGAACAGTTTGAATCCTATGAAGGCGGACTGGAAATACAGTTGCCGGAACCGGACCTCAGTTGTGAACTGGACAAGCTGCGGGTGCGGCTCCTGATCACAAACCTGCTGAACAACGCGGTACGCCATGGTGAGTCCAGGCCCATTAAAGTGGTTGCCGCGGGCAAGGACGACCAGGTTGTAATCGAAGTCATCGACCAGGGGGAAGGCATTCCGGAAGAACACCTGGGCCAGATAAGCGAACCGTTCTACCGCGCCGACAGTGCACGGCAACGTAACACGGGCGGATTCGGACTGGGGTTATACCTGTGCCGCCTGATCGCGGAAGCCCACGGCGGCAAGCTGGACATCCAGAGCAAGCTTGGCGAGGGCACCCACATTAGTGTGAGCCTGCCCCGCCACCTGCTTCACCTGAATACGGAGTAGACTTTACGCCCTGGCTGCCGAGGCCTTGCGCCGGCGTGAACGCATAAAGACATGGGCCAGCGCGATGAGTGTCAGCAACACCGGGATGGCGGCGCTGTTAATCAGTTTCAGGCGGGAACCAAGCTGTTCGATGTCCTCGGTGAGTTGAAACTGCACGTCTCTTAGCCGGCGCCTGGTTTCGATCATGTCTTCGTTAAAGCCGTCGATCTCCGCCTGGATCTCAGGGGTGATGGTGCCAATGGGTGTACCGTCCTCATTCAGGCTCAGCTCATCGATTTGCTGCTGGGTTGCATCGAGACGCTGCAACAGCTCCGCCTCTTCTACCCTGAGCCGATCATCCGCCTCCCGCTGTAAATCCATCACCCGGGTAAAGGGGCGGGAATAACGGCCCCGGTTGCGAATGCTGACCAGGTCGGCACCGCCACTGAGGTTATCCAGCGCATTGATGACCATGTCGCCATTGTTGGCGAAGGGTTGTGGGATTCGCTGCCCGAGGAACTGCGCAACCTGGACCCACATGCGATCACTGAGGAAATCCGTATCGGCGAATACCAGCATGTTCACTTCACCATCGGTGCTGGCGATGTGTGGTACCGGTTCTTCTTCTACTTCAGTTTCTTCCGCGGCCGCCACTGCATCATCCGCGGTTTCTACTTCAGTCTCTTCCGGTTGCGCCGGGTTGTCTGCATTGCCATCTGAAGCATCAGTAGCAAGATCGCCTGTGTCTTCGCTTACCTCCGCGTCTTCACTTTCAATATCCTCGGCCTCGACTACCGGAGATCCATCGGGGAATGCAGAATCAAACTCGCCACTTATCCTTGCCGCAATGACATAGCTCTCATTGGCAGCCTCAAACTCGTCAAACAGTATGGATGGATCCTGTACATCCTCGAGAAATGTCGAATCCATGAGCATGGCATTGGTGGTTGACTGGACCAATGGTTCGAACCGGGTTGGCGCACCATCCGCCTGGGCGACCGCTCCCGCGGAGGAGAAATTAACCGTCTCGAGGCGGCTGGTAATCACATCTTCCTGGGCCAGGTTGGCGCGCTGGGCACCCAGCATGCCGAGGTGTGGCGATGGCCGTCCGCCCTGTGTCATTACTACCCGAAGTGCAAGGTCGCTGTCGGTGAGCACCCTGGCAGGGTCATAGTCGATACCCCAGGCCTCCAGCAATAGCGGCAGGTCAGAGCTCATGCCCGCGGGAACCAGGTTGCCTTCGGTAAAACGGGAAACCATGGAATCCGCGTTAGGGTCGAGGAACAACATCAGATTGCCACCACGCATGACAAACTGGTCGACGGCGTAGAGTACTTGCTGCGACAGCTCACTGGGATGCAGCAACATCAGGATGTCTATTTCCGCATCGATGCTGTCGACACTGGTTGGAATCCTGCGCACTTCGTACAACTGGCGCACAATATCCATGACCATCCATGACGGCGTGGCCTGGCCCATGACCGGATCGAAGCCGCCGTCTACATCGAGACCGGTCATTACACCCACGACCGGGCGATCCGGGTTGGCCACGTTGGTGATCAGCTTCATAAACTCGTATTCGAGGAAACCTTCCTGGTCGGGCCGGATCAGGGGCATGGTTTCGGATACGGCGATTCCCGGTGGCAATTCCTGGCCGCCGGTATCTTCACGGGCAACCAGGCCGAAGTAGATGGATTGGCCGCCCTGGCTGACGGGCACGGCCTGGATACCGTACTGGTTGGCCAGGTCTTCATCCTCGGAAAAAGGTTCCGGGTCGATTACCGCCAGGCTAAGGTTGCCATTACTGGCTATGACGATCTCTTCCAGCAATTCGATAACCCGGTTACCGTAGCTGCGAATCTGTGGCTGATCCTCGGTGGCACTGTCGGAATAGAAAAACATCAGCTCGATAGGCTGCTCGATGTTTTGCACGATAATTCGGGTGCCGTCGGCGATGGTATAGAGCCGGTCTTCGGTGAGATCGATACGCCAGTTTGGCAGAACCGAGATTATGGCCACTGCGAAAACCACGCCTACCGCGATGGCGGCAAGTCCCAGGGATGAAAATACGTTGCTCTTCTTCATGTCAGTTAGCCTTCTTCATCTCGATTACGATTGCACTGGCCAGCAACCAGGCGGAAATGAATACGCTGAAGAACAGGAAGTCGCGAATGTCCAGCACACCTTTCGCAATTGAGTCGAAGTGGGTGAGGAATCCCATGGCGGAAAACGCGTCAACGATTACCTGGGGCACCCAGGCAGGGAAAGTGTTCAGTAATATGGGTGAGCCCATGATCACGAACAGGAAACAGATTGAGACGGTGAGGATAAACGCGATCACCGAGTTCTTGGTGCATGCCGACATGCAGGAACCAATGGCGAGGAATCCACCGGCCATGAACCAGCTACCTATATAAGCCGCGAATATGACTCCGTTGTCAGGATCCCCCAGGTAGTTCACCGTGATCCATACCGGAAAGGTGAGCAACAGCGCGACGCCGGTAAGCGCCCACGCCGCGAGGAACTTGCCGAGCACTGCTTCCGCCAGGGTAATCGGCAGGGTCAGGAGCAATTCGATGGTTCCGGTCTTGCGTTCATCCGCCCACAAGGTCATGGCAATGGCGGGCACCATGAACAGGTAGAGCCAGGGGTGAAAACTGAAAAACGGAATCAGGTCAGCCTGGCCGCGGGCGTAGAATCCACCCATGTCGAAGGTGAAGATGCCGTTGGTGATCAGGAAGATCACGATGAAGATGTACGCCAGGGGCGTGGCAAAATAGCTCAGCAGTTCTCTTTTGAAAATTATGCCCAGGTTAGCCATGGTCCACCCCCTGGGTTACGTTGCGGAACACGTCTTCCAATTCGCCGCGATTGACATGGAACTCGTTAACCGGCCAGTGTTTCTGCTGGGCTATCTCGCTGATGCGGCCGAAGATCGGCTGGCCCTGCCTTGAAATAATGGTATAGGAGAACTCTGCTTCGTCATCCTTCTCCACACTGTCGACCTCGCTAATGTTTGCCAGGTCGGCGGCCAGGTCATAGTCGCTGGTGAGGCGCACGCTCACCGCGTGGTGATAACGGGAACGGGACTCCAGTTCCGCAGGTGTGCCATCGGCCACGATCCTGCCGTGATCTATGATAATGGCGCGGGTACACACCGCGTTGACTTCTTCTAGGATGTGAGTGGAGATGATGACGATCTTGTCCTGGGCAAGGTTGCGAATCAGTTCACGCACGTGCTGCTTCTGGTTGGGATCCAGGCCATCTGTGGGTTCATCGAGTATCAGCACCTTGGGGTCGTGCATGATTGCCTGGGCCAGTCCCACTCGCCGCTTGAATCCCTTCGACAGGGTGTCGATAGTCTGGTGACAAACTGATTCCAGGTTTACCTCTCTCACCACGTGTTCAACGCGGCGCGTAAGTTCGTCTCCGCTAAATCCGCGAATGCTGGCTATAAAGTTCAGGAAATCCAGGGTGGTCATGTCGCCATAGCAAGGCGCCCCTTCCGGCAGGTAGCCGATGAGTGACTTGGCCTGGATGGATTCGGTGCTTATATCATGACCATCGATAGTGACCGTGCCTTCCGTCGGTGCGAGAAAGCCGGTAATTACCTTCATGGTCGTGGACTTGCCAGCGCCATTGGGACCGAGGAAGCCAAGAACTTCACCTTCCTTTACGGTGAAACTGAGGTCGTCAACGGCGGTAAATTGATTAAATGTTTTTGTCAGGTTACGAATTTCAATCATTTACTGCTGATCTCATATCGCTGATTGTTTTTCTGCGCTGAAATTGCGAGCGGCAACTATATTCGGCCTCCTGGCAATTTTCAAGAATCCGGCCGTGACCTAAGCAACGGATTATTCGGCAAATATGGGCACTTGCAGACATTTCAAGACCCGCCGAGCGGAGAAATTTTCCCCTGTGTTTCTGGGTGTGCGAGAGTTATAATCGCCCGCCCGTGGAACCGGAACCCGCCCCGAGAAACCATGAAACGGCTGCTTATCACCCTGTTTGCCTGTCTGCTGCTAGCCGGCCTGCAGCAATGTGGCCAGAAAGGCGGTCTGACCCGGCCCGAAGCAAACAATTTCACCCAGGCAAGCATCTGACACCGGGGCCAGCCCGGACGTCAGCACAGAAACTCATCGATGGATCATTTTAATTATCGCGGCGATCGACTGTTCGCAGAAGATGTCGCCGTTGCTGACATTGCCAGGCAATTTGGAACGCCTTGCTTCATATACTCTCGTGCCACCCTCGAGCGGCACTACCATGCCTACCAGACTGCTTTCGGTGATCTCGAACACATGATCTGTTACGCAGTGAAAGCCAATTCCAACCTCGGAGTATTGAGCATCCTGGCCCGGCTTGGCGCCGGTTTCGATATTGTCTCAGGTGGCGAGTTGCAGCGGGTAATCACCGCGGGCGGTGATCCATCCCGGGTATTGTTCTCGGGACTCGGCAAGACCGGGGAAGAAATTACCATGGCCCTGCAGGCGGGGATCTACTGCTTCAACGTGGAATCTGAAGCAGAGTTATTGCGCATCAATGAGATTGCCGGAGAGCTTGGCAAGGAAGCGCCGGTCTCAGTCCGTGTGAATCCAGATGTAGATGCCCAGACCCACCCCTATATTTCCACGGGCCTGAAAGAAAACAAGTTCGGCATACCTGCCGAACAGGCACTGGATGTTTATCGCCGTGCACATGAACTGCCTCATATAAAGTTACTGGGAATCGATTGCCATATCGGTTCGCAGTTAACCAGCACCGAGCCGTACCTGGATGCCATTGATCGATTGTTAGCAACAATCGATACGCTCAAGAAAGAAGGAATTGTATTGAGCCACTGCGACATCGGCGGCGGCCTCGGTGTAACCTATGGCGATGAAAAGCCACCTCATCCGGAAGAGCTCATTGCCGACATCCGCAATCGCTTCCTGGACCGCAACCTGACCGTGCTGGTGGAACCGGGCCGCTCCATTGCCGCCAACGCCGGCATCTTCGTCACCCGGGTTGAGTACCTGAAAGACAATGGAGAAAAGCATTTCGCCGTTGTAGACGGCGCCATGAACGACTTGCTGCGCCCCGCTTTGTACAAGGCCTGGCAAAACATCATACCGGTGGTACAGCGAGAAGGTGATGTGGAAACCTATGACGTGGTGGGACCGGTTTGCGAGTCATCGGATTTTCTTGGTAAAGACAGGCAACTGTGCATTAACGAAGGCGACCTGTTGGCCGTCCGTTCAGCCGGAGCCTATGGCTTTGTAATGAGCAGCAACTATAACTCCCGCAATCGTGCTCCCGAGGTTATCGTCGACGGCAGCGACCTGCATCTCGCACGCCGCCGTGAAACCCTGGATGACCAACTGGCACTGGAATCGCCGCTACCAAACTAGCCATGGAAATTAACTTCACCAAGATGCACGGGCTCGGCAATGATTTCATGATGCTGGATCAGACCCGTGAATCCATCGCTTTGACACCGGAGCAAATACGCAAGCTGGGAGACCGCCATTTCGGTGTGGGTTTCGACCAGTTGCTCATGGTATTGCCGGCACAGGAAGACGGAATCGACTTCGAATACCGCATCTTCAACGTGGACGGCCGCGAAGTGGAGCACTGTGGCAACGGCGCCCGTTGCTTCGCCCGCTTCGTTCATGACAAGGGATTAACCGATCACAACCCGGTACGTGTAAAAACGGTAAACCGGGTGCTGGAGCTCCATATAAAGGAAGATGGACAGGTCACTGTCGATATGGGGGCTCCCCAGTCCGACCCTGACCAGATCCCCTTTCATACCGATACTCCCGCCCCCAGCTACCACCGCAGCATCAATATTGGTGGAGGGGAACAGGAAGTAGAGTTTCAAACTCTCTCAATGGGCAACCCCCATGCGGTAATAAAGGTTGAAGACCTGGACCATGCTGCCGTCAAAGATATTGGGGAAGCTCTGGGTTCCCATGCCGATTTCCCCGAGGGGGTAAACGTGGGATTCATGCAGGTGGTCGGCCGGGATGCCATAAGACTGCGGGTTTTCGAGCGTGGCACCGGAGAGACCCAGGCCTGTGGCACCGGGGCCTGTGCCGCGGCGGTTGCAGGTTGCCTGTCCGGCGATTTAGATGATACCGTCACGGTGAGCCTGGCCGGCGGCACACTCACCATAGAGTGGCGGGGCGGTACCGAACCGGTGTTCATGACAGGGCCGGTGGAGACTGTTTACGAGGGGGTCGTTGAACTATGACGAATGAGAATTCAGCAATGGAGCAGGTTGCCTCGGAAGAGAGCAATATATCCGACGAGCAAGTCGCGGAATTCCTGAAGCTTCACCCTGATTTCTTTACCCGTCACGAAGACGTACTCGCAGACCTCACCCTTCCCCACGAAAGCGGCAAAGCCATTTCCCTGCTGGAAAGACAGGTCACAATCCTGCGCGACCGGGGCATCGAAGCCCGCCAGAAACTGAATAACCTGCTGGAAAACGCCCGCAACAATGATCAACTCTTCGACACGACACGCAACCTGGTGCTGGCATTACTCCGAGCCAGGGACGTTACCGAGGTCGTGCAGTTTACCTGTGACCAGCTATCCAGCCAGACCAATATCGATGCCTGCGAAGTGATACTGGTTTCCCATGCAGATCTCACTGTTTCCACCACGGTACGCATGGAGAACCAGGAAAAACTCAAGCAGGACTTTGCCGATGTGTTCCGTCTCAAGCGAACACACTGCGGTGCGCTAACGGAAGAGCAGGTCAAATACCTGTTTCCGGCGAGCAATGGCCAGATCAAGTCCACCGCGCTCTGCCCTGTCACCCACAATGGCAATATCCTTGCCCTGCTGGTTTTCGGCAATAACCAGGAAAATTATTTCAACGTCAACCTGGATACACTGTTCCTGGATTTTATCGGCCACGTGGTAGGTGCGGTACTGGATAAGCACTATCCGACTTCGGGATAATCGGCCACTGCTCAAAGCCAGTGTGCACAATGCTTCTCGCTCATGTCCAATTCCCCTTCAAGCGATTCGCGCAAACTGGTATCTATAATTTGCCGTAGTATCGGCCGTGACGAATTGCAAGAGGCGCTCGCCTCCATCGCCGATCAAAGTTATCCCAATATCGAAATAGTTCTGGTCGACGCCTTTGCTTCAGGTCTCGATGGCTACCTGCAGCACTGTGGAAATATTCCAGTTACCTGCGTTAACACCGGAGAAAAGTTGCTACGATCAGCAGCGGCCAATGCCGGGCTCGACAAGGCCAGTGGTGACTACATCTTGTTTCTCGATGAAGATGACTGGATCTCGCCTGATCATATTGAGCAGCTTGTTGGCTTTATTGAATCCCAGGACGATTGTGATGCGGTATATAGCAGCACGCGCAGAGTAAATATAAAGGGAGAAGAGCAGGACTACGTATTCGACAAAGAATTCGATCGATTCCTGTTAATGCGCGACAACTTTATCCCCATTCATTCTCTGTTGTTCGCCAGGAACCTGGTTTCTGAAGGATGCCGCTTCGACGAATCCTTTGACCTTTATGAAGACTGGGATTTCTTCCTGCAGCTGAATCAACTTACTGACTTCAGGCATCTCGATAAAATCACCGCATTCTACCGCGAGAGCGGAGAATCGGGGATCGACGAAAGCAAGATGGCGGAACGGCACGATGTCAGCGGCCCACTGGGCGAGGCGAGAGCAAGGGTTTTCGACAAGTGGCTGAAACGCTGGAGCGGTGCCGACTTCAACAGCCTTATTGGCGAAATCGACAATACCGTGCTGATCGCCTCCATGGCGAAACAGCTGGAGGAACTGGATAGTTCGCTACAGGCAGAGAACGCCGCGAAAGAAGAGAAAGAACAGTTATTAATCGAACGGGACCGGCAACTGGAAGACGTCCAGGACAATCTGAACAAGGCAAAAATCCGCATTTCCGACCTGGACGGCTACGTGGCTAACCTGCTGGAACAGATCAATCAGCTCAAGGAACGGGAAGAATCACATGGCGCCCACATCGCACAGCTGGAGCACCAGTTGAATGAAATCTTCACTTCCACAAGCTGGAAGCTGAGCAAACCACTGCGAGTCGCGGGGCGAATCATCAAAGGCCAGGGAGTGAAGTCACCCGGGCAGCAGGAAGATGATACGGACAGTGATCCAAGCAAAGAATAATGAGCACTTCTCCCGCTGACAATCCGGGCAATCCTGGCCCGCTGCCAGGCTGCTCCATCATTATCCCGACCCGGGACCAGTTCCAGTTCCTGGCGCCATGCATCGAGAGCATAGAGAAATCCCTGGGCGAGGGAGAGCCTGGGAATAACATCGAGATCGTAATCGTCGACAACGGGAGTTCCGAATCCCAGGCCGTCACCTTTCTTAACGGCTTGGCCGGAAAACCGGGATTCAAAGTCCTGAAATGGGGCGAGCCGTTCAATTTCTCGGCGATCAACAACTTCGCCGCCCGGCAATGCAAGGGAGACATACTTTGCTTCCTGAATAACGACATCGAAATCACCGATCCCCGGTGGCTGCAGCAAATGCTGCCCCTGGCCGCGCGCGAAGACGTTGGCGCCGTAGGCTGCGTATTGCTCTATCCCGATGATTCTATCCAGCACGCCGGGGTGGCGCTGGATGAGCAGGCCATTGCCCGCCACGTAGGAACCGGTGAAGCGGTCGCCACGCTGAAGGAACGGGGTTTGGATGAGGTGATCGCGGTCGATGCCTGTACCGCGGCCTGCCTGTTCACGCGCAGATCCCTGTTCCAGAAACTGGGAGGATTCAATGAGCAGGCCCTGCCGGTGGCTTATAACGACGTGGACTACTGCCTGCGGCTGGGAGAAAAAGGCCTGCCGGTGTTACTGGTTCCCGCGATACAACAACTGCACCATGAATCGGTTTCCCGCAGCAGTGACGCCGCGGCCGAAAACCGGGAACGGGCACAGCAGGAGTATGGCTACATGCTGCGGCGCTGGTCCTACCGCATTGCAGGCAGGCAGTACGAGTCGGGCCTGCCGGAAGGCTTCACAGAGAAAAATGACACGGACGCCGTTATCGAAAACGCACGCAAGGATTTGTTCCAGGATTCCGGCCTTGCGTTGTCGGAGACGGACAGGGCCAACATCCCCGCCGCGGATGACCAGGCGCAGTGGCAACGACTCTATGTGCAACTGGAAAAAAGTTACCTGGAACTGGCCCGGCATAGCAAACAGGTGGAAGAAGCCCATCGCCTGGTAGCCGACAGCATCTTCTGGAAAATGACCTGGCCCCTGCGTTTTATCCGCAACCTGTTCGGCGGCAAGCAGGGGAACGTGGAGACCGGGGCTGAGGCCGGTACCGAAACGGATTCCGCGGAAAAAAAAACTGATCCCCAGGCACTAAAAGCACTATTCGACGACTCTGCCCGGCAAGCCCTGGACGATTTCCTGGCCAGTGACAAGCGACTGCGCTTCTGCGATGCAGAGAATCCCCGATTAACCATCCTGCTGGTGCTGTACAACCAGGCCCACCTCAGCCTGTGCTGCCTGCAATCCATACTCGCCCAGGGCGGTGAGTCATACCACCTGGTGATCGTGGACAACGCTTCCTCGGACGAAACAGCGCAGCTGCTTGACCGGGTCGACAATGCCACGATTGCACGCAACGACGAAAACACCGGTTTCGTGCTGGCGGTCAACCAGGGAGCGCAACTGGCAAAGGGTGAATACCTGCTCTTGCTCAACAACGATGCCATGCTGGAAGCCAATACCATAGCCAGTGCCCTGTCGGTGTTTGAGAGCGGCGATGACATCGGCGCCGTTGGCGGGAAAATCAAACTGCTGGATGGCAGCCTGCAGGAAGCCGGCAGCATTATATTCAGCGACGGCGCCTGTCTCGGCTACGGTCGCGGTGCAGATCCGGAAGAACCCCGGTTCAATTACCGCAGGGACGTGGATTACTGCTCAGGGGCATTCCTGTTGTTCAGGCTCGAGACCTTCGAGGAACTGGGAGGTTTCGATGAGGATTACGCGCCGGCCTATTACGAAGAGTCTGACTTCTGCCTGCGTCTGCGCGAGCGGGAACTGCGGGTAGTCTATGATCCCCGTGCGCAGATTACCCACTACGAATTCGCCAGTTCCGGCGGCATCAGCAAAGCCACATCGCTGCAGGCAGAACATCAGAAAATCCTCTGTAACAAGCATGAAGAGCTACTGGCCGGGCAGTACGCAAACGACGGGGCAAACCTGTTACGGGCACGGACGGCCAATCGCCACCCCAATGTTCTGGTGCTGGACGACCGCGTACCTCACCCCTATCTCGGTGCGGGCTATCCACGCTGCGCACGCATACTGCACGAACTTTCAGCCATGCCGCTCAATCTCACTTTTTACCCGGTGATAACAACGGACGACAGCTGGCAGGAAACGTACAGCACTCTGCCGAATACCGTAGAAGTCATGGTAGGACCGAAGCGACCGGGACTGGTGGAATTCCTGCAGGATCGCGCAGGATTCTACGACTATGTAATCGTGAGCCGGGTACACAATATGGCGACATTTAACGACGCCGTAGACAAGGTGCCGGAGTTCGTCGAAGGGACGAGCATTATTTACGATGCCGAGGCAATAATCGCACCGCGGGACATCATGATGCGTGAGCTGAATGGTGAGACAGTATCGGATGCTGAAAAAGAAAAACTGGTCAGGGCGGAACTCGCAGAAGCACGACGGGCCCGTGCCATTCTCGCTGTTTCAGAGAAAGAAGCAAATGCATTCAGGCAACATGGGTACTCGCAGGTGGAAGTATTGGGCCATACACTGGATCTAACTCCCCCGGTCAGGGATTTCGAATCGCGCCGGGGAATTCTTTTTGTCGGCGCCCTGCGGGATGACCACTCACCAAACGTGGATTCATTAAACTGGTTTATTGATGAGATCATGCCGCTAATCAGCGAGGAGATTCCAGACATCGAGTTGAATGTCGTTGGCCACCGCGATGCGCCCTCACTGATGGGAAAAGACATTTCCGGGATTACTTTCCTCGGCCACATGAAATCACTGGATGAAGTATTCGAGACCAGCCGCCTGTTCATAGCTCCAACCCGCTATGCCGCCGGCATTCCCCACAAGGTTCACGAGGCAGCATCCCGGGGGCTGCCTTCGGTAGTCACGTCCTTGCTTGCGGACCAGCTCGGCTGGGAACACGAGCAGGAAATTCTCGCCGCGAATACTGCCGCGGAGTTCGCCGCTTGTTGCATTCGCCTGTACCGGGATCAATCGCTTTGGAGCAATCTGCAGGACAAAGGACTGCGTGCAGTAGAACGGGATTGCTCGGAACTGGGATTCCGCGAAACCCTGCACAGCTTGCTGGCCTGAATTCCTAGAATTTCCTGAGAAGCTTAAAGATCAGGCGTTGCACCACGCCGATGCGGATTGACAGGCAACTGGCACCTACCAGGCTCATGCGCTGGTTAAAACTGAGTTGGTCCGCAAACCAGCGACGGAAAATTCCCGCTTGCTTCGCCACATCTCTCAGGTGAGGATTGGCTTTCGGTTGCACCACCCGTTTCCAGAACGACGCGTTCCTGAGTCCGTCCGGGAGTTTTTCCCGGGCACCGATCACGTTGTCTCCGTGTTGCCGGTACTTCACCAGTGCCTGTTCCATGAAACACACGCTGCCAAAAGCGGTGGCGACCATCGCCAGCCACCAGTCATGCATCATGGCACCCTTGGCCACCGGCAATGCACGGCGCACCAGTTCTTCATTGATAAACGCGGTGCAACCGGTAACCAGGTTGCTGAGCACGACGTGGTGAAAACGATTGCGTTCGGTTTCCAGGCCCTGGTAACGGGCCATGGATTCGGCAATGGTCTTGCCGTCTTCGGATACGACAGCCAGGTCGCTGTGTACAAGCACCGGTTCACCTGGAGCCTCTTGCTCCCGCTGGGTCATGGCCTGCCACTGTGTTTCCAGCTTATCGTTGCGCCACAGGTCATCCTGGTCGCAAAACATCATGTAGGCCTGCTGCAGGCCCAGTTCTGTCTTGTTCGCCAGGACATACTCCATCAACACCGCGAAGCTGTTACAGGCGCCAAGGTTGGCATCATTACCCGAGACCAGGTGCACCTTTTCGGGAAAGCGTTGGGCATAGTCTTGCAGAATGGTATTTGTGTCATCGCTGGAGCCATCGTCTCTTGCTACCAGGATGAAGTCCTGCACGGTTTGCTGGAACAACGAATCCAGTTGTGCCGGCAAGTACTTTTCACCGTTGTAGGTGGAAAGCAGGATAGCGAATAGCGGTTTATTCATGATGGGTAATCAGGTGCCTAGCCCAGGGATTTGGCATCCCTGATTCCACTGCGGATATTCTGCCAGTAAGCCTTGCGTTCGGTGGAAGACAGGATTAGCCAGCCCGCCTTGAGTGCAAACCTCACCATGTCCCGCACTTTCCAACCCAGGGGTGAGTATCTGACGGTATAGAGGTGGGCGCGATTGCGGCTGGAGTAATAGGTGCGCGAGGGGTTGTGTTGCGCCATGATACCGGCCCGTACCAATGGGTTCAGGCTGCGTTCCCCGATCAGGTGGTAAAGCACGGCATCGTCGGTACCGATCAGGTCGAAACCCATGGACTTGGCACGGAAGCACCATTCCAGGTCCACGTTATCGATGAAGTAACTTTCTTTCATGGTGCCGATTTCTTCCACATGCTTGAGAATAATCAAGGTGCCAGAGGTAATGAGGAAGTCGGCAACAAAATGGGTCCGGGTATTGGCGAAATGGCGATCGGTTCTCAACAGCAATCGGTTGAATAACTTGAACGGAGTTTGGCGCATGGTCTGGGGGTTTATGATGCGCGGACCGACTGCGGCAATGCCCTTGTGTGCATGCTGTTCTGCATCCTGGTAGGCACCAATCATGCGCTCGACAAACAAATCACACAGGCTGCTGTCCTGGTCAAACAGGAATATGTATTCGTAGCCGGCATTCCTGGCATAGTCGATGCCGATGTTTAAAGCGCGGGCGAGACCTTCGTTTTCATCGAGCCGAATCAGCTCCAGGCAGTTTTCATAAACCATGATGGATTCGGCAAGGTGTTCGATATCCGGTGAACCGTTATCGATTACCAGGAAATGGGTTTCCTTGTTGAGCTGACCCAGCAGTTTCAGCAGCGCAGTGATATCCGGCCGATAAGTAACTACCGCGGCGCAACTATTCTGGCTCGCCGGTTTCATCTTATTGTACTCAGGTTGTTATGCATCAACTGGTACTTCGGCAGAAACAGAAATTGAATCAGGGTTGTTGCCTGCCAGGTACAGAAAATAACAGATAGAAGCCATACCTATGCACAGGCCCACCACCACACCGGCATCCAGGATTCCCCGCCAGGGCTGGGGCAGTTGTCGTGCCACGATGATGAAGCCGATGATCATCAACGTAAGGCCAAAGGATAGCAGCTTACGCCGCCGCGTTGCATGGACGAATCCCATGCAAAACAACGGGGCGAGCAGGACCAGGTCCCACCTGGGATTGTTAATCAGGTAGTTTGCCCGCACTACCACCCGGGGCGCGAACGCCAGGTGAAAGCCCTTGTATCCCTCCGCCCAGGCCATGTAAACAACACTGAAAACCAGCGCGCCCCACTGCACCAGGCTGAGGGAAATCGTGAGAAGTTCTAACGCCATTGGGGCAAGACGATAGACTGCGAATAACAGCAGTAGCAGGATGCCGCCGATACCCCAGGTGTATGCAAAGACTTTCATTTGACGCTTCTTTCAAAAGGGGCTGCATTATACGGCAATATAGCGCTCGCCGGTGTACGGTCGCCAAAATGACGAAAGTCGGCTATGATTCAGCTCCTGTCATTCCTGCATTCTTTCTCAACCACTACCCGTTAAGCATCCCTATTATCTTTCCCCCGGAGAAGACCTGAAGCCATGAGCGTGAAGCTGGGAGTAGTGATGGATCCGATCGAATCCATCATTGTTAAAAAAGATACTACCCTTGCCATGTTGCTGGCCGCCCAGAAGCGGGGCTGGGTAATTTATTACATGGAGCAGTCAGATCTGTACATGGATAATGGTGAGAGCCGGGCATTGGTTAAAACCCTTTCCGTTCAGGACGACGCGAAAGACTGGTTCAGCTATGGCAGCAAGGATGACATAAACCTTGCGGAACTGGATGTCATACTCATGCGCAAGGACCCGCCTTTTGACATCAATTACATTCACTCCACTTATCTTTTAGAACAGGCACAGCAATCGGGAACACTGGTAATCAACGATCCACAAAGCCTGCGTGACTGCAATGAGAAAATGTTTGCCACACACTTTCCCCAGTGCTGCACAGATTTCCTGGTTGCTTCCAATGCGGAAAAGTTAAGGTCATTCCACCGTCAACACAAAGATGTCATTTATAAACCACTGGATGGCATGGGTGGTGTCTCGGTGTTTCGCGCCAAAGAAGACGATCCTAATATAAGCGTAATTATCGAGACGCTGACACTTCACGGTACGCGCCAGATCATGGCGCAGAAATACATCCCGGAAATTGACGACGGCGACAAGCGTATCCTGTTGATCGACGGTGAACCCGTCCCCTATGCCCTGGCGCGCATCCCGGCGTCCGGTGAAACCCGGGGCAACCTCGCCGCCGGGGGCACGGGAGTCGCGGTGGAACTGACGGACAGGGATCGCTGGATTTGTGAACAGGTCGCACCCGTGCTGCGGGAAAAAGGACTAGTCTTTACAGGATTGGACGTGATCGGGGACTACCTGACGGAAATTAACGTCACCAGCCCCACCTGTATTCGCGAGCTGGATGCAGCGCAGAACCTGGATATCGCGGGCATCCTGATGGATAGCATTCAATCGAAGCTCGAACATGCCGATGACTCCTGATTAACAACCCTTTGGTTGTGGATTGGTAGGTATTGATGGTGGAAACTGAACAGGAACTTTCCAACGAGCGATTCGGTTTTACCGTTTTTCTCTCCGCCTGCGTGCACGCCATTATTATTCTCGGTATCGGCTTCAGTTACCTCGATGAGATAAACAGCGAACCGGCCCTGGAAATCACCATGGCCCAGTATCGCAGCGAGCTGACGCCGGATGATCCCGATTTTCTCGCCCAGGAAAACCAGACCGGCAGCGGCACCCAGGATGACATTGCCGCTCCCAGCACTCCCTTTGAATCCGACTTTAACGATGAGCGGATCCAGGAAGTGCTACCGGTTCCCGCGGCGCCCCTTATTGAAAATGAACTGGACGTTCAGGACCCTGCGGTTATCGCTTCGTTTCGCAATGACGACCAGGTTCGCCAGGAACTGGACGAACTGGAAACCGAAGAGGAACAATTGCAGGCTGAGCAGGTTACGCCCGATGACCTGAGCCTGGCCATCGCCAGCCTGCAGGCACAGCTCGACCTGAGGCGTGAGGAATATGCCAGGCGTCCGCGCAAGTACACCATATCTTCCGCCTCTACCCAGAAAGCCCGCGATGCACTCTACCTGGATAACTGGCGCCGCCGCATCGAGGCAGTCGGCAACGTGAACTATCCGGAGGAGGCCAGGCGACGGCAGATCTATGGCAGCCTGCGCATGATGGTTTCCCTGTATCCTGACGGCCGGGTCAATGACATCCAGATTTTGCGCTCTTCCGGCTACAACCTGCTGGACCAGGCCGCCATCCAGATCGTCAATCTTGCCGCACCCTTCGAGCCTTTCCCGGAGGAAATGCGCGCGGAAGCTGATATACTCGAAATCATACGCACCTGGCGCTTCCATGAAGGCAATGCCCTGACCAGTTTCTAGCGCACCCGTTCTAAACACAGACAAAGCCATGTCTACCTCGAGTTACCTGGAAAACCAGTTTCTCATCGCCATGCCCCAGTTGGCGGATTCCTACTTTGCCAATACCGTTACTTACCTGTGGAAACACAACAGCGAAGGCGCACTGGGTATAGTGATCAACAAACCACTGACCGCCAGCGTGGCGGACATATTCGATGAGCTGGATATCGAGTGCAGGGTCAATGAAGGGCCGTTCCGCGAGCAGCGGGTCCTGGCCGGGGGCCCGGTGGAACGGGACAAGGGATTCATTCTCCATGACGCCGGCGGCGACTGGGAGTCATCTATCGCGGTGACACCGGAGATTTCCCTGTGCACATCGAAGACCATACTGCAGGACATCGCGGCAGGTTCCGGCCCTAACCACTACCTGGTGGCGCTGGGTTGTGCCGGCTGGGATGCCGGGCAACTGGAACGGGAAATCAGCGAAAACGCCTGGCTTACTGCGCCCGCCGATCCGGAATTGATTTTCTCCGAGGACTACAGCAGCAAGGCCGATGCCGCCGCTGCGAGCCTGGGTATCAGCCTGCAAAGCCTGTCCCCGGAAGCGGGCCATTCCTGAATACACGCAAGATCAGCTAATGCCACTCGACCAACTTCCCGCAGCATCCACCAGCCCGTTTTCCGCCATGGCCTTCGACTTCGGCACCCAGCGCATTGGTGTCGCCTTCGGCCAGAGCCTGACCGGTACCGCCCAGGCAGTGTGCGTATTAAAAGCCAGGGATGGAAAACCGAACTGGGACGAAGTGCAGGCACTGCTGGAAGAATGGAAACCGGATGTGTTCGTGGTGGGTTTGCCCTATAACATGGATGGCAGCGAATGCGAGTTGCTGTCCCTGGCGGAGAAGTTCGCCAGGCGGGTCAAGGAACGCTTTGCCAAGCCCTGCTACGGTATGGACGAACGCCTGTCGTCGGTTGCCGCTATCGAACAGGTTATCGAAGACGGCGGGGCCATGAAAAAATCCAAGGCCATCGACGACATCGCCGCGCAGATAATCCTGGAGAACTGGTTTCGGGAATTGAGTCAGAACAGTTCCTCAGCGGAAACCGCCTGACCCGTTACCCTATCAAGCTTGCCAGGTTATCCAGGGACTGAGTCCAGGCATTCTGGTTGGCGTCTCTCTCCTCTTCGGTGTCGAAGTTTGACTGGCCGGCAATGACTTCCGTGCCTTCACCAGTCTGCCGAAATTCCACCCGAACATGCACTTCCTTGTCCGGTGTGCGGTCGAAGATCACCTTCCAGGTAAGCAGTTCGTTCTCGATCATGTCACCGTAGACCATGCGGAAGTTCCAGTTGTCTTCACCAAAACTCATTTCCGCATAGGCTTCTCGTGATGGGTCTTCGGTAACGGTCATGCCATTCAGCCCCCAGAGGGTTTTCAATACTTCAGGATTCAGCAAGGCGCTATAGAGTTTTGACACGGGTGCAGCATAAGAACGGGATATTTCGAAACTGATTGAATTGTTCATCTTGATTACTCCCAGGCGCGAATGATCAATTGGACAAACTGCATTGCACCCCAGAATAGAACAAACACCATGCCGAATAACAGCACCGTGAAAGCCAATTGATCGAAGAGTGGCGTGACATTTATCAGTTCAATCAGAATCATCAGGGGAAAAGTAGTGAAATAGCCCCAGACTATCAGTCGATAACCGGGGCTGTCAGGTATACGAATACCTTCAATCCTCAGCTTTAATACCCATCTCAAGTTGAATGCGAATAAACCAATGAGCATCAGACCCAGGACCCCGCTGGCGATTCGCCACGCCGTTTCCTGCTCCTGGTAGCTAGCCAGAATCATGGCGATAAACGCCGCAAAGCCCGCGGCAAATGCGTAAAGGATCAGGGCCATCACGCGATTGGTGTTGAATACACCAAGCTTCTCTCCGCCCCGAATCGCGAATATCAGGCCGGAGAATCCCGCCAACCCGATGGAAAATTCGATTACCGCGGTTAAAGAGCTTGCCGGATCCATACTTATTGTTCTTGTTAAGAATTGTTACTGACTGCTTCGCCTCCGGTAATCGCGAAAGGCATTACTTAACTCACGATTCAGGGTGTAGGAATTATTGTCGGGATCCCTGAGGCTCAGGCCATAGGCGCCGCACTGATCGACACAACTACCGGACCGGGAAGGAAAGGCAATGACCGAAACCACGTCCAGGTCAATCGCCGTACCTGCATTGAATGCCCTGCCCGCCAGCTGGGTTGCATTGTCTGCTTCAACCAACCAGACCTGGTTGGCGCCTGAATCCCGCTCCACCTCGATGTGCAACACGGAATGGGGATTGCCCCAGTCTACATCCACCAGGCGCCCTACTATCTCCACCGGCGCCGCGAAATCGACGTCGCCTGAGACATCGTGATGCGCCACGGAATTTGTAGTTAAAAATACTCCAATAAACAAAATTATCTTTTGAGTCGCGAAAATCCTGTTGAACAATGTCAACCTCCCTTTAGTAATACTTGTATCGATACCTATCTTGAGTCGTAGTGAAAGTGTTCATAAAAATTGACGATTTCTTCATGTCGAGTGGCAAGTAACTTAACGTCTTCTCCGTTAATGTTCGCCAAGTTGTAGTTAACCTGTCGAATTTCAGCTATCGGTCCGTCACTGGCGATCAGAAATAGTGTTCCATTGACTAAATCAAATTCCTCTCCATTGATTTGGCCGCTACCCTCCCCGTCAGGATTAACAATAAATTCATAGTTAATCACGGCGTTAGCTTCTATGACTCCGGAGAAAATTAGTTTCCCATCTGAATTTCTGGAACTACCGCCATCCGTACCTTGAATCTCACGGCCTTGACTCCTGGCAAGAGAGTTCCCACCGAATAAACCAGTAGTGAAGTCCGTCCATATGGTGAATTCCAGGCCGTTTTCACAAGCACTTCTTAGATAAGCCCAAAAGATTCCAGGAATCTCTTCGTAGTTATTGGCACCCCAGGCCATATTCGCAGTGCCACATCCTCTGTCACCCGGAACACGATCGATATATTTGTTGTCTAATTCGGTTTCTGGAATTGGTCCCGCACATAAAAAAGGAGTGCCGGATGTATCTGCACAGGTGTTGAATCCCTGAATTCGGTCTTGCGCGATTCCTTGCCCAATGACGAACAATATGGCCATGGACAGGACAAGCTTGGAAGCCGCACGGAATATACTCATCAACCAGTACTACCCCAAATTTTGTGGGATTTTAAAGTGTACTCTCATTCAATTCCGATTGGAACTGTAATAAACGGTTGAGAATAAACGGAGAGAAGACGAGAGTGAATTTAGAGGAAGCCCTGCGAGGAGTCCCCAAAAAAGGGCTATAGAAATTTCGTATTAGGGATTCTCTGGGGAAGCAGTACGAGGCGCGTTCGCGCGAGGACGCAAGACATACCACGACACGGTAGGCGCAGCGCCGAGCGCGTGCGCAACGAAGTAATGCGAAGCCAGAGGATTCCTAATCAGAAATTCTCGGGCATTTTGGCTTTAGATCGGGCGTCCTCTCGGGTGACCATGCCTTTTTTGAGAAGCTCCTGCAAACACTGATCAAGAGTCTGCATCCCCACGGACGCACCGGTCTGAATCGCCGAGTACATCTGCGCCACCTTGTCCTCCCGGATCAGGTTACGGATCGCAGCGGTACCGATCATGATCTCGTGTGCCGCCACTCGCCCTCCTCCGGGCTTCTTGAGCAGGGTTTGCGAGATTACCGCCTGCAGTGATTCGGAAAGCATGGATCGCACCATGTCTTTCTCCGCGGCAGGAAACACGTCGATGACACGGTCAATGGTCTTGGCGGCCGAGGTGGTGTGCAATGTGCCAAATACCAAGTGACCTGTTTCCGCGGCGGTCAGTGCCAGGCGGATGGTCTCCAGGTCACGAAGCTCACCCACCAGGATGATGTCCGGGTCTTCACGCAAGGCTGATCGCAGTGCTTCGTTAAAGCCGTGGGTATCACGGTGTACCTCACGCTGGTTCACCAGGCATTTCTTGCTCTGGTGCACGAATTCGATCGGGTCCTCGATAGTAAGAATGTGTTCGTACTTGGAGTCATTGATGTAGTCCATCATCGCGGCCAGCGTCGTACTCTTACCGGAGCCGGTGGGCCCGGTTACGCACACCAGCCCTCTGGGTACATCGGATATCTGCCGAAACACATCTCCCATGCCCAGTTGTTCCATGGACAACACCTTTGAGGGAATAGTACGAAACACCGCGGCGGCACCGCGGTTTTGCATGAATGCGTTAACACGGAATCGTGCCAGGTTAGGCACTTCGAACGAAAAGTCAGTCTCGAGAAATTCTTCGTAGTCCTTGCGCTGCTTATCGTTCATGATCTCGTAGATCAACTGATGGACTTCCTTGTGGTCCATCTCCGGGATATTGATACGACGAATATCTCCGTCCACACGAATCAGTGGTGGCATGCCGGCAGTGACATGCAAGTCCGATGCGCCCTGCTTGACGCTAAATCCCAGAAGTTCTGTAACATCCATCGGCTTCTACCTTTTTGTCTTGTTTATCTAGTGCTGGCCTGGTTGATTCTACGTTTGAACCGGCCCGGGGAATGGCGCTTCCCCTGCTGGTATCCGGGGCTACTGTGGCCTATAGTACCCGTCCTTTGGGGAATATCCCAGCCCCGCAGCGCCCGAAAATAGCCGGATTCGTGACCTCCATAGCAGAAAAACTGGATGAATTGCGCAGCCATATCCATGACTGCGAGCGACGCTATGGCAGGCCCGAAAATTCGGTGCAACTGCTGGCCGTAAGCAAGAAACAGGATGCAGATAAAATTCGTGAAGCATACCAGGCCGGAATTCTGGATTTCGGTGAGAACTACCTGCAGGAAGCATTGGACAAGCAGGTCCAGCTTGATGATCTAACAGAATTGGTATGGCACTACATTGGTCCCATTCAATCCAACAAGACGAAAGGCATAGCCGGCAATTTTCATTGGGTACACAGCATCGATCGTCAGAAGATCGCCGACCGTCTTAATGAACAACGTGATCCTGCACTGGCACCGTTGAACTGTTGCGTGCAAATCAATGTATCCGGCGAAGCCAGTAAATCCGGCATAAGCATGGACGAAGTTGGCTCCCTGTGCGAATCGATCGCGAACATGGAGCGGCTCACACTGCGTGGGTTGATGGCGATTCCCGCACCGCTTGAAGAGTTTGAAGCACAACGTGCCTGCTTCCGGGAAATGGCCCAATGCTTTAACCAATTACGAGCCCGCCACCCCACCATGGATACCCTGTCCATGGGAATGAGCGCCGACTACGAGGCGGCAATCGCGGAGGGTGCCACCATGATCCGCCTGGGTACGGCGATTTTTGGCCCCCGCTCATGACCTCACCGGGTCGAGGCCCCGTGAATACAGCCAAATGGGGCCAAATCCGGTGGAAATAAGATAGAATAGCGCGCTCGCAAAATCGGCTGGAGCACCTGTTGTGGAAACAAGCATAGGGTTTATTGGCGCCGGCAATATGGCCAATAGCCTTATCCGTGGGCTGATTAATCACGGTGCCAGTCCGGACTCCATCTGGGCGGCGGATATTGAATCCGACCGGCTGCAACAACTTGCCGGTGATTGCGGAATCAATACCGGCAGCAACACCGATCTGGCCCGGCAATGCGACGTACTGGTCCTCGCGGTGAAGCCCCAGGTCATGGCAGCGGTGACCAGCGAAATCAGCACCGAGCTGGCCGCCAGGGAGACCAGGCCGCTGGTTGTTTCCATTGCCGCGGGTATTACCCTGGAGCACTTGCAACAACGGCTTGGTGATGACCTGGCAATTATTCGATGCATGCCGAATACACCGGCCCTGATCGGCAGCGGCGCAACAGGATTAATCGCCAACGGGAACGCTTCTGAGACACAACGCGAGCTTGCCGAATCCATAACATCCAGTGTGGGTGTAAGCGTATGGGTAAATTCGGAAAGAGACATAGATGCAGTTACTGCACTTTCCGGAAGTGGTCCGGCTTACTTCTTCCTTTTTATGGAGGCAATGCAGGAAGCCGCGACGGAATTGGGTCTGGATGAAAATACAGCCCGTACTCTTGTTTACCAGACAGCGCTGGGTGCCGCGCAACTGGCCCTGGACAGTGAAGACAGCAGCGCGGAATTACGGCGCAAGGTGACTTCGCCCGGCGGCACAACCGAGCAGGCGATATCAACTTTCGAGCAGGGTGAATTAAGGCAGCTGGTCAAGCGTGCGCTGAAGGCGGCACGAGACCGGTCCATCGAATTGGCAGAAGAGATAAAACAGGATTAGTAATGGAAGTACTGAGCAGTTCAGCAGTGTTACTGTTTAATACGCTGACGGGTTTATACCTGCTGGCCGTTCTGTTGCGTTTCCTGTTGCAGGTTGCCAAGGCGGATTTTTACAACCCGGTTTCACAGGCCGTGGTTCGAATCACCGATCCACTGGTTCGGGCTTTTCGTGGCTTCATACCCGGAATCCGGGGAATTGACCTGTCCAGCCTGATTCTCGCCTATGTAATAGAGGCCATCGCAATCTGCTGCCTCATATTACTCACGGGGAACGCCCTGCCTGGTGTCGGCTATATCATCACCTGGGCGTTCATTGGAATCCTGTTTTTTATTATCAACATCTATTATTACGCCATCATCGCCTCTATCATCATGTCATTCGTCATGTTGTTCTCGGGCAACATGAATCCACACCCGATCCTGCGCTTGATCTGGCAGCTCACCGAACCGGTCATGGCGCCTGTACGAAAAGTGATTCCACCCATGGGCGGACTGGATTTTTCACCGATATTTATATTCATCATTATCCAGCTGATCCAGAATTTCCTGATCCAGACTTTCGGCATAACCCAGGGCATGGCGCAGGTAATTATCGGAATCTAGGCATGTCCTATCGATGGGATGGCGACAGCCTGGTAATCGATTGTGTAATCCAGCCGAAATCCAGAAGTAGCGAAATCGCAGGAATGCATGGCGAGCGGCTGAAGATCAGGGTCGCGGCACCGCCGTCCGACGGCAAGGCAAACAAGGCACTGATCAAGTTTCTCGCCCGCGAGTTTGGAGTTACCCAGAACGCCGTAAGCATTGTGGCAGGACTGAGCAGCCGTCAGAAACGAGTACGAATTGAGAATCCATCACGACTGGTCGATGGAATAGAAAGGGCAATATAGTAGAAGCACGTCATGGTCGACGAAATACCGGCAGACTCCGTAGGCCTGGTTAGCCCCCAGACCTTTCACTTCGATGAACCACTGACCCTGCGCAGTGGCAAGACACTTGCTGCCTACGATTTGGTGGTGGAGACCTATGGTGAGCTGAATGCAAACAAAAGTAACGCCGTACTGATATGCCATGCCCTGAGCGGTGACCATCATGCCGCCGGCTATCATTCCATGGAAGACGACAAGCCAGGCTGGTGGGATAGCTGTATCGGTCCCGGCAAGGCCATAGACACTAACAAGTTTTTCGTGGTCAGTCTGAATAACCTGGGCGGTTGCGCCGGAAGTACCGGACCGACCTCTACCAACCCGGAAACGGGGCAAGCCTTTGGACCGGATTTTCCGGTGATCACGGTGCGGGACTGGGTGGCAAGCCAGGTGCGCCTGTCCGACCGGCTCGGTATCGACAAGTGGGCGGCGGTAATTGGCGGCAGCCTGGGAGGCATGCAGGTCCTTCGCTGGTCCATCAGCTACCCGCAACGCCTTGCTAACGCTATTGTAATCGCGGCAGCTCCCAAGCTATCAGCCCAGAACATTGCCTTTAATGAAGTGGCCCGGCAATCCATTACTCACGACCCGAATTTTCACGATGGCTACTATCTCGCCAAGGGGACTTACCCGAAACAGGGACTGATGCTTGCTCGCATGGTGGGGCACATTACCTACCTGTCTGACAGCGCCATGCGCGCCAAGTTTGGTAAAACCGTTTCCGATTTTGAAAACGAAGCAGCCAACTTTGGCCGCGACCTGCGCACGGGCAAACTCAGCTTTGGCTTTAACGTGGATTTCCAGGTGGAGAGTTACCTGCACTACCAGGGGGAACGGTTTTCCGAGAGGTTTGATGCCAACACTTACCTGTTAATGACCAAGGCGCTGGATTACTTCGATCCCTCCGTCGACTACGACGGCGACCTGTCCAAGGCCTTCGCCAGGTCCGATTGCCGGTTTTTCCTGTTGTCGTTCAGCACGGACTGGCGCTTCCCCCCGGAACGCTCCCGTGAACTGGTGGCAAACCTGTTAAAAGCCGGACGCCAGGTAAGTTACCTGGAAATCGAAGCAGACCAGGGGCACGATGCCTTCCTGATGCCCATTCCTCGTTATGTCGATGCCCTGTCAGGCTACCTGTCACGCGTCCACGGGGAGATTGAATCCCATGCGTCCTGACCTGGAAATCATTCAACAATGGATCGAGCCGGGCAGCCGGGTGCTGGACCTGGGTTGTGGTGATGGCGCGCTGTTAAGTTACCTGGGCCGGGAAAAAAGGGTACTTGGCATCGGTCTCGAGATTGACCAGGCCAATATCCAGTCCTGCCTGGAAAACGGCGTTGACGTAATCGAACAGAACATGGACGAAGGCCTGTCGAATTTCCAGGACAACAGCTTCGACACCGTACTTCTCGCGCAGACCCTGCAGGCGCTGAGCAATCCCGACAAGCTGGTGGAAGAAATGCTGCGTATCGGTCACCGCGGCATCGTTACTTTTCCAAACTTCGGAAACTGGAAGAGCAGGCTTTACCTGTCGACCCTGGGCCGCATGCCGGTGTCCAAGTTCATGCCTCACCAATGGTATGACACACCGAATATTCATTTCTGCACGGTGAAGGACTTTGACGCCCTGTGCCGGCAACGCAATATCAAGGTGTTGACCCGAACCGTGGTGGACTCGAAACACGAAGGCAGCTGGTACATGAAACTATGGCCAAACTTCCTCGGGGAGATCGCCATTTACCACATTGCCCGCAATGGTGATACCGCGTGACTCGCATCGTATTGGCCAGCAACAACCAGGGAAAGTTACGCGAGTTCCAGCAAATCCTCGAACCAAAGGGTGTGGATCTCGTGCCACAGTCCGAGTTTGACTTCGAGGAAGCGGAAGAGACCGGACTCAGCTTCGTGGAGAACGCACTGATTAAAGCGCGCCATGCCTGCCGCGAAACCGGGTTGCCCGCACTGGCGGACGATTCCGGTATCGAAGTGGATGCGCTGGACGGAGAACCGGGGATTTACTCTGCCCGCTATGCGGGTATCGAGGGTCCCGAGGCCGATGCTGAAAACAACCTGCGGCTGCTGGGTGAACTGGAACAGGTCCCGGAGCAGGATCGCGGCGCCCGGTTTCAATGCGTAATCGTGTTCATGAGACATGCCACGGACCCCATGCCCCTGATCTGCCAGGGTACCTGGGAAGGGCGAATCCTGTTCGAAGAAAAAGGTGACAATGGCTTTGGCTATGACCCCCTGTTTTATGTTCCAGGCCATGACTGTGCTTCAGCCGAGCTGGAACCCGAAATAAAGAACAGCATCAGTCATCGTGGCCAGGCACTGAATAAACTTGTGCAATGCTGGAACTACCCCCACTAGCACTGTACGTACACATTCCCTGGTGCATGCGAAAGTGCCCCTATTGCGATTTCAATTCTCATGAAATCGCTGGGGACCTTCCCCAGAAGGAATACCTTGAAGCCCTGTGCGCTGATCTTGCACTGGAAAGCGAGCGCGTCATCAAGCGTCCGCTGCAATCCATATTCATCGGTGGTGGTACACCCAGCCTGTTCAGCGCGAACTCCTATGCCGATCTGCTCGACAACATAGGGAGTCATTTCGAATTCGCGGACAACATCGAGATCACCCTGGAAGCGAATCCGGGAACTGCGGAAGCAGAGCGATTCGCGGCGTACCGGGAAACGGGCATAAACCGCCTGTCACTGGGCATTCAGAGTTTCGATGACCTGCAATTACAAAAACTTGGGCGAATACACGATGCGGCGCAGGCAAAAGCTGCCATTGAAATGGCAGTCAATGCTGGATTCGACAACTACAACCTGGACCTGATGTACGGACTTCCGGGACAGGATGTAAGAGCTGCTAAAGAAGACTTGCAGACGGCAATCTCATTCGGCCCGAAACACCTGAGCTGGTACCAGCTAACCATTGAACCCAACACCTTGTTCTACAGCCAGCCTCCCGTTCTGCCGCAGGACAGGTTGATAGAAGAAATCGAAAATGAAGGACAACAATTGTTACAGGGAAACGAGTTTGTTCGCTACGAAGTGTCCGCCTATGCACAGCCCGGCTATGTTTCCCTGCATAACAATAATTACTGGCGATTTGGTGACTACCTGGGCATCGGTGCGGGTGCACATGGCAAACTTACCCGGCCCGATGCAGGCACTATCCTGAGAACACGAAAGTACAAGCAACCTGACAGCTACCTGCAGGCAAAGGAATCGTGGGATGCTGAGATCAGGGAAGTCCCCGCTGAACAGCGAGCCCTGGAGTTTCTCATGAATGCCCTGAGGCTGCGCAAAGGATTCAGTGAGGAGCAATTCGAAAAGGGGACGGGGCTCACTTTCGACACTATTGCAAAGAGAGTAGAATACCTGCTCGATAAAGGGTTGATGACAAGAACTGACCGACACGACGGTCAATTCATTGCGGCTTCAGACCAGGGCTACAAAATCCTGAACAGTTTGCTTGAAGAGTTTCTATAGTGGAAGCACTCTACGAAAAACATTGTGAAGCCTGCAAAATGGGCGCACCGGTTGTTACCGAAGAGGAAGCCAATAAGCTGATACTCAGTGTGCCGGCGTGGAAACGGGAATTTCATGAAGGCGTTGAGAAACTAATCAGGGAATTTCATTTCGTGGAGTTCAAGGACGCGTTTGCCTTTACCTACAAAATCGCCAATCTTTCAGAACGTGAAAACCACCACCCGGGAATTCTCACTGAGTACGGTAAAGTCACTGTGTACTGGTGGACTCACAAGATAAACGGCCTGCACATAAACGATTTTATTATGGCGGCCAAGACCGATATGCTCGCCAAGTTGTCCCAAAAATCCTGATCCGATTTTCCTGAAAAATGACTGCAATCGAAAAGCAACTGCTCGGCAGGCTGGGCGAGGTCATCAAGCTGCCATCTGTAAGTTCCGCCGATCCTCACATCGATATGAGCAACAGGCCGGTGATCGATTATCTCGCCCAGGAATTAGGCGATCTCGGATTCAAATGTGAAATACTCAGCTCACCTGCCGGCAAAAGCGGTGAGGAGAAATTCAATCTCATCGCGACTTACGGCAGCGGGCCGGGTGGCCTGGTGTTGTCCGGACACACCGACACCGTGCCCTTCGATGGCGAGTTGTGGTCACAGGATCCGTTCAGCCTCACCGAGAAAGACAATCGCTTATACGGCCTTGGCGTAACGGACATGAAAGGCTTTTTTCCGCTGGTCATGGCCGCCTGCGCACCGCTGCTGGAAAAGGAATTCAAGGCGCCACTGATAGTGCTGGCCACGGCGGACGAAGAAACTTCCATGCAGGGTGCGCGAACTATCGCGGAATTGGGAAGACCCCGGGCGCGGGCGGCGGTCATCGGCGAACCCACCGGCATGAAACCGGTGCGAAATCACAAGGGCATCATGATGGAGTCGATTCGGCTGACCGGTGCCAGCGGACATTCTTCCGACCCGGGCCTTGGCAGGAATGCCCTGGAAGCCATGCATGAGGTGATTGCCGATCTCATGGTCTACCGGCAGGAACTGGGCCAGCGCTACAACAACCCCCTGTTTGAAATTCCCGTACCCACACTGAACCTCGGCGTTATCCATGGTGGCGACAACCCGAATCGGATTTGCGGGCACTGCAAGCTGGAGTTCGATATTCGTCTCATGCCCGGCATGAACATCGATACCACCCGCGAGGAAATCAAGCAGCGGGTTCACGGGATCGTGGATCCAATGGGAATCGAATTCGCCATGGAGCCACTGTTCTCAGGCGTGCCGGCCTTTTTCGCCGGCGAAAACAGCAAACTGCTGGAACAGGCAGAGAAACTTACCGGTCACTCCGGCATCTCCGTTGCGTTCGGCACCGAGGGACCATTCCTGCAGGAACTGGGCATGGACACCATCATTATGGGCCCCGGCAATATCGACCAGGCGCACCAGCCCGATGAATACATGTCGCTCGACATGCTGAATCCTTGTGTTGATGTTCTGGAAAAACTGATAATCGCGCACTGCCTGACAACGGACTAAGTTTACGGATTTCAGGATGAGTGATAAGGAACTGGGAAAGGACACGGGCACAGCCACCATGGTGGACTGGTTCCGTGCTTCGACAGCCTACATCAATGCGCACCGGGGCAAGGTCTTCGTTGTCTTTCTCAGCGGCGAGGCTCTCGCCCATGAAAACCTGGCCAATGTGGTGTATGACCTGACCCTGCTGCACAGCCTGGGTGTAAAACTGGTGCTGGTACATGGTGCACGCCCGCAGATAAGCGCCAGCCTGGCGCAGAAAAACATCGCTTCGGAATATCACAACAACCTGCGCGTCACTACCGCAGAGAGTATAGGCAGCATCAAGCAGGTGGTCGGCCAACTTGGCATCGATCTGGAAGCACTGTTCTCCCTTGGCACCAGCAAGTCACCCATGCACGGCGCCGACATACGAATCGTACGGGGAAATTTTGTCAATGCCAGGCCCGTGGGTGTGCACGACGGGGTCGATTTTCATTTCACCGGAAGGGTGAGAAAGATACACACCACTGTCATCGAACAACAACTCAACCAGAACAATATCGTGTTGCTTTCCAACCTCGGGTACTCGGTAACCGGTGAAGTGTTTAACCTGGGTGCGGAAGAACTGGCTACAGAAGTTGCTTGTGCATTGAAGGCGGAAAAACTCATTCTTACCGTTCCCGGTGTGGGAGTAACCGATGCCGATGGAGCTTTGATTAGCGCGCTTTCCGAGTCCGATGCAGAATACCATCGCGACCGGTTGAGCTGCGAAAGCGACGAAGATTCCCTGGCTACCTATCACGCGCTGGAGGCGGCACTGCAGGCATACAAGTCCAACGTACATCGCTGCCACCTGGTCAGCTTCAAGGAAAATGGTGCTCTGCTGCGGGAATTGTTTACCCGGGAAGGCCATGGCAGCCTGCTAAGCAGCGACAGCTTTCACGTGTTGCGCGAGGCTACCCTCAGTGATGTCAATGGCATCATGGCACTGATCAAGCCACTGGAAGACGACGGCACTCTCGTACCCCGATCCCGGGAACTGCTTGAGAACGAGATCGAAAATTTTATCGTTATCGAACTGGAAGAAGCGGTAATTGCCTGCGCCGCGCTATATCCCATCAACGCTGACTATGCGGAGATCGCCTGCATCGCCATACACCCTGACTATCGCAGTAATGGATACGGTGAAAGATTACTGGCCAGCCTGGAGTCAGACGCCAGGGAAGCGTGTTTCAAAAATATCATCGTGCTCACCACCGTGACCCAGCACTGGTTCCTCGAGCATGGCTTTGATGAAATTTCTATCGAGGAGCTACCCGCTGAGAAGCAGGCAATGTATAACCTGCAGCGTAAATCCAAGGTATTAGTTAAACAACTCTAGTGGCTAGCTGTCGGCCGGGGATTTTCTTTGCAGCAGGCAAATACTGTAATCGTAAGGATTGCTGTCGTCCCGGCTGAAATCTTCCCGCGCCACTTCCTGCCATTCTGATTCGTCGAATCCTTCCAGCAAGGTATCTCCTTCCACTTCGGCGTGCACGCGGGTGAGATGAAATCGTTGTGCCATGGGCAGGGCCGCTGCGTACAGGCCGGCACCGCCAATGACAAAGGCACCGTCACTACCGTCTATATAGCTGATGCTCTCCGCCAGCTTGATGGCTTCTTCCAGTGATTGCACCACCCTGACTCCTTCGGGAACGGTGTACTGGGAGTTGCGGGTAACAACGATGTTGGTACGGCCCGGCAACGGGCGGCCAATGGATTCATAGGTCTTGCGACCCATGATGATGGGGTAGCCCATGGTCACACGCTTGAAGTACTTGAGGTCCTCGGACAGATGCCAGGGCAGGTTGTTATTGCGCCCTATCACACCATTTTCCGCCATGGCACAAATTACGGAAAGCTTCATGTAATTACTCGCTGTTATCGCCTAGACGGAAAACGGGTAGGCAATCGGGTCATGGTGCTGGTAACCCTCTACCGCGAAGTCGTCCAGGCTTACCCAGGTTTCCAGGTCTTCAAGAGACTTTATATCTGGATTAATACTCAGCTGAGGCGGTGGAAAGGGATCGCGCTTGAGCTGCACCTCGCGCATCAGTTCAACCTGGTCCTCATATATATGTGCATTTACGATCTTGTGGTAAGCCAGGCCTGGAGTCTTTCCAGTAATCTGCGCCACCAGGGCCAGTAGCGTGAACACCTGAATCTGGTTGAAGTTCAGCCCCAGTGGTACGTCGCAGGATCGCTGGTAGCTGGTGAGGTACAGGGTGTCACCCAACAGGGAAAAATTATGGGTGTGCATGCAGGGCCGCAGGCAACCCAGGTCGAACTCGCCGGGATTGTAAAAGGTCACTATCTCACCGCGATCATCGAGGTCTCCGGCCAGGTTATCTACTACCTTGCGCAGTTGGTCCACGGTTGAACCATCGGGTTTGCGCCAGCTTCGACCCTGTACCCCGTACACCCGGCCCATATCATCGGTTCCCTTGCGCGCGGGGTTGTTGAGCCATGCTTCATTGTCATTGGCATTGGCATCCCAGGATTTGGTTCCGAGCCTGCGAAAATCCGCCGCGTTGTCATATCCCCTGAGATAACCGAGCAATTCGGCGATCGCTGCCTTCCAGAAACTCTTGCGCGTGGTAATGATGGGAAATTCGTTGCCACCTACATCATAAGTGAGATCCGCGTTAATCACAGTCAGGCATTGCTTTCCGGTGCGTTCGTTGTCGACCCACACTCCTTCGTCGATGATACGCTGGCATAGCTGCAGGTACTGTCTCATGAATTTCCCTTCGGACTGACGGCAGCATCCAGCTTCGGTTGCCTGTAAGCCAGGTACAACAACAGGATTCCCACTGCGATCAGGGGAACTGATAACAACTGCCCCATGGTGAGCCAGTCGAAAGCGATATAGCCGATATCACGATCCGGTTCCCGGAAGAACTCCACGAAAAAGCGGAATGACCCATAACCCAGGGCGAATACACCGGACACTGCATAACGGGGTCGCGGCCTGGCGGAAAACATCCAGACAATGGTGAACAGCAACACGCCTTCGAGGCCGACCTCGTAAAGCTGGGAAGGATGGCGCGGCAGGTCATCGACGTGGGGAAATACCATGCCCCAGGGTACATCTGTCGGCCGGCCCCATAACTCGCCACCGATGAAGTTGCCAACCCTGCCCGCGCCCAGGCCGAAGGGCACAAAGGGAGCAATGAAATCGATCAGTTCCCAGTAGTCCTTGCGGATATGGCGAGAATAAAAGAAGAATGCCAGCAATACACCCAGCAGGCCGCCGTGGAAGGACATACCCCCTTCCCAGACACGAAATAGCCACAGGGGATCCCCGAGAAAGCGATCGAAGTTATAAAAGAACACCGATCCCATGCGCCCGCCGATTACTGCACCGAGGGCGCCATAAAACACCAGGTCGGAAATCTGTTCCCTGCTCCACACCCCGGGGTGAAGCCGGACCCGGTAACTGGCCAGGGCCCAGGCGCCTCCGAAAGCGATGATGTACATGATCCCGTACCAATGAATACTTAGCGGCCCAATGGAGATGGCCACGGGATCAAACTGGGGAAATGTCAGCATTGAATCGGTGAACGGCGAAGTGCCACCATGAAAAAGTTTACGCATTATAGCAAGTTGTTAGCGCGCATTGCCGTATCATCGCCTGGCCATTACAGGTAAACTCGCGCCGATGTGTCTCATAGTCTTCGCGCATCGGGCCAGCCCCGATTACCCGCTGGTGCTGGCGGCCAACCGTGATGAATTTTTTCAGCGCCCGACCCGGCAGGCCCACGTCTGGAAAGACGCCGAAGGGCAGGACAGCTTTATTGCCGGCAAGGATCTGCACGCAGGGGGAACCTGGCTGGGTATGGGTTTCGATGGCCGTTTCGCCCTGGTCACCAATATTCGCGATCCTTCAGAAGGTGAGAACAAACCGCGGTCCCGGGGTGAGCTCACGGTAAACTTCCTGCAAGGGTCGGATTCCCCTGAAGAGTATGCTGAGTCCATAACGCCCCTGCTGACTCACTACGCAGGATTCAACCTGCTTATTGGCGATCGAGAGCAACTTGTCTACGTCAACAACGCCGAACATGTAAGCCGGGAACTGCCGCCGGGAATCTATGGTGTCTCCAACAGCCTGCTTGACGCGCCCTGGCCCAAGATCGAGAAGACCCGGAATGGTCTCAGCAAACTGATGGCCGCACCGGTACGGCCGACGGTAGACCAGTTAATCGAACTCATGGGTGATCGCCAGCCGGCGGCGGATGACGCACTGCCCGATACAGGCCTGCCCATCGAGCTGGAAAGGCAGCTCTCTTCTCCATTCATTTGCCATAACGAACGGGGTTACGGCACCCTGTGCAGCACGGCCATAGTCATGGAAGCTGGCGGGCGCATTCATTTCCGCGAGCAAAACTATGACCGTGACGGTGTTGCCACCGCCGGGCACTACTTCAGAATAGACCCCGACAAGAACTGAGTTCGCCCGGTTCGTTACGCTGGATCAATTACTATTTCCCTGCCTGGCTTATACTGGGAGCGTTACGTTGTGCTATTTGGGAGTTGCCCGTGAGGCTATTAAAACGAATTCTTTCCGCGGCGTTGCTGTTCACGCTGGCCGCCTGTACCCAAACCGGAAACCAGATTGGAAGCAACCTGGACCTGTGCTGTCCCGGAAACTATGACGACTACAGCCAGTATCGCCTGGAAGTCGTAGACATGCCCCTGTTCCTGCGCAACTACGTGGTGCAGGAATTCGAAACCGCATTCCTGGAAAAAGGCCTGCGCCGCAATGACAACATAAACGACCTGCGAGTGGTGCTGAGTTACAACCACATCAACCTGCAACCGGAACAGGAGCAGATCAATCCATTCGTACGGGTAGAATCACTGAACGTTGAGCTGAACTACATCGCCGAAATATCCGTGCAGATGTATGAAACCAGGACCAACAACGAGGTCTGGGGAGGCTCCATCAGCCGAATTCACCATGTCAGTCCGGGTGAGTACATGCATGAGGAAGGCGCGCGGCCCGAGTTTCGCAATGCATTCAGGGAATTGCTGAGTAGCTACCCGGCCCGGTAATCCCACCGGGCTCGACCTTTCTTCCTGTTTAAATCAGTCCCACCGGAATCTGCCGATTCACTCGACTCCATCTCAGGCATTTCGGTAGAATTTGCGAGCACTTTCATTTTACGGGAGCAAGCGATGGCAAACGAGGGATATCACGAACCCATTGAGGAACTCAGCGATGATACTCGGGACATGCACCGGGCGATCACTTCATTGATGGAAGAGCTGGAAGCCGTCGACTGGTACAACCAGCGTGTAGACGCCTGCAAGGATAAAGAACTAAAGGCCATCCTCGCCCACAACCGTGACGAAGAAAAAGAACACGCCGCCATGGTGCTTGAGTGGATCCGGCGTCGCGATCCTGCCTTTAATAAGGAATTGAAAGATTTCCTTTTTACTGACAAGCCCATTGCACATGATTAGCGCATCTGAAGCGCTCAGCAGGTTGAAACAGGGTAACGCCCGGTTTTTGGATCCTGATGTATCAACCGCCAATGTCGCGCCGCCTACCGGTGAAAGCGCACAGCCTCAGACTCCGTTCGCTATTATCCTGGGTTGTTCCGATTCCCGGGTTCCTGCCGAAATAGTTTTTGACCAGGGCCTGGGTGACCTGTTCGTTATTCGCGTGGCCGGCCAGGTGGTGGCGCCTTCCCAGATCGGCAGCATCGAATTTGCAGCCGAACAATTTGGCACCAGGCTGGTAGTAGTTTTGGGGCACACTGACTGTGGTGCCGTTGCTGCAACTATTGAACAACTGCGGCAACCCTCTGAAAACAGATCACCCAATCTCCATGCTATTGTCGATCGAATCCGCCCCGCCGTAGAAGAACTGTTAGAAAATGATGCGGGAAACAATGACGATGAACTAATTGTTCGTGCCGTAAGATCTAACATTGACGCATCGGTTGATGCACTTCGTCACGGCTCGAAAATCCTGGAAGATCTCATAGATAACGACGGGCTGGAAATAGTTGGCGCCGAGTACGACCTCGACACCGGCAGGGTTGAGTTTCTGTAGTTGCCTAGTTGGTGCGGGACGATCGCAGCAGGCGATCGACTCCCGCATTGTATAGCGCCATGTCCACCGCGCTGCGGACCATCTGGGCATCTTCCAGTTCCATCACCTGGTCCAGCAAGTCCTGGGCTGCTTCCATGGTAATGCTACGAAGCACCGACTTTACCTTCAGCAGGGAAGCGGCATTCATGGAAAGAATATCGAAACCCATGGCCATGAGAATCACGGCCGCCCCGGGGTCCCCCGCCATCTCGCCGCAGATACTCACCGGTTTGCCCTCGGCGTGGGTTTGCTCCACCACGTGCTTCAGTGCGCTGAGCACCGCCGGATGAAAGGCGGTGTACAGGCTGGCCACCCGTGGATTATTGCGATCCACCGCCAGCAGGTACTGGGTCAGGTCATTGCTGCCCACGGAGATGAAGTCCACCAGCCGCGCCAGGGCACGGGTCTGGTATACCGCCGCCGGCAATTCGATCATCACACCGATAGCCGGAAACTTTACTTCGAGCCCTTCCTGCACCAGCTCGCGAAATGCCCGCTTGATCAATTGCAGGGCAGCATTGACCTCGTGCACGTTGCTTACCATGGGCAACATGATCTGCAGGTTTTCATGGCCGACGCTTGAACGCAGCATGGCACGCACCTGGGCGGTGAAGATCTCGGGATGATCCAGGGTTACCCGAATTCCGCGCCAGCCGAGAAACGGATTGGCTTCATCAATGGGAAAATAGGGAAGGGACTTGTCGCCGCCCACGTCCAGGGTACGCATGGTAACCAGCTTTGGAGCAAAGGCTTCCAGTTGTTCACGATAAATCTGTGCCTGTTCGTGTTCACTGGGAAATCGCTCGGCAAGCAGGAACGGCACCTCGGTGCGAAACAGGCCAATACCTTCCGCACCCTGGTCCAATGAGTGCATAACATCGGACATCAGGCCCGTATTAACCCACAAGGATACGCGGTGCTTGTCCGCGGTTTCACAGGGCAGGTCCTTGAGCCCTTCGAGACCCTTGATCAGTTCATCCTGTTCATGGATGGTCTGTTCGTAACGCTGGCGTAGCTGCTCCGATGGGTTACTGACAATCTCGCCCTTGTAACCATCAACGATTACGGGTTTACCATCGAGCTGATTGTAGGGCAGGTCCACCGCACCCATTACCGTGGGAATGCCCATGGTTCTGGCCAGGATCGCGACGTGGGAGTTACCCGATCCCTTTACCGAGATAAGGCCGTTGAGTTTGTCCTTGGGCACTTCGGCGAGCATGGCAGGCGTGAGTTCTTCACTCACCAGGATGGTATCGTCAGGATACTCGGTCTCAACCTGTTCTTTCTCCTGCAGGTAAAACAACACGCGACTGCACAGGTCCTTGATGTCTATAGCACGTTCGCTGAGGTAAGGATCGTCCATTTCTTCAAAGCTGCGAACGTGCTCATTGGCGACATAGGCCAGTGCACCCTGGGCCCAGTGCCCTATCTTGATGCGTTCAACAACCTCGTTACCCAGCGCATCGTCGTCGAGCATGCGTACATAGACATCAAACAACTGGCGCTCTTCTTCCGCCACGTGTCCGGTAAGTTTTTCGTGAAGCTGTTTCATGTCATTACGCACGGCATCGAGGCAGCTTTTGAAAAACTTGATTTCTTCATCAATATTTTTTGCGGCGCGAACCGGGATCTGGCTAAGGTCGGCAGGGGGAAACAAGACCACGCAGTTACCGATGGCAACTCCGGAAGAACCGGAAACCCCGGAAAAAACCGTGTCGGAAGTTTTCTGTCCCGACGGGCTTACTCCTGCCACTGCACCTGTGGCTTCGGCGTGGGCGATGATTGCCGCAAGCTGCGCCGAGAGCGTAATCAGGAATGCTTCTTCCTCTTCCTGGAAGCGGCGGCGTTCCCGGTGCTGAACTACCAGCACACCCAGTACGACGCGGTTATGAATGATGGGCACGCCGAGGAAGGCATGAAAATCTTCCTCGCCGGTTTCCTGGAGATAGTGGTAACTCGGGTGCAGTGGCGCATCCTGCAAATTGATTGGCTCGGCATGCTTGGCAACCAGCCCCACCAGGCCTTCCCCGATTTCGAGGCTGACATGCCCTACCGCTTCTTTCTTAAGGCCGGTGGATGCCATTAACACGTGGCAATTGATATCGGAGTCCAGGAGATAGACAGAACAAACCTGGGTATTCAACGCTTCGCGTACCCGGGTCACAATCAGGTCCAGCACCGACTGTAAATCCCTGGCGGCGTTAACCTGTTGTACTATGCTGCGTAGTTTTTCCAGCATTTTTTATTCTGAAATCCTGTTGGACAATTCTATGCAGCCACCCGCTAAGGTGGTTACAACTCGCTTTCGACTTAATTCAGCTCGGGCTTTGTTATAACGGGTAATGCCTGATCCCGTGGCTCATTGTTGTTGCCGATTAACGTGCTTATTGAGCGGCACCTGCAGCTCAGTCAGCGCTTTCTTATATACCTCACGCTTGAATGCGATTACCTGGTCAACCGGGTACCAGTAGTGCACCCATCGCCAGTCATCGAATTCAGGTGTTTCAGACTTGGCCAGCTCCACCCTGCTGTCGTCGCATTCCAGGCTGAGCAGAAACCATTTCTGCTTCTGACCAATGCAACGGGGTTCGGAGTTACGACGTATAAAATTCTCCGGTAATCGGTAATGCAACCAATCCGAGGTTTGGTGCAGTATTTTTACGTCGTCCTGGTGCAGGCCAACTTCTTCATCCAGCTCCCGGTACAAAGCCTGTTCCAGGGTTTCATGCTCCCGGATTCCACCCTGGGGAAACTGCCATGCGCTCTGCCTGACACGCTTGGCCCACAACAGTTCGCCTTCCAGGTTGCAAATAACTATTCCGACATTTGCGCGGAAGCCGTCCGAATCGATCACTCTTCTTTCCTTAGACAGAACCCAGCGGTTATTGTTTCACAAGGGCCGAAGTACAGGCAATGGCAATTCCCCGCTGCTTGGGGGTTTTTCCTATATAATTCAGATAGTTAGTTCTCCTCGATTGGAAGGAATTGAAGCACCGATGGCGGTTGCTCAGCAGTCCCGGGGCATCCGGGTATAATGCGCGCACCCACGTATTCTGTGCAGTTCCCTGAATTCCCGAAATGGCTCAACGTCTCGCCCTGTTTGACCTCGACAATACCCTGCTTGGTGGCGACAGCGACCACGAGTGGGGGAATTTCCTGATCGAGAAAGGAATCGTGGATCCTGTGGCACACCGGGAACAGAACGACGCATTTTACCGGGATTACGACTCCGGCCTGCTGGATATCGACGCCTATGTGGCGTTTACCCTGGCGCCGATCATGGGCCTGGATAAAACGGGGCGAAGCGAACTACTGGCACAATTCATGGAACACAGTGTCTTGCCCATGGTGCTGCAGCAGGGACTCGAGCTGCTGTCGCAGCATCGGGAACAGGGTGATTACTGCGTCATGATCACTGCGACCAATTCCTTTATTACCACACCCATCGCCAGTCACTATGGCGTAGACAAGCTGTTGGCCACGGACGTGGAGGAAACGGACGGGCAACTCACCGGAAGGATCGCCGGCATCCCCTGCTTTCAGGCCGGTAAAGTGGAAAAACTGAAACAATGGCTGGATGAAGCGGCACTTCCCCTGGGCCTGGATGACAGTATTTTCTATTCCGATTCCCGCAATGACATACCGCTGCTGGAACTGGTTAGCGAACCAGTAGCGGTTGATCCGGATACGAAACTACGCCAGACTGCAGAGCAAAAAGGCTGGCGCATAATTTCATTGCGCGGCTGATGGCGCCACAGGCGCCGCGGGGGCTTGTCATGCAGATCAAAACTGGCATCGGCTTAGTGCTGATGCCGGCACTGTTGCTTGCTGCTTGCGGAGAGCAAGGAGATTCCAATAGTGACGGGCGGGTGGTGGTGTTCGAAGAGCCGGCCCCACCTCCTGTTGAACTCGATCCGCAATTCCTGCCTCAATTAAGGTCCATTTCCAGTGCTTATCTCGACAAGGCAAACGCTGATTTTTCCGATACGCTTCAGAACCTGGAAAGCTTCGAAGAGTCGGTGGACTCATTTCTGCTTGAACCTAACGAAGATAATATGGAGCAAGCGAGAGAAAACTGGTTATCCGCACACTCCGCCTACGAACTCACCGCACTGCATCGATACTTTGCAGGCAATAGTGTCAGTGATGCCCAGAGCCTGAACCTGTTCCAGATTCAGTACCGCCTGGATAACTGGCCGATACTGCCGGGCTACGTTGACTACGTGGACGGCTATGCCGACAGCGGAATCGTATTCGACACTTCGGTGCCCGTGGAAGCGGATGCTATTCGCCAACTACATGGCACTTTTGATATCAGCGAGGCCAGCCTTGGATTCCATGTCGTGGAATTTTTACTGTGGGGTGAAAACTTTGCCGGTGTAGCACCGCGACCGTTTAGCGATTACCTGCCCCAAACCGATCTCACCACGGCGCAACGGGATAGCGGACTCACGGTAGACCAGCTTCCCAATAACCGGCGCCGTCGCCTGTTAATGTTAACCACGGAATTGTTACTGGAAGATTTCGCAGTCTTGCAATTGAACTGGAATGAACTTGTGCCCCAGATCGCTGCAGGTATCTCCAGTATGGAGTCGGCCCCCATTCTCACCTTGCTGACACAGTCCATTACTTCGAATCTCACCGAAGAATTCCTGGTGCAGTCGCTGTATCCACTGCTGAACGGAAACTACGAAGAAGGTATCCATTCCCCGTTCAGCCATTCGACCCAGAACACCATGGCCGCCCAGCTCAGCTCCATTGAAAACCTCTTACTGGAGCAGGTTTCCAGTACCGGAACCACCCTGGACTCCATGCTGGTTACCCTCTCCGATGAATTTGCGGAATTCTTTTACTCAAATTTCGACGCCAGCAAGGAGTGCCTGGTTGTGCTGTACAGCAACGTGGAGGGACTTGAGGACTTGCAGAATAACCCGGAAGCGGAATTTGAGATTGTGGAATGTATTAACCTGCTCACAAACATCATCGATTACCTGGAGCAGGTGCGATTCGATATCGCGATCTAGGGTTTTCTAGTCGTCCAGGTGGATGTCGACGATCAGGTCATCCGCGAGACGTTCGATCTGTTGCTGCAACTTGTCCAATCCCAGGTCAGCGGGCATCTGCAACCTGGCATCGGCCTTGAACAGCATTTCGGAAGACATGGGTGCGGGCACACACTCGGTTAGCAGCTGTTCCACGTTCACGCCGAGGCCGGTCAGGGCGTGGGAGATCTCGCGTACGATTCCAGGCCTGTCGTTACCTACCAGGTGCAGGCCGATGGTCTGTGGCGCTGCTATGGTAACTGCATCTGCTTTTTCAACAACTACCTTTAACTGCTCCGACAGGGCCTGAAGATCCCGAATCAGTGCCTCGGCATTTTCATCGGGCACGCTGACCCGCAGGATTCCCGCGAACTTGCTCGCAAGCTGGGACATGCTGCTTTCCAGCCAATTGCCGGAATTGTCTACGATTGCCTGGGACAGTGCTTCCACCAATCCGGGCTTGTCATCGCCTATTACCGTAAGTACGAGATTCGTTGTCATTTCCTTCCTTGCGTGTCGTCAGTGCCTGGCACTTCAGAATAAACCAATCTGCTTGTTGAGGATCTCTTCCATGGAGGTGGATTTGAATACCAATATGGAGTCCGCGATGGGGGCGAGCTGCTTGTCGATGTAGAAGTCATAATCTATTGGTGATTGCCGGTACTGTCGTGGTTCCGGCCCGTTACTGGTCATGATGTATTCAACCCAACCACCGGAATGATACATGCTTGGCAGGTTTCTTTCCTTCCTGATTGCCTCGGCCTTGCGTGCCGCCTGCACATGGGGCGGGACATTTTTTACGTAGTCACCCAACTTGCGTCGTAGTCTTTTGCGCAGCACCAGTTCATTCTCCATGGATTGTTCCCGGATCCCGGCAATGGTTTCCTTTATAAAGTCTGTAAATGGTTGTTCGAGAAATATCCGCTCATAGAGTTCCTGTTGAAAGGAACGGGCCAGGGGAGACCAGTCACTGCGTACCGTCTCCAGGCCCTTGAACAGGAGTTTCTCATTTCCGTCTGCAGTTCGTATCAGCCCGGCGTAGCGTTTCTTGCTGCCCGCCTCGGAACCACGCACCGTTGGCATGAGGAGCCTGGTGAAGTGAATTTCGAATTCGATCTCGAGATAACTCTGTAGCTGCTGGCCCTCCAGGCGTTGTTGCCACCATTGGTTGAGCTGGTCTGCAAGTTCGCTGCCGATTTCATTGACTGACCCAGGATCTGTTTCTCCCAATAACACGAAAACAGAATCGGTATCGCCGTAAATAACCTGGTAGCCCCTGGATTCTATGAAGTCTTTGCTCTCTATGATCACCTGGTGCCCACGCTTGGTTATTGAACTCACCAGGCGGGAATCGAAAAACCTGCAGCCGGTAGTACCAAGCACACCATAAAATGAATTCATGATGATCTTTATGGCTTGTGACAGTTCCCTGCGCTGTTGTTCCTTGGCACGGTCGCGCGCCTGCCACAGGGTTTCGATCACCTCGGGGAGAATGTACTCGCTGCGGGAAAAACGGCCCCCGTCGAATCCCTCGATGGCGTCGGCCTCTGTTTCCCCCACGACGAGGGCAAGTGGATCCACATGGAAGGTACGGATAATACTCGGGTACAGGCTCTTGAAATCGAGCACGATGACATTGTCATGGATACCGGGCACCGAACCCATGACATAGCCTCCCGGGCTGATGTTGCTCACGGTGTCGGCATTGACCACCGGTGCCACGAATCCTTTACGGTGCAGTCGCGGCAAGTAAAGGAAATCGAACGCCGCGACGGAACCACCGTAGCGGTCCATTTCCAGACCAGTTAACAGGGCACGCTCTACAGCAAAATCGATGAGTCTTTCCTGGACGAATATGTCCCAGACCAGGCGGCAATCTTCCAGGTTGTAACGTGCCAGTGCCGGCTGGTCATGCTCAAACAACTCGGTAATTTCAGCTCCGCGCTGGTCCACATCCTCCACCAGCTTGCCCCGCCCCAGCAGTTGCCTGGAAACATACTCCAGTGAGAAGTTTTCGAACTGGTATGTCGCAGTACGCAACAGTTCGATGCCATCCAGAATGACCCTGCCCGGAACCAGTGCGTAGAAGCGGTCGGCAGTATCCCGGGACTGGCGCCAGACTATTTCGCTTGCGCCCCGGCCCAGGGTCAGGTCGATGCCTGCACTGTCAGCGAAGTTCTGCAGGCAACGCAGATCGAAGTTGACAATATTCCAGCCGATGATGACATCGGGATCCAGTTCCTCGATGCGGGCCAGGAAACGCACAAGAAGTTCCCTCACATCCTCGCAGAAATGCAGTTGCAGGCTGCCACCCTCATCCAAGGCCACGGTCACCGTCCCGTCTGAGGTACTCCCATTGCCAATCATGAATACACTGCTTTCGGAATCGGAGTACAGCGCGATGGAATACAGTTCCTCCGCCTTGTAGTCGGTTTCGATGTCGATGGAGAGTGCCTTCAATTGCGGACGCGTCTCACAGGATTCGAACCGGGGATTGGTCATGGCGCTGTAACCGTCTCGCGAGAGCGCGGCGCCCGATAACTCTACCGAGCCTGTGATGAAGCGTTCCATCAGGAAACGGTCCGTGGGTTTGATATCGGATTCCAACACCTCGATCCCCTGCCGGCCAAGACGGTCACGCAGGTCGAATAGCTGGCGCTGGCTGCGGCAATAAAGCGCCGTGACATTCTCGCCGCGAAAATTATTCAGGCGGGTGGAACCCAGGCGCCAGCCCTGGTTGCGGGAAAGAATACGATTGGTTTTGTCGACGGCGGCTTCGGAGATGAAACACACCGCCTCCTGGTTTGCCACCCGCGCCTGGACAGGTCCTTCGGCGGTAGCAAACCAGAAGATCAGTTCGGTGCCGGAATCAGTCTCGATCCACTGGCGTGTGAGCAGCAGGCCTTGATTTGTTTCTTGCGATTCAGCCAATCACTGCTTCACCTGGAATCAGAATCAGACGCGCACGGTGCGGGGGAACTGTGCGTAGTTTTCCCAGCGGCTGACCTTTTCCGGAAACTCATCCTGGGTTGGTTGAACATGACCGGTTACATCCGTGGCCCGGGACACGATTGTGTGTTCACCCGCTGACGGGTTGTTCCACTCGTAGGTGAAAAGTTTCCAGGAGTACTGGGTATTGCGTGGATCCAGTTGCGCCCGCTGCCAGGGTCCACCGTCGATGCTTACCTCGACGCTTTCAAGGTCAGTGCCGTCGTTGAGCACGAAACCCTGGATGTTCGCGGTGCCGCCCATTTCGGTTACCCGGTAAATCGCGGACTTGAGTTGTATGGCGGTTACCGAGTTCTCCACCCAGCGTTCAACGCCGCCAACCATTTCCCTCTTCAGGGTAACGTAATCACGCCCCATGAACCTGCCGGCGTAGCGAGTGTCCTGAACATGAATTTGCTCCAGCCATTTTACATTGGCTACTCCGTACCAACCGGGAACGAGCAGGCGCACCGGCTTGCCATGGTAATGGGGAAGCGGTTCGCCGTTCATTTCGTATGCCAGCATATTCTCCGCCCGCATGGCGTCGGGGATGGACATGCTGCGTGCAAAAGCTTTTTCCACCTCGGTTGCGCGAATTTCTTCCATGGCCTTGTCGGCGCCGAAGAACACAACTTCCTTGGCTCCGTCCTGGATACCAGCTTCGCGCAAAATGTCTGCCACGGAAACACCGCGCCACAGCCCGTTACCGATCAAGCCGTTCAGAAGTCCCGGACTATTGCCGCCGCATTCGAATCCGACTACCTGCTCCATGGTAGAGCGACTCATGAGATCCTGAAGAGAAAACTCAAGTTCATTGTCCACCATGCCGGTAACACGAAGGCGCCAGGAATCGTTGTCGATTTCCGGCTGCCCGTAGTGCTGCACGATGTAATAGTCGTCATTGTCCGTGAAGAAAGTAGTTATCTCGCGCGTGTCCTGCCAGTGAGTGGCGTTGGGTCGGACCGGCCGTGCCTGGAATGTTTCCGGTACGTCGGTAAAAGGTACGACTCGTTCGCCCTGGGCCAGGGCGGGAAGCATAAAGTCCGCCCCTGCGGCCAATACACCCGTGCCGAGCATGCCCTTTAGCACACGGCGACGACCGGTGACCGGGTCTTTGTTTTCAGGAAGCGCTGGATTGGAATCTTGTTTGTTTTTCATGGCGGGTTCTCTACACGCAGATTATTGGTGATTGCCTGGTCGGGCCGGCAAAGACGCCGACTCGAGTTGTTCTGGTTCGGACCCCAAACCATACCACAAAGGTCGGAATTGCCTCCAACTCCCCGGTGTCTCGTTTTATTCTCGCCAAGCGGCTCCCCGACACATACACTCAGGCTCAACAAGCCCAGGCGTCGTGGCGCCGCTACTGCAGGCAGGAAATGAATGGCCGAGCCAAGCATCAATAGTTACACGTTCAGACGGAACCAACCCCTGCTCCCGGAAAGCGGTGTTTCCATCGGATCTGCCATGGACGCGGCCTGGGGCAAGCTTTCTGATTTCGATGCCTGGAGTGGGTGGGTACCGGCAGTAACTGAAGCGGACCTGGTGGGCAAAGTGGCGCCTGGCAGAGGCGCGAGGGTGCGCGTCGTCTTCGGCACGGAAGAGGTTGAATTCAGTATCGCGCACTGGGAACCATCGCGGCGCCTGGCCCTGGTGCAAAAACAGGAATCCTGCCGGGTCGCCTACGTCTTCGATTTCGGTGGTGATGAAAGCCAGCTCAGCCTGAAAGCCACGGTCGAGCTTCAGTTAAGCGGGCTAAGCCGATTATTTCAGTTCCATTACAAGGCAAAACATGGGCGGCGCTGCCTTTCCATCCTTGATGCCATGATGATGGCATAGCCAGTCTGCAGGCAACTACGGTTCAAACACTATATTTAGTATGCGTGCACATCCAAACACACAAGTTATAGTAAGCCCCTAAACATCCCGCTTTTATCCCCGATAAATACTTCAACTCGCTGATTTCCCAGTATATTTTGGTGGTTGTGTTTAAATTCACAATCGCCGAATCTATTTCTGGTATCTTCGGTTAACTTAAAATAATAAGAATCAGGCCTCGATCAAACTCTTCGGCAAGGCCCCTGTTACAGGAAGTACGAACTGGAATGAACGCTGAAGTAAGTCCAACCGTCTCCGACTCAGTATCAGAAGATCGAGCTGTAAGCCTGACTTTCGAAAAGATGTTTCCCGGCATCGATAACTATCACATCGATGTCAAACTGAGCCGGCGCTTTTCATCTGAATCAAGAAAACTGATTACCCTGCTGGTATCTCAGCTTGCCGTTCCCAATCCCAAGCACTGGGACAATGCAAAAGCGTTTGAAAGGTTGCGTAATCGCTACGCGGACCTGATGACCGTTCTCATTCATCGCGTCAAAACAGATCTTACTGCCGATGAGATCTGCCTGCTGCAATTCGTGGCCATCAGGCATGTGCTTTCATACACGGTAAGCGAGTTGGAAAAACTTATTCGCTCCAACACGTCCAACCTTGCCGACCTGCGCAACAAGGGATCTTCAGAAGCGCTTGCCGTGGATCAGCGCCTGTTCTGGTTGAAGCGAAACCGGGACGGCATCCTGTACGCGGTAAACAAGCAGATCATAGGACAGTTCCAGCGTGCCGAAGACCGTCAGTTGCGCTCAGAGCGCAATCAGTACCTTGGCGAAGAATACGAGTTCACCGTTGAAGCAATGATGAACCCGATGCTTTGGGTTTCTGATCCAGCCGCATTGGCTCTGCTATTAAATGAATACACCGTCTGGAGCTGGAACTCGGATCCCGATGATTTCAACCAGCTTAATGAAAAAATCGAAAAGCTTTTCAATAAACGCCTCAGGTCATTAACCCTGCAGCCACTCAGGCAACCCGATGCCGAAGCGGACGAGGCAGAGATTCACGATGACCTGGGCGGGCTGTTCGAATCCCAGGCCTTCCTGGGGAAAGCTGCCGACAGCAAGCGCAACATCAGTGAGAACCTGAGCTGGTTTGAAGATCCCGATAACCTGGAAACCATGTTTAACGTCCAGCGAAACCTGGACCAGCTCAAACATGACCGTAAAGCGCTTGGATTCGGTGGCGCCTGGCGCAAGAAATCAGAGATCAAGCGTTACGGCAGCGCCCTGAAAGCATTTTCGAAACTGCTGCGCAGTTCCAAGGTGTTGCCGCAGATGCTGGCCACTTCCTATATGCGCCGTTCCCTGGGCGTAAACATCCTTGAAAAAGCCGATCTGCGTTCGGTGGTGCAGTTTATTTGCGGAAACCTTCCTGTAGAAAAATTGCAGGAGTCGGTAGCCGGTCCGCACAAGCTTACCAATGAACAGGTTAAATCCCTTGAGGACATGCGCGAGACCATCAAGTCGCGGGTTGCGAAGTCTGACCTGTCTGATGCATTGAAGATACTGCAGGATTATGCCCGTTACCGGCGGCACCTGCGGCTTTACCGTTTCGCCCATCGCGCATTTAACCGGGTCGCCCTGCTAACTGAGGCGGATCAGGTCAAGCTGTCACGCGAAGCCGGCACGCTGTATGCCATGCCGACCAGTTCCGAGATTGAAGAGGCAGATGAAAGAATCTGCCACCATACCATCATGAAGGCGGACGTACGTGGTTCTACCACGGTGACGGATGAGTTGCAGGCGAAGGGCTTGAATCCGGCATCCTATTTCAGCATGCGGTTCTTCAATCCCATTAACAAGATCCTGGAAACCTATGGTGCAACCAAGGTGTTCATTGAAGGCGACGCACTGATACTGAGTTTCCTCGAATATGAGAACACGCCGCAGGAGTGGTTCTCCGTTGCCCGCGCCTGCGGCTACTCCAGGGACATGATCAAGATCGTTGGTTCAAACAACCGCTACTCAACCCAGATGGGTTTGCCCCTGCTGGAACTCGGTGTGGGCATTTGCTATTCCAACGAGGCGCCCCGGTTCCTCTACGATGAAGATAAGCCCATCATGATTTCCGGTGCCATCGGACTGGCGGACCGCATGTCATCCTGCTCCTGGAAACTGCGCGCCGCGATAAAAAAATCCCTGTTCAATGTGGCGGTAATGCGCATTGACGAAGGTGATGCCAGTAAGGGTGAAAAGGGTACGAATTTTATTCGCTACAATGTCAATGGAATCCTGCTGGATGACGTGGCTTTCTCCAAGCTGAAGACAGAAATTTCCCTGAAAAGCCTGCGCATGAAGCTGAACGGCACGGACTACCTGTTCCACGTCGGACAATACAAGGACACAAACGGCCGTAAAAAGGACCTGGTCATTCGCGAGGGCAAGATAGGCCTTTGGAAAGACGAGCAGATGGTTGACGATCCGGACAGTGAGGATCCCTACTACGAGGTGGTGGTTAACCGGAAAGTGCTGCCCCTGGTTCTCGATGCCGTCAGTGGCAAACAGCCAGAAACCGTAGCCTGACCGATCCGGGTTGCACCGACCGGTCCCGGATGTATCCTGTCTAGATCATGGACCCGAACGAACCCTCCTCTCTCCCCGTTGTTTCTCCCCCCGACCCTACCGAGAGCCGGGAGACTTACCTGCAAAAACTGAATCGCTACCTGATGCTGTCTCTGTCTATTCCGGAGCGGGCGGCGAGAGCCCTTAGTGGAATGGTCGGCGGCATGACCCTGTTGTTATGCAATACCCTGCTTCCGAACATGGTACGGAATTCCAGCAGCTATCATTTCACCATGGGCATGTTCCAAAGCTTCCTGGTGCGCAACCTCGCCGGAATGAGTGAAGTGGAAACAGTGAAATTGCAGGATAATTTTGTGCATCGAAAAATGCTGGGCACCGGACTGGAAGCCGCCGGCCTGCTTACCATGCATTTTTCTCCGGTGTGGGTGTTTGCTATTGCATCGGACGCTGCCAAGGGAGGCAAGGTATTCCTGCAACGCCTCGTTACCGAGCTCAAGGAAAACGATGTCATAGACAAGGATAGAAATCCCGAATCACTGGAACAGATCCTGCAGGCTATCGATGATTTCGGGCGACGGGGTGCTACTGCAATAGATACTCCACCGTTGTCTGCTAGCGAGATCAATGATCTCGCCTCGGAACTACGCGACTCGGTTGGCAACCTGGCCAATAATTCGGTCAACCTGCTACCCCGCTTCGAGGAAATCTGGAATCAGATAAGCCTGGTTGCTAAAAAGGAGAACCTGTCCAGAGAACAAGTGTTGGGAATGTTGTCCGTAAGCGCAGCCAATATTGCCGGTACCAGTTTCAACACAGCGGGCGCGGTTACCAAGACCGGTTACGCGTTCCTCGATGAGGAAATACTGTCAGGGTACAAGAGTTCGTTGACGGATATAAACGATGAAGGCGCGTTGAATTACATGAACAATCACATGCGCCCGTTCGTGGCCAACGCGCAACAACAGTTCGACTTCAGCAGGGACACCTGGACACAGCGCAAGCTCAAAGAACTGCTGGGTAAATTTGTCAATAAACTTAAATCCGGAAAGCAGTAGTTCTCCCGGGGCCACATTCGCAGCAAGCAGACCTTTCCCGGCTCTAACCTGGGTTTTTTCCCGTGAAATTGGGGGTTTCTCTTATGAAATTTGCAGGAACCCTGCACTATTTCTTGCAAATTTCGAGGGAAATCAAGCTAATTCCAACATTTCATTAACCTATGGAATTCATTGTGTTAGCTTGAACGGAACTGCTGAGAATACAGCAAGACTTCAATCCATCGTTCGCTGCCATTGAGCGACGTTTCAGGAGGTGGACCGGTTAGCCAGAGTGGGGGCGCCCCGGTTTAGCGCAATATGAATCAACCTCAATTTTCGAAATTTTCACCGATTACGGTGAGCGTGAAGAAAAATGTTCGGGCCCTTCGCCTGAAGGCCGGCTATTCCATGAACGAAGGTGCTCGCCTGCTGGGAATCAGCAGGAAGCAACTGGAGGACATCGAGACAGTCCGCAACTACGGCTGCCACCTCGACCTGGAACTGCTGGCCAAGATGAAGGTTATCTACAAGACATCCCTGGATGAGCTGGTAGGCGACCTGCCTGAAGACTACTATTCCGACTACTTCGTACGTCCCCGGAAAAGGCTGGGATCCAAGCCCAGGTAGTCCTTTATTCCGACGGCTCTCCCTTTCCAGTACACGGCCCGAAGGCCACGTATTTATTGGCGATTAGCCGGAAACGGCGCTTTCGTGTATACTTGTGTCCTTTTGGCGCAGCGAGAAAGAGAAGTAGATTTATGGCAAACAAAGCAAAGAAAGAGGCGGTAGTCAGCAACCGCGAAGACCTCAACGAACACATCGAGGCTTTCCTGAAAGCCGGCGGCAAGGTACAACAAATACCCACCGGTGTTAGCGGCCAGACATCAACCAGCGGACCCCGCCAGATCGTTCTGAGTCACAAGACCAGCAACTAAACAGTCATTCGGAAAAGAAGAGAGCCAGCAGACGCCGGCTCTCTTTTTTTTTGGTTTTGATTTGAGCCTGGTAGTTGAAGCGCGGTTGTCAAAGTTGACGAATGGAATAACCCTTATTGCGCAGTAGCTGCAGCAGGCCATCGCGGCCGATCAGGTGTGCCGCTCCCACCAGTACAAACTCTGTATCCCCGTCGCTGAACATGGCTTCGATCTGGGGAATCCACTTCAGGTTTCGGTCCACCAGCAGGGATTGATACACCTCGGGTGCCTCGGCCTGCATCTCGGCAACAAATAGGTCATTCAATTCACCCGCGTTACCTTCTCGCCACGCCGAGAGCATGCCTTCCATATCGGTCTCGATGGTTTCGAGATCGCTCAGGCTTAACAGGATAAACTCGCTCTCATTGCCCTCGCCCATGGCGGCAAGAAAACCTATCTGCTCCTGGACTGTTTCCAGCTGGCCCCGGGATTTGCCGTCACCCATGGCACGGGTATCGAAAAAAGTGTCCACACCCTGGGGAGTGAATCCCATGCGCTGAAAGGCCAGCACCTGCAATGTGCTAACCAGTAAACCGGGTTTGAATGTTTCCAGCATGGCAAGGGGTAAACCAAACTCCGCTACCGTTTCAGACAGTGCGGTGTATGCCTCATCGTTTAGAACAGTTCTCAGTGTGCGCCCGTCGGAATAGGTAAGTTGTTGCATCATCTGGGCCTGTACCGAAAGATCAGTAAGTGAGCTGACATCGGTTTCAAAATAGATCTCCGAGGATGCGTTATAAGCTTCTTCATATTCCGGGGGCAGAGGGTAGTCACTGGGTCGCAGCAGGTGAACGGTACCACCGAGGTAGACAGTATTGCTGCCGGATGTAACAGCCCATACGGAAGTATCCGCGGCTGACGGAACAGCGACCGCAGCAAGCATTAATCCACAGCAAAAACTTATTGCACGACCTGCTTGCCGTGAGCGATTGACACATGGCATGAAAAGCTTGCCGCCGGCCTGGTTTGTACGCTTCATGTCGTGCTACTCCGTGAATTTACAGGTTGTCCGGGATAAAGGTAGCATGGCTCCAGTTTCTGCAAAAGCAACTCCCTAAGCCCTATGTCCAAGCTGCTGTTCCGAATGCGCAATGTCCCGGAAGATGAGGCAGAAGAAGTACGCCGGCTACTGGAAGACAATGACATTCCTTTCTATGAAACCCAGGCCGGGCGCTGGCAAATCTCGTTCCCTGCACTGTGGGTCGTAAACAATGAACAATACGAAGAGGCGAGAAGCCTGCTTGATGAGTACCAGCAGCAGCGGGCTGAAACCATGAGGGCAAAATACGAAGACCTGCGCCTGAGAGGAGAAACAAAAACAATGCTGGATGTGTTTATGGAACAGCCATTGCGGTTTACGGCTTACATGGCAGGCATAATCGTGGTGTTGTACTTAAGCCTGCAGTTTTTCCTGCAATTTCTTTAGTGCTGCTTACCGTACTGACTAGATTCGTACTTCCGCAGCTCCACCATTTTCCAGGGCGGCTATTTCTTCGGCTTCGAGTTCGAAATCCTGTTCCGGTGGTGTCCACAGGTCCTCACAGGTGTCGAGAAACCTGAGCGCGACTTCCCTTTCATCCACACGTACAACCTGGACCGGCAACGATGGCATGGTGTTATCCCAACCGTCACCATGAACACGAACGTCCAGCTCCATCATTACGAAGAAATTCATGTCTTCGTCAAGAGTGATGGAAAGCCCGCTTATGGACATGTCCTGGATATCACCGGTTACCGTTCCCACCAGGGGGTGGCTGAGACTGGCCCAGAAATCGACTTCTACCCGCCGATGCTGTCTTCTATCGATCATCTTCCTACTGCTCGCTTACTTTCATGCAATCTTCTTGTTATCCCAAACTTCGTGGAGCGTGTTGGCTTTAATGGCTAGCGCTTCTCCACAGGAATAAGAGTACTTATATATGGTTCCAGTAATGTGACCATCTGCACAAATTTTAACCACTTTATAGCAGGAAGTGTGTATCTGACAGAACATTTTTAATGCAAATCAACAGATTGCTCTTACCCTGGTGTAGGAGAAGTCTCGACGCTTGTGAGAATTTGGGTTAGTGTCAGCTATCTGAACACCGTTTTTATTAGTGTCATGGGGCTCTAACAGGGGGAATCCCATGGCATCCCTGGCTACCCTGGCGTCAAAGGAGGTGATCCCATCAATAGTCCAAGTATTGAGGGAGCCTCCGGTTACTCGATCTAGTTTCGATTAACACGAAACACGAGTAATTGGAGAAGAAGCCGCTCTCAGGAGCGATTCTTTAGCTCCCATAAGAAGAAGACCCCGTCGTGGCTTTACGCCGCGGCGGGGTTTTTTATTCACCACTGAAACGGTGAAAAAAATTATCGAGACGTACCCAGATACGCCCGCAGTCGCCCCGGAAAATTGCGCTGCATTATCAACTTCTGCAATTGCCACTGTTTTTCGGCAGGCTGTTCCTTGAGAAAAGAAACCTTGCCGGCTTCCAGGGTGGCAACGGGAACGCCCCCCTGGTACAGCGCGCGGTTGTTCAACAGACGCGGCAGTTTCTGCTTGGGCAGGATAATGTTCACCAGGTTCAGCGGGTCGGTAGCAGCCAGTACGAAGTAGTCCCTGGCATTGCTATTCACAGCTTCCTTGCCAAACTTGCGCAAAGCATCCACGGTCTCGGCATAGGCGAACTGTTCGCCACCAACGCCGGCGATAAAACGACCTCCACGAACCGTTCCTCTCAGTTCCATCTTGCGCAGGGTGAGCAACAACACGCGCCAGGGTGGCGCCAGGTTTTCTTTTTCGATTACGGATCTGGAAACCACACCCCAGCGCTGCAGGTATATGGCAACGAGGCGTTCCAGCTGTTCTTCATCAAGCACATCCCAGTGCCTGAATGATCCCGGTTCCACGGTATCTTCGTCACCTGCAACGGATTCAAAAGTATCAAGTAGGCTCCAGCGACCGGCATCTTCCACCCCGAACATGGCCCGGCGTCCACGGCGCGTGCTGCCTCCTGCTTTCTTGTGACTGGGTGTGAGCAAAGCCCTCAAACCGGTGTAGCTGTCGCTGCAAACCCTGCCACAGCTCACCAGTTCTGCCAGTCCTTCTTCCAGTTGGGTCTTCAGCAGCCCGGTGCGAGCCTGGACCTGGTCGAAGAAACTGGCCCCATGGGTTTGCAAATCCTGTTCGATGCGTTGGGCTACGGCACCTGTTGCAGCAGTTTCGTTGCTGTCCACCTGCGCCCTGGCCAGCGCCTGCCACAGGTCGAGGTTTTGCCGTGATGCCAGTGTAATGGGTGTACTCTTAACCGGTGCAGCGTTTTTCTTCCTGCCCTGGTTGCGCTGGGAATTGATTGGCAGGCTGTACCGCCCCCAGGTAACGCGGCCGCTGATGCACATTACATCCAGCCAGTTTGGATCATAGTCTTTTACCCGGGCGGGAAAGATGTCCTGTTCCCAGCTGGCAGCGGGTGCAGCAACCCCATCCAGCAGGCTAAGACTGTGTTGCAGTTGAGTCTGGCCGTCTATGCCCGGTTCTGCCAGGGTATTTTCACCGTGGGCGATCAGCTGGTGATGATCGAACAGGAACGCGACATAGCTTTGCAGGGAAACCGGTTTGATCGCCTTGCGGTGCGTATCGATGGTGTAGCGATGAATGCGCTGCAGCAGCCTGCGCTCACACCATTCCACTTCTGTCTCATCTGCAGTTTGGGCTCGTGCAGCTGGTGAGAAATGACCCTGGAAAGCATAGCCCTCCACTTCCAGTGCCAGCAGTGCCTGGTCAATTTCCTTCGCGTCCACGTTTATCTCATGGGCAAGCCGGCTCGCCACCACCGGGCCCAGGCCTTCAAGCCGTCCGCGCACGATTTCCCGGAGGGCATCCTCGCGGCTCCAGGATTCTCCTGCAAGAAATTCGGGTAGCTCAATACCGGTTCCGGCTTCAGGATATAACACTTTGTATCTGGGAAAGTTTTCCAGCGCGACCCACAATGTTGTTTCTCCGGTGGAAATTTCGCAGATACGTCCCGCGTCTGATAGAAGCTGCAGCAAGTCTGTGTACTTGTGTTGGTCTACTTCTGCAGCGGTCATATAGGACAGGGTAACCAGGGCATCGTGCAGCTCGTGCTCGTTTGTGACCAGTGGCCAGGCTTCCTCCCTGACCCGGTCGATTGCAGACTGGTCAAGCAGGCTGAAATCCTTCACCTCGCCGGGATCCGCCCAGGAACGGTTGCGAATCGCGTTGGTGCGGCGCTCTTCGAACGGTGCGTCGTCGAGAAAAGCATAGGGTCGTGCATTTATGATTTCCTGGGCAAAGGGAGAGGGCTCTCGTAAATCCTTCGCAACCAGGGTCAATTCCTGCTTCTCTATATTCCCAATCAGCTCCAGCAGTTCATCGATGTCCATTGCCTCGGTAAGGCAATCATGCACGGTCTGGTTAACCAGGGGATGGTCGGGAACTTCCCGCTTGCCGGTAATGTTTTCCTGGCAGGCAATCTGGTCAGGGAAGACATGGGCCACCAGGTCTTCTGCATCCATGCGCTGGAACTGGGGAGGGACGCGCTTGCCGTTGCGATTGCGTTGAATGGCAAGAAAGCGGGTGGCATTCCAGCGCCACCTCACTTCAAACATGGGTGCATCCAGCATGGCCTGGATCAGCACGTCTTTTACCGTTGCACTTTGCAGGTAGCGGAATACTTCTTCCAGTACAAAGCTGTGTACCGAACCCAGGGAAATCACGATGGAGTCTTCGTTGGCTGCCGCCTGGAGTTCGAAATTGAAGCTGCGGCAGAAGCGTTTGCGCAGGGCAAGGCCCCAGGCACGATTCAGGCGGCTGCCGAAGGGTGAATGGATCACCACGTGCATATCACCCACTTCATCGAAAAATCTTTCCATGGCAATGGTGTCGCGGGTAGGCATGCACCCCAGGGCCTGCATGCCCGACTGCAGGTACTCAACCAGTTGCACCGCGCCTTCCCGGGGCAGCCCCGGTTCATCCACCAGCCATTGCACCGCGGCATTGGCGCTGTCGTTCAAAAGCAGTTCACTCACCTGTTGACGCAGACTGGAAACCGACTCGGACAGCTCCCGGGTCCGGCCGGGACCCTCCCCCAGCCAGAATGGAATGGTGGCCTGCATACCCTGGGCATCTCGCACCCGCACCTTGAGCCCATCGATGCGGATCAGTTGCCAGCTATGGGTGCCGAGAGTGAATACATCGCCGGGCAGGGCCTCGAGGGCGAAGTCCTCGTTCAGGGTACCGACCACGATGTCTTCGGGATCGAGTACTACCTGGTAGTCGAACATGTCCGGAATGGCGCCACCGTTGGTGATGGCCAACAGGTTGGCGCCGCGCCGCGGCCGTATCCTCTTGTTTATTGCATCCAGGTGCAGGTGTGCACCCCGCCGGCCGCGCCGACCGGAATACCCGTCGGCTAACATCTTTACTATAGTTTCAAAAGTATCCAGTTCCAGGTTTCTGTAAGGGTAAGCCTTGCGGAACAGCTCATAGAGTTCAGCCAGGTCCCAGCCATCGTCGGCATTCTCCTGCACGTTGTCTTCACCAACGATTGCGGGTGCCGATACTTCTGCCACGATTTGTTGTGCGAGAATGTCGAGGGGGCATTCAGGCATGTTAATGACATCGAGTTCGCCACGATGAATGCTGCTGACCAGGGCTGTGCATTCCACCAGGTCATCGCGGGTCAGGGGAAACAGAATGCCCTTGGGAGTACCGTGGATACTGTGGCCACTGCGGCCTACCCGTTGCAGATAGGTGGCAATGCTCTTGGGTGAAGAAAACTGCACGACAAGATCTACGGAGCCAATGTCGATACCCAGCTCCATGGAAGCAGTAGCAACCAGAACTTTTAACTGGCCTTCCTTGAGTTTTTGCTCTGCAGCGAAGCGATGATCCTTGCTCATGCTGCCATGATGGGAACAGACACAGTTTTCACCGAGCCTTTCCGCCAGGGCAAGTGCCAGCCTTTCGGACAAGCGTCGCGTGTTTACGAAAACCAGGGTTGTTTCATGCTCCTGCACCAATTGCACCAGGCGCTGGTACAGTTCTTCCCACACTTCGTTCGCCATTACCGCCGACAGTGGGGAACCCGGCACTTCGATGTGTAGTTCCAGCTCGCGCTTGTGCCCGGTATCCACGATGGCGCAATCGCTTACTTCTTCCTCACAGTCTTCACCGGATTCATTTTTCTTCGTGCCCACCAGGAATTTCGCCACCCGTGAGATTGGTTTTTGCGTGGCGGACAATCCGATACGTTGCAGGTGGCGCCCGCCGTTTTGCATAACAAGCTGTTGCAGGCGCTCAATGGAAAGGGCCAGGTGTGAGCCTCGCTTGTCACCCAGCATGGCGTGAATCTCATCCACGATCAGGGTCTCTACCGTGGCCAGCATGCGCCTGCCGCTGGCACTGGTAAGCAACAGGTACAGCGACTCCGGGGTGGTTACCAGGATGTGGGGAGGATTCTTTGCCATCTTCTGGCGTTCCGAGGCCGGGGTGTCGCCGGTGCGAACCGCTGCGCGGATATCTACCGGTGCTTCTCCCTGCAGGTGCAGCTGCTCGGCGATGCCGTTGAGGGGGACTTCCAGGTTGCGGTGAATGTCATTGCTTAGCGCCTTCAAGGGCGAAACATAAAGCACCTGCACTCCGTCGGGGTTCTGCTGGCGCAGGCCCTTCTGCACCAGGCTGTCGATGGCCACGTAGAACGCGGCCAGGGTCTTACCGCTGCCGGTAGGAGCTGAAATCAGGGTGTGCTTGCCCGCCTGTATTGCCGGCCAGGCCTGGGCCTGGGCTCCGGTTGGGGGGCCGAGGGTGGATTCGAACCAGGCCCGGCAGGCAGGATGAAATGAAGAAAGGGGCATCAGCAGATCCGGGCCATACTGTACGGACGTACAGGTTAGTCAAGGGCCCGTTCGATTGCAAATACTGTGAAACACCCCAAAAAACGGGCCCGAGCACGGCTCAGCAAATTGACAGGGTTCCCGGGCGCCGCTAAATTAATCCCCTGAAATTCAGGTAAGGCCATGAAAACGCCCAATATTTCAGAACTTTCTCAGCGGTTCCGCCACGGCACCGCCATCTTCTGGCGGGAGAACAAGCAGTTCTTCCTGCTGCTGGGTTGTATCGTCTTTTTCAAGAGCGGTATCGCCGACATCAGCTCCATTTCCGGGGCCTCCATGCAGCCTACCCTGCTGGACGGGGACAAGGTGTGGGTGAATAAGCTGGCCTATGACGTGAAGATTCCCTGGACCGAGATCTCCCTGGCCGAGCTCAGTGACCCGGAACGGGGCGACGTGGTGATCTTCGACAGCAAGAAAGCCGACAAGCGCCTGGTGAAGCGCATAGTCGGTTTGCCCGGGGACACCATTTACCTTCAGAACAACACCCTGGTCATCAACGATTCGCCGGCGGAATACGAAGTGCTGTTCCGCGACCATGACGCGGTGATCATTGAAGAAAACCTGCCGGAACGCACCCACCAGGCCCAGTTGTCACGCCTTTACATGAATCGTTCCAGTCGCAGCTATGGCCCCACCGTGGTCCCCGAAGACCAGTACTTCGTGCTTGGGGACAACCGGGACAACAGCGCCGACAGCCGGGTGTACAGTTTCGTGCCCCGGGAAGAAATCATCGGCCGCTCCAGCTCCATCGTCTTTTCCCTGGACAGCAGCAATAACTTTCTGCCCCGGGGCGAACGTTTCCTGGCTGAAATCGATTGATCACGGGGCCGTAATTCGGCCAGTCTTGCAATAAATTCGCCATTCCGCGGGTTTTATACAGGGTACTGCCGGTGGCAGTACGGTGTATCAAGTGCTAACAAGAGGCAGACAATGATATTGATTAAACTGTTGCGCCGATTGCTACTGGTCGCGGTGTTTACCGCCTCTCCTTCCCTGCTCCTGGCCCAGGATTATGTCTGGGCACCGGACTTCCCGGTGGGTTCCGAGATCATCGAGATTGCGGCCCAGGACCAGAATGGCGACCTTCGTAGTTTCGACGACCTGAAAGGAGAGAAGGGACTGCTGTTCATGCTAAGCCGTTCCTTCGACTGGTGACCCTACTGTAAAGCTCAGTTCGTGCAACTGATAGAGATACAGCAGCAATTCCAGGACATGGGATTCGGAGTCGCGGCCATGACTTATGACCCGGTCGAATTCCTCAAGACAGTGGAAGAGGACGAGGGTTCCAATTTTCCACTTCTACACGACGAAGCCATTACCCACGTGAATGCCCTGGGCATTCTCAACGAGGATTATGAGCCAGGTTCGCGAGCCTACGGTGTACCGCACCCGGGTATCTTCCTGATCGATCCCGACGGCATTATCCGCTACAAGTTTGCGGAACGGCGCTACCAGGATCGCCCTGTTTGGGAAGACGTAATGGAAGCAGCAGGCGACATGTAATCACCAGCAAGTCCAATCTGCAAAGGCAGGACGCGAAAGCCTCCTGCCTTTTTTCTTGAAAAAGAAAATCTGGCTGACATCAGTTAACATTATTGCAACCTTTGCAGTAGTTACGGCGTCTATAAGTGGCTGAGAGGGATCATTAAATTAGTGCTTCCCATTCAGAATCGGAGGTGTTATATATGTAACACTGTGTTATATATATAACAAGTAGCTGATCAAGAATCGACAAGCCACTGGTCACGACCAAGAATCAAGGGAGTGCCTGATCGGCAGTAGTGAGTAGTTCCATGGTAGTAATCAGGCCTTTCCTGGCTTTCAGCGTGCGCAGGATTTCAGCCATTATGGCTGTAATGACCTGCCTGCTCTTGGCTAACGAAACACTGCTTGCCCAGACTCCTAACACCTATTCTATCCCCCGAATCAATGGCGCACCGGAAATCGATGGCGACGCAAGCGAAGCCCTCTGGTCCCAGGCCGAACGCATTCCGGTAAATATCGAAATAGATCCCGGTGACAGTGTACCCGCGGAAGTCGATGCCCATGCCCTGATCATGGAGAACGGCGAGACCCTGTTCGTCGCCTTCATCGCGGAAGATCCCGATCCCGAGCAGATCCGGGCCTTTTACCAGGACCGGGACCGGGCCTGGAATGATGACTGGATGGGCATAGTCCTCGATACCTTCAATGACGAGCGGCGCGCCTCGGAGTTTTTTGTTAATCCGCTGGGTGTGCAGATGGATGCCACTTTCGATGACGTCAATCGACGCGAAGACAGTTCCTGGAATGCAATCTGGGACAGCGTTGGCCAGATTACGGAGACCGGCTATACGGTGGAGTTGGCCATTCCCCTGAAGCAACTGCGCTTCAATGCCAGCGAAATTGATCAGACCTGGGGCATTGATGTAACCAGGCACTACCCGAGAAACCGGCGCACGCGCATGCGCAGCCAGGTTATGGATCGGGACATCGATTGCTACCTGTGCAAGATCAGCAAGATCGAAGGCTTTGCCGGGCTGGAACAATCCCGTAACCTGGAGATCGTCCCCACCATTACCAACACAAGAGTTGAGACCCGCGATCCTGCAGAAGGAGACTGGCAGGGCGGCGACTTCGATTTTGAGCCCAGCCTGGATGTGCGTTGGGGAATTACCCAGGATTTGTATTTCAATGGCACCCTGAACCCGGATTTTTCCCAGGTTGAAGCCGACTCACCGCAACTCGATGTTAACAACACCTTCAGCCTGTTCTTTCCCGAGCGGCGGACTTTTTTCCTCGATGGCGCCGATTATTTCAATACACGCAAGAACCTGGTCTATACCCGCAACATCGCGGAGCCGGATTACGGCCTGAAGCTGACCGGTAAGAACGGTGACCATACCTACGCTGTCATGGCTGCCAATGATGTTCAAACCAATTTCATTATCCCCGGCAGCCTTCGCTCGCGCATCGCAACCATCGACAACACCGACAGTGAGATATCAGTTGCCCGATACCGGCATGATATTTTCTCCAATTCCAGCATCGGTACGACAATTACCGATCGCCGCGGCGACGGGTACAACAATTCGGTGTTCAGCGTGGACGCGGTGTTGCGGCCTACGAATGCGGATACGTTTTACCTGCAGTCCATGCGTTCAAGTTCCGACTATCCGCTGCAGATCCAGAACGATTACAACCAGGCTGCATCCCTCAGTGACAGCAGCCACATCATGAACTATCGCCATAACGATCGTAACTGGGACGTGGCGGTGGATTATGAAGACTGGGGTACGGATTTCCGTGCCGACCTGGGTTTCATCAACCGGGTTGGTTACAAGTTTTTCCTGACCACTATCGGGCACACCTGGCGCTGGGATGGCGACAGTTTCCTTACCCGCTTTCGCTTTGCGGCGGACTACGATCGCACCGAAGACCAGAACGGTTTGTTGCTGGAAGAAGAAGTGGAATTCTTCATCAATGCCAACGGACCCATGCAATCATTCTTCAATGTTTTGATCGGTGGTGCGGATGTGTACTGGAATGGGCAGTACTTCGAGGAACAATTCAATAACTTCACGGCCGGGTTCTCCCCAACGCGAAACCTGTTCATGTTCATGCATTACCGGGTCGAAGACGTGGTGGATTTCGTCAATACCCGGTTGGGCAGATCGGAACAGATTTCTCCGGAAATCAGTTATCGCTGGAACCGGCACCTGCAAACCGCGTTTGAAGTCAGAAGGCAGGAGTTTGATGTGGAGGGTGGCCGCCTGTTCAATGCCACCCTGGGAGATTTCCGTACTACCTACCAGTTCGATAACCGCAGTTTCATCCGTTTCACGGCGCAGTATTCCGATACCAAGCGCAACCAGGCTCTGTATAACAACCCGGTGCAGGCCCGCAGCAAGTCCCTCACCACTCAGTTGCTTTACAGCTATAAACTTAACGCCGTCACCCGCTTCTTCGTGGGCTACTCCGACGCCGGCTTCCAGAACGACAGCTATACTTCCATCGAACCAACCAACCGCACCTTCTTTGCCAAGTTCTCCTACGCCTGGCAACCTTAAACCTACTGTATGAATCGAGTCATCCCTGACTCGATGTCATACACGCTCCGGAAACACTGGCGCAAAGGTCGCTCTCGGACGTCCTGTCCTCCCCGACATTCATACATCCTGTATATCGCGCGACTTTACTGGTGTTTCCGTCGTTCGCGCCGGCATTAGCCGGCGGCGGTGCATCCCTGCACCGCTTATCCACTGCAAACCTTTTAGGGCTCCCGGCGTCTCAAAACTAGAGACTTAGAGGGGATGCTGCCGCAGCTTCAGGTAGCATGGGGAAAACAACTAGTGGGAAGCGCCACCATTCATCCGATTGAAACAGCAGAGAAGCCGGAAAACCGGGCCCTGACGGCGGACCGGGTGCTGGCGCGCCGGGCTGCCGGCGGCGACCGGGCGGCATTCCAGGAGATCGTGGACAGCCACAAGCAACGCATGTTCAGCGTGGCCCGGGGCGTGCTGCGGGACCCGGTTACCGCGGAAGACGTGGTACAGGAGGCTTTTATCAAGGCCTACCGGGCGTTGCCGGATTTCCGCGGCGATTCCCGGCTGTCCACCTGGCTGTACCGTATCACCTATCTCGCGGCCATCGACTTCAAGCGGCACCAGGCCCGGCACCTGCAACTGGCGGACGAGGCACCCACGGAAGAGATAGAGGACAGTTCTTCGGTTGCCCGCACCGAGTCCAGCCTTGAGGCAAGCCAGTTACGACGGGAGATCGATGCGGCCCTGGATACCCTGAGTCCGTTTGAGCAGACGGTATTTACCCTGCGGCACATGCAGAATTTTAAATTGAGAGAAATCGCGCAAGTGGTGGATTGATCGGAAGGTACGGTGAAGAACATCCTGTTCCGTTCCATTCGCAAGATGCGCGACCAATTGGCACACACGCAATTCATATTGCAGGAGATGGAAGGATGTTAAGTTGCGAATCCTGCCAGGTATTAATCGCCGATGGCCTGTATGACCAGTTGACGGAATCCGACAACCGGGACCTGCAGGTGCATCTGCAAGGCTGCCCGCAATGCAAGCAGGTCATGCACGAAGCGCAGATGGCGAAAACCGACCTGGAGTCCCGCGGTATCAGCAGTGACAGCTACGACGACATTCCGGAAAGGGCTGCCCTCGATGACCTGTGGTACCGGCTGCAACCCCAGCTGGACAGCATCGACGCGGAACGATACCGGCAGTCACACCAACGTCGCCATAATTTCTTTTCCACCTGGGGGCCCGCATTCGCCGTGGCCGCCAGCCTGGTACTGGTACTTTCAATTGTACTGGTAAGCGTGGATCAGCAGGCACCTGCCCCGGAAGTGGTAACGGTGCAACCGGCAGCGAACACAGTGGACCCGGAATTGCTGCGCTACCTGACCCGGGCCCAGACCATGTTGATGCAGGTGGCAAATACCGAGATGCAGAATGCCTCGGTTGTCCCCATGCAACAAACGTTTGCGCGCAACATGGCACAGGAAGCCAGTTTTCTCACCACGGCAAGAGACGAGAATTTCAGTTCGGGACAATCGCGGTTACTTAAAGACATCGAATACCTGCTGTTGCAGATAGCCAATCTCGATGAATCCAACATGGAGGAAGGAGTGGCCCTGCTGCAACGCTTTATGGAAGAGAACAGTATTTTATTCAGAATCAGGTTAGTGGAGATGCGCGAACAGGAAACTGTTATTTAGCGTCCCACATGAGAGGTGAAGACATGAAACAGAAATTTATTATCGGCGGTATCGGAATCATTGCGCTGCTCACGGCACAGGCATTTGCCCAGCAGGCTGACGATACGGACTACCGGGAAGGTTACGCCCTTGTCCTGGAGCAGGCCTGGGAGCAGGCAGCGGAGTTCTTTACGAATTTCCAGGAAGAATATCCGGACAGTGCCTGGCGCGATGATGCCGCCTTCTGGAACTGCTATGCCCTGGAACAGGCTGGTCCTGTAGAGATTGGGCAATTCAATTGTTACATGCAGTTTGTAAATGACTTCCAGGACAGTTCCTGGATTTCCGACGCCATTTCCAAGCAAGTAGTGCTGGCAACCCAGCTGGCTTCCCGTGGCTATCCCGACCTGGTGAACCAGGTTGCCATTCCCGAGAACGACTTCGATTTTGATTTCGATGACGGCGACTTCGATTTTGATTTTGACTTTGATTTCGACAATGACTTCGATGTGGACATTGACGAAGACGAAATCAGCCGCAACGTGGAGCGCGCCATGGCCCGCGCGGAAAGGGAAATGGCTCGCATGCAGATTCGCATGGAAAATATGGTGCTGCCTGAACTCCCCGAACTGCCGGAGTTAGAAGAGCTTGAAAACATGAACATCATCGTTGATGTAGACGACGTGCGCCGCACTATAAGGGATATCCAGCTGGTGCGAGAAAACCAGGTGGTGCGGGCCCGCAGCCGGGGCCGCAGCTCGGCTGACGACGAATTGCTCACGATTCTTGCTTCATTAAGGGATAACGAACGCGCCTCTGAAATCCTGTTGCAAAGGCTGGACGAATCCTCCAACCCGGATCTTCGCGCCCGCATCGTGCTGCTACTGGAAGATGTTCGCAGTGACGCCGTGACGGATAAACTCCTGGAGCTGGTGGACGATGAATCGGAGCAGGTGCGCAACAACGCAGTCATGGTATTGCTGGATCGCGATGAAACCCGAACCAGGGAAAGACTGTTAGACATTGCCAGCGACACTGAATACCCGCTTTACATACGCGCAGAGATTATCGGTGAGCTTGACAACTGGGAAGGCGAACAGGCCATCGATACGCTTAGGGAAATCATCAGGAATGAAACGGAAACAGCACTGGTCGCCGAAGCCGCCGATGCCCTGGCGGACCTTGGCACCGACGCAGCGGTTAGCGCGTTAATGGAAAGCTATGAAGACATAGACAACATAGAGGTTCGATACGTGGTGCTCGATGAAATTACCGATGTGGAAACACCCGAGGTGCTTAACTTCCTGTCGGATATCGCCCTGAACGACGGCGACAATGACAGTGCCGCCATCGCTATCGAGGGGATCGCCGACCGTGAAGACAACTTCGCTATCGCAGCCCTGGAACACATCTACCTGAATACGGATTCCACCCAGCGGCGCCTGGCGGCGATAGAAGGCATCGGCGATGCCGAGATGCCCCGCTCGGTGGAAGTGCTGGAAGAATTTCTCGACGGGGAATCCGACATGATGCTGGTTGCATCCATCGTTCGTGCCCTGGGCGATACGGAGCAGGAGAGTGCCGTGGCCGTGGTGCTCAGTGCCTATGAAAGCTTCGACGACGCCACCGTACAACGGGCCGCCATTCGTTCCCTGCGTGACCTCGATGACTACGTCAGCGCAACCGATGCCATGTTGCAAATCCTGGAAGACCGCCTCAACGAAGAGACAGTGCAATGAAAGCCCCCCTGCGCTGGCTCTTCCTCTGGGTAGGACTTGCCGGGGCCGGGGGAGCACTTGCCCAGCCCCTGCTTTCCTATACCCCGGTCACCGATTCCCTGGACGTTAAATGGGATTGGGCCCTGGAAACCATTGCCGACAATGGTGACAGTGGCTGGCTGGCCTGGCAGCTAAGCACCCGGCTTGATGAAAAAATCGATCCGCGCAATCGCTCCGGTTACGGTGATTTCATTCGCTGGAACAACCAGTCCCGCTACCTGAACTTAGGCGGCAACAGCGGCTGGCGCAATGGCTTGTCCATGAATGCCCTGCTGGCCGGCAACGAGCGGCCGCAACAGGACAGGCTGCGCGAGCTGGAGATCGTGCTGGTTTTTCACATCAGCAACGGCAGCGTGCAGCAGTTACTGGTTACCGATCCCGGGCAACCGGTTTACTGGCGCAACCAGGCCGTGGCCTGGCTCGGCAGCAGCAGCCCGGAGCAGAGCTTTCGCAAGATCGCTTCATTGCTGGATGCGAACCAGGCTGACTGGCTCCAGCGCCAGTTGATCAGGACACTGGGCATGCACGCGGTGGCGGATCGCACCGCCTACCTCAGTGCCATGTATGGTACCGAGGACTGGAGCGGTGTTGCCCCCTATATCGTGGAAGCCTTGGCACTGCAGAAATCCACGGAAGTGGAAACAATCCTGGTCAATACGGCGACGGATGAGAACGCCAATCTCACCACCCGCCGTGTTGCGATCTCGGCATTGAGCCGCTATGACGGCGACCTGGCACTGGAGACACTTACCGCACTGGCCGGCGACCTGAATCCAACCGGCGTGCGCGTGGAAGCGGTGGAGAGCCTGGGCATGTATGACCGCCCGGATGTTGTAGAGCTGCTGCGTGAACTGGTATTCGAAGACGGCAACGAAGCGGTGCAGGAACAGGCCCTGGGTAGCCTGGCCTGGCTGCCGGGTCAGTTCGATACCATCGCCGAAATAGCCCATCTCCACGGCAATAGTGAACTGAGGCAGGAAGCGGTCGAAGAACTGGCCGCGCTGGACATGGCAGCGGCCATGGAGCACCTGGTGCAACTGGTGCGTACCGATCCAAACCAGCGCGTGCGTCGCCAGGCACTGGAAGAAATGGAAAACGGCAGCGCCGACAGCGCCGTTCCCTTCCTGCTGGATGTCAGCACCGATCGCAATTCCCAGGCATTGCCGGTACGCCGGGAGGCGGTGGAAAGTCTTGGCGCATTCGACCAGCCCGATGTGCGTGCCCATCTCAATGAACTGGCCTGGTCTGACGAGCGGGAACGAATTCGTGAACAGGCGGTGGAAAGCCTGGCGGACCTGAACAGCAGCGAAAGCCAGGCCCTGCTGCTGGAGATTGCCCGCCGGCATCCCAGCGCGGACACCCGGGAAGAAGCCCTGGACCAGTTGGCGGATAGCTTAGACGTCGATATTTGAGCTATGACTGGTAGAATGCCTGCCTTGCATCCAGGGCAGGCATTCCAGTGGGACAACAAACAGCCTTATACGAAAAACATGTCGCGGCCGGCGCCAAACTGGTGGACTTTGCCGGTTGGGACATGCCCATCAACTACGGTTCCCAGATAGAAGAACACCAGCAGGTGCGTACCGACGCCGGGGTGTTCGACGTGTCACACATGACCGTGGTGGATATCTCCGGCGCCGATGCAACCGCCTACCTCCAATACCTGCTCGCCAACGATGTTGCCCGTCTCGATGAAACCGGCCGCGCTCTTTACAGCGCCATGCTCAACGAAGACGGCGGCGTGGTGGATGACCTCATTACCTACCGCATGAGTTTCGGTTACCGGGTCGTGGTGAACTGTGCCACGCGCATGAAAGACCTGAAATGGATGGCGGCCCATTGTGGCGGGTTTGCGGTAAATATAGAGGAACGTCCCCAGCTTGCGATCCTCGCCGTGCACGGACCCAACTCCATCGACAAGGTGTGTTCGATCCTGCCTCAACCCCTGGCAGAACAAACGGCGCAACTGGGAAATTTCCGCGGCTTCGAAGCGGAGCAATGGTTTATCGCCCGCACCGGTTACACCGGCGAAAAAGGCGTGGAACTGATCATCCCCAACGAAGACGCTCCTGGTTTGTGGGACCAGCTACTGGAGGCCGGCGTCAAACCCATTGGGCTGGGCGCAAGGGATACCCTGCGGCTGGAAGCGGGCATGAACCTGTACGGCCATGACATGGATGAAGAGACCTCGCCCCTGGCGGCGAACATGGATTTCACCATTGCCTGGGAGCCGGCAGAACGGGATTTTATCGGCCGCACCGCGCTGGAGATCCAGAAACGGGAAGCGCAAGAAGGCCTGCTGCCGCAACTTGCCGGACTGGTGCTGGAGCAGCGAGGTGTCTTGCGTGAAGGTCAAAAAGTGAGCACCGACAAGGGCGATGGTGTCATTACCAGCGGCAGCTTTTCCCCTACATTGAAGCATTCCATCGCATTAGCTAGAATTCCGAGAGGCAGCCGGGAGGCACAGGTGGACGTGCGCGGCAAGCTACTCGAGGTAAGAATCGTAAAGCCCAACTTCGTGCGCTTTGGCAAGAAAATATTCGAATAGCTCCCTGAATAAAAACAACTGGAGAAATCCGTGAGCAAGAACCCCGATGATTTAAAGTACACCGAGGAGCACGAGTGGGTGAAACTTGACGACAATGGCGTTGCCACGGTCGGCATCACTGATCATGCACAGAATGCATTGGGTGACATCGTCTTCGTCGAGTTGCCGGAAGAAGGGTCCACCGTTAATGCCAAGGACGAAGTAGCGGTAGTTGAATCCGTCAAGGCGGCGTCTGATGTCCTGACGCCAATATCGGGAGACGTAATCGCGATCAATGAAAAGCTGACCGACGCCCCCGAAACCATTAATTCCGATCCCTATGATGAAGGTTGGTTTTTCAAGGTGCAGACTGGCGACACAGCCGATTTAGAGCGAGAGTTGAGTGAACTCATGGACGCCGAGGCTTACACCGAGTTCTGCGAAGACGACTAAATCCTCCTTATATAATAGATACAGTAATCCGTTCTCCGCCATGGCCGGGGAACACCATGGCCTGACTACCGATACCTGAATGCAGACACAGCCCGATCCGGTGACCAGCGAAACTCCTTCCGCGCAGAACGATTCTGCCCCTTCCCTGCACTCTCTCGAATACCAGTCAGAATTCGTTGATCGGCACATCGGCCCGTCCGGCGACGAGATCGCTGCCATGCTGGCGGAACTGAAACTGGAGTCCCTGGAACAACTGATTGAAAAGACCGTGCCGGAATCCATCGCCCTGGACAAACCACTGGCGATTGCGGATCCCATGCCGGAACATGCCGCGCTGGCGAAGTTGCAGGCCATGGCGGCGAAGAACCAGGACAGCCGCTCATTTATTGGCCTGGGTTATTACGACACCCATACACCCAATGTAATCCTGCGCAACGTGCTGGAAAACCCGGGCTGGTATACGGCCTATACACCTTACCAGCCGGAAATATCCCAGGGGCGACTGGAGTGCCTGCTCAACTTCCAGCAAATGACCCTGGACCTGACCGGCATGGAGCTGGCCAATGCCTCGCTGCTTGACGAAGCGACGGCGGTGGCGGAAGCAATGGCCCTGGCAAAACGGGTCAGCAAGAATAAAAAGGCTAACACTTTCTTTGTGGATGCCAATTGCTTTCCGCAAACTATCGATGTAGTGAAAACCCGTGCCGAATGTTTCGGCTTTGAACTGCTGATTGCCGCACCCGAAGAGATTCCCAGTGAAGGCCTGTTTGGGGCCGTGTTGCAGTATCCCGCCATGGGCGGCGAGGCACGGGACCTGGCCCCATTCATCGACACCCTGCACCAGCAACAGGCCATCGCCGTGGCAGCGGCGGACCTGATGAGTCTCGTATTGCTGAAGCCACCTGGGGAAATGGGCGCCGACGTGGTCACCGGCAGCTCCCAGCGCTTCGGTGTACCCATGGGTTACGGCGGACCTCACGCGGCGTATTTCGCCACCCGGGATGAATACAAGCGCGCCGTGCCCGGGCGCATCATCGGTGTCTCCGTGGACAGCCGCGGCAAGCAGGCCCTGCGCATGGCACTGCAGACCCGGGAACAACACATTCGCCGCGAAAAGGCCAACAGCAATATCTGTACGGCGCAGGTACTGCTGGCAAACGTGGCGGCACTGTATGCCATGTACCACGGCCCGGCAGGCCTGGCCCGCATCGCCGAACGCATTCACCGGCTCACAGCCATATTGGCAACGGGCCTGGGTGAGTCGGGAATCAAGATAAAGAACACAGCGTTCTTCGACACCATTACCCTGGAAGTGGCCAATGCGGTTGAGATACTTCAGCGCATGGAAGCGGCGAAAGTAAACATGAGAATTGACCGCCTCGAGAGCGACGGCGAGATCGGCATCAGCCTGGACGAATGCAGTCGCGCCGAAGACGTGGAACGCCTGTGGCAGGTGGTGCTGGGCAAGGATGGGGAGAAACTTTCCCTGAAACAAATCGACGACCGGATTACCTGCGGCGAACTGGACAGTGTCATACCCGACGGCCTGCGCCGCAAGACGCCTTTCCTGGAGCACCCCAATTTCAATCGCTACCACAGCGAAACCGAAATGCTGCGTTACCTCAAGCGCCTGGAAGATCGCGACATCTCCCTCACCCATTCCATGATTCCCCTGGGCAGTTGCACCATGAAACTCAATGCCAGCGCCGAGATGATACCGATCAGCTGGCCGGAGTTTGCCAAGCCCCATCCCTTCACACCGCTGTCGCAGATGACCGGCTACCAGCAGATGATCCACGAACTGGAAGACATGCTGGCGGAAATCACCGGTTTCGATGCCGTCAGCATGCAACCCAATTCCGGCGCCCAGGGAGAATATGCCGGCCTCCTGGCCATCAAGAAATACCAGGACAGCAAGGGCGAAGGGGAACGCAACGTGTGCCTGATTCCCAGCTCGGCCCACGGCACCAATCCCGCCAGCGCCCAGATGCTGAGCATGAAAGTCGTAATCGTGGCCTGTGACGAGGACGGCAACATCGACGTCAACGACCTCAGGGCCAAGGCGGAACAACACAGGGACCAACTCGCCGCACTGATGATTACCTACCCATCCACCCACGGCGTGTATGAAGAAACAGTCAAGGAAGTGTGCCAGGTGGTGCACGACGCCGGCGGCCAGGTCTACATGGACGGCGCCAACCTCAATGCCCAGGTGGGCGTGGCCAAGCCGGCGGACATGGGTGCCGATGTATCCCACGTCAACCTGCACAAGACTTTTTGTATACCCCACGGCGGCGGTGGCCCAGGCATGGGGCCCATTGGCGTCAAGGCACACCTGGCGCCTTTCCTGGCCAATCACCCCCTGGTGAAGCTGGACGGTCCCGCGGCGGACAACTCCGCGGTATCGGCTGCGCCCTGGGGCAGTTCCGGCATCCTGCCCATCTCATGGATGTATATCGCCATGATGGGTAACTCGGGTTTGTTAAAGGCAACCCAGGTAGCCATTCTCAACGCCAACTACATTGCACAGAAACTGGCTCCCCATTTCCCCGTGCTCTACACCGGTCGCAACGGCATGGTTGCCCATGAATGCATCATCGACCTGCGGCCGCTGAAGCAGGCCTCGGGCATTAGTGAAGAAGACGTGGCCAAGCGGCTCATGGATTTTGGTTTCCATGCCCCCACCATGTCATTCCCGGTGGCGGGTACCTTGATGATCGAACCCACGGAGAGTGAATCGCGGGAGGAACTGGATCGCTTTATCGCCGCCATGATCCAGATTCGACGGGAGATCGCCATGGTGGAATCGGGCGAGGTGGATAGCGAGAACAATCCCCTGAAAAACGCGCCCCATTCCCTGGCAGATATGCTGGATGATGACTGGGACAGGCCATATAGCAAGAGTGATGCAGCCTTCCCCGGCGGTATCGTTCCCCCGGGCAACAAGTACTGGCCCAGCGTCAACCGCATCGACAACGTCTACGGTGATCGAAATCTGTTCTGTGCCTGTCCGGCTATAGAAAACTACGAAGACTGACCAGCGGCTGGCTAGTCGTCTATGTGGGAATTGCGTAACTTGCGCAGACGTTCCATCTGCTCCTGGATTCGCTGCAGACGTTCGCCGATCTCTTTTTTCTCCTGGATGATTTCATCATCGTCGGCTTCATTGAACTTCTTATAGGAAGAATAAAGTTCGGCATTCTCACTGCGCAGCTTGCCCGACATGTATGACTTGTATTTTGTTATCTGGCGACGCACCGCGAGTCCGGGAATCAATACCACGGAGATGGCAGCAATCATTGGCAGAGCGGCCCAGAAAACAAGGAGAGCCTGGACCGGTCCCCGGTAGACATTTGTCCAGGGAATACTGAAGAGGTACATCAACACCAGCACGCCGACACAGGAAATCAGGCCGGCGAAAAACCACAGGGAATCGCCCAGTTTCTTGATCCCGGAAAACGCATCGGCACGGGACAGGTCCAGTGAATACTGAAGTTCCGGTGCACACTTCAGGTACAGCACGACCACGGCGACGATTCCGTGCATGCCCATGCCGGCGGTAAATCCGGCGAGCAGTTTTCCGGCTATGAAGACCGCGAGGCTGAGAGTGTCCGGACGCATTTCTTCCGGGATGCCAAAGCTAATTGAAGAAGCGACGACGATGAGCGCGAACACGACTCCGGAAATCCCGTAGGCACGGTCACTCAACCAGCCATCTATCATCTGCTGGACGATGGGCTGGTCGCCCTGCAATTCACATAGCACTTCCAGGTTACGGCGAAACACTTCCACGGCCACGTACAGTGCCAGCAAGGAGGTGCTGATAATGGCGCCGATTATCCAGAGGTTGTATTCGAAAAAAACCAGCTTGTCCGGCAGTACGTAGTAGTGCAGCAGCGAATAGAGGCCCCCCAGCACGATGGAAATCACCGTCTTGCTGGTAAAGCTCAGGGTTTCTCCGTCGCAGCGCGGATCGAAGAAGGGATAAAACTGTGGATCGCCCGCCGTCATAACTATCTTTATATCGTCAACATTCGACTTATTTTTGGGGGATTATCAGAATTTAGAACGATGAATCCAAGTAAATGGATTACAAAAACCGCAAAAACCTGTGAAAAAGACGCAATTTCGGGGCAATTTGGCCAGATTTAGGCCAAATCTCACAGTTTTTGTGGTTAAGGGGTAATTAGCGAAATTCAGCTGTCATCGGAAGACTATGGGCATTTTGGCAGGATTCCCTGCCTGCGAAATTCCCAGGGCCCTGGATCGATTGCTAAGCACTACCGGTTGCCGTGGTGGCAACAAGTGCCGGCTGCAGCATTGATACTAACTGGTATTCCATGGGGGTTTCCGGATTCCTGGCTATGAATGCCCGGTACTGTTCAAATGCATTGCCGGTTCTGCTGCCGAGATAGCGCAGAAACGCAGGATGGGGAGAGAGGAACAGCCGGGATCCACCAAAAGCATTGCAACAATAACTGGACCACTTATATACCCCGCCGTGGAGTACCAGCTTGCGTGTCACCGGCAGTCGTTCCACATATTTCTGGGCGAACAGTACAAGATCATCTCGGTCCAGTTCGTAGCTGAATACACTATCACTCCAGACCCTGGCTTTTCTGCGAAATCGCCGATTGAAATAGTTCGAGTATGCTAGGTTCAAATGGGCCAGGAGATTGGAAATGCCAGTAACAGTACCGGGAGTGAGTAATAGAAAGATTTCATCGTGAAGCAAACAGTAGGCATGCAGCCTGACGTGATAATTGTTGAGACTGTTGAGCAGACGAATCAGGTAGTACTTGCAACAGGCATCGTCAAAAAATCCATGTCCTACCGCGGCACAGGGAACCGAAACGAAATAGGTGTGACCAGCTCGATGAGACTGATTACTGGCAGGCATCAAAGATTCTCCGAATCGTATTTGCTGTGCATGGTTATCAGAGCTGATTAAGTTACCAATTCATTACAAATCCAATACCTGGTCCGCGGTTTTCCGGAGCGAGGCATTGTGTGTTACCAGGAACAGGGTTACTCCCATCGCCCGTATACTCGCAACAATTTTCATTGCGAGCTCATCGGAGAGGTGGGATAGTGATTCGTCGAGAAACAACAACCGCGGCTGGCGGTAGAGTGCCCGGGCAATAAGCACGCGCTGTATTTGCCCGGCCGACAGAAACTCTCCCATTTCACCAACCTTTGACCCATAACCATTGGGTAAGCGCTCGATTACATCCCTGATGCAGGCACGATCGCATGCCAGCTGCATTCTCTCCGTGTTCCCGGGATCCTTATCCAGGTGAATATTGAAGGCGATATCACCAACGATAAGTTTGTCGTCGTGATGAACAATGGAAATGTTTTCCCTGTAGTGAGTCGAATCATACTCCTGCAGCGGTTTGTTGCTTATCAGGATTTCGCCCCTGTAGTCGCGTTCCATGCCAGCAAGAATTTTCAACAGCGTAGATTTGCCACTGCCGGACGGGCCGCAGATTGTAAGAACTTGTCCCGCTGCTATCTTGCAGTTCACCCCAGTGAGTATAGGTTGGCCATCGGAGGCATAGGAATATTGCAAATTCCTTACCTCCATTTCTCCATCCAGGCTTGGCCGATGCAGGGATTTTGGGCTGGAAGAATCTTCGCTGCTCGTGAGCAGGATATCGGCCACACGATCAAGCTCCAGCCGCATAAGTCGCAACTCAGCCAGCTTGGGAAACAGAACGGTCACGGCTGTAGCAAAATGTTGCTTGAGAAATATAAATCCAAGCAATTGCCCGATTGTGAGCTCGCCCGCGTTGATCAGGGTCGCACCGAAATAGACAACCAACACATTTTCCAGGGCATACAGGAGAGTCTGTGCAGTCCCGATACGCAGCTGAAACAGGCCGAGGTGGTATCCAGAATTTATGGACCGGCAGAAGGCATTCTCCCAGTCGGGAAGTCGCACCTCACTAAGACCATAGGCCTTGGTAACCGTGATACTTCGGATATTCTCCATGAAAATGGATTGTTGCTTTGCGCCGGCAACCAGTGATTCATTGCGCCGGTTCATTTCCGCAGCCACGGTAAACAATCGCAACAGGGAAACAAGGATCAAGCCGATCGCAGAAATGGTTGCCAGCAGGGGGCTATAGAAATACAAGAGTATCAGGGTGAGTACCGAAAACAGCCCATCGACCGTTACCGTTATCATGTCCTGGCTTACCAATTGCTTGATGTTGTCCAGGGCGCCAAAGCGCGAAACAATATCTCCCATTTCACGCCTTTCAAAGAACCCCATGGGTAGGGAAAGAAGGTGCCTGTAAGCATTTTCCACAAGCTCGAATCCCAGCCTGTTGGAGAACTGCATAACAATCACCGAACGCAGGTAACTAACTGCCGCCCTCGTTACGGCAACGGCAGTGAAGAGAATCGCGACCACGACGACAAGATCCATGTCTCCTTTTGTAATTCCCTGGTCAATAACCAGCTGCAGGTAGATTGGTGACAGTAGTGCGAGCACTTGCACCGCCAGGCTGAGAAAAAAAACCTGGGTGATGTCCCCGAAATGGCGCGAATATCCCCCCAGTAGTTCCCTGATTCGAAGCTTTGGCGTGACCGTGGCCGCCGACAACTGAGACGCCCGGGTAAAGGAGAGAGCGATTCCCGTGAAGTGCCGACTCACCTCCTCGCAGCTATAGGTACGTATACCCACCGCGGGGTCATGAATTATGAAAGACTTCCCCTTCCTGCGATTCAAAACCACGAAATGATCAAGATTCCAGTGCAGCAGCGCAGGAGTTTCTAGCGAATGAAGATCATCCAGTTCCAGTTGCAGGGCCCGACCGTTTAATCCGAGCGTGCCAGCCAGCTGTATTAATTGACGGATATTGGTATAGCAATGTCCAGTATCGGTTTGATTTCTTAGAGACCTCAATTCAGTTTCTATACCAAAATGAGAGGCGATCATCACGATGCAGGCCAATCCGCACTCATTTCGCTCCATCTGATAAACCATGGATAACTTTTTCCGCGATTTAAACAGGGAGCGATAATTTTCCTGGTTTAGTTTTGTAATAACGGCTTCCACTGAACCTTATCCCTCAGTTGGCGCATTGGTCTTAATACAAATTGCAGCAGAGTCATTTCACCCATTACGAAATCTGCAATGAACTGGGTTTCGGGTTTTAGCAAGTATGTCTCAGGGCCTGAAACAGACTGTTGTTTTATGATTGCTTCTATCAGGTATACAGGTTCATGTACTTTCACTGGCAGAAGTGTTTCTCTCGGATCCAGTCTCGCCCTGCCAATCTTGCTGACCGTTGCCGGATAGCGCCCGAAGTTTTGGTAATCGAATGCGTCGTAGCGAAGCATGACCCTCTGTCCTTCCTGTATGCGTACTGCAATCGAAGATGGTGCGTAGATATATGCCACCATGGGTTTATCCGCTGTGTTGACCATCAGAATGGTCTGGCCTGCATTCACGGCAGTTCCGGGATAGGCCAAAATTTCAGAAACTTTTCCATCAAGTTCAGACAATACGGCCAGGGATTGCTGGTTGGTCAGGGTGTCAATTTCGGCTGTAAGCGTTGCCAGCTCATCTTCGAAGTGCAAATCTGCAAGTCGTGACTCCAGCTCCAGCTCTTCCAGCATTGCCGCGTTTCGTTCAATGTCTAATCCATGCTCTGTAACTGCCACCCGGGCTCGCTGCAGCTGTCGTTGTTGCTCGAGTCGCTCATTCCTGGCCTGGTAGAACTGCAATCGTGATATTGCTTTTTGGGCTAGCAGGCTTTGCAGGGCATCTTCAGACTCAAGGGAAAGTTCGAGTTGCTCGGTAAGTAGTGTTGTTTCCGATTGCAAGAGACTGCGTTGCTGCTTGATGACGTCAAGTTCATGCAACAGCTTTTGTCGTTGTTTGTGATGTCTGGCCCGCTGGATCGCTTTTTGCTCCATTAAAAGTTGCTGCCGCGATTCCAGCCTCTCTATTCGGGAAGAGTGACTTGGATCGCCTGCGGACGTGTAGATTGTTGTGGATATGGTAGCGAGCTTGTCGCCCCGTGATACTGCAGCGCCGAGGTCTACAAAAATTTCCTGTACTGTACCTGCGACCGGCGCAACGGTATTTCGCCTGCCAATCCTGGTTTGAAGGATTCCGGGTGCGCTGGCGGTTTCCTTGAATCGCAGTTGGGTTGAGGCAAATACCAGCGTTGTAAGCACAAGGCTAAGGGCAAGTGCCAGCCATTTGCCCATGGGCATCCTCGCAATGACCGAGGAAGATCGCGCAACCCTGGCACGGTACTCCACCGCTTCGCGGCGGAACAGGCCATCGACACCACTCACTGCAAGACCCTTTCAGGCAACGAGATTCAATTGATTGGAGACGGCGTCGGCCAGGTCAGCTACGGATTTCAGTCCCGCTAACTGGTTCTCTTCCAGCTCGATACCAAATTCCACTTCTATCTCATACACCACTTCCAGTATCGTGAGGGAATCCAACTCCAGATCCGAAAATTGCGTGCCATGGTCCACAAGCTTCCGCTCATCGATTTTGGCGGTTTTAGTGACTATTCGATTTATCGTGGCAGAAACATCCATGTTCCTTCCTCATTCGCCTAGGGATTAAAAGGTTTTCAAAGTCTGGCCCGGTCTTACTAAAAGAAAGTACCGGGGAAGAATTTCAAGGTATCTCCATTGTGCAGGATCGAGGGTCAAGAATTTCTCGAGAACATTCACCAGGGAATGGGTAACTCGCCTGACGGCATCTGCAAGACTCTCCGTTCTTCCCAGTTCCGGTTCTATCTGGGGTGCTGCCCAGATAGAGTGCCGATTCCCGTCACGGAAATTTATAACAGGGAGGATCGGTACGCGATTTACCAGCGCCAGGGTTGCCGGGCCACGGCAAAACCGGGCGGGCCGATAAAGGAAATCTACCTCCGTATCCTCTCCCCTTTCACAAGGCAGATCGCAGAACAGGATCAGGTTGTGAGATTGTCGTTTCAACAGGGATGAAAGTTTCGTCGCTCCGGTCCGGGAACGAACGTACTGTGCGTCCCTGCCCAATGCATCTTTGCCGAAGGCATGACGCAGGTTCCGGAAATAAGTGTCGTTGCCGCTTTCGAGGCTTAAATAGGAGAACTCCTGCTCATTCCTGAACCGGGTCGCGAAATAGTGCATTCCGTACACGTAGTCACCGAAGTGATAAGCCGCAATGATTCTCGAGCGCGGATCGTTATGCATCAGGTCTGCAACAAGTTCTTGTTGCGGAAAACAAAAACCCGACAGGTGATTTCTCAGTGATCGTTTCGATACGGGGGTATGACGCCGTTTGTCGGATGCCGCGACAAATACTCTGTTGCTGCGCAATAGTGTACGCGTAACATTCAGTGGCTCGCGCAGGCAGGTTGCAACTGCCGATTGCAGTTCCGGATTGCATTGCATTGCTGTCTGTCTTCCTTAACAAACCTGCAGTAATGGCTGGGGCTGTGCTTCCTCTTTATATAGTTGAATAATCAGATATGCGCCAGCAATCGTACCGGGGGGTCAACGCACCTTTACCGCGGTTCCGCTGACGCTCACCATCATCATGCTGGTACTACCGCCGCTGCTGATTACTTCATAGTCCAGGTCGATCCCCACGACGGCATTGGCTCCCATGGACAGGGCCTCGGTCTCCATCTCCTGGAAGGCGATATCCCGAGCCTTGCCCAGTTCCTCCTCGTAAGCGCCGGCACGGCCGCCGACGATATCGCGAATGGTGCCGAAAATGTCCTTGAAAATATTGGCGCCGAGAATGGCTTCTCCCACCACGACTCCCATGTACTGTGTTATCTCCCTGCCCTGCAGGGTCGGTGTTGTCGATCGAATCATCTTACTGCTCCTCTGTTAACCAGTATTCCGCTGCCGCCTCGTCAGCGACGAAGCGAATCAGGGGGTGGAATTCATGTTCGCGGGCCAGCTCTGCCAGGCGCGGGTTGTACTTGCCCGGGTCCGGGATTACCAGCGCAAGCCGCTGGCCGTAATTGGTGAACTGCTGGAACAGTTCACCGGCGATGCCCGTGCTGAGATCGAAAAACCTGTCGCTGAGTTCTGCCTCAAGGAGTATCAGCCCGCCGTTGTCGAAGCTCTGTTCCAGCGCATCCCGCACCTCGGTAATGTCGCCCAATCGGCTCACTTCGGTGTTCTGCTATTGATTGGTGACGATACTGATCCACATGGCCAGCAGGGCCAGGTTGCTGAACGCGAACATCACCAGCCTGTGCAACACGTTGTTATAGCCCAGGTGGATAAGGGTATGAAGCAGCCGTAATCCTACATAGGCCCAGGCACAGTACACCGGGAACGGGTGTGTCATGCCCAGGGCCAGGTACACCACACCCCCGGTATAGAAGAGCACCGGCATCTCGAACAGGTTGCTGATGTGGCGCGTGGTCTTCCTGATAAACTCCGGCACTTCGGCGCCGCGCATGAGTGCATAGTAATTCAGGGGAACGGTATCGCGCCGGACCGAGGTGATGCGGGCCCGGGCCCCGATGACGATGACGACGAACGTGAGCAATACCAGTGAAAACATGGCATTCAACATGGCTTCCTCCTGCCTGGGCGCGGCTGGTTGTGGGAAATGCTCAGGCAGTATAATCCCGGGGCTGGTGATCACCAAGGCACGACCGTGACGGCCCTCGACACATTATTTACTGAACATATAGCGTCCCTGCAGCAGAATTACGCCGAGGGACTGGCTGCCGCCGACGCCGAAGCGGTGTTGATACACAGCGGCAGCGAGCAGGAGTATTTCGGGGACGATCGCATTATCCCGTTCCAGGCCTATGGGCATTTCCATCACTGGCTGCCGGTAAACCGGCCCGACCAGTTGCTGTACATCCGGCCGGGGGAGAAACCGGTGTATTTCCAGGTGATTCCCGATGACTTCTGGTATGACCAGGCCATCGACAATGAGGACTGGTGGGCGCAGTGTTTTGACATCAGGCGGCTCGGCAGGCTGCAGCAGCTTGCTGAACACCTGCCGACATCGGGCTTTGCCTACCTGGGAAGCAACCATGACCTGGCCCAGACCCTGGGGGTAGATTCAGCGCTTATCAATCCACCGGACCTCGTGCATCGCCTGGATTACCAGCGGGCCTACAAGAGCGCCTATGAAATCGCGCAGCTGAAAGAGGCGAATCGCCGCGGCCTGCTGGGCCATACCGCCGCCCGGGATTGTTTCCTCGATGGCGGTAATGAATACGATATTCATCGCGCCTTCCTGGCGGGCAGTGAACAACTGGAAGAAGAGACGCCCTATACCAACATCGTCGCCCTGGACGAGAAAGCGGCCATCCTGCATTACCAGTACAAGCGCCGGGGCCCTGCCGACCACAGCAAAGTGTTGCTCATCGACGCCGGCTGCCGGGTGAATGGTTACGGTTCCGACATCACCCGTACCTCGATCAAGGCGCATACCGATCCACTGTTCGCCCAGTTATTGGAAGGCATGGAGCGCATCGAGAGCGAGCTGGTGGCGGAAGTGCGCCCCGGGATTCCTTACCGGGACCTGCATTTGTCCGCCCTGGCAAGGCTTGCGGCCCTGCTGCTGGATACCGGGGTCTGCAGGGGGGATGGGGAAGATCTCATCAAGGCCGAGATTCCCCAGCTATTCATGCCCCATGGCGTAGGTCACTTGTTAGGCATACAGGTGCATGACGTGGGTGGGCGACAGGGCAACCCCGGTGGTGATGAGACCCCGCCTCCGGAACACTCACCGGCCCTGCGCAATACCCGCACTCTGGCGGAGAACATGGTGTTTACCATCGAACCGGGTTGTTACTTCATTCCCATGCTGCTCGAGCAAGAGCGCGACAGCGCCAGAGGGAAACATATCAATTGGTCCCTGGTGGACCGGCTTTATCCCTGTGGGGGCATCCGGGTGG
>CAYFKD010000002.1:327245-438922 GCA_964343795.1 uncultured Pseudohongiella sp.
GAAGACAACGTGCGGGTAAGCGCCGATGGCGTGGAAAACCTGACGCGCCAGTTTGAGTAGGCGACCGATTAATCGTCCAGGTAAGCGTTCAGTTCCGCCAACAACGTCGGCAGGGCTTCCTGGTTCTGGGCAATAACCCGCTTGCCTGCCCGGGGCATTTCTTCCCGGGGATGGACGCTGCCGACGATGTCGATCAGGCGGCGGGCAAGTTCTGCCTCGTCCTGCACGGTTAGCAAGGCGCCTTCTTCTTCCAGGGTGCGGCAGATGTCAGCGAAATTAAACTGTGATGGTCCCACCAGCACGGGCTTGCCGAGGGCCAGGGGTTCGAGCACGTTCTGGCAACCGGTATCCACAAGACTGCCGCCAACGAATGCGACCCAGGCGACGTTGTAATAGGCGAGCATCTCTCCCATGGAATCCCCGATTACGACCTGGGTATCGTCGTGCAAACTGTCGTCCAGGCTGCGCCGCTGCAGCGTGAAGCCTTTGTCCTGTGCCAGTTTTGCCACCGCGTCGAAGCGTTCCGGATGACGGGGCACCAGCACCAGCAGTGTTTGGGGATGGGCCTCGAGACACTGGCGAAATGCAGACAAGACCCGGGGCTCTTCTCCTTCCCGGGTGCTGCCGGCCACGATCACCGGGCGGGCTGACGCGCGAATGCTGTCCAGCAGTGGAACCTGCAACCGTTCCACCGCACTGGCATCCACATGAAACTTCAGGCTGCCGCTGACTGTAATCCTGTCTTCTTCCGCGCCCAGTTCCTTGAATCGGGCGGCGTCCATAATCGACTGGGCAAAGATTCGATGCAGGGACAGCAGCATGTTCCGTGTCATTGAGCGGAAGCGCTTGTACGACCTGGCGGACCGCGCCGACATGCGACCGTTGGCCAACACCACCTTGATGCCGCGCTTGCTGCAGTTACCGATGATGTTGGGCCACAGTTCAGTTTCCATCAGCACCAGCAAAGAGGGCGAAAAAGCCGCCAGGAAACGATTTACCGGTCCGGGTAAATCGTAGGGCGCGTATACATGCATCACCTTCCCTCCCAGGGATTCCCGCACCCGGTCCGAACCGGTTGGAGTCATGGTGGTCACCACTACCTGCAATTCGGGATTGCCTGCCAACAGACCTTCTATGAGTGGCACTGCGGCCACGGTCTCGCCAACGGACACCGCGTGTATCCAGATCGTCTGATCCTCGCGACGGTAATTTTCCGGCAGGGTAAACCAGCCGAAACGCTCACCAATGCGTTTGCCATAGCCCGGCGATTGCAGAGCACGCCACCACAACCTGAGCAGGATGAAGGGCACGGCGAGATAGAAAATAAATGTATAAATTACGCGTTGCATCGGGAGAGTCCGGGATTGCCTGCGGTTGCTTGATTGAAGATTGCCCGGTACTTTAGCCTTACCCTGGAAGTGCCGCCTGAGTTGCAGGCGATATCACGCAAGCAAAGGTATCGGATGCCTACCCCCTATTCAACTGACATTGTGATCTTCGGCGGTGGCATGGCCGGGCTCTGGCTCCTCAACCGGCTGCAGCAACAGGGAATCCATTGCATCCTGCTGGACAAGCACGGACTTGGCAACGGCCAGTCCCTCGCCTCCCAGGGAATCATTCACGGCGGGCTGAAGTACGCTTTAAGCGGTTCCCTCACACCGGCCGCCCAGGCCATTGCCGACATGCCGGCCCGTTGGCGCGATTGTTTCGCCGGCACCGGTGAAATAGATCTCAGCCCATGCCGTATCCTCAGTGAGCACTATTACATGTGGTCTGACGGCGGCATGCGATCAAAACTGAAGACATTTCTCGGCAGCAAGAGCCTGCGCGGGCGGGTGGACGCCCTGGAACGGGCGCAGTATCCCGCCGCCATGGCCCAGGCCAATACCAATGCCACCCTGTACCAGTTGCCTGATTTTGTGATCGACACCGAATCGGTGCTGCAAACCCTGGCAGCGAATTATTCCGACAGGATCCTGGCTTATTCCGAACTGTCAGAGGTAGCGCGGGATGAATCGGGCAAGGTCAGGTCAGTAACCATCAGCCATAATGACAATGTTATGGAACTAGGCGCCGCAGAATTCATCCTCTGTGCCGGGGAAGGCAATGCAGGATTACTGCAGGCATTCGCTATGGATTCCATTGCAACCCAGTTAAGGCCCCTGAAAATGGTTTACCTGAAACAACCGGGCCTGCCCGAGCTGTACCTGCACTGTATTGGCAGCGACTTCAGCCTGACACCGGAATTGACGGTAACGAGCCACCACGACGAACAAGGCACACCGGTGTGGTACCTCGGTGGAGAATTGGCGGAATCCGGTGTTGGCAAGGAAGACGCCGAACTGGTGCAGGATGCGAAAGCGCTGCTGCAGCGTTTCCTGCCCTGGATCGATGTGAGTGCCGGAGAATTTCACTGCCTGGCAATCAACCGGGCCGAAGCCGACGTGGGCAATGGCTACCGTCCCGACGATGCCTTTATTGCCGGGGAAGCCAACATGATTGCGGCCTGGCCAACCAAGCTTACCCTGGCGCCGTCACTAGCCGATAAAGTGATAGAGCATTTGCAGGACAAGTTACCCCAGGACATGGAACACGCAGACGTCATAATGGATTTACCCAAAGCCCGCTTGGGCGTGCAACCCTGGAACCGGCAGTGAGCCTGAAACTGCGGCCCCTGGGCGATACAGGCATCGAGGTCAGCCCCATGGGACTGGGCACCGTGAAGTTCGGGCGCAATCAGGACGTGAAATATCCCAGGTCTTTCGCCCTGCCCGAAGACCGGGAGGTTGAAAGCCTGCTGGCCCTGGCACGGGAACTGGGCATCAACCTGCTGGATACGGCGCCCGCCTACGGCAGCAGCGAACAGCGCCTGGGCCGCTTATTACAGGACCGGGATTACTGGGTGTTGGGAACAAAAGTTGGGGAAGAATTCGTCAGCGGGAAATCATTCTTCGATTTTTCCGCCGAACATACGCGGCGCAGTGTGGAACGCAGCCTGCGCAATCTCAGGACCGATCACCTGGACTATGTGCTGATTCATTCCGATGGCAACGACCTTCACATCCTGGAACAAACCGACGTGGCGGATACCCTCCTGCTATTAAAAGAAGAAGGAAAGATTCGTTCCGTGGGAATGAGCAGCAAGACCGTGGAAGGCGGGATTCTGGCGGCAGAGCGATTGGACGTTGTGATGGTTGCCTACAATCCTTCCCACACCGAAGAAGAGCCGGTTTTGGACAAGGCCGGGGAATTAAACAAAGGCGTACTGATCAAGAAGGCGCTGAACAGCGGGCACCTGGGCGACGGGGAATCCCTTACCACGGAAGACAATCTCAAGTTTGTTTTTTCCCATCCTGCAATAAGCAGTGTGATTATCGGGACAATCAATCCTGAACATTTGAAAGTCAATGTGGCGTTGGTATCGGAAATAGATTCCCACTGAATTAAAATTAAAGGCTCCCAGATATTAAGATGATCGAAGCAAGCTGCCATTGCGGCGCCATTAAAATCGAAATCGATCGCAGGCCGCGCAAGCTCACCCAGTGCACCTGCTCCATCTGCCGGCGCTACGGCGCGGTGTGGGGTTACTATACAAACAAGACTGCCCGCATTGTGGCCGGAAAGAAATTTGCCAAGGCCTATACCTGGGGCGACAAGTCGATCGAGTTCTACCACTGCAACCGCTGCGGCAGCGTAACGCACTATGAAAGCGTCAAGAAAGGGCCGGAGGATCGCTTCGCGGTGAATTTTCGCATGGTGGATCCGGCAGATTACCAGGGAGTACGTATTCGCACCTTCGACGGTGGCGATACCTGGAAGTACATCGACTAGGCGGAACCGGTACCCGCTTCCTTCATCTTTTCCATGATTGCCGAGGTGGAGCAATCGTCCAGGAATTCCAGGGCCTGTACTTCGCCGCCGTAGGATTTCACGAAGTCCCCGCCTACCACTTCTTCCAGGCTGTAGTCGCCGCCCTTCACCAGCACATCGGGACGCAGGGTTTCCAACAGGATTTCCGGGGTGTCTTCACTGAAGCTGACTACCCAGTCCACCGCTTCCAGCCCGGCCAGCACCGCCATGCGCCGGTCTACAGGATTGATGGGCCTGCCCTCTCCCTTGAGTCGGCGCACGGAGTCATCGTCGTTGATCGCCACGATAAGACGATTGCCCAGTTTTTTCGCCTTGGAAAGATAGCCCACGTGGCCGGCGTGGATGATGTCGAAGCAACCGTTGGTGAATACGATTTTCTCGCCATGGGCACGGGCATCGTGGACGGCGATCAGTAATTGTTCGGCGGTCATGGTGCCGCGACCGGAATTCAGCTCCGCCAGAACCGCCCGGCGCAATTCCGGACCGCTGATGGCCGCGGTACCCAGTTTGCCCACCACCAGCCCGGCGGCAAGGTTTGCCAGGGCCGTGGCATCGGAGAGGCTGTCGCCGGCAGCGAGTGCGGCGGAGAGTACGGACAGCACCGTATCCCCGGCACCGGTAACATCGAACACTTCCTGGGCCTTGGCGGGCAGGTGCAGTTCCGGCGAGTCCGGTCGAATCAGGGTCATGCCGTGTTCACCGCGAGTAATCAACAAGGCTTCGATGCCCAGTTTCGCGATCAGGCCCGTTCCCTTTTGCACCAGTTCGTCTTCATTGGCACAGGGTCCCACCACCGTCTCGAACTCATTCAGGTTCGGTGTAATCAAAGTGGCACCGGAATATTTTTCGAAGTCCGTTCCTTTTGGGTCTACCACTATGGGAATCTTTTGTTTACGTCCCAATGCGATGAGGTCGCTTACATCCTTTAACAAGCCCTTGTTGTAATCGGACAGCACCAGCACCTGTGCGTTGCCGATAAGATTCTTTACCTTGTCCAGCAAGCCGGAGACATCGGGTTCCTCGAAGGCCTGTTCGAAGTCCAGGCGAATGAGTTGCTGGTGCTGACTGATTACCCGCAGCTTGGTAATGGTGGGCTTGTCAGCCGAGCGCAAGAAATCACAATACACGCCGGCCGCGTTCAGCCTGGAGGTGAGTTGGTCGGCGGTGTCATCCTGGCCGACGATGCCGATGAGCGTGGCCGCACTACCCAGCGCGGCAATGTTTAATGCAACGTTACCGGCGCCACCGGGGCGATCTTCCCGGTTGCCAACCTGGACAACCGGCACCGGCGCTTCGGGAGAAACACGGGATGCATGGCCATGCCAGTATCGATCCAGCATGACATCTCCCACCACCAGTAACCTGGCCTCATGAAATGGCGGCATTTCCAGTTTCATTATTGTTCCTCTGCAAGCGGCCGCTTAATCATAACATAGGTTCCTTACCGTAGATGGGCGCCGGCGCCTCATCAGTCGTTGCTTTGCATCTGTTACAATGCAGCGGCTGCGGAATGTCGTCATGCCCGCAGCCGAAGTCCTTGACAGGTCACCACAATAACAAAGGCTTGATCCGTGCCCGACCCGCAACTGATTCCACTCACACAATTCAAGGCGCCGCGATACTGGTTAACCTGGTTGGGAATTAGCCTGATGTGGACCATTGCCCGACTTCCCTTTGCTGTACAAATAGGTGCCGGTACCCTGCTGGGTCATCTCAGTTATTATCTGGTGTCCAGCCGTCGCAAAGTCTGTGAGACCAACCTGAGACTCTGCTTCCCTGATTTAAACGAGGAAGAACTGCACAGCCTGGTGAGGAAAACATTTGTATCTAATGGCATCGGCCTGATCGAGGTGGGCATTTCCTGGTGCCGCAATCCCGAGGCCTTTCGCAAGCGGGTATCCATCGAAGGACTGGAACACCTGGAGCAGGCTGCGGCGCAAGGCAAGGGAGTGCTACTGGTCTGCGCCCATTTCACCACACTGGAAATCGGCGGATTCCTGTTAAGCCTGTTCCACAAGATGGATGTCACCTATCGTGCCCATGAAAATGAGCTGTTCGATGCCTTCATGTACAACGGGCGCAAGCGCCTGTACCCGGAAGTGATAGAGAGACAGGATGTCCGGGGTGCCTTCCGTTGCCTGAAGGACGGTCATGTGGTCTGGTATGCCCCGGACCAGGATTACGGCCCGCGTCGCGCGGTGTTCGTTCCGTTCTTCGGCCAGCCTGCAGCGACTACCACCGCGACTTCCCGCTTCGCCGCCCACAACGATTCTCCGGTGTTGTTCTTCAGCCATTATCGGAATGCGGATAACTCGGGGTATCATCTCAAGCTAAGCCCGCCGCTGCCCGGTTATCCCAGCGGCGATGACGAAAAAGACGCGCGCCAGATAACGACCATTATCGAAGACGCTGTTCGCGTGCAGCCGGACCAGTACCTGTGGTTGCACCGGCGCTTCAAAACCCCGGTGCCTGGCACCGACAAGACTCCATACGACCAGGCTAACTAATACATCGTGAACAGTACACCTTGGCGCCAATTCGACATCAGGCTACTCGCGGTGGTTGGCAGCCTGCTGTTGTCGGCTTACACCATGCTGTTGCCGCAGCTGCCCAACGATGATGCCTATACTTATATAAGAACGGCGGAAATCTATTTGCAGGACGGCCTGGCTGCCGCGTTCGATCACTATGCCTGGGCGGCCTATTCCGTGCTTATTGCTTGGGTAAGCAGGCTCGGCATGGATTTGTTCACCGCGGCCTTTGTGCTCAATGCATTTTTCTTCGCCATAATTACCTGGGCCTATCTCAGCATCCTGCGGGAACTGGACAGTACGAATGAGTTCCTGTTCATAGGCGCGTTGACGATCCTGCTGTTCCCAGAAATCAATGAATACCGCTACATGATTATCCGGGATACCGGATTCTGGGCGTTGGCGTTGTTCGCGCTTTACCAGCTGTTGCTGTACGCAAAATCCACACGCTCGTTACATGGTGTACTGTTTTGCCTGGCATTGTTGCTGGGGAGTTGCCTGCGACCGGAAGCAATAATTTTTCTGGTGCTGGCGCCGGCATTCCTGCTGCTGGACAACCGGCGGAATCCTGTTTACAGCCGCAGGGAGGTTTTCAACCTCTGGGCCATGGCCGCCGGTGGATTGCTGCTGTTTCTTTTTATACTGGTCATAGCCGGGGTAAACCTGGTGCAGCTGTTTTCCAGTTTTACCCTGGGGTACCAGTCCATTATCGCCGCCAATTTTTTCCCGGACCCCGAACAAACCAATGCACTGGTGAATGCCCTGTTTGGGCAGCACGGGGCGCAATACTCCAGCGATATGGTGGTGCTGTTCATGGTGGCCGGCTTGCTGGCACTGCTGGTGGGCGAACTGGTTTCCGGTATTGGCCTGCCATTTTCCATCCTGCTTATCTGGGGCTGGGTATGGCGTCTTATCAAGTTTGATCGCAACGAGGCACTACCATTGATCGGGTTCGCCGCGATCAACCTGTTGATCGCCCTGTTGTTTGTCTTCGCCACCCACTACCTGGACAGCCGCTACGTGATGCTGCTCTGCCTCATGGTCGTCGCGCTCGTGCCCGGCATCGTAAACAGCATTCTTGCCAGCAGCGGCGAACGCAGACAACAGGCGCGGGCGTGGATCATATTCTTTTTTATGTTCGCCGCGGTGGATGCCTACGTCAGCTTCGGGCGCAGCCAGCAATACCTGGAAGATACCGCGCAGTGGGTACAGGACAACAGCGTCGAAACCACGACATTGTTAACTAACAATCGTACTGTGGCATTCCTGAGTGAAAAAGTCGAAGAATATGACCGCGTGGAAAGACTGTTGGGAGCGGACCAGGTTGCCAGCCTTGCACGGGGCGACCTGGTCGCGGTGGAAGTCTTTTACGAGATGGACCAGTTGCTTGCCGAACCAGCAGTCAGAAACAGGCTGGGGCTTGAAACAGAATTCTCCGAAGGCGAAGACGTGCGCATAAGGATTTACCGCATCATCAACTAGCACTGTTTCCTGCTACCTGCTTTCTCCCCTCTCCCAGCCATGGTCGGTGCGCGGGCGTCGGGTGATAAGCAAGTCCTCCAGGATGAGATACTGCAGGTCCGTTCCCATAAAGGTGTTCAGCGCATCTTCCGGTGTACACACCAGGGCCTCTCCGGGACGGCAGAAGGACGTCTTGATCAACAGGGGGTGGCCCGTGCGCTGTAAAAAATTCTGCAGCAGGCGATAAAAATCCGGGTGCACCTCCTCCCGCACCACCTGGGTGAGAGTTCCCCCATCGGGGTAAAACAGCGCGGGGTATTTCTCACGCCAGGCATCACTGGCGGTCACACCCACACACATGTACTCATCCCGAATCTGGTCACCGAGGAATTCCTGGGCCGCCGAATCCAGCACGCTGGGGGAAAAAGGCCGCCAGCTTTCACGGAACTTGATGCGCTTGTTAATGGTTTCGGAAATGTCCTCAATAGTCGGGTTGGCGAGCACGCTTCGATTACCCAGTCCGCGGCTGCCAAACTCCATGCGGCCACGAAACCAGGCGACCAGTTCACCCTGGGCCAGTAGCTCCGCGGCCATCTCATGGGGATTCTCCAGCTCCTGCCACACCGGTTTTTCACGGTGGAGACGGCAGGCTTCGATACACTGTTGCCGGGTATAACGCGGCCCGAGGAACATGTTGCTCACCGGCTTTATCAGGGTGCCGGAATTGCGCACGGCATAGGAGGCGGCACCGATGGCTGTGCCCGAGTCTCCCGCCGCGGAGTGCACGATCAGTTCCTTCACCTGGGGCATGGCTGCAAGTCGTTGGTTAAGCCGAATATTGAGTGAGCCGGTTCCCGCCACGACGAGGCGACCGCATTCTTCCAGTACCTTACCCAGGTGCAGCTCGATTAGACGCACCGCCATGTCTTCGTAGAGTTTCTGGATGGCGGCGGCGTAGTGTACGTAAGGATCATCGACGAGATTGCCGACCCGGCGCGGACCCAACATGTCCACCAGTTTCTGGCTGAAGTAGTGCCCCTTGGATTTTGCCTTGTAGCGTCGCAGCCCGACTGTTCCGATCAGGCGCGTATCGACATAGAACTTCTTGTTGCGAATTTTCGCCAGCGACGTCAGGTCATACTTGTCCGGATCACCGAAGGGAGAAATGCCCATTACCTTGAATTCTCCATTGAACATGTCGAAGCCGAGGTAATCGGTTACGGCGGCATACATGCCGCACAGGGAGTCAGGATTGTAAAACTCCTTGATGCGATGGATCTTTCCCTGGTGACCGTAACCAAGAAAGATATTGGAATACTCGCAGCGGGAATCGTTGCAGAAGATGGCAGTCTTCTCTTCCGTTTCATTCAGGTGATAAACACTGCTGGCATGGGCCAGTTGGTGCGGAACGGAATGAATCTTCACCTGCGCCGCCGGGATATGAAGTTTTTCCAGCAGGCCTTTCAGCTCTCCCAGGTAACGGCGATAGCGCCGGTTGCCGGCGAACAGGCTAACGATGCTGCGATCCGGGGCATACCAGTGGCGGTAGGCATAATGCCAGCGCGCCTTGGTAAACAGGCTTGCCGGTGCATAGGGAATAGCGACCTGGTCTACATCGGTGGCACGAATACCGGCGATCTGGAAACACTGGCGCGCGGCATGGTAGGGAGTTTCCTTGGTGGCATACTTGCGCCTGATCAGGCGTTCTTCCTCCACCGCCGCAACCAGTTCGTTATCGACGAACAAGGCCGCTGCCGCGTCGTGGCCAATAGCTCCGGAAAGACCCAGGGTAATGCTAGTCATTTATATAGGGGCGGAACCTGTTCGGGTTCAGCCGGATGAATTGAGTTAGTTTCTCTTGCGCCGCTGTGCAAACTGTTCGATCAGGTTTACCGCCACCGTGGGCATGGCATAGAGCGCTTCGTTGTTGCCGTAGGCCAGCCCGTTTTCTGACCATACTGCAGTATCCAACTCCTGCAGCATGTTTAGCAAGCGTTCATTCAACTCCTGCTGCTGGAAGGGTGCACTGCAAACCTGCCCCGATTGCGCCTGCTGGACATGCACCGCGTAACCACAGGTGGCGGTAGTTAACACAGGCAGGCCGGCTATGGTGGCTTCCAAAATCACGTAGCCGGCGCTCTCTTCGTAGGCCGGGTGTAATAACAGGTCGGCCCCGGCGAGAAGCCGTGGCACGTCTTCCCTTCCCGGTGAAATAGTGACCCGGTCACTAATGCCCAACTTGCCGGCGAGGCGCCGGAAAGGATTGGCACGATCCTGCCCTACCAGCAGGTAGCGCACCCGCGCGCGCAGTTCTTCCGGTAAGGACGCCAGGGCACGCAGGGAGCGGTCCACACCCTTGACGCGGAATCCCGAGCCCAGCTGCAGTACCAGAATCTCTTCTTCTTTCAATCCCAACTCATCCCGAAGCTCCTGCCGCTGTGCCTTGTTCTTTACGCCGATGCGGCGATCGGCGGCCACTCCGGGTGGTAACTCATGGAGACGTTCACCGCAGGAAGGGTGATACCTGAGATATCCCTGCCGTTGTAACTCGGATAACACCAGCACCTCGGTTTTCGAATCCGGCCCGAACACGGCCTGTTCGTATTGGCTGAAGTGGCGATAACGTGGCGTGAACTTGTAGTAGGCACCGCGCTGGTTCTCGGCCTTGTCTTCGAAACAGGCATCGGCGGCGAAGTAGACATCGAGCCCGGGCATCTTGTTGAACCCCACCACGAAAGGATCGGTCTTCTGTTGCAGGTCGCGTTGCACCCAGCCGGTGTAACGGCGATAGAGCCCGATGCGGGTCATGCTGCTTACCGGCACGCGGACCAGGTTGACGCCCGTGGGAACATCACCCTGCCAGTTGATGGCGTAGACATCGATGCCATGGCCCCGGGACAGGCACTCGGTAACCAGGCGCAGGAAATCCCGCTGCTGCCCACCGAAGGGGAAGTAGTTGTAAATAAGGAAACTGAATTGCATGGCCGGGTCAGTCCGCTACCAGGTCCTCGAATTGCTGCCAGACCATTTCAGGCTTGTGGGTAGCAAAACAGGGAGGTGTCACGGGAAAGGCCTGGCCTTCGAATTCGTCGGTAACGCCGGGACCGGAATAGCCGCACGCTTTCTTCATGCAGGGGGCACAGTTGAGGTTGGATTTCAGGTGCAACTGCTTGATGCCGAAGGTGCCGGACAGCCCGGGATTGGTGGGGCCGTACAGGGAAACCGTTGGCTTGTTCAGGGCGGCCGCTAGGTGTCCGAGACCGGTGTCCACACCGATCACACCCCGGGCCTGCATGATTTGCCCGGCCAGTCCCGACAGGTTCTGTTTGTCGAGCACCGTGGCACGCTCTACATCTTTCGCGATGAGCTTCGCCCGATTCTTTTCTTCCTCATCACCCCAGGGCAGCAGGATGTCGTATCCCGCTTCCGCGGCAATGTGTGCGAGCTGGCGCCAGTAGTGTTCGGGCCAGTGCTTGGTGCTCCAGGTAGTACCGTGGAGAAAGACCACGCTGTTGGAGTTGGCACCGGGCTCTGCCGCTTCGATGCGGCCAAGGTCCAGGCCGTAATCGATAATCTCCTTGTTATAGCGGTAGCTCAGTGCCCGGGAAAACAGTTGCCGCACCCGGTCCACCGCGTGTTCGGTCCAGGGTACCGAGTACACCTTGTTGTAGAACAGAGTTGCCATGGGTTCCCGAATCGTGCGATTGCTGAGACCAATGGTCAGGCCCCGTGAAAGCCGGCTGATCACCCCGCTCTTGATCAAGCCCTGGGCATCGATAACCAGGTCGTAGTGTTGCCGTTGCAGTGCCTGCTTGAAGTGGCGAAACTCCCGGTTCACCAGGGTCTTGACTGGAGTGCGTCGCCAGCGGCGAAACGCTATGGGGATGACATTGGCAACCGCCGGGTGCCACGCCGGCACTTCCACGAATGCCTCTTCCACCACCCAGTCGAAAACCACGTCCTTGCGTGCAAACTGGGCGTCGGTGACCGCGGGCAAGGTATGAATAATGTCGCCCAGTGAAGAAACCTTGACTATGAGAACCCGCACACTGCTTCCTTTTCTATTCCCGCTACATTCACCGCGACGGCAGGCTGACCGTTACCAGTTCTTCCAGTGCCTGGATTACACGGTCGGGTTTTATATCGACCAGGCAACGCAGGTGACCATAAGGACATTCCCTTTTAAAACAGGGGCGGCAGTCTATATCGTTCCACAGCAATTTTACCTGTTCCGCCAGGGGCGGAGTAAAGTCGGCTGTGGTGGAACCGTAAATCGCCGCCATGGGTTTGCCCAGTGCGGCAGCCACGTGCATCAAACCGGAATCATTACTCAATACCAGGTCGGCACCGGCCAGAAGGTCGATTGCGTCACCGAGACTGGTTTTCCCGGTGAGATCGAAACAAGCCTCGCGATGTGACTGTTCGACCCCTTCAACAATTACGGCAGCCAGCTCACTTTCTTTGGCGGAACCGAACAGGCAAACCTGCCAGTGGTGTTCCAGGTAGAAATTGCATACTGCGGCGAAGTGTTGCTCGGGCCAGCGCTTGGCAGGCCCGAACTCGGCGCCGGGACAGAGGGCCAGCACGGGCTTGTCCGGATCCAACTGGTAACGGGCCCGGGTCATGGCAATCTCCTGCTTGTCAGAAACCAGGGCCGGTGAGGGAATCTCGGCCGGTGGTAACTTTGCCGGTGGCAGGGCCAAGGCCGCAAAACGCTGCACCTGCAGTGGAAAACTGGAATCCTGCAATTTTCGGCAATCGTTTAACAGAAAATTGCGGAACTCACCGCGCCAACCGGTCCTGACCGGAATATTCGCGTGGAAAGGAACCAGGGCCGACTTGAACGAATTGGGTAAGACGATGGCACGGGTGAAGCCCTTGCCCCGCAGGGACTTGCCCAGGGCGCGGCGGCGTCCCAGTGCCAGTTCACCGTGTTGAAACGGCGATTCCAGGCTTTCACTCACCTGTGGCATGCGCGCCAGCAACGGTTCGGTCCATGCCGGGGCCATTACTACAAGTTCGGAGTCCGGGTATTGCTGCTGCAACAGGATGAACAGGGACTGCGCCATGACCATGTCGCCGATCCAGGCGGGGCCGATGATCAGTATTTTTTCCATGCTGGCTTGATTCATCAGGGCTGGGCGACTCGCTTCAGAGCCAGCCAAGGAGTAGTGGTGCGGGGAAAGACACCGGGTTTAGCTCTTGGTTTCCGGTGTTACGCGCAATACTTCATTGATTGTTGTGAATCCTGACGCAACTTTCTGTGCGCCGCTCAGGCGCAGGCTCATCATGCCTTCCTTATAGGCCTGCTTTCTCAGGGCCGGCAGGTCCGATTTGTCATCGGCGTATTTTTGCAGGGTTTCGGTAAAGGGCATGACTTCATAGATACCCTGGCGCCCCTTGAAGCCGGTTTCCCGGCATTCAAGGCAACCTTCTGCGTCTGCAGCGTTCTTCGGTACCTTCACGCTCCAGGGTTTGGTCAGGGTTTCCCAGGCCTCGGCCTCGATTTCCACCGGCTTTTTACAACTGGGGCACAGGGTGCGAACCAGGCGCTGGGCCATGATCCCGATGACAGTAGCCTTGATTAAATACGGTGGCACGCCGAGCTCTAACAGTCGTGTTATGGCCGAGGGTGCATCGTTGGTGTGCAGCGTAGTGAACACCAGGTGACCGGTAAGTGCCGCCTGGATCGCCATCTCCGCAGTTGGCAGGTCCCTGACCTCGCCGATCATGATGATGTCCGGGTCCTGCCGCAGCAGGGCCTTAACGCCATCGGCAAAATTCAGTTCGATATTCTCCTGCACCTGCATCTGGTTGAAACTGTCTTCCACCATCTCGATAGGATCTTCTATGGTACAGACGTTGACCTCATCGGTTGCCAGGGTCTTCAGGGTGGAATACAGGGTGGTGGTCTTGCCGCTACCGGTGGGGCCGGTGATGATGACGATGCCGTGGTTATTGCCGATGATCTTGTTCCAGCGCTCCAGGTCCTCGTTCATCAGACCCAGTTCCTCGAATTTCTTCAGCAATACTTCCGGGTCGAAAATACGCATGACCAGTTTTTCGCCGAAGGCCGTGGGCAGCGTGGACAGGCGTAACTCGATCTCGTCGCCGGTGGGGCTCTTGGTCTTGATGCGGCCGTCCTGGGGCTTGCGCTTTTCCGCCACGTTCATGCGGCCGAGAATCTTCAACCGGCTGGTGACCGCGGACATGACTTGCATGGGCAGGGAGTAAACCGTATAGAGCACACCGTCGATGCGGAAACGGATATTGCCCATTTCCCGTCGTGGTTCGATGTGAATGTCACTGGCCCGCTGATCGAAGGCGTATTGCAACAACCAGTCCACGACCTTGACGATGTGCTGGTCGTCGGCATCGGGATCCTTGATGTCTCCCAGTTGCAGCATCTGCTCCAGGTTGCCGATGCCTTTTTTCATCGGGCCGCCGGAAGTTGCCCCGCGAATGGATTGGGCCACGGTGTAAAACTCGCGGGTCATCCGCTTGATGTCTGCCGGATTGGAAACGACGCGGCGAATCTTCTTTCCTGAAGTGTGTTCCAGTACGGATTCCCAGGAATCCAGGTAGGGTTCGGCGCTGGTGATGACTACTTCATCGGGATTGTCTTCCAGGGCGAGTATCGCGTGGCGCTGGGAAAACTTGTGGTCCATCACCTGGGTCACGGTAGCCACATCGATTTTCAGCGGATCGATCCGGTAATAGTCCTGGCCGGCCTGGCGGCCCAGTTCCTGGGTAAGGGATTCAATATCCAGTTTGCGACCGGGCGCTTTCAGGTCGTCGAGCTCAAGATCGGCCACGAATTGCAGCACATGCTTGTTACGATCTTCCAACCTGCGTCGACTGTTCAGTGCCGCATCGTGTGCCTGCTGGTCGATGCGCCCGGCCTCGAGCAACCCGTCCAGGAAATCTTTCAGTTCCACTGGCGAATTTTTCCTGGCTGCGGCCTGGCTGGATTGTTCCACTACGCTCATAGGCTACTCGTGATAAAAAATCGAAAGCTCGCTTGGTAAGCGGTGCCCAAGTGTAGCTTAAAAACAAACCGCCCGGAACCACTGAACTGTGACCCGATTGGCAATAAAGTGCTTTTATTACAATAGCTTAGTTGCGGCGGCCGGCCGAATCCGGCCGCTGCGAGGACCTGTTATTCCACCAGCTTGATCCAGCTGCCCGGCTCGGGAGTACCGGTGGGGTAATAGCCGTTGAGCAGGCGCAGGGTCTCTTCCGGGTAGTTGGCGATGCGCGACTGCCGCGCCAGCGCTGAGAAATCGAATCCCTCGCCCACCTGTACAAACCTAATCTTCGCCTCACCAGCCGCGCCGGCCTCACCACGCTGAATAGCACGGAAGGAACGAATGGATGTCAGCAGCAAATCGTCCACTTCGTCAACGGCGCTGCTATCAAGAATGTCGCCGCGAAAGATAAATACACGGGGGCCGAAATAGATTGCGGCTACGCGCTGTGGATTGCCTGTTTCCGGGTTGGTAGTAATTCCGGTATGTCCTATCAAACGATATTGGGAGAGCCCTTCGGATTTTTGCAGGCCGGTAACGCCCAACACATCCCGCATGTAAACGCGAGGCTCCACGTTGTCCCTTATGCGCTGCACTTCGATTCGAAGATTGCCCACGGCGGGATTTTCGGCCGTAACCGTGGTGGTGGTTTCACTGACTTCCCAGTCATTGGGGAACACCAGGGTGTATCCGAGCAGAGTCTGGTAGTAACGATTGCGTTCGTCCCGGGTCTGGTTGGCGGAGCTGGCACCTACGACCAGCCCGTCAATGGCTGCTCGGAATGCGCTGTTGTCGGTCTGGGTAATCTGCACGTCGGTCAGGTTGGCAACCTGGGCCACCGCCTGCTGTAATCGCGTGTCGTTACGCGGATGGGTGGCGAACAGGCCATGGTAACCGCCGCCGCTACCGGTGGTGAGTCGGTTAAAGTCTTCCTGGTTCTTCAGCACGGTGATGACGTCGATTACCGCCTGGGGATCGTAACCGCCATTAACCAGGTATTCCGCCCCTAGGCTGTCCGCTTCCAGCTCATGTTCACGACCGAATCCGCTCAGGCCGGTTTGCGCCCAGATGGATGCCACCTCGCTGATCTGGCTGCCTACATAACCGCTGCCGGTGGCGACCGCCGTAACGAATCCCCCCACCGTGGCGGCGGTGCGGGCCAGGGCGCCCCGGGCCTGTTGCTGCACGGCGTGGCGCGCGGTGATGTGGCCAATCTCGTGAGCAAGCACCGCTGCCAATTGCGCCTCGCTGTTCATGAAGGTAAGCAGGCCGCGGTTTACGTATACGTAGCCACCGGGCAAGGCGAAGGCATTAATTTCGGGGCTGTCGATAATGTTGAAGGTGTACTCCAGATCGGGACGATGGCTTACCGCGGCCATCTTGTTGCCCACCTCCGTGACGTAGGCGAGGAGATCCTCGTCATCGTAGAGAGGCATGCTGGAGAGTACTTTCTCGTGTTCCTCCGCGCCGATTTCTTTTTCGCGGCTTTCCCCCATCAACACAAGGTTGGCATCACCGGTCGCCGGATTGACGGCACAGGCTGAGATCAGCGCCAGGGTGAGCAGGAAGAACAGCAGCATAAAAACCTGTTTGCTGCTGAAAGGGAACGGAACAACGGCGACTATGCCGGTTCTGGATTTTCTATTCATGATGCTACCTGCCTGGCAGCACTAGCTGCCAGTTACAAAGTCTTTAAGTTGAGTGGCCAGGCGATCACAGGCGTTAGCCTCGACTCGTGCAATCAGCGGAATAGGAACAACAATAGCGGGCACATAGGATTGCCCAGTGGCATCAGTACTGATGGTGCCAACGTTGGTAAACGAATCGACATCCCAGACCCGGGCATCGAAATTGGCGTCATCTTCCCAGGAGCCGAAACCAAAACAGCCACCACCACCGGGACCAATGGTGCAGGAGATGGAACCGCTGCGGTCAGTGGTTTCGGTATGGCCGTCAACCCACACGATGTAACGGATACCGAAGTCGGTCATCTTGTCGGCGACCACTTCTTCCGCCATGAGCTTCTCCAGGTCACGGGTTCTCAGTGGCGCGGTGCGAGGTTCAAACCAGGGAAACATGGCATCGACGAATTCCTGTTCCGGAATCACATTCAGGGCGTTTTCTCCCCGGCCCATGTTCTCACCGACACAATCCACGAACTCCGCCCGGGTCTCATAGTCACTGGCCTGGCGACGACCCAGTACAACCACGGCTTCGTCGAATGCGATGCCGGTTTCTCCCTGCCTGAACTCATCGACCGTCGTGCTGGTACAGGCGCCAAGCAAAGCCAGCCCGGCGAGGACAGGCCACTTATTTTTGATTTTCAGGATTTCAGTACTCATCTTACTCACCCCAATCGTTGGCGTCAGAGACTCGCCAACCAATCCCGCACTTCGGGGACCTGGGTAAAACTCAGTGAAAAACTGGACGCCAGATCCCGTAAAGCAACAATTGCTGCATCGTTTATTGCAGCATCGATCGAGCGGAAAGATTCCGTCGGTGTCTTGCCATAAGACGTTAACACCCAGTCGGCGATGTAATCGCCTTGCGGTGTAAAAAGACGCATATTGTATTTAATCCAGACCTCGTACACATCGAGCTTGGTCTTGGCCGGCAACGCCAGCTGGAATTCTTCAATGGCCGGGGCGAATACGGCATCGACACCGGCAGTGGCTGCCTGCTCCATGCTGTCGACCAGGGTCACCTGGTCGAACATGGCCGGCAACACGGCATTGAACAGTTGAATGTGAGACTGGCCACTCTGGATGTTGTGTTCTTCGTCCCCGGTTTCACTGTACTCGATGTAACTGAATTCCCTGAGTGCATCGTCATAGTAAACCGCGACACTGAGAGGCAGTCTTGGCACGTTGGGAGTGGGAAAATTGCCGTCGATTACCACGGTATTCACACCACAGCCAGCAAAGAACAGTAACAAGACCGGCAGGATTGCTCTCCAGCCTCTGGTGATCGCCATGTTGCTGTGGGTAACCGGGTTCATCTTTTATATATACCGAATTTACCGTGCCAATGGATTACTGATAGTCGTTCAGGCCTACAAATGTACCACCATTTCGCTGCGTCAGCTCACGCATCAGGTTGGCGTATCGGTAGGCGCTCTGCTGGAAGCGACGAGGTCCGGCGAATATCGTGGGAAAGCCTATTCCGTGGATGCGCACCAGGCGCTCGCCGTTTTCATCTTCCACGTTGATACGGTCGATGGTGTTAAGCACGTCACGGATAGAGCCGCCGGGCTGAAAATCGTCTCCCAGCACGTAAATACTAATTTTCTTGTCCGGGGAATAAAAGGTATTTATAGCCCGTGTCACCCCTTCTACAGGGCTACTGTTGCTGTAGGGATTCCAGGTGCGCAGGGTGGAAATAATGGTGCGGCGGCCGCTGGGGGTATCGGGCATCCACTCTCCCGCGTAAGAGTCAAACATGTAGTCCCCCATGTCGTTCATCACCTGTATGCCTTTCACCTCGGGGTACACATCCAGGGTGTTCTCGATTACTCCCAGCATCTTATTCCAGCTCGGGTTGTTGTACATGGAACCGGAGGTGTCGATGACGAAGATGATGTACTCGCTGTCCACGGGCACGCCGCCGATGGCGTTGTTTTCCGGCGTCACCGTATTGGCCAGCAGACGCTGCATCTCCTCGGTCAGGGTCTGGCGGGCAATGGCCAGGCGACCGATTTCGTCCGTAGTCTCGTCGGACAGGTCCTGGGAGGTCTGGTAACGGGAACGCACGTCGGAAAGATCCCGGCGCAGGCGCGCAATGCGATCGGTCAGGGCAGACAACTGTTCATGCTTGGCATTGAGTTCCCGATTGTAGATCGTGGTTTCACCGCGAATGGCAAACAGCTGTTCCTGCAGCTCGGTTACGGATCCTTCCGGGGTCAGCTCGGTGAACTCCAGGGTAATGGGTGCCGAGGACTTGGTGATCATGAGCAGGATGATCATGGCACCGAATCCACAGGACGCCACATCCAGGAAGGATATGGTGAAGGAATCTGTTTCCCGTCGGCTCTTTCTCATTTCAGTTCCGTTTGCGTGCTCGCCTCTATATATCCCTTGGGAAGGACACACCCAGGTCCTGGGAGATCTGCTCCGTAGTCTCCACCCGGTCCGCGGACTCGGTTTCCGTCCGTTCAGTCTCCTGCTCAATGGCAGAGCTGCCTCCCGGCCAGTCCCTGGATGGGGATATATAGGCACCCCGGCTCAGCTGGGCCAGTTGCCAGTAGGCCGCGGAGCCACTGGGATCACCTTCCAGGGGCATTAATATTACATTGACCGGAATTCCCTGGGGTAATTCTTCAAGTGCCTCTTCAAATAGTTCCATGCGGTCCCGGGGTTCGATCAGGGGATTGCGGGAGCCCCGGTCCGAGGTGGTGGGGAGGCCATCGGTGATGAGGAAGATGTTGTCCGGGGGTGGCGACATGTTTGCCACCAGGCGGAACAGTTGCTCCATGTTGGTGCCACCGCCGGGCACCGTGTTCACCACATTTTCCACGGCGTCATTGAGCTGGTCCCGGTCCGCCACTTCCAGCCAGGTCCCGTCTGTACCTTCCAGGGCCGGTACCGCGGTCTCGCTGAAGGTATACATCTGGTAGCGGCTGGTGATGGGAAGCTGGGTGCTGATCCAGTCCACGGTCTTGATGGTACGCTGCCACTTGGGCGCCAGCTTCTTGAATTCATCGGAACGCAGGCGCGTGCGGATAATGTTTACCAGGGTGTCGTCCAGCATGCTGGCGGAACTGTCTACCAGGATAAGGATGCGCTGACCGCCCAGGAATAATCCCGACAGGTACTGGCGATTGCCGTTGCCGAGGAACTGGCGCACGCTGTTGCCTTCCTGTTCCAGGGCGCTGGCCTGCAGGCGCAGCAGGTCTTCCTCCAGCTGTTCCACTTCGGAGCGCAACTGCTCGATGTCTTCTTCGGTTGCAAGGCTGGAGTTTTCCAGGGCAGCCAGTTCCTGCAGGAAGGTGTCGATCTCTTCCTGGATCTGGCGCGCCAGTCCTTCCGCCTCCACTACTTCGAAACTGACGTCGGAAAGCGTGTTGCGAATCTGCACCAGGCCTTCTTCACCTACCAGGATCTCCTCCCGCAACAGGTTGATTTCCGCCGCCAGCTCCGGCGCCGATTCGGACACGCTGGCGGTGCTGGTGTGATCGAGAATAATGAAGATGAGAATCACGGCACCGAAACCGCAGAACATGACATCGAGGAATGCCAGGCTTAACGGGTTTACCTTGCGCCGTTCACTCTTATGGGCCATCGCGCACCTGTATCATGGTGATCTCTGCATCGTCGTTGCCAAACCTGATGCGGTCTCCCAGGGATAGTTTTGTCTTGCCGGATGATGGCTTGCCATTCAACAGCAAATCCGGCGCGTCACTCTCTATATAAGTATGACCATTTTCCGTGGTAATGGTGCCCAGGCGTTCCGGGCTGTCCTGCAGGGACAATACCAGCTTGTTACTGCTGCCATTTAAGGTGGTGCTGATGGTGACATGGGCGGCGGCAACAGCCTGGTTGCGATAGAGCACATGGGAAATCTGCAGCGCATCTGTGCCTTCTTCATCGGACACGGTGTTCTGGTCGGCGGACAGGCCAAGCGAACTCTGTAAGTGAACGCCTTCGGCTTCGGTAATGATGCTGCCGGCGTGGCGCAGACAGGATTCGTACAGTGCGGAAGCCGACAGGATTACCGGATTGCCCACCACAGGGTTCATGGCTTCGGTGAAACCGGGCAGCTTGCGGAAACGGGAGCTGAATAATAGCTGGGCATCGGCATTGCCGATGAGCGCCTGCAGTTGCTGGGCAATCTTCTGGTAGTGGGAAGCCAGGCCGGACACCAGGCTCTCACGGGGAAGTTTGGCGTTGTGCACCGCGCTGGCGGTTTTCAGTTCCATCAACAGGTTTTTCTGTTCGGCAGAGCTCTGGGCCAGCCATTCCGGCAACTGGTTATACAGGGCCTGTTCCGACGCGGCGTCGTGCTGGGGGTTGAAGCGGCATTGCTGGATGAACTCGGAAGTAGCCATGTGCATCATGTAATCCATGAATTGCTGCCCCCCCACGCCGGGTATCTGCACCGTGGAGTCCAGGCTCAGTTCGCCGTTGTCGCACAGCAGGCGGGTCAACAATACCTGGTGCATTTGCAGCTCGGCATGAACAATCACCGGCTTGTTCGCGTAGTCGATACTGGCGGCCAGGGCCGAGTCCACTACGCCTATGGTGTTGATCGGTGTGTGCCGGGTCAGGCCCAGCACAATGGCAAGCTGCTCCCGGGTGAAATTTCCCGGCACCGCCAGGATGGTATCGCCATCGATCCCTGCCTGTTCCGCCAGGTGCAACAGGTGTGCATGGGCAAGGTCGGCGTAATGGCGCAGGGTATTGTCGTGGTTGAGAGGTTCCAGGCTCAGTTCATGCCAGTACTTGTTATAGGCTTGGGTAGGTCGCAGGCGAGCCTGTTGTTCCGCATCGATTCCCAATTGCAGTTCCTTGCCTTGGGCCAGGGCAAAACCGGGGCTGCTGGCAAGGATGCCAGTCTCGTTTGCCGCGGTCAGGGCACTGTCATTGAGCTCGATGACGTGGAGAGTCATGTTCTATTCCCTATCCGGAACCTGCAGATGGCGAACCAGCTTGTCGTCACAGTAGTTCTGGCAATCCAGCACCAGGCGATCCTGTAACAACTGCAACTGGTGCAGCAAAAACATCAACAGGATGCTGACGACCAGGGCGACAAAGGTTGAGTTAAAGGCCACGCCCAGTGACTGGGTTACGCCGACGATGTCTCCTTCCACCGCCTGGTAGGACTGGCCCAGCGCGGTACCAATACCGCGCACGGTTCCGAGGAAGCCGATGGATGGAATGGCCCAGGCAATGTAACGCACGATGGTCAGTTCTGTTTCCATGCGATCGGCTTCGGTCTCGCAAGTGTCTTTTATCGTATTGGATGCGTCCTGGATGTTTCGCGTGGTCTGGAATCGGTGCAGGCCCGCCAGCAAGGCCCGTGCGAGAAGGAAATCTCGTTCCTTCTCAGGCAATGCCTGGATTGGCCGCGCCAGGTTGCGTGAGTCCTCAGGCAGGATACTCATGCCATCGGTGCCCTGCACCAGGGCACGGTCGAGCAATGTACGCTCTCTCAACGTTGCCTGGGTCTTCATTCCGATAATACAAACAGCCCATATAAAAAGTATTATGCAAGTCTCTTGTTCAAAATCTTTCAGGATTACATAAACTGATCTTTCCGGAACATAGTCCGGATTTTGTTCCAGCAGCAGGTTTTGTTGCTCCTGGATTGCCTCGGCGGTGGGTCGAACCACTGCAACATAGATGGCATGTACGATGATGACTGCCGCAAGCAAAGCGATCAGCTGGTAAAGCGTTTGATACAACAAGCCTTGTTTCATAAATTATTCCTTTAGCGTTCCCTCGTTTGGCTACTGCTCCTGAGGCTGCTCTACGGTGATGTCTTCCAGGTATCGGGCGACACGGAAACCCACATCATCCCTTCCCTCCAATCCGAAATCACGGAATGACAGGCGCATCTCGGTGATGGCGCCATGGGCCCAGCTCGACCCGCGTATTACGTGAAACTGGCCCACGTCCGCCCCCAAGGGGTCGGTTTCAACGCCCAGTGAACCTGAACCATAAAAATCATGCACCCATTCGGCTACGTTTCCGGCCATATCAAATATTCCATGGTAGTTCGGGTTGAATGAACCCACCGGCGCCGTAGCGAAATGACCGTCGTTGTAATCGAACATGATCTCGCCGAGATAGGCCTGCGTTGTGACATCGGCGAAATTTCCTGAATTAGGAGGTGGTGGTAAGGACGTTCCCCAGGGATAGCGCAATTCGACGCCGCTGCCATCGGTGCGTGCTACCCAGGCCCATTCGGCCTCACTGGGCAGGCGGTAGCCGTGGGAGTCGGGATTAAACCCGACTACCTCATCGTCAACTACTTCATAGAAAAGGGGCAGGCCTTCCTGTTCACTAAGCCAGTTGCAAAACAGGGCTGCCTGATTCCAGGTGAGACGCACCGCGGGCTGTGCCTGGTTGTCCAGGGTAATACCCTGGATGGTTCCGGAGCTGTGCTCGCTATCGAACAAGCGGAACTGGGCGTTGGTCACCTCGCGAAAGCTCAGGTAGAAGGGCCGCTCCAGTTGCACATTGCGCAGGTTCTCATTGGAGCCGCGGCCGGGCTCGCGGCGCGATGCTCCCATGGTGAATGCGCCGGGGTAGAAAAGTTTCATGTCCTGGCCGGCGGGATTGCGGACTACCGGCCGAATCTGTTCCAGCCGGGCCTGTTCCAGTGACTTGAGAGTTACCCTGATGACCTGGTCCAGCCCGGGGCGCGACGTGAACTCGGTGGTATAAGGCAGGTAACCGTCCCGGCGAATCTCGATCTGCTGGCTGGCAGCCATCAGTTCTATGGTCTGGTTGGCGAGGCCGCGAAACTCGCCGTCGATATAAAGTTCCGCGTCCTGTGGCTCACTCACGATCTGTACGCTTGCCGTTACGGGATCCAACTCGACCAGTATTTCCCTCTCCTGCTCCGGCTGGGTACGTACCGTGGAACGCAACTGCTCGTAACCATTTTTGAAAAATGTAAGTGCATGATCTTCATCGGGGGCAAGACTTACCTCCAGCGGGGTCAGGCCCTTGAACTCACCGTTGATGGTGACGCTGGCGGCATTGGGCGTGGAGCGGATGAACACCAGGCCATCGGCCGGTTCCAGTTCCACCCGCGGCAGGGAAAAATCTTCCCCGGCGATTATGTCCAGGCGTTCCTGCCAGGCCTTGTGTCCGGATAGCTTGACCATGAGGTCACGCTCGCCCTGCAGCAGCTCGGCATTGATGGGTGTGAAGCCAAGCTGTTCACCATCCACCAGCACCTCTGCGCCTGGCGGGCTGGTATCAATGCTGACCACTGCCCAGGCGGGATTCAGTTCTACCTGGAAACGCTGTTCAACGGATCGCCCTTCTATATTTATGGTGTCGTTGTATTCCAGGTAACGATCCCTGCTAATGGTCAGTCTATGCTCGCCTGCCTCAACCGGGATATCGATTAGCGGAGTCGTGCCAATATCGATGCCATCGATTTGCACCCGTGCCTGGTCCACTCCCAGGGTGCCGATGGAAACGATGCCCGGCAACCTGCGCATGGTGAAGGTATGGGTCTGTGACTGATCGTTGCTGACCAGCAACTGGGTATTGGCATCGTGATAGCCAGGGTTGCGCAAGGCGATGTCGTAACTGCCGGTGCGAATTAAATATCGCGGGCCTACCCTGAAATTCAAGCCACCGGAGATTTCGAATTCAGCGGTAATCGGATCGACTTCGACAAACACGGAGCGCGCGGTGAGTACAAACCAGGCGGCGGTGCCAAAGACCAGGACAAATACTGCGAAAACTCCGTGAATCCATTTCAGCTTGAATGTGCGGCCCGACCCTTTCGCATCATTGGGCTTGAAGTCGATGGGTACGATCGGTTCCGCCGACCCTGCAACATTCTTGTTCAAGTCGCCGTTCTGCATGGAATCACCTGCTGGTCGCGATGACTCGCTCTTCGCATCTAACGGTGATCGATTCCGGTGTCTGGCCAAAGCCTACGGTAAATTCTTCCCGTACTTCCCGGAATCCGGAACGCCTTCCGATGGCAACATAGCGACCGGGCTTGAGAGTGAGGGTGGTTTGTTCGAAGTTGCCCAGTTCACCGACCCGTTGCAGGGAGACCTGGGTAAGGTTGTCGGAAAAGAAATTTACATCCCTGGGAACCTGGGAATCTTCCAACAGGCTACGCAGCTCACCGAGCTGCCCGCTGAGGCGAGGGCCTGGATTCTCGATCTCGAGACCCACGTAATACACATCCAGGTTGAATTGATAAACATCCTGTTCACCCAGTCGTTCAGGATCGGCCAGCGCTTCCTGCAGCAAGCGATCGAGATTCGCACGCTGCTCTGCATAGGCAAAACCTTCAATAGCGAAGGTAAGGTTGGGATCGATGGCCAGTACTTCACCGTAGGAATCGGCAGCCTCCTGCCAGCGCTCATCAGACTCCGCAGCCGAGATCTGGTTCCGCAAGCGGTTGATCTGTACCGAAGCTATTTCATTTTCTGTCTGGGTGATGGCGGCGAGTGCTTCTTCCTGCCTGATGCCCAGGGTTGCGGCCCGCTCAAACTCGGCAATCGCTCCTTCCGGATCACCGTCTCCCAGCCTGGCATAGCCCGCGGACATGATGCCGGCAAATTGATTTTCCAGCACCTGGTCATTTACTGCCTGGATACTCGGGAGCAGGGTTTCGTCATAGGGATCCAGTTGCCGGGCTTCCTGCAATACGGCCAGGGCCTGTTGCAGTTCGCCATCCGCCACCAGATCGTCCGCCCGGGCAACCAGCGCCGCAACCTCTTCCAGGTTGTTGGCCCGCTGCATACCGATCCGGGCAGCTTCGCTCTGGGGGTCAAGCAAGAGTGCCAGGCTATAGGCTTCACGCGCGGCCCGCGCGTCGCCATTGCTCAGTGCATTCTGGCCATCGATAAGGGTGCGATCCAGTACCGTGGGTATGGATTCCTGCAGCGACTGCAGGGCATCGCGGCTGTTCTCATAGGATTCCAGCGCCAGCAGAAAATCCTGTTCCCGGTAGTACTGGTCCCCGATGCTGGCCTGTTCCAGCGCATCGTCATAGGCCGGCTGCCCCCACTGTTCCACCTCGATAGCCGTGAGCTCTTCCTGGATACCCAGTAACTCGGCGAGTACATCCTGTGCGTCCTTACGCTGGATCGCGCGCTGGGCTTCCTCGAAAGGGGAGACTGTTTCCACGGTGGCCTGGGGTGGGGGCTGGGTTTCGGCAAGGTCGACGCGGCGTTCCAATGGCAGCTCGTATTCAGTTACTACGGCGGGCAATACGAAGATGACCAGCAGCGCGATGATGAACAGCGAACCCACCCCGATCCAGATTCCCAGAGGAAGCTTGTTAGGTTGTGCGGGAGGTATGCTCGCGTGGAGAGCGGAATCCTGTTCCGTTTCAGTGGTGCCGTTCTGTGGCTTGTCGGAAGTGTGTTCTGACATAGGACATTGCTACTGCTGTGTAACGTACTACTAGAATTGATCTATTTCCGCAGCGTAGATATCAGCCAGAATTTCCCGCCACTGGGCATATTGTTCTTCTACCGTGCCGGTAAGCGTAATGGTGCGATCCTCGAGATTGATCACCCGCGGCGCAACTTCGTTTTCCAGGGACTGGCCAAGCTCTTCCAAAGCCTGCACATGCATGCGCGCCTCGGCCTGTTTATCGAAGCCACTCTTGATCAGGTAGGCACCGGCGCCTACACCGACGGCGCCACCGGCCTGGGTGGCATAGTTGCCGCCACTGGTAGCCGCGGCAAGACCGCCCAGCACCACTGCGGTGCCTGCAATGAACCGGCGCCGTGCCGAATCACGCAGCTCTCGCAGGGTGAGGGTTTCCTGGTAGCTCTGTTCACGCCAGGAATCGTAAGGCAGGCGCATTTGTCTGGTGTAAGTGGCGTAATAGTCCTGCACCGTATCGATGAACATGAAATCCCGCTCGCGAATGTCTCTCACCCTTCCCAGGATGGGATCATTCTGTGCGGGCAGGGATGAGACCTGGTAGCGGCCGTCACGATTCACGGTGAGGTAATCGTCGAAGGCTTCCGGTGAGAAGCGTCGGGCGAACAGTAATTCCGAAACCGTGCGAATCTCAGTGATCATTTCATCGGAAATGCTGCGATCGCGATAGGCAAGCAGGTCGTTGGCGATGTTGTTGTATATCACCTGGAACGGATCATTCTGCTGGCGCAGGGTCGGCTCATAAGCAAATTCGCTGATGACTTCGTTGTAATCTTTTGTGTACCACTGGCGTCCGGTGGAGTCGGTTACCGTGATACGAATAATCATTTCTTCGCCGTTGGATAACAGGATGATGCCATCGACGATTACATCCATGGGGCTGAGGTCGTTGGGAAGAACACGGACTATCCCCCAGTTACCGGAACGCTGCAGTGTTTCTGACAACAGGAACGGTGCGTAACGGGATTCGGCAACACGAATCTGGCCATTGGTGAGTTCTTCGTCCTGCTCGGAAAGCTCATCGAGGCCGGGATCGAACATGCGAACGCCGACATCCAGCAAGTATTCTTCCGGCACATCCTGGCTGCCCTGGATTATCGGTGTGTATTCCGTGGTCTTAACCGTGTGGCTCTCACACCCCGCCAGGAGTGCAGCCAGAAACACCAGTCCCATCAGATGCTTCAAGGAGTAATTCATCAGTCGTTACCTATACCTGTGTAGTTCCTATACTCTTCCCAGAGTGCCTCTCTCAGTTCCGGGTCCGGCTCTGTCATGGCCGCTTCCCGTATCTGCCGCGCCACTACATCGTCATCCCGCCCGCTGGGAATATCGTCAGGCGGGGGGAAAGTCTCCGTGGGTTCCGGTGCGCTGGCAACCTGTGGCGTCGCACCGATAATTCCTGACGGCGCGCCCTGGCTTTGTCCGGCCTGGGTTTCGGCCTGGGCCGCAGCGGCACCGCCAGCGCCACCACTCTGCTGGCCCTGGTCACCGATGGGTGCGCTGCCGGCAGCATTGCTTTCCGCCTGGGCACGGGTTCGCTCACCCAGGATAAATCCGTCGAATTCTTCATAGCCCCGGCGCAACGCCTCGTCCAGGGCACCGGTGCGTTCCCCGGTGGTCATGGCGCCGGTAGGTGCCCCCTGGCCCCCGGGCTGGCCGGGTTGGTTACCTGTTGTGCCAGCCTGATCCCCACTTCGGGAGCTTCCTGGCAGTGTATCCAGTGAGTAATCCCCACTCGGACCTCCCAATACGTCATAACTTGAGTCGGAATTCCCACTATTACCATTATTCAGGTCACCGGTAGAGGAATCCCGGCCACTGCTTCCGGGCAGGCCGGCCTGCTGCGAACCTGGTATGCGGGATTCAGCACCGCTGTTAATACCCGGTGTGCCGGGCTGACCCCCGGGGCTGGTGCTTCCCACGGGAAAGGTCCCGGCCGGGGTCTGAACTGATACATTGACGTCGATTGAGTCCTGTCCGCTGCTGCCGGAACTGGAGTTCGAGCTGGGCATGCCGGCCGCGTCGGCACCCCCGGCCTGGGATGAAGAGCCCGTGGCTCCCGCAGTACTGCTGCTGGCGGAGCTGGAACTGGCCGATCCCGACGAGGATGATGGCAGGGATGGCATGGGGCTGGGATTGCCGCTGCTGGATGAGGGCGAAGGCAATGCCGGAGATGACTGGGATGAACTGCTGGATGACGATGGCGTCGACGGCATGCTGCTGGAGGACGAACTGGACGACGACGGCATGGATGGCATGCTGCTACTGCTGCTGGACTGGCTCATGGGTGACTGGCAGGCCGCCAGGCCCACACCCAGGCCTATTGCCAGCAAGAGCCTGGATAATCGTGAATGTCTGATGTGCATATGCTAGTCCTGAACCCTGTCGCTGCCCCGGTAGGGGTTAAATCTTGCACGAACCGGCAAGATAGCGAATTTTAAGTGCAAATAGCCTATATTTAATGACAATTGGCTTATATATGGGAGCCGGGCTTCCTGTCCTGATATCCCAGAGATAGTAGCGAAACAGTAGTAGTTCAAGCCCCCTTAACCATTGCTTAATGGCCACTCGGCAGCCCTTTCCATGCTACATCTACCCCACTTTCAGTACCAGTAACGGTATCGGAAATAGTTGTCAGTAGACCGTACGCGCTCCCCATTAATTACCAGGGGGCGAAAGTAGGATTGCCGTACCAGGCGGCGAATCCGGGTGACCTGTTCTTCACTGGCACGGACGCTTTCATTGACGAGGCGAATGTTCCGCACCAGGCCGTTTTCGGTTACATCCAGCACCAGGTCGATGAAGTCATAGTCCAGGGCGTTGCCGCTGGCGCCCACATTGGCCTCCAGCAGGTGGCTATTATTCTGTACGAAGCCAGGTATCGGTTGGACCTTTCCGAATAAGCGCGCCTGTAACTCTTCGCCATTCTCCAATCCCGCCAGTAAATCCCAGGCCTCCTGGTATTTCTGTTCCGCCATACTGCGGCGCTGGAAGCGCAGGTACCAATCCCCCAGGTCTGCCGTGACCCTGGCCAGTTCCCATTCCGCCCCGGGTATCTGGGCATAGTGCTCGGCGATGGCCTGCAGCGCATCTTCACCGGTCCTGATTCCGCCAGGGTAAATCGGGCCCCGGTTGCCCAGGGAGTCGCGCAGGGCTTCCTGGGAGGTACGAAAATCACTGCGATTGGTGCGCTCCAACACATCGGGATTGACGGCCACCAGGTATGCCGTGTTGGCGATGCCATACAAGTAATCAACATAGCGCTGGTCATCTTCGCCGAAGTAGGAGTCCACGATGGCGAATGCGGTATTCAACAGCATCTGCGCGGAACTGATGTGAATGGCCGGTGAATCACCGTAACCGATGTTGAATATGTGCACGTTCCAGCTGGCCAGCCGTTCCATGACCGGAATCATGCGCGGGTCCCGGTTACCCCAGGCCTTCTCTTGCAGGTAAAAAAGGTAGTTCTGGTACAGGTCTGCCCGGCCCCAGTCTCCCAGGGCTAGGTAGCTGTCGATCATCATTTCTATCAGGGGAATCTGTTCCAGGGTGTCCAGGCCGGAATTGATCCGGTTCACGTGCACTGCGCGATCAAAGGTTTCGATAGCAGCCAGGTGATCGCTCTGTTGCTGTTGCAGAATTCCCAGGGAGGCCAGTTCTTCCACCAGGCCTTCGGACCAGGCGCCACCGCTGTTTTCCAGTTGAAGTACCGCGTCGTTATAGCTACGGATGTTCTGCTGGCGCTCCAGGAATCGGGGATCTGTTTCCGGGTCCAGGGGTTGGGACGGTGGTGGCGGCCCGGCATCGGAAACCGGATCAAACGCCACGGGCGCGTCGATGAACTGTACCTCTTCATTCTCCGCGGCTGCTTGCTGGGGCGTGGCGGCATCTGTATCCGCCTCCTGGGCATTGGACGCCAGGGCCAGCGTGGTGATGAACAGCAAGAATAGCGCCTGTAGTTGGAGCTTCATGACAACCGCGTACCACTCGTGCCAGGTCATTTAGGTAAGAGGGCGTTCCGTTATATACCGGGCTACAGGCACTGTAAACCGCAGCACCCACGTAATCCGGCGTGACTGTCACAGGATTTTGTCCAGTAACAGGTTACCCGGATCATCTCTGCCGGCGCGCCAGCCAGGAGCAACATAGGTAGTAGCGGAATACTCCAGTACCACGGCCGGTCCCGTCACGATTTCGCCCGGCTTTAACTCGTCGCGCCTGCAAAGCGCAAAACCCTGTGCAGAAGTAGAGACCTTTGGGGGAGCCGTATTGTTGCAAGCTGCCGCGGGTTTCAGCGCTGGCAGCTCAATTTCCCGGCGTGCTACCCAGGCATGCAGACGCAGGTTGACGCATTCTGTTTCTTCTTCCAGGGCGTAGCCGTAACGGGTTTTGTGTAAATCACCGAATGCGGCGATGGTCCGGGCCAGTTTTCGCCAGGGCACGGTCAGGGTGTAGGACTGGCCCAGGTAACGCATGTCGATGGCCAGGTCATATGAAATACTGTCTGCCACGGCACCTTCGGCAATCAATTCAGCGACGGCCTGCTGCTGCAAGTCTGCGAAACTTGTTTGCAGGATTTCGTCATCCAGCTCCGCGCTGGCCCGGCCCAGGGTACGGGAATACTGTCGCCCCTGTTTTGCCACCACCATGCCCAAGGCAGACAGCACGCCTCCATGAACCGGCACCATGGCGCGCTTCATGTCCATGGCTTCTGCCAGTGCACACACGTGCAAACCACCGGCGCCGCCAAAACTTGCCAGGAGGAACTCCCGGGGGTCGTGGCCACGGTAAACAGAAATCTGGCGGATGGCTTCCGCCATGTGTTCATTGGCAATACTTACTATTCCTGCCGCGGTTTCCTCCACACCGAGCCCCAGGGGCTCGGCAAGGCGCGCAATCGCCGCCCGGGCCAGATCCAGGTCGAGGTCCAGGTCACCGGCCATGGGTGCACCCACTGGCAAATGGCCAAGGACCAGGTTGGCATCGGTTACCGTGGCTTCACTTCCGCCCTGGCCATAACAGGCCGGCCCCGGTTGTGCCCCGGCCGACCGTGGCCCAACCTGTAGCAGTCCGCCGCTGTCGACAAAGGCGATGGAACCACCCCCGGCGCCTATGGTGTGCATGTCCACCATGGGAACCGCCACCGGGTAATTCGCTATACGCCCCTCGTTGGTAATGGCGATATCCCCGTCCAGCAGCGCCACATCGGTGGAGGTGCCTCCCATGTCGAAACTGATGATGCCCGGCTGGCCAATCTGTGCGCCAAGGTAGTTGATAGCAGTCAGGCCGCCGGCCGGACCCGACAACAGCAGTCTTGCTGCCGCGTCGGCGGCGTTTCCGGCTTCCAGGGTTTCACCACTGGATTGCATGATTTGCAGCGGGCAGTTTCCCAGGGACTGGTTCAGGCGCCTTATATAACCACTTACTACCGGTCCCAGGGCGGCATTGAGCCAGGTTGCGATGCCCCGCTCATATTCCTTGTATTCCGGTAGCACGCGGGAAGAACGGGATACCACCAGGTCAGGAAATCGAGTCAACAGCGCCTGCTCAATTTTTTCCTCCATGCTCCCATCGAGAAAGGAAAACAACAGGTTGATGGCAACTGCCTCCGCTTGCACCGCTGCCACCTGTTCCATTAATTGTTGCAGGTCGTCGTCGGTCAGTGGTTCAAGAATGGAACCGTCCGCTGCCATGCGGCCACTGGTTTCGAGACAGAGTTCCCGTGGCACCGGAGGCTCCACCGGGGCGAATTCCAGGGCGTAGAGTGCGGGACGGGTTTGCCGCGCCAGGGTAAGCATGTCGCGAAATCCACGGTTGGTAATAAAAGCGGTACGCGCAAGCTTGCGCTCCAGTGTCGCGTTGGTGGCAACCGTGCTGCCGTGAAAGATTTTCAGTGAGCCCGCTTCGATATGTTGCTGCAATCCCATGGCAGCGAGACCATCGAGAATCGCCCGTTCGGGTGCGTCCGGTGTCGACAATGTCTTGTGCACCCGCAGCGTTAGTTCATCGCCGGTTTCGATGGCTACAAAATCGGTAAACGTGCCTCCGGCATCGATGCCGACGATAATTGGATTGCTCAAGGTATTCCCGGCTCTAACTTCTGTGGGAAGATTATAGCCAGCGATTCAATATGCATCACGGAATGCCAGTGCCTGAATTACCTGAAGTTGAAACCACACGCGCGGGAATCGAGCCGCACCTGTTACATCGCAAGGTAGCATCGGTAAGCGTGCGCCAACCGAGTTTACGCTGGCCGGTGCCTGAATCCCTGGGCAGGGAACTGCCGGGCCAGCAATTCCAATCCGTTTCCCGTCGCGCCAAGTACCTGTTGCTTGGCACCACAGGGGGAACACTGATGGTTCATCTTGGGATGTCCGGCAGCCTGCGCCTGGTCAATAAAGACCAGTCCCCGGGCAAACACGATCATGTCGATGTAATCCTGGATGACGGTAATTGCCTGCGCTATACCGACCCGAGGCGCTTTGGTTCCATGCTCTGGCTGCCGCCCGGCAAGCCCGAACATTCGCTGCTGCAAAATCTGGGTCCGGAACCGCTGTCCGGTGATTTCAATGGCGACTACTTGTTCGGCACCAGCCGCGGGCGTTCCACAAGCGTGAAGTCCTTTATCATGGATAGCCGCGTCGTGGTGGGAGTTGGCAATATTTACGCCAATGAGGCCTTATTCATGGCGGGCATCCATCCGCGTCGTGCAGCGGGAAGAATCGGGCAATCGCGATACATGCTGCTGGCAGAATGCATCAAGGAAATACTGGCGAATGCCATCAGGGTAGGTGGTACGACGCTCAGGGATTTCACGGGAAGCGACGGCAGCCCGGGCTACTTCAAGCAATCACTCGAAGTTTACGGACGGGCGGGAATGCCATGTAATAAGTGCAAGGAAGAGCTAAAGGAAGTGCGGATTGGTCAGCGCAGTACGGTGTATTGCAAATATTGCCAGCGCTGATTGCAGCGGGAACTATTTCCCGGTCATCGCCTCGGCCACAACCGGGTGCACGAATTCTGAAATGTCGCCACCGTAGGAAGCGATCTCCCTGACCAGGGTGGATGAAATATAAGAAAGGTGTTCCGCCGGCGCCAGGAAAATAGTTTCTATATCCGGTGCCAGGATCCGGTTCATGCCCACGAGTTGAAATTCGTATTCGAAATCCGCCACCGTGCGCAATCCGCGCAGGATAATGTTGGCGCCACAGCTCTTAACAAATTCCGTCAGCAGGCAGTCAAAGGCTGTAACTTCCACGTTGTCCAGGTCCTGCAATACTTTCTGCGCCAACCCGACCCGGGTCTCAATGCTCAGGGTATCGTTCTTCTGCCGGTTACTGCCCACCGCAACGATGACCTTGTCAAACAGGCGCGCAGCCCGTTCCACCAAATCCGTATGGCCATTGGTAATGGGATTGAATGTGCCGGGATACACCGCGATCTTCATATGGGCACCGGGGGAATTGGTGACGAAACAGCCCGCATTCTAGCGGAATGGCCAATAGCGCTCAATCAAGCCAGGGCGAAGTTCATGATGCGCTGATCGAGCCAGTGATCGCGGTACCCGGCAATAAAACCGACATGCCCGCCCTGGTCATTAAGGTGAAAGCTGACACTATCCGGTAGCTGTTCCCTTGCCGGTAATGCCGCCTCGGGAATGAGCGGATCATTACGACTCTGGATGAGCAGGGTGGGAGTGCTGATGCCTGCCAGGAAACGTGCACTGCTGCTCTGCTGGTAGTAGTGTTCTGCGCTATCGAATCCGTGCAAGGGCGCGGTTACCACGTCATCGAATTGCCAGATTGTTTTGACATTGCGCAGGTCTCCGAGGGAGCGAAGCTTTTCAAGTTCTTCCCCATGCCCCTGGTCCTCGAAGTGACGCGCTTTCAGTAAAAAGTCCTGCTTTAACCTGCGCACGAAGTATCGGCCGTACATGCTACTCAAGCCCTCTAGCATGGCGCGGGAACAATAGCCTAATGAAAAAGGAGTGGATACCGCGGTGGCGTTTTTAATTGATCCGTAGTCACGCCCCTCCCCCAACCACTTGAGCAATACGTTTGCACCCAGGGAATATCCCACAATAGAAATGTTATGTTCAGGATATTGATCACGAATCGTATCAACAATTGTATTCAGGTCATCGGAGATTCCGGAGTGGTAAGCTTTTGCCAGGCGGTTTACAGCGCCACTGCAACCCCTGAAATTCAGAGCAACGCTGCTCAGCTGATTTTCGGAAAGCAGGGATTGTAAGGACAACACATAGGATGACTGTGAGCATCCGCAAAGGCCATGAACTATTAACAGGATTGGCGTGTCAATATTCTCGCTGCCGGGTTGAGGCCCGCTCCAGTCGAGATCCATGAAATCTCCATCAGCCAGCTCGATCCGCTGCCTGCGTTGTTCTACCTGCGCCGCCGGCCCGAACTTGCGCCACAGCGTCTGGCTGTGGCCCTCGGGCAACCACCAAACGGGCCTGAACTGATCAATTCCAGTCCCGGTTGATTTCACTGTAGCTTCAATAGTGGGCACGTTGGATTGCCAGGACTCATTGGTTGCCATGGGCGAGACAGCAGTATACCTCGCCGTATCGTTTCGATTTTTCTATGGTCCATTCCGCAGGTAATTGTTCACCAGTAATTTCCTGCGAGGATTCCAGGTAGAGGAGACAGTCCTCAGCCAGCAGCTTACTTTTCGCAAGCATTTCGCAGCTCTTTTGCAACAGGTCACTGTCGAAGGGCGGATCGAGAAAGACGATGTCGAATCGGTTCTCAGTTCCGAGATTCTGTTCCAGCCAGCCCAGTCCATCAGCACAGACGACCTCCACCTGATCCAGTTGCAGAAGTTCCCTGTTTCGTTGCAGGGATGGGATGGCAGCGGGATTATTGTCAATCATAAGAACCCGGCGCGCACCACGGGATGCGGCTTCAAAACCCAGAGCGCCGCTTCCCGCAAACAAATCGAGGCAACAGGAATCACTGATATCCATTTGCAGCCAGTTGAACAGGGTTTCCCGCAGGCGGTCGCCGGTCGGGCGAAGTCCGGGCAGGTCGGGAAACTCGATTCGGCGACTCCGTAGTTTGCCCCCGATTATCCGTAGTGTGTTCTGGGAAGTATTCTTTACCAACTTTCTATACTGTGCCGGAAATGTAACGCGCTGCATTTTGCCAGTAATGCCCGGACAGTCAAAGCACAGGCGGTTATGCCCATGGCGCGCCTGTCAGCTACCCGGGCTTAGTGATAGCATAGCGACCCGTCACGCATTACCGATACCTACCTATGTTCGGATTGGGCAAATCAAACAAGTCAGCCAGGCAAACCGATGCCGGCACCGGCACACAGATTCCGTCCGCTGATTCTGACAGCGGCATGTTTGCGCGTCTCAAAGCAGGCCTGCAAAAAACCCGGGGACGACTACATGAAGGCATCGCCACTTTGGTGCTTGGTGAAAAGACACTCGATGCCGACCTGCTGGAAGATGTGGAAGCACAACTGCTGTCCGCCGATGTTGGCATGGATGCAACGGACCAGATCGTTGCCCATCTGAAAGAAAAACTGGATCGCAAGAGTCTCGCCGACGGCGATCAATTCATGGAAGCACTGAAACAGGAGTTGGTTGCCATTCTTTCTCCTTCGGCCAAACCCCTGCAGGCCATTGCCGAAAAACCATTGGTCATTCTCATGGTGGGCGTGAATGGTGTGGGGAAGACTACAACTATCGGTAAACTGGCAAAGCGATTCCAGGCAGAGGGCAAATCCATCATGCTGGCCGCCGGAGACACCTTCCGTGCGGCGGCGGTTGAGCAGCTCCAGGCCTGGGGCGAGCGCAATGACGTACCCGTGGTTGCCCAGCAAAGCGGTGCGGACAGCGCCTCGGTAATCTTCGATGCCTACCAGTCGGCGAAAGCGAAACAGGTTGATGTATTGCTGGCCGACACCGCCGGGCGTCTGCACAACAAAGACAACCTGATGGCCGAGCTGGAAAAAATTGCACGGGTACTTAACAAGCAGGATGAGCGCTTACCCGATGAAATCCTGCTGGTACTGGATGCCACCACGGGTCAGAACGCCCTGGCTCAGGCTGACAGTTTCAACAAGGCGATCAAACTTAGCGGCCTGGTGTTGACCAAGCTGGATGGCACCGCGAAAGGCGGCGTGGTGTTCGCCATATCAAAACAACTCGGCCTGCCGATTCGATTTATCGGGGTGGGAGAGAAGATCGACGACCTCCGCCCGTTCCACGCGCGCGAATTTGTGGATGCCCTGTTCGCGGAATGATCCAGTTCGACAATGCCAGCAAAAATTACGGAAGCGACAAGCCGGCGCTAAATGCAGTTAATTTCGCTATTGCCCGGGGCGAAATGGTTTTTTTAACCGGTCATTCCGGTGCCGGAAAGACTACCCTGCTTAAACTCATACTGGCCATGGAGCGGCCCAGTACAGGCAAGGTACTGGTAAATGATATCGATGTAGGCAACTTGCCAAGGCGACATATTCCCGCGCACCGCCGCCGTATGGGCGTGGTGTTCCAGGATCATCAGCTGCTCAACGATCGCAATATTTTCGATAACGTAGCCTTGCCTCTGGAAATTTGCGGATTCGACAGCCGCGATGTACAGCGCAGGGTGCGTGCCGCACTGGACAAGGTTGGACTGCTGCACACGGAAAAGCTGTTACCCGCAAAATTATCCGGAGGCGAACAACAGCGCGTGGGTATCGCCCGCGCCGTGGTACACCGGCCCAGTATTATTCTTGCGGACGAACCAACGGGAAACCTCGATCCCGAATTGTCCGCCGACATCATGGCCGTTTTTGGCCAGTTCCAGAGCGTCGGTGTAAGCCTGCTGGTCGCCAGCCATGACCGAAACCTGCTGCAGTCTTTTCCCAACCGAACCCTGACCCTGGAGGCAGGCCGGCTAATCGCGGACAGCCAGGCATCGTGAACAACAATTCCCCGGCAAAAAAATCCGTTACTACCGATCCCGGGAAAGGCTGGCACGCCCATAAGAAAGTAGCCGGGGAGGCGGCCCGGCGCCTGCTGGCAGCGCCGGTGTCGACCGGCCTCACCATCGTAGTAATCGCCACCGCCCTGTTGCTGCCGGCCCTGGTCCTGGGCCTGAACAGCAATATCGATCGGGTGCTGGATCGATTCCAGCAGCAGGTGGAACTCAATGCCTACCTGGACCTGGACGTCGATGAAATCCGGGCACGGGAAGTTAGTGAAGACTTACTGTCCTGGCAGGACATTAATTCTGTGGTTTTCATTCCCGCTGACCAGGCGCTATTGGACATGGCCGAGGGGCTTGGCTTTGCTGACATGGTTGCCGAGCTGGAACGCAATCCCCTGCCTGCAACCCTGGTCATCGAGCCTCAATCCCGGGACCCGCAGGTCCTGCAGGACCTTGCGACCCGACTGCAGGAGCTACCGGCAATTGCCACGGTGCAGCTGGATAGCCAGTGGTTGCAACGCCTGGCGGCTATTTCCCGGCTGTTGCAGCGGGCCGGCCTGATACTGGCGGCAATCATGGTGCTGGGTCTGCTGCTGATCGTGGGCAATACCATAAAGCTGGAAGTAGAAAACCGCCGGGAGCAAATACGCGTATATAAACTTATAGGCGCCACGGATGGATTCGTGGCGCGCCCGTTCATGTATACAGGGTTGTATTTCGGGCTCGGCGGAGGACTGCTGGCTGCACTGATACAGGTGGTGCTGCTCTCCCTGCTGAACCCCCAGATCGAGGCACTGGGCGTGCTGTACGCCAGCGATTTCGAGCTGCGTGGCCTGGGTCCCCTGGGCCTGTTGTTGCTGGTGCTGGCGGGAGGCCTTAGCGGCTGGCTGGGCGCCACCGCTGCCAGTATCCGCCAGATCCTGGCCATAGAGCCCTGAGTATTGCCGGAGTCGCCGAAAGCTCGCGGACTTGGGGGTCGCGCCGGGGCTTGAAATGCGGCGAAAAATCACTATATTTCCCTGGCCCCGGGACGTAGAATCCGCAGCCTGATTGGGGCGGATCAACACCCCTTCAGGGGAATTGTTATAGTGTGAAGGTATAGGCTGAATGTCGCTTGTTTAAAGGGCTTCAGCGGGTTCCGCCAAATGGCGGGGTTTAGGCAGAAATGCTAAAATACGGTCTTATGACGCGACCCGTCATCAACTATGACTAAGGACGAAATGGACACAACACAAGTCGAAACTGGAAAGAGTCTTCAACTACTCGAGCCCACCAGCCCGGGTCGTGATCTCACTGGCTATATTGCTGCAGTAAACAGCATCGCCATGCTCACACCGGAGCAGGAACTCGAGCTTGCCAAGCAGTATTACTACGAAGATGACGTGGATGCCGCCCGCCAACTGGTGATGGCCCATCTCCGCTTTGTCGTGCATATGGCCAAGACCTATTCCGGCTACGGGCTGTCCCAGGCCGACCTGATCCAGGAAGGTAATGTCGGGTTGATGAAAGCCGTGAAGCGTTTCAATCCGGAAGTGGGTGTACGCCTGGTGTCATTCGCCGTGCACTGGATCAAGGCGGAAATGCACGAATACATCCTGCGCAACTGGCGTATCGTCAAGATAGCCACCACCAAGGCGCAGCGAAAACTGTTTTTTAATCTGCGCAGTTCCAAGAAGCGGCTGGGTTGGCTCAACAACGAGGAAGCCGAAGCCGTTGCCCGGGACCTTGGTGTAGATCCCAAGGTAGTGCGACAGATGGAAGGCCGGATGAGTTCCTATGACACCTCGTTCGACGCCGAGCCCGATGCCGATGACGATGTGGCATACCGGGCACCCGCTTACTACCTGGAAGACCAGAGTTCCGACCTGGCCAGTAACCTGGAAGAAGCGGAATGGGAACAAGTCTCCAACAACAACCTGCACCTGGCCATGGCCGAGCTGGATGATCGCAGCAAGGATATCCTGGTGAGCAGGTGGTTGACCGACGAGAAGGCAACTCTGCACGAGCTGGCAGACAAGTATGGCATTTCCGCAGAGCGAATTCGCCAACTGGAGAAAAACGCCATGAACAAGATCAAGGCCCACATGGAGGCCTGAGACCGGAAGCTGGAATCCAGCCAATGAATATCCAAAAAGCCGCGTTTACGCGGCTTTTTTGTGCTCGATTAATAATTTCCCTCTCTGCGTTTGGAAAAAGACTGCCCCGCGCTTCGTTGCGAACTTGAATCGCTGCGGTTGCCCATTCACAATGCCGCGCTATGGCGAAATTGTTCCTGCTAAGCGGCGGCATAAACGGATTCCTGGCGGTGGCACTGGGTGCCTTCGCCGCCCACGGCCTGCGCGAGTCACTGCCCGCAGACCTGCTGAATACCTTTCAAACCGGGGTGCAATATCACATGTATCATGCCCTGGCCCTGTTCGGCGTCGGGATATTGTGTGCGCAATTTCCGGCTTCCGTACCGGCACGCTGGGCCGGCTACCTGTTCCTGCTTGGTATACTGCTGTTTTCCGGTAGTCTTTATTTACTGGCTGTCACCGGCACCCGTTGGCTCGGTGCCATTACGCCATTTGGCGGTGTCGCGTTCCTCGCGGGGTGGGCATGTCTGTGCTGGTTCGCAGCCAGCCAGGCATTACCGGAATGACATCCATCAGTAATAACTCCTGAATAAATTCAGAATGCAATTATTGATTAACGGCGACGAGCAGAGAATCGAAAACGATGCGACGGTGGAACAGCTGTTGGCGCAACTGGAACTTGATGGCCGCATTGCCGTTGAACTCAATGGTGAGATTGTTCCCAGGACGGAATTTGCCACGGTCCGTTTAAGTGAAGGTGACCGGGTGGAGATCGTCCAGGCGATTGGTGGTGGTTAAAAGAACTCTCGAATAAAGAAAGAAACAAGTGACAAAACCTGATTCAATTCAAATTGCCGGCAAGACTTACAACTCCCGGCTCATTATCGGCAGCGGCAAGTACAGGGACTTCGAAGAAAACCTGGCGGCCCTGGAGGCCAGCGGGGCTGAAATAATCACTGTGGCAATTCGCCGGGTAAACCTCGGCCAGAACAGTGACGAACCGAGCCTGCTGGAAGTGATTTCTCCCCAGACCTACACCATCCTGCCCAACACCGCCGGCTGTTACAACGCCGAGGACGCGGTGCGCACCTGCAAGATGGCGAGGGAACTGCTGGATGGTCACAAGCTGGTAAAACTGGAAGTGCTGGGTGACGAGAAAACCCTCTACCCCAACGTCACCGAAACCCTCGCAGCAGCGGAACAGCTGGTAGCCGATGATTTCGATGTCATGGTGTACACCAGCGACGATCCACTGGTGGCCAGGCGACTGGAAGAAATCGGTTGCGTTGCGGTTATGCCCCTGGGGGCGCCAATCGGTTCCGGGCTCGGCATTCGCAATCCTTACAACATCCGGCTGATCCTGGAGAACGCCAGCGTGCCCATCATCGTCGATGCAGGGGTGGGCACGGCGTCCGATGCCAGCATTGCCATGGAGCTGGGTTGTGATGGCGTGTTGATGAATACCGCAATCGCCGAGGCCAAAGACCCGGTGCTGATGGCCAGCGCCATGAAGAAGGCTGTAGAGTCCGGCCGCGAAGCATTCCTGGCAGGGCGTATGCCAAAGCGGCTTTACGCCAGTGCGTCTTCCCCCATCGACGGTACCTTTTTCTAGGTCATCGTGAATCCCGGCAAGGCGAGTCCGCGACCTATACGCAGCTACGTAATCCGTTCCGGCAGGCTCACCGAGGGACAGGAAAAGGCGCTGCAACAATACTGGCCACGCTATGGCATCGAGTACCAGTCATCGACCCTGGACCTGGAATCCCTGTTCCCGCGGCAACAAGCTCTCACCGTTGAAATCGGATTCGGTATGGGAGCTTCGCTGCTGGAAACCGCGCGACTGAATCCGGGCAGGAACTTTATTGGCATCGAAGTGCATCGACCAGGCGTTGGCAAGTTGCTGGCGGGCATCGCCGAGCACGGCCTGGAAAACCTCAGGGTTATTTGCCACGACGCGAAAGAAGTTCTTTCCCGCTGTTTCGAGCCAGGGACTATCGACAGGGTTCAAATTCTTTTTCCCGATCCCTGGCCTAAGAAACGCCATAACAAGCGACGTCTGGTGCAAGCAGAATTTATAGAATTGCTGGGCAAGAAGTTGAAAACGGGTGGCGAGATCCATCTGGCTACTGACTGGGAACCCTATGCGGAACACATGCTGGAAGTGATGGAGACCGCCGAAGGCTTCAGTAACGCCAATGGATCCGGCCAGTTCTGGGAAACCCCGGAACGACCGGAAACCAAGTTCGAACGCCGCGGCAGGCGCCTTGGCCACCAGGTCTGGGATTTGTTGTATCTAAAGGAATAAAGGTTTTAGAAATAAAACCTATGCTCGTGTTCTTTAAGCCACTGCATATACTCTTCGCTGTTTGGACACAGGGAATCCACCAGGTTCCAGAATTTCTCGGAATGATCCATGTGAACCAGGTGACATATCTCGTGGGTAATCATGTAATCGATCACGCTATAGGGTGCCAGCATGATCAGCCAGTTGTACTGGATATTGCCGGCATCGGTGCAATGCCCCCACTTCGACTTGGTCTTACGCAGCTTGATCTCCTTGATCTTGTGTTCAACACCAAGGTATCGGGCTAGTCCCCGTGCCCTGGGCAGAATGTATTCGCTGGCTTTGTCGATCAGGAAGTCCTCTACCTGCACCCGTGCTTTCGCCGCATTCAGTTTGTGGCCCTGGATAATGAATCGATCTCCCTGGACCATCACCCGCTTCTTGCGGCCTTCCCTGAATTCAATGGTCAGTTCCCTGGCGCGGTAGAAGATAGTGGCACCACGCTCGATGCGCAGCGCTTCCCGGGCACGCACCGATTCTTCGTAGAGCCGCTCATCGATCCACTCTTTGTTGCAACCAAGAAACTCTTCGATTTCCCGGCGCGAAGCGCGCATCGGACTGCGAACCTGCACCTTGCGATGGGTGACATAGATAGCAAGGGTCTTGCGGCGGCTGCGCAAAATTTCGCATTCGTAGGCAGCACCCTGAGTGCCAAAGTTAAGGGGTATGATCTTCGACTTTGCCATGCCCTTATCCGGGCCTCCTCGCTATCAAGCCTGCCACCGCGCGTCGCGGGTTTTCCCGCTCTCCGCTGAACTCCTGCAATATTTCCCAGCCGGCGAATGCCTGCGCCAGCTCGCCTTCCCGTAACAGGTAATCCGGGTTTTTTGGCCTGCCAAACTTGCTCTGTGCCCGGGTAAAGGTCTCGTAGGCTATGAGCCCACCCGGTCGCACCGCTTCACGCAAAGCGGTGAATAAGGGTCTGTGCAGGTAATTAAAAACCAGGATTCCGTCGAATGTTTTTCCAGCCAGTGCTTGTTCTTCTTCTGTCTCCAGATCAACCAGCCACGTTTTGGCGAGCCCATTGCCCGCACATTGCCTGTCGATCTCTTCAAGGCAGGCTCGATTATTATCGGCAAATGTTACCGGGATATTATGGGCCAGCAGTAACAATCCGTTCCTGCCGGAGCCACATGCCAGGTCGAGCACGCCTTCTTCAATTCTGAGCGATTCAAACAGTTGGAGATTATCCACCAGCAACTGCGCCGGACTGGAACCGGAATGGGACATCGCCAAACAGGTTTTATTAAACCATCCACAATTTGAAGAATGGGTAAAATATTCTATTGTTATGCGCCATACAACATCCCCGGCAAAAATTATTTACTGCTTTCCACTTTTCGACACCGGCTCGCCAATTCCGCTTATTGAACAAGCGTGGAAATCGCGACTACACTGCGCACATGACCACGACTGGTAAAAACACGGATCGTCTGTTCGCCGAAGAGGATGCGCCCCTGAATTTTGTCTTCGATGAACGCGTTGCCGCGGTATTTGAAGACATGATCAGCCGTTCGGTACCGGGCTATACCACCATAGTCGACATGATCGGCAAGCTGGCCGGGCGCTATTGCCAGGATCAAACCAATATCTATGATCTCGGTTGCAGCCTGGGAGCGGCCAGTTTCGCCATGGCTCGAAGTGTGAAGAAGCCCGGAATCCGTATCGTGGCGGTGGATAATTCGGCGGCCATGCTGGAGGGCCTAGAGGAAAAACTGCGGCAGGCAAGTTCAATGGAGGTCGAGATCGACATTCGTTGCGAGGATATCAATGCAACGGAAATCAGCAATGCCTCGGTGGTGGTGCTCAATTTCACCCTGCAGTTTATCGATCCTGAGAAACGCCAGGCGCTGTTAAACCGCGTTTGTGAAGGAATGGTTCCTGGCGGTGTGCTGATAATTTCCGAGAAGATCCTGTTCCCAGACCGGCAGTTAAACGAGCTGTTCGTGGATCTGCACCATCGCTTCAAGCAGGCCATGGGCTACAGTGAACTGGAAATAAGCCGCAAGCGCTCGGCCCTGGAGCAGGTATTGATCCCGGAGACGGTGGAGACCCATCGCCAGCGTCTGCAGGCAGCAGGATTCAACAGCATTGACCTGTGGTTCCAGTGCTTTAACTTCGCCTCCCTGGTGGCAATCAAGCCTTGAACCTGGAGCCTCTCCGCGCCCGGCTGCCGGGAACACCCCTGGAAGCACTGCAGCCCCTGGTGAGCGAAGAATTTATCGACAGTATTCGCCACGGCGACATGCTGCGCTGGCGGCGTTTGCTCGGGGAGTTGCCCGAGCTGCAGCCATCCCGGGTATCACTGGATCCGGAAATTCGTATCGGCGATGCCAAAGATTGCTCGCCGGCGCAGCTTGCCGACCTGGAATCCCTGCTCAGGGAGTTTATTCCCTGGCGCAAGGGACCGTTTGATGTCTTCGGCATTCACATAGACAGTGAATGGCAGAGCCAGGTGAAGTGGCAGCGCTTGCAAGACCACATTACTCCCCTGTCCGGTCGCCGGGTGCTGGATATTGGCAGCGGGAATGGTTACTACAGCCTGCGCATGTCCGGACGGGGCGCCGACCTGGTGCTCGGCATCGACCAGCACATTCCCTACGTGGGGCAATTCTGGGCGCTGAAGCATTTCCTGCCGCAGCAAGAGGTTTATGTGCTGCCTTTGTCCATCGAGCAATTGCCCGTGGAGCTGGAATACTTCGAGTCGGTGTTTTCCATGGGCGTGATCTACCACAGCCGTGAACCGGTAGATCATTTGCTGAGGATTTATTCTTCCATGGTGCCTGGCGGTGAGTTGATCCTGGAAACCCTGGTGGTGGATGGTGAAGCCGGGTATTGCCTCAGACCGGAAGACCGCTATGCGCGCATGAATAATGTACGCTACGTGCCTTCAACCCCGACCCTGGAGCACTGGTTGTCAGAGAGCGGTTTCGTCAATATTCGCGTGATTGACCAGTCCATAACCGATTCCAGGGAACAACGGAAAACAGAATGGATGCCTTACGACTCCCTTGAGGGTGCCCTAGATCCCGGAGATTCCAGCCTCACCATAGAAGGCTTACCCGCACCCAGGAGAGCCGTTCTCATTTGCGATCGCTCCTGAGGATTTGCCATACCCATAAAAAAGGCCGGCTACTGTACAGTGACCGGCCTTTTGCTTTTCGAGCAGTGACTACTTGATCTTGGATTCCTTGTAGATCACGTGCTTGCGCACAACGGGATCAAACTTCTTGATCTCCATCTTGTCAGGCATGGTGCGCTTGTTCTTGTCGGTGGTGTAGTAGTGGCCAGTGCCGGCGCTTGAAACCAGTTTTATCTTGTCTCGCATAATTTACCCCTAGACTCGCACACCCTTGGCGCGAATATTGGCCAGAACGGTGTCGATTCCCAGTTTATCGATGATGCGCATTCCCTTGGTGGAAACCCGAAGCTTGACGAAACGTTTCTCCGATTCGACCCAGAAACGATGAGTGTGAATATTCGGCGAGAAGCGTCGCTTCGTCTTGTTGTGCGCGTGTGACACGTTGTATCCCGTAACCGGCTTCTTGCCCGTTACCATGCATACCCTGGACATGATCCTGCCTCGATATTGATTAGCTGCCTGACGGTACCCCTGGCTATGAACCTGTCCCGGCTCCAGCGGGGACCATCGGCGGGAAAAAAGAGGCGCGATTTATACCAGAACACCCCTGCCATTACAAGGTGAGCGGGCTTTTCGGGAGCCTACAGCAAGCCCCGCTCGGCCAGGGAAACCGCGGTGTTGGCGCCAATTATGACGTGATCCAGCACCCGTACATCCACGGTCTCCAGGGCGGCACAGAGCTTGCGCGTAATGGCGATATCCGCCTGGCTCGGCTCCGCGACCCCGGAGGGGTGATTGTGGGCGAAGATCACCGCGGCGGCATTGTGGTACAGGCATCGTTTTACCACTTCCCGGGGATAGACCGCCGCCCCGTCGATGGTGCCCCGGAACAGCTCTTCGATTTGCAGGACGTGGTGCTGGTTGGTGAGATAGAGGCAGCTGAACACTTCATTCTGCAGCTGCCCGAACCGGGCGCGGAGGTAATCCCGGGTGGCGTTGGAGCTGGTCAGCACATCCCGCTCTTTGGCACGGTGCAGTAACTGGCGATGGCACAATTCCCGTACCGCAACCAGCCTTGCCGCCTTGGCCGGACCGATTCCAGTGCAACCCGCCAGTTGCCCTGGCTCTGCCGCCAGGGCAGCGGAGAGGTGCTCGAAGCGTTGCAACAGGCGGCGGGAAATCTCCAGGGAAGAGCAACCCCGGTTTCCGGTATGCAGCACCAGCGCCAGCAATTCGGCGTCACTGAGACTGTCCGGACCCCGGGACAGGAGTTTTTCCTGTGGGCGTTCGGATTCGGGCCACTGGGCTATGGTCATCGGGGCGAGGATCCTGGTTGTGTATTCCTGAAACTCTACTGAGCATAGTGGGCTATGGGGAAAAACCGTAATTTCCACCAAATTGCCAATGGAGAGGTGACCTGCTAGTCTAGCCATCCCTTGGGTAGCCCGGATTACCTGCCCTGTCATGTTAAGCCTCACTAACAAGCGTATTCTCCTGGGAATCACCGGAGGCATCGCCGCCTACAAAAGTGCCGAGCTGGCGCGCCTTTTTATCAAGGCCAGTGCCGAGGTGCGGGTGGTTATGACCCGGGCTGCCACGGAATTCATTACGCCACTCACCATGCAGGCCCTGTCCAGTAACCGGGTTCATCTCGATTTGCTGGATGAAGAGGCCGAGGCCGCCATGGGCCATATCGAACTGGCGCGCTGGGCGGACCTGGCCCTGGTGGCGCCGGCAACCGCCGACTTCATCGCCCGGGTCACCCATGGGCAGGCGGATGACCTGCTTTCGACCCTGTTACTGGCAACTCCCGCGCCCATCGCAATCGCCCCGGCCATGAACCAGGGCATGTGGAGTGATCCCGGTACCCAGGAAAACCTGGAGCAATTGAAATCCCGGGGTTATCACATTTTTGGCCCAGCTGCCGGCGAACAGGCCTGTGGCGACGTGGGCCTGGGCCGCATGCTGGAGCCCCTTGAACTGGCCGAGGCCAGCGCCGCGCTTTTCGAATCGGGAATCCTGGCCGGCAAGCACATACTGATTACCGGTGGACCAACCCGTGAAGCCATCGACCCGGTTCGATTCATCAGCAATCACAGCTCCGGCAAGATGGCCTTTGCCCTGGCCGGGGCCGCAGTTGCCGCCGGGGCGCGGGTGACCCTGGTGTGCGGACCGGTACAACAGGCAACGCCGGAGCGAGTTGCACGAGTCGATGTAGAAAGCGCTGCCGAGATGCTGGATGCCGTCATGGAACGGCTCGCCGATTGCGATGTGTTTATCGGCGTGGCGGCGGTTGCCGACTACCGGCCGAAGCAAGCCGTAGCCGAGAAAATAAAGAAGGAAGCGGAGGAGCTACAACTCGAACTGGTAAAGAGTCCTGACATTATCTCCGCGGTGGCAAATCATACTCCCCGTCCTTTCGTCGTTGGATTTGCCGCGGAGACCAGTGACATCGTCAGCAATGCACGGGACAAACTCGAGCGTAAGAACCTGGACCTGGTCTTTGCCAATAACGGCGTGGAAACCTTCGGCAGCGATGACATCAGCGTTACGGCGGTAGCCGACGACCTGGAACAGCCAATGTCCACCGCAAACAAAGATGTAATAGCGAGCCAGATGCTGGAGCTTATCGCGCAACGACTGGCGGAACAGAACACCATCCCCATCTCTTCCGCAAAGAACTAGACATGGCACTTATGGATAGTCAGCACGATGGCAGGGAGGCAATTCCCGATTCCATCTTTCGTGCCTACGACATACGGGGAATCGTCGACAGCGAACTCAGCGAGGATAGTGTCGGGCTCATTGCCAGGGCAATTGGCAGTGAAGCGCTTGATGCCGGCATTGATCACCTGCTGGTTGGCTACGACGGTCGAATCTCCAGCCCTGCCTTGTCGCAATCTCTCATAGAAGGCCTGTTAAGCTCCGGTTGTGATGTCACCAGTCTCGGCTGTGTGCCAACGCCTCTGCTCTATTTCGCCACCCATTCCACGGCACTGGACTCCGGGGTCATGCTGACAGCGAGTCACAATCCCGCCAACTATAACGGGCTGAAGATCGTCTTCAGGCGCAGTTGCCTGGCGGACAACCAGATCCAGCTGGTCAAGCAGCGCATCGATGAAGGCCGTTTGCTTGAGGGCGAAGGCCAGTTGCATGAGCTGGATCTCGTGCAAGCCTATATAGATGCGGTATGCGAAAACATTTCAATGGAACGGAAACCGAAGATCGTGGTGGATTGCGGTAATGCCGTCCCGGGATTGATTGCGCCCCGGCTGTTCGAGGCCCTGGGCTGCGAAGTCTTGCCTCTTTATTGTGATGTGGATGGGAATTTTCCCAATCATCATCCCGACCCGACCATACCTGGGAACCTTAAGTCACTGGCGGAAACCGTAGTACGGGAAAAAGCTGCCCTGGGCTTCGCATTCGATGGCGACGGCGATCGCCTGGGACTGGTAGATGAAACAGGGGAATTCATTAATGCGGATGCCTTGTTGCAATTATTGGTGACTGACATCGCCCCGCGCTATCCCGGTGCGTCTATCGTGTTCGACGTCAAGTGCAGCAATCGCCTGGCGCGGTTAATTGAGCACCTGGGCGGGAACCCGGTCATGCATCGCAGTGGTCATTCATTCATGAAGCAGGCGATGCAGCAAACCGGTGCGCCACTGGGCGGTGAGTTTGCCGCGCACATATTTCTCAAGGATCGCTGGTACGGCTATGACGACGGCATGTATACCGCAGCGCGACTTCTCGAATTGCTCAGTCGCAATGAGGTTCCGGTTAGCCAACAATTCGCGCCCTTCCAGGGCGGGCACAGCACTCCGGAGATAAAAGTAGCCGTATCCGAAGAAGAAAAGTTTGCCCTGATGGCCCGTATCGAAGAGTTGGCGGATTTCCCCGATGGCCGGGTCATCACCATAGATGGAGTGAGAGTAGAATTCGAAGACGGCTGGGGTCTTATCCGGGCTTCCAATACATCTCCGGCCTTGTTACTTCGCTTCGAAGCGGATACTCTAGCGCGCCTCACCGCCATCCAGGCCCGGTTTAAAGCTTTGATATCCAAAGCAGATAACTCATTGAATCCGAATTTTGATATTCCCGTTGCGGGAAACTGACAGCCATGTCCCTGACACTCGACAGCGCCAAGAACATCGCCAAGGTACTCACCGAAGCACTGCCTTATATACAGCAGTTCACCGGGCGTACCGTGGTAGTGAAGTATGGCGGAAATGCCATGACGGACGAGGTATTGAAGAACAGCTTCGCCCGCGATGTGGTGTTGATGAAACTGGTTGGGATAAATCCCATAGTAGTCCACGGTGGCGGCCCTCAAATCGCTCAACTGCTTGAGCAGTTAAACATTGAATCCAGTTTTGTGGACGGGCTCAGGGTAACTGACAGCAAGACCATGGACGTGGTCGAGATGGTCCTGGGCGGGCTGGTCAACAAGGAGATCGTCTCCCTGATCAACAAGAACCAGGGCCGGGCGGTAGGTATTTCCGGAAAGGACGGCAGCCTTATCCGGGCGCGCAAGCTGCGTGTTAAGCCAAAAGGATCAGACTCCGAGGAAGGAATCGATATCGGCCAGGTTGGCGAGGTAACCGCCATAAATACCGAAGTGCTGGATATCATGAAGGACAGCCACATCATCCCGGTGATCGCCCCCATCGGCACCGATGAATCGGGAGACAGCTTCAATATCAATGCCGACTCGGTGGCCGGTGAGATCGCCCAGGTAATGGGTGCTGAAAAGCTGATGCTGCTGACCAATGTAGCCGGGGTTCAGGATACAGAGGGCAAGGTACTTACCGGCCTCAGCATCAAGCAAGTTGATGGTCTAATTGCCGATAACACCATACAGGGAGGCATGTTGCCCAAGGTCGAGTGCGCCCTCAATGCCGTGAAAGGCGGCGTACACAGCGCTCATATAATAGACGGCCGGGTGGAACACGCGGTGCTGCTGGAAATCTTCACGGATGAAGGTGTGGGCACCCTGATTACGGAACATGGCCTGAACAAAGACTGAGACCCTATGTCTGCTAACGCCGCCATGGAACACAGCCCCAAGGTATCCCGCAAGGACCAGATCCTGCAGGCGCTGGCGCGCATGCTGGAAACCGCGCCGGGTGAACGCATCACCACCGCGGCACTGGCCAAAGAGGTGGGTGTGTCGGAAGCCGCCCTGTATCGTCATTTCCCCAGCAAGGCCCGCATGTTCGAAGGGCTGATCAAGTACATCGAAGACACCCTGTTCCAGCGCATCTCCAAGGTACTGAACGAGGATAAGGAAGCGGAAGCCCGCTGCCTGAAGATCCTGACCCTGCTGCTCACTTTCTGCGAGCGCAACCCGGGCATGACACGATTGCTTACCGGTGACGCCCTGGCCGGTGAAACCGAGCGCCTGCGCGAACGCATTGCCCAGCTGTTCAGCCGCATTGAGGCTCAGCTCAAGCAGGTATTGCGGGAAGCCCAGATTCGTGAAGGACAGAAACCCAGCATATCGGCATCGGCACTGGCCAACCTCTTGCTGGCCTGTTGTGAAGGCCGGCTGGCGCAATTCGTGCGCAGTGAATTCAAGGCGTCGCCCCTGGATAACTGGGAAGTGCAGTGGGAGTTTCTGCGCAAAAATCTGCTGGTGCCTTATATGGCACCGGATGCCGCTAACAACTAGCCGCGTTTTTGACTACACCCCGTATTCCTCACGGTAAGTAATCACCGCATCGAGATTGGATTTCAGGGATGCTCCGTGATCCCCGGCATCATTCTGCAGGTAATCGATAATGTCCTGAAGTGTAATTACACTAACAACTTTTATCTGGTACTGCTGTTCGATTTCCTGGATCGCTGATTGTTCACCCGCGCCACGTTCCTGGCGATCCATGGCCACCACGATGCCGGACAGGCTGGCGCCATTGGCCGCGATAATTTCAGCCGCCTCTCTCACCGCGGTGCCGGCGGTGATGACATCGTCTATTAATAAAACAGACCCTTTCAGCTCAGCGCCGACGATGCTGCCGCCTTCGCCATGGTCCTTGGCTTCCTTGCGGTTAAAACACCAGGGCTTGTCCATACCATGTTGCTGAGCCAGGGCCATGGCAGTCACTGATACCAGGGGAATCCCTTTATAGGCAGGTCCGAACAGGACATCGAAATCTGGTTTCGCGTCTACGATCGCCGCGGCGTAACTGGAGGCAAGAAATGCCAGCTTTGCACCGCTGTCGAACAGTCCGGCATTGAAAAAATAAGGGCTGGTACGGCCGGACTTCAGGGTGAATTCACCAAAACGCAGAATCTCGTGTTCTATGACATAGTCTAGAAATTGAACCTGGTAATCCTGCACTATGATTCCCTATTTCTCATAACATTCAGGTTATGGATTCCCGTTGTCGTGCAATGAGTTCGCCGATCCCCTTCTCCGCGAGCTCTGTCATCTTGAATAGCTGGTCCTTACTGAAGTGCCCGTCTTCCCCGGTGCCCTGCACTTCGATAAAGCCACCGCCGGCAGTCATGACGACATTCATGTCGGTTTCGGCGTTTGAGTCCTCTATGTAATCGAGATCCAGTACCGGTACACCCTTGTAAATGCCAACGGAAACCGACGCGACCAGTTCCTTGATCGGGTCATTCTTCAGAAGCTTTGCTTCGTGCATGTGACTGATGGCGTCATACAATGCCACGCAGCCACCGGTAATGGAGGCTGTGCGGGTACCGCCATCGGCCTGGATTACGTCACAGTCCACCTTGACAGTATTTTCGCCCAGCAGGTTCAAGTCTACCGCGGCGCGCAGGGAACGCCCGATAAGGCGCTGGATCTCAAGGCTGCGCCCTGACTGCTTCCCTCGCGCTGCCTCCCGGTCCATGCGGCTTCCGGTAGAGCGGGGCAACATGCCATATTCCGCCGTGACCCAGCCCTGGCCGCTGCCTTTAAGGAAGCGCGGCACCGTGTCCTCTACGGTGGCATTACAGATGACCTTGGTATCGCCGAACTCCACCAGCACCGAGCCCTCCGCATGTTTCGTGTAATTGCGGGTCAGTTTAATTTTCCGTAATTGATCGGGCTGGCGCCCACTGGGACGAATGGATTCTGACATGGCTTTAAAGCTGGTAATTGCGCGGTTCCGAATTATCCCTGAATTGGCAGGACATGGCGAGCGGACCGCCTTGCCGCTGTGATTGGCTGCTCTTTTGGTTAAAATAGCCGCTCGCTGTAGAAGGGTGTTTGTCCATGATGTTGAGTATGACTGCGTTTGCTCGCCAGCAGGTGGAGCTGGAATGGGGCACCCTGCTGTGGGAATTACGGTCGGTTAACCACCGCTACCTGGAACCAAGCATCCGCCTGCCGGAAATGTTTCGTGGCCTGGAAAACAACGTCCGGGAAATCCTGCGCAAGAGACTGCATCGAGGCAAGGTCGAGTGCCAGCTTCGTTATTCCATGGCGGAAACTGCCGCATCGAGTATCCAGCTCAATCGCGAGTTGATCGAACAGCTCATGCAGGCCAACCAGGAAATCGAACAGATTACGGGTAACAGCAAGCCCCTGGGCAGCATGGAAATCCTGCGCTGGCCCGGTGTGATCAGGGAACAGGAATTCGACAGTGACACCATCGAGCAGGAAGCGTTGAACCTGTTCGAAAAAGCCCTTGATGAACTGGTCAGCAACCGGGAGAGGGAAGGCGCGGCTATCAGGGACATGCTGCTTGAACGGGTCGGCAGTATCCGGGAGATCGTCGCCAACGTGCGCACCCAGATGCCGGACATACTGGCACGTCAGCGCCAGACCCTGCTGGACAAGATTACGGACCTCAAGGCCGAGCTCGAGCCGACGCGAATCGAACAGGAAGTTGCATTGCTTGCGCAAAAAGCCGATGTCGCCGAGGAACTGGACCGGCTCGATTCACACCTGGACGAGGTTGAAAGAGTAGTAAATACCAAGGGCCAGAAAGGACGACGCCTGGATTTCCTGATGCAGGAATTGAATCGCGAGGCCAACACCCTTTCTTCTAAATCCATTGTCATTGAAACAACAATGGGCGCCGTGGAATTGAAAGTATTGATTGAACAACTGCGCGAGCAGATTCAAAACGTTGAGTAGTCTTCACCACGATCGGGAAATTATCATGAATAAAGGCGTACTCTACATCGTCACCGCACCTTCCGGCGCCGGGAAGACCAGCCTGGTTAGAGCGCTGGTGGAACACGATGACAAACTCTGTGTTTCAGTGTCTCACACCACGCGTCCGCCTCGGCCGAAGGAAGAAGACGGCGTCAATTACCACTTTGTCAGCAACGACGTGTTCATGACCATGCTCAGTGATGGAGCTTTCCTGGAGAGCGCGGAGGTATACGGTCATCACTATGGCACCTCACAGAAGTGGGTCGATGAGCAACTCGAGTCAGGAATCGATGTAATCCTGGAAATTGACTGGCAGGGTGCGGAACAGATCAGGAACCTGCATCCCAACGCCTGTTCCATATTCATATTGCCCCCTTCACTGAAAATTCTGCGCCATCGCCTGCAAACCCGAGCCCAGGACAGCGAAGAGACGATCGACCGGCGCATGGCCAAGGCCGTAAATGAGATTACCCACGTGGGGGAAGCCAATTTCGTCGTCATCAACGACGATTTCCACGAAGCGGTTGAAGACATGAAATCCATCGTCCGCGCCAACCGCCTGCGGGTGGTGGTGCAGCAGCACAAGAACGCGGAATTACTGGCCGACCTGACCCGCGGCTAGGCAGGGCCCCGGCTCCCTGAAAACCATGCATTCGGCATGATTTTCCAGTAAAATCCCCGGTCCTTCGGGACAGGGGCTTGAATCGCCCTCCCCGGCCCATAGATACTCAATATAGGCTCATTAACGAGATCCCAGCATGGCAAGAATTACCGTAGAAGATTGCCTGGACAAGGTAGACAACCGCTTTGAACTGGTCATGGTTTCCAGCAAGCGTGCCCGGCAATTGCAGATCGAAGGCAAGGACCCCATGGTCTCTGTCGACAATGACAAGCCCACCGTGATCGCCCTCAGGGAAATCGCTGACGGCCTGGTGGACGCTGAAATCCTGGTTGAAAAGCCCAGCGTAGACCTGGAAGAAGTTGGTGAGGAAATAGAAGAGGCAGCCGCCGCTGCCGCTGCCGCCGCCGCAACTGCTGAACAGGAAGAGCAGCCCCCCGTCGAAGAGTGAGCAGACAGGAGTCGATGTGCAAGTAGCCGAAGCCCCGTCCATCGACTCGCTCGCCACTGATCTTTCCAACTATCTCGGCAAAGATCAGGTAAACAGTGTTCGCCGCGCATACTACTATGCTGAACAGGCCCACGAGGGCCAGTTCCGCCGTAGCGGCGAACCCTATGTTTCCCACCCCCTTTCCGTAGCCAACATTCTTAGCGAGATGCACATGGACCATCAGAGCCTGATGGCCGCCATGCTCCATGACGTAATCGAAGACACGGGAATCACCAAGACCGCGATCAAGTCCCAGTTTGGCAATACCGTTGCCGACCTGGTAGACGGAGTCAGCAAGCTTAACAAGATTACTTTCTCATCGCGGGCGGAAGCCCAGGCTGAGAATTTCCAGAAGATGGCCATGGCAATGGCCAAAGACCTGCGCGTGATCATGGTCAAGATCGCGGATCGTCTTCATAACATGCGTACTCTGGATTCTCTGACCCCGGACAAACGCCGCAGAATTGCCCGGGAGACCCTGGACATTTATGCTCCCATTGCCAACCGCCTGGGCATGAATAATGTTCGCGTGGAATTTGAAGAACTTGGGTTTCGCGCGCTTTACCCGATGCGTTCACGACGCATCGACGCAGCGGTCAAGAATATCCGCGGCAATCGCAAGGAAATCGTTTCCCAGATTCAGACCTCCCTGGAAGCCTGCCTGGAAAGAGAAGGATTGCCCGGCCGAACCATTGGCAGGGAGAAGCACCTGTTCAGCATTTACGAGAAGATGCGCAGCAAACGCAAATCCTTCTCTGAGATCATGGACGTTTATGCATTTCGCATAATCGTTGACAGGGCCGATACTTGTTATCGAGTGTTAGGCGCCGCACACAGTCTCTACAAACCTGTGCCCGGACGCTTCAAGGATTACATCGCCATTCCCAAGGCCAATGGTTACCAGTCGCTGCACACCACACTGTTTGGCATGCACGGCGTACCTATTGAAATCCAGATCCGCACCGAGGAAATGGAAGCCATGGCGAATAACGGCATTGCCGCGCACTGGCTCTATAAGTCCAGTGATGATATCCCAACCAATGCGCACATTCGTGCCCGTGAATGGGTGAACGGCCTGCTGGAATTACAGAAACACGCCGGTAATTCCCTGGAGTTTATCGAGAACGTCAAGATCGACCTGTTCCCGGACGAGATTTACGTGTTTACTCCCAAGGGCCAGATTTTCGAATTGCCTGCGGGCTCCACCGCGGTGGACTTCGCCTACGCGATCCACACCGATGTCGGCAATTCCTGCGTGGCCTGCCGCATCTCGCGCCGGCTCGCGCCTCTCAGCGAACCTCTGCAGAGCGGCCAGACCGTGGAGATCATCACGGCTCCCGGCACCCAGCCCAATCCTGCCTGGCTCAGCTTCGTGGTCACCGGCAAGGCACGAAGCAATATCCGTCACTACCTGAAAAACCAGAAACACTCGGAATCCGTTGCCCTGGGTCGTCGCCTGCTTAACAAGGCCCTGGCAAGTTTCGGTTCGGAACTGGAAACAGTTCCCCAGGACAGCATCCAGGCCGTATTAAACCAGACCAATCTCGAATCCATGGATCAACTGTTAGAAGAGATCGGCCTCGGCAATCGCATGGCCTACATGATCGCGCAGAGGCTTGCTGCCCATAGCAGTGCCGGTGTCGCCGAACGAGTTCCGGAGGAAGATGACCATAATACTCTTGCAATCCGGGGTTCTGAAGGCATGGTCATTAACTATGCCAAGTGCTGCCATCCAATTCCTGGCGATCCCATTATCGGTCACATCAGCTCCGGCCGCGGCATGGTGATCCATACCGACGACTGCAACAATATCTCGGAGATCAGGGACAATCCCGAGAAGTGCGTAACGGTGAGCTGGGATCCCCAGGTCCAGGGAGAGTTTTCCGTTGAGCTGCGGGTGGAACTGGAAAATGAAAGAGGCATTATTGCAACACTCGCGACCACCATTACCGGAGCCGAAGCCAATATTGAAAGAATCAGCACGGTTGAAAGGGACGCCCGCATTTCTATCGTGAACCTGTCACTCAATGTAAAGAACCGCGTGCACCTTGCCCGGGTGATGAAACGAATTCGTTCCCTGCTCGCGGTAACCCGGATCACACGGGTGAAGAGCCGCAAGGTGCGTAAAGTCATCAAGCCTACCATCGGCGTACTCAAGCAGGATCTATGAGCGAAAGACGACAAGTGCAGTCCGATGCCGCCCCGGCAGCGATCGGGCCCTACTCACAGGCCATAGCGTCGGGAAAACTGGTGTTCCTGTCCGGGCAGATTCCCCTGCATCCGGACTCCATGGAGCTGGTAGCCGGCGGTATCGCCGAACAGGCACAGCAGGTGTTCGCCAATCTCGAGGCTGTAGCCAAAGCGGCGGGCGGCAGTTTGCAGGATGCCGTGAAGCTCACTATTTATCTCACCGACCTCGGTGACTTTGCCACGGTAAACGAAATCATGGCCGGGCATTTTCAAGAACCCTATCCTGCCCGCGCCACGATCCAGGTAAGTGCCCTGCCAAAGGGCGCCGCGATTGAAATAGACGCGATTCTTGCCCTCTAGCACCTGGCGGCGCCCATGACCCAGCCGCTGGAAACTATTCCCCTGACCCGCTTGCATGGTGTGGGCCCTGCACTGGCCGAGAAGTTTTCCAGGCTGGGAATTAACAATGCCCAGGATTTGCTGCTGCATCTGCCCTTTCGCTACGAAGACCGCACCCGCATCGACAGCATTCGCAAGATCGGCCTGGGCCAGCAGGTGCAATTGCAAGGATCGATAGTGAATGTAGCTATACAGTTCGGGCGCCGGCGTAGTCTTTTATGCACGATTCAAGACGACAGCGGCCTCATCGGTCTGCGCTTTTTTCACTTCAGCGCCACCCAGAAAAACGCATTGCAGGAAGGCAAGATCCTGCGTTGCTATGGTGAAGTTCGGCGAGGCCGTTCCGGTTTCGAGTTGTACCACCCCGAATACAGCCTGGTGCGTGAAGACGAGCCCCTCAACGAAGGATTGACACCGGTTTACCCCACGACCGAGGGGCTGCAGCAGGCACGGTTGAGAAAGATCATCGTCCAGGCCCTCAAGCTGCTGGAGAAGTCTGAGGGGCTAACCGAATTACTGCCGGCAGATTTGCTGGAGACCTATAAGCTGAGTGATCTCACCGAAGCGATCCAGTTATTGCATTCGCCTCCGGTAGGTACTTCCGCCGACTGGACTACGGAGCGCAGCAATCCGGGTTTGCGACGCCTGGCTTTCGAGGAGCTACTCGCCCATCGCCTGTGCATGCGGCGTTTCAAGCTGGACAGCGAGGCACAGATCGCTCCGGCGTTCGCAATAAAGTGCGAGCTGGGCGCGCGCTTCGAAAAATCCCTGCCGTTCACACTCACCAATAGCCAGCAGCTTGTCGCCAGTGAAATTGCTGCAGACCTGGCGCGGCCCACACCGATGTTGCGGCTGGTTCAGGGAGACGTGGGTTCAGGGAAAACCGTAGTTGCCGCACTGGCGGCTCTGCAGGCCATAGAGAGTGGTTACCAGGTCGCTCTCATGGCTCCCACGGAAATTCTTGCCGAGCAACACCTGGCAAACTTCAGCCAATGGCTGGAACCGCTCGGCATTACACCAGGGTGGCTGAGCGGCAAGAGCAAGGGATCGGCCCGGAGCATGACACTGCATGGGCTTGCCAGCGGCGATATCAAGTTGATTATTGGAACTCACGCCCTGTTCCAGGACGAGGTGGAGTATCACAGGCTTGGCCTGATCATCGTGGATGAACAACACCGCTTCGGCGTACACCAGCGCCTCGCGCTCAGGGAGAAGTCCAACACCAGCGTCGGTAATCCCCACCAGTTGGTAATGACCGCAACACCCATTCCCCGCACCCTGGCCATGAGCGCCTATGCCGATCTCGATACCTCGGTAATCGATGAATTACCCCCGGGTCGCACACCGGTTAACACCGCGGTGCTCAGCAGTGATCGCCGCCCGGAGATCGTTGAGCGCATCAATAAGGCCTGCCGGGAAGGAAGCCAGGCTTACTGGGTGTGTACACTCATAGAAGAGTCCGAAGCGATGCAGGCACAGGCGGCGGAGGCGACAGCGGAACAGTTGGTGAAAGCGTTGCCGGAAATTACAGTCGGTCTTATCCATGGGCGTATGAAACCAAAACAAAAATCCATGGCCATGAACCGGTTCAAGGACGGTGACATCCAGCTGCTGGTGGCGACCACGGTCATTGAAGTGGGTGTCGACGTGCCCAATGCCAGCCTCATGGTAATCGAGAATGCGGAACGGCTGGGCCTTGCACAATTGCATCAATTGCGGGGCCGGGTGGGTCGTGGCGCACAGGAATCCCATTGCCTGTTGTTATACCAGGCACCCCTTTCCCAGGCCGGCAAGGCCAGGTTGGGCGTAATGCGGGACAGCAACGATGGGTTCTACATTGCCGAAAAGGACCTGGAACTGCGTGGCCCCGGCCAGGTACTGGGTACTGAGCAGACCGGCATGATGAGTTTCCGCGTTGCGGATATTGCCCGGGACGGCGGTTTGCTGGAACAGGTAAAGGAAGCTGGTGATGCCATTCAGCAGTCTCATCCGGATATCATCGATGGCCTGATTCATCGCTGGGTGGGAGAGCGTGCCGATTATGGCAATGTGTAACATCAGCCAATTGGGGTTTCATTTCCTAACAGAGTTATTATGGTGTCACTTCAGGATGATTTCTTTTATTCTAGCTCGTCGTAATTGTGGCCCGGAGAACTAACAGGCCGATGGAATTCCTGCATGCACAGTGGCTTCGCCTGAATGCGCGTTTCAAAGCGGCATTTCCACGGCTGCACGCCAAGCTACCGGCACTTGTTGAACTCACCCGCGCTAACAAGCCTATTGGCATCTACCTGCTGCTGTGGCCAACCATTACCGCGCTATGGATAGCTTCAGCTGGAATTCCCACATTCAAGCTCCTGGTCATATTTATTCTGGGAACGGCGCTGATGCGTTCGGCAGGTTGTTGCGTCAATGACTTTGCCGACTACCGATTCGACGGCCAGGTAGAACGCACGCAACAGCGGCCCCTGGCAACGGGATCCCTGAGCCGTAAAGATGCGCTCTACTGTTTCTTCTTTCTTGCTCTGCTCGGATTCGCGCTGGTGCTGTTCACCAATCTCGCCACGATCTACCTGTCCATTGCCGGCGTTGCCCTGGCGGCGTTGTATCCGTTCATGAAGCGATTTACCAACCTGCCCCAGTTGGTGCTCGGCGTGGCTTTCTCCTGGGGCATACTCATGGCATTCACTGCGGTGAACTCAACACTCCCGCAGCCTGCCTATTTGCTGTTTGTGGCCAATGCCATCTGGATTGTGGCCTACGATACGGAATACGCCATGGTAGACCGGGAGTTCGACAAGGAGATTGGAATCAAGTCAACGGCTATCCTGTTTGGTGATGCGGACAAGTATGTCATCGCCATGCTGCAGGGGATGTTTGTTGTCGCCATGTGGCTGGCGGGAAGACAGTTCGAGATGGGAACGGTGTACTACGTGTCACTGCTGGCCGCTGCCGTGCTGCTTCTCTACCAGCAATACCTGATCAGGGACCGGGTGCCCGGCCAATGTTTCAAAGCATTTCTGAATAATAACTGGGTGGGCGCCGTGATATTTCTCGGCGTGTTTTTGAATTACCTTTAAGTCAGCCGGTGAAAGCCTGAATTCCGGTTTGCGCGCGGCCTAAAATTAGCGCGTGAATGTCCTGGGTGCCTTCATAGGTATTCACAACCTCGAGATTTTGGGCGTGGCGCATGATGGGGAACTCGTCTGAAATACCATTCCCGCCAAGCATATCCCTTGCTTCCCGCGCCACATCCAGTGCTTTCAAGCAGGAGTTACGCTTTAGCAGGGAGATAAGTGGCGGCGCCAGTTTACCCTGGTCCCGCAGGCGGCAAGCCTGCAAACAGCCCTGCAGCCCGAGGGATATCTCGGTTTGCATGATGGCCAGTTTCTTCTGGATGATCTGGTTGGCGGCCAGAGGCCGGCCAAATTGCTTGCGGTCCAGTACGTACTGGCGCGCGGTAAGCCAACAGGTTTCCGCCGCACCGAGTGCGCCCCAGGCGATACCCAACCGGGCAGAGTTGAGACAACTGAAGGGGCCGCCCAGTCCTTTCACCTCGGGAAACTTGTTCTCTTCCGGCACGAATACCTCGTCCATGACGATCTCACCGGTAACGGAAGCCCTGAGTGCCAGCTTGCCCTCGATCTTGGGTGCGCTGAGACCATCCATGCCCTTGTCGAGGATGAAACCGCGAATGGCTCCGTCATCATCCTTGGCCCAGACGATAAAGACATCGGCGATGGGTGAGTTACTGATCCAGTTCTTGGCGCCGGACAGGCTGTAACCACCATCTACCTTCCGGGCCCGGGTCACCATGCCCCCGGGATCGGAACCGTGGTCCGGCTCGGTAAGGCCAAAACAACCGATGTATTCTCCACTGGCAAGCTTGGGCAGGTATTTCTGTTTCTGTTCCTCGGTACCAAATACGTTGATGGGGTGCATGACCAGGGAAGACTGAACGCTCATCATGGAGCGGTAACCGGAATCCACGGCTTCGATTTCCCGGGCGATCAGGCCGTAGCAAACATAGTTCATACCGGCGCAGTCATAACCTTCGATGGTGCAGCCCAGTAATCCCAATGCACCCATTTCACGGAAAATGGCAGGATCGGTTTCCTCATTGCGATAAGCTTCGCGCACTCGTGGCAGCAATTTCTCCTGGGCGTACTTGCGCGCTGTATCACGTACCATGCGCTCCTCTTCACTCAGTTGTTCTTCCAGCAGGAAGGGGTCTTGCCAGTCAAAGGGTGCGTCGTCGATTCTGACCGCCATGTTTTTCTCCAGGATTTCAAGCGTGTTTCCAGCAGGCGCGCTAGTCTATCAAATAACAAAGCCTGCCGCCCTCTGCTAGAATCAGCTGGCCATGGATGTCTCCCACATACTCGATTCTCTAAACGAACAGCAACGGGATGCTGTAGCCAGTCCGACCCAAACCCTGCTCGTACTCGCCGGCGCCGGTAGCGGCAAGACTCGAGTGCTGGTACACCGGGTGGCGTGGCTGATCCAGGCCCAGGGAGTCTCTCCCTTTGCCGTCCTCGCGGTAACTTTTACCAACAAGGCTGCCCGGGAAATGCGCGGCCGCATCGAGGAATTACTGGGTCAGCCCATCGGCGGTATGTGGGTAGGCACCTTTCATGGACTGGCCCATCGCCTGCTCCGCTCCCACTGGCAGGAAGCAGGGCTGCCGGAAGATTTTCATATCCTCGACGCCGAAGACCAGCTGCGTCTCATTAAGCGCATCTGCAAATCCCTGCACATCGACGAAGACAAATGGCCGGCGCGGCAGTGCCAGTGGTACATCAATTCACAAAAAGACGAAGGCCTGCGCTCGGGAAATATCCAGAATTTTGACGACGATTACACCCGCACCATGTTGCAGGTCTATGCCGCTTATGAGGAAGCCTGTGAGCGGGGCGGCATGATCGACTTTGGTGAGATCCTGCTCAGGGCCCATGAATTGTGGCTGAAGAACCCACAGGTATTGGCCCACTATCAAAATCGTTTTCAACATATTCTCGTGGATGAGTTCCAGGATACCAACTCCATTCAATATGCCTGGCTGCGAATCCTGGCAGGAAATAACAATCATCTTATGGTTGTAGGTGATGACGACCAGTCCATTTACGGCTGGCGCGGTGCCCGCATAGAAAACATCCAGCAGTTCAACATGGACTTTCCGGATGGGGAAATTATCCGGCTGGAGCAAAACTACCGCTCCACTTCCACTATTCTCAAGGCAGCCAATCAGCTTATTGCCAACAACCAGGGCCGGCTTGGTAAAAACCTGTGGACCGAGGGGGGCGATGGCGAACCCATCAGCCTGTACGAAGCCTTTAATGAACAGGACGAAGCCCGCTTCATCGTGGACCGGGTGCAGGACTGGTTTACCGGGGGCAACCGGCGCGCCGACGCGGCAATCCTGTACCGCTCCAATGCCCAGTCGCGGGAACTTGAAGATGCACTGTTGCGGGTCAACATGCCCTACCGCATTTATGGCGGCCACCGTTTCTATGAACGCCTCGAGATCAAGAATGCCCTGGCCTACCTGCGCCTCATCGCGAACCGCAATGACGACACGGCGCTGGAGCGAGTTATCAATGTACCCGCCCGCGGCATTGGCGGCCGCACCATGGATACCCTGCGCAGCACTGCACGGGAAGACGGCAGTTCCCTGTGGCAGGCCTGCATCAAGTGCGTAAACGAGCAGATACTCACGTCCCGCGCCGCCAATGCCGTGCTGGCATTCATGGAATTGCTGGATGAGCTGGAAAAGGAATGCGGCGAACTGGAGCTGCATGAAAAAGTGGAGCACGTCATCGCCCGCAGTGGCCTGATCCCACATCATGAGAAAGAGGGCGGGGAGAAAGCCCGGACCCGTATCGAAAACCTCGAAGAGCTTATTAACGCTGCCAGCAGTTTTGATGATTTTGAGCTGGACGAAGAAACTGACCTGAAGTCCATGGCGATACTGTCTGCCTTCCTGGACCAGGCTGCGCTTGATGCCGGCGAAGGCCAGGCGGCGGAAAACGAGGATGCGGTACAACTCATGACCCTGCACTCCGCCAAGGGGCTGGAGTTTCAACTGGTATTTTTGGCGGGAATGGAAGAAGGCTTGTTTCCTCACATGATGTCTATGGACAATCCCGTTGGGCTGGAAGAAGAGAGACGGCTTTGCTACGTGGGCATCACCCGGGCCAAGAACAAGCTCTACCTGTGCCACGCCGAGTCGCGCCGCTTACATGGTGAGATCAAGCTCAAACGTCCTTCCCGGTTCATCCGGGAAATTCCCAGGGAGCTGGTGGAAGAAGTACGGATGAAATCCACGGTGGTGCGCCCGGCGGTGGGAGGCGCTCGCCTCGGCCGTGGCAAACCATCCATGGCCGGTGATGTGGAAGTGCCTCAAACCGAGTTGTCTCTGGGCCAGCGCGTGGCCCACGGCAAATTCGGCGAGGGCGTGGTACTAAACTACGAAGGGCAAGGCTCCAATGCCCGGGTGCAGGTAAACTTCGATGCTGTAGGCAGCAAGTGGTTGGTGCTATCCTACGCCAACCTGGAACCCCTCTCGTAGTACATCACGGGCTGTGCAAGGAACAATAATGAAAAAACTGGCGTTCATAGCTCTCGCTTTCTTGCTCGCGTCCTGTGGAGATGCCCCGGCAAACAACAGTGCGGGTCCAGTGGAAACCAACCAAACCGTTTACGAATGGAAGCTCATTACTTCCTGGCCTAAAAACCTGCCTGCCCTGGGCACATCCCCCGAACACTTCGCCGACATCGTGGAACAGATGAGTAACGGCCGCATGCGCATCACGGTTTATGGTGCCAACGAACTGGTAGGCGGACTTGAAGTGTTCGATGCCGTATCACAGGGAGTCGCCGAGATCGGACATACCGGCGCCTATTACTGGCAGGGCAAGATACCCGCCGCGGCGTTTTTCTCCTCCATACCTTTTGGCATGACCGGTGAAGAGATGAATGCCTGGCTCACCTATGGTGGTGGTAACGAGTTATGGCGCGAACTGTACGCACCTTTTAATTTGATTCCGGTGCGAGGCGGTAACTCCGGTACCCAGATGTTTGGCTGGTTTAACCGGGAGATAAATTCCCTGGCGGACCTGAGGGGATTGAAAATGCGCATACCCGGCCTCGGCGGCGAAGTGTTCTCCCGCGCAGGCGGCACGCCGGTCACCATGCAGGTGAGTGAGGTCTTTACCGCCCTGCAAACCGGGGCCCTGGATGCCACGGAATTCGTCAGCGCCTATAACGATCTCGCCGCCGGATACCATACCGTCGCCGATTACTATTACTACCCCGGCTGGCACGAACCCGGTTCCACCCTGGAAACTATTTTCAACAAGGAACGCTTCGAGGCACTGCCACCGGACCTGCAGGCGATACTCATGGCCGGCACGGAAGTGATGAACGGCTTGCTGCTTGACGAACTTACGGCGCGCAATGCCGAAGCCATGCGAGCCCTGGTAGAGGAACACGGCGTCGAAGTGCGCCGCCTGCCAGACGATGTATTGCGGGAATTACGCAGGCTGTCTGATGAGGTAATAGCCGAGCTGGCGCAAACCGACGACGCAACACGCCGTGTCTTTGAATCCTGGAACAGTTTCCGTAACAACGTGGCGGAATACCACAGCATGGCGGAAGACGCCCTGGTGAATGCCCGCAACCTGCCGCAGAATTAGTCGCGAGCGCGCGCGATAGCCCTGCGCAGCGCCTCGAGCTCACCCACTTCCAGGGCATCCTCATACCAGCTGTTAGGCCGGCCTTCGGGATTCATCCACCAGTCCAGCTCTGCCCTTGCTTCCTGGCGGATCTGGACATACCTGGCGCGTCGATCCAGCGCTGCCGCGATTTCATCTTCATCGGAAGAAACTAGGGGAACAATATCCCGGCGCAAAGCGGCACCCATTACATTGGCATAGAAGGTCTCGCCGGTTTCCAGCTTGTCCGCAAGTTGCAGGCATGCCTGCGTCCATTCCGTTGAGGTTGTGACACGGGCGGTACATACAGCAATCAACGAACCATAGATTTCCTGTAATGAAGGAACGGTGATCAGCTCGGCAATAAAGTTTCGCCGCCCCGGCAGAATGCCCATGTCTTGCAGCACTTCCCTGAGCACCATGAATCGGGCGAAGTAATAACTTTCCACGCGGCTGGCCTCCAGGCCCTCCTGTAAAAAACGTAGCGCGCTGTCGTCATCAGAAGCCAGTCTTTGTTTCATCAGCAGAAGATAGGGTGCCAGATTGTCAGCGTCCGCCTCCATCCAGCCAGAGGCGGCACCGCCGTACAGGCAGTAGTCAATGCTGTCGTCCTGGGCGCACTGCACCGCCCGGGTCGCGAGGGCCATGGGACGGTCTTCCGGCACCACATCGTCACTGGCAACAAAGTTCAAGCTCAGTGCACTGCGCAGATACAACTGCAGCATGGCGCGGGGCACAATGTTCTCGGGCAAATTTGCTTCTGGAGAATCCAGCCAGTCAGACAGGCGGGTTGTTTCCTGGTTGCTGAGCAGCGATTGGGAATAGCCTGCGGACGTAATAGATGCGCAGAATAGAATTGCGATAAAAAGCTTGCAGCTACCTGGCATCGGGTAAAGGCCTGGGCTTGCCGGTGTCATCGATGGCCACGAATACGAACAGGCCTTCGGAAACCTTTTGCATATCCTTGTGGCCCAGGTGATTGGTGGTCCAGACTTCCACCTGGATGTGCATGGACGTGTGGCCGGTTTTTACCACGCGGGCATAACAACTCACCGTAGCGCCAACCCGAACCGGCCGGATAAACGTGACATCTTTTATTGCCACTGTAGCGGATCGACCCTTGGCCACTTCCTTGCTGGCGATGCCCGCGGCGAGGTCCATCTGCCCCACCAGCCAGCCGCCGAATATATCGCCATTGGCATTGGTATCCTTTGGCATGGCCAGTGTTTGCAGGGCCAACTCGCCCAGGGGTTCCGATTGATTGTGTTCAGTCTCGCTCATGATCCTGTTTACCTCAGGGCCGCAGGCAACCACGTCGCCAGGGATGGCTGCAGCGCCAATAGAAGCATTAAGCCTAGCTGCATGGCAATGAACGGAATAACCCCGCGATAGATTTCCGTGGTTGCCACGGATTCCGGCGCCACCGAGCGCAGGTAGAACAGTGAGAATCCAAATGGCGGAGTCAGAAAGGAAGTTTGCAGGTTTACCGCGATCATGACCCCCAGCCAGATCGGGTCCACACCCATGGCCATGAGCACCGGGCCCACCAGGGGCACCACCATGAAAGTAATCTCGATAAAGTCGAGAATGAAGCCCAGTAAAAAGATAAGCAGCATCACGCCCAGGGTTGCGGTAAACATGCCACCGGGAAGATTGTTCAGCACCGCTTCAATGACCCCGTCGCCACCGAAACCCCGGAACACGGAAGAAAAGATGGCCGCGCCCACCAGGATCAAGTACACCATGGAGGTGACGCGCATGGTTTCCAGGGCCACGGAATGCAGTACCTTAAAATCCAGCGCCCGTTTCGCCAATGCCAGGGCGATGGCTCCGAATGCACCTACGCTGGCTGCCTCAGTCGGGGTGGCGAGCCCGGCCAGTATGGAGCCGAGTACGGCAACCACCAGGATGATTGGCGGCGCCAGACCATTGAGCAAGGCGATAAGCAGTTTGCGCGGGGAAACTGCCTCGGCATCGGCAGCTAAAGACGGCGCCTGTTCTGCCCGGAACATCGCGATAAATAAAATGTACAGCAGGTAGGCCGCCACCAGCACCAGTCCCGGCACGATTGCACCGGCAAACAGGTCACCGATGGAAACGAAATCCGGCGCAAAAATACCGGCATCGAGCTGGCTCTGCTGGAAAGAATTCGAGATCACTTCTCCCAGCAACACCAGGCAGATGGAAGGGGGGATGATCTGGCCCAGGGTGCCCGTCGCACACAGGGTGCCGCAGGCCAGGCTGGGTTTGTAACCGTTCTTGAGCATGGTGGGCAGGGACAGGATGCCCATGGTAACCACGGTGGCGCCGACGATTCCGGTACTGGCGGCAAGCAACATGCCCACGATCACCACGGAAATGCCCAGGCCCCCGGGAACAGATCTGAATACCAGGGCCATGTTCTGCAGCAGGTCCTCGGCCAGCCTGGATTTCTCCAGCATGGTTCCCATGAATACAAACATGGGCACGGCATAGAGATTCTGGTTGATGAAGATGCCGTAAATGCGATTGGGAATCAGGTTGATGTACGCCGTGTCGAACACCCCCGCGAGGGTACCCAGGCCCGCCCACAGCAAAGACACTCCGGCCAGTGTAAGCGCGACGGGAAATCCCGCCATCAGTACCAGGCAGATACAAAGGAAAAACAGCAGGGGTAAAAGGTCGAGCACTAGGTCTCGCCCGCCCTGATTAATTCGATGCTGCGCAGCAGTTCCGATGTGCCCTGGAAAATCACCATGGCCGGCATCAGTATGATGCAGGTCTTTAACAGGTAAACAAAAGGCAGGCCACTGGTTTCCGGTGACGCTTCGTGAACTCGCCAGGACAGGGCAACGTAATCCCAGCTGAAATAAATAATGAAGAACATGCTGGGGTAAAGGAACAGGAGAATGCCGGCAACGTCTATGATTGCCTTCCGTTTAGTGGACAGCCTGCTGTAGAAAACATCAACGCGGACATGACCCTGTTGCTTCAGGGTATAAGCCGCGCCAAAGGTAAACATCATGGCATTGAGATACATGATGGATTCCTGCAGGGAGATATTGCCGTAGGCAAAGGCATAACGCAGGGTGACGATGCTGACCATGACAAACACCTTGCCCACGGTAAGCCAGGCCAGGACACGGCCGAACAGGTCCGTAATGCGATCGATAATTGCGGAGAGTTGTGGCAGCGGCATTTCTCAAAACCGGTGATTCACCAAGCTGCGCATTATGTCACAGGATGGGAATCAGGCAGACAGCCAGGTGCGCAGCAACTGCCAGCTCAATACCAGAACCGCGACACTCAGGCCGATGAGGGACAGGCCCAGGGCGCCAAGGAACAGGCGCTGCAGGCGAATGGACAGGCGCCGGCGCCAGGCCACTGACTTGTCCGGCTTGCCGGGTACGTGGGCAAACAGGCTGGCGAAACTGATCAGTGTGACACTCCAGCAAAACGAAACCAGCGCCGGAACCAGGTGAACGTCGGCGCTGAGTCCCGCCGCTTCAAAAAGGCTCAACGCGACAATAAGCGCGGAAAGCACGGCCAGGAGTGTAAAAACATGGCGCACGCGATACAGGGTAACGGCGACTACTTGCAGTCGGTCAATCATACTGACTGAGCTTACCCCGATGCCCCCGCTTCATCTACTTTGTTGATCCTTCGTATTGCAATCCATCCAGAGTGGGAACGGACAAGCTCCGATGCGGTTTGGTACACTCTGCTCTCCCGATTTAGCACCGCCGAAGGCGGCGTTTTTGAAACACTTACAGGACCGTTCATGCTGATTGTAGTTTCTCCGGCCAAATCCCTCGATTACGAATCGAAAGTTGCAATTCGCAAGAGTAGCTTGCCTCAGTTTGCGGATGAGGCCAGTGTATTGGCTGACAAACTGAAAACACTGAGCGCGAAGCAGCTTTCAAGGCTCATGAACATGAGCGAAGCCCTGGGTGAGCTTAACCATGAGCGCTATCAGCAATGGCAGCCTCAGTTCGATTCAAAAAGCTCTCGCCAGGCAATCTTTGCTTTCAAGGGCGATGTCTACCTGGGACTGGAAGCACACAAACTCAGCGCCGCCGACCTGAATTTTGCCCAGGACCACCTGCGCATCCTGTCTGGACTGTACGGAATACTGCGCCCCCTGGACCTGATGCGGCCATACCGGCTGGAGATGGGTACAAGCCTGAAGGTTGCGCGCAAGAAAAACCTGTACGACTACTGGGGTTCACGACTCACCTCTGCCATTAATACCGACATGGAGGCACTTGCCGCAAAGAGAGAAAAGAAAATACTGGTGAACCTGGCTTCCCATGAGTACTTCAATTCCCTGCAGGCCAATGACATCGACGCCGAAATAGTCACACCGGTGTTCAAGGACTGGGCCAGCGGAAAGTATCGAGTACTCAGCTTCTTCGCCAAGAAGGCCCGTGGCCAGATGGTGGCATGGATAATCAGGAACCGAATCAAGAACCCGGAAAGATTGGTAGAGTTCGACGTAGAGGGTTACAAGTATTCGGCGGAAGATTCATCCAATAGCAAACCCACTTTTCTGCGCAAGACCAAAAAGTAGTTCGGTTTAACCCGGGCCTGCAAAATGACAGACGGACTTCCCTTTAGCCAGGCCTGCGAAAATAACAAGTCACCCATATATGAAGTGTTAAGCAAACACTTGTCGGGTGGGGAGTCATTGCTGGAAATCGGCGGTGGCACAGCTCAACATGCCGTACATTTTGCCTCCCTGTTTCCAGCCATGAGCTGGCAAAGCTCGGAAACGACTGAAAACATTGAAATTTTAACCCCACGAATTGAGGCGGCCAGCCTGCCCAACCTGCCCCGGGGCGTCATACTGGATGTCAATGACGATGCCTGGCCAGTAGAGAAATTCAATGCCATTTTCAGTGCCAACACCTTGCACATCATGGCCGCGGTGTCGGTGGTCAATTTCTTTTACAAGGTCGGCGCCCATCTGGCGGATAACGGCTTGTTAATGGTTTATGGGCCTTTCAAGTACAAGGGCGAATTCACCACGGAAAGTAACGCCAATTTCGACCTGTGGCTGAAACAGCGAGACCCGGTGAGTGGCATAAGGGATTTCGAATGGGTAGACAGCATGGCGGAAGGCCAGGGGCTGAAGCTGGTGGAAGATCACGCCATGCCGGCTAACAACCAGATGCTGGTGTGGCAGAGAACCGGCTGATTAGTCCTGCTGCACTAGCATGACGTGCACATTTTCATCACCCGGATTTCCCCACGCCGGGTATTTCGCTTCAAATCGCCGGATTACGGGTAGGCGAATGCTTTCGTCAGTGATGTGTTGCAGGCTCACATCGTACAGCCCCTCCCCAAGTTTCAATCGGACTCGCGGGTCGCGAATTACATTCCGGTTCCAGCCTCGAGTGTCGGGAAACACCCCGCCCTGGTAATAAGCGGAAAACAGGTAGAGTTCGCCGTTGTAAATTGCACAGTAGGTGGTTACTGAATGGGGCAGCAACCAGGGCGATCTGGTTTGAACGAAGATTTCCTCCAGGTCATCGGTGAACGACCAGTCCGCCACCGGTCCTTCCACTACTTCTCCTGACAGCCACAGGCCAGGCCGCTGGTCCCGGGGCTCCAGGCCAAACAGGCGCAGTGATGCCAGCGCTGCCAAAAGCAGCAGGACTATTGAAACAGAAGCGATTTTCAGTGCCTTCTTCATGGGCAAATTCGCTCTCGATTGACTGATATTGGGAGATTACGATACTCCCGGGCAGCATAGTAGCGGATTTCCAGTAGACTGATGAGAAGGGCTCTTGTTTAACGGTTGGAGAAAAGGCGACAATCCGGGCTCTAACGAATCCTGAACTGGAGAGACTCATGCAGAAGTACAGACTCGGCGCCACCCTGGCCCTGGTATTGACGTTATTCTCGGGCGCCGCGTTTGCTGCGGGCGCACCGGGCAGCATCGAACAACTGAGCTGGATGACCGGCAACTGGGCCGGGCAACTGGGCCCGAACCAGCTTGAAGAAAACTGGACCAATACTGACGGCAATTCCCTGATGGCCGCGGTGAGAATCAGTAACGCCCAGGGCACCGGCACCTTCGAGATGATTACCATCGAGGAAGTGGACGGTTCACTGGTACTGCACATTCAGCAGTGGGATCCCGGCTTCGAGCCCCGCACCGACGGCGCCCAGGAGATGGTGCTGGAAGAGATCACCGCTAACAGCGTGAAATTCCGCGCCGTGTCTGAAGGTGGTTTCGCCACCCTGGGTTATAGCCATCCCGATGAAAACTCTTTCATCATTCATGTGGGACAACCCAATGGCAACGTGCTGGATATTCCCCTGCAGAAACGGTCTATCTGGGAATAAGACAAACAACCGGGCCACAGTGCATGGAGCTGTGGCCCGTTCTTTTGGTCCCGCACCTTGAGAATTACCCTCCTCGCCAACAGGGACCTGGCAAGCTCAGTCGCGCTTAATTACCTGTTACCGTCGCTTGGCGAACACAGTCTCACCGTTTTTCTGTCTTCCTCGGTAGGAAAGAAACAGGGAGCAGAGCGGCCGCGCCAACTGCAGGAACTGAAGTTCATGGAGCAGCAACTCTTTAATGAGATGCTGTTCCCCCTGGTCGACTCGGGCAGCGCCGGCGACGAGGCCGAGTTGAAAACATTCAACGGCCTGTCCGTTTTTACCGAACAAGCTGTTGAGGAATTAAATGACATCAACAGTGGCGCGGGATTTGAGCGTTACGCGCATACAGAGCCAGAGCTGGTGTTATCCATTCGTTACGGCACCATCCTGAAAGAACGCGTCATCGCCGTCCCCAACCTGGGCGTTTTAAATCTGCACTCCGGAAAATTGCCTGGCTATCGTGGCGTGATGGCCAGTTTCTGGGCATTGCTCAACGACGAGAGCTCCCTGGGTACTACCTTGCATTACATTGATGACCCCGGCATTGATAGCGGGCCGGTGATTGCCACAACAGAGCTGGCGGTGGTGCCTGGTAAATCTTACTTGTGGCATGTGCTGGAGCTGTATAAGGAGGGATGTCAATCCATGGTAAATGCCGTCGCGGCCATTGCCGAAGGCAAGACCCTTGAATCGGTACGGCAGGCAGGTGAAGGAAACTATTTCACCTTTCCCATGGCGAAGGAACTGGACCGGTTCGAGGAAAAAGGATTGCGCCTGTTCTCGCCAGAAGATATTGAAGCAATCTATGTAAGGTTTCTGAATGCCTAGGGAAATCTTAGCGCGCTATTATAAGAAGCCCGCCAGTAAGACCACCGCCCAATAAACGGCAATCGCCATCTGCACCGCAAACGCACTGAATCGAAGTGTTACCGCTATCGGGCTGACGGAGACCAGGTGGATGGAGGATTGCAATATCCTTGCTGCCAAAAATACATAAGCCAGGGAATCCGTCGCTTCCGTGTCGCCGGTCACGATGGCCAACAGCAACAAACCGCCAAAGATTGGCAATCCTTCTACACAGTTTGCATGGGCCCGCGCCAGTCTCTGCATGAATGGTGACAGGTTGGAGTTATCGGGCAGAAAGCCGTCTGGGGCTACTTCCCGGGTAAGTACCAGGCGGGAACGAAGGGCTTCCATGAGCACTAGTAGCAACAGGCTCCAGGATATAAAACCTGCCAGTGCGATTGCAGAAGATGATGACATGGTGTGGTTTTCCTTTTTGTTAATGTGTAACCCGGACAACCCCGGTCGGTTGTTGCAAAAGCCAGAGCGATTTGGAAATTTCTATCCAGTATCATGCTTCCGCCTTACCCACCGCAAGGCGGTTATCATTGTTACCGTAAGGACTGCAGCCAGGGTATTGAAAAGTATGTCGTTCCAATCGAAAACCCGGGATGGCAGAAATAGCTGGATACCTTCATCGACGGCACCTGCCAGCGCAGTGGCCAATGCTGCCCACAATGGGAGGAAGGGAACATGCCGCCCCTGGTTATTCCGTTCCCACAAGGCTTCATATACAAGAAACGCCAGAACACTGTATTCCATCAGGTGACTGCGTTCCGGCAGCGCCAGGCGCACACTTAATAAAAAATAGACCAGGCCTACGCCGATAACTATGCCGATTTCCATTCCACCGGGACGCACTCTCAATCCCTGGGTCACTATGGCAATGGCGGTAAGTACCAGGGCCAGCGCGAAGGCAGCGACCAGCAGCCCTTCGTTAACCGCGCCTACCAGGGTGGCCGCGAGGCCCAGGGTAGAGTAAATGGTGACAGTAATAATGAGCACCAACAGCCAAAGTCGCCGTTCTCGCCTGGAAGTAAACCACTGCCGCACCGCTAGGTCTCCCGGGAATCGTCTGCAATGGTCTTGAACGGCAGCAGCTCCGTTGCTGCCCTGCCGTAACGGTCTATGTGGCGCTTCTCATCATCGAGGAATTCGGCAATGGCATTGCGGAAACCGGCATTGGCGATCCAGTGGTTGGAATAAGTGGTTATGGGCTCAAAACCTCGCTGAATCTTGTGCTCGCCCTGGGCGCCGGAATCGAAATGCCTGAAGCCATGTTCAATGGCGTAATCCTGTCCCTGGTAGTAGCAGGTTTCGAAGTGCAGGAACTGGTAGTCGGCGTTACTGCCCCAGTAGCGACCGAACAGGGATTCATCGCTCTTGAAGAACAATGCCGCGGCAATAAGCTGGCCGCCCAGTTCGGCGCAGATCATGAAGAGCTGTTCGGGCATGGTCTTGCCCACTGCAACGAAAAATTCCTGGCTCAGGTGCGCCTGCATGCCACGAACGAGGTAAGTGCTGTTGTAAAAAACGTAGAATTCCTGCCACAGTGTCTGATCGATATCTGCTCCCTCGACCCGCCTGAATGTAATGCCAGCATCGGCTACGCTGCGGCGCTCTTTCCGAATATTCTTGCGTTTGCGCGAGCTCATGGCGGCAAGAAACTCATCGAAGGACCGGTAGTCCTTGTTGTACCAGTGGAACTGGCAGGCATTGCGCGGCATGAAGTCGAGTTCATTCAATAACTCGTGCTGCTCCGGCGTCGGGAACAAAACGTGCCAGGAAGAAGCACCGATGAATCGCGCCTTGTCCTGGATTTTTTCCTGAACCAGTTGCATTACGGCGAGGGGATCATGGTTCTCTGCCACGAAGAAGCGTTTGCCTGCGGAAGGTGTAAACGGCGCACTTGTCACAAACTTGGGATAATAGTCCATGCCATATTGCTGGTAGGCATTGGCCCAGGACCAGTCAAACACAAATTCACCCCAGGAGTTGGTCTTCAGGTATAGCGGGACTACCGCGATGGCATCGCCGGGCCTGCCGCTGGTGTCCGTGGACTCCACCAATACATGGTGGGGCTGCCATCCGCTGCCCCGGGTCGTGCAACCGGTTTCTTCCAGGGCCGCCAGGAATTCGTAACGCATGAACGGATTGCTCGTGCCCGCGAGCGCATTCCATCGCCCCGCTCCGATCTCCGTAATCGAGTCGACGAATCCCAGGTGCATTTGTTGGGGAGAAGTTGAAAGGCTGGTCATAAACCGGATGCAGAGCCCTGGCGAATTCAGTAGCATTGCCAGACTACTAGTAGTAATAACAATGTAACAGGTAGGCGGTGGAATCTCCTAATCTGATAAGACGCATCGCGGACAACATTCACGAGCTGCGCAAGTCCGAGGCCAAGGTGGCGAATTTCGTGCTGGCTAATGCCCGGGATGTAATGAATATGCGCATTGCCGATCTCGCCAGCCGCAGCGAAGTGAGTGAGCCCACGGTAATTCGCTTCTGCCGCGCCATCGGCTTCGATGGTTTCCAGGCCTTCAAATTGCAACTCGCCCAGCAACTAGGGGCCGGCGGAATCTACACCCAATTCAACGTCGATGACACCGACACGGTAAGCGATCTCATCGGCAAGGTATTCGATACGACCATAGGTTCCCTGGTTACTGTGCGCGACGAGCTCGATCCATCGTCACTGGAAGAAGCTATAGAACTACTAAGTTCCGCACGTCGCGTTGAGTTTTACGGCTTTGGTGCTTCAGGCTCGGTAGCCAGTGATGCACAACACAAGTTCTTCCGCTTGCAGCTATCGGCTGCGGCCTATACCGATCCTCACATTCAACATATGTCGGCAATCTCTCTTGGATCGGACGATGTGGTGGTGGCCATTTCCCAGTCCGGCAAGACCCGTGCGCTGCTGGAGAGCGTGCGCCTGGCGAGGGAAGCCGGGGCCACAGTCATCGGGCTGACGCCCCAGGGTACGCCACTGGCAGAGAGGTGCAGTATCCCAATCTATGTCAACATGGAAGAAGACTACCAGGCTGTCTCGCCGGTCTCGTCGCGCATTGTCCACCTGGTGGTAATCGATGTGCTTGCCACGGGAGTTGCGCTACACAGGAAACCGCTATTAAAAGAGCACCTGAAGCGGCTGGAAAAAAGCCAGAATGCGCTGCGCATGAATCCTGGAAATAAAGGCTAGCTCAGTCTCTTCAGCCTGTGCATGCCATGGAGCTCGGGAGCGCAGTATTCGAACCCGAACTTTTCATAGAGCCAGGGCGTGTCGGCGATCAGGCAAGTGTAGGACCCGGCTGGAACATTGTCATCCAGGTACTCGCAGATTCGTTCCATGATCAGGCGGCCAAGCCCCTTGCCCTGGCAGGCGGGGTCTACCGCGATATCAACAACCTCGAAGTTGCAGCCGCCGTCGCCTACAACCCTTCCCATTCCCACGGCGTAGCCATCATCATTGTAAAGAGTTACTGCAAACAGGCTGTTTGCCAGCCCTACTTCCGCTGCTGCCCTGGTCCTGGGGCTCAGCCCACTATCAACGCGCAGGCGTATATAACTATCGATATCCGGTGGTGCGAGTTCGACTCGAATGCCTTGAGAGCTCAAGGGTTCTGCTACTCAACCGTAACTGATTTGGCCAGGTTGCGCGGCTGATCCACGTCCGTTCCTTTCATGATGGCCACGTGATAGGACAGCAGTTGCAGAGGCACGGTAAAAACAATGGGATCCAGTGCATCCGGTGTTGAAGGAAGGTGGATCACCCTGCAGTTCTTTTCGGTTTCTATATCTACCTTGATGTCGGCGATGACGTAAAGCTTGCCTCCACGGGCCGATACTTCCGCGAGATTCGCTTTAAGCTTGCCCAGAAGATCATTGTTAGGCGCCACAGCAATCACCGGCATCTTGTCGTCAACCAGTGCAAGCGGGCCGTGTTTCAACTCGCCGGCAGGATAAGCCTCGGCATGTATATAGGATATTTCCTTGAGCTTGAGCGCTCCTTCCTTGGCGATCGGGTAGTGAATGCCCCGGCCCAGGAAGAGGCTGTGATACTTATCGGCAAACTGTTTCGATACCTTCTTTATCGATTTATCCAGTTCCAGGGCTTTTTCCACGAAACCCGGTAATGAATTCAGCTGTTTCACCAGGCGCGCTTCCTGTGCAGGCTTTAACCCATTGCGTCGCGCCAGCACAATGGAAAGTATTAACAGCAGGGTCAACTGAGTGGTAAAGGCCTTGGTGGAGGCGACCCCGATTTCCTGGCCGGCATTGGTAAGAATGCACAGGTCCGATTCCCGCACCAGGGAGCTGGTGGCCACATTGCAGATCGTGAGCGACGCCAGGTATTTCCGGGACTTCGCATATTTAAGTGCAGCCAGGGTGTCCGCTGTTTCACCACTTTGGGATATGGTGACGAACAGGGTATTGGGCTGCACTATGATGTCGCGATAGCGGTAGTCGCTGGCGATGTCCACGGAACAGGGCATTCGTGCAATGGACTCCAGCCAGTACTTGGCTACCATGCCGGCGTGATAACTGGTGCCACAGGCAACTATCTGCACGGCCCTGGTCTTGTCGAAAATATCCCTGGCTTTTACGCCAAAGGCTTCTTCCAGTACGTGCTTGTCACTGATGCGGCCATCCAGGGTGTCGCGAATTACCTGGGGTTGCTCATAAATTTCCTTGAGCATGAAGTGCTTGTACTGGCCTTTCTCACTGTCCTTGGCGCGATTCTGCACGGTGGCTTCCTTGCGCCTCACTTTTTTCCCGCCATTCCACACCTCGGCATTGTCGAGGGTTACCCGGGCGATATCTCCTTCCTCGAGATAGATGAAGCGGTCCGTTACCTGGCCCAGGGCCAGGGGGTCCGATGCCACGAAGTTCTCCCCGTGGCCGAGACCGATGACCAGGGGGCTGCCACTGCGGGCGGCTATAATTTCGCCGGGAGAAGATTTATCCATGACACAGATACCATAGGCACCGTGCAGTTTTTTCACAACTCGCTTTACCGCATCCAGCAGTGAAACCTTGCCGCCTTTTCGGGCCTGGTGGATTAAATGGGCAATGGTTTCACTGTCGGTCTGGGTTCGAAACTTGTAGCCATCTTTCTCCAGCTTCGCTTTCAATGGCTCGAAGTTTTCGATGATGCCGTTGTGGACGATAGCGATTTCGCTGCTGGAGTTGTGAGGGTGGGCATTGGCCACCGTGGGTTTACCGTGTGTGGCCCAGCGAGTATGGGCGATGCCAAGCTGGCCCCGCGCTTTTGCTTTCTTCGTAGCCCGGGTTAACTGGTTAACCTTGCCAACGGTTTTGATAAATTCAATACGGTTGGCGCCGTCTTTCAACAGGGCTACACCTGCGGAGTCGTAGCCCCGGTATTCCAACCGCTTCAGGCCTTCCAGCAGGATACCGGACACATTCCTTTCGGCTACTGCTCCTACAATTCCGCACATAACAGCTTCTCTTTGGGGACCTTCGCGAGCTAATTCTTGGTGGGACGTTTCCAGCTGGCGATATTGCGCTGCTTGGCTCGGGCCACCGCCAGGCTATCGGTTGGGACATCATTATTAATAGCCGATCCTGCGGCAACGAATGAGTTGTCGGCCAGGGTTACCGGTGCAACAAGTACACTGTTCGAGCCTACGAACACGTTATCCCCCAGGGTGGTCTTGTGCTTGTTGGCGCCGTCGTAGTTACAGAAGATCGTGCCGGCTCCGATGTTGCAGCCTTCACCGATTTCAGCATCTCCGATGTAAGCGAGGTGGTTGGCCTTGGAGCCCTTGCCGATTTTGGCATTCTTGGTTTCCACGAAGTTTCCGATCTTGGCGTTTTCGCCGATTTCCGTGCCGGGCCGTATCCTGGCGTTCGGTCCGACAATGGCGCCTGTGGCAATTGACGCGCCTTCTATGATTGATCCCGGCAGGATTTTTACCTGGTCGCCTATCTTGCTGTCGGTGATGATGCAATTGGCGCCAATGGAACTTGCCTTGCCAATGGAGACATTGCCTTCAAACAGCACGTTTACATCGATTTCGACATCCTGCTCGCACTGAAGTTCACCACGAATGTCGACTCGTGCAGGGTCGCGCAGGCTGGTGCCTTGTTCTAACAGTTCTTCTGTTTTCCGCATCTGATAATGCCGTTCCAGTTGTGCCAGTTGGCCCTTGCTGTTTACGCCCTGTAGCTCAATCTCATCATGAGTAACCAGGGCGGACACTTCAACACCATCCGCCACCGCCATGGCGACGATGTCAGTCAGGTAATATTCTCCCTGGGCATTGGCGTTGCCGAGCCGGCCCAGCCAGGCGCCAAGTTTGCCGGCGGGAATGGCCATTATGCCACTGTTTATCTCATTTATATCCCGCTGCTGCTCATCACAGTCTTTCTCCTCCACGATGGCAATCACCTTATCCTCGTCGTTCCTTAGGATTCGCCCCAGGCCAACCGGATTGCTGGTAACGAGCGTCAGTATTCGCAGGCAATCGCCATTGGCCCCTGAGAGTAATTTGGTAATAGTTTCACTGCGGATCAGGGGCACGTCACCATAGAGCACCAGTACGGTTGTATTGTCGCTGCTGTCCTGTAATGAAGGGAGCGCCTGCATAACGGCGTGACCGGTACCGTGCTGCTCTTCCTGCAAGACGAAGTTGAGTGACTGGCCGGGAAAACTCGCGCTGGTTTGTTCCTGCACCTGGTCGGCGCCAAAGCCCACGACGACATGGGTGCTTGCAGGTTTGCACACCGCCGAGGTGGCTATGACGTGGTCGAGCATGGATTGCCCGCCAAGCCGATGTAACACCTTGGGCAGGTCCGAGTACATGCGAGTGCCTTTGCCGGCGGCGAGTATGACTATTTCAACTGGCATTATTAATGTGAAGGGTTGTCCCGGGCCTCAGCATAGCAAAAAGCCATGGACTTTCTATGCCCATATGAAAAAGGGTAGCTATTGCTACCCTTTTCTCTCATACCTTTATGTGCTGCTGATTATTGTGCGCGATTCTTTAATTGCCGCAGCGCTCTCAATTGGGCTGCCGCCTCAGCAAGTTGCGCCGCCGCCGCGCCGTAATCCATCTCTGCACTCTGGTCTGCCATGGCACGTTCGGCATCTTCCAGGGCCTGCTGGGCAGCCGCTTCGTCAACATCGTCCGCTCTCAGTGCCGTATCGGTGAGCAGGGTTACGACATTTCGCTGCACTTCCAGGAATCCGCCGGAGACATAGAACACTTCTTCTTCGCCGCCTTCCTTGATGAGCCTCACGGGACCAGGAATCAAAGCGGTGAGCAGGGGCGCGTGCCCGGGGGCGACACCGAGGTCTCCCAGGGAGCCGGCGGCAACCACCATCTCGACCCGCCCGGAGAAGATGCTCTTCTCGGCGCTTACGATGTCGCAGTGCATTGTCATCGTGGCCATCTCAGTCTCCTATACCCGAAATCGATCGGACAATATTCTCTTACTTCAGCTTCTCAGCTTTTTCTACCGCTTCCTCGATAGTGCCTACCATGGAGAAAGCCTGCTCCGGCAGGTGGTCATACTCGCCATCGAGGATGCCCTTGAAGCCGGCAATTGTGTCTTTAAGAGACACGTACTTGCCCGGTGCGTTGGTGAATACTTCCGCCACGGTGAAGGGCTGTGACAGGAACTGGGAGATACGACGCGCCCGTCCCACCGTTTGCTTGTCCTCATCGGAAAGTTCGTCCATACCGAGGATCGCAATGATGTCTTTCAGCTCTTTGTAGCGCTGCAACACACCCTGAACGCCACTGGCCACATCGTAGTGCTCCTGGCCGATAACCAGGGGATCGAGTTGCCGTGAGCTGGAATCCAGGGGATCCACCGCCGGGTAAATACCCAGTGCCGCGATGTCACGGGACAGTACCACTTTCGCGTCGAGGTGAGCGAAGGTGGTTGCCGGTGACGGGTCGGTCAGGTCGTCCGCCGGAACGTATACGGCCTGAATAGATGTAATAGAACCAGTCTTGGTGGAGGTAATGCGCTCCTGCAGCTCACCCATTTCCGCGGCCAGGGTCGGCTGGTAGCCCACCGCAGATGGCATACGGCCCAGCAGTGCGGATACTTCCGTTCCCGCCAGTGTGTAACGGTAAATGTTGTCGATGAACAGCAACACGTCACGGCCTTCGTCGCGGAATTTCTCCGCCATGGTAAGGCCGGTCAGGCCGACACGAAGACGGTTACCGGGAGGTTCATTCATCTGGCCATAAACCATGGATACCTTGGATTCGCCTTCCAGATCGATAACCTTGGATTCCTGCATCTCGTGATAGAAGTCGTTACCTTCACGGGTTCGCTCACCCACACCGGCGAAAACAGACAGACCCGAGTGTTCCGTAGCGATGTTGTTGATGAGTTCCATCATGTTCACTGTCTTGCCCACGCCGGCGCCGCCGAACAGGCCAACCTTGCCGCCCTTGGCGAAGGGACATACCAGGTCGATTACCTTGATGCCGGTTTCCAGCAATTCATTGGTGGTAGACAGTTCTTCGTAGGTCGGCGCCTTGCGGTGAATTGGCCACTTTTCCTTCTCGCCAATAGGTCCGCGCTCATCGATGGGTCGGCCCAGTACGTCCATGATGCGGCCCAGGGTTTCGGTGCCCACGGGCACGGAAACTGCTGCACCAGTATCCTGTACATTCAGTCCGCGGCTAAGCCCTTCCGTACTGCCCAGGGCAATAGTGCGCACGATGCCGTCGCCTAGCTGCTGCTGTACTTCCAGGGTGACTTCAGTGCCGTCCACGGTCAGGGCGTCATATACCTGTGGCACGCTTTCGCGATCAAACTCCACGTCGATGACGGCTCCAATGATTTGTACGATGCGACCGCTACTCATGTTCGGTTCCTCAATCTCTGTTCTTAATCAATAGTTCAAAATGTGTTCTTGCCTATACTGCAGCAGCACCGCCGGCGATTTCCGACAGCTCCTGGGTAATGGCTGCTTGCCTTGCCTTGTTGTAAACAAGCCCAAGCTCTTCAATAAGTTCACCTGCATTGTCAGATGCATTTTTCATAGCCAGCATCCGTGCCGCCTGTTCACAGGCGTTGTTTTCCACCACCGCCTGGTAAACCTGGGATTCGATAAAACGCAGTAACAAGCCGTCAAGTAATTCCTTGGCATCAGGCTCGTACAGGTAATCCCAGTGGTGCTGCAGGTCTTCTTCTTCCGAAGCCTCCAAAGGCAGCAGTTGGTTCACCGTGGGATTGTGAGTCATGGTATTTATGAACTCGTTGCTCACGATCATGAGCAGGTCAATTTCGCCGGAATCAAATTTTTCCAACATGATTCTCACCGCGCCGATCACGTCGGCAAGCTCGGCGGTATCACCAATACCACGAATGGCAGCAATTACATTGCCGCCGAAGTTGTTAAAGAATGTCGCGGCGCGTGCGCCAACGGTGCAGATGTCTACTTCCACGTTTTCATCCGCCCATTTTTGCATGGAAGCAACAGTGGCCTTGAACATATTGATGTTGAGGCCGCCGCAGAGACCACGGTCCGTCGAAACCACGATGTAGCCCACTCTTTTAACCGGACGCGTATCAAAGTAGATATGGCGATACTCGGGCGTAGAGTTTGCGATATGGCCAATTACTGACCTGATGCGATGGGCATAGGGTTTGCCCAGCTTCATGCGGTCCTGTGCCTTGCGCATCTTGCTCGCCGAAACCATTTCCATAGCCTTGGTGATCTTCTGAGTATTCTGGATACTCGCGATCTTGCTACGTATTTCTTTGCCGCCGGCCATCTTAGCTAAATACCTTTTCCAAACTCATCAAATCAAAAGTTACGATGTAAATCGAACTGCAGGACTTTAGGCCCATATAAAAATAGTTATGCGCTGTCCTTATTAATAGGTTTGAGTCGCAACAAACTTGTCCATGATTTCCTTGAACTTCGCTTCGATCTCGTCGTTCCAGTCACCGGATTCGTTGATCTGATTAAACAAGTCACCGTATTCGGAATTGGCGAAAGAAAGCAGGGATGCTTCGAAGTCCAGCACCTTGTTCAGGGGTACCTCTTTCAGGTAGCCCTCGTTGGCTGCATAAATAGAAAGCCCCATTTCCGCAATCTGCAGCGGTGAGTACTGTTTCTGCTTCATCAGTTCTGTAACCCGCTGACCGTGCTCAAGCTGCGCTCGGGTGGCATCGTCCAGGTCCGAGGCGAAGGCTGCGAAGGCCGCCAGCTCGCGGTACTGGGCCAGGGCGATACGAATACCACCGCCCAGTTTACGGATGATCTGCTTCTGGGCCGCGCCACCCACCCGGGATACGGATATACCGGGGTTCATGGCAGGGCGAATGCCGGAATTGAACAGGTCGGTTTCCAGGAAGATCTGGCCATCGGTAATGGAGATCACGTTGGTGGGCACGAATGCGGACACGTCACCGGCCTGGGTCTCGATAACCGGCAAGGCGGTCAGGGATCCGGTCTTGCCCTTCACCTCACCATCGGTGAACTTTTCAACGTAGTTAGCGTTCACTCTCGCTGCACGCTCCAGAAGACGGGAGTGCAAGTAGAACACATCACCAGGATAGGCTTCACGGCCCGGAGGACGACGCAGCAGCAGGGAGATCTGGCGATAGGCCCAGGCCTGCTTGGTGAGATCGTCATAAATAATCAGGGCATCGCGGCCGCGGTCACGGTAGTACTCGCCGATGGTGCAGCCGGAATAGGGTGCAATGAACTGCATCGCCGCCGGGTCGGAGGCCGATGCGGCAACCACCACGGTGTATTCCATGGCGCCGTGTTCTTCCAGTTTCTGTACCACGTTGGAGATTGACGAGGCCTTCTGGCCAACCGCCACGTAGATACACATACAATCCTTGCCCTTCTGGTTGATGATGGTGTCGATGGCCACGGCGGTCTTGCCCACCTCGCGGTCACCGATGATCAACTCACGCTGGCCACGACCGATTGGGGTCATGGAGTCGATGGACTTAAGCCCGGTCTGCACCGGTTCGGATACGGACTGTCTTGCAATTACACCAGGGGCAACCTTTTCAATGGCGTCGGTCATTTTGGCTTCCACCGGGCCCTTGCCATCGATGGGCTTGCCCAGGGCATCGACCACGCGGCCTTCCAGTTCCGGGCCCACCGGTACCTCGAGAATGCGCCCGGTACAGCGACAGGTCTGGCCTTCCTTCAGGTCCAGGTAATCACCCAGTACCACGGCACCTACCGAGTCTCGCTCCAGGTTAAGAGCCATTCCATACAGCCCGCCCTCGAACTCGATCATCTCGCCATACATTACATCAGCCAGGCCATGGATGCGGATGATGCCGTCCATTACGCTGACAATAGTGCCCTCGTTCTTGGCCTGTACGGAGACGTCGAGCTTCTCGATACGCTCCTTGATAATTTCACTGATTTCGGATGGATTCAGTTGTTGCATTGTGTATTCCTATTTCCTGGTTCGTTCAGGAATTCATTGATTCAGCCAGCTTGTTCAACTTGCCGCGAACGGAACTGTCAATCACAGTATCGCCCGCCCTGATCACCGCGCCGCCCAACAGGGACGCGTCGACTCTGGTCGCCAGATTAATTTCTCTTTGCAATCGCTTATTGAGAGCATCCGCCAGCTTTTTGGAGATCTCTGAACTGATTTCAAAAGCTGTGGTGATCTCTACATCAATCGATTTTTCCTGGTTGGCTTTCAGGTTCTCAAACAATTGAGAAACTTCCGGAAGCAGAGTGAGTCGCTTGTTTTCAGCAAGCAGCCGCAGCAGGTTGCTGCCTTTTTCGTCCAGCTCATCGCCGCAAACTTCGATAAACGAATTGGCTACCTGTTCCGAGGTAAGCGCTGGCGATGATAAAGCCGACGCAACTGTGTCCTGGCCGGCAACAGCCGCAGCCAGTGACAACATGCGTGACCACTTGTCCAGGGCCTTGTCTTTCAGGGCAACCTGAAAAGCGGCCTTGGCGTAGGGTCTTGCCAGTGTTGTAAGTTCTGCCATGGTTTCTCTAGTGTCCGGGGATTCCCGCTACAATTCTGAAGCCAGCTTGTTCAGCATGTCTTCATTCGCCGCAGAATCGATTGATTGCTCGAGTATCTTCTCGGCACCGGCCACGGCAATAGCCGATACCTGTGCGCGCAAGGCTTCTTTTGCCCGATTAACCTCTTGTTCAATCTCGGCATTGGCGCCGGCGATAATTCGCTGCCCTTCTTCCCGGGCCTGCTCTTTCGCCTCATCCACTATTTGAGCGGCGCGCTTGTTTGCCTGGTCAATAATTCCTGCAGCTTCTACCTTCGCTTCCTTCAATTGCTCGGTGGATTTCTCCTGGGCCAGCTCGAGATCTCTCTCAGCCCTTTCGGCGGCTCTAATTCCATCGGCAATTTTCTTCCTGCGCTCTTCCATGATGGCCATAAATGGTGGCCAGACGTACTTGCTGCAGAACCACAGAAAGAACGCCATGGCGATCATTTGGCCTAAAAACGTTGCATTAATATTCACGGCGTTTCTCCCGCTTTAGTGAATGATTAACCGCCCAGTGGTGCCAGGAATGGATTGGCGAAGGTAAACCACATGCCAATACCGATGCCGATCATTGTCACGGCGTCGATAAGGCCGGCCACCAGGAACATAGATCCCTGCAGTTTCGGTGCCAGTTCAGGCTGTCGTGCAGAGCCTTCCAGGAACTTGCCACCCAGGATGCCAAAACCAATGGCCGTTCCCGCGGCGCCCAAGCCCAGTACCAGCAATACGCCCAGTACTGTGTTAGCCAGAATTAATTCCATCTTTTCCTCCAGTGTTTCTCAGTTCAGATTGAGTTCAAAAAATCAGTGGTGCTCGACTTCGTGTGCTGCATTCAGGTACACGATGGTCAGCATCATAAATACAAAGGCTTGAAGCGGTATTACCAGCAGGTGGAACGCTGCCCACACGAAATGGGCTGGCAGTTGCCACAGTCCCAACATAGACGCTATTAATAGAAAGAGCAGTTCGCCCGCGTACAGGTTGCCGAACAATCGCAGCCCCAGTGAAATAGGCTTGGCGAACAGGGTCGGCACTTCAATAATCAGGTTAAAAGGCATCATCCACTTGCCAAAAGGATGGAAGGCAAGCTCGCCCAGGAAACCCCCAAGGCCTTTGTTCTTAATGCTGTAGTAGATGATCATCAAGAACACCATGGTGGACATTCCCATAGTGATATTCGGGTCGGTCGTTGGTACTACCTTAAATGGGGCATTTTCCAGATGGAAAACAGTATGCAGCAGGGGCTCGGCGCCAAAAGTAGTTAATAGATCTACCGGTACCAGATCCATTGTGTTCATTAACAGGATCCAGAAAAAAAGCAGTAAGCACAAAGGCCCGATTAATTCGTTTTTGAAATTGAATGCTTCTGAGACCCTGGCATCAACAAACTCAACCACCGCCTCTACAAAGTTTTGTATGCCACCCGGGTTTTCAACCGACGCCTTGAGTCCAACGCGTCGGAAAAACAAGAGAAATGCAGCGCCGAGGAACAGAGACCAGCCCATGGTGTCGACATTAATCGCCCAGAAGCCCATTTCAGCGGCTTCTTCCGGGGTGTGCGCAAAGCCCCAATGGTCGTCAATCTTGCCAAAGGTAAGAAAAGATAAATGGTGGGTTATGTAGTCCTGGACGGTCAGTTCAGCCGCCGCATGTGCCCCTTCTACTGCCTCTGCCATGTATGAACTCTTTAGACTCTAAGTTAAGTTCAGTAATTTATGTGTTATGCCGCGATGGGATATATGAAATAAACCCGGACGCCATAACACCTACAAAATGGGTCACTGCAAACCCAAGTATTAATGCCAGTTCGTTTATTGTTGTTATCAAGGTGAAACTTAGCGCAAACAACACAAGGGTGATGGCGATCTTGCCAAGCTCCCCTTTCATAAAACTTTTAACTACCTTGTCCGAATTGCTGGCACCGGCATAACGGAAAGCCTGCATCGCAAAGTAGCTGTTTGGTAATGCGCTAATCAGCCCACCCAACAAGGTTGAGTAGGCAATAATAGAGCCTGAGAATAACAGAGAGATTGCCGCTATAAGGGTGGTGGCAGCCAGTTGGGCCACGATCACTTTATAGACTGGCGGGGGTCTTAAGTTAGTCACGATGAGTCGTTCAGAAACCGCGTTGGTTTCGATCCCAGATCCCCAAAAACACCTGTCACAACCACCTCAAGTTGTAGCGGTGATCACCAAAGCACGCGCATTATAGGGACTTTGAAGGGGCTAATCAACTACGTGAAACGTAGGTATTCCGGGGCCTGCAGGGCTACTGGATGTGGGACAAAATACCGTCTAATTCATCGAGACTGTTGTATTTTAGAATAAGCTTTCCTTTACCCTTGGCGGTGTGCTGGATCATTACCTTGGCGCCCAGTTTGTCCGCCAGGCTCTCCTCCAGGTTCTTGATATCCGGGTCTATGGGTTTGGGAGTTTTGGAATCGCCGGGGCCCGCCATGAGCCTGCGCACCAGTGACTCGGTCTGGCGAACCGAGAGTCCGCGGTTAGCTACCGCCTTGGCTGCCTTGGTTTGCTGGTGATCTTCCAGTGACAACATGGCCCGGGCGTGGCCCATTTCTATGTCGCCTTTTTCCAGCATGCGGCGCACCTCGAAATTCAGCCCAAGCAGGCGAATTAAATTCGTGACAGTGACACGAGACTTGCCCACCGCATCTGCCACTTCCTGTTGTGTCAGTTCGAATTCATCCTGCAGCCGTTTCAGGGCCATGGCTTCTTCCACAGGATTGAGGTTTTCCCGCTGGATGTTTTCGATCAGTGACATGGCGATGGCCGCCTCGTCACCTACCGGTTTGATAATGGCGGGGATGGTATCCAGGCCAGCCAGCTGTGTTGCCCGCCAGCGCCGTTCGCCGGCGATGATTTCATAGCGGTCCGAGGAAATGGGGCGAATGACGATCGGCTGCATTACGCCCTGCTTGCGGATAGAACTGGCCAGCTCCTCCAGGGCATCTTCGTCCATATCGGTGCGGGGCTGGTATTTGCCCCGCTGGATAAGGTCGATGGGAATATTCTTCAGATCGCTTTCTTTCTCCGTAGCGACGCTCCGGTCCTTGGGCTTGCCCAGCAGGCTGGCCATGGACTCTGTGCTGCCAGTTGACAACAATGCGTCAAGTCCTTTTCCCAGCTTCTTTTCCGTCATCTTTCTTGCCTGTGGTCTTGGACCCAGTGGGTTCCGATATGGCTTAGTGAGTGCTCACTATTTCTAAATCTGCGCATTTGCGGCGGCCAGATCGCTGCGGCGCAGCAATTCCCCGGCCAGGGCCAGGTAGGCAATGGCACCCCGGGATTGGCGATCGTACTTGATTACGGGCTTGCCAAAACTGGGGGCTTCCGCCAGGCGCACGTTTCTCGGTACTACCGTACGGTACACCGCATCGCCAAAATAGTTAAATAGCTGGCCGTTGACCTCGGTGGTGAGCTTGTTGCGGGGGTCATACATGGTTCGCAGAATGCCCTCGATTCTCAGCACCGGGTTAAGGCCTCCCTTGATGGCGGAGATGGTATCCATCAGGGCGGACAGGCCTTCCAGGGCGTAGTACTCGCATTGCATGGGAATCACTACCCCGTCGGCCGCCACCAGCGCATTGATGGTTAGCATATTCAGGGAAGGCGGACAGTCGATGATGATGTAGTCGTAGTTGTCCCGGGCCTGCTCTACGATTTCCCGCAGGCGCAGCTCCCGGCCTTCGGTATTCATCAGCTCAACTTCTGCTGCAACCAGGTCGCCGTTGCTGGGAAGCAGGTCGTATTCGGCGGCCTCGGGTTGCAACACGACCTGGTCGAAACTGGCCTTGCGGGACAGCAGTTCATAGACGGAAAGTTCCAGGGAGGATTTGTCCACTCCGCTGCCCATGGTGGCATTGCCCTGGGGATCGAGGTCGATTAACAGCACGCGGCGCTGGGTAACTTGCAGCGATGCAGCCAGGTTAACCGAAGTAGTGGTTTTTCCCACTCCGCCTTTCTGATTTGCTATAGCTAATGCCTGTCCCATAACTTCACTATGTTCTAACTGGAGCTGGTAATCCTTACGACATGGCGCGCTGAATCCAGTCCCGGCACCTGTAAGCTGTCTACTCCCAACAACTGAAATCCTGCTGGAATATTGGACAGCTCCTCCTGGGGATACTGCCCCTTCATGGCCAATAGTGTACAGCCACTGGTCAAAAGATGTCCCGCCTTATTCACAATTTCCGCCAGGCTGGAAAACGCGCGGCATAGGACGATATCAATTCGCCCCGGGCTTGCATAGTGCTCCACCCGACAGTTTTCAATGCTAAGGTTCTCCAGTCCCAGGCTTATTTTGGCCTGCAGCAGGAAGCGTGTCTTCTTGCTGTTGCTGTCCAGCAATACAAACCGGCAATCCCGGTGAAGTAATGCCAGGGGTATGCCAGGTAATCCCGCACCACTTCCCACATCCACTATACGTTCGCATTCGGCTGACAGGTAGGGGGACAGGCTGAGGCTGTCCAGGAGGTGCCGCCGCACCATGTCATCGAGGTCGGTTATGGCGGTGAGGTTAAATCGCTGGTTCCATTTTTGGATGAGCAACAGGTAGTCAACAAGATCGTTAACCAGCTCCGCGCTGGACGGCAAGCCCAGTTCTGTGAGGCCCGCCTGGAGAATGGATTTGGCTTGGCTGGGCAAATCGAAAACGCCGGGGTGGTTCTAGCCTGCTTTCCGGTTTACCGCTTCGTATTTCTTCAGGTAAACCAGCAATAGCGAAATCGCGGCGGGGGTCATGCCGGGGATGCGTGAGGCACGGCCAATATTTTCAGGCCTGGCCGCCAGCAGTTTTTGCTTCAATTCATTGGAAAGACCCTGCATCTGCTGGTAATCAAGGTCAGGAGGCAGTGCAGTATTTTCCTGCCTCTTTAGCCGCTCGATCTCCTCTTGCTGGCGATCGATGTATCCCTGGTACTTGATCTGGATCTCAACCTGTTCAAATACCTGGTCGGCCATGGGGTCGTTGGCAGCCTTAACATTCAGTCTAGGGTCGGCATCTTCTGAAGCTGCGGACAATAACTGGCGATAGCCAACCCTGGGCCGAGCCAGCAGGTCCGCAAGGTTGTATTCCCGGGAAATGGGCTTTTCCAGCAACTCGTTGATACGCCTGGCGCTGGCGGAATCCGGTTGCACCCAGTTACTGCGCAGGCGGATTAATTCACGCTCGATGCGCTCTCTCTTATCGCAGAAAAAGTTCCAGCGCTCATCAGAAACGATACCGAGTTCACGCCCGATTTCAGTAAGGCGCAGGTCGGCGTTGTCTTCGCGCAAGGTGAGGCGGTACTCGGCGCGAGAAGTAAACATGCGATAGGGTTCTGTAGTTCCCAGGCTGATCAGGTCATCCACCAGCACACCGATGTAAGCCTGGTCTCGCCGCGGGCACCAGTATTCTTCGCCACGCACCGCTCGAGCCGCGTTTATGCCCGCCAACAATCCCTGGGCTCCGGCCTCTTCGTAGCCGGTAGTGCCATTGATCTGCCCGGCGAAATACAGACCCTCAACGAAACTGGTTTCCAGGGAATATTTCAGGTCTCGGGGATCGAAGAAGTCGTATTCGATGGCATACCCGGGCCTTATGATATGTGCCTGCTCGAATCCCTTAATGGAACGAACCATCTGTAATTGCACATCGAAGGGAAGACTGGTGGAAATGCCATTAGGGTAGAGTTCATTGCTGTTCAGCCCTTCCGGTTCAACGAAAATCTGGTGTGAACCCTTGTCCGCAAAACGCATGACCTTATCTTCGATGGAAGGGCAGTATCGCGGGCCGGTGCCTTCGATCACCCCGGTATACATCGGTGAACGGTCCAGCCCTTCCCGGATGATGTCGTGGCTTGATTCATTGGTGGCCGTGATAAAGCAACTGACCTGCCGCGGGTGTTGTTCTGCTTTGCCCAGGAAAGACATCACCGGCGTCGGCGTATCACCAAGCTGTTCCTGCATCGCGGAAAAGTCTACGCTGCGTGCATCGATTCGCGGTGGTGTGCCGGTTTTCAGCCGATCGACGCGAAAAGGCAATTCCCTCAGGCGCTGGGCCAGTGCAATGGAGGGCGGATCCCCGGCCCTGCCGCCGGCGTGGTTTTCCATGCCGATGTGTATCTTGCCGCCGAGAAAGGTGCCGGTAGTCAGCACTACGGCGCAGGCGCTAATGGTCAACCCCATTTGGGTAACCACTCCCCTGACCCGACCAGATTCGATTACCAGGTCATCCACCGCGGCCTGGAACAGGTCCAGGTTTTCCTGTTGCTCTACGATGTTTCGAATGGCCGCCTTGTACAGCACCCGGTCTGCCTGTGCCCGGGTTGCCCGTACCGCTGGTCCCTTACTGGCATTGAGTACACGAAACTGGATGCCGGCCCGGTCGATGGCGCTGGCCATGGCACCGCCCAGGGCGTCGATTTCCTTGACCAGGTGACTCTTGCCGATGCCGCCGATAGCTGGATTGCAGGACATCTGGCCAATGGTTTCGATGCTATGGGTTACCAGCAAGGTACTGACCCCCTGGCGCGCGGACGCAAGGGCTGCCTCGGTGCCGGCATGGCCGCCTCCGATGACGATTACTTCGTAGTGTTTGCTGTATTCCATGGCCGCGGTGGTCTGAAAAAACGGGGGTGGGAAGTATAAAGGCTGAAAGTGATTTTTAAAGCCTTATGGTTAATTTACTAAAACAGAAGTTTATATATATATGTATAAAGAAGGTATTAATGTTGTTATTGATAAGGGCGCCTTTTCCTGTGGGAAAGCCATTAAAACATTTTAATATCAACAGCTTAGGAGAATGATAAGGCGGTTGAGAAGCGGGGGAATGGCTCTCATTAACAGGGGGATGGGCGTGCATAACTGCCTCGCCCGGCAATGGCAGGTTCCTGGCCATACCAGGCTATCCACGTTCTGTTCCCGGCCACCCGGGCTTTATGCACAGATTGTCATTCGCCGCCGGATTTGGCCCACGATCCGGTTAGGAAACTGTTGATGAGCTCTTATTTACCCAGGCAAAACTGGCTGAAAATTTCTCCCAGCAAGTCGTCACTGGTGAATTCCCCGGTTATTTCACCGAGGCGGTGTTGGGCCAGGCGCAGGTCTTCCGCCGCCAGTTCCAGCGGATCTTCCGATCCGAGATGAGCCAATGCAGATTCAACCAGTTCCACTGCTCCCCTCAATGCCAGCAGGTGTCGTTCTCTTGCCACGAAACTGTCTTCGGAATCGGAATGGAGCCCGGCTACCTGTTGCAGGTATTGCCCAAGCAGTTCCAGTCCGCTTCCAGTTTTGGCCGACAACAAGATCCGGTCCACGGAGACTCCCTCCACTTCGATCCGGTCCTGTCCCGGCCGGCCTGAGGTCAGATCGATTTTATTGCTGACCAGGACCGTCTTCTGTAACAGCTCCTGATGTTGTGTGTCAGACTGTTCCAGCCTGGCCAGCAGGTCGAAATGTGTATTTCCGTTGCGGGATTCTTCACTGCTTTCATCCACGATCAGCAGAATCAGGTCTGCTTCCTCGATTGCCCGGTGTGCCCGTTTTACCCCTTCCCGCTCCACCACGTCGGTACTTTCTCTTAAGCCTGCGGTGTCGGTGATATGCACGGGTAGATTCCCCACCATGATCTGGCTGGAAAGCAGATCGCGGGTTGTGCCGGGGATATCGGTAACGATGGCGCTATCCTGTCCAGAAAGTGCATTCATCAGGCTGGATTTGCCCGCATTGGGGGCTCCGGCTAGCACCACATTAATTCCGTGCATGAGAATGGCACCCTGCTCTGCCGATGCAAAGGTTTCTTCGATTTCGGTTTTGATCCGTCTTAGATTTTCCAGCACTTCAGTATCGGCGAGCACATCGATATCTTCGTCGGAAAAATCAATAGCCGCTTCCACGTTAACCCGCACCTGGACCAGTTGCTCCACCAACCTGTGAATTCGTCGGGAAAAATCTCCTTTCAGGGTGCGCATCGCCGAGCGGGCCGCCTGTCGTGAGCTGGCGTCGATCAAATCGGCGATGGCTTCCGCTTGCAGCAAATCCAGCTTGTCATTGAGAAAGGCGCGCTCGGTAAACTCGCCCGGCCTGGCCATGCGTGCGCCGTTTTCCTGAACTCGTTGCAACAAGGAATTTAGAATAAACGGGCTGCCATGACCGTGCAGCTCCAGTACGTCTTCACCGGTAAAGGAGTGTGGAGATTCGAAGAAAATCGCCAATCCCTGGTCGATAACTTCCTTGTTTGCATCGAGAAAGTCGCAATAGTGAACGTGACGGGGATTCGGGCAACTGCCCAGGATGGAACTGGCGATTGTCTTGACGTTTTTCCCGGATACGCGAACTATCCCTATTCCGCTACGACCCGGTGAAGTGGCGATAGCGCAAATGGTGTCACTATCAATGAAAGCCATATAGTTTTTGTTAGGTAAACAATACCCGTCAGTTTTGAGCAGCTTTCTTGGCTTCGTATTCTGCCTCAATCTTACGCGTGATATACCATTGCTGCAGGATGCCGAGAGCGCCATTGGTAAGCCAGTACAGGACAAGACCTGCGGGGAACCACAGGAACAGCACTGTCATCATCACCGGCATAATCTTCATGACCTGGGCCTGCATGGGGTCGGCTGGCGCCGGGCTCAACATTGTCTGGGCAAACATTGTGCCGCCCATTAAAAGAGGCAGAATGAAAAAAGGATCGCGCACGGACAGGTCATTCAGCCACAGGAAAAAAGGCGCATGGCGCAACTCCACACTTTCCATCAGCACCCAGTAGAGCGCAATGAACACTGGCATTTGCACCAGCATGGGCAGGCAGCCACCGAAAGGATTTATCTTTTCCTTTTTATATAGCTCCATGGTGGCCTGCTGCAGTTTCATCTTGTCGTCGCCGTAGCTTTCCTTGAGCTGCTGCATCTTTGGCATCAGCCTTCTCATACCCGCCATGGATTTGTACTGGGTTTCAGAAAGCTTGTAGAGCAGTGCCTTGACGAGAACGGTCAACAGGATGATGGAGACACCATAGTTTCCGATGAAAGAATTGATGCGAGTCAGCAACCAGTAAATGGGCGAGGCAATGAAATAGAGAAAACTATAGTCGATAGTCAGGTTCAGGTTGGGGGAAATATCTCCCAACACGTACTGATCTTTTGGGCCTGCATAGAACTTGACCGTCGTGCGGCCGGTTTCTCCGGGACCGACCACAAGGGGGGTACTGCCGAATTCACCGTAGTACTGGTTATTAAATCGCCTGGTGGTATATCGATTGGTTGATTCGGGATCCGGGATAAAGGCGGAAATAAAATAGTGCTGGCTGAAACCAATCCAGCCGCCCTGGGTATCGAAAGTGGAGGTACCCTCATCGATGTCTTCGAATTCCACTTCGATATAGGGATCTTCCTGGTTGGTTGTAACAAACCCCAGATAAGTTCTTCCGAAGCCACCGGCGTCACTTGGATCGTCGAAGGAATCTCGAATGATCCGGCCGAAAGGATTGGCCTGCCATTCCTGGCCAGACTGGTTGTCGACGATGTAGCTGATGTCGATGAGATAGCTGTCCCGGGTAAATCCAAAGCGCTTGGTAATTACTACGCCATCGCCGGCCTGGTGAACCAGGTCGACCTGAAGTGTATTTTCATTGTTTTCCAACTGGTATGAACTGGCCTGTGCCTGGTAGCTGGCCCTGCCGTTGCTGTCGATACCGTCCTGGCCAATCAAGCCGCTCTGGGCGATGTATTGACGACCGGAATCCGATTCCAGGATCTCAAAGGGATCACTGGTCACATCCAGTTGTTTCAGGTACTGGGGCAGGGAAAGGGCAACGATGTCGCCACCATCGAGATTGATCGTCAGCTGGAGAGTATCGGTGCTGACACTGATGCTTTGTCCGGCGACCAGAGGTTCCTGTTGAACCGGTGCGGTGTCTTGTGGCGCAGGCGAGTCCGAAACCTGCTGCGGCAAATCCACGGGTGCGGCCTGGGGTGTTTCTGCCAGGGGTGGCGTATCGGGAATGACTACAGGCGTCGAACCATCATCCACCAGCGGAGGGTAATCCTCCTGCCACGCAAGCAGCATCAGGTAAGTAACAATGGCCAGGGCCGTGTAAAGAAAAAACTTGGTGAGATCCATGACGCCCTACTCTTTACCCTGCACCGGGCTACCTGGAGGTACCGGATCATACCCACCTTCATTCCAGGGGTGGCAACGACATACCCTGCGCAATCCCAGTGCAGAGCCCTTTACAGGCCCGTGCTCGTTAATGGCTTGCCGGGTGTACTGAGAGCAACTGGGATAAAAGCGACACTGGTTGCCGATCAATCCGCTTAAAGTAAGCTGGTATGCAGTGATCAGGTAATTCAGCAATGTCTTCGTCATGGGATTGGGTGTTCCTGAACTTTGAATCAGGCGGGGCACTTGCGTAGCAAGTCCTGCCACAGTTTTTGCAGAGCCTGCCGGATTTCCGGGTTGCTCAGTGTATCAGCATCCTTTCGTACCAGCACAACCAAATCCAGCCCGGGACTGGCAGCTAGCTGGTGCCGGAAAAATTCCCTGATCAATCGCTTCAGGCGATTCCTGTTCACGGCCCTGGCGATGTTCTTTTTACCCACAACCATGCCCATCCTGGCCCCATCCCTTTCGGCAGGGCGGCCAAGTATCAGGAAATAACGGGAAGAAACTTTGACACTGGCGCCGTCGAATACGGCCTTGAATTCGGCTGGCTCGAGTAATCGGGATCTCTTGGGAAAGCCGTAAGCCACGGGGGCATCCCTTTTCGCATCGCAACGAGGAAAAGAAAAATCAGGCGGAGAGTCTGCTGCGTCCCTTGGCGCGGCGTCTTTTCAGTACCAGACGGCCACCCTTGGTCGCCATCCGAGCCCTGAAGCCATGTCTCCTGGCACGTTTTAAGACGCTGGGTTGGAATGTTCGTTTCATAGTATGTTCCGACTGTTACTGGTAGAGACGTAAAACCGGCTCGAAGGGCGCGCATTCTAGTGTTTTTGCCCAAAACTTGCAATGTAAAGGGGCGTGGACCACGGCCGGATTGCACCCTGCCCCGTGGCTGATTTCCACCGGCACGCGGCCTGGTTTTCGTGGCCCGGTGGCACAGCGGTTTGCCTCGCCGCGATCAATAATTTAATCACATTTTATCCACAGGATATTTATCAACAGCGAGCCCGCCAGGGTCAAAAAAACGCCTTGTTTTTCACTCGGTATTTTTCAGTTCAGGCCTTGTAACATGTTGATTATTAAAAACAAAAATGAGCATGAAAAATACGGATTTCAGCCTTGCCGGCAGTGGATAACTCCACCCCTTGCCGCTAGAATTTCGTGAAAAACACAACAACAAAATATGGATGGGTAATCGGTAAGTGGCAGTATCTGATTGGCAAATTTGCATTGATTATTTAAAAGCGGAACTCCCCTCTCAACAATTCAATACCTGGATCAGGCCCCTCAAGGCGGAGCTGGAACAAGACTTACTCAGGCTGATTGCGCCCAATCGCTTCATCATGGACTGGGTCAGGGGAAAGTTTCTCGATCGAATCCAGGAAATCATTGAGTCTTCTGGCCAGCATGCCGCCCGGGTTCAGCTCGAGGTGGCGGGCCAGGTGCAGCCCATAGAAACAGCGCCCCTGGCCAAGGCAACCCAGCGCGGCGAGCCTGCCAAACCGGGCCTGGACGACCACGGATTTGACCTCAAGCCCGGCCGCTTCCCGGGTCAGGGCACGCCCCTGTCCAATGGCAGGCCCCAGTCCAGCATGGACGTGATCATAGAGGGCAAGCTGCGCCACCGGGGTGCGCTGAACACCGACAACAGTTTCGACAACTTCATCGAAGGGAAATCAAACCAGCTGGCCCGGGCCGCGGCCATGCAGGTCGCAGAAAATCCTGGCTATGCCTATAACCCGTTATTTATCTACGGCGGTGTTGGCCTGGGCAAGACGCACCTGATGCATGCCATTGGCAACTACCTGGTGCAAAGAAAGCCAGGGGCCAAAGTGGTCTACCTGCATTCGGAAACTTTTGTCGCCACCATGGTTACCGCTTTGCAGTTAAACGCCATCAACGAATTCAAACGCTTTTATCGCTCCGTGGATGCCTTGCTTATCGACGACATCCAGTTCTTCGCCGGCAAGGAGCGTTCCCAGGAAGAGTTCTTTCATACCTTCAATGCCCTGCTGGAAGGCGGTCAGCAGATCATCCTCACCTGCGACAGATTTCATAAGGAAATCAATGGGTTAGAAGAACGGCTAAAGTCCCGTTTCGGGTGGGGTTTGACCGTGGCCGTGGAACCGCCGGAGCTGGAAACCCGCGCCGCGATCCTGATCAAGAAGGCGGCGCTGTGCAATGTTGAGTTGCCCAACGAAGCGGCGATGTTTATTGCGCAGCGATTGCGCTCCAACGTGAGAGAACTGGAAGGCGCACTCAAACGGGTAATTGCCCACGCTAACTTCAAGGGCGCCCGCATTGACCTGGACCTGATCAAAGAAGCCTTAAGAGATCTATTTGCCCTACAGGACAAGCTGGTCACCATCGATAACATCCAGCGCTCCGTAGCCGAGTACTACAAGATCAAGATGGCGGACATGTTGTCCAAGCGCCGTAACCGATCCGTGGCCCGTCCCCGCCAGGTAGCCATGAGCCTGTCCAAGGAACTCACCAATCACAGCTTGCCAGAGATTGGCGATGCCTTTGGTGGCCGCGACCATACTACGGTGTTGCACGCCTGCAAGCAGATAAACAAGCTAAGGCACAGCTCCACGGATATCGAAGAAGACTACAACAACCTGCTTCGCTCACTCTCTTCCTAGGACAGCCGCAGCACCCGTACACAGGACCAAGAACATGCAATTCAAAATCTCCCGCGAAGCCCTGCTCAAGCCTTTGCAAATGGCCAGTGGAGTCGTGGAACGACGCCAGACCCTGCCTATACTCTCCAATGTTTTACTGGTATTGCGAGGTGGCGAGCTCTCACTTACAGGCACCGACCTGGAAGTGGAGCTGATCGGCCGCACGGCGGTGGCGGATGAGGCCCAGGGAGGCGAAGTCACGGTGCCGGCGCGCAAGCTACTGGATATCTGCAAATCCCTGGCGGAAGACGCCATGGTGGAATGCAAGCTGGCGGACAACAAACTGACTCTCAAGGCGGGCCGAAGTAGGTTTACACTTACTACCTTGCCTGCAAGCGAATTTCCTCGCATTGAAGAGGAGCCCGACTCCTTTTCTGTAACGATTTCCCAACAGAAATTGCGCTCGCTACTGGATAACACCAGCTTTGCCATGGCCCAGCAGGATGTGCGCTACTACCTCAACGGCATGTTGTTCGAGATCGCCAGTGACTACCTGCGGGTTGTGGCTACAGACGGGCATCGGCTCGCCATGGAAACCCTGTCCATGGGCAATGCCATAGACCAGGTGCAGCAACTGATTCTGCCCCGCAAGGGGATCCTGGAACTGTCCCGATTGCTGAGCGAAGAGGAAGGTGACATTACCCTCACTTTTGGCCAAAACCACATCCGGGCTGAAGTCCCGTCCTATTGCTTCACCTCCAAGCTGGTGGACGGCAAATTTCCCGATTACAACCGGGTTCTTCCGAAAGGCGGAGACAAGGTGGTCATGGGCAATTGCCAGGAGCTGCGTGCCGCGTTTTCCCGAGCCTCAATCCTGTCCAATGAAAAATACCGGGGCGTACGGGTAGTGCTTTCGGACAATGAACTGAAAATTTTGGCCAACAACCCGGAACAGGAAGAAGCGGAAGAGTCCGTCGCTGTCGAGTATGCTGGAGATGCCCTGGAAATCGGGTTTAACGTGAGCTATATCATCGATGTCTTGTCCACCCTGACCAGCGACCAGGTCCGAATCACCCTGTCCGACCCCAATAGCAGTGCACTATTGGAAGCCAGCGAGGGCAGTGACGCCTTATATGTAGTCATGCCTATGCGCCTCTAGGGCCGGATCGACTCCCGTGGGTGCCATCGCCCAGCATCAAGTCACAAATTTTCGAAACTTCGAATCCGCAAGCATTGCCCTGGCCCCGGGAATTAACCTGATCTACGGTGAGAATGGCTCGGGCAAGACCAGCCTGCTGGAATCAGTCTACATGCTGGCATCAGGCCGCTCCTTTCGAACCACCCGGGTCGACTCGCTGATTCGCCATGATTGCCCCGAAGCCCTGATTACGGCGGATTTGCAGGGTGACATTCATATCGGCTTCCGAAAACCTCGCCATGGCGCCCACGAGCTGCGCATCGACCTGGAGAAACAATCCAGCTGGGAGAGAGTGGCGCGCCTGCTCCCGGTCCAGATTCTGGACGCGGCGACCTTTGCCCTGGTGGAAGGAGGGCCCAAAGAGCGACGGCGTTTCCTGGACTGGGGTGTGTTTCACGTGGAACATGGCTTTCTTTCCGCCTGGCGCCGCGCCAGCAAATGTATTGCGCAACGCAACCGCCTGCTGAAATCAGGCAGACCCGACGAGGATCAACTGCGGGCCTGGGATGAAGAGCTTATTTCGGCGGCGATCGAAGCAGATCGATCCAGGTCAGGCTATTTTAATGAATTTAAGCCGATATTTGCCGAAGTTCTCCGAAGGTTTTCTGATTCCATCGGCTCGGAACTAAGTATTTGCTATTATCGGGGCTGGCCCGAAGACCAGGAGCTGGATTCGGTGTTGAGCAAAAACCGGGACCTGGATCTTCGCTATGGCGCAACCCAGTTTGGACCCCACCGCGCTGACCTGGTCATGACTGTTGGCAACCGTAAGGCGGCGGAAGTCCTGTCACGGGGGCAGCAGAAACTGGTGGTAAGTGCGCTTAAAATCGCCCAAGGCACCCATTTTGAAGGGGTATCTGACACGAAATGCGTCTATCTTCTCGATGACCTGCCTGCCGAGCTGGATCCGGCCAACAGAAGCCGTGTAGTCCACGAATTGGTGGACCAGGGTGGGCAGCTTTTGCTCACTTCCGTCGAGCGCAACGCGCTCGCCAAATCTATCCCGGAGGCCACGGAAATCGCCACGTTCCACGTGGAACGTGGTAGAATAACGGCTTGATTTTTCATCGATTTATTCCCCCGGGCCAGGAGTAAAAAATCACCGAATTTCGTGCCCGCCAGGCGTAGTTAATGAGCGAAAAACCCGAATCTGAATATAACTCCGAGAGCATCAAGGTGCTCAAGGGGCTGGATGCTGTGCGCAAGCGGCCCGGCATGTACATCGGTGACACCGATGACGGCACGGGACTCCATCACATGGTGTTTGAACTGGTGGATAACTCCATCGATGAGGCCCTGGCAGGCCATTGTGACGAGATCACCGTGACCATCCACGTGGGTGAGACCGTCACCGTGACGGACAACGGCCGCGGCATACCCACGGAAATGCACAAGGAAGGGGTTTCCGCCGCCGAGGTCATCATGACCGTGCTCCACGCCGGGGGTAAATTCGACGACAACAGCTACAAGGTATCCGGCGGCCTCCATGGGGTGGGAGTGTCCGTGGTTAATGCCCTGTCGGAGGAGTTACAACTCACTATCCGCCGCGAGGGCAAACTTCATGAGCAGCTTTACCAGCACGGAGTTCCCCAGGCCCCCCTGGCCGTAGTGGGGGAATCCAACAGCTCGGGAACGGAAGTCCATTTCAAGCCCTCTGCCGCCACTTTTACCAATATCGAGTTTCATTACGACATCCTGGCCAAGAAACTGCGGGAACTGGCCTTCCTCAACGCCGGCGTGGGCATCCGCCTCACCGATGAGCGCAGCGGCAAAGAGGAGCTTTACAAGTATGAAGGGGGCCTGAAAGCCTTTGTAGACTACCTCAACACCAATAAAAACACGGCAAACAAGCTGTTCCACTTCGTTTCGGACCGCAGCGCCGAAGGCATTTCCGTCGAGGTGGCCCTGCAATGGAACGACTCCTACCAGGAGAACATCTTCCCCTATACCAACAACATTCCCCAGCGTGACGGGGGCACCCACCTGGCTGGTTTTCGCGCGGCCCTCACCCGGGTGCTCAAGAGCTACATAGACAAGGAACTGGCTGGCAAGAAAGGTAAGGAAGTAGTTACTACGGGCGATGACGCCCGGGAAGGACTGACGGCCATAATCTCGGTGAAGGTCCCGGATCCCAAGTTCTCCTCCCAGACAAAAGACAAGTTGGTGTCATCGGAAGTGAAGACCGTGGTGGAACAGGAGATGGCCTCCCATTTCAACGACTTCCTGCTGGAGAATCCTGCCGACGCCAAGCTGATTGTGAACAAGATGATCGATGCGGCCCGGGCGCGGGAAGCCGCTCGCAAGGCGCGGGAAATGACCCGGCGTAAGGGCGCACTGGACGTGGCGGGCTTACCGGGGAAGCTGGCGGACTGCCAGGAAAAAGATCCGGCGCTGTCAGAGCTGTACATTGTGGAGGGCGACTCCGCCGGTGGTTCTGCAAAGCAGGGGCGTAATCGCAAGAACCAGGCCGTGCTGCCCCTGAAAGGAAAAATTCTGAATGTAGAAAAGGCACGCTTCGACAAGATGTTGAGCTCGGCGGAAATTGGCACCCTGATCAAAGCACTGGGCTGCGGGATCGGCAGCGAGGAATTTGCCATCGAGAACCTGCGTTACCACAGCATCATCATCATGACGGACGCCGACGTAGACGGTTCTCATATTCGTACCCTGTTGCTCACGTTCTTCTTTAGGCAAATGCGCGAGCTGGTGGAACGGGGACACATTTATATCGCACAACCGCCGCTGTACAAGATTCGTAAAGGCAAGCAGGAGCAATACCTGAAGGACGATGCGGAGCTTGCCGACTACCAGACCCAGATTGCACTGGAAGGTGCCAGCCTTCATGTGAATGCCGACGCGCCAGGGATCGCAGACGAATCTCTGGAATCATTGGTCAAAAAATACAATAACGCCTACTCGATCATCTCCCGCCTGGCGCGGGTCTATCCCACCGAGGTCCTTGAATCCATGGTATTTACGGTGCCGCTGGCAGAGGAAGACCTGGCGGACAAGGCCAAGGTGGAATCATGGACGGGATTGCTGAAGGAGAGCCTGGACTGCCTGCACCCTGGCCCCAGCGCGAATTTCAGCCTGGGCGTTACGGAAGACACGGAGCGAAATCTTTACCTGCCGGAAGCTCAACTCAATCTCCACGGACTGGAAAAGCGGTTCACCTTCAGCCGCGATTTCTTCCATTCGGGCGAATACCGGGCGATCTCCGACCTGGGTACTACACTGGATGGACTGGTAGAAGAAGGAGCCTTTGTAAAACGGGGCGAGCGCAGCAAGGAAGTGTCCAGTTTCGCCGAGGCGATTAACTGGTTAACTGCCGATGCGATGAAGGGACACTACCTGCAACGGTACAAGGGACTGGGCGAAATGAACCCGGACCAGTTATGGGAAACAACCATGAACCCCGCTTCAAGGCGAATGCTGCAGGTATCCATCGAAGATGCGATTGGTGCCGACCAGTTGTTCAACACCCTGATGGGTGACCAGGTTGACCCGCGGCGGGAATTCATCGAGGACAATGCACTAGCCGCCGAAAACCTCGACATCTAGGAAACCTTTTAACGAGTGCACTACTGGGCGCATTGCACGGCATCCTGGTTTCAAACTTTTATAACAGTTCCCTGGGTAAAACTACCTGACTTCTAGGCTTGCTGTGCCAGCTGCTCTCTAACCCACGACTCGAAGGAATCGGTGAGCTCACTGGCGGAACGGGAGCCGGGATCGATCAAATCCCCGATGACCACTTTAATGGTCCCCGGCAACTTGATGAAACTTTTCGCCGGCCAGCAATCACCGGCATTGTGGGCGATGGGAAGGATCGGGGCGGCAGCCGCAAGCGCCAGCTTTGCGCCTCCCCGGGACATTCTCTTCACCGTCCCCGCCTGGGAACGAGTGCCCTCGGGAAACACCACGATTGAACAGCCTTCCTTTATCCTGGCGACCCCTTGGGTTAGTAAAGACTTACCAGCGCCCCTGGGATCGGAGCGGTCGATGGCGATAGGGCGCTGCAATTTCATGGCCCAGCCCCAGAAAGGTATGCGCAGCAGCTCCTTCTTTAATATGGGTGCAATGGGATAGGTGAGCTTGTAGAACAGCAGGGTTTCCCAACTGCTCTGGTGATTGGCCATGATGATCACCGGCCCTTCCGGTACGTTGTCCAAGCCCTGGATTTCGAAGCGAACCCCACAGGTGAAGCGCAACCAGTAGAGGATGAAATTTACCCAGATTACGGCAAAGTAGTAACGCCCCTTGTCAGTCAATAAAGGGAAGCTCGCGATAAATACGATTGCCATAACAATCGTTACGAGGTAGTAGCCGGCATAGAATAATATGGAGCGAAGGCCGAGTATCAACAGGCGAATGGCAGCCACGTCATGAAACCAATTTATTGGCAAAGTCCAGCAGGCTATCGAATACAGGCACCGGCCCATGAATCCACCGATCCAATCCCTGCTCGGTGGCAGCACCGTTTCCCGTTCTCACCAGCACGGGCTTGCAGCCATAAGCCTGGGCTGCTTCCAGGTCACGAATGCTGTCTCCGATAAACACGGCATCCTGCAAGGGTTCACCAAGTTCTTTTTCGATCTGTTGCAGTAATCCTGTTCGTGGTTTCCTGCAGTCGCAACCGTCGTCTGGCCCATGGGGACAGAAGAAGATGCCTTCTATAAAACCCCCCTGTTCCTCCACCAGGGAAAGAAGTTTCTGGTGAATTTGCGCTAACTGGAATTCATCAAACAGGCCGCGGGCCAGCCCCGACTGGTTGGTTGCAACAGCCAGCCGAAAACCGTTCTTGCTCAGTTTCGCAATAGCCTCAAGACTGCCTTCGATCAGGGTGAATTCGTCGGGTGACTTAATGTAGTCATCGGAGTCATGATTGATAACCCCGTCTCTGTCGAGGACGACAATGGTCATGGAGCACAAGCCTGTTTGACTAACGGATGTGTCCTGTTGGCCTTAGCCGACATGGAGTTCGGAAATATCCGCAACGGAAAGAAATAATTGCCGCAGCCGATGCAGCAGCGCCAATCGATTGTTCTTTACCTTGTTGTCTTCCGCCATGACGAGTACATCATCAAAAAACTTGTCAACGGCTGGTTTTAACTCAGCGAGTAATTCCATACCCTTGATGTAATCGCCATTCTCGAATAGGGGAACCACTTCTCCATCCTTGGCATTAATCTGTGCAAAAAGGGTTTGTTCCGCGGGATCGCTAAGCAATTTTTCCTCGACTTTCAGTTTGGACAAATCCAGCTCCGCCTTGTCCAGGATATTTGAAACCCGCTTGTTGGCAGCTACCAGGCTTTCTGCCTCAGGCATGGCGCTGAAATGGGATACCGCCTTGATGCGCTTGTCGAAATCATGGGGCCGCGGTGGTTTTAAAGCCAGTACGGCTTGAAATGTTTCCGAGGATACGCCTTCGTCGCCATACCAGGCTTTGAATCGATCCAGCATGAAATCGAAAATCTTGTCCCGTACGTCGGACTCAATCTTTAACCCTTCGAAACCGGACAAGGATTGTTCGATGGCATCCACCACGTCCAGGTCAATTTCCTTTTCCACGAGTATGCGCAACAGGCCAATGGCGTAGCGGCGCAGGGCAAAGGGATCCCGCGAACCAGTCGGTGGCTGGTTAATGGCGAACAGGCCGCTGATTGTATCCAGCTTTTCCGCGAGGGCGAGCACAACTCCGACATCGGTGTCAGGCAAGCGGTCACCGGCGAAACGGGGCATATACTGTTCATCGATTGCCCGGGCGACTTCTTCCGGCTCACCATCGTGCCGGGCATAGTAACAACCCATCAATCCCTGTAAGTCCGCGAACTCATTCACCATGTTGGTCAGCAGGTCGCACTTGGCAAGCCCGGCGGCGCGTTCACAGGCATCCGCATCAGCACCCATGGAGGCTGCGATGTGCCTGGCCAGGGCGGCAACTCGGCGAGACTTGTCGGCGACCGAGCCCAGCTGTTCCTGGAAGGTTATATTGCCAAGCGCCTCCTGCCGGCTGGCGAGGGAATCTTTCTTGTCCTGTTCGAAAAAGAAGCGCGCATCGGCGAGGCGAGGGCGGATGACTCTCTCATTACCCTTGATGACAAGGTCCGGATCCTTGCTCTCGAGATTGCTCACCGCAATGAAACTGGGCAACAGCTCACCTTTTTCATTTTCCACACAAAAACATTTCTGGTGAGATTTCAGGGTCAGCACAACAGCTTCCGCGGGCACTTCGAGAAATGCAGGATCGAAATTGCCCGCAAGCGGTACGGGCCATTCAACCAGCGCGGTAACCTCATCCAGCAAACCATCATCTATTACGGCCCTGGCCTTTATTTTACGGCCCTGTTCCTGAACCAGGGTTTCGATCATTTCCCGGCGCCGGCCGAAACTGGCAATTACCCTGGCCTTTTCCAACGCGTCCTCGTAGGCGGCGGGGCTGGCAAGCTTGACCGGTTTATTGTGATGAAAGCGATGGCCAAAACTCTCGGCGCCCGATTGCTGGCCGAGAATTACGGCCGGTATGACTTCTTTGCCAAATAGCATCACAACCCAGTGCACCGGGCGCACAAATTCGTCGCGACTGCTGCCCCAGCGCATTCTTTTTGGAATAGGTAGTTTAATAATGGAATCTTTTACAATTTCCGGTAACAACGAGACGGTGGGTTTGCCTTCCTGCTTGCTCACGAATCGCAGTTTTTCCACACCGTCTTTTTCGCCGCGTCCCAGGTCATCCACCGACACACCACAGGACCTGGCGAAACCTTCCGCAGCCGCAGTTGGTTTTCCGGAATCATCGAATGCCGCTGTAACCGCAGGACCAAAGCGATCAAGCTCCCTGTCTGCCTGGGCAGTTTCCAGGCCATTTATGCGCACGGCGAGGCGTCTCGGTGTGGCAAAGCGATCGGCGCTGGCAAACTCCAGCCCCGCCTTTACCACGGCATTGCACAGGTTGGATTCCAGTGCATCGGACAGGACGACCAGGGCCTTGGGCGGCAGCTCTTCGGTGCCAATTTCAATCAGGAAATCTTGTGTCGCCATGGCCTAATCCAGGTACTGCTCTCGAAGCTCGGGATCGGCCAGGGGAAAACCGAGCCGTTTGCGGCTTTCGAAATAGGCCTCCGCCACTTGCCTGGCCAGGGTGCGAACCCGAAGAATGAAACGTTGTCTCTCGGTAACGGAAACCGCCTTGCGCGCATCGAGCAGGTTGAAATAGTGAGAGGCCTTTAATACCTGTTCGTATGCAGGCAGTGCCAGGTCATTATCGATCAGCGCCTGGCATTGTGATTCACAATCATCGAAGTAGCGGAACAACAAATCGGTGGCAGCATGCTCGAAGTTATAGGCAGACATCTCCACTTCGTTCTGCTTGAAAACGTCGCCATAGGTAACGACGCCCTGCGGGCCCTCGGTCCAGATGATATCGTAAATGCTGTCGACGCCTTGCAGGTACATGGCGATGCGCTCGATGCCGTAGGTAATCTCACCGCTGACCGGGTGGCATTCGAGACCTCCCACCTGCTGGAAGTAGGTGAACTGGGTCACTTCCATGCCATTGAGCCAGACTTCCCAGCCCAGGCCCCAGGCACCCAGGGTGGGGGATTCCCAGTTGTCCTCCACGAAACGGATGTCATGCACTTCCATGTCTATGCCCAGGCTCTTCAGGGATTCCAGGTATACCGACTGGATATCCAGGGGTGACGGCTTGAGGATTACCTGGAACTGGTAATAGTGCTGCAGGCGGTTGGGATTCTCGCCATAGCGACCGTCCGTGGGCCGGCGGCATGGCTGCACGTAGGCGGTATTCCAGGATTCCGGACCGATGGCACGAAGGAAAGTTGCAGGGTGAAAAGTGCCGGCACCGACTTCCAGGTCGAGAGGCTGCAGTACAACACAGCCCTGTTCTGCCCAAAACTCCTGCAGGGCAAGTATCAAACCCTGAAAAGTTTTGAGATCTTTTCCATTACTCACGAGATTGTTCTGAACCAGGGACAAAGGCGCTGCAAATTATCCTCGATTAGCCCCTACTTAGCTAGCGCAGGCCAGCGGCGGCGCGGTCTTGCCGGTTTGAGTAAATACCGGAATTGTGCTTCCATTTTGGCGCCCCGGCCCCTTGTCGCCCAGGATTAATATCATCGAATCCCTGCAATACATGCTCGCCAGGTTCTTCCTTCGCGCCTGTGCCGTCATGCCACTCAAGTGGCTTCACGGTATTGCCAGGTTCTGGGGCTGGCTGATGTCCATTATTCCGAACCGTGCTGCCCGGACCACCGCCAGGAACCTTGCCGTCTGTTTTCCGGAGCTCGAAAACAGTGAACGCAACAGGCTTGCTCGCCAGAGCCTGCAGCACACTGCCTGCACCATGTTTGAGATGGGCAAAGCCTGGATGCTTCCAATTGAGAAGACCAGGGCACTGGTTGTGGCGGAGTCGGGTGTGGACGCAGTGCGTGAAACCATTGCGGAAAACAGGGGAGTCATCTTGCTTGCCCCCCACCTGAGCAACTGGGAGATTCTCGGGCTCTATGCCCAGAACAATATACCGACAAGCTTTATGTACCAGCCACCTTCCAACCCGGCCATAGATCGATTGATAACAGAAGCAAGGAGCCGATCCGGGCTCAAGATGGCGCCCACTAGCCGAAAAGGGGTATCCCAGGTTATTCGAGCCTTACAAGACGGCGAAATGGTTGGCATCCTGCCGGACCAGGTTCCCCCGGATGAAAGTGGAATATTCGCACCGTTCTTTGGCCAGACGGCGTTTACCATGACCCTGGTCAGCAAGCTGGCGCAACGCACCGGCGCCAGGGTATTTTGCGGTTTCGCCCGGCGCATTCCAGGGGGCGGGGGTTTCAAGGCAATTGTCCAGGAAGCGCGCGCTGATATTTACAGTGACAACCTGGAGCAATCGGTAACGGCGTTAAACGCCAGCGTGGAAGACCTGGTTAGCATGGAGCCGGCGCAATACCAGTGGGAATATAAACGCTTTCGCCGACAACCCGATGATTCGGAGTTTTATTCCTGAGAGCCCGGTCTAGCGCTTCCAGAACATGGGAGTGAAGAGCACCAGCAAGGTAAATACCTCCAGCCGGCCCAGCAACATGGCGAAGCAAAGTATCCACTTGGCGGTGCCCGGCAAGTCGCCATAGGTAACAGATACTCCCGCGAGGCCAGGGCCCAGGTTGTTAAGACAGGCACCTACGGCGCTGAATGCCGTGATGATTTCCAGGCCGGTTGCAAGCAACAACAGCAACATCACCATGAATACCAACACGTAAACAGCAAAGAACCCCCATACCGATTCGATAATGCGATCGGGAACCGGGTTGCGGCCGAGTTTGATGGGAATTACTGCCCGTGGATGTATAAGCCGCTGCACTTCGCGAAAGCCCTGTTTGAAAATGAGCAATATACGAATAACTTTCATGCCGCCCCCGGTAGAACCGGCACAGGCGCCCACGATAGCCGCATACAACAACATATAAGGAAGAAACAATGGCCAGGAATTGAAATCGGCGGTGGTAAACCCGGTAGTGGTTGCTATGGATACAACCTGGAACACGCCCTTTATCGCAGATTCTGAAAAACTGGAATACGTCGAGGAAAAATACAGGATCAATACCGTAAGCACGGCGAGAGAGCCGAGAATAAACGAATAGAACTTGAACTCGGGGTCCACCAGGTAGTGGCCTAACTTACGCCGTTGCCATGCCGTGAAATGCAAGGCGAAATTAATACCCGCAATAAACATGAAAATGATTGCGACGGTATCCACTGCGGAATTGTTAAAGTAGCCAAGGCTGGCATCGTGGGTGGAAAATCCGCCAATGGCCACGGTGGTAAAGGCATGGCTGATGGCATCGAAAGAATCCATGCCAACCAGCCAATAGGCCAGTGCGCAAACAATGGTGAGGGTGAGGTAGATGTACCACAACGCCTTGGCTGTTTCCGCCAGCCGGGGCACCAGCTTGTTGTCCTTGACCGGCCCCGGGCTCTCCGCGCGGTACAGCTGCATGCCACCAATACCCAGCATGGGCAGTAATGCCATGGCCAGCACGATGATGCCCATGCCCCCCAGCCACTGCAGGAGCTGGCGATAAAACAGTATCGACCTGGGCAGTTCGTCCAGCCCGGTAATTACCGTGGCGCCGGTGGTACTGAGTCCGGACAGGGATTCGAACACCGCATCGGTGAGGCTGAGGTCCAGCTCAGGCGATAACAGGAAGGGAATACAGCCGGCGGTACCCAGTACCGCCCAGAACAGGGTAACCACCAGGAATCCATCCTTGGTGCTCAGCTCTTTCCTGGTGCGCACCGTGAATACCCACAGGACAAAACCAAGGACAAACAGAAACAGCATGGAGTTGGTGAATTCCGCGGCCATGCCGTCGTCGTAAATAAACGAGACAATAATCGGTGGCAGGTTGCCGAGCACGCTGAACAGCATGAGCAATATGCCAAGAATCTTGATGATTATTGCGGCATGCATGGGATTTAGAAGAAGCTCAGTCCAACCTGGAACAAGCGTTCTACCTCGGGAATCTGCTTGCGATCCACCACGAAAAGAATCACGTGGTCATCCGGCTCCACCACTGTATCGTCGTGGGCGATAAGCACCTCGTCTTCTCGAACGATTGCCCCGATTGTGGTTCCTTCCGGCAGGTCGATCTCTTCGATCTTTTTGCCTACGACCCTGGATGAAGTTGCATCGCCGTGAGCAATTGCTTCCATGGCTTCCGCAGCGCCGCGGCGCAGGGAATGCACGTTGACCACATCACCTCGCCGCACCTGGGCTAACAGGCTACCTATGGTTGCCTGTTGCGGCGAAATTGCAATATCAATCTCACCACCCTGCACGAGATCAACATAAGCCGGGTTGTTTATCAGCGCCATGACTTTTTTCGCGCCCAGGCGCTTGGCCAGCAGGCAGGACATGATGTTTGCTTCGTCGTCATTGGTCAGTGCGATAAATACATCTGTCTCTTCAATGTTCTCGTCGATAAGCAAATCCCGTGCGGAGGATTCGCCACTGAGCACAATGGCTTTGTGCAATTGCTCGGACAGGTAGGTGCAGCGCTGTGGATTGCGCTCTATGATCTTGACCTGGTAGCGGTGCTCTATGGCTTCGGCGAGGCGCATGCCGATATTGCCTCCACCGGCAATCATGATGCGCTTGTAAGGCTGGTCCATGCGCCGCAACTCGCTAATGCATGCGCGTATGTTTTTCGTCGCCGATACGAAGAACACTTCATCATCGGCCTCGATGACGGTGGATCCTTCGGGAATGATCGGGCGATCCTTGCGAAAAATTGCTGCTACCCTGGTTTCTACGGCGGGCATGTGTTGACGTAGCAGCCGGATTTCCTGTCCTACCAGCGGACCTCCGTAATACGCTTTAACTGCAACCAGTTGCACTTTACCATCGGCAAAGTCCAGTACCTGCAGGGAACCGGGCAAATCGATCAGGCGAGAAATATAATCCGAGACGATTGTCTCCGGGCTGATGGTAACGTCCACTGCAATACCGTCTTTCTTATCGAACAGCTTCTCACTTACCAGGTAAGCACTGGACCTGATACGGCAGATTTTCTTGGTGGTCTTGAACAGGGAATAGGCGACACGGCAGGCAACCATGTTGATTTCATCGCTGTCGGTAACTGCGATGATCATGTCTGCGTCTTCGCCACCGGCACGGGTCAGTACATCGGGGTGGGATGCTTCACCGGCCACGGTGCCGATGTCTATATGGTCCTTGAGCTCCCGCAGCTTTTCGGTGTTTTTATCTACAACCGTAATATCGTTGGCTTCGCTGGAAAGTGTCTCAGCGAGAGTACTGCCAACCTGGCCAGCCCCGAGAATGATGATTTTCATGCTAACAGCCGTTCTCTTGCTTTGGGGATGGAGATGTCCTGGGTATCAGGTCTTGCGTAACAAACAAAAATAGAAACCGTCCGTACCAATACCCTTTGCCGGCAGGAGTTGTCGTCCATACGCACATTCTACTCCCCATTCCGCCACGATGCTTTCATATTTAACGTTATCGGTTTCAGTGAGAAAGGCTTCGATAATCCCTTCGTTTTCTTCCCGCAACAGGGAACAGGTGGTGTAAAGAAATAATCCGCCTGAAGCGAGAGTGGGCCACAAACTGGTCAGCAACTGGCGCTGAAGTTTGGGCTGGCTTTCCAGGCTGGAGGGATCCCGCAACAATTTAATATCCGGATGGCGTCGGATCACTCCGACCGCGGTGCAGGGTGCGTCCAGCAAGATGCGATCAAAGGACTTTCCCTGCCACCATGCAGAAACATCGGAGGCATCGGCGACCCTCAGGTCCGCCTCCAGACCAAGCCTTTCCAGGTTTTCTGCCAGCCGGGCCAGCCTGGCAGAGTCCTTGTCGATCGCGGTACAAGAAGTAAGTGAATCCTCACTTTCCAGTATGTGAGTGGTCTTGCCCCCGGGTGCGGCACAGGCATCCAGTACGGCCATGCCCGGTCCCAGGCCCAGCAGCCCGGGAACCAGTTGCGAAGCCTCGTCCTGCACGCTGACCTCGCCCCGGTGGAATCCGGGAATTTCACTCACCGGCACGGGCTTCTCCAGGTAGACCGCGGATTCCGCCAGTTCACCGGCGCGGGCACCTATTCCCTTGTCAGCAAGTATCTGCAGGTATTCATCCCGGCCCAGGCGTTGCTGGTTGACGCGAAGCGTCAGTGGCGGGCGCTCATTATTGGCCTGCAGGATTTCATGAAGTTGCCCTGGCCATTGTTTGCTCAAGCTCTCGACCAGCCATCGGGGATGGGAATTCCTTATCCCTACATCCGTACCTTCGAGCCGGGTTTCCAGTTGGTCGCGACTGCGCAGGTAATTCCGCAACACTCCATTGAGCAACGCTTTTGCCCAGGGTTTGCCCAGCGACCGGGCAGCGGTCACGGTTTCGTTTAAGACGGCGTGATCAGGAATGGACAGATAGCGTAGCTGGTAGAGGCCCGCAATGAGCAGCCAATGAATATCCCGGTCCTTCAACTTGAGTGGTTTGTCCAGCATCCAGGCAAGCAATGCATCAAGCAGGTTGAACCAGCGACAGCAACCGTATGCCAATTCCTGCAACAGGGAATATTGTTCGTGATCGCGATGATCTTCCAGCAATACTGAGAGAGAGGCCTTGTCGCGTTCGAGTATGGTGAGAATGTTCGCCGCATCTGCACGAACGTTTCCCGTACTCATGGAGTTTTCGCCCCGGAAGTAAACCTGTTCCCAGGAGAAAAAAGAGCAGGCCTGGAATTAAGAACATCGCGCACTCGCATTGCAGTTTTACCCGGCAGCTGCACCACGTTTACGATCAGGGATGAGTCACGGCAGGCAACGGTGAAACTGTCTTTGGAGGTTGCAGTAATCGTTCCCGGCGCGGCATCTACCCCGGTTGTGGAAACCTGTGCATCGAGGATTCGCAGGCGATGGCCATCGAGACAGGTATAGGCGGGCAGCCTGCCGATGCCGGCCCTGATCTTTCGGCTCACTTCCGCGGCGGACGAATCCCAGTCTATCTCTGCTTCGGACTTTTCCAGTTTGTGGGCATAGGTAGCCAGGGCGTCGTCCTGCACACGCGCGCTGGTTTTTAGTGTTGCCAGGTTGTCCAGGGCGAAGAGAAGCGCTTCGGGGCCAACTTCTTCCAGTTTAGCGGACAGGGTTTCACGGTTGTCTTCGTCGTTTATGTCAACCGGCACACTGTGCAACATGGCACCGGTATCCAGCCCGGCATCCATTTGAATTATTGTGACACCCGATTCCTTGTCTCCCGCAAGAATCGCTCTTTCGATTGGGGCAGCCCCCCTCCACCTGGGTAGTATGGAAGCATGAACATTGATGCATCCAAACTTTGGCACATCGATAATTGCCTGAGGGAGGATCAGCCCATAAGCTACTACAACCAATACGTCGGGAGCAAAATCTGAAAGATTTTTTGCCGCTTGTTCACTTTTCAGGGACTCCGGTTGTAATACGGGTATTCCGTGTTGCAGCGCCAACTGCTTGACCGGGCTTTGCACCAGTTTTTTGCCTCGCCCGGAAGGACGGTCAGGTTGAGTATAAACCGCACAAACGTTATGGGGTGATTGCAGAAGGGCGTCGAGATGTTTGGCCGCGAAGTCCGGCGTGCCTGCAAAACAGATACGGAGGCTAGAGTTTTCCGGCATTGTTGTCAGGCGGATTTCTTGTGTTCTTTCTCGAGCTTGGTTCGAATGCGCTGTCGCTTCAGTGTACTTATATAGTCGACAAATAGTTTGCCATTGAGGTGGTCAATTTCGTGTTGAATGCAGGTAGCCAAAATACCTTCAGCCTCCAGCTGGAATTGATTACCGTCCTGATCGAAGGCAGTTACCTGGACTTTCTTTGGGCGGGAAACAGATTCATAGAAACCGGGAACGGACAAACAGCCCTCGTCATACTCGGCCAGTTGCTCATCAATTACCTCGAAATTTGGATTAATAAATACTTGAGGACTATCTTTATTTTCCGATACATCTATTACCAGAAGTCGTTTGTGGA
>CAYFKD010000002.1:438932-570547 GCA_964343795.1 uncultured Pseudohongiella sp.
TGACCTGGGTAGCGGCCAGGCCAATACCCTCCGCCTCGTACATGGTTTCCAGCATGTCAGCCACCAGCTGGCGCAATTTGTCATCGAACTCGGTGACTGGTGAGGCCACCTTGCGCAGGCGGGGATCGGGGAACTCGAGTATTTGTAAAGTCGCCATATTTCGAGGGTTTTCTGGTTGATGCAGATATCAGCAGTGTGAACTGCTTCTAGTGATAATTATATCGTATTGCTAAGATAGCGACGCCTAAATACGCGGGAATTAGTGAGATGAAGAACCGGGTAGCAAAGCAAATCCTGGTGGTCCTGGGCCTGGCCATAGGCGCCGTGTTTTTCAGCCCCGCAACGTACTCCCAGCAAGCCCTTTTGCTCAACGAATACCCCGATTCCTATACGGTTCAGGAAGGCGACACCCTGTGGAACATAGCCAGTCAGTTCCTGCGGGATCCCCAGCGCTGGCCGGAAGTGTGGCAACCGGACAATTACCTCGACAACGCCGACTTTATCTATCCTGGCGACACCCTGCGCATGACCTTCGTGGGGGGAAGCCCCCGCATCCTGGTGCAACGGGGCGACAGGACCGTGGAGCAAATCTCACCACAGATGCGTGAGGAACCACTTACTAGCTCTATACCTGCGATACCGCTTGAGGCAATTGAGAATAGTTTCACGCGGAACCGCATCGTTACCCAGGCCGAGTTTGATAACGCTCCCTATATTGTGGCCAATACCGGCAATAACCTGGCTCTAAGCACCGGCGACGAGATCCTGGCGCGGGGTGTGTGGCCCCTGACCACGAATTCTTTCGAGGTGTACCGGGAGAACCGGAGCTACATGGACGAGGCAGATGACGAAATCCTCATCGGCCTGGAGCTGGAGTACCTGGGATTCGCCACCATTTCTGCGGTGGAGTCCGGAGACATGCGCCGGTTGGTGATAAACAGCGGGGCCAAGGAAATCCGAGTTGGTGACCGCTTACTTATTCGTCAGGAATCCCGTCTTGATGCCACCATATTCCCCACCAATCCTTCCCAGTACCTGGAAGGGCAAATTATTGCCTTTATGAGCGGGGAGAACATGGGTTCCCAGCTAGACACAGTGGTTGTCAACCTTGGCACCCAGGATAACCTGGAAATTGGTGACGTATTGTCAATTCAGAGAGAGGGCGAGCAAGTCGTCGACGAAATAGAACGCGGCAGGATGAGTGTAGGGCAGCGTTTCCAATCCCTGTTCCGGGGTGCCGACCTGCAATTGCCATCCAGTTCTATTGGCCTGATCCTGGTGTACCGCACTTTCGAGCAGTTGAGTTATGCCGTCATTCTGTCGGCGGAAGAGCCCATACAATTGAACAACCTGGTAAGCAGCCCGCCCTGACCAGGTATAACCCGTTTCCATCGATCAAGGATGAACCATGGAAGCCGGCAGTAACACACACTTACTTAGCCTGTATCACGACCCCCGCGTGGGCGCATTGTTGTTGTCGCGCCTGCTACAGGAATATTCAGGTTTCGAAGCACTGCTGTGCAGCGGGCCGGATCAACTGGCAAACCATGGCCTGGACAAGTCCCAGCTAGCCGCACTGTTTGATGCTGACTGCAGTGGAGAAAGCCAATCCAGGGCCGAGAAGGAAATAGCCTGGTCAAGCCATGAAGATCAGCAACTGCTGTGCTTCGACGATGCTGCTTACCCTTCGCTGTTAAGACAAATAGATACACCACCCCCCGTACTCTTTGTTAAGGGCAATGCAGCTGCACTGCATGAACCCTGTGTGGCAATCGTGGGAAGCCGCAATTGTTCTGACTATGGCAGGTACAATGCCCATTGGTTTGCCGCGCAACTGGGCGGCCATGGCCTGACGATTTGTAGTGGCCTGGCCCAGGGCATCGATACCCAGGCTCATCGAGGTGCGCTGCAGGCAAAAACAAAAACAGTAGCCGTACTCGGCACAGGAATAGATATCTGCTATCCAAAATGTAACGCCGCTTTGGCGAAAACCATTTGTGAGCAGGGAGCACTGGTGTCGGAATTTCCTCTGGGGCTGCAACCGCGACCCCACCAGTTTCCCCGGCGCAACCGGATAATCAGTGGGCTCGCATTGGCAAGCTTGATCGTGGAAGCGAATGAACGCAGCGGATCTCTTATCACGGCGCGACTGGCAATGGAACAAAACCGGGAAGTACTGGCGATACCAGGCCCGATTTCCAGCCCAAGGTCCCGCGGCTGCCACCGACTCATCAGGCAGGGTGCCGCCCTGGTAGAAGATCCCCGGGAGATAATCGCTTTGCTTGTGGAGTCCGGGGCGATTACAAGCAAGGAAGAAACCAATTCCGAGGACGCAACAGTCGAGACCCATGCAGAGGGAATGGCTCCGGAATTGAAAAGAATCCTGGCACTGGTGAGCCATAGCGGCAGCATCGCCGACAGCCTGGCAACACAGTCTCAACTGTCCTGGCCACAGCTCAATTCTGCGTTAATGCAGCTGGAACTCATGGGTCGTATTTATCGACGCGATGGCCGTTTCTATCCCCGGGCGACCAGCTTGCATAGCCCGCGGGACTAATGTAGTTTCCCCGTTTTTCCAACGACGCAGGATCTGGCTAATGAGCGAAAGCTTTGTCGCAATAATGATGGGTTCCGAATCCGACCTGACAATCATGCAGGCAGCCGGAGACGTTCTCAGCCAACTGGGCATTCACTACGAGATCAAGATAACTTCTGCCCACCGCACACCGGCGGTGACCCAGCAATACATTCAGGATGCAGAACAACGTGGCTGCCAGGTCTTTATCGCCGGCGCAGGGCTCGCGGCACATCTTGCCGGCGCCACCGCTGCCCATACTACACGGCCGGTCATTGGCGTTCCCATTGACGCCGGGCCTCTCAACGGCTTCGATGCACTGTTGTCGACGGTACAAATGCCAGCGGGCATCCCGGTGGCCACGGTAGCCATCGGTAAAACCGGTGCGAGAAACGCAGCCTACCTTGCGGCCCAGATCATGGCTCTTGCTGATGGTGAACTCGGCGAAAAAGTTAAGGCGGAACGCGCCGCCAACTCTGAGAAAGTGCAGGCCCAGGACCAGGCACTGCAGGCCAGCAGGCAATAGCCCACTGCGGTTTCGCGGATGAGCGAACCGAACTACCAGGAGATCGCAGGACTGCTTCGGCAGGGAGGCATTATTGCCTACCCAACGGAAGCGGTCTGGGGCCTGGGCTGCGACCCGGCCAACGAACAGGCCACCCTTCGCATACTCGAGCTCAAGCAGCGCGAACCAGACAAGGGTTTAATCCTGGTAGCTGCAGACATGAGCCAGGTCCAACCACTACTTGACCCGCTGCAGGACGAGCAGCTTGCGCGCTTGCGCCAGTCATGGCCCGGCCCGGTAACCTGGCTGATTCCGGATCCCACCGATTTATACTCACCGTGGATCAGGGGCTCCCATGAGTCGGTTGCCATCCGGGTAAGCGCTCATCCCACCGTGGTCGGAATCTGTCGGGCATTTGGAAGCCCTATCGTATCTACTTCCGCTAATCGTAGTGATGAACCGGAAATTAGATCCAGATTAAAAATCCAACAGCAATTCGGCGATAGCATAGACCTGGTTGTCGAAGGCGAGCTGGGCCATGAAGATAAGCCATCAGAGATTCGTGACTTGCTTAGCAGCAGACAACTACGTTGAAACACTGAATTATCGGATAAGGAGCTGACAAAGTGAGTGAGTCGTTAGTCGATGGGGATATAGCCCGGGTTAAAGAATTTTTGCTCGGATTGCAGGATTCAATCTGTTCCGGGTTGGAACAGGAAGACGGGAAAGCGAAATTTATATCCGATGAGTGGGAAAGGGATGCCGGTGGTTCTGGTATAACAAGAGTTATATGTGATGGCGCGGTATTTGAGAAAGGCGGCGTCAATTTTTCCCATGTATTCGGACAATCCATGCCGGGGTCTGCCACTGCGGATCGCCCGGAGCTGGCGGGCAGTGCATTCCAGGCCATGGGCGTATCCCTGGTCATTCATCCCGAAAACCCCTTCGTGCCCACCTCCCATGCAAACTTCCGCCTGTTCGTTGCCACTCCGGATGGCCAGGACCCGGTGTGGTGGTTTGGCGGCGGCTACGACCTCACACCTTATTATGTAAATGTGGAGGACTGCGTTGAATGGCATCGTACTGCGAAGGAAGCATGTGATGGGTTCGGTGAGGACTACTACCCGCGCTTTAAAAAGGAATGCGATGAGTATTTTTATCTCAAGCACCGCAATGAAACCCGCGGCGCGGGAGGATTGTTTTTCGATGACTTTAACGAGCTGGGTTTCGAGCGAAGTTTCGAGTTTATCCAATCCATGGCAAACAGTTACCTGAAAGCCTATTTGCCAATTGTGAACCGGCGCAAGAATACGACCTACACGGAACAGCACAGGGATTTCCAGGAGTATCGGCGGGGCCGCTATGCCGAGTTCAACCTGGTCTATGACCGGGGTACGGTTTTCGGCCTTCAGTCCGGTGTTGGCCGGATAGAGTCCATTCTCATGTCCCTTCCCCCCGTGGTTAAATGGAAATATGACTGGCATCCCGAGCCCGGCAGCGAAGAAGAAAAACTGTATACCGAAGTGCTGAAACCCAGAGACTGGTTGTGACCGATACGATTGAATCCCCACTCTCCCGCTGTGCTGTCATTGGCGACCCTGTTGAGCACAGTAAATCACCACTAATTCATAGCCGCTTTGCACAGCAAACGGGAATCAACCTGGAATATGACGCTCGCCGCGTAGAAATGTCCGGGGCAAAGGATTTCGTGGAAAGCTTTTTCAAGTCTGGCGGAACCGGCTTGAACGTCACCGTGCCCCTGAAAGAGACTGCTTTTCAGCTATGCCGTGCTGCGTCGCCGCGGGCGACAATCGCGTCTGCAGTTAATACTCTGTTCCTCGCGGACGGTGTGCTGACTGGAGAGAATACGGATGGCCCGGGACTGATTCGGGATATCCAGGAGAACAAGGGCTTCAATCTCAGCGGGGCACGTACCCTGGTGCTGGGCGCCGGCGGTGCGGTACGCGGGATACTGGCGGCGTTCGTAGAAATTGATATCGGTGAAATCGTGCTGGCAAACCGTACCCTGGAACGGGCACAACACCTGCAAAAAGACCTGGCAAACCAGCTTTCCATAACAGTTTCCAGTTTCGAAGAAACCGGTACGGAAGCTTTTGACCTTATTATTAATGGCACTTCCGCCAGCCTGGGCGGTGAGCTACCACCTGTTAATAGTGATCTTGTAACACCTCAGAGTTGTTGTTATGACCTCATGTATGCCGATGCAGACACTGCTTTTGTGACCTGGGCGAAGCAAGCCGGTGCCGGCCTGGCCCTGGACGGAATTGGCATGCTGGTTGAGCAGGCCGCGGATTCGTTCGAAATTTGGCACGGGGTACGGCCTGAAACCGCGGGAGTAATTGAAGAATTACGCTCTAATTAAAATACGCGAATTTTCACTCGCGCACTAAAAAGGGCTGTCAATGACAGCCCTTTTTGTTTCCATCGAAGAATCAGTGTTCTTCTTCGGCATGCTCTCCTGCTTCGCCATGTACTTGCGCAGGCGTAAGCGCTACTGCATCACGATCATGGCCCATGTAGTCGAAGCGCAACTCTTCGGTGTAGTTGCCTTCTACTGCCATGAACCCGATAAGCAGCAATAACACCACCGGTGGCCCCAGGATTGTGAAAATCAGGGCCAGTCTTTCCCAGGCGGCATGCATGAAAATGGCAACAATAAAGCCAGCCTTTAACAGCATGAACACAATGACGAGGGTCCAACGCATCGCACCCTGCACGTCGAAGTAATCGACCGCGTAGGAGAAGGCGCTGAGTACAAACAGCAGTATCCAGATCTTGTAGTAAATCCCTAAGGGATGTTGTTGTCCTTCAGCCGAAGCCATTAGCTAAACCCTCTTACAATAAGTAGAAAAACGCGAAAATGAATACCCAGACAAGGTCAACAAAGTGCCAGTATAAGCCAGCAATTTCTACGATCTCGTAGCCCTTGTCGTCGTAGTAGCCTTTCCTGACCCGGTTAGCTACCCATAAGAGGTAAAGCACACCGATAGACACGTGCATTCCGTGAAACCCGGTCACCATGAAAAATACGGACCCGAACTGTGGTGCTCCAAATGGATTACCCCAGGGCCGTATATCCTCTTCGAAAATTAACTTGCTCCACTCAAACGCCTGCATGCCGACAAACGCGGCGCCAAAGAACGCGGTGAGGCAGATAAAAAGCACCGTCCGTTTCTTGTCCTTGCGATACCCGTAATTCACCGCCAGCGCCATGGTTCCCGAACTGGTAATCAGGTCGAAGGTCATGATGGCAATCAGGATCAGGGGAATGCTTACGCCGCCAATGACCAGGGCAAAGATTTCACTCTGGGGTGGCCAGGGCATGGTGGTGGTCATGCGTACATTGAGATAGCCGGTGAGAAAGCAGGTGAAAATAAAGGTGTCACTCACCAGGAATATCCACATCATGGCCTTGCCCCAGGGCACATGATAGGTCTGCTTGTCTGCCGACCAGTCGTCTACCAGACCACTGATTCCCTCTCTGGAGGCTTCGATTGCTGCTGCTTCACTCATGCTTTGTTTCCTTTAACGTTTTTAGACTATGTGTTGGCAAGCAACGCGAACAACACCAGCCATACCACCAGCAAGAAATGCCAGTACAGGGTACATAAATCGATACTGAGACGAACGTCGCCAACTTCTGATCCTGAAAGGAGTCGAAGCAGCGATTTGCTCCACACCCAAAGACCGCCCAGCAGGTGTATGCCGTGGAGACCGGTCATCAGGTAATAAAAAGAATTAGCCGGGTTCGAAGTCATGTAGAAACCGGCGGACTGCAGGTTATTCCAGGTAAGCAGCTGGCCCACGATGAACAGGATGGCGAACAGGCCGGCGCCCACGAACGCGGTCATGATATTACGTTGGGATTTGCTGTGGGCGATGTTGCGTGCCCACTGGAACATGATGCTGGAGACAACCAGCAAGCCGGTGTTTAACCACAGCTGTGCCGGTTCGGAAAGCGGACGCCAGTCCGGCAGTTCCATACGCAGCACGTAACCCACGCTGAACAAGGAAAACACCACCGTGGCCACAACCAGGAAGAACACCAGCGCGACCTTCTCGTTCGCGGTGTCGAAAGCCGGGGCGGGCTCCAGCCCGCCAATTACGCCTTTCCTTTCCCAGGGCTTTTCTGTGACGTTCTTAATCAGACTCATAGATCGGCCTTGGACTGGTCTTGATCAGGGTCGAAATGTTGCTCGTCCACCGTAGGTTCTTCACTCTCCGGGGTGTCCTGGGGAATGAAATCCTGGTGGGCACCGGGCACGGAGTAATCATAGGCCCAGCGATAAACGGTTGGCAGCTTGTCACCCCAGTTGCCGTGAATCGGCGGAGTATCCGGAGTCTGCCATTCCAGGGATGCGGCACCCCAGGGATTCGGGTCTGCCTTCTTGCCGTGCCTCAGCATGTAGTACACATTGATGAAGAACAGGATCTGGGAAATGCCCACGAACAATGCCGCAATCGTAATGGCCATATTCAAATCCTGTGCAGACTGGGGAATGAAATCCGTGCTGCCCAGGGCGTAATAGCGGCGCGGCACGCCGAGGAAGCCCAGGTAGTGCATGGGCAGGTAGATGGCGTAGGTGCCGAGGAAGGTGCACCAGAAGTGCAGCTTGGCCATGCCCTCGTGGTACATCCTGCCGGACATCTTCGGCATCCAGTGATACAGGGCGGCAAATAGCACCAGGATTGGCGACACGCCCATCACCATGTGGAAATGCGCCACTACGAAATAGGTATCGGACAGAGGCAGGTCAATGGCCACGTTACCCAGGAACAGCCCGGTCAGGCCGCCATGGATAAAGGTAAAAATAAAGCCGATGGCGAAAAACATGGGCGGGTTGAGCCGTATGTCCCCCTCCCACAGGGTAAGTACCCAGTTGTACACCTTCAGCGCCGTGGGCACCGCGATGATCAGCGTGGTGGTGGCGAAGAAGAAACCGAAATAGGGGTGCATGCCGGAAACATACATGTGGTGGGCCCACACGATGAAGCTCAGGCCGCCGATGGCGATGATCGCCCATACCATCATGCGGTAACCAAAGATGTTCTTGCGGGCGTGAACCGACAACACATCCGAGACCAGGCCGAAGGCCGGCAGGGCCACGATGTACACCTCTGGGTGGCCGAAGAACCAGAACAGGTGTTGGTAGAGGATCGGGCTGCCACCGTTGTAGTCAAGCGGAGTACCGGATTCGATAACGGCCGGCATGAAGAAGCTGGTGCCCAGCAGGATATCGAACAGCATCATGATGGCGGCAACCAAAAGGGCCGGGAAAGCGAACAGGCCGAGAATGGTGGCAACGAAGATGCCCCAAACCGAAAGTGGCAGGCGCATCATGGTCATGCCGCGGCAACGGTATTGCAGCACGGTGACCACGTAGTTAAGGCCGCCCATGGTAAAGGCCACGATAAACACGGCCAGTGAGATCAGCATCAGCAGGATGCCGGCGCCGTTACCTGGCGTCCCTTCCATGGATGTCTGCGGAGGATAAAGGGTCCACCCCGCGCCGGTTGGCCCACCCCCGACAAAGAAACTGGCCATGAGGATAATTACCGAGACCAGGAACACCCACACCGAGAGCATGTTCATGAACGGGAACACCATGTCCCGGGCGCCGCACATGAGCGGAATAAGGTAGTTACCAAAGCCCCCGAGGAAGAGCGCCGTAAGCAGGTAGACCACCATGATCATGCCGTGCATGGTGACTGCCTGGTAATAGAAATTCGGATCGACGAAATCTGTTGTTTCCGGGAAACCCAGCTGCATGCGAAACATCAGCGAAAGAACCATACCAACGATGCCAGTGAATACAGCGATGCTGCCGTACTGGATGGCGATGACTTTGTGATCCTGGCTCCAGACGTATTTGGTGACCCAGCTATGGGGATGGTGCATCTCCATTTCTTGGTCTTGGTCAGCCAGTGGTACGTATGCCATTAAAACCTCCTGCTCGTGGCCCCGGGGCCACCTGAAAAATCAAAAATCTCTAGTTAAAAACCTGTCCTGCCGCCGCTCAATTGCTGATGGAATTGATATAGGCCGCCACATCCTCAATTTCTTCCAGGCCGGACATTGCCGTTGCCATGGAAACCATTTGCTCGCCATAAAGGTCGCTGGGATGAAGGCCGCGAATGCCGGCGCGGAAATTACTGATCTGGGTTACGAAATACCAATCGCTCATGCCTCTGAGGGATGGCGCATCGGTGTACCAGGTGCCGCTGGCGTCATCCAGGTGACAGGCGGCACAGTTGGCGTCGTAAATCTTTGCTCCGTTATCCACATCGCCGGAAACCGTTGCCGCTGCCGGGGTATCGGGCAGGGTGGCAATGTAGGCGGCCATGTTGCGGATCGCCGCGTCATCGGCGAGGGTATTTGCCATGGGGGCCATCACGGCACCGTTGGTGTCACCTTCACCGCCGCGTACGCCGGACTTGAAATACTGCAATTGACGTTCGATATACCAGGCTTGCTGACCGGCCAGCTTGGGACCATTCATGGCCTGGTTGCCTTCACCCTGGGCACCGTGGCAGGTGGCGCAGATAGCGTACTGGGCCTGGCCTGCGGCTACGTTTGGCGCAGCGACTTGCTGGGTCTGGGCGAATGTAGGTTGCTGCGCGAGCCAGGCATCATATTCCTGCTGGGTCTCAACAACCACGGAACCGCGCATGATGAAGTGACCGATGCCGCAGAGCTCTTCACACAGAAGATCGTAGGTGCCGGTCTCAGTAGGTTCGAACCACAGGTAGGAAGCGAGGCCCGGTACCAGGTCCATCTTCACCCGGAACTGGGTTACGGTGTAGTTGTGCAGTACGTCATTTGAGCGCAGCCAGGCGCGAACCGGCTGGTTAACAGGCAGGTGCATTTCCGGGCCGGTAACAATGCGATCGTCCTGGCCGTTGGGATCTTCCGGGTTAATACCGAAGGGATTGGTTTCCGTGACCAGGGAAGTGTCGGCGGTGCCCAGCACGCCGTCGTCACCGGGATAGCGGAACTGCCACTGCCACTGCTGCGCCAGTACTTCGTATTCGGCGGAATCTTCCGGTGGGGTAACGAAGATAGCCCAGGCAAATAGCCCCGGAGCCAGCATGGCAACCACACCCAGAGAGGTAAATACCGACAGGCCGACTTCCAGTTTGGCGTTTTCCGGCTCATAAACAGCCTTGTGCCCTTCCTTCTTGCGGTATTTCCACACGCAGTAAGCGAGGAACAGGTTGACGGCGACGAAGACAAATCCGGTAACCCAGAATGTCACGTTGATGGTCAGGTCGATCGCGCCCCAGTCTGCTGCGATATCGGTGAACCACCAGCCCACCGCAATGGAGCCAAAATGAAAAATGACCGACCCGATAATGAGAATTAAAAGAATGACAGCTAAAGCCATAAACCCGAATCCCTATAATTTTTTACAATCGTATCCGCCACCGCTGACTTCAGAAAGCCACGCGACGGCAGGAAAAGTTAAATCTCAAATTCATTAAGAGGGCGTCTTTACTGGACGAAACTCAAACACTACGGCGTTGAAACAAGCAACTTTAGCTTATCAACAAATAGGCTGTGTCGTAGTAGAAGTCCCAAGTAATTCTTGTTGTCTAGATGGGCACTTTCTTCTTCAAAAAATGCACCGGAAAACGGCGGTTTTGAAGAGTTTTTAGCACACCTCGCGCGGTCGAGAATGCTATAGAAAAACCCTATTTACCGCAAGTGATTTTGGGCCCGCAGGCCCCTGATATTGCGCAAAATCAAGGATTACTGACAACTTTATGTCACTCTCGAAACGGGCGGGGAAACCCGGGGTTTTTCAGTGTGGAAATCAACGAGCCCGGCCGCGGGATTCGACTGCTCCATCTTGAGAAAATCACTAAAACGTGATTGAATGCCCGCGCTTTTTCACGGCACCAATGTCGAGAATAATCGGGCATCCCGAACCGACCCGAACCCCACTTTTTAACGCCGAAACATGACCGAGATAACAACCAGCTCAAGCGCGGCAAGTTGGCGCGATTTCTATGAAATGTGCAAGCCGCGCGTGGTGATGTTGATGATACTCACCTCCCTGGTAGGCATGTTCCTGGCGGTTCCCGGCATGGTGCCGCTTGAGATACTGGTCCTGGGCAACCTCGGCATAGCCCTGGTGGCCGCATCCGGCGCCGTGGTCAATCACCTGATCGATCGCAAGATCGACGTCATGATGAAACGTACCCACAATCGGCCGCTGCCACAGGGCAGGGTGGAACCGCTCTATGCCACTTTATTCGCCGTGGCTATCGGTGTTGCCGGAATGGCCATACTGCTGTTGTGGGTAAATCCTTTGTGCGCGTGGCTGACCCTGGCTTCATTCGTGGGCTATGCCTTTATCTATACCGGCTACCTGAAGCACGCAACCCCCCAGAACATCGTCATCGGTGGCCTGTCCGGTGCCATGCCGCCACTACTGGGCTGGTCCGCCGTAAGCGGCACCATTGATCCCAATGCCCTGATCCTGGTGTTGATCATCTTTGCCTGGACTCCCCCTCATTTCTGGGCCCTGGCCATTCACCGCAAGGAAGAATATGCCAAGTCCGGCGTGCCCATGCTGCCCGTAACCCATGGCGAGAGAGTCACCAAGATACATATTCTGATTTACACGCTTATCCTGGTAGCGGTGAGCACCTTCCCGTTTTTCTCCGGCATGAGCGGAATCGGTTACCTGCTGGCGGCCCTGGCCCTGGGCGGTGGCTTTACCTACTGGTCGGGCATCCTGATGTTTCGCCCGCAAGCGACAACGGCTATGGATACATTTCGCTATTCCATACTGTACCTGGCGCTGCTGTTTATCGCGCTTGTTGTCGACCACTACCTGTTCTAGTTCAATCCCATGACAATCACATGGTCCAGGCGAGCTCTCGTTGCCGCATTGGTTGTTGTCAATTTGATCCTGCTGTCGGTGCTATTCGTGCTCGGCCAGATGCGAGCGGAGCGAGACCGCGTTGAAGAGTTGCGCCAGCTGGGTGCCACCGAATACCCGTCACCAATCTCCCTGGCTGAAGTCAATCTCACGGACCAGTCCGGAGCCCCGTTTGACTCCGCCCGCCTGCTGGATCGCTGGACGCTGGTGTTCTTCGGTTTTACTTCCTGCAGCGATATTTGTCCCCTGAGCGTGGCCGAGCTGGGCAGAACCCTGAATGAACTGAGTGCGGAGCAGGCAGCACAGCTGCAGGTATTGTTCGTAACGGTAGACCCCGATCGTGATAATCCTGAGGTATTATCCAATTACCTGGATTCTTTCCATGAGGGCATTGTCGGCCTAACAGGCAATATGAGGGAAATCGAGTCTTTTGCCGCGGAACTGTTCGTGGTGATAGACAGCTCTCCCCAACCCCACGGTGTTGCTCACGATGGAGGAGATGCTGTGGTGGGCATCATGCCGGCACATAGTGGCCAGGTCGACCACAGCAGTCACCTTAGCCTGATTGGCCCGCAAGGCAGGCTCAGGGCTGTGCTGCGGCCGCCCCATCGCAGCCGCGACATTCTTTCCGTTCTGGATTATTTTATCTAGCTATCTGCCTGATGCAGACGGTACGGCATGCAAAGCCATGAACAAGACGGTAGCCATAACAACTATCGTAGGGCCAACCGGTGTGTCGAGGTAAAAAGCGCCTGCCAATCCTGATACAACTGAAATTGCACCCAGGGCGCTTGCGCCAATTGCCATTTGCTCTGGAGTATTTGCCAGCCGTCTTGCCGCCGCAGGAGGAATGATCAACAGTGACGTAATGAGCAATACGCCGACGATCTTCATGGAGACGGCTATAGTCAGGGCTATTAGAAGCACCAGCAACAAATACAGGCGATCAACATTTTCCCCTTCGATGGCGGCCAATTCGGGGTGTACCGTAAACGAGACGAAACTGTTCCAGAACCTGAACAGGCACAAGGAAACACCGACGGCGACGGCAACCACCCAAACCAGGTCACTGGTACCGATAGTGAGAAGCGCTCCAAACAGGTAGGCCTCAAGGTCTATACGAATGGTATCGGTAAGTGCCAGCAGGATAATGCCGAGAGCCAGGGTGCTGTGAGCGATAATTCCGAGCAGGGCATCACTTGCCACACCGGGTGTTTTTTCGAGCAGTACCAACAACCCCGCGAATAACAGGCTGCATAGAATGATGCTCAACTGGGGATCGCTGCCGGTGAGAAGCCCTACGGCAATACCCAGTAATGTCGCATGGGCCAGGGTGTCGCCGAAGTAGGACATGCGGCGCCATACCAGGAATGAACCGAGCGGCCCTGCAACGACCGCCAGTACCAGTCCGGCAGCCAGGGCCATCAATACAAAATCCGTACTCAGCAGTTCAATCATCTTCCTGCCTTATGCCGCCGGCGATGTCATGCTCATGATTGTGATGATGGGTATACACGGCAAGATTGCGCGCGGCCTTGGCGCCAAACAGGTCCAGGTAGGCGGGATCATTGCTCACCTGGTCCGGTTTGCCCTGGCAGCAAACGTGGTGATTAAGGCAAATCACTTCATCCGTAGTGGACATCACCAGGTGCAGGTCATGGGAAATCATAAGTACGCCACATTTATACTCATGGCGAATTCTGGATATCAGGTCATACAGTTCGGCCTGGCCAGCGAGATCAACACCCTGCGCCGGTTCATCCAGTATCAACAGGTCCGGATTGCGCAACAGCGCCCTTGCCAGCAACACACGCTGGGTTTCGCCGCCGGAAATTGAATGTAGTTGCTGTTGACCGAGATGACTTATCTGCAATTGCTCGAGGCTCGTTGCCATACGTTCCCTGTCTACGTCTCCTGCAAGCCGTAAAAATCGTTCTACGGTCAGGGGCATGGTGTTATCGATATGCATGTGCTGAGGCATGTAGCCTATGCTTAACTGGTCACGCCGATGCAGCTTGCCTGAATCGGGCCTGAGCAAATCGAGCAGGATACGAACCAGTGTTGTTTTACCGGCACCATTGGGACCGATCAGGGTGACAACCTGGGAAGGATGAATCTCAAGGTTGACGTTGCTGAGAACCTGGCGATCTCCGAATGATTTGCTGATCGATACCGCGGCTAACAACGCTGATGTATTTGTAGTTGCGGAATCCATTAGAAGAGCCGTGGCAAGAAGCAGGGAAGACAATGGTATATCATAGCATTTAACTCAGGTTTCACCCTCTCAGGCTCGACATGGCATACCGGATAATCCTGGCCTTCGCTTGCTGGATTGCAGCTTCATCCTCCCTGGCATCGGTTGCCGTCAGCGCTTCCATCAAACCGCTGCAAATGATTGCCAGTGCCATTGCCGGCGAACACGCGACCGTATCGGTGCTCGCCAACGATGCGCAATCGGCACACCAGTTTTCCCTGACACCATCAGACCGCATCAACATCGAACAATCTCAAATTGTTCTGTGGATTGGGCCTGAATTCGAAACACAGCTCGCGCAATTTCTGTCTCGTTACGAAGACAGTAAGGCGTTAATCACTGCTGTGGAAATTCCTGGATTGCGTCGACTGGAGTTGAGTCCGTCGACTATGGATCCCCATATCTGGCTGGGACTTGATAATGCCGAAACAATTGCAGCGGCAGTGTTGCAACAGCTTGTCGAGTTGGATGATTCCAACGAAGCCAGCTACCGGGCGAACTTTCAGCAATTCAGGTCACAACTCGCCCGGTTGCGGAGCAGAATTTCCAATGACTTTGCTTCCATCGGAAATCAATCCACTGCAGAGTTCCTGGTCTATCACAACGCATTCCAGTATTTCGAAGCCGAGGCGGGTCTTAAGCACAGCCTGGCACTGGTACATGACCCGGAGAGAGAACCAAGCATCAGGGAAATCCTGACGACTCGGGACAGAATCGCGGCAATTCAAGCTCGCTGCCTGTTTGCAGAGCCCGATGCAAATCAGTCCCTGGTTGAATCTGTGCTGGGAGATTCAGAAGTACGCGTGGTAACCCTGGACCTGTTGGGGCAACAAATAGAAGCAGGCGGCTACATCGAACTGATATCCCGGCTTTCCGCCGCTATGAGTGATTGCCTCGGTGGTAACGGGACGACGGACAACCAGGAAAAATAAATTGGCCAACTTACCCGATCTAATACTGGTCGACGGATCTTCTTACCTGTTTCGTGCATTCCATGCACTGCCGCCCCTGGTGAATAGTCGAGGCCAACCCACAGGTGCCGTAAAGGGCGTGATCAACATGATCAGGAGCCTGATCAAGTCCAACCCCGACAGCCACATCGCCATCGTGTTTGATGCCAAGGGCAAGACTTTCCGCAATGACATCTACACCGAATACAAGGCCCATCGCCCGCCCATGCCGGATGATTTGCGCAGCCAGATCAGCCCCATCCACGAAATAATCAGGGCCATGGGATTGCCTCTGCTGATTATCGAAGGTGTCGAGGCGGATGACGTGATTGGCACCCTGGCAAGACATGCCACAGAGAAAGGCATCAAAACCCTGGTGTCAACTTCGGACAAGGACCTGGCGCAGCTGGTAAATGACCACGTCACCCTGATGAACACCATGACCAATGAAGAGCTGGACATTGCCGGTGTGGAAAATAAATTCGGCATCAAGGCAGGCCAGATCATCGATTACCTGGCGCTGATGGGGGACAAGTCGGACAACATTCCTGGCGTTCCCGGAGTCGGGCCGAAGACAGCGGTCAAATGGCTGGTCGAATACGACACCATTGACGGCGTGATCGAGAATGCCGGCGAGATAAAAGGAAAGATCGGCGAACGACTACGCGAGAATATAGACCAGGTTCGACTCTCCTATGAGCTGGCTACCATCAAGCAAGACGTGGACCTGGACATCGACATCGAAAAACTGAACCAGGAAAACGAAGACAAGGAATCCCTGTTCGATCTTTTCACTGACCTGGAATTCAAGACCTGGATCAACGAGCTTGAAGAGCAGGGTGTGAGTGGCAGTGGCAAAGCTGCGGCGGCCAGAGCAGAGGCAGCGGTAGTAACGGACGACACGGTTATTGTCCCCGATAAAATAGAATATCGCTCCATTTCCAGTGACAAAGCGCTTAAGGAATTGCTGGAGAAAATAGAAGAAAGTGATGAGTTCGCGCTTAACCTGGAATTTGAACCGGCACACTTTCTCGATGCCAGGATTCTGGGGATCAGCATTTGCCTCGAAGCGGGGCAAGCCTGCTACATACCCCTGGGCCATGATTACGAGGAGGTAAGTGAGCAGCTGGCAATCGATCCAGTGCTGGAATCGCTGAAGCCTTTCCTGGAAGATCCTGAAAAACTGAAACGGGGCTATGACCTGAAGCTGCTGGCCCATGTATTGAAGAACTACGAAATCGAATTCAGGCCATTCAAGTCCGATGTCCTGATCGCATCCTACGTGGCGAACTCGGTGGCGGTGAAACATCAGCTGCATGAGATTTCACGCTTCTACCTTGACATCGTTCCCGCAGACCTGGAAAAGCTCACTGGCAAAGGACGTAACAAGCTTGCCTTGCATGAAATAAAGATTGAAGACTTCACGCCCTACGCCGCGGAGCGCGCCGACCTAATATTTCGACTGGGCCATCACCTGGAAAACGAAATGAGGGCCAATGGACACTTGTTAGGAGTGTATCAGCACTATGAGCTTCCGCTTGTGGAAGTTCTTAACCAAATAGAGCGAAATGGCATTCGTGTTGATGTAAAGGTGCTGGAGAAGCAAAGCAAGGAGCTGGCGAAGCAACTGGAAAAAATTCAAAAACAGGTTTTCGATTTAGCTGGCGAGGAGTTTAACCTGGGATCCCCGAAACAGCTGCAAAGCATATTGTTTGAAAAATTGCAGTTGCCTGTAACCGCCAAGACGAAGACCGGGCAGCCCTCTACCGCGGAGCCCGTGTTGCAGGAACTGGCAGTGGAGTACGAAATACCGCGCCTGATCCTGGAACAGCGTTCCCTCAGCAAGCTCAAGTCTACCTATACCGACAAGCTTCCCCTTGATGTAAACCAGGATACCGGCCGCATCCACTCTACTTTTCAACAGGCCGTGGCGGCAACTGGCAGGCTGTCATCAACCGATCCGAACCTGCAAAACATTCCCATACGCACCGCCGAGGGCCGCCGCGTGCGCAAAGCCTTTATTCCACAGAAAGGAATGAAACTGATGGCGGCGGATTATTCCCAGGTAGAGCTGCGAATCATGGCGCACCTGTCCGCCGACCAGGGCCTGTTGGAAGCATTTCGCAGCGACAAGGACGTGCATCGCGCAACAGCCGCAGAAGTGTTTAACGTGAAACTAGACAAGGTAAAGGCGGAGCAGCGTCGCAGTGCAAAGGCCATTAACTTTGGCCTGATTTACGGCATGTCAGCCTTCGGCCTTGCCAACCAGTTGAAGGTATCCCGCCGCGATGCCCAGCAATATGTAGATCGCTACTTCGAGAGATACCCCGGGGTGCGCAAGTACATGGATGAAACCCAGGCCCTGGCTGACGAGAAAGGCTACGTGGAAACTCTCTTCGGGCGCCGGCTCTACCTGCCTGATATTCATGCCGGCAATGCCATGATACGCAAGGCGGCACAACGTACTGCCATAAACGCTCCCATGCAGGGCACCGCCGCCGATATTATCAAGCGTGCCATGATCGACATAGATCACTGGTTAGGCCTGGGTGAATTGAATGCGCGGATGCTGCTCCAGGTTCACGATGAGCTGGTGTTTGAAGTAACGGAAGAGGACCTGGACCTGCTCGCCGAGGGTGTGAAGTTCCGCATGGTTACCGCGGCGTCTCTGGATGTACCACTGGTGGTTGACGTTGGTGTGGGCAACAATTGGGACGAAGCCCACTGAGCCACTTAAAGGGAGTCAGCTCAACCACTCGTCGAGTTTCTTTCTTGCTTCTTTTAAGCCAGTGCCATTGGTGGCGGAAAAAAGCTGGAAGGAAACTCCCTCACTTTCCTTGAATTCTTTCTGGGCGGCGAGCAAGGTGTTTGCCGCCTGCCCACGCTTCAGCTTGTCAGACTTGGTTAACAGGACGTGTACCGGCAGGGTGGATTCCAGGCACCAGCTCAACATCATGCGGTCAAATTCTTTCAGCGGGTGGCGCACATCGCTGAGCAGTATCAATCCCTGCAGTTGCTGCCGCTGTCTCAGGTAGCGCTCCAATTCTCTCTGCCATTTTTCTTTCACCGCCAACGGTACCTTGGCAAAGCCGTATCCGGGCAAATCAACCAGATAACGGCCTGGTTCAAGCACAAAATAATTAATCAGCTGGGTGCGGCCCGGGGTTTTGCTGGTTCGCGCGAGGCCAGTCTGTTCCGTAATGGCGTTGATGGCACTGGATTTTCCCGCGTTCGAGCGGCCGGCAAAGGCTACCTCGGCCTCACTGTCGCCGGGGCAATCGCTGAGGCGAGCGGCACTCTTACTGAAGCTGGCCTGGGTAAAATTCATGGCTTGTTAAGGATTCCGGTGAATACTGGAGTAGTACGAGTGGCGCTGCGCCCCATTAGTTTCGCCCCGTGAATTGGGCTATAATTCGCGCCCGCAGAAATTGGGGGCTAACCGAATTCGGTGGTCCGGACAGGGCACGGCAACTGTCAAAGTCGTTGCGCTCAAGAGCTTGGAGTCAGGAATCAGCATGAAGAAAATTGTATCAGTACTTCTATCGGCCGCGGTGCTCGCAGGTGTACCGGGCATATTGATGGCCCAGGGTGACCCCGCCGCAGGACAGGCGAAGGCCGCACTCTGCGCAACCTGTCATGGCAATGATGGCAACAGCGATCTCGCCATTAATCCCAAGCTTGCCGGCCAGAACGCAAAGTACTTGGTGAAACAACTCATGGATTTCAAATCGGGAGCCAGGCCGGGACCGACCATGTCCGCAATGGTGCTCAGCCTGAGTGACCAGGACATGGAAGACATTGCTGCCTGGTATGCATCACAACAGGTGCGAATTATGGGTGCGGATCCCGAAGCGGTAGAACTCGGCGAATCCCTGTACCGAGGGGGCAACAAGAATCTTTCGGTGGCGGCATGCAGTGCCTGTCACGCACCGGATGGCAGCGGAAACGCACCGGCTGGATTTCCTTCCCTGAGCGGCCAGCATCCGGAATACACCTTGCAGCAGCTCAGGGACTTTCGTGCAGGTGTACGTGACAATGATCCCAGCGGCATGATGCGCCAGACGGTGGAGCGACTGACCGACAGTGAGCTGGAAGCCCTGGCCAGTTACGTCTCGGGATTGAACTGATTCTCGCTTAGGCGGCCGCTATCACAGCCCCGTCGCGCCGCCATGGAATCGGCCCAGACCCTGTGATAGGGTCAATCGCCAGTATTTCACGGCCTCGAGGCTTGATCGCAAGGGTTTGTCTCCCAGGCTAAAAAAGTACGGAGTATATGTAATGAAGAAACTGATTCAGATCGTGGCGCTTTTGGCGCTACTGCCCCTGGCATTCTCCAGCTACGGGCAGATTGAAAGGTACGTTGCCGGAACTCACTACACCGAGATACCGGTGCCGGTAAACACCAACGACCCGTCCAAGATCGAGGTGGTGGAAGCCTTCTGGTACGGCTGCTCCCATTGTTTCCGTTTCGAGCCGTTGATCGTTAACTGGGAACAGAACAAGGCGGATGACGTGGATTTCGTGCGCTTTCCCGCCATGTGGAACGCGTTGATGAAGATTCATGCGCAGGTCTATTACACAGCTGAGGCACTGGATGCCGTCGAACTGGTTCATGAGCACGTATACAACGCCATAAACCTGGAAGGAAACCGCCTGCAGAATGAGCGCCAGATAGGCGAGTTGTTTGCCGAGCATGGCATTGCCCGCGAAGATTTCGAAAGAGCGTTTAACTCGTTTTCGGTGCGCACCAAGGTGAACCAGGCCGAAGCGCGCATGCGAGACTACGGCGTACGCAGCACCCCCAACATGATTGTTAACGGCAAGTACCTGATCGCCACCGGACCCAATGTCCCAAGTCAGCAGGAATTGCTGGAAGTTGTTGATTTTCTTGTAGAAAGAGAACGCCAGGCCCTGGCCAGCAGCGGCGAGTAAACTTCTCAAGCCGGCCGCCCCCGGGCGGCCGGTTTCCCATCCCTTCCCATTCCAGATCAGCCCCCTGGCGACTTGCCCATGTGCAGCTCCGGTGCTTTTCCATGGCCGAAATAAAGCGCCGATGGAAAGAACTATTTTGCCGATATATCAGTCTTAGAGCTGAGAACAAATTGATAGCCCTTTCAGGAACTTAGGCACAAGGACACAGCGCTTTCCCACCACGCCAGACCGGGCAGGCACAGCCACTTAAATAAAGGAAGAGTCTGAGTATCGCCCGCGGGCGATTTCAATTGCACCATGAGCACGTTTCAACAACAGCTAATCGGCGCACTACCGGCCCCGATTCGGGACTTTCTCGAGGGAGGGCCGCGGCGTGAATTGCTAAAGAAGGTGGATGCAACCCTGGTTGTATTTAACAACGAGCTGGGTCACCTGGAATCGGGCCGCGTGCAGGAAATGCAATGTGCCGAAGGTGAGCTGGACCTCCAGCAGCTTACCGCCGCAAGCCGCACACTTCTCGGCAGTGACTACAAAGAATCTTCGATCCTGTTGTTATTGCCGCCGGCGGAGTTCGTTTCCAGCCGCGAAACAATGCCCGGTGTAACCCGGGAAAACCTGCGTTCCGCCATCAACCTTCAGTTAGAGAACATATTACCTGCTTACGAAGCCACCCCGGCAATGGCAATCAATACTGCGTCGGCGGATATGGGTCAGGAACACCTGTCCCTGTGGATAGCTGATTTCCGTTTAAACGAGATCTTCGACGCCTTTGCAGAGGCCGGCATGTTCATTGCAGCCATCAGACCAAGGGTACTCGCTTTGAAAAGTGAAGCATCGTCCGGTATAGCCTGTGATGTAGATCCAAGGGTGAGCACGGCAATCGAATTGCAGGACGAAGTGTTGACTGCATGGCACCAGGTTAACTCCCTGGACTTGACGGAAGAACAGTTTGCCCAGCAGTGGCAACGCACCCTGGAAGCCAGCGGCAAAAAACTTGTCGAGTACCGTGACATTTCTTCCTACCTTAGTCACACCGATCGCGACGCCAACCCTGAATACAGTTTTTTCCCCCAGGGTGCGTTGAATGCCCGCAAGAAGATTGAAAAAGGGCGCAACTATTTAATAGCAGCAGCAGCAGTTGTTCTGCTGATGTTTCTTGCTTCTATTCCTTTCATTGGCCAGTCCCTGGAATTCCGGCGCATCAGCTCGGCATTGGCAACAAACCTGGAACTGTCTGCCGATGCCAGGGCCGACCAGTCCGTGGTGGTCGATTTCGAGCGGGACTTTGGTCCGATCATGGACTTCCCGGAACAGCGTGTGCGCGAGGCCATGTTTACCCTGCAGAATGTTCTCAGTCCGGACCAGCTAGCTTCCATGGAAGTGGAGGAAGGATTGATCCGAATTCAGGGTACCAGCAACGATCCCCAGGCGATCCTGGAAAGGCTGGAACAGGATCCCATGTTCACCGAAGTTGTTTTCTCACGCGCAACCAATAACAACCGTTATTACATAGACCTTCGTTTAAGTACCGTTAACTTCGATGCGTACATGGTGCGCTATTTTCCCGACGACTAAGCGGCAGATCGTTTAGAGAATACTGAAATGCAAATTTCCAAACGCGAACGAAACATTCTCCTGCTTGCCGCAGTGGTGGCGTTGGTATTCGTTTCGAACTACCTGTTTCCGGCTGTTCGCGGGATCTATGAACAGCGGCAGGCGAACATCGACAACGTCTCTATCGAACTGGCACGGGAACAACGCCTCATCGAAGACACGGTGCGCTGGCGTGAGCGTCGCGTGGTGGCGGAAGCACAGCGAGCGGAGATGGAAACCCAGGTATTCAGCGGCGACACCGTTCCCATTATCGAAGCCAACATTCAACGCTCCCTTTCACAATTGGCAAGAGACGCGGGCATCACAGTGAATTCCACCCGCTTGGCCGAACGCCTGCAGACCGAGGGCTGGCTCCTGATCAGCCAGGAAATGTCTTTTCGCACCACCGACGCAGGTAACACCATTCGATTCCTGGAAGGGCTGGAATCGTCCGTTCCGCGCCTGCGGGTGACAGATTTCAGCCTGAACCGCAGTCGTAACCAGTACACAGGCTCTATAACGGTGGTTGGTTTTGCCCGGTCCGAAGGCGTGACTGGCCTGACCACGGCGTCGAGGTAGGTGATTCCATGAGTTATGCGCCAATGTCGTTACCGGTTTTTTCCCAGCTGCTGGAGCCCCAGGGAATCGCCCCTGCCCAGGACTTCGAAGAATCGGGAACCCTGATATGCAATCACGTACCATCGATAGAATTAAGGGCAAAGATACGCTTTATTCTCAATGAGATCGTAAGGTTCAAGCTAGGCAATGACGACGAAGTACGTCGCTTGTTGAAACATTGGCGCGCCGAACTTTCACCCCAGATCGACAGTAATGAAGAAGATATTTTCGTCTCTGGCTTCGAAGATGATGAAGAACTCAAGGACCTCGCGTCAGAGGCGCCCATTATTCGACTGGTGAACCATCTGTTTGCCCGGGCACTGGATTTAAATGCCAGTGATATTCATTTTGAGCCTAACGAGACTCACCTGGATGTGCGCTGCCGCGTGGATGGCATCATGACCCGTATCGAGCGCCTGCCCGTACGAATCCACACCGCGGTTGCATCGCGCTTGAAGCTCATGGCCAAGCTGGACATAGGCGAGAAACGACTGCCCCAGGATGGACGAATTGACTACCAGGTCGGGGGCAAGCAACTGGACATGCGAGTCTCTACCCTCCCTGGGGTGCACGGGGAATCAGTCGTGCTGCGTATCCTGGACCGCAGCGACACCACCGTCGAGTTGTCTGAGTTGGGCATGCCGCCCCAGGTGCTCAAGAATTACCAGAGTGTCATCAAGCAGCCCCACGGCATGATCCTGATCACTGGCCCAACCGGTAGCGGCAAGACCACCACGCTCTATGCCACCCTGGAAAAAATAAACAGCGAGAGGCAGAAGATCATTACCGTGGAAGACCCGGTTGAATACCAGCTGGAAGGCATTACCCAGATTCAGGCCAATGCCAGTATCGGGCTCAGTTTTGCATCGGGCCTGCGTTCCATCGTGCGCCAGGACCCGGACGTGTTGATGGTGGGTGAGATTCGCGACCACGAGACCGCGGAGATCGCCATCGAATCGGCGCTGACAGGTCACCTGGTGTTTTCCACGCTACACACCAATGACGCTGCTGGTGGTGTCACCCGATTGCAGGACATGGGTGTGGAGAGTTACCTGATCAGTTCCAGCTTGCTCGCCATACAGGCACAACGCCTGGTGCGCCGGGTATGCACTGACTGTGCCGGTGAGCACGAAATCAGCGAGGATGAAGCCGCGGTTCTCGAGATAGAGAAAAGAGATTGCCCGACGGTACGTCGCGGCGAGGGATGCGAGCGCTGTGGCAACACCGGCTACCGGGGCCGGGTTGGTTTGTACGAACTATTAATGATGAGTGATGCGATTCGTCACCATATTGCCAGCGGTGCGGATGCCAATGTCATTCGTGAACAGGCGATTGCGGAAGGCATGCTGACCCTGCGCCAGGACGCGCTGGATAAATTACGTAGCGGAATGACCACGCCGGAAGAAGTGGTAAGGGTTACCAGGGCGGTATGAGCGCACTATTTTTCAAATACCAGGCATTCGATGCGGAGGGCAATGTACAGAACGGTCAGCTCAGCGCCGAGTCGGAGCGGGAAGCCGTGCGCCTGCTGCAGAACAAGAAGCTTACGCCGGTCAAGATCCAGGAGACCCGACGCGGAACACAAAACGCCGGCCGTAAAAAGATTTCCCATAACGACATCCTGGATTTCACCAATGGCCTGACAACCCTGGTAGAGGCGCGGGTGCCCATAGACAAGGCGTTACGATTACTGGATGGCATCACCGAATCCGCTGCCATGAAAGACCTGGTGCTAAACCTGCTGCGGGATGTGAAAGAAGGCAAGAGCCTGGCAGAGGCCATGGAGAGCCATCCCAGGGTGTTCTCCAAGATGTACGTCAACATCGTTCGCGCCGGCGAGGAAGGCGGGATACTGCACGAACTTCTACCCGACCTTGCTGAGTTCCTGGATACCTCGGCGAAAACCCGCCAGCAGGTAATTTCCGCCATGATCTACCCCACGGTGTTGCTCATCACCGGCGTGGTGTCCGTGTTCCTGTTGCTGGTATTCGTGGTTCCCCAGTTCGCCGCCATGTTTGAAGACGCCGGCACCGAGATACCTCCATCCGCGGCATTCCTGCTGGCACTCAGCGGCTTCCTGCAGGGCTATGGCTACCTGTTCATTGTTGCCGTGGTGGTATTGGTATTCCTGTGGCGGCGACTGGATGACGACCCCAAGACACGCTTTCAGAAAGACAATTTCCTGCTGTCTTTGCCCCTGCTTGGCACCCTGATCCTGTACCGGGAGTGCGCGGTTTTTTCCCGCACCCTGGGCGCCCTGCTGGGTGCGGGCATTCCCCTGATTCGTGCCCTGCGCGTGTCGCGGGAGGTTGTCGGCAACTCGGTATTAACCCATCACCTGGAGCAGGTGGAAGAAGATGTGCGGGGTGGTGCCGGGCTCGGCATTTCCCTGGAGAAGACCAACCAGTTCCCGACCCTGCTGCATCAATTGGTTGCTGTCGGAGAAGAATCGGGGCGCACCTCAAACATTTTATTGAAGTCAGCCGTCACATTTGACACATACGTGCGCAACCAGATGGCGGCCCTGGTATCGGCCCTGCAGCCGGCACTAATAATATTTCTGGCGATCGCAGTGGGCGGCATAACTATTACGATGCTTTCCGCCGTGTTCAGCATGAACGCCGTGGAGTTCTAACAATGGAGAATATGGTGAAGCATTTCAGCATGTATAAATGGACGAAAGGATTCAGTTTGGCGGGAATGCTTGTGCTGTCTTCCTGTACCCTGATGACGGAACAGCCGGCGTCCGCCACTGGCGCGGCCAGCAACCAGGTAACGACGCGAGCGGGGGGTGCAAGCCAGACCAGCACCCAGGAAGTGATCCCGGTTATCCCGTCCACCAGTACTGCGGAACAACAGGCGCTGATCGATGAGATTAATCGCGACGGGCAGGTGGTGACCTTTCCTTCTCGCAATGACGTTGTGCCCCAGCCGGTGCAAGTCGAAGGCGACGACGTGGTTGAGCTCAACTATGAACAGGCCGACTTGCGCCTGGTACTGGAAGAACTCGCCGAAGCTTTAGATATCACAATGGTTATCGATCCGGCCATCGACTACCAGGTGAGCATCAGAACCGCAGTGGACCGGCCAATGAACCGGGATGATATCTGGCCCCTGATTCGCCTGTTAACCCGTGACGCGGGCGTGGTCATTAACCAGGTTGGCAATGTATACAACGCCCGTCGGATTCCTAACAGTCTTCCTCCGGAAATAGTAACGGCGGATGCAATTGGCGATGGTTCGTCTGCACGAATCATGCAAATAACACCTCTTACTTACGTGTCGCCAGATTCTGCAATTGAGATAATCGAGCCCTTGCTGGATAACGAAGGGACGGTACAGCAGATTACGGTTAACAACACCCTGGCAATCACGGCAGAGGAATCGGTGCTGACGAGAATAAACCAATTGTTGTTTATCATCGATGCGGATCCGTTTCAGAACCAGGGCATCCAGCTGTACCAGCTTAGTAATGCGAATGCCACGGAAGTAGCCCAGGAGCTGCAGGAAATCCTGCAGTTGATCGAAGGCGCCAGCCCGTCCTACCAGGTTAAGGGCATCGAACGTATCAATGCCCTGCTGGTTACTGCGCCCGCAACCCGAGGATTCGAAGAGATCAGTCGCTGGGTGCGAATTCTCGACGCCGACAGCCAGGAACAGGTGGAACAGTTGTTTCTTTACCGGGTACGCAACCTCACCGCCCTGGAACTGGCGGAGACCCTGACCAATGTATTCGAACTGGAAGATGAGCCGGAGGTGCCGGCAACGGCTTTGTCGCCCCAGGAAGAAATTTCCCAACAGCTAAACCTGCCGGTTGTGGATAATAGCCAGGACACCGGGGTAGAAGCCGATATCCCGCCACAGGCTCCAGGTCAGGCCGGTGCGGCTGCTACCAGTGCCGGCGCCGCGGTTTCGGCTGACCTGCGGGTGCGCATCGTCGCGGACGAAGCCACCAACAGCCTGCTTATTCGCAGCACCGCACGGGATTACCGGCAGCTGCTAACCACCATAAACCAGCTGGACGTGGTTCCATTGCAGGTCATGGTGAACGCGGTGATCGCCCAGATCACCCTGACCGACGATACCCGTTTTGGGGTGGACTGGAATCGGGTAGCGGAAACTGCGGGACTTGAACCACGTTCAGTAAGCACCGCGTTTACCCCGACACTGGATGGGCTGATGTTTACCCGCACTTTTCTCGATGGTTCCGCAGTAGTGGATGCCACCCTGGAAGCCATCGCCGCCAACAACGATGTCAGGTTGCTGGCACGGCCTTCGCTTACAGTGATCAACAACCAGGAAGGGGAAATCCAGATTGGCGCCGAGGTCCCGGTTCAGGCCGGTGAAGCAATCGGTGCCGGGGGAGTATCCACGACCAATATCCAGTACCGCCCCACCGGTATCGAACTCTATATAACGCCCCAGATAAACGAAGATGGCGTGGTTAACCTGGTAATTCGCCAGGTGCTGTCATCGGTTGAGGCAGGCTCGGGAGTGGGAGGCAATCCAATTTTTAATAACCAGGAAATTAGTACTACCGTAGTGGTACGAAACGGCGAAAACGTTGTACTGGGGGGGCTCATTGAGAATGATGACTCCACGCTCAACACCGGTGTGCCATTGCTCAATCGTGTGCCAGTTCTCGGTAACCTCTTTTCCTACCAACAATTTACAACCGAGCGCAGGGAGTTGTTCATCGTATTGCGTCCCGAGATCATCAATCTGAATGACGAGAGCGGTGTACAATATTCAGACATACTGCAACGTTTCGAACTGGCCTCAGACGTCATTGAAACCATCCGCTACTAGTTAATAGCAGGTAACGAACATGAGATATTCCAATTCCGATCATTCCCAAAATGGTTTCACACTGATCGAGATACTGGTGGTCATGGCGATCATCGGCATGTTGGCGGTCATGGTGGCACCAAATCTTTTCAACCAGCAGGCCGGGGCAATGCGTGATGCTGCCCAGGCTGAAATTTCTACGCTCTCTGCTGCCCTGGATATGTACCGGCTTGATGTAGGGGAATACCCGGACAGCCTGGATGGCTTGATGCGCAACGATTCCGGCCGGGCATCCTGGAACGGTCCCTACCTGCGCCGTGAAGTGCCAACTGACCCCTGGGATAACGAGTACTACTACGAAGCCGATGGCCGCGAATTCACCCTGATCTCCTATGGCGCCGATGGCCAGAGAGGTGGTGAAGATGATGATGCGGATATCAGCCTGTAACAGGGCCACGGATTATTCCACGAGCCTGGAATAATCAATCCGTACTCTCTCCCATCCCGGGCTGGAGCGATCCCGTGACACCACCGATTTCCAATACAGCACGTGGCTTTACACTTCTCGAGCTATTACTCGTGCTCACGGTGATCGGTCTCGCCAGCGCCCTGATCGTGCCGAATATTGGCAACCTGGAGTCACGCACATTCGGTGCCCAGGTCCGTGAGGCCGTTTCCCTGCTCAACTATGCTCGCCGCATGGCCGTGGTAAGCGGCAATCCCAGCACAGCCAGTTTCATTGTTGCCGAAGCGGAGGAAGACACCTCCCTCGCCCGTAACAGTGTTGGGCGCTGGCAGAGCATCGGCACTTCCATTCGCTTTCGTGACAGCACTGACCGGGAAATGGAAGTGGAAGAAAAAATCGAAGTCACCTTTTACCCGGAAGGAGGCAGCACCGGTGGCGAGTTGCTGATGGCGCTGGATGATCAGTACGTGGACATATCCATCGATCCCTTCACCGGCCGTGTATCCGCGGTATATGTGGATGAGTTTGGAGATCCGATCAATGACTAGGATGGTGATACAGGGTTTTACCCTGCTGGAGGTTATCGTATCCCTGGCCATCACCGGCTTCGTGCTGGGTAGCCTGTTTACCCTGGTAGCAGGCAGCAAGCAGCTATCCTGGCGTTCCGAAGACAGCCTGGTTGAGGCAACCCGGCTCCGTGCCATGACGAATTTCGCCCTGCTCGAGAATGAATACAACGAGGTGGAATTCATTCTCGAAGACGATGGCTTTGATATCCAGGCGCTGGAGATTCTGGAAGAGCCGGAACGCAAGACCGAACCAAGCACGTTTACCCTGCAGGAATTCGAAATTATTAATCTGGATACAGACGACACCATAACAGGCAGTCGATGGGTTGAGCTGTCACTGCCACAGTAACTATCAGGTCAGTTAATGAGAAGAGTGAATAGCAGAAGCATGCATCCGGGCCGGGGATTCACCCTGATCGAGGTCATGCTTGCCCTCGCCCTGACCGCCATGCTGCTGGGCCTGCTTTCCACCGGCGTATTCGTGGTGGCGGAAGACTGGAACCGGAACTCAGATGTGCTGGACGAGAGTCTTGACCAGGCCCTCGCCCTGCTGCAGATCGATCGCTCCCTGCACGGCGCCTTTCCACACAGTTACACGAACCGGGAAAACCTTTCCCGGCAGATCTATTTTATTGGCGAAGATGACTACCTGAGCTGGGTTTCCACGGTATCGCCCCAGCGTACGCCGGGGCTGACGGCCTGGGAAATGTTCGAAGGAGAGGACGGCGTGTACCTGACCATGGTGCCCGCATTCAGCGATCACCCCGGCGCCCGTCTCGAAGAGGTGGAGCCACTGCTCATACTTCCTGGTTACAGCCTTGAAATCGGCTATCTCTATGAAGAGCTGGATGAGACCAAAGTATGGACCGATGAGTGGTCCGGCGAAGAGCTTCTTAGCCTGCCCCTGGCGGTATACCTACGCTTCGAATCCTTCGAAGATGATGAAGACGTGAGAGAAATACTGGCGCGGGTTCGAAGCCCTGCCCACCGTAGCATTCGGCCCAATTCCGCGGCTATAACCAACCTGTAGCTGGTGACATGAAACAAAACAGAACAACAGAGCTAAAGCTTCCAGTAACCGTCAAAGGATCAGTCATAATAATCGTACTATGGACGGCGGTGTTGCTGACGGTGCTGGTTACCGCAATGGCCAGCAAGGTGCGTCTGTCCGCGAAGACTGCGTTGCATAACCAGGAAGCAAGTCAGCAGTGGGCAGACCTGATGGGAACGGTGAGCCAGGCGGAAATGGAAATCATGCTGGAGTTCATGGATCGTCCTATCGATTTCCAGCCGGAATTGTCAGACCAGGGCGAAGTTCGAGAATCTGGCTATCGTTTCAATGGCCAGCCCATGGAACTGTATTACCCCCAGTCAGAGGACATCGTGGTACGCGTGTACGACCATGCCGGCAAGATCAACCTGAACCGGATACCCCGCCGCAACATGCAGCTGCTAATTGAGAAGCGCCTGGGCGGCACCCTGGAGGCGGATCCGGAAGAAGTGCAGGACTTGCTGGCGGCCTGGACCGACTGGACCGATCTCAATGACCTGGAAGGACTGAACGGCGCCGAGGAAGAGTATTACCAGTCCCTGGAGCAGCCCTATTCACCCCGCAACAATCCCGAGCTGGATACGGTAGAGGAAATCCTGCAGATTCGCGGATTCACCGAGTTGTTCGAAGGTATTAACCTGGATGCCGCGTTCACAGTCTATGGCAATAGCCGTACGGTGAATCTCAACCTTGCCACCCGAGAGGCCATGGAACTGCTTCCCGGACTGGATAGTGAGTTGATAGAGAATATTCTCGCCTACCGTGAATTCGAGGACCTTAACGACCGCACGGAAATTGGAGAAATCGTGCCCTTTGAAAACCTGCAGGAGCTTTCTGCCTGGGTAGGCAACCAGACCTCGAATGTTTACTCGGTATTTGTTTATCCCAGGATCGAGCTGGAAGAAACCCAGCTGCAGGAACTTGCACTGGAAGACCCTTTCCTCAATCCCGATCCGGTTTCCCAGGCCTACTCCGAAATCATCGAGGTCAGGGGATTCAATCAGCTACCTACGGTCTACAAGATCGATCCCTACGGTGAATTGCCGGATACGGCTCCACCCAGGGTGTTGCCGGAAGATTACCTGTTCAGTCGATAAACCCCGGTCCCTCACTTGTGATTGACCTGCCAGCTGGATTCCATGATCAGCGGCCCTACCCCCTTGTTGGGTTCCACCGGTAACAGTTTGCTGAATCGGGTCTCGTACCATAGCAGGCCACTCTTGTCCGCCAGCCCGCCCAGCACGTAGAACTCACCGACCCGCATGGCCAGGTTGGATACGGTCAGGGATACCACGAAGACATCTCCCTTCTTGAATGGCCCTTTGTCTACTCCTTCGACGTCCGTGGTCAGGAAAGAAGCGATGGGTTCTTCGGCAGATTTCATGAAGGCAAATCCGAAATTGCCTTCGATGTCATCCACCAGCACTTCCACTTCCATTTCCAGGTTTACCTGTTGCAAAGGTTCCAGGGATGTAATCTCTTCTCCGTTTTCATTGCGAATGCTCAGGGAATTGATGCGGCAATCCTGGATCTTACTGGCATCCTGCTCTGCCTCGAGTTCCTCCGGCAGGTCTTCGCGTATGCTGTTGTACACTTTCTTGCTGTTGCACCAGGACTCGTAATCTCCCACCACGGAATCCACGGCGCCAATTTCGCGAATGCGGCCCTTGTCCAGCCAGATGGCGAAATCACAAAGCTCCTGCACATGAAACATGGAGTGACTGCAGAACACCATGGTCTTGCGCTGTTCCCTGAACTCGTTCATGCGCTGCACACACTTGCGCTGGAATGCCATGTCCCCTACCGACAGTGCCTCGTCGATTACCAGGATGTCAGGTCGCACCATGGTGGCGATAGAAAAGGCAAGCCGCACAAACATGCCCGAAGAATAGGTTTTTACCGGCCGGTCAATAAAATAACTTAGCTCGGAAAAGTCGATGATGTCCTGTTCCAGTTTGGCGATATCGTCATCGGGAACGCCTAACAGGGAAGCGTTCAGGTAGATGTTCCTGCGTCCGGTAAATTCCGGGTGAAAGCCGGCGCCCAGTTCCAGCAGGGCCGCAACCTGCCCCTTTATAGCTATGTCGCCGCCGGTGGGTTGCAGCGTGCCCACCAGGAGCTTGAGCAGCGTGGACTTGCCAGCGCCATTGTCGCCGATGATGCCAAGGCTCTTGCCTGCCTCCACGGCGAAGGAGATGTCGCTGAGGACGTGATATAGCTTGTGCCGGGGATTTCTCAACAGGATCTCCAACAACCTGTCCTGGGGCCGCTGGTAGATCTTGAAGTCCTTACGCAGGTTGCTGACTGTTATAACTGGTTGATCCAACTTAAAAAATCCCTGGCGAGAACTTACAGGACATCGCCGAATGCGTGCTTGATACGCATGAACAACCAGCCGCCGAACAGGTAACTGAAGACGCTGACGCCGATCACGATTTCCAGGTTTATCCAGGAAAATTCACCCAGAACCACGATTTCCCGGTACAGGTTCACGAAGCTGTGCATCGGATTGAGCAGGAACAGGTTGCGCACAAACTCATCAGAGACCAGGGAAATAGGATAAATAATTGGCGTCAGAAAGAACCAGATGGTAACCAGCAAAGCCACCAGTTGTTGAAGGTCACGCAGAAAGACACAGAGCGCGGACAGGATTGCAACCAGCCCCATGGTAAAAAGAAACTGCAGGGCAAAGACTACCGGGAGAAGCAACCACATCCAGGAAAGATAGCCCTGAAATGCCAGGTACAAAAGCAGCAATCCGAATCCAATAGCATGTGTTAGGTAGGGAACTACTGTTCCAACCACCGGGAGGATTTGCACCGGAAACATAACCTTGGTTATCAGTGGTGCTTTTTCCAGTAACAGCCCGGTAGACTTGCTGATGGCATCTGCGAAGGCGAACCAGGGCAGGTAGCCAATCATCATGAAGATGACAAACTGGATCTCACCGAATTCCGCCACTTCGCGCATGCGAAATATGTAGCTGAAAACAAATGCGTAAATAATGATATGGATAACCGGGGTCAGGATCAGCCACAGGAAGCCGCCTATTGAGGCGGTAAACTGGCCAAAAAAATCCTGCCGCGTGAAGTTGGAGAATAACCGGTACTGGGAAACCGGAGTCGAAATCCAACTGTGTAATAACTGCAGGGTCATGGCATGGGCCGTGGAACTGGAAGGGGTGCTAAAGTCATTGTTCTTGCTAATGTCAGGAAGTATAAAGGCAGCCCACTACCTAAGCCACGCCTGTAGATGGCGCAACAATACCAGCTAATTATCACCATGGCCGTTGAACCAGACTTTATTCCTTTCCAGGTATCTCCCCTGCCCGAGGGGCCATGGCTGGTATTTGCGCCCCATGCCGATGACGAGACCTTTGGCATGGGGGGAAGCCTGTTACTGGCAAGTGACCAGGGCGTGGAGACGCACCTTGTTGTGTTAACTGACGGCGCCCTGGGAGGGAGCGCGGAAGACCTTGTCGCCATCAGGCAAAGGGAATTGGAGCAAGCGGTAGAGTACCTGGGTATAAAAGAGTGGCAGTGCTGGAGTGAGCCGGATCGCGAGCTGCAGCCAAGTCCGGAACTGCAAGCGAAGGCACAAGATGCCATTGTTAAGAGTGGCGCGAAAACAGTGTTTTTCCCCGGAACTTACGAACCTCATCCAGATCACCGCGCAACCTCCCAGATAGTCTGGCAGGCCCTGGCGCAAATCTACCGTGATGCTGGCAGTGCCCCGGTTCCCATGGCCTATGAGATCGGGGTGCAGAGCCCTATCAATACCATGTTGGATATCACCCCGGTAATGGATCGCAAGCGTGAGGCCATCGACCTTTATAACAGCCAGAATGCGGAAAATTGCTACCCGGAATTGATCGCAGCATTGAACCGCTCCCGAACCTTCAGCCTGCCCGATGATGTGCGTTATGCGGAGGCTTTTTATGCCTATCCCGTTGCGGATCTGGCCGCTTCCCTGAAAGACAGCAATGATCGCTATTACGGCAAGTACTGGGAGCTGAAGCAGCCCGGGGAGCTGTAAAGCAGCCATATATTGCCTTGAGGGAAATTACTCAAAGAAGCAGCAGGGTTGATTGGAATTTTTTTGCAGTTTTGTGGAATACCTGGTTCTGCGATGGAAAATTCAGGCATTCTGGAAAATCTGAAAAAACTTTAATTCTCAACAGGTTATTGCAGGCACCTGAGGGTGTTGCACGGATTTCCCCGTTAACCCGACAGATTTGTAAATGTTTTTAGCAAACTGACGATACAACGGCAGACGTGTTATCCGGGTATATCGAGCAAGTTTAACTTGTACATATCCCACGATAGTCATAAGAAAAACTACTAAATCCGTGGGATTTTGTGGGAATATTGCCCAGAAAATGGCCACTAAACTGGTGATTTCAGTACAGTTTTTTGACCGTTTTTTGGGCAGAAAATGGACTCGAAAAAGGGTAGAATTTGACCCGGTTTTGAGACCTCAAAATTGTGAAATTTTTCACAAATTTTAACAAATTAGGGAAAATCAACGGGAATTGCCCGATGGGGGCCTTTCTATTGTTGACATACCGGGGTGGACTTGGCACCATTCGCGGCTGTAGGCCTATAACATAAGCTTTTAACCGAGGTTTGACCTCACTCCCAACTTAACCGAACGAGGTTTAACCTCAGAAGTTTTATTGAGCGCGCTCAAGGAGAGCTTGATATATGAACAAGAAACTTTTTCAGCTGTTGATCGCTGCGGTAACCACGCTTTTTAGCGTTGGTGTACTGGCCCAGTCTTCAACAACCCTGAACAATGACACCAACGTGGGTCGAGTGACCACCGGTGGTACCGTGGTTATGGAAGACCAGGTTGTTGTCCTGGGTGTCCATAGTGCGGGCCACAAGGTAGTTATGAAGCTGCCTACTGGTTTCGCCTTCTCCGGCACACCGACTGCAACCGCGACCGGTGCGACTGTAACTCTGGAAGATTCCGCGGGCGACCCCACGCTGAATGGCTTCGTGACCCTGTCCGAAGGCAACACTCGTGCGTCGGTAACCCTGGACTCCGCCTCTACTGCAGCTGACAGCATTACCTTTAAGGGTTCTGTCACTTACAGCGGTAGCGCCGGTACTGCGGACCTTGGCATCAAGAACGCTTCGATCTTCATCGAAACTTCTACTGGTGGCACCATCTTCCTGGATAGCGACAACGCCGTAGCCCAGGTTGTGACTGCTTCAGCGGCTGCTTCGCCGATTGCCATCCAGTCCACGACTACTTCGATTACTGTTCCGAACTCAACCAACGCAGCACTGACTACTCACACTGTGACGTACCTGTTGTCTGTTGGCTCTGGAGTCGGCGGCACGCTTAACAACACTGTTACTCTTACCTATGGCAGCGGTGTTAAAGGTGATGCAACCACTACTTTGACCGCATTGGCATTGACTGACGGAGCTCCGGCTCTTGGTCCGGCCGGCGCTGTATTGGATGCTTCTTCATCAATCAGTATGGATTTCGCTGCGGCCACTACCCGTGCTTCCCAGTACCTGGTGACCCTGACCGCCATCGAAACCACCGCACTGGCCAGCCCGGCTACGGTTAACGTTAGCCTTTCTGGTGACGCCGGCCTGACTGGTTCCGCTGCTGTAGCGGTACTGGCTTCCACCGGTTCCACCATCAAGCTGGCAACCGCGGCTACCAAGACTGCACTGACTAATGGTGCAGACACCGCCCAGACCCTGCCGACTTTTGAAATCACCGAGATTTTCCCGGCTGACTTCAGCGACGGCGAGACCATCACTATTGTTGCTCCTACCGGTATGGTATTTACCGCGGCTGGTGCCACTACCTCCAGTGATGGTGGTGCGGTTATCGCGGCCAATACCCTGAATGGTTCCGGTTCTGAAATGACCATTACCATTACTACAGCGGGCCCCGGTGCAACTGCCGAAACTCTGAGCATCGCCGGTATGGCAGCGAGATCTACTTCTTCTGCAGCCATTGGTGATCTGTCTATTACGGCTGGTAAGAGCATCACCGGTGAATCACCGAATGCTCCGTTTGCTACCCTGGCGGTAGCGACTGGCAATGCGGTTGGTACAGTGACTGTATCCGGACCGACTACTGCAGCTAAAGTAGGCGCGGGTACTGCTGGTAATACCGGTGCGATCAACCTGTCTGAGTCTACTTACGGTGCGATTGCTACCAACTCCAACTTCCCGTTCATTCAGATAGCACCTCCTGCCGGCATTACTATTACAGGTGTAACACTCACCACTGTATTGAATGGCCTGGTGCTGGGTGCGCCGACCACTGCGGTTCCGGCTGACGGCACCTGGGTAGTTCCGGTTACTACGGAATCTGCCGCAAAGAGTGGCGCCACTGCACCTCACGTTATTACTGTTACCTACTCAGTGGGTTCCACTGTTGCCTCCGGCACAGCGGTTACCTTCACCCTGGGTGGTGATACAAACGTATCCGGTACAGCTACCGTGGCTAACGTGGTAGACACTACTGCTACTACTTCCACTGGCGTGATTCCTGACCAGGAATCCAGCATCGACTTCGTAGCCGCAGGCACCCTGCAGGTGAAGGAAGAGTTTGCTGCCGCCCTGAGTGGTGCTGGTGTGAACTTCCGCATCATCGCACCGACTGGCATTACTTTTGCCAGCACCCAGGCTGCACCGACTGCTCCGGTAGCGACTGTGTCCGTAGATACTACGTTCTCAGCCAACGATACCCTGCTGATCACCCTGACCCCGACTGCCGGTACTGACACTATTACTGTCACTCCGAACGTCTTCATCGCGGGCACAGCAGCTGCAGGTTTCAACACCTTTACCGTAGCCGACGGTAACACCAACGACACCAATGGTGCCGGTGTAACCGCAGGCTCCGCCGACATCCTGTATGTTGGTACGGTTGCCAGCCCGGATGCCGGTGCTGACATCAGCGTAGGTGTTGGTGTAACTGTAAATCGTACAGTGACTGGCGGCCTGGCTGACCTCACTGCGGCCTCTGCCGATGCCGGTGTGGCTTCCGAGACCATTAGTGGCTCTGTGGTATCCATCACTGGTGTATCTGCAGGTGCCACCACGGTTACCGTAACCGATGCACTGGGTGTGACCGATGTACTTGCGGTTACCGTAGTTGCCACCACTCCGCCGGCGGTTACTACCGCAGCGAGTGACGGCTCTACCACTACTGCCAGCATCAGTGGTGGTATCTCTACCGACAACGGCACGACGTTTGCCACTGGTGGTACTGTAAGCGTTGGCGATGCGATCTCTATCATTGCGACCATCGCTGTAGACGCTGCCGATGTTGGTGAAGAGCTGGATCTACTGGTAGCGGTAATGGATAACGCCTCCGGCGATATCCTGCTGATCGACAGCAACGGTGCCCTGGTACCGGTTGCCGATCCGCTGGCCGCGTTCGATACCCGAACCCTGGCTGCTACCGAAACTGTTGACGTACTGGGTGGTTCATTCACCCTGACTTCAGCCGAATCCGGACTCGACCTGAGCATCTACGTCGGGTACGTGAGAGCGGACGGAGTCGTGATCTTCAACAGCGACGCTATCCCGCTGGTTGTTCAGTAAATCTGAGCCCAGCTTGGCTAAAGAAAAACGGTACCTTCGGGTACCGTTTTTTTTTGAGAACTTTTTAGTTCATATTTGCGACATATTCTTATGCGCGTTTGCGCCAATAGCTGATACACCTGACCGGGGTAGTTCCCATGTACGCAACCAGAATATTGCTCTCTTTATTGGTTATGCTTTTTCCATGTGCGCTGGTATTGGCCCAGGATGCGCCAGCAGGCACTACCGACTTCCGGCTATTCGAAGAGGTTGAGCAAACCACGCCACAGCAACAGCAACGCGTACGTCGTCAGGGTGGAGAAGGGGGCGGTAATAACACAGAGCCCTATTTCGTCCTGGTCGGCACCAGCCATATCGGCGACAGTTATTCGGCAATACTGCGACACCGCAGTGGCAACACTATCCGGGTCGGCAAGATCAATCCCGATGGCAACACCCGAATTCCCGATCACCAGGGCTACAACATAGTCCACATTGGACCCGGGACGGTTTCAATCCGCTATCCCGATAGTGATCCCTGTATCGACGCCCCACTGAAAGGCGTGCGCTGCAACCAGGCGGTAAACATCGCAGCTCTGGAACTGGCCAATGGCGAACCGATTGCACGCCTGTCACGTGCAGAAGAACAGGATCTCGAGGCTCGAGCTCGCGCTGCAGCCGAGGCCGAAGCCGAAGATCCGGAAGCTCAAGAGGAACCTGCCAATCCTTTTGCCCAATTACGCGCGGCCCGGGAAGCAAATGCCAACAGTAATAATACTCAGGCGCCCTTTAATCGCCGCACCATTGCCGATGAAGACATTCCTCCCGGCATGCGCAGGGTTTCAACTCCTTTCGGAGATCGACTGGTTCCGCAATAGCAGGTAGCAAACGGTACCTGCTAAATCCCGGTGCAAACTGATCAAGCCAAGAAACTGTCTATAGCCGTGGTGTGTTTCAACACACCGAAGCAACAGCTTGATACCTTGTTTCATTCTCTCGCAGCCAGCCTGGACAGCCTGCACGATCATGATCCGGGGATCGCTGCCGTTATCACCCTGGTGGACAATTCTGATCAACCCTTAACCGAACTCAGGGACGTGGTCGCCAATAGCCCCCTGGGCGACACGAATCGGTTCACGGTCAGGCTCATTAGTGGTCATGGCAACATCGGCTTTGCCCGGGCCCACAACCTGGTAATTGCCGAAATGGACAGTGACTACCATCTCGTACTTAATCCCGATGTAGTGCTGAACGAGAACGCCCTGGTCCAAGGCATTGAGTACCTGGATAACCATGCCGACACAGTGATGGTGAGTCCCAATGCTACAGACGAGCAGGGCAACAAGCAGTACCTGTGCAAGCGCTATCCAACGGTGTTCCTGTTCCTGCTAAGGGGATTCTTTCCAAATTTTCTGAAACCCCTGTTTGCCAGATCCCTGGCCAGGTTCGAGATGCAGGATTTACCTGAAGACGTCCCTACAGGAAAGATCCCCATCGCTTCCGGCTGTTTCATGTTGTGCCGTAGTGAAACGCTGTCCGCAGTGAATGGTTTCGATCCCTCCTACTTTCTCTATTTTGAAGATTTTGACCTTTCGCTGCGAATATCCAGCCGGGGTGACATTGCCTATTTGCCGGCAATGAAGATCGTGCACCATGGTGGCAATAGTGCGCGCAAGGGCTGGACCCATATCCGCATGTTTCTCCGTTCCGGCATTCGATTTTTTAATACCCATGGCTGGCGGATCGTCTAGGTAATGAGCGAAAACAGCAATCGCGTTCTGGTAACCGGGGCCACAGGATTTATTGGCCATACCCTGGTGCCTGTGTTGTGTGATTCCGGAATCTCTGTGAACACTCTTGTTAGACCAGGCAGCGAAGCGGTATACGAAAACTCTGACCTGCTTTCGATAATCACCGGAGATATTTGTAACGATGCGGATCTGCAGAAAGCGATGAAGGGCTGCAGTGCCGTAGTCAACCTCGCCGGTGTTGCCCATGTGGATACCGGTGACAAGGAAGCCCTGCACAAGCTAAATCAGGGAGCGCCCCTGGCACTATTCAGGGCGGCTGAGCGACAGGGATTGAAACGCATGGTTCACATCAGCAGCAGCCTGGCGGAAGAGGCGGACGCAGGTCGGGATAATTCCGCCTACGCGAGGTCCAAGCTGACCGCGGAGCGAGAACTTAAAGAAGCTGCTAATAATTCCCAGCTGGAACTCACCATAATCAGGCCTGTGAATGTCTATGGCCCTGGCATGCACGGCAATCTCGCCGGCATGATCAGGATGATCCAGGCGGGGCGCCTGCCGCGCCTGCCCAGGACCACAGCAGCCATCTCCCTGGTAGGGGTGGAAGATTTATCCCGGGCTATTCTACTGGCCCTGGAGAAGCCCCAGGCGGCTGCAAAGACCTACACGGTGACCGATGGCAGGGACTATTCGCTATCCGAACTGGAGGCCGCGATCTACGCGGAATCCGGGCGAAAAATGCCAGCCTGGCACAGCCCCCGTGTGCTAATATATGCAGCTTCATTGGTGGCCTCTCTACTAAGAAAAACAGGCCTGAGTGACACCGGTTTAAGCACGCGAACTTACCGCAATTTAGTCAGCAACCGCATTTATTCCAATACTGAAATCTGCGAGGAACTGGGCTTTGTTCCAGGCACAGATTTTTACCGGGAATTACCGCGGATACTGAATGCGATGGAACAGGAAAAGGCAAGCAACCCATCATGACGAAAGGAATCATCCTCGCCGGAGGCACTGGAACACGATTGCACCCTATGACGCTTGCAGTGAGCAAGCAGCTCATGCCGATCTACGACAAGCCCATGATTTATTACCCGCTTGCTACGCTTATGCAGGCGGGTATCCGGGACATCCTGGTTATTACTACTCCCGAAGACTCGGATGTTTACCAGGCCCTGCTTAACGACGGCAGCAAGTGGGGACTAAACATTAATTATGCCCAACAACCACGCCCTGAAGGACTGGCCCAGGCATTTCTGATTGGTGAAGAGTTTATCGGTGACAGCCGGGTGTGCCTCATATTGGGCGACAACATATTCTACGGCAATCGAATTGAGGACACGTTGCAGAGCGCAGTCGACCAGGAACAGGGCGCGACGATCTTCGCCTATTATGTTAACGACCCGGAACGCTATGGCGTGGTAGTGCTGGATGAAAACAAGCATGCCATCGACCTGGAAGAAAAGCCCCTGGAGCCCAAGTCTCACTACGCCGTTACAGGTTTGTACATGTACGATAACGACGTTATCGATATTGCCAAATCCATTTCCCCATCGTCCCGTGGTGAACTGGAGATTACCGATGTAAACAAGGCCTACCTCGAGCGCCGGCAATTACGGGTAGAACTCTTTGACCGCGGCACCGCCTGGCTTGATACGGGTACCACACAATCCTTACTGGATGCGGCTAATTTTATCCGCGTACTGGAAGAGCGCCAGGGGTTAAAGATTGCCTGTCCCGAAGAAATTGCCTACCGACAGGGCTTCATTAATGCAGAGCAGTTAAGTGCCCTGGCCAAACCCCTTAACAGCAGTGGCTACGGCCTCTATCTTACCCAGGTTCTCGAAGAAGGCTAGTTAGTGGAAGTTGTTCGCAGCGCCATTCCCGATGTCATCCTGTTGCAACCTACCGTGCACGGTGACGAGCGTGGCTATTTCATGGAAACTTTCCGCCAGTCCGAACTGGAAGACCTTGGCATCACAACGAATTTTGTTCAGGACAACCAGAGCAAATCTGTTCAGGGTACCCTTAGAGGATTGCACTACCAGCTAGCGCACCCGCAAGGAAAATTGATCCGGGTAGTATCCGGGGAGATTTTTGACGTGGCTGTAGACATTCGCAGGGATTCACCCACGTTCGGACAACATGTGGGAGATGTGTTGTCTGCGGACAACAGGAAACAACTCTGGGTTCCCCCGGGATTCGCCCACGGCTTTTACGTGACATCGGAAAGCGCCGAGATTGTCTACAAGTGCACCGAGTACTACCACCCCGAGGATGACCACAGCTTGTTGTGGAACGATCCGGACTTGGCTATTCAGTGGCCCTTGTTGGCGACGGAGCCGCTGCTCTCCGATAAAGACCGCAATGCCCGGCCCCTGGCCGAGGCTGCCCTGTTCCAGTGAGCACGGGCGGTGTAGTTCTTACCGGGGTGGGAGGGCAACTGGGCCTGACCCTGCAACAGGCCTGGCCCCAATCCGGGTTGGCTGCTACATACAAGCTACATGCATTTTCCCACTCCGATCTGGACATCACCGATGAGCAGGCAATCCGCGATTGCCTGCAGGACCTGGAATGCAGTGTGCTGGTAAACGCAGCGGCCTACACCCAAGTGGACAGGGCCGAGGAGGAAGAGGAGGCTGCCTTCGCCGTCAACGAGGCGGGCACCCGCAACCTGGCCCGCTGGTGCGAAGAAAATGATAGTCGCCTGGTGCATGTATCTACGGATTTCGTCTTCGATGGGAAGCACCACGTTCCCTATACGGAGTCCGATGAGCCCGAACCCCTGGGCGCCTATGGCCGCAGCAAACTGGCCGGGGAAAAGGCCCTGGCTGAATTTGACAGGCTGGACTCAGCCATCGTGCGAGCTTCCTGGTTGTACTCCTGCCACGGTAACAATTTCGTCAGGACCATGCTGCGGTTGATGGCTGAGAAAAAAGAATTGAAGGTAATTATCGACCAGGTGGGCTCTCCCACTTCAACCCATTCCCTGGCGGCAGTTATTCTCGCCCTTGTTAACAACGAGGATGCCAGCGGTATCTACCACTGGTGTGATGGCGCCGAAATTAGTTGGTATGATTTTGCTGTGGCTATTCAGAAGCTGGCTCTTGATCAGGGATTGCTGGAAAACAAGATTCCGATTCATCCAATCCCTACTGAAGCCTTTCCCACCGCCGCCACCCGTCCCGAATACAGCGTGCTGGATCGAACGAGGGCATTGGAGGAACTCGGGGTCGCAGCTTCAGACTGGAAGCGGGAACTGGACCGGGTTATTACCGAACTGGCCAGGAACTAGAACTGGATAGGATAAACAGGATCAATGAGTAATTTACTGGTAACCGGTGCGGCGGGATTCATCGGAAGCAACTTCGTACACTACTGGCGCAGAGAGCATCCGCAAGATGTTATCGTGGTGCTGGATGCCCTTACCTATGCCGGCAACCTGGAAAACATCTCTGCGCTTCTGGACCAACCTGGTTTTTCGTTTGTCAGGGGAAATATCTGCGATACGCCGCTTGTGGAAGAGTTACTGACTGACAACGGGATCGACACATTAGTTCATTTCGCGGCGGAAAGCCATGTGGACCGTTCCATTACCGGTCCCGATGCCTTCCTGGAAACCAACATACTTGGCACCCACAGCCTGTTAAAAGCTGCCAAGGCCGTGTGGCTGGACCAGGGAAGGGAAGACCATCGCTTTCACCATGTGTCTACCGATGAGGTGTACGGCATGCTGACACCGGACGATCCAGCCTTCACCGAGGACATTCCCTATGCACCCAATTCACCCTATGCCGCCAGCAAGGCCGCATCGGATCACCTGGTGCGCGCCTATCACCATACCTATGGTCTGAAAGTAACCACCAGCAACTGCTCGAACAATTACGGGCCTTACCATTTTCCGGAAAAACTGATTCCACTGTGCCTGTTGAATATTCTCGAGGGCAAGTCATTGCCCATTTACGGAGACGGCAAGCAGATTCGGGACTGGTTGTACGTAGAAGATCACAGCCGCGGCATCGAATTGATCCTGCAATCGGGCAGATTAGGCGAGACTTACAACATCGGCGGCAACAACGAGTGGACTAATATCGACGTGGTGCACCTGCTGTGCAAGATAGTGGACGGCAAGTTTGCTGCCGATTCGAATCTGCAAACACGCTTCCCGGATTCGCCCTGCGCCACCGGCAATCAGGCCCAGGACCTGATTAGCTTTGTCACGGACCGCCCCGGGCATGATTTCCGTTATGCTATCGATGCGGGCAAGATCACCAGGGAGCTGGGCTACGCGCCGAGCCGCGACTTCGAGAGCGCGCTGGATGAAACAGTGGACTGGTATCTCGCCAATGAGCCCTGGTGGCGGGCGATCCAGGATGGTTCCTACCAGTCCGCCTGAAAGCCCAGGAACAGCCAGGGTGCGCACGCCGGTCTTGTATTGCGAGGCTGCTGCCAGAGTTTGCGCGGCATCACATTTCCGGCAACAGCAGTCAGGTAGTCTGGGGAGAATCGGGATTCGACCACTTATCGATATCCTGTCATCTTAAAGTCGGTTCGATCGTTTTAACTCAAATCGGGCATTGATATTACTGAGGCATTTTTCGGCATGCGCAGACTGGCAGTAACAATTCTGTTTGCATTGGCACTATGGCCTTCCAGTGCATTGCCATACGTGTTTGAAGGAAATAAATGGCCGGGAGCGGAAGCAGAATTCTACGTGGGCATAGGTGGAATTTCTCCATCCGGCATTCCCTACAAAACTGCTGTTATCCAGGCATTGGAGCAGTGGAACGACGAAACTATTTTCAACTTTGTGCAACAGGAAGATTTGCTGGATCCCTGTGAGAATGACAACAGGAACAGCATCGATTTTACCGATAACGTCTGTGATAGTGATTTCGGCGCCAATACCCTGGCTGTAACCATCAGGCGTTACGCGACGGAAATTTTGGGTCCAGCCCGAATCTCCCAGGCAGACATCGTGGTGAACCAGGATGTCACATTTGACGTTTACGACGGCCCACCACTGATAATTTTCGGCCAGGATACGGCGCTGGATTTTCGCCGCATCATTCTCCATGAACTCGGGCATGTGATCGGTCTCGATCACGAAAACGGCCCCCCGGCAATAATGGCATCTACCATTGGCAACATCGACAGGCTGCAACAGGATGACATCGATGGCGTGTTTGCCCTTCACTCTGCTCTGGACAACTGCCAGGTCAAAACCCTCAAGTTCGGTATTACCGGTGAATCCCTGGGCAGTAGTGACTGCACCGTCGCCGAGATGACCGCCGGGGGTGAAGACACCAGTTTTATCGACCTCTACCGCTTCGACCTCAGTGCTATTACAACCGTGAGTTTCGCCATGAGTGGCAGCAACCTGGATTCGGTGCTGGTACTTTCTGATACCGACCTGCGCTACCTGGGGTTCGACAATAAGTCATCCAACGACTGCGATTCCACACTGACCCAGACCTTGCAGCCGGGCAGCTATTTCATCATGGCCAATACCTTTGATATTCCGCCGAAAGAAGAATGCGGCAACCTGGGAAGCTATACCCTGACCGCTTCATTTAACGCGGCGAGCAAGTCGCAGTTGGGATCGAACCTGAGCCTGCAGGGGGGTGCGTCAAGCGCCCAGTTCAGCGGCGGCATTAGCGCCAATAACGGGCTCAGTTATGGAAACAAGTTCGAGCCAGATGATTCCCTGGATATAGCGGCAACGATCCAGGTCGATCCGCTGCACCAGGGGCAGCAGGGATTCCTGGTGGTGGCTGCGGCACTGGGTGAGCAGGCATTGTTTCTCAATGAGCTAGGCCAGTTCGTGGAGAGTGCGCTGGACCCGGCATTGATACCCAGGGCGGTAAACAAGCAGCTGCTTGCTTCCGAGCAGGTCCAGATTGCCACCGACCTGGTTCCCGCCACCCTCGGAATCCAGTCCATCACCGTGGATTTCTACGTAGGCTACGGCCTCGCTGCCAATCCTTCTGAGCTGTATTTCCACAGCTCACCCCTCAACCTCACCATAGCCCCCTGATGGCCTCGATGCCGATATCACGGGCCTGAGCACCGTTTCAGCCCCGGGGAAGAAAAGGTATAATCCGCCCCCTGCTTTGAGGGCGACCAGCCTCTGCTGCGGCCCGTGCCAGCAGCGGGTCTACCGGCCCAGGCAGACCCCAGGATGCCCGCAAGGCGGGCAGATGTGCTACCGCCAGAACTCCTCAGCAGAACCCATGGGAGGTCCAGAAGCCGCTTCGACAGGGCTGGCTGAAGTCGTGTCTGCGGCGGGATTACAGGAGCAAATAGTGAAGTTATTGCAGAAAACCCTGCTGGTACCCCTGGCAGCAGTGACCTTGTGGTTACTGGCCGCCAACGTATCGGCGCAATCCATCGAAGAGAATATTCGCCCGGTTGGCCAGGTCTGCCTGCAGGGAGACAGTTGTGTTGGCACCCTGGTTGGTGAAGCTCCGCTAGCCGCAGCTACCAGTGCGGTGAGTGAACCGGAACCGGTTGCTGCAACCGCAGCAAGTACCGAACAGGCTGCCGAGCCTGTGGCCAGTGCCGCCGAACCTGCCTTCGATGCGGCGGCAACGTATCAAATGAGTTGTTTTGCCTGCCATGGAACCGGCGCGGCAGGCGCCCCCATGCCCGGCGATGCCGATGCCTGGTCGACGCGCATGGAAAAAGGCATGGACGCGGTGATGGCGAACGTGATCAATGGCATTAACGCCATGCCGCCAAAGGGCCTGTGCATGAATTGCAGTGACGGCGATCTGAGATCTCTCGTCGACTACATGCTGGAACAGTAGTAAGTGTATTTAATTTGAATGTAAGTAAGGAGCAAAACGTGTTGAATGTTTTAAAACGAATACTGTTGGTTTTGTCACCGGTAGTGGTATTGCTGGTTGGAGCCGCATTCCCGATGGCCGTCAGTGCCGACGACAGCGCCGAATCAATCCAGTTGGCGCAACTCACTGAAGGCCTGGACGTGGAAGCAAAATACATGGCTTCCTGCTTTGCCTGTCACAGCACCGGTGCGGCGGGAGCCCCAAAGGTTGGTGCCGGCAATGGCGGCGAGTGGGAACCACGCCTGGAGAAGGGCATGGATGCCATGATGGCGAACGTGATCAATGGCCTGAATACCATGCCGCCGAAAGGTCTGTGTTTTGACTGCACCGATGATGACCTCAGGGCCATCGTCGATTGGATGATCGAGACCAGCCAGTAGCAATCGAGCTGTAAACCCCGAAAAAATGAGCTGCTTGCAGCTCATTTTTTTTGCCCTGGATTTCTAAAAATCCCCGGATCTGAACTATTACTGGAGAACCATTCCCGCCACCAGACCCTCACTATGTCCCTATCTATAATCAACACCCGTGCCCTGCTGGGTGTTGAAGCCATACAGGTGAGGGTGGAGACCCATCTTTCCAACGGCTTGCCCGCCTTTGCAATCGTTGGCCTGCCAGAGACCGCGGTCAAGGAAAGCAAGGAAAGGGTGCGCAGCGCACTGTTGAATTCCGGGTTTGAATTTCCTGACCGTCGCATCACCGTAAACCTGGCTCCGGCGGAATTACCCAAGGCAGGAGGCAGGTTTGATCTCGCCATTGCCCTGAGTGTGCTGGTGGCTTCGGGCCAGGTAAAGCTTGAGCCTCATGACAATTCGGAATTTCTTGGCGAACTGGCCCTGGACGGCACACTGAAACGGGTAAGCAGCATTATTCCCGCCATACTGGCAGCGAGAAAGTGTAAACGATCGATCATTCTTCCGGTGGAAAACAGTGAAGAACAGGACCTTTTATCATATAAAGAAAGTTATGGAGTGGAAAACCTTGCTGCCTGTGTGTCCGGTCTGAGTTCAGGTGCAGGATTCAGGCTCAGTCGAATTGAAGACGGCAGCCAGGATTCAAAATGTCACCATTCCATACCTCTTATCAAGGGCCAGGCTGAAGCCAAGCGGGCATTGCTGGTGGCCGCGGCTGGCCGGCATAACATGCTGATGGTTGGGCCCCCTGGCAGTGGCAAAACCCTGCTGGCCAACGCGCTGGCCAGGCTATTGCCCGGTCTTTCGCCGGAGCAGGCATTCGAGGTAGCCGCCGTGTACTCCATATCTGCTGTTAAAGGATGTTCCTGTGGCAACTGGCGTTGCCCGCCCCTGCGCAGCCCCCATCACACTGCCAGCGGCGTAGCCCTAACCGGAGGCGGGAACCGGCTGCAACCGGGGGAGATCAGTCTCGCCCATCATGGCCTGTTGTTTCTCGATGAATTTGCCGAGTTCAAACCGGGTGTGCTGGATGCCATGCGCGAACCCCTGGAGTCCGGGTGCATCACAGTCAGCCGGGCCAACTACCGATCCCGTTTGCCGGCGAATTTTCAGCTGGTGGCGGCGATGAACCCCTGTCCCTGTGGTTTCGCCAGTGATCCCGATCGACAGTGCCGCTGTACCCCGGAGCGTATCGATCGCTATCTGGGCAGGATTTCGGGACCATTGCTGGATCGGCTTGACCTGTTCCTGGAAGTGCCTGCCCTGACCCGAGCCGAATTGCTGTTGCAGGACTGCCAGCCCGAGGACTGGGGTGACGTCCGGTTGCGGGTCAATGCCTGTCGTGAGTTGCAGTTACAGAGAGCCGGCAAGCCCAATAGCCAGCTCGATACCTCGGAGCTGGAGCAATTCTGTGTTCTGGATAAGCGACTGAAAAGTTTGCTGGCCGAGGCCATGGAGAACCTCAAGCTGTCTGCCCGGGCCACTCACCGGGTACTGCGGGTAGCGCGCACATTGGCTGACCTGGAGGATCGAAAGAACATCGCCAGGCAGGACCTGCTGGAGGCGGTGGCAATGCGCCGGAATCAGTTATTGCGCCGCATCGTCCGTTGACGCTGTGGCGTCTGCGATTTGTTCTTCCAGCTCCAGCAGGCGCTGCTCCAGGTGCTGGATTCTGTCCTGTGCCTGCTCCAGGGCATGGATTTGTTGTTCAAACTCGCTGCGACTGAGGATATCCAGTTGCTTGAAACTCGCCTGTATCTGTTGCTCGATCCTGGTGCGCACTTCTTCGCGCAGCTCGGCGGCCATGGGCACCAGGCCCGCCAGCTTCTCGCTGAGCTCCCTCAGGAATTGTTGATCCAGCATAGTGCAATTCTCTCTGAGCAGTATGGCCTGAATTCTATCACCTATCGTCACCCCGAAAGGACGGCCTGCTAACGCGATTTCCACTCCCAGCTGTTGCGGCAGCAAATCCTGGTTGCAGGCGCCAGTTGCGTACGGGTAGCGCACCAGGTCAGTGCATGGAGGGAAACGATGCACTGCCAATGGTCACAAAATGCCCATTTGCCGTGCAGAAACTCCTTTGTATCCTGCGCCAATAAAGTAAGCCTTTGTTTAAGCTGAAGAAAATACAACTGGCACGGCCCGTGCATAGAGCAGTCAAAGTTGTTCTTCAGAACGAGCAACCCGCTTAACAACTAAGGAGCGAAACGATGAAGTTAGTCACGGCTATTATCAAGCCATTCAAACTGGACGACGTCCGCGAGGCTTTGTCCGAAATCGGGGTGCAGGGGATCACCGTAACGGAAGTAAAGGGTTTTGGCAGGCAGAAGGGCCACACCGAGTTGTACCGGGGTGCTGAGTATGTCGTTGATTTCCTGCCCAAGGTGAAGCTGGAAGTTGCCATTGGCAGCGCTTTACTGGACCAGACTGTGGAAGCCATTACCAAGGCCGCCAATACCGGCAAGATCGGCGACGGCAAGATCTTTGTCACAGAACTCACCCAGATCATCCGAATACGTACCGGCGAAACCGGTGAAGAAGCTGTTTAGGCTTATCACAACATTATGAAGAGTCTAAGGCTCGAACTATTACTGGAGGCTTAAGGTGCAAGACCAAATTTTCGAATTGCAGTATGCAATGGACACTTTCTACTTTCTCATCTGTGGTGCGCTTGTCATGTGGATGGCAGCCGGCTTCGCCATGCTCGAAGCGGGCCTGGTGCGAACCAAGAACACCACGGAAATACTGACCAAGAACGTCGCCCTGTTCGCGATCGCCTGTACCATGTACCTGGTGTGCGGTTACGCCATCATGTACGACGGAGGCATATTCCTTTCCGGGATTACAACAGTGGCCGAGATGGATGACGCCGCCGTCGCTGAAATCCTGGCCGCGTCAAACGAGGCTGGCTTCGGTGACATGGGTGAATACTCGGGTGCATCGGATTTCTTCTTCCAGGTGGTGTTTGTCGCTACCGCCATGTCCATCGTTTCCGGCGCCGTAGCCGAGCGCATGAAGCTGTTTGCGTTCCTGGCCTTTGCGGTAGTCATGACCGGATTCATTTACCCCATGGAAGGAAGCTGGACCTGGAACGGTGATTCCGTATTTGGCCTTTACTCACTGGATTACTATGACTATGCAGGCTCCGGCATCGTACACCTCGCCGGTGCAGCGGCAGCTCTTGCCGGCGTACTGGTCCTGGGTCCACGCAAAGGCAAGTATGGCAAGGACGGATCCGTACACGCGATCCCCGGTGCCAACCTGCCCCTGGCTACCCTGGGTACTTTCATTCTCTGGCTGGGCTGGTTCGGTTTTAACGGCGGCTCCACCCTCAAGCTGGGTGGCATCGGCGTTGCCAACGAAGTTGCCAATGTTTTCCTGAACACCAACGCGGCTGCTGCCGGTGGCCTGATTGCAGCGCTGGTTGTCGCAAAGATCATGTTTGGCAAGGCTGACCTCACCATGGTACTTAACGGTGCACTGGCTGGCCTGGTCGCCATCACCGCAGAACCGGCTGATCCGACTCCGCTGCTGAGCACCATCATCGGCGCCATCGGTGGAGTGATCGTGGTATTCAGCATCGTGTTCCTGGACAAGCTGAAGATCGACGACCCTGTCGGTGCGATCTCCGTACACGGTGTCGTGGGAATCTGGGGAATCTTCGCCGTGCTGCTGTCCGATCCCGACGCTTCCTTTGGAGGTCAGCTGATCGGCATGCTCACAATCTTCATCTGGGTATTCGCCACCAGCATAATCGTGTGGTTCGCGCTGAAAGCCATCATGGGCATCCGCGTTTCCGAAGAGGAAGAAGCGGAAGGCATGGACCTGGCCGACTGCGGCATGGAAGCCTACCCGGAATTCGTGACTCAGTAATACAACTCATTACTCTCCCCTTTTGCAGCGCTCCCGGAAACGGGGGCGCTTTTTTTTGCGCGATGCTTATTATCCGTTTCGCTAACTATAGAGAATCGTTTATGAAAGTGACGGGATTTCCCACCAGATTGGGCAAGGGAAATTCCGAAACAGACCGGGAAGTGTTAACTGGTTAACAAAGCGAAGTTGTCAACTGCAAAAAATTGTTCAAATGTGACGCTGCTCACCAGGGAATATTGCTATTGGGTCTAAGCTGCACCCATGCAAAAGATTCGTGATGACAGCCTGAATCCCAACGAGGCCAAGCTGAAGCTTGCCAGTCGCGACCTTATTCTCGGTATGTACGTATCGGAGATTGATTGCCCGTGGGCCGATACGCCGTTTCCCATGGGCGGGTTTTATGTTCGCAACGCTGAAGACATCCAGGTGCTGCTCAAGCACTGCAAGGAAGTGTGGATCGACATAAACAAGGGTGCGGCCCCGAAAAAGAAAAAGAACAACCTTACGATTCTTAGCAGTGCTCGCAAGTCCGCACCGGAATCCACTCCGCTGAAGATCAAGCGGGATGTCTATACCGAAACACACAGTATCAAGCAGTTGCTGGATAAAGCCCATGAGAGCTACCAGCAATTCAAGCGAGTATTTCACGATGAAAGCATTGGCCTGAGGGAAGGGCGCGCCTTCAGTTTCAAGGAATTGGAGAAACCGCTGTCCACTCTCATGCAGTCCATGCTTGCCAATCCCCATGCCGTAATCTGGATACTGAATACCGACAGCGAGGAAACCCTGCCGACGGATTACAGTGTCAGGGCGGCGGTATGGGCAACCCTGCTGGCACGGCAGATCGGTATGGGCAAGACGGACCTGGATACCGTGTTTCGCGGCACCCTGCTAGCGGATATTGGCATGCAGATGCTGCCGGAGAGGCTGGTCAACAAGATCGGCCATTTCCGCAAGAAGGAATACCTGGCCTATCGCAAGCACATCCAGTTTGGCCTGCAGGTCATCGCAGAGATTCCCAACCTCGATGAGCGTATCGCCAGCATCATACGCAACCACCACGAACGTCATGACGGCCTTGGCTTTCCTCGTGGTCTCCGTGGCGAGCAGATTCCGGTGCTGGCACGATTTGCCAGCCTGGCCCATTGTTTCGAGCGCCTGATCAATTCCAATAACCCGGCGCGCCGTGTCTCCCCGGCTCGGGCCATGTCCCGTATCTACAAGCAACGCCTGCTCAAGTTCCCGGAACAGCTGGTAGGTGAATTCAGTGCGGCCATCGGCATGTATCCCGTGGGCACCCTGGTTAACCTTAGCAGCAAGGAAGTAGCCCTGGTACTGGAACAGAGCGGGTCAGGGAAGATGAATCCAAAGATCGCCATACTCAGTGATGCACGCGGACAAAAACTCGAGAAGGCCGAGATCGTCAACCTGGCAGAGAAGGATGCCGCGGAGCGGGTTAGATCCATCACGGGGCCAACGGATATTCGAAGTACCGACCTGGACCCCGGCGAATACACCTTCGCCTTTGCCGGTAAACGCATCCTCGGCATGCGGCTTTAGAAGCCAGGAAACCCTATTTCATATCGCCATATCGGTGCTGAAGAATCGCCAGTGCCACCACCGGTGCCGTCTCTGTGCGCAGTACGCGAGGACCGAGCCGGCAGACCCTAAATCCATTTTGTTTCGCCGCATCCAGCTCAGCGGGTGAAAAGCCACCTTCAGGTCCGATAGTGACAGCTATAGCATCGCGCTCCAGCGCATCGGGCAAGCTCTCCTCACCCAAGGGATCAAACAACAGGCGAGCATGGTCACCGGGACGTTCAATCCATTCTGTAAACGGCAGCGGCTCATTGATGACCGGAACGTCAAAACGATCACTCTGCTCAGCGGCGCTCACGCCGATACGTCTCCAGTGAGCCATCCTGTTTTGCAACCGGTCCGGTTTAAGCTTGGCCTCGCTGTGTTCGCAACGGAGGGGAGTAATATTGTTTACTCCCAGCTCCGCAGATTTTTGTATGCCGTAATCCATGCGATCCCCCTTGGACAGGGCAAGGCCAAGAGATAGGTTGAACCCAGGGATTTGGGCCTCACGTTGTCGTGACCGTAATGAAACTTCCAGGCTACTTTTTGAAACTGCTGCAATCTCTGCAGAAAATTCACCATCCCGCTCATTAAACAGCAATAGCTCCTGCCCCTTTTGCAGGCGCAGCACATTGCGCAGGTAGTGCAAAGTATCCTTCCCGAGCTCCAGCGAGTCACCCGCTGCTAGGGATCCTGGGTAGTAAATTCGCGTGAGTCGCATAGCCGGCCTCAACGACGGCTGGAGAGAGACAGGTTATTCCAGATTTCCATAATGGCACGGGACAGGTTTAGGGAATAGAAATGTAATCCTGGCACGCCGTTGTCCAACAGTTTCTCGCACAATGCGCTTACCACGTCGATACCGAAACTCTTGAGACTCTCCGGATCGTCCTGTAATTGCTGCAGGCGTTTGTCCAGCCAGCGCGGAATCTCCGCACCGCACTTGGCGGAAAATCCCTTGAGGTTCGCGTAATTGTAGATTGGCATGATTCCGGGAACGATGGGCACATCGATACCGGCATCCGAACAATAGTCCACGAAACGGAAGTAGGCGTCCGCATTGAAGAAGTACTGGGTAATGGCCGAATTGGCACCGGCGTCTACTTTCTGCTTGAAGTAGGCCACGTCGGAGGCGAAGTCGGCTGCCTCCGGGTGGCATTCGGGATAGCAGGCTACCTCGATATGAAACCGGTCACCGGTTTCCCTGCGGATAAACTCCACCAGCTCGCTGGCGTAGCGATATTTCTGCTCGCCTGAGTCGGCAGGAATGTCACCACGCAGGGCAACGAGACGGCTGATTCCCGCCTCGCTGTAACTGTCCAGCAGGCGCCGGACCTCGTCCTCCGAGGTGCCACCGAAGGAAAGATGGGGCGCGAGTTCGGAACCCAGGCCCTGGTATTTGAGGACCAGCTCGCTGGTGCCATCCTTGGTAGAGCCCCCGGCACCATAGGTCACGGAAAAGAAATCCGGTTCCAGGCTGGCCAGTTCGCCATGAACCGCGTCCAGCTTCGGCCCTCCTGCCTCGGTGCGAGGCGGGAAGAATTCGATGCTGAATGTAGGGCTGTCCTTGCCGCTCATGGGTTTCGCCACCTTAATACTTGTAGCTGTCGACCTTGTATGGTCCATCTACCTGGACGTTAATGTACTCGGCCTGGTCCGGAGTCAGGCGCGTGAGCACACCGCCAAAGCCCTTGACCATCAGTGCCGCAACTTCTTCGTCAAGTTGCTTGGGCAGTACTTCCACCTTGATCTTGTCCGTCTTTTCCCCTGCTGGAAGTGCGGCAAATTTTTGCTCAAACAGGTGAATCTGGGCCAACACCTGGTTGGCAAAGGAGCCATCCATGACCCGTGACGGGTGGCCAGTAGCGTTGCCCAGGTTAATCAGCCTGCCTTCTGACAGGAGGATCAGGTAATCGTCCTGATCGTTCTTGCCCTTGCGATAAATCTTGTGCACCTGGGGTTTAACTTCTTCCCATTCCCAGTTATCCCGCATGTACCTGGTGTCGATCTCATTATCGAAATGACCGATATTGCAGATTACCGCTCCCGATTTCACACACTGCAGCATGTACTGGTCACATACGTTAATGTTGCCAGTCGCGGTCACGATGAGGTCGAGCTTGCCAAGCAAAGTCTTGTCAACGCTTTCCAGAGAACCATTGTTAGCGCCGTCGGTATAGGGAGATACTACCTCGAAGCCATCCATGCATGCCTGCATGGCACAGATGGGATCAATCTCGGCAATCTTCACAATCATGCCTTCCTGACGCAGACTCTGGGCCGAACCCTTGCCCACGTCACCATAACCCACCACCAGGGCATGCTTGCCCGCCAGCAGTATGTCGGTACCGCGCTTGATGCCGTCGTTGAGACTGTGCCGGCAACCATACTTGTTGTCGTTCTTGGACTTGGTCACTGAATCATTGACGTTGATGGCCGGCACCTTGAGCGAGCCGTCTTCCATCATTTCCAGCAATCGGTGCACACCGGTTGTGGTTTCTTCCGTGATGCCGTGAATGTTATCCAGCAACTGGGGGTACTTGTCATGCACCATGGCGGTGAGGTCACCGCCGTCGTCCAGGATCATGTTGGCATCCCAGGGTTCGCCGTCCTTGAGAATGGTCTGTTCGATACACCACTCACCCTCTTCCTCGGTCTGGCCTTTCCAGGCATATACGGCAATGCCTTCCGCAGCGATGCAGGCGGCCGCGTGATCCTGGGTGGAAAAGATATTGCAGGACGACCAGCGCACCTCGGCGCCCAGGGCCACCAGGGTTTCTATCAGCACCGCGGTTTGTACGGTCATATGAATGCAGCCCAGGATCTTGGCCCCGGCCAGGGGCTGGCTGGCGGCATACTTCTTTCGCAGGGTCATCAGGGCCGGCATTTCCGACTCGGCCAGGGTGATTTCCCGGCGACCGAACTCGGCCAGGCCGATATCCGCTACCTTGTAGTCCTGGGTAGCAACGGTTTCTTTCTTAACAGACAGGTTATTCATAGTTGACTCCTTAAAGGCCGGCATCCGACTTCAACACGTCGGCCTTGTCAGTTTTCTCCCAGGTGAAATCAGGCTCTTCCCGCCCGAAGTGGCCATAGGCGGCAGTCTGGCGATAAATGGGACGCAGCAGGTCCAGCATCTTGATAAGCCCTTTCGGCTTTAATTCGAAATGTTCCCGCACCAGCTTCACGATAGCGTCATTGTCGATCTTGCCGGTGCCAAATGTTTCCACACTAATGGAGGTGGGTTCGGCCACACCGATGGCATAGGAAAGCTGGAGTTCACAGCGCTCCGCGATTCCTGCTGCCACCAGGTTCTTGGCGACGTAGCGAGCAAGGTAGGCTGCAGAGCGGTCCACCTTGGACGGATCCTTACCGGAAAACGCACCGCCACCGTGACGCGCCATGCCGCCATAGGTGTCCACGATAATCTTGCGGCCGGTCAGGCCACAGTCCCCGTGGGGGCCGCCGATGACGAAGCGTCCGGTGGGGTTGATAAAGTACTTGGTGTCGCCGTCAATCCAGTTTTCCGGCAATACCGGCTTGATGATTTCTTCCATCACCGCTTCCTTGAGATCGTCCAGGGATATCTCTTCCCGGTGCTGGGTGGATAGGACCACCGCGTCGATACCCGTGGGCTTGCCGGCTTCGTAACGAAAGGTAATCTGGCTCTTGGCGTCCGGTTCCAGCCACGACAGTGTGCCGTTCTTGCGAACCTCAGCCTGTTTCTTCACCAGCAGGTGAGAATAGTAGATAGGTGCGGGCATCAGCACGTCGGTCTCGTTGCTGGCGTATCCGAACATCAGTCCCTGGTCACCGGCGCCTTGTTCATGGTCTTCGGACTCATCGACGCCCATTGCGATGTCCGGCGACTGGGCACCGATGGCGTTGAGCACGGCACAGGTGTGACTGTCGAAGCCGCTTTCGGAATGGTTATAACCGATGCCGTTAACCACTTCCCGCACCAGGGCCTCGGTATCCACGAAGGCTTCAGTTGTTATTTCTCCGGCCACGATGACCATGCCGGTCTTGATCATGGTTTCGCAGGCAACCCGGGACCTGGGATCTTCGGCCAGCAATGCGTCCAGGATGGCATCGGAAATCTGGTCCGCCATCTTGTCGGGATGACCTTCAGAAACCGATTCGGATGTAAATAGATGTGACTCTGACATGTAAGTATTCCTTGCTTGTTACTAACTGATTGCGTGTTCCTTTTTGTACACGCTCATTTGAATTTGAAATCCATTGCGAAGGCCAAGGTAGGAACTCTGTTCATGGTGCAGCGATGCCTTGTTAGCCCAGTGCAATAATTCGTTTTCCTCGAAGCCCAGCCACAGGTCGCCACAGGATTCCCTCACCCAGTCCTGGTCATGACTGCTCAGCTCAATGATGAGAAGGCGGCCGCCATCATTTAATAGCTTTGCGCAGTCGGCAAAAGTCTTGGCCGGGGAAGAAATGTGATGCAGCACCATGTTGAAAAGAACCAGGTCAAACTTCAGTTTCTTTTTGCAGGCCACGGCCGTATCGCCGAGTATGAAATTGACGTGATCGAAATTCGCTTCGGAAGCTGAGATTCGTGATCGCTCCAGCATGTCGCTTGAGTTGTCCAGCGCGGTAAGGTTTTTATAGCGTGCGGCCAGCTCAACTAACAATTGACCCTCTCCCGGCCCTACTTCCAGCAAGGCGGAATCCTGTTCCAACCCGAGGTTGCCGATCACGTCATGGATACTGGCAGCATAGTCGCCGTGCTCCACGATCAGTCCCTGTTGCTCCCTGAACTTGTTGGCGTTGCGCTGGAAAAAGTTGAGGGAGAGCTGGGAGCGTTCCAGCTGGATCTGCTTGATCTTGCGTTCCTGTTTGGTGGGGACCGGCAGGGAATCGATGTTTTCGAAAATATGGCGCTTGGCGCCAGCAAATTGCTCGTCTTCACTGAGGAAGGCGCGGCGGTAGAAGATGGAATTGCCCTCGCGCCGGGTGGATACCAGCCCTGCGTTGGCCAGTATCTTCAGGTGGTGGCTCAGGGCAGATTGCTTGATGTCCAGGATGCGGCACAGCTCCAGCACACCGAAGGACTCGCTCCTGAGCAGGCGCAGGATTTGCAGGCGCAGGCTGTCCGCCAGGGCCTTGTGCAGCCCGGTGAGGCTGTCCAGGTCTCCTGCAGCGGAATTATTGAGCTTGAGGGCTGGGGCACCCATATCCTGAAGTGTCGCTGGCTGGAAGAGGCGTAAAAGTACCAGCAATATCGGCCAATAGCAAACCTATATCAAAATATTTTGATATAGGTTTTCACTTCGAGAAGCCAGAGGACTCCTTTCTAATTCATGGGAAAGAGAGCGGCTTCGAGTATGGAATTCAGATCGATGGTACGGGAAAATAGCCGCCGGCGCGAAGTAGACCCACCGGGTAAAACATCCTCGCACGAAACACAGACAGCAATCGGCACGCTTCCAGGTAGCAGGCGAGCCCGGGAATCTTTTTACATAGAATGGAGCAGACCACGATGGCGGAAAGCGCCGTGAGCCGAAAACAACTCGCTAACGCGATTCGCGCGTTGAGCATGGACGCCGTGCAGAAGGCCAATTCCGGCCACCCGGGTGCCCCCATGGGCATGGCGGATATCGCCGAGGTATTGTGGAACGACTTCCTTAACCACAATCCCGGCAATCCCCATTGGTTTAACCGTGACCGCTTCGTGCTCTCCAATGGTCATGGTTCCATGTTGATTTACTCCCTGTTGCACCTGACCGGTTACGATGTGCCCATGGAGGAGATCCAGCAGTTCCGGCAGCTCCATTCCAAGACTCCTGGCCACCCGGAGTTCGGATACACCCCCGGAGTGGAAACCACCACCGGTCCCCTGGGCCAGGGCCTGGCCAATGCCGTGGGCATGGCCATCGCCGAGAAGACCCTTGCCGCCCAGTTCAACCGCGAAGGCCATGAGATTGTGGATCACCATACCTATGTGTTCGCCGGCGACGGCTGCCTTATGGAAGGCATTTCCCACGAGGTCTGTTCCCTGGCGGGAACCCTCGGGCTGGGCAAGCTTATCCTGTTCTACGATGACAACGGCATTTCCATCGACGGTGAGGTCGATCAATGGTTCTCCGACGACAGTGCCAAGCGCTTCGATGCCTACGGCTGGCAGGTGCTGGCGGTGGATGGGCATGATCCCGAAGCCATCGGCAAGGCCATCGAGTCCGCCCGGGCAGAAACCAGTCGGCCCACCCTGATCAGTTGCAAGACAGTTATTGGATTCGGTGCTCCCAACAAGCAGGGCACTTCGGCGACCCATGGCTCGCCACTGGGCGAAGACGAAGTGGTGGCGACCCGTGAAGCCCTGGACTGGCCCCACGCGGCATTCGTGGTGCCGGAGGATATCAAGGCTGGATGGGACGCCACGGAAAAAGGCTTCGCCGCGGAAACGGCCTGGAAAGAAAAACTGGTGATCTATGAAGAAGAACACCCGGAACTGGCCATGGAACTGGTGCGCCGCATCAAGGGGCAGTTGCCCGGACACTTCGCCGAGAAGGCACAGGACTTCATCCGGGAGTGCCAGCAGAGCGCCGATGACATCCCCAGCCGCAAGGCATCCCAGCGTTGCATTGAGGCCTTTGCATCCATCCTGCCGGAACTCATTGGTGGTTCCGCGGACCTCACCGGCTCCAACCTCACCACCTGGTCAGGCAGCAGCCCTATAAGTGAATCCGCGGATGGCAATTACATTTATTACGGGGTCCGGGAGTTCGGCATGACAGCCATCGCTTCCGGTATCGCCCTGCATGGTGGTTTCATTCCTTACACCGCCACCTTCCTTATATTCATGGAATACGCTCGCAATGCGGCACGCATGGCGGCGCTGATGAAACAACACAGCATCCTGGTGTACACCCACGACTCCATCGGCCAGGGCGAAGACGGCCCCACCCACCAACCGGTGGAACAGCTGACTGCGTTAAGGGCCACACCCAATATGGCTGTGTGGCGCCCCTGTGACAACGTGGAATCCGCCGTGGCCTGGAAGGCCGCCATAGAAAACCAGGAAGGCCCCACCGCCCTGGTATTCTCGCGCCAGAATCTCAGTCACCAATCCCGTAGCGACGAACAGCTCGAGGCCATAGCCCGTGGTGCCTATGTGCTAAGGGATTGTGACGGCGATCCCGAAGTCATTGTTATCGCAACAGGGTCCGAGGTCAGTATCTGTGTTGATGCCGTAGAACAACTATTAGAGCAAGGAAAGAAAGTACGCCTGGTATCCATGCCGTCGACGGACTGCTTCGAAGCACAGGATAAGGAGTACCAGCAACAGGTGCTGCCCACGCAGGTTCGAAAGCGAGTGGCGGTGGAAGCCGGTGCCGTGGACTGCTGGCACAAGTGGGTTGGCCTTGACGGAAAAATCATCGGCATGAACAGTTTCGGTGAATCCGCACCGGGGGGAGTGCTGATGGCACACTTTGGCTTTACCCCGCAAAACGTGATCGATACCGTACTGGCACTGGATTAGGCACTTCGAGACCGGCGAACATGGCCTATCGCATCGCTATCAATGGCTACGGTCGTATCGGCCGCTGCATCTTGCGCGCCTTGTACGAGTCTAACAATTACGGTGACCTGCGAATCATTGCCATCAACGACGTGGCCGACATCCAGACCATGGCCCACCTCACCCGTTATGACAGTACCCATGGACGATTCCTGGGAACGGTTTCCGTGGTGGGCGACGTGCTGGTGGTGAATGATGATTCTATCCAGGTCAGCCATTTCGATGATCCGGCCCAGGCCAGCTGGTCGGATCTCGGTGTCGACCTGGTCATGGAATGTACCGGCAGCTTCTCTGACCGGGTAACGGCGACCAGGCACCTGGAGCGGGGCGCCAAAACTGTGCTGTTCTCCCAGCCCGCGGACAGCGATGTTGATGCCACCATTATCTATGGCATCAACCATGGCATCCTCACTTCGGAACATCGCATCGTTTCCAACGCATCCTGTACTTCCAACTGTATCGTGCCGGTACTGCACACCCTGGACGAAGCACTGCAGATCGAATCTGCCGTTAATACCACGATTCACTCGGCCATGAATGACCAGCCGGTGATCGACAGCTTTCACCACACCGATTTGCGCAAGACCCGTAGCGGCATGAATTCCATCATCCCCGTGGACACGGAACTGGCCCGGGGAATCGAACGCATCCTGCCGCAGCTCACCGGTAAGCTGCATGCGAAAGCAATACGGGTACCGACGGTGAATGTTTCCGCCATGGACCTGGCAGTATCCGTACAGCAGTACACCGATCCCGAAGTGGTGAACGAACTGATCATCAAGGCCAGCCAACAGCTGCCACAGAACGTACTGGGCTACACCTCGGAACCCCTGGCATCTATCGATTTCAATCACGACCCGCGCTCGGCCATCGTGGACCTGAGCCAGACCACGGTTGCCGGCGGCAGGCTGGTCAAACTGCTGGTCTGGTTTGATAACGAATGGGCATATGCCAATCGCATGCTGGACGTGGCCCAATACATCGCTTCATTGCAAGTGGAATAAACAGCAAGGCAGAAGCTATGACCTTTTTGCGCATGGAAGACCTGGAGCTCAAGCAGAAACGCGTGTTAATTCGTGAAGACCTGAATGTGCCGGTTAAAAACGGTGAAGTGGTTAACGATGCACGCATTCGCGCCGCCCTTCCGACCATCGAAACTGCGCTTGCCGCCGGGGCCACGGTTCTGCTTATGTCCCATCTTGGCCGCCCCGAGGAGGGCGTGCCCATTGCCGAGCAGCCCGAGTTTTCACTGCAACCGGTGCGGGATCACCTTTCAGTGCTCCTTAACAGGGAAGTTTCCCTGGTAAACGATTATCTCGACGGTATAGCTCCGGATCTGTTGGCGAAAGGACTTTGCCTGCTGGAGAACGTTCGCGCTAATCCTGGGGAAGCCGCGGATGATGAAGAACTGAGCCGCCGCTATGCAAACCTGTGTGATGTATTCGTTATGGATGCCTTCGGCACTGCTCACCGCGCCCAGGCCAGCACCCACGGTGTGGCCCGCGTTGCACCACAAGCCTGTGCCGGCCCCCTGCTGGCCGCCGAACTGGATGCCCTGGAGCAATCCCTGCGGGACCCGGCCCGACCCATGCTCGCTGTGGTTGGCGGCGCCAAGGTTTCCAGCAAATTGAAGGTACTGCAGAACCTGGCCGGGAAAGTAGATCATCTGATCGTCGGTGGTGGCATCGCCAATACCTTCCTGCTGGCCAGCGGAATCGAGGTTGGCCAGTCCCTGGTAGAGGCAGACCTGGTGGAAACCGCACGGGAGTTAATGACGCGCACCGAAATACCCATGCCGGAGGACGTAGTGGTGGCGGACCATTTCGGTGAAGATGCCGAGGCCGTGGTAAAACCCGTTACGGAGATCGGCCCCCGGGACCTGATCATGGATATCGGGCCGGAGACAACGCTGAACTTCACCGCGTTAATCGGTAACATGGAAACCATTATCTGGAACGGTCCGGTTGGAGTGTTTGAATTCAGCCAGTTTGCCGCCGGGACCGAAGCCGTGGCCCGGGCGATTGCCGCCAACCGGGGTTTCAGTATTGCCGGGGGCGGGGAAACAGTAACGGCCATCGACAATTTTGATCTCGCCGCTGATATTTCCTATATATCCACAGGAGGCGGCGCTTTCCTGGAATATGTGCAGGGATCGACACTGCCAGCTGTAAAAGTGCTGCAAGATCGCGCGAATGAGATTAATGAGAATGCATAGTCAATCGGAGCAGAGCAAGCTCCGGAACGGGGTAGAAAAATGGCACTAATTAGCTTGCGACAATTGCTGGACCATGCGGCTGAAAACGATTACGGCGTACCGGCATTCAATGTGAATAACCTGGAGCAGGTACGCGCCATCATGGAAGGGGCAGACGAGGTTAACAGCCCGGTCATCCTGCAGGCTTCGGCAGGGGCGCGAAAGTATGCCGGTTCAAATTTCCTGAAACATCTTATAGAAGGTGCAATCGAGGAATTTCCCCATATACCTATAGTTATGCACCAGGATCATGGTGTGTCTCCTGCCGTTTGCCAGCGCTCAATTCAGCTGGGCTTCTCGTCTGTGATGATGGATGGGTCCCTGGGTGAGGACGGCAAGACGCCCACTGATTTTGAATACAACGTGCGTGTAACAAAGCTCACGGTGGACATGGCTCACGCCTGCGGCGTATCGGTGGAAGGAGAGATCGGTTGCCTCGGCTCCCTTGAAACCGGAATGGCGGGCGAAGAAGACGGCGTTGGCGCGGAAGGCAAGCTATCCATGGCACAGTTGCTTACCGATCCGCAGGAAGCCTCGGATTTCGTCGATGCCACCGGCGTGGATGCATTGGCCATCGCCGTGGGCACCAGCCACGGTGCGTACAAGTTCAGCCGTCCACCAACCGGAGACATACTTGCCATCGATCGCATCAAGGAAATTCATGCAAAGATCCCCAACACCCACCTGGTAATGCATGGCTCTTCTTCCGTCCCCCAGGAGTGGCTCGCCGTAATCAATGAGTTCGGTGGCGAGATTCCGGAGACCTACGGCGTGCCTGTCGAAGAAATACAGGAAGGCATCAAGCATGGTGTGCGCAAGGTAAATATCGACACCGACCTGCGCCTGGCGTCTACGGGTGCGGTCAGGAAATTCCTGGCAGAAAACAAGTCGGAGTTTGACCCGCGCAAGTTTTTAATCCCGACCATCAAGGCCATGAAGGATATCGTCAAGGCGAGACTGGAAGCCTTTGGAACTGCGGGACAGATTTCCAGGATCGGGAAAGTCTATAACCTGGAAGAAATGTACCAGCGTTACGCCGACGGTACGAACTGAGGCTAAGCGCTTGCAGTCGGGGCATTATGTTTACCCGCTCTTCAGCAAGTACCCTTCGGCACAGTATCGCGGCAGGCGAGACCGATCGCGCCCTGGTGCGGGAATATACTTCTCACTACGGCCTCAATTTTGCCGGTGCCGCCAGCCATGAATTCCAGGTTTTCGACAGTGCCGGTTACAGCATTGTCATGCAGCATTTCACCGTTCCCTCCGGCATGGAAAAAGGCACTGCTTTCCTGCTCCACGGTTACTTCGATCATGCCGGGCTCTATGGCAAGTTAATTGATCACTGCCTGCAGCAGGGTTTTTCCGTGACTATTTGCGACTGGCCCGGGCACGGGCTTTCCAGTGGTCCCGAAGCCAGCATCGACAGTTTCGCCCGGTACTCGCGGGTTTTAAGCGATTGCCTGGAACATTGTGCCGCGAGCGCAAACCAGCCCTGGATTTGCATCGGCCAGAGTACCGGGGCCGCGGTGCTGGTAGATGGTCTGTTGCATCATGATCTCGCCCGGCGGTTCTCATTTGCCCGGTTTATTCTGCTGGCGCCCCTGTTACGATCGGCCCACTGGTGGCGCAGCAAACTGAGTTTCGCGCTTGCACGCTGGTTTATTCCCAAATTGAAAAGAAACTTTTCCCTGAACAGTCATGACCTGGCGTTTCAGGATTTCCTCCGCAATAGTGATGCACTGCAGAGCAGGATAATTCCGCGGCAATGGATAGCGGCAATGATGGATTTTGAGAAACGGTTTCGTAAAGCACGGCCTGTGCCGCAGTCCCTGCAAATCATCCAGGGCACAGGAGACGAGACAGTACTCTGGCAACAGAACCTGCCCATGCTGGAACAGAAGTTTCCCGGCAGCACCAGTTACCTTGTTGCGGACGCACGCCACCACCTGGTGAACGAGTCGGCGGAGTACCGGGAACGGGTCTTTACCCTGCTGGATGAGATCGTCGAGACTATCTAGAACAGAACCCGACAGCGAATGGTGTGTTCAATCTTGTTTAGCTTTTCCAGGGCGATATCGCTGTATTGCTGATCGATATCCAGTACCACGTATCCTACTTCCGCGTTGGTTTGCAGGTACTGGGAGCTGATGTTTATCCCGGTTTCGGAAAAAATCCGGTTAATCTCTGTTAACACGCCAGGTACGTTCTCATGGATGTGCAACAAGCGGTGATTTCCGGGGTGCGAGGGCAGGTTTACTTCCGGAAAGTTTACCGAGGTAAAGCTGGATCCGTTGTCACTATAGCGTACGAGTTTTTCCGCCACTTCCGTCCCGATGTTCTCCTGGGCTTCCATGGTGCTGCCGCCGACATGGGGTGTGATGATGCAGTTATCGAATTCTCTCAGCGGCGACAGGAATTCTTCGTCGTTTGATTTCGGTTCGCTGGGGAACACATCGATGGCGGCACCGGCAATGGCATCGTTACCCAGCGCCTCTGCCAGGGCGTCGATGTCTACCACGGAGCCACGGGATGCATTGATGAGCACGGCCGACTGTTTCATCCAGGCGATCTCCTTGCTGCCGATCATCTCCCTGGTTTGCGGTGTCTCCGGCACATGCAGGCTGATGACGTCGCATTCAGTCATGAGATCTTCCAGGGCTTCCACCTGGGTGGCATTGCCCAGGGGCAACTTCGTGACCACATCGTACAGGTAGACGTCCATGCCCATGGCTTCCGCCAGCACGCTGAGCTGGGAACCGATATTGCCATAACCGATGATGCCCAGTTTCTTGCCCCGGGTTTCGAAGCTGCCCTGGGCGGCTTTCTGCCAGACGCCTCGATGCAGCAGTGCGTTTTTTTCCGGAATGCCCCGCAGCAACAGGATGGCCTGGCCGATGACCAGTTCCGCCACGCTGCGAGTATTGGAAAAAGGCGCGTTGAATACAGGAATGCCCCGGACCAGGGCGGCATTCAGGTCCACCTGGTTGGTACCAATGCAGAAACAGCCCACCGCCTGCAACTTGTTGGCAGCGGACAGCACTTCCGCCGTGACCTGGGTGCGGGAGCGAATACCGAGAAAATGCACGTCTTTCACAGCTTCGAGAAGGGCGTCTCCTTCCAGTGAAGTCTTGACGTACTCGATGCTGTCGTAACCGGCCTTGTTGAGGGTAGCCACTGCACTGCGATGTACTGCCTCCAGGAGCAGGAACTTGATCTTGTTTTTTTCAAGTGAAGTAACGTGCGGGCTCATAACGGACCAGGAACGGGTCGTGTCTGAAAAAGGGGGCGCATGGTACCATATCCATGCCCGGAGAGTTCGCCCTCCGGGCGTTTTTTACTGGAGAACCCCGTTAAGCAATTCCATGTCCCAGGATAAAGAAACCACACTCGCCGCATTGGCGGAAATTTGCGGTGCCGACCAGGTCAAAACCGGGCCCGATGATCTACAGAACTATGGTCGTGACTGGACCCGCCAGTATGAGGCCGCGCCCCTCGCAATCGTCTTTCCGTCGACTATCGACGCTGTGGTTGCGCTGGTGCAGCTTGCTAACCGGGAACACATCGCCCTGGTGCCTTCCGGTGGTCGAACCGGTCTGAGCGGTGGCGCCACGGCCATCGCCGGGGAAGTGGTCGTATCCTTTGATCGCATGAGCAAGATCCTGGATTTCAATGAAACCGACCGGCAGGTGGTGTGCCAGCCCGGCGTTGTCACCGAGCAACTGCAACAGTTTGCCGAAGAGAAGGGATTGTTCTACCCGGTGGATTTTGCTTCGTCGGGTTCTTCCCAGCTGGGTGGCAACGTGGCCACCAATGCAGGTGGCATCAAGGTGATTCGTTACGGCCTGACCCGGCAGTGGGTGCAGGGTATGAAAGTAGTAACCGGCAGCGGAGAATTGCTGGACCTGAACCAGGGCCTGACCAAGAATGCTACCGGCTATGACTTGCGCCAGTTGTTCATCGGTTCAGAGGGTACCCTGGGATTTATCGTGGAACTGACCATCGGGCTTACCAACCAGCCCAACTCACCCACGGTCATGGTGCTCGGTGTTGGCGAAATGGAAAACACCATGAATGTATTGCAGGCGTTCCAGGAAAAACTGGCTCTTACTGCATTCGAGTTCTTTTCCGACAAGGCGCTGGATCATGTGATTGCGGAAAAACAACTGCAGCGGCCATTCGAAACTTCCAGCAATTTCTATGCCCTGGTCGAGTTTGAAAACATGTCGGAACAGGACATGGACGCGGCAATGGAGCTGTTCGAACACTGTCTGGAGCAGGGCTGGATAGAAGACGGCACCATAAGCCAGAGCAGCAGCCAGGCGGAAAATCTGTGGCGCCTCAGGGAAGACATCTCCGAAACTATTTCCCGTTTCACGCCATACAAGAACGACATCTCGGTGAAGGTGTCGCGGGTTCCCCAATTCCTCAAGGACGTGGACGCCCTGGTCACCGAATCCTACCCGGAATTCGAGATCATCTGGTTCGGCCACATCGGCGATGGCAATGTCCACCTGAACATCCTGAAACCGGATGACTGGGAAGCGGAAACATTCTTCGCCGAATGCGCGAAGGTTTCCCGGTGGGTGTTCGAACTGGTGCAGAAGCATGGTGGCAGCGTGTCTGCGGAACATGGTGTTGGCCTGTTGAAAAAACCCTTCCTGGGCTACACCCGGTCCGAGGCTGAGCAGCAATACATGCGCGCCATCAAACGGGTTTTTGACCCTAATAACATCATGAATCCTGGCAAGCTAATCGATCTGTAGTGCTCACCAGTTGGCATCGCCAAAACCCTGTCTGTGCCGAAAAAATCATCAATTTGCCGTTCAAGCGCTAAAATTAACGACAAATAGAGATTCAAACCGTCAAAATAAGGGCGTACACTGCAGGTTCGGTTGAATTTGGCCGATGGATTACTGTGGGTGGTAGTTCAGATTTAACATTTTTAAGCAAGAGAGCAATATGTCAGAGACAGTAGAGGGTACCGTTAAGTGGTTTAACGACGAGAAGGGATTCGGTTTTATCGAACAAGAAGGTGGCAAAGACGTGTTCGTCCATTTCAGCGCCATCAATGGATCCGGAAGAAGAACCTTACACGAAGGACAGAAAGTGACGATGGAAGTCACCCAGGGCCAGAAAGGCCCCCAGGCTGATAACGTCACTCCGCTTTAAAAACAGGCCCCTTCGCTTACCTCCAAAGCGAATTATGTAACCGCTATGACCAAATGGTCATAATCGGTTTCCTACCGCAGTCTTATTCAAGGTAACAGCGTCTTGACGCCCGTGCCTGTGCCTAAAATAAGGCGATCTGCCGGTCGTACCGCAAATAAACCATTGGTCACCACCCCGGTGACCTGGTTTAGCTGCTGTTCCAGCTCCGGTGGGTTGAGGATTTCCAGGTTGAAGACGTCGAGGATGTGGTTGCCGTTGTCGGTAACGCAGCCTTCCCGGTAAACCGGGTCGCCACCGAGTTTCACGATCTGCCGTGCCACGTAACTGCGTGCCATGGGAATGACCTCGACCGGCAGGGGGAATCGCCCCAGCACCTTCACCAGCTTGGACTCGTCGGCAATACAGACAAACTCGTCGGAAGCGGCGGCAATGATTTTTTCCCGGGTGAGGGCGGCGCCACCACCCTTGATCAGCTGCAGGTGCTCGTTGGACTCATCGGCGCCGTCCACGTAGATATCAACCTTGCCGGCGGCGTTGAGATCCACCACCGGGATACCGTGTTCCTTGAGCCGCCGGGCCGATTCTTCCGAGCTGGCCACGGTGGTATTCAATCGTTGCTTGATCCGGGCAAGGGCATCGATGAAGTAGTTCGCGGTGGAACCGGTGCCGATGCCGATAATCGAGTCATCCTCGATCTTCGGTTCCACGTAATCAAAGGCCGCTTCGGCCACCAGCTGTTTCAATTCGTCCTGGTTCATTGCCATGCTCGTACCGTGTTACTGATTGGAAGCGGATAGCGCGCCGATCTTCTGCCCCATGCGCAGATCTATATCCGCTGACAGGTTCTCGCTGAATGACATGGCGCCTCGCTGGAACAGCATGATAACAGTGGAGCCCAGCTTGAAGCGCCCGATTTCCGCCCCGGTTGCCAGTTCGATCGCGGGTGACTGGTCGCGGTATTCCTGATGCCTGGGCTGGTGTTTGCCCGGCAGGGGACATACCTGGCCTCCCCACACTGTTTCGATACCGGCAACAATCATGGCGCCCACCATGATTAGCACCATTGGCCCTGCGGCAGTTTCAAATTCCATGACATAGCGTTCGTTACGGGCAAAGAGGTTATGCACCATGGCGGTGGTGACGGCATTGACCGAAAATAGATTGCCCGGAATATAGGTAGTGCGCAGTAGTCTGCCGTCGAGGGGCAGGTGCACGCGATGATAATCCCTGGGCGACAGGTACACCGTCATGAAGTTTCCCCCCAGGAACTGCGAGGCCTGGGCCTCGTCGCCACCGAGCAGGGCCTGCAGGGCAAAATCCCGCCCCTTGGCCTGGAACAGGCGGTCTCCGTCGATCTCACCGTACTGGCTGATGGCGCCATCGGCGGGACTGACGATAACACCGTCCCCCTGGGCGACGGGCCGGACCCCCTGCTTCAGGGCCCGGGTGAAGAATTCATTGAAGCTGGCGAAAGCCTCCGGATCCTGGATCTCTGCCTCTTCCAGGTCCACCCGGTAACGACGGATAAACCACCTGATCAGCAGATTTTTTGCCAGTGTGCCACTGGCAAAGCGCCCGGCGATTCGGGATAGCAGCTGTTGTGGTAACAGGTATTGGATCAGGACGAAAAGGCGTGACATCGAAGACCCGTGCTTAGCTTTCGATGGGAGTGTCGGGCAGGTTGCCCCATTCCGACCAGGAACCGTCGTAGGCCCTGATGTCCATGCCCAGGGCCTTGCCCACAAGGTAGGAGAGCCCGGAACGGTGATGGGTCTGGCAGTGGGTAATCACCTTTTTGTCCTGAGTTATACCCACTTCATTCAGGTGAGCACGAATCTCTTCCAGGGGTTGCAGGCGCAGGTCGTTATCCGGATCCATCAGGTACAACCAGTCCAGGTTAACCGCGTTGGGAATATGACCGTTGCGCTGCGCGGTGATTTTTTCGCCGGCAAATTCGTCGGCACCCCGGGCATCCCACACCGCGCTTTCCGGATCGTCGATCTGGGCCTGCACCTGTTCCCGGGTCGCGATCTGGGACCGGTCAATATGGGCTCTGTAATCAATGCGGGGCACCATGGTGACCTGTGATTCCACCATGTAGCCGGCCCGGGCCCAGGCTACCAGGCCGCCGTTGAGATAACTCGCGTTCTGGTGACCCAGTACATCCAGGGTCCAGATGAGGCGTCCGGCCCAGCCGCCACCCTCATCATCATAGGCGATGACATGGCGCTCTTCGCTCAGCCCGACACGGGAAAACAGGTCTGACAAGCGGTCCTCGTCGGGAATCTTGCCAGTGGCGGGAGGGATACCACACACGAGTTCTGCCGGTTGAATTAATACCGAGCCCGGGATGTGCTGGGAGCTGAATACCTGCTCACTGCATACGGCGATCAATAACAACCGGTCATTGGGAAGCAGGCGCGCCAGGTGAGCCGGCTCCATGATCAGGGGCAGGTCATCGAGGTCCGAAGTTCGGGTCTTGGCTGAATTCATGAAAATTGGCGCTAAATAATGGGTGGCAAGATTCCGCCTGCGCAAAATGCCATCAGAGTCGGGTTCTGTCTACGGCATAGTGCCTGCTATGGAATGGAGGATACGAAAATAGCTCTCCACCCTGCCGGGATGAATCTCCCCTGCCGCCTCGGCAGCCCGGATGGCACAGCCCGGTTCCTGCTGGTGGGAGCAGTCCCGAAATTTGCATCCGGTCGCCAGGTCGCGCAGTTCACGGAATCCCGACAGCACGGCCTGCCCATCGATGTGAGTGAGGTGGAACTCGCGAATGCCCGGAGAGTCAATGAGGTCGAAGCCATCCAGGTGGAACAGGCGGGCCGCCGTGGTAGTGTGAGTGCCCTTGTACTTGGCGTCACTGAGATCACCCACCTGGGCGCTGTGTTTGTCGGCCAGGGAGTTGATCAGGGACGACTTGCCCACACCGGATTGGCCAACCAGCACCGTGGTCAGGCCGGCCAGTGACTCGGCCAGGGATTCCCGTCCGCTGCCTGTAAGCGCCGACACCCGGGCCACAGGGTAGCCGAGACCCTCATATATTGACAATATATTGTCTAGATTTGCCTGGTTGTCAGGGCCCAGTAAATCCGCCTTGTTCAGCACGATCATGGCCTCCAGCCCCAGGTTTTCGATGGCCACCAGGTAGCGATCGATGAGGTTGGGAAAGGCTTCCGGCAGCACGGCAATCACCACCACAACCCGGTCTACATTGGCGGCCAGGGGTTTGAATTCACCGCCGGGATCGGGTCGGCCGAACACACTGCGGCGTTCATCCACGGCCACGACCACACCGGAATCTTCACCCTCGGGCTGCCAGGCAACCCGATCACCGGTCACCATGGCAGGGAGGTTTGCCCTCTGGTGACAACGGACGATCTGGGGATAGCCGGATTCGGGATCGGGTTCTATGTCCAGCTGCTGGCCGTAGTGACTGATTACCAGGCCGTGAAACTTGTTATCGTTATGCTCTGCCGAACTTGCGCTTAACTCACTATCCTGTTTTGCCGCAATTCGCTCCTGCTGCTGCCGCGTGAGGCGCCGTTTGCTCATGAGACCTGCCTTAACATGCGCGGAATTATTGCACTTCCATCCTATTTGCTACAATTCTCGCCACATTCATTCCAGAACATTCCCCATGGACAAGTCTCTAAACCTGATCTGGATCGACCTGGAAATGACCGGCCTGGTTCCGGACCTGGACAGGATCATCGAGATCGCAACCCTGGTAACCGATGCGCAACTCAACATCATTGCCGAAGGTCCGGTAATCGCGATCAAGCAATCTGACGATGCACTAGCTGCCATGGATGAGTGGAACCAGAAGCACCATGGCGCCTCCGGGTTGATTGACCGGGTTAAAGACAGCACGGTCAACGAACACGAAGCCCAGCAACGGACCCTGGAATTTCTTCAGCTCTTTACTAACCCTAACACTTCTCCCATGTGTGGAAACAGCATTTGCCAGGACAGGCGTTTCCTTGCCCGTTATATGCCGGAACTCGAGGCCTACTTTCACTACCGAAACCTGGACGTAAGTTCAGTCAAGGAGCTGGTTAAGCGCTGGAAGCCCGAGATAATGGAAGGCCTGAACAAGAAAGGCGCTCACCAGGCAATGGAAGATATAAAGGATTCTATCAGCGAGCTCAGCTACTATCGTGAGCACTTCATCAACGCCTGATATTCGGCTGACTGCAGTCAGTTAGTTACTCATGTGCCGGGCCAGGGCCCAGTCCACGTGCTCACGTACCAGTTCCGATGGATGTTCCAGCCGCAGCCACAGTGCGGCAATTATCGCCTGGGAAGTTTCAGCATTGCCCAACGCCACGGCAATGTTGCGCAGCCAGCATTCATAGCCTATGCGGCGAATGGCGGAACCCTCTGTTCGTTCCAGGAAATCCTGTTCCGACCAGTGAAACAGAGCCACCAGTTCAATGTCGTCGAGCCCATGCCTCGGTCGAAAATCCCCTTCCTCTGAGGGGCTGGTAAATTTGTTCCAGGGGCAAACCAGTTGGCAATCGTCGCAACCAAAAATGCGGTTTCCCATAGCCTCGCGAAATTCCACAGGGATGGAATCGTGTAATTCGATGGTGAGATAGGAAATACACCTGCGGGAATCCAGTTCATTGGGTCCAACAAAGGCGCCGGTCGGGCAAACATCGAGGCAGGCCCTGCAGCTGCCGCAATGGTCACTTGCGGGCTCGTCGACTGGCAACGGCAGGTCGGTGAACAGTTCACCCAGGAAAAACCATGAGCCGGCTTCCTTGTTAATCAGCATGGTGTTCTTGCCAATCCAGCCAAGCCCTGACTTTTCTGCCAATGCCCGTTCCAGCACCGGCGCACTGTCCACGAAGGCGCGATAACCGAAGGGTCCGACTCGCTGTTCGATCTTGTCTGCCAGTTTCTGCAATCGATTACGGATCAGCTTGTGGTAATCACGGCCCCGGGCATAGCGGGAGACATAAGCCCTGTCCGTTACCTCTAACGGAGTAAATTCGTTGTCCCGGGTGAGCGCGTAATCCATACGAACACTAATCACCCGTACGGTGCCGCTAACCAGCTGCTCGGGATGCTGGCGCTTTTCAATATTTCGCGCCATGTAGTCCATGACGCCATGGTGATCATTGGCCAGCCATTCTTGATAGCGCTCGGTATAGTTCGACAGGTCGGTATCGGTTACCGCAAGTTGCTGGAATCCCAGTTCCACACTCCAGCCCCGGATTTCCTCCTTCAGTGCCGTGCTGTCCAGCGCCTTGCTATCCATGTTTACAGCTCCCGCAGGATTTCCGCGGCCTGCTCCAGGGTGGCGTCATCCTTGCAAAAGCAGAAACGCACCACCGGTGTAGGTGGTGGCGACTCATAGAACGGCGCCAGTGGAATCGCGGCAACGCCTTTCTCCTGGGTGAGCCAGGTTACGAAGTCCATGTCATTCAGATCACTGATGGCCGAATAATTGACCAGCTGGAAATAGGTACCTCCCGACGGGGTGAAAGAGAAACGGGAATCCCTGATCAATTCGCAGAACCTGTCCCGCTTCTTTTCATAGAACAGTGGCAGTTCGTCGGCATGTTCGGGGCATTCGGCCATGAAGTCGGCCAGGGCGTACTGAACGAAACTGGACGTGGTGAAGGTAACGAACTGGTGGATCTTGCGGAACTCGGTGGTAAGTTCTGGCGCTGCTACGCAATAGGCCATTTTCCATCCCGTGGCATGGTAAGTCTTGCCGAATGAAAAAACGGCGAAACTCCTGCTTTTCAATTCGGGATGGGATAACACACTGACATGGGCTGATCCGTCGAACACCATGTGCTCGTACACTTCATCAGAAAGAACATAAATTTCCCGCTCGCCGATTATGGCTGCCAGTTGGTCCAGGTCTGCCCGGTTCATGACCACACCACAGGGATTATGGGGTGAGTTGATTACTATCAGCCGGGTCTTATCGGTGATCGCTGCCGCCGCCTGTCCCCAGTCGACGGAATAATCCGGCAGGGCAAGGGGGATATGTATGGTGCGGCCCCCGGCCATGATGACTGCAGGCTCGTAGGAGTCATAGGCGGGATCGAATACGATGACTTCGTCGCCGGGATTGACCACGGCCTGAACGGCATCGAACAGTGCCTCGGTGGCACCGGACGTGACCGTCACCTCGGTCTCCGGGTCCGCCGGATACTGGTAGAGGCGGTCCACTTTCTCGGCGATGCGTTGACGCAACAAGGGAATGCCCGCCATGGGAGGATACTGGTTCTTGCCGTCGTTCAGGTACTGGTTGACCAGTTCGCGAAGGCGAGGGGGACAATCGAAATCCGGGAAACCCTGGGACAGGTTAATGGCGCCGTGGTCCTGGGCCATTTTCGACATCACCGTGAAAATAGTTGTCCCAACGGCTGGTAATTTACTTTGCAACAGGAATCCCCTAAGGTGGGTCTAGTCAGTTTCAGGGCACTTCAATCGGTGCAATGAGCTGGAACCCATCTCATAATACATCACGAACGTGCCCCAATTCTAACCAATCCCCGATTGTCATAAATCTTGGTAAAGATCATTAAATTTTGTATCGCCTATGACCGTACTCGAACAATCCGATGCTGCGTCAGGTAAATCCGTAGCTAACGAATCTTCCTACAAATTGGACACGCTTCACTCCCTTCCCATGTTGCGGCTCGATAGCGACCGCGAACAAATTCTCGCCTATTTTGAGAATACCTGGGCGCTCACCGAGTTGTTGTTCAGTGGCCTCGCTTCCGAGGTGGCCTTCTATCAACGCCCTTATCACAAGACGCGCCATCCTCTTATCTTTTATTACGCCCACCCGGTTTGTTTCTACGTTAACAAGCTGATGGTGAGCGGTCTGATTGAGAGCCCGGTTAACAAAGACTTTGAGATGTTATTCGAAGTGGGTGTGGATGAGATGAACTGGGATGACCTGCATGAAGGGGAACAGGATGTGTGGCCACCCCTGGATGAAGTGAGGGCATACCGGCAGCAGGTTTATGAACTGGTACATGGGCTAATCCGGACGCATCCCGTTTTCGATGAACCGGTTAGCATGGAGAAGCCTTCCTGGGCACTGGTCATGGCCTTTGAACACGAACGCATCCACCTGGAAACGTCGTCTGTGCTGATACGGGAATTGCCGGTGGACATGGTACGGCAGCCTGAAGACTGGCCGGCATTGCTGGATGAATCGACCGCCGTGGAATACCAGCCCCGATCGGAACGGGATTATCCGGCCAACACCATGGTCCGGATGGATGGGCGTTCCCTGCGACTGGGGAAACCCAGTGCCTGGCCAAGCTTTGGCTGGGATAACGAATACGGCAGGGAGAAACGGAATGTTACCGACTTCCTGGCCAGCCAATACCTTGTCAGCAATGGTGAGTTTTTTGAATTCGTGGCAGCCGGTGCTTATGAGAATAAAGCTTACTGGTCAGAGCAGGGCTGGGGCTGGCGCACGTTTCGCAACGCAAAATGGCCAAGCTTCTGGGTGCAGGATGGCCCGGCAGGTTCCCATCGCTACAAGTTGCGAACTGTCTTCCGGGAAATTCCCATGCAATGGCGTTGGCCCGCGGCGGTAAATTACTATGAAGCTCAGGCCTACTGCGCGTGGCGCAGTGAGCGCGACAACTGCAAACACCTCTATCGCCTTCCCAGTGAAGCCGAATACCTGGCGACTCGTCCTGCCGAAGTGGATACTGCCGGGGATTGGCAAGAAGGCAGGGATGACTTGCTTGAACTGGACTATGTTTTGCAGGACAAGGGCCCGGGAATTAACCATAACCTCCGTTATGGGGGAGAAAGCCCGGTCGACTCATTGCCTGCGAATGATCAGGGTCTCCACGACAGCTTGGGAAATGTCTGGCAGTGGTGCGGGGATTCGTTTCACCCGCTCGATGGATTCGAAATTCATCCTTACTACACGGATTTCAGCACACCCTGCTTCGACGATGAGCACCAGATGATCATGGGTGGTTCGTTCATCAGCACCGGCGACGAGGCGAGTATCTGGTCACGGTTTCACTTTCGCCCCCATTTCTTTCAGCATGCCGGCTTTCGCCTGGTGCAGAATCTGGATAGCGGACAAGCAAATAAGTACGAAACCGACGAGATGGTGAATCAATACCTGTTATTGCACTGGGGATCGAAGGCGGAACAGTGCGATGAGGCCATTGCCGCCGCAGCGCCTTTCCCCGCTACCGTAAACCTGATTGACCGCACGGTGGCCCTGATGGGTGAATACGCGAATACCCACGACCGTGCCCTGGACCTGGGCTGCGCCGTGGGTCGCGCCAGTTTCAACCTGGCTCTCAGCTTCGGGTCTGTAACCGGAATCGACTACAGCGATGGATTCATCGCCGCGGCTAATGCCCTGAAGGCAAAGGGAAGCCTGGCCTACCAGCGCTGGGACACGGGTCGGCACTACAGCGATCTTGAGGCCAGTCTTGAACGCAATCACGACCCGGCCAGGGTTGAATTCCTGCAAGGGGATGCTGCAAATCTCGGTGCAATTCGCGGACTGGAACAAAAAGCCTGGGATGCCATACTCCTGTGCAATCTGTTATGCCGCCTGCCCGATCCAGCGGCCTGCCTGGGGCAATTTGTAGGAAACGATACCTACCTGGCCAGTGGTGGCGTCCTGGTGATTGCCTCGCCCAACACCTGGATGGCGCAGTACACTCCTCAGGAGAAATTCCTCGACGGCGCGGACAGTGACAGCACCCTGGCTGCCATTGGCGAAATCCTGCAGGGATTTACCTTGCTGCACAGCGAAGACGTTCCCTTCATGATTCGCGAGCACCGGCGCAAGTATGAGTACATTATCAGCCAGGTTTCGGTGTGGAAGAAAAACTAGAAGAAATTACAGCGCCGACGTGGCAGCGCATTCTCACTGGAATTTTTGCTCCCATTGCTGCATTGGGAGTGATAGTCGAGGTTATTGCCTGGATAGAATCATCAACGGTTCCCTTGCTTCCCCTGTTCAGAAACCTGATGGCCCTGGTAGGTATTTACCTGTTTGCTCATATTGCCATCAAGGGAAGATTGCCCCATTGGATGAGCCGGCGGAAAAAGAAGCAAGAATAAAAACGGCGCCAACCGGCGCCGCTTTATTAACTGAAGAAAATCCTATTGTGTACCCGTCTGCAACCACTGGTTCAGGTCGATTACGTCCTGGGGTGTGAGAATTCCCGACACCTGCTTCAATACCAGGGAATCGATGACGTAGTTATATCGGGCATCAGAATATTCTCGCAGTGCCCGGTACAGGATTTCACGTGCCCGCAATACTTCCACGATATTGCGTGTTCCAACCTCCGCGCCCAGCTCGGTGGCATCCAGGGAACTCTGGGCGGAAGTAATTGATTGTTGCCGTTGCGCGATTACCAGCACGTCGGTATTTACGCGGCGGAACGCGTTACGCAGGTTCTGGGTGAGTTCACGCCGGGTAAACTCCAGCGATTCCTGGGCTGCCCTGACACCGTACTCGGCGGCACGGCGTCGCGAACTGGTGACGCCACCGGCATAAAGGGGAATGCTGAGGTTCAGGCTTAGCTGGGAACGGTCGGATGCACCGCCGCCAATCTGGATGCCCTGGCTCACGATCGGCTGGGTGACGAAGTGGCCAAATTGCCCGGTAAAGTCCACCGTGGGCAAGTGATCGGATTTGCGTGCCCTGAGGTTTTTGCGTTGTGCATCCAGGGTGAATTCGGCCGAAGCGATGGCGAGGCTGTTATCTTCCGCCTGGCGTTCCCATTCGTCCAGGGTTCCTTCCACTTCCACGATAGGAAAATCATCCCTGAGTAAATCGATATCGGGGTGGGCCTGACCGGTAATAGCTTCCAGCGCTTCGTAGCGTGATTGCAGAAAATCTTGCTGCAGGATCGTGGTGTTGCGCGCCAGGTCGTAAGCCGCCTGGCTGTCATATACATCGGTAATGGCAACCAGGCCCACTTCTTCCCGTTGCCTGGTCTGTTCCAGGGAACGCAGCGCGGCTTCTTCCTCCTGGAGATTGGTTTCCAGAGTATCGATAGCCCGCAGCACGTCGAAATAGGCGGTGGCTACCCGCATGATCAGGTCCTGTTCCTGGGCCGCCAGGTTGACCGCGGCGGCACGGTCGTTGGCTCGCGCACTCTGGTAACCGTACCAGTTGGAAAGGTTGAACACGCTCTGGGTTAACTGCAGGCCCCAGTTGTGGTTGTTAATGCCGGGGCGGAAACTGTGCGCCTCTTCCTGCAATTCCCGCCGCACCTGCCCGGTGAACGGATCGGTCACTTCCACGAAAAGTGGATCTGTCGGGCCGCTGGTGAGGCGGCTGGTGGTGCCACCAACTCCCAGGCTCGGCAACAAAGCGCCGCGGCTCTGGATCATGTTTTCCCGGTTGGCCCGGTAGTTGGCTTCCGCCTGTCTCAGGGTTGGATCGTTTTCCAGCGCCAGTCGCAGGATGGTAAGCAGATCGTCGCCATAGCTGGGGCTGACAGGCAATACGATAAGCAAGACTAGTCCAACAAATTTTGCGATTCGTCCCATAATTCCTAACCTTTACTTTGATTTGAGCAATACAGGGTGGTGATCAAAAGGGAATGGCATTGATCACGAGGTCGGCGGTATTGAAGTAAGCGGCATTCTACACAGTGTAACCAAAGGTGACAATTTGCCAGCCGGGCTTAAATCCTCTTTCTTCTATTAGTGGTCATTATTCTTAGACGATCCGTTGCCCCGTCCGGTTACAGTCCAGGAATAGAGGCAGCGCCCGGGTCGGTTAGCCTGTTATCGGCGTTTTATTGCATAATGCAGGCTCGGCCGCCCCTACTGGCCCGCAGGAATCCCCCGGGCTCGCCCGGCCCGGCCAGCCCCGGCTGCCAAGCCTTCCCGGGACCACCGAAAATCCCCAGGTAGCAGGTTTTAGCCATGGCCGGCCTCTGTCACGGTTCGAATCATTAACAGCAGGTATATCGAATGAGCGCAAACCCGGAACATTTTCTCCAGCGAATCTCCCAGCTCAGGCTCGACACGGAAGCCTTTTTTCCGAGATCGAAGAAAGTCTATGTGACGGGAGAACGGGAAGGCCTGCGAGTACCCATGCGTGAAATCTCCCTTACCCCAACCACGACTGAGAAAGGCGATGAGGTAAACCCGCCGGTGCGGGTGTATGACACTTCAGGCCCCTATGCCGATCCTTCTATATCCATAAACTTGCGGGATGGTTTGCCACGGCTGCGCGAGAACTGGATAGAAGAAAGGAAGGATACTGAAATATTGCCTGAAGTCAGCTCCAGCTTTGGCAAGGCCCGGCAGGCAGACCTCACTACCGCTGACCTGCGATTCGAACATATTCGCAATCCACGCCGGGCGAAATCAGGTGCCAATGTATCCCAATTGCATTATGCCCGCCGCGGCATTGTCACGCCGGAAATGGAGTTTATTGCCATTCGGGAAAACATGGCCCGGCAACAATTGAATAACCAGATGCAGGTTTCGGAACAACATGGTGGCAACTCTTTCGGCGCTTCAATACCCGAAGAAATAACACCGCAGTTCGTACGCGATGAAGTTGCCAGGGGTCGCGCCATTATTCCATGCAATATCAATCATCCGGAAACCGAGCCGATGATCATCGGGCGTAATTTCCTGGTTAAGGTTAATGCCAATATCGGAAACTCTGCAGTGACTTCCTCCATCGAGGAAGAAGTAGAGAAATTGACCTGGGCGGCACTGTGGGGTGCGGATACCGTCATGGATCTTTCCACGGGCAAGCATATCCACGAAACACGGGAATGGATTATTCGAAACTCCATGGTGCCCATTGGTACCGTACCCATATACCAGGCGTTAGAAAAAGTAGATGGCGTGGCCGAAGACCTGAATTGGGAGATTTACCGTGACACCCTGATCGAACAGGCGGAACAGGGAGTGGATTACTTCACGATCCATGCCGGTGTGTTACTGCGTTACGTCCCACTGACGGCGAAGCGAGTAACCGGTATTGTTTCCCGCGGCGGTTCCATTATGGCCAAGTGGTGCCTGGCCCATCACAAGGAAAACTTTCTCTATACCCATTTCGAAGACATTTGCGAAATCATGAAGGCTTATGATGTGTCTTTCTCCCTGGGTGACGGATTGCGCCCGGGTTCCATAGCCGATGCCAACGACGCGGCCCAGTTCGGCGAACTGGAAACCCTGGGTGAACTCACCAAGATCGCCTGGCGCCACGATGTGCAGACCATGATCGAAGGGCCGGGCCATGTCCCCATGCACCTGATAAAGGAAAACATGGACAAGCAACTGGCGGTGTGTGACGAGGCGCCTTTCTATACCCTGGGGCCGCTAACCACAGATATCGCCCCGGGCTATGACCATTTCACTTCCGGTATCGGTGCCGCCATGATCGGCTGGTACGGCTGCGCCATGCTGTGCTACGTGACACCCAAGGAACACCTTGGCCTGCCGGACAAGCAGGACGTGAAAGATGGACTGATAGCCTACAAGATTGCCGCCCACGCCGCGGACCTGGCAAAGGGTCATCCCGGGGCGCAGTTAAGGGACAATGCGCTTTCCAAGGCGCGCTTCGAATTCCGTTGGGAAGACCAGTTCAACCTGAGCCTGGATCCGGTGACGGCGAGGGATTTTCATGACCAGACTCTGCCAAAGCAGTCAGGAAAGGTTGCACACTTCTGTTCCATGTGCGGTCCCAAGTTCTGCTCCATGAAGATCTCGCAGGAAGTACGGGATTTCGCGGAGGCACAGGACGAAAATCTCAGTGACAAGGACATCGACGATGGAATGGAAGACATGGCCCGCAAGTACAATGAGTCGGGCCGCAAGCTCTATCACGAGGTTTGAGGAGATTTCGATGCAGAGCCCAATCTCCGGAGCTAGATTAGATGCCCGTCAATTGTGATTTCAGGCCCAATGGAGTCATCGTCTGGCACTCCGGGGAAGTGACCGGAAAGGAAATGGTCACTGCCAACGAAGAAATCTATGCTCACAGCTACGAAGAAGGCCTGCATTTCCAGCTCCTGGACCTGACCGACGTTACCGAGTTCAATGCGGTTACCGGTGACATGAACAAACTGGCGGAGATGGATCGAAATGCGGAAAAGCGCGTCAAGCAATATGCCTGTGTTGTTGCTCCTACCGCCTACATGTTCGAACTGGCCAGGCTCTGGGACCTGCAGTCCTACGAGGGATTCTTCGAGACCAATGTAGTGCGCAGCCAGGAAGAAGCCTTGAGCTGGTTCGCAGAACGCGGCATCGAATTCGAGATCTAACTCACTTCAATCCAGCAAGTCACTCCTGAGATAGTCTTCCAGAACCTGCAGGCAGGAAATGCCCAGCCGCTTGCTGCGGTCCGGTGACCAGCCGTGCCGGGAATCCGGTGTCGCTGTCGTATCCTTGAATGGCATTTCCAGGGTCATGGCGAGACAGCCGTGTTGCCTGGCTATGGCCGACGTGCTCATGGTCATATTTGCCTGGCCTTTTTCCTTGGCCGGGTATCCATGTTCAGTCTGGAAATCAGCATTCACATCCATTAAACGGTTGCGGTAATAGTCCAGCCGCGACTGTTTGGATTCATCCCACTCGTCCAGTCCTTCGGTGCCGGCAATGAAACAATAGGGCAGTGCTTCATCGCCATGTACGTCCAGCCAGAAATCCACGCCTGTCTCCCTGGCACGGGATTTTACCAGGTAGACTTCCGGCGATTTCTTCATGGAAGGTTTTTCCCATTCCCGGTTCAGGTTTCTCCCCAGTGCATTTGTGCGCAGGTGACCGCGACGGCTGCCATCGGGGTTCATGTTGGGAACCAGGTAGAGGTCGGCGATTTCCAGCAGGGAACTATGACTATTGCCTAACAACGATTCGGCTCCCTCCATCCACCATTCCGCCATTGTCTCTCCCGGGTGCTGGCGGGCAATGATCCAGCAATTTTTCTTGGGATCGCCGGAACCGTTGCTTACCTTCAAAAGATCCAGGTCCTGGCCATCGATCGTGTGGCCCAGTAACTCATGGGAAAACAGCGGCGACCTTAGCGCACGGGCAACCAGGTCATGGTGCCTTTCCATGGAAAACGGAGCAAAGTAAGCGAAATACACCGAGTCCGAGTCCGGGGTAAACGTCCAGCTCAATACGCCGTCATTTAATTCCGTTGCATGACGCAGCCACTCCTGGCGGTCATAGGAATAAGCGACCCGGTAATCCCTGAAGCCATCCGGGTAGGCTGCCCTGGCGCCGTTCAGAATCTCCAGCGTGCACTCCACCCCCCTTGCTCCGCTGAGGCGGAAATAGAACCACTGGTAAAAGTCGGACTTGTTGTCTTTGCGGATGGTGAGCTGAATGTTGTTGTCGTCGGCGGAGACAAGCTCGATATTGCCTCCATCGAATCCTTGGCTGATTAGCACTGTCGATTCCTTTTCATCGCTGACAGGGTTTCCCGGAAAGCCCTTGTAGCATTGGGTTTATCTGTTATCATTGCGCCCCCGTTTTTACCGTGTCAAGCGGCAAGACCATGTCGACGGAAACCGAAAACCTCAATATAGCCTCCAATGACAGGCTAATCACCCCGAAAGAGCTCAAGGCCGACCTGCCACTGGAAGGCAAGGCTTTGGAATCGGTGGCTGCCGCGCGCCGGACCATATTCGACATCCTGGACCGGAAAGATCATCGCCTGTTCGTGGTGGTAGGCCCCTGTTCAATTCATGATGTGGACGCGGCCATGGACTATGCCCGTCGCTTACAGGAGCTGGCGGCAAGGGTTTCCGACACGCTTTACCTGGTGATGCGTGTCTACTTTGAAAAGCCCCGCACTTCCATCGGCTGGAAGGGACTTATTAACGATCCTTACCTGGATGATTCCTTCAAGATAGAAGAAGGATTGCGCATCGGCCGCAAGCTGCTGCTGGATGTGGCCGAGTTGGGTCTGCCCACTTCCACCGAGGCACTGGATCCGATTTCACCCCAGTACATGCAGGACGTGATTGCCTGGTCCGCCATCGGTGCGCGTACCACGGAATCCCAGACTCACCGGGAAATGTCTTCCGGTCTGTCATCGGCGGTGGGTTTCAAGAACGGTACAGATGGCAGCCTGATGGTGGCGGTCAATGCCATGCAGTCTGTATCCAGCCCCCATCGATTCCTGGGCATTAACGGCAAGGGCCAGGTATCAGTGGTAACTACCAAAGGAAATCCATACGCCCACGTGGTGCTGCGCGGTGGCAGCAATGGCCCCAACTTCGATACCGTGCACGTGGCCCAGTGTGAAGAAGAATTGAAAAACGGTGGCGTCAGCAACAACATCATGATCGACTGCAGCCATGCCAATTCCAGCAAGAATCCGGACGTGCAACCCCTGGTGCTGAAAGACATCACCCACCAGATCCTGGAAGGGAACAAGTCCATCATCGGGGTTATGCTGGAGAGCCACATCCACGCCGGTAATCAATCCATTCCCCCCGACCTGTCAGATTTGAAATACGGTGTGTCCGTCACCGATGCCTGCATGGACTGGGAGACCACCGAATCGGCATTGCTGGAAATGGCGGAAAAGCTCCGGGACGTATTGCCCCAGCGCTAGTCGTCCGGCAGCGCATCGAACTCGGCGCGCCGCCCGTCCATCCATTCCTGCATCGCCTGGGAATCCTGTATCTTTTCCCTGATCGCATTCATGGCGGCAAGATGCGCCTCATCGTTTTGCTGGAACATTTCCATGCCATGGGCTTTGCTCAGCTCTTCCATTTCCTCAAAGGTATCCGCCTTGAATTCCAGGTCACAGGCGCCACCCAGTTGTCTGCAGGTCATGGTTTTCATCTAATACTCCGGTTCAGGTGTTTATTGCAGCGAGATGTATACACCGATAGCTTCGTTTGCCAGTCGGTCAACTTCCTCTGTGTCTTTCACATAAAAGCCAATGGAATCGTCCTCATTAATCCAGAACTCGATTTCATTGATGGCCAGTTGTTCCAGCAGGTCTTCCCGTATCTCCGGGTTGCGCATGAAGAAAAAGTCTTCAGCCAGGGGATCGACAACCGGCTCCGGGGATTCACTATTAACTACGGGCGGCGAATCGCAAGCCGTAATGACAAGGCTTATTAACAATATCGTTGAGCTCGCTTTCCGCATCGATCTAACCCGTTAGATGTTCAGAAGGATGATCCGGGACCCTTCAAAAACTCGATTTCTTCTTCCGTCGATTTCCGGCCCAGGATGGCATTGCGATGGGGGTACCGGCCGAAGCGGTCTATGATTTCCTTGTGCTTGAGTTCAAAATTCAGGTTGTCTTCCATGCCAGGCTTGCTGAATAGGGTAACTGCAAGCTCGTGAATCTCTGCCGACTCGCTGTGCATAAAGGGCATATAAAGGAAGGCCTGCTGGCCGCTGGACAATTCCTTGTCCAGGCCGCGACGAATCGCTTCCTGGGCCAGCACCAGGGCGAGGGTATCGTGGGCAAATGCCTCGGGAGTGTCGCGAAACATATTGCGCGAAAACTGGTCCAGCACGATGACTTCCGCCAGGGCCCCAGGGGCCTGTTCCCGCCACAGTTGCAGCTCGCCCCGTGCCGCACGGCCATGGGTCTCGGCGAAGCGCTGCCGGACCTGGGCGTCGAAATCCGCGTCTTTCTTCCAGCGCTGGGCCGGTTCGATTTCGTCAAACCAGAAGCTGATTACATCTGCTGCGGAAGCGGCCATGGCGCCAAGCTACGCCATTAAACTGCCCGTTTCAATCGCGCAAAAGAAAAGGTCCCTTGCGGGACCTTTTCTTACTGCAGGTTAGCGCTATACCTCGCGCTGGTTGGGGGTCGGGAATTTGCAGTTCCTTATACCCAAGTGGGGATTCAGTTCAGGCGCTATTGGCTACTGCAATAGACAACGGCTCCTTCTCACGGCGACCCAGGCTGATCCACTTCTGTACGAAGGGATTATCCAGCAATGTCTGCATGTAAGTGTTAGCGTCCTGGCTCAGCTCCGCGCCATATCTTTCGAAAACCACGGCGGTGGGAGCAAACATGCAATCCGCTATGGAGAAGCGGCCATAGAGGTAGCTTCCGTTTTCGCCGAATTTTCGGCGGCAACAACTCCAGATGGCATCGACCCGTGCTATTTCCTCGAAAAGACGCTCCGAAGGAGTTAGTCGAAACGATGCCTTGCAGTTCATGGGCCAGTCCTTCTTCAGATTAGGAAACTCGGAATGAATTTCCGCACTGACGGATCGCGCGCTGGCCTTGCGCTTGGGACTGCCCGGCCAGCCGGCACCACCAATAAACTCGTCATTGATGTATTCACAGATAGCCAGCGAATCCCAAACGGTGGTATCCCGATGCAGCAATACCGGAACCTTGAGCGAAGGGGAGTAGGGTCCAAGCCGTTCCGCTGTATTGTCCTGGTAAAGACTGATCTGGATCTCCTCAAAGGGAATGTCGTGCATTTTCAGCAGCAACCAGGGGCACATGGACCATGAAGAATAGTTCTTATTCCCTATAACGAGTCTTATGTCTTTCATGAACTGCACTTAGTATTTTCCTCGTAGTCAGTTATTGGGGTTTTCAGCCAGCATGGAAGAGCTGGAATCTCTTAACCTGACAATTACCCTGCGATCGAAAAAATCAGTTTCGAATGACTGGGTCGGAGAAAAGGGTTTGGTTTCGCCGTAACCTATGGTGGTAATGGATGTACGATCAATACCTTTGCCATTGAGAAATTTGCGAACCGCCTCGGAGCGCTTGCGGGATAGCTCCAGGTTGGCATCGGCATCGCCATTGCGGTCGGCGTAACCGGTTATCTCAAACGTCGAAGTCGCCATGGCCTTGGCGAGATTAACCATGCTGGCCAGTTGTTCTTCGTATACCGACTCGATGTCGCTGGAGCCGGTTCGAAAATGCAGTGACAGTACGGTGTTGTCACAACAGGGATCGATGGCCGTGGATTGTAAAGTAGCGGGTATTACCTGCGGCTGTGCGCGCAGGCGATCCAGTTCGGCATTGGCCAGCCGGTATTCCAGTTCGAGCTTTTCGGTCTCTTCTTTCAGGCGGGCGAGTTCGATCTGCGAGGAATACAGGTCGGTGCGCAGATCGGCCACCTGTTCTGTTGCGTGGTAGCCGTGGCCAAGCAGCCCGCCGATGACGGCGCCGGCAACTGCCCCGGGAGGGCCGCCCACCAGTGCGCCGGTAATAATGCCGCCGAGCACGCCGGTGTTCTCCGCTTTGGAAGGATCGTTCTGGTAACTGGCGCGTTCCGCCGCTGCTGCCGTGCCCGCGAAGGCGAGGCAGATGATGAGTAATACAGAGCAACGTTTGATCATGATGGTAGGTCCTTGTCTTTCACTTCTTGATAGTTGTCTAGAGCTCGTTGCCTGTCGTCTCTGCGAGTTCCGGGTTTCCCCCGCATCGCAAGCTTCCCGGCCACGTGGGGCCGCATACTCATTAAACCTCGGCTTTATTGCCCCCCGGAGCGGGGATTGGGGCCATGTGCTGATTAAATATGGCAGAATCATGGCAATGCGCGATGAACCGCACTTGAGGCTCACGGCGGCGCCCGCATATGGGCTATATTGCGCGTAAATGCCTGAACTAAGTGGAAATAATCAGCTCATGAGCAGAAGAATCGCCATCGTAGAGGACGAGGCGGCCCTCCGTGAAAACTACGCGGATGTGCTGCGCAAGCAGGGCTACGAGGTGCAAACCTATGCCAACCGCAAGGACGCCATGGCCGCCTTCGATATCCGTCTGCCCAACCTGGCCATCATCGACATTGGCCTGGAAAACGAGATCGATGGCGGCTTCACCCTGTGCCAGTCACTGCGCTCACTGTCCGATACCCTGCCCATTATTTTTCTCACGGCGCGAGACAACGATTTCGATACGGTATCCGGCCTCAGGATGGGTGCCGATGATTACCTTACCAAGGACATCAGCCTGCCCCATCTGACCGCCCGCATCGCGGCCCTGTTTCGCCGCCAGGAAGTGCTGGACAAGCCTGCGTCTCCTGAGAACCTGTTGCAGCGGGACAAACTTACCCTGGACATCGGCCGTCTAACTGTACAGTGGGATGGCCAGCCCGTGCCCCTGACCGTCACCGAGTTCTGGATGGTCCATGCCCTGGCCAAGTACCCGGGACACGTAAAGAGCCGCCAGGTATTGATGCAGGAGTCCAAGATTTTCGTCGACGGCAGCACGATTACTTCCCACATAAAACGCATCCGCAAGAAATTTATCCAGGTGGATGCCGAGTTTGATTGCATCGAAACGGTTTACGGGATGGGCTATCGCTGGAACATGTCCCCCGAAGTTTCTCACTGACAACAATTAATCGAGGTTTCCTGAACCTCAATCATGAATTTCTCTATCAAAAATCCTATCGGCATTCGCTTCAAGCTGGTGTTCCTCTCCAGTTTCCTGTTGGTGATTCCCTGGCTGGGTTACCAGTACATCCTGGAGATGGAAGACTACCTGCGCCGCGGCCAGGAACAGATCGTGTTGCGCACTGCCCAGGGATTGGCCACGGCCCTTAACGAACGGCCGGAGCTGTTCGATGAGAGTAACTATTCTCCCGCTCGGCGCAGCGAAGACCTGTACGTTTACCCGATCTTCTCTCGCCTGTCCCTGGATGACAGCACCTTGATCGACTGGGGCGCCTACCAGCAATACGAAGTCGAGTTTGATGTGCAGGACACCCTGGTGACAAGCCTCAATGCCAATATGCTACCCGCGGTGCCACTGCTTGAAACGGAACCGGAACCGATTTCCGAACTCGAATACCAACCCGGCTCCGAGACTATTGCTGAGACCTTTGACCGGCTTGGTACGGAGATGGTGCACAGCGCATTCAAGGACGAACACGACCGCATACTGGAGAAAAAGAAAAACTCCCTCAGCTTTCGCAACATGGTAGGGGAGTACAACGGCTCTCTCTATGCCTACTTCAAGGTAAAGGACGATCACATCGTGTATCGTTCCCGTGATGCTCTAAGCGTACACCGCAGTGATTTCCTGCAGATCGCCATGCTCAACAGGGAAACCAATGAAGTTACCCGCTACGTAATAGCACCGCACGAGCCGGAATTCCTCTATCCCTTCAGGGTAAATCCGGATTACTCCGTCCCGGTTTACGAGGAGCGCATCAGCGGCCAGTGGTATGAAATCGATGGTGGCTACGAGGTGGAGCTGCAAATTCCCATGGACATGCTGGAAGATCGGCTCGGCTTTGCAATTTTCGATATCGATGACCCGGTGAGCCGGGAAGTCAATACGGTGGTGGCCACCTACGATTCACCCGATGCCGAAGGACTGGGCTCACTGCGCCTGCCCACCCCGGAGATCGACCGCATCGTCGCTGGCATGGGCCACAATAATTCCCGCATCCAGGTAGTGGACCGCAGTGGCCGGGTGATCCTGGACGTGGGTGATATCCAGTCGGCAACCGGCCTTCAGGTCTCGCCCACTTTTGATGAACCGGTTAACAAGTACTGGCTGTTTGTGCAGGACCGGATACTCAACCCGCTCTACTATCGAATTCTCACCAAGCCCAGTAATGATTTTATCGATGAGCTCTACACCGGGGTGACCCGGGAAGGTTCCCATATCGATGCCGCTCTCGGCGGCCAGCCATTTACCCAGTTCCGCACTCTCGCCGATACCGAGACCCGGATCCTGGAGGCGGCGCACCCAATTATTGCCAACGGTGAAGTAATGGGTGCATTGCTGGTGGACCAGAACATGAATAACCTGCGCACTTTCCGAAACCAGGCGCTGGAAACCCTGTTTAACACGATACTGGCTGTTATGCTCATCGTGACCTTTGGCCTGTTCTTTTTTGCCTCGCGCATCTCCAATCGCATTCGCGTACTGAGAAACCAGGCCGAAGGCATTATCGATGACTCCGGTCGCATCCAGAATACTATCGTTGCCTCGCGTAATGCCGACGAGATCGGCGACCTGTCCCGCAGCTTTGCCAACATCGTGGAGCGGCTCACCCAGTACACAAGTTATCTTGAGAACATGTCATCGCGCCTGTCCCACGAATTGCGCACACCAGTAACCGTGGTGCGCTCTTCCCTGGAGAATCTCGGCCTCACCGACAGTCCCGATGAATCGAAGGTATATATAGAAAGAGCGGAAGAGGGCATTAACCGGCTCAATCTCATTCTCACCAACATGAGTGAGGCCACGCGGCTGGAACAAATGCTGCAGACTTCCGAGAAAGAGAAGATCGATTTATGCGAAGTGGTCAGGGGCTGCGTAGAGGGATACAAGCTCGCCTATCCGGAGTCGCCGTTCGAGCTGGACACGCCAAATTACGCGGTGCACATCAATGGCGTGCCGGAGTATATCGCCCAGTTGCTGGACAAGCTCATCGCCAACGCCGTGGAATTCAGCTACCCGGACCGCCCGGTGCGGCTCTTCTGCCGCGCTCTCAGGGACCACGCCGTGTTGAAAGTTTCCAACGATGGCCCCTACCTTCCCGAGCACATGAAGGATCGCCTGTTCGATTCCATGATTTCAGTGCGACCCCAGGAAAAACAGAAACAACCCCACCTCGGCATGGGCCTGCACATCGCCCGTCTCATCACCGAATTCCACGGTGGCCAGATCAAGGCCGAGAACCGAACCGATGGCGAGGGCGTGGTGATTACCGTGGTGTTCCCACTGTTCTACCGGTAAATATTCAGAAGATTAAGGAACCTTGGAATAAGTGTGGAAGCGGGATGCAATGCAAGGCGCGCCGCAACGAGACCCTGAGACATATCAACTAGATAGGCGATGGGCGAGTGAGGACGCAACGCAGCTGTGCGCCCGATTACACGCTTAGTCTGCGGTTCCTTCGCCGGTATACCAGTCCGGGGCATTCTCTTTAACAACCACAGAATCACTGGCCCAGGCGTGGCAGGTGTCTATCACCACGGGCCTGGTCTTGCTCTTGCCCACTTCTGAATCCGATTCCTTGCGGCGATGCCGCAGCAGGGGCCAGATAGTCTGCATGGCCACCGTGGCCATGGGGAACAACAGCTCGGTGAGATGGGTGCAACCCCTCACACCCCCTACTTTCATGCGAATATTCTTACGCCAGCCCGGGCCCATCTGGATGCCGATGAGCGACTTGTAGGAATCCGAAATCTCGGGGCACATCTCGAACGGGCTGTTGTCGGTCTGGGCAACGATATCCTGGATGGTGAAGGAATCGTCGATGGTGACGCGCAGCAGCATCTCGTGCAGCGGTTCCCCCACCTCGACCGTACCGCGCCAGTTGTTCTTGAAAGAGTAGGTCTTGGTGTCGGTCATGTGGGCTTCGATATCCCACAATCCGTCTTCCCGTTCATAACCACGGTAATCAATGGCGCGGGTGTGCACATGTCGGCGTGCCGGGGCTTCTGGCAGTGGCATAGGTAGATCCTGTGAAACTGGTGGAATTGTGATCCAGGGGAGTCAATCCCATGACAATCCTGTCACGGGAAACGGGAATTATAGCGGATGTGACCTCGGTTGTGGGCCATATCCATCCCATCAGGCATAATGGCCAATGACAAGAAAGAAAAGTAAGGGGAAAGACGTGACCACAGCTAGCGCAAGACACATCCTGGTTGAATCTGAAGAGGAATGCCTCGATCTTAAGAACCGTATCGAATCCGGTGAAGATTTCGGGGACATAGCCAGAGAACATTCCAAGTGCCCATCGAAGGCGCAGGGAGGAGACCTGGGACAATTCGGTCCCGGCATGATGGTGAAAGAATTTGACGAGGTTGTATTCAGTGCCGATGTAAACACCCTGCAGGGCCCTGTAAAAACCCAATTCGGATATCACTTGCTGGAAGTCACCAGCAGAGAGTGAACCTTGTGACATGAACTTGCTGTTCCTGTGCACCGGCAACTCATGTCGTTCGCAGATGGCCGAAGCCTGGGCTCGTGCACTGGCGACAGAGATCGCCCCCGGGCTGGCACTGGAAGTAGCATCCGCCGGGCTGGAAGCCCACGGCCTAAATCCTCATGCAGTGGCGGCCATGGCACGACAGGGCGTAGACATCAGCAAGCAGACCTCCGATATCCTGAGCGATGACATGCTGCAGCGGGCCGACATTGTAGTCACCGTGTGCTCTCACGCCGATGCCCATTGCCCGATCATTCCACCGGGCATCGAGAAAATACATTTACCCTTCTTTGACCCTGCAAAAGTCACTGGTTCCAATTCAGAAATCGAAGAGTGTTTCGACAAGGTGTGTAAGGAAATAAAACAGGCCACGGAAAAATTATTGCTTGAATTAGAAGAGAGGGAATGTGGCTGATAATGAATTTGGACCCGACGCTGTAAAGGTTCTCAACAGAATCCGGAGCCACAACGGCTTTATAAAAATAGACGAGCTCACCGTCAGGCACCGTCTCCACGAAGGTGGCTGGAGCGAGGATTTCCAGCGCGAGTTGATTCTGCGCCCACGGGCGGTAGGAGTCCTTCTGTTCGATCCCGATACGGACCAGGTGGTCATGGTGCGCCAGTTCCGCGTCGGGATGCTTGATGAGAATGAAAATCCCTGGCTGCTGGAGCTGGTGGCGGGCATGGTGGACCTCGATGAGCCCTTCGAGGAAGTAGCGCGCCGGGAGAGCCTGGAGGAAGCAAACCTGTCTCCCACCAATCTTGTCCGGATCAGCAGTTACTTCAACAGTCCCGGCACCAGCAACGAACGGGTGATCCTGTTCTGTGGCCGGGTGGATGCGGGCAGTGCCGGCGGGGTGTTTGGTTTGCGTCACGAACATGAAGACATCGAAGTGATCGCCCTGCCCCTGGCGACGGCACTGGAGCAGGTGGAACAGGGTATTATCAATAACGCCATGTCCATTATTGCCCTGCAATGGTTGCAATTGAACAAGGCGAAACTGCTTCAGGAATGGGGCGTGGTGTAGGATAAATACCCACGGGAAATGTGAGGTAATTGCCTCGCATTAGCGCCTTAGTCGGTTACAATTAGCGGGATTTTGCGCCCTACAGGGGCGGCTGGTGGTAGCCGATAACTGTTTGAAAGACATAGAATTATCATATGGGTAAGCACAGCTACAGCGTGGACCTGGTACGGCAGATGGCGGAATGTGATGCCAATTACATTCGCCTGCTGAAACTGGTTCCACTTCTGCACATGCATCGCGAGCGGAATTTCCCCGGCCAGGAATTGGCCATGGACGTGACCCGGGAAGAAGCTGTGAGCCGTGCCAGGGACCTGGACGAACCCGAAAAAATCCTGGAAGGGGAAGTCGTCGAGTTCTATATCGCCGACCTTGAAGACCCCCAGCAGAAAGCGAGCGTGGAAATCACAATCGTCGAAGCATTTCGATACACCGCCACACTGCAAATCGTCCAGAAACCGCCTTTCAGGAAATGGATGACAAATCCCTCCATGCTGGTGCGGGTTTATCATGACGCCAGCACCGCCGAGGTGGTTTCCTACCAGGGGCATCGTAATTTCAAGCCGAGGTATGACCAGCCCAATCCGCGCATGTATCACGCCGATGAGAAGATGCAGGTAAATGCATTTCTGGGCGAATGGCTGACCCATTGTTTGCGCGTTGGCAGAAGTAAGCAGGAACCGTCGAGTCTGCTCAACTCCTGACCGTAGGCTCCAAGGATTATGACAGCACTGCAAACAAGTAATCCCATCAGGATTGTTCACATCACAGATACGCATCTATACGGTGAATCTGAGGGTACCTTGTTGAAGATGAATACTCACGACAGCCTGGATCACGTGTTGAATATGGTGCGGGAAAATGATCCCGATATTGACCTGATTCTCGCTACCGGTGATATCGCCCAGGATGCGTCGGTGGAAGCCTATAAATACTTCATAGGAAAGATGAAGCCATTCGATGCGCCCATGCGATGGATACCGGGCAACCACGATGTAATTACCGTGATGGATGATGTCGCGGCAAACAGTGATCTCAACCAGAAAAAGGTCCAGGCCAATAATTGGGCCATACTGCTGTTAAACACCAGTGTGGTCGGACAGGTTCATGGTAACCTGGCTGACGATGAGCTTGAGTTTCTTTCCAATAGTCTTGAAGAATTGCAAAATGATTCAGACGTAGATCATGTGTTAGTAACCATGCATCATAATCCGGTACAGGGAAATGCAGGCTGGATGAAGGATATAGGCCTGAACAACCAAATGGATTTCTGGAATCGTGTGGATGGGCATGACAAACTGCGCTGTGTGCTGTATGGACACGTGCACCAGGATCTGGATTACGAACACAACGATGTGCGTTGTCTTTGTACACCCTCCACCTGCATCCAGTTTAAGCCCAACGTGGTAAATTTTGCCCTCGACGATGTTAATCCAGGCTATCGCAGTATGCAGTTAAACGATGACGGAAGTATCGATACCAAGGTGCATCGTGTAACCGGGTTTAACTTCGAAGTCGACTTCAGCAGTCCCGGGTATTAGATCGCGTTTGACTGCTCCTTTTATTCTATACCTGCACGGCTTTCTCAGTGCGCCACAATCCCTTAAGGCACAGATGACCCTGGCTTACTGCCATGAACAAGGCCTGGGAGACAATATTCACGTACCTTACCTGAGCGGGTCCCCGGCCCAATCCATGGCGCAGCTGGAAGAGCTTATCGCCGGCAGGGAAGATCAGCTTGTGTTGCTGGGCAGTTCCCTGGGAGGGTATTACGCCACCTGGTTGTCGGAAAAGCATGATGCACCGGCTGTATTGATAAATCCTGCGGTTCGCCCGTTCGAGCTGTGGCAGGAACACCTGGGCGAGCACAAGAACTACTACACCGACGATGTGCACGTGGTAACCCCTGAGCACATCGAGGAGATTCGTTCCCTTCATTGTGCTGAATTATCCCGGCCTGGAAATTTCATGGTGTTGCTGCAGACCGGTGATGAGACTCTCGATTACCGCCTGGCAGCGGAAAAGTTTGCCCAATCCAATCTCGTAATTCGCCAGGGTGGCAATCATAGTTATGTCAACTACGAGGCGGAACTGCCCGCTATCTTTGACTTCCTGCTATCAAGAATTGGCTAGCCAGTTCGATATTCTAGTATTGGCTTTCTTGTTTTTACTCCCCTGAATTTCACGTAACTCATGAGCAATACCTACAACGCCGATGCCATCGAGGTGCTCACCGGACTCGATCCGGTACGCAAACGGCCGGGCATGTATACCGACACCACGCGGCCCAATCACCTCGTTCAGGAAGTCATAGACAATAGCGTGGACGAGGCCATCGCCGGCCACGCTCGCAACCTCACCCTGACCCTGCATAAAGACGGCTGGATTGAAGTGTCCGATGACGGACGTGGTATGCCCGTGGACAAGCACAAGGGAGAAAAAGTTAGCGGTGTGGAGGTTATTCTCACCCGGCTGCACTCCGGCGGAAAATTCTCCAACAAGAATTACCAGTTCTCTGGTGGTCTTCATGGCGTAGGTGTGTCCGTGGTCAACGCCCTGTCCAAGAATCTCGAGGTGGAAGTAAAACGGGGCGGCAAGCTCTACACCATGAAGTTTCGAAGCGGTAAAAAGTCTTCGGAACTCAGGGCAAAAGGAAAAGTTGGCCAGCGCAATACCGGTACCACGGTAAAATTCCTGCCCGATGAAAAGTATTTCGATTCCTCCAAGGTTTCCATTCCCAGGCTGAAGCACGTGCTGCGGGCCAAGGCGGTATTGTGTTCTGGCCTCACGGTAAAATTTATCGACAACACTGTCACCAAGGCCAAGTCCCAAAGCGAAGAGTGGTGTTACGAAGACGGCTTGACGGATTATCTCACCCAGGCTACCAGTGGTTTCGACACCCTGCCGGTGGAACCCTTCGTGGGCTCTGTCCAAGGCAATGACGAAGCGGCGGACTGGGCGGTGCAATGGTTGCCCGAAGGTGGCGAGATTACCGCTGAGTCCTACGTCAATCTCATTCCCACGCCCCAGGGTGGCACCCATGTCACCGGCCTGCGCACCGGGTTGCTGGACGCACTGCGGGAGTTTTGCGAATTCCGCAACTTGCTGCCCCGGGGCCTGAAACTGACTTCGGAAGACGTCTGGGAAAAATGTTGCTATGTGTTGTCCTCCAAACTGGTGGAACCCCAGTTCTCCGGCCAGACCAAGGAACGCCTTTCATCACGGCAGTGCACCGTGTTCATTGCCGGGGTGGTGAAAGACGCGTTCAGCCTGTGGCTGAACCAGCACACCGCCGAAGCGGAACAGATTGCCGAGCTGTGCATCAGCAATGCCCAGAGCCGGCTCAAGGCCAGCAAGAAAGTCGCCCGCAAGCAGGTCACCTCGGGTCCGGCACTGCCGGGCAAGCTGGCGGATTGTTCCACCCAGGATGTCATGTCCGGGGAGTTATTCCTGGTGGAAGGGGATTCCGCCGGTGGTTCCGCCAAGCAGGCACGGGATCGGGAATACCAGGCCATCATGCCGCTGAGGGGCAAGATCCTGAATACCTGGGAAGTGGAATCCAACGAGATCCTGGCTTCCCAGGCGGTTCACGATATCGCCACTGCCCTCGGTGTCGATCCCGGTTCGGACAAGCTGGATGGCCTGCGCTACGGCAAGATCTGCATACTGGCGGACGCCGACTCCGACGGCCTGCATATCGCGACGCTACTGTGCGCCCTGTTTGTACGCCACTTCCGCGCCGTGGTGGAAGCGGGTCATGTCTTTGTCGCCATGCCACCGCTGTTTCGCATAGACGTGGGCAAGGAAGTGTTTTACGCCCTGGACGAAGATGAGAAAGAGGGCATTCTTGACGCCATCGCGGCCGAGAAAAAGACCGGCAAGATCAACGTGCAACGTTTCAAGGGATTGGGCGAGATGAATCCCATGCAGCTTCGGGAAACCACCATGGCACCGGACACCCGTCGCCTGGTGCAACTCACCCTGGAAGACAATGCCATGGCGAAAAAGAAAACCTCCACCTTCGGCATCATGGACATGTTGCTGGCCAAGGGTCGTGCCCCGGACCGCAAGAGCTGGCTGGAAGAAAGCGGCAGCGAAGCAGACTACGCCGAGTAGCGCCCTGAACAGTATCGAAACGGTTACCTAAAATGAGCAGCCTTAACGAAAGCATTACTATAAATGAAGAAGGAGTAGAGCAGATTCCCCTGCGGACCTACACCCAGCAGGCCTACCTGAACTATTCCATGTACGTGATCAACGATCGCGCCCTACCAAATATTGGCGACGGCCTGAAGCCGGTACAGCGCCGCATCGTCTACGCCATGAGCGAGCTGGGCCTGAAAGCCTCGGCCAAGTTCAAGAAGTCCGCCCGTACCATTGGCGACGTCATCGGCAAGTTTCACCCCCACGGTGACGCCGCCTGCTACGAGGCCATGGTGCTCATGGCCCAGCCTTTTACCTATCGGTATCCATTGGTGGATGGCCAGGGCAACTGGGGATCCCAGGACGATCCCAAGTCATTCGCCGCCATGCGCTACACCGAGTCGCGCCTCAGGGACTATGCCGATGTGCTGCTGGGGGAACTGGGCCAGGGCACGGTGGACTGGAAACCCAATTTTGACGGCACCCTGGATGAACCAGAGATATTGCCGGCGCGCCTGCCGAATGTCTTGCTGAACGGTGGCAGCGGCATCGCCGTGGGTATGGCCACCGACATTCCGCCACACAATCTCAATGAAGTCGCCAAGGCCTGTATACACCTGCTGGACAAGCCCAAGGCCACGGTGGCGGAGATCTGCAAGCACATCAAGGGCCCGGACTTTCCCACCGAAGCCGAGCTTATTACACCTGCGAAAGAGATCCGCGAGATCTACAAGACCGGCCGGGGCTCGCTCAAGGCCCGCGCCACATATAAGAAGGAAGACGGGGAGATCGTCATTACCGCGCTGCCCTACCAGGTATCCGGCGCCAAGGTACTGGAACAGATCGCCACCCAGATGCAGAAGAAGAAACTGCCCATGGTGGTTGACCTAAGGGATGAGTCTGATCACGAGAACCCGACCCGCATCGTGGTGGTGCCGCGCTCCAACCGAATAGATGTGCATTCATTGATGGGACACCTGTTTCATACCACGGACCTGGAGAAAAACTATCGTGTGAACTTCAACATGATAGGAATAAACAAGCGGCCCCAGGTAAAAAATATCGTTTCCCTGCTCAAGGAGTGGCTGCAGTTTCGTACTGTCACCGTGCGCCGGCGCCTGCAGTGGCGCCTGGACAAGATACTCGACCGGCTGCACATACTCGACGGACTGCTGATCGCCTTCCTCAACATCGACGAGGTGATAAAGATCATTCGCAGTGCAGAGAAACCGAAACCGGCCTTGATGAAAAAGTTCAAGCTTTCAGATCGTCAGGCTGAGGCCATACTCGAACTCCGTTTACGCCAGTTGGCGAAGCTGGAAGAGGTCAAGATAAAGGCCGAGAAGAAAGAGCTCTCCGCCGAGCGCAAGACCATCGAACAATTGTTAAAGTCCGCGGCCCGGCTAAAGACTTTCATCAAAGGGGAAATAAGAGCCGATGCCGAAAAGTTTGGTGACGCGCGCCGTACCCCGATCATTGAAAGGGAAGAAGCGAAAGCCTTCAGCGAAACCGAGTTGCTGTCCACCGAGCCGGTAACTATTGTACTGTCGGAACGGGGCTGGATGCGGGCCGCCAAAGGTCACGATGTCGACCCCACCACCCTGCAATACAAGTCCGGGGATGGTTTCAAACAGGCTGCCCGAGGCAAGAGCAATCAACAGGCCATATTCATGGATTCAACCGGGCGCGCCTATGCGTTGCCGGCCCACACCCTGCCGTCTGCCCGGGGCCAGGGCGAACCGGTTTCCGGCAAGGTGAATCCTCCTTCCGGTGCCACCTTCGAAGGCGTGGTGATTGGCGAAGAAGATAAGGATGTACTGCTTGCCAGCGACGCCGGTTACGGCTTCGTGGCCAAGGTGGGCGACCTCATCAGCAAGAACAAGTCCGGCAAGGCTGTCCTGCGCCTGCCCAAGGGAGCCAAGACCCTGCCCGCCGCGCCGGTAGACAACTACGAGGCACAGTACATCGTCGCCATTACCAACGAGGGTCGCATGCTCATGTTTCCCCTCAATGTGTTGCCGCGACTGGCCAAGGGTAAGGGCAACAAGATCATCGGTATTCCATCGGCGCGGGTGGCGGAGCGTGTCGAGTTTGTTGTTGCCATCACCGTGCTCAATGACGATGACACGTTAACGGTGCATTCCGGCAAGCGTCATCTCAATCTCAAGGCTGCCGACCTGGAGCATTATGCGGGGGAACGGGGGCGGCGCGGACTTAAGTTACCCCGCGGTTTCCAGAAGGTGGATAGGGTTGAGGTATTGAGAGCCGATTCGGATACCTGATTGGAAGCTGAGTTCGTTAGCGCGGGAAACCGCTCCATCCCGCCCCTTAAAATAGGCTGCGTGACATCCTTGTCGCTACAGTAGTGCTCCTTACCTATCCCAGCCTTGCCGTCCCTGGCAAGGCGTTCGGCGCGCTCTATGCTCGCGCATTGAGTACTGCGCGCGCCTCACCCAAGTGTTTCCAAAAAGTCGATCGCGTGGAAGTAATACGCAGCGACACAGACTGACACAACTCTCAATCAGGTATTGATTTCAGTCAATTCGCCACCCCTCCTTTCTCAATAGACTGTAAGCAGGCCATATCAGTAACTATTGAGGAGGTATTTTCATGGCAACGATCAGCAAGATTTTCGTGGTGATCGATCCAACCACCGACAAGCAGACTGCGCTGATCAACGCTGAGTGGATTGCCAGCCAGAATTCAGAGATTTCCCTGCATCTTTACGAGGCAATTCACAGTTCGGCGGAAAATACCGATGCCGATGCCCTGCAGCGGGTTGAAACCGCCAGGCATTCGGCCTGGCTGGAAAACCTGGCGGAACCCATTCGTGCTGCGGGTAACGACGTCTCCATAGAAATTGAGTGGACTGGCGACTGGCGCGATGCAATCGCAAAGGCGGCCGATCGCGCTGGCGCAGACCTCATAGTCAAGACCGCGAGCCCCCACAGTGCCGCCGGACGCCGCCTGCTAAAAACCTCCGACTGGACCTTGCTGCGCTCCGCCCATTGTCCGGTTTACCTCATCAAGCTCGACCACGTGGATACTGGTGCCAAGGTGCTGGTGGCGTTGGACATCAAGCGTGAAGACGATCTTCATAACACACTCAACGAGCGCGTAATCGATTATGGTAAAGCGATAGTGGAGAGTGTCCCTGAAAGCAGTCTGCATGCCGTGAACGCCTATGCCAGTTCCATGCAGTTTGTGTATCCCTCGGACCTCGCCAACAAGACTGGTATCGAAAGCCAGGATGCGCACACGATCGAGGGCCCGCCTGACAAGGTTATCGTCGAAGTGGCGGAACAGGTCGAAGCGAGTGTCGTGGTGATCGGTACGGCGGCAAGGGATGGCATCAAGGCCGCCGTGATCGGGAATACGGCGGAGAAAGTACTGGATGCCCTGCACACAAACATCCTGACGGTGCCGGCGCGCTAATCTGAATCCAGTGCCTGTTGGAGTTCCAGCAGCACTACCGGCTCAGCGTCTTCAATAAAACCGACGGCGCGGTACGCCTTCCTGGCAGCTATGTTTGAGTCCTCTGTAGCGACCCAGACATCCCGACAACCAAGATGGCCACCGTGCTCGACTAGGTACCGCAGGAGTGTACGGGCTATACCCTGGTTACGGTACTCCTCCAGCACGCTGACTTCATTGACGAACATGCATGGATCCTTGTCCGGATGCACGTAGTGAAATGCTGAAGCCATGCCAATGATTTGACTGTCGGAATATGCGAGGAACAAGTGATGTCGCTCATCGGCGAGAAACTCGGCCAGGCGGTCCGGTTTTATTGGATGATCAAAAAGATCATCCCCTACACATTCCAGTGCGGCAGTGTCACTGGAATCCGCTAATTTGTACTGGACGGGTTTCACTTAGTCGGCGTACAGCGTAATCAACTGTATAGCCTGGCGCTCCAGAAGCATGCGGTATTCCGCCATGGGCTCGAGTGCCAGGTAGGTACTGAGGGCAAATTCGTCCTCACCTTCAGAATAGATCTCTGCTTCGATGCGGGATTCCGCACCCGCTTCTGCAAACGCCGGCCCGCTGATGAGCAAAGCATTATCCGGGCTTTCGTCACAGATCTGCCGCACCAGGTCCAGGGTTTTGCCAGTGAGATTGTTGGTCTCGTGGGTGATCGGTGAATACAGCCCGCCCACCGCCTGGCCGCTGTGTACCGCCAGGCGGAACTTGGCGGGAACCTGTGTTCCTTCCACATCACACAGGTCCCCCAGCAGTTGCAGGAACAACTGGCCCGCACAGATGGCATAGAACGCCTGTTCTTCCGCCATGGTCAGACCACCGAAATTTATTACCACTTCTTCCTCAGAGCAGTAAGCGACCTGTCCACTGTAGAGCTGGCTCACCTTGCCCGAGTAAAAGTAGTACTTGTTAAGCAGGCTCACGATTACATCTTCGGTCTGTGTGGAAGCCAGGTACTGGAAATTGCTCATCTTGATGACCAGCAGTGTGACTGCCTGGCGTCCTGGCTGGGTCTGGAAGATGTCCTTGTCTGATTCCGGAATACCGCGACCGATGTTGTAGAGAAAGGTGTTCTGGGCAAGGAATTCGGCGGTGGCATTGAATTGGCGAATGGCACCACTCAGTTCGTTTTCGTTTTTGGGTTCCGGACAGGTTTCAATCTCTCCCTTGCGGATATTACCCAGGGCGAAGGACAACAGCCTCGCCGGAAACGCCACCAGGTACTGGAAGTAGGTGTTGGTCAGCAGTACCGCCAGGGCCAGCAACACCACGGTGGCGGCGACTATGAACAACAGGTTGTTGATCAGCGCGGTCTCGATATAACTGAGGTCCAGTGTTAGCCGCACATAGCCTGCGGAGCTGCTGGAAACCCTGATTTCCGCCGTGTATTCGTTCTGCACTGAGGCCAGCTCTACCGGCAGCGGGATGATCGGGGCGGGCACGGCCATGGCATTGCTGGCAACCGCCAGGATTTCGTTGTCCACGCTGAGTACGGCGATTTCGGCGATGGCGGAATCCCGGGTGAGATTGCCCAGTATCACATTGATGCTGATGAGGTCGTTGGCCAACACCAGCTCGGTTAGCTGGGTCGCGGTTTGCCGCGCCAGCGTAGTGCCGAGACGATCGGCCTGCTGTTGCAGCGTGTTTCGGGTGTTATAACTGCTGAGTAACCAGAACACGCACATTGCCAGAACCAGCAGCAGGCTCACGGCGACACTGAACTTTCTGGAAATCTTGGCTTTCCGCGGAGTATCCGTCACCGTATGGGCGGTGGCGCTTTCGCTTTGGTCTTGCTCGGGCAAGGAGGTAGCTCTACTTCAGGTTAACTCGACGCAAGAATAGCAGGAGCCTTTTGCCAGCCCAATCACTAGTTTTGTGGTTGCTGTCAGGCGGCACCCAGTACTCTTTGTCGCGGAAATTCGTAATTCAGGGAGCTGGTAGCCGGAGCGATGCAGTTGCCCTGTACCAGCTCGACGCCGCAATCCCACAGCAGGGGCAGCAAAGCCACGTCCTCCACCATTCCGGCGATGACCATCAGGCCCCGGGACTGCAATCGGGCCACGGTCCGGGCCAGATTCTCCCCAATTTCGGGGTTATCGTATATCTTCTCAAGCAGCGACACATCCAGCTTTACAGCCTGGGCACTGACCAGGGGCAGGTAGCGGAACGGATCACTGGTGCAGCCGAAGTGGGTAATGACCAGGCCGATTCCCAGTTGCCGCAGTTGCTCGCAAACGTATGCCATGTGGTGCTGGGCGCTGAGTATGTCGATTTCCGAAACCTGGAATCGGAGCCGGTCCGGGGTCAATTTGTAACCCTGCAACTGCGAGTGCAAATTCCGGAAGAAGTTGCTGCTGACCAGACTGTTCAGGGTGAGGCTGACGGTGAAACTGGACTGGCCGGATTGCTTCAACACCCGCTCGATCACCCAGCGGTCGATGTTCTCACCCTGGGCATTCTTCACCGCCGTTTCAAACAGGATTGCGGGAGACAGGGCAGCGGGCTCCGCCAGCCGGCAGCGGACCTCAAAGCGTCGCAGTTTGTCCGGGCGCAGGCTTACCAGGGGCTGGAAGCTGAGTTGCAGTTGCTTCTGCCATATCGCTTCACGCACCATGGAAAGTGCCGCCTCGGAACTCACCGTCTCATGACTGCCGGAACCGGGCTGGTGCATATGGATACGCAGCCGGTGCCTGGCCAAGGCCAGTACCACGTCCGCCGAGGAGATATCGCGATCGAGGTCTACAAGGCCAATTGCACATCTCAATTCCAGCTGAGGCGGTAACGAGTTGAATTCAGCACGGAGCAGGCGTTGCCGAATACTGCGAGTGAGCGACACGCTGTTCACGCTGCTGTCATTACACATGAGCAGGGCGAATTCATAGTGTACGCAGCGACACAAAATCGCCGAATCCGGCAGCAAGGATTCCATCAGTCTGGCGATTTCCACCAGCAACAGGTCGGCCTCGGACTTGCCCACCCAGGACCGGATCTCGTAGAAATTTTCCAGCTGCAACAATGCGAGAGTGGCCCGCGAGTTGCCCTGTCGGCAAGCGACCAGGGCCCGTGCGAGCTCCTCCATGAGATGGTCCTGGGTGTACAGGCTGGTTACGGGGTCGAGTCTGGTGGATCCTGGAGCCCGCTTTACCCTGGAATTCGTGGGTTTTTTCTCCATGCCCGCACTCCCGCTGTCGCCATCCCTGTACCAAGCATAGAGCAAGGGCGGGAAATTGCCTGAACCCGGGATGGTCATGTAGCGCTAACTGGGGTGAAAATGCACCTATAATTCGCTAAAAATCATGAAAATGGCGCTAAATTCGCCATTCTGCCATAGATGAGCACAAACAAGTCGGCTCCCAGGGGGGATACCGGCAAAGTTTTTGAAACTGGCCGAGATCGGCTAATATCTGTTGCCATTTTTCAGCTGCCCCGTGGGCAGGTATCTGCATTACCTATAGAGGAAAGACGATGGCGAGTTACGCGACAAATCAATTCAAGGGTGGTCTCAAGGTCCTGGTGGACGGCGAGCCCTGCTCGATCCTTGAGAACGAAATGGTCAAGCCCGGCAAGGGCCAGGCTTTTAATCGCGTAAAGTTTCGCAATCTGCTTAACGGCAGGGTGTGGGAGCGTACCTTCAAGTCCGGCGACTCCATCGAAGGAGCCGATGTCATGGAAACGGACATGGAATACCTCTATACCGATGGTGAGTTCTGGCACTTCATGAAGACCGACGGCAGCTTCGAACAATTCGCGGTGGATGCCACGGCCATCAGTGAAGCAAAGGATTGGCTCAAGGAACAGGATGTCTACTTGGTGGTGTTGTGGAATGGTTCGCCCATCTCGGTGACGCCGCCAAACTTCGTCGAGCTGGAAGTGACGGAAACAGATCCCGGTTTGAAGGGCGATACCGCCCAGGGAGGCACCAAGCCGGCAACCCTCAGTTCCGGTGCCGTGGTGAAGGTACCCCTGTTCGTCAACATCGGTGACGTGCTGCGTGTGGACACGCGCACCGGTGAATACCAGAACCGGGTAAACCAGTAGCTTTAAGATGGTCCAATGGCAGCCGCAAGCCAGTCCCGATGCGCTTGCCAGGCGGGCCGCTATTCTTGCGGATATTCGCAGTTTTTTCGCGGAACGGAATGTCCTGGAAGTAGAAACGCCGTTGCTGGCAACGGCCACCGCCACCGACATTCACATTCAATCCTTCCCGGTCACAACCTCTGGTAACGACTATTTCCTGCAAACTTCTCCCGAGTTTGCCATGAAACGATTGTTAGCATCCGGATCCGGATCCATATACCAGGTGTGCAAGGCGTTTCGACTGGAGGAAGCGGGCAGGCTGCACAATCCCGAATTTACCCTGTTGGAATGGTATCGCACCGGGTTTTCCCTTGAGCAACTCATGGATGAAGTGGAACAGCTTTTAAATTCCATTGTGCAGTGCGGCGACATACCCCGCGTCAGCTACCGGGAATTATTTCAGGGTGAATTAGATATAGATCCCCACCAGGCAAGCCTTGCCCAACTGCAGGCATTGAGTGATGAGCACCTGGAAGTGCAGGGATCGAACCTGGACAGCACCGATTTCATGCAGCTGCTGCTGGCGCAGAAGATCGAGCCGGTCATGCCGCCATACTGCTTTGTTTATGATTTCCCTGTTGCCCAGGCATCCCTGGCGGCGGTGCAAGAAGATGCCAGTGGTCAACCCGTGGCACGGCGGTTCGAGTTGATTGCCGTGGGCATGGAATTGGCCAATGGTTATTTCGAGCTCACCGATGCCGCGGAACAGCGTCGCCGTTTCGAGGCGGACAACGCAGCGCGGCTGGAGCGGGGACTGCGGCCGTACCCGGTCGACGAGAAACTGCTGGCTGCCCTGGAGGCGGGATTACCCTCCTGTTCCGGTGTCGCCCTGGGCATCGATCGGCTGGTTATGCTGGCCTGTGGTCACAAAGAGATCGGGGACGTGCAGGCTTTCCCCGCGGGCAGGATCTAGGCGCTGGCTTCGGCCAGCAGTCGTTCCTTGTACAGCTGTCTCAACCGGGAAGTCACCGGCCCGGGTCCGCCGTCCGCGACGGTTTCACCGTCTATCTGTACCACCGCCAGCACCATGGTGGTGGCGCTGGATATGAAGGCTTCGTCTGCCTGCAGGGCTTCCGCCACGGTAAACGGCCGCTCCTCCAAGGAAATACCTTCCGAAGCGGCGATCTCCAGCAGGGTACGGCGCCTGATTCCCGGCAGGATGGAATTGGACAGTGGCCGGGTGATAAGCACGTTGTCTTTTACAATGAAGGCGGTGGAAGATGCCCCCTCGGTGACGAATCCATCCTCCACCATCCAGCTTTCTTTCGCGCCCTTGCTTACCGCATCCTGTTTCGCCAGGCACTGGGCCAGCAGGTTGATGGACTTGATGTCACGCCGTTTCCAACGAATGTCTTCCGAGGTAGCGACGGCGATTCCCGATTGCGCCAGGGGATTGTCCAGTATGTTCATTTCCGACGTGAAGGCCATAAGGGTAGTGGGCGTGTTGGCAGGGAACGCAAACTCTCGGTCCGCGATGCCCCGGGTCACTTGTGAATACACGATGCCTTGCTGCAAATCATTACGCTTTATAAGATCCTCGAGCACGGCAACATAATCTTCACTGCTTACGGGCCATGCGATCTGTAGCTCATCGAGGGATCGGTGCAGTCGTTCCAGGAAATAGTCCTTGTCTACCAGTTTGCCCTCGATAACCGGCACGACTTCATATACCCCGTCACCGAAGATGAAGCCGCGATCGAAAATCGAAATTCTGGCCTGTCCTTCCGCAACGTATTCGCCATTGATGTACACGATCCTGCTCATGTCTGCCCCTCTCCCCGGAAATTCTCAAACTCACCAGCGAATGTTGCCAGTGCGTCACCATGCAGCCGGTTAACCGTCCATTCATCCATGGGGATGGCCCCCAGGGAGCGATAGAATTGGATGGAGGGTTCGTTCCAGTCCAGAACGGACCATTCCACCCGTGTGCAATTTCGTTCCACCGCGAGCTCGGCAATATAGGCCAGCAGGCATTTACCGAAGCCCTTGCCGCGCATCTGTGGTTGCACGTATAGATCCTCGAGGTATATCCCCGGGCGCCCGGTGAAAGTCGAAAAGTTGTGAAAGAACAGGGCATAGCTCACTGGAGTCCCATCCAGTTCACCGATGATCACTTCGGCGTAGGATTTTTCACCGAACAGGGTCTGTTCCAGGATTTCGGTAGTAGCGACTATCTCATGGGATAGTTTTTCGTACTCTCCCAGTTCCTTGATGAAGCTTAATATCAATTCGCAATCCGCAATAGTGGCGCTGCGGATTACAAAACCCGGTAGTGAAGTGGCGATATTCATAGTGTGGACTCGTACGGCAAGTTAAAGGGACCCTGATTCAGGTCATTATTTCCTTACAGGGTCTAATCGATCATGGCGGGACCGGTGAGCCGACTACTCCGGGTATGGCATCGCTGCTATAATACGCGGCCTTTTTGTCGGGCTACCCTGGTTGAATCACGTTCTCGAATGGGTACTATCGCCCGCCATTTTTACAGAATCCGGCAGGAAATTTAAGGTTTAAAAGGAAATCGAAATGTCAGAGCAGAAATCCACCATTATCTACACCGAAACCGATGAAGCGCCCGCCCTGGCAACTTATTCCTTCCTGCCGATCATCGACGCATACGCGGGCGCGTCCAATGTAGACGTGGAAATCAGGGATATTTCCCTGGCCGGCCGCATCATTGCCAATTTCAGTGATTTCCTGAACGACGACCAGCGCCAGTCCGATGCCCTGGCGGAACTGGGAGCACTCACCCAGGACCCCATGGCAAACATCATCAAGCTCCCTAATATTTCCGCATCCATTCCCCAGATGAAAGCCTGTATCAAGGAGCTGCAGGGCAAGGGTTATGCCCTTCCCGAATACCCGGAAGAACCTGCCAGCGACGAGGAAAAAGATATCAAGGCGCGCTATGACAAGGTGAAGGGATCTGCCGTAAACCCGGTACTGCGTGAAGGCAATTCCGATCGTCGTGCCCCGGCCTCGGTAAAGGCCTATGCCAGAAAGCATCCCCATTCCATGGGATCCTGGTCAAAAGATTCCAAAAGTCATGTCGCCTCCATGAATTCCGGTGATTTTTTTGGCTCGGAGCAATCCACCACGGTAGCAGCGGCGACTACCGCCCGGATCGAACATCACGGTGCCGATGGCAGCACAACCGTATTAAAAGACGGGCTGGCGCTGCAGGAAGGGGAAATCATCGACGCCGCCTGCATGAGCAGCAAGGCATTGAGGGAATTCCTGGAACAGGAAATAAATGATGCACAGGAACAGGGTGTGCTCATGTCCCTGCACATGAAAGCCACCATGATGAAGGTATCCGATCCTATTATCTTCGGCCATGCGGTGACTGTTTACTACAAGGATGTGTTTGCCAAGCATGGTGCCCTGTTCGACAAGCTGGGCGTGGATCCCAACAACGGCATCGGTGACGTGTATGCCAAGATTGCTGACCTGCCTGATATCGAGAGAGACGAGATTGAAAACGACCTGAACATGGTTTACGCCAGCCGTCCCAGGATGGCCATGGTGGATTCCGATCGCGGCATTACCAACCTCCATGTTCCCAGCGACATTATTATCGACGCATCCATGCCCGCGGCTCTCAGGAGCTCTGGCCAGATGTGGGGCCCCGATGGCGAACTGCATGACATGAAGGCCATTATTCCCGATCGCTGCTATGCCGGGGTGTACCAGGAAGTAATTGACTATTGCCGCGAGAATGGCGCCTTCGATCCGGCCACCATGGGTTCGGTTCCTAACGTTGGTCTTATGGCACAAAAGGCCGAGGAATACGGTTCCCATGACAAGACTTTCGAGGTAGCCGCTGATGGAGAAATCGCCGTCATCGATGCCGAAGGCAACGAACTTTTAAAACACAGTGTGGAAGCCGGTGACATCTGGCGCATGTGCCAGGTCAAGGACGCACCAATCAGGGACTGGGTGAAGCTCGCCGTGAACCGCGCCAGGTTATCCGGCACGCCGGCAGTATTCTGGCTCGATAAAGCGCGGGCACACGATAGCGAGCTCATCAAGAAGGTGAACCAGTATTTGCCGGAGCACGATACCGAAGGTCTCGATATCCAGGTCATGGCGCCGGCGGACGCCACCCGCCATTCCCTGCAGCGTATTGGCGAGGGTAAAGACACAATTTCTGTAACGGGAAACGTGCTACGGGATTACCTCACCGACCTGTTCCCGATTCTGGAACTGGGCACCAGCGCCAAGATGCTTTCCATCGTCCCGTTGATGAATGGCGGTGGCCTGTTTGAAACCGGTGCAGGCGGTTCCGCACCGAAACACGTGCAGCAGTTCGAAAAGGAAAACCACCTGCGCTGGGATTCACTCGGCGAGTTTCTCGCCCTGGCAGCATCACTGGAACATCTCGCCAATGTCACCGGCAACTCCCGGGCACAGGTGTTAGCAACGGCTCTGGACTCTGCCACCGGCGTATTCCTGGACAACAACAAGTCACCTTCGCGCAAGGTAAATGAACTGGACAACCGTGGCAGCCATTTTTACCTGGCCATGTACTGGGCCCAGGCACTGGCGGCACAAAAGGACGATGAAGAACTGGCTTCCCGCTTCGGCGAACTGGCCGACGACCTGGCCGCCAACGAAGAAAAGATCGTGGAAGAGCTGAATGCGGTGCAGGGACAGGCCATGGATATTGGCGGTTACTACAAGCCCGATGCAGCGTTGGCCACAGAAGCGATGCGTCCCAGCAGTACTTTCAATTCGCTGCTCGCCAAACTTTAGGCTTGCGCGAATCTTGCCAGAACTCTAAACCGCTTCATCCACCAGGATATAAGCCCCCAGGGCTGTGAGAATGGTGCCAGTAACCCTGTTCTGCATGAGCATTGCCCGGGGGTGCTCTCCCATGAATTGCCGCACCCGGTCGGTGCCGTAAACCACCAGCAGGTCACAGGGGATTGCCGACAGGCTGACTATTAATCCAAGCAACAGGAACTGCGGTGCCGGACTGGCATCCGGATTAATAAACTGGGGCAACAGGGCAATAAAGAACAGCGCCGTCTTGGGATTGGTCGCCTCTACTATCACGCTTTCACGAAAGATTTTCATGCCGGGCTTCACCACCGTGCTTGGCCGTGGTGCTTCTGTTTCTATTTTGCGCAACAGGTAGCCAAGTCCGAGATAGATCAGGTAGGCAGCACCGGCAAGCTTCAGGATGGCGTAGGCCGTTGGTGAATACAAAAACAGTGCCGATAAACCCAGCACCGCCGCGCACACGTGGATGAGGCTTCCCGTGGCGAGACCCAGTACTGCCGCAAGTCCACCACCAACACCCTGTGCCAGTGTTCGCGCCATCACGTAAAAATTAGACGGGCCCGGTGACAGGTTCATCACCAGTGCGGCGACGGTAAATGCGATCAGGGTTTCGATCGAAGGCATGATTGAATCGACAATAAAAAAGCCCATCTTGAAATCAAGATGGGCTTTTTCTGCTTGAAGATTATTACTTCACTGGGCGCACGTAGCGCTTGATACCACCTACGGGTCCAACCTCGGCACCGAAGATGTTGCCGTGCTTGTCAGCAACCACGCCTTCCGCGGTACAGGTACCGCGACAATCAGGCTGTGGATCGGGAATCAGGAATTCCACTTCACCGGTAATGGCGCTGCCTACTCGAATACCACGTGTCCAGGCACCGTGGGCCGGGTTGACGGAACCGGATTCGGAGTCCGCGGCATACAGCACATCGTTATCATCAATAAAGATGCCGCTGTTGCGGCTGAACTGGTACCAGATATCCAGCAGGTTACCTTCCTGGTCGAAGATCTGGATGCGGTCATTACCGCGGTCAGATACAAACAACCGTCCCTTGGAGTCTATGGCCAGGGCGTGAGGCTGGCGGAACTGGCCCGGGCCCATGCCCCATTCACCCCACTTCATGATGAGATTGCCTTCGGAATCGTACTTGTACATGGCATTGGGTGAGCCTTCTGCACTGGAGTGGCCTTCGCCGATAAAGACGGACCCGTCGGGAGCCACCAGCACGTCATTGGGGGTGTAGCAGCATTCACCATTGCTGCCACCGCCCTTAACTCCGATGGACATCAGGTGAATGCCGGTGGGGCTGAACTTGTGTACCTGGTGGCCATAGGATTCACCCTGGTAGCCCTGCATCATATCGGTGCCACGGGCGTCGGCAATCCAAACGTTGCCGTCGTGGTCCACCTCGATGCCGTGAGGCCAGGTGATGTATCCGGCGCCGAAGCTGCGTACCAGGTTGCCGTCCTTGTCGAACAGCATGACCATGTTGGTGTCGGGACTCTGGATACAGGCATTGGCATTTCCGGCACAGCGTTCGGCAATCCAGACGCTTTCACCGTCCGGATGAATGTCGACGGTGCTGGAAGAACCCCATTCCCGGCCTGCCGGCAGTTTGAAATAACCGGACTGGGTGATATAGGGATTGGGTAAATCGTTAACCGGGTCCATGTCGGCTGAATTGGCCTGGGCCAATGCCAGTGTGGGGGTAATAAGCAGGCCAATCAACGCGGCCTTCAAAGTCTTGTTCTTATGCATCTCCTGATACTCGCTACTATGGATGAGGGCCACCAAGAATAGCCCAGCCCGCCCCATTCATCAATTCCACGGGAATTGCCCTGCAGGCCCCGGATTTACGGGCTTCCCGATCATTGTAAGGTGGTCATGGATCCGATTTTTATGGATTGCCGTATCTACTGCGGGTAGAATTGCGCCTCCCCGAAATCCCGGACTGCAGATGTTCAACAACAACTCCCGGCACAGCCAGAATAACTCTGTGCTCTTCTACACCTCGATCCCGTAGTCTCCCGGCCTCTTGCAGCCTGGGTACAGGTCTGCATCATTTTCCGTTTATTATCCGTTTACCGAATTTTAATTTTGGGTGGCTTTAATGAGTCCGATTTTTACTGCGATTTCCCGCAACAGGCTGTTGCAATCTCTCTTACTGCTGGTGGTGACAGGCCTTGTACCTACTGTGGCATTCGCTGCTTCCAATGATCCCGTGGAAACCCTTAACCTGACCGGCAGCACACTGGGAATCCTGGCGATCATCATTTTTGTTCTAGCTTATTCCCTGATCATCAGCGAAGAAACCATTCACCTGAGGAAATCGAAACCGGCGATCGTGGCTGCCGGTGTTATCTGGGTACTGGTTGCCATTGCCTACAATCAACTGGACCAGGGACCTCTTGCCGAGGAACTGGTACGCCATAACCTGCTCGAGTTTGTAGAACTGTTCCTGTTCCTGCTCGCCGCCATGACTTACATTAACACCATGGAAGAGCGCGGAGTCTTCAATCTTCTGCGCGCCAAGCTGGTGTCCCAGGGTTACTCATTTCGCCAGATCTTCTGGATTACCGGGCTTATCGCGTTCTTCATGTCACCCATTGCCGACAACCTGACAACCGCGTTACTTATGGCAGCCGTGGTTGCCGCCGTTGGGGGCAGCAATACCAAATTCGTGGCGATCGGATGCATCAATATCGTGGTGGCGGCAAACTCCGGAGGTGCCTTCAGTCCCTTTGGCGACATCACCACTCTGATGGTGTGGCAGGCGGGTCTTGTGGACTTCCAGGAATTTTTCGCCCTGTTTGTCCCCTCGGTGGTGAACTGGGTCGTCATCGCGGGAATCCTGAGCTTCGCTATCAGTAATGAACAACCGGAAGCCCATCATGAAGAGGCAAAACTGAAATTCGGAGCCTATATAGTTGTAGGCTTGTTTATATTTACCGTAGCCATGGCAGTTTCATTCCATAACTTCCTTCATATGCCTCCAGTACTTGGCATGATGACTGGTCTTGGTTTGTTGAAGTTGTTTGGCTATTACCTGCAGCAGCGGGATGCCACCTACATGAGGAAGGACTCAAGCTCTGAAATGATGAGCGGGGATGTTGCCTTATTCGAATCTTCCATGGAGCCGGATTTCGAGTATGGGCAGGATCCCAAAACGCCCTATGATATTTTCGTCAACCTGCAACGGGCGGAGTGGGATACCCTGATCTTCTTCTACGGAATTATCCTTTGTGTTGGCGGGCTTGGTGCATTTGGTTATCTCGCCGTGGTTTCGGAGTTGATGTATATCGACCTTGGTCCGACCACAGCCAACATCATCGTCGGCTTTGCCTCGGCGCTGGTAGACAATATCCCCGTGATGTTTGCGGTGCTGGAAATGAGCCCGGACATGAACCATGGCCAGTGGCTGCTGGTGACTCTCACCGCCGGTGTCGGTGGTTCCATGTTGTCCATCGGTTCTGCCGCCGGGGTGGCGGTAATGGGTCAGGCCAGGGGGGTCTATACTTTCTTCTCCCACCTGAAATGGTCATGGGCCATCATGGTGGGCTACTTCGCCAGCATCGCCGTGCATTTCTGGATTAATGCCGCGGCCTTTTCCCAGGCTATCTGAAAAGATTCAGGTCGTACTTGTTCGAGCTAACAATGCGCTGGCGAGTATATACAGTGCGCCGCTGAACCCGTTCTGCAACCGATCGATGTTCTTGCGCGCCAGCAACCAGCGCAGGTGCCCTGCGAGCAGGGCATAACCGGAATCCAGCACCAGGGCCAGCACCAGGAATGTCACTGAGAGCAGGGTCATCTGCTGGGCATAGAGACTGCTGTCGGTGACAAACTGGGGCAGGAAGGCACTGAAGAACAGGATCGTCTTGGGATTGGTAAGCGACACATAAAAGCCCCGGCGAAACGAACCGGTTGCGGTAACTACGGTAACGCCATGGCTGGTGGCGAAGCGATACAGGGATACCACACCCAGGTACACCAGGTAAGCGACACCGGCCCATTTAATCCACATCAGGCCTTCTGCCAGCACGCTGAGCAACCAGGTGGTGCCTACCGCCGCAATGAATAACTGGATCATCATGGCCAGCCAGATGCCCGCGACGGTTTGCAGTCCCCGGGTACTGCCCGCCGCCAGGCTGGTGGAAATAATCACCACCACGTTCGGTCCCGGGCTGATGATGAACGGAATCGAAATCAGCACGAAAGAAATGAATACTCCGGTTTCCAGCATGTTTAGTTCCTCGCTGAAACGGCGATGCCGAACTGGTTTATCTGCACCATTATGTTTTCGAGGTCAGTAATGTCCACCGGTGCCCGGGTGGAAGAATCGTGTTGGCCCAACACAAATACTTTTAGAGCCTCGGCTTTGCGTTGTGGCAGGCTGAGCATCGCCGAATCGAAACCCTGGGGAACGAACAAGTTTACCACGTCCATTCTATCGCCTGCTTCCTGCATGATGTTTCGCTTGTTGCCGTACCAGGCTGCCTTGGTCTCAGGAAAATGTTCGAGTAGCTCTTCATCATAGATGAACACCACATCCACTTCCGTAATGAGAATGGCATTGTAGTCAAGGATGGACTGCACGAACACGGAGTTTACTTCCGCTACCGCTGTGACGCAGAAGAAGCTTACAAGAAAGCCAAGGTATCGCATTGCTGATCGGGTGTGCACGAAATTCGAATCCTTCTGGTTCAATAAGTCCAACTCGAAAACAACAAAGGGGGCTAAGCCCCCTTTGTTTTAGCTGGCCGTTACCGGCCCTTGTTGGAATGGGGAGTTGCCCTTAGTTATCGCTCTCGTTTTCGTTGATGGCGACGCGTCCGGTGGGTGTGTCGGATTTCGGTGAACCGTCACCATTGAAACCCATGACTTCATAACGGCGCCAGCCGGCGAGAATACCCAGCAGGCCATGATTGCCTTCGTGGCAGGCATACTCAAACACCGGGTCAGCGGAGCGGCGCATGGGCACACGGGCCGACCAGGATGCGTCCCACATGCCCGGATCGGTCACGGTGAAATCATAGTCCAGGGTGTTTTCATCCACGTAGTTGATGCGTTCAACAACCACTGCCTGGTTGGACATGCCGCGCAGGTTATAGGTGTGCTTCCAGTTACGGGTTTCGATCACCAGGGTATCGCCTTCCCAGTGAGCAATGGATTCACCTTCCCAGCGCTTCTGCTTGTTGGTGAAATCATCGGCGTAGGGAATGATGCGCGCGGTGTGGACCATTTCGTTGAGGATCATGACGTGATCCCGGGTCTGCACCAATTGCATGTTGTTGTTATAGGAACCGGGAATCATGGGCGGGCCACCAACGAAACCGGTTATGCAACGGTCTACCGTGGTTCGCCCTTCCGGACCGGCACTTTCAAACACCATCTGCCGGTACTCGGCCTGGCGCTGGCGGCCCATTTCGTTCACCGGGGGTGTACGGCCATTGGGTGGATCGTAGATCAGGGAAGTACGGCGTGAAGCGATGGTTTCGTTACCACGCTCGTACCAGAACTCGTTGTAGGAAATTACGCCAGGGGGGTACTGGGCACCGCCGACACTGTCGATAATCAGGTCGCGATTCTGGCGGCGGTTCTCGTATTCTTCCCACTCCTTGGCCTGCTCCTCGGTAAGGTATTCGAAGCGTTCCAGTTCCCGGGGACGCTGCAGGGGAGTGATAGTGCGGAAGGTATAGGTACCCTGGAGATTGGGATGACCCCACTCGTTACGGGGAATTTCCACGTCCTGTGCCAGTAGTACCGGGCTCACCAGGGAAATCGTGATCCCGGCCGTGAGCGCGCGTAATGCCTTGTTCATTTGAACCTCCATCGAATGTCGATCCTGTGACTTCTGTTTTGCTGATTTAGGGGGTAATTAACTGAAATTACGCCTGATTTACCCCAAATTCAAGGAGTCTGGGGGCGCATAATTGCGCCAAATTGAAACAGGGTAGGGCGTGGTTTATGCTTCCGACCCTCGTTAATTGCGGTAATCCTGATCATGGCCACTGCTGGCGGACAGAAAAACAATACCGGCACCCCGGGCACGGCGGTCGCCCTATCCCTGGACCGGGTGGCAAAGGATTTTCGCCTGCCCTTCGCCCTGATCGTGGCCTTACTGCTGGTTTCCGCGCTGCCCCGGGTCCAGGGCAACCTCACCCTGGCCTGGTCATTCTGGATTTCCGCCAGCGCCCTGCTGGCGTGGATGGGATACCTGGTGTTGCAGGCGGCACGCCAGGGCCAGTCCCACCGCTTCGAGATCGTGCTGCGGCCACAACACTACGTGCAGGCCATGGTGCAGATCAGCCTGTATGTCTACTGGGGCTACTACTGGCAACCGGTTTACGATCATTTCCTGCTGATCGTTGCGCAGCTGTTGTTCGCTTACAGCTTCGACATACTCCTGGCCTGGTCACGGCGCCGGGAATACGTGCTGGGATTTGGCCCGTTTCCGATCATTCTTAGCATTAATCTCTTTCTATGGTTCCGTGACGACTGGTTTTACATGCAGTTCCTGATGATCGCTCTCGGCTTCATGGGCAAGGAGTATGTACGCTGGCAGCGCGAAGGGCGGAATGTCCACATATTCAATCCTTCCGCCTTTGCCCTGGGATTGTTCTCCCTGGTTCTTATTCTCACCGGCACCACGGAATTGACCTGGGGCCAGGAGATTGCGTCCACACTCACCCTGGCGCCTAATATCTATACCTTCCTGTTCCTGATCGGCCTGGTAGTGATGTATTTCTTCTCCATTACCCTGGTGGCCGGCATGGCCGCAATTACCCTGTTTGGATTGAGCAGCCTCTATTCCGCCAGTGCCGGGATTCCCTACTTCCTCGATTCCGACATTCCCGCCGCCGTGTTCCTGGGCCTGCACCTGTTGATTACCGACCCGTCCACGTCGCCAAGAACGCCCCTGGGCAAAACCCTATTCGGATTGCTTTACGGTCTGGGTGTATTCGGACTCTACACCCTGCTCGGCGCACTGGGCGCACCCACTTTCTATGACAAGTTATTGTGTGTGCCCCTGCTAAACCTCAGCGTGATTGCCATCGACCGGGCGGTGCGCTCATTCAATTCCGAAAGCCTGCTCAACATGTGGAACCCGAGCTGGCTTGGTGGCAGGGCTAACATTGTTCATATGGGAATCTGGGTGGCTATATTTGCCGCAATGACATCCCTGGGCAAGACCGACGGACGCCATACCGGCGACAGCCTGCCCTTCTGGCAAACTGCCTGCGCCGACGGCCGCAGCAACGCCTGCGATCGCTTGTTGCTGCTGGAAACCACCTATTGCGGGGATAACGCGGCCTGGGCCTGCAATGAACTTGGATTGCACTACCGCCGTGGTGAAATTACCAACGCGGACCCCGAACAGGCCTGGAATTATTTTTCCCGCGCCTGTGAACTAAAGTTCAAGGCAGGCTGCATGAATCTGCTCAATGAAGAATCCTTGCTCGCGGACAATCCCCATGAGCTGGACCTGCGCCTGTTGCTGAGGGAAGGGGGCCAGAATCTTATGCAGGCATCACCGGCCGAGCTCTATCGGCGTGCCTGTGAACACGACTGGCAGTTTGCCTGTGTCAGGCAGGACAGCTAGGCGTGACCGATAACATGAACACAGCCGCTACTCCTGATACCACTGACAAGGTTCCCGGCCGCGTCATCGGTTTTTCCGTAATGAGCTTGCTCATCCTCTTCGTTGGCTGGTGGATGTATGGTCAGAGCCAGCTCTTAAATCGCGATGATGGCGCCACGCCCGTACCGCAGCGGGAAGTGGATGGATTCCGCAGCGATGCCTGGTTTCTGCCCGCGGACACAAGCCTTGGTTTCGTGCTGATTCCCGCCGGCGAGTTCACCATGGGCAGCAATCCCGCCCTTGATCGCATGGCCTATGAAAACGAGCGCTGGTCCGCCACTTCGCGCCAGGGCCGTGTCGAATTGCCGGACTATTACATCGGCCGATTCGAAGTCACCGTCGCCCAATTCAACCATTATGTTCGCAATACGCATACGACCGCGGCATTGAGCAGCAATCCCGAGCCCACTTACCCGGTAACCGAAGTCACCCTGCCCGAGGCCCTGGCCTATGCCCGCTGGCTGGACCAGCAGCTGCGCGGGTCGGAATTGACCCCTGCGCCTGTGCGGCAGTTTCTCGAGTCTGGCGGCCGCGTTACCCTGCCCACGGAAGCGGAATGGGAAAAGGCAGCCCGCGGCAGCAATGGCGCAATCTTTCCCTCCGGCTCCCAGATTAATAAGGACATCGCCAACTACGACGGCGTTACCCTCTTTCCGGTAGGAGGACTGGATTGCAGTGCCTGCGCCCATGGCCTGTCGGACATGGCCGGAAACGTATGGGAGCTTACCCGCAGTCCGGTACAGGACTACCCCTACACGGCGGATGATGATGCCGAAGCCCTGGGGGAGGATGCCCTGTTTGTCATGCGCGGTGGCTCCTTTGCTGATCCCATCAACAATGTCCGCGCGGCCGTGCGCGGCGGTGTCGATCCCGGTGTTCGGGGCGACGCCATTGGTTTTCGACTGGTCCTGTCCAGACTTTGAACCCGGTCACAATCCGGCTCGTCAACCTCACTCCTGTAAGCGCGTTTTAATTACCAGAGGGCGGAATATGGCTCTCGGGAATACCCCAATGTTGTTCAGGAGCAAGAAGATGAAACGGTTTAGCGTTATAGCCATGGCGGGATTGCTGCTCGCGTTTAACACCCAGGTTGCTGCGGCGGATCCGGTTCGAGTAGTTCACAAGACAGTCGTTGTGGAGCGGGATGTGGTGGTGAAGCCGGCACCGGTGAGAACCGCGGTTGCCAGGGTAACTACTGCTGCACTGCGTAGCCTGCCCGCCGGTCATATCCGGCTGGTTCACGCCGGCAAGACTTACTATTTTCACGACGGTGTTTACTACGTGCGTGAACCTCGTGGTTTCGTTGTGGTGAAACCTGTTCGCGGTCTGCGTATTACCAGTTTGCCCAGGGGCTATGTAACTGTGCGCGTAGGCAATGAAGTGCATTACCGCTATCGCGATGTAAGCTATCGCAGGGTTAACGGTGTGTTTGTTGTAGTCTGATTCAGGGTAGTGGAAGAATCCAGGAACAGGATATTGGTGCCAGGGATGGGCGCTGCTTCCGTTCAGGCGTGACTAGTTAACTTTCTCATCCAGTATTTCACACTCCGCCAACAGCCGGATCAGCGCTATGGCATCGCGGTCAACCTGCACGTAAGCCGCCTTCAGGTGTTCCGCCACGTCGACGCGATCATCATCCACTTCCAGCTCGCGGCTATAACTGAAGCGTACGAACAGGCTGCCGGTTTCAGGCTCTTCAATAGTCGTCGTGCTGGCAGCATTGATTTCATCATCGTCACCCACGGTGTGGGTGCAGATCATTTCCTGGGGATACAACCTGACTTTTTCTTCGAAGAAGCTGCTTCCTGCCTCAATGGTGCGCATGAATTCTGTACTGCTGATGGGATAGGACTGGCAATTCAGGGCGGCGTTGAATTTTTCCGGGTTGCGGGCGCGCATTACCAGTCCTTCCCAAAGCTGGTCACGGGAGATATCCGGCAGCCGTTCATTATTCAGGTCATTGACCTGGATGATGTGTTCGAATTCCAGCAATACAGTGCCCGCTCGCGATGTGAACCACTATAGTAACTCCGATAACTATCGATGCAACCCGTGAAGTCGACGCAGCCGCATTGCCTCGGCCCGGGATTTTTGCAACCATCCTGCGCCGGAGGAATGTAGATTGAAGTTCAAGACAAGGATTGCATGGGTTGGGTTGGCCGCATTTTCACTCTGGATCCTGGTTCTGTGGATCTGGTTTTTTTCCCTGCCGTCGGTTGATCCCGCTGCGGAAATTCCTGATTCCGCGGAGGCCATCGAACGAGGCGCCTACTTGTTTACCGCCGGTGGCTGCATCAGTTGTCACCGTGATGAGGCCAATCCCGAAGTGGCTAGTGGCGGCCTCGGTATCGAAACACCCTTCGGGACTTTCTATGCGCCAAACATCACGCCCGACCCGGAAACCGGCATTGGCGGCTGGCAGGCCGAAGATATCCTTCTCGCCATGAAACACGGGCGTGCCCCCGACCGCAGCTTCTACTACCCCGCCTTTCCCTATCGCTCCTATGCCGGGCTCAGCGACGAGGATGTACTCGATCTTGCGGCCTACCTGCTGTCACTGGAGCCGGTACGTCGGGAAACGCCGGATCACGACATCCAGCCCTGGCTGCGACGCTTCATGCTGGCCGCCTGGAATCGCATGGCGGACATCGCCGAACCGCAACACGAACTATTCAGCGACCCGCTGATTGCGCGCGGCGCCTACCTGGCGCGCCACCTGGCTCACTGTGGAGAATGCCATACCCCTCGCAATCCCCTTGGAATTCCCGAATGGGATTTAGAGTATGCCGGCGCCGACTTGGGCGAGGATCACGTGGAAGCCATCGATGCCGCCGCCTTGGAACACTGGACCGTGAACAACTTTGACCTGTTCCTGTTGCTTGGCCTCAAGCCCGACACCGAGTTTGTCGGTGGCGACATGAACGAGGTAATCGAGTACAACACCAGCAGGCTCACGGATGAAGACCGGGATGCATTGGCCGCCTACTTCAAGCGCCATGACACGGAGGAATAGATTGCGCTGAATTCTGGTATTTCTCAGGATCCGTACTAGACTGAATGTACGGATATTCAACAGGCTAAAAGGAGTTAGTCATGAGAGAGTTAACGGAAGCGGAGTGTGAAGAAGTAAGTGGGGGATGGGGATATGTTGGGGCAGCTATCGGCGCTGGTTTAGGCGCATACTCTGCTGCTCGTAACGGAGGGAATATCGGAAATATTATTGGAGCTGCATCGCTTGGAGCAGTATCCGGCTTTTTCGGCGGCGTTGCTGCGACCTCCACTGGTCTAGCAAGGGGAATGTTTTCAATGTACTCCATTGAAACCGGTATGTTGAGTTCAGAAGCTGCAGCAGGTTCTTAGTATTCGAGTGACATGGAATTCTATTATCTCAATGCCGCAATCCTTCCCCTTCTTGCTACTGTTTTTATTCCAGATGCGATAAGGGATTCTAAAACTGGAAAATATTTAGGATTATTTAATCGCTCAATGGCAATCTACTTCATGGCAATATTGGCGATGCAGCTTTTTATCTCATTGCAATATCGCGAGTTTGGCTGGAGAGCATTGGAAATAACAGTCTCAACAACATTGCTTGTGTTTATAGGGGCAATGATTTTTGTTAAGTATACAAACAAGAAAAGATATGGAGTTGAGATTCGATTTTCTAAGTGGTGGTGAGTGTAATTCCAATAAAAAGGGCAGCCAACGCTGCCCTTTTTTGTCTTGCTAATTCGACCTAACTAATCATCTTCACGATAAGTGTCGTGACAGTTTCCGCATGAACCGCCCAGGGTACGAAAGGCACCCAGAGTCTGGGCCATGTCACCTCCGGCGGCGGTGTCGGCAAAGGCATTGGCATTGTCGATAAGGGTCTGGGCCTTGCTGCGAATATCATCCATGTTATCCCAGACCATAGGCCGTGCCGCGGTTTCCACGTTGAAGCCGCGTGTATCCTGTGACAGCACTTCGGGAATCATGGTGGCCATTACCGCAATGCGCCGGGCATTGCGTTCCGCAACCTCGGCGTTGAAAGGGGCGCCCTGTGCCATGCCGGCGATGGGACCCAGGTTAAACCGCAACAGGCGGAACAGGCCCTGGCGCATCTCCACGGCTGCTGCCGCTTGCTCCTCCGGTGTAGGCTCATCCTGCGCCGTTGCATTGATGAATAAACCCGAGCCCAATACTGCCAGCGCGGAAAAAACAATTAATACCTTCTTCATACTTCTCTCCTGATGAACTTCGTTCCCATACTGGTTTGCGCTCAACCGCAAGCCGGTCGCTCCTGTGTTAGACCCGGGGTCCTAACAAAATCTTCTGCGTCTGATTCGACGAGCATGAATATAACCAAACCCCGCAAACCTGTCATGGCAAGCGGATTGAATGTCGGGGAAACGGGACAACCAGACTAGTTGGCGACTTCTTTCCAGACGAACATGCGGGTAGCCAGCACGAAGGCCAGCACCAGCCACACGGCGATTCCGAGCATGCTGGGCAGGATTTCCATGAGTGAGGCGCCGGCGTTGGCGATTTCCCGCATGCCGGTGGAGACAAAGCTCAAAGGCAGAACGTAGGCAACGGGCTGAATGAACTCAGGCATGGACTCGATGGGATAGAACACGCCGGATAGGAAAATCTGCGGCATGATTACCAGGTTGCCTATGGCGCCGATGGACTCCTGGGTCTTGGCAATGCTGCCAAGGCAAAAACCAATGCACAGGAATATAAAGGTCCCCAGCACCACCACCAGGTAGTAAGACGCAAAGTTGCCGATGATGCGCACATCCAGTAGCAGGGCCGCAAACAGGATCAGTATGGATAACTGCACCAGTACTATAGCCATGCGTGCCAGCACAATGGCAATGATAAAATCACCGGGGTGAATGGGTGTCACGAACAGACGCTTCAGAATTCCCTTGCGCCGATATTCCACGATGTTGAAACCACTGCCGGCGATGCTGAGTTGCATCAGGGTAAACGCCATTAGCCCGGGTAGCAGGAAATCGATATAGCGCTGGGACCGGGCCTGCACATCCTCGATGGCAATGCTGAACATGAGTTCGATGTCACGAAACTCCCGCTCGATGGATAACAGAGTCTGTTCCAGTACCGGCATGATCAGGCTGAGCTGTTGCACCTGGGCGGCATCCACGATGACCCGCAGCTCGGTGCCTTCACTGTTCTCACTGAATCCTTCAGGAATTACCAGAAGCAAAGTCTGGTCACCGGCCACGAGCTCTTCCCGCAGGCGCGCCTCTTCTCCACCGCTTACATCGAATCTCGGGTCGTCTATAAGTTGCTGGGAGAAATCCACGGCCAGCTGACTGCCGGAATCATTGATGATGCCGAGAGGAATGGCGGCCTGGTCCCGACTGCTGGCCAGGGCGAACACGGTCATGAATACGATAGGGAAGAACAGGCTGAAAAAAATAGAGCGCCGGTCACGCCAGAATATTTTCATGAATACAATGGCGAGTTGTCGTTGCAGGGTTGTCAGCATCCGCTCTTCCTCACTCTCGTAATTCGTGGCCGGTCACGGCCAGGAACACGTCTTCCAGGTTGCCGTGCAGGGGCGCTTCTGGCGGTTCCGGTGCGTGCTTCATGATCAGGTTGTGCGGCGTGTCCTCGGCCACCAGCTTGCCATGGTCCATGATGGCGATGCGGTCACACAGGAACTCGGCCTCTTCCATGTTATGGGTGGTGAGTACGATGGTCATGCCGGAACCGTTCAGTTCTCGCACCAGGTCCCACAGGTTTCGCTTGGCCTGGGGATCCAGCCCGGTGGTAGGCTCGTCGAGAAACAATACCTTGGGTTGGTTCACCAGGGCGCAGGCAATGGAAAATCGTTGCTTCTGACCCCCGGAGAGATTGGCCGGTTTCGCCATGGCCTTTTCGGTGAGATGAACTTTCTCCAGCAGCGCCATGGGATTGATCTCACTCTTGTAGAGTGCGGCAAACAGGACCAGTAATTCCACCAGAGACAGGTTGTCAAAATATTCATTGGCCTGCAGTTGCACGCCAATGATCTCCTTGATCTTATAAGGACTGTCCTGGACATTGATGTCATCGATGCGGGCGTAGCCGCCGTCGATGTCTATCAGGCCTTCCAGCATTTCCAGCGTCGTGGTCTTGCCCGCACCGTTGGGACCGAGGATGCCGTATATCTCGCCTTTGCTAATGGAGAAGGAAATGCCGTTTACGGCAAAAAATGTCTGGGACTTGTCGTCAGGCAGCGGGTATTTCTTGGCGAGATCGTTGACTTCGATGATGGTCATGGATGGATTCTGCTTACAACGAGTGATCAGGCCCAGCGTTGCCTGAAATCGGAACTTGCCGCCTGTTCTGTTTTCGGTTCCGGATCTGCTTGTTTAAAGTATTCCTTGGTGGCCTTGTACCAACCGAACAGGCTGTAGCGATGCCCCTGGGCATAGGGCTTGACCTGGGTAACGAGGTGCAGACGAGGCACCTTGAACAGGACCAGGCTATTGAATTGGGGGACTTTGATGCTTGCCGCTTTGCCGCTGGCATCACAGAAGGCGAAATTACCACCCCATTCCTTTTTCCAGTTCTTGGTCAGGCCCAACACGTGAGCAGCGATGCGGTTCTGCGCGGGATGCTCGTCCATGTGTACGGAAAGGTGATGATGACGGCTGTAGCGGGATGCCCAGGCGCTGATTTCCAGGCCGCTGGAATCCCCCGTTATGTCAGTCATTAACTTCATGTACTCGGGGCTGTTGAATTGCCGGTATATCCTGGTGAGGATTAGAAGGTCATCGGCGGCCTGGCTCTCTTCGGTCGGGATGGTGAATCGGTTATAGACAAAGCTTAAATCGTTGTCTTGCAGTTTCGCGATTTTGGGAATCAGTTTTTCTTCTTCTCTGTCGCTGAGGTTGGCAACTTCATCCGGTTTGAGAATATCGACCCTGGGGACCTTCGGGTGCTTTATATGAAGTTCCCATGGCACATGCTTGTCCAGTGCTTCAAAAGCAAGCTCGGCAGCTTCAGGTGTCAGCAATTCTTTTACAATTACCGCCCCGGTATCCATGTATTCCTTGTGCAGGGCGGGAACATCTAGGTTGGGATTGATAATCTGCATGCTATCCCTGTCTGGGTGTGATCAGGCAACGGGGTGACGACTGTGGATGAAACCGGGCGTCAGTATAGCCCAATGCCAATCGAGCGTTCCACAGGCAGAGGCAATGCCATTTCCTTTCGTGTAAAACAACGGGAGCCACGGTCGTCTTGACCGATACCGTGGCATTTCGCGGCCATTGACCGAAACGCTGGCTGTTTACTGGTAGTAGTAAAAGCGGTCTTTCGGTTTCAGTGGTGCGAGGAAGAAATAGAACACCCAGGCGAACCAGGACAGGCAGAGTATTGCCAGAATCCAGGCTATCTTCTCAAAGCCCGTGGTTTTCTCCGACGTGGCGATGATCCAGATTGGCAGGATCCAAATGGCAAAAACAACCACGGCACAGAGAATGGCAAAGCCGAATGAAATGATAGGAATGAGGGCCAGCAGGCCCAATATCACCAGAACGATAAGTAAAAACTGCGATAACACTTTCATCATTATTCACCCATACTCAGTAGTTCAAGCCCTCCAGCAAATACCAGGGAGCCTGAATTTCCTTGTATCTGACTGCTTTTCAACTAGTGTTGCGAGATTCATGCCAATCATGGGCTTTCTAATAATATTTATAAATATCAGTTAGTTAGAGAAATTCCCATCGGTTCTGCGGGCATTTTCCAGGGCGAGAAATTGGTGAAATTCGCCAATTAATAAAAAGAAGCAGGAAAAAGGGAAATACCACCTATCCCTAGCATTGGACATTTATCTCCGTTAGATTCTTGCCACGCATGAATTTCAGGAGATCCCGCCATGCCTAAAGTGCGAGCCGTTTTCGCGACCCTGCTGGGTATTTACTTATTGCTGCCAGCGATTAGCTTTGCCCAGTCCAGTGACTTGCTGGCGGAAATCAGTCCCGTCTCCGATGCGCAACTTAGCAATCCGCCGGCACAAGACTGGTTGATATGGCGGCGCACTTACGACGCCCAGGGATTCAGTCCTCTCGACCAGGTGAATCGAAGCAATGTGAGAAACCTGCAGGAGGTATGGCGAACGGAGTTGCAACAGGGCCCGAACATGGCCACGCCCCTGGTACACGACGGCGTAATGTTCCTGGCAAGTACCCAGGACACTGTAGTGGCTTTGGATGCCGCGAGCGGAAAAGAGCTGTGGAGTTACGAATACCGGCCCACAGGATTCGCCAGCTCGAAGATCGGCATTGCACTTCATGGCGACAAGGTCATCGTGCCCACCCAGAACATGCATGTTATCGCCCTGAATGCACGCAGCGGTGAACTGGTTTGGGATCACGCCATCGAAACCACGCAACAGGGTGGTCTTCCCTATGCGCTGCGTGGCGCGCCCATTGTCGCCAATGGCATGGTGATACAGGGTGTTACCGCCACCATGATTCCCGGCGGCGGCTTTATAGTAGGGATTGATATCGACAGTGGTGAAGAAGCCTGGCGTTTTCATGCCATCGCAAGACCGGGTGAGCCGGGTGGCAATACATGGAACAACCTGCCCCTTGCAGAACGCACCGGTGGTTCAGTCTGGATTCCCGCAAGCTATGATCCGGAACTGGACCTGATCTACTACGGAACCGCTCCCACCTATCACACGGATCGTTTGTTGCACCGCGTAGATGAGCCGGGTGTAAGCAACGATGCCCTGTATACAAATACCACCCTCGCCCTGCGTCCCCGTACCGGGGAGTTGGTGTGGCACTACCAGCATATGCCCAATGACCAGTGGGACCTGGACTGGGTGTATGAACGGCAGATCATTGAAATGGAAGTGGACGGCACGCCGCGAAAAGTTATTATCACTGCCGGCAAGATGGCACTGTATGATGCCCTCGACGCTGCTACGGGCGAGTACCTGTTTTCAATTGACGTGGGTTTACAGAATATCGTCACGGCAATCGATGCCGACAGCGGCGCCAAGACCATTCATCCCAATGCCATCCCCAATTCGGAAAATGCACACCTGCTGTGTCCATTCGCCAATGGCGGTCGTAACTGGCCGGCCGCGTCAGTTAACCCCAATACAAACATGTTGTACCTGCCCCTGGCGGAGGTGTGCATGATGTTTGGGCCTACCAGTGACCAGGGCGGCATATTGTCCACCGGTGTGCCCCTGATTCCTGCGCCCCTGCCGGACAGTGACGGCAATTTTGGTCGCCTGCAGGCGATCAACCTGGAAACCGGTGAGTTGGCCTGGAATTTTCGAGAATCGTTGCCCCCGGCATCGGCCGCGCTTACAACCGCAGGCGGTTTGGTATTCCTCGGTTCCCTGGACAGCCAGTTCAGGGCCTTCGACCAGGCCAGCGGTGAGGTACTGTGGCAGACCGATCTCGGTGATGTGCCCGGATCCTTTCCCATCAGCTACGCGGTGGATGGCCGGCAATACGTTGCCGTGGTGGTAGGCCAGCTCAGCCCGTTCCATTCATCCCTGTGGCTGCAGATTATGGATCAATTCCTTGGTGACAATAATCCGGCCGCCGGAATGGAACGCAGTGGACCGGCAGTGGTTGTCTACGCGTTGAACTAGAACTCTTCGCAGCCGCTGCGCTTAAGAACCAGGAGCGGCAAAAACATTAAAGGTGATACTGACTCGGTCCTCGCCACTCTGGTTGACCTCCACGCCGTGTTCCAGCCACCCGGGAAACACGTACATGCGTCCCTCTTCAGGCTTCATGCGAATTTCATTCGTGGTGAAGTCTGTAGGCTCTGCTGAAGGGTAAGTCAGCATCCGTGACGCGACCCGCGGGTCACGAAAGAAAATGCTGCCGCACTCCGGCGCTTTCAGGCTGATGTAGTAAATGCCGCTGAAATGGCAATTGGCGTGGTAGTGAATCTTGTTGGATGCACCCGGAGGATTGATGTTTACCCAGTTCTCCAGTTGAAATGACAGGTTGGGCAGGAACCTCTGGGATTCCGCTATGCGCTGGCACACCTGGATGATCCTGATGTTCAAATCCTTGAATTCTTCCAATGTCTGCAAATTGTTTGGGCTCTGCCAACCTTGCACATTGGTATTGGCCACGCCATCCGGGTCTTTATCCCGCATCTGGTAGGCCAGTTCCTTCAGCCGCGCATTAAACGATTCCCTGTCATCAAACTGGGTAGTCCAGACCATGCTGGGGAAAATAGCTTGCGGGACAATTTCCAAATCTATTCCTTCCTTGGCCTATATATAGAAGAAAGATTGCACTTGATACGAAAGGTATCGCCGAAACCGTCTCCAGTCCAGCTTCCCAAACCTGACTTTGACCGGAATCAAAGACGATAGTAATTAAAAACAATGTACTACCAGTGCTAGGGATCTCGAGCAGCGAGCGAAAAGAGTCGGAACAAGGCGAGAAGATTTTTTAATTCGGGGAGCAGTACAAACAGTACGCGAGCTGATTAAAAAATCTTTTCAACGCAGTGCCGGCTCTTCACAGCCGCTGCGTCTTTTCTAGCACAAAAGAAAAGGGCTCCCGAGGGAGCCCTTTTCGTTGTGCGATACAACTAACTAATTAGCAAGTAATTAGAAGTCGTAAACCATGCGTGCGTAGATTACTCGACCCAACGGATCCTGCAACGCACCGATTACACCGGCGAATTCAGGAGAACGTTGACCCTCGCGATCAAACACGTTTCGAGAACCGATGGTAACGGCGGCTTCGCCGTCAAACAGCTCCAGTCCACGATAGGTGTAGGCGATGTCCATGTCAGTCCAGGCAAACACACCGTGATCGGTGATACCGCCAGGACGGAAGGTACCGCCGAAGAAGTCCATGTGGCTGAAGGTCGGACCGTCGTAGTTCATGTCATCGATGTAGTGAATCGTTGACACGACGGAGTGGTTACCATTGGTCCAGCCCAGTCGCAGGTTCGCCTTGATCTGGGGCAGCTCGGGAGCCGCGCTGATTCTGGCGTTGTACTTGCCTGCGCCATCCTTGATGGGCTGGGACGGGTCTTCCTGGTAGAGGAACTCATCAATGTAAGTTGCCTGCAGACCGATACGGAAGTCACCGATGTTGTCGAAACCAAAGGTGTAGTTACCCTGGATGTCGTAGGCGGTGACTACTACGGTTTCCGCGTTGGTGGCACCGAGGCCATTGACCTGCAGAATCGTTGCCAGGTCATCCGGGTCACGGATGAAGTTCTTGTCAGAACGTGGGTCTGCAATCCAGGCTGCAAGCTGGGCCAGGGACGGCTGGTCGCCGGGGATTAAGGGGTCCCCGCCGCCGGCAAAGCCAGTGGCCTGCTTGAAGTTGAAGAAGTCAATGTCCATACGGTCCTGACCACTGGTACCGATGATTCGGTTAGAGAAGTCAGTCTCGTTCCAGGTCACGTGGAAGTCGAAGTTATCCAGTGTGATGTCGAAACCGAACTGCTTGGACTCGGAATGCTCGTTCTGCAGGGTCGGGTTACCACCACCACAAGCCGTGGTAAACGCATCGAACACGGTGAACTTGTCCGACACGGTGGACAGGCCACAGGTAACGGGGTTCAACAGCTGCTCCAGGGTCGGAGCGATGAACGCGTCCCCCTGGGTTGCACGCAGTGTCAACCAGTTCAGCGGTGCCCAGGTAATACCGTACTTCGGGTCTGTAGAAGTCTGGCCGGTGGAGAATTCCTCGCGGCGTACCGCCAGTTCCACTTCCAGGTTACTCAGAACCGGAATTGCCAGCTCGGCAAAGTAGGCATCGACTTCACGGTCACCGTTGGTGATTACCTCACGCTCGGCACCACCAATCCAGGTGTCACCAGCGATCTCTTCCTCGGAAGGTACGTTCTCGTACCATTCGTTACGTCGCTGGAAGCCAATGGCTGCACCGATGGGGCCGCCCGGCAGTTCGAAACCACCCAGGGGAACCTCACCGTTGAACACGATGTCGATGGTATCGAGCTTGTCTTCAACTACTTCCGTGCTGCGGCCGGCAATCGCATTCATTACGTGAATGGAATTGTTGTTGGCCTCGTCGGTTACGTAGAAGGGGTTGTAACATGCGTCGCGGTCATTGACCACGTCACAGTTCAAGCCCTGCTGCATCGCCGAGATGCTGTAGTTCTGGTTGGACATGAACACCACTTCACGATAGTTGTGAGTGTATGCTGCCATACCTTCCCAACCTTCAATGAACGGTACAGTGAAGTCCGCCTGCAACGTGTAACGGCTCAGGTGGTCAACGCTGTCGGCCAGGTTATCCATGTCCTGGCTGTGGCCGTCGGATACCGTGTGAGACTTGTTGATGGGACGCAGGGTACGGGGCTGTACGTCTTCGTGCAGCGGAATACCGTTGTCCACGATACCGGCGACGATGTAGTCATCGGTGCCGTCACCGTTCAGGTCCACACCCGGGTTACGATCGGGTACGCCGTCGCCATTGGCATCCACACCATAGAGCTGGTTGCCGTTGGCATCCACCGCCCAGAACGGGTTACCGGGGATCTCACCACGTACCGCCGGCAGTTCGCCCTGACGGGAGTTACCGGGGTTGGAGGTGGAGGTATAGGTCTTCTCATACAGGCGAGTCGAGAAAGCCTGTAATGAAAGGGTCAGGTCATCGCTGTAATCCCAGGTAGCGTTGGCAAACAGCTGGTTAGTTTCGGTGGGCTCACGGTAGGAGCGGTTGTCACCGAAGTCGAAGAAACAGCTGGTGCCCAGCAACATACCGAACTCGTTACCGATTTGACCCGGCGTGTAGCTGGTACGCTGGGAAGCCGGTCGACATGCGGGATCAGGCGCACGGCTACGGGTGCCGGTGTACTGACCGTTGGCATCACGATCCGGAGTAAACCAGTTACCAGGAGCGTTTGAGGAAAAGGTCAGACCGGAGTTGGCCAGGATGTCGCGCTCGGCCCATTCCAGGCGGCTGTTCTGGCGGAACTGACCGGCCAGGACTACGTCCAGGTCGCCAATCTCACCACCCCACAGTACCTGTACGGAGTGCTCGTCGTAATCGCCTCGGTCATCACCTTCGGCATATGTTTCAACGCGCAGGCCGTCATAGGAACGATAGGGAACAAAGTTAACCACGCCGGCCACGGCCTCGTTACCGTACAGTGCTGCAGCACCGTCGGCCACGATGTCCATGCGCTGGATCGCAATTGTCGGAATAAGCGCGTTTACGTTTTCGTTTACGAGTCGCTTGCCGTCAAGCAGCGTCAGGGTAGAACGGGCGCCCAGACCACGGAGGTCGATGGACGTGGATCGTGAATCCTGACCCTGAATCGTATTTGTAATCGCGGAGGCAGAACCATTAACAAAGGAAAGGTTTTGGATTACCTCCCCGATGTTTAGCGTCCCTTCATCCGCCAGGTCCTCAGCGCTAAGCTGGGTCACGGCAGATGCCTGGGTGAAACCTTCACTGCGACGAATATAAGAACCGGTGACAATTACCTCTTCAACCGTGTCCTGTTGCGCAATGGAGGTTCCAGAAAGCGGGAGCAATGACAGCGAGACCGCTGCACATAGCACCTTACGCTTATGTGGAATTTTAAACTGCATAGCATCTCTCCAAATTAATTTTTCTAAAGAAGCTTCTTTCTTATCTGGCATTCTTCGGAGTGAAGAACACCACGATGGATCATAATCTGTAACAACATGTGACACAACCTGAAACTACCTAATTTCTATAGATTTTTTGCCAAAATAGGGAGTATTTCCCGACGTAAAAATTTCCCTCGGGATTGAACTCATAGAGCGAATGTTCGATCCCCAAAATTACCCCGATTTTGCTCCAACAAAGTCGTGTTTTTTGCGCCGGAATTTCATTTTTCCCGGGGAAAAAGCGGGATACTCATGGATTCGGTGTGCGCTGCCCGGATCGGCAGGATTTTGGGGGTATTCGCGCTTCTCAGGGATTTGACGGGAATGCGGACTGTACTCAGGCGATATACCGATTCCTGTGTCAGCGTTACAAGGACAGAAAATCCCGGGCCTGCTACCAGTCCTCTAAATGCCGGGTCTGTTAGAAAGTCGCTAGACAATACGCGTCGGGATTTGATACATCACTAGTAAAACAACAGGCGAAGAGCCATTCCCACAACAGGTGGCACTACCATGAAAATCATTCTTCCTGCCCTTGGCGTTCTCGCGCTTGCGGCTTGTACCTACTCCGACATCAATTTCGAACGCATGAGCGAGGCCGAACTCGCCACATATAACGAAGGCAGAGCGATCAGCCAGATGATTGTCTGTGCAGATAACGAGCGCGCCTTCAGCCGGGTACGCCGGCGCGAGTGCATGACGGTGGAACAGATGTACGGATCCGTAGAGCAGGCCGACCAGCTCGGCGTGCTCAATCAGGTCCAGGGGATCGGCGCCATCGACGGCAGCAGTTTCTGATATCACTTATTGGCTTAGCGAATTTTCATGGCCCAGGTGAAATTCAGTCTAACCACCATACTGGCTGCCTCCGGCTTGCTGGTAGCCATGGCCGTGCAGGGCCAGGCACCGGAATCACCCGCGGAACGGGAGCTGCAGGAGTACCAGCGGAACCTGCTCCGGCTGGAAGCAGAATATGGTTATTCCAATCCCGCCCTGCTCGAGACCCTGGACGGCATCGCCGACCGCCTGATGGAAATGGGGGAATTTGTTGCTGCCCATAGCGCACTGGATCGTGCACAACAAATCGTGCGCTACAGCGAAGGACTTTATTCTCTAAACCAGCTTCCCTACCTGCACAAGAAAATTCAGAACATGACCGCGGGTGGCAACTGGGCCGACGCCCGCGCACTGCAGGATCACCTGTTCTGGCTATACACCGAACGTTATCCCCTGCGCGACCAGGATTTGATCGACGGCCTGATGCAGGCTGCGGAGTACCACCTGCAGGGTGTAGTCAACGACAGCCCTGCGTTTGCCAGCTATCACTACCGTGCCGCGGCGATACACAGCCGGATCGCGCTTCATGTGGGGGAAGGCATCCTGCCCCCGAATGATCGTGACCTTGCGCCGCTTTACTATGACCAGTTGCGCCATGCCTACTTGCAGGCCCTGGCAATAAACCGCCGTGGTCCGGCAGGCGCTGCCCTGCGCTCACGGGCTGATGTATATGGTTACAACACCGGCAGCGGGTTCATGCTGGATGAAGAGATTGCTATCGGCATGCATCGCGCCAGCGGATTTCGCTACCTGGAAAACCTGAGGCTGCTGTTCAACAATCCCCGGGCCCCCGATGCCGAAGCCGCTGCCATGGTGACCCTGTATGAGGCAGACTGGCAGGTCTTGTTTCGCCGTTACGACGATGCCCTTGAGAATTACACCCTGGCCCGGGAGCAACTCCTGGCCGCCGGTGCCGATCCGGAGCAAGTGGATGCACTGCTGGCCACACCGGTGCTTATACCGGAAGCAAAGTTTCACACTACCGTGCAGTCAGCCCTCGCTGACCGCGATGAGAACATTGCCGACTACGTCGGACCCCTGCAGATTCTCCCCATGCGGCTGAGTTTCAACCTGCCGCCATCCCCCACCCTGGCGTCGATTCCCGGAATCGTTGATGACCTGGGCTTTGAAGAAGATGAAGCCACCGTGTTTGTATTTCGATTACCCGGGGAAGAGGGGTTGCGGCGCTCCTTCTGGGAACCGAGGCATTTCTCCCTGGGCGCTGCCCAGGAGATACGTCTGCTGGACCAGGGATTTTCCAGTCTCGTGGAGCGGGAAGCCCTGATGGAAGACCTGAGCTGGTTGCGATTCCGCCCCAGTTTCAGCGGCGGTGTACCCAGGGCCATTAACGGCATCCTGGGTTTCATGTTACTCGGTAACTAATTCCCTAACTGTTATTACTGGTGAAACGGTGCCGCTGCGCCACCGGGAAGCCAGATCGTTAACACCACCGCCGGTTCGTCGCTCTCTACCGTATGAATAATGGTATCGCCGGGACGGCAGATGCCGATTTCTCCCGGTTCAAGAATCGATGCCTCGCCGTTTACGTTATGGCCAAAACGCCCGCTCAGCACGTAAAAGATCTCGATGGCGTCATGGGTATGGGGCTGACCCTGGTAATCGGGATTGAAGGTGAGCTCGGCGATGCGAGTCTCTTCGCCGCCGAGGTTGGCGGAATCTACCAGTATCTTGAAATCCAGAGCGCCACCACCGGCGGATTCACGCAGGGCTTCGGGGTTATAGGGCCGGTAATCTACCTGGGCCTGTGCCGAAACGGCCACGAAAACGCCAATTACCGTCAACCACAAATTAAGTTTTTTCATGTGTCTGCCTGCCTCGATTATTTTTTTGACGTTCGATTTAGCCACAGAAAGTGGATATTTAGTTTTGTGAATTTTGTGCCTTTTTTGGCCATTTGCTTTTTTGTGGCTATTAATTAATGGCCACAAAAGGCACAGAAGGCACAAATCGGGAAAGCTTGGTTTTCTTACTAATTTGTTTTGTGGCCAAAAACTACCGGCTACCTGTGAATCCTGGACCGTATAGAATCCTGCCTGGCCGCGCGCCGGTATGGCGGCCGTCAGCAACCACCACCTCGCCATTAACCAGCACGTAGTGCATGCCGGTAGCGTACTGGTGAGGATCCTCGAAAGTGGCATTGTCGATAATTTCATCGGCATCGAACACCGCGATATCGGCCATATAACCTTCCGCCAACAGACCCCGGTCACGAATATTGAGTCGTAGCGCCGTGGCGCTGCTCATCTTGCGGATTGCCTCTTCCAGGGTGATGATGCCGCGCTCCCGCACGTAGTGCCCCAGCACCCGGGCAAAGGTGCCGTATTGTCGCGGGTGGGGCGCGCCTTCGCCGAAAATTCCCACCGGGCCGTCGGAGCCAATGGCCGTTGCCGGGTGCTGCATGATCAGGTCCACATCGTCGGGCCCGATGGCGTGATACACCGCGGTGGCTCCGCCGCCACGCAGGATATCGAAGACCACTTCCGCCGCATTCTCCGGGGTGGCTTCCATGCCCGCTTCCTCGGTGAGCTGGGCCAGGTTCTTGCCCGCCATGTCCGGATCCCAGCTATTGCGCGAGATAAATACGTTTCGCGGATGACCGCCGCCGCGATCATACAGAATCTTGTACACCACCTCGTTCTTGATGTTTTGCCGGGTTTCCGGACTGTCGATGCGCGCCAGCATCTGCTCAGTGCCCCCTTCCTGGGCCCATTGAGGAATGAGCGCGGTGATTCCGGTCTGAGAAGCAGTGTAGGGATACTGGTCTATCGTTATGTCTATTCCACGACTTCGCGCTTCATCAACCATGCGTAAACTTTCGACTGAAGATCCCCAGTTCTCCACACCGATTACCTTGTGATGGGTCATCTGCACCGGGATACCGGCTGCCTCCCCGATGCGAATGGTTTCCGCAACGGAATCCAGTAGCTCGCTGGCTTCTTCC
>CAYFKD010000002.1:570557-919508 GCA_964343795.1 uncultured Pseudohongiella sp.
GTGAGATGTAGATGCCGCCGTAGTCTGCCGCAACTGCTGAAAGCTCGATGACTTCCTCGGTGGAAGTGAAACTGCCAGGTACGTAGAAAAGGCCAGTGCTGATTCCCAGCGCGCCCTGTTCCATGGCCTCGGCAACCATGTCTTTCATTTGCTGCAATTCCGCAGCAGACGGGTCCCGGTCTTCCGCTCCAATGACCCGGCTGCGTATGGTCCCCTGGCCCACGAACACACTCCAGTTGGGGCTGATGCCCGCGGCTTCGATATCCGCGTAGTGCTCATCGATGGGGAAGGGGGAGCTGCCGTCGTTGCCTTCGGTGAGTGTCGTCACACCCTGCAGTAACGCGCTCTCCGCCGTGGGTACGTCGAAGATACCGCGCAGGGCATGGGTATGGGGGTCGATAAAGCCCGGGCTGACAACCAGGCCACTGGCATCGATTACTCGGTTGGCATCGGCATCGGACAGGTCCCCGATTTGTACGATGCGGTCGCCATTAATGCCCAGGTCGGCTTCGTACCAGGGATTGCCGCTGCCATCGATGATGCGCCCGTCGCGGATGATTACGTCAAAAGTTTGTTGTGCACTCACATTTGCCACAAAAATTGTACAAATGATTGTGAGTAACCACATATGGAACGATGCAATTTGCCTATTTTTCATTAAGTATTTTGAGCTCCCAAGAAAATATTTTTGTGCTTTTTGTGCCTTTTGTGGCCAAAAAACCAAGGTCAAATCAGCCACAAAGAAAACAAAAGATCACTGATTAAAAAACTCGATTCCATCTTCAATGTCCACATAAATAAATTTTGTGAATTTCTGTGCCTTTTTATGGCCATTCCTGATAGCCACAAAAGGCACAAAAAGCACAAAAATTTACCCAGCCATTAATTCCTTATGTGGCTACTTTGGCTACCAGATACGAATGCGATCTTCCGGTGGCAGGTACAATTCATCTTCAGGCTGCACATCGAAAGCCTCGTACCATTCTGCCAGGTTTCTCACCACGCCATTCACCCGAAACTCCGCCGGTGAATGAGGATCGGATGTCAGTCGCTGGATCAGGTTGTCGTCGGTGTACTTGCGCTGCCAGATCTGGGCGTATGCCAGGAAGAAGCGCTGGTCACCGGTGAGCCCGTCGATGATGGGTGCTTCTTCGCCGTTTAGCGCGAGCTTATAGGCACGGTAGGCAATGGATACTCCGCCCAAATCGCCGATGTTTTCACCCAGGGTGAAATGGCCGTCGAGAAAATAACCGTCTACCGGTGAATAAGACGCATACTGGTCCGCCAGGGCATTGGCCAGTGCTTCAAAATTGGCCCGGTCCTCGTCGGTCCACCAGTTGCGCTGGATGCCGGCCCAGTCAGACTTGGAGCCCTGGTCATCGAAACCATGTCCCATCTCGTGGCCGATTACCGCGCCGATGCCACCGTAGTTCACCGCCATGTCCGCATTGGGATCGAAGAAGGGCGGCTGCAGGATGCCCGCCGGGAATACAATTTCGTTAAAAGAGGAGTTGTAATAGGCATTCACCGTTTGCGGTGTCATGCCCCATTCTTCCCGGTTGGTGGGCTGGCCCAGGCGGCCGATCTCGTCTTCGTACCAGAACTCGCGAATGTTCTGGGCATTGCCGAATAAATCTTCGCGCTCTATGTCGATGGCGGCCAGGTCTTTCCACTCGTCCGGGTAGGCGATCTTGGGCCGGAATGATTCCAGCTTGCGATAGGCTTCTTCCTTGGTGGCATCTCCCATCCAGGCAATCTCGTCAATACTCTGCCTGAGTGAGGCACGCAGGTTTTCCACCAGGTCTTCCATCTGGTCCTTGGCGCTCTGGGGGAAATGGCGCTGCACGTAGATCTGGCCCACGGCCTCACCCAGTGCGCCCAGGGAACCGACGCGCATAACACCGCGTTCCCAGCGTTCCCGCTGTTCCGTAACGCCGTTTAATACCGTGGAATAAAAATTAAAGCGCTCCTGCTCGATTTCTTCCGACAATACACCGGCGCTGTCGACGATCAGGCGATAAGTCATCAGGCTACGCCAGTCTTCCACCGGTTCGTTATTGATCAGCTCGATGACCGGCCCCATGGTGCTGGGGTAGGTGACGTTAAGGTCGGTAACTTCCTCGATACCTGCCGCGGCGAAATAGGCATCCCAGTCAAACCCTCCATACTCCGCCTTGAATTCTCCATAGCTAACCGGGTTGTAAGTGAGATCCCGGTTACGGCGTTGCGCCCGCGGCCAGATGTGTTCCGCGATCTTGGTTTCGAGGGCGAGTATGGTTTGTGCCTTGCCCGCGGCATCGTCGATCTCGGCAAAATTCAATACCTTCTCGATGTGGTCAACATAGGCATCGCGCACCTGTTGGAAGCGTTCCGTATCCACCAGGTAATAATCACGATCCGGCAGGCCGAGGCCACCCACAGAAAGTACCAGCTGGTGCCGGTCCGGGTCGCTGCGATCGGCGCCTACGTAAAAACCGAATGGGCTGGCGGTGTTGTCGATCTGGGCGCGGCCGAATCCCGCCACCAGTTCTTCCCGGCTATCGATTTCATCAAGTGCGGCCAGCCCCGGCAGCAGGGGTGAGATGCCCAGCCCGTTGAGGGTGTCGGTACCCATGTAGCTGAGGTAGTAGTCGCTGATTTTCTGCTCGATGGAACCCTGTGCCGGTTCCATGGAACTGAGATCGCTGATGATGGTTCGCACCCGATCATCGGAACGGTCACTCAGCACGGTAAAGGAACCGTAGTTGCTGCGATCCGGTGGCAACTCGAATGAATCCAGCCACAGGCCGTTGGCAAAGCGGAAAAAATCATCACCGGGCCGGGTGGATGAATCCTGGTTACTCAGGTCCACACCCCAGTCACCCAGTTCCGGCTGGTCGCTTGCCGCGACCGATTCAGTTGCCGGTTCCGCCGCGGGCTGCGGCGCGACTTCACTGGTGGGAGCCTGTTCACCACAAGCGGTTAAAAGAAGAAAAGCTGGCAGCAGCGCCAGGATTTTTTTGTCCAGGGTCATGACAAAACTCCGGGTTAATTCATAGGGAAAATTCAGATGATTGCGCGAGTATACCTGAATTGCAGGGGGCCCCAAGGGCGCGTAAATCCGGAAAAAATCCGGCTCTTATATTCACAAACTGTTGCCGGTACACTCGCTGGAACTGCGCAACTAGCCCGAATGTTTCACCAGTGATCCGTCGCGAGGATGTTCCAGGGTGCGTTAGCCGCGGCTTTCGCGACCGAAGAATGTGCAGGCGTACTTGAGCGGTACGTCGAGCCTTCTGACCGAGCTAAAGCCGCGGCGGGCGTGCTCTGGGGCAGCCGCAGCAGGAACACTGGTGAAATACTCGGGCCTGGCAATGGTGAGGAGGAATTTCCATGGTGCCGATAAAAATCACGCGTCGTTCCACTGCATGTGCAGTGTTACTACTATTTATTACATCTGTGTCGGCCCTTGCACAGGAGAATGCCACGCCCAATGGTATCGCCGACAACCGGGCCGATGCCTATGCCTTTACTGGTGGCGTCATTTATCTTCCCGACGGCAGTTTCGATGACGATGCCACCCTGTTGATCCGGGAAGGGTCTATAGTCGATATCGCTTCGAGAAGCGAAGTCCCAGATGGTTATTTCGAAATCGACCTTGCCGGCAGGTATGTCTACCCGGGCCTGATCGATATCTACAGCGAATACGGCCAGGAAGTGGATGACCGTGTCGATAACAACGGCGCGGCGGAGAATCTGTACCCCAGTGACCGGGCCCTGAACGTAAATGACGCCATCAAGGCCAACTTTCGTGCCAGCGTCGCCTTCGAGCCCGACGAAGACGAGCGTAAGGAACTCAGGGAACAGGGATTTTCCACGGTGCTCAGTATTCGCCGCGACGGCATCGCCCGGGGTACTTCCGCGCTCATTACCCTGGGAGACAAGAACGCCAACGAAGCCATTATCGTGCCCGATGCGGCGGCCCATTACTCCCTGAACAAGGGTTCCTCGTCCCAGCAAATGCCCGTTTCCCTGATGGGAACCTATGCACTGCTGCGCCAGACCTACCTGGATGCCCAATGGTTTGGTGAGCGCAGTCCGCGCCCGTTTACCGATGCGACCCTGGAAGCATGGCTGCAAACCCAGTCCCTGCCCCAGGTCATGGAGGTGAGCAACTGGCACCAGTCCATCAAGGCCGATGAGGTGGGTGACGAGTTCGGGGTGCAGTATGTGCTCAAGACCGGTGGTGACAGTTATCGCCGCCTTGAACTGTTGCAGCGAACCGGTGCTTCCCTGATCGTGCCCGTGGATTTTCCCGAGGCGCCGGAAGTGGAGGATGCCCTGGAGGCGGACGAAGTCAGTTTAGAAGACCTCAAGCACTGGGAACTGGCGCCCTTTAATCCGCGCCTGTTGGCGGAGACCGGCATACCTTTTGCCCTGACCGCCCACGGTTCCGGCGAAGACTTCTGGGATAACCTGCGCAAGGCCGTGGACAACGGTTTGTCCGAAACTGCAGCCATTACCGCCCTGACCCGAACTCCGGCGCGGATACTGGGCGTGGAAGAACTGGTAGGGGAGCTCAGCCCGGGCCGCCTGGCCAATTTCCTGGTGACCGACCGACCGCTGCTGGATGAAGACAGCACCATCCTGGAGAGCTGGATTCAGGGTGAACGCTATCAACTGGGAGAGGATGCCAATACCCTGGCAGGAACTTACTTGCTGGCGCTTGCCGGCACGGAACTGGAACTCGAACTGAGCTTCGATGGCCAGGACCCCAGTGCCGAGCTGCAATTGCAGGATGATGAAACACGGTCGGTCAACATCGAATTGTCGGACGACCTTATCGCCCTGAATTTCCTGTTGGAAGAAGATGCTAACCGGGTTCGCCTGAATGGCTGGCCCGTGGAAAATGGCTGGCGTGGTAACGGTCGCGACGGCAGTGGCGCCAACGTGGCCTGGACCATGACGCGCCAATCCGGTAGCGACAGTGATGAAGATTTCGCCGCATCCACCGCTGCAGTGCCGGCCTTGCCCGGCCCGGTGATTTATCCGTTCTCCGCTTACGGCCGTGAAATCCTGCCCCAGCAGCAGGACCTGCTTATTCGCGGCGCTACTGTATGGACTAATGAAGACCAGGGAGTAGTGGTGACCGATGTGCTGGTTCGTGACGGCCGTATTGCCGAGGTAGGTGATAGCCTGTCCGCGAATAATGTCACCGTGATCGATGGCAGCGGCAAGCACCTGACCCCCGGCATTATCGACGAACACTCTCATATCGCCCTATTCAGCATTAACGAAACCCAGACCAACTCCTCCATGGTGCGTATGAAGGACGTGGTGAACTCCGAGAACATAAATATCTACAGAAACCTTGCCGGAGGTGTGGTTGCCGCACAGTTGTTACATGGTTCCGCTAATCCTATCGGTGGTCAGTCGGCGTTGATAAAAATGAAGTGGGGATCGCCACCGGAAGATCTTTTGATTTCAGGGGCTGACGAATACATAAAATTTGCACTGGGCGAAAACGTAAAAAGAAGTACCAACCCGGCATCTATTCGTTACCCGCAAACTCGCATGGGTGTAGAGCAGGTCTTTGTTAACGCTTTCTCCCAGGCCCGGGAGTATGGCCGCGAATGGGACGAGTACAATAGCCTGTCCAATGCACGCCAGCGCAACACACCGGCGCCGCGGCGTGACCTGGTGAACGAAGCCATGCTGGAGATTCTCAACGGGGAGCGCTTCGTCACCAGCCACTCCTACGTGCAGTCCGAGATCAACATGCTCATGCACGTGGCGGACAGTTTCGATTTCAACATCAATACTTTCACTCACATCCTGGAAGGCTATAAGGTAGCGGACAAGATGGCGCAGCACGGCGCCGGCGGTTCCACCTTCTCCGACTGGTGGGGCTACAAGTGGGAGGTGCGCTATGCCATTCCCTACAACGCCGCCCTGATGCAGCAGGCCGGGGTGGTGGTTGCCATCAATTCCGATGATGCCGAGATGTCGCGGCGCCTCAACCAGGAGGCGGCAAAAGCCATCAAGTACGGAGACATCAGCGAGGTGGACGCCCTGAAGATGGTTACCCTGAACCCGGCCATCCTGCTGCACCTGGATGACCGCATGGGCAGCATTCGGGAGGGCAAAGACGCCGACCTGGTGTTGTGGTCCGATCATCCATTGTCAGTCTATGCCGTGGCCGAGACTACCTGGATCGAAGGCGTACCCTATTACGACATAGAAGAGGACCTGGGCTTGCGCGAACAGATCGCTGCGGAGCGTGCTCGCATCATTGCCAGTATCACCGATGGTGATGATCCCGAAGAAGACGAAGAGGAAAGCAGCGCAGGAGGCCGACGATGAAACACCTATTCAAGCTACTGGCATTAATTGGCGTCGCGGTCATCGCGCAAATTTCCATTGCTTTAGTCCCGGTGCCCGCTGCGGACCAGGCCCAGCCCATCGCCCTGACCAATGCCGTGATTCATGTCGGTAATGGCCTGGTCATCGGTGACGGCGTGATTACCTTCGACGAAGGCATCATCACCGCCGTCGGTTCCGCCGGCGACAACATCGACATGGACGATCACCTGGTTGTCGATGTACAGGGCCAGCACATCTATCCTGGTTTCGTCATGCCCAACACCGTACTCGGTTTGCTGGAAGTGGGTAACGTACGCTCTACCAACGATGTCATCGAGGAAGGGGACATCAACGCCAGCGTGCGCTCGGCCATCGCCTACAACACCGATTCCGAATACATTCCCACTAATCGTTTCAACGGCATACTCACCGCCCAGGTCACCCCGGAAGGCGGATTGATCTCCGGTTCATCATCGGTATTCAAGCTGGATGGCTGGAACTGGGAGGACGCCGCCCTGCAACTGGACGATGGCATGCACCTGCGCTGGCCGTCTCTGCAGGTACGGCGTCGTAACTCTGAGACTGGGCTGTTTGAAACCGTGGATAATGAGAATTACCAGGCCCAGACCGAGTTGCTGCATTCCCTGTTTCGTAATGCGGTTGCCTATACCGGTGCTCCCCTGAATCTAAATCTCGCCGCCTTGCAGCCGGTGCTAAATGGCGGCGCCACCTTGTTTATCCATGTTAATGACGCGAAAGAAATCATCAGCTCGGTTCGCTTCGCGCGCCTATATGGTATTGAAGACGTGGTGCTGGTGGGGGCGCTGGAAGCGATGCAGGTTATCGATTTTATTCGCGAGGAAAACCTGCCGGTAATCTACGAACAGATTCATGCCCTGCCCTCAGAGGAATGGCACGATGTAGACATGCCTTTCAAGACGCCGTTCCTGCTTCATGAAGCGGGCATCAAGGTGGGCATTGGAGCCGGAGGCACGGGAGTCGATACCCAACGCAACCTGCCTTTCTTTGCCGGTACCGCGGCGGCCTATGGCCTGGACCGGGAAACGGCCCTGTCCCTGATCACCCTAAACAATGCCGAGATACTCGGCGTGAGTAATCGTGTCGGCACACTGGAAGTGGGCAAGGATGCCACCCTGTTTATCTCCGAGGGCGATGCCCTGGACATGCGCACCAGCAAGGTACAGGGCGCCTTTATCCAGGGAAGGGATATCGACCTGTACGGAACCCAGCAACAACTGTGGGATCGCTTCCGCGAGAAATACTCGAACCGGGTGGAGTAGCGGGCCGGCACCAGGCTATGCAGCAGTACCCCACATTCGTTACTCACCTGGAGTGCGGTTTCACCGGTGAGCATTACCCTGCCGACCAGCTTCACGGCCTGTCCGCCGCGGGCAGGCCCCTGCTGGTGCGTTATGACCTGGAAGCCCTGGCAAAATCCTTGAGCAAGGAAGACTTGCTGCATCGCGCGCCGGAGTTCTGGCGTTACCGGGAGTTTTTACCCGTGCGCAAATCCGAAAACGTGGTACGCCTGGGGGAAGTAATGACCCCCTTGCTGCCTGCACCCAACCTGAAACAACAGTTAGGCTCCGGGGAAATACTTATAAAAGACGAAGGTCGCCTGCCCACCGGATCTTTCAAGGCCCGGGGCCTGGCCCTGGCGGTATCCATGGCAAAAGAACTCGGCGTTAAGTCCATGGCCATGCCCACCAATGGCAATGCCGGTGCCGCCCTTGCCGCCTACGGTTCCGCTGCCGGTATCGAAACCTATGTCATCTGCCCCGAAGACACGCCCAGTGTAAACATCGACGAGATCAGCTATCTCGGTGCCCACACCTACCTGGCCAATGGCCTGATCAATGACTGCGGCAAGGTGGTGGGCGAGGGTAAGGAAATCATGGGCTGGTTCGATACCTCCACCTTGAAGGAGCCTTACCGGATCGAGGGCAAGAAAACCATGGGACTGGAACTGGCGGAACAACTGGGTTGGGATGTGCCTGACGTAATCCTGTATCCCACCGGTGGTGGCACCGGTCTCATCGGCATGTGGAAGGCGTTTAATGAACTGGAAGCCATCGGCTGGATCGGTTCGAAACGACCACGCATGGTGGCCGTGCAGGCTAGCGGCTGCGCCCCCATAGTGAGAGCCTTTGAAAACGGCGAGCGCCATGCCGAGCCGTGGCAGGATGCCCACACCCTGGCCGCCGGTATCCGGGTTCCTGCCGCCGTTGGAGATTTCCTGATTCTCGACGCGGTGCGGGAGAGCAACGGTTTCGCGACAGCAGTTTCCGATGAAGCCATTGTCGCGGCACAGCGGGATTGCGCCCGCAGCGAAGGTATCCTGTTATGCCCGGAAGGTGCCGCGACCCTGGCCGCGCTCAATCAGGAACTACAAAGTGGCCGCATCAAGCCCGATGAAAAGGTAGTATTGTTTAATTGCGCCACAGGATTGAAATACCCCATGGCGAGCAACTATGAAGTACTGGACCTCGGCCAGCCCATTGATTACGAGGCCATGAAAAAACAGGCAGCAAGCTGAACGGGATAAACCATGAGCAGTAATGAATCCGATGCAAACATGCAGTTACGCATTTTGTTCCCCACGTTTCTCCATGAATGTGACTATCCTCTCTTTGCCGAGGAAAAGGAAAAATTGGTGGCACGAATCTACGCCATACGTGACGAAGATGAGGCCGGTCGTCAGTTCTCGGCGCAGCAGTATCCCCATGGCTATACTTCCTATCGCAGTAAGGATCGATTGTTTAATGATCCGGTCTTCGAAAACCTGGTGAAGTTCATCTACGAATGCGCCTACGAATATGGCCGCAAACAATACTGGGACTGGAATAACTTCGAGCTGGTAATGACCCAGCTCTTCTGCAACATCAATTCCAAGTACAGCTACCATGGGGTACACAATCACCCCTATTCCCAGATCAGTGGCGTGATTTACATCAGCGCAGGAGAGAATGCCCCTGCAATTACCTTTCGTGACCCGCGCCTGGCGCGCTGGATGGTGCCGCCCCCGGCCCAGCAGAGTCGTCCGGAGAATTCACTGATCACCACCTTACCCCCGGTGGAAGGCAAGACCTTTATGTTTCCTTCCTGGCTGGAACACGGTGTGGCGCAAAACCAGACTGATGTTGATAGGATCAGCATGTCTTACAACTTCGAACTCCGCCAGAGAGTTCAGAGTTAAGAGCTCTTTTCAATACCGCTTTTTTATCTCGCAAAGCACGCAAAGCTCGCAAAGGGCTAGGCGGTTTAAAGTTACAATGTTGCTACCCTGAGGGATACAGACTTCCTACCCGCACTGATATCGCGCCTTGCTTCAATCCCTTCGCGAGCTTTGCGAGAGGCATAATTCTCAATGTTAGAAAATATCCAAGAGCCTGTCGTGCATCAGAATCCAAACTAACAATTCTCAGCGTCTCCGCGAGAAAATAATTAGCCCAATAAAAAACGGCGCTGATTGCTCAGCGCCGTTTTCTTTTAAAGCGTGGTTTAAACGCTTACTGGAACTGCCACAGAACCCGCGCGTAGAAGCGTCGACCACGGGGATCGAACACAGTCGCGTCGTAGTTCAGGCCACCGGTTTCACGATAGGGGATGTCTTCGTCGAACAGGTCGAGAATACCCAGCGTGAATACGGTATCGCCCAGGTTGCTGTTAGCCCAGGAATGGGCATAGCGATACTGAACATCGAATGTCATGTAGCTGTCGATCTTGCGGCGCAGCAGGCTACGCTCAAAATCGTTAGCAGTTTCAAACTCGAAGTCGTACGCCAGGTCCTGGTAAGAACCGATGTGACGGTTGATCACGGTCAGACCGTGGTTGTCACGCTGCCAGCTGAAGGTGATATTACCCTTGTTATCCGGCAGTGAACGTACGTGCAGGCTGTTGCCCGAGGTGCCGGCGGCATCAAAGATACCGGTATTCAGCAGACCCAGTTCCAGGCCAGGTACGTTCTTCAGTTCGTAGGAGTTAACGTGGGTGTAGTCCGCGCTGATGCGGAAGCGTCCCATGTCGGTATCCCAGTTATATCCCAGCTTCACGTCAACACCGTCCGCCTCGATCTGGCCGGCGTTAATTGCCGCCAGGGTCAGGGTGATCAGGTTGGCGCTCTCGCTTCGGGCCGCACGGCTGATACCAACACCCTGGGTGTTATCGGTATACAGATCCGGGTTAACCACACAGTTCAGACGCTCATCGGAATCCACACCGAACTGGGCTGCCAGTGCGTTGGGATCACAGGGAACGTCCAATACCGGGGAGTCGGCTGAGATGGAATCGTTAAGGATGTAGTTATTGGGATCATCCCGTACTGCCAGGAATCGTTCGATTTCCGGTTGTACTGCGGAGATACCCGGTTCCGGAAGAACCCTGTCCTCAACTTCGAAACGCCATACATCGGCCTGTACGCTGAGGCCATCCAGTTCACCGGAGGGTGTCCAGATAAATCCTAAGCTGTAGGTATCGGCAAACTCGTTACCCACGTTTGGCGCAGGGCCGCCCAGGGTAAAGGTCTGTTCCACTTCACCGTTTTCCGGAGTGGGATCAATCAAACCGGCACGTACAGCCTGGTTAGATAGTGGATCCTTAAACACGATACTGCCTGCTTCCAGTCCTTCTTCCACGATACCGATATTCGGTGCGCGGAATGACTGGGACCAGGAGCCGCGTAGCAACAGGTCATCGATGGGACGCCAGCTCAGGGCTACCTTCGGCGAAACTTCGCTGCCGATATTGCCGCCGTAGTCTTCCCAGCGAACGGCGATCTGTGACTCTATGCCTTCGGCGAAGGGCAGAGACAACTCACCGAATACCGCCTTGGTGGAACGGGTGTTGTTGTAGTTGAAGATACAGTTGGAGCACTCGTAGTTGTTTGCCACGTAGTGGAACTCGTTCGGTACACCATTGCTGTCATAGCCCAGGATTCTGTCCTGCAATCCGGGGAAGTTCAGGCTGGGCGCAATTGATTTGGCATTGCGCTCACGCCACTGGGCACCGGCCGCGAATGCTGCCTCACCACCGGCCATGTCGAACAGGCCGCCGGATACTACGGCATCGACCACTGCCAGCTTGTTACGCTTGTCGGCACGCAGCACCGTGGTGTTCATCCAGTCCATCAGGGCCGGGTCGTTGGCAACCGTAGGATTGGTGAACTGGCTCAGGAACGGGTTGTAGAACTGGCAGCCGCCCTGGCCGTGGTTATTACTGGTCAGCGCATAAGACAGGCTTTCCCGGGTAGTGAATACATAACCGGGGAAGAAAGTCTGCATCAGGGCACCGTAGAAATCCCAGCCTGAAGGCAGTACCGGTCCGAAAGCGGGAACGTTTAGCGCGCCCTCGAAATCGAAATCGGGTACACCGTTGGGCGTACAGCCTGGCCCACCCAAACCGTTTGCTGCCAGCTCGGTACGGTCACGGTTAAATACCTGGTAGGACTGTTCGTTGGACGTCGCTGACCAGGAATAGCTGATGTCGTAGTTCCAGGCGCGATCGTCCACGGTGAAATCACCGCGCAGGCCAGCCTGCACCAGCGTGGCATCTGTTTCCGTGGTATTGGAACGAATGCCGTCTCGTGGAATCCCGTCTCGCGGGTTGGCCCAGAATGTTGCATTCAGACCACCATTGGCGCCATCGACCGGGGCATTGGTAATGTCGGCCGCAGTCGGGCGTGTATTACCGACGCGATCGGCAAAGTAGCCCAGGGTCATGGTCTGGCCCAGGGACTGGCCGAGGAAAGCCGGGTTGCCAATGTAAGCGCCGGGTTGTGCCAGGAATACCGTAGGACCACGGGTCGTGCTGGAACCACCGGTGTTGTTCAGGCCGCCACCCTCGAGAATTACCGTATTCTCTGAGTAGTTGGCGAAGGCATAGAACTCGGCCTGCTCGCTGAAGGTGTGGTCAAACGCGGCAGCAAAGCTGTTGCGCTCGGTTTCACGGGCCAGGAAGTTAAACCGGGTCACGTCTTCACGACAGGTACCGCCGTGCTCGCCCCGGTCTTCCCGCAGCGTGCCGACCTGGAACGGAATGCCGGTCAGGCCCGTCATGGTCTCACACAGCGGATCGGAATAAATGGCATCACCGTCACCACCTTCGGAAAGGTTTAGCGCGACGATGTCATCCCGGACATAGTCCTGGTTGACATTGGCACCAAACAGCGGTGATGAAACCACACCACCGATGGAAGAGACCGTTGCCAGGAACTGGGAATTCTCATCGATGAAGTTGCCGTCGGTAGCAGGCAGCTTGTCACGTTCGAATCGTTCCGCGGAAAGCACGAAGTGGGTGTCGCCATCATCGCTGCTCCAACCCCAGATGCCGCTGAGAGTCTGGTCGAAAGAATCACCGGCCGCTTCCACACCCTGGATGTCGCCATACAGCTCCAGGCCTTCGAAGTCGGTACGCATGATCACGTTAACCACACCGGCAACCGCGTCGGCACCGTACAGTGCGGAACCACCATCGGTCAGCACCTCGATACGTTCGGTCATAACAATCGGTATGGCGTTTACGTTGACGAACTCACCACCGGTTGTTGTTTCACCGGCGTGGGGTGCCATGCGCTTGCCATTAATGAGGGTCAGGGTGGAGTTCTCACCTAGGTTCCTGAGGTTTACAACCGCAGTACCCTCGGTCTGGGAACGTTCACCGGATCCCGAGTTGGTAAATGAACCGGAGTTCACTTCCAGGTTCTTGATGACGTCCCACACGATTGCGGCACCCTGTGCCTCAATGCTTGCGCGGTCTACCACCTGAACCGGGGAAGGTGCATCCAGGGGGGTGCCCCGGATAAATGAACCTGTTACCACGACCTCTTCGATATCAGTATCGTCTTGGGCTTGAGCAGCAACAGGGAGCGTGAGTCCCGCCAGTACTGCAAGGCTTAACGCCTTGCGCCGGCAGGGGAATTTTTTGCGCATCACTTCTTCTCCCTACTTCTTATAAGAAATTATAAGTATATGGTTGTTGTTACAGCCGCATGGGTGCGGTCTTGTATTGAGCAAAACACTTGTAGGCGGGTTGGCTGAACCCGCGCGGCGTAACGCCAAAGGGCAGTATAGGCCCTATGCAAACGGCCACGCAACGGCTTTTTCGAGCGATTGATCGGTATTTACAGGGTTAATTCCGGGAGCGGGAAAATCAGCGCAGAACGCGGCGTAATTGTTCCCGGTGAAAGATAGACGTTTCCTCTACATCTACTACCAGGCGGCAGACCCGGCGCGGGATCGTGGACGTCACCTGGCGCTCGCGGCGGCAGACGATGCGCTCTTCCGGGGGCACCAGGGCGTTGTATTGCTCAACCTCCGCATCCGTAGGCAGCCGTGAAGGGGCGCTATCACCGGGCTCCGCCGCGCAGGCCGCAGCCAGGGCGGAAACCAGGGCCAGGGAAAGGGGCTTGAAGGGAATTTTGCTGCACATAATCATTAGTTTAGACCCATTTCAGGGCAATTCCACTTCAGCTCCGCCCAGTATCAACTGCAGTTCGAGGTTTTCGTGGTTCCCGGGCTCTCCCTTCGCCATGAAAGGTCGCAGGCGCAGGGCATCCAGCTCTGCCCGGTAGTCAGTGGCTGCATCGCCATCAATGCCACGGAATACCACGTTATGGGGTCCAAGGGCCGCAGATTCCCACGAAATATCCGGGTTTTCACGGCCGTAATCCAGCCGCAGCGAAACCGAGGAATCCCGGGTGTAGCGGTAGAAACCAAGGTTTCGAGATTGGGGTGTGGGCACCCCCGGAAAGACGCTGGACCAGCCGCTGTAACGCAGGGGCGGGCTGCTGCCCTCGGCGTCAAAGCTCTGCAGTAGAACCGGTTCCGGCAGGATACTGGCCCGCGCGAACAGCTTATCCAGCCCAGCGCGGGGTGATCCCGCTTCCTGCATCAGCTCATAGGCCCGGTGGTAGTTTCGCAGGGCGTATTCATCCTGGTAGAACAGGGTTTCCCAATCCCCCAGTTGCACCTGCGCCAGTGCCTGTAATTCCACTCCGGCATTATTGGCGATATAGATATCGGCGATGCGTTGCAACAACTCCTTACCGATGTTGTAGCTAATGCGCCTGGACTCATTCAGGTCCAGCATCCAGCCACTGACTATTTCACGCTCTTCGCTTTTGTAATCGTAACTGGTCAGACCGCGCCGCTCCGTGAGCCGGCTCTGGTACAAATGGGACAGGGAGATCCGGTAAAGCCATGGGGGCAGGCGCAGGCTGTTTTCACCAAGGTAATTCTCGATGGTGTTGATGGCGAGCCAGCTGGAATTTTTCGCCGCCACCAGGTGGTGGGCGCTGTTCGGGTTCAGAGGATCAGCGGCGGCGAACAGGTAGAGATCGGCAAGCATTTCGGTGGCAACCAGGTAGTAGTCGATTCCATAGATTCGAGACTTTTCGTTCAAGTACGCGAAATAGGACAGGTACTGGTTGGCGCTGCGCCAGTTCCGGTTGGCGATGGTTGACTGGGTGAGTCCCAGCAATGCCGGCAACTGTACCGGTGCATACAGGCCCTCCCAGATCTTGACCAGTTGCAGGGCCTCGTCGAACAGGGCCGCGGACTCGCGAAACTGCTGGTTTTCCAGGGCACTGCGCCCTTCAGCAATCAGGGCATCGAACTGCGCGCGGGCGGCATCGTTTTGCCAGCCTTCGCTGCTATCCTGTTCCTGCGCAGAAACAGGCACAACGGAGAACAGCGTAATCAGGATGACTACGCCGAAATTCGAAAGCCCTTGTCGAAAAGTTTTACGAGACATATCCGGGTACCGGAACAGCGGGAACCTGTTCGCAAGCCTCGGTAAATTGATTGCCAGCAGCTATACTGCCCAGCCGGTTATCCCCAGAGTACAACAGCAGGGCCGACTTGCAATGACAGAATCAACATCTCAAGCCGCAATCGATTTGTATACATGGAATACGCCCAATGGCCGGAAAGTCTCGATAATGCTGGAAGAACTGGGATTGTCTTACCGGGTGATCCCCATCGATATCACGAAAGGCGATCAGCACAAGGGGGAAATTGCCGAGATCAGCCCCAATCACAAGATTCCCGCCATCGTGGATCATGAAGCCGGCAAGTCCATGATGGAATCCGGCGCCATACTCATGTACCTGGCGGAAAAATCGGGGCGCTTCATGAGCCCCTGGGGCAGCGACACATTCTGGGAGGAAATGGAATGGCTGATGTTCCAGATGGGGCATATCGGGCCCATGCTGGGCCAGACCCATCACTTCCTGAAGTTCAATCCGGGCAAGGCGCCCTATGCCGAGGAACGCTATGGCAAGGAAAACGCCCGCCTCTATGGTGTGCTGGAAGCGCGCCTGCAGGATCGCGACTACCTGGTACAGGACTACTCCATCGCCGATATTGCCACCTGGCCCTGGATCTCGCGCTACGAGTGGCAACAAATGGACTTAGACCAGTTTCCCCGCCTCAAGGACTGGTATGTTCGCATCGCCAATCGGCCCGCCGTACAACGAGGTTATGGTGTGCCTGATCCCCTGCCCATGCCAGTACCGGACTGAGTCCTGTTGCCCGGTGCACCGAAGCGGGCGCCCGACCGGGTCGCCTGAACCCCAGTAAATACGCCGAACACTCACTCGATGTGCGCTGTTGTGGTGCGGTCCCACTGCTGGGCATCCCCGGTGCACCAATATGTTGCACTGTTATGGGGCAATTCTTCCGCGAAAATCCGGCAATCCAGAAAATACGGGGCTTTCACAGTGTTGGCGCAGTACTTGCTACAGTCAGCGGCAGGATGTTCGTGACTTTCACTGTCCTATTCCAAACGCGAAGTCTCAACTCTGGAAAGAGGAAGAGATAAACAGGGCGGGAGGAAGTTCATGACTTTCCACATCGTGTTTCAGAAACACGAAGTCTCAATACATATGGAGGAAGAGATGAAAAGATTAACCCACGTTGCCGCAGGTCTTGCGTTGCTCTCCGGAGCACTGTTCGCATCGTCCGCGAGTGCACAGGTTTCCTATAACGTTGGATACGCGTCTGAATACTACTACCGCGGCATCCTGCAGAAGACATCATCCGGCAGCGCTGGCATCGATTATGAATCAGGTGGTTTTTACGTTGGTGGCTGGACTGCCGACGTAGGTGACGGCCTCGAGATTGATGGCTACTTCGGCTACGGCATCGAAACCGACGAAGGCTTCAGCGCCAGCATCGGTTTTACCGGCTACTACTACACCGGTGAATTCGACGATACCTACGAAGAAATCAACCTGAATCTTGGATACGGTATTTTCGGACTGGAGTACTCAACCGGTACTTACGACAACTTCACCGGCCCGGAACTGGATTACGATTTCATCGCCGCGACCCTTTCATTCGAAAACGGTTTCTACGGAACCTGGGGTTCGTTTGGAGATCAATTTGACGGTGACTATCTCGAAATTGGCTGGGGCACCAGCATTTCCGAAATCGACTTTGGTGTTGCCGCGATCTTCAGCGACGACCAATTGTCTGACCAGCTTGATTCCAGCGGCATGCCCGATGAGAGCCAGGCTATCGTGTTCACTATCGGCAAGAGCTGGTAGTAACACCTCTTATTTATAGGTCTTAAAAAGGGCCCCTCATGAGGGGCCCTTTTTTTATGCGTCGGCCTTTAATTCAGCGTGAAAAGAGATTCCGGCGTCTGTATCATTCCCATATCCAGACGTGCCCGGGAGGGACCATGAAACGTATTACTTCAATAATAAGCTTGTTGCTCTGTACACAGGCTGTTGTTGCCCAGGACAATTTCGAAGTACCGCGCACCGAGTGGGGCTATCCTGACCTGCAGGGCGTTTGGAACTTCTCATCGAACATTCCCATGCAGCGCCCGGAACGTTTCGGTGAGCGTGAATTCATGACCGAGGAAGAAGTCCAGGCCCTGCGCGATCGTTTGCGGGCGGCGGACGAAGCCTCGGACCAGGCCGTAGCCCAGCGCGAGGGCGGACCGGGCGGTTACAACGATTTCTGGGTTGAGAGTGCCGGCGCCCTGGATGGCCGCGTGCGCACATCCCATATTGTTTACCCGACCAACGGTCGCTACCCGGCCATGGTCGAAGGCGTGAAAATTCAGTTTGGTGGATTGGGGCCGGATGTGCCCGGTGAGCGTCCGGTGCGTTACACCGTAGGTGGCATTGCCAAGAATGGCCCGGAAGACCGTGGCCTTTCCGAGCGTTGCATCGTGGGGTTTAACTCCGGTCCTCCGTTCACACCGAGCCTGTACAACAACAACGTGCAGATTTTCCAGGGAAAAGGCAGCGCCGTGATCATGACGGAAATGATTCACGATGCCCGTACCGTTCAGATCTACGATTCCGCCGCCGACTTTCCTGCACTGGATGAGAATCTTGATTTGTGGTCCGGTATTTCTCGTGGTTACTACGACGGCGATACCCTGGTGGTAGAGACGCGCAACTTCAACGGCATGACCCAGAGCCTGGAACCTTTTGGCACCTCCGAACAAAAGGTGCTGACCGAAAAGTTCACCCGGGTAGGACCCTATACCGTCAACTACGAGTGGACCCTGGATGATCCGGCCACTTTCACGGATCGGATTACTGCCATCGTGCCCATGGCCAAGGTGGATGGCCAACTCTATGAATACGCCTGCCACGAAGGGAATTACGGCATGCAGAATATTCTCCGTGGTGAACGCATGGAGGAGCGCAGGGCAGAGGAATCGGCCAACTGACAGTTTCAGTTACTGGAAACTCATTGAGAAAAAACGGCCCCCAGGGGCCGTTTTTATTTGAGATTGCGTTAGAATGCCGGAGCTTGCCGAATTATTCGAAACAACGACTACTACCCGGCACTACACGATGACTCAGTGCGTTACTGAGGGAGAAGGGGAACCATGAAATTCAAGCCTGTTCTATTAATACTTTCCCTGGCATTCAGTTCCAGCTTGTATGCCCAGGATTACACTCCGCCGCGCAATCTCTGGGGACAGCCGGACTTGCAGGGTGTGTGGAACTTCGCCACCAATATACCCATGGAGCGGCCGCGCCAGCTCGGTGACAAGGCTTTTTTCACCGAGGAAGAACTTGTCGCCCTCGCGGAACAATCTGCGCGCGGTATCGAGGCGCTGGGAAACATTGGCCCCGGCGGCTATAACGAATTCTGGCTGGAAATGGGAGCAAGCGGGGACAATCGAACGTCTCTTATTTCCTATCCGGAAAATGGGCGACTGCCCGAACGTGTGGAAGGTGTACCCGTTATTGCCGGAGGTCTCGGCCCTGATGTGCAAGGCGAACGGCCGGTGCGTTTCATTGTCGGTGGCATTGGCAAGGATGGACCGGAAGATAGGGGATTATCAGAGCGTTGCATCGTTGGTTTTAATGCCGGCCCACCATTCTTTCCCAGCCTGTACAACAATAATGTGCAGGTGTTCCAGGGCAAAGACAGCGCCGTGATCATGACCGAGATGATCCACGATGCACGCATTGTTCCAATCTATGATTCTGCCGATGATCTTCCCTCCCTGGACGAAGACATCGCGTTGTGGTCAGGCGATTCAAAAGGCTATTACGATGGTGACACCCTGGTGGTGGTCACTCGCAATTTCAGCGGCCTGACCCAAAGCTTCAGCGCCTTTGGTTCTGCCGAGGACAAGGTGTTGACCGAACGCTTTACCCGCACCGATGACTTTATTCTGGAATACGAATTTACGGTAGATGATCCTTCCACTTTTCAGGATAGGTTCACCGCCATGATTCCTATGGAGAAAGTGGACGGCCAGCTTTATGAGTATGCCTGCCATGAAGGTAACTACGGTATGATGAATATTCTTCGCGGCGAAAGAGTGGAGGAACAGCGGGCTAACGAAAACAGCCAGTAGCTTTCAGTTACAGCCGCATATATAAAACCGGAGCTAGCCTCCGGTTTTTTTATCCAGTAAGGATTGGATCGCCCCCTCAATCCAGGAATCTTCATTTTAGTATTGAAGACTGCATGTATTTGCAATAAGAATGGATATCTACGTTTAGCCTGACTTCGACAATCGACAAATACGAAGCAATGGGGTGAGTATGTCTGTGGCACTTGTAACAGGAGGGAGCCAGGGAGTTGGGAAAGGCATTGTCGAAGGTTTGTCTGAATCGGGATATACGGTTTATTTCACCGGCAGGAATTCAGAGAAGCTGACAGAAACTGAGAATTTTGCAAACTCTCTGGGTGGAAAAGCACATAGTAAAAGAATCGACCATACGCAAGATGAGCAAGTAGAGTCCTTATTCATAGAAATTGCCTCCAAACACGATCTCAATCTGCTCGTGAATAATGTTTGGGGCGGATATGAAAAAATGCTTGAAAACGGCCGCTTCACCTGGATGGATCCATTTTGGGAGCAACCGCTGCATCGTTGGGATTCAATGATGAATAGCGGTGTTCGTTCAGCGTTCGTAGCATCACAGCTTTTCACGAAACATTTACTGAAGAAAAACAAACCCGGCCTAATAATTAATATTTCGTTCTGGTCAGCTCAAAAACATATTGGAAACGTATTGTATGGAATCGCAAAGGCTGCGACTGACAAGCTTACATCTGATATGGCGAATGAGTTGTCCGGCAAGGAAATCTTTGTAATTTCTCTGTACCCGGGCCTTGTCAGAACTGAGAAAGTAATGGAGGCGGCTGACATGCTCGATCTTTCAAATTCTGAATCTCCAAGATTTATAGGCCGAACAATTGCAGCACTCGATGGAAATCATGATATGGCCAGACAATGGAACGGTAAGGTTTGTGTTGCTGCGGATATTGCTCGAAATCTTGGAGTGATGGATATAGATGGGTCCTCACCGAAACCGCTATCTCTAAGCGATGTTTAGCAAACTCCAAACAAATGTCACTGGTTCCAGCCACGCCATCCGGGGCCGCGCACGACTTGACCCGGTGTGGCTCCAGTATGCTCTCCTTCATCGATAACTATCTCCCCGTTAACGATAACGAAACTCATGCCAGTGGAATACTGATGGGGATCTTCGAAAGTCGCATGGTCCTGTATTTCTTCAGGATCAAAGACCACGATGTCGGCAAAGTAACCCTCTCGTAACTCGCCGCGATCACGAATCTTCAGGTTGGTGGCCGGCAATTTGCTCAGCTTGCGAATGGCATCGGGCAGGGTGATCACTTCGTCGTCTCTTACATATTTTCCAATGACCCGGGCAAAATTGCCGTAGGCTCGCGGATGGGTGCTGGTTTCCAGGAACACGCCTTCGTTGGTCATGGAACCGGCGTCGGAAGCGAAACTTACCCAGGGCAGGGCGACGCCCTTCGCCACGTTCTCTTCCGACATCAAAAAGTAAACCACCTGCACCCGGCTGCTGTCTTCCACCACCAGGTCTATGGCGGTTTCATAAATTGATTTGCCACGTTCGCTGGCGACTTCCGCCAGTGTTCGTCCCTGGTAATGGCGTAACTCCGGGTTATTGAATCCCACCAGCAGGGTGCCCTCACCGCCGGCGGACAGCATCAGGTTTTCCCAGTCGTCCGTGGGCCTGCTCATTTCTGCTAACACACGTTCTCGGATATCCGGATCCTGCAGGCGTTGTGCCCATGCCTGGTAGCCCCCTTCCTGTACCCAGGGTGGCATGCCGGCGTCGAGACCGGTGGAACCGGCGGTGTAGGTGTAGATATTGGCGGAAATATCCAGGCCATCATTCCGTGCCGACTCTACCTTCTCTACCACGTCGTCGAACTTGTCCCAGTTCTGGCGCCCGGCCATCTTCAGGTGGTAGATCTCACCGCCGGTGCCGCCCTCCCGGGCGATATGGATAAGCTCGTCCATGGCCTCCAGCAGGCGATTGCCTTCACTGCGCATGTGGGATATGTAGCGACCACCGTATTCACCGACAACCTTGTTCAGTGCCACCAGTTCTTCGGTGGAAGCATAAAATGCCGGCGCATAAATTAAGGAAGAACCCAGGCCCATGGCGCCGTCTTCCATGGCCTCTCTTACTAGCGCCTCCATGCGCGCCAGTTCGTCGCCATTGGGTGGCCGGTCCTCGTAGCCCAGTTCGTGTACGCGAATGGTCGTGGCGCCGACAAAGGAAGCCACGTTAGTGGAGACACCGCGATCAACCAGGTATTGCAGGTATTCATCCAGGGTGGTCCAGGCGATCTCGTAGCCGGCGTCTTCGTCCAGGCTTTCCATCATGTCGGCGCGCATGGTCTCGTTTATCGGTCCCTCCGACCGGCCTTCACCAAATACTTCCAGGGTTACACCCTGGCGGATATCGCCATTGCTGCGTCCATCTATTAACAATGAGTCCGTGGCCCAGCTCAACATGTTGATGAAACCCGGCGCCACCGCCATGCCGTTCGCATTGATAAGCTCATCTGCCGTCGCATCGATCTCGCCGATGGCGACGATGCGGTCATCCACTACCGCGATATCGGCTATAAAAGGTTCACCGCCGTTGCCGTCGTAAATGGTTCCGTCGGTGATCAACAGGTCGTAGTCATTGCCATCGAAGCTGCATCCACCCACCAGCACGCCGGTGAGAACAAGCAGGAATATTGTGACTGTGCGTGTGCGCATGGGTATGTCCGTTGAGAAATCGGCCTCGATTATTGACAATAAGCCCGATTAAAAATACTGTATATTTATCCAGTATTACAGACTATGTCAGCATGGCCCCAGAGCCTCCCGAGGAAACAGCCGCAGCCGTGGAGGCCCCAACTGACGGGCCTCCTGCCCCCGATTACGCCGAGCTGTACTGCCTGTCCAACTTCACCTTCCTCAAGGGAGCCTCCTTCCCCGAGGAGCTGGTGGCCCGCGCCGCCGAGCTGGGTTACCGGGCGCTGGCCATCACCGACGAGTGTTCCCTGTCCGGGGTAGTACGGGCCCACGTGGCCGCGAAGGAAAAAAACATCGCGCTGATCATCGGCAGCGAATTCAAACTGAAGGACGGCTGCCATCTCGTCATCCTGGCCTGTAACCGCAAGGGCTATGGTGAACTCAGTCACCTTATCAGTTGCGCACGTCGCGATACCAAGAAAGGATGTTATGAGATCGATCGCGCCATGGTGGAAGACAATCTTCCCCGTGATTGCCTGTTGCTGTGGTTGCCCGATCTCGCTCTCGCCACCGAAGAGACCGCGTCCCAGGCAGCCTGGTTAAAGCGCCTGTTTGAAAACCGTTTATGGATTGCAGTGGAACTGCTGCTGCGGGGCGATGACCGGCGTAAATTGAAATGCCTGCAGGAACTGGGGCGGCAGTTTGGCATTCCCCTGTGTGCCGCCGGGGGTGCGTATATGCACAGCCCCAGCCGTCGCATTTTGCAGGACACGGTCAGTGCCATTCGCCTGGGTAAAACCATCGACGAGCTGGGCCTGGATGGTGAAAGCAATGGCCAGCGTCACCTGCGCCCCCGCACTCAACTGGCCAAGTTGTTTCCGCCGGAATTACTCGCGCAAACGATTCATATAGCCAGCCACTGCAGGTTTTCCCTGGATGAACTGCGCTATGAGTACCCCCGGGAACTGGTGCCGGACGGCTACACCCCCCATGGCTGGCTCAGGGAACTTACCGAGCGCGGCATTCGCCGCCGCTGGCCGGAAGGTGCCACACCCAAGGTGCGCAATATTGTCGAGCATGAGCTCATGCTCATTAAAGAGTTGCAGTACGAGCATTATTTTTTAACCGTGCACGACCTGGTGGACTTCGCCCGCAGCCAGCACATCCTGTGCCAGGGCCGCGGCTCGGCGGCCAACTCGGCGGTGTGTTATTGCCTGGGCATTACCGAGGTGGACCCGGCCCGGGTCGAGGTGCTGTTCGAAAGGTTCATCTCGAAAGAACGCAACGAGCCCCCGGACATCGACGTGGATTTCGAGAACGCCCGCCGCGAGGAGGTGATCCAGTACATATATAAGAAGTACGGCCGCCACCGCGCCGCCATTGCCGCCACGGTGATCACCTACCGCTCCCGCAGCGCGGTGCGGGACGTGGGCAAGGTGCTGGGTCTGGAAGACGAACTGCTGGATCACCTGAGCAAGTCCATCTACTGGTGGGGATCGGACCTGAAAGAGCAGCTGGCCGACGCGGACATCGACTACGCCGACCCCAAGATCCAGATGCTGATATTCCTGTGCCAGAACCTGATCGGCTTTCCCCGTCACCTGTCCCAGCACGTTGGGGGCTTCGTCATCAGCCAGGGGCCGCTGACCCACCTGGTGCCCATCGAGAACGCTGCCATGAACGATCGCACCGTGATCCAGTGGGAGAAGGACGATCTCGAGTCACTCGGCCTGTTAAAGATCGACGTACTGGCCCTGGGCATGCTCACCGCGGTGCAGAAATGCCTGGACCTCATCAGCGACTACAGCGCCGAGCCCCTCACCCTGCAGAAAATCCCCGCCGAGGATCCGAAGGTGTACGACATGATGGGAGAGGCGGACACCATCGGTGTGTTCCAGATCGAGTCCCGCGCCCAGATGAGCATGTTGCCGCGGCTAAGGCCGCGCAGCTACTACGACCTGGTGATCCAGATCGCCATCGTCCGGCCCGGCCCTATACAGGGTGATATGGTCCATCCCTATCTGAACCGGCGTAACGGCCGAGAGGAAGTCAGTTACCCCAGCGAAGAAGTAAAAGACGCCCTGTCCCGCACCCTGGGTGTGCCCATCTTCCAGGAACAGGTGATGCAACTGGCCATGGTGGCCGCCGGTTTCAGTGGCGGCGAGGCGGACCAGCTCAGGCGTGCCATGGCGGCCTGGAAGCGCAAAGGAGGTTTGGAGCCATACCGGGAAAAACTGGTCAAGGGCATGCTCGAAAGAGGCTATGAAAGAGACTTCGCCGAGCAACTGTTCAAACAGATCAAGGGCTTTGGCGACTACGGTTTTCCCGAATCCCACTCCGCCAGCTTCGCGTTGATTGCCTATGTCTCTTCCTGGCTCAAGTACTACCACCCGGCGGCATTCTGCTGTGCCCTGCTTAACAGTCAACCTATGGGGTTTTACGCGCCGGCGCAACTGATCAAGGATGCCAGGCACCACGAGGTGGTGATCCTGCCGGTGGACGTAAACAAGAGTTTCCATGATTGCAGCCTTGAGTTTGATAACGGCTTTGAAAGGCTCCCGTCTCCCTGCCAGGAAACCGCGGCGCCACGGTTGCGTATCGGCCTGCGCATGGTTAAAGGTTTGTCCGAGACCGGCGCTGCAGCGATCTGCGAGGCGCGCCGGGCCGGTGCCTTCAATTCCATCCAGGACCTGGTGTTCCGCAGCGGCATTAACAAGAAGGACCTGGAATCCCTGGCCGCCGCCGATGCCCTCAGAAAACTCAGCGGCGATCGCCACCGTGCCTTCTGGCAGGCGGCAGGCCTGGAAAAAGACGAGCAGCTGGATAGCAGGAGCAGCCTGAGTTTTTTCACCGACCAGGTTTTCGATGACAATGACTTCGGCGTGGATGTACTACTGCCCGTAGCCAGCGAGAGCCAGAACATCGTCGGCGATTACACCGCTACCGGTTTTACCCTGCGCCGCCATCCCCTGGCCCTGTTCCGGCAACACCTGGATAACTTCAATGTGTCTCCCGCCAGCGCCCTGGAACACATCGACGATGAGGCCGCGGTGAAAGTCACCGGCCTGGTCACCTGCCGTCAACGTCCCATGACCGCAGCCGGGGTGACCTTCCTGACCCTGGAAGACGAGAGTGGTTTCGTCAACGTGGTGGTGTGGCCCAACCTGGGGGAAAAACTGCGTCCCGTGGTCAGGCAGGCGATGTTAATGGGGGTGGTGGGACACCTGCAGAAGAGCGACGGCGTGATCCATTTAATCGCCAGCCACCTGGTAGACCTCAGCCACTGGCTCGGCACCATGGAATTGTCGTCCCGGGATTTTACCTGACAGGCTCGCGATCAGACGAAACCGAACTACGCTTTGTAGATATTGCCATTGACTGTATTGTAAATACACTGTACATAAAACACGTTCAGGACAAAAACATAGATCAATGAAAAAGGAATACGATCTGTCAAAAATGAAGTCTAGGCGCAATCCCTATGCGTCTAAACTAAAAAAGCCAGTGACGATAAGAATGGGCGAAGATGTTATCGGGTATTTCAAACAAATGTCTGGGGAAACAGGAATTCCTTATCAAACATTGATAAATCTGTATCTGCAAGATTGCGCCACAAGCAAGCGCAAGCTTGCACTTAGCTGGAAAAAACGGACAAGAAAATAATCTCTACTAAGACATAGCCGTTCGCATTCGTGCCAGGCTTTCCTCCGGCCACAATTGTTCGGCATCGTAGTTTTCCATGAATGCCGGTACATCATCGGGTAACAGGACCCAATCCTGTTTTTCCCGGATCCAGATATGGGCCTGGGGCTGGATTAGTGAGGTGTCGTCGAAGGTACTGGGCCGTACCACCATCACCGCATTGGAGTCGATGGCATGGCCGGCCAGGGTGCAGGAGCACTTCTGGCATTCGTACACCATGTACTCGTTACCGCTGGGACGGGATACCACATGTTCATCAACATGGTCGGAAGTAATTTTGAAATCCGCACCGAGTATCAGTGTGGAAACATGAAACGCGCCGCCGGATTCCCGCTGGCATTCATGACAATGGCAGACATGAGTGAACAGCGGTTCGGAACTGACCTCGTACCGTACTGCACGGCAATTGCATCCGCCCTTAATAATCATGCTGCTAACTCCTTGTTTTAATAACTGGTCGCAATTTGCGACCAGCTAGACATTTCGAGCCCTGAATTACTCTGTTTGATTGTAGGCCGCTTCGATTCCCGCCAGGTCAAACTTGACCATGGTGTTCATGGCCGCCAGCACCCGCGCCGCTGTTTCCGGATCGCTGCTGTCGATCATGCCCAGGAACTTTGCCGGCACGATCTGCCAGGCCAGCCCGTACTTGTCCTTGAGCCAGCCGCAGGCCATCTCGCTGCCGCCTTCGCCCAGTCTTTCCCAGTAGTGGTCGATTTCTTCCTGGCTGTCGCAATCCACCATAAGCGACACCCCCTCGCTGAAGGTAAAGGCCGGGCCACCGTTCAGCGCCAGCATCGGGTTGCCATTCAGGGTAAAGCTGATGGTCAGCACGCTGCCCGGTGGCATGTGCTCCGTTCCCTCGGGGTAGTGGGTAACCTGGGTAATTTCGGAGTTGGGGAAGATGCTGGTGTAGAAATCCACCGCCTCTTCCCCGTTCTTGTCAAACCATAGACAGGGAGTGATGTTTTCCATTGCTGTTCTCCTTATTTCAAAGAGTGCAGCCCGAACATATTGCCGTCCGGATCTTTACCAAGGCTGATAAATCCGTATTCGCCGATAGACATCTTGGGCCGCAATAAGGTTCCTCCGGCATCTTCGATTCGAGATTCTTCCACTGCAACATCCTCACAATTGAAGTACACCAGTGTGCTGTTATTCCCGGATGCCATGTCCGGCATGTGGGCCAGCGCGCCACCAGCACCGGGGTTTTGCGGATCCGCGGGGAAGGCATTCATTTGAATTTCCTCCTGCGGGCCGCCGGGCAGTGGATTCAATTCGATACCCAGCATGGTGCCGTAGAACTTTTTGGCGCGATCCATGTCCTGCACGTATATCTCAAACCAGCCAACCGGATTCATATTCATAACCATTTCTCCTCACTGTTGTTTTGCTTCTGCTTGTTCTTTCTGAATTCTGTTATGCAAAGTAACCGTGCAAAAACCAGTTCCGTTCACCGCGCCGGTCACGGTAAATCCACAGGCGGCTGCCGTCGCTTTCCTGCGCCACGTAGTAATCCCGGCGCTGGTCTTCACCGGACCACCAGCGGGTCTCGATGCGTTCCGGCCCGCTGATAATGGCAACGGGTTTTCGATGGTACAGCTTTCCATGGCGCACCGTAAGCTGGCAGGGTTGCGCCAGCAGCCACAGCGGCCGCGGGTTGGTACCGACAGCGTTATTGTTTGACGCGGTTTTTACCAGTTCCTCGTAGTCCAGTTGCCGGCTGGCATATTCCGGGCAGTGTTCCGCCACCGCCATGATGTTGCTGAGGGACTCATCCCCCAGCCGGGCCTGCAGTTGTTCCATGAAACGGTTAAGGGATGTGCCATCGCCATGGTTGCTGTCGCCGTGGCCCGGCAGGGCAAGACTGCGCACCATGTAAGCATCGAACTGGTCTACCTCGAGCCGCACCGCGATGACCGGCGCCGGCAGGCTAAGCCGGGAGAAATGGGTTTCCATGAGCGTCATGAAATGACCGCGGCTGCGGCCGGGCTGGCGCAGGCCGATCAGCAACGGGGTGTGGTCCCGCTGTTCATGGCGCAGGGAAAACCGCAGCTCTGCCGTGCACAAATCCCGTTGCTGCAGGAAATCACAGAGCTGGGACAGCATCTCGTCCACCACCGGCAACAGGCGATCGAGGTTTTCCAGTTCATAGGGCAGCTCGTAAGAAGTATTAAATAATGGTGGAGGCAAATAGTTATGGGTGGGTTCCGGCGCCTTGCCCAGGGCCCTGTTAACCCGGTTCACCAGCTCACTGCCGAAACGCTTGCGCAGGCCATCCATGGGCAGGCGCCACAGGTCCCGCAGGTAACGCACCCCCATGTTATAGAGGCGGCGGTGTTGTTCCTTATCCAGCCTGAGTACATCCGCGGGCAATTGTCCCAGTGCCGCACGCAGGTTGCTCTTGCGATACACCAGCTTGTTGTGGCCGGCGCGGGCCAATAGCAGGCTGCCGCTGACGGTGGGCGCCACCGCGTAGGAAAACCGTGCCGGCTCCAGTTGCCACTGCCCGAGTTGTTCGTGAACGAGCTTCGCCAGTTTGTCGTGAATGGCTTCCATGCCACCAAAATATTTCAGGCTGCTGCGGATCTCGCACACCAGGGCCTGGGGATGAAAGCTGACGGTTGAACTGACACCCTGCGCCAGCCCGGCCAGTGTCTCCAGCATTTTTTCCTGGCGTGATTCCGGCAGGGTCTCGAGCTGGGGAAAGTGCAGGGCGTACCACAGGGACCGATCCCGTTTGCGTTTCTTTCGGGGTTTGGATTTTGCCCGTGAGGGAAGCGGGAGCCTGAGGACCTGGGCAGTGGTTTTTCCCGGCAGTGATGGCAGGGGCAACTGGGCTGTGCGGTCGGAATCCTCCACGGCAGCCTCCCGTCAGGGGTACAGGCGCAGGCGGGTGCTGAGGGGGCGGAAGTTGCCGCGGGCCTTGATTACCGTAACCCGGGCGTCGCGAAAACGGTCACCATTGGCAGACCAGCCCTTTATTTTCAGGCGTAATGGAGATGGTGAGTACTCACTATCATGATGCTTGAACAGCACGCCCAGGGTATTGCCCGTGGACCCCGCCAGTTGCAGGCGGCGCAACACCTTGCCCGGCAGCCAGTTCTGCCAGGCCAGCACCAGGCCGCAATGTTCGCTTTGCAGGGCCTTTTCCATGCTCCACAGGGCATCCTTGCAGGTGGCCTCCTGTTTCACCAGCAGCACCCGGTCGGTGTCGATGCCGGCCTGCACCAGGGCCGGGGCATAGAGCTCATAAGGCGGCGCGATCCACAGGATCCATTTGCCCTGGGCCACCACCTGGCGCATCAGGGGCATTAATAACTGCAACTCCCCCATGCCCCAGGAAGGGCTGATGATTTCCACCAGCCCGCTGCCGGGCCAGCCCCGGCCGGGCAGGATGTCATCCAGATCGGGATAACCGGTGCCGATGCCATGATCGCCCTGGCCGGCCAGTTCACAGCCGCGCCACAGGGTGGGGTTGCCTTGCAGAAGGGTGTCGATATCGCCGCCGGCGCCGCCGGCCGCAGGCTGCCGTGCAGGCAGCGCGGTTGTTGTACTTGTCATGAGAAGTGCCCATCCAAAACACTGTATTTTTGTACAGTAGTACAGGAAAAGCTGATTTGCAACCAGTACGTCAATATCAGGAAATACATGGCCTGTAGCCAGATTCACCTGAAGTACACATTAACAAGGTTCGGTAATACGTTGTTTTTTAATGAAAATTGACCCTAAAGCTTTGTTTCGGCGCGCCGCTAAGCCACATGTACGTTGCATCTGTACGGAGACAAATATGAGCAGGAAGCCCGATATGGTGATGGTTGTAGTCAGCCTGTTTGTGATCAGCGTATTGGCCAGCGGCGTGGCCCAGGCAGTGATGTAAGCGCCCGGCTAAAGCAAGCGCGAAAGAATCCTCGATAAAAACAAAAGGATTATTACCAGGGATAGGTAGTTTTCAGTAGCTCGATAGCCGCCCCTATGCAGTTTCGGGGCGGTATATTTTTTTCTCGGTGGCTACCGCGTCCAGCCGCACGTCCCAACTCTCTACCGGAAAGTCATCCACCAGCTGGCATTCGTGGGCCAGTCCAACCAGCAGCGGTCGGCTGCGCCGGTTGAAGATCTTGAAACTGAAAGTGCGGTCATAAAAACCCTTGCCCATGCCGAGGCGAAAGCACTGCTGGCTGAAACCTACCAGGGGCACAAACACCACGTCGAACTCGGTCGGTGACATGATCTTGTTGCTGGGCGGTTCCGGGATTCCCCACTTGTTGGGTTCCAGCGCCGTGCCCGCCAGGTAAGGCGCGAAGGCGATAAACTCGGGGTTGTCTTCGGTGACCACCGGCAGGTAGCAACTCTTGCCCTCACTCAGGGCCAGGTCCAGAAGCGGTTTGGGATTGATCTCGCCATCCACGCTCAGGTAGAAGGCGATCTTGTTGGCGACGCGATAGAAATCCTCGTGCCCCACCAGGTTAAACAAATCCTTGGCGGCGGCTTCCTGTTCACCACGGTCCATGTCCCTGCGGGACTGGCGCAGTGAATCACGAATGGCAATGCGGGATTCTGTACTCATAGCGGGATGCTACCGGACGTATAGATCAAGCCCCCCGGAACACCGCTACCAAACTTGCCCTGAACCGAACGGTTCAGGTGGTGGCTCCCGCGATGCATAAGGCTTTCCGACCTGCGGACCTGCACAACAACATCTGACGAGTTGCCTCCGGTATTTCTAATATCGGCTCAAGAACACTTTTGATTGGCAAATGTTCTAGGGAACTCGGAAACAAGTATATATCGCGGTATCTGGGAGTTCTAGCACACCCGGATCCGCACGATTCCTAGCTAAATCTCCAGCTGCCGGCTGGTGGCCAGCGCCGTTTCAATTTTGTCTTCCAGGCTTTTCACCTGTTGTGATGTCACACTGCGCGATTCATTGATCATGCGATTCTTGCGCAGCATGTCATGGGTAATATTCAGAGCGGCCATGACCGCAATTTTTTCTGCTCCGTGAATATTTCCCCGGCCTTTGATCTTGCGCATGTTCTCGTCGAGGTAACGTGCAGATTTCAATAACGCTTCCTGGTCGGCAGGCGGGCAGTTGACCTGGTATTCCTTATCAAGAATTTTTACCTGCACTGATGTCGAATCACTCATGGTTTAAATCCGTAGTACCTTTTGTAACTCAGGAATTGTCCATCGCCTTCAGGCGCACGAGTATGGCTTCCAGTTTGCTCTTTGCATCCTGGTTTTTCTGCAGCAACTTCTTGCGCTCGGATTGCCAGGAATTTGCATCGGCTTTCAGCATCTGGTTCTCGCGCTTCATCTCCGCGCAGAGATCGATAAGGTCATCGACCTTGTCGTTCAGGGACTCGAAACTGTTGTCACTCATCTGGGCTAGACTTCTAAAATTATTGCTAAATACAACTACTTACTGGCTAAATCCCGCCGCTTAAATGTCAACAGGCGCAGCGCACTACTGACCAAACTTGAGGATTTACATTAAGAACGGCCTAACTATAGAGCCGGGGCCGAAACGGGTCAATAATTGAGTGAGAAAAATTGGGACATAGATCAAAATGGTATGCTTTCCCCGTCGTAATAAATCAGCCGGATTTGGAGTTAGAGTCGCTAAATGAATAGTAAATTCAGGGACATGAAGTCACGCCGCAAGGAATTGATGGCGCAGATGGAGCCCAACAGCATTGCAATACTGGCTACGGCGCCACGCCGCGTTCGCAACAACGATGCCGAGTACCGCTACCGGCAGAGCAGTGATTTTTACTACCTGACCGGATTCACCGAGTCCGATGGATTGCTTGCACTCATTCCCGGCCGCAAGCAGGGCGAGGTGGTCTTGTTTTGCCAGGAACGCAACCCGGAAAAAGAGTTATGGGAAGGCGCATTACTCGGTCCCGATGCCGCGACAAAAGAACTGGGTGTGGATGATGCATATCCCATTGGCGATGCCGATGAAATTTTGCCGGGCCTTATCGAAGGACGGGACCGGGTGTATTACGCCATGGGATCGGACACGAATTTCGATGAACGAGTCATGGGCTGGGTAAAAACCATCAAGGAAAAAAACCGCCTGGGGGGTCATCCGCCGGGGGAATTCCTCATGCTGAATCCCCTGCTTCACGAGCTGCGCCTGGTGAAAAGTTCTAATGAAATCAAGATGATGGAGACGGCGGCAAAAATCTCCGGCGAAGGCCACCGGCGCGCCATGGCCTGCTGTCGGCCTGGCGTCTACGAGTATGAGCTGGAGGCGGAACTGAACTACGCCTTTGCCAGGGGCGGAAGCCTGGCGCCGGCTTATGTTTCCATCGTGGGTGCCGGCGACAATGCCTGCACCCTGCATTACGATTCCAACAATGCCCAGGTTAAAGACGGAGACCTGGTGTTAATCGATGCAGGCTGTGAATACGAATACTACGCCTCGGACATTACTCGCACCTTCCCCGCCAACGGCAAGTTCAGTTCCGAGCAAAAAGCGATTTACGAAATTGTTTTAAAGGCACAGCAAGCGGCCATTGACGCGATCAAGCCCGGAGTACCCTGGGACGCGCCCCACAATGCTTCGGTAAAAGTCATCACCCAGGGACTGGTGAAACTGGGCCTGCTCAAGGGCAAGCCGGCACAGCTCATCAAGTCCGAGGCGTACAAACAATTCTACATGCACCGGGTAGGCCACTGGCTCGGCCTGGATGTGCACGACGTGGGCGATTACAAGATCGATGACAAGTGGCGCCTGTTGGAAGCGGGCATGGTGACGACCATTGAGCCCGGCATCTATATCTCGCCGCAAAACAAGAAAGTCCCGGCGAAGTGGCGCGGCATCGGAGTCCGTATCGAGGATGACGTGCTGGTTACCCGCAGCGGCAGCCGCGTGCTGAGCAAGGGCATTCCAAAAACCGTGGCGGAAATCGAATCCCACATGGCCGCGGCCACTCACTAGATTCCCATGCGCATCGACACTCCCTCGGAACAGTACGACATCGTCGTGGTAGGTGGCGGCCTGGTGGGCGCCAGTTTTGCCTGCGCCGTTGCCCGGGAAGGCCTGTCGGTTCTGGTGGTGGAAGCGGTTGCCCCCGCCAACGAGCCGGCACAGCCCAGCTTCGATGCCCGTTCCACCGCACTCTCTTTTGGTTCACGGCAGATATTCGATGGCATGGGCCTGTGGCAGGAACTGGCGCCCGCGGTCACACCCATCCAGCACATCCTGGTGTCCGACAAGGGTCACCTGGGCAGCGTGGAGCTGGATCATGAGGAGCTGGGCCAGGAAGCATTGGGCTACGTGGCGGAAAACCGCGACCTGGGCAGGGTATTGAACAGGGCACTGGACGATTCGTCCTCGCTGCAATTGTTAAGCCCGGCGCTTATCGTGAAAATAGAACCCAAGCCCGAGGGCATGGGCCTGCGCATAAGCGCGAATGACGATGAATATTCCACCCAGGCAAACCTGGTAGTTCTTGCCGAAGGAGGCCGCTCACCCATATGCCAACAGTTAGGTATTCAACAGACTGTCAAGGATTACGACCAGCATGCCCTGATTGCCAACATCGGTTTCGAACGTCCCCATGACAACATCGCCTTCGAACGATTCACCGCCGACGGCCCGTTGGCGGTACTGCCCCTGGAACCCAGTGAGGGCAGTAACCGCGGTGCCCTGGTGTGGACGCTGCCCAGTGCCCGGGCCGGTGAATTCATGAATGCCGCGGACGATGAACTGCTGGCACTGCTACAGGCTGGTTTCGGCGACCGCCTCGGCACGATACAGACCATCGGCAAACGCTTCAGTTATCCCCTCTCCCTGACCCGGGCCCGGGAACAGGTGCGCCCGGGCCTCGCGCTGCTGGGCAATGTGGCCCACACCCTGCACCCGGTGGCAGGCCAGGGCCTGAATCTTGCCCTGCGTGACATGACGGTGCTGGTGGAAGTCATACATGGTGCGCTGGATCGTGGTGAATCTCCCGGCGACATGAACAACCTGCAACAGTTTCTCGAGGCCTGCGATTCCGACCAGAGCCGTACCATTGGCCTCACCGACATGCTGATCACACTGTTTTCCAATCGAGAATACGGCAAGGTCATGGCACGCAAGATGGGTATGCTGTCTATCGAAATGATCCCGGCGCTGCGCAAACAGTTTGCGCGCCAGGCCATGGGTATATGATTATTGCCTGGAGAGATTTAATTCACAGGGCGTGATCGAATCATTGACAGCGATATCTTTGGCATAGCGATCAATATAAGGGAAAGGTTGATTTTCTACCGGTTCATCGCCGAGCTCAAGTAATACCAGCAATACGAGCAATGAGAACAGGCCGGCGGCGTTTGCGAATATTTTGCGATCCAGCTTCATGCCACTTCCAAAAAGATAGTCCTTCCCTGGACTGTGAGTAGTTTCTTTAGGCTAGCGTGGGTTTGTGTCCATCTGGTAAACAATGCGCTGGCGAACATCCGTCGTTGGCACGGCAACTCCGTTTTCTATGGCTGGAGAATATTTCCAGCGCTTGATGGCTTGTATCGCCGAACGTTCGAACATTCCTTCCGGTACGGCATTAAGCACGACAATGGGCTCCGCCACGTTGCCCAATTCGTCTACGGTAAATGACAATTCCACGAATCCCTCGATGCCCCGAGCCAGCGCCCTTTGGGGATAATTTCCCGTGGTGCGAATCAGGGGCACAAGGATATTGTCCGCCAGTGCAACATCACCGGGATTGGTCTCTATCTCAGGAGTCTCAGCCTGTACCCGGGGTATGAAAATTTCGAATCCAGTGGATTCCCGAGGCCCAGTATCTACTTCTATGTATTCATAGTCTTCGACAGGTTCCGGAGCAAACACCTCTGTGAACAGTTCCAAGTCCGGAAAATCAGGCACGGTAGCATCAACGATCCTGATGACATCGATAGTCTGTTGCCGATCGTTGTCCAGTGCTACCAGTGTCTGCATGAAATAGAACAGCAGGAATGTCATCAGGGCTGACGCCAGGACAATCAATGGATACTTCGAACTGTCGCGAACGACGGCGTACATATCATCTTCCTGTAATACTAATTTGCCAAAGCAGCGTAGCGGGCTTTCTCTGACATAAACGCTGAGAATTCGGCAGAGCCTTTTTCAAAATACTGTACTTCGTAAAGCTTGGCTGGCGTGGCGATTACGATCTCAACTTCATTTTCCTTGAAACTGAACTGCAGGGGAGAGAGGGAGAAACACAACAACACGCTCATTAACAATGCCGGCAACATGCTGTTCCTGTTTACTTCGTGAGACCTGTTCACATCCAGGATGTGCGCAATGCGTGATCGTAACTGGGATCGGCTACTTAATACGGCAACAGTTGAAATCTTCTGTCTTCCAGTGAGGGTTCGGGCGATCCATAACATGGTTTCCGCGTAGGTTATGGGGCTACTCGATTCTTCGGTCACAAAATCATCACTGGCCTTTTCACACTCAAGCATGAGTGAACGATGGGCAAACCAGACCAGTGGATTAAGCCAGTAAATGTAACAGGTGAGTCGTGTCAGAATCTGCCAGGCCCAGTCCCTTCTGAGGATGTGACCAAACTCATGAAGCAGGATCTGGTGGACAACTGATTCATCCCAATCACTACTGGAGATTGGGAAAATAATCCGGTTATTGAATATTCCCCAGGTCAGAGGAGAACTTGCCTCCGGGCTCTGCAGTAATTCTACGTGCTGCCCGAACCGTTGATGTCCTTGAGATTCTGAACCTGGCTATCCATCAAGCTTGAATCTATGGGGATTGCAGTTCTGGTAATGAGCCAGGTTTGCAACAGGCCGCAAAAAAGGTAAACGCTCAGCAACAGGGAGGCGGACAGATAAACCACGCCCAGTGTTTTTATGCTGGAGTCCGTCAATAAGGGGGCCAGAACTGCCAGTCGCGCCAATTCGGATTCAAGGAATCTCATGCTCGAAACATAGAGTTCCTGGTCCAGTTCCAGTGCGAATGCCAGGTTGGGGAACAATAGTTTCAGGATCGGAAGTAAGGCCAGCACGACGAAAGTCAGCTTCCACAGGCTGCTATGCTTACATGCTGACCAGCGCCGAAAAACCAGCTGCAGACAAAAAACCGCAGCAAGGATGATCGTGGATTTAAAGTACAGGTCGGCGAACCAGAACAGCGTTGGGTTTTGTAGCACGCCGATACCCGCTATGGTGGAGATATTAGTTGTCATTATTTTCCCCCTGGCACACCACTCAGGACTTTCCCTTTTTCGCCCTGGCCTCTTCGATCATTCTTTCCAGTTCTTCCAATTCTTTATCACTGATCTCATCTTTGGAAAGGTTCAGCAAGGTACTCATCGCCTGGCTGGCTGAACCATCAAAAAACGTCTTCAGCAATTTGCTCATGGCAGAGCGTTTCGCTTCTTTCTGATCAATGGTTGGAAAGTAGACATACTTCAGGTCTTCCGCCCGGTGATTGAGAAAACCCTTCTTTTCGAGCTTCGCTATCGTGGCCCTGATTGCGGAGTAGCTCGGCGCGTCGGTCATGCGTGACTGTACTTCTTTCGCCGACGCCTCGCCGAGTTCGAACACGATATCCATGATCTGTCTTTCTCTTCGGCTTAGATGATTAGACAAGGACATGAGGAATCAGCTCCGGAAATTCACTATGTTGTTTTTTCAGCATAGTGCTAAAAAAATAGCACCTTGGCTTCTAAAGTCAACAGTTTTCTCGGGCGAATAGCCCGTGCACTAAAAAACTCTATGATTTCAGGGGGTTGTGATCAGGGAATTGCCGCGCGAATGGCTTCGATGCGGGCGCGATTAGCGCCCAGGTCGCTGTATCCCACTCGCGAAGCCGAGCGTACGTGAACAATGCCACTGGCCGGTTCGAAGAGAAATTCCACGTCATCCACATAACGCATGATGCGACTGGTGAATTCGGCGTAGAGGTAGTTTTCCGCTGCGCTAACGATATTGGCTTCCGGCAAGCTCAGCAGAATGCCTTCGATGGTACCCAGGTCAGTCTGCAGCGGCGCGATGCTGTGCTCTTCAGTTTCGGCAAAACTGGAAACACAATTTGGAGACTCGGGGCAGGGAGCAAGGCGCCCGTTTTGAACACCTATGTTGGTCGGCGGCTGACCACCGCAGCCCAGTAATCCAAGTGTGGTAATGCCGAGCAGAAATCGTTTCAAGGCAGGCCTCAGGAAATCACTGTCATGCCGAGCCACTCCGCGATGAGTGCCGGCTTGTTTTCACCTTCTATTTCCACGGTAACATTGTGCTTCATCAGGAAGTGCTTTGGCTTTTTCTCATCTGCGCTCATAAGTTCGAAACGAGCGCGTATGCGTTGATTAACTTTTACCGGGTTAATGAATCGCACTTTGTCCAGGCCATAGTTGATACCCATGACGGTGTTTTCCAACTTGATGCCTCCACCGAGGCTGCTGAACATGGACATCAGTGAGAGAGTGAGGAAACCATGGGCAATGGTGCTGCCAAACGGGGTCTGGGCGGCGCGCTCCTCGTCCACGTGAATATACTGGTGGTCTTCCGTGGCATCGGCAAACTGGTTGATGCGATCCTGGTCCACCTGGAACCAGTCCGTTACCCCAACTTCCTTACCGATGTAATCGGGCAGATTGTCCGCGTTGATGACATTTCTCATTGAGTCTTACCCCGGGCGCGGATTCGAACTGAGCCCGCCTGTACTGTTTAGTGAAACACCGGGCGAGTCTAGCAATAAAACCCGGGGACAGGAACCAAGGCGGGTCGGGTATACTTCATTGCCATGGCAACACAAAACTCTGCGGAATATGACATCGCCATTGCCGGCGCCGGCATGGTGGGTTCCACCCTGGCTCGCCTGCTCGCAGACCTGCCGCTGAAGATTGCCCTGGTAGACCGGCAAGCGCTGCAGGGGGATGCCGGGATTTCCAGCAGCGATGATTTCGACCTGCGGGTCAGTGCACTCACGCCCTATTCGAGGCAATTGCTCACCAGGGTGGGCGCATGGAGCGGGCAGGCTATTCACCGCTACTGTGACTATATCGATATGCACGTGTGGGATGCCGATGGTACCGGTGCCGTGCATTTTTCTGCGGCCGAACTCAACGAAGCAGCGCTGGGAACCATAGTCGAAAACCGGCTCCTGTTACACAGCCTGCACAAGCTGTTGCTTGACCAGGACAATCTGCAGTTGCACACACCGATCGCGATCGAGAGTCTTGCTCACACTGACAAAGACCACGTGGAGATCTCCTGCAGTGGGGGCGAGGTGCTTCGAAGCAAGCTGCTCATTGCGGCGGATGGTGGCAATTCCAGGGTGCGGGAACTTGCCGACTTTCCCATGCGGGAATGGGATTATAACCATGTTGCTATGGTCACCACGGTGCAAACCGAGCGGCCGCATTGCCGTACCGCCTGGCAACGTTTCATGGCTACCGGACCCCTGGCGTTTCTTCCCCTGAGCCCGGATCAGTCCATGAGCGAGCAACACCACAGTTCAATTGTCTGGTCCGCGACCCCGGATCGCAATGCCGAACTGGAAGCCATGGACGATGAGGCATTCCGCCGTGAACTGGGCCGTTCCATCGAGCATCGCCTCGGCGAAATCGAAGTCACCGACCGGCGTGTCTCCTTTCCCCTGCGCCAGCGTCATGCCCGGGAGTATGTGCGCGATGGCATCGTGCTGGTGGGCGATGCCGCCCATACCATTCATCCCCTGGCGGGCCAGGGCGTGAACCTGGGTTTCCTGGATGCCGAGGCCCTGGCCAATGAACTGGTCCAGGCTCTCCGCGCCGGCAGGGAGATTGCGGACCCGGTGCCCCTGCAGCGCTACCAGCGCAGCCGGATCGGCCACAACCTGGGTATGATGGCCCTGATGGAAGGATTCAAACACCTGTTTGCGGAAGAGGCCTTGCCGGTGCGTTGGCTGCGCAATGTGGGAATGAGCGGTGTCGACAGCCTGCCGGCCATCAAGAATGCCCTGGCACGCCGGGCCATGAATCTTCAGTTATGAACTAGTGATGGCTATCGGAATGCTGGGCGTTCAGGATGCCATTCACTAAATTGTTGATCAGCATCTTGATCAGCTTTTCCACATCTTCTTCCGTGGTGAGGGCGCATTGGTCGGGCCAGTCCAGGTAAGTCACTGCCGCCGGGATTGACCCGGAGTTTCTCAGTGCCACGATACCGTGCAGTTGTGACCACACCAGCAGGGTAGAGCTGTCCACCGCCGTTTCATCACAGGGAATCTGGTGCTTCTTGTATATTTCCAGCACCAGCTTGCGCGCCCGGGACAGGCTGGCACAGAACACGTCCACCGCTTCCGGCGTTGACCATTCCGTGGGCAGGGTGAAGCTGAACAGGAAGTGGAACTCCGAGGGATGTTCCTTGGCGTAATAAAAGTAGGCACAGCTCAGTTCCAGCAGGGCCTGCTCCGGGCTGTCCGACGAAGTTATGCGGGAATCGATAAATCGGTTCAGGTGTTCATAAAGGCGCAGCTTGATGGCCAGTAACAGGTCATCCTTGTCGGCGAAATGGTTGTACACAGCCGACGGCGTTACCCCCACCTCACGAGACAGGCGACGTACCGTAATACTGCCAATATCATCCGCGGCAATGAGCTTCAGCGCCTCTTCAATAAGCGCCTGTTTTACATTGCCATGGTGGTATGGAGAGTTTGTATTGTCGTCGTCGCCCAACATGGATGTTCCCTAGATCTGGAAGTTATACCTGATCTGTAACTGTACTATGTCATTATGACGATACGGATGAAAGAGTGAAGGCTCTTTCGCCGAATAATCTACCCACAACAGCCCGAAATTCAACGCATCGGACCAGTCGTAGTCTACTGAAACCCGCGCCACCCTGGCGCTGTTGTCGCCGAACTGGTTCCATACTGCCAATAGCTCGATCCTCTCGTTCAGCGTCGTCCAGTAGAGCCGCCCGCCGTAGCTGAATTCATTCCGTGAGTCAGCCATAAGAGAGTTGTGACGCCGAGTATGCACGTTATCCAACTCGAATGTCAGTACCAGGTTTCTTAACCCGTTGTATTCCACTCCAAGCAGACCCAGAACCTGGTCTTTCTCTTCCCAGCCGTCGATGAATCCCAACAATGCCTGGTCAGACGGACGTACCGTCTTGTCCCGATGCAGGCCCGCCTCGGCGAAGTACAACCAGTTGCCATCAACCCAGTTCGCCGCGGCCGCCACTGCCTGCATGCGGTTCTGGCCCAGTACCGCCCGGGGCGAAATCGATCGCAGTCCCTCCAGCCGCTCCACGCTCAGGGAATTGTCGTTAAATTCCGCCAGCACCACCTGGTAGTCACCGCGGCCGTGCTGCCCCGAGGCCCGCAGGAACACCTCGGTTTCCTGCTCCGGGTCCTGCCACTCCACCTGGAACCCGGCCTGGCGCAGGTTGATGAACGGATCGAATTCATCACCGGCCGGGGCGATGTCGTTGCGTCCGGCGCGGTAAGTCACCACGGCATCCAGCACCACGCCGGGGAAACTGTATCCGAACTGGATGGCCGGGACCTGCAGGCGGATATCCTGCAGGTCCTGCTGGCCGATGGTGTACTGGTCCTCGATATTCACCAGGTCCGTGACGCGCAGGTACTCCCCATAACCCCAGGCCTGCAGCTGGTGCCCCGCCTTGAGGTAGATGCCGTTCTCCGCCTGGTGCTCCAGGTACAGGTCCCTGACTTCAACACGATTGCGAAACTCATTGACCTCGTCGGGGTGAAACGGAATGGATTCCTTGAAGCGGTATACCGCGTCGTAGTAGGCCTTTCCACTGGCGCGAAAACTGGTGGTTTCCGAGCTGCGCCAGTCCAGCTGCATGAACAGGCTGGTCTCCAGCTTGTTCAGCTCCTGGTCTTTGCGGCTGAATTCGGCTGGCGGTGTTTCTCGTCCATAACCAACCTTCTCGGTAACCCAACCGAACAGGGACCATTCTCCGGCCGCCACTTCTTCGGCGATGTCCACCTCGATATTGCTGAAAAAGTCGTCCTGGGCCTGTGCCGGACCGTACAGGCACAGCGCCAGGGTTAACAGGGTGTAGGCGAGACGCAGGCGTAACATGGCTTGGCTCAGGCCGTCGGGGAGGCCTGTTCCTTACGTCCGTCCACCATGTGCAGGATGGCGGGCAGCAACAGCAGGTCTCCCAGCAGGGCCAGGGCCATGATTACCGATCCAAAAATTCCGATAAAGATGATCGTAGTGAATGATCCGAGGCTTAGTACGCTGAATCCTAACACCAGCACTATGGAGCTGAATATCACCGCCCGGCCTGACTCGTTCATGGCCCGGGTAATGGCGTCACGGGCACTGTCTCCCTGTTTCCGCGCCATCAGGTAGCGATTCATGACATGAATGGCGTCATCCACGGCAATGCCCATGGTCATGGCTCCCACGATCAGCATGGCCAGGTCCAGGTAGATGCCCACCATGCTGACCAGGCTTGCGGTAAACACGATGGGCAGGATGCTGGGGATAAGGGACAGGATTCCATATTTGAGGGACCGGAATAGCAGGATAAAGAATACCGAGATGACCAACATGGCAATGGTAAACGAACGGAACATGCCCTCCGAGGTGTACATGTCCTGGACAGTGAACAGAACCATGGTGCCGGTTAGCATCGGTTGCAGCTCCTGCTGATTGTTGTCCAGGTAATCCTGGATCGCGTCCAGCTCAACCTGCATCTCCGAGCCGGGCATGTTCACGATGGGTATGGTGAGCCGGGTGTAGCGCTCGTCAAAATCCTTGATATCAGACAGGTCTTCATAGGCGCCCGCGCTCTCATACAGCAACAGGTACTGGGCGGTCTGCTGCGCGGTTTCCGGCAAGCTGTAATAGGCCGGGTCGTCGCCGTGCAGTGCCATGTTGATCTCTTTCAGGTAATTGGTCAGGGAGTTGATCGGTCCCAGGGATTCCTGTTCCTGCAGCCAGGACTGAAAGGTATCCATGCGGCGCAGGAATTGGGGATCCCTGACGCCATTTTCCTCGCCTGAATCCAGGATCACGTCCAGGGTCATCATGCCGCGAAACTCCCGGTCGAAATACTCGATGTCCTGGCGCACGATACTGTCTTCCTTGAACAGGGTGACGTAGTTGTTGTCCACGTTGAGAAATGGCACGGAAGCGACGGAGAACAACATCACGACGATGCCGAACAGCAGGATGATTTTCCGGTTCCGGCTGGTGAAGTCCGGCAGTGCGGCGGTTATCCCGCTCACCCAGTCCGTCCTGTCCGCGCTCGTCTTCTTACCGGAACGGAATTCATGGAAACTGAGTAGGGCGGGCAACACCGTCATGGCGAACAGGAACAGGGCCAGGGGGCCAATGGCACCCAGCAGGGCGAAATCCCGCACCGGTTCGATGCGCGTGAACGACAGGGCATAGAAGCCCGCCGCCGTGGTGACCGCCGTAAACAGCGCCGGACGAAAAATATGGGAGATAGCCAGCCGCGCCGATTCCTCCCCACTGCGGCCCTTGCCGGTGAAATGGAAATAGTCCACCAGCAGGTGCACCGAAATGCCGATTCCGATGATGATCAGTGTCGGCATCAGCGCCGAATCCACGGTGGAGTGGGGCAATTCCAGGTAGCTCTGGATTTCCAGCACCAGCAGCAGGCCGGCCGCGATCACCAGCCAGGGGAATATCATGGCGGCGGCGGAACGGAAGCTGACCAGCAATACTCCAAGCATCAGCACGATCATCACCGGGATCAGCAGTTCCAGGTCCTCCGCCGACACGGTTTCATAGCGCTCGTATACCTGGGGATAGCCGGAAAGGTGCAGGAGATAGGCATCGGATCCTAACTGTTGTTCTTCGATAAAGCGGTACATGTCCTGGGCCAGTTGCACCTTGTGCTCGGAATCACCATCCCGGTGCTCTACCCGTGCGGCAATGCGGGTGTGGCGGAAATCCTCGGTGATCAGGGTGCCGAGGGCCAGGGGCTCGCCCCGGAGTACATCTTTTATCCCGGTAGCCAGGGAGGGGTTGCCGGCCAGGGCCTCGATATCGTCAATCAGGTAATCCACCGACAGGTCATCACCGTCGGCATGGATATATTCATAGTTGCTGAGGGAGCGCACCTGGCTTATGGCAGGGTGACCCTCGAGGAAATCACTGAGAATGGCGATGTGGGAAAGGGTGTCGGGGTGGAATACGTCTTCCTGCCCGGAAGCGGCTTCGAAGCCGATCAGGAAATATTCGTTGTCGCCGAACAGCTCTATCAGCCGGTCGTAGTCTTCCAGGGTCGGGTCGCCCTCGACGAAGTAACGCTCGGTGGCATTGTCGAAGGGAATTTCCGGCCCGGTGAAAACGCACAGGGCTAACAGCGCCACGGTGGCCACCAGCACCGGCGTGCGCCGTTCGATAACGAAATCTGCCCAGCTTGTAATTAGATTTTGCATCCTTGTATCCGGATGATTGCCGGCCACCCGGGTGTCGGGGAAGCGAGGGCCCTCGAAGTCTCCACTAACTTCGGGGGTAAGTGTATCCGGGGCATGTACACCGCGTAAAGATTCGACTGTGCCTACACGGAATCCATGGCAATGGGCAAAAACTCTATAAATAAGAATTTCTTATGAAGATATCTTAATGTCAGTCGATAGTAAGAAAGTGCGCTGTTGAGGGCCTTGTGTGGAGGGTTCTGGCGCCGAAAAGGAGCGGTAACTCATGACTAAGGAAGTGAAATTTCCCTTCGACCTGGATCTCAGTTCCCTGGATACAGGCAGCATCACCAATATACTCGCCGATATTGAACACCATCTTCCCCTGATGGAGTCGGAAGGCGATTTCAACCAGCTGTTGCAGGTAAAAGCCTTCTTCGAGGAAGAATTGCGCGACTCGCGCCGCCTGCATTAAGTCGCCTTAAGACCAAGCTCTTCTCGCTTTAACTACTCGCTTAAACGCGTGGGCAGTCCGTTTTGGTGTACTACCCATATGCCTTGGGCTATGCTCCTGTTCCCGAAATTACTGTGCTATGAACGTGCGGGACTCGTATTAAGTGGGGCCAATTCCCCAGAATAAAAAATTGCGCCAGAAATGGTGTTGTAAAGGAAGGTATGAATATGAAATCAGTTTTCTCCTTTTTAGTAGTTAGCCTGCTGGCCTGTGGCACGGCAAATGCCGCGTTGGACACTGGCGCCCTGGAGCAGGCCATGGCCAACCCGGATCGCCCGGCCGCAGACAAAGAACGGGATGCATCCCGGCGCGCACCCCAGGTGCTGGAGTTCCTCGGCCTGGAAGCAGGCATGACCGCACTAGACGTTAACGCCTCAACCGGCTGGTACACTGAGGTGCTGTCCTATGCCGTAGGGTCAACGGGAAAGGTTTACGCCCAGAACCGTGCCGGCAGCCAGGCCCTGGAAGCCATGGCCGCACGCAACGCACGCCTTTCCAATGTGGAGAGCTGGGAGTCTCCCATCTCCGATCTGCCGGCAAACTCCGTGGACTTCGCTATCACCGGTTTGAATCTTCACGATTTCCATAACAACAATCCGGCGGTAGCCCAGGGCATTATTGCCCAGGTGGCAGGTGCACTGCGGCCCGGCGGTATCTTCGCCGTCATCGACCATGAAGGCACAGTGGGCGCGGACAATGCTGCCCTGCATCGCATCGCCTTCGAGGATGCGGTGAAAGCCGTGATCCAGTCCGGGGCCTTCGCCCTAGTTGGCGCCAGCGATATTTTGGACAATCCCGCGGACGATCATACGCGGCCGCCATTCGATCCATCCCTTGGCCGCAACACCGATCGCATCGTGCTGAAGTTCATGAAGCTGTAAACGAGTTGCGATCTGGCAAAAGGGATTCTGTTCTGCAGAATCCCTTTTTTATTGCCTGTCTATATGAGGGTTGAAAATATATAGTGGACGACCCATAAACTATTGTGCGTTCACCTCACCGAAGTCCATAGCAGTGCCTGATCATCTCCCTGCGAACCCGGTTACCCGGTTCTTTTCCGTATTCCAGTACAGCGCGGTTGCCATGCGCATCGTCTGGGGCACCAGCGCCACGCTCACTATTATCATGGCCCTGGCCACCCTGGTATCCGGCGTGCTGCCGGCGGCCATCGCCGCGGTAGGTGGCCTCTTCGTGGACGCCGTGGCCACGGCGATCCAGGAGGGTGCCGGAATCACCGACGAGGCCCGGAACCAGGTGCTGTTCTACGTCTTGCTGGAAGCCGGCCTGGTCATTCTGATGACCGGGGCGCAGCGGGCCAACACGGTTTGCCAGTCTATCCTGCGGGTGCTGTTGGGTAACAAGATCAATGTCATGATCCTGGAGAAGGCTCTCACCCTGGAGCTGGCCCACTTCGAAGACTCCGAATATTACGACAAGCTGGTGCGGGCCCGCCGGGAAGCCTCCTCCCGCCCCCTGAGTCTTGTCATCAAGACTTTCGATGTTACCCGGGACATGATCGCGCTTATAACAATTGGTATCTGGTTGTTCCAATTCTCGCCCTGGGCCGTGGTTCTTCTCGGCGTGGCCGGCTTTCCCGCCTTTCTCGCCGAAGCAAAATTTTCCGGCGAGGCGTTTCGCATTCATCGTCGCCGCTCGGCAGAGCGACGCATGCAAATCTACCTGGAAATGGTTTTGACCCGGGAAGACGGGGTGAAAGAAGTAAAGCTGCTGCAGACAGGGAAGCTCTTCCTGCAGCGCTACATCGATATTTTCCGCAACATATTCAGGGAAGATCGCAGCCTGGTGCTGCGCCGGGGATTCTGGGGTTACGTGCTCGGCTTGCTGGCCAGCGCCGCATTCTACTTCGCCTACGGCTGGGTGGGTTTCGCCGCCCTGGCCGGTGCCATTAGCATCGGCCAGATGACCATGTACATCGCCCAGTTCCGGCTCGGCCAGAACGCCGTGACCAATAGCCTCACCGCCATTAACGGCATGTACGAAGACAACCTGTACCTGTCCAATCTCACCGAGTACCTGGACCACAAGGTACCGGAGCTCAGTGGTGAGCTTACCGTGGGTCCGGACCCGGACGACGGCATTCGCTTTGAGAACGTCAGCTTTTACTACCCGGGCAATGACAAGCCTGCAGTGAAGAACATTTCCCTGCACATCAAGCCCGGGGAGAGCCTGGCCCTGGTGGGGGAGAACGGCAGCGGCAAGACTACATTGATTAAACTGCTTACCCGGCTCTATACGCCCACCGAGGGCAGGATATTTCTCGATGGCCTGGAACTGCAGGACTGGGACATCCACGGATTGCGCCGCAAGATCGGTGTAATCTTCCAGGACTTCGCCCGCTATCAATTGTTAGTGGGGGAGAACATCGGTATCGGTGATGTGGACCACCTGGAAGCCGAGGACGAAATCGAAACCGCGGCCCACAAGGGCATGGCCGATGTGTTCATCAAGGACCTGCCCGCCGACTACAAGACCCAGCTCGGTACCTGGTTCAAGGACGGCAAAGAACTGTCCGGTGGGCAGTGGCAGAAGATCGCCCTGTCCCGTGCCTTCATGCGCAGCCGCGCCGACATACTCATTCTCGATGAACCCACGGCGGCCATCGACGCCCGCGCCGAGGCAGAGATCTTCTCCCATTTTCGCGAACTCACCGCCAATAAAATCTCCATCATCATCTCTCACCGCTTTTCCACGGTGCGCATGGCTGACCACATCATCGTGCTGGATAAAGGCGCGATCCTGGAGCAGGGCAGTCATGAAGAACTGTTGCAGCGGGAAGGCCAGTACGCGCGCCTGTTTCGCTTGCAGGCGCGGGGTTACCAGTAATGTTTGAGCAGCCCGTCACTTACCTGCTGGTGGGCTTGCTGGCTTCCTTTCTCGGTACCCTGCCGTTCGGCCCCATCAACCTCACCGTGGTGAAGATCACCGTGGACCATGATCGCCTGCGCGGGCTGCAGGTTGCCCTCGCCGCCTCCCTGGTTGAAATCCTGCAGGTCAGCATCGCCGTGTGGTTCGGCATGGTGATCACCGCGTTCCTCGCCGACAACCTGGTATTCCGTTTCACCGTGGCGGCGGTGTTCATCGGATTGGCAATCTATATTTATTGTTTCAGCAGTAGCGAGGTAGTGCTGCAGGACAGCAGCGGCGAGGACAGGTCGTTCTTCCGGCGCGGCATTATCATCGCCGCACTCAATCCCCAGGCGGTGCCGTTCTGGGTATTCGCCCTAGCAGCCATCGACCAGTACTTTCGTTTCCAGTACAGCGGTGCAGTACTTTTGCTGTTTCTCGCCGGCGTGGCCATTGGGAAATTACTGGCCTTATATGGTTTCGTGGTGGCCAGTGATTACCTGAGGACCCATCTGCAACAGAGCCGTCAGCTGGTGAACAGCTTACTGGCGGCTGTGCTCCTGGTCATTGGCCTCGGTCAGGCCTGGAATGCGGTGAGTTCGCTGTTTGCCTGATCCGCCAGTGTGGCCTGTTGCAGGCCACGGACGCTATTGGATACGAAAATGCGGCTGGCCCGGTCCAGGTCTTCCAGGTTGAGCACCGCTTCCCTGGCCTCGCCCCGCTCCAGCATGAGTTGCCGATAGGTCCCCGCCAGCAGGCCGCTGTTCAGGACAGGGGTCAACAGCTCACCGTCGATCTCCAGGAACAGGTTATAGATGCAGGTCTCGGTGAGCTCGCCCCGTTCATTCCACAGGATGAGGTCATCCCAGGAGTCCGCACACCAGGCCATGGCTGTTTTTGCCTCGTCGTAGGCGTTACGTCGGGTGGTCTTGAAATGCAGGAACGGGTCCCTGGATTGCACCGCTGCGGCGGCAACAGCCAGTCGAACCGGATCCTTGTCCGGGGCCATGGTTGTGGCTTCCAGTTGAATCCCGCCGCGGGCATCGAGTAATAGACGCAGCTTTTGCCTGTCTTCCGCTTCATAATTACCTAACAGGTTTTCTACGCAATCGATAGCGCAGGGGTAGCCGAAGTAGGCAGCGGTTCGGGCCAGGCGTTGTAAATGGGACTGCAGCAGGAATACTCCCCGGTCCGGTTCATACAACATGGTCTCCAGCAACTGGAAATCTGCTGGCGGCGACTGCTGCAGGAAACGCGCCTTATTCAGCGCCTCCTGCCATTCTGAACTGGCATTGGAGTCCCACACGACGCCGCCCCCCACGCCGAGTTCCCCCTGGCCACTGGACCGGTCAATAACCAGGGTGCGAATCGCCACATTGAAACGGGCACGGTGACCCGGCCCGGCGTATCCCACCGCGCCGGTATAAATTCCCCGGGGCCCGTTTTCCAGTTCGTGGATAATCTCCATGGTGCGGGCCTTGGGTGCGCCGGTAATGGAAGCGCATGGAAACGTGGCTTGAAATATCTCCGCGAGAGTTGCGCGTGTGCTGCAGCTTACAGTGGATACCTGTTGCCACAGGGTGGGCAGGCGCACCAGGCGAAACAATTCGTCGACTTTTACCGAGCCCGGGAGGGCGATTCTGCCCAGGTCATTGCGCACCATGTCCACGATCATCAGGTTCTCGGCGCGTTCTTTCTCCGAGCCCAGCAGTTCCCGGCCAAGCCTTTCGTCGCTATTCCAGTCCGGGCCTCGCGGCCTGGTGCCCTTCATGGGTTCCATGGTGATGCGTTCGCCATCAAGCTGGAAAAACAGCTCCGGTGACAGGCTGCACACGGCATGACCATCCCATTCCAGGTAAACGCTTCGAGTGCCCGGTTGCCTGCGCACCAGGTTTGCGAACAAACTTCGGTAGTCGGGCTGCACCTCGCCACGCAGCTTGAAGGTGAGGTTTACCTGGTAGCTGTCACCGGCGCCGAGATACTTGCGCACGGTCGCCAGGCGGCGAGCGTATTCGGTTTCCGACAGTTCCGCCTCCAGTTCAATCCCGGTGCCTTCCCTGTCTTCCAGTTCCACGGCCCTGCCGCGGTCGAACACGGCAAACAACACCAGGGGCAAGTCCTGCCGGTGACAGGCATAGGCCGGGTCGAATGCCGCCGCCGCTTCGTAGGCGACGTAACCCACGGCGGTGTTGCCTCGTTCGGTCTCGGCCTCCACGTCGGCCAGGGCGGCAAGCACCTGCTCGGGTTCCCGCGCACAGATGACCCGCAGCGGTTGCTGGTAGGCCATCCAGCATTGCCGTTCCTCATCGAAGACCAGGGCGTAAAACCCTGGCCTGCCGTCTGGTAGTGTTTCAGTTACTGTTTCAGTCATCACTGGGTAATGCGGGCACTGCCCATGTACATGCCTATGCTAATTGGCTAAGGTAACGATTCTTTCTTGGAGCAGTACTACAGGGCGCACGTTTCCATTCAACCATGAGTAATTCCGAGCCGCCCCGCGGCAAACAAAGCCTGCGTGAGAAAGCGGCGCAACATGATGTCCAGCGCCAGCAGCGCATCCTCAGGCAGGTGGATCGCGCCCGTACCCGCCTCATGGTCTGCCTGTTAACCCTGCCGGTTTACGTTGGCGCGCTCTGGGTATTGCTCAACAATGGCCGCGAAATAGACAACTTCATGTTTATCTACATGGCGGTGTGGGCCGCTTTCGCCGTGGACATGGCCCGGCGCCGCTGCCCGGTGTGTGACAGGCAGTTCTACGTCAAGACCATTCTATTGAACATGATCACCTGGAGATGCGTCCATTGCCGCGCGAGTCTAGGCAAGGCCGGGACGGAATCCGAGGACCACCCCGACGATCCTTCCGCCGGCACCCGCAAGTTCTGACTTCAATGTTGCGTCCGTAACAGGCGAATCAGTTCCAACACCTTTGGCGGCTGCCCTGTTCGCAAAACACCCAGCTTGAACACTTTTCCGCTTAACCATATAACCATCGCTATGCTCAGCAGCAACAACACCGTGGTTCCCACCAGGTCAAACATGGGTGGGTCGGCAGCGGCCCGGTTCATCATCAGGTAAGGCGTGAACAGCGGGAACCACGACATTCCCCGCACCAGGGAATTGTTTGGATCGATCACCACGAAGGCCATCATGGCGATGGGGATGATCTGGATAAAAATCATGGGCGTCATCAGGGCCTGGGCTTCTTTCAGGGTGTTGCAGAGGCTGCCGATGGCGATGAACATGCCGGAATACAGGGCGTAACCGGCAAAGTAATAAAACACGAACCAGGGAATCAGGTCGGAACCGAAGATGACGTCCAGTATGGCCGCCATGAGTTCGGTCTGTGTGCTTTCGTAATTAACTATGAAAAGGTAAGCGGACAGCAGCCATGCGGCAATGGTAGTCAGGCCGGCCAGGCCAATCCCCAGCAGCTTGCCCATCATTAACTCGTTCGGCGTCACCGAGGCCAGCAACACCTCGATGATGCGGTTGGACTTCTCCTCGACGGTGTTGCTCAACAGGTACTGCACGTTCTGCATCAGGGAAATAAACATCAGGTAGACAAAGCCAATGGGCGCAAACTGCCGGAACCGGTCCGCCGCGCTCACGGTTTCTTCCCCCTCGGCCGCCGAGGGATCCAGCTGCGCCACCGGCAGGCGGGTGCGTTGCACGTTGCGCACCAGCTGTGCATCCACTCCGGCCCGGGTGAATTCACCGGTGCGAATCTCTTCGTTAATGCTGCGGGCAATGGCATCGGGCAGGCGCGAATCGGTCAGGTTGCGAGCCCAGTATTGAATTCCGGCGTCGGGATTTTGTGACGGCAGGGCGCCGGGGCGGCTGATGTCGTTGTTCACGTTTGCCGGGATCAGGATCAGGGCGAACAAGGCCCCGGACTCACCATCGGCAGACACGTTGCGGTCGCCCATCAAGTACGGGCGCAGGGCTGCCACGATTTCTTCCGGCGCTGCACTGGCATCTACTTCCGGCGGCAGGTCGGCGGGCACGAACTGGGGGTCGGGGGGCTCGAAGGCTTCGGTATCTTCCCTGAGATAGGGGCTGGCCATGACCTGGGCATACTGCAGGCCGCCGCTTTCTATCCATTCATCCAGGGCCGCGAGTTCATCCGCTTCCACGTCATCGATCAGCTGGTCTACCGCCGTGGTGGGATTGGCCACTTCCAGGTTGAGGTCGCGGTCACGCCGGTTCTCCAGCAGAAAATTCACAAACTCCTGCAGGATGCGGCGCTGGTGGTCCCGCTCCACCGCGGTGGTCACCGCCTGTGCGTACTGGCCTGACTGGTCGATGAGTATGAAGTAACGCTGGGGTGTGGCCTGTTGCAGGGCCACCTGCAGGAAAAACATGCCCACCAGGATTACCGGGATGATCATGATGGTGATCCAGAATCCCTTGGTCTTCACGTTCTCCCCGTACTCGCGCAGGGCAACCAGGCCGATCATTTTCATGCGGCCTGCTCCTCGGTTTCCCGGCTGCGTTCCTGGGCCGCCATGTCGGATCCCACCAGGTGCACGAATACATCATGGAGTGAGGGTTCGCTGAACTCAAAACGATTCAGCGCGATGTCGCGCTCGAAACAGGCCTGCAGGATTTGTTGCGGGTCCAGTTGCTCGCTGATCTGGATTTGCCAGGCCCGGTCCTCCAGTGCCTTCACTTCCTCCACCCCGGCGATGTTCGCCAGGGCGTTTACGTCACCGTCGCTCTCCAGGATCACGCGCCGGGGTATGGTGGCCTTGGCCTGGCCCACGGTGCCGTCGAAAATCTTGTTGCCCCGGGTGATCAACAACAGGTGATCACACAGGCGTTCGGCGTGCTGCATCACGTGGGTGGAGAAGATCACGGTCTGGCCGTTGTTCGCCATGTCGCGAATGAGATCTTCCAGCACCGACTGGTTCACCGGATCCAGCCCGGAGAAGGGTTCGTCCAGGATGACCAGTTCCGGTTCATGGGCCACGGCGGACAACACCTGCACTTTCTGGCCCATGCCCTTGGACAGGGTTTCTACCTTGGCCTCACCGAATTCCGCCAGGCCGTATTTCTCCAGCAATTCCCAGGCGCGTTTTTTTGCGGTGTTGCGGTCCAGTCCCTTCAACATGGAGAAGTACTGGATGATTGCCCACACTTTCATCTTTTTATACAGGCCTTTTTCTTCCGGCAGGTAACCGATGCGATTGCGTACCGCCAGGGCGGAAGGCTGGCCGAGGATGGATATTTCACCGCTGGTGGGCTTGATGATGTCCAGCACCATGCGGATGGTGGTGGTCTTGCCTGCGCCGTTGGGACCGAGGAATCCGTACACCGAGCCCTGGGGAATATCCAGGCTGACGTCGTCCACGGCGACAAATTCACCGAAGCGTTTGCAAACGTGGCTGAGGCTTAGAACAGAGGTCAACAAAAGACCTGCTTTGGGGAAATCAAAAAGGAGCTAGTATGGCAGAATCAACTGAAGCCGAGAAGCTGCGTGGATACATTGCGAATTGCCTTGACGTCGCTGTTGTCTTTCTTCGATGTTGCGTTGAAATGCGGTCGATTCGGCAAGATAAATTTCGATTATCTCCAACTGATCTGAGTCCAGTGATCCGACGATTTGATCTCGGGCTTGTTGAATCGTATTCGGTTGAAATCTAAATCCAGCGCTCGGCATTGGTTCGATCTCGGCCAAGGCGCTAGTAAATAATTGCCAGTTGTCTTCAGTCAAACCAGAGATACTTTGTAGATTATCCCTCAGCATCTGTTGCTGCCGCTCCTGAGCAGCTATGGCCATTTCTTCCCTTCTCTGTTGTTCATATTCGCTATAAAGCTGCATTCCCTTCGCGTCCAGTATGTTTTCCAGTTCAGTTTCCATATTCATAAATCTACTGGACATTTCTGCAATTGAGATCTGACCGTTGGATTGTGCTTCCATGAGATCTGCGTTGCGGGCGGTAACGTCAACCATTAAGGCTCGCACGGCTTGTTTCTGTTCGGGAGAAAGAGGTAGGTCTCTGATGAATTCTCCATAATTTGAATTAATGTTGCTGCGGGCATTCGTCAGGTAGCGGGAGGAGTACGAATCATAGTCTTGATTTCCTTGCGACATCGCATTGATTTGGGCCCTTCGCGTCCGCTCGCTTTCGATAAAAATATCTACTACTTCCAATTGATCGGAATCGAATAAATCTGCTAGCTGGTTTCTCACATCTGAGAGCACGGAATCTTCGTAGAAATTTTGTGCTGATTGACCACCGTTGGCTTCAATAAGCCTGGACAAAAAAAGTTCTTTGTTTTCTTCAGTAAGCCCACTAATTCGCTGCAGATTATTGTTCACAATACGGCTTCTGGTTTCGGCCATTTGTTCTCTAAATGCGTCCCCGGTGCGGCGTTCAGCCTCTTTGTACGTCTCAATAAGTTCAGGCTCCAATAACCTGCTCAACTCCTCTTCCATCTGCAATCGTTGTTCAAAAAATTCCAAATCAGTAATTTCCCCACTGCGCCGGCTTTGCCCCAAAGCTGTGTTGTGAGCCTGTACTTCCATCATTAATCTGCGAACTTCCTGTTTTTCACTCGGTGACAAAGGCAGGTCACGGATGAATTCTCCGTAACGGGTAATAATCAAATGACGTGCAGTATAGTAAAAGGTGTTAGTGGGAAAAACGGAGGTAGTGGCGAGTGTCTGAGTCTCATCCAAAGTAGAGATCTGATCCGCAGCAGGAGCATCGTCTCCAGGAATTTCCTGGCCTGCCGGCTCCGCCTGTTGACTGCTTGGTGCGGCTTCTAAATTTTCTATTGTGGAGTCTTCGATCGCTTCGGTGCTGTTGGCGACATCAACAGAATGAGGTTTTGCATCATTCGGAGTTCGCAGAATCAGAATTGTTGCAATCGCTGCCGCGGTAATAAATACGGCAAATACGGCAATATTCCGGTGCATCACAGAAACCTCCGGAAATTTCTTCCCGGTAGACTGGTATTCAGGGGTCAGTATTTACCCGAGTCCCACGAAATTCAAGGAATATTTCCGAAAGCCCGAGCGAGACCCGGGATTAGGAGTTTATTGAAGGAGGGCTCTCAGTCGCTGAGAAAATTATTTATCTCGTCGGCAGCCAGACGGCCTTCGTTGATGGCCCATACCACCAGGGATTGTCCGCGGCGACAGTCGCCGGCGGCAAAAACTTTTTCCTGGTTGGTGTTGAATTTGCCGTACTCGGCCTTGTAGTTCGAGCGTTGGTCCAGGTCCAACCCCAGCTTCTCGCTGACGTAGTGTTCCGGTCCGAGAAAGCCCATGGACAACAGGATCAGATCCGCTTCCCAGAACTTGATGGTGCCAGGCACTTCCTTGAAATTCTTGTCCACTTCCACGGTGTTAATGCCCAATAGCTTACCGTCGTCATCCCGCACGATGTCCTTGCCGGAAATGGAATAGACCCGGGGATCGTGGCCGTATTTCTTCGCCGCTTCCTCGTGACCGTAGTCCACGCGGAAGATCAGCGGCCATTGCGGCCAGGGATTGTTGTCGGGGCGATCCACCTGTGGCATGGGCATGATCTCGAAATTCACCAGGGATTTGCAGCCGTGGCGCAGGGAAGTCCCGATGCAGTCTGTTCCGGTGTCGCCGCCGCCGATGACGATCACGTCCTTGTCCTTGGCGGAAATATAGTTGCCGTCTTCCAGCCTGGAATCCAGCAAGCTCTTGGTGTTCTTTAAAAGAAACTCCATGGCGAAGTGCACGCCATCGCCTTCCCGGTGTGGCACCTGCAGGTCTCTCGGAGTGGTTGCTCCAGTCGCCAGCAGAAGCGCGTCGTTTTCTTCTAACAGTTGATTCACGTCCACGGCATTATCGCCGTCACCGCCCACGTCGGCGTTGACCACGAAATCAATTCCTTCTTCCCGCAGCAGGTCGACCCTGCGATCGACTATGTCTTTCTCCAGCTTCATGTTGGGAATGCCGTACATGAGCAGGCCGCCGATGCGATCGTCCCGTTCATACACCGTGACCTCATGGCCGTCCTGGTTCAGCTGCGCCGCGGCGGCGAGGCCAGCCGGACCGGAGCCGACGATGGCCACTTTCTTACCGGTGCGCTTCACCGGTTGATTGGCCACCACCCAGCCCATCTCGAAGCCCTTGTCGGCGATGGCGCATTCGATGTTCTTGATGGTTACCGCCGGTTCGATGACTCCCAGCACGCAGGCGCCTTCGCAGGGAGCAGGGCAAACCCGGCCGGTAAACTCGGGGAAGTTGTTCGTCTTATGCAGCCGCTCCAGGGCGTCCTTCCAGCGACCCTTGTACACCAGGTCATTCCATTCAGGGATCAGGTTGTATACCGGGCAGCCGTCTGCCGACTGGCAGAAGGGCACACCGCAATCCATGCAGCGGGATCCCTGGGTAGCCAGGTGTTGATCGTTATGATCGGTGTAGATCTCCTTGAAATCCAGCAGCCGCTTAACCGGGTCGCGATAGGCTTCCGTCTCTCGCTGAAATTCCTTGAAACCGGTTGGTTTTCCCATTGCTGCTTGAAATCCTTGACTGAAGTTTACGGCTGGTTGCTACGCGGCAGACCTGGCGGCTCGCTCTGCCAGGACTCGCTTGTAATCGGTGGGCATGACTTTCACGAACTGGGCCAGGCTATTCTCCCAGTTATCCAGCACCGATTTGGCCACCGGTGAATCGGTGTAGCGGTGATGATTCTCGATCAGTTCCTTCAGCTCGAGTATGTCTTCGGCGACGCTGATTTTTTCCAGCTCGAAGGTCTCGGTATTGCACAGGGCGGCAAATTCACCGTCGCGGTCCCACACATAGGCGACACCACCGCTCATGCCGGCGCCGAAGTTACGACCTGTTTTACCCAGTACCACCACGCGACCGCCTGTCATGTATTCACAACCGTGGTCGCCAATGCCTTCGATGACTGCGCAGGCGCCACTGTTGCGCACCGCGAAGCGTTCCGCCGCGATGCCGCGGATATAACACTCACCACCGGTGGCACCGTAGAGGATGACGTTGCCGGCTATGACGTTGTCTTCCGCCTTGAAAGTGGATTCCCGGGGTGGGTAGATGATGATCTTGCCGCCGGACAGGCCCTTGCCCACGTAGTCGTTGGCGTCGCCTTCCACGGTAATGGTAATGCCGCTGGCCAGCCAAGCGCCCAGACTCTGCCCCGCGCTGCCACGGAACTTGATGTTAATGGTGTCGTCCGGAAGCATGTCGGCGCCGTAGCGCTTGCACACTTCGTTGGACAGCATGGTTCCCACCACCCGGTTGATGTTGATGATGTCCAGCTCGATATCGACCTTCTCGCCTTTCTCCAGCGCCGGTTTCGCCAATGCGATCAGTTCGTTGTCCAGCGCCTTGTCCAGGCCGTGGTCCTGGTCTATGGAGCAATAGAAACCGGTGTTTTCGAACACTACCTGCGCAGGCTCAAGAATGGCTGACAAATCCAGGCCCGCCGCCTTCCAGTGATCTACGGCAATGTCGGTGTCCAGAAGATCCACCCGGCCGATCATTTCATTCACAGTGCGCACACCGATGCTGGCCATGATGGCGCGCATCTCTTCCGCCACCATGAACATGTAGTTCACCACGTGCTCCGGCTTGCCCTTGAATTTCTTTCTCAGGTCCGGGTCCTGGGTGGCGATGCCCACCGGGCAGGTATTGAGATGACACTTGCGCATCATGATGCAGCCCATGGTGATCAGTGGTGCGGTGGAGAAACCAAACTCTTCCGCGCCTAACAGGGCTGCTATGGCTATGTCACGCCCGGTTTTCAATTGGCCGTCGGTCTGCAACACCACCCGTGAACGCAGGTTGTTCATCACCAGGGTCTGGTGGGTCTCGGCGATGCCCAGTTCCCACGGGAGCCCGGCGTGTTTAATACTGGTTAACGGAGAAGCCCCGGTACCGCCATCGTGCCCGGCTATCACCAGGTGATCGGTCTTGGCCTTGGTTACCCCGGCGGCGATGGTGCCGACACCGATTTCGGAAACCAGCTTCACGCTGATGCGCGCCTCGCGATTGGCATTCTTCAGGTCATGAATGAGCTGGGCGATGTCCTCGATGGAATAAATATCGTGGTGCGGTGGCGGGCTGATCAGGCCGACTCCGGGAGTGGAGTAGCGGGTACGGGCGATATAGTCATCGACCTTGCGGCCGGGTAATTCACCGCCTTCTCCGGGTTTTGCTCCCTGGGCAATCTTGATCTGCAATTCGTCTGAGTTGGTCAGGTACCAGGCGGTGACGCCGAATCGGCCCGAGGCCACCTGCTTGATGGCGGAACGGCGTGAGTCGCCATTGTCGTCCGGGGTGAAGCGCGCCGGATCCTCGCCACCCTCGCCGGTGTTGGACTTGCCGCCGATGCGGTTCATGGCGACGGCCAGGGATTCATGGGCTTCCTGGGAAATGGAGCCGAAGCTCATGGCGCCGGTGGCGAAACGTTTCACGATCTCTGCCGCCGGTTCCACTTCGTCGACATCGATGGCCGGCTGCACGTCGGTGCGAAACTTCAGCAGGCCACGGAAGGTACAGCGGCGAGTGGCGTCGTCGTTGGCGTGCCTGGCAAAGGCCTCGTAGGCATCGCTGCTGTTATTACGCGCCGCCACCTGCAGGTTAAAAATCGTGTTGGGATTCCACATGTGCTGTTCGCCGCCGCTGCGCCAGTGAAAATCCCCGGGGTTGTTCAATACCTCGATGCGCTCGCTTTCCCGTTCCGGGTAGCCAATGGCATGGCGCCGTTTCGATTCTTCAATGAGCGTAGCGAAACCCATGCCCTGCACCCGGCTCGCGGTTCCCACGAAGCAGCGCTCGATGATTTCGTCCGCCAGGCCAATGGCTTCGAATATCTGCGCGCCCTTGTAGGAGTGCAGGGTGGAGATGCCCATCTTCGCCATGACCTTGAGCATGCCCTTGGCCACGCCTTTTTTGTAAGCGGCGACCAGGCTGTCTTCGTCCGGGTAGTTGTCGCCTAACAGTCCATCTTTGTTCGCCTGCCAAAGCGCTTCGAATGCCAGGTAGGGATTGATGGCGTCGGCGCCGTAGCCGCTCAGTAAACAGTGGTGATGCACTTCCCGTGCCTCGCCGGTTTCCACGATGAGGCCGATCTGGGTCCTGAGGTGTTTGGCCACCAGGTGGTGATGCACCGCACCACAGGCGATCAGTGCACTGAGGGGGATGCGATCCTGCGAGGTGGCGCGATCGGACAGGATGATAAATCCATAATTGTTGCCGATGGCCGACTCTGCTTCCTCGCAAATGCGCTTGAGGGCATTGTGAAAACCGTTCTCTTCATTGGCATCGTAAGTGATGTCGATCACCCAGGACGTCAGGCCCTGGTGGTCCATCTGGCGGATATCCGTCAGCTGTTGATTGGAGAGAATAGGGTGATCCAGGCTGAGGCGATGGGCCTGTTCTTCGCTGGTGTCTAACAGGTTGCCTTCCGGCCCGGTGAAACAGCGCAGGGACATCACTACTTCTTCGCGGATGGAGTCGATAGGGGGATTGGTTACCTGGGCAAAGAGCTGCTTGAAGTAGTCGTAAATCATGCGCGGCTTGTCCGACAGGCAGGCCAGGGCCGAGTCATTGCCCATGGACCCCAGGGGGTCCCGCGCCTCGGTCACCAGGGGAATCAGCATGAACTGCATGGTCTCGGTGGTGTAACCGAAGGCCTGCATGCGATGGATCACGTCTTCGCCGTCCAGGGAATGGGCCGGGCTGCCGGACTTGATGTGGTCCAGGGTGACTTTCTGGTTAGCCAGCCATTCACCATAGGGACGCTTCTGGCAGATTTCGCTCTTCAGTTCTTCATCGGGAATAAGCCGGCCCTGTTCGAAGTCGCACAGGAACATCTTGCCCGGTTGCAACCGGCCCTTCAGTTTTACGTTGGCCGGGTCTACCTGCAGCACGCCCACTTCCGAGGCCATGATCACCTTGTCGTCGTGGGTGACGTAGTAGCGGCTCGGCCGTAGCCCGTTGCGGTCCAGTACCGCACCAATGTAGTGGCCGTCGGAGAACACGATGGAAGCGGGGCCGTCCCAGGGTTCCATCAGCGCCGAGTGGTACTCGTAAAAATCTTTCTTGTACTGGGCCATGTTGGTGTCGGACTGCCAGGCCTCGGGAATCATCATCATCACCGCTTCCTGCAGTGAGCGCCCGGACAGCAACAGGAATTCCAGCACCGCATCGAAACTGCCGGAGTCGGACAAGTCATCATCGATTACCGGGAAAATTTCCTGCAGGCGGTCACCGAAAGCGTCGGTGGCCACCTTTCCTTCCCGCGCCACCATGGAGTTCACGTTACCCATCAGGGTATTGATCTCGCCGTTGTGGCTCATGAAGCGATTCGGTTGCGCCCGGTCCCAGGAAGGAAAGGTGTTGGTGCTGAAGCGCGAATGCACCATGGCCAGGTGGGTTTCGAAATCCGGGTTGGTCAGGTCCTTGTAAAAAGGAAACAACTGGCCCGGTGTCAGCATGCCCTTGTACACGATGACCCGGGTGGACAGGCTGCAGCAGTAAACCTGCTTCGCTTCCTTTAAGGACTTGTCGTTGCGCAGCTTGTGGGTGAAGCGCTTGCGGATGACATAGACGTTGCGTTCAAACTGGTGCCGCTCCAATCCTTCGGCTGCGGCAATATAGAGTTGTTCGATGAAAGGCTGGGCCATGCGCGCCGCCGGACCCACGTCGGCGCCCTCAGGATCCACCGGCACCTCGCGCCAGCCCACCAGTTGCTGCCCTTCTTCCTCAATGATTTTGTTTATGACGGCGCGGCATTTTTCCCGTTCGCCCTCGTCCTGGGGCAGGAAGATATTGCCCACGGCATAGCGGCCGGAGTCGGACAGGGTGACGCCGAATTCTTTTTCCGCAATCGACTGGAAAAAACTGTGGGGCTGCGCCATGAGGATACCGGCGCCGTCGCCGGTGTTGGCCTCGAAACCACATCCGCCGCGATGATCCATGCGCGAGTTGATGTGGTAGGCGTCCAGCATGATCTGGTGGCTGGGCTGACCCTTGATGTTGGCGACAAAACCGACACCGCAGGAATCCTTTTCCATGTCGGGGTCATACAGTCCGGTTTTTTCCGGAAAGCCAAAACGAGTGGTGGGCGACTTGGGCTCGCTCATGAATTTCTGTTTCTCAAAGTATCTGTTTTTATTTTTATTATTCTTAATGCTCTTTCTGCCACCGTTACTTCACCCCCCGAGCAGGACCAAAACCTTCGGGTTGGATCGTAACAGGTGCTGAATTTGTCCAGACTGGGCTTGACGATTCAATCAGTTCCACTCTCGCCAGCAGCATTGAAACGCGCATCGGAGAGGGCCAGTAAAGATAACACAGGGGGTGGATATGTAAAGGTTTTGGCCCCCTCTAGAGGCCGATTCCCGCTACTTAAGTCACTGAAAACCATCGAGTTAGTCTGGCAGCCTGTGTCACTGTTCCAGGCCCGGCCAAAGCGCGGGATCGTGGCTCGGAATCCAGCCCCCGCGCAGCCAACATCCTCTTCGCGAATAAGGCTAATTTTCAGCGGGAAAATACCCCGAATCCGGGCCGAAAAATGCCCCGATCCGACTCCGAAACGGTCCCCTTTCGACCCATCCCGGGTCCGCGCAAGCGTCCGTAATTCAAGGGCTGGCCGGATTTTGGCTTGCTTGCTAAAAGGGGCCGAAGGTGATTTACTCTAGCTTGCGAAAAACCTACGAATAACAAGCGCCTAAACGCAAACTATTCTCATTTAGATTTAGCGAAAGCCTATTTTCTTGATTCCCCAACACGGAGGCGAATGATAGCCGTGAATCCAACATTAACCCGACGACGTTTCATCAAAGGTGTCATAGCCTCTGGTGCCGCGGCGACAACCACGACGGTCTGGTACAGCGCCAGCGGCCAGAGCCGACCTTCCGGTTTCGTCGATCGTCTAATCCGAATCAATGTAAATGGTCAGGACCGAAGCGTTGACGTGGCACCCCAGGAAACCCTGGCGTCTACCCTGCGCTACAAGCTGGGCCTGACCGGAACCAAGCTGGGATGCAACCGCGGTGAATGCGGTGCCTGTACCGTTTTGGCAGACGACATTCCCACCTATGCCTGCTCGGTGCTGACCCACTCCTACAAGGACAAGCGCATCGAAACCGTCGAAGGCCTGGAGGCCCCCGATGGCACCCTGCACCCGGTACAGCAGGGTTTCGTGGAAGCGCTGTCACCACAATGCGGTTACTGCACCCCCGGCCAGGTCATGGCCGCCGTCGGTTTGCTGCGTGCAAACCCCAACCCCACACGTGAAGAAGCCCGCATGGGATTGTCGGGCAACATCTGCCGTTGTGGATCTTATGACTCTTACCTGGACGGCGTTATGCGTGCCGTAGAAATAGGATAAACATCATGGCTTATATGCATATTGGAAAAGATTTCGTTCCGCCTGATGTACCAGGAAAGGTAACTGGCAGGATCAAATACGCTGAAGACTACACCCGGGATGGAATGGTGTACGCAAGATTGCTCACCAGCCCCATTCCCCATGCGCGAGTGTTGGATATCGACGCCTCCGCTGCACTGGCCATGGACGGGGTATTTGGCATTCTCACCGCCGACGACGTGTATCCCGACGGGGAACCGCAAAGCACCGGCCTGAAGATTCTCACCAACGAACCCACCCTGGTGGGCGAGCCCATCCTGGCCCTGGCCGCGGTGGATGAGAAAACCGCCGAGTCGGCGATCGCCGCCATCAACGTCACCTTCGAAAGACTGCCCTTCGTGCTGGATCCGCTGGACAGCCTGGCCGAGGGTGGCGCCAACGGTTATCCCGGCAACAACAACACCTTCGTATTCCGCCAGGGTTTTGCCGTTGAGAAGTGGTCCGCCGACCAGGTGGCCAGCTTCCGCGCCGGCAACGAACCCTCTGCCGAACCGCAGCAGACCTGGTCAGTCGGTGACCTGGAAGCGGCCTTTGCGACCGCGGAGTATATATATGAAGGAGCATTTACCACCGCCGGCTATCCCCACCACTCCATGGAACCGCGCAGCGCCATGGCCTACTGGGAAGACGGCAAGCTCTACCTGCACGGCACCTCCCAGAGCCTGACCGCCCTGGCCAGTGACATGGCAGGCATCATCGGCGTACCCCGTGAGGACATTGTGTTCCTGAACGCGGCCACCGGTGGCGGCTTCGGCCAGCGCGCCCGTGCCGGCAGCATTCCCAGCATGGCCATACCCGCCAAGCTGAGCCAGAAGATCAACCGCCCGGTAATGATGCGCGTAACCCGCGAAGAAGAATTCACCATCGGCGGTGCACGCCAGGGTTTCCAGGGCTGGATCAAGGTCGGCTTCAAGCCCGACGGTGTCATGGCCGCCTGTGACCTCTACATCATTTCCGACAACGGCGGTAAGGGTGGCGGCGGCGACGCTTCCTCCGCGGCCGACTGTATCGACGTGTTGTACCAGCCCGATGCCATCCGCTTCCGCGGATCATCCATCGGCAGTAACACGGCACATCGCGGCGCCCAGCGTGGCCCCGGTCAGAACCAGATCGCCCCGATCATCGCACCCATCCTGGATGCAGCGGCGGACGAGCTGGGCATTAGCCGGCTGGACATTCGCAAGATCAACACACCGCAGAACGGTGACGTGGCCGGCCCGCGTCGTACCCCGTTTACCTCGGCTTACATGCCGGAAGCACTGGAACAGACTGCCGCCGCCTTCGATTGGGAAGGACGCCAGGCACGACGCCGCCAGCGCAACGGCAGCAAGGTGATCGGTCTTGGCATCGGCCAGGGTTATCACAACGCAGGCCGCAGCGGACAGGACGGTATCGTCTCCATGGGTGCCGACGGCAGGCTGAAGATTCACAACGGTGTGGGTAACCTCGGTACTTACTCTTACGCGTCCACCTCGAGGGCCGCAGCGGAAGTGCTGAAGATGCCCTGGGAACGTTGCGACATCCTCACCGGACGCACCGACCTGCACCTGCCCATTACCTCACCCCAGGACGGCAGTAACTCCATCTTTACCAATACCCGCACCTGTTGGGGCGCGGCCCAGGACATGCTGGCCAAGATGAAGGAAATCGCCGCCATGGACCTCGGTGGTAACCCGGAAGACTACGACGTCTCCAACGAGCGCGTGCATCGCAGCAGCGACGACACCATCGGCATGAGCTTCGCCGCGGTGGCGCAGCGGGCCATGGAACTGGGCGGCAAGTTCACCGGTGAAGCCGAGCTTCCCGAGGAACTGCACGAATGGACCCAGATCTCCGTATCGAGACTGGCCGGCACTGCCTTCCTCGGTGTCTTCCACGATCCCCGTCACAACGGGAATCCCCCGGGCTTTACCGTCACCGCGGTGGAGATCGAACTGGATACCGAGACCGGCAAGTACGAGATTCTCGACATGATCAGCGTCGGTGAAGCCGGCACCATCATGCATCCCCAGGGCATGAAGAACCAGCTCGTGGGTGGTGCAGTGTGGGGCATCGGCCTCAGCGGTTATGAGCGTCACCTGTACGATCCGCAGAACGGCCTGCCCGCCAGTACCGGTTACTGGCAGAGCAAGGTGCCCACCTACCTGGATACCCCGGTGCAGATACAGACCGGCTGGGTAGACCTGCCGGATCCGGAAAACCCGGTGGGTGCCCGCGGTATCGGTGAACCTTCCATGGGTTCGGTGTCGGCGGCACTGACCGCCGCCATCTCGGATGCCCTGGACGGACATCTGTTCAACGCGGCGCCTGTCACCGCAGACATGATCATTAACCATCTGGCGGGAACGCAGGAAGAAGCGGTTCCGCTGGCTCAGAATAATTACCGAGGTTGATATGGTAGCCACATCACATGACGTAATGCCCGATATCGAGCTTTATCAGCCCACTGATGAAGCAAATGCCCTGGCATTGGCAGACCAGCTTGGCAGTGACGGTTGGCTACTGGCCGGTGGACAGGACACCTTCGGCTGGCTGAAGGATCGCAACAAGAATCCTTCCGCCATGATCGAACTGACCCAGATCGATGCCTGGAAAGGCATTCGTGAAACTGGCGACGGAGTCGAGATCGGCGCCGTCACCACGCTCACCGAGATCGCCACCCATCCGCTCATTACTTCCCGTTACGGCCTGCTGGCCGAGGCCGCCAGTGTGGTGGCCAGCCCGCAGATTCGCAATGTGGGAACCCTGGGCGGCAACCTGAACCAGGACACCCGCTGCTGGTATTACCGCCGCGGCCTGGATTGCTACCGTGCCGGCGGCAATATCTGCTACGCCGATTCCCCGGAAGGACTGAATCGTGAGCACGCCATCTTCGGCGCCAGTCGCTGCGTGGCGGTTACGCCGTCCGATACGGCACCGGCCCTGGTTGCCCTGGACGCCACCATGGTGATTTCAAGTGCCAGTGGCCAGCGCACCGTGGCGGCCCAGGACTACTTTATCGGTCCGGCCAGGGACATCACCCACATGACCGCGCTTAACGACGGCGAGATTCTCACCGCGGTGCGAATTCCGGCGAGCTGGGCCAATGCCGAGTACTATTTCGAGAAGGTTGCCGATCGCAACGTATGGGACTTCGCACTGGTTAATGTCGCCGCTGCCATGCAGGTATCCGGTGGCACCATCAGTGACGCCCGCATTGCTGTCGGTGCCGTGGAATGTACGCCACGTCGCCTGACCGCGGTGGAAAATGCCGTGCGTGGCCAGGCACGCAGCGAAGAACTCGCCACGCGTGCCGGTGAGATGGCGGTGGAAGGTGCCCGGCCCCTGAACTACAACCACTTCAAGGTGCCCTTGATGGCGAACCTGGTGAAGCGAGCGGTTCGGGGATAAGCTCCCGCGCCGGCTCGGCTCAGGGATAAAACAGAAGTATCAAAATAATAGAAAGAGGGTAGTACAGTGGGAGAAATCGTCCGCTACAAACGGGATGTCTGGGGTGAGGAAGTCATTCTTGGTGTTTCCTGGGATTTGCTCTATGTAGTTTTCATGGCCATCGTGGTCTTGCTGGTTGCGCACGCAGTCATCATGTTCGCCCTGGCCAAGAAGGACCTGGACCGGCCGTCATCGGAAGGCCGCCGGGTAGTGCGTCATGAATCCATCGACCGGTGGTTTCACTGGTTAATGGCGGCGAGCGTGCTGGTGCTTATATTCACGGGCACCGCGCCCATCCTCGGCCTGCGTATCGCCTGGCTGAACTGGCACTGGATTGCCGGTCTTGTCCTGACGGTGCTGGTGGTGGCGCACATCATCCGCGCCTGCTTCTGGCAGGACTTCAAGTCCATGCTGCTGGCTCCGAAAGACTTCAAGGAACCTTTCGATTCCTCCAACAAGCCGGGCAAGTACTACTTCGAACAGAAGGGCATGCACTGGGCGGTTACCGTGGTGGTATTGGCGGTTATTGTCACTGGCCTGTTGATGTTCATGCAGATCGACACCCCGTTCTGGGATCGCACCAACAGCATGCCGGAAGACCAGCTTGGCCTGGTGTTCCTGCTCCACGGGCTTTCCACCCTGGCGCTGGTTGCCCTGGCCGCGACCCACATTTATTTCGCCCTGCGTCCGGAGAAGATCTTCTACACCCGCGCCATGATTTCCGGCTGGATGTCGGAAGACGAGATGGCCAAGAACCACGATCCATCCAAGTGGGCGCCCAAGGAAGCCGACTAGCAACATTGTTTTACAACGGACAGAAAAGGGGGCCTATGGCCCCCTTTAGTTTATGGACTACTGATTATGGAACTCGAACAAGCAATAGAAACCATCGAAGCCGGCTATGAATTCCTGCTGGCCTTTGCCGCCCAGGGCCGACCCGCCCAGGCGGAAACCGGCCCCGGCCCCCATGCCCGGCCAACTCTGGAAGGCATGGCCGCCGCCATGGCGGAAATCTCCAACGCCCTGGCCGGCAGTGACAATGACTTCGAACAGGTCATAACCAGTGACTGCAACAATGCCCGTGCCGCACTGAACTTCATCCTGGGCCAGGAAAAAATTGGCTCGGAAATGATCGACAACCTCAATGCATCCATTCACCTGCGTGCGGTGCTGACCGACCTGTTTCTCTACAGCGAAGTATTAAAACCCCTGCCACTGGATGAGGGTGGTGCTTCTAACGACAGTGGTGTGCAAGAATTCGATCCCTCCGCTCAGTAGATTAGCCACAAAATGTAAATGGCCACAAAAGGCACAGAAGGCACAAAATAAAACAGGTATAAACCTTTTGTGATTTTTGTGCCTTTTGTGGCGAAACCAATCCCTGTGCTTTCTGTGGTTAACCCATGATCGATTACCCTCAACGCCTGCATCTCGCCAAACTCCCCACGCCCATAACCAGGCTGCAAGAGATTTCTGTAGCCACCGGCGTGGACATCCGGCTCAAGCACGATGAACTCACCGGCACTGAGGTCACCGGCAACAAGATTCGCAAGCTGGAGTTTTCCCTGGCCGAGGCCCGGGCACAAAAGTGCGACACCGTCATCACCTGTGGCGGGGTGCAATCCAACCATTGCCGCGCCACCGCGATCCTGGGACAGCGTAACGGTTTCAAGGTTCACCTGCTGTTGCGTGGTGAAAGACCACAAACCCCTTCAGGCAACCTGCTGCTGGATTACCTCAGTGGCGCCACCATCAGTTACATGCCCCAGAGCGAGTGGAAGTTCCACGAGAAGGAGGTGCGGCGCCTGCAGGAAGACTATGCACTCAACGGCCAGAAGGCCTATTACATCCCCGTGGGCGCCTCCGATGAAGTGGGGCTGTGGGGTTATATCGCTGCCGCCGAGGAACTCAGGCGGGATTTCGAGGCCCTGGACTGGGAGCCGGACTACATCGTGATGGCCACCGGTTCCGGCGGCACCCAGGGCGGGCTTACCCTGGGCACCCGGCTTTTGGAAATGGCCAGCAAGGTAGTGGCATTCAACGTCTGCGACGACGCTCAGTGGTTTGCCAACAAGATTCGCCAGGACGTGACGCTCTGGCAGCAACGTTACAAGCAGGAAATCGACGTGGACGAGCTGCACATCACCACCGTGGAGGGTTATGTCGGGCCGGGATATGGTGAGGCCGGTCCCGAGGTCTTCGACACCATCAAACGGGTTGCCAGCACGGACGGTGTGTTCCTCGATCCAGTGTATACAGGAAAAGCCTTTCATGGCATGGTAACCGAGCTCGGAAAGGGCGAGAGCGGGGCCCTGCCCGGGGCGAAACGGGTGTTGTTTATCCACACCGGGGGCCTGTTCGGGCTCTTCCCCCAGCAGGACCATTTCAGTTTCCCCTGATTGAATACAGTTATCGGTACTGAGTTATGCATCGAATCTTATTTTTGTTTTTGGGCGGCGGCCTGCTGGCGCTCACCTCCTGTGGCGAGTCCAGTGTTGAGACTACGGTGGACGCCGAGCCCGATGTACGCGCGTCCGTTGAAAGTGAAGCCGCCGCGGAAGTAGACGGCTATGCCGGCGCCACCGCAGCTGAAGAGCCGGAAGTCCCCGCCGAATTCGCCGCCCAGCAATTTGAAGACGAGCTGCTGACCAACACCCGCCTGCTGATTACCGACAGCCTCCGATCCGGGGAAGGCTATTTCAGCGCCGATGGCAATCGTTTCATTTACCAGAGCGAACAGGTTGAAGGAAACCCCTTCTACCAGATTTACCTGATGGACCTGGCCACGGAACAATCCACCCTGGTGTCCACCGGTATCGGTCTTACCACCTGTTCCTGGATTCACCCGACTCTCGACCGCATCATGTATTCCTCCACCCACGGCGATCCCGATGCCCTGGCCAAGCAGGCTGACGAGATTGCCTTCCGGGAAAGCGGGGAAGAACGGGAATACGGCTGGGATTACGATCGCAATTATGACATCTACCAGGCCGACAGCGACGGCGGCAACCTGGTCAACCTAACCAATACCGATGGTTATGACGCCGAGGGTTCCTATTCCGCCGACGGCAGCAGGATCCTGTTCGCCTCCAACCGGGAAGCCTATTCCCGCACACTCAGCCAGGCCGAACAGAAACTGTTCGATGATGATGCTTCCTATTTCATGGACCTGTACATCATGGATGCCGATGGCTCCAACGTGCAGCAATTGACCCATTCCCCTGGCTACGACGGCGGTCCGTTCTTCAGCCCGGACAATACCCAGGTGGTGTGGCGCCGTTTTAATCCCGACGGCATGAGCGCCGAGATCTGGACCATGGACATCGACGGCAGCAACCAGCGCCAACTTACCGCCGACGCCATGGTGGCCTGGGGACCGTACTTTCACCCTAGCGGCGACTACATCATTTATTCCAGCAACGTGTTGGGACATGCCAACTTCGAGCTGTTCATGATCGATCCCCTGGGCGCCAGTCCCCCGGTGCGGGTAACCAACACCGAGGGCACCGACATCCTGCCGGTATTTTCTCCGGACGGCAGCAAGCTGGCCTGGAGCACCACCCGCACCCCGGACGGCACCTCCCAGATTCACATCGGCGACTGGAACGACGCCCGCGCACGGCAACTGCTGGGGCTGAACTAGATCGGTTAACCCGTCATGGCACGCAACCTCCGCCACCGGATTTCACTATCACTGCTGCCAATGCTGGTGCCCGTCCTGTTGTGGGCGCAACCACCCCAGCAGGAAGAAGAGCTGCAGGCACCCCGAGCGGAATTTGTTGATCACTCCCTTCGTGTAAATCTCGATCCCGGCGGCCGTTCAATCGCGGTAACCAACACCATGACCTTGCCGGAAACATACTTCGGCCGGGTCATGACCTTTGACCTGAACAGCAACCTCAACATCAGCGACAGCAGCATTCCCATACAACGCTTGTCGGTTCAGTCTTCCAGTACCGCTCCTGCTTTGAATAATGCCGGCGTCGACGGAGCCGGGGTCACTACTTACGGTGTGGACCTGACCAATATCAGCCCGTCAACAAACTTCACCATCAACTACGAGGGAGTGATTTACGATCTGGCTGAGCAGAACAGCCCGCAATACGCCCAGAGTTTTTCTGAAACCGCGGGAATTATTTCAGAGCAGGGTGTGTACCTGGCCGGCGCGTCCGCCTGGATACCCGGCTTCAACAATGAACTGATCCAATACCTGCTGACCGTAAGCTTTGCACCGGGCTATGAAGGCTGGTCAGTCATCACCCAGGGTGAACGCGGCCTGACCACTACCGTCACCACCACCGGAACCGAGGAGAGTGAAGTGTGGCGCGTCAGTACGCCCACCGAGGAAGCCCATCTCATTGCCTATGACTTCACGGTCTATTCCCAAATGGCGGAAGACATCGAGGTGCTGGCCTACCTGCGCACGCCGGATTCCAACCTGGCGGCTCGTTACATGGATGCCACGGACCGTTACCTTGAAGTGTACGAACCGCTGCTGGGGGACTACCCCTACAGCAAGTTCGCCCTGGTGGAGAACTTCTGGGAAACCGGTTACGGCATGCCGTCGTTTACCCTGCTCGGTCCCCAGGTGATTCGATTCCCGTTTATCCTGGAAACTTCCTATCCCCACGAGATCCTGCACAACTGGTGGGGCAACAGTGTGTATCCCGACTATGAAAGCGGCAACTGGAGCGAGGGGCTCACCGCCTACCTCGCCGATCACCTGTTCCGGGAGATGGACGGCCTCGGTTTCGAATACCGCAAGGAAATGCTGGCCCGCTACAAGAACTACGTATCCGCGGGCAGGGATTTTCCCTTAAGCGAGTTCACCTCGAGAAACTCCGCGGCATCCCAGGCCGTGGGTTATGGCAAAACCCTGATGGTCTGGCACATGCTGCGCGTGCAGCTCGGTGATGAACTGTTCATCGACGGCTTGCGGCGCCTTTACAATGACTACAAATTCCAGCGCGCGTCATGGATGGATATTGCCGACCTGTTCAGCGACGTGGCGGGCACGGACATACTGCCGTTTTTCCAGCAATGGGTTGACCGCACCGGTGCTCCTGAACTTTCCCTGAGCGTGGAAGAAACCGCGGGTAATCGCGCGCGTCTAACCTTTACCCAGATTCAACTGGACGATCCCTTTAGCCTGCGGGTGCCGGTGGCACTTTACTATGCCGATTCTCCCGAGCCCGAGATACTGGAGGTAGACCTTAACCAACGCCTGGAAGCCTTCATCGCCGAAGACTACGACCAGCTCCAGGCGGTACTGGTGGATCCCTGGTTCGATATTTTCCGCACCCTGGACCGGGAAGAGACGCCACCTACTGTGGGTGAATTGTTTGGAGCGGAAGAAATCACGTTTGTCGTGTCCGGTCTCAACCAGAACGACTGGATGGAAATGGCGCGCAGCTTTGGCGAGGGCGTCTCCTATGACATCCTGATCGCGGACGGTATCGATGAATTGCCCCAGGACCGTTCGGTGTGGTTATTGGGCCGCGACAATCCTTTCCTGCCCCGGCTGCTTGATTCCGTCGGCACCTATGGCGGTGTGATCGATGATAACGGCGTGGGTCTGGCTGGCAATGAACTGGAATACGGCGACCGCAGTACCGTGGTCATCGGCCGTCATCCTGCCAATCCCGAGCTTGCGCTGGGCTGGATTCACATCGACGACATGGTGGCCCTGCCGGGCATGATCGAGAAGCTGCCCCATTATGGCAAGTATTCCTATCTAAGCTTCTATGGTGATGAACCCACCAACGACGTATCCGGTGTCTGGGAAAGCCCGGACTCGCCCCTCAGGTGGGTGAAACCGGAATTGGCCGGCGCCCTGGCCCTGGCTGAATTGCCACCCCGGGAATCCATTGCAGTGTTGCCGCCGAAATACGACAGCGATGCCCTGCTGCAACACGCGGCCGTGCTCACCGACCCGTCCATGCAGGGCCGCAGTCTCGGCAGTGCCGGACTGGATGCCGCAGCACTTTACATCGCCGATGAGTTCCGCGCCGCAGGCCTCAGGCCATTGGGCGGAACTTACCTCCATCGCTGGCGCGATTCCCTGGCCGGTTATGGCCTGACGGACCTGGCCAATGTCATCGGCTATATACCCGGCGCCAATCCCGCTCTCAGTGGCCGCCCTGTCATCGTTGGCGCCCACTATGATCATCTCGGCGTGGATGAAAGCGGTCAAGTCTATCCCGGTGCCGACGACAATGCCTCGGGTATTGCCGTTATGCTGGAACTGGCCGCCAACCTGGCCCGTTCCTTCACTCCGGAAAGGCCACTCATCTTCATTGCCTTTACCGGGGAAGAAAATGGACTGTTAGGTTCACAACGCTTTATCGATAATCCGCCTGGGGGTTTCGCCGCCGAAGACTACTACGCCATGGTCAATCTCGATGCCGTGGGCCGGCTGGAAGGTAAAAGCCTGCAGGTTTTCGGTAGCGACAGTGCCTACGAATGGCCTTTCATGGCCCAGGGCATCGGCTTCACCATCGGTGTGGATTCGGAAATGATTGCCGAGACCATCGCCGCCAGTGACCACGTCAGTTTCCTCAACGCCGGTATTCCCGCCATCCACCTGTTCAGTGGCACCCATAGCGATTATCACCGGGTCAGCGACAGCGCCGACAAGCTCGATGGACCGGGCATGTCCGACGTGGCCTTGTGGCTTGAGGAAGCGGTGGTATACCTCGGCTCCAACGTCGATCCCCTGCGTGTAAACCTGGAAAACGCCAGGGTGGAAGTCTCCGCCACCGCCGGCAGTGAACGAGAAGCCAGCCTCGGTACCGTACCGGATTTTGCCTACAGCGGTGACGGCATTCGCATCAGCGACGTCACCCCGGGCAGCGCTGCGGAACAGGCGGGGCTACAGGCCGGTGATGTGTTGCTGCGCTACGATGGTGCAGCCATTTCTGACTTGCAGGCCTATTCCAACCTGTTGCGCCAGTCCAACCCCGGCGATGTCATCGTGCTGGAAGTGCGGCGCGGTGCACAGACCTCCGCCGTGCAGGCGCAACTGCAGGCGCGTTAAAACTTCACGAACACACGTTCGACAATTAATGCTTTGCATATCCGGGTGAGCGGCGTATGCTTCGAGCACCCGCAAAAATCATAAGAAGGAAAATCCCTTGAAGCAGTTTCTTTTTCTCGCAGTATCCGTGATCTTCCTGACCGGATGTGTCAACACCGAAGGTGATATCAATTTTGAGCGCATGAGCGACGAAGAGCTCGCCGAATACAATCGTGGCCGCAACATCAGCCAGATGATTGTCTGCACCGACGAGGCACGCAACTTCAGCCGCGTGCGTCGCCGCCAATGCGGTACGGTTCAGGCTATGTATGGCTCCGAGGCCCAGGCTGCGCAACTGGGTGTGCTGGAGCAGGTCCAGGGCATCGGCACCGTCAGCGGTAACTAAAAACCCTCTTCCATCAGCCAGATCACCTCAATCACTGAGGTGATGCCGGCTGTGCACCGGTTTCATCAGCGCATTGCTGACCAGGGCAATTCCCAGCAGTGCGGCCATCAGGATCATGGTGGAGTTATACAGCCCGCTGGTGGGGTCCGTGGTTCCCGCCGGCGCAATCTCCATGAGACGGGCAATAGTCACCGAGTTCTGCGCCACCAGTATCTCCAGTTGATCCATGCCTGCACCAAACTGTTCCTGGAATCGCGCAGGTTGAACCACTGCAGCCAGCTCATTAATCGCCCGGTTCACCGAGCTCTCTCTGAGTGAGGTAATGGCCAGCGGGCCCAGCACTCCCGCCGTGCTCCAGGCCGTCAGCAGGCGGCCGTGAATTCCGCCAACGTATTTTGTACCGAAAATATCGGCGAGGTAGGCGGGAATGGTAGCGAAGCCGCCGCCGTACATGGTGAAGATGATCATGGTGGCGGCATAGAAATAAATCAGCCATACCACCGAGGGATTCACACTAACCTGTTGTGCCGTAAACGGGATGGACAGGTAAAGTAGAATCCCCAGCACGAAAAAGATCCAGTAGGTGTTGCGCCGTCCGACATAGTCCGATGCACTGGCCCAGATAAAACGGCCCACCATGTTAAACGCACTGATCATGACCACGTAGGTCGCCGCAAACGCGGTGTCCACCACCTGGGGCAGGCTGCTGCCGAAGATTTCCGTGATCATGGTGCGCGCCACGCCGAGCACGCCAATACCGGCGGTGACGTTGAGACACAAGACGATCCATAACTGGTAAAACTGGGGAGTCTTCAGGGCTTGGTCGATGTGCACATCGTGGGCACTGATCAGGGCGTGACGTTTCTCTTCGTCAGGTTCTTCCCAGCCGGTCGGTTTCCACCCCGCGGCGGGAATGCGATAGGAAAACGCGGCAACCAGCATCACCGCCAGGTAAATAAGCCCGATTACCAGGAATGCCTCCGCCACTCCGGCGGCGCCCGAGTCCACCAGGTAGACTCCTTCCGGGCTGGGCACTGTCAGGTCCCTGACTTCATTGGCGCCGATTACAACGACTTCCCGCAATCCATCTGCCAGTTCGGCGAATCGGCGCCCGCCTTCCGTAACAAGGGATACCTGGTCCGTGGTGCCCAGGTATTCGGGAGCACGATAGAACAGGCGGATAAAATATTCCTTCATGGGAGTGCCGATCATGGCGCCGCCGCCGAAACCCATGATGGCCATGCCCGCCGCCATGCCGCGCCGGTCCGGAAACCAGCGTATCAGGGTACTGACCGGGGATACGTAACCCAGCCCAAGCCCGCAGCCGCCGATGACGCCGTAGCCCAGGTATAACAACCACAATTGGTGGGTCATGATGCCCACCGATCCCACCAGGTAACCACCGCCCCAGCACAGGGCGGACACCACGCCCACCTTGCGCGGCCCTACCTGTTCCAGCCACTTGCCGGCAAAGGCGGCGGCCAGGCCAAGGAACACGATGGCCACGGTGAATACCCATACGACTTCACTGAGGCTCCAGTCATCGGCGGCGCTGGTTACCACGCCGTGAACCCGGGTCAGGGAAGGATTGTAGATGCTCCAGGCATAGACGGAGCCAATACAGAGGTGGATTGCCACGGAGGCGAAGGGGACACGCCAGCGGTTATAACCGTCGGGCGCAATAATGCGTTCCTTTGAAAGCAGGCCGGCCATAGGTTCTTCTTATTGTTGTTGGTCAGTGGGCAGGGTAACTCACGCCATCAGTGCTGTCACCCCGGCGATTGCACGGTCAATATGATCCATCGTGTTATACACCGTCGGGCACAGGCGCATGCCGCCGGTAGCTGCTCCGGCAATACCATATTCCGTATACAGCCTGTTAGATATTGTGCCGCCTTGTCCGGCCGGCGCCCGGGCGATGCACACACCGTGGCTGAGTTCTTCCTTCATTGGGGTTACCAGTTCGATCCCGGCATCGGCGATTCCCTGCTTGAGCCTTTGTGCCAGCTCACTAACACGAGCTTCAATTCGCCGGGAACCGATTCGGTAATGGATCTGTGCTGCTACGCCCAGTCCAGCCAGGGCGGCGTCGTCGCGCTGGCCCAGGGATTCGAACTTGCGTACTCCCACCAGCGTGGTTTCCGCACTGTTGCCCCAGCCCGGCGCCACCACCGAAGGCCAGATGCGTTCGATGTTGTCGGACTTCACATACAATAGCCCCACTTCCTTCGGGCCCATGTACCACTTGTGTGCACTGGCAGAATAGGAGTCGGCATCCAGTTCCCGCAAATCTACATCCATAGCACCCCAGGTCTGGGCGCCATCGACATGAACATAAATGCCGCGGGCATGGGCAGCTTCAACCAGTTCTTTCACGGGAAGCTTGATACCCGACACATTGGACACGTGGGTGATCGCCAGCACCCGGGTACGGCTACTGAAGCGAGAAGTAAACGCGTCGAGCAGTTCTTCGGCACTGCCCGGAGTGACCGGCGTCGCAACCCGGGTTACTCGGTAGCCATAACGTGCAGCCCGCACATCCCAGGCCACGTTGTTGGTCGGGTGGTTCTGGTCCCACAGGACAATTTCATCACCGCTGTCGAGTGTTAGGCCGCCGTTAATCATGTTATTTGCTTCGGAAGTATTGCGCACCAGTGCAATCTCATCGGGGGATACATTTAGTTGTTTGGCCACCGATGCCCGAGCATTGTCCAGCAGGTCGCCAAACTTGCCGCGGTTATTGAAGGAACAGTCCTGGTCGATATCGGCGGTTAACAGTTGTACGTTCTCCGCCACGGCACGAAACGACGGGCACAGGTTGGCGGCATTCATGGGCACGGCATTTTCAGTGAACGAGAACTGGGCCCTGACTTGTTCCCAGTAGTCTTCACCTGTATTTGAGGATTGCGGGTGGGCGCGCTGGCTCAGGGCGCTTGCGCCAACGAGCAGCGCGGTATTTTGCAGGAACTGCCTGCGGCTGGTGGTAGTTTCCATGGTGACCCCCTGATGCGTAGGCAACAGATAATAACGCTCCGGGGGTGGGCAGGCTATCCCGCGGCAGGAGCACGGGTGAAATATTTGGGCTCAGTTCAGGACGCTGAACAACAGCGCCATGGCCATGGCCAGCAGGGCCAGGAACACCAGCTTGCCATTGACACTGGTCTTGTTCGAGGTCCAGTTATAGACCTCTTCTTCCACGAACAGGGCATGCTGGGGTTTTTTCGACTTTCTCACACTTTGCTCCATCGGATTGCTTACAGCCTCTATTGAAACAGGCTGGTCTGGCTACAGGCAGCCGGGATCATGGCAAAGTAGCGGGGAATCGTGGCGAAAAGTGGCAAATCATGGAGCATCGGGGCAGGAAAGGGCGGCACGACCAGCGCCCCTAAATACCCGCCCAGAAAATTGCACCGCTTTGTTTATAGATGGTACAACAGGGCTCGAGTCCAGCCGGCCAGCCGGCTGGCCCCCGCCTAGCAGCGGTTTCCGGGCCTGGTTCGAAATCAGGCCGGTACAAAAACAGGGCCCACAGAGGCACGACAAGGCAACAATAATTCAGTTTACAAAGCCTTAATTAGAGAAAATCTGCTGCCAACGGGAGAGCTGTATCCATGCCTCACATCAAGTCCGGGTCGATTTTCGCCCTAACCCTGGCCTGCCTGTTCACCGGAATTCTCAGCTCCGCCCAGGAACCCGTTCCCCAGCTCACTCGCATCGAGGAGGACCAGGCCAATATCAGCCTGGATGGATTCATCGATGAACCGGTGTGGCAGGAGATCCCAGCCTTTGACGGCATGCGGATTATCGACCCCGATACCCTGGTAGATACACCTTATGACACCGAGATCCGGGTGTTTTATACCGAGCAGGGTATTTATGTCGGCGCCATCAATCATCAACCGGCGGGAACCCTGGTGGCGCGCATGACCTCCCGCGATGATTTTCTCGACCGCGATGGCTTCACCGTGAGCCTGGATCCTTCCGGCGAGGGCTTGTACGGATACTTCCTGCAACTGAACCTGGGCGATACCGTAACCGATGGCACGGTGCTGCCGGAACGACGCTTTAACATGCAGTGGGATGGTTCCTGGGACGGCCGGACCCAGGAGCTGGAAAACGGCGAGGGTTGGAGCGCCGAGTTTTACATTCCCTGGGCCATGATGCCCCTGCCCCAGGTGGCCGGAGAGACTCGCCAGATCGGTTTCTATTTTGAACGCCGCCTCGGTCACCTCGGTGGTGAGTCCTAGGCGACCCCGCCACTACCGCGCACGGTGAACGAGTACATTTCCGCGTTCCAGTTATTCGAACTCAGGGACATCGAGCCGCGCCGCCAGTTAACCTTTTATCCCTTCGCGGCGGGGGATTTCGACGCCATAAAAAATGACACTAACTCCAAAGTGGGTTCCGACATCTACTGGCGGCCCACCACCAACACCCTGCTTTCCGCCACCATCAATCCTGACTTCGGTACCGTGGAATCCGATGACGTGGTGGTCAATCTCACCGCCTTCGAAACTTTCTTCCCGGAGAAACGTACGTTCTTCCTGGAAGGGCAGGATATTTTCAATACCACACCCCGCGCCGGCAGCGGCAGCTTCGGCCGTGGCGGTGGCGGTGGTGGTCCCCCCGGCGGAGGCGGCGGTGGAGGTTTTGGCGGCCCCGGCAGCGGCCCCATGTCCCTGCTCAATACCAAGCGCATTGGCGGTGCCGGCATCTATGACATTCCCGACGATGTAAACGTCATTGCCACCGATGTCAGTGCGCCTACCGACCTGCTGGGCTCGGTGAAATATACCGGCCAGATTGGTAACTGGCAGTATGGCACCCTGTTCGCCATCGAGGACGACCCGGAACTGGAAGGCACCCTGGACGACGGCACAAAAGTGCTCATCCAGGGCACGGGCCGTGAATATTCCGTAGGTCGTTTGTTATATGAGGATACCGGCGGTGGCGGCCGCCGGGCAATCGGTTGGATGGGAACCAACGTGGACCATCCCGATGTCGATGCCACGGTTAATGCCCTGGACTGGCACTATTTCTCTTCGGATAACCGCTGGGTGGTGGATGGCTCGGCCATGTTCAGCGACGTGGACGGTGTCACCGGTTCCGGTATCTTCACCGACGTTGGGTTTCGCCCGCGTCGCGGCGTCAACCACAGCTTCCGGGCCACCTGGATCGACGACGAACTGGAAATCAACGACGTCGGCTTCCTCGTACGCAACGACCAGGCGTCCCTGGAATATAGCTTTTTCATGAATGAATCCAATATTCCCGGCCTGCGCGATCGCACCACCAGCTTTACCCTGTCGAACCAGTGGAACACCCGGGGACAGCCGGTTCGCATGGGGCTGTTTGCCCGTCGCGGCTGGACCTTCAATAACTACAATTCGGTCGATGTAAATCTCAGTTACTACCCGCAGCGTGTTGACGACAGGTTGGGGCGAGGCACTGGTGATTTCAGGATACCGGAACGCTGGGGCATTAGCGGCGGTTTCCGCACCGACCGCGCCAAGGTGCTTTCGGGAAGCCTGAACTTCAGCCTTCGCCCCGATGAAATGGGGCCGATGAATCACTCCACCCGTGGCAGCATTGTGTGGCGGCCCAATGACCGGTTTTCTTTTGACCTGTCGCTCAACTACACCGACCAGGAAGCCCTGCTCGTGCACCGCGGCGGCGGCAAGTACACCAGCTTCGAAGCCCACCAGTGGTCACCGCGGCTGGAATCCAATTACTTTATTACCGCCAAGCAGCAGTTGCGCCTCACCATGCAGTGGACCGGTCTCAAGGCATTCGAAGACCGCTTCTGGGAGGTCAATCCCAATTCCCGTGATTTCCTGATCGATGTGCCCAACCCTGACACCACGCCCGATGATTTTGTCATCAGCCGCATGACCTTCCAGGTGCGTTACCGCTGGGAAATCGCGCCGCTATCCGACCTGTTCGTCGTGTATACCCGCGGCAGCAACCTGCCCCGCAACAGTTTCATGACCTTCCAGGACCTGCTGGAACAATCCTGGAACGACCGCATCGTGGACTCCTTCGCCATCAAGCTGCGCTACCGGCTGGGATCCTGAGTTCAGCGGGCACAGGACGGAGTACCGCGGACAGGCAAGCGCAGCCGGCTGTCATGGAAAGGACACAAACGGCCGGGTAGACTAGCCAATCAAAGCTCGACAACCGACGGTGTATTCCATGCCCAAGACCAGACTACAATTCGTCCTGACTCTGCTGATTTCAGCCTGCGCGACAGTTACGGGATCGATATCCATGGCCCAGTCCGACAAGATCGTCATCGCCCACCGCGGCGCCTCCGGCTACCTGCCCGAGCACACCCTGGAGGCCAAGGCCATGGCCTACGCCATGGGAGCGCACTACATCGAACAGGATGTGGTCATGACGAAAGATGACGTGCTCATCGTGTTGCACGACATTGACCTGGAACGCACCACCGACGTGCGCGCAAAATTCCCGGGTCGCGCCCGCGATGACGGGCGATACTACGCCATCGATTTCACCCTGGCGGAGATTCGCACCCTGACCGCCACCGAGGGTTTCGACATGGAGAACGGGGAAGTGGTGCAGGGCTACCCCAATCGTTTTCCCACCGGCACCTCTCGCTTTCGCATTCCCACCCTCGCCGAAGAAATCGAACTGATCCAGGGGTTGAATCATTCCACCGGTGAAGAGATCGGTATCTACCCCGAGATCAAGGGCCCGGAATTCCATCGTGAGAACGGCAAGGACATCAGCACCGCCGTGGTGAACATGCTCAAGGAGTACGGTTACACCAGCAAGGACAGCAAGGTCTTCCTGCAGACCTTCAGTTTCGAGGAACTGAAGATTATCCGCGAAGAAATTTTGCCCGCCGCCGGCATCGACATGAACCTGATCATGCTGATCGGTGATCCCGAGGCTAATCCCTGGATGTTCGAAGCAGACGGCATGGAAAGATTGTCACAATGGGCCGATGGTATTGGCCCGGCGAACAACCTGGTGGTGGAACGGGGGTCCACCCGTGACGATATTCGCATCACGCCCCTGGTGGAACGTGCTCACGACGCCGACCTGCAGGTGCACCCCTATACCTACCGCGCCGATCCTGGCCAGGTGCCGGCCTATGCTGAAGACTTCGATGACTACCTGCGCATTCACTACTTTGAGGCGGAAGTAGACGGGCTGTTTACGGATTTCCCCGACCTGGCGGTGCAATTCCTCAGGCGTCACCGCATCTGAGTCAGCCTTCGAAGTAGTTCTTCAGCTCGCCAATGAAGTAAGTCCAGCCGCCGACGCAGGCGTCCCGGGTGAACTCAGGCACGTCATCGGGAAAATCCTCTTCCAGCACGAAGCTCAATCGCAGGCGTGACGTCTCGAAGTCACCGGACACTTCGAATACAGATTGAGCCGCACCGGGGTAACCTGCATAGCGCCAGCGGTAGGCGATCTTCTCACCCGGGTCCACCTCGGTCACTTCCCACTGGTGCAGGAATTCCTTTTCGCCTGTGTCTACCGTGAACTCGGTGTAGAAACCCACCTCGGGTTTGAATTCCGGGATGTCCGCGAAAAACCATTGCACCATTTCATCGCGATTAACCAGGGCATCCCACAGCGCCAGGCGCGAGCAGCCTATCGCCTCTTCTATGATTACGGGTTCTTCGGTGGTTTTCATCTCTGGATCAACCCGCCTGTGGAATAAATGGCTGGAATCCGCCATACACCATGCGCTGGGCATCAAAACTTGTGTCAGACGCACCCATCAGTTCCCCCATCCTGGGATCGGCGGCTACTTTCTTGTTGGCCAGCTCCCGTGCCTCCCGGGAAGCGAACACCAGCCATCCGAACAAGACGACTTCATCATCATTAGCCGAGACCAGGTCAGAAAACGACCGTGTGCCTTCCAGATGCAAATCGTCTCCTACACTTTCCCAGTAGTCCAGTGCGCCGTGTTCTTTCCAGATTTCTGCAACGTCAAACACCAGTTTTTTGTACTCGTCCAGTTTATCGCGGGGGATGGGGTGAACGAATCCATCTATGTAGTGAGACATATCAGCTCCTTTTTCTGAGCAATTTAATTACACTAACACAGGCAATGGTAGAACGAATCCCTGTAGTGCAATTGATTCCGCAGTGACTTCGAACTTTAACGCCTCTGTTAGGCAGAGCGAAACTCTTTCGGTTGGATCGCAATATGTGATTTATGAAATTCGTAATTCAGATTTTTTAGTATATCCCAGGAACCAACCGAAAGCGCACGCGTCGCGCATAGTCAACATAGCCTGGCAAGTCTTCTCGCAAAACCCGGTCTTCGAGCTCGGTTCTGAGCACTGTGATGAATGACGCCACCGCCGCAGGAATCAGCGTCCATAGTGAGCCCAGTGCAAGCACAATTCCGAACAGCGGAAGAATGCTTCCAGCGTAACCCGGATGCCGCACGAATCGGTATGGACCGCTGTCACACACCCGATGCCCGCGATCCGTCTGAATACAAACCACGCTGTAGAAAAAGCGGTTTTCTGCCAGTGCCCACGCAGCGAACGCGTAACCGAATGCGATTAATATAAACCCAACCGTGCTGATCCATAGTGGAAATTCCGGGGACCAGCCATAGCGATGGTCCAGCCCTGCCACAATGACCATTGGAAATACGATGCTCACGGCCATCAGAGGAGCAAGCACCTTGTCCCAGGCCTTTGCGTTTTGAAAACTCTCCTTTTTTTGTCTTTCGGCTGTAATACCGGGATGCCGCTGTTCCGCCCACATGCGACCCCAAATGCCGGCAGCCAGGAACAACAGGGAATAGAACCATGCTTGCCACCAGCTTAAGTCGCCGCCACATGCAATTAGTATCAGCGGGATAAGGAGATACACCGCGACCAATCTGATCCACTGGCGGAGGGATGCTGCTTGAGATTGTTCTGTAGTAGCCGTCTCTGCTGGCACGTCTTTCTTCAAAGGGAAGTGGGATTGAGTAGGTGGTTTACGCCCTGGTTAAGGGGACGCTCCCATGGAAAGGTATGCTGGCCGTCATCCCATAAACCCTGAACTTACATACATTACAGGGACCCACATAAGGCACGCAAGAAACACCGAACAGGTCAGTGCCACCAGTACCCCGCTGGCGGATACGTGGGAGACAAAAACTTTGGGCTGAAACAAGTAAAGAGCAGAAAGATAAACAATTGCTTCCTCTATTTCTGATTTAAAAACCCGGTATTTGTAGATAAACGTATCGCGGATAGAAGCGAAATAGACAAGAAGGAAAGTAACCGCAAAGTCCAGGCCGCCCAGATCTATGAGGAAAATGAGCTCTACCGCTCCCATTAGGATCGCAACAAAAATAACGACCAGGAGAATTAACTTCAGAATCGCTTTCTTATCAATCTCGAATTTCACTCGTTAACTCCAGGGTTTAAGTAATGACGATTTAGAAGTAACGGATTCACGGGCATTAGCATGCGAATACAGTGACCGTTTGGCTACTATGCACGACGAGCGGAGTGAGGCGTTCTCATTGAAAGGTCTGTTATGCAGCAGATTCATGCTGGATATCCCAGCCTGGGAATACTAGAACAGCAGGGTGACAGCGCAGCGCCCGCGCAAGCACCTTTGCTCGCTCAACTCCGAGCTGAACGCGGCCATTTTCGATGGCTGAAATAGTGGACTGCGGAATACCAGTTAGGTCCGCTAATTCGTTCTGACTCAATTCTTGAAGTTCGCGGAGAATCCTGACAGATTCACCTACCGAAACTTCGATAGATCTCTTTGCAATTCGATAATCGTTCATGTTACTTCCTCCGATAGTCATGAGGAGAGACGTCTTCTACTTGAACATAAACCTTAGTTTTCTCGACCTTATAGATTACTCTGTACTGAATATTAAGGCGTGATGATCGATAGCCTTTCCACTTTCCTGATAGAGATTCATCACTAAATCCCTTTATTTCTCTAAGCCCCTTTGGCCCGGAAATCGACACAATGTCTTTCCATTTCTCGTACCTTTTTAATACCTCGATTGGAGCAGCTTTCAGGCTTCTTGATACTCGTCGATGTTCGTAGACGACCCACATACCAAAAAGAGTATATATACTATAATTAGTATGTCAAATGATCTAGCAGATTGCACGGTAGATGCTGCAGAACGCCCTAGTTAGGGGGGGCGGTTCGCGAGCACAGCAGGCGGATACAATGGCCGCCAGGCCAATCTGAGCGCCGCGCGGAGTAAGCCGCTCCCTTTGAAGGGATTGTTATGCAGCGACATCGATGAACTCGACGCTGGAGGAAGGAGAAGGTACCTCTTCTCCGTTAGCTCTAAGTCCTTCGATGTGAAATTCGATAGCTTCTCGAATGAGGGAAATTACTTCTTCGCGGGTCTCCCCGGCAGCGATACAGCCAGGTAGATCCGGTACGTGAGCCCCAAAGCTCTCAGGGCCTTGTTCAATTACGACTGCATATTTCATAGCTAGTCCTCATTTCTTCAAGCCAGATTGTTTCAGGATTGCATTGAGAGTTCCAGGCGGTACTTCAACGCTAGGCTTTCCGGCGACCGTTATTGTTCCCGGCTTTACTGAATGTTTGAATTGTCGATGACTTCCTTTGGTCCGGTCAAGGGACCAACCGTCATCTTCGAGCATCTTTATTAAATCCTTTACCTTCACAGTATTCCTAACTTTACGGCTTCTCAGATGTCTCTATCGCTGCATAACGCCCTGCTTAAGGGGGCGGTCCGCGAGCACGGCGAGCGGATATAATGGCCGCCAGGCCATTCTGCGCGCCGCGCGGAGTGGGGCGCTCCCTTTGAAGGGTTTGTTATGTTCCGCCATCTCAGAGCTCATTAGAGCTGAAGTATCCACGCTCTTTGGTCCAGTTCCAGTAAAGTATATCTGGCTCATATGATTCGATGAATTTTGCAAACTCCGGCGTAAGCTGAGTTTTACCTCCGCCATCCCACCACTGGCGTACTCCGGGCATCCCCAGTAGTCCTGCGGTTCTGCTCATCTCCGCTCTCCAAAGGTTTTCATCTAGTGAGCCTGATTTGTATAAATAGTCTATGGATTGGGCTGTTTGAAAGACAGAGATATATAACATACCAAATGCAACCGCTTCACTTTCAGATTTTAGATTTCTGGAGTCGAAAATGGCGGCGCCCACAACATTAGATTGGTATTGGTTTGACATAGCCGTACCAATCTGGAGATTTGCAGACATCCAGCTCTGATATGAGTTTGCTCTTACACTTTCGGTGTTTTGTCTTATCTGAATCGCAAGATAGATGAGCGTAGCTATAACAGCGATCGCTCCGATAGCTTCACCGATGGCTCCGATTGCTTCCCAATTCATTATTATTCTCGTTATATCCGGTTGCAGATTGTCAGCCTAGGAACATAACGCCCGTGTTAAAGGGCGGGTTCGCCGCGCTTGGTTTGCGGATAAGATGGCAAAGCCATCCGCAAACCAAGTGTGGTGAGGCCGTCCTCTTGAACTGATTGTTATGTGTCATTTTCTACTAGTCTCTATATCCTATTACTCTATCTCTCTAATTAGGCGCTCGCGTAATTTAACTATACCTTCAGGCGCGTCTCCTGATTTCATGACGATTGTAATCTTAGCGTTAGAATTATCCTTGCTTTCGTCCTGATCTAACATTTCTATTTCTATATGGCTCGATTCATATTCTTTTTCTGAATCTTCCAAACCCTTTATCTGAGCATAAAACTCCATCTCGATTTTCTCTATTTCTAGTGAAGGCATCGAAATTAGCGAAATTAATGGAACTTTGAGCAGCTTTTCCTCCGCACCTTCCTCCAACGGTGCAGGAATTTCCACGTGAAAGGTTCTAGGTCGAAGTCTGGCGTTGCCAGATTCTGGATCCCTCTCTCTACGGAACAACTCATAGAAGTGTTTCAATCCTTCTTTTTGAGCTGCATTGACTGCGGATACGCAAGCTTTTGTTAAGGCGTCTACTAATTCTGAAAGGTTGTGTTTCGCCATAATTGATCAGCTCTGAACGAATTGATTCATTACTTGAAAGTTTTGGGAGCAGACTAAATCTCCTCCTACTGTATTTCTACTCTGACCCTTTTGCTCAGACATGCACGATATCTAACTGGCACACATAACGCCGATTTTAAGGTGGCGGGTTCGCGAGCACAGCGGGCGGATAGAATGGCGAAGCCATTCGCCCGCTGCGCGGAGTGAGGCCGTCACTTTGAAATCTTTGTTATGTGTCGTGAATCTCAATTTTGCAATTTACCTCGACATGAAGTCGATAGCGCTTCAAATATTTGTTCTTCCTTAATTGCACTACCAGCCCACCAGCTGAAGATATCTACAGGTACTTGAGAACCTTCTTCGCAATTATTGGAGTAAGTATTAAATATCTCTCTTGTGGTACTAATTCTATAGCTTGATTTATGGATGCTATTTTGAAGGAGTAAATCGTAGGATAGCCCTCCGATACCATTGTTTTCGTCGACTCCTACAATAAGCATGGTGTCAGATTCTCTCTGATGAGCAAACCAGTACGTTGGCCAAGACATTACATCTAGCGAGATCCATGTAGCTAAGAACGGAACTAACAGAACCAAATATTGATCCTTTTTATAGTTTTTCGCGACTATTCGGGAAATTAGAAAATAAGCTGCCAAAGATAATGTGACCGGAAATACAGCAAAGTATGACAATGTTCTAATTAGTTCACTTTGAGCATATGGGACATGAATGAAGCTAAGAATTCCGAATAAGACTCCTAACCCGATGATGAACGTAACGATGTCTAGTACATTATTTCTCATTCTAATGGCAGATACACAATCTATTGTATTGGGCTTGCACTCAAATACTTATAGACACATAACGCCCCTGTTAAGGGGGCGGTTCGCGAGCACGGCGAGCGGATAAAATGGCCGCCAGGCCATTCTGCGCGCCGCGCGGAGTGAGGCGCACCCTTTGAACTGATTGTTATGTGCCACATGCACGTTCATTTGAATCGATACTCACTTACTTCCAATCCATCCACGAATCTGCCGAATTCAGGATCGAAGTACTCGCGTCGGATTGCCCACACTTTCTGAAACGGAAGCACATCCATGTAACCTTGAAATTGTTTTAGCATAGATTGCCACGTTCGTTCTTCCAAACGACCGGCTTCATGCTGAATAAAGGCTTCTTCCCAAACTCGAAATATTCTTCCAATAACAGCAATAATTCGCAGGGTTTCAACCTGTGTTAGCGAATTGTAATCGGTTATGGCCTTGTCTATAACGGAAGCTGTTGATTCGTCCGCTAAGTTTGCCAATGCATCTCGGTAGCCTACTGAGATATCGTGCATCGCAGCAAATCTGGTTTCATTGCTCTGTGCGCGTATCTGTTTTGCCAAATATGTAAGCGAAACAACAACCGCTAATGCTCCAATAATCTCACCAATAGCGCCTATTGCGTCCCAATTCATGCACTCAGTCTCCGTGCGCACATAACGCCCTGCTTAAGGGGGCGGTCCGCGAGCACGGCGAGCGGATATAATGGCCGCCAGGCCATTCTGCGCGCCGCGCGGAGTGGGGCGCTCCCTTTGAAGGGTTTGTTATGTTCCGCCATCTCAGAGCTCATTAGAGCTGAAGTATCCACGCTCTTTGGTCCAGTTCCAGTAAAGTATATCTGGCTCATATGATTCGATGAATTTTGCAAACTCCGGCGTAAGCTGAGTTTTACCTCCGCCATCCCACCACTGGCGTACTCCGGGCATCCCCAGTAGTCCTGCGGTTCTGCTCATCTCCGCTCTCCAAAGGTTTTCATCTAGTGAGCCTGATTTGTATAAATAGTCTATGGATTGGGCTGTTTGAAAGACAGAGATATATAACATACCAAATGCAACCGCTTCACTTTCAGATTTTAGATTTCTGGAGTCGAAAATGGCGGCGCCCACAACATTAGATTGGTATTGGTTTGACATAGCCGTACCAATCTGGAGATTTGCAGACATCCAGCTCTGATATGAGTTTGCTCTTACACTTTCGGTGTTTTGTCTTATCTGAATCGCAAGATAGATGAGCGTAGCTATAACAGCGATCGCTCCGATAGCTTCACCGATGGCTCCGATTGCTTCCCAATTCATTATTATTCTCGTTATATCCGGTTGCAGATTGTCAGCCTAGGAACATAACGCCCCTGTTAAGGGGACCGGTCCGTGAGCACGGTGGGCGCGTAAAGTGGCGTAGCCACGTGCCCACCGCGCGGAGTGGGGCGGTCCCATTGAACTGATTGTTATGTGCCCTCGGAGACACTTAAGTTAAGCTCATTTCCAATAGGTTCACAATCAACGGTGTAAACTTTGCCTTTTTCAGCAATTATTTCTATTGAAGGGATACCGGTGCTTACTTCGATTAGGCCGGAACTATTAGGTTCCACTTGATTTTCCCTTCTGCAGAATACTCCAATAATGAAGCGCCCAGGCCTGATAAAGAAATCATGATTAGGCAAAAACTTTCTGCTACAGACTGGTTCACCACACATAGAGAAACCATACCTAGGGGTCCACGCGTATTGTAAGTCGATCGCACGTTCTCCATTTTCGAGGTATGTGGGCTTAACAACCGCATAGTCATCACCAAATATGCTTCGAGGATCTGAAGTGCTACATCCAAGTAGAATTAGACTAATCAGCAAAATACGCATGGCTTCGTGCACATAACGCCCTGGTTAAGGGGGCGGTTCGCCACGCAGGGTTTGCGGATAAGATGGCCGTAGGCCATCCGCAAACCCTGTGTGGTGAGGCGCACCCATTGAACTGATTGTTATGTGCCGAATAATACTCATACTATACTTATTGTGCTGGAGTCATGGAATTGAATATATCTCTAATGATTTTCCACGATCCTGAGCTATCCCGTTTGAGAATCCACAGCCATCTACCACTGTCTCTAGTCGTTTCGCCATTACCTGGGCTCGAAATCGCCATAGAGTACTCCCCTCTGAGATATGCCAGATCTCCAGATATTTCGAGGTCGCAAATTTTGGTTTCGTATTCCGATATCGGTGGGTATGACTTCTGCCAATCTATGAGTTGGCTTCTTCCAACGATATCTCCTTGACCAGGGAACATCACGACAACATCTTCAGAATAATGAGAGCTAAGTGCATCCCAATTTGAGTTCAAAACTAAGTCCTTGTGCGAGTTGAAGAGGCGGTCTATTTCTTTTCGGTCGGGGTTCTGATCGGGTTCGCTATTCATGGTTTTTCTTATGGGCTAGCAGTGAATCGGTGCACATAACGCCCCTGTTAAGGGGGCGGTCCGCGAAGCGCAAAAAGCGCGTAAAGTGGCGTAGCCACGCGCTTTTTGTGCGCAGTGGGGCGCACCCATTGAACTGATTGTTATGTAGCGCCATCTCAGTTGTTTACCAATATTAAACTACCACCCTCATCTTCTTTGTATACCATCATCAGGCTGACTGATTTATTGCCCCATTTGAGGGGTGCAATTGCCACATCTGAAATATGCTCTCCCGTCCGTTTATCCTCGTACCTGGCAAGCTTAAACGGGGTGAATTTGATATCTATTGCATAGATAATCTCAACAACAGCGAAAAGGATTGGAATGGGCTCCCCTGTTTCTGAATTCCGCAATTTTAATCCAGGAGTTTCTACTCTTAGCTTTAAAACCTCTTTTTCCGAGGGCTCAACTTCAAATTGTTCTTTCCCTTCGAATCTGACCACTTTATCTAGAATTCTTGAAGTATTCTGGATCAGTATTTTGGGATCTAATGGATTGCCTTTTTCATCGAGAACATCCATGTTCTCTCTTGAAACCACACCGTCTTTTTCAGGAAAGAAAACCCATCCATGATTTAAAATACGTTTTTGGATCGTCTGCAATCCAGGGGTTGCCATCCAGTTAAATGAGTCAACCTCGGAAAAATCTAAACATCTAATTCCGAGATGTTCTGCTTTTTTCCTCGCAGTTTTACAGAATCCTGAAGGAGAAACGATAACTCCTTGGTGTACTCCTGTATCGAGGCATTTTGCATTAAAACTCTCCACCTGAGGAACGCCTACAGGACGTGATCTGTCCCTACATTCGATTGCAAGCACTACTTCGTGGTGTTTTTGTTGGATCGTAAGAACAATATCATGTTCTCTAAGCCTACCCGTAGTTCTGTCTCTTAGGCGTTTCCTAGGCTCAATTTGGTAGCTCTCATCATTGGCAATCGCTTTTTCAATTCCAGCGATAGTTCTTTCAAGAAATTTCCCATCTTTACGCATGCACGATCCCGGTTGCGCTACATAACGCCCTTAGTAATAGGTGCAGTCGCTTTACCCCTGGGCTGTGACAGAATGGCGAAGCCATTCACAGCCCAGGGGTAGAGTGACTGCTTCCTTTATTGACTTGATTGTTATGCGTCGTAAAGGATTTGCCAAAATGAATAAATAAAGCTGCTGCGATTATCGTATATCCTAAGTTGACGCCGTAATTTTGGACAAACCAAATGAATGAATTGTCACCTATAAGTGGTTGCCTATGTCCAAAATATACACTGCCCAGCTCCTCTCCAAGAACTAGTTGAGTTCTTGATAATACTGAAATTGTACTTCCAACTACTGCTGCAATAGCGCTCCTTGATTTAGTAGAAACAAACCAAGAAACAGAAGCCCCTAAGAATAGGAAAGGAACTACTATTCCCGTAAGCCAATCTAAAGCTCCAACTATGGACCAGAATGTAGAAATTGTGTACATGATCTCAGGGTCTTGCATGATCTGGTACGCATAACGCCCTGGTTAAGGGGCGGGTTCGCCATATTTGGTTTGCGGATAAAATGGCCGAAGGCCATTCGCAAACCAAATGTGGTGAGGCCGACCCGTTGAACTGATTGTTATGTGCCGAATTATGCATTTCTCTTGTTAGTATCTATCACGCGAACTTTATACATGGAATGAAACAGTGAATCACGGCAACTGACTAAATTCGCGTAGCTTTTTTGTAGTTCTTGGAAAGTTATCACTTTCTCATAGTTTCGAAAGGAGCGAATTTCATGTTCCGATCCCCCAGCCAGAACGCTCTCTAACGAGAGATCTAAAGGATTATGTGCGATTAAGTTGCGGACTTCTTCTCCCAGCTTTATTAGTTCGTTTAGCGTACGAACTATGGGCTTTAGGATATCGGGCTTGAGATGCATTCTGTTCAGTAGATCAATAGCTGAAGTAGCCCGCTTCTTAAAAAGTAAAGATTTGGCGTTTTCAAGTTCTTCGTCGCTTCCCAGATCTTCAAAAATACCGAATACTTCTAGTTCTACTTCTGCGAACTCTAGCATGAAGTCTCCGATTAGGTTTCTCCAGGCTGTTCTTTCATCTGCGTTCATAATCTCAGAAAGAGGCTCTTACTGTGCACATAACGCCGTTGTTAAGGTTGTGGCTCGCCGCATCTGGTTTGCGGATAAGATGGCGAAGCCATCCGCAAACCAGATGTGGTGAGACGCTACCATTGCACACTTTGTTATGTGCCCTTTATCACTTTCTCTTGGTGTATAAGTATTTTAGCCTCATAAGAAGCTAGTTCTTCCTGAAGCTCTTCCTTTATTCGTGAAACTTGAATCAAGTCATTGTCTAATTCGGACTGAATAGTATTCATCTCATCTTCGGACTTGTTCTTATGATCAGACCTAGATTCGGAAATCTCTCTTGCCCTAGATTGAATAGGACCGATGCTTTTTTGCTTGGCCTCAATAGCTTCTTCAAGCACCTTTTGTCTAGAGCTGTTCGTACCTCCGCTAAAAGAAAACAGGCTTTTTAGCTGCATCTTGCATTTCGCAGCTAAGCCATCGATTCTTAATGTTTCAGCGATTATTTCATTGGCAGTTCCAGATAACTCTCGAACTTGGGCCCGTTTTTCAATCGCGGCTGCATGATCTGAGGCTTGCTTGGCAGTCTTAGCAGAAATGAATGCGGCTATCGCTGCAAATAGTCCGCCGACAGCACCTATAAGGCCAGCTATCTCTGCAATTCCAAGCATGATCCAGTTCCTAATGACAGCACAATGTTCGCAGGGCACATAACGCCCCGCTTAAGGGGGCGGTTCGCCACGCAGGGTTTGTGGATAAGATGGCGTAGCCATCCACAAAGCCTGTGTGGTGAGGCGCTCCCATTGAAGTGTTTGTTATGTGTCCTGGGCTTCGCCTTTCCATAATTCGCCTTTTTGCACAACACTGCAGTGATAGCAGGCGCTGTATACATTGTCTTGGTTGTACCATTGATGTTCAGCACCAACTTTCGAGCAATCTTCAGCTTTACTTGCTACTCCAAGTTTCAATAGGAAATAGGGTAACCGGCCTCTAATCCAAGTTCTTACTGCATATGGATGGTTTCCCCATTCTTTCGCTGCATAAGTTCGTATCATGCTTACTTAGTAACTGAACTCTATAGATGCTGTACACATAACGCCGGTTTTAAGGGGCGGGTTCGCCGCGCAGCGCTTTCGGATAAAATGGCCGAAGGCCATCCGAAAGCGCTGTGTGGTGAGGCCGACCCATTGAAATCTTTGTTATGTGACTTATCTCTATCCAACTGGATGATGAAATTCCAAAATCTTATGGGGATTCCCCGAAACATAGTGCCCAGCCATCTCGATAAAATGATTTAAGTTCTTCTCGCACTCTTCCAAACTACTAGTGTAACCGTTTAGAACTGGCATGCGCTGATCTTGTGGTGCCAATATATCCATTTCGATCAGCTGTCTCGCTTTACTCATAGCTTCGTCAATTAGCCGGTCGATTGCCTCCATCCAGTATATGAGGGCTTCTAAGCCTTGTTTTTGATTCGAGTTGAGCATGTCTAATACTTGAAACTGGCAATCTCTAATTGATTGAACCGAAAAGTGCATAACTTCCGCACCGGTTGCATTGCCGTCCTCTTTCACCATCGCAAGATTTGTCTTTATCGTTTCTGATTTTAGTCTTGCTAAGTCTATGTTGTCAGAGACCAGGTGAGTTATTAGTCGTTTGGTTCTAAGCCTTCTACGGTAATCAGTAACAGATACCAGCAGGAATGCAAAGAATGCCCCGAAAAATGCAGCAACTGTACCGTTATTTAAAATCTCGCACATTGTCTAAGAGTCACATAACGCCGGTTTTAAGGGGTGGGTGCGCGAGTACGGTGGGCGGATAGAATGGCGCAGCCATTCGCCCACCGCACGGAGTGCGGCCAGCCCATTGAAATCTTTGTTATGTTTCGGGTGCACTGATAATTCCCGTAATTAAGGCTGCCCGATAGCGCTATATATATTTTCGCGATGCGGGCCGCAGACCTTAAAGAAGTCGTTTAGGGCATTTGAGTGTTCGGGGCTAATTCGAGTGCGTAGATCTTGACGGAGGCTGAAAATGTCTTCGCCAGACCTATAGCGAGTAGTAATGCCTCTGGCCCATTCGTCACCCAACGCACGCCTAAGATACTGCCAGCCTAGAATAACACCTGCTTCAACCGAAGCTTCAAAAGCAGGAGCAAGTGCAGTTTCAAATATTTCGTCCGCTTCTGCTAATCGAGACCAGTCGCACAAGTAAAATTCGGTATAGAAAACGTACCTTGGTCTAGGCTCATCGGCGCCTCGTGCAAATGGGCTGATAAAAACAAAAGTGGATATTAGAAACATCAATAATCCGGATGCTACTAAATTGGATCGAACATGAAATGGATTAGCCATAGCTATTCTCCAATGTTGGTTTTTTCTTATCCTATTTGAGTTAGATCCTTAAGTTCAAATTTTGTACATATTCAGGACTAGAAACATAACGCCCTTCTTAAGGGGGCGGTTCGCGAGCACAGCGGGCGGATAAAATAGCGCCAGCCATTCGCCCGCTGCGCGGAGTGAGGCGCTCCCATTGAAGGGTTTGTTATGTTTCGATTGCACCTAATAGTTTTCTATATTTTTCGAGAACTCATCAAGTAGGTAGGCCTTAAATTCGGGATTGCCGTCGTATCTCCCACTTTTAAGATAATCTCGAGCCAGCCCAGTTTCGAAAGCGCTGAACATGGGTTCAAGATACGATCTCCAGGTGGCTTCATCCATATTTCCGTTTATATATTGGAACCATCCGAATTCTCTCGACCTTAACATGCTTAGCCAATACGCTTGCATCCGAGCTAGCTCTATCTCATCAAGTTCAGAAGCATCTGTATTAAGAATTATCTGAGGATACTCAACGAATTGACTGAGTATTCCTAGATCCGCTTCCATCATCTGTTGCCGAGATTCAGCTAGTTGAGCTTGAGTATTTTGTCGAATTTCGATGCCTACAAAGAATATTCCGATTAGAACTCCTAGATTGGTCAGTACCATCAGCCATTGATTGATTTTATCGAGGTTCATCTAGGTCATCACTATGCACTATGGTTAATCAAGAAACATAACGCCCTGCTTAAGGGGGCGGTCCGCGAAGCGCAAAAGGCGCGTAAAGTGGCGCAGCCACGCGCTTTTTGTGCGCAGTGGGGCGCTCCCTTTGAAGGGTTTGTTATGTGTCGCTAGCACCTAAGTTGGCTGTCCTTTTTTCGTTGACATTTTTTGATTTCCAACTTTCCAGAGAGCAATTAGAAAGCATATAGCGCTAATTGTAGAAAATATAAAGGGCCAATTTATTACCCACTCTCCCTCGACTACTAGCAATACGCCATACGTCGTGTCTCGGGTGGCATCGAATCGTTCTGTAAGGCCGGATCGCAGCTGTTCATCGTTAGCTAAATCTGTATAGAGCATTGCCACAGCACCGGCCATAAACCAATCAAAGACTCTCACATTGAGCTCTCCTCAGTTTTCTTGCTCTAGCTAAATACGGCACAGTATTCGACTAGACACATAACGCCGATTTTAAGGGGAGGGTGCGCGAGCACAGCGAGCGGATAGAATGGCGTAGCCATTCGGTCGCTGCGCGGAGTGCGCCTTCCCATTGAAATCTTTGTTATGTGACGCCCGCGATTCATATAAATAGATAGCCATAGACTGCACTAAACATAGCCCAACCTGCAAGAATCCAAAGCCAGTAGTTGAGTCTCTTGGGACTATCGATGCACTGGCTGCAATTTGGACTCTTTCTGAAAAATGGTGAATCGATTACGTATATCGAATCTCGATCCAATTCACTATCCGTTAAAGGACTTCCACACATGCCACATCTTTTCTCATTAATGCGACGAATGCTTTCTATGCTGAAGTAGACCCAATAGAAAACAATAATAATAAATGGTGCAGAAAGAATAATATAAACAGCCATCAGTTTGGCACGAAGTCACATAACGCCCCGGTTAAGGGGCGGGTTCGCCACGCTTGGTTTGCGGATAAGATGGCGAAGCCATCCGCAAACCAAGTGTGGTGAGGCCGACCCATTGAACTGATTGTTAAATGGCTTTGGCAGTTACTTCGTTGATCCTGGCCTGGGCCTCCTTATCGAATGGCTTCCAAAAACCCTCTTCAGCAGACTTGCAAAGATATTCGAAATCATAATCGTAGCCATCACTGTGATACGGCACTTCATTCCCCACATGACATGTGAAGTATCGCTGGCCCGAAAGCTCATTCTGTGTCCAATTGATAGTTTCTATCTGAGAACAATTCCAGCCTGAAGTGGACAGAGTCATGCCTTCCATTGGAGCAAATGGAATTGCTAGGTAATACCAGTAGGTTTTACCATCATCGCAGTCTCGATTTCTAGCGATAAATTTCTTAACTATAACATGGTACATAGGTGGTAGAGCCATTTAACGCCGTTGTTAAGGTTGCGGTCCGCCGCGCTGGGCTTTCGGATAAGATGGCCGCAGGCCATCCGAAAGCCCAGTGTGGTGGGGCGCTACAATTGCACACTTTGTTATGTGTCGTTTTCACTGTTCTAGAACGCTAATAGATTCAGCACTCAGCCACCCGGTTGCAATCAAAATATTCTCCGGATCGCCATCAGTAGAAAAATATAAGAAAGAGTAACCAAGACCTTCTGATCCATTCGAACTCTCGTATCTCCAAACTTCACTAAAGGTAGGTTCGGGAATTTCTGACGAAAAAGAATCGAACAGAATGTTAGATTGAAATTCTTCAACTAAGTATGGTTCTCCAAAATTTCTGACAATCTGCGACTCAAGCATGCCAAGTTGAAATTGTTGATGTTCAAGGGCATCTGGAGAACATCCAGTTACCACGAGCCCTACCGCTGCCAAAATTTGCCCGTTAGTCATGAGAGACACATAACGCCCTGGTTAAGGGGTGGGTTCGCCATATTTGGTTTGCGGATAAAATGGCCGTAGGCCATTCGCAAACCAAATGTGGTGAGGCCAGCCCGTTGAACTGTTTGTTATGTTTCGTTATCACTGAATTCTGGACAATACTGACTCAACCAAAGCCACATACTCCTCGGTAAACCCCTCTTTTATTTCACCCCAAGTTTTCCGAGAATGGGCCGACGAAGCCACTACTACTTCAATAAAATTCTCAACTGATCGAGGGGAATTCCCGGTTAGCATCCCTGAATTGTACTGAAATAGTACATTGTCTTGACCTCGATTTAGTGCTCTAAACCACTCTCGATATCGATATTCTTCGTCTGGAGTTAGTGAGTCTCCATTATCGATTTTTACGCGGATATTTGGAATGTAGGGGGAGTTATATTCATCCCCTAGAGAGGCCATGGCGGCGTCAGCTCTACTTTGTTGAATTTGGATTCTCATTAAATCGGAGTTCTGGCGAATCTCAATCCCAAGGAAAATAATTCCAGCTAAAACAGCGAAATTTGCTATTAATGTAAGCCACTGATTTAGATGTTCCGTATTCATGTCAGATCATAGGTCAAGTTGATGCACGATTTATAAAGAGAAACATAACATTTATATAATGAGTTTTCCCCGTATCTCGGGTCTTGCTGTTGTTTCAGTTTAGACACTAACTTCCTGTATTGGAACAGATATTCCGGCCATTTTCGACACCCCCAGTCGAGATAAATAGTTTTCCTTGTTCATCAGTTGAATTGGTCCTCCTGCAAAATGCGCTTGGGGGAGGTAACTGCTTGAAATCCCTCATTGAAATTCCTGGGCGTTGATATAAATAGCGTCAAGTTCCCAGATACTGCGCAAGGTGCTTCATTGTTGACTATCTTTAAAGAGAATCCCTTGATCAATTAATAGTCAGCAACGGAGTGCGATATGAGTGAGGAAGTACTTGAGGCCGTCCGGCAGGACATCCGGATGCGCGGTTATTCCATGAGCACGGAAAAAACCTATGTGTTATGGATCAGCCGTTTTTTGCGTTTCGCCAAAGAAGACCCTTACGAGATGGACCCTAAGCGCATTGGGGATTACCTGACATTCCTGGCCAACCAATACCATATCAGTGTCAATTCCCAGAAGGTGGTGCTAAATGCTCTGGTTTTCTTCTTTGCCAAGTTCATGAAACGGGAAGTGGGGCAGTTGGGATTTGCCCTCGCCAGCAAGCAACGAATGCTGCCCGCTGTATTGACCCCGCAGGAAGTGGGGAGCGTGCTGGACCAGGTCGAAGGGAGAAACCGCCTGATTCTCGAGTTGATGTATGGGGGTGGGCTGAGAGTGAGCGAGGCCCTGGAAGTTCGCATGCAGGATATCGATACGGACAGGGGAGCGCTTACCGTGCGCGACGGTAAGGGCAGAAAAGATCGGCAGACCCTGCTCAGCAGCGCTTGTTCGGAGCGCCTAGCTGAACAGCAAAAATTTGCGCTGGAAGTGCAGCGCGGCGATGTCGCCGACGGGATCGGTACCGCAATGAGACCTGCCCTGGCCAGGAAGTATCCGAAGGCGCCTTATTCCCCGGCCTGGGCCTTTCTCTTTCCCTCAACCAAACGCAGTGCCCATCCGCTAACGGGAGAACTGGTCAGGTGGCATTTGCATCCCACCGTGGTCCGCAAATTTCTCAGGGCAGCCGTGAAGCAGGCAGGCATTACCAACAAGCGCGTGAATACACACATTTTCCGTCACTCGTTCGCCACGCACCTGCTGGCAGGTGGTGCCGATATCCGCACGGTGCAGGAATTGCTTGGCCACAATGACGTGTCCACCACCCAGATCTACACCCATGTGCTGGGCAGGCATTACGCGGGGACCAACAGTCCCCTCGATCGGCTTTAATACAAGAAGCTAGAAGCGGTAGCGCAAACCTACGAATCCTGCCCGTGGTGGTGCGGCACCGAGGAAGCGGGGAATGGACAGGTCCTCGATGATGGGTACTTCCACTTCACTTGGTTCCTCCCCCAGCAGGCCGAAGGTCTCGTAGTCTTCGTCCAGCAGGTTGTCGATGCGGGCGAAAATCTCGAAGTCGTCGTTCACGTGATAGCGCGCCCTGAGATTCAGCACGGAGTAGGAGTCGGTCTTGTCGAGCTGGTTGGATTCGTCGCCGCGCAGGTATTGTCCGCTGTTGCTGACCAGGTCCAGGCCAACGCTCAGCGCATTGGTGAACTGGTAATTCGCGCCCAGCTTGAACTGGTTTTCCGGGATGCCGGGAATGGCGTCGCCGCGCTGCACGGTGATCTCACCATCGTCGTCAGCGAAGTCATGGTTGGGGCTAAGCACCTGGAACGTGTCTTCGAAAGTGGCATCGATATAACTGTATGCGGCAAACCAGGCCAGGTTGTCGATCTGGCCGCGCAGTCCAGCCTCCAAGCCGCGGCGCTGGGTTTCGTCCACGTTGGCGAATAACCCGGTGGAACGGCCGGTAGTCTGGAACAGGATGTCGTCCTTATTGGTCATGTTAAACAGGCCGATGTTGTAGTTCAGCTCGCCGATAAAACCGCGGGCGCCAAGTTCGACACTCTTGGTGACCACGTCTTCCAGGGGCGGGTCGGCAAGAAAGGCGTTGGGCAGGCGGCATTCAAATTCCACGTCGTCCGGGTCTTCCCCATCCTCGATGGCGAAGGCCACCGCCAGGTCGAATACCCCTTCGTTACAGGCCAGCTCGATCGGCGTCGGGGCGCGGTTGGATTCGCTGTAAGACAGGTACAGGTTGTGATCGGCGTGGGCCTGCCAGGTGATGCCGACGGCGGGGTTCACCCGGTTGAAAGAATGATTGCCATTCAGTTCCGGCCGTTCGCCCGACTGGTCCCGCAGATCCACTTCCGTGGAGTTGCCCCGGGCCGACAGGGTGAGGGCGACGGTGTCGGAAAGATCCATGGCGACAGTGATGTACGCGCTGAGGGATTCGGTCTCGGTATGGATCAGGGTGGCGGCTTCATCGACGAAGGTGCCGGTGCCAAGTCCGGTGGTGAGCCGGGTAATTGGATCGATATCGGACAGCTCCAGTACGGAATTGAAATCCGAGTCGCCCTTGAAGTAAGCACCGCCAACAATGATCTGGCTGGGCTGGTCGAACACGTTACCCAACACGGTCCATTGGAAGTCACCACCGAAAGATTCCTGCACCCGGTTACTGATGTTGTTAATGGCTTCATCGGAGAGTATGCCGCTGCCGCTCAGTTCGTCAGCTTCGAACCCTTCGAGATTGAACTCATCGTCGCCGTCCAGCATCGCCATGGTATCGTTAAGAAAATCTTCCAGGGCACTGGCGCTGGCGTACTGGCCATCACACACATCGTCGTCGTCCAGGCCCAGCTCCTCGAGGTCGTCTTCTTCCAGTCCCTCGATCAGTGTGTCCATACCGCCGAGTTCACATATTGCAAACTCAGTACCGTCGCCGTTGAAGGAATCGGTATCGTTCTCGCGGTAGAACAGGTTGCCGCCGAAGCTGATGCTGGAAGAAATCGCGTGCTCGAAATCCACGCTCACCATGTGCATGTTGTTCTCGGTGATGTCGGGACCTGTGAAGATGGCTTCACGCTGCAAGGCGATGAGTTCTACCGGTGATGCACCGTTGCCGGTGAGTTCCGATTCGCCGTACTGGTAGTTCAGGTTGACCTGGGAGGCTTCGCTGCGCCAGCTCAGGCTGCCGTAAAAATTCAGGGCATCGGACCGGGAGTGGTCACGCCAGCCTTTTTCGTCAAAATACTCGACGGCGGCGTAGTAGCCAAAAGTGCCGTCGTTGGCGCCGAATTCCAGCGCGGCATTGTTGCGGCCAAAGGATCCCGCGCTCACTTCCACGCTGTTGCCCTGGAAGCTGAAGCCGTCTTTCATGTTGATGGCAAGGGAACCGCCCTGGCTGTTGAGCCCGAACAGCGGTGTGGTACCGCCGGTTAGGGTAATGTCTGCGATGGCTGATAGTGGCAGCAGGTCCCAGTTCACGGCATCACCCAGGGGTTCATTGATGCGCACGCCGTTCTGGTACACCGCCATGCCCTGGGCCAGGCCTAACAGCGGCGACAGGGTGAAGCCGCGGTATTGCAGGTCCGGCTGTAACGGGTTGTTCTGGGCATCGTTGAGGCTGATGCTGCTGAAGCTGAGTTCCAGGAAATCGGCAATGCTGACTGCGTTGATGTTTTGCAGGTCTTCGCTCACCGCTGACTGCACCGGGTAGGCGATCTTGTCCCGTTCCATGCCGGCGCCACTGGGCACCACGCCGACGACCAGGATCTCTTCCGGCTCCTGCGCCGAAATCTGTACTCCCAGGCTCAGCAGGCTAGCTGCTCCCAGATAATGCATTGTCCTTGTTACTGCCATTGCTAATACTCGCACTGCAAAAATGAGACGCGCAGTATACCAGCAAGGTTACGGGGAGCAGCCTGATTCCGATGAAATATCGCAGAAGACGGTCAGCCGACGAGCCTGTAGAGCCCTCTTTGACCCCTGCGGCAGTGGCGGGTAGATTAGGCGCTCTTGCTGATTTGCCGGGGGAAAGGACATGGCCAATGTATTGATTACGGGTACCAATCGCGGCATCGGGCTGGAGTTTGTGCGCCAGTACCTGCAGCGAGGCGATCATGTGCTGGCGACCTGCCGCCAACCGGAGTCGGCCCAGGACCTTCTGGCGCTCAAGGAATCCAGCGACCAGCTTGAACTGCTGAGCCTGGACGTCACGCAGCCGGATTCCGTCGCGGCACTGGCTGGTCAGCTCGGCGACACCCCCATCGATGTATTTATAAATAACGCCGGCGTGTATGGCCCGCGCAATCCCCGCATCGGCGACTTCGACGGCCAGGCCTGGGCTGAGGTCATGCAGATCAATGCCATCGCACCCTTTCTCATTACCCAGGCCATCATGGAGAACCTGCGTGCCGGCGCCGGCAAGAAGATCATCTACATTACTTCCAAGATGGGTTCCATGGGGGACAACTCCGGCGGCGGCTCCTACATTTACCGCGCTTCCAAGGCGGCGTTGAACGCGGCGGCGAAGAGCGTGGCCATCGACCTGGCCGGAGAGGGATTCCGGGCGGCGGTGCTGCACCCGGGCTGGGTGCTCACCGACATGGGCGGGCCCAACGCCCTGATCGACACCGAAACTTCCGTCAGCGGCATGATCGGGGTTATCGACAATCTCAGCGCGGAACAGTCCGGAGGATTCTTCGCCTACGACGGCGCCGAGATTCCCTGGTAACTAACTCTTGAACTTCAGGCGGCGCGTAGTGGTTTGATTTTCCTGGCTACGTTCGATCGCCGGGCATGCCACAAATCATACTGCTGTTGTTGATCGAGCCAGCTCTCTGGCGTGGTGTCGAATGCCGCCGCCAGCCTGAGGGCCATTTCCGGACTGATTCCGGCACGGCCATTCAGAATGGCGGAAAGCGTCTTACGGCTCACACCCAGTGCCCGGGCGGTTTCGGTTACCGTGAGACCCAACGGTTCCAGGCATAACTCGCGCAAGACTTCGCCGGGATGGGGGGGATTATGCATTTGCATGATTAATGGTAGTCCTCGTAATCCACTTTGGTGGCATCGGGCCCATCGAATGAAAATGTCACGCGCCAGTTTGCGCTTACGCTTACCGACCAGCGTGCCGGTTTCTTACCCTTCAATCGATGTAAGCGCAAACCCGGCAATTCCATGTCGCGCGCCGACCTTGCACTATGTAGTCTCGCCAGGATAAGTCTTAGACGACTCTCGTGTTGCGCATTGATACCGGACATCACGCCTTCGCGAAAAAAGCGCTCCAGTCCCTTGTGCGCGAAGCTGGTGATCACAGTCTGTATGTAACGTGATACGTTACAGGTAACGATTCTAGTTCAGGCATGAAATTACTTCAAGTGCGTGGAGATGCCGTGGTAAGGTAGCGCCTTTTTTCGGGCGGCCACTTCCGCGCTCGTTCTTCCTTCTTATATATAGCAGCTAAATCCCGTGCCCATAAAATCCGGCCAACTATTCCTCGTCATGCTGCTTTTGACGGGACTGGGTGTAAGCAACACCGCCCGTGCCCATGGCGGCGTGGCTTTCGAGGACGACCTGTGCGTGATCAACATCGATTTCCTGCAGGCCCATTTCACGGTGTTCCAGCCCCAGGCCAGTGAGAGCGAGGAATTTTGCGAGGACCTGCCCGCTGTTACCGATTCAGTATTCGTCATGGAGTACCTGCATTTCCTGCTCAATGAAATGTACATCGACTTTCGCATCATTCGCGATGTAAATGAGCTGGGACGCTTCGCCCGCTGGGAAGACGTGCAGGCCATGGGTGATCTTGAAGACATCACCGTGTTTTACCAGCAGCCGCAGATCGAACCGGGTGGTTATTACCGGGCCAGTCATGAGTTTACCGAGGCGGGGACCTACATCGGTATCGTTACGGCGCAACATCCCACCGAGGATCGCAACTACAATGCCGTGTTTTATTTCCGCGTGGGCGGGCCCGACCTCGGCACCATTCCTCTGTTCATTGCACTCATCATCGTGTTGCAGCTGGGCTACTGGTTCAGCACCGGTGGCCTGACACGGTGGCGGGAGCAGCGCCGCTTCAAGTCTGGTACTTGATCGGGCACTTCCCGTCGCTTCCTGGCATCGCCCTGGCTGGCCGAGGTTTCTTTCGTTACAGTTTGGTCACACAATGGGCCGCGCTTATCGGCGAGCAATATTTAGCGGCCCCGGCCGGCGCCGATACAGTAACTGAGGGCATGTGGAAGGCTTGCACTTTGCAGCCCCCCATGTAAACTTTCGACTTTGTCGTGATCCGGGTGGTTTGGCATGAACGCCAAGATTCTGAGATTAAACAAAGCCGGTTTGCCCGTGAGTTGGCTGACTCGTGAAGAGACAGCGACTCTGCTGGTGAAGGATCTCGTCATCTGGACACTCGGTGACACGGTGATGGAGATTCGCGGTGGCTTCAATCGTGAAGGTATTCGCTCCGTCCTGAGACTGCCCAGCATCGTTGCCTGTGAAGGCAAGGTGCACAAGGAAAACTTCGATCCGCCCCTGGAAAACAAGTTCCTGTTCCGTCGTGACCAGAACATGTGCCTGTATTGTGGCGGCCAGTTCAGTGTCACCGACCTTTCCCGCGATCACGTGCTGCCACTGTCTCGCGGCGGCCGGGATGCCTGGACCAACGTGGTGACTTCCTGCCGTCGCTGCAACAATCGCAAGGCGGATCGCAAACCGGAAGAAGCCAGCATGGAATTGCTTGCCATTCCTTTCGTGCCCAACCAGTACGAGTTCCTATACCTGTCCAATCACAACGTGTTGGCGGACCAGATGGAATTCCTGCGCTCACGTTTCTCGCGCCACATCAAGCTGTCCTGATTAATCATTCCAGGCGCTGAAAAAGCGTTTGCCATGGGCCCGGCAAAGCATTAAGTTGTTTCGGTCCGTCCGGAATTCGTCTATGAACCAACCTCGTCATTCAGCCCTGGCAGGATTTTTCCTGTCCCTGACCGCGGCCGCGCTGTGGGGCATTCTGCCGGTGACGCTGAAAGAGCTGCTGATTGCCATGGATGCCAGCACCATCGTCTGGTATCGCTTCCTGGTGGCGGGCATTGTACTTGTTATATGGCTGGCAGCGCGAAAAAACCTGCCGAATCTCGCTGGCGTCAGTAACAAGGTGCGGTGGTACTTGCTTATCGCCGCCGCTGGACTGTGCTGCAACTATTTCCTGTTTTCCTACAGTCTCAACTTTGTGAACGGTGAAACGTCTGAGGCGGTAATCCAGTTGACTACCCTGTTCCTGATCCTCGGCGGTGTGGTGTTTTACCGGGAACCTTTCCTGGGCATCCAGAAGTTGGGCACGGTGCTGATCATCCTGGGCCTGGGCCTGTTCTTCAACGATCGCTGGGAAGTGCTCGGTGATATCGCAGACCGCCAGACCATCGGCGTGCTGATCGTGGTGGCCGCCGCCATTACCTGGACTGCCTATGCCCTGTTGCAGAAGCGCCTGCTCAATGAATTCAGCTCGGTGCAGATCCTGGTGCTCATCTACCTGTTCTCCATGGTGGTCCTGCTTCCTTTTATAAGTCCGGCCACTTTGTTTCAGCTAAACGGTGCCCAGTTCGGCATCCTGGTGTTTCTCTGCGTCAACACCCTGGTGGCCTACGGCTGTTTCGCCGAGGCTCTGAATCGCTGGGATGCCTCCAAGGTGAGCGCGGTACTGGCCCTGGCGCCGCTGTTTACTATCGGTTCGCTGAAACTGGTGGTCTTTATCAATCCCGCCTACGAATATTCCGACCGGCTCAACCTGCTCTCCCTGCTCGGCGCCCTGTTGCTGGTAATCGGCTCCGTGCTTACCGCCCTCATGCCCATGTTCCAGCGCCGCGGGCGTGCCGACCCGGATCCCGGTGAAGAGGGCGAGGGTGCCCGGGTGACGGCTAACTAGCTGCGTCCAGCGGCGTTGACAGCAAATCTGAATTGATCAACACTTTCGAAGTCCATTACTTCCCGAGCCTGTATTCCATGAAGATCAGAAAGTTATTTTTTGCCGCATTGCTTGGCAGTTTGGCAGCACCACTTCTTGCCGATGTCGAGCGAATTGAAATCTCCAGCCGGGAAACTCTTGGCTCTGCAGACACCGGGAATGCCTACGAACTGATCACCGGAATGATCCATTTCACCCTGGACCCGGCATCTGCGGCCGATTCCCTGGTTAACGATCTGCAACACGCCCCGGTGAACAACGAAGGCCTGGTCGAGTATTCGGCGGAATTCAAACTCTTCGTGCCCCCCGAAGGCTCCGCCAATGGCGGTTTGCTGTACAACGTGAACAACCGCGGAAGGAACACCGGCACGAGTGTGCTGCCGCCGGAACTGTCACTGGACAATCCCATGGCCACGAAAGGGTATACCTACCTGGTCAGCGGCTGGATCAACGAGGTAGAGCCCGGTGACCAATACGTTCGGTTGTATGCGCCGGTGCTGGGTAGCGAGTCCAATCCTGTCACCGGCCTGGTGCGTTACGAATGGGTATCCTCGAGTCGAGGCCGGTCGTCCAATGTCGCTGCACGAAGTAACCACATGGCCTATGCTCCCACCGATGCCGGGCTGGCGAACGCGGTGCTGACCCGGCGCCCGTACCAGGGTGATACCCGGGAAGAGATTGCGCGCGGGGACTATTCAATAGAAGTACAAGCTGAGGACGGGAGCAACCAGTCCCGCGTTACCGTACACCTGGATGGGGGATTCGAACCGGGCTATATCTACGAACTCATCTACGAAGCGAAAGACCCGGTGCTGGCCGGTGCCGGCATGGCGGGGATTCGCGACCTCGTTTCATTGATTCGCTACGGCGGTGACAACGAATCGGAACTGGAGCCACTCGACCTGCCGCCGTTGCAGCACTTTATCGCCTGGGGCAGTTCCCAGAGCGGCCGCCTGTTGCGCAACTACCTGTACGACGGTTTTAATGCCGACGCCGACGGGCGCATCGTGTTCGATGGTGTCATCCCGTTTATCTCCGGTGGCGGACAGGGCATGTTCAACCAGCGCTTCGCCATGCCGACCCGGACCACCCAGCAGCACGCCGACTACCTTTTTCCCAACGACCGCTTTCCGTTCACCTACGGCGACAGCACCGATCCATTCACCGGTCGCACCGATGGCATCCTGCGCAAGGCGCGGGCCAGTGGCACGGTTCCCAGGGTGATGCACATCCAGACTACGAACGAATACTGGCTCAGGGCGGGATCACTGCCCCACACCAACCCGGAAGGAACCGAAGATGCGGTGCTGCCCGAGGAAGTGCGCTTCTATACCATCGGTGGATCCCAGCACGGTTCCGGCGATGGCATCCCCGACGGACCTTCTTCCAGTTCGCAACTGGTGCGCAATCCCAACATGTGGCTGCCCATTGCCCACTCCCTGATCGATGCCATGTACCACTGGGTCGCTCACGGCGTCGAGCCACCGCCATCGCGCTATCCTACAATCAGTGCGGGAACGCTGGTGCCGTCACACGTGGATGGGCGGATTAATCGCGATGCCTGGAATCGGATGCCTGGTATCAGTCATCCCGCGGCGAGTTACAGCCCCGCGTATTTCGATTATGGCCCTCGCTTCCTGAGCGAAGGCATTATCGACGTGCAACCGGCCTATTCGCAGAAGTTTTACGGCGCGCTGGTACCGAAAGTAGATACAGACAACAACGACCTGGCTGAAAGCAGCATACTGCCGCCCACCACCACGGTACCACTCGCCACTTTCGTGTCCTGGAACCTGCGCAGCGAGTCGGCGGGATCGGAACGGGCCCTGGCCAGCCTGGCCGGAGGATACATTCCCTTTGCGAAGAACACCTTCGATGCCCTGGCCAACCGCGACCCGCGCAATTCCATCGAAGGCCTGTATTCTTCATTCGCTGACTATCATGAGAAATACAACGCCGCCATCGATGAACTCATCTCCCAGCGTTACTTGTTGCCGGAATACAAGGGCGATTACATGCGAATCGCCCACGCCAACGAAAGCCTGTTTGAATAGAGCGTGTGATGACCAAAGCGGGGAGCGATGCTCCCCGTTTTTGTTTTCATCTTAAGTCTATACCGTATTCCAGGTATGCCTTCAGGCACATGGCCATATGCTGCCAGCCGCCGCAGTTATCATAGGATCCCTTGCGGCCATCTTCCTCTTCAATCTTCCAGCCGCTCTCGCTGATGCTTAACATGGTGCTGCCTTCATCCAGCGCCTCGAACTCCATGGTTACCGTGACGGGGTAGGCGTCGCTCACAGTCTTTCCCCATTCCTGGGAATTCAGTTCCAGCACGATCAGGTTATTGGGCTCGATGATTTTCACTGTCACGGGGTGGTCACCATAATCCTCCCAGTTCCAGATAACCCGTTCTCCTTCCGCCAGGTCGGCGGACATGCGATCGGTAAAGTATTTCTCCATGTATTCTTTCGATGTAACAGCGCTGAACACCTCCGCCACCGGTTTCAGGATCTTTGTCCTGATCGTGAAGTTATTGCTCATTTCACCTCCTCCTGCTCATTTAGTGCTTGCCAAATATGTTATAAAAATATAACATGTTTTCTCAATGGTCAAGCGTCCCAGGCAAACAAAACAGGATCTCGAAGACGAGCGGGTCATCAAGGCCATGGCCAATGGCGATCGGCGCCAGGTACTGGACCTGCTGCGGGAAGAGCCCCAGACCACGGGCATGATCTGCCAGCAGCTGCCCTGGCTGAACCGCTGCACGGTGATGCAGCACCTGGGGGTGCTGGAGAAAGCGGGCCTGGTGATTACCCGCAAGGAGGGGCGGGAGCGCTGGAATTACCTGGATGTCGGCCCGATCCAACGCTTCCACGAACGCTGGATCAAGGCCTATGCCCAGCCCACCGCGAGTTTCCTGGGCCGGCTGAAGAGGGACCTGGAAACCGTAGCCTAGTCGTCACCCACTGCATCGAACGTCGCCTCGGGCAGGCTCGGCAGGGTGCAGGTATGGGGCGCCAGGTCTGTGCTGACCATGGCCGGGTCGCTGCCGCCGTTGAGGTTCATGAAGGTCACGCCGGGTTCGTCACCGAAACAGATCAGGTTATCGATGCTGGCCCCTTCCTTCATGGAACCGCCCCACACGATGTCCGGTGAATTCTCCCCGGTCTGGGCATGCCATTCCGCCAACAGGGGGTGGGCCGGTACCGTACCGCCGCCTTCGTAACTGTTGTCATGAATGTATATCTGTTCCGGGTAGGGGTCGTAGTTGGGATCGTCGTAACTGCGTCCGCCCAGGGTGAAGGAATAAATCATGACATGGACGTTGTCGTTGTCGGCGAAGTCATTGCCGAAGGCTTCGATGTTGTCGTTCGCCAGGATGATCAGGCCGGTACCGGGGGGCACATTACCCACGATTGCCCCCGGCGGGGCGAAATTCTCGGTGTTGTTTTCATAAATGGCGTTATTGAACACACGGGTTGCCTGGCCGCCCTGGACTTCCAGGTTGGGCAGGTCGAACACCAGGATACCGCCGGTGTTGTTGCGGGCGACGTTGTCATACACATCGGCATAGGTGGAGTTCTCAATCTCGATACCGGCCACGTTAAATTCGGCGCGGGAGTTGCGCACGATGATGCGGCTGGACTGGCCCACGTAAATGCCTGCATCGGCGGCGCCGATGGCAACCGAATCGTCAATTAACACATTGCGTGACTGCACCGGGTAAATTCCATAGGCGCCGTTGTCCGGATCGGGTCCGTTGGTCCACTCGGTGCGTACGCGCCGGATGGTGACACCATTACTCTCGTTAATCTTCAGGGCGTCGCCGATGGTGTCCTCGATAGCCAGGTCCTGGATCACGAAATTATCTGCCGTGACCAGCAGACCTTCGGCCCCCTGCTGCTGGTTGCGAAAGGACAGGATGGATTCACTCATACCGGCGCCGCGGATGGTCACCCCGGGCACAGTCAGTGACAGGCTGCGGGTGATCTCGTGCACACCGGCAGGAATATCGATGATGTCTCCCGGCTGGGCCTGGATCAGCTGGGTCTGCAGGGTTTCCTCGTAGCTCACCTGAGGAGCCGGTGGTGGCGTCTCGGATTCGCCGCAGGCGGCCAACAGTGCGGCGGCGGCACAGAGCAGGGTTAATTTGCTGGTGATTTTCATGGACATGACTCCCCCAAAAACGTCCCGTATTGCCCTGCAAATTAGCGAAATCCGGGGGGAATATCCACCGTGAACTGCGGCTCTTTTGGCCATGCTGCAGTGTTATAGTGGGATCAGGAATCCGGGGAGGCAAATAAGACATGAAGAAATATGCTCTGTGGGGCCTTGGCGCCGTGCTGGGATTGCTGGTGTTACTGGTCGGCCTGCAGATTATTGCGTCGGAGCGGGTGGAGGTAGTGGAGCTGCACACCCTGGATGAACAGGGCGAGGAGGTTACTACACGGCTGTGGATTGTGGACGATGCCGGCTACGGTTACCTGCGTGCCGGGGTCAGTGAAGGCAGTGGCTGGTTTGGGCGCGTGCAGCAGAATGTTGAAGTGGAACTCACCCGCAACGGAGAGCGCCGAAGTTACCGCGCGGTGTTGGCGCCGGAGAAGAGCGATGTCATCAATCGCCTGATGCGGGATAAGTATACGTGGGGTGATGCGTTCATAGAGATAATGATCGGTGGTCGCGAGGGTTCGATGCCGGTTGAACTGCAGCCGCTTTAAATACCGATTCGACTGAGACTGTTTATCAGTTCCCTGATTATTTTTTCCGCCAGGGGATGGCTGGCAGCAAAGCTCGCTTCCAGTGCGATGGCGTCATCCAGCACAGTGTATTCCGAGGTGTCCACTTCCGGATTAACCAGGTCGTCGATGTCCGTGGCCAGCTTGCGGGCATCACCCAGGGTCTGTTCGTCGACGCCGTCGGTTTTCTCCAGCTCATTTACCAGTTCACCGATCAATTCCCTGACACGTTGTTCGCTCACCGCGACCTCCTTCCGTTTCCTAGTGCATTGCTGCCTGTAAAGATTGTCGTTTGAAGTTTAACGGTTCCACCACGGTACGGCCATCGGAATAGTTAAGCCGCACGGTTACTTCCAGGTCGGTACCGTCCGTCACCTTGTAGGTCAGTCCGCGAAACAGGGCCTGGTTGGGACTTACCGATTCCAGGGGGAAGGTCACATGAGCGTCTTTCTCTTCCCAGCCGCTGAAGTCTGGGTTGAAATGTTTCAAACGCAACACCCACTCCCCATCCTGCTGGGTAATCTCCATGAATTCGGTGAAGCTCAGTTCGCCGTCACCGGACAACTTGAAGATACCGAACATGCGACCGTCCACCGGTGGCAACCACACCTCTTCGGCCTCACCGCCGAGACCGGTGCCTGTCCAGTAGCCGGTGAGGAAAGCGAAATCGTCAATGCTGATGTCCTGGGACAAGCCTGCTGCCGGTGCCAGCAACAATGCCGCGATGAGGCTGCTTATTGTTTTTCCCATTGTTTTTCTCCCGGTTCGGGGGATTCCTACTGTAGCGCCACCGGCGGTGCTAAGTCTATCGTTGTCCGACTGTTGAATCAGGCTCGTCGTTGGTCCAGTAATCCTGAAACGGCGCGGATCTTGTGACTCTCGCTGTCGGTAACGTACAACGTGCCATCGTAGACGCACACGCCGTGGGGCCGGTTCATGGCACAGGCCAGGGGATCACCATCGCGGCCGTCGCCCCGTTCACCATTGCCTAACACGGTTTCTATGGAACCACTGGCCAGATGCATACGCCGGATGACATGGTTTTCCGTGTCGACAATATACAGTGCGTGATCGACCCGGGAATAGGCGATGCCTTTAGGGCCATTAAAGGTGGCATCCAGGGCCGGGCCGCCGTCGCCACTGTATCCCTGTTCACCGGTACCGGCAATGCGTTGCAGGCGGTTGCTGTCCAGGTCGAGCTGGTACACCGCGTTGCCTTCCCTCAGTACCAGGTAGGCATTGCCGTCGGGGTCGGTGTCGATGGAGCGGGGCCCAAACAGGGCAGTGCCTTCAAGCGGCCCGTCGTCCGGGGTCGGCCCGCGATCGCCAGTGCCGGACAGGGTAGTGATAATCCCGGTATCCCGGTCTACCCTGCGCACCCGGTGATTACCTATATCGCAGATCAACAGGTTTTCCCGGGAGTCGAAGGCGATGCTGTGGGGCCGGTTCAGTTGCGACAGCACGGCGGGCTGGCCGTCCCCGGCAAAACCCGCTTCGCCGTTGCCGGCCAGGGTAGTCACCAGGCCGGACTGCCCGGCAATGCGTCGCACGGTGTGGGAATCCCGCTCCACGATGTACAGGTTGTTGCCCGAATCCCAGCGAATCTCATGGGGTGCATTAAAAGACGTTTCATTGGGGCGCCGGCTCTCGGCGACATAACCCTTCTCGCCGTTGCCGGCGATCGTGCGCAGGCGATTGTTCACCACGTCCAGGCGGCGAATGCGGCCCGAGTCCACTTCGCAGAAATACAGGGCACGGTCCGGGCCGGGCACGATACCGTAGGGATTTTCGATCTGGGTGACCGTGGCGATACTGCCGCCCAGGGCCTCGGTCTGGAAACCGCCGATGCCGGTACCTGCCACGGTGCTGACCCGTGTTCCCTGGGCCCTTGTTATAAAAGGAAAGCAAGCGAGGCCGGCGGCCCCGGCTCCCTTGAGAAGTGAGCGTCGGGAAATTTTCGCCATGGTGGGTTTGCCCTTGTTGTTATCGCTTTACCGACTATACCCCAAACCCCATCGACCGGTGTAATGCCGTGCTGGCTATTGCTCCACGATTCCGGTAAAACCGGGTGAAACGACAAGAACGAGGAACTCTTCCATGTGTGACGAACTTACCCAGGAACAGGCCGAGGAATACCTGCGCAAGCAGGGCGGAATTACCCGGCGCAAATTCAACAAGATGACCGCCGCCGCCGGCCTGGCCATGACCCTGCCACCGGTAGCCAATGCCCAGTCCGTGAGCGAACGGGACGTGGAGATTCGCACTCCCGACGGTGTCGCCGACTGTAACTTTGTCTACCCATCCACCGGCGCCCATGCCGGGGTGCTGGTATGGCCGGACATTCTCGGCCTGCGCCCCGCGTTTCGCACCATGGGCCGGCGCCTGGCCCAGTCCGGTTACGCCGTACTGACCGTCAATCCTTTTTACCGCAGTGCCCGTTCCCCGGTGGTGGAAGTGGGTGAGAGCTTTGGCAATCCGGAAACACGCAACAAGGTCCTGCCCCTGGCCCGGCAACTGAACGCGGAAACCCATTTCACCGATGCCCGCGCCTTTGCCGCGTGGATGGACCAGCAGGACGAGGTGGATACCAGCCGCGGTCTCGGCACCACCGGTTACTGCATGGGTGGTCCCATGGTAATGCGTACCGTGGCCGCGGTGCCGGATCGTTTCGCCGCCGGCGCAACCTTTCATGGCGGCGGGCTGGCGACTGACAACGACGACAGTCCCCACCTGCTGATCCCACAAACCAATGCGCAGATGTTGCACGCCGTTGCCGCCAATGATGACGAAAATAATCCGGAAGCGAAAAACATCCTGCGCCGTTCTTATGACGCCGCGGATATTCCGGCGGAGATCGAAGTCTATGCCGGTGCCATGCACGGCTGGTGCGCCATCGATTCCCAGGTTTACAACGAGGCCCAGGCCGAGCGTGCCTGGGGCCGCCTGCTTAACCTGTTCGATAACGCCCTGAGTTAAACCACTGAACCGGAAAAACGGTGAAGAGTAATATCTTCACCGTTTTTGTTTGAGGGAATCAGAATGATTTACAAGTCTCTTGCCGCTGCCGCACTGGCGGTACTGGCGTTCTTACTGATTATGCAGGGCATGCGCGCGGACATACTTCCACCCGTTTACACTGGCATAGGCTTCCTGGTGATCGGGGCGGTGTACGTACTCGATGCCCTGAACGGCAAACAATAAAAAAGCGGCGCAGGGCAGGCCTGCGCCGCTTTCTTCCTTCTATCTATTTAGAGAATCGATTTATTCGTTAAGACCCACCTTCTGGGTCCAGAAGATATCGATGCCCCCCAGGCTGTTGTCGGAACGGGAAGAGAACCAGGAAAAAGCATTGTCCCCCGGCGGCAGTGCCGGGCACATGTCGGCGCCGGCGGTATTCACCCGCGGCCCCAGGTTGTGGGCCTCACCCCACTGGTTCTCGCCCAGCATGGGCGCACCCCAGATATCCATGCCGCCGTAGCCGCCCGGCCGGTTGGAGGTGAAGTACACCATGCCCGAAGGATCCTGGGAGAAATGAAACTCCTCCGCGGCGGTGTTGATGTTCGGGCCCTGGTTAACCGGGGTCATCCAGTTGCCACTGCTGTCCTGCTTCGAGCAGTAAATGTCCGAACCACCATAACCGCCGGCGCGGCGTGAGGCGAAGCACAGGGTCTCGCCGTCCTGCAGGATCGCCGGGCAGTGTTCATCCCCCTCGTTGGTGCTGATGGGAAAGCCCACCAGTTCCGGCTCGGTCCACTGGCCGTTCACCTTGTGGGTGACGAACAGGTCGTTGTTGTTTTGCGGTGAGGTGGTGGCCAGGCGATCAGATTTGAAGTAGATGGTGTTGCCGTCTTTGCTGATCCAGGGCTCGCGATCATCACCCTTTCTGAGTGGGTCCACGTCCGTGGCCGGTGCGGCGTTTACCGGGATACCCATGTTTACCGGTTCGTTCCAGCTACCGGTTTCCGCGTTGAAGGTGGCGATGTAGAGATCCTTGGGATCACCGTCGGCCACCGCCATGTCCTGGCGCGCACTGCAATACACCATGGTGCCGTCTTCGGCGAATGAGAGTTCGCCTTCCGCCCACATGGTATTGATGGGTGCGCCAAAGTTATGCACCGCCAGCTCCACCCAGTTGGGTTCGGCTGCCTGCAGGGACATGCTGGACCCTGCCAGTAAAACAAAGAATGTGTTTCTGATTTTCCTGTTCACGTTAACTCTCCTGCCTTAGGAAGATCGGGTTGTAATCTGGAAGGTCCACCAGTGACCGGGACGCTGGGCGTCCACCGGTGGCCGTGGATTGAATGGTCCACCGCCGTGGACCTGCAGTTTGTCTACCCGTGCCCGCCAGGAACGGTCCATGGTTGCCGGGTCGGTAATGCGATTTACCGTGACCGGGTATACCGTGCCGTTCAGGCGCAGGCGCCCGGGCTCGTCCAGTTCCACGTGCCCTGCCCAGTACTTGCTTTCGCACACGGAACAACTGAGGTACAGCTCACCGTTGGGAGTGGCCATGCAGTTCAGGTTAATGGCATGGGGACGCCAGCCGGCATAGATCTGCAGCGTGCACAGTGGCACATCGTTGGCGAAGCTCCAGTTCTCGACGGGCCCGTCCGGGTTGTCGCCGAACAGGTAGAAACCGGGAGTGCGGTCACAGGGACAGGCCGTGGTCCAGTACAGGAATCCCGCCATCACCCCGACCAGGAGGCAGCCCACCAGCGGCAGGATAAATTTCCTGGCCGGCGGCCGCGTAGGGGCCAGTTCATCGGCAGCGGTTTCGACCTGATCTGACTGATGTTCTTCTGACATAAACCCAACTCCTGTCTCGTTATTCTGATTATTTTGATGCAAGGGTATTGCCGGTCGCTTCGGGCCGTGCCCATGGCCCGGTCAGCAGCACAGTCAACCTGAAAACTCGCAGAAAGGCTGTGCTATTTCAAGGCTTATCCGGCAGAAATCCCACCCGGCGGCATTAAACGAATAGCGATGTCATTCAACCACTTATCATTGGACATTCCCTGCCCGGGCTCTTATTCTCGAAAAGCAGCAAATCCAGGCAAACTCACGCAGAAGGAGATTACCCATGCCCAGATTACGCAGCTTTTATTCCGCCCTCTGTGGCGGCATCTGCTTCCTGGCACTGGCCATTCCCGCATCGGCGCAGCAGGATTTCAGCAACGTCGAGATTATTCCCCATCATGTCGCCGGCACTTTCTATTATCTCGAAGGCCGCGGCGGCAACATCGGACTCTCTGTCGGCGAAGACGGCGTGGTAATGATAGACGACCAGTTTGCACCGCTCACCGATCGCATACTTGCAGCAATTCGTGAACTTAACGACGGTGACATTCGCTTTGTCATCAATACCCACGTGCACGGTGACCATACCGGCGGCAACGAAAACCTCGGCAAGCTGGGTATCGCAATCCTGGCCCGGGACGAGGTGCGGGTGCGCCTCAGTGCCCAGTCACCGAAAGACGCCTTACCGGTGCTGACTTACAGCGACGCCATTACCATTCATCTTAACGGCGAAGAGGTGTATGCCTTCCCGGTACCGCCGGCCCATACCGACGGCGATACCTTTATCCTGTTCCGCGATTCCAATGTGATTCATGCCGGAGATGTGTTCCGCACCACCGCCTTCCCGGTGATCGATACCAATAACGGCGGTACCCTGGTGGGAACCCTGCAGGCCCTGGGCATCCTGGTCGGCTCCGCCGGACCGGACACGAAGATAATACCCGGCCATGGTGGCGTGTCGACCCGGGAAGATGTCATAGCATTCCGCGACATGATCGAGGACGTGGCCAACCGGGTGGAACCCATGGTAGAGAGAGGCATGAGCTACGAACAGGTAGCGGCAGCCGATCCCACTGCACCTTATAACGCACGTTATGGAAACCCGGATCGATTCCTGCGGGCCGTATATACCGAGCTGGGTGGCGAGTTATAAAGCCCTTCTCCAAACCGGTTGCCTGGTTGCTGGCGGGAATATTCGCGCCGGCACCGGCATTCGCTGCCGAGTCGGATCTGCAGGATGCGATCACCCGGTACTGGCAGGCTTCCGAATCCACGACGATTGAAGCCGCGAAACAATCCCTGCTGCAATACCGGCTGGAAGATCTTTACAGCGCGTTAAAGCGCGGCCCGGTGTACTCGGCCGATGTAAATACCGGCCAATGGGAAGACGTGCGTGTCGCCGGTGATGGCACCCGATTTCCCTACCTGGTACTGGTGCCGGAAAACTACGACCCGGCCCGTTCCTACCCGGTTGAGTTCATGTTGCACGGTGGTGTCAGCCGGCCCGAGTGGGGACCGGGAGGTGAATGGCGCCGTCGCCGGCAGGGCAGCGATGAGTCGATGCCCGTCGATCGCATTATCGTGCACCCGGCTTCCTGGATCGATGCCTTCTGGTGGCACGCCAACCAGGCGGAAAACCTGCCGGCGATCCTGCGCGAGGTAAAACGCCGCTACAACGTGGACGATAACCGCGTCACGCTTACCGGTGTGTCTGACGGCGGCACCGGCGCCTATTTCTTTGCCTTCAAGCAACCCACGGAATGGGCCGCCTTTCTGCCTTACATCGGTCACCCCGGGGTACTCAGAAATCCCGCCAGTGGTGGCGGTTACCGGCTTTATTTCGAAAACCTGAACAAGCCACTTTACATAGTCAATGGTGAGAACGACCGCCTTTATCCGGTGTCGTCTGTTAGGCCGTTTATTGATGTACTGGTGGAATCCGGAATAAACCATGTATTCCGGCCCATCGAGAACGGCGGCCACAATACCCGCTGGCTGCCGGATGAGCGACCCGCCATCGAGCAGTTCAAACTGGACAACCCAAGAGATCCCTTTCCCGACAACATTCGCTGGGTGGCTGAGGAAAGCGGTCGCTTCAATCGCAATCACTGGATACGGGTCGATGAACTGGCAAACCCGGGACAGCCGGGATTAGTAAGTGTGAACCGGGCGGGAAACGCCATCGATGTATTGAGTGAAGGTGTGAGAAGCTTCTCACTTCTGCTAAACCCCGAAGAGGTAGACTTTGAGAATGCCATCATGGTCAGGGTAAACGGCGAGCTCGTATTCGATGCCCTGGTGGAGCAGGACAGGGAGTTGCTGCTGGATCTGGCCCATAACTCGCTTGATAGGACATTGCTGGCCACAGCTCAACTGTCTATCGAGGTACCCTGATAGCCAAATCAATAATTGCACTGGGCCCGGCTTAGCAGGATACTATCCAGTCCTCGAATCGATTGATTTCGACAGGAGTAGATCGTGAAACACAATATCCGCCGCCAGATTGACATCGCTCTCACTGGCCTGGGAATCGCCTTGATATTCGTTGCCGTGCTGCTGGGTGCCAGCCTGGAAATTCAGGCACAGTTACCGATTGCTCTCGCCGGAGTGCTGCTCATGGAAGCGGGGGTGTGGGGCCTGTCGGGCAAGATGCTTCCCAACCAGCGTCGCTTCAATCGCCTGCGTGAAGAGGGCGACAACCTGATCCGCCTGCTGCGGGAATTGAACGAGGCCGCCATCGCAAAGCGCCGTGGCGACGACGAAGCGGTCGCCTCCCGTTTCGATCCCGTGCTGGACGAAATGCACGCGTCGGTGAACATGATGGCCAAGCTCGCCGGCTACGAAGACAGCGAACTGGAAGCGGCGGAAGCCGACGCCTCCTGAGCCAACGGTCATGAGTCGGGTTCGGCTGGGCGGGCTGCAGGTAGCCGTTGAACTGGCCGAATTCGTCGAGCTGGAAAGCATTCCCCTGCTGGGGCTGGACTCGGACAAGTTCTGGTTCGATTTCGGCAACATCGTTTCCCAATTCACACCACGCAATGTCGAGCTGCTCACAGAGCGGGAGCGGCTGCAACAAGCCATCGATGACTGGCATCGTAATAATCAATTCGATGTTCGTGCCTACCAGTCTTTCCTTACAGACATCGGCTACCTGGAAACTGAAGTCCATGACTTTTCTATCGAGACCGCAAATGTCGACGAAGAAATAGCACGCATCGCCGGGCCGCAACTGGTGGTGCCGGTAAAGAACGCGCGCTTCGCCATCAATGCCGCCAATGCCCGCTGGGGTTCTCTCTATGACGCACTTTACGGCACCGATGCTATCGCCGAGGATGACGGTGCCGAGCGAGCAGGGGGATACAACCCGGTCCGGGGCGAGCAGGTCATCAATACCGTGCGGGATTTTCTCGACCGCAGCTGTCCCATTGCGGGTCTCGGTTTCCGGGAGGTGGATCGTTTCACTGTCGGCGACGGCAGGCTTGTTGCAGAAAGCGAAGGCCAGCAATTTGAATTAAGTGACGGCAGCCAGTTCGCCGGTTACCAGGGGGAACCCGATAATCCCTCCGCGTTGTTATTGGTAAATCATGGCCTGCATATCGAATTGCAAATCGATAGGGCCGGGGATATTGGTACCGGGGACCGGGCCGGTATCAATGATGTCATCCTCGAGGCCGCGGTCACCACCATCCAGGACTGTGAAGATTCCGTGGCCGCCGTGGATGCCGTGGACAAGGTGGAGGTGTACCACAACTGGCTCGGCCTGATGCGCGGCAACCTGCAGGCGCGCTTCGCCAAGGACGGCAAGGATTTCAATCGACGGCTCGAACCGGATCGCCAGTATCTCGCCCCGGATGGTACTGCATTCAGCCTGCACGGGCGCAGCCTGCTGCTGGTGCGAAACGTAGGCCACCTGATGCGCAACCCGGCGATCCTGGACCAATCCGGCGAAGAAATGTTCGAAGGCATCATGGACGCGGTGATTACCAGCGCCATTGCTACGGCGGATGTTATCGGTAACAACGAGTTGCCTAACTCCCGCAGCGGCAGCGTGTACATCGTCAAACCCAAGATGCACGGTTCCACCGAGGTCGCATTCTGCTGCGATTTGTTCGCCGCCGTGGAAACCATGCTGGACCTGCCGGCCAACACCCTGAAGATCGGCATCATGGATGAAGAGCGGCGCACTACACTGAATCTCAAGAATTGTATCTACCAGGCGCGGCAACGGGTGGTGTTTATCAACACGGGGTTTCTCGATCGCACAGGTGACGAGATTCATACCTCCATGCAGGCGGGCGCCTTGATCCCGAAGACCCGTATGAAGGCGAGCACCTGGATCGGCGCCTACGAAGACAACAACGTGAACCTGGGACTGCAATGCGGATTCCAGGGCAGGGCGCAGATCGGCAAGGGCATGTGGGCCATGCCCGACCTGATGGCGCGCATGCTGGAAGAAAAAATTGCCCATCCCAGGGCCGGAGCCAATACTGCCTGGGTGCCATCACCCACCGCCGCGGTACTCCATGCCATGCACTACCACCAGGTGGATGTAGCTGCCGTGCAAACGGAACTGACATCCCGCGACGCCGTTGCCTTGACTGACCTGCTTACGATTCCATTACAACCTGAAGGCGAAGCGCTAAGCGGCGAAGTCGTCCAACAGGAATTGGACAACAATACCCAGGGTATCCTCGGTTACGTGGTGCGCTGGATCGACCAGGGCATTGGTTGTTCCAAGGTGCCGGACATTAACGACATCGGGCTAATGGAAGATCGCGCCACCCTGCGCATCTCCAGCCAGCACCTGGCCAACTGGCTCTTGCACGGTATATGCGATGAACAACAGGTGATGGAATCCATGCAACGCATGGCAGCAAAAGTGGATGAACAGAACCGGCATGATCCTGGCTACCGTGCCATGGCACCGGGATTCGATGATTCCATTGCCTTTCAGGCGGCCTGCGACCTGGTGTTCAAAGGTGTGGCACAGCCCAGCGGCTACACTGAACCGTTGTTGCACGCCCACCGCCTGCGGGTCAAAAAGGAGAGACAATAAAGGTGTTGTTGGCTATGCTTTGGTCAACCAAGTCACTACAAGAACGGGATTCAACAATGACCAAGCTATTGACCAGGGCATCATCATTACCCATTGCCGCCGCATTACTGGCCATTTGTACATTCACAAGTTCCGCACTGGCCCAGCAGGGCAATGCCCGGGGCAACATAGGCGAAAGTCCTTACGACGTGGTTTCGCTGTGGCACAAACCCTTCGCCGAACACGGCTTCACCTTCGGCGGGAATTCCGGGATTTTTGCCGAGACTCCGGACCGCATCATCGTCGCCCAGCGGGGCGAGACCATCCTGCCCCATCCCATTCCGGAAGACTATATGGGTTTTGCCGGCAGCATAGGCATTAACGTGCTTACCGACACCAATCGCCGCGTGTGGCAGAACTGCCTGTACATACTTAATTCCAACGGTGAAGTGGTGGAGATCTGGGATCACCTGGATTACCTGTGTGCTGATTCCCCCGGCCCCGGTCCCCACCGCCTGCGCATCAGCCCCTATGATCCCGAAAGCAGGATCTGGCTGATCAATGAAACCTTTCACCAGATTTACGTGCTGAGTAACGACGGCAGTGAAGTGCTCGCCACCTATGGTGAGAAGAATGTGCCGGGTAACGACGCCACTCATTTCGGTCGTCCCCAGGACGTGGCCTTTCTGCCCGATGGTCGCATTCTTGTAGCCGACGGCCTGGATAACCATCGCGTCATCATCTATGACAATGACATGAACTACCTGGGCGAGTTTGGCGGTGAGGGTGATGGGCCGGGTCAGTTCAACACCATTCACTCGGTTGGCATAGGCCCGGAAGGGCGCATCTTTGTCACCGACCGTTCCGGTTTCGAGGTAAACCTGTTCCGCACCACCGATGATCCGGCGGTAATGGAGTTCGAACGTTCCATCGGCTACCCCACCGGTATGCCGCTGGACATCATCGTTAACGAAAACGACTTCTGGATTACCGCACTGCAGCCGCTGCGTTTTCTCAACTTCGATTTCGAAGGCAACCTCAAGTACACCTGGCTGGTGCCGCGAGAATTACCCGACGGCTACCTCGAAGTGCATACCTTCACCGTTGCTCCAGACGGTTCACTTTATGGGGGCGATAACCAGTACGGCCGCACCCAGAAGTTCGTACCCAGGTCCGGTTCCGGCGCCGAATTGCTGATCGAACCGCCCTGGTCAGCGCAATAGCCAAATAAGTTTATTCCTTTGTGCCTTTTGTGCTTTTTGTGGCCATTCTATCTACCACAGAACGCACAAAAGGATTTTGAAACGCCTGCAATTTATTTTTTTTGTGGCTGATGATTGGCCACAAAAGGCACAAAAAGCACAAAAATCCACGAAGAAAGGTAGTGCCATGGCTGCATTAAAAAAATCTCTGCTTGTCCTGTTGTTATCAATATTTGTGGCCAGTAACGGCGCCTATTCCCAGGAAAGACTGAATAAGCTAATTGAGTTATTCGAGAATGATGTACCAGCATTCGGCCTGCTGTCATTCGATTATTCGCTCAATAACGCCCGTTCTATGGCTACATCCGGTCTAGATTACATTCTCATAGAGATGGAACATGCTCCCTTCGACGTGGAGCGGCTGCGCCAGTTTCTATTGGGCATGACCAACAAGCGCGCCATCATGGCCAAGGGCAACCTGCAGCCTGACGTGGTGCCCCTGGTGCGCATACCTGCTGCCGGCGGTTCCGATGAATTGGTGGCCCAGGCCAAGCAGGTGCTGGATGTGGGTGTGTACGGCATCATGTTTCCCGCCATCCAGAACCGGGAGCAGGCGGAGATGGCGGTACGCGCAACACGTTACCCGCAGTACCTGGGTGCCGATGACTACGAACCCCAGGGACTCAGGGGCCGCAATCCGTCAAATGCGGCCTGGTACTGGGGCGTGCGCGACTACCATGCCCGCGCCGATGTTTGGCCGCTGGACCCGAACGGGGAATTGCTGGCGGTAATGTTCGTGGAGTCACCGGAAGGAGTGGCCAATATCGAAGAGATCATTACCGTGCCCGGTGTGGGAGGTATCTTCATCGGCCCGTCGGATCTCAGCACTTCCATGGGCTATACCTCGCCGGCGGCGCCGGAAGTGGAGGAAGCCATACAGACCGTGCTCGCCGCCTGTCTCGAATACGACGTGCCCTGCGCCATCACCACCGGTGCAGGCAGCGGGCAACAACGGGTGGAACAGGGGTTTCGTTTCGTCACCGTGGGTGCTGACGGCGGCCTGTCCGCCAATGCCTCGGAAGCACTGCGACGCGGCCGCGAAGCCGCCGGCCGCGACTAGCTGTTCTCTACAACCGTTGCTGGAATAACCACGCAATCAGTTCTTCGTCGGCGTAGGCCGGATCCCAGGAGTTGTGGTTTACCCCGGGCAGCTCGGTGTAATGTACTTCCGCCCCTGCCGCTTCGAGCGCCCTTGCCATGCGCCGGGATTGTTCCACCGGTACCACCACGTCGGCATCGCCGTGATAAATCCATACTGGAGTGGTTGCCAATTTTGTCGCTATGGCGGCGAAGGGATCGGCGGCATCGGGAATAAAAGATTCCACCCGGCCTTCCAGCGCAACGAAACCACACACGGCCACGGCGGCGGCGAAACGATCGGCATGGTGGTAACCAAGGTACCAGGTGCCGCCACCACCCAGGGACAGTCCCGTTAAGTAAACTCGGGATTGGTCCGTGGCGAACTCCGCCAGGGTGGCGTCCAGGGCGGCCATAGCCATCTCCGCAACGCTGCCCTGCCAGCGTTCGTTTTGCGGAACCTGGGGAAACACAACGATGGCGGGCCAGCGCTCCGGGTTGAGGCGAAGCGCCCGGCCCAGTCCTACCTGGGTTTGCTTCAGGCCGTCGCTGCCCCGTTCACCCGCACCGTGCAGGAACAGGATCACCGGCCAGTCTTCGCTTTCGGAATAATTGCGCGGCAGGTAGACCTGGTAATCGTAACTGTTGCCTTCGAGGTTGACGCTGCGATCTAGAAAACCGGTTTCCCGGGTTTGCGCCATGGTCTGTCCGGCACCGAGCAGCAAGATACAAATTAGAAACCTGTTGAACGTTTTCATGGGTCAGTTACCTCGCTGTCGGGGTTCAGAGGCGCACCCGTATGAATTTTTGCAATTGCCGCGACCGTGGTTCACCGCCATAGAGATGGCCCAACCCATCCGCCGCTATCGATTCTTTCTTATTGCCAGTAATTGCCGGAACGCACCAGCCTTGAGAGACCAGGAATAGGCAAAGGCAATCAGGGCCAGTTCCTCGAATAAAAAGGTGGGGGTCATTCCCGGAAAGAATTCCTGGACATCCACAACCATTTTGAAAAACATAATCATGAACATGCAGGCAAAGATAAACATGCCGCAGTATATATACTTGTAATGAAGTCTTTTCTTCTCCTGATCCTGGGGAATATTGCTGAACGGAGATGCAAAGGTCCTTCTGCCTTTACCGTGCTTGGTAAATACAAACGTTGAGATCAGGCCAAACATGGTGAACAGGGTGGTGGCGGCAATCCAGTGGATTTCGCTCACGTAGCCGTTGTCGATTGTGGTGCCGTCGGCCATTTGAATATCTACGGGAAGCAGTGCCACGAATACGGCCGATACACCGGCGATGACACCGAATACGATGTCCTTGCCGTCGGGGCCGGCGTAAGTGCACAGGAACAGGCCGATAGCAAACAGGCAGCCCACGAAAAAATCGCCGATTCCCGTGTGGTAATAGGCGCTCACCGAAGGCTCGAAACTGAAACCCGATACGATGAGGGAATAAAATATAACCGTGAGTGCCAACGCCCAGCCTACATAACCCACGAGGATTCGCTGGTAAAAATAGGAGTCTCCGAATATCTGACCGGGTGGAATATCTGCCTGTTCGCTGTTGTCCGGTGTATTCATGTTGAGGAGACTGTTTTCAGATCAGTTCTTTCAATGCCGGTTTGGTAACCTTTCCCATGGCGTTCCTGGGCAGCGCGTCCACGATCTTGATGGACTTGGGAATCTTGTAAGACGACATCTTGCCGTCACACCACTGTTTCAGGTCATCATACTCCAGGGTGGCGCCGTCGTTGAGGGCGAGGATGGCGACGACCGCTTCGCCCCAGGTCTCGTCTTCCACCCCGATAACCGCCACTTCCCTGATGGCTTCATTGGTAAGGAGAACGCCTTCGATTTCCAGCGCCGACAGCTTGTAGCCGCCGGACTTGATGATGTCCACCGAGGAGCGGCCCATGATGCGGTAGTAACCGTCTTCCACCACCGCCACGTCGCCGGTGCAGAACCAGCCGTCCTTGAAACTTTCCCTGGTGGCTTCCTCGTTATCCCAGTATTCCAGAAACACGTTGTCACCCTTGATGCGAATCTCACCGGGAGTGCCTTCTTCATTGACCGGCTGGTCGTCTTCGTCGAACAACTGCGCTTCCACGCCCGGCAGGGGCTGGCCTACGTACCCGGCGCGGCGCTCGCCGTTGTAAGGATTGGAGATGCCCATGCCAATCTCGGTCATGCCGTAGCGTTCCAGCAGCACCTGGCCGGTGAGCTCCTGCCACTGGTTAAACAGTTTTACCGGGCAGGCGGCGGAACCTGAAATCATCAGGCGCATGGGTTTGAAGCCAGCGCAGATTTGCTGCACCCGTTCCCCATCGATGCTGTCGAAATACTGGATCAGTTTGACATAGATAGTGGGCACCGCCATGAACACGTTATAGGTGCCGGCGATGACTTCGTCGGTAATCTTCGGGATATCGAATTTGGCGAACAGGTGTACTGTAGCGCCGGCCCAGAGCCCGCAACTCAGTATGTTTATGATTCCGTGTATATGGTGCAGGGGCAGGAACAGGGGAATCACGTCCTGGTCGGTCCATTTCCAGGCATCGATCAGGGTGGTGATCTGGGCGCGGATGGTCTTGTGGGTACTGACCACGCCCTTGGGTTTATTCGTGGTGCCGCTGGTGAACAGCATCATGGCGCGACGCCCGGGGTCTATCTCGGGCAATGCGCCCGCCTCATCCGCCAACACGTCATCCACGGAAAGCAATTCAATATCCAGGCTGGCACAGAGATCCCGCAGGGATTCCTGGTGCTCGGCATTGGCAATCATGCGTGTCACCGAGGCGCAGGTCAGGTAGTGATCCAGCTCCGCCACCGCGGAGGCAACGTTCAGGGGCACGGCGATACCACCGGCGCGCCACACGCCATGCATGGTGGTGACATAGTCCAGGCTGGCGGGCAGGAAAAAGGCAATGCGCTCCTCGTTCAAATCACCCGCGCCGTTCAGCAGGCCGGTAGCGAAACGGTTAATGCGCCCGTTGACCTCGGCATAGCTGTAACTGGCATCGCCCTCTACCAGGGCGGTCTTGTCGCTTTCGTTGTATAAACAGGGAAACGGAACTTCACTCATCTGATTCAACTCAACTCGCTTGGGGTTAAAAAATGCCGCTGACTATGAAAAACAGGATAGATGGGCCTAACAAACAACCTACGCCTGTATAGAAAGTTGCGGTCATGGCGCCATAGGGAACCAGTCTGGGATCCGTAGCCGCCAGGCCGGCGGCCACTCCGCTGGTGGTTCCCATGAGTCCGCCGAACACCATGGCCGACTGCGGATTGTCCAGGCCGATGTATTTAGCCACCAGGGGTGTGCCGATCATCACCAGGATGGATTTCACCAGACCGGCGGCAACGCTCAGGGTAATCACGGCATCGCTTGCACCAATCGCTTCACCGGTAACCGGGCCTACGATGTAGGTCACCGCGCCGGCGCCAATGGTCGTGATGGCGATTGGATCGGTTTCACCAAACAGCACGGCCACCATGGCACCCACTATAAAGGACACGATGACACCGGCGAAGATGGAGATCGAACCTGCAATACCCGCCTTCTTCAATTCGCTCAGGTGCACGCCGAACGCGGTGGCGACGATGGCAAAGTCGCGCATCATGCCGCCACCCATGAGGCCGATGCCACCCAGCAGGGCGATATCGGCAACGCCGGTGCTGCCGCCGGTGGTGACGCCACCCCAGTAGGCGGCTACCAGTCCCAGGGCGATGGCGATGGCGGAGCCGTGGATGCGCCCTCCGGTAAACTTGTTCGCCACGAAATAGGAAACCCACATGATCACCCCCACCACGGCGAAGGCCACGATGAGGTTATTTCTTACAAATACGGTTTCGATAATGTCCATCAGATGGCTCCTTCTTCTTTATTAGTTGAAGAAGGGGCATTGCCGATGCGGCTCAGCACCGGAACCAGGGCAAAGCTCACCACCACTGCCGCCACCCCGGCCACCAGGGCCAGCACGCCACCGTCCACGGCAGCGGCCACGTTCTGCCGTGCCGCCATGGCCACCACGATGGGAATGTACATGGCGCTCCAGAATTTGATGCCGGTTCCCGCCGCGTCCTCGGTGAGCGCCTTGAAGTAATGGGAATTGCTGGCCAGAACCAGGAACAGCATGGCGATACCCACGCCACCTACGTTGGCTTCCACGTTAAGCAGTACGCCGAGGGATTCTCCGATAAGCATGCCCAGGATCAGGCAGGCGGAAAGCAGTGCGACACCGTAGACAATCATTCTTGTTTTCCTTTTATGGTGTGGGGCAAAAGTGGGTCGATGATATGACGGGGCCGATAGCAGTGCAATTTAGCGCCGCGGCACCGGATATCACCTCCAGCCCACGGCCTGCCTGCCCCGCAGGGGAGCACGAATTGACAGGACAAGCCGCTTTCTATAGCTTGTGTGCTCCGGATCGGGCCTGGCCCGGGGGCACGGAAAGCCCCGCAAACCGGCACATGAATTAATTTACCAGTAAGCAATGGCTGTCACTATGAGAGTAATCCCGAAGATTTTCGCAGCGGCGCTTGGCCTGTTCCTGGCCGCCAACCTCAGCGCACAGAATGTCACCACGGACATCCTGGAAAACGCCCAGCAGTATTCCGATCGCTGGGTAACCTATGGCAAGAACTACGGCGCCTGGCGCTACATGCCCGATGACCAGATCAATCGGGAAACCGTGGCCGGCCTGCGCCCGGTCTGGATCAAGCAAACCGGCGTCACTGGCGGCGCATTCGAAGTCACCGCCCTGGTGAACGACGGCCGCATGTACCTCACCACGGCCAATAGTCATCTGATGGTGGTGGACCCCATTACCGGTGACGAGTTGTGGCGTTACGACCATGACTTCGAAGACGTGGACCTGTGTTGCGGGCCTCACAACCGCGGTGTTGCCCTTTTTGAAGACAAGGTGTTCTGGGGCACGCTCGATGCGCACCTGCTCGCCTTCGATGCCGCTACCGGAATCCAATTGTGGGATGCGGAGGTAGCAGATCATCGCGAGTCTTATTCCGTAACCGGGGCGCCCCTGGTGGTTAAAGACATGGTTTTGATTGGTGTCGGTGGTGGCGAGTTCGGTATTCGCGGCTTTATCGATGCCTTTGACGTAAACACCGGCGAGCGGCGCTGGCGCTGGTATTCCACACCCGCCGAAGGCGAGCCCGGCAATGAAACCTGGGAAGGAGATTCCTGGATGACCGGTGGTGGACCCACCTGGGTCACCGGCACCTACGATCCGGAACTGGACCTGGTGTTCTGGGGTACCGGTAACCCCTGGCCCGACATCAACAACGCGGTGCGTCGCGGTGACAACCTTTATACCAATTCAGTGGTAGCGCTGGACGCGGACACCGGGCAGCTGCGTTGGCATCACCAGACCTCACCGCGGGATGAGTTTGACCACGACTCCACTTCCGAACCCATGATCATCGACGAGATGGTGGACGGCGTGATGCGCCAGCTAATCGTCCATGTTTCCCGCAACGGTCACGTCTATGCCCTGGATCGCAATACCGGTGAGTTTCTGTGGGCCGAGGAATACACCCGGGTGAACTGGGCCGAGCGCGATGAGCGTGGCAAGCCGGTATTAAAAGAAGAACTGTATGAACCCGCCGGCACTGTGGTTTTTCCCGGTCTCTACGGCGGCAAGAACTGGCCTCCGGCGGCGTACAGCCCCGACACCAGCATGTTGTACATACCCACCACCGAGTGGGGCACGACATTCATTCGCCGTGAAGGCGAAGGCCGACCCGGCACCATGGATCTCGGTGGCATTCCCCGATTCGAACCTTCCGGCACTGGTTACGTGGTTGCATTCAACATGCGCAGCAAGCAGATCGACTGGCAGCGGGAAATGCCCGGCAACTTCGCCTGGGCCGGCACCCTGGCCACCGGCGGTGGGCTGGTGTTTTCCGGTGCACCCGACGGTTACATCTACGCCATGAACGATGAAACCGGCGAGGTGTTGTGGAAGTTCCAGACCGGCAGCGGCATTTACGCACCGCCGACGAGTTTTACCATCGACGGCAAGCAGTACATCGGTGTGGCATCCGGTACCCGTGATCCCGCCAGCCGAGCCGGCGTTGCTACCGGTATCTCTCCGGGCAATTACATCCTGTTCAGCCTGTGAAGCATTGCGGTAAGGAATTCATGAAGAAGTATTTTCAAATCCCATCCCTGTGCGCGGCTTTTTTTCTTTTGTTGACGCCGCTCAATACCACGGCCGGCGTCGGCGAAGGACAGGAATTGTATGATGCCTTCTGCCAGATCTGTCACGGCGGTCTGGGCGAAGGCCAGACCATGGGCAAGCCCCTCACCGACACCATGGCCAACCGGCTCACGGACGAAGAACTCATTGCCGTAATCACCGAAGGCCGTGCCGGTACCGGCATGGCGGCCTGGGGATCGTCCTTCAATGAAACCGAGATTTTCGATATCGCCACCTACGTCAGGGTCTTGCAGGGCAAGCCGGGCCTGAGCCTGGGCAACGAAGACAGCGGACCCAGTGACGATCCATTGGTACTCGCCGGTGCGGAGATCTTCAATGGTGAAGCCGGCTGCATAAGTTGCCACTCCTACGACGACCAGGGCGGAAACGTGGGCCCGTCACTGGACGGTGTTACTGCCCGCCTGAATGAGGACGCACTGCTCCAGGCCCTGGTCAACCCGTCGGCTTCCATTGCCGGTGGCTTCGAGGCCAAGGAAGTAGTGCAGAACGACGGCACGGTGATTCGCGGCCGTTTTCGTAATGATTCCGAGCTGGCGGTGCAGATCCAGTCCGCTGACGGTTCCCGCTGGGTTACTTATTTCAAGGACCGGGTACAGTCCGTAAGCGACAGCGCCGAATCCCTGATGCCCGATGTTTACGCAACCCTGGGTGCAGAGGAACAACAGCAGTTACTCGCCTTTCTCCGCTCGCTCTGATTCAGTTTTACCGGCATCAATAAAAACATTCATCACCCCAGGCTGAAGCATCCATGCAAATAGATCCCGCCCAGATCACTGATCTTGCCATCACCTATGGTATGAACCTGGTCACCGCAATCATCACCCTGGTTGCCGGTCTCTATATCGTCAGCCTGCTGGTCAAGCTCATCGACAAGGTGCTGGACCGCAGCGAGGTGGATCCTTCTTTGCAGGGCTTTTTGCTGAGCCTGGCTGGCATACTGCTGAAGATCATGGTCTACATCTCCGCCATCGGCATGCTCGGTGTGGAGATGACTTCCTTTATCGCCATTCTCGGTGCCGCCGGTCTTGCTGTGGGCATGGCCCTGTCCGGCACGCTGCAGAACTTTGCCGGTGGCGTCATGATCCTGTTGTTCAAGCCATATAAGGTAGGTGATGTAATCGAGGCCCAGGGCTATACCGGCACAGTCAAGGAGATCCAGATTTTCCTCACCGTGCTTACCACGCCGGACAACAAGACAATCCTCATTCCCAATGGCCCCTTGGCAACCGGGTCGCTGATCAATTATTCCAGCCAGGACCGGCGCCGGGTGGACTGGATCTTTGGCATCGCTTACGGCGACGACATCGATACCGCCTACGCGGTAATCCGGGAACTGATCGACGCCGACGAACGTATCCTCAGGGATCCGGAACCCTTCATGGCACTGCATGCCCTGGCGGACAGTTCGGTGAACATCGTGGTGCGCGTGTGGGTGGAATCCGGCGATTACTGGCCGGTTTACTTCCGCATGAACGAAGAAGTGTACAAGACCTTCGAAGACCGGGGTCTGAATTTCCCCTATCCCCAGATGGATGTGCACCTACGCCAGGACGAAGCCTGACCCTGTTCAGGGTGGCAATCAGGCGAGCAGGAACAGGGCCGCGGCGAAGAAGAACAGCCCCGTGCTGGATACCACCATGTAAATGAAGGACGTGGCGAAGAACAGCAGGAAGGTCACGAAGCCCCCGGTGCCGAAGAAACGCTTGAGGCTCAGGAATAAGTAGATAATGATCCACAGCCACAGCAGGCCGCCGATCCATCCAAAGGCCGAACTCAAATAGGGCACATCCGCCGACTCTATCCAGCCCGACACCATCATCAGGAAAAACGTGAAAAACACGAAGGCATGGTTGTGCACCGTGAGGATCAGGTGCTCGACGTAGTACTTCTTTGACAGCAGGAACATGATCTTCTGGATCAGGGCCAGGATTGGCATCATGATCAGCATGTAAATGGTGACGTATTCCAGGGAGTTGTAGAAAACCTCTTCCGGGTTTTCATTCAGCGCCTCGAAATTTTCTTCGGCCTGGGTATGCATCAACGCCCGCAGGTTCTGGTTAAATTCCTCAGAGAAGAAGCCAAACTCGATGGTGTCGATGAATTCATGCAGTTCTTCCCGGTCATCAAAGCCCAGGTCGAACTCAATGCCGTCGTCCTCGAATTCCCGATCCAGTTCAGCCTCCAGCTCGGCAACTGCCTGCCGGGTTTCCGCCACGATCTGTTCCACGTCCTCCGGCAGTGGAGCATCGCCGGGCACCACGGGCAGTGGTTCCGGTACGGATACCGTGCTGCCACTGGATTCATCGATGGCATCCAGGGTGGACTGGACCGTGTTTTGCACGGAGATGATCAGGAAGAAACCGATGCAGATCACCAGGAACAGCCTCAGCGGGGGCGTGTAATGCGCGCGCCGGCCGTTTACGTACTCCAGGCTGAGAAAGCCCGGCCGGGTGAACAGGTAATAAAAAGTGCGATAGGCGCGGCCGTCCAGTTCCAGCAGGACGTAGATAAACTCCTGCACGATCAGCAGGAACGGGCGTCGAACCTCCCGGGCCTGCTGGCCGCAACGGGCACAGAAATCCCCGGACAGCTCCGAGCCGCAGTTCTTGCAGCGGGTATTTTCTACAGTATTTGCTTCACTAATTGCCATGGTTGCGCGAGGCGGGATCGGCGGCACCCTGGTAAAAGATTCTACTTCCAGCTATCGGTTACAGGCAGCAGAAATCCAGCCCGGAGGCACAAAAAGGGAGGGGGAGAAGAGCTTACCTACCCTCTACAGACTTGGTGTAGGCCAGGTAGAGGGCAGGTAGACTCAAGGAGCGCTTCGACACAGATAGGAGGTGTGGATGGGCTGTGGCCGAAGCATTGCAAAACGACAAGATACCATCATGCTGTGTTGCGAGATTGACAATACCACTATATATAGTGAATCACAAGGCAAAAAGGGAAAAGAATTCCCGCCCCCTGCAACCCTTGAAAACACTGGTGTGCAGGGATTTTGCCTGGATTTTCGGGGCTCCGAAAAGATAGTAAAGTAATTACTTTACTATACCCATTCCTGGTCTCCCAACCAGCCCCGGATCGCAACGATTTTCCTCCTTACTACACCCTTTGGTCGTGAGGGGGGCCTGGAAAGTTTTTAGCAAAAACCACCGATTCTGTGGAAATTCGCCGTGCACCCCGGGCCGATTCACTGTTATTGTCTCCTGGCCGCCATGGCCGCAACCCGACTTGAAATAAGCCCCGCCGGGACCGGTCTATTGGAAAGTCGGAGGATACCCAGATGGACAGCTCCAGGTTTCGCCACTATTTCCCCCTGGCCCTGGCAATCTACATTGCCGTGGTGTTCCTGCAGTCCCTGTTTTTCAAGTTCGGCAATTCCTTCGAAACCCAACACATCTTCAACACAATTGGCACCTGGATGGCGGATCTTCCCATACTCAATGTAATCGCCGAGCCCTTCAGTACCTGGGGTGGTTACACGGTTGGCACCGTGGAACTTATCGCCTCGGGTCTGTTGTTGTATCCCCGCACCCGGGTGTGGGGAGCTCTGCTTGCATTGCTCGTTATATCCGGGGCGATCTTCTTTCACCTGTTTACTCCCCTGGGGGTTAGCGTAGTCATCAACGAGGCCGGGGACCGGGATGGCGGTCAACTGTTTGCCCTGGCCGTGGGTGTGTGGATTGCCGCGGCGTTGTTGCTGTACCTGCACCGGGACAGGTTTGCGCAGGCCGCGCGGGTGCAGGAAAATCCAGGCTCTTTCGCGGACGAGAACCAGTGAAAAACATTTACATTAGATCCCTGCTCTGTGGTTTCGCCCTGGGAACCGTGTTGTTTACTATCGCGCCTCTGGGATTGGCCATCGGCTTTGTCGAATTACTGCGCCCGGTACTGGTTCCGGGCATCATGCTTGCGCAGTTACTACTGGGAAACGGTTTCGGGGTTTTGACCATTTTTCTCTCTGTTGTGCTGAACGGGCTGGTGTTCTCCCTGGTTTTTCTCGCCGCCTTTTCCTGGCGTGCCCAGAATAAAAACAGCTGAGCTTTGCGCGGGAAGCGGGCAAAGAAAAACCGGCCGGGGCCGGTTTTTCAGTTAGCCGTTAACTGACCGGGGAACGCCTAGAACGCACACTCCGCCCGGTCCAGTTGCACGCGAATCTCGTCGCCATTGTCATCGATGACCCGTTCGAAACAATTGCCGTCCAGGTCCCGCAGCAGGCGCCGGCCCGATGCCACCGTGGTGCTGCGCCTTGCCGGTCGCTTCACGTATACCACCTCGCGGCTGCGCACAACGGGACGCTTCACGTAGCGCACGGTTTCGTAGCGCGGGTAGTTGTAGCGGGGATAGCTGAGCAGGGAACCGAGCACCAGGCCGCCAACAAAGGCGCCACCATCGTAGTGCCGGTGACCGTAATAGTGGCGATGCCGGTTGTAGCCGTAGCGATTGCCGAATGACACACCGAAGTAACTGCCGCCACCGTAGTATCCGTAACCGCCACGGTAGTAGCGATGGTCGGCGAATGCAGACTGGCTGGCGATGACCGCCGCGATGACTGCCAGGCTCATGAGTAATTTCTTCATGGCATACTCCTTTGCTGCTGCTAGCGCGTGTTACAGAGTGATTCCAGTGTGATATTACTGAGCCAAGATGAACAAGAGCTTAACCGTGGAGTAGCGGTTCAGTTTCAAATTTATGTGATTTTTGTGCCTTTTTGTGGCCAATCCCCACTGGCCTACGACCGCCACAAAAAGCAGAAATATTCGTAAACGCAGTACTTTTAAGCCTTTTCGTGGCGAATTTCAGCAGCGCTTTGATAGCCACAAAAAGGTACAAAAATCACATAAAAAAATTTCAACTTGCGGCATCACTGACTGCGGCAACTTATTTTTTGCTGCATCATCCCCAGATTTCAGGGACCTGTGGCGGAATTCCCCGCCACCACCCGGGAGTAGCCCATGACCACAAGCAACCAGCGCCAGATCGAAGAAGTGTTGACCGGCCAGCCCACCAGCGATGGCGCCGGAGTAAAACTCACCCGGGTGTTCGGTGGCCGCGACCTGGTTCGATTCGATCCCTTCCTGATGCTTGATGAGTTTGGCTCTTTCGATGCCAACGATTACATTGGCGGCTTTCCGCCCCATCCCCACCGTGGCTTCGAGACCGTAACCTACATGCTGGAAGGTTACATGGAGCATCGTGATCACATGGACAACGTGGGCCAGCTGGGACCAGGCGATGTGCAATGGATGAAGGCCGGTTCCGGTGTGATTCATTCCGAAATGCCGAAGCAGGAACAGGGGCGCATGCACGGTTTTCAGTTATGGGTAAACCTGCCATCCAGTGAGAAGATGACTCCTGCCAGCTATAAGGATATTGCAGGCGATGACATTCCCAACTACTCCATGGCCGGCACCCGAATAAAGGCCATCGCCGGCGAACTGAAAGTTGATGGCAACGACATTCCTGGCAAGGTTACGGGGCTCACAACCGATCCCGGCTACCTGGATATTGCATTCGAAGACGACGCCGCTATCGAGGTGGAGATTCCCGATAGCTATACCGCGTTGCTCTACGTTTATGAAGGCGGTGCAACAGTGGGTGGCACTGATTACCCACTGGACAGGAGCAGGTTGGCGCGCCTGTCGCGTCAGGGTTCGTTGCACCTCTCTGCTGAGAAGGGGACCCGGGTTCTTTTAATTACGGGTAAACCCATCGGTGAGCCCATCGCCCACCGCGGCCCATTCGTCATGAACAGCGAACAGGAAATCATGCAGGCGATTCGGGAATACAACAGCGGAACCCTCGTGGAATTGAAAAACGCTAATCTGGAAACCCTTTCAGGGAAACTTTAAGAAAGGCACCACCTTGGGCACTCGCCGTTGGTAGGCCTGGTAGTCTTCACCCAGGCTGTGCGCCAGGTCGATCTCTTCAAAATGCAGGCCAACCAGTACATAGATGGTCATGAACACCGCCAGGGTATAGTGAGTAAAAGACATGTATGGCGTAGACCAGATACCGATCAGTATCCCGGTCTGGATTGGATGCCGCACGATTCGGTAGAGAAAGCGATCGGTAAACAGGTGGGGAGGCTCGGGTTGGTTGCGAAAGTTAAACCACACCTGGCGCAGGCCAAACAACTCGAAATGGTTTATCACAAAGGTAGCGACTACCGCGAACGCCCAGCCAAAAAAATAAAGAGCCGTAAGCAACCCAACCACAATCGAGTTTTCGAATTCCCACATGTCACTTTCCAGGGCGCGCCAATTCAGGCAGATCAGCAGCATGAGAACACCGGATAACAAAACGTAGGTACTGCGCTCAATGGCAGGAGGTACTACCTTATTCCAGATTTCCTTGAACCTGGGGCGTGCCATTACCGAGTGCTGCAGGCCGAATAACAGGATCAGCCCCGTGTTCACCAGCAGGGCTTCGCCAATCGGGCCTGGCGTGCCGGAATTAATATGAATGGGGAGAAAGCTCCAGCCCCCCACCCAGAGAACAAAATAGACCAGCCCGCCCAGGCCAATCGCGTAAGAAATAAGACCGTATAACAAGCCAGCGGTTTTCATTATTGTTGTTCCTCTTTCTATTGTTCTGCTTTTTGAGGGACAGCATATCAGCTCACGGGGGGGTCTGCCGGAGATTCTGTGTCCTGGTTGGGATCGTGCCGTTGCTGGAATTGTTCGACCCGCTCCGCCGCCGTTTCGGGTCTCTTGAAACTCGCGACATGGAACAGCGCCTCGCCTTCATTCACCAGGGGTAAATTTGTCTTGCCGATAATGATGCCGTCATAAGGTGCGCAGGCCTGTTCTTCTTTTTCACCGAAGGGGTCCGCCACCATGCCCAGTACCTCGTTCTCAAGCACGTAGGAACCAAGGGGTTTCAGCAGCCGGACGATGCCGCTCTGGGGCGCCCGGATCCAGGTGCTCGCCGTGGCAACTACTGTGGCGGGCGTCCTGGCGGAGCGCTTCAGTTGCGGCAACATGCCCAGTTCCCGCATCACGGAGATCACGCCTCTTACTCCTGCGCGGATAGACAGTTCATTAAAGCGCAGGGCTTCACCTGCTTCGTAAACGATTATAGAAATACCCAGTTTTTCTACGGCTTCCCTCAGTGAGCCCTGCACGATCTCGCTGTTGAGAATGACCGGGGAACCAAAGGCCCGCGCCATGCGTTCGGTCTCGGTATCGTCGAGCACAGCGCGCACGTGGGGAAAATTTTCCCGGTGAATTGCAGCCGTATGCAGATCGATGCCGTGGCTGCACTGGTGAATGACGTCCTTGAGAAACAGGTTGGCGATGCGTGCCGCCAGGGAGCCGGAATCGGAACCGGGGAAGGAGCGGTTCAGGTCCCTGCGGTCGGGCAGGTAACGGGACTGGTTAATGAAGCCGAAGATGTTTACCACCGGGATGGCGATCAGGGTTCCGCGCAGGCGGTTCAGGGATTTCTGGTTCAGCACCCGGCGAATGATTTCCACGCCATTAATCTCGTCGCCGTGGATGGCCGCGGACAAGAACAGGATAGGACCAGGCTTCTTGCCCCTTATTACCTGCACAGGCATTTCCAGCTCGGTGTGGGTATAGAGGCTGGGAACGGGCAGTTCGATCACATGGCGTCCACCTCTGCTAATGGTAACTCCACCGATCTCTATAATTTCGCGCAAGGCTACCCCTTACCCTTGGTGCGGGTTCTGCCCGGTTTTGTATTCTTTTCCAGGAACTGGATGATCATTCCGGCCACGTCTTTGCCAGTGGCAGTCTCGATGCCTTCCAGCCCGGGTGATGAGTTTACCTCCATAACAAGTGGTCCATGGGCAGAGCGGAGGACATCCACCCCGCAGACATTCAGGCCCATGGTCCTTGCCGCGCGTACCGCGGTGGATCTTTCTTCTGGTGTTATGCGAATCAGGCTGGCGGTGCCGCCGCGGTGAATATTTGAGCGAAACTCGCCCTCGGCTGCCGTGCGTTTCATGGCAGCAACGACCTTGCCCCCAACCACCAGGCAACGGATATCCGAACCGCCGGCCTCAGCTATGTATTCCTGTACGAGTACTTCCGCTTCCAGGCCGAGAAACGATTCGATAACGCTCTCCGCTGCTTTTCGTGTTTCGGCCAATACCACACCTATTCCCTGGGTTCCCTGCAACAGCTTGATAACAAGGGGTGCACCACCGACCATCTTGATCAGGTCTTCGATATTGTCAGGCTTGTTCGCGAAACCGGTAATGGGCAGTCCGATGCCTCTGCGTGAAAGCAGCTGCAATGAACGAAGCTTGTCACGGGAACGTGAGATCGCCACCGACTCATTCAGCGGGTAAACGCCCATCATCTCAAACTGCCTTAACACCGCCGTACCATAGAACGTCACCGAAGCACCGATACGGGGAATCACCGCATCAAAGGTTTCCAGATCCTCGCCACGGTAATGAATGGTTGGGCGATGGGAGGTAATGTTCATATAACAGCGCAATACGTCTAGAACGTGAATGTCGTGCCCGCGTTCTTCTGCCGCCTCGATCAGGCGACGGCTCGAATACAGTTTCCTGTTTCTGGAGAGTAAAGCGATTTTCAAAGCGGAGTCCTGCGTAATTACAACTGTGGATTGGGGTGCCTGAGGGCGCGATTTCCCTGTCTGCTGGCATGAAATTGGGTTAACCTTATCACAGAATATCGACAAATTATCCAGTCCTGAGCAATGCTTTTTCCGGAACAGAGTCCTTAAATATTCATTCACGGAAGGGTCGGGCTCAGTTACGGAGACAGTGCTCTTACGGAGGCTATTGTGTTCAGTCTGGCGAGTTGGCAACAGGCCATAGAAGAATCGTTCCAGCAGTTTGCCGAACAAATTGCCCTTTACTTGCCGCAATTGCTTAGCGGCATCGCCATCATGCTCTTCGGTTGGTTTGTCGCCTGGGTGCTAAGCCGCCTGGCGGGGCGACTGTTCCAGGGACTGGATCGTATCGTTGCCCGTCTCGGTCGCGGCGGTGATACCGGCAGCGGTGAACTGTTCAAGGATTCCTATGCGCTTATCGTGCAGCGCGTCGTGTTCTGGATCACCATTCTCTTCTTCATTACAGTCGCCGCCAACGTATTGGGCTGGGCCGTGTTCTCGCGCTGGCTGGACAGCGTGGTCGCCTACGTTCCCGGCTTGCTCACCGGCATCCTCGTTATCATCGGTGGTTTCGTGCTGGGCAACCTGACCCGCTCTACCATCATGACCGCCGCCATGCGCGCCGGCATTGCCCAGAGCGCCGCCATGGCCAGGTCGGCGCAAATACTGGTGATCTTCAGTGCCGTGATTATCGGTGTCGAAGCCATCGGTCTTGATGTGGACTTCCTCAGCACCCTGATCGTCGTCGTTGCCGGCACCCTGTTTGCCGGCGCCTCCCTCGCGTTCAGCCTCGGCGCCCGTTCCATGGTGGCAAACCTGTTGGGCGCACAGGCCGCGCGCAAGCACTGCCGCCTCGGTGAAACCCTGAGCATCGGTGACATCGAAGGGGAGATTCTGGAAATTACCCAGACTTCCATCCTTCTGGATACAGCCGGTGGCCGCGCCGTGGTGCCCGCCAAGCTGTTTCATGAACTGATCAGCCAACAAAAAAGCCAGGCCGCAGAAGAATCCGGAAGCTGAAAGCGATGACCGAATGCAATCCGGCACTGGCGTTGAGTTTCATCGGTTTGCACCCCGATTCGGCCGCCCGGGTACTGGAGTCTCACGACCCGGAGGCCTGCGCCAGGCTGTTGAACAAGCTGGACAGCGAACTGGCCGGCACTTTACTGCAGCGCATGCTGCCTCATTACACCAGCCTCATGGCAACTGAACTTGAGAATGCGCGCCTGGCCGAATTGTTCGCCGCCGTTGATATCAGTTATGTCGCCGCGGTACTGCGCTACCTGCCACGCAAGCAACGTGACTCTGTGCTGGGTTACCTGCCAAAAGCGAAGCGAACCGCCTGCCAGTTGTTGCTGACCTTTCCCCGGGACTCGGTGGGCAGCTGGATGACTCCGGAAGTGGTGACCCTGCCGGAAGACTGCAGTGTGAAAACCGCGCGGGAATACATCAAGGCTAGTGAACAACTGGTTCCCTCGGAAAAATTGTTCGTAGTGAATCGCGACCGCCAGGTTATCGGCAGCGTGAACAACATCGAGCTGACACGGGCGCGCAAGGATGCCGCCATTACCAGCCTGCTTCTTCCAGGCAGGAAAGCCTTGCCGGTACGAATGTCGATCCAGAATGCTGCCCAGCATAAGTCCTGGGCTTACACCGATGTCATGCCCGTCATCAATCGCAACCAGCAGTTCATCGGCATTATTCGCCACGTGGATCTGCGCATGGGCCTGGACAAGTTATCGAATACCACCGAAGAAATTCCCCTTGAGAACCCACTGGCGGGAGTTTTTGAAGCCTACGGCACCACCCTGCTTACCCTGGCCGGGGCGCTGGAAGACATGGTGGTTGGTGCAGAAGGAGAACGGCGCAAGTGAGTGGGGCGGCGCAACGCAAAGACGACCCCCTGTTTGACCTGAACCGGGCCTTCCTGGTTCAGCATCCTGCCGAGGCGGCGCGGGTACTGGAGTCGCTGTCAGAGATCGAGGCGGCGTCCCTGTTGCAGGAACAGCCGGAATTTGTAATCACCGCCGCCCTGGAGAAAGTCACGCCCGGTATCGCCGAAGGAATCCTGAAAAACCTTTCGGCGGAAAAGGTTGCTGGAGTGTTGGAACTGCTGAGCCTGGCCAGCAGCATCAGCATCTTCAGCCGGCTCAAGGAGGAAGAAAGGGAAAACCTGCTCAGCATGTCCAGCGATGCGGTGCGCAAGGAATTGCTATCCCTGCTCAGTTATCCCGCCGATTCCGCCGGCCGCCTGATGAATCCTCGGGTGGCGGTTTTCAACATCAATACCCGAGTGGAAGATGCCGTAGCCCAGCTGCAGCAGGACAAGCTGTATCGCTCACGCAAGCTGTACCTGGTGAACGCCGACCTGCAACTGCAATCCCAGGTGGATGCCCACAGTTTGCTTTACGCCGATCCGGGGCAGTCTCTCTCGGAACTGGCTCGTCCGGTAACCCATTACGTCAGCGACATCGATCCCCACACGGAAGTTATCAAGATTCTCGAGGCATCAAAAACCGATGCCATTCCCGTGGTCAACGTGGATTTTCACGTGGTGGGCATTATCGAAGGCATGGGCATCATCGAGGTGGTGCGGGAAGAAATGGCCCAGAACCTGCAAACCATGGTGGGAGCCAGCCGCGAAGAACGGGCCCTGTCCAGCAGCTTCTTTGCCGTGCGCAAACGTCTGCCCTGGTTGCAGATCAACCTGGTGACGGCATTCATGGCGGCCTTGGTGGTTAGCCTGTTTGAGGACACCATCGCCCGCTTTACCGCCCTGGCGGTGCTGATGCCCATCGCCGCGGGCCAGTCCGGCAACACCGGTGCCCAGGCCCTGGCTGTAACCATGCGCGGCCTGACCCTGCGCGAGGTTTCCATGCGCGACTGGTTTCGCATCCTGCGCAAGGAGTTCGGCGCCGGCCTGATGAACGGTATCGGCGTGGCCCTGGTGTGTGGTCTCGGGGTTTACCTGTGGAGCAATTTTGGCCTGGCACTGGTCATGGCGTCCGCCATGGTGATCTCCATGGTTATCGCCGGTGTGTCCGGCGCGCTGGTGCCCATGGTGTTGAAGCGCTTTGGCATGGACCCGGCGCAGTCGTCTTCCATCGTGCTTACGACCATAACAGACATTACCGGGTTCATGTCGTTCCTGGGAATTGCCACCCTGCTGGCCGGTATGCTGGAGGCGGGAAGCTAGATTCTGCCTGTCAGGCAGGGGAAATCTCGCTGCCGTTTTCGATTTCCCCGGACTCCAGGATCACCGCCCGCAAGCCACCGCGGTTCACCAGGTCGGGAATCACCTCGGGATGAACCATTTTCTGCAGCGTACTGCAGGGCTCACACAGCTCCGCACCCCGGCACAGGGCGGAACCGACGCGGAATTCCCTGCCCACCAACTGGTTCAGGTCGATGCCGCTGGTGATGACGCTGCGGCGAAAGTCACCATATCCCAGGTCCGCATCGTGCTTCCGCAGAAATTCATCCAGCACCTCGCGGCTGATCAGGGTAAGGTGTATATCGGGCACGGACTGGCCAGCCTGCAAAAGTTTTTCCGCGAACAGGTGATAACGGTCACCGGCAATTCCCTTGCCCGCGTCCAGCACGGCGCTTTCAACTTTTACTACCGGTGATTTCTTGCCCGGTGCGATGTAGATTTCTTCTACCTTGCCCATGTATTGCTCCTCATTCTTGTCTATTCATCCACGACGGACAGGCTCTTGCCGTCGGTCATGGGAACGTCTCCCAGGGCCTCGGCCTCCAGGCCATCGAAACAACCCAGGTTGTACCCGTATTCGTCCGGCGCCACACGGCGGCCATGATGGGTATAAATTCCGCAGTGCCTGCAAAAAAAGTGTTCGGCTACCTTTGTATTCCACTGGTAACAACTCAATGCGTCCTCGCCCTTGGTTACTCGCAGCTTTGTTTTCTTGACGTAGGCCATGGCCGCTCCCTTGCGGCGGCACAGGGAGCAGTCGCAGCGCTTCAATCCCTCGGGACCGTTTTCCAGGTCGATCTCGAATTCCACGGCGCCACAGTGGCAGGAACCTTTCAGTGTCCGCACGTCAGGTGTCCGACATCAATGCCATGCAGGCACCGGCGGGGTCCTGGATGACGCAGAAATTACTGCCGGCCATGCGACGTGGGCCGTCGACGATCTTGCCCCCCTGCTTTTCGCAGGCGGCGGCGCTGTCTTCCACGCTTTCCACGCGCACGTAGACCAGCCACTGTGGTGGCAGGTTGGCGTTGCTGCCCCGGGCATGGCACACACCGGCTACGGTGGTGTTGGAGCCGGGCAGGGTCATGGCGAAATCGGCATAAGAACCCATGTCCACGTCTTCACTGTTCCAGCCCACCACGGATTTGTAAAAATCCCGTACCCGGGATGCGTCATCCACGGTCAGGTCCAGCCACTCGACCCGTCCCAGCTTGCCCGCTTGCTCGTTCGATTTATTTTCTGTTTCGTTGTTGTCGTCACTCATGGTTTGACCCTTCTTATTCAAAGATATGGGTGGGCAGGCCGTCCAGGCTTAGCTGGTTTTTTTCCCGCCAGTAGTCTTCCATGGATTGTCCGCTATTGGCCTTCGACTGCAGCCACTTGTCCATGTTGTCCCGGTCTTCCCGGAAATCGTAAAGCGGCACGCCGAAGCCGCATGAGGTTTGCGCCATCTCGATGGAAAAGTCCACGAACTGGCGCGCACTGGGGAAAGGCCCGAACAGTTGTTCCAACTCGTCCCATTGCTCGTCCCGTTGGTGAACGGCAACTGCCTTGCCATACAGGCGCAGGATCTTCGGCTTACCGTCGAAGGCGCAGAACATGATGGTCATGCGCTGATTCTCGGCGAGATGTGCCGCGGTTTCGTTGCCACTGCCGGTAATGTTTAACCACACCACGCGGTTCGGGCCCATTACCCTGAGGGAATCGAAACCCTTGGGTGAAACGTTAATGGTACCATCGTTGGCGGCGGTACCGACGAAGAAGACTTTCTGTTGCCGAATGAAATCCGTGAGTTCATCTGTCAATTGATCATAGCGCTTGGCCATGGGGCCTCCCGGTGAGTGTATTGGGATTGGCTGTTAACAGGCATGTTGTCGTTACGGGGAGCAACGGGTCGATGCCATCTGCGTCAGGGCCCCGGCCTGTGGAACTGCGGTATCCGGAGCAGGGTTGAAGCTTAGCGCAGCCGGACACGTCTGTCAGCACCGGGAATTAATTTCATTTCGGACTGACACCGGCGGGGTGGCCCGGTATATTTATTACATCAAGCGGAACGGCCCGGCGCCTCCGCTGCCACAGGAGATGTCCAGATGTTCCGAGTCGAATTATGCAATCCTGCTGCCATCGTGGTACTACTCTTACTCTGCCTGTGTCCGGCAATAGTGCAGGCCCAGTCACTGTGGCAGTTCGCCGCCAGCCAGGACTATCAGTCTTCCCTCGACACATTGACCATTCCCGACCTCGCGGCCGGGTCCAGTGCCGTGGTGGTAGATGGTTCGGAACTAGCCCAACTGGCAGTGGGTGACACCGTGCTTGCCCGCTTCGATACAGGCTCTGCTGAGGAATATCGAATCACCCGTGTGCGGGAAGCGCTGGATGGCAGTGTCAGCCTGCGCGGTGAGATCTGGGATTCGGAGGGGCGCTACGTGATGTCTCTTTCCTATAACAGGCAACGGGCACTGGCCACGGTCTATTCACCGGTGGGAATTTTCGACCTGGATCTTGTTGCCACCGGTGACGACTACGCGGGTTGGTTGCACCGGCGCCGCGATGACCTGCAAGTTCTGCCTGCCGATTTCACCCAGACCCTGCCGGGCAAGTTCCAGGATGCGCCAACAACGACACTGGCCGCGTTGCAGTCGCGCCCACTAACCCCGGCAACTGGAATACTGGCCTTAGACAACAACGATGTATCTATCGAGCAGACCATCTCCAACGAGTTTCCCGTGGTGGGAAGCAATATTACGGTGTCGGTGGATGTCACCAATACTTCCTCCAGCACCATTGCCAACCAGACCATGGAAATCTGGTTTGTCTTTGATACATCCGACTTTGTCTCCGCCACCAACGGTTGCAACCACATGCCCCTGCAGACTACCGGTGGTGTATTCAATATCCTGCGCTGCACGATTTCATCTCTGGCTCCGGGCGCGACTTATTCAATGTCCTATGTCGTTACCGTGGGAAAAGCCGAAACTCAATCTACGGACAGCGGTGTGTTTATCGACAATGCACGCAATGACGCTTTCTTTTTCGCGGTAAGCGATACGCTTACGGATTCCGACAATGACGGTGTGAGTGATTTTAATGAGACCCTCATCGGCACCGATGCCAATAGTGCCGCGTCCGGATTATCCGATAGCGAAAAAATCCGCATCGACCTGCTGTTTCTCTACACTCCCGAGTTTGTTTCCGACTCCGGTAACAACGACCCGGCCCTGGAGCTGGAACAGCTGGTGCAACTCACCAATGACATTTACGAAAGCAGCGGCGTCGGTCTCGAGTTCCAGCGTGCGGGGCAGGTTGAAGTGAACTACGACATGCCCAGCATCTCTGCGGGGCAAACCGCCATGCGGGACCGCACCGGGCCGTTCGCGGACACCGACTTTTACCTGACTTCTTACGGTGCCGATCTCGTGGTGCTGATCGATGGCAACGGCAGCGGCGAATCTTCCTGCGGTTTAGCCAGTGTCGGAGGCAATGAAGCCCTGGGGGATCTCACCGGTGCCAGCAATCGCAACGCCAATCACACCACCCTGTATCGTGCCGGTGTTGTCGATGGAGGTGGTGCTGTTTGTGGCGACGACACCCTGGCCCATGAACTGGGACACAACCTGGGGCTGGGCCATTCACGCGTCGAACAGGACGCCAGTGGTACTTTTCCCTGGTCCGTGGGTCATGGCATTAACGGCGTGTTTCGTACCGTGATGGCCTATGAAGAACACTTTCCCGGCAGCTCTGCAATCGAAGTATTTTCCAGCCCGGAAAACACCAGCTGCAGCGGCAATCCCTGTGGTGTGGACAGGAGCGATGAGAGCAACGGGGCCGATGCGGTGCTGTCCCTCAATACCACCCGCTTCGCCGTATCCCAGTACATCGGCACCCGCCCCAGTCTCGGAGCAGCCACTGGCAGCGGCGGGTCCACCGATGCGGCAATCTACGGCGGCGCCATCCAGAGTGACGGCCCCAACGGCCGCGGTATCGCGTTCAGTTCCACCCTGTCTTCCCAGGATGAGCTCAATATAACCGGTACCATCAAGGTGGACTCATCTCACGTAGGCGATAGCGGCCAGACCCATATCGTCATCGATGTGCCGGGTTTCGGCTTTTACCAGGTAGATTCCAATGGCGGTTTCCTGGAGTGGGATGGCACCCTCGGTGGTCTCGTTGGCTATACCGCGCCCCATGCCCTGGCTTCAGAGGAGTTGTTAATCGCATTCAAGGAACTGAGGTTTGCCGATTTCGCCCTCAGCAACGTCACCCTGAACGTTTACTTTGCCTATACCGCGGGCGCCGAGTTGGTGTACAGCCCGACGCCTGTTTCGGTGCTAATTCAGTAATAGCTAATCCGGCAGCGCGAACACGTACAGTGCGTTGCCGCTGGCGGGGTGGCGTATATCCGGCGCCACCACCCGTGGCACGGTGCGCGGGCTGACACCGCGAGCCCCCAGGGCGGTGGTCACCGCCACATACTGCTTTCCGTCGATGGCGAAGGTCACCGGGTGGCCCTGTACCGATGTGCCCAGCCGTGTTTCCCAGAGTATTTCACCGGTGCGCACGTCAAAGGCACGGAAGTTGCGGTCCAGGTCACCCACGAACACCAGGTTTCCGGCAGTGGTAATGGTACCGGTTAGAAATGCTGCGCGCTGTTCATAGGACCAGATTTCTTCCATAGAATCCACGTTATAGGCTGCGAGCTTGCCCATGTTGCCGTCAGTTCCTGGCATCTCGAACCAGCGCCGGTTCGCCGCGGTGCCACCGGCGCCATGTACCAACGGAACTTCGCGGGCGGCGATTTCGAGGCAGGACTGGCTCAAGGGGATTACCAAAGAAGCGGAAGGTTCGTGGTAACTCATGGAGTGCCAGTCCTTGCCACCGGCGGTGGAGGGGCACACCGAGATCCACTGGTCGATCTGGGCGTTCTGAATGTCCTGGCGGTAAGTCACCTCGCCGGTATCCGGGTCGATGTTGCTGAAAGCGTTCTGGAATACCGTCTCGGTAAAATCCCTGAACTCGCCGCTTACCCGGTCATGTTTCCACAGCACGCCATGTTTGCCGATGGAGAACACCAGCCTGTCATCGCCGCGGTCGATTAGCACCCGCTCGAACACTTCATCCAGGTCAAGCGCTTCCGCCGGTACGTGCTGGAAGTACCAGTCCAGTTCGCCGCTGTCCACATCCAGGGCCACAGTAGCATTGGTGAACAGGCCGGCATCATAGATTGACAGGTTGCGGCTGGCGGGCATCCAGGGTTTTTGTTGCGCGGTGCCCCAGTAAGTCAGGCCCAGCTCAGGATCGTAACTTCCTGTTATCCACGTTTCTCCACCCGCCCTGAATAAATCGGGCAGATTGCCCCAGGTGTCACCGCCGGGCTGGCCGGTTTCCGCAATGGTGTTAAAGCGCCATAGTACTTCCCCGGTATCGGCATCGTATGCACTGATATAACAGTCGTCTTCGATATATCGTGAACAGCCTAACAATCCTTGTATGACTTTGCCGTCGGCGACGATGGGTCCGCTGGAATTACCGAAGCCCTTGCTGCCATCGGCAACCAGGGTTTCCCACACCAGTTCACCGGTGCGCGCATCCAGTGCTCGCAGTCGCGCGTCGGTCGTGGCATGGATTATCTTGTCGTTGTAGATCGCGATGTTGCGCATGTCTTCGCTGTCGAAGGGTCCGGCGTGGTGTTCCCAGATCAACTCGCCGGTCCTGCCGTCCAGGGCCTGTATGATGTTGCTGGTGTTAATCAGGTAAATGATGCCGTCGTAAACCAGGGGCGAGGGTTCCGAGTCCCCCTCGTGCATGGCCCACATCCATTGCAGGCGCAGTTCACCCACGTTGCCGGTATCGATCTGGTCCAGCGGGCTGTAACTCCAGGCCTGGAAGTTACGACGCAGCATGGGCCAGTCCGCCGGGTCCGGATTCCGCAGCATGGCATCGGTAATGGGCACGAAGTTTTCCACCGTACCTGCCGCCACCACGCCGGTGGGGCGATCGGGCTGGTTTGCCTGCACCAGCAGGGTCGGATTTACTCCGGGAATATTGGTGGCCATGGCATAGCTGGCACTGGCATCCAGCGGGGGATTGCCATCGTCCACGCCATTACCGCGCATGACATGGGCCACGATGGCCCAGTAGTCATCATCGCTAATGCCCTGGTTACCACCCGGCGGCATGTTGGCCTTGAGGAAATTGAAAAAGTCCGCCGGGGACTGGCGACCATAACTGCCGAGGAATCCACCGCCGCGTAGCATGGGACCCAGTTGAGTACCCTGCAGCTCCGCGCCATGGCAGGTGGCGCAATTGGTGTTGTAGGCGGCGAGACCTTCCGCCGCCTGGGCCGCGAAACTATTTGTCGTGTCGGGAGTGGCGGTGGCCTGGGAAGGGGCTTCATCGCTACAGGAGGCCAGCAGTGTCGCTATAGTGACCAATGAAATTCGTATAATTGTTGTTATGGATTTCACAAGCAGTCCTCCTGTTTCGATGCTTTCTTGCTTTGGATCTAAATCCTCTTACCCCTAATCCGGCAGGCTGAACACGTAAATTGCATTGCCATGATCCGGGTAGGTAATCTCGGTGGCGATGACACTGGGTACGGTGCGCGGTGAAGTCCCGCCCAGGGCAGCGGTCACCGCGATGTATTGCTTGCCGTCGATGGCAAAGGAAACCGGGTGACCCTGTACCGAGGTGCCCAGCCGTGTCTGCCACAGTACTTCGCCGGTATCCACATCGAAAGCCTTGAAGCGCCGGTCGAGATCACCCACGAACACCAGCCCACCGGCGGTGGAAATCGTGCCGGTATGTAATGACGCCCGTTGCTGGTGACTCCACACTTCTTCCATGGTGTCCACATTGTAGGCGCCCACCTTGCCAAGATTGCCATTGGTACCCGGCATCTCGAAAAACTTGCGGCTGGCGGCGAGTCCGCCGCCACCCTGCACCAGGTCCACTTCCCGGGCTGCGTTTTCCAGGCAGGTCTGGCTTAAGGGCGCGATCATCAGGCCGGAAGGCGGGTGATAGGTCATGGAATGCCAGTCCTTGCCGCCGGCACTGGAAGGACAGGCCGAGGTCCACTCGTCCAGTTGGGCGTTCTGGATGTCTTCACGATACGTGACCGCCCCGGTTTCCGGATCGATATGGGTAAAGGCATTCTGGAACATGGTTTCCACGAAGCCGCGGAACTGGCCGTTAACGCGATCGTTCTTCCACATGATGCCGTACTTGCCGATGGAGAAAACGAAACGCTCGTCACCGCGGTTCACCAGAACCCGTTCAAACACTTCATCCAGGTCCAGCGCTTCAGCGGGTACGTGCTGGAAGTACCAATCCAGGGTACCCGTATCCACATCCACCGCCACCGTGGAATTTGTATAGAGCCCCGCATCGTTAATAGTGAGATGGCGGCTCACCGGTACCCAGGGTTTTTGTTGTGCCGTGCCCCAGTAAGTGAGATTCAGGTCGGGATCATATGATCCGGTAATCCAGGTTTCGCCCCCGGCGCGAAAGACATCCGGCAGGTCGCCCCAGGTGTCGCCGCCCGGTTCACCGGCCTTGGCGATGGTGACAAAGCGCCACACCAGCTCACCGGTTGTGGCATCGTGGGCGGAGATAAAACAATCTTCCGGAATATATCGTGCGCAGCCGGCCAGGCCGGAGATGACCTTGCCGTCCGCCACGATGGGTCCGGAGGAATTGGAAAAGCCCTTGCTGTTGTCGGCGATTACCGTTTCCCACACCTTTTCCCCGGTGCGGGCATCCAGCGCCACCAGCCGCGCATCGGTGGTGGCCTGGATGATCTTGTCTTCATACATGGCGATGTTGCGCATGTCCTGGCGATTGGCCGGGCCGGACCAGTGTTCCCAGATCAATTCACCGCTGGCACCGTCCAGGGCCTGGATGACATTGCCCGGGTTGATCAGGTATACGATGCCGTTGTAAACCAGCGGCGCCGGTTCCGAATCCCCTTCGTGCATGTTCCACACCCATTCCAGGGACAGGCTGCCCACGTTGTCCTTGTTGATCTGGTCTAGGGGGCTATAGCTGTGGCCGTAGTAATTGCGGCGGTGCATGGGCCAGTCGTTGGGGCTGGGATCCCGGAGCATGGCGTCGGTCAGGGGAACGAAGGGCACGAAGTCTTCCGTATTGCCCGCGACCGTTAAACCTTCCGGCGCCGGCGCTTCCGGTCGTTGCCGCTGGGCGGCAATGGCGGAAATGTTCTCGGCGATGGGGAAATCTGATTCGGCGGTAAGGGCTTCGGACACGCCATCCATGCCATTGACCTGGAGGATGTGGGCGACAATATTGATGTAGTCATCATCGGTCATACCCTGGCTGCCACCCGGCGGCATGTTTGCCTCGATGTTTCCTAACAGTAATGCTGGGGTTTGGGTGGCCCATCGCCCCAGAAAGGAAAATCCGGACAGTAACGGCCCCAATGTACTGCCTTCCAGGTTGGCGCCATGACAGGCCGCGCAGTTGGTAGCGTAAGCTGTGGCACCGGCTTCGGCCTGGCTGGCAAATGTGACTTCGGGTTCAGACTGTGCCGGCGCGCTCGTCCCGGTGTCGCCACCGCAGGCGACCAGCATGAGTGAAAGCATTGCTGCGCTGGATAATTTCAATTGCCTGGAAATACTCATCAGGAATTCTCTCTGTAATCTATCTTCTATATTTATAGGTTATCGAAATGGCTGCGCAGGAATATCCAGCCACGTAGTTCGCCCGGGGCATTATTCTCGCTGTGTATCTGCACGTAATAGGAATTGGCGCGGAGGATCGCGATCTGCTCTTCGCTGAGCTCAATCTCGGCGGAAATGGTGCCGGCACTGTCTGCGGTGGCCTGCAATTGAAAGGCAACCGGACCGGGTTGGGCCGGTGGGCCGTTGTGAATGTGAGCCATGGTGGCCGCCGAACTCATGCCTTCGAAATGGCCTTCCACTGTCAGGGTATTGCCTTGCAGGGTCAGGATGACTTCGCCTTCGCCGGTAATCTCGTCCACGGTCTGGGGAGTGGTGGGCATGGGCGAAAGCCTGGCGCGAAACACTTCGGACTGGGCCAGCGCGCCGGAACTAAATAAAGAAAGAAGAATCAGGAGAAATGTTGCGGGTTGTCGGCCGAGTTTCATAGCTACCCCTTGGCTCTAATAGATATTCAGGCAGGCTAAAATGCCGGAATTACCGGTGCATTGCAACGTAGCGGGCCGCTTGCTACTGGCAGGTGAAATTTTCGGAGATCCAGTTGGACGGGTCGTCCGCACCACCGGCAGGACCGGTGTAGCGCGCCTGTTGCGGGTAAACGCACAGGGGCCGTTCATTATCTACCTGTCCGTCTGTGCTGTGGGTAGCGATAATGCTCTGCGGAGCCACGCCGTTTTCAACCCAGTCCACCAGGGGCGCCAATTTATCCCAGCTGTCCGGTCCGTTACCGCCGCGGCAATGGCCCATGCCAGGGGCGAGAAACAGGCGTGCCTTTTCCTGGGCTGCCGCCATGCTGCCGGCAAAGGTCGTGTTTACCATGTCGTTGTAGTAGTCGATGGTGTCCGAGGCCACGATCAGGGTATCCACCAGGCCGTGGTAAACAATCATCTTGCCGTCGGCATCCACCAGGAAGCGGGTCAGGTCCGGATCGTTGGCATCCAGCAGGGACTTCATCAGGTCGCCCTTGCCGGAATAGAAATCATCGATGTCCCAGTCGATCCAGTGAAACTCCGGTATCACGCCATTGGTCTTTGCCTGGTAGTTAATGTCGCGCACATCGGGTACAGGGACGCCGGGATCTTCTTCGTAGAACAGGTAATTCATGTGATCACCGGCCACGCCGGTTAGCTTGGAAGGGCCCATGTTGTTGCCCTGCCAGGGCACGTAATAATTCGGCCAGCGATTTTCCGAACCGGGCATCTTGCCCGGATACACCTGTCGACCGCTGCTGTCACGGGGACCGTTATAAAAATCCATCACGGTTTGCAATTGCGCGGAGGTGAAACAGCTGTCACTGCTGTCACCGGCTGGGCACATCACATCGTTTAAATCAGACGATGGATCGAAGTTGCAACTGAGTGGGTCGCTGACAATGCCGTCGTTGATTCCATCCAGTGTGTCGCATTTCTGCAATACCTTCTCATGCAGCACACTGATCAGGTTCAGGCTGTCCACCATGCCATCGCCATTGCTGTCCACGGCGAGGTTTCCTGTCAGGTTGTCTCGGAACATGCGCTGCAGGTTCCAGGTACCGGCGGCATTCAAGCCCTGGTAGTTAAAGGCAGGTGCGCCGGCCACGATGCCGTCAAAATCACCGGGGAAACGCTGGGCTTCCATGAAACCCTGGCGGCCACCAGTGGAACAGCCCTCGAAGTAGGAATAGCTTGGTCCCTGGTCATAGTATTCGTTCACCAGCCGCTTGCCCGCCATGACCGTCAGGTGCACCGCGCGATATCCGAAATCAATTTCCGCCTGGCGATTGTTGAAACCAAATGAGGCGCCAGGTTCTACGCCGTTGTCGTGACCCATGTTGCTATTGGTCACGGCATAGCCCTGGACAACTCTCGCGTCGGCATAGTCGAGGTCGCCGTCCTTGCCGCCATCGCCCCACATCAGGTAGCGGCCGTTCCAGTTTTGCGGCAGGGGCAGCTGTGCATGAAAATGAATGGCCTGGGAAATAATTCCGCGCACGTAACAATAGGAAGAACCGTCTGCCGAATTCTGTTCCATACCGGCGCGGGTAATGGTCAGGTTGCGCAGGTCCATGAGGTTTTCGCAGGCGGCAACCTGCTCCATGGTCTGGCCCTGGAGCTGAACCGGCACAAGCAGGGTAAACAGAGAAGCAAGAAAAAGACTCTTGGGATATTTCATGGTGCTTCCTTTGTTGTTCTTGTATAAATGAAGTGTATATAAGAAAGAAGATTTCGACTTTACCAGCAACGGAAGCAAAAGCAATGTGCGGTCGCTTTAACCTCATCGACAGCCCCGAGATACAGTGGTTGTGCCAGTCACTGGGTATTTCCCTGGGGCCCCACCACCAGTCACGAGATATCGCGCCGGGTGGGTCTATTGCCATCGTGCACGTGGTCAACGGTGAGCGCGTGGTGTCCGACGCCACCTGGTGGTTGTTCCTGGATCACGACACGCTCAAGCCTAACTACAAGTACGCCAGTTTCAATTCCCGCTCCGACAAGCTCTACACCAAGCGCTCCATTTCCTATCACCCTTACCGGGAGTCCCGCTGCCTGATTCCGGCAAGCGCATTCGTGGAAGGCTTGGGTGACAAGAAGACCTATCACATGATCGAACTGGAAGGATCGGCCATTACCTTTGGTGGTTTATTCAAGGAACACCTGAACCGGGAAACCGGGGAGTTGGTGTATTCCGCATCCATCATTACCCTGCCACCGCTGGTGCCCCAGTGGGACAACATCCATCCCAAGTCCATGCCCCTGATGATCGACTTCGAAAATAAAGAGTTGGTGGAAAAGTGGCTGGACCCGGAATTCAGTGACGTGGAAGAGTTCGACCCGCTGCTGGAGCCGCGGGTGCAAAAACCCATGAAGGTGACGCGCATCGGCCGTCCCAGCAAGTGGGATCCCCAGGAAGACAGTTTCCTGATACGCGCCTGAACTGTCAGCAGACGGGAGCCATTCGGCCCCCGACTACTGGATCAGATTTAAGGGACGATATTCTGTCCCTGCCACAATGACGTATTGCAACGCACCAGGTTGTTGAAGTCCGCACCGATGGCGGCGGCCTGTGGTGCCGCTTGAACCGCACCATCAGCGGCTCCCCAGGCGGCGGCATCATCGAACACTGCGTAGAAGTACACGTCCATGCCGGCGCTGCTGACTAGCGGGATCTGCATAAATCCTGTGGAAGCGCTGTGAGAACCCAGGTCAGCTATCAAGTCGGTAAAACGACCTACCACCGCAGCAACTTCGTCCAAAGAGTGACCCGCTTTTAAACGACAGGCAGATGCTGCAATGAATGCCGGTGGGTTAACCGTGAGGCTGCCTCCATCATATATTTGTGTATGAGAAACGAGCCCACTGGAACATTCAACGATCGTGTTGAATCGGGCCTCGATCATCTGCCCATGGGGGTCATTCATATACTGATCGAACAGAGTGCCGAATTGTTGCAAGCTCTCAAACTGGTTAAACCACAGGAAGTCGTATTCATTATTAGACTTCAATGGCGTCCAGACGAACGTTGTCACTGTAGGCAGACCGCCCATTTCCAGGTGTTCAAGCATGTAGTCGGTGGCCGCCGTGAGATCATCCATGTCACTTCCTTCCAGGAAATTACATGCAAAGACCTCGCGAACCATGCCCGAGCCCTGGGCCTGTGCACCCACACTGGCAATTAGCATGGCACAAAACAGGCTTAGCGTTATTAATATTTTTCTGATCATTTGTTGCCTCCGTTAATCAGGTTAACAGACGCCCCAGTGCGGACTACGAAGCGAAGGATGCCCGGGTGCCGTTAACTCGCACGGTACTCCGGCATAGTGTGGATACTACAGGGGATTTGTTTCAGGAATATGGGCCGGGCGGCCCATGTAAATTTATCCAGCCCACTCTGCCATGGTGCATGGCGAGGGAGGGAAAAACAAGGGCGATAGCTGCCGCTCTCTTGCAATGACCCCGGGGGCAAAATAGTCTTGCCCGCGGAGGCGATAATTATGGTGGAACAGCTTTTCAGCATTGGCTGCTTCGGTGGCACACAGAACCGTTACCGGCACCGGTCTGAAGCACTTTCCTGTGACATGACTTTCTCGGTTTATTTGCCGCCCCAGGCGGCACATCTTGGCGACCGCGAAAAACTCCCCTTACTATTGTGGTTGTCCGGGCTTACCTGTACCGATGAAAATTTTGTGCAAAAGGCGGGGGCCCAGCGCGCGGCGGCGGAGCTTGGCCTGGTACTGGTTGCTCCGGACACCAGCCCTCGCGGTGACGATGTGCCCGATGATGATGAAAATGCTTATGACCTGGGTCTTGGGGCCGGGTTTTACCTCAATGCCACGGAGGAACCCTGGCGCAGGCATTACCGTATGTATGACTACATCAGCCAGGAGCTGCCCGCCTTACTGGAACAGGAATTCGTGGTCGATTCCTCTCGCCAATCTGTCTTTGGTCATTCCATGGGTGGTCACGGCGCTATTACTGTCGCCCTGAAAAATCCTGGAAAGTTTCGTTCGGTTTCCGCCTTCGCTCCCATCGTGGCTCCGACTCAATGCCCCTGGGGAACCAAAGCCTTCAAGAACTATTTAGGCGACGATACCAGCAGTTGGCGGGAATATGACTCATGCGAACTTATTCGAAGTGGAGCGGAGCAGTTGCCATTACTCGTAGACCAGGGTTCCGCCGACCAGTTTCTGCAGCAGCAACTCAAACCGGAACTGCTGGTGGAAGCCTGTGCCGCGGTAGAGTTTCCCCTGACCTATAACCTGCGTGATGGCTACGACCACAGCTACTTTTTCATCGCCACCTTTGTCGATGAGCACCTGCGCTTTCACGCACAGCACCTGCTCGCGGATTAGATCGCCAGCCAGATCAGGATGGCGCTGCCGAGCAGGGCAAATTGACTCTGCCGGTCTTCAATGGCAAACAGGATAGGATCTTCTTCCAGCTTGCCGCGGTGGGCGTGGTTCCAGATGCGCCACAGCAGGAACAGTAGCAGCGGGCAGATAGCCCACAACACCAGGGGCCGGGAATACAGTTCAACCGTATCCGCCGCATTGATGTAACCGGCGAATACTGCGATAGCCAACAGCGCGGCAATGGCGCCCAGTATTGCCAGTAATTGCTGTTGCCCGACGCGATAGGCACGTCCAGGCATTCGCTCCAGGCCCTCCAGTTTCAGGTTGCCCAGTTCCGTGTAACGCTTGAGCAGGGCCAGGCCCAGGAACAGGCTCATGGAAAAACCCAGCAACCAGTTGGTGGTAATGACACCGATGGCAGCCGAGCCGGCCACGATGCGCAGCGTATAAAGCAGTGCCAGTACCACCGTGTCCACCAGGAACAGTCTTTTCAGTTCCACGCTGTAGAGGCAGGTGGTGACGTAATAAATCCCAAGCACCAGCAGGAACTCCGCACCCAGTGGCAGGGCAATCGCCACGGCCGCGAGCAACAACAATGGCGCGGCGATAAATGCCCACTGCAACGGCAGCTCACCGCTGGCGAGTGGCCGTGAATTCTTGTTTCGATGTGCACGGTCCGCTTCCAGGTCCAGCAGGTCGTTACACAGGTAGACGCTGGAGGCACACAGGCTGAAACTGACCGCGCCCAGAAGAGACAGTAGAAACATGTCGGGATGCAACAACTGGTGGGACAGGATCAGGGGCAGGAACAACAGGCCATTTTTCAGCCACTGGTGTGGACGCAGCGCGCGCAGCAACGATTGAATCCTGGAACCGGGCAGGTCGAACTGGTGACGCAGGGCGTTTTCATTAGACACATCCGAGCTGAGTTCGGGGGAACAATTCACCGCCAGGATTTCTGCCGCGGCCTCCCATATGGGAAGGTCCGCCCGGGCGTTTCCGGCATAGGCGAACTCTTCATTGCCCATGGAGCGAATGTGATCCAGCTTGCGCCTGCCCTTTAGATTTGTCCGGCCCGTGGTGCCGACACAGGAATCGAACAGGCCGAAATAATCACCTACCTGTTTCACCAAGGACTGGGCGGAGGCTGAGATCAGGGTCATAGACCTGCCGGAGGCTTTTTCTTCCTTGAGAAAGGCCAATAGCTCCGGGTTCACCGGCAGGCTTGCCACCGGTAATTCCACCCGCTCGGCAATCTTGCGCTTCAGGCTTGCCAGCCCTCCCAGTGCCCAGAACGGCAGGATGAAAACGTAAAGGAAATTCTGGCGCAGTAAAACCAGTAGGGATTCGAGCCCGGCATCGGACTTGATCAGGGTGCCGTCGAGATCGACGAACAGGGGCGGGTTGTTGGGATGTGTTGCCAAGGATTAAAACTTGATGCGCTTGAAAACAAAATCCGGGATGGCGCGAACGATCCACAGAATGGCCCGCCAGTAAGCCGGTGCGTAGACTGTGTGTTTCTTCTTCGCAATGCTGCGCACAACAATGCGGGCTACGGATTCCGGACTGGAAAACAGCATGCCTTTCTCCATGTGCGCTGTCATGGGAGAATCCACCAGGCCAGGTTTGATTTCCACAACATGAACGTTATGGGGAAACAATTTGCCGCGGAGGCCCTGCAGATAGGTGGAGACCATGGCCTTGGCGGCGCCATAGACAAAGTTGGGCTGCCTGCCGCGATCCGCCGCCACCGAAGTAATTACGGCGATGGTGCCGGTCCGTTGTTCCTGCATGCGCAGGGCAAGCAGGGAAAGCAGGGAGATCACACTGGTGCCATTTACCCGGATAGCCGCCTCGGCAAGCTCGAAATCAGACTCGCAGGCTTCCTGGTCCGGCAGTGTGCCGTGAGCGATGAGGGCGACATCGAGGATGTCGAATTCCGAAAATACGCGGCGCATGAGATTGTCGTGCTCATGGAATTCCTCGAGATCGGCCTCGGTGCCATAGACCTGCGCAGCACCCCTCACTTCCAGGTCTTTCTCCAGTTCTTCCAGCCGTTGCCCGTCGCGGCCAATCAGGTACAGGCTGTGTCCCTGTTCGGCGTATACCCGCGCGCAGGCCCGGGCGATAGCAGAATTTGCGCCGATGATGAGTACGTTCATGATGCTACGGTGTCAGTCCCAATCGTTTCGATTGCAGTGAGGCAAAAACAGATCCAGGATCATAGCGCTTCTTGATTGCCACGAATTGTTCCCAGCCAGGGTAGCCTTTCTTGAATACAGCCTCACTCATGCGCGCGTCTTTGGCAAGGTAAATGCGCCCGCCGTGATCAGTGACGATTGCGTCCAGCTCATCCAGCAGGGGTAGCAGAGAAGCCTGGTACTTGAAATCCAGCGCCAGGGTATACCCGGCCAGGGGAAAAGAAAGCAGGTTTTGATTTGCCGGGCCGAATTGCTTCAGCACCGACAGGAAAGAACCTTTGCCCGCCGCTGCAACCTTGTTGAGCACTAGCTCAATACCCTGGCGCGCGGACTCCATGGGCAGTACGAATTGATACTGCAGGAAGCCCTTGCTCCCGTATAAGCGGTTCCAGTGTGCGATGTTATCCAGCGGAAAGAAATAGCGCTGCAAGGACACCGTGCTCGTGCGCCTTCCCCTGTTATTGAATCCAAAGACGAGACTGTTGAAGGCTTTGACCGAGTAGCGGTTGAGCAGGAAGGCTGGTGTACTGAAAGGCACCGGGATTTTCCAGCCCTTGTTCAGTTCCGCCTTGCCACCCTCTTCATGCTCGCCCAGGTAAAGCACGCCGCGCCCGGTGCTGGTGCCCCCTGCGAGGCAGTCCAGCCAGGCCACGGAGTAAGTTGCATCAATGTTTTCCTCCATGAGCGCCATGCTTTGTTCGAGGTTATTCACCGCGATGGCCTGGCGCTTGATGCGGTTGCCGTTTAACCGGGTGAGCTGAATGCTTGCCTCGGTAACAACGCCGGTGAGACCCATGCCACCGCAGGTAGCGTGAAATAACTCCGGGTTGTTGTCCGGGCTGCATTCCACGCTTTCCCCGCTGGCGAGTACCAGCTTAAGCCCCATCAAGTGATCACAAAAACTGCCATGGAGATGGTGATTCTTGCCATGAATGTCCGCGGCAATGGCGCCGCCTATGGTGACGAAGCGAGTACCGGGCAGCACCGGCAGCATCCAGCCGTGGGGAATGCAAATCTTCAGGACAGTTTCCAGGCTGGCACCGGCGCCGCAGCTCAGCACACCGGTTTCCTTGTTGAACTGGATAAAAGAATCAAGGTACTGGGTGTTGAGTAAAGCCTCGGCCAGGGCGCTGTCACCGTAGCTGCGCCCGGCACCGCTGGGTATCAGTGTCGTTTTTCCTTTGTGGGCAGCCAGCAATTCGCGAACTTCCGCCCCATTCCTGGCCTGGAGAAATTCGACTTCAGCGCGGGGGTACCGTCCCCAGCCGTGTGCTTCCATTGTTCTTCGTAATTCCCTGTGGCCAATTTGCCAAATTCGGACTTTAGCATATCCATGGACATTGCTTTCATTGCGATCTCGAAGCGAAATATCTCTGACTACAAAGACCGGGTTTGCAAGGCGAATCAAGAATAGGGCGGCCCATCCATCTTCGTTCTATAATCTGACTCTTCTTTCTATTAATACTTTGTCCAATGACATCTGTTCTGGATTTTTCCATTGCACTGGCGCGCGAAACCGGTGATTTGATAGTGCACGAGCGGGAACATGCGGAACTCGCGCGCGACTTCAAACATGGCAGGGAACTGGTAACCAGCGCCGATCTCAAGGCGGATGCACTGATTTGTGAACGAATCAAAGCAAGTTACCCTGAACACCGTATTCTTTCCGAGGAATCCAGTCCGGACCTGGAGAGGGTGCAGGATAGTGATCAGCCGGTTTGGATCATCGACCCAATCGACGGCACCGTGAATTACGCCCATGGCCACAATCAGTCCGCGGTGTGCATCGCCTGGGCTAACAATGGGCAAATTGAAACAGGCGTGGTCTATAACCCGTTTACGGATGAGATGTTCAGCGCCAGTTTGAATGGCGGCGCTGAATTGAATGGGCAATCCATCAGGGTGTCGGCGGAAACCGAACTCTCCCGTGCGTTGGTCGCCACCGGTTTTCCCTACGACAAGTCAGCCATGTCACCCCTGTATCGTCGTGTGCAGGCGGTGTTGGATGTGTGTGCCGATATTCGCCGGCTGGGTTCGGCGGCGCTTGATATCTGCTGGGTTGCCTGCGGCCGGCTGGATGGGTTCTACGAGAGCCTGAGCCTGTGGGATTTCGCCGCTGCAGGCATCATCGCCAGGGAAGCCGGCGCCAGCTATGGCCACATTGTTGCGCCACCGGAAGGGGTGAATCCCCACTTTCACAATCGAGACATTATCGTCGCCAACCCCCATATATTTGGAGATCTGCAGAAAATCCTGCAGGCTGCAGCTACTTCCTGATATGAGTTAATGACAGGAATTGGGGCGTCCGGGCGAGATGAGCCATATTGACCATAGGACTGCTAACCCGTACAGTTTAGAGGTTTAATAACAGTATTTCCGGGCGCTGTAGCGCAACAGGCAGCTCCATTAGAGACACATGATGTGCTGGATGATTCCAGCAACAAGGAGGGGAACACAGTGAAGAAACTCCCAATCATTACATCGGTCGTATTTGCCCTGGTGGCAATGCCGCTCTCCATTCAGGCACAGGATCGCGTCGGCGATTTCTCCCTGCTGGACCAGGACGGCTACTTCCACAACATGGCCTGGTATGACGATCACGCCAGTGTCGCTTTGTTGGTCCAGGCAAACGACAGCGCTGCCACCGCAGCGGCAGTCTCCGACTATGCGGCCTTGCGTGATGAGTTTGATGCCCAGGGCATCGAGTTTTTCATGATCAATCCCATGGGTCGTCTTAATCGCGAAGCAGTCGGTGACAAGCTTGACGAATATGGCGTGGACATTCCCGTGTTAATGGACGATGCCCAGGTCATTTCACAGGCCCTCGGCATCGACAAGACCGGGGAAGTACTGTTGTACAACCCCAGCACTTTCCGGGTCGATTATCGCGGCAGCGTTAGTGGCGCCCGAGATGCGATTCGGGAAATCCTGGCCGACGAGGCCGTGAGTAATGCAATAGTCGCTACCCAGGGCGACGTCGTGACCTATTCACAGACGCCTGCAGTGACTTACGAGGCTGATATCGCCCCGATCATCGCCGAGAACTGTGCCAGCTGTCACCGCGAAGGCGGCATCGCTCCCTTTGCCATGGACAGTCATGCCATGGTGCGCGGCTGGTCTCCCATGATTCGCGAAGTGCTCATGACCAAGCGCATGCCTCCGGGTCAAATCGACGGACATATCGGTGAATTCGAAAACGATATGCTGATTGATGACCTCGAGATCCAGAAGATCATGGCATGGGTTGCGGCGGGTTCTCCCCAGGGCGACGGCAATGATCCTCTCGCCGAGTTGACCTGGTCAGAATCCAAGTGGGCTTTCGGTGAGCCGGACTACATCATCAAGATTCCGCCGCAGCAGATTCCAGCAACCGGTGTTCTGGATTATCGCTATGTCTCCGTGCCTATCGACATCGATGAAGACAAGTGGGTGCGTGGCAGCCAGTATGTTGCCGGCGACCGCACCGTGCTGCATCACACGCTTAATTCCATCGTTGAGCCCGGTGACAATCGGCGTCGCGGATTCCTCGGTGGCGGCAATCCGGACCAGGCCAATATCAGTGCCTATATCCCCGGCGCCGAGCCCCGCATGGAACCCCCAAACACCGGTGGCCTGCTGAAGAAGGGTTCGGTTCTGAACCTGCAGCTGCACTACACCACCAATGGCAGGGAAACCGTGGATGCCGGTGAGATCGGCCTTTGGTTCTATCCCGACGGTGTGGTTCCCGAGGAAAGAATGTCAGGTGCCTGCGCCTGCATCTTTACACCGGACTGGACCAATATCCCGCCCCACGATCCGAACTTCGAGCAAACCCAAAGCATTACCTTGCAGCGAGATGCACACATGCACAGCTACCTGCCCCACATGCATTTCCGTGGCAAGTACATGCGCTTCTATGCCGACTACCCCGATGGCACTCGCGAGGAACTGATCAACATCGCCAATTACAATTACAACTGGCAGTTGGCCTACACCTACGAAGAGCCGAAGTTCATGCCGGCTGGTACCGTGCTCACCGCGGTGGGTGCCTTCGACAACTCGGCCCAGAACCCCAACAACCCGGATCCGGAACGGTCCGTGCCGTGGGGACAGCAGTCATGGGATGAGATGTTCTTCGGAGCCATGCAATGGAAATATACGGATCAAGGGGGAGAAGATTAGTTCTCACCTTGTCCAATAAAAAAGCCCGGTTTATGCCGGGCTTTTTTTTGGGTTGACGCAGCGGCTGCGGGCACCCGGGTCTTTGTTAAGAGGAAATTTTGATCGGCTCAGTTACTAGTCTGTAAAATCCCCGATCAAAATTTCCTCTTGCCGCGACCCGAGCACCCTCGCACGCTGCTCCGAATCGTGTACTTCGAGTTACGAAGAATTAATATATCCTGATTTCAGGTCTAAGGGATTGTTGTAGTTCTTTCGGCATTGCTACCGACATTTCATGAGCAATTTCAATTCTGATTTTTATCGTCAGCTCACTCCCCTCCAGCAATTCGAGGATTTCGCCGGTTCGTCGAACTTCAAGCAACTGCCTCCGGACTGGGTGATATTTATTACCGATATCGAAAATTCCACCACGGCGATTGAGCAAGGCAAGTACAAGGAAGTGAACCTGGTTGGTGCTGCCAGCATCACAGTGGCAATGCAGGCGCTGGGTACCCAGGAGATTCCTTTCGTATTCGGGGGTGACGGTGCCTCCCTCTGCGTGCAAAGGGAACAGGCGGAAACCGTCGCAACAGAACTGGCAAAACTGGCAACACTTGCGCGAAATAATTTTGAACTGGATCTGCGAGTGGCCAGGATTCCGGTAACGGATGTCGCCACTGCCGGGAAACAGGTGCTGGTGGCCAAGCTGGAGATCACCCGGGGCAAGTGCATCGCCCTGTTCCGCGGCGGTGGCCTGGCCCTGGCCGACCGGCTGGCCAAGGAAAGCTATGAGCAATACCGTATTCCTCCCCGCACCGATTCCGTGGACAGCCTGCAAGGTCTTTCCTGTCGCTGGAGCCCCATGCCTTCGAAGAAGGGTGTGGTGCTCAGCCTGCTGGTGAGTGCACGACAGGCCAGCGCCATGTCGGTCTATGGAGAGGTGCTGCAGCGCATTCGCGGTATTCTGGAGGGCGACATAAGCAGCGCCAATCCCGTCTACCTGGAATCGAAGAACTACAAATCTTTCGCCCGGGCAATAAGGGAAGAAAGCGCGTATCACCGGCGCATATTCAATTACGGTTTTTTCAAGCGCCTGGTCGACATCCTGCTTTCGGTTTGCATATACCGCTTGGGCATTAATCCAATCGCGCCGTTCTTCAATGGAAACAAGTACAGGAACTCCATCGGCGAGCACAGCGACTACCGTAAGTTTGACGACGTGTTGCGCCTAATCATGGACTGTTCCGAGCAACAACATCGGGAATTACAGGACAGCCTTCAGTCTGCTTACAGCAAAGGGCAAATCTACTATGGCTTGTTCGCATCCACAGAAGCACTGATGACCTGCTTCGTGGAAAACACGGCCCAGGGTGGGCATTTACACTTCGTGGACGGTGGCGATGGCGGCCTGGCCATGGCGGCGCGGCAATTGAAGTCACAACTTCCGGAAAACCAGGACTAGATCGCGCTTTCCGGAAAGCGGTTGTCGAATCGCTTCAGCACCGTGGGCAGGAACACCAGGTCGAGTGCCAGGGCCAGTACCACGATGGGCACCAGCAGTTTCGCTGCCTGCTGGAAGTAAACCGTGTTGGCGCCGATCAGGATGGTGGTGCCGAAGGCCAGTACCAGGGTGGTAATGCTGAGGGCCGGTCCGGCAATGCGGATGGATCGGGCAATGGACTCCGCCTTGTTGCCACCGTGGCGGCGTCTTTCCAGGTAGTGACTGAGAATGTGCACGCTGTCGTCCACCACCAGGCCGATAGAGATGCTGAACAACATCATCACGAAGGGATCCACCTGGCCCACAAACAGGGCCCACACGCCGAACACCATGGTGGCGGGTAACATGTTGGGAACCACGCTGAGAATACCGAAGTACAGGCTGCCCAGCCCGATGCTCATACACAGGGTTATAAGGGCGAGGCTCAGGGCATAACCCTGTAACAGTTCCACCGTAACCAGTTCATCCATGCGCGCAAACAGCAGGACACCACTGCCGTGTATCAGCGTTGCCTGGGGTAGAGCTTCGGCGAAGCGGTCGCTGATATCCCGGTCCAGGTCGATAATGCCCTGGTTACTCATGGGGGTGGCATTCACCACCAGCGTGATAGTGGAATAGTCATGGTTGATAAAACCCGACAATGGGAAGTCGGCGTTTTCCACCTGGCTGTAAGCGTCGAGATAAAATGCTACCTGTTCCAGTTGTCCGGGTATCACACCCTGACCGCCGCCGGAACCCAATACCAGGTCCGCCGCCTTGACCACGTCCACCAGGCTTGCGGCGGATTCCACGTCATCGCGGTCGATGATCCACTGGCTGAATTCTTCCATGGTTCGCAGGAAAGCAGGTTCTATGGCGCCATCGATGTTGCCGGTGTCGATGGCGTAGGTCAGGCTGGGTCCGCGATTCATACGCTCGCTAATGGCGTCATAGTAAGCGGAGATCTCTTCATCATTGGCAATAAAGTCGAGCCTGTTGAAATCCGTTTCATTCAGCGGCAACAGGGCGAAGGTCAGTATCGCCAGCAGGGAACAGCTCCAGAAGATTGCCCGGTCCCGTGACTGGGTGAAATCGATGATCCGCTTAAGTGTGTTATGGAGCTGGGTAAATTCCCGAACCCGGTGGGCGGCGATAGGTTTCCACAGCCACACCAACAACGCCGGCAGAAACGTGAGGGTAAGTGCATACGCAAACAGGATGCCCACGGTCACGATGCGCCCAAAATCCTGTATCGCCGGTGAGGAACAGAGATTCAGGGAAGAGAACCCGATGGCCGTGGTTAGCGCCGCCATGGTCACCGGTCTGAAGTTGAGTTGCAGGCTCTGCCCTACCGCCGCCTTTCCATCCAGGCCCTGGGCCAGGGCCTGCTGGAACAGGGAAACAATATGCACGCTGTTGGCGACGGAGATTACCGCCACCACCAGGGGCGCGATGACGGAAACGCTATTGAAAGCCACGCCGAGAAGGCTCAGGGCCCCGACGGTGCAAACTATGACCAGTGCCTCGTGGGCGAGGATGCAGGCACCGAGTATTACCGAGCGAAAGCAGTAGCAGATAAGCAACGCACAGACGAAGATCACGAAGGGCAGGAAGCTGGACAGGTCACTGAGCATGGCTTGCTGGCTGGACTGTTCCAGTAACACGTCGCCGGAAACATGGATATCGACAGCCGGATGGGCGACGCGTAATTCATCCCTCAGAGTTGCGGCAGCCGCAGCGATCTCGATGCGCTGGTCCGTTGTAAGCCCGCTGCCGTCGGCGTAGACCACCGCGAAACTGAGCCGGGCGTCCGGGGCCAGCAGGTTGGCCGTGAGCAGGGGATCGGCCAGGGCCTGTTGTTGCAGGTCCGCCAGTTGCGTGTCGCTGTACTGCCGGTAGTTTCCTTGAAACAGACGCCGCTGGGTCTGGGGGTCACTGTATTCAAGCAGGGAAGAGATTCGCGTGGCGTAAGGGATTTCATCGAAGCGGGAATTCAGCCCGGCAATAGCGTCCAGTACCGCGGGCGAGAATACCGAATCGTCATTGCCGGGAATGAATGCAAACACCACATCGAGGTCCGACGGAAATCGGGCAGCCATGATGTCCAGTTCCTCGAGGTAGGGGTCGCTGCGAGTCAACAGGGCCGACAGGGAAGTGTCCAGTTGCACCCGCTGAATGCCACTGCCAAGCAGGGCGGTGACCAGCAGGGACAGGACCAGCATCGCCACGCGCCGCTCGGTGAACAACCGGCTAACTATTTCAGACAATGTGCCATCCAACTCTCAATGCCAAAACTCAGGTGCTTGTGCCGGTGCAGGATAAAGTAGAACTTGCGTGCCAGGTTTAGCTGCTGCACCGGTAAGGGCACCAGTGAACCACGATCAAATGCTTCCTGCAGGGTGATCTTCGACAGGCAGCCGATACCCAGGCCGGCTTCAACCGCTCGCTTGATTCCTTCCGTGTGTTGCAACTCCAGACGCAGGTCGAGACTGGGCAGTATACCGCTCATGGCCCGGTCAAAAGCCTGGCGTGTTCCCGAACCCGGTTCCCGCACAATCCACTGCGCGGCGAGCAGGTCTTCATTATCCAGGGATTTTTTCTTCGCCAGTGGATGGGAAGGCGCGCAGAATACCGCCAGTTCGTCGTCACGCCAGTAACGCACATCCAGTTCCGGATCGTGTAGCTCCCCTTCAATAAGCCCGATGTCCAGCTCGAAGTTGCTTACCTTGTGGGCAATGGCGGCGGTGTTTTCAACGGTGAGGCGTATTACCGAGCCCGGGTGTTGCTGCATGAAGTCCGCCATGATGCCGATGGCGAGGTAATTACCAATGGTGAGGGTGGCGCCAACCCGGATCTCCCCCACGTCCGAATGCTGCAACAGGCTCTTCTGGATTTCCTCGGCCCGGGAAATCAGGGCCGCAGCCCTCGGTCTCAGGCTGCGGCCGTTTTCATTCAATTGCAGGCGCTTGCCGGCGCGGTCAAAAAGGCTGGTGTCGAAGCGCTGCTCCAGTTCTTTCAGTGCCGTGCTCACCGCCGACTGGGACATGGCCAGTTCTTCCGAGGCCTGGCTTACGTTCTCGTGGCTGGCCACGGCGAGGAAAACCTGCATCTGTTTCAGGGTGAAGCGCACGGGGCTCGGGCCTATATATCTATAAAATAGATAACATATATAAAAAATATCAAATTTACAGATATAGTAGCCCAGCCCTAGAATGCCGTGCAAGCAATGAATACCGGCTGCCCGGAGGCGCCATGGCCAACCTGTCTACCCAGAGTGTTACCGCGGTCCATCACTGGAACGATTCCCTGTTCAGTTTCAAGACGACTCGCGATCGCGGCCTGCGTTTCGAGAATGGTCACTTCGTCATGGTGGGCATGGAGGTGGAAGGCAGGCCCCTGATGCGGGCTTACAGTATTGCCAGCCCCAATTACGACGAAGAACTGGAATTTTTCAGTATCAAGGTGCCCGACGGACCCCTGACCTCGCGCCTGCAAAATATCCGGGTGGGAGACAACCTGTTTGTGAGCAGCAAGCCCACCGGTACCCTGGTGGCGGATCACCTGCTTCCCGGCAGGAACCTGTACCTGGTCAGCACCGGAACCGGGCTCGCCCCGTTCATCAGCATCGTGCAGGACCCGGCGGTATATGAACGCTTCGACAACATTATTCTCACCCACGGCGTGCGCTACGCCTCGGAACTGGCCTACCAGGATTTCATTACCCGGGAACTGCCCGGCAATGAATACTTCGGTGAGATGGTGCAGGAAAAACTGAAGTACTATCCCACGGTAACCCGCGAGCCCTACGTGAACAACGGACGCCTCACTGAGCTCATGACTTCGGGCAAACTGTTTGCCGACCTGGGATTGGCGCAACCGAACCCGGAGCACGACCGCTTCATGATCTGCGGTAGCCCGTCCATGCTGAAAGACACCTGTGCCATCCTGGATGATTGGGGATTCGAGGAATCACGCCAGGGCATCCAGGCCCACTACGTCATTGAAAGGGCATTCGTGGAATAGAATGTCTTAATCCGATTCTATTTCCAGTACCCGGCCGTCGGCGGTGACCTCTATCTCGTGCTCACGGCCGTCGGCTACACCTTCCAGCTCGTAAACCCTTTCGCCGTTCTCCACCTCGACCTCGGCTTCCAGTATCTCGATTCCCGCCACCGCGTTATTGGCTGCGGCCAGTGCGGCCGCGGGTACCTGGGAGAGGGGCAGCTCCTGTTCCCCCTCGATCCATTCGCAGGCACTAAGTGCCAGGCAGGCCAGAATGGCCATGTGCCCATAGCATATGCTTTTCATGATCTGGTCCCTCGTAAAGAGGACTCGGGTTCAGCTTACTCCCCTCGGTCAAACGCGACCAGCCTTAAATCCATCCCCATTTTTCTTGCCAAGCGGCGGCGCCGGGCGTAGGGTCGACTAAAACAAAAGCTACGAGGGCACACCCATGCTTAAGAGAGCTTGTATTCAATCCATCCGCTCATTGCTGATATTCGCACCCCTGCTGGCCATGCCATCGCTGGCACAGGAGATACCGCGCCTTGCCGATGGCCGGCCCGATCTCCAGGGCACCTGGGACTTCCGCACCATTACCCCGCTGCAGCGACCTACCGACCTGGAAGGAGTGGAGGTGTTGAGTGCGGAAGAGGCCGAGGAATTCCAGGAATTCCGCCGGGAACAGATAAACCGCGACAATTTTACCGATACGTCAACAACCGGGGACTACAACGAATTCTGGTACGACCGCGGCTCAGAGATTCTCGATGACCGCCGCACCTCCCTCATCACCGATCCTCCCGATGGTCGTATTCCCGATTTGACCGAGACGGCCCAGGCGCGCAATGCGGCGGCGCGGGAAGCCCGGGCGGAAGCCCGCGGTATCGAGGTGAGGCCGCTTTCGGAACGCTGCATCATGGGTTTCAATTCCGGTCCGCCCATGATTCCCAGTGCCTACAACAATAACGTTCAATTAATACAGGCCGGCGATCGTTTCGTGATTCACAACGAGATGGTGCACAACGTTCGCATCGTCAGGATGGATACGAGGGAACACCGGGACCAACCCCGCAAGTGGGAAGGGGATTCAATCGGTTACTGGGATGGGGACACCCTGGTGGTGGAAACACGCAATTTTGCCGGCGCCACTTCTTTCGGCAATTCCAGTGAGAACATGGAACTGGTGGAGCGCTTCTGGATAATCGATGACAACACCCTGGGTTACGAGTTCACCATCTCCGACCCTACTACCTGGACAGCGCCCTGGACCGCCATGTTTCCCATGCGCCGGGCGGTGGAACCAATCTATGAATATGCCTGCCACGAGGGTAACTACTCCATGGCGGGAATCATGGCGGGTTGGCGTACCCTGGAGGTGCAGGAAGAGCTGGGCTCCCGCTAGAAATAAAAACCCCGGCTGTAGGCCGGGGTTTTTCTACTCTCTCAGTTCAGCCATTCGTGCCTGCAAGACCTGCAGCACGGAATTCAATTCCCTGAAGTAATCGTTGACTTGCAGCAGCTCGTTGATGGCGGCGGTCAGCCGTTCGAAGTCTTGCTGGCTGTCAGCGCGTAATTGCTGCGGCGTGAGCAGTTCGTCCAGCTCGTTCTGCCAGTTTTCCACGTTGCGGGCCCGGGCATCGATCAGGAACTGGGGCTCGCAGGCTTCCTGGGTAATGTGTGACATGGTGGGCAAGTACTTGTGGCAAATAATATCCAGGTCATCTTCCGGGTTGCTGATGTTGAACACGCGAAAAAACTCCGCCTGGATTTTTTCGATCTCGGCACGCAGCTCGGGAACCGTCAGGTCTTCGATGACGATCTGGCCATCTTCCGCGGACGAACCCCAGGAATTCAGGCCCAGGGCAATAAGGAAACTGCCAAAAAATAGAGTCTGTTTACGCATGAGACCGGCCTCTTAATACATCAATAATACATTCATACGTTTAGACGAATTGTAGCAGATTAGGATTACACCCGAGCCGGCTATTCCGACGCCGTATGTCGCCGCCAGCCCTCGCTTGGTGGTATTGGCGGCGCTTACTCGTCGTTTATGGCAATGAAAATCGCCAGCCCCATCAGGTAAGCATCGCTGATATACCCGGGATAGTAAGACGTCAGGTGCCCGTTGCTGAGCGATTGCTCGATGAATAGGGGCTTTGCGTGCTTGCATTGGCGCGGGCGGAAGTGCCATGCTCGAAGCTGGTTTTACGCTGCATACAAGCCAGCGCCGGCGGAGAATAATCATGAAAAGAACCGCAAGCACAGTCGCAGTTTTCCTGCTGATGACGACGTTTTCAACCCTGGGGTCAGCCCAGGTAATTTCCGGCAGCGCCTGGTTCGGCATTTTTGAACCACCCGGGATCGGCGATCCCCATGCACCCACTGTGGACGTACTTTCGGCTACACCAATTCCGCCACGGATTCCCGCGGGAGAAGAAGATTTTGCTGAGCTAAGTGGAGAGACCTTATTCCAGTACATGGATGAAATTGTCGGTTTTTCCCGCGAGAGCCGCGCCGAAGGCAACCGGGTTTGGGGCAGGGTAACCGGATTTCCCTCGGCGAGACGCACCATCGAGTGGGCGGCGGAACAGTTCCGCGAAGCGGGCCTGGTTGACGTGGCAGTACAGGAGTATGACGCCAGTTCCGACATGTGGTGGGCGGTCGACTGGGAAGTAAAGTTGCTGGCCGATCCCGCCTTCGGTGGCGGAACCCGGGATGTGATACTGGAAACCTCCCTGCCTACTGGTGAGTCCTTAATCGAAGCGGAGTCGTTGATTGCACCGCTGGTACTGGTTGGCCATATCAGCGAAGACATTCCCAACGTCGACGTGGAAGGGAAGATTGCGGTACAGCGGCTTACCCCGCTCACCGGTGCCTATTCAGACCGCACACCGACGCGGGAACGTGCCCGGCAATTGATGGCCCGGGGAGCCGTTGCGGTGATCAACATTGTCGAGCAGGTCGGCAACATGCACACCCGGGATTTCAGTAACTGCAACGGTCCCTGTTTCAATATTGGCACCGAGGACGGTGAATTTCTCGTGGCCGTGATCGAGCGAGCCCAGCGCAGTGGATTATCAGAAAGATTGCGCATGCAGCTAACACTCGATGCCGGGATGCGTACTGGTCTCACCGGACACAATGCCATGGCCATGGTTATGGGCGAGGATGGAGCGGACGATGAAGTGGTTATCGTCAACGCCCATGCCGACGGCTGGTACGACGCGGCTGGGGACAACGGTGACGGGCTCGCTGTGTTAATTGGCATGGCCCGGCACTTTGCTAATCCGGAAAACCGGCCGGCGCGCAATATTGTGTTCGTCGCCAGCGGCGGCCATCACTCAAGGGGTTTGAACGGCCCGGCAAATTTTGTCGCCATGAATCCATCCATCATGGAACGCACGGTGCTGGTGCTGAACCTTGAACATATTGCCCAGTTCGAGATTGATTCCAGCGACTGGTCCGTGGGCCCCTACGAGCAGCCCATGAATTTCAGTATTACCAACTCCGCACCGTTTCTCACCGAACTGGCGCGCACGGGAATGGTCCGCTATGGCTTCAACATCAATCCCACCTTTCGCACCAGTGCGCCGGGAGATCTGGGCGGCTATCGTCCTCTCGGCCTGCCCATGGTGCAGGCGATTCATTCCGGCCCCATGTATCACGCCAGTGGTGACGTGCGGGACACCATTTCAAAGCCTGGTCTGGAAAGGGCGGCCAGGTTTTACACCTACTTCGTCGACCGCGTAGCCGCCGCCGACCGAAACCAGATAGAAAACTAGAACAGGGAATACGCAATGTCCTTAAAAGAACAACGAAAAGATAAAACACCAATAGAAACTGTCAGAACAAGCCGGCGCCGGTTTATTGGTGGCGCTGGCGCCCTGGGAGCACTCGGTGCCATCGGTGCATTCGGAGTCGGCTCCTCGGGTAACAGGGCATTCGCCCAGGGCAATCGTTACGACTTCGCGGAGCCGCCGAACTTGCGCGACGGTGCCCAGCTTGATTCCCGTTTCCCGGTATCCTTTGCGGAACCGGTAACCGAAGGCCTGCGCCTGGTCATCGAATTTTTTACGGCCCTGAACCAGCGAGACGTGGCGGCCATGGCCAGCACAATGCATTTTCCCTTTGCCATTTACGAAGACATCGATCCACTGGTGTACCAGACCGAGGCGGACTTCATTGCCAGCCCACCGCCCACCCTGAACGCCAGCGGCAGGAGCTTCAGCCGCATCGCCGAGGACTCCTACGACCTGCTGGAAGGGGTGAACGTGCATTTGTATTGCCCGGTGGGGGGCGTGTTCGAATTGAACTACACTCGCTACAACGCACAGGGTCACAAGCTGTTCGATTGCGACGGCGTGTACTCGGTCACCAATAACGATGGCCGCTGGGCGATTCAGCTCATTTCCACTATCTGGCACGAACGGGGTTACGAAGGCAACGAGTACCCTGACGCCGAGATGAGCGACCGCATCGCCGGCCAGGGCTATCTTTCCCAGTTCGGCTATGAAAACGAAGACATACTGAATGATCGCAGTACCGGGCGTGGTTCCTACGAACCGGAATTGCCGGTGGGAACGCGACGGGCCAGTGTCTCTTTCGGTTACGGTCCAAGGCAACGATCCCAGAACGCTAGAGATAATGATCCGATGCAAGGATGGGTTGTTAGCGGTGTCACCAGTCGCCTGAATGTTTCCGAAGTCACGGAGCAAACCGGTACCGGTAGCCTCAATACCAACCTTGCCCAGTTCGCAGACCTGGCGGGTGGCACCGTGGGAGAATACAGTTATACTCGACTGCGGCCGGAACGCCCCCTGCTGATTCATGCGACCCATGACAAGGCCCACATTCTAAGCGGCTACTGGCGTTACACCGCCGATGGCACGCTTATCTCGGAAACCCGTGGAGTCAGTATCCGCATATGGAAGGCAGGCAACTGGGGCGATACCGGCGGCCTGGGGCAGGTGACCCACCATGATCGATCCAATTCACCGGACCTGTAATCCTTCTTTCCCGTGAAGCTCTCGCTTCCTTTATTGCTCGTTGGCTCGCTGCTATGCGTGAACGCGGCTGCCCAGAATACGAACGTTATAAGTTGTAATCTCGAGGATTACCGGGCAGCGGGTGAGCTTCAAGCACAAAACATAGACGGTGGAATAGCACTGTCGTGGCTGGGTGCGGAAGACCAGCCATTAATCATGGAACTAACAACCAGCTCCAGCGATCCACGTATCAGTGCCCTGCGCATGCGTGATGATTCCGGGACCTGGGTATCTGTATTGGAAGATGTGTCATTTGAATACCGGATCGTGGAGGGATTCCGCCGTATCTCGAACCAGCAGCTTGCGCCCTTTCGCGGTCTGGGCGTGGAGCTCACGCAGGAAATAGTCGACCGTTACAAGTGGGATGTGTTCTGGGATGCGCCCCTGGACCTGCGGGAAGTGACACCGGGTGGTAATCCTCCCCCTGCGGATGGCGTGGCGCAACAACCCGGGTTGCCCCGTGCCGAAAACGAGATTCGTCGCGACGTTATTGGCTATAACCTCACTGGTTGCGCTGTACGGAGTGATGGCGCACGAATGGATCTGGTGCTGGCCGGGGTGACACTGGGTTCATTTCGCGGGGACCTTGTGATCACCGTATTCGCAGGGACCAACTTGATCCAGGCTGCGGTAGTCGCAACCACGAACCTGCCTTCCGTTGCGTACAAATATGATGCCGGGTTGAGTGGCATCGGAATCGATAATCAAGCAAGCATTCACTGGCGTGACACCACGAACCAGGTTCAGTCCTATGCCTTGGCGGGGCCAGTCAATTTCGATCCGGTTCCACTTGTAGCTGCCAATAGATTGGTTGTTATGGAGAGTGACGCTGCGTCGCTCGCCGCGTTCCCACCTCCCCATACGTTTTTCTGGGCCAGGGAAGTGGAAATCAACGTAGGTTACAACTGGTATCGCAAGGATGATTCCAACACTTTCAGTTTCGGAATTCGCCAGGGGGAACAGGAAGTCGTCGAGCGATATCTTGCCAACTGGTCTTTGTATAGTGCGCCCCCGGGGACCCGGCAACAGATGAAGGCCTACTTCTATCCATCCCTGGGAAACAGTGCCACAGTGTTCGATGCAGCCCTCGCTTTCACCAACCAAGACCGTTATCCGGCCCTTGAGGGGTACAAGGTAATGGGCAGCCACTATCACACCAACCTCGGACGGGAACTGATTAACAGCGGCAGCATGGATACTCGCCTGCGGGATTTCGAGGTGTTGCGTGCCGCCGGGATCGATATTGCCGGGCCCGTTGACCGGCCCCGGGATGAAACCCAGTTGCTTGAGCAACATTACCTGTTCGAAGGGGCGCGCCGGCATTCCGACGATGACTTCCTGGTGTTGCCGGAAATGGAGAACAGTAACCTGCTGGGCGGCCACTGGGACTTGTTGTTCTCGCACCCCGTCTACTATGTGGATGAAAGAGCCCCCGGTACGCCACTGGTAACCAGCCACCCCGAGTACGGCAAGATGTATAACATCGGTAGCGCGGAAGACGTTATGGCCATGGTGGAAGCGGAGAATATGCTCATCTATATGCCCCACCCCCGCACCAAGGGATCAACCGGTTACCCGGATGCAGTTGCCGACTCCAGCCAGTTTCTGAATGATCGCTATCGTGGCGTGGGCTGGCGCTGGGGTATGGGCTCCGACCTCTCCGAGCAACGCCTTTCAGAAAAGCGAGTTATCCCGCTGCTGGATGACATGAATAACTGGATTGCAGATACCGATTTGCAACTCAAGTACCTGCTGGCAATTACCGAGACTTACTTCAAAGCCCCTGGCGATGACATTTACGCGAATGGGCCCGTAAGCTACCTGCGCCTGGACAGCCTGCCCAGCGGTTCCGACTATTCACCGATCATCAATGCCCTGAAGAATGGCAACTATTTCGTCAGCTCTGGAGAAGTGCTTATTCCCGAGCATTCATTCGAGTTCGCAGGTAATCGCGGGCGGCTAACAGCAGAACTCCGGTGGTCCTTTCCTCTGGATTTTATCGAGGTGGTCTGGGGTGATGGTGAGCAGGTAAGATCGACTTCACTCCGAACTACCGATCAAAGTGCCTTTGGACAAGAACGATTCGAGTTGGAGTTTCCGACGAGCGGTCAGAAATGGGTACGTTTTGCCGCCTGGGATACGGCAGGCAACGGCGCCATGACCATGCCGGTTCGAATTCCCCGGCCGCAATAAAAAAGGGCCGCGATGCGGCCCTTTTTTCAATCGAGATTCAATCTAGAAGATTGCCACCAGGCAACCCTTTGAATCGGGCACGTTATCCATATCCACGGTGCCACCGGCAAGCACTGTATCAAGTGCGTCTTTCAGGTAGTGCTCCCGCGCCTCATTGCGCTGGGTCTCGTAACCAAGCTGGTCATTGATGGGGCCGCGGTACAGTACATCCCGGGTACGGGGATTCACTATAAAGACTTCAGCGGTGCGCTCCACGCCGAGAGACTTGGCCAGCATCTGGTCCTGGTCCTTCATGATGGGGAAGTCGATGCCGAACTCTTCAGCTTCCCTGGCGATGCGCTTCGGATCATCCTGGATGTTTGAGTTGAACATGGTGAAGGCAATGTTCTTATCGGCATACTCGGCACGCACTTCTCTGAAGTTGGGTACCGCGATCCGGGCGATGGGGCAACCTACACCCTGTACATAGAACACGACGTACTCGTTATCTTTGTAAGTTTCCAGGGTGTGTACCTTACCGAGGTGATCGGTAAGTTCGAATTCGGGAATAGAACGCAGCCATTCATCGGCCAGCGCCGTGGTAGCAGGCAGTGCCAGCGCACAGGAAATCAAGATATTCAGCAGGTACTTCATCATCTTCTCCGGTTCACCGTCTCTACGTTTCATTCGGGGTAAAGTTTAGTCGTCGAGGCCTGATCAGCATTGATCGGGGTCAATCGACGAGGCGTAATCTTAGCAATAATCAACTAATGAGCCTACCGCGTGCGTCCTTTTGTCACAGATTATTGCAGCAGCTTCCGGCATCGGTGCCGGTCACAATTCTTGTCTGAAAATCAACGTGTTAGGAACAGGCTTGCGACCCAAGAAGATAGTTACTAATCCCTGTGAGATTTGCCTCGTAGATTCGGCGTCAGGGCGAGGCCGGCTTGAATCTGGACCGGCTGTACCCATAATTGACCGGCGACCTGGTTTGCGGATTTTCTGACTGGAACTGACCCGTGTTTAAGAACTCAAACAGGAGCCGGCAATGGCTTCATCACACTCCAATGCTGCCCGGATCGAGAAGCGCTCGCCTTCGATCCCTGTTATTGATGTTGTGCATTGGTCTTGGCGGGCAGGCGGTGGCGCAATCCGTAAGCTGGACAATCAGTGGCGCCGATCCTGTCCTTGAACGAAACATCCAGGCGCACCTGTCCCAATCTTCCCTGAGCTGTGACATGTCGGCCTTCCAGGTGTCCAGGTTGTTGCCGGACCTGCGCAATCGCATTGCACGGGCAGGCAGGGCGCTCGGCTACTACCAGGCCGTGACCGGGATTGATGTCTCTAGGGAATCGGACTGTTGGCAGATTACCGTAGAGATTGAACCCGGGGAGCCGGTGCGGGTGTCGGCAATCAACATCGAGATTCGGAGTGATGAGGATTTTTTCCAGGATGCGCTGGGCAACCTGGGCATCGGGGTAGGGGACCAGCTCAACCAGGGCGACTATGAACGCATCAAGTCGAACCTCAGCACTATCGCCGTGGAAAACGGATTCTTTGGTGCCGAGTTTGTAAATTCCCGGATTGCACTCGACCTGCAAAAAAACACGGCGGCCGTGAATATCGATTTCGATCCCGGTGCCCGTTATCGCATCGGTGACATCAATATCCAGGAACTGGACGCACTGTCCGGCGATTTCCTGAATCGCTATTTCAACGTCCAGCGCGGAAACTTTTATTCCTCGGAAGCGTTGCTGTCACTGCGCAATACACTGAACAACAGCCAGTATTTTTCCAATGTCTCCGTCACGCCGGCGCTGCAACGCAGTGAAAACAATTTCATCCCGCTGGATGTGGGGCTGGCGCTGCGCCCGCAACAGGTTTACTCATACGGTGCAGGCGTAACCACTGACATCGGCCCGAGGCTGCGCTTCGAATGGGATAACCGTTACCTGAACCGTCGTGGACACAACCTTGAAGTCAACAGTGGGGGATCTCCGGTTCAGGCCAGTGTGGATGTCGCCTACGGGATTCCCTGGACCGAGCCGGCGACCCAGCGCCTGACATTCTCCGGTGGTTTTCTCCACGAGGACATCGACACCTACGACACCAATACCATCAAGCTGGGTGCTAACTTCGGTTTTATAAACCGCTTCGACTGGCAGCAGAACGTATTCCTGAACTTCCAGCATGATAACTACTCGATCAATCGTGCGGACGAAACCGCGGATCTCCTTATTGGCGGTGTAAACATCAGCAAGACACGCGCCGACGATGCCCTGTATCCGAGCCGTGGCTGGAAACTCTTTGCCGAGATCAGCGGGGCTTCCAGCGCTGTGCTTTCCACCGAGTCTTTTCTTCAGTTCGAGCTGGGTGCCAAGCTGATCGAAACCGTCGGTCCGGGACGGGTAATCCTGAAGCTGGAGACCGGCAGTTCCCTGGTGGATGACCTGGTGGACTTGCCGGTCTCGGTTCAATACTTCACCGGCGGTGACCAGACGGTGCGGGGATTCAAGTACCAGACCCTGGGACCGCTGAATGCGAACGGTGAGGTGACCGGTGGCAAGCACATGCTTGCCGCGGGAATCGAATACGACTTCAACCTGGCCCCGAACTGGAAAATCGCCCTGTTCATGGACGCAGGCAATGCGTTTAACAACTGGTCTGATTACGAATTGAAAGAAAGCTATGGCGTCGGACTGCGCTGGTTGTCTCCCATTGGCCCCGTTCGATTCGACCTGGCCACCCCGGTGGAAAGCGACAATCACGTGCGATTGCACATCACAATGGGTCCGGACCTGTGAGCAAGCCACTCATAACCAGAAAACGATTGCTGCTATGGCTTGCTGCGCCATTGCTATCGCTTATTTTTCTGGCTTCCATTTTCTTTTATATAGCGCTGGGCACGGAATATGGTGCGCGGCGCCTCCTCGACTATGGTCTGGATCGAGTGGATCCCGGTGCCGGGCTGACTTTCTCCTATGAAACTCTTGCAGGCAATTTACTTGGCGGCATTACATTCACAGCCGTCGAAATCGGCCTGCCGCAGCTAAGCGCAAATATTTCCGCCCTGGAAGTGGATATCGAGCTCGCGGACCTGCTCGATAACCGGGTGACGCTCAACCGCCTGCGGCTGGATCGGCCACGGGTAAGACTTGCTGGGGATAGTGAGTCCAGTGCCGTTCCCGACATCCGGTTTAGCCCACTGCCACTGGACATCAGTGGCAACGACATAATCATCTCGGGCCTGCAGGTTTCCAACGCCGGCACCAACTACGTTATTGAATCCCTGCAGCTATCGGCCAGCCTGTCCGGCCGTGATGTGTTGGTTACCGGTTTGCAGTTGCAAATGGACGGTATCGACCTGAGTGGTGAAGCGTCTGCAACACTGCTGGATGCGCTACCGCTGACGGCCACGCTTGACTACGAATGGCGCCGCGCTTTACCCCTTAAGTTCGAGAGAGCCGCCGGAACTTTACGGCTGGCAGGGGACCTGGCAGTACTGGAAGTAAACAATGAGCTTGAGATCCCTTATTCCGTAAGTAGTGCAGGAACCATAGAGCAAGTGTTAAACCAGGATATTATGGTGTTTGATTTTCTGCACCGGGCAGCCAGGCTGCAGCTGCCCCTGGAGGCGATCGCCCAGTTGTCGGCCAGTGACCTGGTAGTGGAAACCACCAACAGAAGCGGTGACTTGAGCCTTAGCGTAGACGGCGACATAAACGGCGAACTGGTGCCCGGCATCGATCAACTGACCATAAGCGCGGACGCAACCATGAGAGGGGAGACCCTGGAGGTGTCGCGCCTTAACCTCTCTCATGGCACCGGCACGGCCAACGGCAGCGGGCGCGTGGACTGGTCAAACGCGGTTGAGGTATTCGCCAACTATGAGCTGGAGGAAGCCAATCCCCAGGTAGTCCTGCCCGACGATTTTCCCACTTCCATTTCCGCCCTGGTCTCGAGCGGTACCGTGCAGTGGATGCAGAACGGCGCTGGCGGCGAGCCCGAACTCACCCTGGACGTGAATCGGTTGCAGGCTCGCCTCGGGGAATACGAGATGAATGCCGGTGGCAGGGTTTTCCAGCGCGCCGGCCTGTGGGGCGTGTCGAACATGGACATCGCCACAGCGGACAACCGGATCGAACTGGACGGACTCATCGGTGACAGCCTGTCCCTCGACTGGCAACTGGATGTTCCCCGGCTGGACCAGTTCCTCACCGAATTCAGCGGCAGCATCCAGGGATCGGGAACCGCAACCGGCTCCATCGACCGGCCTCTGCTGAACGGTGGATTGCAGGCACGGGAGCTGTCCGGTCGCGGCATAACCCTGGATTCGGCGCTCCTCAGTTTTGACGGTGCCGGGGAAGGCTACAGCGGGAGCCTGGTCGCGGATGAAGTCTCGCTGCCGACAGGCGAGGACGGTCTTTTCATCTCAAGCCTGAACATGAACTGGCGGGGAGACAGGAACAACCACGAAGCCGAGCTGGAAATCGAATCGAATCGTGGCCGGCTGCAATCAAGGTTTAGAGGAGGATTTACCGGCACCGGGTTCGTCGCCTGGGAAGGGGAGCTGGATGCGACGCGGCTGGATACTGAGCTTGGTAACTGGGCGCTGGCCGAACCTGTTGCAATCAGCGTCAGTGAAGACCGCTCTGTACTTGGAAATGGTTGCTGGCTACAGCAGCAAGTTCGCCTCTGCTTCGATGGCAATCGGGATGGCGACGGTGTCGTGATGCTAAACGCCAGCCTTACCGGGTTTCCATTAGGGGAATTTAACCGTGGCGAGCAGGCGCGCTTCATTGAACTGGCCGCATTCCCACGACTACCCCAGGGTGTAACCGCCGAAGGTAACGCCAGCCTGGACCTCAGTGGCGTAATCAATCCCCGGGGGGAACCAGACTTCGAATTCTCTGCTTCCGCCGCCGGTGCCCGGCTTACCGTATTACCATTGTTAGACTCTCCGACAGGAATACTGGCGGAAGAACTGAACGAGGCCAGCCGCAGCAACTACTACTGGCCGTTGCTGGATTTTCGTGGCAGCTGGCAGGACGGCGCATGGAAAATCGTCGGTGAGGCGGAACTGGCAGGAGAGCAGGCGGTCATCGGCGATCCTGCAGTGAACGGTACGCTGCGTACACAACTGGAAATCTCGGCGCTGGACCAGCTGGGTGGTAATCTTTCCGCGAATTTTGGGGATCTCGGTTGGATCCAGGCCCTGGTGCCACAGCTATCCCGGGTAGGAGGCAGCATGGAGAGTGCGCTCTCTTTCTCCGGCACCTTGTCAGCACCGGTACTTACCGGTGAATTCGTTCTGAGTGATGTGGAATTTTTCTCCAATCGCTTCGGCGTCGGCTTCAGCAACCTGAATGCATCCATTCTTGCCGATAACGAAGGCAATGCGGGATTCGAAGGCAGTGTAAATTCCGGGCAGGGCGAACTGAGTTTTTCCGGTGACGTCACGGAACTGTTCAGCGATGGGCGTGAAGTCAGTGGCCAGGTTCAGGGCTCAGACTTTGCCTTCATCGACCTGCCGGATCTCAAACTGGAACTCACTCCACGTCTAACAGTCCAGGCATCGGCACAGGGTATCGACCTGTCCGGCCGTGTTGAGGTTCCCCGGCTGCACCTGACCCTGCGTGAGTTGCCGGAGACGGCGGTAAACGTATCCCGGGATGTCACCATCGTCAGTTATCCCGCAGACCGGCCTGACCTGGCGCGCAGCATCAGTGCAAGCCAGTCACAGCTTTTCGATATTCCGGTAACCGGAGAAATCCAACTGGTCCTCGGTGAAAACGTCGAGTTTAACGGCTTTGGCCTGGCCGCAACTTTCGGTGGCGAGTTGCAGGTACAGCAAACTGCGAACGGCACCAACTACAGTTATGGTGAAGTGGCGGTACAGGACGGCGTATACCAGTTGTACGGACAGACCCTGCAGATCCAGCAGGGCACGCTGTTGTTCCTGGGCGCGCTGGAGAACCCGGCGCTGGATATCCGCGCGGTACGGGTAGTCGGTGACCAGACCGTGGGTGTGTTGATGAACGGTACCCTGCGAAACCGGCACAGCCAGTTATTCTCGTCACCGGTGTTACCGGAAAACGATATCCTCGCTGTCATGATTACCGGGCGTCCCTATTCCCAGCTCGATGCAGCGGGAGGTGCGGCCGTTATCGATGCCATCGCCACCCTGGGGCTGGAAAGGGGACAGGGCATAACAGGCCAGATCCGCGAGCAGCTTGGCTTGGACGAACTCAGTTTCCGCAGTACCGGAAACCTGGACAGCACGGAGCTGAGCCTGGGCAAGTACCTGACCCCGGAAATATTCGTGAAGTATGGAGTGGGTTTGTTTGACCACCAGACAAAAATTACCGTGGATTACTGGATGTCTGATCGCTTCAAGCTGCAGGGTGAGTCAGGTGAATACCAGAGCGTGGACCTGACCTATACCGTGGAGCGGTAATATTTATTGTGGCGGCTACGAATAAGCAGGTCATCGAAAAGTAGCCCATAAACCCGTATATTCCGTAGTTTCATCGGAACGAAGCCGGAACTTCCATGCAATCCTCCAATTCCTCCATCGCCAGGATTTATTCCCGGCTGGTATTCGGCAGGCCCGGATTGGTCATCGCTGTAACCCTGCTGTTGTTGGGGTTTTTTGCCTGGCACGCCCAGTATTTCCGGCTCGACGCCTCGGCGGATTCCCTGTTGCTGGAGAACGATCCAGACCTGGAGTTTTCCCGGGAAGTTAACACGCGTTACGGCGTGCGCGACTCCGTGGTGGTGGCCTATACACCCCAGGGCGACCTGTTCAGCCAACCGGTGTTGCAGCGACTCGGTCAATTGCGTGAAGACCTGCTCGCCATAGACCGGGTGGAAGCGGTGGACAGCATCATGAATGTTCCGGTGTTCGGCGATACGCCCCTGACCGGAATCTCGGAAGACTACCTGACCATACTCGACGAGGGCGTGGACATGGATGCGGCGCGGGAAGAGATCATGTCTTCTCCGGTGTTCAGCAATGCCCTGCTCAGCCCCGACGGGGAAACCGCGGGACTGCAGGTGAGTTTTGCCATCGACCAGACTTCCCGGGGATTGGTCAATCGACGCACCGCGTTACGCAGCATGGAACGGGAAGGCGAACTGACTCCGGAGCTGGCACTGGAGCTGGCCCAGGTGGAAGAAGATTATGCCGAATACAGCGTGCTGGCCGGTGACCGCCAGCATGAAATCATCGGCGAGATTCGGGGAATCCTGGACGACTATCGCGATGATGCCCAGATCTATCTCGGTGGTGCGCCTATGATCGCCGATGACCTGGTGACTTTTGTCCAGGGCGACCTCAGGAGTTTCAGCTTTGCCGTGGTCCTGCTGATCATCATCGCACTGGGCCTGATTTTCCGGCGCCCGCGCTGGGTGGCCATGCCCCTGCTGTGCTGCGCCGTGGCCGGCACCATCATGGTGGGCATCCTGGGCCTGATGGACTGGCGCGTGACCGTGGTGTCGTCCAATTTCATTTCTCTGTTGCTCATCATCACCATTTCCCTGACTGTTCATCTCATGGTGCGCTACCGGCAACTGCGCGCGACCCGGCATTATTCCAATCACGGTAAGCTGCTGCGCCATGCCGTGCTGAGTATGTACCGGCCCTGCCTGTATACCGCATTAACCACCGCCGTGGCCTTCGGCTCCCTGTTGGTCAGCGGCATTCTGCCTATTATTACCTTTGGCTGGATGATGATGATGGGCGTGGCCACCGCGCTCATTGTTGCCTTCACCATGTTTCCGGCGGTGATGAGCAGCCTCAAGACCGACGACAGTAATTTTTCCAATGAACTCAAACTCAACCTCACCGCCGGCCTGGCCACCCTGACCGACAAACTGCGCGGCAATGTACTGATCATTTATGCCCTGGTGCTGGCCTTCAGCGTGGTGGGTCTCACCCGCCTGCGGGTGGAAAACAGTTTCATCGATTATTTTCGCGAGAGTACGGAAATCTTCCAGGGCATGACCCTGTTCGATGACAAGCTCGGTGGAACGCTTTCATTCGATGTCATCATTGACCTGCCGGAAGAAGAAGCATTCGACGATGGTTTCAGCGATGGTTTCAGTGACGGCTTCGACGGCGGTTTTGACGATCCGTTCGGCGACGGAGGTGGTGATGACGATGCCTACTGGTTTACCGCGCCGAAGATGGAGCAGATCAAGGCTATTCACGAATACCTCGACGCCGATGCGCAAACCGGCAAGGTGCTTTCCTTCGGTGCTATCGTGCAGCTGGCGGAGAAACTGAACGGCAACATGCCGGTGGACGGTTTCCTCTGGGCCATTCTCTATAATCGCATTCCCGAGGCGCTGAAATCCACGGTGCTAAATCCGTTCGTCTCGATTGATGACAACCAGTTGCGATTCAACGTGCGCGTAATCGAATCGGCGGAAGATCTCAATCGCAACGAATTACTTGCGCGTATAGAAAGTGGCGTAGAACAGGAATTCGGTTTCAGCGATGAGCAGGTACGCCTGACCGGTATCCTGGTGATGTACAACAACGTATTGCAGAGCCTGTTCCAGTCCCAGATCCTCACCCTGGGTGTGGTGATGTTCGCCATCATGATCATGTTCCTTACCCTGTTTCGCTCCCTGGCCATCGGCATCATCTGTATTATCCCCAACATCATCGCCGCCGCCTTTGTGCTGGGCATCATGGGCTGGCTGAATATTCCCCTGGACATCATGACCATTACCATTGCTGCCATCTCGGTGGGCATCGGCGTGGACAACACCATTCACTACATGCATCGTTTTCGCCGCGTGTTTCCTCGTTTCCAGAATTACCGGGAAACCATGTTTCATTGCCACAACAGCATCGGCCGTGCCATGTATTTCACTTCCATGACCATCGTGGCGGGATTTTCAATCCTGGCTCTGTCAAATTTCATCCCAACTATCGTGTTCGGCCTGTTGACCAGCCTTGCCATGGTAGTGGCCCTCACCGGTTCCCTTACCCTGTTGCCGCAACTGCTGATCACTTTCAAACCCCTGGGCGCAGAAGTTGAATCCGGCAGCCAGACTGTTTAATCTGCCGGGGATTGTTCCACAGCGAAAGAAATGGGGGCAGGCGCGAGCTGTCATGAAGTGGTTCTCCGGACTGGTTATCATCCTGGTCTTGCTCAGTGCCTGTGGCTCTGAAGAACCCTTACCCCTTTCCAAGGTCGATGCATTCATGGTGGACCCGGAAGCACTGGAGCGGGGCCAGGCCTTGTTCCTCGGATCCTGCGCCAATTTTTGCCACGGACTGATTGCGGAACAGGAAGAAGAAAACGATGCTTCCTTCCTGTTCGACTGCCAGTGGGACTACGGGGAAACCAACGAAGATATTTTCCGGGTGGTAACCACGGGCATCCCGGACACGCGCATGGTGGGTTTCGGCAATAATTTTCCCGAGGGGGATGACGACCTGTGGAAAATAATCGCCTATATTCGCAGCAACCAGGATCCCTGTTAGCACTTAACTGATTAGCACTCGAGGCTTAGCAATGGAATACGCAGCAAATAATGACGCAGAGAAAAAGGATGAAAAGGGTTCCGGCCGCTCCGGATTCATGGATGAGAAACTCTTCAAGTCTCGATCTATCACCATTTTCGGGGAGATCAATGACAAGCTGGCACGCTCGGTGACGGAAAGGCTGCTGGCCCTGGCGGCCGAAAATGATGATCCGATTACGATTTACGTGAGCAGCCCGGGTGGCCACGTGGAGTCGGGCGATGTGGTGTACGACATGATCAAGTTCATCAAGCCCGAGGTAAAAATTGTCGGCACCGGCTGGGTGGCGAGCGCCGCCACCACCATCTTCCTGGCCGCGGACAAGAAGAATCGATTTTGTCTTCCTAACACTCGTTTTCTGATTCATCAGCCCCTGGGTGGTTCCCGGGGCGACGCCACGGATATTGCCATACAGGCCAAGGAAATCGTGAAGATGCGGGAACGCATCAACCAGCTGATCTCCGAAGAGACCGGGCAACCCCTGGAGCGGGTAGCCCAGGATACGGATCGCGACTACTGGATGAGCGTGGAAGAGGCCATCGACTATGGCATCGTGGGAAAAGTCGTTAAGTCTTCTACTGAGATATAGTAGAAGAACTACTCCGTAGAAGTCCTGCGAAACACCGCCTGGCGGTCCTTCGCCAGCACGCATACCACCATGAAGTCCGGCAGGCAGGTCTTGGCGAAGGCGATGGCGGTGTTCTCGTCGATCAGTTCTGCCTGGATGATGCCATTCACCCCGGCATAGTCCACTTCTACTTCCACCACGTTGCCATTCACCACACCTTCTTTGTTGCTCCAGACAAATCCCAGGGATTCGATCTGCTGGATTGTCATGGCGCCGTTTTCCACTAACACCCGGATTGAGAACAGCGTGCCTTCGGCGATCCAGGTCCCGTTCCAGGCCGACTGGTCATCCTGCGCCATCGCCCCGTGAGAACAGGCAAGCAGTGCAAGAGTTAAGAAAAATCGCCTAAAGGCCATAAAAATTTCCCAGTCCCACTCCAAACAGTTCGCCATGCCAGGCCCACAGGGCGGCATAGAGGAAACAGCCAATCGTTATTACCAGCACATCCCGCAATACCAGGCTAATGCTGAAAGCTTGCTTTGGCTTGTTAACCGACCACAGGCTGAAGAACTTTATTACGGACCAGGTACCGAAACTGGCGAACAGGACCACGGAGGCGAGGTCGCCATTGGACCACAGGTGAGCCACGCTCCACAGCAGGGTTCCCAGCATCATGGGATTACGCAGGTTCCAGCGCAGCACCGACATGGGAAAATTGCCGGCTACCACCAGCACCAGGGCAGGTAACATCAGGAAGTAGGAGACCCAGCGCTGGTCGAATTCCGGTTGCCATAACATGGTGAACCCGGCACTGGACTTGCCCCAGATGATCAGGCTGAAACCCAGCAGGGTAATGACCGAGTAGGCTCCCATGTAGGCGCCTTTGGAGGGGAAGCGGGCGATCAGGCCATCCCGCAAACCCAGCTCCCGGGTTAGGTGCATGCCCAGGAATAGCACCAGTCCTGTTACCAGTATTAGCAAGGCAGTCTCTCCTCAGACGACCCCGCCAGTGTAGCACTCACCGTTGCGCCCAGGCTCCCGAGCATGACACCAATATCACTGGGGCGGGTGCGCGGTGAACCGAATCCAGGCTTGACAGCTAATTAATTAAATGTTTAATTAATTACTTTCCATCAACCTGGATACAGGAAATCACCATGACAGCCCGAAACACCGCGCCGGGACGCCCCGCCGGAGGAGACAGCGACAAGGTAAGGGCGGACCTGCTGGAGGCGGCCCGCACCCACTTCCTCAGCAATGAATTCAAGGCGGTTTCCCTGCGCAATATCGCCGATAGCGCCGGCGTGAATGCCGCCATGGTGAACTACTACTTCGGTGGCAAGCAGGGGCTGTACCTGGCCATGGTGGATGAGTTGCTGCAATCCATTGCCGCCAGCCTGGACGAGATCGGCCGCTCCGAGTCCCTCACCATCACCGAATTTGCCAGCCGCTACAGCCTGTTGCTGGCCGCCAACCCCTGGTGGCCCAACTTCATGGTGCGGGAAGTGTTGTTCAGCGACGGTGAGATTCGCGCCGCCGTCCTGGAAAAGGTGAAGACGATGTTCGCCCCCAGCCTGCTGGGCCTGATCCAGAAGGAAATCGCAAACGGCAACTATCGTTCCGACCTGGATCCGCAACTGGCTCTGATCTCGCTTATGGGCATGACCATCTTTCCATTCCTGGCCCGGCCCATGCTGTCCCAGGTATTGAACATGGAAATGAACGAGGAGCTGGCCGGGGTTATTTCCCAGCACCATGCACATCTGTTTTTACACGGGGTAATGGCAAACCCCGGGGAGGCAGCACCATGAACAGGTCAATTTACCTGCTGATGACTCTCGCAATCCTGCTCGCAGCCTGTGAAGAGGCAAGCCAGCAGGCCGTGGGACAACTGGAATCTGACCGGGTGGAACTGGTGGCCGAGTCGGCGGAACCCATTATTGCCATAGAAGCGCTTGAAGGAGATGCCGTGAGCGGCGGTGATCTGATCGTGCGACAGGACGGCGCGCGGCTGCAGATTCGAATCGATGAAGCCCGGGCCAGCGTGGAACAGGTGCGGGCACGGCTGCAGGAACAACTCAACGGACCGCGCCAGGAAACCATAGACGCAACCCGCGCCAACCTGAATGAAGCCGTTATCGAACGGGATTTCCGGCAACGGGAATTGGCGCGTCTCGAGGGATTACGTGCGCGGGACCTGACTTCCGTAGAGAGCGTGGACACGGCGCGCAAGTTGCTGGAATCCGCCGGGGCCCGAATCGAATTTGTCAGTGCCCAGCTGGCGGAACTGGAAGCGGGTACTCGCATTGAACAGATTGACCAGACCCGTGCCCAACTGGCCCAGGCGGAAATCAAGCTGGCCAGCCTGGAGTTTGACCTGTCCCGTCTCTCAATTACGGCAAGCGTAGACGGCATTATCGACTCCCTGCCCTTCGAAGTGGGGGAGCGCCCGCGCATTGGTGACGTGGTGGCAGTGCTGCTCAGCGGTGACCAGCCCTATGCCCGTATATATATTCCCGAGCCATTGCGCCTGCAGGTGGAAGTGGGGAGTGTGCTGCCGCTTCGTATCGACGGTATGGATACCGTACTGAACGGCACCGTGCGTCGTGTTGCCGCGGAACCGAGTTTCACTCCTTATTTTGCCCTCACCGAGAGAGACCGCAGCCGCCTGTCTTACGTGGCGGAAGTTGCGCTTCCTGAACAATCGCGGCGCCTTCCCGAAGGCCTGCCGGTACAGGTCCTGTTCGAGTAAACCTATGACCGCCGAGTTTGCCATAACTGCTACGGGGCTGAGCCGGCACTTCGGCTCTCTCGTTGCCGTGGACAAGGTGGACCGGCAGGTTACCGCCGGGCAGATTTATGGTTTTCTCGGGCCCAATGGCTCCGGCAAATCAACCACAATACGGATGTTATGTGGACTGCTAATACCAACCGAGGGCAGTGCCACGGTGCTTGGCATGGATACGCGCCGGGAGTCGGAAGCGCTGAAGCAGCGCATCGGCTACATGACCCAGAAATTTTCCCTGTACGAGGACCTGTCGGTAAGAGAGAACCTGCAGTTCATCAGTGAAGTCTATGCGGTGCCGCGCAAGCTTCGCAGAAAAAGGGTCGACGAGTTGCTGCATGAATACGACCTTGCCGACCGGCCGAAGCAAAAGGCGGGCACCCTCAGCGGTGGCCAGAAGCAGCGGCTCGCCCTGGCGGCGGCGACGCTGCACAAGCCCGACATCCTGTTGCTGGACGAACCTACCAGCGCCGTCGATCCCCAGAACCGCCGCGACTTCTGGGAAAACCTGTTTGAACTGGCCGAGCAGGGCACCACGATCCTGGTATCGACCCACTACATGGACGAGGCGGCCCGTTGCCACCGCCTCGCCATTCTCGATCGCGGGGTCAAGGTGGCTGATGGCACGCCGCGGGAACTGGGGGAAAACGTACCCTGTCATGTATTCGAAGTGGAGGCCATGGACACCAACGAGGCCAGGAACGTGCTTCACAAGGACCCTGTCATAAGCAGCATTACCCAGCTGGGCGTGCGCTTGCGGGTCATGCTGCCCAAGCACGTCGATGATGGGCTAAATCGTATCCAGGCTTTGTTGCGGAACGCCAATATCGAGGCCAGCGTTGACCAGGTATTCCCCGATCTTGAAGACGTGTTCGTCGCCGTAACCGAGCAACGGGATGAGCAGGAGCTGGCAGCATGAACTCCCTGTTACGCATTGCCGCCATCATGCACAAGGAAGTTCTGCAACTGAGCCGGGATCGTCTCACCTTCGGCATGATCGTCGGCATTCCCCTGATCCAGCTTATTTTATTCGGCTATGCCATCAACACCGACGTGCGCAATCTTAATGCCGCTTACGTGGACGAAGCCGACACCCACCTGTCGCGTCAGTTGATAGCCGATATGTCCGCGACCCAGGTAGTGAACATCCGCCATCGCGCCGCTTCTCTGCAGGAATTGAACAGCCTGCTGGACGCCGGTGAGATATCCATCGGCGTGGCCATACCCGATGACTTCGACCGCCGCATTATCGAAGGCGATCGTGCCGCGGCCCAGCTACTTGTGGACGGCACCGATCCCATCATCCTCGGTGTCGCCCAGCAACTGACTGCCATGCCGGTGGCTTTCGACAGCCAGCCCCGCCTGGCCGTGCCCGGGCGAATCGAAGTACGCAACTATTACAATCCCGAACGCCGTTCCGCGGTGAATATCGTGCCCGGGCTGGTGGGGGTGATCCTCACTATGACCATGGTGTTGTTTACGGCGGTGGCTATCGTGCGTGAGAAAGAGCGGGGGAACCTGGAGCTGTTGATCAACACGCCGGTTAAGACCACGGAACTGATGTTAGGAAAAATCCTGCCCTATATCGTGATCGGCCTGATCCAGCTGGTAATAATACTGAGCATGGGCCGGGCCCTGTTTGCGGTACCAATCCGTGGCAGCGAGATGCAATTGTTTATCGCGGCCATGACATTTATCGCGGCCAACCTGGCCCTGGGATTGTTGATCTCTACCTCGGCGAAGACTCAGTTCCAGGCCATGCAGATGACCTTCTTCGTGTTCCTGCCATCAATACTGTTGTCCGGCTTCATGTTTCCCTTCGACGGCATGCCGCAGATTGCCCAGAACATCGCCGAGGTATTGCCGCTCACTCACTTCAACCGATTGATCCGCGGCATCATCCTCCGCGGCGCCGACATCATGACCATGTGGCGTGACCTCGCCGCCCTGGGCGCCTTCATGCTCGTCGCCATGGTGATAACCATCAAGCGCTTCAGCAAGAGGCTGGACTAAGGATTGGCAGGGAGCAGTGAGTACGAAAGTACCAGGATTTCATGCCTGGCACTTTTACAAGAATTCCTACACCCACGTGAGATAAGGACCGTTGAATTAACGGTTCTTGATGGGGAGAATTCGCACGCATTGGCAGTTGAGCAAGAAAAGGTGCCAGGCACTAGTGCCTGGCACTTTTTCTAATAATTCCTACACTTGCGCCAGTAGTGCGCTTCGGAAGTCGTGGTTCTTGATGGGAAGTTCCCGCACCCGCTGGCCGGTGAGGATGTAGATGGCATTGGTCACCGCCGCGGCAATGGGTGGTGTGGCCGGTTCGCCGAGACCACCCAGGGCCTCACCGGATTCCACGATATGCACATCGATTTCCGGCGCCGTGGCCATGCGTACCATTTCGTAGTCGGGAAAATTGCCCTGCACCACGCGGCCATTTTCGATGGTGATTTCACCGTAAAGCGCCGCACTCAGGCCGAAGATGATGCCGCTCTCCACCTGGGCTTCCACGGTATCGGGATTCACTGCCCAGCCGCAGTCGATGGCGCAGGTTACCTTGTGCACGATGGGCTGGTTATCGTTATCCATGGATACCTCTGCAATCTCCGCGACGATACTGCCGAAGCTTTCCTGCACGGCGATGCCCAGGGCCCGGCCCTCGGGCAGGTTCTGGCCATAGCCCGCCGCTTCCGCTGCCACTTCCAGCACGCGGCGGTGGCGCGGGTGTTCCTGCAACAGATCCATGCGGAACTGGTAAGGATTTATGCCGGCACGGTGGGCGATTTCGTCAACGAAGGATTCGGTAAAAAATGTCTGTTGGGAATGGTCCACGCTGCGCCAGGCCGCGATGGGCACGTGGGTGTCTCCGTCCACCACGCGAATGGACTGGTTCTCGATGGAGTAGGGAATATGGGAGGCACCTGGCACCTGGATCGGACCGGTAAAGCGGTTGTGCCAGCCGGTCACATTGCCCGCCCCGTCGAAGGCGGCACGGAAATTACTGTGCACCGCCGGTCGGTAGTAATCCTGGCGCATGTCTTCTTCCCGGGTGAGGATAGTCTTCACCGGCACATCGAAGTTCATGGCAATCTGGGTGGCGTGATCAATCACGTTCCAGTTGAAGGGCAGGCGACGACCGAATCCACCACCCACGTAAGTATGATGAAAGGTCACCTCGTCGATGGACAGGCCGGCGATGTTCGCCACCCGGCCCTTGATGCCCAGTGCGTCCTGGGTGGAAGTCCACAGGTCGGCGCCACGTTCATGGATGTGCACCGTGCAGTTCATGGGTTCCATGGCGGCGTGAGCCAAGTAGGGTACCCGGTAGCTGGCTTCGATGGTGTCGACGGCGGATTCAAACGCCGCTTCGGCGTCGCCCTGTTCCTTGTCTTCGTCGCTGTCATCTTCAAGCAATGAGGCATCGAAGCGCGCGGCGATATCGGCACTGGAAATATTATCGTTTTCCGATGTTTCCCATTCCGCTTCCACCAGTTCCAGCGCCTGCTTGGCGCGCCAATAGTTGTCTGCCACCACGGCATAGGAATCTTCAAGCTGGATGACTTCCCGCACGCCTCTTTGTGAAAGTGCCGGCAGGCGGTTAATGGAAACCAGTTTCGTGCCGAACACCGGCGGCAGGCGCAGGGCCGCGAATAACATGTCTTCGCTGTGGGCATCCATACCGTAGGGCGCGGTGCCATCTACCTTGGCAGGGATGTCGTTGCGATTCAGCGGCCGGCCCATGATCTTGAACTGGGAACGGTCTTTCAGTACCGGGTTCTCCGGTGGTTCCATGGTGGCGGCAGTACTGGCCACCGTCCCATAGGTATAGGTGCGGCCGCTGGCATTATGATGCAGGTGCCCCAGCTCCGTGGTGACCTCGCTTGCCGGTACGCCCCAGTGTGCCGCGGCGCTTTCGACTAACAACTCGCGCGCGGCGGCGCCGGCGGTACGCATGGCCAGTTCACCGGTGAATCTCACCGAGGAACTGCCACCGGTGGTTTGCAGGTTCATGATCTCGGCAACTTTCACCGCGCTGAAATTCACCAGTCCCTGCAGGAACGACGGCACGCCGTACTCGGCGGCGAATCCTTTCACCAGTTCCCCGTTGGCGAACAGGTCATCGGCGGGTGCCTGTTCAATTATGAGGGTCTCCCAATCCGCATCCAGCTCATCGGCGGCCATCATGCCCAGCGCGGTGTGAATGCCCTGGCCCATCTCGGAGTGGGGCACGTATACGGTAATGCGATTGTCGGCATCGATCTTGATGAGGGAAGTGAGAAAGCGTTCTGAACCCTGGGTTAATTCATCGTTTGCGCGGCGATGGCGGCTGGGACGGGTCGCGGAATAACCAATGAGGACACCACCGCCAACCAGTGCGGTAGTGAAAATAAAGCGGCGTCGGCTAATGTTCATGGCAACCCCCTAGGCCGTCGCCAGTGAACGAATGGCGCGGCGGACACGAACATAGGAACCGCAGCGGCAGACGTTGGTAATGGACGCGTCGATTTCGGCATCACTTGGATTGGGATTGCTTGCCAGCAGGGACGAAACCGCCATGATCATGCCGGACTGGCAATAGCCACACTGGGGTACCTGGTGATCGATCCAGGCTTGTTGTACCGCGGACAGGTCCGGGTTGGCAGGATTGCTGCCGGCGGCGGCCGTGGCCAGCCCTTCGACGGTGGTGATTTCCTGGCCTTCTACCGCGCTAACCGGGGTAACGCAGCTGCGCCGTGCGGAGCCATTGACGTGAACCGTGCAGGCACCGCAGGAGGCGATGCCGCAGCCGAACTTGGTGCCGGTCAGGCCCAGCTCGTCCCGCAGTACCCACAACAGGGGCATGTCCGGCTCTATGTCCAGGTCATGCTCTACGCCGTTAACCGTGATTCTCGCCATTGCCCACCTCCCGCCAATGCTTACTCAACAGGGCCCAAGCCTTAATCCACTGAGCATATAGTAGTAGCAAGACTCCTTCAATCGCGGCAGCGGGCCATTTGGGGCTGCAGCCCTTGTGGGCAGCGGTCTTCCCATGTGTGAGAATGGCCGTGATTCCGGCGGAATTGCTTCAGGACAGGTTTTGGCGGCAGACACAGACATGGCAAAAATCACTTACTTCGATGCGAGGGGTCGCGTCGAAGTGATTCGCCTGCTCCTTGAGCTTTCCGGCACGCCATATACCGAACGCCAGATTGAACTGGATGAGTGGGCATCCGTGAAAGCGGAGTTTCCCCACGGCCAACTGCCCCTGTACGAAGACGGTGAACTGACCCTGCACCAGAGTCACGCGATTTATCGTCACCTGGCGCGCAGGTTCGATCTCTATGGTGACAATGAAGCGGAGCGCGTGCGCTGTGACATGGTGGAAGAGTTTTTCGTCGATGCCCAGAACAAGCTTGGTGGTTTTTTCTGGGACCCGGAATTCCACGACAAGCGCGATGCCTTTGAGAATGAAGAACTCCCGGTATTACTCGACCGAGCGAACATGATGCTGGAGGCGAATCCGGCCAACAGTGGATTCTTCTCCGGCAATCGGATCAGTTTCGTGGATTTCATCGCCTGGCATTTTCTCGACTACGTCCGGCCATTTTCCCAGCAATCACTGGACCGCTATCCAAAGCTGGTGGCATTCAAGCAGGGCATCGAATCCATTCCCGCCATTGCTTCTTACCTGGATTCCGAGCGGCGTCCAAAAACCCTGACCGTGGCCATCGCGCCATTCGGCGGGTCACCCGAAACAAGTTGATAGTACCGATGCGCTGCCTGGTTCTTGTTCTCGCCCTCTTTGCCTCGGCCACTGCTTGGGCCTCGGAGTTCCTGCGTTTCCAACCGGGCAACGGGGAATGGCAGGGGGAACTGCAAACCGCGATCAATCGCTACCGCCACCCGTCTGGAGTGACGGTAGACCTGGTAGCCGCGGTCCACGTCGGTGACGAGGCGTATTACCAGGAACTGAATGAGTATTTCCGCTCAATGGACCTGGTGCTCTACGAAATGGTCACGGACGCTACACCGAAACAAGTAGCGAATGCATCGGGCAGGCCCGGCAGTCCTATCGGTTTTTTCCAGACCATCCTGGCGGATTTTCTTGAAGTCGAATTTCAGCTGGCGGGAATTGATTACGGTGCGGCAAATTTCCAACACGCGGACCTCACCGAGGCCGAATTACGTGAGATCATGGTGCAACGTAACGAGAGCTTTCTTACCATGTTCATGACCCTGGCCACCGCCCAGGTCGCGGCAGAACAACAGGCAAGGTCTAACACTGATTATGTGGAACCGGCATCTCTGCTATCGATCATGCAAGCGATCAATGCCGATGATTCCCGGCTTGCCCTGAAATCGCTGATTGCATCGGAATTGGGTCGCAGTGGAACCCTGGATTTGGGTGCCGAAGCGGAGCAGCAGATTACCATTTTGGGGGAACGTAACACCGTGGCCATCGACAGGCTGGAAGAAGCGCTGGACCAGGGGAATGCGCGTTCAATTGCCTTGTTTTACGGAGCCGCCCACATGCCGGGCCTGGAACGCAGCCTGCTGCAAGACCTGGTTTTCGAGCACGTTTCCCGGCGCTGGCTCACCGCCTGGGACGTGCAATAGTGCGCGGTTTACCCTAAAACGGAAGCCACAGGTAAACCAGCGCCGCCAGCACGGCACCGATGGTGGGACTGACTATGGGAATCCACGCATAGTGCCAGCCGCTGTCGCCCTTACCCTTGATGGGCAGGATGGCGTGGGCAATACGCGGACCCAGGTCCCGGGCCGGATTGATGGCATAACCCGTAGTACCTCCCAGTGACATGCCGATACCGAAGACCAGCAGCCCCACCGGGAGTGCATCCAGCGCGCCCAGCCCTACATCAGGCTCCGCGATATACAGAACGCCGAGAATCAAAATAAAAGTTCCCAGGATTTCCGAGTAAATATTGCTGACCAGGTTCGGGATAGATGGTGCGGTGCTGAATACGCCGAGCTTGGTGGCCGGATCGTCCGTGGCTTCGAAGTGATCCCGGTAGTGGAACCATACACATACCGCGCCGAGAAATGCGCCGAGTAGTTGTGCACTTATGTATACGGGAACCAGGCTCCAGGAGAACAATCCCGCCGTCGCGAGGCCGATGGTCACTGCGGGATTAATATGGGCGCCACTGACATTGCCGGTAATGAAAACCGCGACGAATACGGCTATGCCCCAACCCCAGGTGATGACGATGTAACCGCTGCCCTGGCCGCCGGTCTTGTCCAGTACCACGTTGGCGACGACGCCGCCTCCTAGAACAAGCAGAATGAAAGTGCCGAGGACTTCCCCTATAAATACATCCATGGGCTCTCCTGTTTTTATTGATTATCAATCTTCCACCGGCTGAATAGACAGCCTGCACGGCAGAAGACGATGAGAACCAGCGCAATATAAGGAAATTCCTCCGCCGAGGCCACCCATTCAAACCGGGGCGGACCGGGATAGGGCAGGGATTACGGAATTCGGGGCCTGTGGAGGTTGACTGTGACGATTTAAACCGGACAATAGGCCCACTGTTTAGCAATCGAGGCAACTCCACGCAGGTGGAGATTGGGGGAACCGAAGCTGGAACCAGATACCCAAGGCGCTGCAGTTCAGGTAGAGAGCTACAAAATCAGGCGCAACCACTCCAGGCTTCCGTTGTAAAACTGTATTCGAACTGGATTTTTACAAACTAAGGTGGATTCAATTATGAAAAAATTACTAGGCGGATGGTTGCTGTCTCTGGTTATCCTGGCCGGCTGTGCCGCTGGCACACCTCCTGGCGTAGGCGTTTGGGCTGTTGAGATGAATACTCCTCTCGGCGCACTTCCTGCCACCATGACCCTGAATGCCGATGGCAGTGGTGTCATGGCAGCCGACGGCATGGGCGAAGCACCAATTTCCGGTATCACCTATGACGGCAATGGCATTGCGTTCACTGCCGAGATCGATGCCCAGGGTCAATCCCTGGTGCTGGAATTTTCCGGCACTGTAGATGGTGATTCACTGAGCGGTGAATTCGGCAGCGACTTCGGCGCCTTTGGCGTAAGCGGCAACCGTCAGTAGACAGCTTGAAATTCTGCCTGGGCCGACGAGTTCGCCCGGGCAGCAGAAGCTTGTGAAGAAAGGACCAGCGATGGTCCTTTTTTAATGGCGGTATATAAATAATCAGATGACCTGTGAGGCCAGTCTTTCCAGGACCAGTTCCAGGTTCTGCCGTGCGTTGGGGCTGTTGGGATGAACCAGTAGCAACTCCTCTAATACATCCCGCGCCTGGGTAAGTTCATCACGCTGGATGTAAATCAGGCTGAGTCCGGAGAGGGCGCCAAAGTGTCGCGGCTCCAGTGCCAGGGTCTGTTCGATATCTTTTATGGACGCGTCGAAATTACCAAGCAAGTAGTGCAGGGTTGCGCGCTTGTTCCACGCTTCCATGTAGTCCGGGAAAAATTCGATCAGCCGGTCGAACGCCAGCATGGCCGGCCCATGCTGGCCGTTATTCATGCGCTCGATGCCCGCAATCAGTAAGCGCTCGGCGTTTTCATCTTCATGGCTCATCCATATTTCCCAGATCTTGTTTTCCGTGTCGCGAATGATCGCGGGGGAATCAACCTGTTGCAGCACAGCGAAGTAGGTGTCCAGCTCTTGTTGCGCGGCACTCGCCGCTTGTCCGAGAGCGGGTGCGACAAGCAATAAAAGAGGAGAAGGGAGCGCATCGAGGCATTCTACACCTTTGCGTGCTGCGTCGCTCCTTACTGAAAAGTGCCTAGAAATTATCGGCTGTAGCGCGGGACCAGTCGTTGCGATAGGAATCGGGTATGGCATCACTCAGCAACTGGCCTTCGCCGAGGGGGTGCATGATCTGGTTATAGTTTTTCTGTTCGCCGTCACAGCGTGCGAACAGGTCGCTGGCATCCAGGTTCGCGGGATTGTCAGCCCCCATGGCGCCGCAGAGAGCGAAACAGGAAGCCACAGTCGTACGCTGAAAATTTCTAACCCGCACTGATTTTTGTTCCACGTTAATCGCGCGGGCACGGTACGGGTCCTGGGTGGCAATACCGGTTGGGCAGTGATTGGTGTTGCAGCTCTTGGCCTGAACGCAGCCCAGGGCCATCATCATGGCGCGGGCTGCGTTTACCGTGTCCGCTCCCATGATGATTTTCTCCAGCATGTCGAAGCCGGTGGCGGTCTGGCCTGCACTGATCAGCTTCAGCCTGTCTCTCACGCCGACGCCACGCAATACCTGGTGGACGAAATAGGTGGCTTCAATACAGGGCATGCCGAGGCGATTGGAGAATTCCACCGGTGCCGCCCCGGTACCGCCTTCAGCGCCGTCGATGGTAATGAAATCGGGGTAGATTCCAGTCGCCTGCATGGCCTTGACCATGGCCATGAATTCACTCTTCTTGCCGATGCAGAGCTTGAATCCCACAGGCTTGCCATCACACAACTCGCGCAGTCGCTGCACGAAGTGCATCAGGCCGGTTGGAGTATCAAACTCAGGATGGCAGGCCGGGGAGTAAATCGTCTTGCCAGGTTCCACCAGGCGAATCTTCGCGATCTCATCGGTCACCTTGGCGCCGGGGAGCACGCCGCCGTGGGAAGGTTTGGCCCCCTGGGAGATCTTGATTTCTATCATCTTGACCACTTCCAGGCGGGACCTTTCCGCGAAAGCCTCGTCATTGAAACTGCCATCGGCATTGCGACAACCGAAATAGCCGGTGCCGATCTGCCAGATGATGTCGCCGCCATGGCGCAGGTGATGTTCGCTGAGTCCCCCTTCCCCGGTATTGTGGGCAAAGTTACCCATGGCCGCGCCCTTGTTCAGGGCCTGGATGGCGGTGCTGCTCAATGCGCCGAAGCTCAGGGCGGAGATATTCAGGCGTGACGCGCTGTAAGGTTTTTTGCAACGCTCACCACCGAAGGTCACCCGGCGATGTTCTTCCGCTACTTCCGTGGCTTTAATGGAGTGCGCAAGGCTTCGATAACTTTCGGCAAGAATGTCCTGTTCGGTGCCGAAGGGAAGGGTGTCGTTCGCAGCCTTGGCGCGGCGATAGATCAGGTTTCGGCGTTCCCTGGAAAACGGTTTTTCTTCTACGTTGTTGGCGATGAAATATTGTTGTATCTCCGGCCTTATATACTCCAGCATGTAACGAATGTTAGCGAGAACCGGATAATTTCGACGCAGGTTGCTGGGGCTGAAAAAAAGCTCATAGGTGCCAATTAACGTCCAGGCAAGCAGTACAAGGAACAAGGTAAACTGGAACGGACGGGAATAGAGTGCAACGAATGTGATACTGCCCTCGATTCCTGTCAGCAACCATGCCAGGCTCAGTGGCATGAACAGCAACGCGATTACCCAGTACAATTTGACAACCGGAGTCACGCTTTACCCGCCTTGCTTGTTTACATATGTATGTCTTGTATAGAGCATCCGGTAAGACCCTGTTTCTGCCAATTCGCTCTAAAAGCTCATTACCAGGGTCACTGCAGTTTCAGTGTCTGTCTTATCTCGTCCCGCGGGTACATCTGTCTGGTGTTTGATGTTGATTGAAAAGCGCAGGGCCAGGTTTTCAACAATGCGAGTTTCAATACTGCTCTCGGAACGGAAGATGCTGGACTCTTCACCGAATTCCGTACTGAGCTCCTGGTTAAAGTCGGCACTTGAAGACAGGGACCATACATAATCGCCGCTAAAGCGAAGGATGGCTTCATCGATATCCTGGTCAGGCAAGCGTGAGCGCCGCATACCAGCACCGAATGTGGTAGACAGTTCCATGTTTTCGATATTCTGCAAAAAATTCCGCCCATAGCTCACTGAAATGTCCGACTGGCTATCGAAACCACTGAAGCGGTCATCTTCGTGAGAGACACGAGTTTCCAAAAATTCGGTATCAGAGAATGAGTAATCGGCGTTGGCCACGTAATAGATGCGGTGCGCTGCCAGCTCGTTATTCTTGGAAGATCGAAATCCATCGACAGAGAAGCCGTATAGCCAGCTGCCACTGTCATAATCCACGGCTGCACTGAAATTGATGTTTTCATCATCGGTATTGCCCGAGGTTACTACCGCACCCAGCTCGACCTCCGCGGTAAGCGGAGACTCTTCTTCCTGGGCCGCGGCGGGAGACGACATCAACAATAGTGCCACTGGCAAAACCAGCGCTAGCGAGTTTTTCATAATTTACATCCCATTTTAGAATCGAGCGCGAAGCGAGGAATTAACGGTTAGCTGGCTGCGCGCAATACGTTGAATCCACTATCTATATCGGCCTCAATTCGCTGGAGTTGCGTTTCTGTTTGGGGTATAAGGCTCAGTACTCCGGCTATTGAATTCCAGCAGCGCAGACTCCCGCAGCCAGATGAAAACTCTCTACCTGCTCCGGCACGCCAAATCGAGTTGGGATAATCCAGAACTTAAAGATTTTGAGCGACCCCTGAGTGATCGCGGGAATCGGGATGTGCCTGTGATGGCGGACCGGTTTTTGCAACGGGACAGCAGTGTCGATTGCATAATCTGTTCACCGGCTAATCGCGCCAAGACGACCGCCAAGCTTTTTGCCAAGAATATTGGTTATCCGGCAGACGAAATCGTCAGCAATCCTGAACTCTATTTTGCAGGCATGGGCATGTTCCTCAAGGCTGCCAGCCTGGTCGATGACGATTACCAGTCCGCGATGCTGGTGGGACACAATCCAGCCATTACAGAATTTTCCAACGAGATGTCCGGTGAATACATCGACAACATTCCCACCTGTGGACTGGTGCAGTTACGCGTTGACATCGATCACTGGGGGGATATTGATTTCGACAGCGCCGAAATCGTCGTATTCGATTACCCCAAGAAGAAAGTTTGAAAACGCGAGCCATGAACAGTTGTTATAAGTATCGATCGATTCCTTTATTGGTTTTTGTTTTGGCCGCAGCAAGCTGTAGTGAACCGGAATCGATCGATACCGGCCCCGCCGTTGCCGAACTTGTTCCAGGGGAAAGCGAAAGATGGTACAGCGAGAGCCAGGTAGAAACTGGTCGTGCTGTGTTTCAGGAAAACTGCAGCGAATGCCATGGTGAACTGGCCGAAGGAATCGTTAGCGACTGGCGTTCCCGCCTCGACGATGGTTCGTTCCCGCCGCCCCCGCTGAATGGCAGTGCCCACGCCTGGCACCATCCACTTCCTGTGCTGCTGCAGGTAATCAACCAGGGAGGCATCCCCCTGGGTGGCAGGATGCCCGCCTTTGCCACTGTACTGGATGATGAGCAGAAGCTGGCGGCTGTCGCCTATTTCCAGAGTTTCTGGAGCGACGAGATATATCAGCAATGGGAGAGCATGGGTGGTGTTAACTAGATTTTTTCTCTTGTTTTTAGTCATTGGGCAGCTGGTTTCCTGTACCCAGTCGTCTGCCCCCATAACGTGGCATTCACCCGAGCTGCTGGATCACCCCCTGGTTGGAAGAATATGGGACAGTAGCGAAGGCCGCTTTATCGACTATTCCGATGCTTACGAAAGAATTGCTGGCAGCTACTATTTGTTACTTGGGGAAAAACACGACAACCCTGACCATCATCATTTGCAACAAGCTGTGCTTCAGGAATTGATCCGCGATGGGAGGATCGGCCAGGTAACGTTTGAGATGATCAACGAGGACAAGCAGGCATTGCTTGACTCGATTTACATGCAGTCATTCGAATCCCCGGAAGGCTTGCGGAATTACCTGCAGTGGGATGAGAACGGATGGGATTGGGAATTCTATGGTCCATTGCTGGAAACCGCGCTGACCAGCGGCAAACCAATCAGGGCGGGTAACATCAGCGACGCCACCATGGGCCAGGTTTACGGCAGTGAACTGGATCCGAAAACCCGGTCGGTGCTGGATGCTTCGGCGCAGGAAAGATTGCATGAAATCATTGACGAGAGTCATTGCGGACTGCTGCCGGAAAGTCAGTTTCCTGCCATGGCCCGGGTGCAGCAGGCACGGGATGCGTCGATGGCGAGCAATCTGATTTCAGGGCCGGGAGTGTCGGCACTGATCGCGGGTAATTTTCATGTCAGGTACGACCTCGGTGTACCCCGATACCTGCTGGCTCAGAACGAAGAGCTCGCGCCCGGCGCCATACTATCCCTTTCTTTCATGGAGGTAGTGGAAGGTGAAGACCAGCCGGAGGCCTACCTGGAAAAATTCTCCGGCATCGAACCATTTGATCTGCTGTGGTTCACGCCATCCGTGGGTGAGCAGGACTACTGCGCCCAGCTGCAATAGGCAATTGCGACCAATGCGGGTGACAATCTTCGCGTCGTCGCTTATGCTCAGCCTCCATATTCATGGGAAGTATTGATTTGAAACGAATAGCTTTATTGTTTCTGCCGCTTTTTCTGGTGGCTACTGGCGTGGCGTCGGCCCAGGTCCAACAATTTCCCTATTCCCGGCAGTTCACCCCCGATTACGATGAAGCGGGTGAATTTAATTTTGTCCGGGTGCAATTCGATTCCTATTACGGTGGCGGCTTCGGTGGATTTCGCGGAGGCACCTGGGCTATCGATTTTCCCGCGGCCGATGAGAACTTCCTGCGCGGCGTATCCCGGCTGACAAACATCCGCGTCATGAGCCAGCCTATTGTCCTGCGCATCGACGACGAGCGCATTTTCGATTATCCCTTCTTATATATGCTGGAAGTAGGCCAGGCCGGCGGCATCGTGATGAGCCCGGCGGAAATGGAAAACATGCGCGAGTACCTGCTGCGTGGCGGCTTTCTACTGATCGATGATTTCTGGGGACAACGGGAGTGGGACAACTTCTACGCGACCTTTTCCCAGGTGTTCCCCGACCGGCAAATTATCGAACTGCCGCCGGACCACGAAATCTTCCACGTCTACTATGACATCGATGGTCCCACCATGATTCCCGCCCTGTACCGCACCGACGAGTACGGCGAGCAGGGCATCGACGTGGCCAGCAACCACGCCATCCTCGATGACGAGGGCAGGGTAATGGTATTGATCAACTGGAACTCGGACATGGGTGACGGTTGGGAACATACCTATCACCCGGCTTATCCTACGCGCTATGCCAATTCAGCCTACCGGCTCGGCATCAATTACCTGATGTATTCCATGACCCACTAGTCATCCTGCGCAGAAGCTATTTTCGTTGCAAATACTTCGTTAAATCTCGTCTCAAGTCGCTCATTTACAAACAGCAAAATCCCTCCTCTCGACGAGATTTGCCTCGTCTTTGCCGCCTCAATAACGCTTCTGCATCAGCCTGACGAAAATCCAGTTGTTCTAACTGGTTTTTTAATGATCTGGAGATAGGTTGAGGTGGGGGGTGTGTTTTAGTCGCTTGAACCCAGGCTGCCGCTTGCAGCGGCCAGCGCTATCCCCAAAGAAATACCAATTCCGGAACCGAGGCTGATGCTCAGGGCAACATTGTCCATAACCGTGAGCCCAAGGCCCGTACCCAGGGAGCAACCCAATGCCAGGCCCATACCGATGTAGAGGCCGAGCCGATTTTCCTTTTCTTCTTCGTCCTTGCGATTAGTCTTGGGCATTTTTCAAACCTCAGTGCAACATCGGATCCGCCTTATCCGGATCGACCTTGAGTTGCTTGCTCTGCTTGTTGAATTCGATCTTCTTGATCCTGCCGCTTTGCAGTAAGCCCACCAATGCGGCGTGGCAAATATAGTCGCTACTGATTTCAAAATAATCCCGCAGGTCCGCACGGGATTCGCTGAGTCCATAACCGTCAGTTCCCAGAACCAGGTAGTTCTCCGGCATCCACGGTTCGATACTGCGAGGAAGTGCCTTCATGTAGTCCGAGGCCGCGACCACAACACTGTCTTCATCGCCGAACAGACGTTTGACGTATGGAGCCTGACTTTTATCACCCGGGTGCAGCAGGTTCTGGCGATCACAAGCCTCCGCTTCCCGGTACAGTTCGTTGTAACTGGTGACGCTGTACACCGAAACGCTGTAACCCATTTCCACCAGCCTGTCCCGTGCGCCCAGCACCTGTTGCATGATGGAACCACTGCCCAGGAGTTTAACGTCCGCGTCATCGCTTCCCTGGTACAGGTATGCGCCGGCCAGGATGCCATCCTGTACGTCTTTGCTTTCCGACATCGATGGCATCAGGTAATTCTCGTTGTAGGCCGTGATGTAGTAGAAAATGTTTTCCTGTTCCTGGTACATGCGGCGAATGCCTTCCCGCACGATAACCACTAGTTCGTAAGCGAAAGCCGGGTCATAACTTTTGAGATTGGGTACGGTGCTGGCGATAACCTGGGAATGACCATCCTGGTGCTGGATGCCTTCACCATTGAGGGTAGTGCGCCCGGCGGTGCCACCCACCAGGAAGCCCCGGCACAGCATATCGCCACAACTCCAGATCATGTCCCCCACCCGCTGGAATCCAAATATGGAATAAAAGAAGTAGAACGGGATCATGGGCAGGTGGTGAATGGAATAAGCCGTACCGGCGGCAAGAAAAGATGCCATGGCGCCGGTTTCACAGATTCCTTCCTGCAGGATCTGGCCATCTTCCGCTTCCCGGTACGCCAGTAGGGTGTCGGCATCCACCGGGGTATAGTGCTGTCCCTGCAACGAGAATATTCCGGCAATCTTGAACAGCGCTTCCAGGCCGAAGGTGCGGGCCTCGTCGGGGACGATGGGCACGATGTACTTGTTCAGTGACTTGTCGCGTAATAACACCGAAAGGATTCGCACCAGGGACATGGTAGTGGATTGGGGGCGTTCGCCGCTGCCGGCCAGCAGGCTGTCGAATGCCGAAAGCGGTGGCGGTTCTAGGCTGGGGCAGTTGTCTTCCCTCTGGGGAATGGCTCCGCCCAGTTCCTTGCGCCGGGCCCTGAGGTATTGCAGTTCCGGGCTGTTTTCCACCGGGCGGTAGAACTCGGCCTTCTCCAGGGCTTCGTCCGCCAGGGGAATGCCGAAGTTCTTGGCAATGGCCTTGCGCTGATCGGCATCGAAGTTCTTTTTCTGGTGTGCGGTGTTGCTGCCGGCGGCATCGATAAGCCCGTCGCCTTTCACTGTCTTGATCAGAACCACCGTGGGTTTGCCATTGCTCTGGATGGCGCGCTGGTAGGCGGCGAAGATTTTGGTCACATCCTGGCCGCCGCGCTTGATGAGTTTCACTTCCTCGTCACTGAGTGCATTCATCATGGCTTCCAGTTCCGGGTTACCATCCACCCAGTGTTCCCGCTGCCGGTCACCCGGCAGTACCGAGTAACGCTGGTAGTCGCCGTCCACGCAATCTTCCATGCGCTTCCTGAGGGTGCCGTTGACGTCCTGGGCCAGCAGCTTGTCCCAGCCACTGCCCCAGATCACCTTGATCACGTTCCAGCCGGCACCGGCAAAGGATGCTTCCAGTTCCTGGATGATCTTGCCGTTGCCCCGCACCGGACCGTCCAGGCGCTGCAGATTACAGTTCACCACCAGGATCAGGTTATCCAGCTCTTCCCGCGCCGCGATATTAATTGTTCCCAGTACTTCCGGCTCATCGGTTTCGCCGTCGCCAATGAAACACCACACCTTGCCGCCCTCGGCCGGTTTCAGTCCGCGATTCTCCAGGTACTTGGCGAAGCGCGCCTGGTAGATGGCGATGGGCGTGGACAGTCCCATGGAGGCATTGGCCACCTGCCAGTAATGGGGCATGGAACGGGGATGGGGGTATGACGGCAGACCGCCACCCGGTTGTAACTCTCTCCGGTAATTTTTCACCACTTCCGTGGACAGCGTTCCTTCCAGCCAGGAGCGGGCATACACACCCGGTGCAGCATGGGGTTGCAGGATTACCAGGTCACCGCCGTAGTCCGTACTGCGCTGGCGAAAGAAATGATTGAATCCCACTTCCATGAGGGTGGCCGCGGAGGCGTAGGTTGCGATGTGACCACCCACTCCCGATCCTGAATCCTGGCCCTGCAAAACCATGGCCATGGCATTCCAGCGCAGGATGTTTTCTATGCGCTGTTCCAGTTCGATGTTGCCGGGGTAGTGCGCTTGTTCTGATGCGGGGATGGTGTTGAGGTAAGGCGTGTTGAGTCGTTGCGGCCGGCTGCGGCCGAGTGTGCGAGTGTCCTGCCACTGGACCAGGCTGTTAATAATGGCGCGTACTCCCTCGGCGCCATAGGCCTGGTAGATGTCTTCGATCGCCTCAAGCCATTCCTGCTTGTCTTCTTCAATCAAGGGATCGAGTGGCAGTTTCTTATTCATCTTATTCTTCGCTTGCCCTGGTGGTTTTTTGCGTACCGCCTTAGTCGCGACAAGTTGGCGATGCGCAGGGTCGAGCGGATTGTCCTGAAGTCAGGAACCGGTATCATGACCGCAGCCACCAAGGTAATACATCAAGAACCATGAATAAATACCCCGGGCCCGCTTTGATTCACAGGATTAAAAACATGAATAAAATCACTCCCTTCCGCTTGTGTGCACTGGCCGTACTCGGAATGTATGCGCTGTTGCTGGGCGCCTGCAGCCCGGAGCAACAACCGGTGGAACCACAGCAGTCTGCAGTGCTGGCGCTGGATACCCTGTCCAACGAGCCACACCTGATCAGCGGCGGGGATACCCTGGTGGAAGTACTCAGCAGTGTACCGGCCGAACAATTGACCCTGGCTCTACCCCCGGATGCCAGCCATGGCGAACTGGTGGCGGCCGGCAGGAACGGTGAGCTGGACCGCTTCGTGACCCTGGTGCAGGGATTGCCCCTGGGGGAGAGTGAGATCCGGGTGGTCTCCGGCCGTAACAGTGCGGTACTTGAGGTGACCAACTATTCCATCAATGGCCCTATCTTTTCCGGCGATCAACAGCAACCTTATTTTTGCCTGGCGGAACTCGCGCCCAACAATGATGGCAGCAAGCGCCGCTTCGCCATCGGCAATGGCGAGTACCTGGACGATGCCGCCCTGGATCACAACTGTTCTTTGTTAGGTCGCCTGGACTACGTGTATTACTCCATCGATACCGGCTTCGAGCCTCTACCGGACCCTGCCACACGGCCTTCAGACCTGGCTTTCACCACCACCAATGAAGGCCGTGAAGTGCCTTTTATCGTGCGTATCGAAACCGGCACCATCAACCGCGCCATCTACCAGATAGCCATTCTCCATGATCCTGCCACTTTTGAGCCAAGTCCCATGCGCCCCTCAAGCAACTGGAATGGTCGCCTCGTATATACCTTTGGTGGTGGCTGTGAATCCGGTTATTTCCAGGGAACCAATACCGGTGGCGTGTTACAGGATTACATCCTGGCAAGAGGATTTGCCGTGGCTTCTTCCACGCTCAACGTCAATGCCCAGGGTGGATGCAACGACGTGGTGTCGGCGGAAACCGCCATGATGGTGAAAGAGCATTTCATCGACAACTACGGGCTGCCCCGTTACACCATCGGCCGCGGTGGATCCGGCGGCGCCATGCAACAATTGCTAATTGCCGGTGCCTACCCGGGCATTCTCAATGGCCTCATACCCAGCAATACTTTTGCCGACGCCACGACTTATTTCACCGACTCACAGGAATGCGCCAGCATCCTGCGGGAGTACGTGAATGACCCGGCCCGCGGTCTGGACGAGGAGACCAAGAATGCCATTGGTGGTTGGTCCATGTGGTCCACCTGCGAACAGTCACTGGGTGAACGGCCCCGCCGCATCGGCCCCGGTGATTGCCCGTCCGCCGTTCCTCCCGAGGCGGCCTATGATCCCGCGACCAATCCTGATGGCGCCCGCTGTTCCATCTATGACGGCATGCGCAATATTTTCGGTGAGCGCCTCTACCCGGAAGTTTCCAGCGAGCGAGAATTCGCCCGGGCGCCCCATGACAATGTGGGCGTGCAATATGGGCTTGCCGCCCTTAATGAAGGGCTCATCGACAAGGAACTGTTTCTCGACCTCAATGAAAACATCGGCGGCTGGGATATCGATGTAAACTCCCGCCCGCAACGCACCGAGGCGGACCCGGAAGCGATTCGCATCGCTTACGAAACTGGCCGCGTTACCTCGGGTGCCGCCGGCCTGTCCATGGTGCCCATTATCGATGACCGCGGTTATCTCGACGACATCGGAAACTTTCACGCCAGTGTTTATTCATTTATTACCCGGGAACGGCTGGTACGGGACAACGGTCATGCCGACAACTACGTGCTGCGCCGCCACAGTCGTGAAGTAAACCTGATGCCTTCGAACCTGGATTTTATGGACCAGTGGCTCGCTGCCATTGCCACCGACAGCAGCGCGGGAACCATGCTGGAAAGAATCGTGCGCAACAAACCGGCCAATCTGCAGAGTGATTGCTTTGCCAGTAACGGCGAGCGCATCGTGGAAGAACCTTCCTTTAATATGGATACGCTATTCGACAACACGACAGGGGCATGCAACGGCCTGTTTCCGCCCCATGCCGGCTTGCGCCTGGTTGCCGGAGGTCCGCTCACCAACGATGTGTTCAAGTGTCAGTTAAAGCCAATTGACTATGCCGATTACGAAGTGGAGTTTACTGACGGGGAAAAAGCGCGGCTGGAAACAATTTTCCCCCAGGGCGTATGCGACTGGAGCAAGCCCGGTATAAACCAGACAACCAACCAGACCTGGTTGAGCTTCGGGCCGTCACCAGTGAACAGGTACGAGGGAACGCCGAACTAGCTTAGGCCGAACAAGGGTCGAAGCCGGGTGCCGAGCGTGCTTCCTGCAAAGGCAGCCGCAAACCATAGCCAACCGTGGAGGCTGGTGGAACTGATGCCGCCAAAATAGGCGCCGATGTTGCAGCCGTAGGCAATGCGCGCGCCATAACCCAGCAGCAATCCCCCGATGATCGCCGCTGCGATGGATTTCCACGGCAGGCGAAACACCGGCGCGAACTTTTGCGCCAATCCCGCCGCTAACAAGGCGCCGAGAATAATGCCGATGTTCATGATGGAAGTGATATCGGCGAACACGCTGTTGTTCAGTGCCGCCTGTTGACCGGGTCGTGCCCAGTAAGCCCACTGGGTTACGTCCATGCCCAGGGCGGAAACAAACTTGGCTCCCCACAAGGCGAATGCCGAAGTCACACCCCAGGGCCTACCCGCCAGCAACAGTGTGGCGATATTCACCGCGGCGAGAGCCAGTGCGCCGGCGATTAATGGCCAGGGACCGCGCAGCCAGCCATAGGGGCGATCCAACTCACGGTCAGTTTTCACATCACCATGACGTTTCTTCTCGAAAACGACGGTGACGTAGTACACCCCGGCGAACAGCAACAGGCTGATGACAATGGCAGGCACGGTACCGAAGCTGCCGGACAGGGAAGAGGGTGCGAGTTGCGGCACGTCCTGCCACAGCGACCATTGCCAGGTACCGATTACGGACCCGGCAATGAAACCGGCCAGGGTGATGATCATGCGCGTGCTGCCACCGCCGGCGGTGAACAGGGTGCCGGAGGCACAACCGCCCCCCAGTTGCATGCCCAGGCCAAACATGAAGGCGCCGAAAATCACGGCGACACTCAATGGGGCGACGCTGCCCCGCAGGCTGATGCCGCCCACTTCCCCCATGGCAATCAGGGGGGTGAACACCAACACCGTCGTTGCCAGCATGATCATTTGCGCACGCAGGCCGGCGCCACGGCCCGTGGTCACCATGTCACGCCAGGCAAACGTGAAACCAAACGCGGCGTGGTAGAGAAACACCCCGGCGCTGACTCCAACTACAAACAGGGCGGCCTGGCGCCAGCCGAAGTTGACTCCCAGGTAAAGACACAACAGGGTGCACAATATAGCGGCGACCGCAACCGTATTACGATTGCGGCCTGCCAGTATGGGAGGATTGGATTCCATGACAGCGGATTCTGTTGTCATTTCTTTTTCCCGCTGGAGTAGTTTCGATTTACCCCATGATAACTATTATGGGGTTGGAAACTAGTTCGAAGACAGGATTTGCCGTACCCGGTCCGCCATACCGGTAAGACCCCATTCCTGCCCCTCGGCGATCGCGGCATCCACGCTGGCGCCGTTGTTGCGGGCGGTTACGGCCTTCAGGGCGCCGACGCGGTTACTTGATGCGCAATGTACCAGCACCGGTTGTCCATCCAGCTCATTAAGCAGGCTTTCCAGGGTCTGGGCATTGGCATTGGTCACGCCGCTGGCCCCGGCCACGGGAATGGAATGGAACTGCATGCCGGCGGCCGCAACCGCTGCGGACTCATCCCAGTCCAGTTCGCTGACTGGCCGCAGGCTGACTACGTGACGAACCCCCGCATCAGCGAGCACGGCCAACTGTTCCTGGGTGGGCTGACCGCTGGAGAACACGTTGTTTTCCTGCTGGGCCATGTTCATCAGTTCTGAATTTTCTATAGCTGCTACGTCGACGCGGTAGGTCTGGGCGCAGGCGGCCAGCAGTAATGCGACACATGTCATCACTGCGATGTAGGTCTTGTTCTTTAATGACATGGGAAACTCCTTGGTTTGAGGCTCGGGGACTGGAAATTCTGCTCGCTTTGGGCCTGTCTGTAAAGCCGACCTGCGCCGGTTATCGGCCCCTTGACCTCAGTCGGCGGTAGATTGGTCCAGGAATTCGAGGATCAGGCGGGCATCCTGCTCCACGCAGCCATCGCTGTGGTTGAACATATACTCGGCGCTAAGGGCCTTGATCTGTTCCGCCTTGGCGATAGTGTTCTTGAAGGTATCGATCTCGTTGGGTGGCAGACCCCTGCTCTGGTAAAAATCGATAAGCAGGCGCAGTTCCTTCTCAGTGAGATTGTCAGCGAAGATTTGCGCGATACCGGGTTCGAACTTTTCCCAGGCATAGGCCTGGGCATAGCAGGCGGCTATGGAATTCTTCAGGGATTGGGGCAGGGCGGTATCGGTGGACGTGGCCACGATACTGTCGTAAGTGCGGATGATATTGCGCGTCTGCCGAAGCGTCATGGCTTCGAACTGGTTTTCCAGGTTCGTTACCTCGAGCAGGCGGGAAGCGTCCCGGAGCTCATCGGCAACAACAAGGTTGCCGAAGCTCAGGATCGAGAGAAAAACGATAGTGATACAGCTTTTGCTCTTATTCTTCTTCACTGATGATTTCGAATACCACCGTTATATTGGTCTGGTATTCTACTTCATCGAAGGTGGGTGCAACAGCGGGGGCGGCCAGAGCTTCCTCTGAACGGAGAGCCGACCCCGTAACCATTACGTCCTGGGCCATGGCGGCCATGGGCATGGCGCGGGCACGCTGGCGGATGCCGCCGTAAAAGAAATTTGTGGCGCGAAGCTCCAGGCCCAGGCTGGCTTCGTAGTATTCCTATTGTTCCATCACATCCTGCAGGGCCAGTTCCCGCACTTCCTGTTCCGATGCTTCTTCTTCGCTGTGCTCGAACACGATGCGTTCGAAATCAACTTCGTCATGTTCGTCCGCCGCCGCGGCGAGAAGCTGCAGGTGTTCTTCGGTGCTGACCTCCACTTCCATGCGTGCTACCACTTCGAAGGCGTTGGGATTGCGGCCGAACAATCCATACTGAGGCGCAGAAGCAAACTTGGAATTGTTGATGTCCTCTTCGCTTATGCCGGCAGCAAGAAATTCCTGGATAAGATCCGCGCGCAATGCCTGGTTAACTGCCATGGCTTCATTGAGGTCGCGCTCTTCTGTGGTGACCAGCAGGCTGACTTGCGCCAGGTCCTTGTAGGCCGTCAACTCGCCCTGGCCACTGATGTTGACCGTGTTTGCCTGGGGAAATAAAAAGCCACGCAATTCATCCGGTGTGCCGGACAACTGGGGTTGTGCATAGGCCAGCTGCCCGGTCATGCCTAACAGTGCCAGGGAAAGAGTGAAGGATTTCGTCGATGAGAAAAAAGTCATAATAGAGTCCTTTGCAAAAAGCACCGCGGCTAACCCACTGGAACCCTGTCGGCACTGAATTGTTTCGCTACTAGTGCTGACGCCGCGAAGCCGCGGAAAGTTTGATCCAGCGCGGGTTAGCTGCATTGACTGTGCGCCATGGCGATGACAACATGCTGGCATAATTTCTGAGTATACCCCTGCCATGCCGCACTCACCGAAAAGAATGTTGTTCCTGGACCTGGTGCTGTCCGTATTTCGTCTCAACAGCCTGTTGATTGCGGAAGGTGATGACATGACAGAGAACCTGGGCCTGACCAGTGCGCGCTGGCGTGTCATCGGTGCCATCGCCCTGTCCAACGCCGGACTCACGGTGCCGGGTATAGCCCGGGTGCTTGGCCAATCCCGCCAGGCAGTACAACGCATTACCGATGTCATGGTGAAAGACGGCCTGCTGGAATACCAGGCCAATCCCAGGCACAAGCGCTCGGTACTGGTTAATCTCAGTGACAAGGGCAAGGAAGTCTACAATCGCCTGCGTGATGTGCAAGACCCCTGGGCGATTGAGACCACCGAAGATATTCCCCAGGAGGAACTGGAATCGGCGCTGCGCCTGGTGCACCGCCTGATCCAGAAGTTCGATAAATGAAGCAGCCGCGTTCCAGTCATACCGATCTTCCCCGCAATCTCTACCGGGCCGCCGACGTGCAGGCCCTGGATCGCGTCGCCATCGACAAGCTGGAAATTCCCGGTTTCGAACTGATGCAGCGGGCCGGCAGCGTTGCCTTCAATAGCTTGATGGAACGCTGGCCCCAGGTGAGGCACCTGCTGGTATTCGCCGGTGCCGGCAACAATGGTGGCGACGGTTACATCGTGGCCGGCCTGGCCCGGGAGCAGGGCATCGGCGTGGATCTTGTTCAACTGGCCCCCGCGGAGAAGTTGAAAGGGGATGCCTCCCGCGCCTGTGAATGGGCGGCACAGAAACAGGTGTCGTTTACTTGCTTTGGGGATTTCAATCCGGACCACATGGCCGACCATGCCAATGTGGTGATCGTAGATGCCCTGTTCGGCACCGGCCTGGTTCGAGCCATCGAAGGAGACTATGCAAGTGCCGTGGACTGGATAAACCAGTCCGGCTTGCCGGTGCTCGCCGTGGACGTGCCATCGGGCCTCAATGCAGACAGTGGTGTACCCCTTGGGCCTACGGTAGCCGCGCAGATGACTGTGACGTTTATAGGCATGAAGCAGGGATTGTTAACCGGGCAGGCCGGTGACTACACCGGCAATATCCTGTTCCATGACCTGGACGTGCCGGAACGGTTGTATACCCATGCCGATGCGCCATCGCCATCGGCAGTACGAATCGACATCAACGACGCGTCACGCTATCTCCTGCCCAGGCCGGCTTCCTCCCACAAGGGACATAACGGTCATGTGCTGGTATTGGGGGGAGACGAACGTTATGGCGGTGCGGTAATACTCGCGTCGGAGGCAGCCCAGCGCAGCGGCGCGGGCCTGGTCAGCGTAGTAACCCGTTCCTGTCACCGTGATGCCATATTGGCACAGCGGCCGGAAGTGATGGTAATGGGAACCGAGGACGAAAGTTATGACTTCGACGCCCTGCTTGAACGCGCTAATGTAATCGTTGTCGGTCCCGGCCTGGGTCGTGGCAAATGGGGCAGTGATTTATTGCAACTGGCGCTGGCCGCCCAGGTTGCCCGGGATATTCCCCTGGTGATCGATGCCGACGGGCTGCAACTTTTGGCAGACAAACAAGGAACGGGTGCCAGGCTCAGGCGCGACAACTGGGTGCTGACTCCCCACCCGGGAGAAGCATCGACACTACTGGGAAGAGAAACAAGTGAAATTCAACAGGATCGTTTCGCGGCGGTAGCCGAGTTGCAATCGACCTGGGGTGGCGCCTGCCTGCTCAAGGGAAATGGCAGTCTCATTTGCGGCGCTGAAAGTCCTTCTTCTATATATTTATGCAGCGAAGGCAATCCCGGCATGGGAAGCGGCGGTATGGGCGACGTGCTCAGCGGCTTGCTGGGTGGGCTTATTGCCCAGGGCCTGCCTCTGCTGGATGCCCTGCAATGTGGTGTTTGCATCCACGGCGAGGCCGCCGACCTTGCCAGTGCCGAGCATGGCGAAAGGGGCCTGGCCGCCTCGGACCTGTTCCGTTATATCCAGCAACTGGTTAATCCCAAGCTCTGAAATCCATGACCGAGTATCAGGAACGATTGGTAGATGAAGACGCCACGGTTGCCTGCGGCTCCCGGCTGGCTCGCGCGCTTTCCTATGACCGGGAAGGGGCCATCATTCATCTGCACGGCACCCTCGGTGCCGGCAAGACAACCTTCGCCCGAGGCTTGTTGCGAGGTTTCGATTACACCGGTGCGGTGAAGAGCCCTACCTACACCCTGGTAGAGCCCTATGAATTGGATTCATGCAACATCTACCACTTTGACCTGTATCGCCTCGGGTCCGCCGAGGAAATCGAATTCCTCGGCACCGAGTCCTATTTCGACCCGGGCAATATCTGCCTGTTTGAATGGGCGGAACGGGGCGAAGGCCACATACCGGCCGCGGACCTTGATATCGAACTGCAGATCTCGGGAACAGGCCGCGATCTGGTCTGTCTAAGCAAGTCTGAAAAAGGAGAGCGTCTAGCCAAAAGAATGTGGCCCTGAAGCCGATTTATAGACAACCAGTCTTATGCTTTTCGGAATCATGACTAAGCGTCCGGCTCAGACATTTTTTACATTTTTCGCACTGGCAGCAGCCAGTTTCGGCTATGCTGCCGAAGTACGCGACGTGCGCCTGTGGCCCGCCCCCGACCACACCCGCGTGGTGTTCGACCTGAGCGCCGGCGTCAACTACCAGTTATTCACCCTAGACAATCCCCATCGCGTGGTCATCGACATCATGGATTCCAGCCTGCAGGCGGACCTGGATCGCCTTGACCTGGCGGACAGTTCCATTAGCGGATTCCGCAGCGGCAGTCGCCCCAACAACACCCTGCGCCTGGTGCTGGACATGGAAAGTATCGTGGAACCACGGGGATTCACCCTGGCGCCGAACAGCGAATTGGGTCATCGCCTGGTGGTGGATCTCTATGATGAGCCGCGGATACAACACAATGTGGTCATTCCCACTCCCGTTCCCAGTGAAGAAAAGCGCGACATCGTGGTGGCAATCTCTGCCGGTCACGGTGGTGAAGACCCGGGGACCACCGGCCTCGGTGGCAGCATCCAGGAAAAGCACATTACCCTGTCGATATCCCGCGCACTTTATTCCGAGCTGGCTACCGTTCCCGGTTTCGATCCGGTCATGGTTCGCGACGGCGACTATTACGTAGACCTGAAGCGAAGACCGGAAATCGCTCGTGAACACCGTGCCGATTTACTGGTGGCCATCCACGCCGACTGGTATCGCAACAGCCGCGCCACGGGTACGACCATTTATGCCCTGTCCGGTGATCGTGCCGACCGGGAAAACGCGAGGAGAGTGGCGGAGAAAGAAAACAGTGCCGACCTCATTGGCGGTGTCGGTGGCAACATTGCCCTGGAAGGACTGGACGACGACGTGGCCCTGACCCTGGTGTCGTTGCAAATGAGCTGGGCCATGGAGCAGAGCATCATCGCCGGCAATTCCATCCTGCAATCCATGGGTAGCGTGACACGGCTGCGCCGCGACAAGGTGCAACAGGCTTCCCTGCAGGAGCTCAATTCTCCGGACATTCCTTCCATGCTCATCGAAACCGGGTACCTGAGCAATCCGGAAGAAGCGCGCCGCCTTAACTCCGCGTCGTTTCAGAATCAGCTCGCCGCGGCGATCGCCCGGGGCATCATGAATTACTTCTACGATGCGCCGCCGGACGGCAGCCTGCTGGCCTACCAGAAAGAGAACGGCATTGTGCCGGGTAGTTACGTGGTGCAGAAGGGTGACAGCCTGTCGGAAATTGCGGCACGCTTTAACGTGGGGCTGAATGAATTGAAAAGCATCAACGGCCTCAGCAGCAATATCATCCACATCGGCCAGGAACTGCGCCTGCCCGGTGGTGTGGACCTGCGCGTTACCGAGCATCGTATCCAGAGCGGTGAAACCCTGTCCGAAATCGCCCAGCGCTACTCTGTATCTCTCACCAACCTGCGACGGGCTAACAACCTGCAGAACGACCACATCCTGGTGGGACAGGTGCTGAAGATTCCCCCTTCCTGATCCTGGATTCCCTGGAAAATCCGCGTCAGTGATGATGCTACAATCGGGCATCATCCTGGTTTCCACTTGTCCGATTCATGGCTCGCATCAATATTCTCAATCCCCGGCTCGCCAACCAGATAGCCGCCGGGGAAGTTGTCGAACGGCCCGCGTCGGTCATCAAGGAGTTGCTGGAAAATTCACTGGACGCCGGGGCCAGCCGGCTCGATATCGACGTGGAACAGGGCGGCATCAAGTTGATGCGGGTGCGGGACAACGGCAGCGGTATTGAAAAGGACGACCTCGCCCTGGCCCTGAGCCGTCATGCCACCAGCAAGATCGCCAGTCTCGACGACCTGGAGGCCATCGCCAGCCTGGGATTCCGCGGTGAGGCCCTGGCCAGCATCAGTTCCGTATCGCGCCTCGGGATTACCTCGTTGGCAGCAGACGCCGATGAGGAAACCGCCTGGCGGGTAGTGGCGGAAGGGGCCGACATGGAAGCGAAGCTGGAACCCTCGTCTCATCCTGTTGGCACTACCGTAGAAGTCCGCGATTTATTCTTCAACACACCGGCCCGCAAGAAATTCCTGCGCACCGAGAAGACCGAGTTCGGGCGCATCGATGAGGTAGTAAAACGCCTGTCACTGAGCCGCTTCGATGCGCAGTTCAACCTGCAGCACAACGGTCGTGTGGTGCATCAACTGCTGCCCGCAAACAGCGATGCCGAACGACAACGCCGGGTGGGGTTGGTCTGCGGCCCTGCCTTCGTGGAAAACGCCGTGGCAATTTCAACCGAGGCGGCGGGTCTGCGCCTGTGGGGGTGGGTTAGCCTGCCCACGTTCTCCCGCAGCCAGGCTGACCTGCAGTATTTTTACGTCAATGGCAGGGTGATCCGGGATAAGCTCGTAACCCACGCCATCCGCCAGGCATACCAGGACGTGTTGTTCCATGGCCGCCACCCGGCCTACGTTCTGTACCTGGAACTGGACCCGGCACTGGTGGACGTCAACGTACATCCCACCAAGCATGAAGTGCGCTTTCGCGACTCCCGCCTGGTCCATGATTTCCTGTTCAGTTCCCTGCACAAGTCCCTGGCCGAGGTAGTGCCATCCATAGCAAACAAGAGCGAAGAGATGGGGGCTTATGCACAGGCCGCAAGTGCGGAGCAATCTTCCTACATACCTCCCCAGTCATCCCTGTCCCTGGCAGAAGCACCTTCGGGTTACGGTGGTAGCGCTGCCTTACCTAACAGGGAATATGTGGAACAGCAACTACAGGCTTACGCCAAACTGAGTGAAGATGAAGAAGTGCCGCCATTGGGTTACGCCATCGCCCAACTCCACGGTGTGTATATTCTTGCCCAGAACAAGGAGGGCATGATCATCGTCGACATGCACGCGGCACATGAACGTATAACCTATGAACGCATGAAGACGGCCTGTGACAATGAAGAACTGAAGATGCAGCCGCTGTTGGTACCGTTGTCCATCGCTGTGAGTGAAGCGGAAGCGGACATCGCCGAATCCCAGAGTGATGTATTGCTGGAACTCGGCATGGAACTTCAGCGGGTGGCAACGGAATCAATCGTGGTGCGGCAGGTGCCTTCCATATTGCGTGACGCAAATGTCGAACAACTGGTGCGTGACGTGTTATCCGACATCAAGGAGTATGGCAGCAGCGATCGCATTCGCGAACACCAGAATGAATTGCTCTCCACCATGGCTTGTCATGGATCGGTGCGTGCCAATCGTCATCTCACCATTCCGGAAATGAATGCGCTGCTCAGGGACATGGAAGCCACCGAGCGCAGTGGCCAGTGCAATCATGGCCGACCTACCTGGGTCTACCAGTCCATGGATGAACTGGACAAGCTGTTCCTGCGCGGCCAGTAGAAAATCCAATCGTGTCTGCAACCAGTAAACCCCATGTCATTTGTTTGATGGGACCCACCGCCTCGGGCAAGACCGCCATGGCGGTAGAGTTGGTACAACGCAAACCGCTGCAGATCATCAGCGTGGATTCCGCCCAGGTGTACCGGGGCATGGACATCGGCACCGGCAAACCCGATGCCGACACATTACGAATCGCTCCTCACCGCCTCATCGACATCAAGGATCCGGCCGAGCCCTATTCCGCCTCGGAATTCAGGCAGGATGCCCTGCGGGAAATCGCTGAGGTGATTGCGGCTGGAGACACACCCCTGCTGGTGGGCGGCACCATGCTCTATTTCAAGGCACTGCGAGATGGATTGGCGGAACTGCCGGAGGCGGATCCGAATACGCGCCGCGAAATTGAGGAACTGGCAGCGGCGGAGGGATGGGAAAAGGTCCACACCGAACTGGCGAAAGTGGACCCGGAATCCGCCCGGCGCATTCATCCCAATGACCCCCAGCGCCTGCAACGAGCGCTCGAAATCTACCTGGTGAGTGGCCAGACCATGACTGAGTTTCATGCTCGCGAGAGCGAGTCGGGCAGTAACAAGCTGCCCTTTGAGCTGGTCTTTTTTGCAATCCAGCCCCCGGACAGGGACGTATTACATGAGCAGATCGCCGAGCGCTTCCAACAAATGCTTGACCAGGGCCTGGTGGAAGAGGTGCGGCGGCTGTACCAGCGAGGCGACCTTCATCCTATGCTTCCCTCAATAAAATCAGTAGGTTACCGCCAAGTTTGGCAGCACCTGGAAGGGGAATTGAGCTATGATGCCATGGTAGAAAGGAGTATCATTGCCACCCGGCAACTGGCGAAGCGGCAACTTACCTGGCTTCGCAGCTGGGAAAACTTGCACAGTTTGAACGACCCCTCTGCCAACTCTATCGATAAAGTCTTGAATTACCTGGACTGAGGTCGCATATAGTTCCTTACCACCACCGGGCTCAGGGTTTCAGACACTGGGCTGGAGTTTGCACGTCGGCAGTGCCGAGAGACTAAAGTGAAAAGGAGATAACACAATGTCCAAAGGGCATACATTACAAGACCCTTTTCTGAACATTCTCAGAAAAGAACGCATACCGGTATCGATTTACCTGGTAAGCGGAATAAAACTACAGGGACAAATCGAGTCTTTCGATCAGTTCGTGATCCTGCTGAAAAACGCCGTCAGTCAGATGGTATACAAGCACGCAATCTCCACCGTGGTACCCGCACGGATGGTCAAAATTCCTATGCAAGGCCAGGGTGAAGCCCAGGAAGATGAAGGGGCGGAGCCGGGCAACGCATAACACAGTCCAGAGGTACGATTGTTTTTTGAGAGGCCGGAATCCGGCGAAATAACGATTCTTGTTCACATCACCATGGATGGTGATGCCGAACAGGAAGATCCCGAGGAATTTCAGGAACTGGCTCTCTCCGCAGGCGCGGTGCCGGTAGCGACTGTTACCGGTTCGCGCAACCAGCCTTCTCCTGCGACCTTTATCGGCTCCGGAAAACTCGAGGAACTGAAGCAGATTGTAGATTCCAACAAGGCCGAACTGGTTCTCTTTAACCATTCCCTCAGTCCCAGCCAGGAACGAAATCTCGAAAAAGAATTGAGCTGCCGAGTGCTGGATCGCACCGGTCTCATTCTCGATATTTTTGCACAACGGGCGCGCAGCCACGAAGGCAAGCTGCAGGTAGAACTGGCCCAGTTGCAACATCTCAGTACTCGACTCAAGCGAGGCTGGACTCACCTGGACCGGCAGAAGGGTGGCATACGCATGCGCGGCGCCGGTGAGAAGCAACTGGAACTGGACCAGCGCATGATTCGCCAGCGCATCAAATCCATTAACAAGAGCCTGGACAAGGTGCGCGCCCAACGCAACCAGAGCCGTCGCGCCCGTACCCGGGCCGAACTGCCGACCGTATCCCTGGTGGGTTATACCAATGCTGGTAAATCCACTTTATTTAATGCACTGACCAGCGCCGAGGCTTACGCGGCGGACCAGCTGTTCGCCACCCTGGACTCCACCATGCGCCGAGTCTCATTACCTAATTTCGGTGACACCCTGGTGGCGGACACCGTGGGTTTCATCAGTCACCTGCCACACCAGCTGGTGGAAGCCTTTGCCGCCACCCTGGAGGAAACCGTGCAGGCGGATTTGCTGTTGCATGTGGTGGATGCCGCCAACGAAAAGCACGAGGAATTAATCGAGCACGTCGACGAAGTGCTGGAGGAAATCGGCGCCGGTTCGGTCCCGGTTCTCAAGGTATTCAACAAGATCGACCTGTTGCCCGACGCGGTGCCCGGTATCGATCGTGACGCCGATGGGCTGCCGCAAAGGGTATGGATATCGGCTGTCGATGGCGCCGGCCTCGACCTGTTGCAGCAGGCGATCAGCGAACGACTCACCGGCGCCATGGTGGAGGAAACCCTGGTGCTTGACAGCAGCCAGGCCCGGCTCCGATCCCAGCTTTACGAAAAGCGTTTCGTGGAGAGTGAACAAGTGGATGAAAGAGGCGCCTGGCTGGTTCGGGTGCGCATGCCTCGTGCCATGTTGCAGCGCATCCTGGAGACCGGGGAAGGGGAGATCCTGCGCCCGCAAAGCGCCGAAGTGGTGCATGGTGAATGGGCTGCAGACGAGGCGGTTAGCGGGGCTCAGGCCTCGTGATCCATCCGGCGAAATGCTGTGTATTAAGTGTAGTAATTGGATAAAATCTCGCTTCTGCCCTTGTAGAAGCTACGGAGAATGCAATGGCCTGGAATGAACCTGGCAAGAACGGTAACGACAACGACCCCTGGGGGGGTGGTGGTCGCGGCGGTGACCAGGGACCACCTGATATCGACGAGATAATCAGGAACCTCACCCGAAAATTTAACGGCCTCTTCGGTGGCGGCAGTGGTGGCGGATCCTCGTCTTCCGCACCGGGCGGACAGGGTATGTCCTCCGGACTGCTGGCCGGATTACTCGGAGTAGTAGTCGTAATCTGGGCGTTCATGGGTTTCTACATCGTTGATGAGGCTGAGCGAGCCGTAGTGCTGCGTTTCGGTCGCGTGCTGGACAACACGGTCAATCCAGGATTGCACTGGAATCCGCCTATTGTCGATGAAGTTCACCTGGTTAACGTTTCCCAATTGAATGCGGAAACCTATGAAAACAGCGCCATGCTGACCACTGACGAGAACATTATCGATATCGATGTCACTGTACAGTACCGAATTCAGGATCCGGTGAAATACGTTATCGCGGTTCGAGACCCTCAACTCAGCCTGGACAATGCTGCCGAATCCGCTATTCGTCATGTGGTTGGCAGCAATTTCATGGAACAGATTCTTACTACCGGGCGCGCGCAGGTGGCAACAGATGTGCAAGACAGGCTGCAGGGTTATATGGATGTTTACAATACCGGTATCTTTGTCAGCCAGGTAAATGTTGTTGATGCTCAGCCACCGGATGGTGTCCGTGCGGCCTTCGACGATGTGATTCGTGCCCGTGAGGATGAACAACGTGCCCAGAACCAGGCACAGCAATATGCCAACCGCATTATTCCGGAAGCACGGGGTGAGGCACAGCGCCAGATCGAACAGGCCAATGCCTATAAAGAAGAAGTGATTGCCAAAGCGGAAGGTGAGGCATCACGCTTCACTCAGTTATTGGAAGAGTATGAGAAGGCGCCGGAAGTAACGCGCCAGCGTATTTACATCGAATCACTGCAGGATGTCATGACCGCAAGCAGCAAGATCATGGTAGACGTGGAAGGCGGCAACAATTTGTTGTATTTACCGCTGGATAAACTCATGGAGCAAAACGCATCGATGCTAACGCCGAATCGGGAATTGTCCGCGGCAGAGCGTCAGCGATTAGCAGATCAGCTTGCACCGTATCTACCCGCCCCTTCCAATAGTGTTGACAGCTCTAGATTGAGCACCGGCAGAGGAGCGCGCTAATGAAAAACTTTATTGTAGTAGGTCTCATTTTTCTCGCCGTCATTCTTGCCGGTAATACCCTGTTCGTAGTGAAGGAAACGGAACGGGCCGTCATGCTGCAGTTCGGTGAACTGGTAAACGCCGATATTGCACCCGGCCTGCACGTGAAGATTCCCTGGGTAAATACCGTGCGTAAGTTCGATGCCCGTATCCAGACTGAAGACTCCACCCCGGTTAGATTTTTAACCCTGGAACAAAAGGCACTACTGGTGGATTCCTACGCCAAGTGGCGCATTGTCGATGTGGGACAGTTCTATGTTTCCACCCAGGGCAATCAAAACAATGCCGGATTCCTGCTGGCGCAGCGAATCAACGATGGCCTCAGGGACCAGATCGGTGCCCGCAATCTGCAGGAAGTGGTGGCTGGCGAGCGGGACCAGTTGATGCTGAACCTTACCGCCGAGCTTAACGAATCTACGGCCTCGGATATTGGTATCGAGGTCATCGACGTGCGAGTCAAACGAATCGACCTGCCTCAGGACGTGCGTGACTCGGTATATGATCGAATGCGTACCGAACGTAACCGCGAAGCCCAGGAAATTCGTTCCCGCGGCGACGAGTTGGCCATTGGCATTCGTGCCGACGCCGATCGCCAGGCGGTAATTTTCGAGGCCCAGGCCTATCGAGATGCAGAAGAGCTTCGCGGTGAAGGGGATGCCACGGCAACCGCAATCTATGCCGAAGCCTATAACCAGGATCCGGAATTCTTTGCTTTTACTCGCAGCCTGAACGCATACAAGGAAACCTTTGCAACCAAGGGTGACTTTTTATTGCTCGACCCTGATAGCGATTACTTCAAATACCTCAAGAACGGAATTGAGCAGCAATAACACAGCTGAACTACTTACCAGCGCCGCAGGCGCACAATCGAGATACATCCACGGAACCTGAACCGCAAATGCGGTTCAGGTTTATTTTTGGCATAGAGAATTATCGGGAACTGAATCTGAAGCATGTGGCATGAACTGGCGGTGGCGTTTTGTCTGATGCTGGTGATAGAGGGAATACTTCCGTTTATCGATCCAGGCCGCTGGCGCAAGATGCTGATGTTGCTTGACCAGGTCGATGACCGCACGATGCGGCTGATGGGACTGGGCAGCATGCTACTGGGCACAACTCTGTTGTACATCATTAACTAAAAGTTCAATTTATTATGACTTCTGCGAAACGCTGGCTGCTTCCCGACGGTGTCGAAGAGATACTGCCTGCGGAAGCCTACACACTCGAATGCCTGCGGCGTGAGATCCTGGATCTCTATGCCTCCTGGGGTTACGAGCTGGTCATCACTCCCCTGATCGAGTTCCTCGATTCCCTGCTGGTGGGCTCTTCCCACGACCTGGACCTGCATACCTTCAAGATCACCGATCAGCTCAGTGGCCGCATGATGGGAATCCGTGCCGATATCACACCCCAGGCGGCACGCATCGATGCCCACTGCCTCAACCGCGAGGGGCCGGTGCGACTGTGTTATGCCGACAACGTTTTGCACACCCGGCCTCGAGGACTGCAAACTTCCCGCGTGCCGATTCGGGTGGGCGCCGAACTGTACGGCCACCGCGGTGAGGAATGCGACATCGAACTCATCTGCCTGATGATGAAAACTCTGCAGCTGGTGGGTGTGGATAATACCCACCTGGTTCTGGGGCACGTGGGGATCTTCCGCTCCCTGGTGGATGCTGCCGGGCTCGATGCAGACACTGAACTGGAGTTGTTTGAAGCGGTGCAGCGCAAGGCCTATGACGATGTGGATGCCATCCTGCAGGATGCGGTTTCCGATCAGTCTGTGCGCACCATGTTGCAGGAACTGGTTCGTCTCAGTGGGGATGAATCTGTGCTGGAAAAGGCGCAGCAGGTTTTTGCCGACGCGCCGGCCAGCGTGAAGCGGGAGCTGGACGAACTCAGCACTATTGCCAGCGGTGTTCGCGCTCGGCAACCGGAGCTGGAAATTCGCTTCGACCTGTGTGAACTGCGTGGCTATGAGTATCACACCGGCATCGTTTTTGCCGCCTATACCCCCGCCTATGGCAGGGCGGTGGCCAAGGGTGGTCGTTATGATCACATCGGCGAAGTATTCGGTCGCGCCCGTCCCGCTTCCGGTTTCGACAGCGACCTCAAGACACTGGCCAGGCTCACCGCCCGGGAGTTTCCCCTGCGCAAGACAATTCTGGCGCCAGCGGATGCGGATGAATCCCTCTCCCGCCTGGTTGAGGAATTGCGGGCAAAAGGAGAAGTGGTTGTTTCCGCATTACAGGAAGAAGAGGCCGGTCCCAAGGTCTTGAAGGAACTCAATTGTGACCGGCGCATCCTGCGCAAGGGTGACGACTGGGTAGTCGAAAATATTTAGTGCCATTCCACAGTAAAGTAAGTCGAGTTTAAGAGAGCAGTCATGGCAAACAGCGTAGTAATCCTGGGCACTCAATGGGGTGACGAAGGCAAAGGCAAGATAGTGGACCTGATTACGGATCAGGCCGCCGTCGTAGTGCGATTCCAGGGCGGTCATAATGCCGGCCACACCCTGGTAATCGATGGCCAGAAGACCATACTCCACCTCATTCCCTCCGGCATCCTGCGCAAGGATGTGCACTGCATCATCGGTAATGGCGTGGTGATCAGCCTGGATGCCCTGATGCACGAGATCGAAGAACTGGAAGCCAGTGACGTGTCAGTACGGGAACAACTGCGCATCAGCGGTGCCTGCCCATTAATCCTGCCGTCCCACATCGCCCTGGACCAGGCCCGGGAAGTGAGCAAGGGATCCAACAAACTCGGTACTACCGGGCGCGGCATCGGTCCGGCCTACGAAGACAAGGTGGCGCGGCGTGGCCTGCGCCTGGCCGAAACCCTGAATCCGGAGCAGTTCGGTGACAAGCTGTCCGAGTTAATGGATTACCATAACTTCCTGCTGCGTAACTATTACCAGGCTGAGGCGGTTGATTTTCAGCAATCCAGGGATTCAATCCTGGCCCATGCCGAACAGGTGAAGCCGATGATCGCCGACACCATCGACATGCTGCACCAGCACCGCAAGGCAGGCGACAAGATCCTGTTCGAGGGTGCCCAGGGTTCCCTGCTGGATATCGACCACGGCACTTATCCCTTCGTGACCTCATCCAATACCACCGCCGGCGGTACGGCCACGGGCAGTGGTTATGGCCCCCTGTACCTGGATTACGTGTTAGGAATTACCAAGGCCTATACGACCCGGGTGGGTTCCGGGCCGTTTCCCACGGAGTTGTTCGACGAGATCGGCCAGCACCTGGCGACCGTAGGCGCGGAGAAGGGCGCCACCACCGGCAGGGACCGGCGCTGCGGTTGGTTCGATGCGGCGGCGGTGAAACTCGCCATGCGCATTAACAGTGTTTCCGGCATCTGCCTGACCAAGCTGGATGTGCTGGATGGGCTGGAGATTGTAAAGGTGTGCACCGGCTACCAGGATTGCGAGACGCCGTCCGGCAGCCTGCATGACATCGACAGCTATAAGCTGCTGCAACCCATTTACCAGGAGCTTCCCGGCTGGAGTGAATCCACCGTGGGCGCGAAATCCATGGACGAGTTGCCGGAAAATGCGCGGGCTTACATACGCTATATCGAGGAAACCGTGGAAGTGCCGGTGGATATCATTTCCACCGGGCCTGACCGCGCCGAGACCATTATCCTGCGTCATCCTTTCAGCGCCTGATCATCCGGGCGTTATCGTTGAATTTCCGTGTCAGTGTCACTTCGCTGGCAGCGCCACGTTGTTGCAAGCTGGAGTAAACACACTAAAATCGGCTGTCCGCTTCCGGACCACCTTCCTGTCCGGATTCCTTCAACAACAAGAGCGGACCCATGACCGTAGCGCGAAGCCAACAGGTATCTATTCAGGATACGCCTTATTACCACTGCATATCCCGCTGTGTTCGGCGAGCCTACCTGTGTGGTGACGATCCCCTCAGCGGGCGCAACCTGGATCATCGCAAGCAGTGGCTGGTCGCGCGCTTCAAGTTTCTTGCCGCCCACTTTGCCATCGATATTTGCGCCTATGCCGTGATGAGCAATCATTATCACCTGGTGTTGCATGTGGACAAGCACGAGTCCGAGCAATGGAGCGACGATGAGGTAATGCGGCGCTGGACCGTGTTGTTTCCCGCCAATGGGGCCATGGTGGAAACCCTGCGCAGGAATAACCATACCCGGGCCGCGCAGCAGCAATACCGGCGCACGGTGAAATTGTGGCGCGAGAGACTGCGGGATATCAGTTGGTTCATGCGTTGCCTCAATGAGAATATTGCCCGCCTGGCGAATCGCGAAGACGAATGCACCGGCCGCTTCTGGGAAGGTCGCTTCAAGAGCCAGGCGCTGCTCGATGAAAAAGCCCTTCTGACCTGCATGGCCTACGTGGATCTCAATCCAGTCCGCGCCGGCATTACCGAATCACTGGAAACCAGCGACTTCACTTCCATCCAGGAACGCCTGATCGACCATGCCAGCAAGGTACGCAAGCGCAGCTATCGCCAGGATCGATTGCTGAGCCGCCGGACCAGCCAGCACCTGGTGGGATCGCGATCCCAAAATCAGGCCCGGCTGAAACCCCTGGCCACTATGGTGGGTGCCCGGGGTAATGAACTCCCCATCACCCGGCAGGCATATTTCGACCTGTTGGAATCGACCTGCAAATCCATCTGCAGCGATGAGGCCGACCTCGACCGCAAGAGTCATCCTCTGGTAGAGAAATCCCTGTTGCAGGATTTCGGCATCGGGCCTTATGCCTGGTTATCCGGTGTGATGGCATTCCATCGCTATTACGCCACGGCGGCTGGTACCGAAACATCCCTGCTCCAGTTTCACCGCAGCCGCATCAAGGCCGGTGTGGATTACAAGCACCTGCACAAATGGATACGGGGCACAAACTCCGCCCGCCTGCTTTACGGTACCTGATTAGTCCTTCTACTTATTAATAGCTGCCCGATCTGAAAGCATTCGGGGGCTTGCTCCTGTCCGCGTTCCAAAAAACTCCGCCAATTTCTGCTTGGCTGCGGAAATTTTCCATGGATCGACTGTGATTTGTACAACCGGTTGCTCAGCCCAGGCACTGCGAAGGAGATTCGAAGGCGTCATAAAACAAATGGGTGTCCTATAAATATTAAATGGGTGTCCTTTATTAATGGCAGCTAAGTGCCAGTTTCGGCGGGGGTTATTCTGGGGAGGTGAGGGGGGCGCCAGGGGGAGAGTGAGTGGAGAGCTTCCAGGCTGCGGCTGTGAAATGGCTCCCGTTTGGGAAAAAACCCAATATATTGTTTGACTTATGGGTACTTACACTATATGTTGCGCTGCTAAGACAGGGTGCAAAAACAGCGACACAAGCAAAAATATAGCGCTGAAATCACCGGGTCGAACTCCAGAAATTGAGCTAAAAATAATAATTCGAGCGGCCGGATCGACCAGGATTAATAAAAATCGCGCACAGCTGTAACTCAAATCCTCCCATTTCGATGCATTCTCAGGGCAAGGACCGGGGTCAATAAGAATGAGTAAAATCGCTCAGGCAGTATCAGAAGAATCGGGCAGCCAGGCAGCCGATTCGGAAAGCGACAAGCTTTTTCTAAAAAAGAAAAAAGAAGAAGAAATTCGAATGCGCCTGGACGAGTTCGCCCGCGAGCTCGCCGCAGCCCGGGAAGCCAGGAAAGCGAAGAAATAACGGCGCTGATTCAAGCGCCCCATCCCAGGGCAGGATTCACCCCGGCCCGTTCACTACCCGCTAAAAAACCAGCCCACTGCATTTCCATGCCGGTCACGTTACTATTTCCCTGCACTAAATGCCGAGGGTCGCCCATGAATCTCTGTAGAAAACTCGCCGCCGTAGCGGTGATTTCATTGCTGCTGCAGGCCTGTGCCAGTTCCGAACCCTACTCGCCATTGTTGCGGGCCGAGCCGGAGATTGGTTCCGTACAGACCCGGGTGCCCCGCACCCTGCGGCTGTACTACGACGCCCTGCCCGATGTGGAGCGCAGTTCACTCCAGCTTCTCGGACCTGCCGGGGACTATTCCCTGCGCGGATTACACACCATGGCCGCGGACGATCTCATGATCGAGATCCTCGACCCTCTTGGCAGCGGCGACTACACCGTGCGCTGGCAAACCGCGGTGGGTGATGATCCTACTGTTTACCAGGGGTCCTTCTCATTTACCGTGCGTGCAGAGTAAGCTATGCACTACCGTGACTGTCAGGAATTTAAACTCAATTCCGTGCTGCTTGTTTTAGAACCCGGCGCCATTGCGCGAGATCAAAAATAACCAGGGAGGGGAAACCTATAATCGCGTTTTTCTTATGGCATACTGCGCAAGCAGATCATCATTTCCTGGGAACAGCAGCAAGTAATATCGTTCAACTGTAGTAATGAGTGACAACATACTCTCTTTCCTGCTGTTCAAGTCGCTGTACCAGCCCCTGACAGCCTTCGAAGAATTATCACGGTCCGAGCCCTCGGCCCTCAGGATTTTCTTCAACTATTCCCTCTGGTTATTGATACTGCCGCCTGCCTTTGCATTGATCGGAGCGGCAAACTTCGGCTGGCGCCTCGGTGCCAGTGAGCCGCTGATGCTGGATAGCCAATCCCTGTGGCTGGTGAGCCTGGCCTACTTCCTGGTCCTGGTCTTTGGCCTGATTACCACCACCATGGTCAGTTGCTGGATGGGGTCCACCTACGGCGCCGATTGTTCTTTTGGCCGCAATCTCGCCCTGGTCACCATCATCGGCGAGCCGCTCGCTGTGGCCAGCGTCGTCCATTTATACCCGGATGTGTTCATCAACATGCTGGTGCTGATTCCCACCATGATGTGGGCCATGTACCTGCTGTACAAGGGCATACCCATCGCCCTTAAGACACCGCCGGAGCGCGGCATGCTCATGGCGTCATCCATGGTGGGTTGGTTACTGGTTGCAGCAGTCAGCCTGCTTGGCCTGAGCATGGCGGCCTGGACCCAGGGATTCGGTCCAACCCTGGGAGTGTGATGAGATGACCGCAGCAAACAACAGCTACCACGACGCTGTCGCCATTCGCTTGATCCAGTTTTCCGTGTTCTGGGCCATCGCCGCCATGGCCGCTGGTGTTTACATCGCCGCCGAACTGATCTGGCCCGGCATCGATTTCGGCCAGTTCTGGTTATCCTTCGGCCGCCTGCGGCCGCTGCACACCAACGGCATCGTGTTCGGATTCGGTGTGTCGGCATTAATGGCCACCGCGTTCTACTCGGTGCAACGCACTTCCCACGTGCCGCTGTTCGCACCGAAGCTGGCCTGGTTCTGCTGTTACGCCTGGCAGCTTCTGGTGTTACTGGGTGGGTTATCCCTGTTGGCGGGCTATAACACCTCCAAGGAATACGCCGAGCTGGAGTGGCCCTTCGACATCGCCATCGCCGTCATATGGGTGTGTTTCGCCATCGTCTTTTTCGGCACCATCGCCACCCGCAAGATCAAGCCCATTTATATTTCCAACTGGTTCTACGGCGCCCTGATCATCGTCATCGCCATGCTGCACATCGTCAACAGCCTGGCCATCCCGGTGACCTTCATGAAGTCCTACTCACTCTATGCCGGCGCCCAGGATGCCGTGGTGCAGTGGTGGTACGGTCATAACGCCGTGGGCTTCCTGCTGACCGGTGGCTTCCTCGGCATGCTGTATTACTTCCTGCCCAAGCATGCAGAGCGGCCCATCTGGAGTTATCGCCTGTCCATCGTGGCCTTCTGGGCCTTCGTTTACAGCTATATCTGGGCCGGGCCCCATCACCTGCATTACAACTCCATCCCCGAGTGGGTGCAGTCACTGGGCATGGTCATGAGCCTGGTGCTGCTGGCGCCTTCCTGGGCCACCATGATCAACGGTGTCATGACGGTGAGCACCGCCTGGGAAAAACTGAAAACCGATCCAGCCCTGAAATTTATCGTGCTGTCACTGGCCTTTTATGGCCTGGCTACTTTCGAAGGGCCCATGATGTCCATTCGCAGCGTCAACGTGGTCAGTCACTTCACGGACTGGACCATCGGTCACGTGCATTCCGGCGCCCTGGGCTGGAACGCCATGGTCACCTACGGCACCTTTTATTTCATGGTGCCGAGACTGGTGGGAGGCGAACTGTACAGTACCCGCCTGGCCAACACCCATTTCTGGTTAGCCATGGCGGGCACCATGCTCTACATCATGTCCATGTGGGCCGCCGGTGTCTCCCAGGGACTGTTATGGCTCAGCGTCGATGAACTGGGTGAACTCAGTTTCAGCTTCCGCGACATCATGGCCAGCATGACCCCTTACTATGGTTTGCGACTGGTTGCCGGCATCGTGTTCCTCATCGGCACCGTGCTCATGGCTTACAACCTGTACATGACTCTTAAAGGCAAACAGGCAGTTCGGGTCGAGGCGCCACCGGTTAATGCCGCCTATGGAGTGGCCTCATGAGCGGATTAAACCTGCACCGCAAGATTGAAGAAAATACCGGCCTGCTGATATTCGGCATTCTCATCGTATCCGCCATCGGTGGACTGGTGCAGATACTGCCGGTGTTAAACCAGGAGAGCCTCAGCACCGCCACGGAAAACACCCGGGTCTACAACGCCGTGGAACTGACCGGCCGTGACATATATATCCGCGAAGGTTGCAGCGTGTGCCATTCGCAACAAGTGCGGCCCCTGATCGCGGAAGTAGAGCGTTACGGTCCGTTCTCCGAAGCGGGAGAGTTTGTCTATGACCGGCCGTTCCTGTGGGGGTCAAAGCGCACCGGCCCCGACCTGCATCGGATAGGCGGCAGGTACTCCGATGACTGGCATCGCATTCATTTGCTGGACCCCAGGGCGGTAGTACCCAACAGCATCATGCCCGCCTATCCCTGGCTGGCGGACAAGCCCGCCAGTGAGACCGGTAACATCACCGACAAGTTGAATGCCCTGCGCACTCTCGGCCACCCTTACAGCGATGAAGACATCACCGGGGCCGAACAACAGCTTGAGGGCGTCATGGAGATCGATGCGCTAATTGCCTATTTACAAATGCTTGGTACCGGGGCCGGTACCGGAGGATCGCCATGACCATGTTTCTGTTTATCGGCGACATGCTGGTGATGGCCTTCATGATCGGCGTGGCCGTGTGGTTCCTGAACAGGGACAACGAGGAAAACATTTCCGCCGCCGCCCGCATTCCACTGGAGGACGAAGACTTCGATGGCTGACCTGCCTACAGGATTCTGGAGTGGCTGGGTAATTGTGCTTACGGCACTGTCACTGTTCGTTCTCGCCTGGCTGACCCTCTCCATTTACTTCGGTGACAACAAAGCGGAAACCGACGGTGAAGACCCGGTGTGGGATGGCAACCTGCAGGAAGGTCATGCCGCGCCACCGTTGTGGTGGTTCTGGCTGTTGTTCGGTGCCATGATTATCTCCCTGGTCTACCTGATGTTGTTCCCGGGCCTGGGATCCTACGGCGGCATGCTTAACTGGTCCCAGGGCAGCCGCCTGGCAGAGAGTACGGAAAGTTTCGAGCAAGAGTTTGCAGTGGCCCGCGAACGTATCGCGGACATGAGCGTGGTGGAATTGCAGAATGACCTGGAGCTGATGGCAACCGCCGAGCGAATCTTCACCCGCGAATGTGCAGCCTGTCATGGACTCGATGGCAGGGGACAGGCCTCGATGTTTCCCAACCTGCAGGACATCGACTGGCAATGGGGATCGTCGCCTGAACAAATAGAACAATCTATTCGACAAGGAAGACAGGCACTTATGCCTCCCTGGGAAGCCGCACTTAGCCCGGAAGGAGTCGACCAGGTCACCGATTACGTCCTGCAAATAAACGAATCCGGTGCCGCCAATCACCCCGGTAAAGCCAACTACGATGCATTCTGTGTAGCCTGCCACGGCGACAGCGGCGGTGGCAATCTCCTCCTCGGCGCGCCGGACATCACCGACGACATCTGGCTCTACGGCAATTCCCGCGACCAGATCCGCGACACCATCGCCAACGGCCGTACCGGCATCATGCCTGCCTTCCAGAACCGCCTCGACGATGTCCAGGTCGCGTTGCTTGTAGCGTTACTCGCTCGATAGCGCACATCCTCGCCGAATTCCCATTCGGTAAATTATTTTTGAACAAGTTGTTTCAAAATAGCTCGAAATCTATTATTTTCACATACCACCATTTTAGAGGGATATGTAGGGAAGTATTTCTATTCGCAGTTCAGTAGAGCGGTTTCTCAGACCAATCTAAATCAATAAAAAAGAGGCTGATCTCATGCGTATTAGAATATTTTTGGCTTTACTGCCATCTGTAGCTTTGGTGAATTGTGCATCCATAGTCACAGGCCAATCACAAACCGTTTCCGTAGAAGTTCCTAATTGCCCTGCTGCTTCGTGCAGACTCTCAAACAGGGATGGAACTTATTTCCTTCCAAATACCCCTGGTACGGTTCAAGTTAATAGAGTTTGCGGTGATATGACTCTGCAATGTTCTGCTCCAGGGCAAAATGATTTCGTTATGACAGTGAGCGAATCCATTGAAGCCATGGCATGGGGAAATATCCTTCTGGGTGGAATTATCGGAGCAGGTGTAGATGCATTTACAGGTGCTGCTTGTGAATATCCCACTCTGATTCCTGTACCTATGTCCTGTGGAGTCGCGGAAACGAACCAGCCAAACCAATCGCTCTTTCAACTTCCGGAAAATGTTCAGAATGCAGCTGAGCAGCTAAATTGCACGCAACCAGTTTTCGTATCTAGAGCCCCTGCGGGCGTAGATGTATACACATCAGTATGCGAAGGCAACAACGTAATAATGAGTTGCGATGCTGAAGACTGCTCTATTAGCGAATTCTCTACCGGGGCTAATTGAAGTGTAACTGAAATTCTTAGCACTGCTTCTATCTCTAACATGGGGCTGATGGTGTTGAGAAGAATTTAATAGGTGAAGACTATGGCTAAATATGCAATGGCAATTGTTCTGTTTATGGGAGTATCCAACTCTTCAGCTCAGGTTTTCGGTGTGGATTGGAGCGTATCAGGGTTGGAGTACGATGGAGACGTATTTACTTCTATAAATTTGGATCTAGAACTACTCAATCGATTTGTAGGTGTGAATGGAATCATCAATCACACAAATGATCTATTCTTCAGGCCAGTAGATGGAACTTGTTTGCCAGATCTTACTGGAGACATAGTTTGTGAACTGAGACTAGATGCTATAACTCTTTCATTGCGGATTGGCAGTGAATTAAACGGGTCAGCGACTCTGTTTGACACTCAAACCGGCATAGAAATAGACAGAGGAGTAATATTCGTTACCAATGTCCAATAGCGATCCAGGTTTTCCTTGATTTTGAAAGATGCTCGGCCCAGGAGAGGGCGGAGCAAGATGTACTCGAAGCGAAGCTTCGAGTCTTGCGGAGCGCGAGCGCTTTATCAGCGAGCTGGATTAGTCCTCTCGTTAACCATAAGCAGAGGCAATGCAGCATCCTCGATGCGCGTTCTTTTAAAGAGGGGAGATGGTGCCCAGGAGAGGACTTGAACCTCCACGGCCGTGAAGCCACTAGCACCTGAAGCTAGCGTGTCTACCAATTTCACCACCTGGGCATCAAAGAGATGCAGACTTGCATTGTGCCCTTTGCAAGTCGCTGGCCTTGCGGCCAGTTAGCGTGGTCGCTCTCGGACGTCCTGTCCTCCGCGACACTCGTGCTTCCTGCACATCGTCTACCAATTTCTCCAGCCGCCGATCATAGATCGGCGTCGTTCGCCTGCGCGCGAAGCTGACGCTTCGCATACTGCGCTGGGCTCACCCACCTGGGCACGATGGGGAGAAAGCCAGCCCTTGAGAGCTAGGGCGTGCAACTCTAATGCCAGTGCCTACCCCTGTCAACTCCACTATTCTTAGGTGATTCCGGGATCAATCAGGTATAATGCAGGCCTTCCCGCATGAATCCTCCCCCCAAATCCAGGAAAAACAAACCACAAGACCCCTTTGCCCAGCGCGAAGCGGATAACTACGCCAATCCCATTCCCAGCCGGGAAATGATCCTGCAATTGCTGGAAAGCATCGGCAAGCCCGCCAGCCAGGACGAGCTCTGTATGCACCTGCACCTGGATTCCGAGGAAGAGGCGGAAGCTCTGCGGCGGCGGCTAATCGCCATGCGCCGAGACGGGCAGATCATCAGCAATCGCCGGGGTGTTTTTGGCCTTGCCGCGAATATGGAGCTGATCCGGGGTCGGGTGCAGGGCAACAAGGAGGGTTCCGGTTACTTCATTCCTGAGGACGGCTCCGATGACCTCTATCTCAATCGCAGGGAAATGGAACGGCTCTTCGATGGTGACAAGGTGCTGGCGCGGCTGGAAGGGGTCGACCGCCGCGGTCGCAAGGAAGGTACCGTGGTGGAGATTCTGCAGCGGCGCTTTACCCACATCGTAGGTCGTTATTACCGCGAGCGCGGAATCGGCATCGTCATTCCCGAGAGCAAACGCATCCAGCATGAATTGCTGATCCCGAAGGACGAATCGGGCAATGCGCAAGACGGCCAGTATGTGTTGGCGGAAATACTCGACTACCCCAGTGGCCGGCGCAAGGCCACCGCACGCATCGACGAGGTTTTGGGGGATGTCACCACGCCGGGACTGGAAATCGATGTGGCGGTGCGCACCCATGATATTCCTCACCAGTTTTCCAAGGCGGTAAAAAAAGAAGCGGACCGCTTGCCGAAAGAAGTTACTGATGCCGATCGTAAGGGGCGCTTTGACCTGAGGGATGTGCCCTTCGTCACCATTGATGGCGAGGACGCCAAGGATTTCGATGATGCCGTGTTCGCCCATCGCCACCAGCGCGGCAACTACACGCTTTATGTTGCTATCGCCGATGTCTCCCACTACGTGCGGCCGGCATCGCCCCTGGACGAAGAAGCCGAAGACCGCGGCACTTCGGTTTATTTTCCCGGCCACGTCATACCCATGTTGCCGGAGAAACTGTCCAATGGTCTTTGCTCGTTAAAACCAAAAGTTGATCGTCTCGCCATGGTGTGTGAGATGGAGATTGCCGCCGATGGCGAAATGACGGATTTCAGTTTTTACGAAGCGGTAATTCATTCCCATGCCCGGCTGACTTACACCGAAGTCGCTGACATGGTGTCGACATCGGGCACCGGTTCGGCAGAAAAAATCCAGGTCCGCACGCGAAAGAAATACCAGGCCATTACCGAACACCTGGACAGCCTGTACTCCCTGTACAACGTATTACGTGTTAATCGAAACGCCGAGGGCTCTCTTGACCTCGATACTGTCGAGACCCGCATAGTGTTCGGCGAAGATCGCAAGATACGGGAGATCATTCCCGTGGAACGCAACGACGCCCATCGCCTCATCGAAGAATGCATGCTGCGCGCCAACATCGCCGCGGCAACCCTGCTGGCCGAGAGCAAACTGCCGGCCCTGTACCGTGTCCACCAGGGACCCAATGAAGACAAGGTAGAGAACTTCCGCGAGTACCTGGCCGGGCAGGGACTGCACCTGGGCGGCGGTGCCAAGCCCACGCCAAAAGATTACCGCCACCTGCTGGATCACATCGCTGGCCGGGCAGACCAGAACGTCCTGCAAATCATGTTGATCCGCTCCATGATGCAGGCGGTGTACCAGCCGGATAACATCGGCCACTTCGGCCTGAATTTCGAACTCTATACCCACTTCACCTCTCCCATACGCCGTTACCCGGACCTGCTGGTGCATCGCGCCATTCGCTATCTCATCGGGCAGAAGAACTCGCGCCACGCCGTCGCCAGCAAGGACGGCAAAGCCATCAAGAAAGAGAAGATCTATCCTTACTCGGCGGGCGATATGCAGAGTCTTGGTGTGAGTTGCTCCGCGGCGGAGCGTCGCGCCGATGCCGCCAGCTACGACGTGATCGACTGGCTCAAGTGCGAGTACATGGAACAACACGTAGGCGATGACTTCGACGGTACGATCATCGCCGTGACGTCCTTCGGCCTGTTCGTGGAACTGGAAAATATTTACATCGAAGGCCTGGTGCATATCACCGAGTTAAGCAACGACTACTATCACTACGACCCGGTGCATCATTGCCTGGAAGCTGAGCGTGGCCGCCATGTCTATCGCCTGGGTGAACGGGTGCGGGTAAAACTCATCCGCGTGAACATGGAAGAAAAGAAAATAGACCTGCGCATGCTGGAAGAAAAAGGCAGCGGGAGAAAGCCCAGGCCGAAGCCGAACAAGAAAAAGAAACAGGTCCAGGGCCAGAAACCAAAACAGAAGCAGAAAAAGTCCGCGAAACCAAAAACCAAATCCCGGCAATCAAAGCAAGCCAAACCCGCGCGCAAGCGAGGCAGAGGACGCAAGTCGTGAGCGACGGCAAGACCTGGGTCAAGGGCATTCACGCAATAGATGAGTTGCTGGAACGCAGGCCGGAGTCGGTACAGTTGCTGCGGCTCGACGAAAGCAAAGCCAACACCCGCGTTCTCGAAATCTACGACCGGGCAATTGAAGTCGGCATCGCGGTGGAAAAAGTTTCCCGCAAGGAAATGGACGCCTTGTTCGGCCATGCCCACCAGGGTGTGGTGGCACTGGTGGAAGGTCTGCGCGGCATCAGGGATGAAAAATCCCTGCTGGAAATGCTGGCCGATCGCCAGCAGGTCTTGCTGCTGGTACTGGACTGTGTCACCGATCCCCACAACCTCGGTGCCTGCCTGCGCACGGCCGACGCCGCCGGCGTGGATGCCGTGGTCATCCCCAAGGACAAATCAGCCAAAATGAATGACACCGTGGCCAAGGTGGCCAGTGGCGCCGCGGAAACCGTCAACCTGGTTCCCGTGACCAACCTGGCCCGGTTCCTGAAATCCATTAAAGACCTGGGCATCTGGGTGGCGGGCACCGACGATGGAGCGGAAATATCCCTCTATAACGCTGAATTGACCGGTCCCCTGGCCATTGTCATGGGTGCGGAAGGCGAGGGTATGCGCCGCCTGACCCGGGAGCAGTGTGATTTCCTGGTGTCCATCCCCATGCTGGGGGAGATCAGCAGCCTGAACGTGTCGGTAGCCGCGGGAGTAGTGCTTTTCGAGGCAGTGCGGCAAAGGTCCATTTCTGTCTAAACTGCCGGGAAAATACCCATTTCTGGTTGAATACTGGCGCCCAAACCACTAGAATCCTGCCCCCTTGTACACCGCTGGAGCCTTGGCTCCGGCCCACATAACTCCTTGTCTTACCACGCACGCCAGTGTTTGTTGGAAGACCCGAACCGAGAGGAGTCTCTATGAGACACTATGAAGTGGTATTTCTGGTGCACCCGGATCAATCCGAGCAGGTGCCTGGAATGATTGAGCGTTATAACCAGCTGATTTCCGAAGGTGGTGGCAAGATTCACCGCACCGAAGACTGGGGTCGACGCCAGCTCGCCTACCCGATCAACAAGATTCACAAGGCACACTATGTGCTGATGAATATCGAATGCGGCAGTGAGATTCGCGAAGAGCTTGCCACGTTGTTCAAATACAATGACGCGGTTATTCGCAACCTGATCATCAAGTGCAAGGACGCGGTCACCGAAGAATCCCTGATCCTGAAAGCCGAAAGGGAAAGCAAGGAACGCAAGGCGCGCGCCGAACAGAAGCGCAAGATGGAAGAAGAGGCAGCGGCTGCCGCGGCCAGCGAATCTGACGAGGAAGCGGGCGAACAGGAAGACACACCTGTAGAAGCGGAACAGCCGCAGGCTGAAGTTGCAGAAGCCGAAGGTGACACCGGTGCGGCCGAAGAAGCCGCGGCCGAAGATGCCGTCGAGCCTGTGACAGCAGAAGCCGAAGAAACCCAAGAATAGATTTCACGATTACCAGTATTCAGGATTAAGAAACCATGGCACGTTATTTTCGTCGTCGAAAGTTTTGCAAGTTTACCGCCGAAGGAATCGACTACATCGATTACAAGGACCTGGAAACTCTGAAGGCTTATATTTCAGAGACCGGCAAGATTGTTCCCAGTCGCATTACCGGAACCAAGGCCCGTTACCAGCGGCAGCTTGCCACCGCAATCAAGCGGGCAAGATACCTGGCCCTGATTCCCTACACGGACAGCCACCAGGTTTAAGCGCGCAGACTGCAGAGAAATTATTAACATAACCAGGGAGATGTAATCCCATGCGCGGCCTCGCTGAATTCGTAATGAAGGGACGCAGGCAGGCGATTATCGCGGTGCTGCTGTTAGGGCTGGTGCCGCTGGTCTACTTCCTAAGTCCCGTAGTGGTTGGCCTGGTTATGTTGCGGAAAGGATTCCGCGAAGGCGCCCAGATTTTTGCCTGGGCCATCCTGCCGATTGGCGCCTGGGCGTATATCGGTGATGTGTGGCCATTGCTTATGCTCATCGGCGTCAGCGGAATGGCCATACTGCTAAGGGAAACCGAATCCTGGGAATTCACGCTGCTGGCGGGAGTCCTGATCGGCGTGGCAGGTGAGATGTACCTGCGCATGCAACCCCAGGTACTGGACCTGGTGTTTCTCCAGTTGGAGCAATACCTGGAGTCAAACCAGTTGCAGGGAGTGCAACTGGAAGATTTAAGGGAACTGATGACCGGCTTTATCGGCGCGGTGTACATGTTCCTGGCGGCACTGCTGTTGATGTTATCGCGCTGGATGCAGGCGGCACTGTTTAACCCTGGTGGTTTTCAGACTGAATTTCACCGCCTGCGCATAGAACAAAAGGTAGCACTGGCACTGCTTGTTGCCATGTTGCTGGCAAATTTCGGCGTTCTGGTCCCAGAGACCTGGGTGCTGTATTTGCTGATGCCGCTGTTGCTGGCGGGACTGGCCCTATGCCACGGAGTGGTAAAGCTCAGGGGCATGTCCAGCAGCTGGCTGGTGGCCTTGTATGCACTGATGGTGTTTCCCATCGTCATACAACTGCTGGTGCTGCTGGCACTGGTAGACAGTTGGTACGATTTCAGGCAGCGCCTGCAGCAACCGCCGCAGCCGCCCGTTGAATGAACAGAACCAGGAGCCTGAAGGGGTTCCCGGAACAAGAGTTAAAGTGAGAGGACTACAGTCATGAACGTGATCTTGCTGGAGAAAATCGGCAAGCTGGGAGAGATCGGCGATACCGCCAATGTGAAATCCGGCTATGCCCGTAATTTCCTTTTTCCCCAGGGCAAGGCAATCCCGGCAACGAAGGAAAACCTCGCCGAGTTTGAGACGCGCAAGGCAGAATTGCTGGCCGCCCACAATGAGAATGTTGCCCATGCCCAGGAACGCGCCGCCAAGGTGGAAGGCATTACTATTTCCATCGAGGTAAATGCCAGCGACGAGGGCAAGCTGTTCGGTTCCGTCGGCACCCGCGATATAGCCGATGCACTGAATGCCAAGACCGGTAGTGATGTGGAGAAAAGCGAAGTGCTGCTTCCCCACGGTGTCATCCGGGAAATTGGTGATTACGAAATCGGACTGGATCTCGGCTACGACGTAGCTGCCAGCGTTTCGGTTGCAGTCGTGAGCTCTCAGTCAGCTAGTGTCACCGACGACGGCAGCATAATTGAGGAAATTGAAGAAGCGGAAGCTGCGGAAGCCGCCGCTGAAGAGGAAGCTGCCGCCGAAGCAAATGCAGAAGCCGCTCCCGAAGACGAGGAAGCTGCCAAAGAGGAATAACATCCTGATTCGGCCAGACCTCCCTGGTCATTGGTTAATAAAGCAGCATGTTTACTCGAACATGCTGCTTTTTTTTCGCTCTTAGGCTACATTGACTAGATGTCATTCGATTCACCGCCAAGCCCCGATTCTCACGACGTCGGCAATATCGCCGCATTAAAAGTCCCGCCCCATTCCGTCGATGCCGAGCAGGCGGTGCTCGGGGGACTGATGCAGGACGATGACAAGTGGCACCTCATTGCTGACCTTGTGCTGCCCGATGATTTCTACCGGCCCGAACACCGCCTGATCTACCAGATCATGACCAGCCAGAGCGAGGCAGGCGCACCCATCGACGTGGTAACGCTTGCCGAAGCATTGAACAGTCGCAATGAACTGGAAGGCGCGGGAGGCTCGGACTACCTGAGCGAACTTGCGGCCAATGCGCCGGGAACCGCCAACATCGAGAGTTACGCCACCATTATTCGGGACCGCGCCATCCTGCGCCGCCTGATCAGCGTTGCCAATGACATCGCCGATACCGGTTATAACACCGGTGGCCGTGCCGCCGCGGATGTGCTGGACGATGCCGAGCAGGCGGTATTCAACATCAACAACGAACGGGAACGGGGTGTGGGCCCGGTACATGTCACATCCCTGGTGCGCGATGCGGTGGATCGCATCGACGAGCTTGCCGGGCTGGAAGGCAGCCTCACCGGGATCAGTTCCGGCTATGCCGACCTGGATAACATGACCGCGGGCTGGCAGCGCTCCGACCTGGTCATCGTCGCCGGCCGACCTTCCATGGGCAAGACCGCGTTTGCCATGAACCTGGTGGAGCACGCCATTCTGGAAAACGACGACGCGGTGGTGGTGTTCAGCCTTGAGATGCCGGCGGAGAGCCTCATTTTCAGAATGCTTTCTTCCATGGGACGAATCGACCAGACCAAGGTGCGAACCGGCAACCTCAGCGAGGACGACTGGCCCGGCCTGAACAACGCGGTGGCAAAGCTCAAGGATCGCCCGCTTTATATCGATGACACCGCAGGCATCACGCCTATGGAAATGCGTGCACGCCTGCGCCGAATCGAACAACAGTTTGAGAAAGAGGGTAAACGCCTGGGCCTGGTGGTGGTGGACTACCTGCAGTTGATGCAACTGAAAACCACTACCGAAAACCGGGTTGGGGAAATCTCGGAAATATCACGGTCCCTTAAACTCATGGCGCGGGATTTCAAGTGCCCGGTGATAGCCCTGTCGCAATTGAATCGTGGCCTGGAACACCGGCCCAACAAGCGCCCGGTCATGTCTGACCTCCGGGAATCCGGCGCCATCGAGCAGGATGCGGACGTAATTGCCTTTCTCTATCGGGACGAGGTCTATAACGAAGATTCCCCGGACAAGGGCGTGGCCGAAGTCATCATTGGCAAGCAGCGAAATGGTCCCATCGGCACGGTGCGGCTCAGTTTCCTCGGTCAGTTCACTCGTTTTGAAAATTACGCACAACCACGGTACGACGATAGCTACACTCATGAATAGAAAGTGCAGGTATCGAGGGATCGTTCCTGGCGGTCATTAATCGGATATCTACATGACGGCGCGGCACCGGGCCTGGGCCACAATCGATCTTAACGCGCTGTGCAAGAACCTGGCACTGGTGCGTTCCCATTGCCCTGATTCCCGTATAATTCCTGTTATAAAAGCCAACGGCTATGGTCACGGCATGGAAGCTGCGGCACGAGCCATGCTCGACTCACACGTCCCCTTGGCCGGTTTTGCGGTAGCCACTTTCGATGAGGTCATGGAATTGAGCGAACTGGACCTGGGCCTGCCGGTGATGTTGCTGGCAGGTATCCGCGACGACCAGGAGCTAAAGGCGTGCGTGGAACGCGATATTGAACTGGTGGTGCATTCCCGGCACCAGGTCAAGCTGATTCGCGATTTTGTTAGTGACGATGCACTGGACTTCAATCTGGTGCTGTGGCTCAAGCACAATTCCGGCATGAACCGTCTCGGCATGGATGCAGATACCTGTCTTGAAGTATTTGAACAATTGCAGAGCATACCCGGTGTGTCCATTCGCCTGATGTCACACCTGGCCTATGCTGATGACATGAACGAACCGAATTCCCGCGAACTCACCGAACGGCAGGTCAGCGAATTCGATAACTTGTGCCGGCAGGTGCGTGAAGTGGCAACCGGCGAGGTACCTGCCAGCCTGGCGGCTTCGGCGGGAATCCTCACCCTTCCACAGACTCATCTCGACTACGTACGCCCCGGCGTGATGTTATACGGGGCTTCGCCCCTGGCCGGACCCACCGGGGAAGAGCTGGGCCTGCATCCGGTCATGACCCTGAAGGCATCATTGCTCGCCATTAACGATGTAAAGGCCGGGGAGTCTATTGGCTATGGCGCCACCTATACCTGTGAGCAGGATACCCGGGTGGGAGTGGTTGGAATCGGTTACGCCGATGGCTATCCCCGCTCTGCCGCGAACGGCACACCGGTCGTGGTGCAAACCGCCGATGGCAAGTTTCGAACGCGCCTGATAGGACGGGTTTCCATGGACATGATCACCATTGATCTCACCGGTATGGACAATGTCACCCTGGATGACACCGTCGTGTTATGGGGAAAGGACCTGTGCGCCGACGAAGTGGCCCGCAGTGCCAATACGATTTCGTATGAGCTGTTCTGCAAGGTAACTAACAGAGTTAAATTCAAATATATTTAGTAACTGCAGGATCGAAGAATTAAACCAGCTTCGTACCTGCTGGATCGGGGACAGGATTTATCCTGTCCCCTTAACCGGATCCGATTTAAATTAGAACACTGATGGCAAAATCCAAGATCGCATTTGTTTGCAATGACTGCGGCGCCGAGTTCGGCCAGTGGCAGGGACAGTGCTCCGCCTGCAAGGCATGGAATACTTTATCCCAGGTGAACCTGGGCAGCGCCGGAGGCTCGCCGGTAACCCGGGTGGATTTTCGTCGCCAGGGAATCAGTGGCGAACAGACACCGGTGCAGAATCTCAAGGAAATTGATCTCGAGGCCCTGCCCCGTTACAGCAGCACCCTGGCGGAACTGGACCGCGTCCTGGGTGGTGGCCTGGTGCCGGGTTCTGTAGTGCTAATCGGGGGTAACCCTGGGGCCGGCAAAAGCACGCTGTTATTACAGATAATGTGCAAGCTGTCCCATGAGGGGCGCCCGGCACTGTATGTCACCGGGGAAGAATCCCTGCAACAAGTTGGCATGCGCGCGCGCCGTCTCAACCTGCCGGAAGACGAACTGAAACTGCTGGCGGAAACCAACGTAGAGAAAATCTGCAAGGCGGCCCAGGAGCAGAAACCGGAACTGCTGGTGGTTGATTCCATCCAGGTCATGCACAGCAACGACGTGGCTTCGGCGCCGGGTTCTGTTTCCCAGGTGCGGGAATGTGCAGCCTACCTCATTCAGTTTGCCAAGCAGACCAATACCGTATTGTTTCTGGTGGGTCATGTCACCAAGGAAGGCAGCCTGGCGGGACCCAAGGTGCTGGAACACATGATCGACTGTTTCATCATGCTGGAAGGCAGCGATGACAGTCGTTATCGAATACTGCGTGGTTACAAGAACCGTTTCGGAGCGGTGAATGAACTTGGCGTGTTCGCCATGACCGAGACCGGGTTGAAGGAAGTAAAGAATCCGTCGGCGATCTTTCTCGCCCGTACCGAGGAAGAGTCCGCCGGTTCCATCGTCATGGCCCTGTGGGAAGGCACCCGTCCCATGCTGGTGGAGATCCAGGCCCTGGTGGATGCCAGTCCCCTGGGCAATCCACGCCGGGTGACCGTGGGGCTGGAACAGAATCGCCTGGCCCTCTTACTGGCCGTTCTGCACCGCCATGGCGGTCTCTACATGGCGGACCAGGATGTGTTCGTCAACGTGGTGGGTGGGGTCAAGGTGGCGGAAACCAGCGCGGACCTCGCCGTGTTGCTGGCCATCGTTTCCAGCTTCCGCGACAAGCCACTGCCCCAGGACCTGGTGGTCTTCGGTGAAGTCGGATTAGCCGGAGAGATTCGCCCGGTACCCGGTGGCCAGGAACGTCTGGCGGAAGCGGCAAAGCACGGCTTCAAGCGTGCCATCGTGCCCAAAGCCAACAAGCCCAAGTCCACGATAAGTGGTATGAAAGTAATTGCTGTGAGCAAGATCGGCGAAGCCCTGGAAGCGATTTAACCACACAAAATATTTTGAATGGCCACAAAAGGCACAAAAAGCACAAAACCAATTTTTGTGCCTTTTGTGGCTAATTCATCCTTCTGTGGCTATTGGCTGGTGAGCCTGCGGATCAAAACCGCGCTGAGTTTTGCCCGTTCCGCCAGGGAACTGATCCGCGCCTGTTCCCGGTTTGAGTGAGCGCCGGTGCCCGCCGCGCCGAGAGAATCCACCGTTGGTAAACCAACCGCCTGGGTAAGGCTACCGTCGGTACCACCGCCGGAATCGATGATGCCCAGCTCCTGTCCTAACAATCGACCGATGGCAACACTCTTGTTCAGCAGAATGTCGGAGTCGGGTGTGGGAATCTTGGGAGGGCGGTGCAGGTTTATCCAGCTCTCTGTTGAAAGTTCTTCGGTACCACCGGAGTAGCTGTAAACCTGGTCAAAGATGTTGTTGAATTCGTTAACTGCATCTTCACCCTGTTGGGGTTCCGGGTAGCGCAGATCCACGAATGCCTCGGCGCAGGGTGCCACCGTGTTCCGTGCTTCTCCGCCCGAGATCACCCCAACGTTTACCGTCACGCCACTTTCGTAGTCGGTCATTCGTTCGATCTCGACAATCTTGTAGGCCAGTTCCTTGATGGCGGAGCGTCCCTCCTGGTGGGCGGCGCCGGCATGGGAGGCGCGGCCGTTGACCACGAAGCGTACCTGGCCCAATCCCTTGCGGGTACGCACCAGGGTGTTATTGCCCGAGGATTCATACACCAGTCCGAAATCATGGAGTCGTGCCTGTTCCTCAAGGTACTTGCGGGACGACAGGGAACCCATTTCTTCGTCGCTGTTAAGCAGCACGGAGATCGCCATGTCATCCAGATCACCGAATTCATCCAGAGCTTTCAGTGCATACAGCATTATGACCAGCCCGCTCTGCATGTCCGCCACACCGGGACCGGACATGGTGTCGCCTTCCTGGCGGAACTCCTGGAACGGGCTGTCCGGCGGAAACACGGTGTCGAGGTGCCCCATTAGCAGGATGCGCGGGCCGTTACCAGACTTGGTGGCGAGAATGTGGTCGCTGAGGTTGACGCTGTAATCGCTGCCCGGGCAGCTGGGCATCTCGATAAAATCCCCGGGCAGGTAATCGATGGCGAAGCCCAGTTGCCGCAGTTCGTCACTGAATATTTCCCCCACCGCGGCGATGCCATCGCTGTTGAGGCTGCCGGAATTGATGTTGACCACCTCTTCCACCATGGACAACATTTCATCCTGCTGGCCGTCCAGCCACTCAACCAGCACACGCTCTTCCTGTGAGATGGCAGGTTCGATATTTTCCGCCGCCATCACCACGGTAGAAGCAGCGAAGCAACAAATACAGCCGAGCTGTCGTAATACATTTCTCATAAACGGGAAACTCCTTGCCTGAGCCGTAAACTTAGCACGGCGGCCGGGATTTGTAATTCAGCTGCGCTGCCCCCATAATCCAGCGCCCATGGATGTTCTTCCAGACCCGATTCTCACGGTAAGCAATCTCGACAAAACCTATGCCGGGGGATTCAAGGCGCTTAACAATATCAACCTGGAAATTCGCCGGGGGGAGATTATCGCGCTGCTCGGTCCCAATGGCGCGGGCAAGACCACGCTGATATCTACGATCTGTGGCATCGTGAAGCCAACGTCGGGCAGCGTCAGCGTCGCCGGCTACGATATCATCCGCGACTATCGCAAGACCCGTTACCTCATTGGCCTGGTACCCCAGGAGCTGCACACCGAGTCTTTCGAGTCGGTGTGGAATACCCTGGCTTTCAGCCGTGGTCTGTTCGGCAGGTCTCCCAATCCCGCACACCTGGAAAAGGTGCTGCGTTCTCTATCCCTTTGGGATAAAAAAGATCAACGCATTCTTACGCTTTCCGGTGGCATGAAACGCCGTGTGCTGATTGCCAAGGCCCTGGCTCACGAGCCCGATATCCTGTTCCTGGACGAACCCACCGCCGGGGTGGATGTATCCCTGCGCAAGGACATGTGGCAGGTAGTTAATGAGCTCAGGGCCAATGGCGTCACTATCATCCTGACTACTCACTATATAGGAGAAGCAGAAGAGATCGCCGACCGGGTGGCGGTAATCAATAACGGCGAGATCATCCTGGTGGAAGACAAGAAAGAGCTGATGCAAAAGCTGGGCAAGAAGCAGTTGCTGCTGGAGCTCACGGAGCCGGTACAGAGTCTTCCTGAAAGCCTGGGCGAGTACCAGCTCGAATTATCGGAAGATGGTTGCCGTATTACCTATACCTTCGATACCCAGGGCAGTCACACGGGCATTACCGCTCTGCTGGATGACCTGAAACTGGCGAACATCCGATTCCGCGACCTGAACACGACCCAGAGCTCCCTGGAAGAAATTTTCGTCAACCTGGTGAATGAACAGAACGGGGCGGGGCAGGGAGAGGCGCGCTCATGAATTTCTATGCCGTTCTGGCAATCTACAAGTACGAGATGGCTCGCACCCGGCGCACCCTGGTGCAGAGCATTGTGGCACCGGTCATCACCACCTCACTTTACTTCGTGGTATTCGGCGCCGCCATCGGTTCCCGCATCGCCACGGTAGAGGGTGTCAGCTACGGTGCGTTTATCGTGCCGGGCCTGATCATGCTGAACCTGCTCACCCACAGCATTTCAAACGCCTCCTTCGGCATTTATTTTCCCAAGTTCGTCGGCACGGTGTTCGAGTTGTTGTCAGCGCCGGTTTCAACCTTCGAAGTGGTACTGGGTTATGTGGGTGCAGCAGCCACCAAGTCCATCATGCTGGGCCTGATCATCCTGGCTACCGCATCCTTCTTTATAGACCTGCGCATCGAACACCCCTTCATCATGATGCTGTTCGTGTTGCTCACTGCGGCATCGTTCAGCCTGCTTGGGTTCATCCTGGGTATCTGGGCGGACAACTTTGAAAAGCTGTCGGTCGTCCCCATGCTGGTCATCACGCCCCTGGTGTTTCTCGGCGGCAGTTTCTATTCCACCGACATGCTGCCTCCTCTGTGGCAGTCCATCTCCCTGCTCAACCCGGTACTGTACCTGGTCAGCGGCCTGCGCTGGAGTTTCTACGAGATCGCCGAGGTGAATGTGCTGGTGAGCCTGGGCAGCATCACCCTGTTCATGCTGCTGTGCCTGGCGGTGGTGTTTTATATGTTCCGAACGGGATACAAGCTTCGGAGTTGAGACAGGAAAGCACTGCAAAGTAGCGAATTGTCGGTGCTACTCCTAATTGATGGTCAGGTTCAGACTCAGTGCTCCTGAATCCACCGATGGCTACAAGCTTCGCAGTTAATCTCTTTCATGGCCGGAGCCATATTCGGTACTATTGGTTTCCCTAAGCAGAACAACAACACCGGATTCCCCATGAGCCTCTATCGACTTACACGTTACCTCGTCGCAGTTTCATCCACCTGCCTGTTATTCGCCGGACTTGCCGGCACTGCACTGGCACAAGGCGCCGATCCCGGCCTGCCCATGGCAAGCCCGGAATCCGTGGGTATGTCATCGGAACGGCTGGCCCGAATCCGGCCGGCCATGCAGAAATACATCGATGACCGGCTGGTGCCGGGAGTGGTCACCATGGTGGTGCGAAAGGGCAAGGTAGTGCACTTCGAATCCCAGGGTTACATGGATGTGGATAGCGGCAAACCCATGCGCCCTGACGCCATGTTCCGCATTGCCTCCATGACCAAGCCCATCACGTCCGTGGCACTGATGATGTTGTGGGAGGAGGGCAAGTTCCAGCTGCGCGACCCGGTGAGCAGATTCATTCCCGAGTTTGCCGACCCCATGGTGTCCACCAGCGCCGATGCCAGTGGTGAGACCGGTGACCTGGTGCACGCAAGGCGCGAAGCGACTGTTCGCGACATGCTTACCCATACCGCCGGGCTCGCCAACAGCTATCGCGGCAACACGGAATACTACTCAACCCAGCGTGCGATCCAGCCCGACGATACCCTGGCCTCCTACGTGGGAAGGCTTGCCGCCATGCCCCTTAACTACCACCCCGGGGAAGCCTGGCAATACTCCCAGGCCACTGACGTGGTCGGCCGCCTGGTGGAAGTCATCTCCGGCCAGACCCTGGGGGACTTCATGGAAGAACGTATTTTCGAACCCCTGGGCATGACCGATACCCATTTTTTCCTGGACGATGACAAGGGCGGCAGGCTGATGTCCCAATATGCGCCGGGACCGGACGACAACCGCATCGTGTTGCAGGATCCCGGTAACAACGACAGCATTTGGATCAGCTCCGAGAACAAGCGGGTTCACCGCGGTGCCGGAGGCCTGGTTTCCACCGCTCATGATTACGCCCGTTTCCAGCAGGCCATGTTGAATGGTGGCGAACTGGACGGCGCCCGTATTTTGTCCCTGAATACCCTGAACCTGATGATGGAAAACCACACCGGGGACCTGCCGCTGTGGTTGCCCGGGCCGGGCATGGGCTTCGGCCTTGGCTGGGCCGTGGTAGAGGATCGCGGTAAGGCGGCCTCACCCATGAGCGAAGGCTCGGTGTACTGGGGAGGGGCCTATGCAACCCTGTCCTGGATCGATCGTGAAAATGAATTGATCGGCGTGATCATGACCCAGGTGCGCCCTTACGGGCATATCAACATCCGCCAGGACTTCCAGGTATTGGCTTCCCAGGCCATCGTCGAGTAGTTCAATTACTATCAATCCGTTCTGGCGGGCGTCTTGCCCGCCGGAATGGAGAAATTACCATAGATTGAGTGTGTTGGAATTACGCCGGCGGGTTGCTATTTAAACCAGAATTCGATCTCCGCCGTATCTTCCGGAAACTCCGCCGCGTGTTCCTTGCCCCGGGGCACGTGGTACCACTCACCGGCGCCAATCCGCGTCGTTTCTCCATCCATGGTAAGCAGCAGGCAGCCCTTTGTAATAACACCGACGTTTTCCGTGTCATGTGTATGAGCGGGAATGGTGGTGCCACCGGGGTAGGTGGCGAATAACACGTCGCAGCCATCGGCGGGCAGTTTGAAGGCGTCGAATGGGCCCTCGAAGGGAATTAACCCGCGAATTTGTTCCGGGTAATAGTCGCTTAAAGCCATAAGTTTTTCCTTGTTCGCCGGAGACAGGGCGCCACAGTTCTGATTGCCCCAACATCAGCATTTACGGGCATTGCCGGAGATTTCCGTACCGAACAAATGCTCACTTTGGGGCCTGTTAATGGTACTCTTAGCGGTTGAGCTTAGGTATAGCAAGCTGAATTTTAGGAGTTGTACATGTCGAAGTTTGTTTCGCGCCGGGAGTTCCTGCATTTGCTCGGCGCCACCGGGGGTACCGCTGCCGCGCTGCAGGCCGGCACCGCCCTGGGTTTATTGCCCACCACCGCATCCGCCGCCACCCTGGACTTGCAGGGCCTGGGTGCCAACCCGGGCCGCGTTGCCATTCTTGGTGGCGGCCTGTCAGGACTCACCGTGGCCTACGAGCTGGGCAATCTCGGTTATGAATGCACGGTACTTGAGGCTTCCCATCGCTGCGGCGGCCGGATCATGACGGTACGCCACGGCGACCTGATCGATGAGATCGGCAATCGCCATTACTGCGAGTTCGATGATGAGCCCCACATGTACTTCAATGGCGGGGCCGCGCGGATTCCCAGCACCCACCAACAACTACTGGTCTATTGCAAGGAGCTGGGAGTCGAGCTCGAGGTGTTTGTCGGTGAAAACCGTACTTCCTATGTGCAGGATGACAATATGCTCGGCGGCAAGCCGCTGCGCCAGATCGAGTACCGTGCCGACATGCGCGGCTTCATGGCGGAATTAATGACCAAGGGCTTGAGCAGCGAAGAGTTGAACCAGCCCTTTACCGAAGGCGAAGCGGAAGCCATGCTGGGGCTGATCCGCCGCTTTGGCGATCTCAGTGAAGACGATATCTACCGGGGTAGTTTCAATGCCGGTTACGAGTCGGGCGGCTATCTCGACCACGGTGTGCAGAAAGACATCAGGTCTGTTACCGAGTTGCTAAAAAGCAGGACGGCGTCATCTACCCTGCTCGGATTCGAAGGTGACTACGGTCCCATGCTGATGCAGCCGGTTGGTGGCATGGATCGCATCATCAAGGGCTTTACCGATCAACTGCCGGGCAAAATTCGTTATCGCGCCCAGGTTGCTTCCATCCAGGTACGGGACGACGGGGTCAGTGTCACCTATGACCAGGATGGCGCACGCCATACCCTGGACGCAGACTACTGCTTCAACTGCGTGCCGACTCACCTCGTGGCGGGGCTGGATCATAATTTCCCGGCCGATTACGTCAATGCGCTCAAGTACGTGCGCAGAGGCGAGGCCTACAAGGCAGCTTTCCAGGCGAAGGAACGCTTCTGGGAGAAGGAAGGAATTTACGGTGGCATCACCTGGATGAACAGCTCAAGCCGACAAATCTGGTATCCGTTCCACGGTATTCACAAGCCCAAGGGCGTGATACTCGCGGCATACGATTTCGGCGGTGGCATGCATCACACGCTAATGAAGCAGCATGAACGGGTTGAATCCCATATCCAGGATGGAGAGAAGGTGCACGCCAATTACCGGCAGATGGTAGAAAAACCCGTCACCATCGCCTGGCACCGAATGAATCACATGCTGGGTTGTTCCGCACGCTGGCAAAGAAACTTCGGCGGCTGGGGCAGCGAAGAAGAACAGCACTATCATACCCTGCAGACACCGGTGAACGGGCGCCATTACATGATTGGCGACCAGATCAGCATGCATTCCGCATGGATGGAGAGCTCGGTCCTGTCTGCTCACTGGGCTATGAACGACCTCGACCAGCGCGTCCGCGCCCAGCTGGCCCAGGCATAGAAACACGAAGGAAGAATTGGAACAGGATTGAAGATGAAGCAAGCAGTAAGAGCTTTGGTGTTATTGAGTTTCTGCGCGACAGCCATCGCCCAGGAAGCGGAAAGAGAACCCTACAACGATCGATATTGCACCACTTGCCACGGCGCCGACGGCCGCGGTAACTACGGTGTGCAGGCACCCCGCCTGGCGGGCATGGAAGACTGGTATCTCAGGCGGCAACTGGAGAACTTCCGGGCCGGCATTCGGGGCACTCATCCACGAGATATCGAAGGCCTGGCCATGCAACCCATGGCCGCCAAGCTCACCGATGCCAGCATCGATGACATTGTCGACTGGGTCGGGGAATGGCAATACGTACCTGCCGAGATCATGGTGGAAGGTAATGCCAATGCGGGCCGTACGCTCTATACAACGTGCGCAACCTGTCACGGCAGCAAAGGTGAAGGCAATGAAGCGCTGGGAGCGCCAGCCCTGGCCGGGCAGAATGACTGGTACCTGGTAACCCAGCTCAAGAATTTCAAGGCCGGTTACCGCGGCACCCATTCCCAGGACTCCTACGGTGCCCAGATGCAGGCCATGGCGAATACCTTGAGAGATGACGCCGCGATATTAAACGTGGTGAGTTACATAAATACTTTAGGCAGATGATCGCCAGGCAGGAACGGCGGCGCGGGATTTCAAACGTCAACATTGTTGACGCTTGAAATTGCGACACAGAAGGTGTCGCCCGCGACGAAGTCAGCGAGAATGAGCGAAATACCAGCGAATCCACGCATTTGCGCCAGTATTTCGCGAAGGCGTGTTCGAGCCAAACAGCATGTTTGTCTCGAACACAAAATGAGGAGAACGAAATGAGTGCATTCAGCGTCATCAACCTTATCCTGTTTACCGGCTTGCTCAGCTTGCTGTTTCAGTTTGCGCGAAACGAGATCGGTCTTTCAAGGCGCGTATTGATTGGCCTCGTTGCCGGCACGCTGTTCGGTTTCTACCTGCAGTTCGCCTATGGTGTCGGGGCGGAGGTGACCAACCAGACCCTGCAATGGACCAACGTAATCGGCACCTCCTACGTTAACCTGCTGCGCATGATCATCATCCCACTGGTCCTGATTACCATGGTGGCCTCGGTGTTGCGGGTGGAAGAGATCAAGTCCCTGGGCAAGATCGGCGGCTCGGTGGTGGGCCTGCTGGTGGGTACCACCATGATCGCCGCGGTTATTGGCATCATCATGGCTACCATCTTCGGTCTTAATGCTGGAGAGCTTGCGGCGGGAGCTACGGAACTGGCGCGAGCAGAAGTACTGGAATCACGGCTGAGTACTGACCGCAGTGTTTCCCAGCTGTTGACCAACATGGTCCCGCGCAATATCTTCGCCGATTTCTCGGAAGACCGGCCCACGTCCATTATCGCCGTGGCGATATTTGGAATGATTTTCGGTGTCGCTGCTTTGCTGGTTAGTGAAGAAGACAAGACCCACGCCCAGCGCATCAGGAGTTTTGTCGATACCGCCCAGGCCGTAATCATGAAGCTGGTAAAACTGGTCATTGCCCTGACACCTTATGGTGTGCTGGCGCTGATGACCCGGGTCATCGCCACTACTGATGGCGGCGCGATTGTTACGCTAATCAGCTTTGTCGTGGCGTCCTATATAGCCATTGCCATCATGTTTGCCGTGCATGCGTTGTTCATAATCCTGCTGGGCGCGAACATCAGGGAATATTTCCAGAAAGTCTGGCCGGTACTGACCTTTGCCTTTATCACCCGCAGCTCTGCCGCCACTATCCCGCTTACCATCCGTGCACAGATCGAAGAGCTCAAGGTGCCCGCGCCTATCGCCAATATTTCCGCCTCGTTTGGAGCCACCATAGGGCAGAACGGCTGCGCGGGACTCTACCCGGCCATGCTGGCGGTCATGGTCGCGCCAACCATGGGCGTTGATGTCAATCTCGGTTTCATTGCGACACTGGTCATTGTCATTGCCGTAGGTTCATTCGGAATCGCCGGTGTCGGTGGCGGTGCCACCAATGCTGCGCTGGTTGTGTTGCCTGCCATGGGCTTTCCGGTCACCGTGGCGGCACTGCTGATTTCCATCGAACCGCTCATCGACATGGCCCGTACCGCGTTGAACGTAAATGGCGCCATAACAACCGGATTGATCACCAATCGTTTCCTGGGCAGAACCATCGAACATGGCAATGAACAGTTAACGAGCGGTGGACTACAGGAAAACTAGAAACTTGGTTTTGGAGAGAAGTATGTTTAGAACAACACGAATTTTGATTTTAATCGCGGGGCTGGTGCTTGGTACTGGAGCAATCGCTGCGGAGATTACGAGGTATAACGAAGGTAACTACTTCTATACCAGCATTACCATTCCCGCCGGTGCCGAGACCATGTATCTCAGTGGTTCCGGCGCCCGTCCGCTGGCTGACGGTTCCTGGGGAGACATGCGTCAGCAAACCATTAATACCTTTGAGCGATTCAAGCAGACCCTGGAAGCCCAGGGCTGGTCCATGAGCGACATCGTACAGGTGCGCGCATTCGCCGTAGCCGGTGAAGACGGTCTGGACTTCGCGGGATTTAACGAAGGCTATTCCCAGTTTTTCGGCACGGCGGAAAATCCCAACAAACCGGTGCGTTCCTTTGTGGAGATAGCGGATCTGGTTGTAGATGGCTGGCTGGTGGAAATCGAGATCCGTGCGGCGAGAATGCCCTGAGCCAGAAGTCACATTAAATAAGTTCACGAGGGCTGGAGACTCAAGGTCTCCGGCCCTTGTTGCATCCGGATCCGAGTAAAGAGGGCAAACCATGATCGTGCGAATCCTGAAGATGCTGCAAGGGGATCACCTGAAGCTTATCGATGAAATGATAGAGACGGGAGATTTCGTCGACGGCGCAACGACCACCGGCACGCCTACCAAGGCCGTTAAGCACAACCTGCAGATTGATCTTGCCTCTCACCCCAGGCAACCCGAGTTCTATCGTGCCGTTTCGGAATTGTTTACCCGGCATCCCATCGTAAAGTCCGCTGTCTATCCCAGGAAAATGACACTGCCCTTACTGTCGAAATATGGTGAAGGGCAGGCTTATGGCTGGCATATCGACAACCCCCTTATGCCCTCACCGGGAGGGCTCGTGCGCACCGACGTGGCCTGCACCGTTTTCCTGTCCGATAGTAGCGACTACGACGGCGGTGAGTTACACCTCCGCACCCACAGTGGTGACATCAAGATAAAGCTGGAGCGAGGTGACGCCATTCTCTATCCCGCCACCACGCGTCATGAGGTTACACCGGTTACCCGCGGCGAACGGCTGGCCATGGTGTTCTGGATCCAGAGCATGGTGCCGGATGTTGCGCAACGGGAAGTCCTGCATGATCTCAACATGGCTTACAACCATATCTACCAGGAGAAACCGGAATCAGAAGCGCTGCAGCTGATTCAGCGTACCCAGTCCAACCTGCTGCGCCGCTGGGCGGAAAACTAAGAGCAGGGATACAGCCCGGGAAGCCGCGATGAATCAAACTGCCAGGCGCCGTTTCCCATTGTCAGAACGCAGACAGCAATGGGCTCGTTGGGGCGAGCTGGCGCCGAAGTTTCGTTTCGGACTGGTTGTGGCATTCGACAGGGGCGCCCGCTATCGTCTCGATCTACCCTTTCGGCGCTCGTGGATCGCGATCCTGATCAGCGGCGCCTTCCTCGCGGCCTTTTCCATTCCTCTCGTTACCGCCGGTGGCATGATCGGCGAGTCCGATGGCGGCCTGTTCACCGCCGCCGCCAATGCCTTTGCCTTTTTCTGGTTGCTTGGGTGGTCATCGGGCGTGGCAATACTGGCGGCGGTATTCCTGGCATTGCTGCTGGGGAAGGAATGGTTGTTCGTCGTGGGTGACCGCCTCTTCCTGATGCTGGGCGCGCTGGGTATAGGCTTTGGCATGGAAATGCCCGCTTCGTTGATCCGGAATTTTCGCCGTGGAAATCCCGATGAGAAGTCCGGAACCGGCTGGCGCGGGGATCACCTGGAGTTTGATTGCGGCGGTGAAGCGATACAGTTTGGTTCCACTATCGATGGAGTCAAAGGCGAGCTCATCCTGGATGAACTTCGGCAAATGTTTCCGGACCAGGACAAGCCACTGCCGACACCGCCGCCGCTCCCGGAGAAACCCCTGTCCAAAGTGGAAGATGACCATCCAGTACCTGATGTAATCGCGACCGAAGGCATCAGGCTGACTTCCCTGTCCAGCCTGTCCCTGCTGGCGGCGAATCTCATTCCCCTGGCTGCAGTACTGTTCGCCGACTGGCGCATTGGTGACGTCATGCTCTTATTCTGGGCGGAGAGCGCGGTAATCGGTTTTTACAACCTGCTGAAGATGGCCAGGATTTCCGGTTGGCTGGTGCTGTTCTACGGTGTCTTCTTTACCGGCCACTACGGTGGGTTTATGGCAGGGCACCTGCTGTTCATCTATGGTTTCTTCGGCACTGAAATGATGAACAACGGTGATGTTTCCGTAGCCACGGTCATCAATGATCTGGTGCATCTTGCCCCGGTATTGCTGGCGTTCGTGGTCAGCCACGGCGTGTCCTTCTTCAGCAACTTCCTTGGTCGTCGCGAATTCGAAAGCAGCGACATCAGGCAACAGATGACCGAGCCTTACAGCCGCATCATCATCATGCACCTGACCATAATCTTCGGTGGTTTCATTGCCATGGTATTGAGTTCGACCTTACCCGCCCTGTTGTTGTTGATCCTGTTGAAGATCGCGGCGGACCTGCGCGGTCACCTGAAGCAACATGGTGTGAAGTCGATAGGGGCTACGGCTACGTAGTTGACTGGTCGAAATCGATGATTATTTTTCCCTTGTGCCGGGCGGTTTCATAATACTGCAGGGCATCGACTATCCGGGAAAAGGGAAAGGGACCGTCCACGAAGGTCTTCAGTTTTCCTTCGCCATAGAGCCTGGAAAAATAATCCAGGTCCAGGTTTGCCTGCAGGCCCAATAAGCGGAGTCGTTTTCCGCTGAGCAAGCGCAACAACCCCCCCAGCAATCCGATAGTGAAATAGCTGGCCGCATAGCCTCCCACGGTGGCGTAACCACCGCCGGGATTTAGAGCCCGGAGATAGGCGAAGGGATTGCGATTGGACTTGGCATCCACGATGAGGTCATAGCGCTTTCCCTGGCGGGTGAAATCCTCGCTGCGATAATCAAGCACGTGATCGAATCCGGCTTCTCGCATGACGTCCAGCTTTTCCGCGCTGTCCACGCCCGTGACTTCCACATCATGGACCTTGGCCAGCTGTACGCCGTAGGTACCCACGCCACCGCCGGCACCATTGAACAGGATTTTCATTCCGTCTCTTAATGGTCCATTGCTGTTCAATCCCTGCCAGGCCAGGACCGCTGCCTGGGGAATTCCCGCGGCGTCGATATAGCTCATTTCCGGTGCCATGGCCGCCACCTGGTTTTCCTTGATACAGGCATATTCGGCGAAGCCGCCGAAGCGCACCCCGCTGAGATCTCCATAGACCCGGTCACCGGCTTGCCAGCGTGTGATGGCTGAGCCTACCGCAGTGACTTCACCCGCGATATCGCAGCCGGTTACCTGGATCTTTGGCCTGGTCAGGCCGGAAAAAAGGCGGATAAACCTGGGTTCACCCCGCAGTAATCCCACATCAAAATCATTTACCGATGCCGCGTGCACGCGAACCAGTATTTCGTCTGGCCCCGGAACAGGTGTCTCGATGTCTTCCAGTGCAATGGTCTGGGGTGGCCCATAAAGGCGGCTGACGGCGGCTTTCATCAGTGAATGTTTTCCGAATGCAAGGATGGACGACTAAAACTAAACGACATTCTAACGGTTTTGTTACACTTTGCGGCATCACCCGGGATTGATAACACCGGGAGGAGGCACTTTCAGTGAACCTTGCAACATCTTTCTGGCACAGGGGAATCAATACAGGTCTGTTACTTGTTGTTTTCCTGTTATGCCAGCCTGTTTCATCACAACCATCATTCGAAGTTGCCGAAGCCGGTATTGCCGAGCTACAACAGGCACTGGAATCCGGCCGGGTAACTTCGGTGCAACTGGTGGACCAGTACCTGGCCCGGATCGAAGCCTATGACCAGTCTGGCCCGGTACTAAATAGTGTAATCCGCTTACACCCTGCGGCGCGGCAGCGCGCTGCCGAGCTGGATGAGGAACGGGAACGCAACGGACCACGCAGCCTGCTCCATGGGGTTCCCATCCTGGTCAAGGACAATTACAACACCGCGGATATGCCTACTACCAATGGCACTGTGGCCCTGGCCAATTTCATGCCCGGCTCCAATGCCACCCAGGTGCAGAAACTGCTGGATGCCGGCGCCATCATCCTGGCCAAGACCACCCTCCATGAATATGCCCGGGGCATTACTACTATTTCTTCTCTCAGTGGCCAGACCCGCAATCCCTATGACATTCGTCGGGTACCCGGCGGCAGCAGTGGCGGCACCGGCGCCGGTGTCGCGGCCAGCTTTGCCGCCATCGGCCTGGGCTCCGACACCTGCGGTTCCATTCGTATCCCATCGGCCTTCAATAACCTGTTTGGCCTGCGGCCCACCAAGGGACTCTCCAGCATTCACGGTATAGCGCCTCTCTCCCATACCCAGGATGTGGCAGGCCCATTGGCGCGCAGCCTGGACGACCTGGCGATCCTGCTGGATGTGGTGGTGGGTTACGATACCAATGACCCCGCAACGGAAGTGATGCAAGACCGGTCCCATCCTCGCTTTCGGGACAATCTCGGCAGCGGGACACTGGAAGGCCTGCGCCTCGGGAAACTAAGCAGCGTCTTTGCGGATTCGGAAAATGCCGTGCGTGGCCCAATCAACGAAGCCCTGGAATGGTATGAAGAACAGGGCGCACGGATAATCGAAGTGGAGATTCCTGAACTCCCGGACTTGCTGTCCGCGGCCGCCTTGATCGGTCACGAGTTCAAACCGGACTTTGAATCCTATCTCGATCAGTTTGGCAGCACAGACGTTAGCGGATTGGCGGATATCGTCGCCAATGGGCTGGTTCATGTCAGCCTTTCCCAGGGAATGGCAAACAGTCTTGAGCGAGAGCATGACGAAGAAGCCTATCAAGCGGCGGTGGCAGCTCGTACAGATTTACTGAATGCCGTTGAACGGGTCTTTCTCGATCACCAGCTTGACGCCATCGTCTATCCCACGGTGCGAAACCGGCAGGTCTTTACTGGTGAACCCCAAACCGGCAGCCAGTGCCAATTGGCAGCCCACTCCGGTTTGCCGGCCCTGTCCATGCCGGTGGGCTTCAGCAACCAGGGTTTGCCCATTGGCATGGAATTGCTGGGAATGCCTTTCGACGACGCCAGCCTGCTTGCAATGGCTTATCCCTATGAACAACAACAGCAACCACGGCAGCCCCCCAGTGTAACCCCGCCACTAGTCAATGGCGGCGCGCCGCCGGCACAGGAACTGGAACTGGATTTTCGCAGTGGCGACGTGAGACTCGATGGTCAATTCGAACTCGATGTAGTTACCAACCTGTTACGCTATGAAGTGGGAACGGCACGAAACAACCGCGCCGAAATTTATGCCGTAACGCTAGTGGTGGAGCCCGAAGAAGAGGGCGAGCGTGCTGGTTCGGTGGTTCTGAATTTGCTCAGCCCGGCAACGAGCCAGGCCAGTGGAGAATACTTTATGAGCGGCGAGTTTCGGGAAGGGTTTAACAGTGGCCGGGTGTTCCTGAAAGTATTTGCCGAAGGATTACCGGGATCAGGGGTAAGCCAACTGCTGCAATAGCAGCATTTTTTGGAGCGAATACCTAGTTCCCGATCAGGGCACGAATCCGGGATTTAAATTCACCGACGGTGAGCCCGTCTGCGGTAGTGAGTGCACTGCGGTCAACGCTAACACCCGCAGCCACTTCGGATTTCCCTTCGATTAACAACTGGGGTTTCTTTATAACGGGCGGAATATTGGAGACGGGCTGCACGTCTGTCACCGGTTTCATGTCGGTAGTGCGGATGAGTCTTTGCCCGTTATCTTCCTGGATTATGAAATGACCCTGCGACCAGCCCAGCAATGGATTAACCAGGTTTCGGTTAAGCGATTCCACGAAGTAGATCCCTTCTTCATCGAGCAGCGGTAAAGTAAGCCCGCTCACCTCGGTGACTTCCCCGTTAAAAGTGCCGCCCATGAATCTCAGTTCCAGCGTGTCGCCGTCGTAGTCGCCTTTGATCACTTCAATAACAGAAAAAGTGACATAGGTACTTACGATTCCCGTATTGGAATCCTGCCGGGTTTCGGAGTTGATCACTCTTCCTTCGAAAATGAATTCCGCATCCTGGGCCACGCGATCGATATCCATGCCCATGATGGTAGTTCCATGAGCCGGATGAACAAGCACGGCCATCAGGATGATGACGATACGGATGGAAAGCATATAGGAACGAAGAGTATTCATAACACTGTGCGATTCAGGAATTGAAGTATATCAGCTCTCATCATGTAGACAGCTTGCCGCCAGCCTTTCTTTCAGCCCTTTCTCGCCATGCAATCTAGCGGAAATGTCTGCCCTTTAGTGTGAAACGCATAGCTTTTCGAAGGGATGACAAATACCCGAAAATGGCCGGATTTTAGGGGGAAAGGGTGGGTAGAATCATCCCCGCCATGCTGGTCAGGCCGACTTCCCGCGTGTATCCTCGCTATTCGAAAATAGGTAGAACAATAACAAATGCAGTCCAGCTATTTCGCCAATATTCTCTCGGGCAGCCTTATCGCCCTGGTCAACATCTCCGTAGCCGTATCCGTAGCTGCACTCCTGTTTGCCCAGATCGACCCGCGCCTCATGGTTCCGGGAATCGGCGTATTGCTGATGGGAACGTTGGTAACGGGCATGGGGGGTGCGCTATTTTCCGATTACAAGGCCAGTATCTGTTCCCCTCGCAACGGCCTGGTCCCGGTATTCGCTGTGATGGTGTCCAGCATCTATCTCAGCTTTGGCGGCCAGTATTCCATCGGCATGGAAGCAACCATTATTGCCGCCATCATGGTGACGACGCTGATCACCGGTCTGTTCCTGTTGTTACTGGGACGCATGCGCCTGGGCAACCTGGTGCGTTACATTCCTTATCCGGTAACCGGGGGGTTCTTTGCCGGCATAGGTTACATATTTATCGAAGGTGGTCTGAGTGTCGCGGCTTCCCGTGAACCCACCTTAGGCGCATTTACCCAATCTGAATTTATTCAATTAATCACGCCTGCGGTGGTGGTTGCGGTCTGTCTCATCGTTGGCAAGCTATTTCGCGACAACCGTTTCTCTGTTCCCGCCATCCTGTTGTTCTCCATTCTTATTTTTTATGGCGCCCTGTTCATGGCGGACGTAAGCATGGCGCAGGCCGCAGAGAACGGATTGCTGCCGACAATTGAATCATCGGGTTCCATGCTGCCCATATTTCACTGGGATTACATCGAGGAAATTCGGTGGCTCGCCATCTCGGACCAGCTCGACGGTATCGTGGTGGTCGCCTTGCTGTCTTCCATGATGTTGCTGCTGGATGTGTCTGGCATCGAACTGGTGGCCGGCCGGGACATGAATCCCGACCATGAATTACAGATTATGGGTTACACCAACGTAGTCAACAGCGCTCTCGGGGGCTTCCCCGGTGTGCATGATGTGTCCGACACGGCGCTGGTAGACAAGCTGGGAGGCAAGGACCGCTTGACCGGGATTACCTATGCCTTGCTGGTTGGCGCCGCCATTCTAGCCGGTGCCCAGTTCATGGAGATGGTGCCGACCTTTATCCTGGGCGGCCTGCTCATTTATGTCGGCATGGAATTCCTTATCGACTGGGTGTGGAAGGCGCGGGGAGAACTTCCTCTGTCAGATTATGTCGTGGTGCTGTTGATACTGGTGGTAATTATCCTGTCCGACATCCTGCAGGGTGTCACCTTCGGGTTTTTTGTCGCGATCATCCTGTTCGTCGTCAATTACTCTCAGCTCAGTGTTATCAAGATCGAAACCAACGGCAGCGACCATGCCAGCAATGTGGACCGTGACCTGGAAACCCGGGAATTGTTAAACAAGGAAGGCAACCGCGTTCTCATTCTCATCCTGCAGGGTTTTATCTTCTTTGGCACCGCAGACAAGCTGTTGACGGCGATTCGCGATCGCATCATGGACCGGCGCGACCACAGGTTTGAATTCCTCGTATTGGACTTTCATCACGTGAGCCAGCTGGATACCTCGGCCATTGTCACCTTCTCCAAGCTGGCCCAGCTCAGTGACCGGGCGGGATTTCATATCGTCATCAGCGGTGCCGACGACAAGACCCTGAAGCAACTGGCGAAACACCGCTTCTTTACCCTGGGTGAGCAGACCTGGGAGCGCAACTACAAGGACCAGCTCGACACCGCCGTGGACTGGTGCGAGCGACGCATACTCTCTGACCTTAATCTCCATGACGAATCCCATTCCCTGGATCTGGCCGACGTGTTGCGGCGCATTGCCTATGAAGAGGCCGATGTAAAGCTACTGGCGGATTTTTTCGCGATAGAGGAAAGGGAGCCGGGGGAATACCTGTTCCATGAAGGAGACAAGGGTGAAAGCCTGTACTTCGTCGGTGGTGGTACCGTGGTAGTGGTACTGGAAGTGCCCAACCAGACCGAGCGCATCCTGCGCAAATACAAGGCCGGTGCAATACTCGGGGAAATGGCGATCTACACCGGTGAACAACGCACCGCCAGTGTGCGCATCGAGGAAAAGGCAACCCTGTTCCGCCTGGACAAGGACAAGATGGAAGAAATGTCCAAGCGATTTCCCGCTTCGACTGCGGCGCTGCACACCTACATCGTCAAGGTCATGTCGGAACGCCTGGGCCGCGCCAATAGAAACCTCAGCCGTTACGTCTAGCAGGCGATATTGCCAGATCAGAAAGTGGGTTCTTCCACCGGTTGCAGGGTGATGGGCAACATTTCCGCATACTGGAACCAGTCGCCGTCGATGCGCTCGATATTTTCCCCGGATTCATCCAGGCGCAGTCTCCCCGTGAACACGCCGTCGATTCGGGGCAGCCTGATGATTACCCGCATTCCGTTGAATTCGATGGACTCGGCCGGCATTCCGTAGATACCCATGGCGGTACTCACCATCGCCGCCTGGTATTCCCCGTTACTTTCGCTGAAGGTAAAAGCGAGGTTGCTGCTGTCGGGCCCTATAACCAGTGTGCCTTCCCAGGATCCCACCAGTGAAGGTAACTCGGCCGCAGGGGAAGATTCCGCTGCGAGACCCAGCCCGGGCAGGCACAGGCATAGCCATAAAATATGAGTGCGAATCATGGGGGGATGGTAAAGCAGCCGGGGGACCCAGCACAACATTGGCCGGAGCGTATCCCTGTTAATCTTCTTTATCGATTGCTGCTTCGATGCTGTCACAAACCGTATTCAGGATCTGGATTCGGGCAAACTTCTTGTCGTTACCGGCTACCAGGGTCCAGGGTGCCTTTTCCGTGCTGGTATGGGCCACCATGTCATGTACCGCCAGCTTGTAGTCCTCCCACTTGTCCCGGTTGCGCCAGTCTTCGTCTGTGATCTTGTGTTGTTTCCAGGGTGTTACCTGCCGCTCTTCGAAACGGCGCAATTGTTCTTCGAATCCGATATGAATCCAGAATTTCATAACAATCGTACCGTGTTCTACGAGATGTTCCTCGAAGTTGTTGATTTCTTCATAGGAACGCAACCATTCCCGCTGGTCGGCATATCCTTCTACCCGTTCCACCAGTACACGCCCATACCATGACCTGTCGTAAATCGTCATGTAGCCGGCTCGGGGTATGTGACGCCAGAAGCGCCACAGGTAGTGATGCGATTTTTCTTCGTCGGTCGGTGCAGCAATGGGAATGACCCGATACAGCCTCGCGTCCATGGCCTGGGTGATGCGGCGTATGGCGCTGCCTTTTCCTCCGGCGTCCCAGCCTTCAAACACCAGCACTGCATTTTTCTTCTGCCGGTGCATGGCCCAGGACAGCTGGTATAAGCGGGATTGGGAGGCATTGAGCTGCTTGCTGTAGGCATCGTCCGTGAGGCACTGCTCCAAATCAACCGAGTCCAGCACGGAACGCATGGAGTCATCCTTGGCGAGCGCTTTGGCCAGGATGCTTTCCGGCTCCTTTTCCCCGGTTTTTTCCGGCTTGCTGTGATTGGAACCAAGCTGTTGTTCCAGGGTGGTGATCAGGGTTTGCCCGACTGTCAGGTCACGGTAGCGGCGATCCGTAGCTTCGACGATATGCCAAGGTGCGAATCCGGAATCGGTGAGCCTGATGGCGCGGGAGGAAACTTCCCGAAACCGGGCATAGGACTTGGCAAACTCTTTAAGCAGGGGTGATTTCTTTTTCAGCTTCTTGGATTTTGCGTCGTCTTCCAGCCGCTTCTGCTGTTCTTTTGCCGACAAGTGAAACCACAGCTTCACTATTATCGTGCCGTCCCTCACCAGTTCTCTTTCAAGTTCCTCGATGAGCTGCAGCTCGTGCTCGAAGTCATGGCTGCCAACCTTTTCCAGGGCGAAATCGATGATCGGTTTGGTGTACCAGGAGCCGAACATGACGCACACCGTGCCCCGCGCCGGCAGGGTACGCCAGTAGCGCCAGAAGCGCGGGCGTTCCCGTTCTTCGTCGGTTTCATCCCAGTAGCCATGGGTCTGGACATCTCGGGTATCGAACCAGCGATTGAGCTTGTCCACCACTTCGCCCTTGCCCGCGCCCTCAACACCGGACACGACTATGATGAGGGAGCGGTCGCTCTGCCGCAGTTCCTGTTGCAGTTGCAGGAGACGGGAATGAACCTCCGGCTCAGCCTCTTTAAAGGCTTCCTTGCTTATGCTCCTTCCTACTTCTGCGGCTTCGAACACGAGATAACTCCTCTTCTATTCATTCTAAGCTAAATCCGATACGTTCGATTGCCCATGATCCAGATCAATGGGGTATAAGCAAGGAGGCTGAGGTGCTTGCGGGCCAAATACAGTATGCTATCCCGCACGCTCACGGGTGGTGTCAATTCACAGGATTTACAGGAAGCGATTCATGGAATACTTACCGGCGATCGAGATCGTCTATCCCCAGGGAGAAGCAAAGGCTTCCGTCATCTGGTTGCACGGCCTCGGTGCCGACGGCAATGATTTCGCGCCCGTAGTTCCACAGCTGGGACTGGAGGAACAAGCCCCGATTCGCTTCATTTTTCCCCATGCTCCCTCCATCCCGGTAACTATTAATAATGGCTATGTCATGCCGGCCTGGTACGACATCCAGGCGCTGGATGTGGATCGCCACGTGGACGAGGCACAACTCAAGCAGTCTGCCGGCTGGGTACACGACCTGATCGACCGTGAGATTGAACGCGGTGTGGACAGCCAGCACATCATCATTGCCGGATTTTCCCAGGGTGGTGCGGTGGCCTTCGAGGCGGCCCTGACATACGGCAAACCCCTCGCCGGCATCATGGCCCTGTCCAGCTATTTCGCCACCGCCGATTCCATCACTATCGACCCGGTGCAAAACGAGATTCCCATCCTGATCTGCCACGGCACCCATGACCCCGTGGTTCCTGAGCAGCTGGGCCGCAAGAGCATGGCCACCTTGCAGAACCTCGGATTTACCCCGGAATACTGTTCCTATGCCATGGAGCACGCCGTCTGCCCCCAGCAGATCGTGGATATTGGCGATTGGCTGCGCCGAACCCTGGAACCGGGTGAGGGTTGACTTTAGAGTTGACTCTAAGGTTAAACTGGCCCCTGTGAATTGCATGCCACGGCTCCGCCGTGGCCCTACGGGGAACCGCCCTATGCTCAAGATCAGCGAACTGGCCCGAAAAACCGGGCTATCCACCCATACTCTGCGTTTCTACGAGAAACACGGCCTGATCGGGGCCAGTAACCGCAGCGAGGCGGGTTACCGCTATTACAACGATGCCGACGTGCGCCGTGCCGAATTCGTCAAGACCGCTCGCAACGTGGGTTTTTCCCTGGACGATATTGGCCAGCTGCTATCCATCCGGGTAGATCGCCGCGCCCACAGTTGCCAGGATGTCACGGACATTACTCGCAACAAGCTGGACGAGGTTAATGCGCGCATCGAAGAGCTGCGTTCCATGCAAAAGACCCTGGAGATATTGCTGGACAGTTGTTGCGGTGGACCGGAGAACGCCACTCACTGTTCCATCATGGAAGCATTGGAAGCGGGTGAAGTGACCGCAATGAAAGGAGCAGCGTGATGTTGAATTTTCTGGGCATATTCTGGGAGCTGGTTATCGAAAGTGCCCCATGGCTATTGTTAGGTTATTTCCTGGCCGGTGTAATCAAGCAACTTATCCCTGAGACCTGGGTAAAGAAACAACTGGCGGAACCGGGATTCCTTTCCATTGTTAAGGGCGCTTTTATCGGCGCACCCCTGCCCCTGTGTTCCTGCGGAGTCATCCCCACGTCACTGGCGATTCGCAAGGCAGGCGCTTCCAAGGGAGCGACCTCGTCTTTCCTGGTAGCCACTCCGGAAACCGGGGTGGACTCCATCTCATTTTCCTACGCGGTACTGGGGCCCATATTCGCCATCGCCCGGCCCATCGGTGCATTGATCAGCGCAATTGTCGCCGGCGTACTGGTAAGCAGTTATGACCAGGAAGACGGACCTAAAGAAGAGGAAGCGGTGGCTAAGAGTTGTTGCGGGGGCAAGACTGCGGAAACCGTTGCGGTGCCGAGCTTTGGCCGGAGACTGCTAAGCGCGGTGCAATACGGTTACGGCCGCATGATTTCCGATACCGCCAAGTGGCTGGTCATCGGCCTGGTGGCGGCCACCTTTATTACGGCACTGGTGCCCCAGTCATTTTTCCTGCAATGGGGCGATGGCCTGGTGGCCATGCTGATCATGGTCGTAGTGGGATTGCCCATGTATATCTGTGCCACAGCCTCTACGCCTGTGGCGGCGAGCCTGCTGTTTGCCGGTATCTCCCCCGGTGCCGCCCTGGTGTTCATGCTTACCGGCCCGGCGACAAACATCGCCACCATGGGCGTCATCAGGGAACAACTGGGTTCCCGTTCTCTTATTGCCTACCTGGCAGGTGTAATCGGCAGCGCGATCGCCTGTGGACTGGTATTAAACAGTCTCTACGCTGCATTCGGTTGGCCCTTGCAACTTTCCCTGATGGAACATGGCGAGAGTTATCCCCTGTGGCGGCAGCTGGCGGCTATCGTGCTGTCCTGCCTGGTACTGGCGGTGTGGGTACAACCCATGCTGGCCCGCCTGGCCAGGCGGGGAGAGCAGGCACAACAGGGCGCAGAAGAATCACTCAGCCACTGAGAAATCCCGGTCCCTGCGGCCGGTCACCCGCTGTTGCTGGTCGAGCGTAAACACGATGTCTGCTTCATCGGGCAGGGTCTTCAGGCCGTGCCGCGTTAGCCTTTCGTAGTGCTGGATAAATCGTTGCAATGTCTCGTCGTTCATCAAACCCGACAGAGCCGAATCGTTTTCGGTTTGCTGGCGCAACTGGTCTTCCTGCCGCTTGCGCCAACTGAAAACCACATCAAAACCTGGGGCCTGCAACATGACCATTAAGTCCAGCAACTGGAACAGGGGCTGGTAATCCTGCCCCAGGCGTTCATTCACCCAATGCCGCCAGGTTCCTTGCGGGTCCTCATCGGATTCCAGTACATTCACCGGTTCCTCCAATTCATCCTCGTGCTGGGGCCTGACACCCACGAACCAACCTTCGAGAATGATGAGATCCTGGGGGCCGCTTACCCTGGGCCGTTGGGATTCGGCCACGGGTTCGTCCATGGCCTTGTTAAATGCAGGCTGGGCCATGGACTCTCCAGGGTCGAGCCGCTGCAATCCCTGCAGGCAATCCAGGGCCAGCTTGATGTCATGGGTGCCCGGCACACCCCGTGTCGCCAGCAGGGGATGTACTTCCCGGGCGATGTTTTGCCGCGAGACGCTATCCAGGTAAAAATCATCGATGGATAAAACGGTTACTGTTTTACTCGCCGCTTCCAACAGTGTTTTGAGCAGGCGGGAAAGGGTGGACTTGCCTGAACCCTGGCAACCGTTAATTCCGATGGTAACGGGTAAGCGGGGAACCGTATTGACGAGTTCCAGGCAAAGTTCCGCCAGGGGCAGGAACCATTGCCCGGCATCTTCTTCGTAGCTGGCCGGCAAGGATTCGCTGTCGATGAAATCCTTTATAAGCTGTGAATAATTTGTGAGTTCACTCATTTATCAACGGCCACGTGGTTCCTTTTTTACTGAGCAGTGTTTCCGGAATTTGACTGTGCTAGGATTGATTAAGGTCCGGTTAGTCATGACACCGGACTGCATTCCGGCATTTTACTTCCAAGTTCCAGGTCATAACAGCCATGGCATCATCTCTGCTTCCCGAACGCCCGCTGCTGGTTTCGCCAACCCTGGCGGCAACCATCGGACTGGAGGAAGCCATCCTGTTACAGGCAGTGGCGGATGTGGTTTCCATCAGCGAGACGGAAAGCAGGGAGGGCTGGCATGACAGTAAATTCGTGAATCTGTCCGATACCGATTTGCAGAATATGTTTCCGTTCTGGACCGCGTCCGATATCAAGCGCATCCTCACCAGCCTGCAATCCCTTGATGTAATAACTTTAGACCGGGACAAGGCGAATCCCGAATCGTTGTGGCTGGCGATCAACGCGGCTGATGCGGCCCCCGCCACCATGGCGAAGAAGACTCCGGCACAACAGGCACCGGCCAGGGGAGCGGGGGGCAGTGGATCCATTCCGGCCAATTGGCAACCCGATGCCACCTGGATCAAGGCCTGTAAGCAATTCAACATTCCGGAGAAATTTATTCGTGCCCAGGTGCCGGAATTCGTGGCTTACTGGCGGGACCGGGGGCAGGCCCGGTTTTCCTGGGGCAATGCGTTCCTGAAACGGGTAAAGGAAGAATGGCGCAAGGAGCAATCCCGGCGTGGATTGTATGAACTCGAGTCGACCATGTCCGCGGGTTGGCAACCCAGTCTCGACGCGCTGGAAATCCTGGTTAACTCCGGTATCAGCAAGGACTTTATCGAGGACGCTGTACCCGAGTTTGTGCTGTACTGGCGCGAGCGCGGAATCGTAAACAGTACCTGGAATACAAAATTCATTGAGCATATCCGCAAGCAATGGGCGAAGTATTCGGCATCCTTTGGTGTCGATGACACACCCAGGCCAATATCAGCGGATTGGCAGCCAAGTGCTGACTGTTATGAAATATTGCAGTTAGCGGAAATAGACGAAGATTATGCCCGGAGCAAGGTACCCGAGTTTGTGATGTACTGGCGTGACAGCAAGCAAGCCAAGGCATCCTGGAACACGGTATTCCTGCAGTACATAAAGCAGGACTGGGCCAAGCAGCTGAAACAGCAGGCGAGCAACGACAGTTCCCATGCAGAAAATCAAACCCTTGTTGGATCAAGCCAGCAGCGAATTGAAGAAAGGTTCCAGCGCATCGCTGACCGAAGTTGGGCGGAATAGCCCGGCCCCCGCTGGCAAGCAGGACCGCGAAGAACCTCGTTCAGAATACGAGGGGCTGGATCACGTCGACGCGATTAACAAAATCTTCGCGGAATTCGAGTTCGCCTATCACAACCAGTTTCACAAGGCCTTCGCCGATGCGGAAAGCCTGGTAATCGCCAAGAAGTACTGGCTCGGCAGCCTGCAACAATACTCGCCGGAACAGATAGTGCTCGCCGCCAAGCAGGTGATCAAGACCCAGGAATACCTGCCCTCTATCGCCGCGATTTCCAGGGCCTGTAACAGTGGGCTGGAATTGTATGGATTGCCATCTCCGCGACAGGCCTATGTCGAGGCCTGCAACGCCACTTCTCCCAAGTCTGACTTTGCCTGGAGCCATGCCGCGGTTTACTACGCCGGCAAGGCGGCAGGCTGGCACCTGTTGAGTAATGAGCCGGAGTCCGTGGCATTCCCGGTATTCGAATACCAGTACGAATTGATGTGCCGCCGGGTAATAGAAGGGGAAGATCTCAGCCTGGAGTCACGGGAGGCGATACCGGAGAAAATTCACAAGAAGATGAGCGCGGAAGAGATACACAAGCGCATAGCGCAACTGCGCAAAGATCTGAATCTTTAACCTGAAATCTTTCTATATTTGATTCTTGTCGGCTCTGCCTTGTCACCCAGGCGCTTGCGCCGCTCCGCCTCGTAATCGCTGTAGTTACCCTCGTGCCAGACCACCTGACTGTCACCCTCAAAGGCCAGTATGTGCGTGCAGATCCGGTCCAGGAACCAGCGGTCGTGGGATACCACGATTACGCAACCGGGGAATGCCAGCAATCCTTCTTCCAGTGCGCGAAGTGTTTCCACGTCCAGGTCATTGGTGGGCTCGTCCAGCAACAGGACGTTGCCGCCTTTTCTGAGTAGCTTGCCCAGGTGCAACCGGTTGCGTTCACCTCCGGACAGGTCTTTCACGTGTTTCTGCTGGTCGGTGCCCTTGAAGTTGAAGCGACTGGCATAGGCACGGGAAGCCACTTCGTACTTGCCCACCTGGATCGTATCCTGGCCGTCGGATATTTCCTCCCAGACTGAGTGCTCACCGTTGAGTGTGTCCCGGCTCTGGTCAACATAGGCCAGTTCCACGGTTTCTCCCAGTTCGATAGAACCACTGTCCGGTTGTTCGGTTCCCACCAGCATGCGCAGGAACGTGGTCTTGCCGGCGCCGTTGCCGCCGATGATGCCGACGATGCTGCCCCGGGGAATGGAGAAACTGAGGTCGTCTATGAGGGCGCGGTCATCGAATCCCTTGTTCAGGTGGTTGACCTCGATCACCTTGTCGCCCAGCCGTGGGCCGGGAGGAATATACAACTCCTGGGTTTCGTTGCGCTTCTGGAATTCCTGGGAGTTCAGTTCCTCGAAGCGGGCGACCCGGGCCTTGCTCTTGGATTGCCGGCCCTTGGGATTGGCTCGCACCCATTCCAGCTCTGCCTTGATGGTTTTCTCATGGGCAGCCTGTTGCTTCTCTTCTACTTCGAGGCGTTTTTCCTTGGTTTCCAGCCAGGCGGAGTAGTTGCCTTCGTAGGGTATGCCGTGGCCACGGTCCAGTTCCAGGATCCAGCCGGCGGCATTGTCGAGAAAGTATCGATCGTGGGTGATGGCCACCACGGTGCCCGGGTATTCCTGCAGGAAGTGCTCCAGCCAGGCGACACTTTCCGCATCCAGGTGGTTGGTGGGCTCGTCCAGCAACAACATGTCCGGCTTTGACAGTAATAACCGGCACAGCGCAACGCGGCGACGTTCACCACCGGATAGTTTGGACACTTCCGCTTCCCAGGGCGGCAGACGCAGGGCATCGGCGGCCCGTTCAAGGGTGTGTTCGATCTGCCAGCCATCCACCGCATCGATTTTGGTTTGCAGTTCGCCCTGTTTTTCCAGCAGGGCGTTTATTTCATCGTCGTCCATGGGTTCGGCGAACTTGTCGCTGATGGCATTGAATTCATTCACCAATTCGATGACGTCGGCGACACCCTGTTCCACGTTGGCACGCACATCCTTGCTGTCATCCAGTTGCGGTTCCTGGGGCAGGTAACCGATCTTGATGCCCGGTTCCGGCCGCGCCTCGCCATTAAATTCCTTGTCTTCCCCCGCCATGATGCGCAGCAGGGTGGACTTGCCGGCCCCGTTCAGGCCCAGCACGCCGATTTTGGCGCCGGGAAAGAAGGACAGGGAGATGTCCTTGAGAATCTCACGTTTCGGCGGCACGACCTTGCCGACGCGGTTCATGGAGTAGACGAATTGGGGCATTAATGCTTCCTGGGCTGAGTTTCGGGAGCGATATTATAGGGCCTGACAGCCTAACATCTAGTAGTACCGGCCCGGCATCGACTCAAGATATGGATGTGGGTAGAATAGCGCCTTTTCCGAAATCCCACCCTGGAGAGCCCATTCGATGTTCGATAGCAATACCACCCTGGCGCAATTCGATCCTGAGGTCAGCACGGCGATCGAGGGAGAAAAACGACGGCAGGAAGAGCATATCGAGCTAATCGCTTCGGAGAATCACACTTCGCCCCTGGTGATGGAAGCCCAGGGATCAGTGCTCACCAACAAGTACGCCGAAGGCTATCCCCACAAGCGTTACTACGGAGGGTGTGAATTCGTAGACGACGTGGAAGAGCTCGCCATAGCCCGGGTGAAAGAATTGTTTGGTGCCGACTACGCCAACGTACAACCCCATTCCGGTTCCCAGGCTAATGCCGCGGTCTACATGGCCCTGTTAAAGCCGGGTGATTGTGTGCTCGGTATGAGCCTTGCCGATGGAGGTCACCTTACCCACGGTGCCAAGGTGAGTTTCTCCGGCAGCATCTATCACTCAGAACAATACGGACTGAACAGCGACACCGGTGAGATCGATTACGACCAGGTTGCCGAACTTGCCGAAACCCATAAGCCGAAAATGATCATGGCGGGTTTCTCGGCTTACTCCCGCGTAGTGGACTGGCAAAAGTTTCGCGACATAGCCGACAGTATCGGTGCCTGGTTCGTGGTGGATATGGCCCATGTAGCCGGGCTAATCGCCGCCGGGGTGTATCCCAGCCCGGTGCAAATCGCCGACGTAACCACTTCCACGACGCACAAGACCCTGCGCGGACCCCGCGGTGGCATCATCCTGGCCAGGGCAAACGAGGAGCTGGAAAAGAAACTGAACTTCTCCGTATTCCCCTACAGCCAGGGCGGCCCGCTAATGCATGTTATTGCCGCCAAGGCTGTGTGCTTTAAAGAAGCCATGTCCGATGACTTCAAGACATACCAGCAACAGGTATTGAAAAACGCCCAGGTGATGGCCCAGGGATTTCTCGATCGTGACTATGACGTGGTATCCGGTGGCACCGACGACCACCTGTTCCTGCTCAGCCTGATCAAGCAGGGCATTACCGGTAAGGATGCTGAAGCGACTTTGGAGCGTGCGAACATTACGACAAACAAGAACGCCGTACCCAACGATCCCATGTCGCCGTTCGTCACCAGCGGGCTGCGTATTGGCTCTCCCGCCATTACGACCCGCGGTTTCAAGGAGGCGGAAGCGGCGGAACTCACTGGCTGGATGTGTGATATTCTCGACGACATTGAAAACGAGGCACTCATTGCCGAAGTGCAGGGCAAGGTGTTGGAACTTTGCGCGCGTTTTCCGGTATACAAATAATAAGTAGCAGGTAAGCAACAATGCATTGTCCTTTTTGCGGCGCAATCGACACCAAGGTAATTGATTCTCGTCTCGTGTCTGAAGGTAACCACGTACGCCGGCGTCGCGAATGCGTTACCTGCGAAGAGCGGTTCACCACTTACGAAACTGCTGAGCTAGTTATGCCTCGCATAATCAAGCAGGATGGTATTCGCGAACCGTTCAACGAGGACAAGTTACTGGCGGGGCTGAACAAGGCATTGGAAAAGCGTCCGGTCAGCGTGGAAAAAGTGGAAGAGGCGGTTAATCGTATTAAGGCCCAGCTTCGATCTACGGGAGAAAGAGAAATTCAGTCGCGGGACGTGGGCGAGCAGGTAATGAAAGAATTGCGCGATCTCGATGAAGTAGCCTTCGTCCGATTCGCTTCGGTATATCGAAGCTTCAAAGACCTGAATGAATTCCGCGCGGAAATTGATCGTCTCTCCCAGGACAACTCCTGACGAATACCTGACCCGGTTTATCGACCGGACTCAAGTTTGCGAATTCCCATCGCAATCGCAGACCAAACAATGAAAAAACTCAGTAACCAGCAATTCAATGCAGAGTTCGATGACGGCGCTGCTTTTATGAGTGAAGCCTTCGAGCTTGCGCGGCGGGTGATCAGTGCTTCGCCCAATCCGCGAGTCGGCTGCGTGCTGGTGAAGGGCGGCAAGCATGTTGGCCGCGGTTGGCACGAGGCCGCCGGTATGCCTCACGCTGAAGTTGTGGCCATGAATGCAGCCGGTGACGCAACCCGGGGCGCCACGGCCTTCGTTACGCTGGAACCCTGTTCTCACCACGGTCGTACCGGTCCCTGTGCCGATGCCCTGGTCAGAGCGGGAATAGAACGGGTCGTCATAGCCGCCGTCGATGCCTCTCCCCAGGTGTCAGGCGATGGCATCAGTCGCCTTGAAGACGAGGGTATCGAAGTTGTCCTGCTTACGGATTTTCGCAAGGAAGCCGAACTCCTGAATCCTGGTTGGTTGTCACGGCAACGGCGCAGCCGTCCCTTTGTGCGTTGCAAGCTGGCCATGAGCATCGATGGTCGAACAGCCCTGGCTAATGGCGTCAGCAAATGGATTACCGGAAAAGAAGCCAGGGCCGATGTCCAGTTTCAGCGTGCCCGCTCTGATGCCATCGTGACAGGAGTGCAAACCATCCTGGATGATGATCCTGCATTAAACGTACGCAGCGACGAAGCCGATACGGAACATCAAAAATTAATTGAAGCGAGACTCGCCCAGGCCGGTCAACCTTTACGCATCGTGCTGGACAGCAAGCTGAAGAGTCCAGCGGGGGCGCGCGTGTTTGCGGCGGAAGGGGAAGTAAAACTGTTTGCGACGCGCTCTGCACAGGCGGAGCATGCACTGCCGGAGAACGGGGAAGTCGTTGCCGTTGCTGAGAAACAGGGCAGAGTGCACCTGGAATCTATGCTAGAATCCCTGACCTCCAGTTACGGCTGCAATGAAATCCTGGTTGAAGCTGGACCCACCCTCAGCACCGCCTTCCTGGAAGCAGACCTGATAGATGAATTGATCGTCTATATTGCTCCCAGGTTGCTGGGATCGGACGGAAAAGCATTAATGGCGTTATCGGGTTTGCAATCACTGGACGAGGCAATCGAACTCGAATTTAAAGAAACTGCAAGTATTGGAAAGGATCTCAGGGTTGTGGCAAAGCCCGTCAGGAAAGACTGAACCCGGGATCATGAGAAGCATTCGCAATGTTTACTGGAATCATACAAGCACTCGGTCACGTGAAGTCCCTGCAGAAACAGCAGGCCGACTGGAGGCTGACCGTGGAATCCGGCGAGTTGCAACTGGATGACGTTGCGCTGGGAGACAGCATAGCGGTCAATGGCTGTTGCCTGACCGTGATTTTCAAGACCGCCAGAGAATTTGCGGCGGATGTTTCCAATGAAACCCTTCGCTGTACCACCCTTGGCAATCTCGAAACGGGTGCACCCGTTAACCTTGAAAAAGCCATGTCACCGAGCAGTCGATTCGGTGGCCACATAGTTAGCGGTCACGTTGACGGCATCGGTGAAATCGCCAGCATTGAACATGATGGTGACAGTCTCGTCATTGAAGTGAACGTGCCCGGTGAAATTGCGCGCTACATCGCCGCGAAAGGATCTATTTCCATTGATGGTACTAGCCTGACCGTCAATGGCGTGACGGAAAGCAGCTTTTCCGTAAATATTATTCCGCACACCCGGGATAACACGATAATTAGTCACTATAGCAATGGCACCCTGGTAAACCTGGAAGTTGACCTGGTTGCACGTTACCTGGAACGGCTGATGCAGTTTGAAAGCGGTGACGGACTGCCCGAGATTTCAATCGAAAAACTGAGAGAACAGGGTTTTCTCAATTAGCCATGAAGCTGAATAGCATAGAAGAAATAATCGACGACATTCGCCAGGGCAAGATGGTAATCCTGATGGATGACGAAGACCGTGAAAATGAAGGCGACCTCATCATTGCCGCGGAAAGGGTGCGCACCGAGGACATCAACTTCATGGCGACCAATGCCCGGGGCCTGATCTGTCTTACTCTCACCAGAGAGCGCTGCGAGTACCTGAAGCTGCCGTTAATGGTCAACGAAAACCAGACAGCTTTTAACACCAGCTTCACCGTCAGCATCGAGGCCGCGACCGGAGTGACTACTGGAATTTCCGCCGCGGACCGGGCCCGTACCATCCAGGTAGCGGTGAGCCGGGACTCGGCAGCGGAAGACATCGTGCAACCAGGGCATGTGTTCCCCATCATGGCGCAACCGGGTGGCGTATTGCGCAGGGCCGGCCATACCGAGGCGGGTTGTGACCTGGCGCGAATGGCAGGTTACCAGCCGGCGGCGGCAATCGTGGAAATCATGAACGAAGATGGCTCAATGGCTCGCCGCGAAGACCTGGAACAATTTGCCGAGAAACACCAGCTGAAGATCGGCACCATTGTGGACCTGATTCACTACCGAATCGCCAACGAGCACACAGTGTCCCGCACCGCCAGCAGGAAACTGCAGACCCGCTTCGGCGAATTCGATGTGCACACTTACGATGATTCCATCAGCGGCAGCATGCACCTGGCCTTCACCCTGGGTGACATTGATCCGCAGAAGCCGGTGTTAACCCGGGTTCATATTCCCAATACCCTGCGCGATGTGTGTGAAGTATTTAATGAAGAAAGAACGAGCTGGTCATTCAGCAGCGCACTGGAAAAGATCGCCGAAGAAGGTAACGGCGTTGCCGTGCTCCTGTCCGGTGATGATTACGGGCAGGAACTGGAATCCATCGTGGAAAGTACCTTTGCCCCCAGCAGCGCCGGGGCTGACGATCGCCCCGGTCGTCCACTGACCATTGGAACCGGGTCGCAGATACTGCGCGACCTCGGTGTGGGCAAGATGCGCCTGCTAAGCTATCCGGCGCGATTCAACGCAATCTCCGGCTTCGATCTCGAGGTGACGGAGTTTGTTCAGTTCCACAAGTAATCCTGGGACCAGGTACAGTCAGTAATGAGCAAGATTCGAACCATTGAAGGCAATACCCAACCGGCTTCCGCCAACTACGGCATCGTACTCGCGAAATGGAATTCCTTTATCGGGGATCGCTTGCTGGACGCCGCGCTTGCGGTCTTTGCCAAACAGGGTATCGCCGAGAAACACATAACTATCGTTCGGGTACCGGGTGCCTTCGAGATTCCCCTGGCTGCCAGCAAGCTGGCCCAGGATGAACACATCGATGCCGTAATCGCCCTGGGTGCAGTCATCCGTGGTGGTACACCCCATTTCGAATACGTCGCCGGGGAATGTGCCAGCGGCATTAGTCATGCCAGCCGCGAGTCCGGCAAGCCGGTCATCTTCGGTGTGCTAACCGTGGACAACATCGAACAGGCCACAGAGCGCTCCGGCGACAATGATGAAAACAAGGGTGCCGAAGCGGCCATGACCGCAATCGAAATGGTCAGCCTGATGCGCCAGTTGCAGAATTGACCGGGCCAGGATCATGAATGCCGACGCCGAACCGGCGAAGCAATCCGGGCGAGTTCCCCTGAAACACCGCCGCAAGGCGCGTCGCCTGATGGTGCAGGCTCTTTACCAGTGGTTGCTTGCCGCCACCGAGAAAGACCAGCTGCTCGCCCAGTACCGGGAAGACAATCCCACCAAGGTAGACTGGGAGTTTTTCGAAGAAGGGATCTCTGCGGTATTGGCGGCACCGGAAGAGCTGGAGGCGCTGGTGGTACCGCAACTGGATCGAGAATTGAAATCCCTGGACCCGGTAGAGAAGGCATTGCTGTTACTGGGTGCCTATGAATTACAGCAGCGAATCGATGTGCCCTATCGTGTAGTCATCAACGAGTATGTGGACCTGGCAAAACTGTTTGGTGCTACCGATGGTCACAAGTACATTAACGGCGTGCTGGACAAGATTGCCGCCGATGTGCGTGCCACGGAAGTCAACGCGGGCAAGGGCTGATTTCCCTTCAGCCTGACAGTTTCCTATGAGCCTGGGCGAATTCGACATCATCCGCAAATTTTTCGCCGAACCCGGATTAAGTTTTCCACGTGAGGGTGTCGTCCTGAGCAGCGGCGATGATGCCGCGGTGCTGCAAGCGCCGGCCGGTAAATCGGTGGTGGTCACCACGGACGTATTGACGGTGGATCGACACTTCCCCGCGAATGCAGATCCTGCCGCAATCGCCTGGCGTTCCCTGGCGGTAAACCTCAGTGATCTTGCTGCCATGGCGGCGGAACCCTGGTGTTTTACTCTCGGGCTTACCCTGCCGGAAGCCGATGAAACCTGGTTGGCTGCCTTCGGCAATGGACTGAAGCAACTGGCTCAACAATACAATTGTCCCCTGGTGGGTGGCGACCTCAACTACGGTCCGCTGAACATTGCCATTCAGGCCCAGGGCCTGCTGCAGGGCGAGCCGCTGTTACGCAGCGGCGCGGAAGCGGGGGATACGGTCTATGTCAGCGGCTCCTTAGGTGATGCCGCCATTGCCTTGTTGTCCCTGGGAGTTCAATCTCATCTCGGAGATGATTTTCAGCTCTCCGGGGGAGCGCTGCCTGGCGAACAGGCCGCCTGCCTGGCTAACAGGTATTTCTACCCGCAGCCACGAGTGCAGCTCGCCATGGAACTGCGACCGGTGATCAAAGCCTGTATCGATATATCTGACGGCCTCGCGGGAGACCTGGGCCATATACTGGAAGCTAGTGGTGTGGGCGCGATCCTGCGGCAAGACAAGCTGCCATTGTCCACAGCGGCGCGAGCAGCGGTCAGCGAGAAAAACTGTTACCGCGCTGCACTCTTTGGCGGTGATGATTATGAGCTCTGTTTTACAGCCGGGCCGTCACAACAGGATCAAATTTTGCAATTGGCACAATCAGCTGGTGTCGCCGTGACGGCAATAGGGGAAATAACCGCAAGTGCCGGCCTGCGGCTGGTCGGCCCTGATGGCGATGAAAAGGAGTTGAACGGCCAGTCTTTCAGACATTTCCAGTCATGACGAATCCTTCTTTTATAAAGCTGTTGCAGAAGCCGCACTGGATGCTGGCATTTGGGTTCGGTAGCGGACTCGTTCCCAGGGCACCGGGCACCGCCGGTTCCCTGCTGGCTGTTGCATTGTTTGTGCCCCTGAGCTGGTTGCCGTGGTATGCCTATCTCGCGGTGATCATGGTGAGCTTTCTCGCCGGTATCTGGATTTGCGGTGCCGTGTCCGCGGAAATGGGCGTGCATGACCACGGTGGAATTGTCTGGGATGAATTCGTTGGTGTGTGGATTACCCTGTTCATGGCTCCCACCAATCCCTTGTGGCTGCTCGCCGGGTTTGTGCTGTTCCGAATCCTGGATATCTTCAAACCCTGGCCTATCAAACGCCTGGACCGGGAAGTAAAGGGAGGATTCGGCATCATGTTAGATGATGTATTAGCGGGTATAATGGCCGCCCTGTGCATCCAGGCGCTACTGGTTCTCGGTGTTCCCGCCGGCTGACTGCATGCATGGAAATAGATGTAGAGGATAAGTCTTGACTATAAAATTCATCGCTTCTGCCACCCTGCCTACCCAGTGGGCAACATTCACCATTCACGGTTTTGAAGAAGAAGGAAGTGGCAAGGAACACGTGGTGCTGACCCTGGGTGACATTAGCGGGGACGCACCCCTGTGCCGCATTCATTCCGAATGCCTGACCGGCGATTGCCTGTTCAGCCTGCGTTGTGACTGCGGGCCGCAGCTGCGTGCCGCCATGGAGCAGGTGGCGGCGGAGGGAAGGGGAATCATTCTTTACCTGCGCCAGGAAGGCAGGGGAATTGGCCTGCTTAACAAGATCAAGGCCTATGCCCTGCAAGACTCCGGTGCGGATACGGTTGAAGCCAACGTGCAACTGGGATTCGAGCCCGACAATCGAGACTACCAGATATGCCAGCCCATCCTGGCACATTTCGGAATAGACAGGCTGCGACTGCTTACCAATAACCCGAAAAAGGTCGATGCCTTAAAAGCAATGGGAGTAGAAGTGGATGAGATCATTCCTATACGCACCGAAGAAAATCCCCATAACGAAAGTTACCTGGCCGCCAAGATCAACAAGCTGGGCCATTTGCGTTAATTCGGAATAGCCTGTCTGCTTACGGCTTCAACGCCGGGTCGATTCCAGGCGCTGGCGCGCCTCATCAATGTGCTCACACATCTGCCGGGTTCCAGTAAGCGCTCGAGGTGAATGGCGCTGCAGCAATTCCGGCGGCACGAAGAAAAGGTTTTCCAGTTGCACCGCGGTGAGCTGGGGCCAGCGAAGCCAGTAGTCCAGCCACTCGGGTCGTTCCACATCCATGCCGCTGGCAATTATGACTTCCGGATTGCGCAGCAGTACCGCTTCTTCTTCTACCTTTGGTGCAACCAGGTTGATGTCGGCAAACACGTTACGGCCGCCGCAAAGCTCTATGATGTCATTTATGAGTTCGTTGCCGCCCGCGCTGATCAGGGGGTTGTCCCACACCTGGTAGAAAGCGGCGACACTGGCCCGGGCCTGGTATTGCCGCCGCAGGGATTCCAGCTCGCTGCGAAATTCAGCGGCGGCGGCCGATCCAGTCGCAACAGTTCCGGCAAGCCGTGACAGCCGTTCGATGTGGGAAGGAATGGAGTCCAGGCTTCTGGGTTCCGCCACGTACACCGTAAGACCCAGTTCCCGCAGCCGGTTGACCGATGCACGGGGGTTTCCTGTCTGCCAGGCGACGATGAGGTCCGGGTCCAGTTGCAGGATGCCCTCGAAGTCCAGCATGTCGAAGCGGCCGACGATTGGCAGGGATGCCGCTTCAGGAGGATAGTCTGACCATTCCACCACGCCCACTACTCTGTCACCGGCACCGGCGGCGAACAGCAATTCGGTCAGGGAAGGTGCGAGGCTGATAATACGCTGTGCCGGATTCGGCAGCAGAATTTCATTGCCCTCGTCATCGCGTACACTGGCGGCAAAGACCGACTGACTGGCAATGCACAGCAACAGCGGCAATAAACGAAACAATTTGTGCAGTGTGCGCCCCATGCTCTAGTAGTCGATACCCTGTTGTGCCTTGATGCCATGGTTAAAGGCGTGGCGCGTCTCGCCTATCTCGCTTACGGTATCCGCCATTTCCACCAGTTCCTTTGATGCATTGCGACCGGTAACGACCACGTGCTGCATGGCTGGCCTGTCGTGCAGGCACTGCAACACTTCGGACTTGTCCAGGTAGCCATAGGTGAGCATGTAGGTGAGCTCATCCAGGATGACCAGGGCGTATTCCGGATTCCTCAGCATTTCCTTCGCCTTGATCCAGGTTGCCTCGGCGGCGGCGATGTCCGCTTCCCGGTCCTGGGTTTCCCAGGTGAATCCGGTGGCCATTACCTCGAATGTAACAAGGGGATTGTCCGCAAACAGTTTTTGCTCGCCACACTCCCACTGGCCCTTGATGAATTGCACCACGCCACAACGCAGGCCATGGCCCACGCTGCGCGCCAGCATGCCGAAGGCGGAGGAGCTCTTGCCCTTGCCGTTACCGGTAAGGACTATCAGCAATCCCTTGTCTTCGCTGGCCTCGGCGATACGGGCATCCACGTGGGCTTTCTTGCGCTGCATCGCCTTCTTGTGGCGTTCGTTGCGATCGTCAGTAGACATGGGGAGTTTTGGGAGTCCGCTTAAACGGCTTCAGACTGGATCTTGCAGGCTTTGAGTTTATCCCTGATGGAAGCGGCGATGTGGTCGCCGTCGAGACCGATGGCGGTGAGCATGTCCGATGCCTTGCCGTGTTCCAGGAACTGGTCAGGCAGGCCGAGATTGAGTACCGGGATCTGGTAGTTGCCGGCGAGGAGGAACTCATTTACGGCCGAGCCGGCCCCACCCATCACGGCGTTTTCTTCCACGGTCACGATAAGCTGGTGCGATGTCGCCATGTCCCCGATCAGGTCCATGTCCAGGGGCTTCACGAAGCGCATGTCCACCACGGTGGCATCCAGTTGCTCGGCGGCCTGCAGGGAATGACTTACCATGCTGCCAAAGGCCAGGATGGCTACCGAGCGACCCTGGCGCCGGGTAACGGCTTTGCCGATTTCCACCGGCTCGTGTTCCGCCGCTATGGCCGCGCCGGGCCCTTTGCCGCGAGGATATCGTACAGCCGCGGGACCGATGTAGTTAAATCCTGTGCTCAACAACAGGCAGGTTTCATTCTCATCGCTTGGTGCCATAACAATCATATTCGGGATTGTACGCAGGTAAGCAAGATCGAAACTCCCGGCATGGGTTGGGCCGTCTTCACCTACCAGTCCCGCACGGTCGATTGCGAACAGTACGTTCAGGTTCTGTAGTGCGATATCGTGGATCAACTGGTCGTAGGCCCTTTGCAGGAACGTAGAGTAAATAGCCACCACGGGCTTGAGACCGTCACAGGCCATGCCCGCGGCAAAGGTGAGCGCATGTTGTTCGGCGATTGCAACATCATGAAAGCGGTCGGGGAAACGCTCGGCGAATTCCTGCATGCCGGAACCATCACCCATGGCCGGTGTGATGCCTATGACGTCTTCATCTTTTTCGGCAACCCGGCATAACCAGTCACCGAATACCTTTGAATAGGTTGGGCTGTGATTCTTCTTGGCTTCGGACTGGGGCGCCACCTTGCTCATGGCATGCATGCCGAAGGGGTCATTCTCCGATTCGGCATAACCCTTGCCTTTTTGCGTAACGATGTGCAGAAGCTGGGGTCCGCGCAGGGTCTTGATGTTACCCAGGATGTCTACCAGTCCCTGGGTGTCATGGCCGTCAATCAGGCCGATGTAGTTAAAACCGATTTCCTCGAACAGGGTGCCCGGTGACACCATGCCCTTCATGTATTCCTCGGCCCGGTGTGCCGCCTTGAGAGCCGGTGGAATCTTGGCGAGCATTTTCTTGCTGCCGGAACGGATAAAGTTGTACGGCTTGCTGGCCCACATGCGTGCAAAATAACTGGAGAGTCCCCCGACATTATTTGATATGGACATGTTGTTATCGTTGAGGATAACCAGCACGTTGTCATCCAGGTGCCCGGCATGGTTGAGTGCTTCGAAAGCCATCCCCGCGGTCATGGCACCGTCGCCGATTACCGCGATGACGTGATCGTCCCTGTTCTGCAGTCGGGCGGCGACCATCATTCCCAGTGCCGCGCTTATGGATGTGCTGGAATGCCCAACCCCGAACATGTCATAGGGGCTTTCTTCCCGGTTGGGGAAAGCGGCGAGGCCGCCTGCCTGGCGCATGGTCAGCATGCGTTCGCGACGGCCGGTGAGAATCTTGTGGGGGTAAGCCTGGTGACCCACGTCCCAGATCAGTCGATCGTCGGGAGTGTTGAATACGTAGTGCAGGGCGATGGTGAGTTCTACCACGCCGAGCCCGGCGCCAAGATGCCCGCCGGTCTGGCTCACGCAGTAGAGCATGAAGGAGCGCAACTCATCCGCCAGCAGCGGGAGCTGATCCAGCTCCAGCTCTTTCAGGTCCGCCGGGCTTTCGATCCTGTCCAGCAGGGGAGTATCGGGCCGGGAAGTGGGTATTTCCTTGAGCATGAGAAACTTCTGAAAATCGCGAACGCCTATTATATAGCTAACCGGTGGGGAATGCTGAGGGCGGGGCTAGCTTACCCTGTGCACGATATAGGCGGCGAGGTTGCGCAGTGGATCCGCCGATACGGGAAAGTTTTCCAGGGCGGCAATGGCATTGTTGGCCAGTTCCTGGGCGCGATCACGGGCGCGGTCCAGGCCCAGCACGGAGACATAGGTCGGTTTTTCCAGGGCGCTGTCACTGCCACGGGGTTTTCCCAATACATCGGTTTCGGAGGTTTCATCCAGGATGTCATCCTGGATCTGGAAGGCCAGCCCGATGTTCCCGGCATAGTTGCGCAGGGCCTCCAGTTGCCCATCGCTTACACCCTCGGCACATAAGCCACCGAGCTCGACGCTGGCCTGGATCAGGGCACCGGTTTTCAGGCGATGCATGGTTTCCAGTTCGGCCAGGGTTAATTGTCCGCCGGTGGCGGAAAAATCCAGGGCCTGTCCCCCGACCATTCCCATTGCGCCAACGGCCTCGCTCAACACTCTTAACATTCGTAATTGGGTGTTGGCGGAATAACTGAATTGCTCTTCACTCAGGGTGCGAAAGGCAAGGGATTGCAATCCGTCTCCAACCAATACCGCGGTGCCGTCATCAAATGCTTTGTGTACGGTGGGTTTACCCCGGCGCAGGTCGTCATCGTCCATGGCCGGCAGGTCGTCATGGACCAGCGAGTAGGCATGTATCAACTCAACGGCACAGGCTGCCTGGTCCGCTTCCTCAAGGTTTCCTCCGGCCGCGAGGTTGCTGCCGTAAACCAGCACCGGCCGAACTCGCTTGCCACCACCCAGTACCGCGTATGACATGGCCTCGCTCAGCTTTGGGTCGGCACTGGCAATGGAAAGTATTTCCGCCAGCAGGCTGTCGACCCGGCGTTGGCAGGTAGTGAGAAATTCCTGCAGCGCGTCGGGCTGAGATTGTATGGACGGGTTAGTCGTCATCGCTGTCGATATCGAGATCCTCGGTCTCACCGTTTTCACTGATGAGAACCTGGACCTTCTGCTCGGCGGTTTTCAGAGCTTTCTGGCACTCGCGGGTCAGCTTGATTCCCTTCTCAAATGCGGCCAGTGAATCTTCCAGGCTCAGGTCTCCTTCTTCCATGGAAGTAACCAGGTCTTCCAGTTCTTCCAGTGCAGCCTCGAAGTCGAAATCGGCTTTTTGCTTGCCCGCTGTTTTTTTCGTTGCCATAGAGTCCTCTGCGTCGGTCAGCTTCACGCACCGGGGTATCTTGCCGGGGTGAAGAGCAGATTATACGGTAAAGCACCCCGATTCACCCGCCCGGGAAGGCGTATTTCAATTTGACCCGGCTGTTAGGGGGAATTAACCTTAGCCGATTCATCGATGGCTCGAAGACGACGAATTCTCTTGAACGAAGAAATCGAAAGCAGGCGTTCCTTTATTCCCAGTGACTGGCGCATTCAGGCTGGCCTGGTGCTTACCATCCTGTGGTTTGGCTTTCTTGCGATTTACATCGGTCGCAACGTCGGCTGGAGTAATTTCATGGATCTGCCCATCGAGGAGATGGGCACGTTTCTCGAGGGTGCGTTTGCCTTCCTGGCATTCCTTTGGTTGGTTATCGGCTTGTTCATTCAACAATCTGTATTGGCCCAGAACAATGAGGAACTGCGCCGTACCAATCTTCATTCTGAACAACAGACCCAGGCTATTGCCGCAACCGAGTTGAACGCGCGGCAGGAAACATTTTTCTCCATTGCCGAGGGAACCCGCAGGCAGCTCGGCGCGATCTCGGGAATGCTGTTTATTTCCAGCCAGGGCCCGGTTGGTGACGAGAACTATACCCAGGATCAACTGGCCGATATCTGGCAGCAGTTTGCCAGTGGTGACTTCGAAGTTTTCTCGCGGCTGTTCCTCACCATGCAGGCCAATATTCCCGACGACCAGACCTTTGCCGATCTCTTCTACAGCACGGAGATTCGCCGGCGCCACACCGACAATTTCATCGTGGCATTCGACCGAATGATCAGGCTGGCGCGGGAATGCGATACCGATAACATCATCGTGGACTCACTGGTCTACTCGGCCCATGGCCTGCTGGCCAGCCGCATGCGTGAGTTGCATCCCGATGTGGAATTTGAACCCTTCTCGGTAACCGATTCAAAGCAATATCTCGATCAGTACATCAAATCACAATCCGGCTAGATCAATTTAAAGGGGGAGCGAAAATGGAGTGGGTATTTATAGTCCTGTCAGTGGCCTTGATCGAATACATCTTCTTCGGTATTCAGGTTGGTCGCGCACGAGCTAAGTTTGAGGTTCCGGCTCCGGCCACCACGGGCCACCCGGAATTCGAACGGTATTTCAGGGTACAGCAGAACACGGCAGAGCAGCTGCTGGTTTTTATACCGGCTTTGCTGATATACGCTTATGTTGGCAACCCAATCTATGCTGCCATTGCCGGCGTTGTGTTTATCATCGGGCGTGCCATTTACTTTGTCAGCTACGTTAAGGATCCGAAATCCCGCAGTGCAGGCTTCGGTATCACTTTCCTGGCCAACGCCTACATGCTGGTTGCCATCCTTTACCTGAGCATAGAAAGCCTGGTGTAGTTCCAAACCGGGCTGCGCAGGGCTTCGGTCGTGAGCTGGCAACAATTCCTGCGAGTCTTTCATCGCTATCTTGGTATAGCGCTGGGCATAATATTTTTCCTCTGGTTCGCCTCTGGTTTCGTCATCATCTACACCGGGGGCATGCCGTCGCTCTCCACCTCGGAAAGGCTGCAGCAGCAACAAGCCCTGGACCTGGACGCGATCACCCTGTCTCCACAGCGGGCTGCAAGTATCGCTGCTGATTCCGCGCCACCCAGGTTAATGACCATCATGGGTCGACCGGCTTACCGATTCGACGGCCGGCGTCCGCTTACCATATTTGCTGACGACGGTTCCGTGCTCTCAGCGGCCCAGGTCAGTTCCCAGCGCATTGCCGCAGACTTTCTCGGCGTGAGTACAGAATTGGTGGAGCGCGTTGCAACGGTAACTGAGGTGGACCAGTGGACTATCGGGTTAAGGGCGGATTTGCCCCTGGAAAAATTTCGAGTATTGGATGACCGCGGTATTGAGGTTTATGTCTCACCGATTCGGGCGGAAGTGGTGCTGGCTACCACTTCCACGGATCGATTGTTAGCCTGGCTGGGTGCCATCCCTCACTGGCTTTACTTCGTCGAATTGCGCCGCGACACTGAATCCTGGTCGCGGGTAGTGATCTGGCTCTCCAGCCTGGGCGCGGCCATGGCGCTGGTGGGTTTGATAATGCTCTACACCCAGTTGCGCAGAGTCAGGCCATTCAATCTCAGCCAGGCCATACCCTATAAAGGAATAATGCGCTGGCACTACTGGTTCGGACTGGTGTTTGGGTGGATCACCCTGGGCTGGGTATTCAGCGGCTTGTTATCCATGGAACCCTATTCCTGGAACCGGGTGGGAGGAATGGATATAGCAAGCAGTGACATGCAGATCGGTGAAATCGACTTTGCCGCTTTCGATTCACTGCAGATCCGCGGCTCACCCCTGCAAAACGCGATTGGGTCGGAACCGGTAATGGAAATTGCATTTCGCCAATCCCTCGGTCGTCATTACCTGGAACTTTTGCGACCGGCACAGGAATCTTCCTGGGGCTTTGCTACCGAGTACCTTGAAAGCGATGCACCCGCTGGCCCATGGTTGTATTTCCGTGAAAGCGAATTGTTGGAACGTTTGGATTCACTGGGTGGCAATTACCGGGTAACTGACTCTAACCTGTTGAGTCAGTACGACAACTACTATTACGGGCGGGAAAACTCCCAGGGTCCAGCGCCGCCTTTACCGGTACTGCGGGTGCAATTCGATGACCCCCTGTTGTCCCGCTATTACGTGGACCTGGCCTCCGGTCAGTTGCTCGACCGCAGCCATCGCTGGGACAGGATTGAGCGCTGGTTGTACCACGGATTGCATAGTCTCGATTTCGGATTCCTCTACCGGACCCGTCCGTTGTGGGACATGGTGGTACTGCTGCTTCTGGCCGGGGGGCTGGTTCTCACCACAATCGGCCTGGTGCTGGGCCTGCGTCGCCTGCAGCTGGATGTTCGGAGAATGCGCTCAGGCTGAGCCCACGTGTTTCGGTGCCTGGAGCGATAACTGGCTCCCAACCCCGGGCAAAATTCATTTCCCATTAACCTCCCCCATGCTATCTTCCCGTAGTTTTTCGAATACCTGTTTAAGTGGTTAAGGAGGAGGGAGATGACCGCCAGGGGATTAGTCGCGTCTGCGACAAAGGGCCGTAGTAAATGGTTCGCATTACTGGCCGTTCTGGTATTAGCCGGCTGTGGCGGCGGTGGTGATGGCGGATTGACCCGGGTCGAGCAGGGAAATCTCGACGGCGTCTTCCATTTTGGTAACGGCGTCGAGCCGGAAGGACTGGACCCTCACATCGCGACCGGGGTGTCTGAAGACAAGATCATTTCCGCTCTGTTCGAAGGCCTGGTCAACAAGAATCCTGAAACCCTTGAAATCGAACCGGGTGTGGCTGAATCCTGGGACATCAGTGAAGACGGCACGCTTTATACTTTTCATATTCGTGAAAACGCGCGTTGGAGCAATGGTGATCCTCTGACCGCGGTGGATGTGCACTGGTCCTGGCAGCGAATTCTCAATCCCAATCTTGGAGCGCAATACAATTATCACCTGTTCTCTGTCGTTAACGCGGAAGAATACAGCCTCGGTGAAATAGACGATTTCTCCGAAGTCGGGGTAAAGGTATTGGATGACTACACCCTGCAGGTGCAGCTAAAGTCACCTACGCCTTTTTTCCTGCAGCTGCTGGATCACTACAGCACTTTCCCCGTGCACCGGCCCACTATCGAACAGTTTGGTGCAACCACCAGTCAACTCACGCCATGGGCCAGGGTTGGCAATATGGTTAATAACGGCGCTTTCAACCTGACCGAATGGCAAATTAATTCCCATGTGCGAGTGGAGAAATCCATAACTTACTGGGATGCGGATAAGGTAAGGTTAAACGCAGTGGTTTATTACCCGACCGAAAACCTGGTTACCGAAGATCGCATGTACCGCGACGGCCAGCTGCACTACACCAACGAGATCGTGCTGGACAAAATCCCGGTGTATCAGCAGGAAATGCCGGAACAGGTTCGCATCGTGCCCTGGCTGGGCTCCTACTTTTATATGTTTAATACCACCCGGGAACCCTTCGATGATGTGAGGGTGCGCAAGGCCCTGGCCATGGCAATCGACAGGGACCTGCTGGTGGAATCAGTGATGCAGGGCATCGTCGAGCCTGCCTATGCCCTGGTGCCGCCTGATCCCAACGGCTATACACCGCCGGTGCTGTTCAAGTCTGATCCCGATACCGCCCGTGCCCTGCTTGCCGACGCCGGGTATCCCGATGGCGCAGGTTTTCCAACCTTTGAACTGCTTTATAACACCCAGGAATCCCATCGCCGGCTGGCGGTTGCCATCCAGCAGATGTGGCAGCAGGAACTGGGCATCAGCGTGACCCTGGTGAACAAGGAATGGAAGGTTTACCTGGAAGACCAGGACAACCTGAACTACGACGTGTCACGACGTGGCTGGATTGGAGATTACGTCGATCCCAATACTTTTCTCGAGTTGTACCAGACCGACGGCGGTAACAATAAAACCGGATTCACCGATGCCCGCTATGATGAAATCATTCTGAGGGAAGCTCCCCGTTCGCTGGATCGCAAGAAGCGTTACGAACTGTACCGCGAAGCTGAATCCATTCTCATGGAAAGCATGCCCATCCTGCCGATTTATACTTATTCCACCAAGCACCTGATCCATCCAAGTGTGAGAGGGCTGCCGCCCAACATCATGGATCACGTCAACTTCAAGTATGTATGGCTGGAAACAGGCGTCTGACCGGTAGTACCTGAAACATGTGGCGATTCATCGCGTTCCGGTCGCTGCAGGCCATACCGGTAATATTTGTAGTAATCACGGTTACCTTCTTCCTGGTGCGCGCGGCACCGGGCGGCCCGTTCTCTGATGAAAAAGCAGTCTCACCCCAGGTGCAGGCGGCACTGGAAGCCCAGTACCGTCTCGATTTGCCCATGCACGAGCAGTACCTGCGCTACCTCGGTGACCTGTTTCGCGGTGACATGGGACCATCCTTCAATTTCCCCGGTACCCGTGTCGATGAGCTGATCTTCCAGGGCTTGCCCATTACCGCCGAACTCGGGTTGTACGCCATGCTGGTGGCGGTTGGTCTGGGTGTGCTTGCCGGGGTAATTGCGTCACTAAAGCCGAACACGATTCAGGACTATGTTCCCATGAGCCTGGCTATGGTGGGAATCTGCATGCCGTCCTTCCTGCTTGGGCCCATGCTGGTGCTTGTTTTCGGTATCTGGCTGGACTGGCTGCCGGTGTCGGGCTGGGGCCAGACAACCGGGGACAAGATTCTGCCCAGTATTACCCTGGGCGCCATGTATTCCGCCTATATTGCCCGCCTGAGCCGGGCCGGGATGCTGGAGGTCATGTCCCAGGACTACCTGCGTACCGCCCGGGCCAAGGGCCTTCCGGAGCGGGTGGTGGTAATTAAGCACGCACTAAGGGGTGGACTGCTGCCGGTGGTGAGTTACCTCGGCCCGGCCTTCGCCGGCATGCTGGCCGGTTCCTTTGTGGTGGAAACCGTGTTCCAGATTCCCGGCCTGGGTCGCTTTTACGTGCAGGCGGCGTTTAATCGTGACTACACCATGATCCTGGGAACCACCACCTTCCTTGCCACACTGATCGTAGTGTTCAACCTGCTTTCTGACTTTGCTGCGGCATGGCTCAATCCGCGACTGCGACACCAGTTCGCGAAAAAATAATGAGCGTAGCCGATTCAACAATGTCGCAAGCAGCTATTCCCCGGGGCGTATCCCTGTGGGAAGACGCCTGGGTAAGGCTCAGGAAAAACAAGCTGGCCATGTTCGGCCTGGGTTTTCTCGTCTTCATTATCGTGGTTTGCATACTGGCGCCATGGATCATGCCCTATGGTTACGAGGAGCAGGACTTGCGGCTTGGGGCCAGTTCTCCTTCCATGGCACATTGGTTAGGAACAGATACCTTCGGCAGGGACTTGTTAACACGAATTCTCTATGGCGGACGCATGTCTTTGATGGTGGGATTCATCGCTACCAGCGTTGCCCTGGTCGTGGGTGTCACCTACGGTGCCATTTCCGGTTATGTGGGTGGCCGCGTGGACCAGGCCATGATGCGCCTGGTGGACATTATTTACGCCCTGCCGTTCATGATCTTCGTAATCCTGTTAATGGTGGTGTTTGGCCGTAACCTGCTGTTGTTGTTTCTTGCCATCGGTGCGGTGGAGTGGCTGGTCATGGCCCGTATCGTGCGCGGCCAGGTACAGAGCCTGCGCCAGCAGGAGTTCGTGGAAGCCGCCATATCCCTCGGCCTGTCCCCCGCGGGCGTGATTCGCCGTCATATCATTCCCAACGTGTTGGGGCCGGTCATCGTGTACACCACGCTCACCATTCCCCAGGTCATGCTGCTGGAGGCATTCCTCAGCTTTCTCGGCCTCGGCATCCAGCCACCCATGTCTTCCTGGGGCTTACTGATCTCCTATGGTGTGGAATCCATGGAGGAGTATCCCTGGTTGTTGATCTTTCCCGGGCTGGCGCTGACCCTGACCCTGTTTGCCCTTAACTTCCTCGGGGATGGTTTGCGTGATGCACTGGATCCCAAGGCATCGAAGGATTAGCCATGTCTCTTTTAACAGTTAAGGACCTGGCAGTGCATTTTCATACCCGCAACGGCATCGTGCGTGCCGTGGACGGCGTCAGCTTCGAAGTAAACGCCGGTGAGAACCTGGCCATTATCGGTGAATCGGGATCGGGCAAATCCGTAGCCTGCTACAGCCTGCTGGGCCTGGTGCCTATGCCCCCGGGCCGAATCGAAAATGGCACAGCCATGTTCCAGCAGCAGGATCTTTTGAAACTATCGCCCGGGGAAATGCGCCGGGTTCGCGGCAAGGGTATTTCCGTCATCTTCCAGGACCCGATGACGTCGCTCAATCCATTTTTACGAATCGGGGAGCAGCTAATCGAGCCTCTGAGGCTGCACTTTGGCATGGATCGCAAAGCGGCCTGGGACAAAGCCACGGCCATGCTGGAAGAAGTAGGCATTTCAAATGCGGTTCAGCGTATGAATGCCTACCCATTTGAATTTTCCGGTGGCATGCGCCAGCGCGTCATGATCGCCATGGCCCTGATCACGGAACCGGAAATCATCATTGCCGACGAGCCTACTACCGCTCTCGACGTGACTGTGCAGGCACAGATCCTGAAACTTATGAGGGAATTGCAGGAGCGGCGCAACATCGGTGTGATCTTTATCAGCCACGACCTGAGCGTGGTGGCGGATATCGCCGACAACATCGCGGTCATGCAGAACGGCGTGTTCGTGGAGCAGGGCAGTCGCGACCAGGTATTTAGCAATCCCCAACATGACTACACCCGCAAGCTGCTGGATGCAGTGCCGGACAGTGAGAAAGAACCAGCTTCGGTAGAAACCGAGTCTCCCCTGGTGGAAACCGCCGACCTCTGTGTTTATTTTGGCAGTGAAGCCCGTGGCGACCAGGTAAGAGCGGTGCACAATGCCAGCCTGGAAATCCATCGTGGGGAAATTCTCGGGCTGGTGGGTGAATCCGGCAGCGGCAAATCCACCCTGGGCCGGGCCATATTGCGCCTGGTGCCGGTGACCAGTGGCCACATGCGTTTCGACGGGCAGGAGCTTACCGGACTTGGCGCGGCGGAACTGAAACCATTGCGCCGCCACATGCAGATGATCTTCCAGGATCCCTATGCCAGCCTGAATCCGCGCATGACCGTTTACGACACCCTGGCCGAACCGCTGTTGTTGCATCGCATCGTGGATCGCAAAGGGCTTGAGAGTGCGGTGTTCGAATTAATGGATTCCGTTGGCCTGAGCCGGGAGAGTGTATTGCGCTATCCCCATGAGTTCTCCGGCGGCCAGCGCCAGCGCATCGCCATCGGCCGCGCCATTGCCACCAAGCCCCGCTTTATTATTGCCGACGAGCCGGTATCGGCGCTGGACGTAACCATCCAGGCCCAGATCCTGGACCTTTTACTGGAGCTTGTGGATCGCTTCGATCTCACCATGCTGTTCATCTCCCATGACATGGGTGTGGTGCGCTACCTGTCGGATCGCATCATCGTAATGAAAGACGGGGAACTGGTGGAATCCGGCACGGCCCACGAGATTTTTACCGACCCGAAACAGGCTTACACGCAGACCCTGCTAAGTGCCATTCCCGGGAAATCCCTGTTGCTGGGACAAGCCGCTTCCGACTAAGCTTCAAATTCAACTCAATCACAACAAAAGAGGTGCGTGATGAAATATTCAACATGCCACAAGGCGTTCCTTGCCCTGGTTTTTTTCCTGCTGACTGGCAATTCTGTGTTAGCCCAGGACGCGGACTGTGTCGACGGGCTGCAATGTGAATCGGCGTGGACGAATCTGACCGCCGCCGAAAGGGACGCGGTATTCCAGTTCGCGGAAGAATACAAAGGCTTTATTCATCTCGCCCGCACCGAGCTCAGTTTTGTTGCGGAAGCCATTGCCTTTGCCGAGGCTAATGGTTTTCGTGAACTCGATGATTCCAGTTCCCTGGCCCCCGGATCGCGCCTGTATGAAGTCAACCGGGATCGCACCATCAGCCTGATCGTCATTGGTGAAGAATCACTTAGCGAAGGATTTCATGTAATCGGCGCCCACATCGATTCACCTCGACTGGACCTGAAAGGGAGGCCGCTATACGACGACAACGAGTTCGCCCTGTTTCAAACCAATTACCATGGTGGCATCAAGTATCACCAGTGGACCAACCTGCCCCTGGCCCTGATGGGAAGAATAGATCGCAAGGACGGCAGCTCGGTAAACGTATCCATCGGGCTCGATCCCGATGATCCGGTGTTCATGATCCCGGAGCTTTCTCCCCATGTAGACCGCTCTCGCAATTCCCAGACCCTCGGGGATTATCTTGAGCCAGAAGACATGGATCCGGTGGTGGCGCATATACCCCTGGCAGACGGTGACGTGGTGGACCAGGTACTGGCCTACCTGGCGGATGAATACGGAGTCACCCGCGCCGACCTGGTCTCCGCCGAACTCGCCATCGTGCCCGCAGGCGCGCCCCGGGACATGGGATTCGACCGGGGCATGATCGCGGCATACGGGCAGGATGATCGCCTCGCCGGGTACGCGGCAATGCGCGCCGTAGCGGAAATCGACAGGCCGCAGAAAACCACCATGGCCTACCTGGTGGACAACGAGGAAGTTGGCAATCGCAATAACACCGGTGCCCGTTCCGATCATTTCGCCGACCTGTTATCACGCTTGTTATATGCCGAGCTGGGAAATGACTACCGCGAGCCGCTGTTTCGCAGCGCCCTGCGCAATACACGTTTTGTGTCAATCGATGTAAATCCCGGCGTGAATCCCATGAACCCCGGTGCATGGGAACTGGGTAATGCGCCACGACTCGGCTATGGCGTGAACCTCAAGTTGTACGGACAGGGTAATAATGCCAACTCGGAGTTTATCGCCTGGACCCGCGCCTTGCTGGACGGCAACAACATTCCCTGGCAAACCGCCACCTATCGCGTGGGAAGCGCGGGGGGCGGAACCATAGGCGGGGAATTCTCATCCCAGAATATCGAGGTGATTGATTTCGGTGTGCCACTGTTGAGCATTCACACGCCCTTCGCCGTGAGTTCGAAAGTCGACGTCTACAACCTGTACCGCGCCGCCATGGCATTCTATGACTTCCGGGAATGATGATCCGGTTTATCGTGGAAACCGGCTGGATGCCAAACCAGGCTGAGCTGTAAAGTTCAGGGCAACTTGAACACGAACAACATGTTGCCGCCGCCGCGCTGCTGGATCTCAGGTGTGAGCATGCGGTAGGTGATTCCACCACCGGCCGCGATGGCGACATATTGTTCGCCGTCCACCATGTAGCTGACCGGAAAGCCCCCGGCTGTGGAGTTGAGCACCTGTTCCCACAGTATGTCACCGGTATCGGCATCGAAGGCGCGGAATCGCCGTGCGTCATCGGACACGAATACGAGTCCACCGCCGGTGGTAAGTACGGATCCGCCGATTCCGGCGCGCTGACGGTAAGTCCAGAGGGATTCACCCGTAGCCACGTCAGTGGCCATTAATATGCCGACCCGTCCGTCACCCTCGGGAATCTCCACGATACGACTGGTGGCGGAACGATGATGAAGGCCAACCGTGGGTTCCACCGGGTTCAGGTAAAAATCCATGCAGGCATTGTTGGTGGGTGTATACACCGCGTTGGTTTGCGGGCTGTAGCCTACCGAGTTCCAGTTGATGCCGCCGCGGGTGGTGGGGCACACCAGCTTGCGCTGACGGATTTCCGATATAAATAACTCCGGGTTGGTGATCCCCTTGTGATTCTCGATGTCCACGCCGACGATGGCGTTTTGGTAATTGGTTTCCTTGGCCCACAAAAATTCCCCGGTAGCGGCATCCATTGTCCAGATGATGCCGGTTTTGCCGGGGATGCCCGTGATCACCTTGCGCCGCTCATTAGAGTCGATATTGGGGTTAATCCAGGATACGGCATCCGCTTCCGGCACGACTTCAGATTCCACAATGAGGCGCTCGAAAGGATGATCCAGGTCCCAGTTGCCGCCGGGGATATGCTGGAAGTACCACACGATCTCCCCGGTTTCCCAGTCCAGGGCCAGGGTGGAGTTGGTATAGAGAACGTCACCACCGCGAGTGCCCCGTTGTATCTCTCCCCAGGGAATTGGCACGGCGATGCCGACATAGATAAGCCCCAGTTCTTCATCAAAGCTGGACGGCATCCAGGCCGAGCCGCCACGGCGTAATTCGTTGGGCAGGTCACCCCAGGACTCACCGCCGGGTTCGCCGATCCTGGGAACGGTATTGGTACGCCACAGCTCTTCGCCGGTATCCGCGTCATGTGCAGTAATCCAGCAACTGGTGTTGATGTAATAGCAACCGGACATGCCCTGGATGACACGGCCGTTAAATACCTGTGGCCCACCGGAATAATGCTGGCCCACGGTCCAGTCACCCATGCGTTTTTCCCAGGTCACTTCCCCGGTGCGTGCGTTTAGAGAAACCAGGTAGGCATCGCGGGTGGCGAGTAGTAACTGGTCCTTGTACAGGGTGCCGTTGCGATTGGCGCAGGACAGGGGAGCGACATGATCCACTGTGGGCCGCCGGTATTCCCACAGCAGGGTACCATCGGTGGCATCTATGGCCTCGATGAAATCGCAGGCCTGGGGCAGGAACATGATGCCGTCGTGCACCAGCGGTGTAGTTTCCTGCATGCCCGGTTCCATGGTCCAGGCAAAGGCCAGGCGCAGGCTGCCCACGTTTTCCTTGTTGATCTGGTCGAGGGGGCTGTAGGCCCAGTGATTCGGTGTGCGCCGCCACATCAGCCAGTCGCCCGCAGGTGGGTCGCGCAATTCTTCCAGGCTTACCGGCGTGTACTCATCGAGAAGGTTTTGCGGCTGGGCATTTACGCTGAAAAGGGATGAAACCAGTCCAACCAGGAGGCAGGTACGGCCGGGACTACGCATGCTTCTCTCCATTGCGGCGCGGGAAAAACCACCAGTTGCCGCTGTTCTTATTGATCTGGGTCCAAGAATAGATTCCCTCAACCCTAGAGTCCATAGCAGGGTATTTCCGATGGATATCAGGATTCCTCGAGGTCCCGTACTATCTTGGTCAGGGAACGGAAGTCGGTCTTGCCGCTGCCCATGCGGGGAAATTCTTCCACGGTGACGTATTTTTTCGGCAACGCCAGGTTGGGTAATTCTTCGCTGAGTTTCTTGCCCACCTCGGAACCATCCACTTCCTTGCTGGTTACCGCGACGATGCGCGAGCCGCGCTTGGCATCGGGCAGTTCCACCGCGCAGCACTCCACGTCTTCCGGTGTCACCGCATCCAGTGTCTCTTCAACCGCTACCAGGGAAATCATTTCGCCGCCGATCTTCACGAATCGTTTCAGGCGGCCCTTGTGCCAGATGAAGCCGTCTTCATCCATGGCGCCAAGGTCCCCGGTGTCATACCAGCCGGACTGGATGCGCAGGTGGGTTTCTTCCACGTCGTTAAGATAGCCGAGCATCACGCCATCGCCCTTGACCATGATCTTTCCGGTATCACCGATCCTGCAGTCTTCCCCGGTTTCGTAATTCACGATTTTGACTTCGGTACCGGGAATGGGGATACCGATGCTGCCATGTTTGTTGTGGTCCCTGGGATTAACCGAGATGACCGGAGAAGTTTCGGTGGTGCCGTATCCTTCGAAGATTTCCAGGTCGTGCTTCTCTTTATATAGCTTGCGCAGGCTGTCCGGGCACTTGTCGGCGCCGGAAACCGCCAGCTCTATGCTGGAGAAGTCTCCCGGGTCGGACTGTCGCGCGTAACCTTCCAGGAACAGGGGCGTTCCTACCAGTAGCTGCGGTCTTTCTTCTTTTATTATGGCGGCAATGGTTTTGAACTCCAGTGGGTTGGCGTAGGTTATGGAAGTCATGCCCAGGCAGAGCGGCGTCCACAGGCAGATCGTGTATCCGAACACATGGAAGTAGGGAAGCTCTGCAAGCAAGCGATCCATGTCGTAGATATCCATCATCTCGGAAAAAGAATCGATGTTTGACAGGATATTGCGCTGGGTAAGCTGAACCACTTTGGGTGCTTTTTCGCTGCCGCTGGTAAACAGAATTACTGCAGGACGATTCAGGTCAGCTTTACCACAGAGCCAGTTAAGCAACTTGATTGGCAGTTTTGATTTCAATGCCGCCAGGACTTTTTCGAAACCGCCCAGTTCTTTCATGATGTCATCGATAAAAATCATACCCGGCATTTCCGGGCAACCAACCCGCTCCAGCAATTGGCGTACGGTGACGATGGTTTTGAAATCACATTTTTGCTGGGCAAACAGGCAGTTTTTTTCCGCGCCGGTGGAGTAATTGATCATCACCGGTGTAAGCCCGGCCATGAGGGCACCGATCGTTGCCAGGGCCCCACCCGAGGAAGTGGGCAGCATGATCCCTATGCGGCCGCGTTCCAGTTTCTTGAACCGGCGTGCAAGAATCAGCGCGGCGATAAGCGCGCGGCCATAACTGACGTTATTTCCGGTGTTCTTATCGACGAAGGCAATCTTGTCAGGAACGCGTTTCGCCGAAGCGATGAAGCGATGTTGCAGCATGGGAGTGATGGTATCTCAAGTCCGCAATGCTTGGAACTGCATCGGGTCGGTGCTACCCTGCCGGCTGCACTAAACAGTAGAGTAGAGGAGTGCAGGTTGTGCGGTATCCAGGAAGCTGTCACTGCGGTGCGGTAAAGTTTGAAGTCGAAGCGGAAGAACCGGTCGAGGTGGAGCGTTGCAATTGCTCCATATGTGCCAAGTCCGGATACCTGCACATGATCGTACCCGGTGCCCATTTCCATTTGCTGCAGGGAGAAGACGCGCTGGAGACCTATACATTTAATACCGGTGTGGCGAAGCATTTCTTCTGTCGCACCTGCGGCATCAAGCCTTTCTATGTGCCTCGCTCCAATCCCGATGGCATGGACGTCAATGTGAACTGCCTCGATAACCCGCCACGCGAAATGAAGATCGTGGAATTCGATGGTCGCAACTGGGAACAGCACGCCCATACCCTTGCCCACAAGAGCAAGTTGCCGGCCCAGGATTAGGCCCGCCAGAAGAGATTGTTAACACGATGATCCGGCATCTGAATACGGTTTGGCTGATCATGGGGGTGACCCTGTTGATCACCCTGGCGCTGAATCCCGACCTGCTCAATCGGGATACCATCGCCGAGTTTCTCAATGGTCTCGGGCCCCTGGCATTCTTCGTCTATATCTTGCTGTCCCTGGGCCGGGCGGCCTTCCTGATCCCCTGTACGCCCTTCGTGCTGGCCGGCGCAATCAGCTTTCCCGACTGGCCAATCGCCGTATTCATTGCCTCACTCGCCGGTATTGTGGTCGGGGCCTTCCTGGTATACAGTTTCCCCGCCCTGGGCAGCTATGACGAATTTCTCGAGTCCAAGTACCCGAACCAGATTGCCCGGATCAAGCAGAAAATGAAGAGCAAGTACGCGTACTGGTTCGTCATGGGGTGGTCATTCTTCCCCCTGGTGCCTACTGATGCGATTTGCTATGTGGCTGGCATTGCGAAAATGCCATTCAAGAAAATGGTATCGGCGCTCGTAATAGGTGAACTACCTCTTGTCAGTGTATACATTTTTATTGGAGCCGAAATTGGTGTGTGGCTTAGAGCATGAATGCAAGATTCAGGATTAGCGATTCCATCGCGTTGATAAGGAACATCAAGACTACCGGGACCATAACTCCAAGCTCTGGTAGCTTAATCAGGGAATTGCTCGCTTCCATAGATTTCGAGAATACTTCCGTTATCGTCGAGCTGGGTGCGGGAACCGGTTGTGTTACCCAGGCCCTGCTGAACAAGATGCGCCCGGATGCCCGCCTGATTTGCATGGAAGTGGATAACGAGTTTGTGTACCGGCTAAATGCCCTCGGCGATGACCGTGTTCATGTTTACAACGCCTGCGCCAGTTCCATACGCAGCGTTCTCGATGAGCAACAGATAGAAGAAGTGGATTACATCGTTTCATCTTTACCATTGGCTCTGATGAACGATGAGGTGGTATCCCAGGTCCTGGTTTCCGCGCAGGATAACCTCAGTCCCAGGGGTCGCTTTCTTCAGTATCAATACAGCCTGGCCAACTACGGCGATATCAAGACGGCATTCGACAAGGTCAAGTTACGATTCACCCTGCGTAACATGCCGCCGGCCATAGTTTACGATTGCAGTAAGTAAAGATCCGTCGTTCCCCCTGTGTCCCCGCGTCACGGCCGCACGGCCCTGCATTCTTGAAGCGTCCCCGAACCGCGAGTACACTCAGTACCCCTGTTTATTGCAACGAATGGTTGCCTGTAACGGTCACCTTACGGACAACATTCACTGGAGAGAACCATGTCTCTGCGAATCAATGATATAGCCCCCAACTTCACAGCCCAGACCACCCACAGTGAGATCGACTTTCACGACTGGCTGGGAGACAGCTGGGGAGTCCTGTTTTCACACCCGAAGGACTTTACGCCGGTATGCACCACCGAGCTCGGTTACATGGCGGGGCTGGAAGACGAGTTTAAAAAGCGTAACTGCAAGATCATCGGACTCAGTGTCGATCCGGTGGGCAATCATGAAGAATGGGCAAAGGATATCGAGGAAACCCAGGGTCACCGGGTCAATTACCCCATGATCGGCGATCCCGACCTGGCCGTTGCCAAGCTGTACAACATGCTGCCGGCGGACGAGCCCGGCACGTCGGAAGGCCGTACGCCCCTGGACAACGCCACGGTGCGGTCCGTGTTTATCATCGGCCCCGACAAGACCATCAAGCTGATGCTGACCTATCCCATGACCACGGGACGTAACTTCGACGAGATCCTGCGGGTGCTGGATTCCATGCAGTTAACCGCGAAGCACAAGGTGGCTACGCCGGTGAACTGGAAGCATGGGGAGGATGTGATAATTGTGCCGGCTGTATCTGATGAAGACGCCAAGGACATGTTTCCACAAGGATGGAAAGCTCTGAAGCCCTATCTTCGAGTGACCAAACAGCCGGAATAAATTTTGTGTTTTTGTGCCTTTTTGTGGCCAAAAAAATATAGCCACAAAAAGGCACATAATTCTCAAAAAGACTTTGCCAACTAAAATATCTTGGTGGATTTAGCCGATTCAGTATTTGTGGCTAATCCACCAGACGCAGTCGATTGTCCGGGTCAGGCCTGAATATCAGGTAGGAAATATCAGTTTCCAGTTCGCTCCACCAGTGGGGCGTATGTCCCGGAATGATGATTACGTCACCGGGCACCACCCTGCGGCTTACCCCGCCGCTGATGCCGGAACCACGGATACTGGTGGACGGCGCCGGAGCCGGTCTCGGGTCGGTCATTTCACCACCGGTCACCAGGGTGGCATAACCCTCCAGCATGTAATAAATCTCGGTGGTATTTACCGGGTGCAGGTTGGAACCCCCGGGCAAATTCCTTGGCCGGAACACGCCGTAGACACCTACCCGGTAGTCGCCGGTGACTTCCACCGTTCTTATGGGCCGGTCACTGACCGCATCCCTGGGCAGGGCATCGATAAACTTGTCGATCATTTCCGCTGTAACATCGGTGGCTACCGGGGGAACCGCCGGTGCCGGTGTCTGGCCGCTAACAAACATGCCGAGCAAAAGCAGGGCGGCAATCTTTATTGTTTTCATTTTCTTCTCCGTCAATCGTCCAGGGTGAATGCAACCAGTTCCGGTGAATGCAGCCGGTCACCGATTGCCACTACGATGTATTGCTTGTCTTCATGCATATAGGTGATGGGTGCCCCGGTGGTCCCTGCTTCCATGCGCTGTTCCCAGACGATATTCCCATTGGCCTTGTCGTAAGCTCTAAACATAAAGCCGCCGCTGTTGGTGGCAATCTCCACCGGCATGTCCGGGGGAATTCGTCCACCAGGGCGCAGGTTGGTCTGGCCTTCGCCGAGGAACAGCAGGGAGCCGCTCAGCAACGGATAGGGCCTGCCCGGAACACCGAGCTTGCCCAGGTTGAGATGGGCGATAGCGGGATGGTCCCGTGGTCCATCTCCGTTGGGTACCATCCAGACATGATCGCCGGTATTCATGTTGATGGCAGTGATACGGCCATAGGGTGGTTTGAACAGCGGCAATCCCCGGGGTCCTGCAATCCAGCGGCGTGATCCTTTCTGGTAGGCCAGGTTGGTTACCTCCGGGTCACCGGGTACCAGGTCGGCAACGAAAGGCGAGGTGATGGAGGGAATGTACAGGTAGCCGGTTTCCGGATCGAATGCCGCGCCCTGGACATCCGCCCCACCCTGGGAGCCGGGCAACTGGATCGTACCAAGGGTGCCCCCTGGTTCCTCGTTGCGAATCGAAGGCGGTGTGAACAGTGGGCCGGTGACATAATTACTGAATATCTCCAGCGCTTCCGCTCTTAGTTGTGGTGTAAAGTCGATGAGATTTTCCACCGTGGCTCCCTGGCGATCGAACGGAGCCGGTTTGGTGGGAAAAGGTTGTGTGGGCGAAGTCACTTCCCCGGGCACATCCGACTGGGGCACCGGACGTTCGACAATATCCCATACCGGTTCACCGGTGGCGCGATCCAGTACGAAGGCAAAAGCCTGCTTGGTGATCTGGGTGAGAGCCTTGATCTCCTGGCCTTCCACGGTGATATCCATGAGTATGGGCGCAGCCGGTGGATCGTAGTCCCACAAGCCGTGATGCACGGTCTGGTAGTGCCATACCCGTTCACCGGTTTCCGCATTTACCGCCACCAGGCTCTGGGAAAATAAATTGTCGCCAATGCGATGGCCACCATACATGTCGTTGGTGGAAGAGGTAATAGGCATGTACACCAGCCCCAGTTCTTCATCGGCGCTGAACAGGGACCATACATTGGCGTGGCCGGTATAGGACCAGGAACGGTCCTGCCAGGTATCGGTGCCAAATTCTCCTTCCTGGGGAATGGTGTGATAAGTCCAGCGCAGTTCACCGCTGCGCACATCGAAAGCGTTGACATCGCCTCGGGGGAATTCACGGCTGGAAAAAGTATCGGAGAAAGCCTGGCCGATGACGATCACGTCCCGCACCACCATAGGAACACCGCCCCAGCGAAATCGCTCAGCTTCCACGGGAGTTAATTGCAGGTCGACGCGGCCGTTGTCACCAAAAGTCGAAATCGCTGTGCCGGTCTCAGGATCCAAAGCATAGAGCCAGGTGCCCCGTTGCACGATGATGCGGTCTTCATCACCGTCACTCCAGTAAGCCACGCCACGGGTAGATGTACCGGGAAGGCCCTCAGCACCGCCGGGAGGCTCCTGTACCCAAATTGTTTCTCCACTCGCCGGGTCGAAGGCTTCCACCAATCCGACTCCGTTGGGCACATAGGCAACGCCATTCACAACAATGGGTGCGACAACGTAGTTGCTGGTGATGCGCTGGTTAGGATTGATGGCAGTGTAATACTCATCCAGGGCCGGGCGGCGCCAGGCTATTTCGAGGCGGTCGATAGTGTCGGCACTAATCTGGTCGAGACTAGAATACTTGGTGCTGCCGATGTCGGCTCCGAAAGCGGGCCAGTCCCCGGTGGTAGTACCCTGTTGCGCAAACATGGAATTGCTTGCCGTCAGGGTGAGAAAAAAGGCGAGGCATCGCCACTTGGTCAGGACAACTCGGTAAGGCATGACGCGGGGACTCCTGTTTCTTATTGTTGGTAGACTGCCAGCGCCCGATTCTACCCATAATACCGGGCATTAAAAAACTTTCGGGGCAACCCGAAGAGTATTGAAAATGCCGGGAGTAGGGCATAGTCTCGGTTCAGCATTCGCCCGGCGGAGGGCTACTACCCGGAATTATGGCGGGATGCAGGGCGGGCAGAAAAAAGATGGGCCACTACCGGCGAGTAAGCGGGCACCGGCAGCGGCCCAATCGCGCAAAACCCAGGTTTCTGGAGAGATGCCTGGATACTTTAATAGAGGTAGGCGACAAAAATCCCTAATAGAAACAGCTGCATATGCCATTTCCGCAGGGCAGGAGGCCGATTTTCCAAGTTGCTGTTTTTGTTCATGGTGCAAGGCTAAATAACAATGAAAATTTTTGATATGCGTCCATCGTTCCATGGATATTCATCCAGTAGTATTGTGAAGTGGTACTACGAACGGGCCTGGAACACCATGAACGGGGCCAAACGGGCCATCGTGGCGAAAGCGGTGGATCTCTACACCAGCGAGATTTCGGAAGAACACCGCACCATCAATTTCAAGATGCCGGAAAACCCCGATGACGGTGACGAATTCCTGGAATGCAACAAGAAGAACATCAAGATAGTTGATGATTTTTTTGCCGACAACGCGGTGCGCTCCAGGCACTTTCGCGACAACCTGGAAATATTCATTGCCCGCGCCATGGATGAGATCTTCGAAACAGAAATCTGCGAAATCCTGAAGCAAAAACTTTTTCCCGACGAGGTCATCCCCAGCACCCAGGACGAACTGGACCAACTGCTGGCGGATACCAATTCAAGTTATACCGATGCAGTAAACGAATGCGTTCGCATATTTCGTAATGGACTAACCGATGACAGTGACGAAGAGCTGGAAATACTCGAGAGTAAATTGCTGTCGGCGCGGGAAATGCTGGACAAGAACGTCGGCGCTATCGAACACGAGCTTACGCGCCGCAAAGAAAATAAGTAGAAAAATCAAGGTAGCAATATGGCCATCGATCTGAAACTCACCCGGCGCCAGGCCCTGGCTGCCATGGCAGCAGGCATGACCCTGCCGGGAATAAACAGTTTTGCCGCGGCATCCAATAACATGCGCGGCGCCCTGATGATATTGAGCACGCCATATACCAATGATAATGAAGTGGATTATGAAGACCTGGCCCGGGAAGTGGCATTCTGCGGCCAGTGCGGCGTACAGGGCATGGTGTGGCCGCAGAATTCCAGCGAGCAGCGCTATTTAAGCAAGGAAGAGCGCCTGCGCGGATTCGAAGTACTGGCGGAAGCAAATCGCGACCGCGACATGGTCCTGGTGCTGGGCGTGCAGGCGGATGACACCGCAGGCATGCTGGAATACGCTCGCGCCGCCGAGGCCTTGCAGCCCGATGGCATGATCGCGATACCGCCCACCACCGCCAATTCCCTGGCTGAAATCCGTGATTACTATGCCGCCCTGTGTGAAATCACTGCGCGGCCTATTTTCGTGCAAACCAGCGGCGGTCCCGATATCGAGCTCACCATCGATTTCCTGGTTGAACTGGCGAATGAGTTTCCCCAGTGCGGCTATATAAAAGAAGAATATGGCCGCGTGCAGGAGCGCATGATGGCCCTGCAAAAACATCAGCCAGATCCCATACGCAGTGTGTTGGGTGCTACCTTTGGTCGCGGTTGGCTCTATGAAATGCGCATCGGTACCGATGGCGTCATGACAGGCGGCGCCATGTATGCAGATATGTATGCGGCCATGTGGGAGAATTACCAGCAGGAAAACTGGGACGTGCTCCGGGACTGCTATAGCAGGCTGCTGCTCATCCAGAACCTGGATCAGCTAATTCCTGGAGTGAGGCTCTATGTCTTGCAGAAGCGGGGCGTATTCAAGACCACACGATCCCGCCGTGGTGACTACAGTTTCTCGCCACAGCAAATTGCGGAAATCGAGTACCGCTTCGAGGCCCTGAAACCCTACCTCAGGGCCTGATCAGGTTCCGCCGGCATTATTTGAATGCGGAGTGATCCACCTCTCACCGGGTGGCGTATTTTGGAGGTATGTCAGTCCTGGTGCCCACAATTGACCAATTTTCTATTTCTGCGTCGGATTCCGGGCGGGACCAGGCACGTTCCGGCGAAGCCCGGGCCGTGGTTGCCGATGCTGCCGGCCGCAGCGACGAAGAACTGCTGATCGCGGTTAGCAATGCCCAGGACATCGAGGCGTTTAACGCCCTGTTCAAGCGATTCTCCAACAGGATATTCGCATTGGGTATGAAGCTGACTCGAAACGAGCAGCTCTCGAAAGACCTTGTCCAGGAAGCCATGCTGACGGTTTGGCAGAAGGCGCCGTTGTTTGACCTGGACCGGGGTTCGGCCCAGAACTGGATATTTACCCTCACGCGTAACCGCTGTTTCGATGCCCTGCGTAAGTTAAAGCGGCAACCGCAGACCGTGAGTGCGGACGATGTGTTCGGTCCTGGCTATGACTTCGACGATGCCGGCACGGTGTCGGGTGAAGAGTTTCTCAACGTGGAAGTCTCGGAAGTGGCGCGACTGTGTGAGGAACTACCTCCGGCGCAACAGGAAGTAATCAACCAGATCTATGTACTGGATCGCACCCATGAAGAGGCGGCCCGGGAATTGAACATACCGCTTGACACTTTGAAATCACGCCTGAGGCTGGCTGTTGCGAAGCTGAAAGATTTAATCGGAGTATCGGAATGACTGACGGGATAAGTTTTCATCCCAGCGATGAAATTCTGGACAAGTTTTGCAGTGGTCAGTTATCCATTGGCCTCAGTGTGGCTGTGTCCGCCCACCTGGAATTATGCAGCCGTTGCAGCCAGGTTGCCGCGGAGCTGGAAAATTGTCATTGCCAGGAATGGACAAGCGTGGAATCGGCTGCAATGCAATATGCTGGCGGTAATGATGACAGCATAATAAGCAGCATCGTCAGCCAGCCCCAGCAATTCGTTGCCGAGACCGGCATGGATTCTCCTGCCACCATTCAGTTACCCGATAGCAGCGTACGCTTACCGCGCGCTCTTTGTGGAACTGCTACGTGCGAACTTGAGTGGAAGAAACTGGCTGGTGGTATAAGCCAGGTCGGCCTGGAACTGGATAATGCTACCCGGTGTGAATTTATCTACATGAACCCGGGCAGCCGGGCGCCTATGCATACTCACCAGGGCACAGAAGTCACCCTGGTGCTGGACGGAAGATTCAGTGATGAGCTGGGCGAATATGCCGATGGCGACTTCCTGATTCGCAGGAGCGAACATGTACACCAGCCCAGGAGCGATGAAGGTTGCCTGGTATTCGCGGTACTGGATAGTCCCCTAACGTTCACCCAGGGCCTGTTACGCCTGTTCAACCCGATAAATCGCATGCTTTTCAACCGGGCCATGTCCCGCGACCGAGACTAGTAAGGCTACTTGCGCCTGGCGTCGATATTCATTGCAATGGATATGCGTTCCCCGTTGCCGGTATAGGGTCTGACCCCGTGCCGAAGCCAGGCCGGGAATACCACCAGGTTGCCCCGTTCCAGCTTGAACTCGATTTCATACTGTTGCGGTTCCCCGTTTGAACCAATCATGCGTACTGCCGTGTTATGCATGGCGGCCATGGGGAACCTGGGGTCTTCTATATAGAAAGAACCGCCAACGTTGCCGCCATCGTCACCTTCTTCTGTTCCCAGGTCCAGATAAAGGACGGCCGCCCACAGGTTGCCCGGGTGCACATGAAGATGGTTCAGACCACCACGGGTCGTAACATTGGCCCACATTTTTGCCTTCCAGTCGAAACTCTCTGCCGCCGCTTCCTGGAAATGGGTCATACGTTTGCACACGGCAATCGCGCGCTGTGCCAGCTCGTGAGCGGCATCTCCACCCCAACCCATCATATCTGTGTCCGAATGCCAGCCGCCAAAATTTGACCGGTGCAAGCCGTCATGCTCACGCTGGTTCTCGCGAATGGCGCTTTCCAGTCGCTGCATCAGGTTCTCAGCATTCTTTAGTTTGCAATAGGCCACTGGAGTTTCAAAAAACCCTACATGCTGAGCCTCGATTCGAACCTGGTCGCTTTGCGCTTGCATATTCATAACCGGTCTAGATTAAAGCAATCAGATGACAGATTTATGACGGTTGCATGACCGGGCTGTTAACTGGCATGTCGATTACTTGCAAAGTGTCATGAAAATGAAACGAATTAGTCGCGTAACTGAAACATGTCATTCCTATTATGTCCCAACCTGAGTTTTTCATCGTAAAACCGAGACCGAGGAGTCCACATGAAGTTCAAGAAAACCAGATTGGGTGCATTGGCCAGCGGAGTCGCACTGGGTGTTGCAACCATGGCTGCCCAGGCAGCGGATCAACCAACATTAACTACCGCAGGTGCATCAGCCTCTGCAGTAATAACCGGAGGTGCGACGATAAATGGCGGAGCGAGCTACTTAAGTACCGTGCCTGCCGCCGACGCTGTCGACCTGGTAGCCACAATCAATCCCGCTTCCGCCGATGTTGGCCAGTCCGGGACGCTGGTCGCCGTATTGGACGTACCGGGCGTGGGGCAGTTTGAAATGTTGTCAGGTGGAATCTGGGTTCCGCTGGATGTGGATAATGTCCAGGGATTTGCCACCAAGACTCTCGCATCCAGTGAAGAAATTACCGTGCTGGATGGCCTGATTGGTGTAGACACCAATCTGACAGGCCTTACCTTGTCGGCGTTTGTCGGCTATTTCACCGGTGGCGACCTGAACACGCTGACTTATTCGGCGACTCCTGCGGCCGTTTCAATTGCGTCCGCCCCTGCCGCCGGATGTCCGGCCAATACTACGTCTACCTCCGGTACGTTTAAGGGCAACCCGGTTTGCGTGCTTAATGGTCGCATCGAATCCGATACCCATCTCACGGCGAACAATTCTTACCTTCTCGATGGTGCGGTGTTCATCGGCTCCAACACCCTGGGCGGAGATCGCACCAGGCTCACCATCGATGCCGGATCCTATGTGTTTGGCCAGGTGGGTCTGAACTTCCTGGTTGTCGATCGAAACGGTCAAATCTACGCCAATGGCAGTAAGGAAAAGCCGGTGATCTTCACCTACGAAGGTGACGACACCGCTACCGCGTCTACCACGGGACAGTGGGGAGGCCTGATTCTCAACGGTAACGCGCCGCTTAACGTATCCGGCGGTACTGCCGAGGGTGAGGGCTCAACTGGGACTTACGGCGGCAGCGATGTCACGGATAGCAGTGGCTCCCTGACCTATGTCCAGGTTAAATACGCCGGCCAGAACATCACCGAAGAGAATGAGCTCAATGGAATCGCCTTCCAGGGCACCGGTTCCGGAACTAACGTAGATTTCGTCCAGGTGCATAACAATTCGGATGATGGGATCGAGTTCTTCGGTGGCACGACAAATGCCAAGCACTTGTTGTTGAGTGGCAATGAGGATGATGCCCTTGACTGGACATTTGGCTGGTCCGGCAAAGTTCAGTTTGTTGCCATGAAGCAAAATACTGCCAGCGAGCACTGCATCGAAGCAGACAACAACAGTGACGACAACGATGCGACGCCTCGCGCCAATCCAACCATTTCCAACATGACCTGCGCCGGTCCTGCGACTGGCAGCGACGCCGGATTCCGTTTACGCGAAGGCACGTCGGCCAATCTCTCCAATGTAGTCATGACCAATTTTGAGACTTATTGTGTTGATATCGATCAGTCCGCCACGTTTGTCAATGCAGGCGGCAGCATTGCCGGCCTCAATGGCAACCTGGTGATGGAAAACTCTATGCTTGCATCGGCTTGCACCTTTGATGAGTCCGGAGGCGATGAGTTCTCCGTGACGGACTGGTATGGAGCGCAGTCCAACAGTTCACTGGGCACAGTGGAACTGGGTGGAAGCAGCGGTTTGGCCAACAGTCTTTCCATAAACGCTATCCCAGCCAATATTCCCAGTGACTCGTTTTTCGATCAGGTGGATTACATTGGCGCGGTCAAGGACGATACGTCGGACTGGACTGCAGGCTGGACTTACAGCGACTAGTTTTATCCCCTGGCACTTTGCCACTACTCAGTCTGTTAGGGGCGCTTCGGCGCCCCATTTTTTTACAATTCTGTAATTAAACAGTAAAAAGTTAAGAAGATTTGCGCTCAGTTGTGCGTCATGAACCTGTCATATTACCGCAATAGACTGTGCTCCCCATGCAGCGAATTTTCCTCGGAGCACACACATGACCCAGCCAATCCCAACCCGGGCACTTCTCTCTCTGGCAATAGCTATGGCATTTTCCAGTTCGGCGCTCGGGCAAGCTCCACAGATCGAGGAAATATCCGTGATCGGCCAATTCGTGCCCGATGAAAAGCGGGCTACTTCCGCGGTATCCAATGTGGTTGGCGACACGCAGTTTACACGGTCCGGAGATTCCAATATTGCAGAAAGCCTGAAACGGGTGGCAGGCCTTAGCACGGTGGGGGGTAAATTCATTTATGTGCGCGGCCTGGGAGAACGCTATTCGACTACCCTGTTAAACGGCGCCATCCTGCCCAGCCCGGAACCGGTAAACCGGGTAGTCCCCATGGACCTGTTCCCTACCGCGGTACTGGATAGCGTGTTGGTTCAGAAAACCTATTCCGCCGAGTATCCCAGTGAGTTTGGCGGTGGTGTGCTGCAGCTGCGAACCAAGAATTCAACCGATGAATTTTTTATCAACGTGTCTTCTTCCCTGGGAGTTACACAGGGCGTGTCATTCAAGGACGGTTTTACTACCAGCAGTGGCAGCAAGGAATGGCTTGGCTACGACGACAGCTTCAGGGCGTTGCCGACAGTGCTGGCCCAGGCCACCGAGGGCGGCCAGGAGCTCACCCGAAAGAGCGCCTTCCTCGGAGGGAAGGGTTATACCCCACAGGAATTGCAGGTTATGGGCCGATCTCTGCGCAACGAGTATTCACCCACGGTTGAAGAGATCCCCCCGAATGTCGATTTCTCTGTCGCCATGGGTAACTTTCACGAAATCGGTAACCAGGGCGCACAGATAAATTACCTGGCCGCCGTAGACTATTCCAACTCCTGGGACCACAACGAGATAATTCGCAAGAGCTATCGCACCAGTAATGCGGGTTTGGAACTGGACGATGACCTGGTATACCGGGGTACCGAACACAGCATCGATATAAGCACGATCGGAACCGTCGGCCTCGATATTAGTCCCAATCACAATGTCCGCTTAACAAGCGTTATGCTGCGCAAGACTGACGATACCAATTCCGTGGTGGAAGGAGACCTGGCCCAGGAAGCCATCGTCAGGCGTAGCGAACTGGAATGGGTGGAGCGTGAGCTGTTTTCCAACCAGGTCCAGGGCGACCACTACTTTCCCGAGCTGAATGAGCTGGTAATAAACTGGCGCTACAGCGATGTAAAGGCAGAAAGGGATTCTCCGGATAACCGTCGCTACCGTTACGACCTGGAAAATGACGGACTGTATCGATTCTCAACCCGGGCCGATGGCAACGTGCGTCGCTGGAGTGTGCTCGATGACGACGCCGAGGAACTGGGCGTGGATTTCACCATGCTGTTCTACGGGCCCGGCAGCGCAGTGATCACTGCCCAGGCGGGTTACGTAAACAGTGAGAAGGACCGGCAGTCAGAGATTCGGCGCTATTCCTTTTTCGACCAGGGTTCCATCGCATTCGACGAGGACCTGTTGACCCAGCCCCTGGAAGTCATTCTCGCCCAGGAAAATATTCAACCGGATGGATTCGAACTCCGGGAATTTACCCGGCCCACGGATAACTATGTGGCGACCAATGAACTGGAAGCGGTGTACCTGCAGGGTGAAGTCAATTTCGACGATCGCCTGCGCCTGAACCTGGGGGTGAGGGAAGAAAAGTTCGGCCAGCAAGTCAGCACTTTCGACTTGTTTTCCGACAGCGAAATTAATTCCGCGCAGGATTCCACAGACACCCTGCCCGCGTTCAGCGCGACATTCATCAACTATGATCACCAGTTTCGATTTGCCTATAGCGAGACCCTGTCACGACCGGATTTCCGTGAACTCTCACCGGCGGCCTTTACCAACCCCGTTACCGGTAGGGAAGTAGTAGGCAATCCCGACCTCAAGATTGCTACCATTACAAACTACGATTTCCGCTGGGAGTGGTATTTCGGTTTCAGTGATTACTTTTCTTTCGGGCTGTTTTACAAGGAATTTGAAAATCCCATTGAATCGATCATCGAGCCCGGGGCGGAAGGCAGGCAGACCTTTACCAATGCAAAATCTGCAGAAAACAAGGGCGCCGAGTTCGAGGTCTACAAGAATCTGGCCTTCATTGGGGATTGGTGGGAAGACTTCTACGTTCAGTCCAACGTTTCCTATATCGATTCGTCGGTGGAAATCAAAGATGAAGACCGGGGTGTCCTCACCAATACAAGCCGTCCGTTACAGGGGCAGTCAGACCTGTTGTTTAACGCACAGATTGGCTATGAGCCGTTTTCCGGTATCACCGCAACCCTGCTTTATCACTATTTCGGCGAACGCATTACCGAAGTGGGTATCGAAGGCGCGCCGGACCTCGTGGAGCAGCCCTTTGGCGAGCTGAACTTCGTCTATATCCACGAGTTGAGTGACAGCTGGAAAGTCTCGGCCAAGGTCAAGAACCTGCTGGACGAGCGTTCTGAGGTTACCCAGGGAGGGTTCATTTCCACCGCATTCAACCGGGGCAGGGAGCTCAGCGTCAAGTTTGACTATATGTTCTGAATTGGCAGCACGTATTACTATTGTCATAATACTGTAATATTTTTCTGTAATAGTGCGTTATATATCAAGGACTTAATCAGCCAACCTGACTTGAGATTTCGCCAACGTGCCCGAATCTACCATTCTCATTGTTGATGACGAAGCCGCAATCCGCGACATGGTAGGGATTACCCTGGACCTCGCCGGCTTCAGCAGCATCAGTGCGTCCAATGCCCACGATGCCCATGTTTCCATAATCGACAACAAGCCGGACCTGGTGCTCCTGGACTGGATGCTGCCCGGTGGCAGCGGTATCGAACTGGCGCGCCGCCTGCGCCGTGACGAGATCACCTCGAACATTCCCATCATCATGCTCACGGCGAAGACCAGTGAAGACAACAAGGTGCAGGGGCTGAACGAAGGCGTTGACGATTACGTCACCAAGCCCTTTTCTCCCCGCGAGCTGGTGGCACGCATCAAATCCGTACTGCGCCGCGTTAACGGCAAGCAAAAGGACAAGATACTGAGAGTGTTCGATCTGCAACTGGATCCCACCAGTCATCGTATTACTATCGAAGACAAGCCGGTGGAAATGGGACCGACGGAATTTCGCTTGCTGAAATTTTTCCTGCTAAACCAGGAAAAGGTATTCAGCCGGGATCACATCCAGGACTCGGTGTGGGGCGGGAATGTGTACCTGGAAGAACGCACTATCGACGTGCACATACGTCGCCTGCGTAAGGCCCTTTCCTCGGTCGATGCCGCTATCGACTACGCCAGGCTGATCCAGACGGTGCGTGGCGCCGGCTACCGATTCTCAGTACGCCCCTCCTGATCCCATCTATGCGTCCGGATTGCGCGACAGGTAGGTCCTCTGTCCGCCCAGGGAAAAGCTGAGCTGCTTGTTGCCGTCGTAGTACGGTTTCCAGAAACGGATTGACAGCGGTACTGCCACGTTTAGCACGAAGGCTGTTGCCATGAGAGTGTAAAAAGCATCGGTGCTGATGATGGAATTCTGCACGTAGCCGATGTCCATCACCACGAACGCTAGCTCCGCACGCCCGAGCATACCAAAACCGATCAGAATGCTTTCGTGCCATTCGAATTTCCCTGTAAATCGAGCCGCCAATGACGCTGACAGGATCTGCGCCACGATCAATCCCACGGTCAGGGTGACTATCTGGGGTATAACCGCCATCAGGATGGACTGGTCGAATACGATGCGGGTGCCCAGTTCCACGAAGAAGACCGGCCCTATCCAGGAAAACGCCACATTATCCACGATCTTCTTGGTGCGTTCGTACTGGTCTTCCTCGGGTTCCTCGAATAGCTGAAAGTATTCCTGCTTGATGATCAGGCCCGCCATATAAGCGCCCACCGCCGGATGAAAGCCGAATTCATAGGAGAGCAGGGCTATGAGCAATGCCACCAGCAGCACAGCCAGGGTGGCCTGTTCGCCGCGGCTGAAACTGATGAAGTGGCGAATGCCGAAATGCTTGAATAAAGGTATCCGGTGGTAAATCTTCAGCCTGCTGGTGTGGGGAAAAATGAACACCTCGAGCAGGAGGATAATGAAGAAGAACAGCACCGCCTTGCCCATGATCAGGAAGATGCCGGCCAGGCTCATATCCGCATCGCCCGTGGCCAGGGGAACCAGCACCGCAACCGCGGCCAGGGACGCCACGTCATCCAGAATCGCCGAGGTCATGATGCCCGTTGCGGCATTGCTGTTCTGCAGTTTCTCGCTCTTCAGCGACACCATGGTCAGGGAAACCGCGGTTGCAGTCATGGCCATGCCACACAGCAGCGACAGGCGCGTATCGCCCCAGTAGGCAAAGGTGACGAAGTAGGCTGTGCCAAAAGGTGCGAGAGCACCGAACAGGGCGATGCCCCAGCTTCGTTTTACACTCTTGACGAACTTCCCGGTGTCTTCTTCGAATCCCAGGGCGAACATGATCAGGATGATGCCGATTTCCGAGAAGCCACGGATAAACTCGGAACTTTCCACCGGCAGGACACCGAGGTTGACCATGGTGGAACCAAAGGCGAGGAAGTACAGGACCGGGGTCAGCTTGGTCTTGTCGGCAAGAAAATAAGAAACGAATACACCCGACCAGATAATGGCCAGGGAAGTCATATCATGCATGGAAAGCGCGCCTTAAATGTTTCCCGGAAACGACTGTAATCGAACCAGCCTTTGCGAGCATTGATTGAATCGATATTGTCACCCAATGCAGCATAAATCCCAAGGACAAAAAAAGGGCTGATCCCGAGGGATCAGCCCTTTGTTCCTTACGCCTTTACTTCAGGCGCCAGATTCAACCGGATTAGAAGTTGAGTCGTGCGCTCAGGCGAATTGCACGAGGCAGCTGATACGAAGTGGTCTTCAGGAAGTCCTCATCGGGAGCGCCTGAGAAGGTATCTGCATTTTCGTACAATCGAGTCGGCTTCGAGGAATCGAAGATGTTGAAGACATCCAGGCTCAGAAGTACATCTGAGTTGAATACTTCAAGATCGTATTGCAGATTCACGTCGAAGTTAGTCATGGTGGGCAGACGACCAAGCGTGCCTCGACCAGTGGCTACACCCTGACAGAAGTGTGAAGAAGCGCCATAGGCAGCCGCAAACACGTCAGTGGGGTGGGCACCGAAACAGCTGATCGGACGACCAGACTGGGCGATGGCGTTAACGCTTGCACGCAGGCCATTACCAAACTCGTAAGTACCCCATGCCTTAACGGTGTGGGTACGGTCGTTCGGCAGCAGACCCAGGGAAGCATCAACCAGGCCGGGCTGGTCAAAGTTCTGGGTAATACCCGCGTCGTCCTGCGCGTTGTCAGACTTCACGTAACCCTCGTGGTTACCTTCAGACTCTGACCAGGTGTAGGACATGTCGAGAGACCAGCCGTCGGCGAAGGGGCGACCAAGGGTAACTTCTACCGCTTTGTAATCACGCTTCGCTTCCGGATATCGCAGCTGAGCGGCGCTCAGGTTGATGATCTCATCGGTTTCCGGAATGTAGACAGTCATGTCGTTACCAGGATTGGTAAGTACATACTGGTGGAAGCCACCAAAAGTATCTTCCACAGTACCGCCTGCAGTCCAGTTTCCACCGGAGTTGTAGTAATCGATAACGGCAGCGTCGATCGCCACGTCCTCGATGGTAGTACCCAAGGAACGGTAAATACCCTTGATACCGACACGCAGGTCGTTATCCAGGGTAGTCTGCCAGCCGAGGATGAATTCATCCTGGTACATGGCATCAATGTTGGCATCGGTTACGGAACGGGTATCGGGCACAGTGCCGTCACCGTAAACGATCTGGTCGTACTGGGCACCAAGGCCAGTCGGTACGCCCTGAGAATCTACACTCGTACCATCCCAGTCGAAATAGTCGTGAATGTAGGTTTCGTTACCCGCCATACGGATGTTGGTGTTGGCGGCGATAGGCAGGTAGTACTGACCGTAGTTGGCAAAGAACTTGGAGCGGCCTTCACCGGTTGGGTCAAATACGGCAGCCAGTCGCGGGGCCCACTGGTCTTCAACCTCGACGAATACACCACCCTGGGCATTCAGGTTTTCGAAAGTTTCGTTTCGAAGACCAATCTCGAATGTCCAGTTGTCATTGAATTCCCATACATCCTGGATGTAGTAAGCATCAGACTTGGTAGTAAACGTGCCACCTACATTGTAGGTTCGACGACGTGCATTGGCGCCCAGGGGGCACTCGGAAGCCACGTCACACTGGTTGTAGGCGTTGGTCGGGTCACGTAGCCAATACACGCCACCGGAGTTGATAGTGGACTCAACGGCTGTGTATTCCTCGTTGTCGATACCGAAGGACAACTCGTGACCGGCAAAACCGGTCCAGGTGAAGTCAGCACGGGTCATTTCCCGCACGTCTTCACCTTTGGAGACAGTAAAGTTGGTCCAGTCGCCTACTGCAGAGAAGCCACCGATGTACTCGTATACAACGGGGATGCTGGCAGTAGCAGGCGCTTCGGTACGGCCTGCATCGTTTTCACCGTAGGACAGTGAAATTTCCAGGTCGTCGCCGAATTGGCCGGTATAGGTGGCAATCCAGTTTTCACCGCCTTCTTCGTAGAAGGTGTCACCCAGGTAGGCACCGCGAGTAAATGTATCACCATCGAAAGCATAAACGCCTTCGATACCGGTACGTTCGTCGGTGAAGTGGGTGTACTCAACGTGATGATCCGGAGTGATATAGCCATCCAGCTTCACGCCCCAGAATCCGTCGTCACGCTTGTAGTCAAAGTCGCGACCTGACTCGATACCCGCATAGCGCATATCCCTCTGGTCGTCGCTGTACAGTGCGTAGAAGAACAGGCGATCGGGAATGATTGGCCCGGAAGCATAAACGTCTGCTGTAGCGGACCAGTTCTCATCCAGGTCGTTCGCAGCCGAGAAAGTATTAGGCTGGGTAGTAACCTCTTCGTTGTAGTAGAGGTTTACTCCGAAATCGAACTCGTTAGTACCGCTCTTGGTGGTTGCGTTCATCACACCACCAGTGGATCGGCCGTACTTCGCAGAGTAACCACCGGTCTTGATCTGGATAGTGTCATAGAACTCGAACGGTACTTCGGTGAAACCAACACCAGTACGGAAGTTGGTGGTGTTCATACCATTAATGTAGCTGGTGTTTTCCGCGATGGATGAACCGCCGAATGAAGCGAAGTTACCGCGAGCTGTGGAGTTGCTGTCACCAAATCGATTGTCGCCGCGAGTGGCGCCAGGAGCCAGCAATGATACTGAAGTCAGGTCTCGCAGAACCGGCATTTCCAACAGAAGGTCGGTGCTCATGACGAGACCGGATTCCGCGATGCTGGTGTCAAACTCAGCCTGGCGGCGACCGGTGGTCACGATTTCCTGAATTACAGATTGGGTAGTTGCCAGGTTTACATTGGTAGCACTGCCAAGAGTGACATTTACTTCCAATGTATCCACTACAGAGCCGTTTTGAAGGACGCGAACCTGGTAAGAACCGGGTCGCAGGCCATCAATGCGGAAAGTACCGCCGGCGCCAGTGGATTCTGACCGTGTGGTGCCGCGAGATTCATCCACTACCTCAACAGTAGTAGATGCATTCGCGCCAGTCACGGTGCCACGAACGGAACCGTCCGTGTCCTGCGCCAAGGCAGCGTTGCCGAGGGTTAGAGACAGTGCGCAAATTGCCGCGCTCAGGCTCTTCCTGGCAAATTTTCTCTTAGATTTTGGTACGGGTTGAAAACTCATTCCGTGCCCCCTTAGATAAGTAATTTTTAGAGATAAGTTCTAGCTTATGTACAGAATCACCGACCCGGAGAATTCCGGAGAAGTCTCCAAAGTAGGTGCAATCTACTAATTAGGAATGCCCAACGTCCCACGAGAGGAAGCTGATACAGCTGCACTTAATTATTGATTTTCTCTAATTATTGATTTTCTCTAATTATTGATTTTCTCTAATTATTGATTGTTTTCTGCACGAGCTTGGGAGCGAATGCTACCAGCAACTAAAGGGGCCATCTAGTAATAATTGCGCAACATCCCGGAAATATCCGGAAGGGACTAAGTCCCTGAAAGCTAAGAAGATAATTAATCTGAACAATGTTCAGGGGAACTCAAATTTCGGGCCAATTTTGGCCCCTCGTAAGGCCTTGTTTTTAGTAGAATTTGTCACATTTAGTCACAATAAATGTTACAAAGTTTTACAGGGCGGTTCGTAGCAGCAGCCTGGATCCTCCGATTTTCAGCCCGGTTTTCGCAATGAAAATGTAATGGGAAAAATCACCCCGGGGCCTCCCAAAAACCCGCATTTAATCCATTGATAACTGGAAATTACCGGGATTTTCCCGGTAGCGGGCATGGATTCCGGGCCTGTGTGGTATTTCCCAGTATTTCCCGGGCCTGCTGGGCATTGCTGGCGCCCAGCCCCCGCTCGCTGGCCAGGGTGCTCACGGCGGCTACCTGGACAGAGTTGTCCGGCGCCACCTTGCTGTCGGCCAGGTACAGATTGTTCTCGAATCCGACCCGGCAATGGCCGCCCAGGGCTATCGCCGCAGCCATACATTCCAGTTCGCGACGACCGAATGCACATACACTCCACAACCAATCCTGTTCCGTGGCATCGACCAGGGGCTTCAGTTGTGCCGGATCTGATTCCAGGCTCCGGGAATATCTTCCCAGCACCAGCAGCACCGCGACCCCGTCCCCGGGAATCAGTCCATGACGCCGCAGGTCTTTGAGACGTTGGATGTCATCGAGGTCATACACAATGTACTGGGCATAGATACCGGCCTGGTAGAGCCAGTGAAAAAACTCACCGGCAGAAGGTTCATGGTCACGACCCGGGCAGATTTCACGCAGGGCAAGGGACACTGCTTCCGGCCTGACTTGACGCACCGTGTCGATTTGCTGCTCGGGGCTGTATCGCCCCACTGCCTCGGTTGTGATTTGGATAATCAAATCCTGCCCGACGCGATTCCGTATCGCGGCTATTGCCTCTTCATATAATTTCGGGTCCAGGCTGTGGCCGAACTCACGATCACGCACATGCAGGTGAATCATGCATGCTCCGGCGTCAAGGCATTGCGCCGATGTTTCGGCCAATTGCTCGGCACTAACCGGGATAGCAGGGTGGTCACTCGGTGTCCGTCGTGCACCATTCGGTGCAACAGCGACCATGATTTGTTGCGATTGCGGCATTTCTGGTTCAGGGCATTGGGTACCAGTCGCCGCGCCGGTACTCGATGCCGCTGCCCTGGAGTTCCGCGGCGAACCGCTCCAGGCTCTGGGCCACCGTGAGATCGCCGGGTAACAGGGGTGCTTCATAGTCGGGATCGGCCTGGCGCCGGGCGTAGCCCTGGTCATAGTGGTAGGTGTAGACCACTTCCGGATCCAGTATTTTCGTGCAGTTCGCAGCATCCGCCGGTGTCATGCGCCGGGGCGGGATGTTCAATGGCATGAATACCAGGTCGATGTCTTGCAGTGCCTGTATTTCCGCCACGCACTCAGTGACCCCGGCGAACAGGATGCGTTTTCCGCCCAGGGTAATGACATAGCCGTTGGCGTCGCCCCGTGGGTGTTCCGGCGGGCCGGGAATAATGTCGTAAGTGGCAACCGCCTCGATGTTGATGCCATCGACGCGCAACATTTCCCCGATTCCAACTACCGTCCCCTGCGGAAACCGTTCCCTGGAATTCGCGGGCATGACTACAGTAGTTCCTGCGCTACTGAGTTGGCGTATTGCTGCCACATCGAGATGGTGGCCGGGATTATCCGTAACTAGTATGAGATCGGCTGGGGTAAAGTCATCCATGCCGTTGATAGACCAGGGGTCCACCTGGATAACATAGCCTTCATATTCCAGTTCCACGCTGGCGTGGACCCGGGGATGTATTTCGATGGTGCCGGAAACAGCCGGAAAGCTGTCACCATGCAGGAAGACGGGAGCCACCAGGCAGAGGACAGAGGTCCCGAAACAGCAAAGAGAACGCAGGTAAAAGCAACGCTTGTCCAAGTTGTTTCCTCCTAAAGCGGGACGGTGGATAGCAAAGCTAGCATACGGAAAATTTCCCGGCGCGGCATCAGGCCCGGTGCGCGGGTTTTCCGGTGTTGCGCCCCTTACGATGGGGCGGATATAGTGGGGCATTACAGTGAATGTTCCCAAATCCCCATCAGAGGAGCAGCACCATGTCCGCCGACATACCGAAGGACGCCCCCGATAAACCCTCGCGCAGGGAGTTCCTGGAAAAATCCCGTGCTACCGCAGCCGTGGCTGCGATTACCCCCGCCCTACCGCTATCGGGAGCCAATGCGGCCGAAGCACCGATCGCTCGAACCACCATTAATATGACTGTGAATGGCAATCGCCATGAACTGGAAGTGGAGGATCGCTGGACCCTGGTGGAAGTGCTGCGCGACAGCCTGGATCTCACCGGCACCAAGATTGGCTGTGACCGCAGCGAATGTGGCGCCTGCACTGTCATCATGGATGGCAAGCCGGTTTACGCCTGCAGTCAGCTCGCGGTTTGGGCCGACGGCGCAGACATTCAAACCGTGGAAGGGTTGGCCCGCAATGGCGAGTTGTCACCGCTGCAACAGGCATTCGTGGAAAATAACGGGCCGCAGTGTGGCTTTTGTACTTCCGGCCAGCTCATGAGCGCCACGGCATTATTGAATGACAATCCCAGCCCTTCGGCTGACGAGGTTAAACAGGCACTGGTAGGCAACCTGTGCCGTTGTTCCAATTACAATGCCATCGTGGAAGCGGTGGTGATGTCCGGCGGTGACCGGGGAGGTGAGCCATGAGTGAAGCTTCCCGCAGCGGCCTGGATCCACTGGCCACAATAGGAAATAACACCGCCCGTGTCGACGCGGTAGAACGGGTTACCGGCGAAGCCCGTTATACCCGTGACGTAAAACTACCGGGCATGCTCTATGCCCGGGTGTTGCGCAGTCCCCATCCCCATGCCCGCATTCGCGGCATTGATACCAGCGCCGCAGAAAACCTGCCCGGCGTGGTTTCTGTTATTTCCTATGAGAATGCCCAGGTTGTCTGGGGCGCCGGTTGTGTGTCCGGCGGTCGCCAGTACAACGATCCCATAAAGGAACGCAGCATCCATCGGCGCTACATTTTCAATAACCCCGTGCGACACGTGGGGGACGCCGTCGCCGCAGTCGCCGCCACCGATCGTCACATCGCCGAACAGGCGCTGGCACTGATCGAGGTGGATTACGAGCAACTGCCATTCGTGCTGGAACCGGAAGAAGCGCTTGCCGACGATGCGCCCCGGGTTTGGCCCGAAGGAAATATCTGTCCCGACACAAATAATAACTTTCAACCTATGGCGAGGGTGACTGGAGACATGGACGCCGGGTTCGCAGCGGCGGACCAGGTCTTCGAAGCCCGTTACGAAACCGGCTTTATTCACAACGCCCAGATGGAGCCCCGCTGTGCACTGGCCCACTGGCAGGGCGACAAGCTCACGCTTTACACGCCGAGCCAGGGAATTTCCAATTGCCGCCATGACACAGCACGTGACCTCGGGCTGGAAGATCACCAGGTACGCATCGTGTGCAATTACATGGGCGGCGGGTTTGGCAACAAGAACCAGAACCAGGATGCCGACCTGATCGCGGCAACACTCTCGCGTCGGGCAGGTGCACCGGTAATGCTCGAGTATTCACGACGGGAAGACTGGCTGGGTGTTCATGGCCGCTGGCCAACGGTTCAGGTCTACAAGGTAGGGGTGAAGGACGATGGAACCCTGACCGCCATCGAGATGGATGCTTACAGCGGCATGGGACCCTACCGGAAAAATTCCGGCGGCATAAGCGGCATCGACTTTTATGCCTGTGACAACCTGTCCCGCTCCATCACACCGGTTTACACAAATCGCACCACCTCGGGGAATTTTCGCGCACCCAGTGAACCCCATGGTGTTTACGGTATCGAGTCCATGATGGACGACGTGGCTTACCGGCTTGGCATGGACCCGGTGGAGTTCACCCTGAAGAACATGACCCGTCCCACGGAAGGCAGGCCATATACGAATTACTCGCTGGACCAGTGCATCGAGCAGGGAGCGGAGTTATTTGACTGGCAGGCCAGGCGCAAAGTAACACCTGGTTCCGACGAGGGATCTCTGAAGCGCGGCGCCGGATTTTCTTTCATGATGTTTCGTGCCGGCGTGGGCACTTCCAGCGCCATCGTGCGCGTAGACTCTAACGAGCGATATACGCTCTTTGTCGGTGTGACCGATATCGGCCCCGGCGCCAAGACCACCATGGGTATGATCGCGGCGGAAGAACTGGGTGTGCCCCTGGAACAGGTTGAAGTGGTTTCCGGCGATACCGACCGCTGCCCCTATTCGGTTGGTGAGTCAGGCAGCCGCACCACCATCATGACCGGTATTGCCGTTGTGGAAGCGGCGAAAAACCTCAAGACGCAAATCGCCAGCAAGGGCATGCCCGCAGCAGGTAATGTGCTGATCGGTACCGCTACTCCCGCACCCACGACCGATGGCAAGGTACGCCAGTGTTTCGCCGCTCATTTCTGTGAGGTGGAAGTGGATACCAGGCTGGGCACGACCCACATACTCAAGTATGTGGCGGTGCATGAATCGGGACGCATCATCAATCCCACCACTGCGCGGGACCAGATACGCGGCGCCACGATCCAGGGCATCGGCCAGGCGCTGCATGAAAACCTGCTGTATGACTCCGCCAGCGGCCAGCCCCTGACGCCGGGCTATTACCACGCCCGTCACATGACCCACATGGACATCCCTGACATCGAAGTCAGCTTCATCGAGGTGGACGACGGATATGGTCCGTTCGGTGCCAAGACCGCAGGCGAGGCCGGCATCATCCTGGCGCCGGCGGCGGTAGCCAATGCCATCACCAACGCTATAGGACGGCGCATGCGCTCATTGCCCATCAGTCGTGACAAGATCCTGGAGGCACTGGCATGAAAAACCTGACCAATATAAATGCCGAAACAGTCCAGGCTGCGGTTGACGCCGCGGAACAGGCAATCGCATCGGGTCAGTCCGTTGCGTTTTCTGGCGGTGGCACCGACCTGCTGCAGCAGATTAAAGATGGTACCGAACAACCCGAAGTGCTGATAAACCTGCGTACTGTAAACGACGGCGGTTATATCCAGGAAAATGCAGATGCCACCAGCATCGGAGGACTGGTAACCCTGGACGCATTGAGTGCGGACACCAGGATTGCCTCCAACTACCCGGTGCTTGCCCAGGCGGCAGCCAGCGTGGGTACGCCGCAGATTCGCAACGTGGCGACACTGGCGGGAAATATCACGCAACGGCCATGGTGCTGGTATTACCGAAATGGATTCCAGTGTTTCAAGGCGGGTGGTGACCGTTGTTACTCTGTATCCGGTGAAAATTCACAACACGCGATATTTGGTGGCGGCCCCAGCTTCATCGTACATCCCTCCGATATAGCACCGGCCCTCTCCGTACTGGAAGCGGTGTTCACCGTTCGTGGCGCTGGGAGCAACCAGAATATTCCAGTAGAGGAATTTTTTCTTCTCCCTTCCCAGGACCCGTCCCGTGAGAATGTGCTGCGGCCGGGTGAACTCCTCAGTGAAGTGCACCTGCCACGGCCAGCAGCGAATTGGGTATCCACATATTACAAGGTCATGGACCGGGCTGCCTGGACCCACGCGGAAGTAAGCGTCGCGGTGGTACTGGAGCTGGCCGGCTCGGAAATAACCGGGGCGCGCCTGGCCCTGGGTGGTGTTGCTCCCATCCCCTGGCGATTGTCCGCCGTTGAAGGCTACCTGGTAGGAGAAGCACTGACCGAATCCGTCGCCGCTGAAGCTGGCACACTCGCAGTCAACGGTGCGCAACCACTGGCAAAGAATCGTCACAAGATTCCTATGGTGAGCGCGGCTGTGGAACGAGCCTTGCTAAGCCTGGCCTGATCGAATCATGAATCGGCGCGAATTCCTGCGGCTACAGAATGAGGAGTTTGGTCCGGTGGCCGAACTCTCCTGTGAAAAACTGTTCGTGCATTTCCAGGATTTGCGCTCGGGCTTCCAGCAGGGCAATGCTGAATCCGGCAATCCCGATGAAGCGGACTGGTGGGAAGGCGAACCTTCACTTTCCATAACCCGTGCCAGCCCCGAATTATTTTTCCACAGCCTGCTGGAAGCGATTTCACAAACCGAAAAACTCCGGGTAAGTGAAAGCGAATGGTTATCCGATGACGACTTTCGCATGCACATGGACACGCTCTTTGCCGCGTTCAGGGCCAGGGGCGGGGAGATCGAATTTTCAGGGAAGGCGGAATCCGGTCATGTTACTTAACAGGCGATTGCATGGGATTCTTGTCCTGCTTGTGGCGCTTCTGCTCACCTCATGTGGCAATGAAGGGGAAACAGGGACGGCGACCGGAAGCGAAACCAATGACATTGAACTGCAACGCATGGTGGAGGACGCCATCGCCGCTGCCAGTGATCTCCCCGATGGGCTATCAGTTCAGGTTAGGGACGGAGTGGTCTCGATTAGCGGCAGCCTGTCCTGCCCGGACTGTGGCGGCCAGCGCACCCCCGGGACTCTTGGCACCATACAGCAAAGCATCGGTGCTGTTGTTCGTGCCGTCCCCGGTGTCCAGGACGTGCGTTTCACGTTCGTGGTGATTGACCAGTAACAGCTCACCCCGCCATGGGATTCTGATGTTGTGCTAGGCTTGTCTGTCTTCCAGACATGTCAAACAAGTCACTCATGAGTTTTTTCCAGGCATTATTCGGAAAATCGGGCAGCAAAGAGCCAGAGGATATTGATCCCGGTGCAGCAAAGACCACCACCGATGCAGGGCTAAACAAGGCCAGCGAAGTGTGGAGTGACCGGGCGCGGGAACTCCATGCCAGGCCGAAGCCCAGTTCCTGGACCGAATCAACCCTGGTAATCGAGGAGTACATCAATCCCTGTGTATCGGGCAGCAGCGAGCTCGGCTGGCTGGAGGCTGTCGCCAGGGACTATTTTCCAGCGACAGTCCCTGTTGCCCTGAGCCTGGGTTGTGGCGGGGGCGGACTGGAGCGTCACGGAATACAGCTCGGCATTGCCGACAAATTTCACGGCCTGGATCTGTCCGCGGGCGCTATTGAGCTGGCCCGGGAGGAAGCCGTTAAGTACGGCATTGGCGAAAGGATTGACTACCAGGTGGTGAACCTGAATGAGCTTCAGTTCGAAGCGGAAAGTTACGATGCGGTATTTGCTTCCCAGTCCGTGCACCATATTGAATCGCTGCCACATTACATGGAGCAGGTGCATCGAGCTCTTAAACCCCAGGGATTGTTCATAATTAATGAGTTTGTAGGTCCCAACCAGTTTCAATGGACAGACCGGCAGCTCGACCTGGCGCAAAAGATACTGTTATCGATACCGGAGAAGTATCGCGGCCTGATCCGGGAACCGGGAATCAAACAACAGATCATCAGGTTAACAGTCGAACAAATGAACGAGGTGGATCCCACGGAAGCAATCCGTTCAGAAGAAATCATCCCGGAGCTTGAAAAGAAATTTGAAATCATCGATCGCCGGGATTTTGGTGGAACCCTGTTGCACCTGGTGCTGGATAATATTGCCGGCAACCTGGAAGAAGATGAGGAAGGCCGCCAGATACTGCGCGACCTTATTGCCGAGGAAAAAAGACTGCTCGTTAGTGGAGAAATCGACAGCGACTTTACTTTACTCGTTGCCAGGAAAGCCTGAGCGATGGCAGTAAAGAGTTCATTCGACAAGATCCGGGAGCGTGCCGAGAAGCGCAAGGGTGGGGCAGCGGCGCTGAAGGAAATACTACCCGCTACAAAATCGAAGAAAGCATTGCAGGAAACCGGGGACGATCGGTACCTGGCCATGATGACCCGCGCGATTAACCAGGCGGGGTTCAGCTGGAAAGTTATCAAGAACAAGTGGCCGCAGTTTGAAGAAGCGTTTTTCGCATTTGATCCCCATAAGTTGAAATTGCTTTCTCCGGAACAATGGGAGGCTTACACCAGGGATACCCGGGTGGTTCGCAACTGGCAGAAGATCAGTGCATTGCGGGATAACGTGGCATTCGTGCTGGATGTTGCCGATGAATACGGGTCATTCGGCAATTTCATCGCCGGGTGGCCCGAGTCCGACCAGGTAGGCTTGCTGGCCTACCTGAAAAAGCACGGTTCCCGGCTTGGAGGACAGAGTGCACAGTGGTTCCTGCGCACCATGGGCAAAGATTGTTTCGTATTGAGCAAGGATGTAATAGCAGCCCTGCGTGGTTCCGGTCTGCAGATCGCGGAGAATCCAGGCAGCCAGCGTGACCTGAAAAAGATCCAGCAACAGTTTAATACCTGGCATGATGAGACAGGACTGAAATACAGTCATCTCAGTCGAATCGCAGCCTGTTCCGTTGGAGAGAACTATCCCAATCTATAGGAATTATTCCTGACCCTGATCACTGGAGAAACCAATGGCCGAGCTTTTGACCCATAGCTTTGAAAATGACATCAATGTGATCGCGCTGGACGACGGCAAGGCCAACGCCATGTCGGTGCAGATGCTGTCGGATTTAAACGCAGCACTGGACCAGGCGGAAAAAAACGGCGGCGTGGTCATGATCAGGGGCCGGGAGGGAGTGTTCTCCGCCGGATTTGACCTGGGTGTATTCAAGCGTGGCGACAACGAGGAGACTCGCACCATGTTGAAGGCCGGGGCCATGCTTACCGAGCGGCTCCTCAGTTTTCCCAATCCGACAATTTCCGTATGCACCGGTCACGCCATCGCCATGGGTGCATTCATCCTGCTGTCCACTGATTTCAGGCTGGGCGTGGAGGGCGATTTCAAGTTTGCCGCCAACGAAGTAGCCATCGGACTTACTGTGCCCAGGTTCGCCACGGAAGTGTGCCGGCTCAGGCTTACCCCGGCGGCCTTTAACTTCGGACTGCCCCTGGCCCATTTTTATGACAGCGCTTCGGCCCAAAATGCAGGATTCCTGGATCAGCTCACGGCCGTGGACAAACTGAATGAAGAGGCGGAAGCAGCGGCGCAACACTTCCTGACCCTGGACCTGCCTTCCCATACCGAAACCAAGCTGAGGGTGAGGGAGTCGGCGTTGAAGGCGCTGCGAGATGCGATCGGAACAGACTGTGCTGAGTGGGATGATCGCTACGGCAGCTAGATTTCCTTCAGCTTCAGCAAAACTTTCTCGATGTTTTCCAGCTTGAAGGGTTTTCCGATTGTGCCCTTGATATCGAGCTTTAATTCCCTGCCTATCTTCGCGGTAACGTCTCTTTTGTCTTTTTCAGAGCCGCTGATGATTATGATCTTGGCCTGGCATCCCTGCTCAGAAAGAAATTGCACCACGGCTAATCCGTCGAAACCCCTTTCAGACATCTCGAGGTCCTTGTCGATGCCCAGGTCGAGATCGAGGAAGATGTAATTGGGATCTACATTCCGGTAAGTGTTTGGCAGGTTTTCGTAGTCGTTTATGCAGGTAACGGAATAACCTGCTTCATTACCGAGTTCCTCAATGATGTCGGTGATGCCTTCGTTGTCATCTATTACTAGAAGCCTGTGAGAATTTTGTTGGGTTTGTTCCTGGCTCATATTTTTTCGAAGGAGAACAAGATGACACCATTTAACCGCTTCAAGATTACTGAGGCAATGGCACTGCTGTAGGAATAATCCCCTTGGCAGTGAAGGTTATCTGCAATTCGTATTGCAAAAAACGAAATTGAGATCCTGGTTCAGGAACCGGTTTCTTTCGGCAAGCCCCAGTCTAGTTTTCAGTCTGGATAAGCCCGCTTCGCGGGTAGTGATTCGGGAAGGCTGAAACGTAGGATCGTATAGCCGAGCAGACCCGAAACAACAGAGCCCATGATGATACCCAGTCGCTCATCGAAAAGAAGGTTTACACCGGTCTCTTCGAATGCCAGCGAACCGATAAACAGGCTCATGGTGAAACCTACTCCGCACAGTGCCGACGTTCCCAGCAGGGACATATAAGACATTTCATCGGGCAGGCGTGACCATTTGAACTGAATAGCCAGCCAGCACGGCAGGAAAATGCCCATGAGTTTCCCAAAAATCAGGCCGGCAGCTATTCCCATGGGAACGCTGTGCAGCACTTGCTCCATACCCATGCCGCTGAAGCTGATGCCCGCATTGGCGAATGCGAATACCGGCAGAATGATGAATGCGACGGTGCCATGGAGGTCGTGTTCTATGCCCTTGAGCATGCATTTACTGCCATCATCTTTCCTTATTGGAATAAACATTGCGACGATTACGCCGGCAAGAGTGGCGTGCACACCGGACTTTAACATCGCCACCCAGATGATTATGCCCAGGAGGATATAAGGGGTGCGGGATTCTTCACCTTTATGGTTCAGCCACCACAACAATGGGATACAGGCGAGGGCGAACAGCAGGGCCGAGAATGACAAGTTTGCCGTATAGAAAACCGCGATGATTACGATGGCTGCCAGGTCATCGAATATGGCCAGGGATGTGAGAAATACCTTTACACTCAATGGAACCCGGCTTCCCAGCAGGGAAAGGATCCCCAGCGCGAAAGCAATGTCGGTAGCGACGGGAATGGCCCATCCTTGCATGGCAACTGCGTTGTCATAGTTGAACCAGGTGTAGATCAGGCCAGGTAAAACGATTCCGCCAATTGCCCCGATGGCGGGAAGCACGATCTGGCTCGGATCCGATAACTCGCCTTCCACCAGTTCCCGCTTGAGTTCCAATCCCACCAGGAAAAAGAAGATCGCCATCAAGCCGTCATTTATCCACAACAACAGGGGCTTGGCGATCTCCAGTTCGGCAATGCGAATCTCTACCGGTGTCGAGATCAGCAGATCGTAGAAAACGGAGAGCGGTGAGTTGGCGAGAATCAGCGCGAATACCGCGGCGCACATTAGGACGATTCCGCCGGCTGCTTCGAGCGACAGGAATTCGTCGTAAAGATCCTTGATTATTTTTTCGACCATATTGGAAGCCAGGAATCGGGAGCCATCAGTTAACTACGATGAAGGGTAGCAAATTAGATCTCTCCGAGACTATTGAATGTGCGTGCTTGCTGCCGTGTTGAGTTGGCGGTGAAACAGGTTGCATAATGGACACCGTACCAGGCTCGAAACGCTTCCGGTCAGCTCAATTCAATCGCCACGCCCGTGGCCCAGCACAGAGGTAACACCACCATGTGCCGACGCATACGAATCACAAGCCTGCTGTTCTTCAGTTCCCTGATAACTGTCGTATCCGCCCAGGAACCGCGCTATGTGGACCCCGCAATGGATGTGCAGAACCTTGCGCTCGCCCGCGGGGGTGGAGTTAACGGCAGTGATGGCCAGATCATTCGCTTCCGCAACTGGTCCGCGATTTCCCCGACGCGAGAGATCCAGGCCGGCGACTACACCCTGGAACTGCCTTACCAGCTGCAGAATTTCGAGGGCTTGCGCTACACCGTTGCCGGGGAAGCCCACAGCCTGGAAGATTTCATGCTTCACAATCACGTGGGCGGACTGCTGGTTATCAAGGACGGCAGTGTTCGGCTGGAGCGCTATGGCCTGGGTAATAATGAAGATACGAAATGGGTTTCATTTTCTGTCTCCAAATCCGTCACATCCTTGTTGCTAGGAGCGGCAATCAAAGATGGTTTCATCGAGAGCGTGGACGAGCGCGTAACGGACTACTTGCCCCGCCTCAAAGGCAGCGCCTATGACCAGGCCCGCATTCGTGATGTGTTGCAAATGGCATCCGGGGTCCAGTGGGATGAAACCTACAACGATCCCAATTCGGACGTTGGCAGCTATCCAAGCCAAAACGTGGTCGACATGCTGCAATATCTCGGTACCAAGGAGCAGGTGGCATCCCCGGGAGAAGTATTCAATTACAACACCGGGGAGACTGATCTGGTGGGTGTACTGGTCAGGGCCGCCATCGGAAATAACCTGGCGACTTATCTGAGCCACAAGATCTGGCAACCCTTCGGAATGGAAGCCGACGCTAACTGGGCTACCCATGGCACAGGCGGAGGCGAGCGTGGCGGGTGTTGCATGAATGTCACCCTGCGGGATTACGGCCGCATTGGTTTGTTTGCCATGAATGGCGGGGTGCTGCCTGACGGCACACGGGTATTGCCCGATGACTGGATGGAACAGTCCACCGCGCCATCCAGGGGAAGTGCGGGTTACGGTTACCTGTGGTGGTTGAATGGTGATGGCACCTACCGCGCCATTGGCATTTACGGTCAGGGGATTTACATCAATCCTGAGAAGCAGCTTGTGATCGCGACCATTAGCGCCTGGCCGCGGGCGACGGGCAGGGAGTTTTCCCAGCATCGCAATGCATTTTTTGCGGCAGTGGATGGGATGTATTGAAAAGTGGGGAGGGTGCTAACCCCAGGGATCAATTAACACTAGGATGCCGCGGAGCACATGGCGGCGAGAGCGGCCCCTGGTTGCAACAAAAGAAACAAATATCAGGACGGGGGAAGTTGGCCGAAAACTGCGTCCCTGCGTTTTCGGCATACCCTCCATCCCTGGAGGGCAAACCCCAACCATAAGAGTCCGACTCCCCCCGCCTCCACCAAAAAAAAGCCCCGCAAAGCGGGGCCTGTTTTTTGGTGGAGGCGGGGGGAGTTGAACCCCCGTCCGTCAGTTCGCGGCCTGAAGATCTACATGCTTAGCGTCGTCTATTGAGTTAGCCCTGATCTACCCGACGGGCAGGGCGAATTCGGGCGAGCCTGGAAGTGTTTAACAGCTTGATGCCAGGCACATCTCACTGCGATCCCGTTCTATATGACGATTGCAAAACACTGGTTTACGGGCATCCCTGTGGCAATCGCTAGCCAGCTATATTAAGCAGCTAGAGCGTAGTTGTCGTCGTTGGCAACTATAAATTGTAGTGATGGATTTACGAGGGTCACTACACTCTCGGCATGCACCCCAGGGTTTGATACCGGCGTCGAATCCGAATCACCCCCATGGATGTTGGGAGTATAACATGGGTGCTCTTCATGATTATTCAATCTGTTTGGGACATCAGCTAATTGCGCGAATCAGGGATACGACTATCGAGCTTCCGTGTCAAACCAGCCAACAATGTCCATGTCCTGGTGGGGGATACCGATAATGTCGAGAGTGCTTTCGGCCTTTAGAAAAAAGATAAGGTGCCTGCCTTCCGGAAAGCAATAGTATCCTTCCTTTATGTCCGGCCGGTGAATCCCGAGCTGTGAATTGCGGGCGAGCCAGGAAAATCTATTTTCCAGCTGGGCCAGGTACCTGTTCCTTTGCCGAGTGCCCCACTGTCGCTCCGTGTATTCAGCGATTCCTGCCAGATCTCTTCTTGCTCTTTCCGTGAGCCTTATTTTCATCGAGTTCCCTGATGAATTGTTCCATAGAAAATTCTTCCAAGAATTCTCCTTTTAATGCCTGTGCTTCACCTTCGGCCAGGTGCTTTTTCAAGGCAGCCATTTTTTGCTTGCGCAGCTCCATGCCGCGCAATGCATCTCGAATCACCTCACTGGCCGAGGCATAGCGACCGCTTGCCACTTCCGCGCGGATGAATTCTTCCCAATGTTCGCCCAGGCTGAGGCTGGTAGTAGCCATGGCAGAGCTCCTGATTATTCAAATATCATAAATATGAATAATCAAAGCATAGTGCGCGTGCGAGCGCTTTACAAGCAATCTGGTGGAAATTGCCCTTAGATATAAATAGACGAGGAATCAGGAATGCGCAACGCTAGCGGTTCTTGTGCCGCACGATCCGCTGCTTGTCGATGCTCCACTCGCGATCTTTGATCGTGGAGCGTTTATCGTGAGTCTGCTTGCCCTTGGCAATGGCTATCTGCGCTTTCACCAGGTGCCCCTTCCAGTACAACTTAGTGCAGACACAGGTATTGCCCTTCTGCTGTGTTGCTTCAAATAGCTTTGCCAATTCCTTTTTGTGCAACAGCAATTTTTTTGTGCGACCCGGATCGGCAACGACATGGGTGCTCGCGGTGTCGAGGGGCGTAATGTTGCAGCCCAGTAGAAAAGCTTCACCGTCTTTTACCAGGACATAGCTATCCACCAGCTGAACTTTCTTCATGCGCAGGCTCTTGACTTCCCAGCCCTGCAATTCCAATCCAGCTTCGAACGTATCCTGGATAAAGTAGTCGTGCCTCGCCTTCTTATTTAGCACGATGGTGTTATCAGGAGTTTTTGTTTTACCGCCTTTTGCCATGGCGGGCGATTATAGCTTGGGGATGTATTTAATACCTTGCCATAGAGGACGTTCTCTGAGTGGAAGTGCAACCGGGGTCGCGGCACTGCCAATTGTGCGTGCTGGGGGCGATTGATAGAATCCACTGACGCCGGCCACGGGCCATAGTCCAAGATACTGAATAATAAGGGGATTGCATGGCACAGGAACGAGGGGAATTCAGTTCCAGGCTCGGGTTTATTCTGGCGGCGGCAGGTTCTGCGGTAGGTCTTGGCAACCTGGTTGCCTTCCCGGTGATGGCCTCAAAAAACGGCGGCGCCGCGTTTCTTCTTATATACCTGTTCTTTATCGCCGCCATTTGTTACCCGACCATGTTGGCGGAAATTTCCATGGGCCGGCACACGCAGCGCAATCCCGTGGGCGCCTATTCCGAGATTTCCAACGGCAGTACTCCTTGGCGGCTGGCGGGAATGCTCGCCATTCTCACGCCATTCATGATTGCCGTGTTTTATTCTGTAATCACAGTCTGGCTGGTGGTATACCTCCGGGAACTGCTGGGCGGCCAGCTCGACTACCTGGCACAGGATGATGCGTTTGGCGAAATCGTCGCAAGGCCATCCCTGTTTGCCTACCTGATTGGCTTGTTGGCACTGGTGTTTTTTATCCTGCTGGGTGGAGTCAAGGGCGGCATAGAAAGGCTGGCGCGGATTTTGATGCCCGCACTGGCGGTCATGTTGATCCTGCTGGTGATCTTTGTCGCCACCCTGGAAAATGCCAGTCTCGGTTACCGTTACTACCTGGTACCTGACTTTACCCAGATCAGCCTGGCCACCGTAAACGGCGCGCTCAGCCAGGCATTTTTCTCGCTGTCCCTCGGCATGGGTATTCTTATTACTTACGGATCCTATTTCAGCCGCCAGGACAGCATCGCCAGCTCGACACGCATGGTGGCCATCGCCGATACCAGCATTGCTTTCTTCGCCGGACTGATGATCCTGCCGGCCATTTTCGCTTTCGATCCCAATACCAATACCGACGATCTCTCCACCAGCAGCGTGGGGCTGATCTTCAGCTTCGTTCCCAAGATATTCCTGTCCATGCAAGTGGCGGTGGGCTACACCGGTGCATCCATTGTAGCGATCGTGTTCTTTGTGCTGGTTTTCTTCGCGGCACTGACATCCCTGGTGTCTATCATCGAGATTCCAATCTCTTGCTGGATTGACGAGCTGCGTTACTCCCGTAAGAAGGCGGTTATCCTGCAGGCTACCCTGTTAAGCCTGTTTGCCATTCCGGCGACGCTATCCCTGGGCATATCGGATTTCTTCACAAACTTCACCAGCTACGGCGGCGTGTCGAAATCGTTCTTCGATCTTGTTTCCGACGTGTTCTACGAAACCATTCTGCCATTCGTGGGATTCCTGGGTTGTATTTTCTGTGCCTATCGCTGGAAACTTTCCGGCCTGTTCGATGAATTGTCCGAAGGCGATGACGACTTCAAGGGATCTTTTCTCCAGAAGTACCTCAGCTTTTCACTCGGCACCTTTATTCCTGCCATCCTCCTTATCGTGTTTATCAGCACGGTGATTACGATTTACTTCTAAGTTCCATCATGCCTCAAATAAGTCGCAGTGCGCTGGTTCCCTTTAGTGCACAGCAGATGTTCGACCTGGTAAACGATATCGAACACTACCCAAAATTCATGTCGGGTTGTAAGTCCGCGCGGGTTGTAAGCCGGTCGCAACAGGAACTGGTGGGCGAACTGGAATTGTCCAGGGCGGGAATCACGCAGCGCTTCACTACGCGCAATGAGCTTAGCCCGCCCGGCAGAATTAGCATGGCGTTGGTAGAGGGCGCATTTTCTTCGTTCAAAGCCGAGTGGAAATTTGAAGACTTGTCCAACCAGGGCTGCAAGGTGAGCCTGGACATGGAATTCGAATTCTCATCGAGGCTGGTAGACCTTGCCGCGAAAGCGCTTTTCAATGACACTGCCAACAACCTGGTGGATGCCGTGGTGGCCAGGGCCGGAAAAATATATGGCGGCTGATATTGAATAACAAGCGATCGCGCAAACAAAAATGGATTGCTGTGGAAGTGGCCTACGCTACACCTGAAAAACAGCGCATCGTATCCCTGCAAGTGCCCGAAGGGACCACCGCCCTGGAAGCGGCCAGGCAATCTGGAATTAGTGAAGAGTTCAGCGGCATCGATCTCGAATCCGATCCCATGGGTATTTTTTCCGAGCTACTGGACGGCAAGCAGCGACCGCGCCCGGACCAGTATGTACTGCAGGCCAGGGATCGAGTGGAAATTTACCGCCCCTTGCTCGTCGATCCAAAATCGGCTCGCGTGAAGCGTGCGATGAAGGCCAAAAAGGAACGGAGCTAGTAAACCGTGCCGCGTTTTGCGCTTTCAAAGTCCTGGTGCTATCCCGCATAATGAGTTCTGCGAAAGCGACTCCATAAATGAAAAAAGATCAGCAAAAAAAGCAGGAATCCCTGTGGAAGCAAATCGAGCAGGGTCTGCGTGAATACTACATCGCACCTTACCGGCGCTCCTTCGGCCGTGCCGCGCGGGATGAGGACGACATGTTCATGTTGTTGGTGTTTGCCGAGAGCCTGGGCGTGCCCAATCCCGCTTCTTATTACACTCTGGAATTATTGCCCCTGGTCTACGATCGCTTCCATGAATGGCATACCCGAATGGGCATGGAACGCTCGCCCCTGGATCACATAAATTGCTGTTAGAACTGGCACGTTCCAAACCCATTCTATTTTTTGGCGGCAAAGGCGGTGTCGGCAAGACTACCGTTTCCGCGGCTACCGCAGTCGCCCTGGCGGGTGAAGGCGCCAGGGTATTGTTGGTTTCTACCGATCCGGCCCATAACCTGGGTCATCTCTTCGACCGCGAAATCGGCGACAAGCCGCTGCGCCTGGCAGCAGGTCTCGATGGTCTGGAACTCGACCCATCGTCAGTCGTGGAAGCCCATTTGCAGGAAGTCAGCAGAGCGCTGTACGAGCTGATGCCCGTGACTTCCCACAAGGACATCGATCGGCACATGGCCTTGTCCAGGGATGCGCCGGGCATGCATGAAGCCGCTCTGCTGGAACGCATCGCCGAAGTTGTGGAGCAGGGAACGAAAGACTACGACCACGTTATATTCGACACTGCACCGTCAGGGCATACGGCGCGACTCATGGTGTTGCCGGAAATGATGTCCGCCTGGACCGAGGGCTTGATCAAGCGTCGCGAGAAAGCCGATCGCTTCGCCGAGTTCGTGCGTGAGCTGGGCAGTGACAACAGCATGGCGGATAAGACCGTCAAGGGGGAACAAAACTCGGAGGAGCAGCGCGAGAGCCGCATCCGCCAGATTCTTAACCGGCGTCGTCTGAAGTTCAATGCGTTGCGGGACAAGCTGGCCGACAGCGACGAGACTGCTTTTATCATCGTGCTTGCGGCCGAGAGACTCCCGGTACTCGAAACCATAGAACTGTATCAACAGTTGCAGCAAGCCGGCGTGGAAATCGGCGGCCTTGTAGTGAACAAGCGCCTGCCCGAGGACGACAGCGAATTCCTCGCCGAACGTCGCGAGCAGGAAGAATTCCACCTGCAGCACCTGGAGGAGGAACTATCCGGCTTGCCCCGCACCGACCTGTTCCTGGTAGCCCATGACGTGGTGGGGCTGGATGCGCTAGAACAGTTGGCGCAACAAATTTAAGCCGGTATTCAACGAATTGGCCTTGACCATTTAGAAAGCTTTACCAATAATCCGGGTCTTATAAGCCAGATACCCACTACAGGTTATCAAGCCAGTGCGATACTCAGTGACCAAAGCACCAGTCGTTTCCCGGTTTGCGAAGCTACGCTCGCTGCCGTTAACCGGCATATTGTGCCTGCTGCTACTGTTCGTACAGGCAACGGCCCTGAATCACTTCCATGAGGAAGGGCTCCATCCCCAGGCCGATTGTGAATTCTGCCTCAAGATTAGTCCGGCCGACTCCACATTGGCCACTTCCAGTACGGAAATCCAGCACTCGTCGGGGCATGATACCTTCGTCGAGCGCGTGCAATCTCTGCAACTTTCCGCTGCTGCCGCTCCCAATTCCAGAGCACCACCCATAGCCTGACGTCTCCGAATCACGGAGCATTTCCGTTTCGATCGGGCGCGTACCGATCCAGTAGTACCGACCCGTGTTCGAAGACGGAATTCGATATTCGTCAGCTATTGTATTTAAAATTATTAATATGGTGAGTGTTATGAATATAAGTAAAAAGGAATTGAAAGTTATCGTTTTGACTTCGCCTATTACCGGCAGTTTCTCCGCTGTCTATGCCGCGGAAGAAATACACAGGGAAGATCGGCTGCAAGAAATAGTTGTTACCGCCCCTTTTCAGCAATCCGAAGCCCAGACAGTGTTGCCAATTGGCATTCTTTCAGGGGAAGCGCTACGTGAAAAAGTAGGTAACAGTCTCGGTGAAACCCTCAAGAACGAAATCGGAGTGGCAAATGCTTCTTTCGGTACAGGCGTAGGACACCCGGTTATCCGCGGGCAGACCGGCAATCGCGTAAGCATTCTGCAGAACGGGGTCGGGGTGACCGACGCCTCCAATGTCAGTCCGGACCACGCTGAAGGTGTTGAAACAATACTGGCTGACAGGTTGGAGGTAATCCGCGGCCCTTCTACCCTGCTTTATGGAAGCGGTGCCGTTGGTGGTGTCGTGAATGTGATTGACAATCGAATTCCTGAACGGCTGATAGAGGAGACTGAATTTACCCTGGAACAGAGTTACAACTCGGTCAATGAAGAAAACAAGACCGTATTCCGTCTCGATACGGCATCGGGCAATTTTGCCTTTCACCTGGATGCATTCAGGCGAGAAAATGAAAACGTGGAAATCGACGGCTTCGCCATAGATGAGGCAGCTGTAGAGGCCCTGGAAGAACTTATCGAGCACGCCCACGAGCACGAAGAAGGTGAAGAGGGCGAAGAAGAGCACGAACACGAAGAGGAAGAGTTTGAGAATACCAATGGATTCATCGGAAACTCTGATGGTGAAGCAGATGGAGCTACCGCTGGTTTTTCATGGGTAGGTGATAGTGGCTTTATAGGCTTCTCCATCAGCGAACTGGAAAGTGATTACGGCCTGCCTCCGGGTACTCACAGCCATGCCCACGATGAGGAGCACGAAGAGGGCGAAGAGGAAGAAGAAGAACACGAACATGAAGAAGAAGTCGAGTTCGTCCGCATCGCCATGGAGAAAACCCGCTACGATCTCAAGGGCGAGTACTCCTTCCAGAATTCCTGGATTGACAGCATTCGCGGATCGGTTGGGTTCACCGATTACGAGCATCGCGAAATCGAGATCTTTGAAGATGGCGAACGCGAAGTAGGAACTTTCTATAGCAATGAAGGCGCGGAAGGGCGCTTTACCCTGACCCGGACCGAGAGCAACAACTGGACCGGTGTGTGGGGGCTGCAATTTTCTGACACCGAGTTCAGCGCTACCGGCGAGGAAGCATTTATTCCCCGTACTGACATAAACGCCATGGGTATTTTTGGCGTGGAACGTTACAGCAGTGGCAATATCATCGCCGAGCTGGGCATTCGCATAGAAAACAACGATATCGACCCCGGTAGCTCCTGCGGATTCGATGACAGTTCAACCAGCCTAAGCGGTAGCTTGCTTTATGACCTGGATTCCGATTCCAACCTGCTGTTTGGATTGTCGAGATCGGAGCGTGCGCCCACGGTTGAGGAACTCTTTTCCAACACGGACGTTGCCACCTGCGCCAGGAAAGCAGACGACGAAGACCTGATTCTGCATGCCGCCACCGGACTGCTTGAGATCGGCAATCCATTGCTGGAAAAGGAAACGTCACGAAATATCGAGCTGGGATATCGACGGCACGCCGGTTCAGTTACCGGGGAGTTGAGCATTTACCGCAACGAGATTGACGACTATATATTTCTCGATGTCACCGGCGAAGAACACGAGGAACAGCCAATCGGCACCTACCTGGCCCGGGATGCGAAATTCACGGGGATAGAGGGTGAGATCTCATTCTCGTTGTTTGAAAATTTGACCTCTACCCTGGAATTGAGCCTGTTCGGCGACCTGGTTCGCGCAGAATTCGATGCCGGTGGCAACGTACCGCGAATTCCTGCAGCCAAGCTTGGCGGTGAACTGCGGTATTTCGGAGATCGCTGGTCCACTCATCTCCATTTAACCCAGGTCTCAGACCAGGATGATGCCGGTGAATTAGAGTTACCAACTGACGGCTATACGCTTTTGTCGTTCTATGCCGACTATCACTGGCCCGTGGCCAACGACAGCGAATTGCGGGTTTTCCTGCGGGCAGACAACCTGCTGGACGAGTCGGTACGCAATCACACTTCGTTCCTGAAAAACTATTCCCCGGAACCGGGGCGCAGTGTCCAGCTGGGAGTGCGTTTCGAATATTAGAGGGTAACGATTGACTCAGGGCGAAGACGCGGTGCTGTCTTCCTCGGGGGTAGGAACAAAATCGCCCTCGAAGCGAATTAACTGATCGTCTACAAAGTAGACGGTCAGTCGTTCCCCACCACGGGTACCGCCGCCGGGTTCAAAGTTGTACACGTAGTCCCAGCGATCCTGGTGGAAGGGGTCGCGCACCAGGGGTGAGCCCATGACGAACATCACCTGGCGCTTGGTCATGCCGGGGCGCAGCTGATCCACCATATCCTGGGTAATCACGTTGCCCTGCACGATGGAGATCTTGTACACACCGGGGAAATCCAGGCTCGCCACATCGTTGCAAGCCTGCAGCAGGAACGCGGAGGCCAGTACCAATGAGGCTTTGCGAAGTGTGTGAACCATGTTCATCAGGCAGCCACAGCGAGGCTGCTTTCTAATCCGTGGTGGAGCGGGCATAATACCGCACTGAAACAGTCAGGAACACCTTCTCTCCACGAGACTCCTTTATGTCGAGTGAAAACCAGGAACTGCGCAAGGCCGGCCTGAAGGTCACCCATCCTAGGGTAAAGATCCTTCAAATACTGGAAAGTTCCGAAACCAAGCACATGAGCGCCGAGGATGTGTACAAGGCGCTGATTGAAGCCGACGAAGATGTGGGATTGGCTACGGTTTACCGTGTCCTCACCCAATTTGAATCGGCCGACCTGGTAATGCGTCATCACTTCGAGGGCGGTCACTCCGTGTTCGAACTCACCTCTGTCGATCACCACGACCACATCGTCTGTAACAACTGCGGGGACGTCGAAGAATTCTTTGACGAAGTCATTGAACAGCAGCAGGAAAAAATAGCCGCCAAGTACGGCTTCAAGATAACCGACCACAGCCTCTACCTGTACGGCGTTTGCAAGAAATGCCAGAAGGAAGCAGACCAGGCGTAAATCAGCCTGCCTTTTCGGATTAATTCAGGATTGACCGGCCACCAGTTGTTCCGCGTGTGCCAGGGATTCTTCGCTAAGATCTTCTCCGCTTAACATGCGGGCAACTTCTTCCACCTTTGCCTTTTCATCCAGGGGCGTGATGCGGGTTTGTGTATCCGACTTGCTGCTGGACTTGCTGACCAGGAAGTGATGGTGGCCCTGGCTCGCGACCTGGGCCTGGTGAGTGACACAGAGCACCTGGTTGGACTCACCCAGTTTTCGTAACAGTTCGCCTACGGTTTTAGCCACGCCGCCGCCTATACCCACATCGACCTCATCGAATACAAGGCTGGGAATCTGCGAAGTGGCGGCGGTGATGACCTGGATAGCCAGGCTGATACGGGATAACTCGCCCCCGGAAGCAATCTTTACCAGTGGCCTTGGCGGTTGCCCCGGGTTAGTGCTCACCAGGAATTCCGCCTGTTCTGCACCATAAGAAACAGGGTCATCCAACTCTACGGGCTTGAGTGAGACTTCCAGCCGGGCATGGGTCATACCCAGGGCCTGCAATTGCCCATTGATCTGGCTGGCCAGTTTCTTCGCCGCTTGCTTGCGTTGCTTACTGAGATTCTTTGCTGTGTCCCTGTATTTTTCTCGTAGCGCAGCGTCCTGTTGCTGCAATTCCTCCATCCGGGCGTCGCTGTCCTGGTAGCCCTCGAGTTCGCTGCGCAGATCTTCAATCAGTTCACCCAGCATGGCGGTTTTAATCTTGTGTTTGCGTGCCATGTCATGGAGCTGGCCCGTGCGCCTGCTGACCTGGTCCAGCCGTTCCGGATTAGCTTCGAAACTGTCCAGGAAAGATTTCAGGTCGTGACTTGCTTCCTCAACCTGGATAGCCGCCGCTTCCAGTAACTGCAGGGCATTTTGCAGGGTGGCGTCCGGTGACTTGATGGAACCGAGCGCGGTGCGGGCGCTCTCCAGGGCGGACATCACATTGCCATCGTCGCTCTCACTGCAGGCTTCCACGGCACGGGACACCGCCAGCAGCGTGCTGTCGGCATTGCTCAGGCGTTTGAATTCTTCTTCCAATTGCTCAACCTCATTCTCGCCGAGGTTGAGTTCCTCCAGTTCCTGCAACTGGTAACTGAGCAGTTGATTTTGTGCCGAACTTTCCTCGGAACGTTCGCGCAGGGATTTCAGGCTGGCATGGTTGTGCTGCCACTTGTGAAAAACATCACCGAGTTCCGCCAGCAGGGAAGCGTTTATGCCAAATTCATCCAGCAGGCGCAGGTGGGTGCCGCGCTGGAGCAGGGACTGGTGTTCATGCTGGCTGTGGATATCCAGCAACATTTCACCCAGGGTCTGCATGTTTGCCATGGTGACCGGGGTGTCGTTGATGTATCCCCGGGAGCGGCCATCAGCGTTGATCACACGCCGCAGGATACAGAGGTCCTGCTCGGCGGAATCCAGTTCATTTTCTGCCAGCCATTGCCGGGCCACGGCAATGGGGCGGGTGTCAAACTCGGCGATAATCTCCGCCCGCTCCGCACCGCCCCGGATCACGGTCTTGTCGGCCCGGTCCCCCAGGGCAAGGCCCAGGGCGCCCAGTATGATGGACTTGCCTGCACCGGTCTCACCGGTAATGACTGTCATGCCGGATTGGAATTCGATGTCGAGCTTGTCGACGGTGGCAAAATTCTTGATGGAGAGCTGCTGCAGCATAAAGTCAAAGTATAGGGGAACAGTCATTAAATTCGCAGCAAAACCTTGAATCACGGGGCTTTGTCCCCATATCCGCCACATTCTGCAATGACCTCTGCCGGTGCTCTGACCAGCCCGGCCAATACACACAGTCCAGGGGATGGTATGGGCAAGAAAAAGAACGACGCGGAAACGGCCGTAAGCGAACAAGCGGCTGTCGAAGAAGCCATGGATGAGTCCGGTACCAGCGCCGAAACCGCGACCGAAGAGAATGACATGACAGTGGAAATGGCCCTGGAGAGGCTGGAGGCCAGCCAGGCCGAAACGGACCAGGCTAAAGATGACCTGCTCAGGGTTCAGGCGGAAATGCAGAACCTGAGACGCCGCACCGAGCAGGACGTGGAAAAGGCCCACAAGTATGCCCTGGAGCGCTTCAGTAACGAGCTGCTTGGGGTCATCGACAACCTGGAACGGGCCCTTGAGGCCGCCGGCGATAGTGAAGACCCCACGGTTAAAGCCATCAGGGAAGGGGTGGAACTGACCCTCAAGAGTTTCACGGACTGCTTCGGCAAATTCAATATCGAGGCGGTGGATCCACTGGGCGAGCCCTTCGATCCTGAACTGCACCAGGCCATGACCCTGCAGGAAAACCCGGAGGTAGAGCCCAACACGGTGACGGCAGTGATGCAGAAGGGCTACACCCTGAACGGCCGCGTAATCCGGCCCGCCATGGTAATGGTGTCCAAGGCATCCCCGAATGATGGGAACCAGGGTGGCTGACGGTGGCAAACACCCCTGATTTTTTAAGGTTTTTTCGGCCCAAATCCTTGAAATACGCTGGATTGGGCCAATATTGAGAACATACGCCGATTCCAGCCTTGACGGCTGCAGCGGCCAGTAACAGCGGAGATTATGTAATGGGAAAGATAATTGGTATTGACCTTGGCACCACGAATTCCTGCGTCGCCATCCTGGACGCGGGCAAGCCCAAGGTTATTGAAAATGCAGAGGGTGATCGCACAACCCCGTCCATTATCGCCTACACCAAGGAAGGCGAAACCCTGGTCGGTCAACCTGCGAAACGCCAGGCGGTAACCAATCCGGACAACACCCTGTTTGCCATCAAGCGCCTCATCGGACGCCAGTTCGACGATGACGTGGTGCAGAAAGACATCAAGATGGTGCCTTACAAGATCGTGAAGGCAGACAACGGTGACGCCTGGGTGGAAGTCAACGGCGAAAAAATGTCCGCCCCCCAGATTTCAGCCCAGGTGCTGAAGAAAATGAAGAAGACCGCGGAAGACTTCCTTGGTGAAGAGATCAAGGAAGCAGTTATTACCGTGCCCGCCTACTTTAACGATTCCCAGCGCCAGGCAACCAAGGATGCCGGTCGCATTGCCGGTCTCGATGTAAAACGAATCATTAACGAGCCCACCGCCGCTGCCCTCGCCTATGGCATGGACAAGAAGAGCGGTGATCGCACCATTGCCGTGTATGACCTCGGTGGTGGTACCTTCGACATCTCCGTGATTGAAATCGCGGAAACCGATGGCGAGCACACATTCGAAGTGCTTTCCACCAACGGCGATACCTTCCTCGGTGGTGAAGACTTCGACAAGCGCCTGATCGACTACCTGGCGGAAGAATTCAAGAAAGAATCCGGCATGGATCTGCAAAACGATCCACTGGCACTGCAGCGACTGAAGGAAGCGGCGGAGAAGGCCAAGATCGAGTTGTCTTCTGCCCAGCAGACCGAAGTTAACTTGCCGTATATTACAGCCGATGCCAGCGGGCCCAAGCACCTGGTGCAGAAGCTGACCCGCGCCAAGTTTGAATCCCTGGTGGAAGACCTGGTGGAGAAAACACTGGGCCCGGTGAAGACTGCTATTTCCGATGCGGACCTGGACGTGTCCAAGATTGACGATGTCATCCTGGTGGGTGGCCAGACCCGTATGCCCCTGGTACAGCAAAAAGTTACGGATTTCTTCGGTAAGGAACCGCGCAAGGACGTGAATCCGGATGAAGCGGTCGCCATGGGTGCTGCAATCCAGGCCGCCGTACTTTCCGGTGATGTTAACGACGTGTTGCTGCTGGACGTGACTCCACTGACCCTGGGTATCGAAACCCTGGGTGGCGTGGCCAGCCCGCTGATCGAGAAGAACACTACGATTCCTACCAAGAAGTCACAGGTGTTCTCAACAGCAGATGACAACCAGACAGCCGTGACCATTCACGTGGTCCAGGGTGAGCGCAAGCAGGCAGGCCAGAACAAGTCGCTGGGTCGCTTCGACCTTACCGACATCCCGCCGGCACCGCGCGGTATGCCGCAAATCGAAGTCTCATTCGACCTCGACGCCAACGGTATCCTCAACGTGTCCGCCAAGGACAAGGCCACCGGCAAGGAACAGTCCATTGTGATCAAGTCTTCCAGCGGCCTTTCCGACGAAGACATCGAGAAGATGATCCAGGACGCCGAGGCGCACTCCGCCGACGACAAGAAGTTCGAGGAACTGATTACCGCGCGCAACACCGCAGACGGCCTGGTGCATGCCACCAGGAAGACCGTGGAAGAGGCCGGCGACAAGGCGACCGAGGAAGAAAAGGAAGCGATCAACAAGGCGGCTACTGAACTGGAAGAAGCCATCAAGGGCGACGACCTGGCCGAGATCGAAGCCAAGACCAAGGCGCTCACCGATGCCTCTACCGGCTTGGCCCAGAAGATGTACGCAGAGCAGGCGGCCCAGGCTGAAGCCGGAGCCGGTGCGGAAGCCGAAGGTGCTGCGGCGCCCGGTGATGACGACGCGGTAGATGCCGAGTTTGAGGAAGTTAAGGAAGAAGACAAGTAAGGGTCTTTATTCCAGCATCCGCATTGATATCGAAAAACTAAGTCATCACAGGTGACTTAGTTTTTCTTTATTGTGCGTAAAGAATACGGAAATAGGAATGCTGATGACCAAACGCGACTACTACGATGTCCTGGGTGTGGCTCGGGATGCCCCGGAAGCCGATATCAAAAAGGCTTATCGTCGCGTTGCCATGAAAAATCACCCCGACCGTAATCCTGACAATCCCGAGGCGGAAGAGAAGTTCAAGGAAGCCAACGAGGCGTTCGAGGTTCTCAGCGACAAGGAAAAACGTTCCCGCTACGACCAGTTCGGTCATGCCGGAGTCGAAGGGCAGCACCATGCCGGTTCGGCGGATTTCAGCGACATCTTCGGCGACATTTTCGGTGATATCTTCGGAGGCGGTCGCGGTCGCCAGAGTCATGTGCGCCAGGGTGCCGACCTCAGGTATAACCTCGAACTTTCCCTCGAAGATGCCGTAAAGGGCACAACCGTAAAGATCCGGGTTCCCACTACGGTTTCGTGTGACAACTGTGATGGCAGCGGTGCCAAGCCGGGAACCACACCCGTAGATTGCACGACATGTGGTGGTCATGGCCAGGTGCGCATGAGCCAGGGCTTCTTCTCCGTGCAGCAAACTTGTCCCCGCTGTCACGGTTCAGGCAAGCAGATCAAGGATCCCTGTCATGTTTGCCATGGTCGCGGGGCGGTGGACGAAACCAAGACCCTGTCGGTCAAGGTTCCCCCGGGCGTCGATGTAGGCGACCGGATCCGTCTCAGCGGCGAGGGCCAGGCAGGAGTGCACGGCGGTCCCCCGGGTGACCTCTACGTGGAAATGGATGTGCGTCCGCACAAGATATTCCAGCGCGACGGACGCGACCTGTATTGCGAGATCCCCATAAGCTTTGCCGACGCGGCCATGGGCGGCGAGCTGGAAGTTCCCACCCTGGATGGAAAAGTGAAACTTAAGATTCCCGCTGAAACCCAGACCGGGAAATTGTTTCGACTGCGTAACAAGGGTGTGAGTTCGGTCAGGGGAGGAGGTCCCGGGGATTTGTTGTGCCGCGTCGTTGTGGAAACTCCTGTACACCTGACCAAGCGCCAGAAGGAATTGCTGGAAGAGTTTCAGCAGATTCAGGAAGCGGAAGGCAAACGCCAATCGCCGCGGCAATCGGGTTGGTTTGACGGCGTCAAAAGCTTCCTGGACGGCCTGCGTTCATAGCCACAAAGTTTGTTTGGCCACAAAAAAGCACAAAGAACTCAAAAACCCACGGATTCGAAAAATATAGTTTTGTGTATTTTGTGCCTTCTGTGGCCATTAAATAGCCTGTTGGCCAGAGTTAGTGATAAAGAGTTCTAGAGCACAGGGGAAAGGTACAGTCATTTTCTGATTATTGTGGCCAACTGAAGACCGCTGGATTAGCCACAAAAAGCACAAAAGGCACAAAAGTAAAGTAACCAGAGCCTTTGTGTAGTTTGTGCCTTCTTGTGGCTAAGAGATTCTTATGTGGTATAAGAATCTACCACTTGATGAAGTCGCGGATGATCGCCTCATGCTGGGCCGGCTGTAGCCGCGGGCCAAAGCTGGATACCACGGTGCCCGAAGCAATGCTTGCCAATTCCCCGGCCTTCCAGAAGGAATGGCCATTGGTCAGGGCATAAAGAAACGCCCCGGCAAACATATCACCGGCGCCATTGGTGTCCACCGCATCCACCTTCTGTGCGTCAATTTCCAGAAATTGGCGGCCATCCCATAACAATGCTCCCCTGGCACCCCGGGTTATGGCGAATCTCCTCGCGACTGACTGAATAGCGCGGCAGGCGTCCGGCAAGTTGTCTTCCCCGGACCAAAGTAAGGCTTCCTTTTCGTTGCAGAATAGCAGGTCGACCCCGGTACCCAGCACCTCGTTCACGTTGCTCGAAAAATACTGCAGCATTGAAGGGTCAGAAAAAGTCATAGCGACCTTCACGCGATTTTGTTGTGCAAACTGCTTCAATTCCTTCAGTGCCGTGCGTGCACTGTCGGATGTGACCAGGTAACCTTCCAGGTATACATATTCAGCCTGGGTAGCCGCCTGGAAATCGATCTCCCGGGTAGATACTGATTCTGAAATGCCCAGGTAGGTATGCATGGTGCGTTCGGCGTCGGGGCTGATCATCACAACACAACGACCAGTAGTGCCATCTGAGCGGCGGTTGTTGGAATTGGTTTCGATATTGTGGTGTCCCAGTTGCTGCAGGTAAAAGTCACCATGGTCGTCCGTCGCCACCTTGCAGGAAAAATAGGCGCTGCCACCAAACTGGGAGAGCGCGTACAGTGTATTGGCGGCCGAACCACCACCGGACTGAGTTTTGATCTCGTATTTCGCTTCGAGAATCTGGAGCAGTTTGTTTTGTTGCTCGTCATCCACCAGGGTCATGTAACCCTTTTCAATTCCATGCTGCTGAAAGAACTCGTCGTCTACTTCAAACTCCTTGTCCACCAGGGCATTGCCTACGCCGTATACGTTGTATCTGGCCATTAATATCGCTCCTTGATCGTTAACTGCCAGTCATTGCTGCAAACGCTTTCGCAGCCGCCGTCAGGGTAAGGTCTATTTCTGTGTCGCCATGGGCTGCCGACATGAAGGCTGCCTCGTAGGCCGAGGGGGCCAGGTAAATGCCATTAGCCAGCATGGTATGAAACCAGGTCTGGAAGTGATCGCCATTGCAGGCCATGACCTGGCTGAACAGGCTCACTTCTTCGGCATTGAAGAAACAGCCGAACATGGCGCCTGCCTGGTTGGTGCTAAAAGGAATGCCGGCGGAATCCGCCAGCCGCTTCAGCTCCAAAGTCAGCTTTCGTGTTTTTTCATCCAGCGCTTCGTAAAATCCCGGTGCCTGTACCGCTTCCAGCATGGCCAGGCCCGCGGCAACTGCCAGCGGGCTGCCTGAAAGGGTGCCGGCCTGGTAAACGGAACCGTCCGGCGCGATGCAGTCCATAATGTCGCGCCGGCCACCGAACGCCCCAACCGGCAATCCTCCGCCAATGACCTTGCCCAGAGTGGTGAGGTCGGGCGTTACCCCGTAGTGAGACTGTGCCCCGCCCAGGGCCACACGAAATCCTGTCATCACTTCATCGAAGATCAGAACCACGCCATGTTTGTCACATAGCTCGCGCAGGGTTTCCAGGAACCCGGGTACCGGTGGTACACAATTCATATTTCCCGCAACCGGTTCGACGATCACGCAGGCAAGGGAATCGCCATCGCCGGCAAAAAGTTCTCGCAGGGATTCCGGTTCGTTATAAGGCAGAACGTGGGTCAGCTCGGTGAATGAACCGGGCACACCTGCCGAGTCGGGCTCACCCAGTGTCAACGCACCAGAGCCGGCTTTTACTAACAGGCTGTCTACGTGACCGTGATAGCAGCCCTCAAACTTGAGAATCCGGTCACGGCCGGTAAATCCACGAGCCAGGCGGATGGCGCTCATGGTTGCCTCGGTGCCGGAAGTAACTAGGCGGACCTTTTCCAGGGAAGGCACGAGCTTGCAGAGCAATTCCGCGATTCGTACTTCACCTTCAGTAGAAGCACCGTATCCCAGGCCCAGCTCCAGCTGATGACTGAGAGCCTCGATTACGGACTGGTTTTGATGGCCGAGAATCAATGGTCCCCAGGCGCCCACGTAATCAACGTAGCGGTTGTCGTCTGCATCTACCAGGTAGGCACCTTCACCGGCCTTGAAGAACAGGGGATTGCCGCCGACGCTCTTGAATGCACGCACCGGGGAATTCACGCCGCCGGGAATAAAACGCAGCGCCTGCTCATACAGAGAGCGGGAATTTTCATTGCTCATGAACTGAGAACTTCTCCTTAAATCCGTTTATTCAAACAGGCTCACCAGCTTCCGGGTATTTTCATAGACCTGTTCAGTGCCGAAAACGCTGTCGATTACAGCCAGCATATCGGCCCCGGCCGCGATGAGGGAAGCGCCATTTTCCGGATTGATCCCCCCGATGGCAACTACTGGTATCGCCAGACAGTCCCGGGCAGTTTCCAGAATTTCTGGTGTCGCCTCGGGGGCATTGGGTTTGGAAACCGAAGGGAAGAAGCGGCCAAATGCCACGTAGCTGGCCCCCGCCATCTCTGCCTGGCGAGCCAGGTCAATCTCGTTATGGCAGGAGACACCGATTACTGCCCCCGGCCCCAGTTCGCGCCGTACTGATTCCGCAGCACTGTCCTGTTGGCCAAGATGTATTCCCGCTGCATCCACTGCGCGGCACAGACGCAAATCATCATTGATCACTAGTGGCACCTTGTAGTCTTCACAGCAAAGTTTCAGTGCTATTGCCTGACGCTGCCCCGCGTCGCGGTCAGATCCCTTGTTGCGGTACTGCAGCATTGAGATACCGGCGTCCAGGGCCTGTTTCACTTTGTCCAGGTAGTCAGGGTCAGCCAGCAGGGAGTCGCTGGTGATGGCGTAGATTCCGCGGTAGTTCATCAGCTGTGCTCAGAACTTTTGCTTGTTCCAGAAACTGCGGTCCGGCAGGTGTTGTCCGAAACCCACACGACTGCCATGACTGAGGGACTCCCAGGTAAAGCGTTGCGCCTGCTGTATAGCTTCATGGAGCGTGGACTTGTGGGCAAGAAAACCGGCTATCGACGCCGCCAGTGTGCAGCCGGAGCCGTGATATACGTATTCCAGCCGTGGCCAGTTGAACAGCGTTACTTCCTGGTGCAGGGAGTACAGGCGGTTTACCACGCCTTCGGTCTGGGCATGGGTACCGGTTAACAAAACATGGCGGCAACCGCGGTCCAGCAGTTCATTGGCACAGGCGTCCAGGTTATCCGCTGTAGGTGCGAGCAATTTTATTTCATCGGTATTGGGTGTCAGTACCGTAGCCAGGGGTACCAGCAATTCCCGGATCGCTTCCAATACTTCTTCGCCGCTGAAATCATAGCCACCACCCGCGGTCAATATGGGGTCGAGAACTACGGGAACCTGGGAATAATCCTTTAGCAGCGTATGCAATACCTCGACACATGACACGCTGCCCACCAGTCCGATCTTGAAGCATTGCACGCTCATGTCTTCCAGCACCGCCCGGGCCTGTTGCACGATCAGGGAACTGTCGGTAGCCACCATGGCCATGGCGTTCTGGGTGTTCTGGGCAGTAAGTACGGTGATGATAGGTGCGCAATGACAACCGGTGCTGAACAGGGTTTCGATATCCGCCTGGATGCCGGCGCCACCGGTGGGATCCAACCCGGAGAAACACATGACTGTGGGCTTTGTAACTTCCATGAATCGGATTACAGCGTCGGTTTAACGACGATCAGGATAACAATGGCTACCAGCAGGAATACGGGCAGTTCGTTGAAGATCCTGAAGAAGCGGTGGCTGCGCTCATTATTGCCATCTCGTAAATCCACCATGAACTTCCAGCAGGTAGCATGGTAGATCATCAACAGTACAACCAGTCCTAACTTTACATGCATCCACCACCAGGCCATGAAGTAATCCCAGTTGGCCATGAGTAGCCAGGCACCCAGGACGATGGTGGCAAGCGCCGAGGGTGTGGTGATTCCCCAGAACAATTTGCGCTCCATGATGATGAAGCGATCCTTGCTCACCTGGTCTTCACTCATGGCGTGGTAAACAAACAGTCGCGGCAGGTAAAACAAGCCGGCGAACCAGCAGACCACGGCAACGATGTGAAAGGCTTTAACCCATAACACGGATGCTAATACCTGCGGGATCGAATGGAGCTACGCAAGCTACCATAGTTCCCCGAGCAAGTCTCAGGCACCCCTGGCCAATAGCTAAGCCATTGATTTTACGCTATGAAATTGATTCGGCTTGTTGCAATTGCCTGCGCGGCGTGTAACATACCCGTCCCGTTCAGGGACTGGAGCACGGTCGCAATTCCCGCGGCCGCAGGAAAGCGCAACTATGATTAAAGCTGGCATTGTTGGCGCGACCGGATATACCGGCGCGGAGCTGCTACGGCTGTTGGCAACCCGTGATGACGTGGAGTTGGCAATGGTGACTTCCAGGGAACTGGAAGGCACTCCCGTGTGCGATCATTTTCCCAACCTGCGTGGATACCTGGACCTGGCATTCAGCACACCGGATTCGGCAGCGCTTGCCTCCTGTGATGTGGTGTTTTTTGCCACTCCCCACACCGTTGCCATGGCGTCCGCCGCCGAGCTGCTGGACAAAGGCGTGCGCATCGTGGATTTGTCCGCGGATTTCAGGATCAAGGACGTTGCCCTGTGGGAACAATGGTACAAGACGAAACACCTGGCCCCGGAACTCTGCGCCGAGGCCGTCTACGGTTTACCGGAATTGCATCGGGAACATATAAAGGAAGCTAGATTGGTGGCGGCACCCGGTTGCTACCCCACCGCTATCCAGTTGGGATTCCTTCCCTTGCTGGAGAAGGATCTCGTGGAGCCAGGCAGGCTCATCGCCGATGCCAAGTCCGGGGTGAGTGGTGCCGGCCGTAAGGCGGTGGCGGACTACCTGCTTTGCGAGGCAGGCGAATCCATGCGGCCCTACGGGGTAAGCGGTCATCGTCATCATCCGGAGATCTGCCAGACCCTTAACGAAATCGCCGGAACCCGGGTGGGTCTGACCTTTATTCCGCACCTGGCGCCCATGATCCGGGGCATCCTGGCGTCCCTGTATGCACCTGTAAAGAATGATCAATCGGTCACGGCCCAGCAGTTGCAATCAATTTTTGAAGCCCGTTATGCTAGTGAGCCCTTTGTGGAGGTCCTCGCGGCTGGCCAGCAGCCTGCGACCCGTAACGTGAAAGGTTCGAATAAGTGCGAAATATCAGTCACTTACTCGGAAGACACGGGCACGGCGGTGGTGCTGGTAGCGGAAGACAACCTGGTGAAAGGGGCGTCTGGCCAGGCGATCCAGTGCATGAATATCATGTTTGGCCTGGAGGAGACGGCAGGATTGCGCAGCATAGCGCTGCTACCCTAGCAAGCGATCGAATCCAGTTTTCGGAGCGCTGCAATGCCCAACGTAGTCAAAGGCAGTAAACAGGAAAAGATGGTTGTCGTGCCCTACCGGCCGCGGCAGCGGGTGCTTTTCACCTTGTTGTTGCTGCTCGGCGTGGCTGCCAGTGCGGTCGGCGGTTTCGCCTACGGATACTACAAGACCATGCTCACCCAGCAGACTGCCCAGGCTGATCGCGCGGAACTGAGCCAGGAATTGGCGACCGCCCAGGAAGAGAATGCGGAATTGCGCCGCCAGGTTGCCATTCTCGAACGGTCCAGCGTCATGGACCAGCGTGCCAATGAAGAAGTCCAGGTAACCAACCGGCAATTGCGTGAACGTGTGGCGCAACTGGAAGAAGACATCGTCTACTACCGCCAGGTTGTGTCGGAAGAAATGGAAGATACCGGGCTCATCATCGGTTCCCTGGATATCTCCGCGACGCCAAACTCCAATCGCTTCCGTTATCGCCTGGTGATGAGACAGCAGGATGCAGACGGTGACACCTACCTGTTGGGCCACGTCAATGTAAACCTGGTAGGAACCCAGGATGGTGCGCAACGGGTACTACCATTGCGGGAAATTTCAGAGGAACAGGATCAACTGGACATTCGCCTGCGCTTCAGGAACTTTCAACCGATCGAAGGCGAGTTAACATTGCCCGAAGGATTCATTCCCGAGCGTATCCAGATAGCGGCGGTGGCAACTGAGCCGGTAGAGAAAAGCATTAACCAGGACTTCAGCTGGGTAGTACAAAACGCCTCGGGTGGCGAATAGGCGCCAGGCAGGAAAGATAAGGAGACCAAAATGTTTGGCAAATCCGCAGATAATACCCAGGGGGGCATTGCCCATACCCTGGTATCACGTTCCACCGAGATAGTCGGTGATATTCATTTCAGTGGCGAGCTGATCATCGAAGGTCGTGTAAAGGGAAACATCTACGCCGAAGACGATTCCGAAGCCCTGATCCGCGTAGCGGAAAAGGGTGCCGTGGAAGGAGAAATCTGTGTACCGTCCGCAATCATCAACGGACTGGTGCAGGGTGACGTTCGTTCCGCCAACCACATTGAACTGGCTGCCAAGGCCGTGGTGGTAGGCAACGTCTATTACAGCCTCATCGAGATGGTCATGGGTTCCGAGGTCAACGGCAACCTGATGCACATCAGCTCCAATCAATCCGATGCCAAACGACTTGGTGTCGACAAGAAGAAACTTCCCTTCGACAAGAAAGCGCTCGAGAAAAACTAAGCCGGGCAGTGCGATTCCAGGTGCATCGCAATACTTGATAAAAACAGTCAAGTATTGCGATAATACTTGAATCGTGGCGTTGTGGCGCCATATTTACTTGAGTCACTGATTATTTAAACCACCAGGAACCGATTCGTGTCAGTAGTTCAATCACAGGATCCCGTGCTGATGTCATTCACCGACAATGCGGCGAACAAGGTGCACAACCTGATCACCGAAGAGGGAAATGACAATCTCAAGCTGCGCGTATTTGTTACGGGTGGTGGTTGTTCCGGTTTTCAGTACGGTTTCTCCTTCGACGAAGAAGTGAACGAAGACGATACCGTCATCAAGAACAAGGGTGCTTCCCTGGTGATAGATCCCTTGAGCTACCAGTACCTGGTGGGCTCCAGAATTGACTATGTCGAGGGTTTGGAAGGAGCACGTTTCGTCGTCGACAACCCCATGGCAACCACGACCTGTGGTTGCGGCTCTTCCTTTTCAATCTAGGCCTGGTAAATCCCGCCGAGTATGACCGGCTGGCTGGCGCCGGTTAGTGCGCTGGTGTCGATGGTATTCCCGGCGCAGGTCTGTTTCGCGATCCAGGCGAACGCAGTAGCCTCCACCCAGTCCGGATGCACACCAAGCAGTTCCGTAGTGCCCACCTGGCAATTGGGAAGCAAATCTGAAAGCCGTTGCATCAGTGCATCGTTTTGTGCGCCGCCGCCGCAAACATAGACTTCACCTGTTTCGAGATTCTTGGTGATGTCCGAAGCGACGGTTGACGCGGTGAGCTCCAGCAGGGTCGCCTGCACGTCCACGGGATCACAGTCAAAGCCCTGCAGTTTTTCCGTCAACCACTGTTCGTTGAACAGCTCACGACCCGTACTCTTGGGCGCCGGCTTGTCGAAATAATTTTCATGCAGCAGGCGGTCCAGCAATTCATCAACAACGCTGCCCAGGGCGGCCCATGATCCTCCGGCATCGAATTCCTTGCTCTCGTGCTTGCCAATCCAATAATCCATCAAGACATTGCCCGGACCGGTATCGAATGCGAAACAGTCGCCGCTACGCATTAGCACCGTTATATTGGAAATTCCGCCCACATTGAGAATGACGCGGTCCGCCTCGCTGGAGGAAAAGCAATTGCGATGCAGAAGTGGCGCCAGTGGCGCGCCTTCCCCGCCCACCGCCATGTCGCGGCGCCGAATATCCGCTACCGAGGTGATGCCGGTTTGCTGTGCGATGGTATTGGGATCGCCCAGTTGCAGGGTAAAGGGTAAATCCCCGCCGGGTTCATGAAACACGGTCTGGCCATGGCTGCCTATAGCCACGATTTCCTTTTTGTCGACTCCAGCTTTCTCGATAAGTGCATTGGTAGCGTCGGCAAAATATTTACCTATTGCAACATCGGTATGGCCGTATTCCCTCAAGTCTACATTGCTGCCGGTGCACAGTGCGAGAATGGCTTTGCGTAATTCAGCCGGAGTAGGAACGAAATGAGTTGCAACCAGGCTCGGATTGTCACCTTCGAAGCGAACCAGAGCGCAGTCGACACCGTCCACACTGGTGCCGCTGATCAATCCAATATACAAACCGTCTTCGTTCATTCGTCTGCGCTGTGTCTTATAAATTCAAGGAAACCTGTTTTGTGAACTTTGTGCTTTTTTGTGGCCAATCCGGCGAAGTAGGAATGGCCACAAAAAGGCACAAAGATCACAGAATCAATGTTCTAACTTCGTGGAGTTATGGCAGGATAGCCAGTACCGGTTGCAAACGCAAAGTTGGCGAATTTTGCGGCTTGTTAGTCGGCGGCGGGCTGATTAAGCGTCAGGCGGGTATTCAGGTCGATAAAGTGTTGCATCAATCCCGCAGTCTGTGACTTGAACCGGTCCATCTCCACGTTGGGTATGGACTCCGCTTTCGGTAGCTTGTCATGAATGGTGCGGGGATTCTGGTGCACGCCATTCATCAGGAATTCGTAATGAAGGTGGGGGCCGGTGGCACCGCCGGTGGCACCGACGTAGCCAATTACATCACCCTGGCGCACCCTTTCACCTCGCCTTACCGCGTAACGGGACAAGTGCGCGTACTTTGTTTCGAAGCTGCCGGCATGTTGAACAACGATCAGGTTTCCGAAGGAGCCGTTGCGTGAGGCCCAGGTGACTCGCCCATCACTGGTGGCGCGTACCGGCGTTCCGGTTGGCGCGGCATAGTCCGTGCCTTTGTGAGCGCGAATGGTATTCAGGATAGGGTGTCTACGACGGGGATTAAAATTGGAACTGATGCGAAACACGTCCAGGGGATTGCGCAGGAATGCCTTGCGCATGCTTTCACCTTCCGGATTGTAGTAACCGGTTTCTCCTTCTTCATCCACATAGCGCACTGCCGTATACACGGTTCCCTGGTTAACATATTGGGTAGCTATGATTTCGCCGTGACCGATAAACTCACCATCCAGGAATTTTTCTTCGTAAAGAATACTGAACTGATCCCCGGCGCGGGGATCGAGAATAAAGTCGATCACGCCGCCGAAGATGTTCGCCATCTCCATGATGTGCACGGCAGGTATTTGTTCCCGCTGTCCGGCCATAAACAGGCTGTCGGTTATGGAGCCTACTTTAAATGCCTGCTCTACCTGTGCTTCCTTTAAATAGGTCTCAACAGAGTAACCCGATGCATTACGGGTAAAGGTGACACCTTCGAGAGGGGACTTGGCGACGGTTAACTGTTGCAGGTCGCCGCCATCGGGAATCATGAAGTTTAGTTCGTACCCCGGGTACAGCCTGTTAAGGACTTTTGCTTCTTCACTGGAATTAAGTACCTGGTACACATCCTGGTCAGTAAGACCCACCTTGGAGAAGATCGCGGACAGGTTGTCACCGGAGCGGACTTCCACTCGTTGCCATTGCGGTTCCGGCAATGCATTCAGGCCGTCAGTGGGTGGCATGACAATATCGGCCAGGGGTTCGGATTCGATTTCTGCCGGCAGTTCCCTGCTGATGTCTTCCAATTCTTGTCCCGCATTGACTGTTATGGGGACGGCAATAGTAGCGCGGGTGCTTCCTTCCGAAGAATTGTTCTCACCCGGAATTATGGAAAGTAATAAAAGAAGAAAGAACAGGCCACCTGCCAGATACAGGTGCTCTGTCGGATAGTGCTTCTCGACCGCATGGCGGAGACTGCTAAGAAGATCCATATCTCACTCTTTCGTGCCTACTGGCGAATGCGCGAGTGTAATGCATTTATCGCAACAATTCCCAGCATCGCTTGTATCCTTGATCGGGCATCCCCAGCCGAACTGGTGTAAAATCTGCGCACTTTTCGCAATACCGGCAATTCGGCCCCTCTTGCTAGGGTCGGCAATACCGTAGAATTTCTTAGAAATCAGTGAACAAAACTTCCGACATCGTCACAGAACTGGAGCAACGGGGATTGGTGTTCCAGCTGGCCGGCGGCGACGAACTCCGGTCCCACCTGGCCTCCGGCAGTCGTACCCTTTATTGCGGTTTTGATCCCACTGCGGAGAGCCTGCACATCGGTAATATGGTGCCTTTGCTGGCCCTGAAGCGATTTCAGATGGCAGGTCACCGTCCCATCGCCCTGGTCGGGGGTGCCACCGGCATGATTGGCGACCCCAGTTTCAAGGACAGCGAACGCCAGTTGAATTCCACCGAAGTGATCGAGGACTGGGTGGAGCGCATCAAGCCCCAGCTGAGCCAGTTTCTCGATTTCGATTGTGGCGACAACTCCGCGCTGATGGTGAATAACCTGGATTGGACCGCGGACTACCCGGTACTGGAGTTTCTGAGGGACGTGGGCAAGCATTTCTCGGTAAATGCCATGATCCAGAAGGAATCGGTGAAGCAGCGTATCGAGCGGGAAGGGGAAGGCATCTCCTATACCGAATTCAGCTACATGATCCTGCAATCCTATGATTTCTCAGAGCTGTACAAGCAGTACGGCTGCACCCTGCAGATTGGAGGCAGCGACCAGTGGGGAAACATAACCGGGGGCATCGATTTAACCCGTCGTATATCTCAGGAGCAGGTATATGGGCTTACCCTGCCCCTGGTGACCAAGGCTGATGGGTCCAAGTTTGGCAAGACCGAAAGCGGCACCGTGTGGATGGATGCCGCAATGACCTCACCTTATGCCTTTTACCAGTTCTGGCTGAACACGGCCGATGCCGACGTCTACAACTTCCTCAAATACTTCAGTTTCCTCGGTATCGACGAGATCGACGAGATCGAGCGCAGCGACAAGGAAGCCCAGGGCAGGCCCGAGGCCCAGGGAATCCTGGCCTCCGAAGTCACCGAGCTGGTCCATGGCAAGCAAGGGCTTGAGGCCGCGAAACGCATCAGCGAGGCCCTGTTTTCCGGAGATATTGCCAGCCTCGGTGAGGCAGACCTGGCGCAGCTGGCCCAGGATGGCCTTCCCACCACGGAGATCAGTGCCGGGGCCGGTATCGTGGAAGTGCTGGTAAATACTGGCCTGGCGCCTTCCAACAAGATGGCGCGGGAATTCATCGGCAATAAGGCCGTCAACCTCAACGGCCAGGTGGTAACGGCCACTGACCTGGTGCTCAGCCCTGACCTGGCGCTTGCGGGGACCTATTTCGTGCTGAAACGAGGCAAGAAACTGTTTCACCTGGTCAGAATTGGTTAATTTTTGAGCGAAATTTCCCGTCAAATCCGGGAGATTTTGGCCCTTCACATTAAGTTACAAATATTCCTCTGAAGCCCTTGCGAAACGCGGGGTGGCGCGTATAATACGCGCCCTCTGTGTCGTTCGGCACGGGGGTTTTTTGGCTCTTTAAAAAGTAGATCAAGCAATAGAAGTGGGCGCTTGCTGAGGGGATTGCCGGACAAGCAATTCCGTTCCTGGCTCTGACTGGTCTTCGGACCGGTTAAACGAAGGAACGATCAAAGCAAGCAACTGCGTTAATTTTTTTAAGCGCTGTTTTACTTCCGTTTGATAAACCTCACAAGGGAATATCCGGCGGATGGGGAACAGCCAGTAGTTGTGATCTTTGAGCACAGTTTAGTGGTCGTTGTTTTTACCGGATCAAGTAGTACCGGTAGCAGTAAAGCGATGACCACTTTAAAGATTGAACTGAAGAGTTTGATCATGGCTCAGATTGAACGCTGGCGGCAGGCTTAACACATGCAAGTCGAGCGGTAACAGGTCGCTGTGATCCCTTCGGGGTGAACTTGATGCTGACGAGCGGCGGACGGGTGAGTAACGCGTAGGAATCTGCCCAGTAGAGGGGGATAGCCCGGGGAAACTCGGATTAATACCGCATACGCCCTACGGGGGAAAGCAGGGGATCTTCGGACCTTGCGCTATTGGAGGAGCCTGCGTTGGATTAGCTTGTTGGGGGGGTAAAGGCCTACCACGGCGACGATCC
>CAYFKD010000003.1:0-70404 GCA_964343795.1 uncultured Pseudohongiella sp.
TGTTGTCGTTGCCGCCACCGGCGTTATCGGAATTGCCGCCGGCGTTGCTGTTGTCGTTACCGCCACCGGCATTACCGGAATTGCCCGGAGAGTCATCACTGTCGCCGGAGTTGCCGTTTCCATTGCCGTTATTGCCAGAACCGCCAACATTTCCGTTGTTGCTCCTGACCGAACCGTTACCACTGGTTTCGTTCGGGTTAACTGTAAACTCGCCATCACCGTCGGCGTCATTGTTTACACCCACTGCAGCGTTATCAGCCGCTGGCGTATTGGCTACGGCATCCGCACCGGGAGGAGTAAGGTTCAGGGCGCTGCTGTCATCGTCGCCACCGCTGTCACCGCCCTGGGGATCATTCTGCTGGCCGCCAGGATTGCCTCCTGCCAGCGCACTGGCTGAGTTGACTACGTCGCCGCCGTCATCGCTGTCGCCATTGTTCTGGGTGGTGTCGTCGGCGTCGCCGTCGTTGCCGGCGTCATCATTGGCTCCAGCAGGATCGTTGTTATCGCCGGCGTCACCATCATTCGCGCCGTCGTTATTGTCGCTATCGTCGCTACTATCATCGTCACCGCCGGCGTCACCGTCGCCGCCATCATCATCACCACTGGTGTCGTCGCCGTCTTCATCCTCGTCATCTTCGCTGTCGTCCTCTATAAGAGGAGGAACACCGAGATCATTTGGCTGGGTGAGTAATCCCTGGGGAGGCGCATCGGTTGGCACCAATGCGAAATCGTAATCCGCGCCGACACCAAGGTCGATAGAGCCGAGGCCGTTGGCAACAGTAGTACCACCGTCATAAACACCGGTGACCACGTCACCGACCGGGGTAATCACCACTTCATAATCGGTTCCGCGAATACCTATGGTGGCAAAGTTTGCGATTGCCGCTTCGTAATTTTCCCGGCTCTGGTCCCCTATGACGCCGGTTATAGTGCGAAAGCCGCCTTCAAGAAGTTCAATTCGGGAGCGGTCGGTTTGCGGGTTACCCTCGTATTCATAGGCGACAATGGCGAATTCGGTCATGGCCTGAAGGGCCACCTGGGCATTGTCTACCATTCGTAACTGGGTGCTGGAATTCTCACCGGTAAAGATTGTGTCGCCGACAAAGATTTCGCTGCGCCGGGCAAGGGTTCGTTGCTGGCCATCGGAATCCAGGGCGCGCACATCGCCCCGCACCATGATGATACGGCCGGCCAGCTCATCGCTGTCACCTGCGCCCTGCTGGGCATAGCTGAATGGAGTGGAAACGGCCAGGGAAAACACTGCGAGGCAGGTAACCCATTGCTTGGCCAGTTTGCGTGAGTACTTCGAGACTATTGCCACCCTGCCCGCAATAGTTTGACGGATTTTTCTTATTGCCTTCATTGCTCTGCCAAAGCTCCCGGTTTGGTCTAATGCATTGAATTTGTTCTAGTTATTGTCTCCAACCGGATTAATCCACACAAACACCGGCAAGATGGCCACATATTAAGTTCCACTGTAGGAAATTATGTGATTGGCCTCGCAGGGCCGCCTATTATGCAGGGATTCCATGTGATGCGGTTAACATTTCAGCAATTATTTTGAATCAAAGTGAAGGAAATCATGCTGGCAGCCGAGCGGGAGGGCCATCGATGGTCAATTCCCGCTCTCATAAATTGCGAAAATTCCTACAATCCCCCGAGATTTCCGGGATCTGAGCTGCCATAGATGGATTGCTAGTTGCCGGCCTGGATCCGGGCAGCGATGGCCTGCACCTCGTCCATCACCCGAAGCAGGTTGCCGCTCCACAACTGGCCGATCTCGTCCTCGCTATAACCCCGGCGCACGAGTTCCAGGGTGACATTGAAAGTTTCCGATGCATCATTCCAGCCCTGGACGCCACCGCCGCCGTCGAAGTCCGAACTGATACCCACGTGGTCCAGCCCGATGAGGTCAACCATGTAATCGATGTGGTCCACGAAGTCGGACACTGTAGCGGCCGGTGCCCGGGAATTCACTTCGGGTCCAATGCGCGGCGCGATGCGTGCGTTGATGTCGTCCAGCAGGGCATCGTATTCGGCCTGTTCCTGCGGGCTCAACTGCGCCACCTGGGCCGGTTCCAGCAGTTCATATTCCAGTGCGTCCGCAACCTCACGCTGCAGCCGTGCGCGGCCTTCCACCAGGAACGAGCGCCGCGCTTCGCTGACGTAGCTGGAAAAGGCGGTGGTTTGCACCACGCCGCCGTTGTCCCTTACCGCCAGCAACATCTCGTCATCGAGGTTTCGACTGTGATTGGTGAGGGCCCGGGCCGAGGAATGGGAGGCAATCACCGGTGCGCGGCTCAGGGCAATGGATTGCATGATGGCATCTTTAGACGGATGGGAGATGTCGATCATGATGCCCAGCCGGTTCATCTCGGCGATGGCCTGGCGCCCCAGTTCGCTGAGTCCGCCGTGAAGATAATCCATGTTGGCTTCGCCGGTATTGGAATCGGAGAACTGGCTGTGGCCATTGTGAGCCAGGGACATGTAACGGCCACCCCGCTCGTAAAATTCCGCTATACGTGACAAGTCCGTGCCAACGGGGTAAGCGTTCTCGATACCGATCATGGCAACTTTCTTGCCACTGGCAGCAATGCGACGCACATCATCGGAGTTATAAGCCAGTTCGATGCGGTCCGGCGCAATCTCTTCGGCGAGGCGGTGTATGGCATTGAACTTGTCATCGGCATTGGCATAAGCCGCTGCGTAGCCTTCATCCGTTAGCGGGCCCTGGCCGGTGTAAACAATGAACCAGGCCACGTCGAGGCCACCCTGTTCCATCTTGGGCAGGTTGACCTGGGTGTTCAGGTCTGCGGTGTAGTTGTTACCCGCGGTGAAATCATCGGTGTCGATGTCCACGTGGGTGTCCAGCGTAATGACCCTGTCGTGTATGGCGCGAGCGCGGGCAACCAGATCTTCCTCACTCTCTGTTGTGACAGCAGGAGGTGCTTCGCTGTCACCGGTGCTGGTTTGTTGCTCTGAGCAACTGATCAGAAGCATGCCGAAGGCAATAATTAAACAGAGTCTGATAAATGAAGAATGACATAGGCTAATAATCATGATGATGAAACTTCTCGGTAAAGGATTAATGCCCAGATGCGCACGCAAGGGGGAGCACGGGCCGGGGAAGAAACAACTTAGCACCACCCCGACAAACTTGCCAAGGGCCGGATTGCCAGCACTGTTTACTGTAGAATAGACTGTCATTCGCAGTTTGACCCACCGCCTTGATACGCGGCTAACCCATTGAAAGTGAAGAGTTATATATGATTACTAATTTGCGCAATCAGCGTTTTGTGAAGAGCCTGGTTTTCCTTCTCAGCCTGACCCTGGCGGCACCCGTTTTTGCCGCCGGTGGCCGATCACCGGCCTACGCAAAAAATGGCATGGTGGCCAGTTCCTCCGACCTTGCTTCCGCCGTCGGTGCCGATGTGCTGGGCAAAGGCGGTAATGCCGTTGACGCGGCAATCGCCACGGCATTTGCCATGGCGGTTACCTGGCCCACCGCCGGAAACATCGGTGGCGGTGGCTTCCTGATGTATCACGGCGAGGACGGTTACGCGACCGCGTTTGATTTCAGGGAAAAGGCTGCTATTGCCGCCACCGAGCGCATGTACCTGGGGCTCGATGGTCGCGTCGTCAATAACTCCAATCACTTTGGCCCGCTGGCGGTAGGCGTGCCAGGAACCGTTGCCGGTTTGTGGCTGGCACACCAGCGACTGGGCTCCATGCCCTGGGAAGAACTGGTGCAACCAGCGGTAGAGCTGGCCCGGGATGGTATTCCTGTTAATTACTCCCTGCAGCGGCAGTTCGCCGGCAACAAGTCACGCCTGATGCAATATCCCTCTTCCGCTGCCAAGTTTTACAAGGAAGACGGTTCTGATTACACGCTGGGTGACACCTGGTACCAGCCGGATCTGGCCCATACCCTGGAACTGATTCGTGACAATGGTCATGACGGATTTTACGCAGGGGAAAATGCGCGACGGCTGGCTTCTTTCATGGATTCCATCGGGGGCATCATCACCGAGGAAGACATGGCCCGCTACCGGGCGGTAGAGCGAGAACCCATTCGCGGAAATTACCGCGGCTATGAAATTGTCAGCATGCCGCCACCCAGTTCCGGGGGTGTCATCCTGGTGGAAATGCTGAATATTCTCGAAGGTTTTGACCTGGCAGCGCTTGGTCACAATTCCGCGGACTACCTGCATGTGCTGACCGAATCCATGCGCCGCGCCTACGCCGACCGAGCAGAGCACCTGGGGGATCCGGACTTCAACGAAAACATGCCGCTGCAGCGCCTGATGAGTAAAGACTATGCAGCCGGCCTGCGCGCCACCATCGACATGGACCGTGCATCGCCAAGCAGCCCCAGCGAATTTGCCCAGGTTTATGAAAGCGAGGAGACCACTCATTTCTCCGTGGTGGATGGCGATGGCAACATGGTGAGCATGACCTATACCCTGGAATTCGGTTACGGTTCCGGCATCGTGGTGGAAGGCGGTGGTTACCTGCTCAACAATGAACTGGGTGATTTCAATGCGGTGCCCGGTCTCACCGACGAGCGCGGCAATATCGGCACCGCGCCAAACCTGGTGGCAGCGGAAAAACGCCCGCTGTCCAGCATGACACCGGTGATCGTGGCCGAAGAGGGCAAGCCCTTGTTTGCCATTGGCAGCCCCGGCGGCAAGACCATCATCAATACGTCCATGCAGGTTTTGCTTAACATCATCGACCACGGCATGAACATCGCCCAGGCCATCGAAGCACCGCGAATTCATCACCAGTGGCTGCCCGATGTGACCAGCATGGAATCCAACAGCCTGTCTCCCGATACAATAAGGCTCTACCAGGCAAAGGGACATTCGCTGCGGGAACGTGGCACCCAGGGTGCGGCCATGGGTGTGTACCATGATCGCGAAAACAATTTGTTCCTCGGCGCCTCGGATTCACGACGCGGTGACGGAGCGGCCATAGGAAACTGATCCATGAACCGCGCCAGGCTGTATTTACTGCTACTCGTCAGTACCCTGGCTAGCCAGCTCGTGGCTGCGGATAACACGGAAGAAATCGCCGCGCGCTTCCTGGGCGACTACGAACTGGTCAGCTATTTCACTTTTCCCGAGAACGGTGAGCCGGTGGACATGGAATACATCGGCCGGCTCAGCTATGACGCGTTCGGCAACATGGCCGGTCTGGGTATGCCGAAGAATCTGCCGCGGCGGGCGGAGACGGAATCGGGCCGCGTTATCGGCGGATTTGCCTACTGGGGTTCGGTGTCTTACGACACCGACAGGCAGATCGTGATTCATCACGTTGAGGGATCGCCCATGGTGCCGCGCTGGGTGGGTGGCGATAATATTCGCTATTACGAGTTTGCCGAAAACGACGCAATCCTGAAACTGTCTCTGCGCAACGATCAGGGGCGCACCACGGCCACCCTGACCTGGCGTCGCATCGAGTGAGATTCACAAACCGGCAATAAATTCCTGCCAGGCCACCGGTTGCCCGTGGATGGGCACGATGGTTTCTACTTCCAATCCCAATCTCTCCACGTGATTACGCAGGCTGCGGTGGGATGCTGCGGCTCCCGCCAGTTCAGTTTCGTAGTCGCCGTCTGCCGGCGGGCCATCGAGAAGATCCGCTTCGATCAGGATTCTTTCATCAGGAAGGTAGACCACTAACATTCCTTCTACGTGGGGCAGGGGATGTACATAGGATATCTTCAGGTTGCGGTCGTTGTCGGTAATAACGTAGTTCTCTCTCACCACTTCGTACTGATAACCCTCCGCTAATTCCGTCGGTGGCCACAGGCTTACCATGTCCGGAAGCAAGGTACGCGGCGCGTAGTTGAGCACGTCGCGGGTATAGAAATCATAGTTCTTCCAATGGGTAACTATGGTGGCGCCGAGGTGCATGTAAGTACGCAGGCCGCCGATGTGATCATGATGCTGGTGAGTATTGATGAGAAAGCGAATGGGTTTATCCGGCACTCGCTCCACTATTTGGTCGATAACCGCCAGGCTGCGTGCCTCGGACAGCGGGGCTTCCACTACTGCCACGAATTCATCGAATTCGATTGCCACGCTGTTGTGGGAAGCGCCGCCGAGTAGCCACAGCCCGTCACCCAGGGATTCGACGCTGACGTTTTCGCTAAAGCTCGCATCGCGTACGGATTTCGGAACGGTTAATGCGCCGGGGCAGACATTGGGCTGAATATTGGACTGGTTACCTCCAAAGGCGTTGTGCCCGGCATTTATGCTCTGGGCCTGGTAATTGTCGTCCCACCCGGTGTGGTGATGCCACACCGTGGGAAAGCGGATGCCATTGCCGATGTCGATGTAATCATCGTTGGCAAATTCATGTTCGTAATTGGTATCCCCCAGCACCGGATCCGGTACCCAGGTGTGAATCCGCTGCAACAGGTTTTCCGAATTGACGGTGGCGTCCACCCGGTACTTACCCATGACGGTAATGGAAACGATGCGCACCCGTTCCGGGTTTACCGTGGCGCCATCGCGGCCCATTTCGCCCAGTTCCCAGCGCCAGGTCGCCCTGGGATTGGCTCCCGGCAGGCGTGCCGCCTTGAGAAACCCGTGGGGTGTGAGCCACATGTCCAGTTGCCAGCGCTCCGCATCCAGGGGACGCGCCGCCACGGCTTCACCGTCATCGCCATCCCGGGACCAGGCGTACTCCCCGTTCAGGAAAAACTGTTGTTGTGCCTGGGTTTGCACCGGTGTGCCTCCGTACCAGCCCAATCCGTATTTCCAATTGGCCGGGTTATTGCCCGGTTCCCGTTCGAAGGTTTCAAGCATGCGTACATTGCGCCAGTCGATGATGCGGGTGTAATTGCTCAGGACTTCACCGCGGGGCCAATCCACTTCGTAACCGTTGAGGCGCTGCTGTCCCACCATGCCGGTATAGGCCGTGCCGGAAATGGAAACGCAGTTGAGATTTTCTTCCCCGATGGCAGCCGATGCCGCCTCGAGAATCGGGAACGGGTCCAGATAGCCCGGTTCGAATTGTTGTCCGTACACCGCCGGTGCAGTCAGCAGGGGAAAGAGCGTGGTGAAGAGAATGGCTGTGGGCAATGTTGTTTTTTTCATAGAAGCCTCGGGAGGGAGCGGGATGGCTGGCCAATCGAGGTTACTGAAGCCAACGGGCCATTTCAATATCCCGCCAGTGACCCGGCGGCTTCGCCAGTCGGTGCCGCTCTGTGCTATAACGTCCACAGAACAAGCAGCACTGCCATGCCAGCAAATCTCCCACAATCAATTCTCTCAAGACTGCAGCGCGAGATCAGGGGTGACCTGCTGCATGACGCTCTGAGTCGCGGCCGCTACAGTACCGACGCTTCCATTTACCAGATCGTTCCCCGCGCGGTAGTGGTTCCCGCGGATGACGCCGACGTGGAAGCGGCGCTGCAGGTGGCACGGGAGGAAGGTCTACCGGTATTGCCCCGGGGTGCGGGCACATCCCAGAATGGCCAGGCCATCGGCGATGCCTTGTTAATCGATACCACCCGGCACCTGAATAACATCACCAACCTGGACGTGGAGTCCCTTACCGTCACGGTGCAGCCGGGCGTCGTGCTGGACCAGCTCAATCGCTTTCTCAAACCCCACGGCCTGTTTTACCCGGTGGATGTATCCACTGCCAACCGGGCTACCCTGGGAGGCATGACCGGCAACAACAGTTGCGGTGCCCGGTCAATTCGTTACGGCAACATGGTTCATAACGTTCATTCTATCGAAGCGATTCTGGCTGACGGCAGCAAGGCGCATTTCAAGAAGCTGAATGGCACCGGTGGCGTATCAACCCTGGAATCCAGGTTGCTGGCCCTGGGCCAGCGGGAGGCGGACGAAATCCACGCGCGCTTTCCCGATCTGCTGCGCCGCGTTGGCGGTTATAACATCGATGAGCTGACTAAAACCGATCCCAATATGGCGAGGTTGCTGGTGGGATCGGAAGGCACACTGGCGTTTTTCCAGCGCATCCACCTGGACCTGCAGCCATTACCCCGGCACAAGGTGTTAGGTGTGTGCCACTTTCCCAGCTTTTACGAAGCCATGGACAGCACCCAGCATATCGTCAGGCTGAATCCGGCTGCGGTGGAGCTGGTGGATCGCACAATGATCGAACTGGCACGAAATATTCCGCTGTTTGCCGGCACGGTAAGCAAATTTGTCCAGGGTGAGCCCGATGCCATCCTGCTGGTGGAGTTCGCCGGCGACGATCGCGACGAACAACTGCGGGGCCTGAGGGAACTGGTTGAACTGATGGAGTCCATGGGTTTCAGGGATTCCGTGGTGGAAGCGGTGGATCCGTCTTTCCAGAATGCCATCTGGGAGGTGCGCAAGTCCGGACTGAACATCATGATGTCCATGAAGGGTGACGGTAAACCGGTTTCCTTTATCGAGGATTGCGCGGTGCGGTTGGAAGACCTTGCGGAATATACGAGCCGCCTCACTGACATCTTTCACAAGCACGGCACCGAAGGCACCTTCTACGCCCATGCCTCGGTGGGCACCCTCCATGTACGCCCGGTGCTGAACATGAAGCAACCGGAAGGGGCGTCCACGATGCGCGCCATCATGGAAGAAACTCTCGAGATGGTCCGGGAGTACAAGGGATCCCACTCCGGGGAGCATGGTGACGGCATTTCCCGTTCGGAATTTCATCGCGATATGTTCGGTGATCGCATGGTGAAAAATTTCGAGGAAGTAAAAAACCTGTTCGATCCCAACGGCATGATGAACCCGGGCAAGATCGTTAACCCGCACAGCTTTGACGATCGCGAATTGATGCGTTTCAAACCGGGGTACGAAAGCCGGATGCCGGACACGGCCCTGGACTGGTCGGAGTGGGGCGGCTTCGATCGTGCCGTCGAGATGTGCAATAACAACGGCGCCTGCCGCAAGGCCAACGTGGGCACCATGTGTCCTTCTTACCGAGTGACCTACGATGAGCAACACCTGACCCGCGGCCGGGCCAACAGCCTGCGCCTTGCCATTACCGGTCAGCTCGATGGAGACGGCCTTGAGTCACAGGCGCTGTATGACACCATGGACCTGTGCGTCGGTTGTAAGGGCTGCAAGCGGGAATGCCCCACCGGCGTTGACATGGCGCGCATGAAATCCGAATTCCTTTATCACTATAACAAGCTGCATAAGCCCGGCCTGCGTGGGCGCCTCTTCGCTTTCCTGCCGCGTTACGCCTATCGCCTGCGATCCCTCAGTTTCCTGTTAAACCTGAGAGACACCATCCCGGGCTTCGCCGCGTTGTCGGAACTGTTGCTAGGTCTCAGTCGCCGACGCCCACTGCCACGCTGGCGCCGCGACCATTTCGTGCCGGTGATCGAAGACGCCGTACCCGATGAGCGTCCCGAGGTGGTATTGCTGGTTGATACCTTCAACCACTGTTTCGAAGCCGAGAATGCCATCGCCGCCATGTCGGTTTTGACCGCCGCCGGTTACCGGGTGCACTGTCCCGCAGCCGCGGATCACGATCGGCCCCTGTGCTGTGGCAGGACTTTTTTCAGCAGCGGCCTGCTGGACCAGGCCCGGGAGGAAGCGCGGCGTACTGTCGACGCGTTAAGACCATATATCGAAAGAGGTGTTCCGGTAGTAGGGCTGGAACCCTCCTGCCTGTTAACCCTGAGAGACGAATACCTGGTATTGATACCCGGGGAAGAAACCCGTGCCCTGGCGGAAAACAGTTTCCTGCTGGAAGAATTCCTGGTCCGGGAGCGAGAGGCGGGTCGAGCCGGTTTGCAACTAAAACCCCTGTCCCAGAAAAAGGCCCTGGTTCACGGGCATTGCCACCAGAAAGCCTTCAACCTGATGTCCAGCGTGGAACGGGTGTTACGCTGGGTGCCTGAGCTGGAAGTGGGCACCATCGATTCCAGTTGCTGCGGTATGGCCGGGTCCTTCGGCTACGAGCAGGAGCACTATGAGTTGTCCATGAAAATGGGTTCCCTGAGCCTGTTCCCGGCTGTGGACAATGCGGGGGAGGACACCCTGATCGTCGCCGACGGCACCAGTTGCCGCCACCAGATCAGGCAGGGCACGGACCGCAACGCCCTGCATATAGCCCGGGTGCTGCAAATGGCCCTGGCCGATCCCCAGTAGTTTTCCTACCAACTTCGTGGAAGAATGCTACACTGTCACGCTCGTAGTAGCGCAGGGTGGGTTGATGGCGGATTTCACACTCGATATCGACAGGGAGCTCGGGTTTTCACTGGTGACGGTGATCGGTGAGATTCGAGCCGGAGAAATCAGTCGCTTCCGCAACCAGGTGCACCAGGAATTGCGTACGCAAAAGGTGCTGTGGGACATGACCGAAGCTTCCTGGCGCAAGATGGCCTCCGATGAATTATTTGCCGAAGCCGAAGACGCGCGGCGAGTGGACGCCGAAGGCAGGCGAACCGCGCTGGTTTGCTCCGAGGGTGTGGAGTTCGGCATTGGCCGCATGGTGGAATACTACACCGAGGCACAGGGATTCAAAGGGATATTCCACGTGTTCAAGGATGTGGTGACTGCGAAAGAGTGGTTGTTTTCAACTGAAAACGCAGGCCTTGGTTACGAAAACCTGGAATAACAACAATTAATAATCCGGGATTCAATATGTCCAGCACGCTTGCAACAAGAATTGCAGAAGCCAACCGGGTGCTACTGGCCGAGGGCAACTTCGATGCGATACCGGATTATTTCACCACCGACTATGTCGTACACCTGACCGACGCGGACATTAAAGCCACCCACGACACCATTCGTGACATCCTTGCCAAGATCAGGGAGCGCTTTTCCGAACTGGAAGTCGAGGTAAAAATACTGCTGGCGGATGAAAACCGGGTTGCGTGGTATCGCGATATTCGCGGCGTGCAAACCGGCAGCTACCAGGGATTTCCCGCCACCGACAGAATGGTGAAGTGGCGGCAGATGATGGTCAGCGAATTCCGCGACGGCCTGATCTCGGAAGAGTGGGCTGTTTCCGACATGGCTGAACAGTTGCTGCTGGCACGCAAGGCCAAGGGTTAGACCAGGCCGATTCCCCACATCACGCAAACCACCAGGAACGACACTATCCCTCCTACCAGTGTCGCACCGCCGTAACTGAATACGGCATCGGGCACACTCAACCTCGAAAGCGATGTACACACCCAGAAATAGCTGCTGTTTACGTACTTGATGATGACCGAGCCACTGGCGCCCGCCAGCATGGCGGCCTCCGGTGAAAGGGCCAGACTGCCCAGCATGGGCGCCACCAGGGATGCGGCGGTAATTACTCCGACGGTGGTGGAACCGGTGATCATGTTGCCGATGATGCCTATGACGAAGGGCAACAGGATGGCAGGCAGGCCGTAGTCAGAAAAGAAAGTCGCAATGAAATCCACCGCGGGCGTACCGCGGAGAATGGCGCTGAGGGAACCACCCAATCCGGTTACAACCAGTATCATGGCGGAGGTTTTTAATGCCGCCTCTACCCAGGCGTCCTTTGCCTTTTCCTTGTCGTCTTTCGCGCGAATATTGCGGTAGGCCAGCCACACACCGATGGACAGCGCAATAACTGGCCAGCCTAGGTAACCGAAAACCGTACGCAGGATGTGACCCTCGGCAAAGACCAGGGATACCACGCTCTGGGTACCGATCAAAATAATGGGTATGACGATGGGCATGTAGGAGCTGAGGGTGCTTGGCAGTTCCGACGGGCCGTCTTCGTCCAGGTCGTCGATGGAGACGCCTTCGAATTCGTCCGAGGGCTGGGTGTCAATACGCGGACCGGCGAACATGGCTCCCCATGCCCAGCAGGCCAGTGAACCGAACAGGCAGGCGATGCCGCCGAAGATGATGGTCTGGCCAATATCGGCACCCACTATTGCGGCTGCCGCCAGGGGGCCCGGTGTGGGCGGGACAATGGCGTGGGTTAGTTGCAAAGCCCCAACCAGACCGGTGGACATTACCGCGATACTGACGCCCATGGTCTTCGCCGCCGAATGCACCAGGGGATTCAGGATGACATAGGCCACGTCGGAAAAAATAGCAACACCGATGATGAACCCGGTAAGTGTCAAAGCCAGGGGCATACGCTGGGAGCCCACCAGGTTTACCATGGAGCGGGTAATTACCTGTATGGCGCCGGTGTGCTTCAGCGCTTCCGCGATGATGGAGCCGAGCACGATGACCACGCCGATGGAGCCCAGGGTGTTGCCGAAACCGCTTTCGAATGCATCGATAAAATTATTCTGTTGAATGCCGGGCATGATGCCAAACAACAGGATAGGAATAAGCAGAGCCAGGAATACATGCCATTTCCATTTGGCAATGAGAAACAACAGCAAAAAGATGACGATGGCGAAACCGGTGAGTGAAATGGCGGCACTGGTATTGACCGCGGTAGCAGGATCCATGGCTACTCCATTATTGTTGTTATTGGGTTAAGGCTGTTCTTGCAGATAGTTCAGGGCAGCAGTAACGCCTCCCGGCTTGTAATTCATTTTTGCTATCGCCAGGCCCATCTCCACACCGCTCAGGGTGCCGGCCAGCATCAGTTCGTTGAAATCGCCAATATGACCTATGCGGAATACCGAGCCCTTGAGCTTGCCGAGGCCGGTGCCGAGGGACATGTTAAAGCGCTGCAGGATCAGTTCCCGCAGGGCATCGGCATCACCGCCGGTGGGAGCATAGATCGCGGTAGTTGAATTGGAAAATTCGTTCTCGTTGCGGCAAACATTCTCAAGACCCCAGGCATCAACCGCGACCCGGGTTGCCGCCGCCAGCCGGGCGTGGCGTGAGATTACGTTGACCAGGCCTTCTTCCAGCAGCATGTCCAGCGCGGCATCCAGGCCATAGAGCAGGTTGGTCGCCGGGGTATAGGGGAAATAGCCCCGGGCATTGTTTTCCAGCATGGCCTGCCAATCCCAGTACGAGTGCCGTGAAGTTACGGATTCGGTGAGGGTCATGGCTTTCCCACTCACTGCGTTGAGGCAAAGTCCTGGTGGCAGCATCAGGCCTTTTTGCGAGGCGCTGATTACCACGTCGATGCCCCACCCATCCATTTCCAGTTCGGAACAGGCCAGGGAGGAAACCGCATCAACCATGTAAAGTGCCGGGTGATCTGCGGCATCGATTGCCGCACGAATGGCGCGGAGGTCGCTGGTTACACCGGTAGAGGTCTCGGTGTGAGTTACCAGAACCGCCTTGATTTGGTGCTCACTGTCGGCGCGTAGTTTTTCTTCAACCACGTTGGCGTCTACGCCGCAGCGCCAGTCACCTTCGACCCAGTCCACCTCCAGGCCCAGCTTCGTGGCCACGTTCTTCCACAGGGTTGCAAAGTGACCGGTCTCGAAAGCCAGCACCTTGTCACCCGGTGACAAGGTATTCAGCAAGGCGCTTTCCCAACCGCCGGTGCCCGATGCCGGGAACACGAACACTGGCGAATGGGTTCCAATGACCTGCCGCAGCTTTTCAAAAATACCCAGGGTCAGTTCCGGAAAGTCTGGACCGCGGTGGTCGATTACCGGTTGAGCCATGGCCTGCAATACCCGGTCGGGGACATTGGACGGCCCGGGAATTTGTAAAAAGTGGCGCCCTGCCATGTAATTACTGTTAGGTGCCATTTGGGCTCACTGCCGCCTGAATACGCGTCGCCCGCCAACCCAGGTTTCCTGTACCTGGGTTTGCCATATTTCCGACGGGTGCACCGTGAGTACATCCTGGTCCAGCAAGATGAAATCTGCTTTCTTGCCGGGCTCCAGTGTGCCCAGCAGGTCTTCCTGGTGAGCGGCATAGGCGGCGTCTATGGTAAAACTGGCCAGGGCTTCACGGAGCGTCATGCTCTCTTCGGGAAACCAGCCGCCATCGGGCTGATTATCATGATCCTGCCTGGTCACCGAGGCATGCAGTCCAAAGAATGGATTGGGGGACTCCACCGGGAAATCCGAACCGTTGGCGATGATGGTGCCGGTATCCAATAGTTTGCGCCAGGCATAAGCACCCTGGATTCGCACTTCACCCAGTCGGTCCTGGGCCATGTTCTTGTCGCTGGTGGCATGGGTGGCCTGCATGGAAGGAATCACACCGAGGCTGGCAAAGCGTGCAATGTCTTCATAACGCAAGACCTGGGCATGCTCGATTCGGTGGCGCAGGGAACGTGTGTCGGTCTCGGAAATCAGAGCTTCGTAGTTGTCCATCACTATCATGTTGGCGTTGTCGCCAATGGCATGAGTGTTTACCTGGAAGCCGGCATTCATGGCCGCGCGCATGAAAAACTCCAGGCGTTCCGGAGAATGCAGCAACAAGCCGGTATGACCCGGTTGGTCGGAGTACGCTTCGATAAGCGCGGCACCACGGCTGCCCAGGGCGCCGTCGGCAGAGATCTTCACGCTGCGCAGGGAGAAAGTCTGGTCCGGGTCTTCGATGTAACCATCACGCAGCCGGTCCAGGTAAAACTGGTCTGTTGTGCGCAGCATGGCGTACACGCGAATCGGCAACGGTCCCTGTTCCAGCATTCCGCGGTAAGCGGCGATGGTGTCACTGTAGATCCCGGCATCGTGTACCGAGGTCAGGCCGTATCCGGCGAGACTCTCAAGTGCCGTGGTGAGAATGAATCGTAGTTCTTCAATACTTGGCTGGGGCACGTGTTGTGTAACCAGCCCCATGGCGTTGTCCACGAACACCCCGGTGGCCTCACCCTGCCGGTCGCGAATAATCTGGCCGCCGGACGGATCTTCGGTGCGCGGATCAATTTCGGCCAGTTCCATGGCCAGGGAGTTGCCCCAGGCGGCGTGGCCGTCGACGCGGCGTAACCACACAGGGCGGTCGGGCACCACGGCATCGAGGCTGGCAGCGCTGGGAAATTCGTTACTGTCCCACAACACCTGGTTCCAGCCGCGACCCTGTATCCATTCCAGTTCAGGATTTTCCTCGGCGAATACCCGTACCCGTTCGGCGGCTTCCTGTTCAGATTGAGCGCCCACCAGGTCAACCGTAAGCAGACTCGTGCCATAGCTGGAGACGTGGCCATGGGCGTCGATGAGTCCAGGAATCAATGTGCGTCCGCCACCGTCAACGACACGGTCCGCGTCATCGGGTAGTTCATCGTCCGTGGAGAACAATTGCAGTACGCGGTCGTCGTCGATCAGCATGGCCCTGAAGCGCAACAGCTTGCGCTCACTATCCAGGGTGTATCCGTTGACGTTTTCGATGAGCAGGGTGTCGGCCCAGGTCGCCGTAGCGAGAGCACAGCTGATACAGGCGATAAAGAATTTTTTCATTAGTCGTGAGCTGCCGTTGAAATAGGAAAACCAGCCGAGTCTAGCAACTAACGCTGGGGCTGTCATGAATGCCCCTGGCGTAACTCAGGGATGGGAGCAAACAAGAGCGGGTGGGTGGGATAAACAGGAGAGGGCAGGTAGGAACAGAATGGCGGGCGGGTGGGAACAAAACAAGAGGGCAAAAAAAAGCCCGGTCACCGTTAGGTGGCCGGGCTCGATAGTGAACAATCTGGAAAGTTATTCGCCGTCGCCTGCTTCCACGTAGCGGAAGAAGCCGAAGAACATTTCTTGCCAGGTTTGTTCCCCCCAAGATAAGGTCTGAGACGCATCCGGGTTAAACGGATTCTGCTCGGTGTTGTCAAAAGTGCCGCGGAAAACCAGTTCGGTGCCTGCGGGCAGGAACAGGGGTTCCTTGAAGTCATAAACCTTCTGCCAGTTGAACTGGTAATTGGGAACGTTCAGGACCTCTTCTTCACGGCCGTCGGGATAACGCAGCTTGAAGTTGGCGTCATATCCGCGGTAGTGCATGTGAGGACCGAGCATGCTCAGGTAGGAATCCTTGCGGAACACCTTGGTCGCCACCATTTCCTTACGGCTGAAAGGCGGAATATCGATTTCCAGGTCAGCAGCGGAGCCACCCAGTACCGGTCGCTCAGGCTCTTCGTCCCACAGGTATATTCCAATCTCCGATGCATCAACGGTTTCCTTGCCGGAAGTTGTGTAATGCATTTGCAGCAACAGGCCTCCACCGGCCTTCAGCGGGAAGCCTGAATTTTCCGGGTAGGTGTTAACCTTGTTGCCCGGGGCATAAGCGCCCAGGCCGATACCCTGGTTCAGCACTTCAAATTCGTTCACACCGTTGGGGCCATAGGCGAAAGCAATAATGTGGTGCAGTACGGTAGTGTCGCCCGGCACGAATTCAACTGCCTTCACCCAGACGTCTTCCTCGAGATCCAGCGGTACGGTCAGGTTACGATAGTCCTGCACACCGGTGGCGGGGATTTGTTGTGGCGGAATGGCTACAACCATGTCGGGATCGCCGTATTCCCACTTAACCATTTCCGGCTGGAACTCGGCCAGGGGATCACTGTCGTCGTTATTCACCGAACCATTGTCGATCCAGCTAATCAGCTTCTGGGTTTCTTCGATGGTGATGTGATTCACGTTGTGAAAATCGTCCACATACTGGTTTTCAATCTGGCCCGGCGGCATACGCTTGGTATAAACCACTTCCCGGATCATGGGGGACCAGCCGCGCAGCATCTGGTGATTGTTCAGGGCGAAGGGTGCGATACCGCCTTCCATGTGGCAGCTGGCACAGCGCTCTTCGATGATGGGTACGATGTCATTGGCATAGGAGATCGCCTGGGGTTCGGCAATGAGGCTGCTGAATTCCACGGCATCAGTCTTGGCGGCGACCTGGGCTGCGCTGACTTCGGTTCCGGCGATGACGGCGTCCAGGGCCTGGGCGGCGTAATGTTCGCTGGCGCGACGGGCACGGCTGCCTTCCTCGAAGCGGTCATTCAGTGCGCCCTTGAATACCAGTTCCAGGGTGGCCGGGTCGATGATGGCTACTTCGGCGCCATGGCTCAGGCCAAGTTCCCTGGCAACAAGCTGGGTGTCGTCCAGCAGGATGGGCAGGCTGTACTCGCGGTCTTCCGCGATCTCGCTCATCTCGGCCTTGTCAGCGATTCCGGTGGAATCCAGCATGAAAAAGGCCACTTTCTGCTCGGCATACTGCTCTACCAGTGCGCCATATTCCTCGGCGGCACGGCGTGTATCCCGGTCGTCATCGTTGTGCATGAACAGGACCAGGGCGTCATGATCGCCATAACGGCTGATCTGGTGGAACCGGCCCTCGTGGTCCATAAGGGAAAAATCGGTGATTCGCTCTGCGGCAATGGCGCCGCCGGCGAACAGGCTGGTAGCTGCGATGGCTACAGCCGACTTGGTAATGCGGGAAATGCTCAACATTATCCTCTCCTCATTGAAGGGTGCCATACCCCGTAACAGCCGAAGTCTAGGGGTGGTGTGGCCGGATTGCTTCCTGAAAATTAAAAATATGACCCGATTTCAATATTCAAACAGTTTTCGGCCCCCATCCCCCGAAAACTATGGCCTCGGGAAGCCAGGGAGCATGTTCCGGTCATGCATATCAGACGCGTGATGGACGACGGGGGTTACGGTAATTTTTTGTGCCAATCCGGGACTGCAATTAGCGCAGGCAGTGTGTGATGTGTAATATTCCGGCCAGTTCGCTGACCCGCAATCAGCCGGTGCTACTTGCAATCCTATATATAGAAGAAAGAACAATCCCCGTGGTCATAGGGCAGAAAAGCTCCAGTGCGTAATATCTTATTTATCATGTTGTTGCTGGGCATATCCCAGGCCCAGGCAGCGAACTATCGCATCGGATTGTGCCTCTGGGGTTGTCCCGCCGGGGCTGACACTGACAATCACCTGATCCTGCGTCCCATTTACGTGCTCTCCTACAACACCGTGTCGCGGGTGGCGGACTGGGTTTCCTACAAGGTTTCCGCCGATTCCATCGGCATCGCTTCCAGCCTGTCCCGGACTCCGCGCATCGATCCCTACGTAACAGAGTCCCCTGGGCCGGATGATTTCAATGTCCTGGAAGAAAGCGATTTTGCCCGCAGTCACCTGGTCCCCCTGGTGAGCTTTGCCGGTACACCATATTGGGACGATGTGAATTTTCTCACCGCACAGGTGGCCAGGACCCGGAGCCTGAACCAGGGCGCGTGGTATGGCCTGGAATGGGCGGTGCGCAACCTGGTGAACCGGGAAGACGAGGTGTATGTGATTGCCGGGCCGATCTACTACGAGCAGGCACTTGTTGCTCCACCCGCTGCCGTGGAATATCGTGTTCCCGATGCGTTCTTCAAGGTCATCGCCACGGAGTCGGGGCAGGGCACGGTTTTCCTTTTACCCCAGGATTCACCCATTCACGTGCACCATTGCAACACGCGCAGCTCTCTCGCCGAGGTGGAAAACCTGACTGGCCTGGTATTTTTCCCGGAACGGCCGGGGCTGGACCTGGAACCCCTGGACAGTGCCCTGGGTTGTTTCGATTGAGCTATTGCAGTTCGATCAGGAAGTAATCGTCCCGCACCAACTCCCTGACCAGCCGGTTCAGGCCGGCGTGTACTGCCGCCGCCATGCCTTCGCTCACCGGGACTTCGCCGCGGCCGAACAGGTTGGTTTGCCAGATGGTGCGGCTGCCATTGTTTAGCTGCACGTTCACCCGCATGGTAAGACGGATCGATGCCACGCCGTCCCGTTCCCGGATCTCTGCCTGCACCGTGTTGAGAGCACCCTGCACGGTCATGGCGTTTTCTGAATCCAAGTTGGCATTGCCGTGCTGGAAACCCTGGAGCAACGCATCCCGGATCATGTCGGTGAGGGGTTTTTCGGCAACATAGCCATCACTGGCCAGTCCATTGCCGAGATCGGCATCCGTAATCAGGTTGGGATTATCGACTCCGCGCGCATCGGTAAATTCACCAACGGACAAGCCATAGCGGTGATTTTCAAAATTGGTGTTGTGGTTACCATCGTACTGGTAGCCAACTGTAATTTCCTCGGCGCTGGCTACACTGAAACAGGTAAGTGCCAACAGGGCGGCGATCAACTTCTTCATGCTGGGAGTCTTCCTCGATTTGCTGCGATTGGAATAAATTAAATCATTGTCAATGAAGCCGGGCTTAACAGTAAAAGGCCAGCTTGCGCTGGCCTTTTGCCTGGCACCGTATCAGTTTATCGCCGAAGCCGGCCAGGGCGCGCCCTGGGTGGCATTTCGCAGGGGCAATAAGCCGCGATAAATAAACTTTTGCACACGCTTTCCTTCGTAGGTCTCGGTGGTATACAGGTTGCCATCGGAATCGGTCACGATGCTGTGGGTACCGAAAAACAGGCCCGGTTGGCGGCCACCATCGCCGAAGGTGTACAACACCTCGAGAGACTCACGATCCAGGATGTGTACTTTCATGTTGGAGCCATCCGCCAGGTAAATGAATTCCTGTTCCGAGTCCCGGGAAAAGGCGATGTCCCAGGTGGAACCGGACAGGGTGGCCGGCGCCACCAGGCCTTCCTTGACGAAGGTGCCGTCGGGACGGAATACCTGGATGCGGTCGGCACCGCGGTCACACACGTAGATCAATCCGTCATTGGACGGTTCAGCGCAATGCACCGGTGGCCGGAACTGCTGGGGCAGGGGTGCACCAGGGGTGTAGGTATTGTCCGCATCGTCGTCGGGCCGGTTGCCGTAAGCACCCCAGTACCGCTTGAAGGCACCGGTGGCCAGGTCCACCACGGCAACACGGCGGTTGCCATAGCCGTCGGCGATATACATCTCATCGTTGTTCGGATCCACTGCGATCTCGGCAACCCGCGAGAAGTGATTGGTGGCATTGCTGTCCGGCAGGTTGCCAGGCTCACCAATAGTCCTTACATAGCTGCCATCACGGGTGAACACCAGGATATGGGAATCGCTGCTGCCATTACCGCCAATCCACACGTCTCCATTGGGGGCCACTTCGATGCCGTGGTTGGATTCGGGCCACTCGTAGGCTGCGCCTTCCACAGGACCGCCCCAGGCATTGACGAGGTTACCGGCCTGGTCGAATTCCAGTATGGGGGGCGCGGCGGTACAGCATTCGGCGCGGCCCAGGTCCAGCCCCAGTTCCTGGCTCATGAACATGTTGTCGGTGTCGCGATGCACGATGTAAATATGATCGCGGGCGTCAACCGCAACACCAATAGTACGGCCCAGCAACCAGTGATTTGGCAGTGGCTGTGGCCAGAATGGATCTACTTCGAAATGGGGTACGGCACGGTCGCTGTTGGCGGCGCTGCTGTTTTGTTGCAGGTAATTCTGTCCGACGCCGAGGGCAACCAGAAGTACCAGGGCGAGGGAAGCGAAAGAGAGCTTGGGGTGATTAGCCATGGCCTTGTCCTGTTATTGTTTTAATGCAGGGCTGGCCAGTATAAGACTCTTAAAAAGGTATTGGAACTCAAACACTCACTCCAAAACCGTTAGAAATTGTGGGTATCAGGATGGCAGGCCTGCCCGTCGTAGCGCCGCAATTCGCCAATCGGGCGAATTGAGGAACGGAGACGGGGCGGCAGTCACCATATAATCCGTCTTCGTATTTTGTCTGCGACAAAATGCTACGACGGACATGAAAAAGCCGCAGCGAATTGCTCCGCTGCGGCTTTTCGAGCTCTCGAGACTACTTACAGTTCGTCGGCAGGCCAGGTTGGCGCGCGATCACGAACCGTTACCGCTTGCATGCCCTGGTACAGGAACTTCTGCACGCGCTTACCTTCATAGGTTTCGGTGGTGTAGATATTGCCTTCAGAGTCCGTTGCTATGCTGTGAGGTGCATAGAACAGGCCGGGCTGGCGGCCACCGTCACCGAAGGTGTACAGCACTTCCATGGATTCACGATCGATGATGTAAATCTTGAAGTTCTGCCCATCGGCAAGATAAATAAATTCCTGCTCGGCATCGGGCGAGAAGGCAATGTCCCAGGTGGAACCCTGTGACAGGGTGGCCGGGGAAATAATCACTTCACGCACGTAGGTGCCATCGCTGCGGAATATCTGGATGCGGTCGGCGCCCCGGTCACAGACATAGACCAGGCCATCGTTGGATGGTTCCGCACAGTGAACCGGGCCGCGGAACTGTTGCGGGCCGGCAACACCTGGGGTGTAGGTTACATCCGCGTCGTCGTCCGGACGGTTGCCATAGGCACCCCAGTAGCGCTTGAACTGGCCGGTGGCCACGTCCACGACTGCTACCCGCTTGTGCAAGTAACCGTCAGCGAAATAGGCTTCACCCGCGGCCTCGTCAATGGCGATCTCGGCGATGCGGCCAAAATGAGTGCGGCTGTTGCTGTCGGCGTCCTGGCCGGGAATACCGACCTGGCGAATGAACTCGCCATCGCGGCTGAATACCAGTGCGTGGGAATCTCCGCCGCCGTTGCCGCCTATCCAGACATCACCGTTGGCTGCCACTTCGATGCCGTGATTGGAGGAGGGCCATTCGTAGGGTGCGCCTTCCACGGCGCCGCCCCAGGCATTAATCAGGTTGCCTTCGGCGTCAAATTCGAGAATAGGGGGTGCCGGTGTGCAGCATTCCGCGACACCTGCATAGAGCCCGATTTCAGTTCGCAGGGAGAACATGGACTCCTGGTCCCGGTGGACAACGAAAATATGGTCTCGCTCATCCACATCCACACCGATGGTGCGGCCCTGTACCCAGTGATTGGGGAGGGGCTTTGGCCACAGCGGGTCTACCAGGAAATGGGGGGCCATGATGTCGTTACTGGCGGCGACTGAAGTTTCCTGCAACCGGGATTCACCGATTCCGAGGGCCACCAGGGCAGCTAGCAGAGCAGTTCCCAGAAACAGTTTTTTCTTTGTCATTGTTGTTCTCCTGTATGGGCCCAACGCGCGAAATACGTGGGCTGTAGTACTCTCAGAGCTCTCCTGAGTATACTGCCTAGAAACTAGACAGTATACTCACGGCCAATTTTTTGAAGGTCGCAGCTGTAAGATTTTGTTACAGCGTCGGCATCGTGCAACAGGTCGAGATGCCGATGACGAGTAATTTCCTAACTAACTGAAAAACCAGTGATAAATACATGAAGCCCGTAGCAAAGAAATCCTTCGGCAAGACACTAATCAGAATCTGCAGTGGACTGGTGTTTGCGCTGCTGACCCTCTACGGGGGCATGGCCAATGCCCACGATATACCCTCCCGTGTCACTGTGTACGCGTTCGTCAAACCGGAAGGCAACGAACTGACCGCCCTGGTGCGGGTACCCATGGAAGCCTTTGGCGAGATCGTTTTCCCGGTGCGGGGGCCCGGTTACCTGCAATTTTCCGAGGCGGATTTCGAGCTGCGGGACGCGGCCCAGACTTACATCACCGAGTCCATTCATTTTTACGAAAACGGGGTGGAACTCACCGAGAAAACCCTGGAGGCGGTGCGGGTGGACCTGCCGTCGGACCGCTCATTCTCCAGCTATGAAGAGGCCCTGGAAAATGTGCTTAGCGCGCCACTGGATGATTCGGTAGACCTGTTTTACCGCCAGGGTGTGCTCGACGTGCTGGTGACTTACCCCATCCAGTCCGAAGATTCGGATTTTTCCGTAAATCCGGAACTGGGCACCCTCTCGGACCAGACCACCACGGTGTTGCGTTTCCTGGTTCCATCGGGAGCAGAAAGAGTCTTCAACTATCTCGGCAATCCCGGTCTGGTTCAATTAGACCCCAGATGGCACCAGGCAGCCCTGCGCTTTATTACCATGGGTTTCGAGCACATCCTGGAAGGCATCGACCACCTGCTGTTCCTGTTTTGCCTGGTAATTCCCCTGCGCAGCATTCGTGCACTGATACCGGTGGTCACTTCGTTCACTATCGCGCATTCCATTACCCTGATCGGGTCCGCGTTCGGAGTCGCACCAAACGTTCTATGGTTTCCACCGCTTATTGAAACCCTGATTGCGCTTTCCATCGTTTACATGGCCTTCGAAAACATCGTCGGTGCAAAACTTGAGCATCGCTGGATGGTCACATTCGGCTTTGGTCTCGTCCATGGATTCGGCTTTTCGTTCCTGTTCAGCGAGACATTGCAATTCGCCGGCGGGCATTTATTCTCTTCGCTGCTGGCATTCAATATCGGTGTAGAGATAGGTCAGTTGTTCATCCTGATCCTGGTCATCCCTGTGTTAAACCTGTTGTTCCGCTACATCGTGGAGGAGCGCATTGGGGCCATACTGTTGTCGGCGCTTCTGGCTCACAGTGCCTGGCACTGGATGCTGGAGCGGGGCGGTCAACTTGGCCAGTACCAGTTCCAGATGCCGGTGTTTGATGCCCTGTTTTTCGCGGCCCTGATGCGCTGGGGCATGTTGCTCATCATCATCATCGCGGCCTTGTGGGGCATGTATGAATTGTTTCGGCGCCTGAGCCTGATCGAGGGATTCGGCAGCTACGGATTTGGCCGTCGGGACGACGCTGGACAGGAAGCCTGAACGGGGTTGCGCAGGCCCCGGCTGTCATTCCAAGCCCCTGAAAAGCAAGACAAAAAACGTCGATTTCCCATCGCTGACAGTTTCAATTTGTCACAAAACATTGGATATTTATGATCCTTCGGATTTTGCCTTTGGGTTAAGCTTTCGCGATTACTCAAGGGCAGTGAGGCCCGCGCACGAGTTCCGGGGTCGCACTACCCCTCTCAAGGGATAAAAATGAGGAGTTTCAAACATTTAGCACTGCTACTGATGTTGTTCGGCAGTGCCCAGTCCGTATTCGCCGCCCCCGAGCGGGTGGCGAACTTTACCCTGCTGGACCACCAGGGAATGGCCCAGCAACTGCGCAAATACGGCGACAGCAAGGCCGTAGTTCTTATCTCCATAGCCGCGGATTGCCAGGCTACCCTCGATCAACTGCCGAAATTCCAGTTGCTGCGTACCACCTGGGAAGACCAGGGCATCGCCTTCATGGCCCTGGGATCCAGCGCGGGGGACAGCCTGAATGACCTGCGTCGCCTCGATGAGCTTTATAACCTGGACATGCCGGTTCTCAATGACGACAGCCAGCTGGTGGCGGAAAACCTCGGCATCAGCCATTCCGGTGAATTGCTTGTGATTGAACCGGGCCGATTTCGTGTGCTCTATCGCGGTGGGCTTGACCAGGCGCCGGTTCGCGCCCGTCCCGCCCAGAATATTGAGGCAAGGGAAGGCAGTACTCTGCTGGCGGACACCCTTTCCGCCATTGCCGAAGACCGTGGCTCTCACCCGAATGAGAGTGTGCTCCAGGATGTGGAAGGTTGTGAGCTGTCATTCCCGGCTCGGGAGCGCCATGCCATGGAAGTGCCGGATTACGCCACCGAAGTCGCACCGCTGCTGCAGGAAAAATGCGTCGGCTGTCACATCGATGGCGGCATCGCGCCCTTCGCCATGGACTCCCACATGATGGTTCAGGGCTGGTCACCCATGATGAAAGAAGTCCTGATGACCAAGCGTATGCCCCCGGCCCAGGTCGACCCCAGCGTCCATCATTTTACTAACGCCCGTTATATGGACGCGGAAGAACTGCAAACACTGGTGCACTGGATAGACGCGGGTTCTCCCCGGGGTGTTAGCGAGGTAGATCCCCTGACCCTTATCGAACCACCGCAATCGGAATGGGAGCTGGGTGAACCGGATTACGTCGTGGACGTGCCCGCCTTTACCGTACCCGCAACCGGTGTGCTGGATTACGAGAACGTCACCATAAACCTACCGTTTGAAGAAGACGTGTGGGTGAAGTCGGTACAGCACATACCCGGTGACCGTCGTGTGCTACACCATTTATTGAGTTTTATCGTGCCCGCGGACTACGACGAGCGAATCGTCGAGGGCGAGAACGACGCCTACCGCGAATTCCTGGAAGGTTATGCGCCCGGTAAGGATGGTTCCGCCACCTACCCGGACAGGGCCGGAGTGTTTATACCCCGGGGCTCGGCGGTACAGATGTCGCTGCACTACACCACTTTCGGCAAGGAGACGGTAGACAACACCCGTCTTGGACTGTATTTCGCCGACGAGGAACCCAGTCACCAGTACTCCACTTATTCCCTCAGCCACGGTGGCAGGAACCTGGATATTCCACCGGGAGTAAGCGAGCACAAGATGAGCGCATCCCATGTGTTCGAAGACGAGATCATGCTGCACGGACTCCGCCCTCACATGCACTATCGTGGCAAGTACATGCGCATGAGCGTGATTTATCCCGACGGTACCCGGGAAGACATATTGAATGTCCCGGATTACAACTTTGCCTGGCAACCCACTTACCGCCTGTCCGAGCCCATGCTGCTGCCGGCGGGTTCCCGGGTCATGATCGAAGGCGCCTTTGACAATTCCCAGTACAATCTCGGCAATCCCGACCCCGCCGCCACGGTGAAAGGCGGTGCCCAGAGCTGGGACGAGATGTTCATCGGTTACTTCTCTTATTACGAGACCGGCAACTGATTACGCCTTGCTTGTCTTGCCTGGCCGGATAGATACTTCCGGCCACGATAAAATGAAATAGAATTGATTAAGCACACTCACTGGAGTCAACCCATGAAGCAACATTCCTGGATCAGCCTTTCCCTCGCCCTGTGCCTGGTAGCAACTACCGCCCAGGCCCTGCCGGACCGGGTAGGGGATTTCGCCCTGATGGATACCGATGGCGATTTCCACCAGTTAAGCCGCTATCGCCACCAGCAGGCCCTGGTACTGATGGCCTATGATGGTTCCTGCGCTTCCATCGACGGCGCGGTCGCGAAACTGGAGTCACTTAACCAGGACTGGTCACAGCGGCAGGTCGCTTTTGCCCTGATTAATGCGGACCAATCCCAGGACATGAATACATTGCGTAGCGGTGCGGTTCAGGCCAGTGCCGAACTGCCGCTGCTTATCGACAACGGCCAGCTGGTTGCCGAGACCCTGCAACTGGCTAACGCCGGAGAAGTCGTGGTGCTGGATCCGGAGCGCCTGACTCTGCTTTACCGTGGTGCTGCTGACAATGCCATGGAGGAAGTTCTCACCGCCGAATTGAACGGTGCCGTCGATGCCACCACCATTGGCGCCAGAACCAGCGGTTGCGAACTGAGCTATCCCGCCCGCGATGCGCAGCTGGCACAAGTTCCAGATTACGCCACCGAGGTGGCTCCCATCATTGCCGAGCAGTGTGCCAATTGTCACCGCGAGGGAGGTATCGGCCCCTTTGCCATGGACAGTCACCTGATGCTGATGGGCTGGTCTCCCATGATCCGTGAAGTGTTATTGACCCGGCGCATGCCGCCGGTACAGGTGGATCCTACTGTGGGTCATTTCAGCAACGCCAATTACATTTCCGATGAGGAACTGCAAACCCTGGTGCACTGGATCGACGCCGGTTCACCTCGTGGCGTGGCGGCGGTTGATCCCCTGACCGAGCTCAGTTTTCCTGACCGCAGATCCTGGCAGCTCGGTGAACCGGACTACATCATCCAGGCCCCGGCCCATGAAATACCGGCTACCGGTGTACTGGATTACCTTAATGTTGATGTAGAGCTGCCTTTTGAGGAAGACAAGTGGGTACGCGCGGTGCAATTCATACCGGGTGACGAATCCGTGCTGCATCACCTGCTGACTTATGTCACCGCACCGGCGGAAGATTTCGATGGCGGGGAGACAGATACTCGCTCCATCGCGCGTCGTTTCCTCGAAGGCTATGCACCGGGCAAGGTTGATGCCATGACATTCCCGGAAAACACCGGTGTGTACATTCCGGAAGGTCACAAGCTGTCCATGCAGTTTCACTACACTACAAACGGCCGGGCAACTTCGGACCAGACTATTCTTGGTCTGTATATGTATGACGAACCGCCGGCCCATGAGAACTTTACCCGTTCCGTATCCGGCATGTTCAGGATTCCTCCCTATGCCAGGGATCACGAAGCCGCTGCGGAATATGTATTCCAGGAAGACGTTGTGGTTACCGGTCTGAGGGCCCACATGCACTTCCGGGGCAAGGACATGAAATTCAGTGCCGAATTTCCCGATGGCAACATGCTGGAGCTGCTGAGCGTGCCGAATTACAGCTACGCCTGGCAGCCTACCTATGCCCTGGAACAGCCGGTGGCCCTGCCTGCCGGCACCAAGGTGCATGTGACGGGTGCTTTTGACAATTCCGAGAACAATCCGGCGAATCCGGATCCCAGCAAGGAACTGACATTTGGCCTGCAGAGCTGGGATGAGATGTTCATCGGCTACTGGACATATCACGCCGCTGAGCCGACTAACAAGTAGGCTTACCGGCTAGCGTTAAAAAACCCGATCACGGCAACGTGGTCGGGTTTTTATTTGTCTTTGAATACAGTTGCTTATGAAAAAACGGGCAATTGTCTCGAGCGCCCCTGTCTTGCTATGATGCGGGCCATCGTCACCATAATAACAACGCGGGAGAGAGTTACATGTCCTCGATTTTTCTGGTTCTGTTCGGCCTCATCGGTTTCTGTTTTGGCTGGTTCATTTATTCCAACTTCATCGCCACCAGGATATACCGCCTCGATCCGAACTATGTAACTCCTGCTCATCAGTTTAACGACGGGATAGATTACGTACCCACCAACAAGTACGTATTGTGGGGGGCACACTTTACCGCGGTTGCCGGAGCCGCACCCATCGTGGGACCTGCCGCCGCCGTGTATTACGGCTGGGTACCCGCAATCCTCTGGGTAGTGTTTGGCTCCATCTTCTTTGCCGGCGTGCACGACATGGGCGCCTTATGGGCCAGTAACCGGCATGGCGCCAAGTCTATCGGTGCATTGTCCGAAAGCCTGATCGGAAAGCGCGCCAGTGCGCTGTTCATGGTCATCATTTTCCTGTTGCTGGTGCTGGTGAACGCGGTATTCGCCACCATCATCGCTACCGACATGGTGATCTTCCCGACTTCCGTGATTCCGGCCTGGGTCGCGATCCCCGTTGCCATCGGTATCGGTGTGTTGATACGCCGCAAATTCAACCTGTTGTTGATTTCCGCCATTGGTGTTGCGGTTCTCTATTTCAGCATCTGGGTAGGCAGTGAGAATCCACTGGCCTTGCCGGGAGACATCTTCGGACTCGGTGACAACGGCAACTGGATCATTCTTCTATTTATATATGCCGGTATCGCTTCCATGCTGCCGGTATGGCTGTTGCTGCAGCCCCGCGACTACATCAACGGTGCCCAGCTTGTTATCGGCCTGCTGGTATTGTATTCCGCCGTGTTCCTGACATTACCCGAAGTCAGCGCGCCGGCTTTTAACACTGTCGCCGAAGGAACGCCGCCGTTGTTTCCGATCCTGTTCGTAACCATTGCCTGCGGTGCCTTGTCCGGATTTCACGGCATCGTGTCTTCCGGTACCAGCTCCAAGCAACTGAACAATGAAAAGGATGCACGCTTCGTAGGTTACCTCGGCGCGCTCGGTGAAGGTTCCCTGGCATTGATTACTATCGTGGCGGTGACCGGTTCTCTCTATGCAGCCAGCGGAGCAGACTGGAACGCTATTTATACCGGCCTCACTTCCGGCCCCGGCCAGGAAGGATTCATCCAGGGTGGTGCTCATCTTATTAATGAAGGCTGGGGATTCCCGCTGGCATTCTCTGAAACCATGCTGGCGGTGATGGTGGTGCTGTTTGCCGGTACTACCATGGACGCTGGCCTGCGACTGCAACGATACATCGTACAGGAATGGGGCAATATCTACGGTATAGAACCGCTGAAAAATAACTATTTCTCCACCCTGCTTGCGATTGCTGCCTGCTTGCTGCTGGCGTTCGGTGTTTCCAACAGCAATTACGAAACACTAGGTGATGGCGGCATGGTGATCTGGCCGGTATTCGGTGCAACCAACCAGATTCTCGCCAGTATGACTTTGCTGACCATTTCGGTTTACCTGATGAAGATGAAGCGGCCGGCAATTTACCTGCTGGCGCCCATGACATTTATCCTGTTCATGGCGCTGTGGGCCAGCGGCTGGTACCTCATCGCGCACTTTAACGCCGGGCAATATGTACTTGTGGTTATCGAGATTGCGGTTGTGATTACCACGATCTTTATACTCCTGGAAGCGTTCTCCATAATCTCCAAGCTGCGTCGTGGTGAAGGTGGAGGCGATGAGGCTGTGGGTGAAGGTTCGTCCGCCGGCGAATAACCGGACTGATTCGAGGCCGTAATCGATACGGCCGGGACAGAATAAAAAGGAGGAGGGGTCATGCCCTGCCTCCTTTTTTATTCCTTGGATGAAATGTGATGGACATTGGTCTGCTGGAACAGTTGCTGGGTGAAATGTCACAGAGGGAGGATATTCGGGTGGAGTATTTCCCCCGAATTGATTCCACTAATGCCGAAGCCCTGCGCCGCCTGCAACAGGGAAAGACCGAGGCGAGCCTGTTGCTGGCGGGTCAACAGGATGCCGGGCGCGGCCGGCGCGGGCGTGATTGGCAGAGCCCGGCGGGGCAGGGCATTTACATGAGCCTGCTATGGCCTCTCTCTACACCCGCGGAGCGCCTGCCCAGCCTGAGCCTGGTCACCGCGATCAGCCTGCACGAAGCGCTCCGATCATTCGGTGCGCAAGATGTTTTTCTGAAATGGCCCAATGATATTCTCCATAACAATCGAAAGTTGGCCGGGATACTTCTGGAGTTACACCGGGGCGAACCGGTAAACCATGTGGTATTTGGCATTGGGTTAAACCTGGACCTGAGCGATGAAACTCTTGCCGGCATTGAGAACCCGGCAACGGATTTGAAAAGCGTGATAACCCGCATTCCTTCCACCGAAGAAGTCATTGCAATGACCATGGATAAACTGTTTTGCAATCTGGAGCGATTCGGGCGGAAGGGCTTTGAAGAATTCCTTGAATATTGGAACCAGCACGATTTCCTGATCGGGGAAGACGTTGAGGTAATTGACGGCAGGCAAAGGAGCAGTGGCCGTTCATTGGGAGTGGATGATCGTGGCGCCCTGCGACTGTGCACGGCGGCCGGTGAACGATCTTTCGGCAGTGGGGAGCTGGCCCCATCCCTGCGCGCAGCCGGAGTGAGTCGCTGATGATCCTGGACCTGGATGCAGGTAACAGTCGCATTAAGTGGCGCCTGGTGGATGAAACTGGGCAAGTCGGTGCACGTGGTCACGTTGACAGGGCAGCGGGACTGGTTGAAGAAGCCGCAGAATGGGGGCGGCTGGACCTGGTCCGTGTCTGCAGTGTGCGTTCCCGGGACGAAAATACCGCGATCGCCAATTGGGCTGCAGATCTTAACGTGGCTTGCCGTTTTGCCCGGGTGGAACAGAGCTGGGGCCCGGTACGAAATCAATATAAGGATGTCAGCCGGTTGGGCGTGGATCGTTGGCTGGCCATGGTGGCGGCTTATGTGCGAGAGGGCAGTGCGTGCATGATCGTTGATGCAGGAACCGCCATAACAGTCGATGTTGTTAGTAAGGACGGCCTGCACCTGGGCGGCTACATTTTACCCGGGCTGGAATTGATGCGATCTAGCCTGGAACAGAACACCGCGATTCGACTGGGTGATCCCCGCTTTAGCGATACCATGGCCCTGGGCCATAGCACCGATGCCGCGGTGAACAATGGTGCGAACGGCGCTGCTATCGGCGCCATTGAGGTTGCCATGAACCAGCTCGGTGACGAGGCCGGTTCGATGAAGTTGTTTGTTTCCGGCGGGGATGCCGAGCTGATTCATCGATTGTTGCCGGACTTTGCACCGCAGATTGTGCAGGAACTGGTGTTTGAGGGTCTGGCACTGGTTTGTCCAGCGGACTGAAACTATGCGCTATATAGTGGTATTCCTGGTGCTGGTGAACCTGGCCTTCTTCGGCTGGGATTACTTCCTTGCCGAGCCGGTTCAATTCCAGGAATCCCGGCCCGGGCGCGAGCTGCTGAACAACGGCCTGAGCCTGCTCACTGAATTCGATGCCCGTAGCGAGGCGCTGCTGGAAGGGAGCCCGCGCTGCCTCTTTGTCGGTGATTTTCCCTCCGTCGACGACGCCAACAGTTTCGCCGCAGCCATGGGGCAGCAGGGCCTGCAGGCCAGGCTATATCTCACCGGTGACCCGCTCGAACCCCAGTTCCGGGTGTTCATACCACCCCTGTCTTCCCAAAACGTGGCGACTATTACCCTGGATGGTCTCAGCGAGGTCCTGGCCCAGGCCGGCCTGGATATCGAAACCTACATAATTACCCGGGGCCTGCTGAGCAACGCCATTGCACTGGGTGTGTACACCGAAAGCGACGCGGCGGAGGCGATCCGGGAACAGGTTGCGGCGCTGGGTTACCAGGTGGAATTGGAGGCGATTCCCCGTTCCACCGGTGCCATCCAGGTGCAGCTTGGCGACCCGGAATCGGTCCCTGCCGATTCCCCTGAATGGCCCGAAATTACTGCCTTTGGAGCCTACTTGACAGGTCTGGAAAATGTCTGTCAAACGATTGCACAAGCAGGTCAATTCCCCTAAAATGCCGCCTCTGAATAAAAGAGCCAGGGAATTCAGCCCTTTGGAGAGCTCTTTTGGGAGGGGTTCCCGAGCGGCCAAAGGGATCAGACTGTAAATCTGACGCGTAAGCTTCGGTGGTTCAAATCCACCCCCCTCCACCATCTAGAAACCAGGGCCCTAGTGTTCGTCGGTACCGTTTCTAGGAGGCGGGTATAGTTCAGAGGTAGAACCCCAGCCTTCCAAGCTGGTTGCGCGGGTTCGATTCCCGCTACCCGCTCCAAATCACAGGTAGATCCGGAAGCCCCGGGTTTCCTACCGGCAAGGAGTGGAGAGGGCGCTGAGTGTAGTGCGGGCTGGCCAGGCGCTTGGTGGCAGGCTGCTGGACTGACAGACGGTGAATAGCTCGCATAGCTCAGGTGGTAGAGCACTCCCTTGGTAAGGGAGAGGTCCCCAGTTCAATTCTGGGTGTGAGCACCATATAAGTTAACGAGACTGCATTTAATTCAGTATCGAATATCGTATCCGGGTTAAGCCCGGATTTGTGTATATAAAAGAAGCAAGAATCACACATATATTTCATTTTAGCTTGTAAGACAGCTAAGCAAGAAAGATAGAGGCAGGCACTAATGTCAAAGGAAAAATTTGAAAGAACGAAGGTACACGTCAACGTAGGGACGATTGGTCACGTGGACCACGGCAAGACGACGCTGACGGCGGCGCTGACCAAGGTATGCGCGGAAGCCTATGGCTCCGGCGATACCAAGGCGTTTGATGAGATTGATAACGCCCCGGAAGAGAAAGAGCGTGGTATTACCATTGCCACCTCCCACGTGGAGTATGACTCCCCGAACCGTCACTATGCCCACGTAGACTGCCCGGGCCACGCTGACTATGTGAAGAACATGATTACCGGTGCGGCGCAGATGGACGGCGCCATCCTGGTAGTCTCTGCCGCGGACGGCCCCATGCCCCAGACCCGTGAGCACATCCTGCTGTCGCGCCAGGTAGGCGTACCCTACATCGTGGTGTACATGAACAAGGCGGACATGGTGGATGATGCCGAGCTGTTGGAACTGGTCGAGATGGAGATCCGAGAGCTGCTGGACCAGTACGAGTTCCCCGGTGACGACACCCCGATCATTATCGGTTCTGCATTAAAGGCCCTGGAAGGGGATGATTCAGACATCGGCGTTGAGTCGGTGAAGAAGCTGGTGGAAACCCTGGATGAGTACATCCCTGAGCCGGAGCGTGATACCGAGAAGCCCTTCCTGATGCCGATCGAAGACGTGTTCACCATCTCCGGTCGTGGCACCGTGGTCACTGGCCGTGTTGCCCGTGGCGTGGTGAAGGTAGGCGACGAGATCGAGATCGTGGGTATCCGTGATACCCAGACCACCACCTGTACCGGTGTTGAGATGTTCCGCAAGCTGCTGGATGAAGGCCGTGCCGGTGAGAACGTGGGTGTTCTCCTGCGAGGCACCAAGCGTGAGGAAGTAGAACGTGGCCAGGTACTGGCGGTACCCGGGTCGATTACCCCCCACACCAAGTTCGAGTGTGAGGTGTATATCCTGAGCAAGGAAGAGGGTGGTCGACACACTCCTTTCTTCAAGGGTTATCGTCCCCAGTTCTACTTCGAGACTACCGACGTGACTGGAAACGTTGAACTTCCGGAAGGCACCGAGATGGTGATGCCGGGTGACAACGTGAAGATGACCGCCGAGCTGATTGCCCCCATTGCGATGGAAGAAGGGCAAAGGTTTGCAATTAGAGAAGGTGGCCGAACTGTTGGTGCGGGCGTAGTAGCGAAGATAATCGAATAATCCAGCGAATTGGATTTAGTAAGCCATCGTGCTTGGTAAGAGCACGGTGGCTTAGTCGTCTTTAAGGATTTAAGTAAATACGCGACTTCGATAGGGAACTATCTTAACAGGGCCGACCCCTCGATAAGATTATTCGGGTAAGACCAAGACAGTGCTGCTCGATTTACTGAGCTTCGAGCAACATTTAAGCGCACTGTTTAACGACGCGAGTTGAGTACTTTTAGAGTTCAGTAGGCCAGTAGCTCAATTGGCAGAGCAGCGGTCTCCAAAACCGCAGGTTGGGGGTTCGATTCCCTCCTGGCCTGCCATTACGGCACAGCAGGGAACCAAACACTTCAGAGCAAATGCAAAAGGTAATGTCTGACAAAATTGACAACGATTCGAGCAACCTGGACTGGATCAAATGGGTTGTAGTTGCGGTAATCGTAGCAGCAGCGGTCTACGCCAATTCCTATTTTTCGGCGGAATCCCTGCTACTTAGAACGGTAGGATTATTGATCGCAGCCGGGGTAGCCGGCTGGATTGCGGCGCAGACTGTTAAGGGCCGCAACTTTGTGCATCTCTGTCTTGAGGCGCGAACTGAAATCAGGAAAGTGGTCTGGCCGACCAGGCAGGAGACGACTCAAACCACAATTGTAGTGCTGATCGTGATTTTCATTCTCGCCCTAATCCTTTGGTTACTGGACTGGGCTCTGAATGGCGTTATCTCAAGCATTATCGGTTAGCCGGGTAGAGACTAGGATGGCAAAACGCTGGTATGTAGTTCATGCGTATTCGGGCTACGAGAAAAAGGTTCAGCATGCATTGAAAGAGCGCATCGCACTTTCCGGCATGGATGAGTATTTCGATGAAGTGCTTGTTCCCACCGAAGAGGTGCTGGAGATGCGCGCCGGCCAGAAGAGGAAGAGTGAACGTAAATTCTTCCCCGGGTATGTGCTGGTACACATGGAATTGAACGATGACACATGGCACCTGGTGAAGGATACACCCAGGGTCATGGGTTTTATCGGTGGCACGGCGGAGAAGCCGGCACCAATTACGGATAAGGAAGCCAACAAGATCCTCCAGCGTATGGAGGACAGCGAAGAGACACCCACTCACAAGACTATTTACGAGCCGGGTGAAATGGTTCGCGTAATCGACGGTCCTTTTAATGATTTCACCGGTACCGTCGAGGAAGTGAACTACGAGAAGAGTCGTCTTCGCGTGTCGGTACTGATTTTTGGCCGATCGACACCTGTTGAACTCGAGTTCGGGCAGGTGGAGAAGAGTTAGCGTAGCGGCCGCCGTGAGGCGGCGGGGTCAGGATTTATCCTGACCCCCGTTAAATGAAGGTTGAAATTGGGCCCTCCAGGGCCCCGCGGGTCAGGCTTTAGCCTGACCCCACTAAACTAGAACAGGTTAATTCTCTGTTCTTTTTATTAAAGTCGTAATTTCCGAAAGGAATTAACGCCGGGGAGTTTGAAAGGCATTCGCTGAGTAAAACGCTAGAACCCAAGGAGCATACAATGGCAAAGAAAGTCCTGGCTTATATCAAGCTGCAGGTTGGAGCTGGTCAGGCCAACCCTAGTCCGCCCGTTGGTCCGGCTCTCGGACAACATGGCGTAAATATCATGGAATTCTGTAAGGCCTTCAATGCCCAGACCCAGGGCACTGAACCGGGCCTGCCGATTCCCGTTGTGATCACGGTTTATGCTGATCGCAGTTTTACTTTTGTAACCAAGACACCGCCCGCGGCGGTATTGCTGCGCAAGGCGGCCGGTGTCAAGAAGGGCAGTGGTCGACCCAATACCGAGAAAGTCGGCAAGGTCACCCGCGCCCAGCTGGAAGACATCGCGAATCAGAAGATGCCTGACCTGACTGCCGCCGACATGGATGCCGCCGTGCGCACGCTTGCAGGCAGTGCCCGCAGCGCCGGACTGGAAGTCGAGGGGGTAGAGTAATGGCCAAGATCAGCAAGAAAAGAAAAGCATTGGCTGAAAAGCTGGAACCTGGCAAGAGCTACACGGTCGAAGAAGCAGTCAGCCTGATTTCCGAATTCGCCTCCGGCAAATTTACCGAATCTATCGATGTCTCGGTCAACCTGGGCATCGACGCGCGCAAGTCCGACCAGGCCGTGCGCGGTTCCACCACGCTTCCAGCCGGTACCGGCAAGGAAGTGCGGGTAGCCGTGTTTGCTCAAGGCGACAATGCCGACAAGGCGAAAGCTGCAGGTGCCGACGTGGTGGGATTTGAAGACCTGGCTGAATCCATCAAAGGTGGAAACCTGGATTTTGACGTGGTCATAGCCACACCGGATGCCATGCGCGTGGTCGGCCAACTGGGCCAGGTACTGGGTCCCCGCGGCCTGATGCCGAATCCCAAGGTGGGCACCGTAACACCCGATGTGGAGACCGCGGTGCAAAACGCCAAAGCCGGACAGGTACGATTTCGAACTGACAAGAACGGTATCGTCCATGGCGGCATCGGCAAGGTGGGGTTCGACAGCGCTGCGGTCAGATCAAACCTGGAAGCACTGTTGGCGGACCTGAAGAAAGCCAAGCCCTCGTCATCGAAAGGGGTGTACATCAAGAAAGTTGTACTCTCTTCGACCATGGGACCTGGACTGTTGATCGACCATTCGTCTTTGTCGATCTAGATTTACGCAATAAAAAAATTCGGGGAACGGTTAATCGTTTCCCAGCAAGACTTTGAGGCAGCTGCTGTGCAGTAAACAGCAGAGCCATCAAAGACCGTAGGTGAAGCAGACATGTTTGCTTCTTAATTTCCTACGCAGATGGTGTAGCCGGATTCATGTTTTCTATTGAGAACACGGATCTATCTCACCGCTTAAGCGGAGTGTTCGCCTTCGGTGGACATTCTTTTTCCCGGCCGAGTAATCGGTCACGTAAGGAGTTAAACAAGTGGCTATTCGATTGGAAGACAAGAAACAGATTGTTTCCGAAGTCAATCAGGCTGCTACTAGTGCCCTTTCTGCGGTGCTTGCGGATTATCGCGGCGTTACCGTAGAGGACATGACAGCGCTTAGAAAGAATGCCAGAGACAACAAGGTATACCTGCGTGTTGTTCGCAACACACTGCTCAAGCGTGCAGTGCAGGACACCGAGTTCGAATGCATTCAGGAAGCGCTCACTGGTCCGACCATACTGGCACTTTCCGAGGAGGATCCAGGAGCCGCTGCCCGCGTGCTCAAGGACTTCGCCAAGGAAAATGACGAGTTCGAGATCAAGGCACTGTCCATAGGCGGCGAGCTGATGGAAGCGAGCAAGATCGATGTGTTGGCGAAACTGCCGACCCTGGATCAGGCGCGATCCATGCTGATGAGCGTCATGCTGGCGCCCGTCACCAAGCTTGCACAATCCCTGAACGAGGTTCCGGCCAAAGTGACCCGTACGGTCGCCGCGGTAAGGGATCAAAAGCAGGAAGCAGCCTAATTCCTTGGATTAATGAATATTTAAATTTGAAGCAGGAGATATGAGTCATGGCTCTGTCAACAACTGAAGTACTAGATGCAATTGCTGAAATGTCAGTAATGGACGTTGTCCAGCTGGTTGAAGCAATGGAAGAGAAGTTCGGCGTATCGGCCGCTGCCGCAGTCGCTGCCGCTCCGGCTGCTGCCGCTGCAGGCGGTGAAGCTGCCGCTGCCGAAGAGAAGGACGAGTTCGATATCCACCTGACCGCTGCCGGTGACAAGAAAGTAAATGTCATCAAGGCGGTTCGTGCGATCACCGGGCTTGGCCTGAAAGAAGCGAAAGATATGGTAGATGGTGCGCCTTCTGTAATTAAGGAAGCGGCACCGAAAGAAGAAGCGCAGGAAGCCAAGAAGCAGCTGGAAGAGGCTGGCGCTACAGTTGAGCTTAAGTAAAGCGGTTAGATACCACGACGCTTACAGTTCCGCGAACCGATGTTCGGTTCGCGGGGCTTGCTCGTGTTCTGATTTCTAAAATTGAAACCAGAACCCTGAATATTCGCGAGCGCATTATGCCGGCGAATATTCAGCTTAGATAAGAACGGGATCTACCCCTGTTCACCGCAGAGATAAATCTGCAAGCAAGACCATATACAGCACACTACACCAGGAACACAACATGGCCTATTCGTATACTGAGAAAAAACGTATCCGAAAAAACTTTGGTAAGTTGCCCAGCGCGATGGACATACCTTACCTGTTGTCTATTCAGATAGATTCATATAGACAATTTACCCAGGCTAATGTCCCGGCCGAAGAAAGATTCGACCAGGGACTGCATGCCGCATTCAAATCTGTGTTTCCAATAGTCAGCTACTCCGGCAAAGCCGTACTGGAGTATGTGAGCTATGACCTCGGGAAGCCGGTATTCGATGTCAAGGAATGCCAGCTGCGAGGTTCGACCTATTCGGTTTCACTGCGCGTGAAGGTGCGATTGATTCTGTACGATAAGGAATCCACCACCCAGACCATCAAGGACATCAAGGAACAGGAAGTCTACATGGGTGAGATACCGCTCATGACGGATTCCGGAACCTTCATTATCAATGGTACCGAGCGCGTCGTAGTATCCCAGCTGCACAGGTCGCCCGGTGTGTTCTTCGACCACGACCGCGGCAAGACCCACAGCTCCGGCAAGCTGCTGTATTCTGCCCGGGTTATCCCCTACCGTGGTTCCTGGCTGGATTTCGAGTTCGATCCCAAGGACATGGTTTATGTCCGCATCGACCGTCGCCGCAAGCTGCCTGCGACCGTATTGCTGCGGGCATTGGGCTACAGTTCCCAGGAAATCCTGGAAATGTTCTACGAGAACAACCAGTTCAAGATTTCAAAGGGTAAGGAGCCAACCATCGCGTTGAAACTGGTTCCTGCGCGCCTGCGTGGTGACGTGCTGACGTTTCCGGTCAAGGACAAGAAAGGCAAGCTCATCGTCGAAGATGGGCGAAGAATTACTTCACGCCATATTCGCCAGATGGAAACTGCCAAGCTCACCGAGCTGAAGGTGCCGAACGAATTTGTAATCGGCTCCTCGCTTGCGGCTGACATCGTCGACAAGGAAACCGGTGAAGTCCAGTTTCCCTGTAACGCGGAAATTACCGCCGAGCTGGTTAATGAAATGCTGGAAGCGGGTGTTACCGAATTCCAGACCATATACACCAATGACCTGGACTGCGGACCCTTCGTATCCGACACCCTGCGCATCGATACCACCACTTCCAAGCTGGAAGCCATGGTGGAGATTTACAGGATGATGCGTCCGGGTGAACCGCCCACCAAGGAATCCGCCGAGAACCTGTTTTCCAACCTGTTCTTTTCGCCGGAACGCTATGACCTTTCCGCGGTAGGACGCATGAAGTTCAACCGTCGCCTGGGTCGCCCCGAATCCGAAGGCGAACCGGTGCTGAATACCGACGACATTGTCGATGTGCTGAAGACCCTTGTGGGAATTCGCAACGGTTTCGGTTCCGTGGACGACATCGATCACCTGGGTAATCGCCGTATTCGCTCCGTTGGCGAGATGGCGGAGAACCAGTTCCGCGTCGGCCTGGTGCGCGTGGAGCGTGCCGTGAAGGAACGCCTGAGCATGGCGGATTCCGAAGGCCTGATGCCCCAGGACATGATCAATGCCAAGCCCGTGGCTGCCGCCATCAAGGAATTTTTTGGTTCCAGCCAACTGTCTCAATTTATGGATCAGAACAATCCGCTCTCAGAAGTTACTCATAAGAGACGAGTTTCTGCACTTGGACCGGGCGGATTAACCCGGGAACGGGCCGGCTTCGAGGTGCGGGACGTGCACCCGACTCACTACGGTCGCGTATGCCCCATCGAGACACCGGAAGGGCCGAACATTGGTTTGATCAATTCCCTGGCGACCTATGCCCGAACCAATAACTACGGTTTCCTGGAAAGTCCCTACCGCAAGGTGGTGAACAACAAGGTGACCGACGAGATCGATTACCTGTCGGCCATCGACGAGAGCGATTTTGTTATCGCCCAGGCGTCCGCGGAACTGGACAAGAAGCGCGGCTTCGTGGAAAACCTGGTAACCGTACGCTACAAGGGCGAAACCACGCTCAAGCCCCGCGAAGAAGTGGATTACATGGACGTGGCACCGCAACAGATGGTGTCCGTGGCCGCCGCATTGATTCCGTTCCTGGAACACGACGATGCGAACCGCGCCTTGATGGGTTCCAACATGCAGCGCCAGGCCGTGCCCACGCTGAAGACCGAGAAGCCCCTGGTGGGCACCGGCATGGAACGCAACGTGGCCCGGGATTCCGGCGTCTGCGTGGTGGCCTTCCGTGGTGGTGTCATCGAGAGCGTCGACGCGGCACGAATCATCGTGCGCGTGGATGACGCCGAGACCGAAGCGGGTGAAGCCGGTGTGGATATCTATAACCTGACCAAGTACACCCGTTCCAACCAGAACACCTGTATTTCACAGCGACCGCTGGTGAAAGACGGTGACACCGTCAGCCGTGGTGACATCCTGGCGGATGGTCCTTCTATTGATATGGGTGAACTGGCCCTGGGGCAGAACATGCGCATCGCATTCATGCCCTGGAATGGTTACAACTTCGAGGATTCCATTCTTATTTCCGAGCGCGTGGTAAAGGAAGACCGATTTACCACTATCCACATCCAGGAACTGACCTGTGTGGCCCGGGATACCAAGCTGGGTTCCGAGGAAATTACCGCGGACATACCCAACGTCGGTGAAGGTGCACTGAGCAAGCTGGACGAGTCCGGCATCGTGTACATCGGTGCTGAGGTAAATGCCGGCGACATCCTGGTGGGCAAGGTGACACCGAAAGGTGAAACCCAACTCACTCCGGAAGAAAAACTGCTGCGTGCAATCTTCGGTGAGAAAGCATCTGATGTTAAAGATACATCGCTTCGGGTTCCTACGAGTGTTAAAGGAACCGTCATTGACGTACAGGTCTTTACCAGAGATGGGCTGGAGAAAGACCAGCGCGCCATCGAGATCGAAGAGTACCAGCTCGCGGCGGTACGCAAGGACATCGACGATGAATATCGCATAGTCGAGAACGCCACTTTCGAACGACTGTACAAGGCCCTGCTGGGCAAGGTCGTAGCCGGTGGTCCGAAGATCAAGAAAGGGCAGAAGGTAACCAAGGACTACCTGGATAACCTGCCCCGGGAAGACTGGTTCAAGCTGCGCATGTCCAACGAGGCCATGAACAAGCAGCTGGAGCGAGCGGAAGAGCAATTGAAGGAACGTCGCAAGGAACTGGATGAGCGCTTCGAGGACAAGAAGCAGAAACTCACCCAGGGTGACGACCTCGCACCTGGCGTATTGAAAATCGTCAAGGTTTACCTCGCGATCAAGCGCCGCATCCAGCCCGGCGACAAGATGGCGGGCCGGCATGGAAACAAGGGTGTGATCTCCGTGGTCATGCCTGAGGAAGACATGCCCTATGACGAAAACGGAGAGCCGGTGGATATCGTGCTCAATCCCCTGGGTGTGCCTTCGCGCATGAACGTGGGCCAGATCCTGGAGACGCACCTGGGTGCTGCTTCCAAGGGACTGGGCACCCTGATCGGTAAGCTGCTCGATGAGCAGAAGAAGGTTACCGAGATGCGCAAGCTGCTAACCGACATCTACAACAAGATCGGGGAGCGCACCGAGGACATCAGGTCGCTTTCGGAAGAAGAGCTTTTCGAACTGGCGGGTAACCTGCGCGATGGTGTGCCCATGGCGACTCCCGTGTTCGACGGCGCCGCCGAGACCGAGATCAAGGAAATGCTGGCCCTGGCCGGCATGGATGAGAGCGGCCAGCTCACCTTGTTCGACGGACGTACCGGCGATGCCTTTGATACACCGGTCACGGTAGGAATCATGTACATGCTGAAACTGAATCACCTGGTGGATGACAAGATGCACGCCAGGTCTACCGGTTCCTACAGCCTGGTAACCCAGCAACCTCTGGGTGGTAAGGCGCAGTTCGGTGGCCAGCGCTTCGGTGAGATGGAAGTGTGGGCGCTGGAAGCCTATGGCGCCGCTTACACCTTGCAGGAAATGCTTACGGTGAAATCCGACGACGTGGCGGGACGCACCAAGATGTACAAGAACATCGTGGACGGCGATCACCGCATGGAACCGGCAATGCCGGAGTCGTTCAATGTACTGGTGAAAGAGATCCGTTCTCTTGCCATTGACATGGAACTGGAAGTCAGCAAGTAGACTCCAGTTAAACGTGAGCGAATTCCAAGTAAAAAGATTTTGATTATCAATGCCTGAGTCCAAGATGACGATGGCGGAGGAAACAGAATGAAAGACCTATTAGGGTTGCTTAAATCTCAGTCTCAGTCGGATGAATTCGATTCCATCCGCATTGGTCTCGCTTCCCCGGAAATGATCAGGGCCTGGTCATTCGGTGAAGTGAAGAAGCCGGAGACAATTAACTATCGTACCTTCAAGCCGGAAAGGGATGGCCTGTTCTGTGCCAAGATTTTTGGCCCGGTGAAGGATTACGAGTGCCTGTGCGGCAAGTACAAGCGCCTCAAGCATCGCGGTGTTATCTGTGAGAAGTGCGGCGTGGAAGTGGCGCTGTCCAAGGTTCGGCGTGAGCGCATGGGGCATATCGAGCTGGCCAGTCCCGTGGCCCACATCTGGTTCCTGAAGTCACTGCCGTCCCGTATCGGACTGCTGCTGGACATGACTCTCAGGGATATCGAGCGCATCCTCTATTTCGAATCCTTCGTGGTAACCGATCCGGGTATGACTACCCTGGAGAAGGGGCAGCTGCTCACCGACGAGCAGTACTACGAGGCCATGGAAGAATTCAGCGACGAATTCGAAGCCAAGATGGGTGCCGAAGCGGTGCAGGCCCTGATGAAGGACCTGGACGTGGACGCCGAAGTGGCGCGCCTGCGGGAAGAGATTCCGGAAACCAACAGCGAAACCAAGTTGAAGAAACTGTCCAAGCGCCTGAAGCTGTTGGAAGCCTTTGCCGATTCCGGCAACAAGCCGGAGTGGATGGTGATGACTGTATTGCCGGTACTGCCGCCGGACCTGCGTCCCCTGGTACCACTGGACGGTGGCCGCTTCGCCACTTCCGACCTGAACGACCTGTATCGTCGCGTCATCAACCGAAACAACCGTCTCAAGCGTCTGCTGGACCTGAACGCGCCGGACATCATCGTGCGCAACGAAAAACGCATGCTGCAGGAAGCAGTAGACGCGCTGCTGGATAATGGCCGCCGTGGCCGCGCCATTACCGGCTCCAACAAGCGTCCGCTGAAGTCTCTTGCCGACATGATCAAGGGTAAGCAAGGTCGCTTCCGCCAGAACCTGCTGGGTAAGCGCGTGGACTACTCCGGCCGATCCGTGATCGTGGTTGGACCCACATTGAAACTGCATCAATGCGGCCTGCCCAAGAAGATGGCGCTGGAACTGTTCAAGCCGTTTATTTTCGGCAAGTTGGAGCGACGTGGTCTTGCTACTACTATCAAGGCCGCGAAGAAAATGGTGGAGCGGGAAACCGCCGAGGTCTGGGATATCCTGGCCGAGGTGATCCGCGAACACCCGGTACTGCTCAACCGCGCGCCCACCCTGCACCGACTGGGTATCCAGGCTTTTGAGCCGGTACTTATCGAAGGCAAGGCGATCCAGCTGCATCCGCTGGTGTGTGCCGCCTATAACGCGGACTTCGACGGTGACCAGATGGCGGTACACGTACCCCTGACCCTGGAAGCGCAGCTGGAAGCCCGTACCCTGATGATGTCTACCAACAACATCCTGGCGCCGGCTAACGGCGAACCCATCATCGTGCCTTCACAGGACGTGGTGCTTGGGCTGTATTACATGACCCGGGAACGGGTTAACGCGGCCGGTGAAGGCATGGTGTTTGCTAATGCCGACGAGGTGGAACGGGCCTATGAAACTGGCAGTGCTCACCTGCAGGCGCGCATCAAGGTGCGTGTCACCGAGAAGGTGCCCAACGAAGAGACCGGCGAGCTGGAAGAACGAACCGAGATCGTCGATACAACCGTAGGACGGGTGTTATTGTTCAACATCGTCCCCGATGGTCTGCCATTCGCCATGGTCAATCAGAAGATGGGCAAGAAGCCGATCTCCCAGATCATCAACGCCTGCTACCGAAACGTAGGCCTGAAGGAAACTGTTATCTTCGCGGACCAGCTGATGTATACCGGTTACCACTATTCCACCCGTTCCGGATCATCCATCGGTGTAAATGATTTCGTAATTCCCGATGAAAAGGCGGAGATCATCTCCCAGGCCAACTCGGAAGTGGAAGAGATCGAAGCCCAGTTCGCGTCCGGCCTGGTAACCCAGGGCGAAAAGTACAACAAGGTGATCGATATCTGGTCCCGTGCCAACGACATCGTGGCCAAGTCCATGATGGAAGGCCTGTCCACCGAGCCTGTGGTGAACAAGGAAGGCGACGAGGAGCAGCAGGAATCATTCAACTCCGTCTACGTGTATGCGGACTCCGGTGCACGAGGTTCCCCCGCCCAGATTCGTCAGCTGGCGGGTATGCGCGGCCTGATGGCCCGTCCCGATGGCTCCATTATCGAGACGCCCATTACCGCGAACTTCCGCGAAGGCCTGAATGTATCCCAGTACTTCACCTCCACCCACGGTGCCCGTAAGGGACTGGCGGATACGGCGCTGAAGACTGCGAACTCCGGTTACCTGACCCGTCGCCTGGTGGATATTTCCCAGGACCTGGTCATTACCGAACAGGATTGCGGCACTACCACCGGCTTGAACATGGCACCGATTATCGAAGGCGGCGACATCATCGCGCCCCTGGGTGATCGCGTACTGGGTCGTGTGCTGTCCGCCGACGTGGTGGACGAAGATTCCGGCGACATGATCGCCGAGGCCGGCACCCTGATTAACGAGCGCATGGTGGACAAACTGGAAACCTGTGGTGTTGACCAGGTTTACGTGCGTTCACCCATTACCTGTGAAACTCGATTTGGTGTGTGCAGCCAGTGTTATGGTCGTGACCTGGCCCGAGGCCACCTGGTGAACGTGGGCGAAGCGGTTGGTGTAATCGCAGCCCAGTCCATCGGTGAACCGGGTACCCAGTTGACAATGCGTACCTTCCACATCGGTGGTGCGGCATCACGGGCTACAGCATCCGACAGCGTACAGGTGAAGACCACCGGTACCGTGCACCTGGTTAACATGAAGACCGTGGAAAACACCAAGGGCGAACTGGTAGTTGTTTCCCGTTCCGGCATGTTGATCGTACACGACACCAATGGTCGTGAGCGTGAGCTGTACAAGCTGCCCTACGGCGCCACGATTACCATCGGCAAGAACAAGGAAGTGGAAGCCGGCCAGGTAGTAGCGACCTGGGATCCCCACACTCACCCCATCGTCGCCGAGGTGGCGGGCAAGGTGAAATTCGAGAACGTGGAAGAAGGCCTGACTGTCAGGGAACAAACTGACGAGATTACCGGCCTGTCCAGCCTCTCGGTTATCGACCCCAATGAACGCAGCACCTCCGCCAAGGAACTGCGCCCGGCGGTTAATGTGGTGGACAAGAAAGGCAAGGAAGTTTGCCTGCCCGGTACCAGCGTACCGGCGCACTACTTCCTGCCGGCCAACGCCATTATCAACCTCAAGGATGGTGCCGACCTGAATATCGGTGACGTAATCGCCCGTATTCCCCAGGAAGGATCCAAGACCCGTGACATCACCGGTGGTTTGCCCCGTGTTGCGGACCTGTTCGAGGCGCGCAAGCCGAAGGAACCGGCAATTCTTGCCGAGATCTCCGGTACCGTCAGCTTCGGTAAGGAAACCAAGGGCAAGCGCCGCCTGGTAATTACTCCCAAGGACGGAGTTAATCCCATCGACGGATCGGATCACTATGAAACCCTTATTCCGAAGTGGCGCACCATGACGGTGTTCGAAGGGGAATATATCGAGAAGGGTGAAGTGGTTTCCGAAGGCCCGCCTGCACCCCATGACATTCTGCGTCTCAAAGGTGTGGAGGCCCTGGCCCAGTACATCGTCAACGAGGTACAGGACGTTTACCGCTTGCAGGGTGTGCGCATCAATGACAAGCACATCGAGGTGATCGTGCGCCAGATGCTCAGGAAGGTGGAAATCACCCATCCGGGGGATTCCAACCTGATCAAGGGTGAGCAGTTGACCTACACCAACATCCTGGAAATTAATGACAATCTGCGGGAAGAGGATAAGGAAGAAGCCAGGTTCGATCGTATGCTGCTGGGTATTACCAAGGCATCCCTGGCCACGGAATCCTTTATTTCCGCGGCGTCATTCCAGGAAACCACGCGGGTTCTCACCGAGGCTGCCGTTACCGGCAAGCGCGACTTCCTGCGTGGCCTGAAGGAAAACGTGGTGGTTGGACGCCTGATTCCCGCGGGAACCGGCCTTGCCTATCACGAGCAGCGCAAGAAGCAGGCTGCCGAGGAGCTGGATCTCGACGCGGTCAGCGCCAGCGAGGTGGAAGCAGCGCTCAGTGAGGCACTGAGCGAGGAAGTGGAGGCCCCGCCAGCCGCAGAATAAATGGAAGCCGGGCCCTGCCAGGCCCGGCGCCCATTGACTATGGCAGGCGAGATCACTAAAATCGCGCGGTTCAGATGACAGCTGACCGCTGACAGAAGACAGGAAACACGGAAACGAGATGGCAACTATTAACCAGTTAGTACGTAAACCGCGACGCAGCAAGGTGTCCAAGAGCGACGTGCCTGCGCTGCAGCGTTCTCCCCAGAAGCGGGGTGTTTGCACTCGGGTTTACACTACTACGCCGAAGAAGCCGAACTCGGCGCTCAGGAAAGTTTGCCGTGTACGCCTGGTGAATGGCTACGAAGTCACTTCCTATATAGGCGGTGAGGGCCATAACCTGCAGGAACACTCCGTGGTCCTGATTCGCGGTGGCCGTGTCAAGGATCTGCCCGGTGTGCGTTACCACACCGTGCGCGGTAGCCTGGATACCTCCGGTGTTTCCGATCGCAAGCAGGGCCGTTCCAAGTACGGAGCCAAGCGTCCAAAGTAACTTTTAGTTTCAGAGCCAACCACAAGCGGAAGGATTCGCGTCTTGCCAGGGCTCTCAAAACAATCTGGTAAGAACTGAGTAAGGCCGGGTGCCAGCTAAGCTGTAGGGAATCCCGGGTCAACCTGAATAAACATAGAGGTCGCATATGCCCAGAAGAAGAGAAGTGGCAAAACGTGAAGTTTTGCCTGATCCCAAGTTCGGATCGAAAATCCTCGCCAAATTCATGAACCACGTCATGGTCGACGGCAAGAAGTCCGTGGCCGAGAAGATCGTCTATGGCGCTCTCGATGTGGTTGCTGAAAAGTCCGGTGGAGATCCCCTTGAAACTTTTGAAAAAGCACTGGACGCCATCGCACCGATGGTTGAGGTGAAGTCCCGCCGTGTCGGTGGTGCAACTTACCAGGTTCCCGTAGAAGTTCGTGCAGAGCGCCGCAGCGCGCTCGCCATGCGCTGGCTGGTGGAACATTCCCGGGCCCGCAGTGAAAAATCCATGGCCCTGCGCCTGGCCGGTGAAATCTCCGATGCTGCCGAGGGAAGAGGCAGTGCCGTGCGCAAGCGTGAAGACGTACATCGCATGGCAGAAGCAAACCGTGCTTTCTCACATTACCGTTTCTAATTTATCAAGTTGAATATATTCAGAGGGCAGAGCAGTGGCCAGAAAACACCCCCTTAGCCGTTATCGCAATATTGGAATTGCAGCTCACGTGGATGCGGGCAAGACCACCACCACGGAGCGCGTGCTGTTCTATACCGGTATCTCGCACAAGATCGGCGAGGTACACGATGGAGCGGCTGTCATGGACTGGATGGAACAGGAGCAGGAGCGCGGTATTACCATTACCTCTGCTGCCACTACCTGTTTCTGGAACGGCATGGACAGCCAGTACGATGAGCATCGCATCAATATCATTGACACCCCGGGACACGTGGATTTCACCATTGAGGTGGAGCGCTCCCTGCGAGTGCTGGATGGCGCGGTAGTCGTACTCTGTGCCTCCTCCGGCGTGCAGCCGCAAACTGAAACCGTTTGGCGCCAGGCCAACCGTTACGAAGTCCCCCGCATGGTGTTCGTCAACAAGATGGACCGTGCCGGCGCCGACTTCCTGAAAGTCGTTCAGCAAATGAAAGATCGCCTGGGCGCCAACGCGGTCCCCCTGCAACTGGCAATCGGTGCCGAAGACGAGTTCAAGGGCGTAATTGACCTGGTGAAGATGAAATCCATCGTCTGGAACGAAGACGACCAGGGCACTACTTTTACCTACGAAGAAATTCCCGCGGACATGCAGGCGCTTTGTGAAGAGTGGCGTGAGCCCTTGGTGGAAGCGGCAGCGGAAGCCAACGAAGAGTTAATGGACAAGTATCTTGAAGGTGGCGAGCTCACCGAGCAGGAAGTCATGCAGGGTATTCGCGAACGCACCCTGGCTAACGAGATTGTTCCGGTTCTTTGTGGTTCTGCATTCAAGAACAAAGGTGTACAGGCTGTGCTGGATGCGGTAATCGATTACCTGCCTGCGCCAACCGAGGTTAAGGCCATCGAGGGCGTGCTGGAAGACGGTACGCCCACCAGTTGTGAAGCGGACGACAACGCGCCGTTCGCCGCCCTGGCATTCAAGATTGCTACCGATCCCTACGTAGGTACCCTGACATTCTTCCGTACCTACTCTGGTACCCTGAATTCCGGTGATACGGTATACAACCCCATCAAGCACAAGAAAGAGCGGGTGGGCCGTATGGTGCAAATGCACTCCAACTCCCGGGAAGAGATCAAGGAAGTACTTGCCGGTGACATAGCCGCAGCCATCGGCCTGAAAGATGTAACTACCGGTGAAACCCTTTGCTCAATAGATCATATCGTCACCCTGGAAAAAATGGACTTCCCAGAGCCGGTTATTTCCGTAGCGGTGGAGCCCAAGTCCAAGGCGGACCAGGAAAAGATGAGCATCGCGCTGCAGAAACTGGCTCAGGAAGATCCGTCATTCCGCGTCGAATCCGACGAAGAATCCGGCCAGACCATTATCTCCGGTATGGGTGAGTTGCACCTGGATGTACTGGTTGATCGGATGCGCCGCGAATTTGGTGTCGAGGCCAACATCGGCAAGCCCCAGGTGGCGTATCGCGAAACCATCAAGAAGATGGTGGAAATCGAAGGTAAGCACGTCAAGCAGTCCGGTGGTCGTGGTCAGTATGGACACGTATGGCTGCGCCTCGAACCCCTGGATCCCGATGCCGAATATGAATTCTTCAACGAGATCGTGGGCGGTGTGGTGCCCAAGGAATACATCCCCGCCGTAGACAAGGGCGTGCAGGAGCAGATGCAGAACGGCTGTCTCGCCGGTTATCCGCTGCTGGCCATGAAGGTCACCCTGTACGATGGTTCCTTCCACGACGTGGACTCATCGGAAATGGCGTTCAAGATCGCCGGTTCCCTGGCTCTGAGACAGGGCGCTTTGCAGGCGGATCCTGCACTGCTGGAACCGATGATGGCCGTGGAAGTGGTCACCCCGGAAGAATACATGGGTGACGTCATGGGTGATCTCAATCGCCGCCGCGGCATGGTGGGCGGCATGGAAGACAGCCCCAGCGGCAAGGTCATTAACGCGGAAGTACCCCTGGCGGAGATGTTCGGTTATGCGACCGACCTGCGTTCCGCAACCCAGGGCCGCGCCACGTACACCATGGAATTTCTGAAGTACGCCGAAGTGCCGGGAAACATTGCCGAAGGCATCATCGACAAGACTGCGGCATAGATTAATTTGAGTGAGGTAGCAAAGTGTCAAAGGAAAAATTTGAAAGAACGAAGGTACACGTCAACGTAGGGACGATTGGTCACGTGGACCACGGCAAGACGACGCTGACGGCGGCGCTGACCAAGGTATGCGCGGAAGCCTATGGCTCCGGCGATACCAAGGCGTTTGATGAGATTGATAACGCCCCGGAAGAGAAAGAGCGTGGTATTACCATTGCCACCTCCCACGTGGAGTATGACTCCCCGAACCGTCACTATGCCCACGTAGACTGCCCGGGCCACGCCGACTATGTGAAGAACATGATTACCGGTGCGGCGCAGATGGACGGCGCGATCCTGGTAGTTTCTGCCGCGGACGGTCCCATGCCCCAGACCCGTGAGCACATCCTGCTGTCTCGCCAGGTAGGGGTGCCCTACATCGTGGTGTACATGAACAAGGCGGACATGGTGGATGACGCGGAACTGTTGGAGCTTGTCGAGATGGAGATCCGCGAGCTTTTAGACCAGTACGAGTTCCCCGGTGACGACACCCCGATCATTATCGGATCTGCGTTGAAGGCCCTGGAAGGGGACGAGTCGGATATCGGCGTGGAGTCGGTGAAGAAGCTGGTGGAAACCCTGGACGAGTACATTCCCGAGCCGGAGCGTGATACCGAGAAGCCCTTCCTGATGCCGATCGAGGACGTGTTCTCCATCTCCGGTCGTGGCACCGTGGTCACCGGCCGTGTTGCCCGTGGTGTGGTGAAGGTGGGTGATGAGATCGAGATCGTGGGTATCCGAGATACCCAGACCACTACCTGTACCGGTGTTGAGATGTTCCGCAAGCTGCTGGACGAAGGCCGGGCTGGTGAAAACGTGGGTGTTCTCCTTCGTGGCACCAAGCGTGAAGAGGTAGAGCGTGGCCAGGTACTGGCCGTACCGGGGTCGATTACCCCCCACACCAAGTTTGAGTGTGAGGTGTATATCCTGAGCAAGGAAGAGGGTGGTCGACACACTCCTTTCTTCAAGGGCTATCGTCCGCAGTTCTACTTCGAGACCACGGACGTGACCGGAAACGTTGAGCTTCCCGAAGGCACCGAGATGGTAATGCCGGGCGACAACGTGAAGATGACGGCCGAGCTTATTGCCCCCATCGCCATGGAAGAAGGACAACGATTCGCCATCCGCGAAGGCGGAAGGACTGTAGGTGCGGGTGTAGTAGCGAAAATTATTGAATAATTTTCGCTACTAGATCGTAAAAGCCAGGATTTTTGCAGGGAAATCCTGGCTTTTTTTTGCGCGCAAGATTTGAAGAGGGAGATTTTCGCCCCACCAGCGGTGCTACCGCTGATATCAGTAGCCGCAAATGTTGTGGGATTACTGAAATAGAAGTACCCTGCAGAGCCCTGGGAAAACAATAAAAACCTGTCCCAATGTCAACCATAGCTGAACTGCCATTCGCGGGCCGCGAACGCGAGCTCGAAAGCCTGGAAAATGCTTTTTCCAGACTGCAGGCGCAGCAGCCTGTGTTTTCACTTGTCGATGGAGTAAGCGGTATCGGCAAGACGAGCCTGATAGAAGAATTCCTGTCACAAAAAACCAAGAATCATCCCGAGCTTGTCTCCGTCAAGTACACCTGTGATGCCAATACAGGACAAGCCCAAGCTTACAAACCCTTTCTGAATATTCTGCAACAGCTGGCGGAAGACGATACCGACCTGGTAGTGAAGGAAAATAGTGATTTCTGGAAATTTTCAGCGAAAGTATTCTATGAATTTGCCCCAGACCTTGTTACTTCGTTTATTCCTGGCTCAAGTGTCTTGTTGAAGATTACTAAATTGTGGGCAGAGCAGAGTGGCTGGTTAGATAAAAAATTCAAGAAGGACACTGATGACACCACAATCAGTACTGAAACAATATTCAAACAATACACGGATGTAATCAGCAATCTCTCAGAAAAATGGGAACTAATGCTCGTGCTCGAAGATATTCAATGGATGGATGACTCTTCACTGCAGTTTCTTGAACACCTCCTCAACGTAACAGATAGCGGAAGTCTCTGTGTACTGTTGAGCATTAATCGTGAGGAAATAGATAAAGAAAACCTGGCTGCACCCATTCATTCCCTGTTGGAAGCTTTGCAATCCAGGTACAGCGATTTTCAAATCCGCTTGAATCTGGCAGAAGAAGAACAACAAGTGTTTGTATCCAAACTGGTGAATTCGCTTCCCAACGAGTTCGATCAGGATTTCCACGACGAGCTATTCAAAGCCACCGGCGGGCATACGCTTTCAGTGGTGCAACTCATATATGACCTGCAATACAAGCATCAAATGGTTTTCGCTGAGAACAAATGGTCTTTGCAGCAGGAACTGGATTGGTCATTGCTCCCTTCTAAGCTGGAGGAGATGGTTTTTCTGGAACTGGATTCGATGCCCAATAGGGGTCGAAGATTATTGGAGATAGCGGCTGTCGAGGGAGTCCAGTTTACGGCACAGGTCCTTGCTGAAGTTTCCGGCGTTACCGATGCAGATACCGTGAGGCTTCTGGAACGGAAGCTGGGAGTTGGAACATGCGGGGTCGATGCCGTGTCGGTATTGGGAATAGATGAAAAACTGAGATTCAGGTATTCGTTCCGGAGCAGACTTATCCAGAGACATGTTTACGATAGCCTTTCTCAAAATGAGAGGATTCTTCACCATCGAGGTGTTGCCACTGCCCTGGAGCGACTGCTCTCGAATGATGACCGGGGCAAAAATGTACTGCTGGCTTTTCATTTCGAACACGGATATCAAATCAGATCAGCCATCGACAATTACCAGCTGGCGAGCGAACAAGCATTGCTGCTCTCAGCCCACGCCGAGGCAATCCGTCACCTGGACCGTTGTTTGCAATTGCTGCCTCGATTGCCGGCTGATGAGTCTCGTGAGCATCTCGAATTCCAAATATTAATTGGAAAGGGTGCATCACTGATAGCTCTTAAAGGGTATGCGGCAACAGAACTGGGCGATGTCTACAACCGCGCATTCAACCTGTTGCAATCTGACGTAGACTTCACCGGCAAGTTTCCTGCCATTTGGGGACTTTGGGCTTATTACATGGTCCGAAGTAATTTCCAAAAGGCAATAATGCTCGCCAAAGAGATGCAGTCGTCCGTACAGGATTCTTCGCAACGGATATACCTGATCGAATCACATCACGCTCTGGGAGTTACGCATTTCAATCAGGGTGAATTCCTGAAGGCAAGAGACCAATTCGATAGCGGCCTTTCCCTGTTTGATCCCGAAGATCATGGAGAGAACGCCTACACTTTTGGACAGGACGTCCAGGTGGCCCTGCTGTGTTGGAAGTCATGGGCTGAAATGTTTTTGGGCAACACAGGGAAGGCCATTCAGCTGGGCAAGGAAGGGCTGAAGGTAGCGCGGGAAAAGGACCACAAGTTTAGCCTGGGATTCGCGTTGATTTTCAACTCTATGCTGTATTTTTTCATGCGGGAGGCGAAATCACTTTCTCCATTGGTCGATGAAGTATTGGAGTTGTCCGAGGACTACGAATTTACCATGTGGGAACAGTGGGGCCATTTACTTGGCTTATGGAGAAAAACCGTGCAGGGAGATAGCTATGAGGATATTGGCGCACACCTGAATGCCCTCGACGAACTGGGTATTACTATCTGGCAACCGTTCTTTATGGGAGTCTGGTGTGAACTTGCGTTGGATAAGGGAATGCTTGAACAGGCGCGGCATTGGCACCAGGAATTACTGACTGCATGGGTTCCTGACGGAACACGCTACTACGACGCCTACTTGCTGCAGGTGCAGAGCAATCTCTATGAAAAAACAGGTGATAGAAATTCATCGGTTGAAAGATCAAAGCAAGCACAGGAAATCGCGAGTCGTCAGGGTAACCTGCTTTATGGCGACAGTGACAAATTGAAATCAGGCACGAATAATTCGTGATGGAGTAACCATGAGTAGTGAAAATAATCCTGACTCGGCTTCTGATTCGGTAATAAGCCTGAAAACGAATATAGCCGAACCCCTGTTCTCATATAATTGTGGCGCCCTCTGTTCGGCGGGAAAGGCAGGTTTTGATAGCCTTTCGCAAGCGGTTTCCCATTACGTCGAGCTCACTGTCGCCCGGGATGGCTATTACGACGCGGAAATTAGTGCGCGAGTCGATGGAGACAGTGTGCAGATTTCACTATCCCGGGTTCCCGAGAACTATGTGGAATCGTTGCGGCAATATATCGAGATCAACCAGATCGGTTTACGAGCCGCCGTACAGGTAAATTCAGATGGCCTTTGGCTGGATGGATGGACTTTTTTCCCGACCTGGGGAATGGCGCTGCAAAATCAGAAAGCGGTGCAGTTGTTACATTTTCCTCCGGATACGTCGCCGAAATTCCTGCATGACGACTTGCTTGCGGCAACCACCCTGCGCTGGACCAATATGCTGCTGGTAAACAAGGCGGTAATAGGTTCCACATACTGGTATCAGAGCATCGACAATATTTTGCCCATCGGAGCCCCAGCGGACTCGGGGGAGCCACTAAACAAGGTCATTCCCTATTTCGAAGATTACGCCAGGCGATTACTCGAGTTTAAGGTGCTGCCCCGCTCAGCAGCAGGAAATCCCCGGCCCCTGGTTGTATTTGGGGGACCCGCGCGACAGTGGTTCCAGTCCACCTACCTGGAAAATCACTCGTCATTTGGCCCCCTCGATTTAGTCTCCTACAGCCTCGGACAGCTCAGCGGGTTACCAGCCCTGGGTTCAAACCATCCAAGTGATATTTTTTACCAGAGCCCCAGGTGGGGTGAGGATGCCCGTCGCATCATGTGGGAAGACGCCGTTGCCGCCTGGTGGGAGGTCCACATGGGCCAGGCATTGGCTGAGCTGGAGGATCCCGGGGAGACGGACTTGATGCGCCTGGCGCAGGATATCCTCGATGATGCGAAGGATTACTGGAATCGAGACGCATTGGACAAGCTTTGCAGAATTTACTGGGAAACCACGTTTAACGTGTGGCCTGGCGACGCTGCAGCCCATTGCGGGAACAGTTGATGAACGGCGAATCCGCCACAAAAACCCACAATCATGACGGGTTTAGCCTGGCTTCCCGGCGCTTGCCGAAATTGCCGCGAGGCTAGAAAAAATAAGGGCTGCAGGGGTGCCGAGTTCTTGACACTGAAGGGTCAGACCTTTAGAATTCGCGTTCCTTTTTTTGGCGCTTTCTCAGACTTTGGGGAAGCGCCAATTAAGTATTTGATAAATATAAATTTTTGGGGAAGACGGTAGATGCAAAATCAGCGAATCAGGATTAGGCTCAAGGCCTTCGATCATCGCCTGATTGATCAATCTACCCAGGAAATCGTAGACACCGCCCGGCGCACCGGCGCCCAGGTTCGGGGTCCGATCCCGCTTCCCACGAATAAAGAGCGATTTACCGTGCTGATCTCGCCCCACGTCAACAAGGACGCCCGGGATCAATACGAAATCAGGACCCACAAGCGCCTGCTGGACATCGTGGAGCCGACGGAAAAGACCGTCGATGCTCTCATGAAGCTGGACCTGGCGGCGGGCGTGGAAGTCCAGATCAGCCTGGGTTAAATACCCTTGCAGATATGGGGACAGAATTGAATTCTGTCCCCGAAAACATAACCAGGCATTCAGCGTTCGGTCCTGTTTGCCCTTTTGATTGGGGACAGATTTGAAATCTGTCCCCCTAAAGTTTTGGCGCACTGAAGCATTCGAAGTTGTCGAATCGGCAACAACTTTGTGTAACGCGTCAGCGGCCAGAGCGGGTTTTAGCCCCTTGCACGATGAGGTCTTAGAAAAATGTCAATTGGATTAGTCGGTCGAAAAAGCGGCATGACCCGCGTTTTCACTGAAGAGGGCGTGTCTGTCCCTGTGACTGTCGTGGAAGTGCAACCTAACCGCGTTACCCAGATCAAGACAGCCGAGACTGATGGTTATACCGCCGTGCAGGTTACCGCTGGAGAACGCAAGGCATCCCGTGTGAGCAAGGCAATGGCTGGTCATTTTGCCAAGGCAAACACGGTCGCCGGTGACGGCCTGTGGGAGTTCCGCACTGACGACGTAGGTGAGCTGGAACCGGGTAACGAGATCAAGGTGGACCTGTTTGAAGCTGGGCAGAAAGTTGACGTGACCGGCACCTCCAAGGGTAAGGGATTCCAGGGTGGCGTGAAGCGTCACAACTTCCGCATGCAGGATGCCACCCACGGTAACTCAATTTCTCACCGAGCCCCGGGTTCTATTGGCCAGTGCCAGACACCGGGCCGGGTATTTAAAGGCAAGAAGATGGCCGGACAAATGGGATCGGTGCGTAAGACTACCCAGAGCCTCGAGGTAGTGCGTGTCGATGTTGAAAATAACCTGTTGCTGATCAAGGGTGCATTACCGGGAGCCACCGGTTCCAGCGTGATTGTAAAGCCCTCAGTCAAGGCCAGGGGGTAGGAAAGTCATGGAACTGGCACTTGCTCTGCCCGGTAAGAAAACCGGCAAGGAAAAAATCTCAATCTCCGACGAAGCGTTTGGCCGCGAGTACAACGAGCCCCTGGTACACCAGACCGTTGTCACTTACATGGCCGGTGCGCGCCAGGGAACGGTAAAACAGAAAACCCGTTCCGAGGTACGTGGCGGTGGTCGCAAGCCGTGGCGCCAGAAGGGCACCGGTCGCGCCCGTGCAGGTACCATACGCAGCCCGATTTGGCGCAGTGGTGGCCGTGCGTTCGCAGCCAAACCCCAGGACCACAGCAAGAAGCTGAATCGCAAGATGTACCGGGGCGCCATGCAATGTATTCTGTCCGAACTCATTCGCCAAGACCGCCTCATCGTAGTAAATGAATTTGCAGTAGAATCCCACAAGACCAAGGACCTGGTCTCAAAACTAAAAGAATTCGATCTGGACAACGTACTCATCGTTTCAGATCAGATAGAAAAAAACCTCTACCTCGCCGCTAGAAACCTTCACAAAGTAGATGCACTGGATGTCAATGGACTCGATCCAGTGAGTCTTATTGGTTTCGAGAAAGTACTGATTACCGTGCCGGCGCTGAAGCAGGTTGAGGAGATGCTGGCATGAACGAAGAAAGACTTTACAAAGTTCTGTTAGCCCCTCACGTGTCTGAAAAGGCCAGCATCATCGCCGAAGAAGGCAACCAGTATGCCTTCAAGGTTGCCGTGGATGCGACCAAGCCCGAGATCAAGACCGCCGTTGAAAAACTGTTCGACGTGGTGGTGGATGATTTGCAGGTGCTGAACGTAAAGGGAAAGACCAAGCGCAATGCCAGGGGACTGGTACGACGCCGCCCGAGCTGGAAGAAAGCCTATGTAAGGCTTGCCGAAGGCCATGAAATTGATTTTGCGGATATTGGGTAAGGAGTAAGTCATGCCTGTAGTTAAAGCCAAACCGACTTCTCCCGGCCGACGCTTCGTCGTCAAAGTCGTTCACCCGGACCTGCATAAAGGCGAGCCCTATGCACCGTTGACTGCGCCCAAGCACAAGACCGGTGGCCGCAACAACAAGGGTCGCATCACCAGCCGCCACATCGGCGGGGGCCACAAGCAGAAGTACCGGATTATCGACTTCAAGCGCAACAAGGACGGCATTGAAGCCAAGGTAGAGCGCCTGGAATACGATCCCAACCGCTCCGCCAACATCGCGCTTCTTTTGTACGCCGATGGCGAGCGCCGTTACATCATCGCGCCGGCCAAGGTGGCCGCCGGTGACACCGTGATTTCCGGTGACAATGCGCCGATCAAGCCTGGAAACTGCCTGCCGCTGAGGAATATCCCGCTGGGTAGCACCGTGCACTGCATCGAGATGAAGCCTGGCAAGGGAGCGCAACTGGCGCGAAGTGCGGGCGCCTCGGTACAACTGGTTGCACGGGAAGGCAGTTACGCCACCCTGCGGCTGCGTTCCGGCGAAATGCGCAAAGTGCTGAGCGATTGCCGCGCGACTCTCGGAGAAGTTTCGAATTCCGAGCATTCCCTGCGTTCACTGGGCAAGGCCGGCGCCAAGCGCTGGCGTGGTGTGCGTCCCACCGTTCGCGGTGTGGCCATGAACCCGGTGGATCACCCCCACGGCGGTGGTGAGGGACGTACTTCCGGTGGCCGTCATCCGGTTTCACCCTGGGGTACTCCAACCAAGGGATACAAGACCCGAACAAACAAGCGGACGGACAAGATGATCGTGCGTCGCCGCAAGAAATCGAGCCGTTAAGTTTAGCTGAGAGGAACATCGAGCTGTGCCACGTTCACTTAAAAAAGGCCCATTTATCGATCTGCACCTGATGAAGAAGGTGCAGACCGCTGTAGAAAATAAGGACAAGCGTCCAATCAAGACCTGGTCGCGCCGTTCAATGGTTTCTCCGGAAATGATTGGCCTGACGATTGCCGTTCACAATGGCCGGCAGCACGTGCCTGTGTTTATCAACGAAGACATGGTGGGCCACAAGCTGGGTGAATTTGCCCAGACTCGAACCTACCGCGGCCACGTAGGCGATAAGAAGGCGCGCTAAGGGGAATATAGATGGAAGTTATTGCAAAACTGAAGGGCGCCAGGCTCTCGGCACAGAAAGCACGACTGGTTGCAGACCAGGTTCGTGGCAAGGGTGTTGAAGAAGCTCTGCAGCTGCTCACTTACAGCCCCAAGAAAGGTGCAGCCATTATCAAGAAGGTACTTAACTCTGCAATTGCCAATGCAGAACACAACGAAGGCGCGGACGTGGATGAGCTGAAAATCTCAACGATCTGTGTTGATGAAGGAATGACTATGAAGCGCATTATGCCGCGGGCGAAGGGTCGTGCCGACCGCATTCTCAAGCGTTCCTGTCATATAACTATCACGGTCGCGGACAGCTAGGAGTACACATGGGTCAAAAAGTACATCCCACGGGCATCAGGCTCGGCATCGTAAAGAAGCACACCTCGGTGTGGTTCGCCGAAGGCCGTGAATATGCGGACAACCTGCTGGTGGATTTGCAGGTTCGTGACTACGTAAAGAAAAAGCTGGCGAATGCCTCGGTCTCAAGAGTGGATATCGAGCGGCCGGCCCAGACCGCGAAGATCACGATTTACACCGCGCGCCCCGGGATCGTCATTGGCAAGAAGGGTGAAGATGTAGAGGCACTGCGTGCGGATCTGTCCCAGAAGATGAACATACCGGTACAGATCAACATCGAAGAGATTCGCAAGCCCGATCTCGATGCGCAGATTGTTGCCGACAGCGTTGCTCAGCAACTCGAGCGCCGTGTCATGTTCCGCCGCGCCATGAAGCGAGCGGTACAAAATGCCATGCGCCAGGGAGCCGAGGGGATCAAAGTACAGGTTGGCGGACGACTGGGCGGTGCAGAGATTGCCCGAAGTGAATGGTACCGGGAAGGCCGTGTACCGCTGCACACATTGCGTGCGGATATTGATTATGCCACCAGTGAAGCCAGTACGACTTACGGCATCATCGGTGTGAAAGTCTGGATTTTTAAAGGCGAAGTACTGGACCTGGATTCCGTGTTTACTCCGGCCCAGGCCAACTAGAGGTAGTTCGAAGTGTTACAACCCAAGCGTACGAAATTCCGCAAGCAGCAAAAAGGCCGCAACCGTGGCCTCGCGCATCGCGGCAGCAACGTGGACTTCGGTGAATATGGACTGAAGGCGGTAACCCGTGGCCGGCTGACCGCGCGGCAGATTGAGGCGGCACGTCGTGCCATGACCCGAAAGGTAAAGCGTGGCGGTAAGATCTGGATTCGTGTGTTCCCGGACAAGCCCATCACCCAGAAGCCGCTGGAAGTTCGCCAGGGTAAAGGTAAGGGTTCGGTGGAGTACTGGGTCGCCCAGATCCAGCCGGGTCGCATCATGTTTGAAATGGAAGGTGTGCCGGAAGAGCTGGCCCGTGAAGCATTCACGCTTGCCGCGGCAAAGCTGCCTTTCCAGACCACGTTTGTTAAGCGGACGGTAATGTAATGAAAGCGAGCGAACTGCGTGAAAAATCGGTCGAAGAGCTCCAGGCACAACTGCAGGAGCTATATAAGGACCAGTTCAATTATCGGATGCAGGCGGCTACGGGGCAGCTCGGCCAGGTGCACCTTGTAGGAGCTACACGACGAGACATCGCGCGCATCAAAACCTTAATTAATGAAAAGTCTGGAAGCACGAATCCAGACGGTGAGTCATAGTTATGTCGGACACTGATACACAACAAGCCGAGACACCGGAAAAGACCGCACGAACTGTTTCCGGCAGGGTGGTCAGCAACAAGATGGACAAGTCCATCGTGGTGCTTATTGAGCGCCGTGTAAAACACCCCGTATATGGCAAGATCGTTAAGCGCTCGTCGAAGATTCACGCTCACGATGCGAACAACGAGTGTCAGCCCGGTGATGAAGTAACAATCAAGGAAGTGCGGCCAATTTCGAAAACCAAGTCCTGGACTCTGGTTTCAATCGACGAGCGGCCTTCACAGGTTTAAGAAAGTTCAGGTAAGAGTCAATGATTCAAGTGCAGTCAATGTTGGATGTCGCTGATAACAGCGGAGCCAGGCGAGTACAGTGTATCAAGGTGCTGGGTGGTTCCCACCGCCGCTATGCGCGCATTGGTGACATCATCAAGGTGAGTGTCAAGGAAGCCATTCCTCGCGGCAAAGTGAAGAAAGGCCAGGTACTGACTGCTCTGGTTGTGCGCACCAAGAAAGGCGTGCGCCGCCCCGATGGGTCATTGATCAAGTTTGATGACAACGCAGCTATTTTGCTGAACAACCAGGAAGCCCCTATCGGCACTCGTGTGTTTGGCCCGGTTACCCGTGAGCTGCGTAGTGAAAAATTCATGCGAATTATTTCGCTGGCTCCGGAAGTTCTATAAAGAACGCTATCCGGTCCCGGCGCTGAAGAGTAAGAGAGATAGAGAAAATGCGTAAGTTAAAACGTGACGACGAAGTGATTGTTATCACCGGCAAGGATAAGGGTAAGCGCGGAACTATTTCTCAACTCGTTGGAGATGACAAGGTTATCGTGGCCGGCATAAACATGGTCAAGCGGCACACTCGCCCCAATCCTAACCTGGGACAACCAGGCGGTATTGTTGAAAAGGAAGCGGCATTGCACATTTCAAACGTCGCCATTTTCAATCCGGGTACCAGTGCGGCGGACCGCGTTGCCATCCAGGTGGACGAAGACGGCGGCAAGAAGCGTGTCTTCAAGTCCAATGGCCAGGAAATAGATTAATTCGGGTAGGTTGCCAAATGGCTCAGCTAAGAGAGTACTACAAGAGCGAAATCATACCGTCACTGATGAAGCAGTTCGGTTATGACAATCCCATGCGCGTGCCACGCATCACCAAGATCGTGCTGAACATGGGACTGGGTGAAGCGGTTGCGGACAAGAAAATCCTGGAAAGCGCTACGGCGGACCTGGCCCTGATTTCCGGCCAGAAGCCTATCGTGACCAAGGCGCGCAAGAGTATTGCCGGATTCAAGATTCGCGAAGGCTGGCCCATCGGTTGCAAGGTAACCCTGCGTGGCGAACGCATGTACGAGTTCCTGGAGCGGCTGGTTGGTATTGCCATCCCGCGTATCAGGGATTTTCGCGGCCTTAGCCCCAAGTCATTCGACGGTCGTGGCAACTTCGCCATGGGTGTTAATGAACAGATCATTTTCCCGGAAATCGATTACGACAAGATCGATGCCCTGCGTGGCCTGGATATCACCATTACCACCTCCGCCGAAAATGACGAAGAAGGCCGCGCCCTGTTGACTGCGCTGCGATTTCCTTTCCGAGGCATGGGATCGGCTGATGCCGGCGCGGAAAAGCCGAAAGCTGAAAAGGAAACAGAGCAAGCCGCCCCCGAAGAAACTCCTGCCGAAGCAGCGGCAGATGAAGCCCCGGTGGAAACCGCTGGCAACGATGAACAGACCGAGCAGGGCGAAGCACCTGCTGAAAACGAGGAGTCTTAAGCATGGCTAAAGCTTCCATGATCGCCAGAGAGAGAAAACGTGCACGCACGGTAGCCAAGTACGCGGAGAAACGTGCCGCGCTTAAGGCAATCCTGGCCGATGTAAATGCGAGCGACGAAGACAAGTGGGAAGCGCAGATCAAGCTGCAGAAGCTACCCCGTGACGCCAGCCCGGTAAGGCAACAAAACCGTTGCCGGATTACCGGACGGCCCCACGGTGTCTATCGGAAGTTTGGCCTGTGTCGCAACAAGCTGAGAGAAGCCGCCATGCGTGGCGACATTCCCGGCCTAACAAAAGCGAGCTGGTAACTATGAGCATGTCAGATCCCATAGCCGACTTCCTGACCCGCATCCGCAATGCGCAGATGGCGCAGATGCCTGAAGTCAGCTGCCCGTCTTCCAAGATCAAGATCGCACTCAGCAAGGTGCTGCAGGACGAGGGTTTTATAAATGGTTATTCGGTACAGGAAGAAGAAGGCAAGCCTGTATTGAACGTTGAATTGAAATACTTCCAGGGTCGTCCGGTGATCGAAGAGATCAAGCGGGTGAGCCGTCCGGGCCTGCGTAATTACGTAGACAAGGTTGAGATTCCGAGCAACAGGGCCGGCCTGGGTGTAGCCATCATGTCCACCAACAAGGGGCTGATGACTGACAAGCAGGCCCGCGAAGCAGGAATCGGCGGTGAGGTATTGTGCACGGTTTTCTAAACCGCGCCTTAAGAATTATATCGAGAGTTAAACCATGTCCAGAGTTGCAAACAGTCCGGTTGAATTGCCCAAGGGTGTAGAGGCAAAACTTTCCGGCTCAGAAATTTCGGTGAAGGGAAGCAAGGGTAACCTGCAGCTTGTCCTGCATGAGCTCGTGGGCGTATCCCAGGAAGGTGAAACCCTGCAGGTTTCCGCCAAGGACGAGACTCGCGAATCGAAGGCGCTGGCCGGAACTTTCCGTTCCCTGATTAACAACATGGTGGTCGGTGTGAGCCAGGGTTTCGAAAAGAAGCTCGAGCTCCAGGGCGTGGGCTATCGTGCCAAGGCGTCCGGCAAGTCTGTGAACCTGACCGTAGGTTACTCCCATCCCATCGATTACAAGTTGCCGGAAGGGATTACCGTGGAGACGCCTTCACAGACTGAAATCGTCATTACAGGTGCCGACAAGCAACTGGTTGGTCAGGTAGCCGCCGAGATACGTGAATTCAGGCCGCCGGAACCGTACAAGGGCAAGGGCATTCGCTACGTAGACGAACGCGTCTACCGTAAGGAAGCGAAGAAGAAATAAATTCACAGGCCAGAAGTTAAGAATACAGAGTATTTACGATCATGAATGACAAGAGAGCATCAAGACTGCGCAGGGCGCGAAGAGCCAGGGGAAAGATTAGCGAATTACGCGTTAATCGACTTTGTGTTTATCGCTCGCCCCGGCACATTTACGCGCAGATTATTTCTCCGACCGGTGACAGTGTGCTGGCTAGCGCTTCCACCGTGGAGAAAGATCAGCGTGGTGGCAAGACTGGAAATATCGAGGCAGCCAGCAAGGTTGGCAAACTGATTGCCGAGCGCGCCAAGGCTGCGGGCATCGACAAGGTTGCCTTCGATCGTTCCGGTTACGCCTATCACGGCCGGGTGAAAGCCCTCGCTGAAGCCGCCCGCGAAGGCGGCCTGGAATTTTAAACAGGTTAGGACTATGGCATTTAAAGACGAGCCAGGTAAGAACGAAGAAGGCCTGCAGGAAAAACTGATTCAGGTTAATCGTGTAGCCAAGGTAGTAAAGGGTGGCCGTATTTTCGGTTTCACCGCACTCACCGCCGTGGGTGATGGCAATGGCCGGGTTGGCTTCGGCCGCGGCAAGGCGCGGGAAGTTCCGCTGGCGATCCAGAAGGCCATGGAATCCGCGCGCCGCAACATGATTACGGTAAACCTGGACGGTCACACCCTGCAGTACCCGATCAAGTCCCGTCACGGTGCTTCCAAGGTGTACATGCAGCCGGCATCCGAAGGTACCGGTGTTATTGCCGGTGGTGCCATGCGTGCCATCCTGGAATTGGCCGGTGTACAAAACGTTCTGGCCAAGTGTTATGGCTCAACCAACCCGGTGAACGTGGTGCAGGCTACCTTCAAGGGCCTGAGAGATATGCGCGCACCGGAAGACGTAGCCGCCAAGCGTGGCAAGGCAGTTGAGGAACTGGTGGGCTAGGCCGAGATAATCCACCTTCTATATATAGAAGCAAGACAGCAACAAACTGGATAGCAAACGATGAGCAAGAAGACAGTCAAGGTAACCCTGGTACGGAGCCCAATTGGCACCCTGCCGAAGCACAAGGCTTGCCTGAAGGGCCTGGGACTGAGCCGTATGCACCAGAGCGTGGAGCTGGAGGATACTCCTGCGGTTCGCGGCATGATCAACAAGATCAATTACATGGTTTCCGTGGAAGCCTGATCGGACAAAGAATTTCGAGAGAGTTGGTACCAAAGATGCAACTTAATGATTTGAGCCCGGCAAAAGGCAGCCAGAAAGCCCGCAAGAGAGTGGGCCGAGGCATTGGCAGCGGCCTGGGCAAGACCTGCGGCAGTGGCCACAAGGGCCAGAAATCCCGCAGTGGCGGCAAGGTGAAGCCTGGATTTGAAGGCGGACAAATGCCGTTGCAGATGCGCCTGCCCAAGTACGGCTTTACGTCCCGTGTCGGTCGCGTAACCGCCCAGATCCGCACCGCGGAACTGAACAAGGTGGACGCCGATGTGGTCGACCTGGAAGCGCTGCGCAAGGCGGGCCTGGTCAGTGCCGATATCAAGCGCGCCAAAGTCATGTTATCCGGTGATGTAAGCAAGGCCGTGACATTGCAGGGCATTGCTGTGACCAAGGGTGCCCGGGAAGCCATCGAAAAAGCCGGTGGCAAGATCATTGAAGAAGCAAAGCCGGAAAAGGCCAAGCCCGTCAAAAAGGCAAAGCCGGCAGCGGAAGCAGCCCCCGCCGAAGAAGCACCGGCTGCTGAAGACAAGAATGAGGATTCTTCAGAGTCCTAGAGACTATGAAGCACTAAACCAAAGACGATGGCAAACAAACCGCAAATCAGTCCAGAAAACATCGGCGCCGGCCTTGGCGAGCTGAAGTCGCGCCTGCTGTTTTTGTTTTTTTGCATCCTGGTTTACCGCATTGGCACTCATATCCCTGTGCCCGGTATCGACCCCCTGCAACTGCAGGCGTTCTTCAACCAGAACGAGGGCACATTCGCGGACTTGTTTAACATGTTTTCCGGCGGCGCTTTGGAGCGAATGAGCATCGTCGCCCTGGGTATCATGCCCTATATTTCCGCGTCCATTATCATGCAGTTGCTTACCGCGGTAAGCCCGCAACTGGACCAGCTTAAGAAAGAAGGTGAGTCCGGCCGCCGCAAGATTACCCAGTACACCCGTTACGGTGCGCTGGTGCTGGCCACCCTGCAGGGTACCGGCATGACCGTCGGCTTGTTGTCGCCCATGGCCTACGCGCCCGGGCTGGCATTCAACCTGACGGCAATTATTTCCCTGGTTACCGGTGCCATGTTCCTGATGTGGCTGGGCGAACAGATCACGGAGAAGGGAATAGGTAACGGCATATCGATGCTGATATTCGCGGGTATCGTGGCCGGTTTTCCGGCAGCCGTGGGTACCTCCCTGACCCAGGCCTATGAAGGCCAGATCAACGGCGTGCTGCTGCTGGTTGTGGGCCTCATCGCCATCGGCGTTGTAGCCATCATCGTTTACGTGGAGCGGGCGCAGCGCCGCATTACCGTGAACTACGCCAAGCGCCAGCAGGGCCGCAAGATGTACCAGGCACAGTCCAGTCACCTGCCCCTGAAGATCAACATGGCGGGTGTAATCCCGGCGATCTTCGCCAGCAGTATCCTGTTGTTCCCGGCTTCCCTGGGCCAGTGGTTCGGCCAGTCGGAAGGTGCGGAGTGGCTGCAGGACCTGGCCCTGTTAATCGGACCCGGGCAGCCGCTGTACATCATTATTTTCAGCGCCATGATCATTTTCTTCTGTTTCTTCTACACGGCGCTGGTGTTTAACCCCCGTGATGTTGCAGAAAACCTGAAGCGGTCAGGTGCATTTATTCCGGGTATACGACCCGGCGAGCAAACCGCCAAGTATATCGACGGCGTGATTACCCGGCTGACCATGTTTGGTGCCGTGTACATTACCCTGATCTGCCTGCTGCCAAACTTCATGCAGATGATGGCCAACGTGCCGTTCAACCTGGGCGGAACCGCCTTGTTGATCTCGGTAGTGGTCACCATGGATTTCTGGTCCCAGGTGCAATCCCATTTGATGTCCCATCAGTACGACTCGCTGATGAAGAAGTCGAAGCTCGGAAACTATGGCCGCAGTGGTATCTAAAGCCGGTCACAGGAGTTAACTATGAAAGTAAGAGCATCCGTTAAAAAGATTTGTCGCAACTGCAAGATTATCAAGCGCAACGGTTCTGTGCGTGTGATCTGCAGTGCTGAACCACGCCATAAGCAGCGTCAGGGGTAAGAGAATATGGCACGTATCGCCGGGGTCAATATCCCAGATAACAAGCACATAGTGATTTCTTTGAGCTATGTGTACGGCATTGGTCCGACTACGGCCAAGTCGATTTGCGCAACCACGGGCATCGAACCTTCGACTGTTACCAGCGAACTGAGCCCGGAACAACTGGACGCAATTCGTGCCGAAGTCGCCAAGGTACCTACCGAGGGTGACCTGCGCCGTGAGGTTTCCATGAACATCAAGCGTTTGATGGACCTGGGTTGCAACCGTGGCATTCGCCATCGCCGATCACTGCCGGTACGTGGTCAGCGCACAAAGACAAACGCCCGCACCCGCAAGGGACCGCGTAAACCGATCAGGAAGTAAAAGAGATGGCCAGCCCTTCAGCTAAAACAGGCAAGAAGAAGACCCGCACTCCGGTTCAGGACGGAATTGCGTTTATCCATGCGTCTTTTAATAACACGATTATTACCATTACCGATCGCCAGGGTAATGCCCTGGCCTGGGCAACCGCCGGGGGTTCAGGTTTCCGTGGTTCCAGGAAGAGCACGCCCTTCGCCGCACAGGTTGCCGCCGAGAAAGCCGGCAAGCAGGCTATTGAACTGTACGGCCTGAAAAACCTGGACGTAAAAGTGAATGGTCCCGGTCCGGGCCGTGAGTCCGCAGTGCGAGCACTGAATTCCTGTGGCTTGAGAGTGAGCAACATTACCGATGTCACTCCCATACCCCACAATGGCTGCCGTCCGCCCAAGAAGCGACGCGTGTAATTGAATTTTTAACTCTGACCAAGAATAAGTCAGGAGATTAAATATGGCCCGTTATTTAGGCCCAAAATGTAAGTTGTCCCGCCGCGAAGGAACAGATCTGTTTCTGAAGAGCGGAGTGCGCCCCATCGACAGCAAGTGCAAGACCGAGAACATTCCCGGTCAGCACGGCCAGCGCCGTGGCCGCCTGTCTGACTATGGAGTTCAGCTCCGCGAAAAGCAGAAGGTACGCCGCACCTACGGCGTGCTGGAGAAACAGTTCCGCGGCTATTACAAGGAAGCGGCCCGTCTCAAGGGTGCAACCGGTGAGAACCTGTTGCAACTGCTGGAGTGTCGTTTGGACAACGTGGTTTATCGCATGGGCTTCGGCTCTACCCGCGCGGAAGCACGTCAGCTGGTATCCCACAAGTCAATTACCGTCAACGGCCAGGTAGTGAATATTCCGTCCTACCAGGTAACCGAGGGCGATACCGTGGCAATTCGTGAGAAATCCAAGCAGCAGCTTCGCATCAAGTCCGCGCTTGAGCTTGCTGCACAGCGATCTCCAATCGATTGGGTTTCGGTGGATTCCGGCAAGCTCGAAGGTCAGTTTACCCGTAAGCCTGACCGTGCCGATCTGCCGCCGGAAATTAATGAGAATCTAATCGTAGAGCTTTACTCCAAGTAGTAAACCGTTTCTTTTTCAGAATATAGGTAGACACATGCAAATTTCACTATCTGACTTCTTAACTCCTCAAGTTATACAGGTTGAAGAGTACGACAAGTGTCATTCCAAGGTTGTACTGGAGCCACTGGAGCGTGGTTTCGGACATACCCTTGGCAATGCGCTGCGCCGTATCCTGCTGTCTTCCATGCCCGGAAGCGCGATCGAAGAAGTCGAAATCGATGGTGTAGTACACGAGTACAGCACAATCGAAGGGGTTCGCGAGGATGTTATCGAGATCCTGCTAAACCTCAAGGGCGTGGCTATCGTTCTTAACAACAAGGACGAAACCGTACTGACCCTGTCCAAGAAGGGATCCAGCGTTGTTACCGCGGCGGACATCGAGGCCGACCACGACGTGGAAATAATCAATCCCGACCACGTCATTGCCAATCTGAACAGCAATGGTGAGCTGAACATGCGTCTTACCGTGCGTAAGGGCCGGGGATACTCTCCCGCTGATTCCCGCGTCGAGGAAGATGACGAAACTCGTGCCGTGGGCAAGTTGCTGCTGGACGCATCATACAGCCCGGTGGTTCGCGTTTCCTATTCCGTTGAGAATGCCCGTGTTGAGCAGCGTACCGACCTGGACAAGCTGATCATCGATCTTGAAACCAATGGCACAATCGATCCGGAAGAAGCTATTCGTCGTGCGGCTACTATCCTGCAACACCAGCTTGCGGTATTCGTAGATCTGCAGGGCGAAGTTGTCAGTGAGCCGGAACAGCATGAAGACGAGATCGACCCGATCCTGCTGCGCCCGGTGGACGACCTGGAGCTTACCGTTCGCTCTGCCAACTGCCTCAAGGCGGAAGATATTTATTACATTGGTGACCTGATACAGCGCACGGAAGTCGAACTGCTGAAGACACCAAACCTGGGCAAGAAGTCACTGACCGAGATCAAGGATGTGTTGGCGACCCGCGGCCTGTCCCTGGGCCTGCGCCTGGAAAACTGGCCACCGTCCAGCCTCAAGTCCGACGACCGGGCAGCTTAGAGATTTAAGGAACTTCGTTATGCGTCACCGTCATTCCGGCCGTCAACTGAATCGCAACAGTGCCCATCGCACTGCCATGTTTCGAAACATGACCGCCTCATTGGTGGAACATGAAATCATCAAGACGACCCTGGTCAAAGCCAAGGAGTTGCGTACCGTTGCCGAGCCGCTTATTACCCTGGCGAAGGAAGACAGCGTGGCCAACCGTCGTCTCGCTTTTAACCGCACTCGCAACAAGGCTACAGTGGGAAAGCTGTTCACCGAGCTGGGCCCCCGTTATGCGGATCGCCCCGGTGGTTACATACGCATACTCAAGTGTGGTGAACGGGCCGGAGATAACGCGCCCATGGCCTTTGTTGAGCTGGTGGATCGCCCGCGTCGTGACGAAGGCGACTTTGACGACGTAGTCGAGGCAGATGAAGAATAGTCTTCGCCTGACTCGATAACCATTACCAGGCCGGCCTGACCATTGAGGTTACGTCGGCTTTTTTTATCCGCTTAAAATTCCAGTCCAGGGACGGCATCTATGACCAGTTCTTTTCATCCTCCGCTGCGTACCCTGATGGGTCCCGGTCCATCCGATGTCAATCCACGCATCCTGGAGGCTCTGAGCCGTCCTACCATTGGCCACCTCGATCCGGCCTTTATCGGCATGATGGATGAAGTAAAGGGCTTATTGCAGTACGCATTCCAGACTGAAAACGAACTTACCATCCCCGTTTCCGCGCCGGGTTCGGCGGGTATGGAAACCGTGTTCGTTAATTTGCTGGAACCCGGTGACCGGGTCGTGGTGTGCATTAACGGCGTCTTCGGTGGCCGCATGAAGGAAAACATCGAACGATGTGGCGCCACTCCCATCGTGGTGGAAAACGAATGGGGGACTCCCGTCGATATAGACGAAGTTGAGCGAGTTCTGCAGGATACTGATCAGGTGAAAGCATTGGCTTTTGTCCATGCCGAAACCTCGACAGGAGCGCGCAGCGACGCCGAGGCCCTGTGTGGTCTCGCGCAAAAATACGGCTGCCTCTCGATTGCGGATGCGGTGACTTCCCTGGGCGGTATCGAGCTCGACGTGGATGGCTGGGGCATTGATGCTATCTATTCCGGGACCCAGAAGTGCCTGTCCTGCGTGCCGGGCCTGTCTCCTGTGAGCTTTTCCAAAGAAGCCGCCGAAGTAATAAGATCTCGCAGCACGAAGGTACAGAGCTGGTTCCTGGATACCTCGCTGGTCATGGGTTACTGGGGTTCGGACGCAAAAAGATCCTATCACCATACAGCCCCGGTCAACTCCTTGTACGCACTTCATGAAGCCCTGCTCATATTAAAGGAAGAAGGATTGCAGAATGCCTGGCAACGCCACTCCCTGAATCACAGGGCCTTCGCAGCCGGAGTAGAAGCCATCGGCCTGGGCTTCGTGGTGGCGGAAGAATACCGCCTGCCCCAATTGAATGCGGTTTCTTTTCCCGATTCCATCGACGATGCTGCAGTGAGGGGACGGTTGTTGTCTGATTACAATCTCGAAATTGGCGCCGGACTGGGCAGCCTTGCCGGCAAGGTCTGGCGCATCGGGCTCATGGGATTCGCCAGTAATCGCAAAAACGTGCTGTTCTGCCTGTCGGCATTGGCAAATGTACTCGCAGGTATGGGGCATCAGTGCGATGCCGCCGCCGCGGTGAAAGCCGCAGAGGAAGTTTACAGCAACACCTAGAGAGTGATTTTCCTGGTGTGCCCGCACTTCGCAGCTGTGCAGAGGATACTTTCATGTCGCAACTCTCGCCGGGCAAGCTGGTAGCATCAGACTGCCTGTTACTGCTCTTGCTATCCGCAATCTGGGGTGCGTCATTCCTGTTCCTGCGCGTAACGTCACCGGCCTTCGGTCCTGTGCTGCTCATTGAATTGCGGGTTCTGTTTGGATTCCTGTTCCTGTTCCCGGTTTTCCTGTTGCGGGGAAAGCCCAGGCATGTCATCGAAAACTGGCCCATGATCCTGTTTATCAGCCTGCTCAATATGGCGTTCCCCTTTACGCTGTTGGCATTTGCCACGCTCTCCATAACCGCCGGTTACGCATCCATTCTCAATGCAACGGTTCCATTTTTCACTGCGATCTTTGCCTTCCTGTTCTATCAGGAGCGCATTCCACTGTTAGGCGTTATCGGATTGGCGGTGGGATTCGGCGGTGTGGTAGTACTGGTTTTTGATCCTTCCAGTGCGGCGCCGGTCGCCGGCAATCTGCTTGCTATAGCTGCCGGCATGACGGCTTCGTTGTTTTATGGCGTGGCGGCGGTACTGGTGGTTAAAAAGCTGGGCGGGGTAAGCGGGCTGGCAATTACCACAGCGAGCCTGTTGTTCTCCACCTTGATCCTGTTTCCATTTGCCCTGTTGCAGCTACCTGAGACCTTGCCTACGGGATGGGTGTGGCTGGCCGTGATTGCTCTGGGATCCATCTGCACCGGTCTGGCCTATGTGTTGTTTTATGGCCTGATTGCCCGCATTGGATCCTATCGTGCGGTTACCGTAACTTTTCTCGTGCCTGCCTTCAGCATGTTATGGGGTTACCTGTTGCTGGGAGAGTCAATTACTTTGCTAATGCTGCTTGGATGTGGCCTCGTCCTGCCCGGGGTGAGCATGAC
>CAYFKD010000003.1:70414-80688 GCA_964343795.1 uncultured Pseudohongiella sp.
CCACGGGCCGCTTGCCGCGCCTGCCGGGAATGGGCAAACCCCCGCATCCCGGGGTGAAAACTCCCTGATTTTGTGACGCTGTCGGCATTCCGGGAACGGGGAAATGCTCACAAATTGTACAGGTATTCAATTCCTGCTAGAGTGCCTTTTCGCGGTATACTGCGGGCCCCGTAGCGGGATGGGGCCAGTCACAGGCAACCGGAGCCGTGTTAAAAGACCAGTCCGGGTAAACAACAATGCAATCCGAAACTGCTCTCGAAATCGAACCGACAGAAGAAGTCGTGGAAGACCAGGACGATTCGCCACCCCGGATCGACCTGCAGCCACCTCAATTCTGCGAAGTGCACAACGGCCCGACCTATTCCAATACCCAGGTCTCCGTCGAACTCGCCAACAATACCCGTGTTAAAGGTAAGTTGCTGAAGTTTGATGCCGTCGCTGAATCTATCGCCATCTTCGAACCACGCGCCGTGGTGCCTACCAATATCGAGATGGGCGACATCAAGTTCTTGCGCCTGGAAAAGCCCTACCAGATTGACCTGCAATCGGTAAATACTCCGGATTCAGCCCTGCCTATCGAGGTGGACAAGGACGCGCGCAGCTTCGAGGTGCATTTCAAGGACAGGACAGAGCTTACCGGCAAGACTTTCGGCAGCCGCACTGACAAGAACGGCATCCACCTTTATGAACAGACCAAGGTGGGCAGGAAGTGGCGTTACTGCACCCATCTTTTTATCTCTAATGTAAACATGGAAAACCATGTCATCGGTGGCCAGATCGGTGACGTGCTCGTCGAAGAGAAACATATTCCCCAGGAGCAAATCGATTCGGCGCTGGAAGACCAGCAGCATGAAAGATCGCGCCTGATCGGTGACTACCTCGTTAACCAGAAGATTGTTGATGCCGGTGAACTGGAAACCGCGTTGTCCCGGCAAAAGGAAATGCCCAACCTAAAGCTGGGTGAGATTCTCCTTTCTGAAGACCTGATCAACGAGGCGCAACTTCAGGAAGCCCTGAAAGACCAGAAGAAAAAGCGCAAGAGTGCCCTGGGCGAGATTCTCGTTTCCAAGGGTGTCATCGAGAAAAATGAAATTCAGCAATGCCTGGCCAAGAAGCTCGGCATTCCCTTTATCAACCTGCGTGAATTCGTAGTGGAATCCGAAGTTGTCCAGCTTGTAAGTGCGGACATCGCTTTTAAGCACAAGGTGGTTCCGCTTTACGTTTACGAAGGCAAGATCGTAGTTGCCATCGAGAACCCCATGGACTGGCAGGTAACCGATGCGCTGAGCTTCAATATCAACAAGTATGTCGAACCGGTGATGGCGTCACCGGAAGACATTAACTGGGCGCTACAGTTCTATTACACCTCCGAGGACATCGAAGAGTCCATCATGGACCTCGACGACGAGCTGGAGGATGACGAGGAAGATCCGGATTACGATTCTTCCATATTCAGTGCTGCCGAGACCTCCCAGGTCACGGACAACGTGGTGGTGCGTATCGTCAACAAGATCATCGAGGACGCCCACCGCCAGAAGGTATCGGATATTCACATCGAGCCCGGCACCGGCAAGCAAAAAGTAACGGTTCGCTTTCGCAAGGACGGCACCCTTGCTACCTATTACAAGTTTCCCAGCAAGTACCGCGCGGTGTTCGTATCACGAATCAAGGTGATGGCGCACCTGGACATTTCCAACAAGAACAAGCCCCAGGACGGCAAGATCAACATGCGCCACTTCGCACCTATCGACGTGGAACTGCGTGTCGCAACCATTCCCACCGCCGGCGGCATCGAAGACGTGGTCATTCGTCTGCTCAGCGGCGGTAAGTGTATGCCGGTTAATGCCATCGGCCTCAGTAGCGGAAATCTCGACAAATTGCTGGATGCGGTATCCAAACCCTACGGCCTGTTCCTGGTATGCGGACCTACCGGTTCCGGTAAGAGTACAACCCTGCACTCGGTGCTGAATTACCTCAATACCTCGGAGCGCAAGATCTGGACCGCGGAAGACCCGGTGGAAATTACCCAGGCCGGCCTCAGGCAGGTGGAGGTCAATGAAAAAGTCGGTATGACTTTCTCCGGCGCCATGCGGGCTTTCCTGCGTGCCGACCCGGACATCATCATGGTGGGGGAGATGCGTGACACCGAGACGGCGGGCACCGCCATCGAGGCCTCGCTCACCGGTCACTTTGTACTGTCCACCCTGCACACCAACAGCGCCGCGGAAACCGTGGTGCGCCTGTTGGACATGGACATGGATCCTTTCAACTTCGCCGATGCCCTGACCGGCATCCTGTCACAGCGGCTCACCAAGACCCTGTGTACCTCCTGCAAGAAGCCTTACAAGCCCGATGATAAGGAACTGGAATTTCTGGCGACGGAGTTTTGCCGCGACACCGTGGAAGGTGGCGCCCACGCCCAGCCCCCGGCGGCGCTGGTAAAGAAACAGGTTGAGACCTGGAAGGAAGAATTCAGCCAGTCTGGCGAATTTACCCTGTACAAGGCGCCCGGTTGCAAGGATTGCCTCGAGTCCGGTTACCGCGGACGAATGGGTGTGCATGAATTGTTGATTGCCAATCCCGAGATCAAGAAAATGATCCTGCGCCGGGCACCGGCGGCAGACATTCACAAGGAAGCTATTGCCGGTGGTATGCGCACTAAGCGACAGGATGGCATCGAGAAAATCCTCATGGGCTATACGGACTATACTCAGATTAGAACCATCTGACGTAGCGGCTCCGAAACCCTGGCTCTTCGTTAAAAGAAAATCCCGAGTGGCTCACGTACTGAAGTACTGTTCGCCACATCGAAATTTTCTTTTGCCTCGATCCCGGGCTTCTCGCTCGCTACTCGATCACATTCCTTCATTTTGAATCTCACCTAAGTAAGTTGATTTGCCTCACTCTATCGAAGGGGAGAGTGAAGCCTGGAATATGGTTTGAACCGGTAAGGCCACGCGTTGTGAGTTTTAGGGTGTCGGAGTAAGCGCGAGCACTGTTTGAGTCCCGCTGGCTCGAAGAGCCAAGGTCGAGTTGCGCAGCGCCCGACACCCTAATACGAATAGTGGCCAGGTGAAAACCATATTCCAGGCTGCACTCATAATTAAGCAAGCACAAAAAAACCCGACCACCAAATGGTGATCGGGTTTTCTGTTTTCAGATTGCAATATGAATCTTAGTGCGCGGCACCTCCGGTTGGTACTGCACCGTGGTGTGCCACCGCGGTCAGCTTGGAGCCGGTCTGCAGCATGATGTACTGGTAACCATCGTGCATCCAGGTGCTCATGCCATAACGGCTGCGTGCCGGAACTTCGATCTCGGCCATCTTCTCGCCGGTTGCCTTGTCGACAGCATACAGCATGGGAGTGCCATCGGTTCGGGTGTCGGAGTAGATCAGCATATTGGGTGTAATGGTCATCGGCACCAGGTTACCGGAACCGGTGTTTCCAACATCCAGGTTATTGCTGTCCAGGAACTGCTGTACCCGTGAAGGCGTTTCACCCGCCGGAATCATCCAGGCGTGATCACCGGTGTTCATGTCGATCGCGGTGATGCGGCTGTAAGGCGGCTTGTACAGGGGAATGCCCGCGGGATGACGGGGAGCACCACCGCCACGGCCGTTGGCGTACTGCGCAAACGTGGTACCGGTGGGCAGTTCGTACTGCAGGTCCGCTTCTTCACCCGGAATGAGCTGAACCGCGGAACAGGCTTTCTGGGAAGAAACGTACAGCATGCCCGTAGTCGGATCGGCTACCGGAGGTGCAGTGATATTGGCACCACCGCCACCACCCGGGCAAATCATGGCTGCGCGCTTGCCCAGCTCATTGTCCCGATGCAGGGGCGGGTTAAACAGCGGCCCCATCTGGTAGTCGGCGAAGGCATTGATTGCTTGTTGCCGCAGTTCCGGAGTCCAGTCCACCAGGTCATCGATTGACACGCCCTGCATGTCAAAAGGTGCCGGCTTGGTGGGGAAGGGCTGGGTTGCAGACAACCGCTCACCGGGCACGATGGATTGCGGAACTGGCCGCTCTTCCATGGGCCAGATCGGTTCGCCGGTCAGGCGGTTAAAGGTATACACGTAGGACTGCTTGGTAACCTGCGCAACCGCAGGGATCGGTCCCTGACCTGGTACGTTTATATCCAGCACGATGGGTGCCGCTGGATTGTCATAGTTCCAGATGTCGTGATGGACTTGCTGGAAATGCCATACCCGTTCACCAGTGCTGGCTCTCAGTGCGAGGGTGACGGTACCGTACAGGTTATCACCAGGACGGAAACCACCGTAGTAGTCGATGGTGGCACCATTGGTCGGGATATAAACAATGTCGTTTTCCACGTCGGCGGAAATTGGTGCCCAGGAAGACACGTCACCGGTCCATTCCCAGGCGTCGTTTTCCCAGGTCTCGTGACCATATTCGCCGGGGCGGGGAATGACATTGAACTTCCACTTGAAGGCGCCACTGCGGGCATCGTAGGCCAGGATGTCACCGGGAATATTCTCGATGCGCGCCTGGTTATAACCTTGCTCCGCGGAATTACCCACCACGACGGTGTCATTCACTACGATGGGTGGTGAAGATGAAGTGATGTAACCCACTTCCAGTGGTATGCCTTCGTAGGGATCATAGGGATGACCGAGGTCAGCTACCAGGTCTACTACACCTGTTTTCGGGAAGCCGTCGATGGGCACCGGCTCACCAAAGCCTTCCAGTGGCGCACCGGAAACTGCATCCAGTGCTACCAGGAAGAATCCCGGAGTGATGATGTAAATAATCTCCTGGCCGTCAATTTCGGCATAGCCAACACCCTTACCATAATCGGCGCGCATGGAATATTCCCAGCGCGGTGTCGATGGCAGGCGGTAAGACCACAGGGTCTGGCCGGACTTGGGATCGATGGCCACAACATTGCGGTGGGCACCGGCGACGGTATACAGGCGACCATTGATATAGCTGGGGGTAGAGCGTCCACTCACGGCACCGAAACTGGCACCATCCCATTCCCACACCACTTCCAGTTCCTCAAAATTTTCTGCGGTAATCTGGTCAGCGGGGGAATAGCGAGTGTGAGCGAAGTCATTACCCAGCGTGGTCCATTCGACGGTCTGGGAAAACGCGGTTCCACTCAGGCCGATCGCCAGGACGCCATACAGGAAGTATAAGTGTCGCAGAGGGCAGGACGCCCGAGAGCGACCGCCAAGCAATAATCGGGTACTCATTTTTTGTGTCATTTTGTGTCTCGCTTCTAATTATGACTGCAGTGGGGGCCGGAACGGGGTGCATTTCCCGGAGGCCGGGGCCGGCACTGGCGCCGGCATCGAAATCTCCTGAAAAAACGCTTGTAAATCAGACTCTTAGATACTGCAAAAAAGGCTGAAAAATCCGTGACCCAAGCCTTCCAGAGGCTACCGAAAGCCGCTGGGCTTGTCTATTGGCGGGAGGGCGGCCCCAGGGGCTAGCTTGCCAGGCCGGGCATGGTAAAACCGGCCCCATCCAGCTCCGATTTCAGCTCCTGTGCCTGGTCTTCATTCAGGGCACACAAAGGTGGTCGTACCCGGAACCAGTCGCGGTCATTTCCGTAGTGGGCCACGGCGGCCTTCAACGCGGAGATCATGGGCCGGCTCTGGAAAATGTTGCGGATGACATTGAGTGCTTGTTGCTGATCCGCTGCATCGGGTGCGGACCAGTTTTCAAAAAGTTTGTTTATCATCGAAGGATTCACATTGGCGGTGGCGGAAATGCAACCGGCGCCACCGTTTTGCATGGTTTGCAACAGGAAACTCTCGGAACCACAAAACACACGGAAGTTTTCCCAGCCGGCATTGAGCATGGCAAGGGTGTTGTCCCAGTCCCCGGAGCTGTCTTTTATGCCGGCAATATTATCCGGGTAGGATTTCAGCAAGCGTTCGATCAGGGAAATTGGAATAGGCACACCGGATACCGGGGGAATGTGGTAAAGGTAGATCTGCAACTCCGGCCTTCCCACTTTTTGAATCACCTCGGAGTAATAGGCAAAGAGGCCGTCATCGGAAACTCCCTTGTAGTAGAAAGGCGGCAGCATGAGCACGCCACCGGCGCCGGCCTTCAGGGCGGAATCCGTCAGCAGCACGCTGTCGGGCAGGGCGCAGCTTCCGGTTCCCGGCATGAGCCGACTGCAATCGATACTGGAGTCCTGCAGCGCTTCCAGCAGCCGCAGTTTTTCCCCGACACCGAGTGAATTGGCTTCGCTGTTGGTGCCGAACACGGCGAGACCGCAGCCCTGGGATTGCAGCCAGCGGCAATGGGCAATGAACTTTTGTTCGTCCGGTGCCAGGTTGGAATCGAATGGCGTGACTACCGGGGCCAGTACGCCGGAAAATCTGTCGTTCAAGATGGTACTCCTGGGCTAATGCTATACTCCTGTTGCCGCGGCAATATTCCCACACTCCGCTTCCCATTCACACCGTCGAACATCAGCCGGATTTCAACAAGCTATGCAACTGGTCATCGGTAACAAGAACTACTCATCGTGGTCCATGCGGCCGTGGTTACTGTTAACTCATTTCGGCGTGGAGTTTGAAGAGATTGTCATTCCCCTTTTTGTGTCCGGGTACAAGGAGGAGTTGCGCCGCTATTCCCCGAGCCTGCGGGTTCCGGTGTTGATTGACTCAGGCAACACGGTGTGGGATTCCTTGTCGATCTGCGAGTACATCAATGAGAAGTGCCTGGACGGCGCCGCTTATCCCCGGGATATGGCGCAGCGCAGCCGCTGCCGCTCCTATTGCAGCGAAATGCATGCCGGATTCTTCGAGATTCGCAACCAGATGCCCATGAATTGCCGTGCGCAGCGCCGGCTCGATCTCGACGGCCCGATCCTGGAAGAGATTGCCCGTATCGACCAGATGTGGGAGCAGGCCCTGGCCGGAGCCCCCAGTGACGGACCCTACCTGTTCGGCTCATTTTCCATGGCCGACTGCTTTTTCGCCCCCGTGGTCTGCCGCTTCCATACCTATGGCGTGAAAGTCAGCAATTGTGCCAGGTCCTACATGGATACAATCCTGCAGAACCCGGCAGTGCAGCGCTGGATAGATGGGGCCCGGGCCGAAACCTCGGTACTGGAGGCCTTCGAACTGGGGGAGGAAATCTCTCCCTGATCCCGGGCAGCTACGCGAAATATTGCTCAAAAATCCAGCAGCCACCCCCAACCGGGCTCAAGGCCCATAAACCGCTTAATTTCGTCAATTTCTGCGGGTTCATACCGATATAAAAGACAGAGCTACTGGGCTTTCCAGAGGTTTGCTGACGCCCCCCGGGTGGACGAAATCATGATCAGGGAAAGCCGGAATCGGGCATTGGCTACTGCCCAATCGAGGACGCTGGAAGAATGTATCTGGATTATTTTTCGCTGGAGCGGCATCCGTTTCGTATCACCCCCGATACGTCCCTGTTTTACTCTGGCGGTGAAGAGGGCCGCGGTGTGGTGCTGGACGCCATGCTTTATGCCATCGAAACCGGCGAGGGCATTATCAAGGTGGTCGGTGAGGTAGGCAGCGGCAAGACCATGCTGTGCCGCATGCTGGAAGAGCGCCTGCCGGAAAGCACCGAAATAGTCTATATCGCTAATCCCAACCTCAGCCCGGAAGACATACTCTATGCCATTGCCTTCGAGCTGAAACTGCCCATTCGACGAGATACCACCAAGCTGCTGGTCATGCAACAGCTGCAAAATTACCTGCTCAAGCAATATGCCGCCAATCGCAAGGTGCTGGTCGTAATTGAAGAAGCCCAGGGCATGCCGGTTGAAACCCTGGAAGAAATCCGCCTGTTCAGCAACCTGGAAACCCATCGCGACAAGTTGATGCAGATGATCCTGTTCGGGCAGCCGGAACTGGATCGCAACCTTAGCGAAAAACGCATTCGGCAGCTGCGGGAACGCATAACCCACAGTTTTTACCTGAATCCATTGCGAACCGGTGAAACCTCAGAATACATATGCTTTCGCCTGGGCGCCGCGGGATGCCCGTGCCCGATGCTGTTCACCCCGGAGGCAAACTGGTTGATATCGAAAGCCTCCGGGGGTCTGACCCGGCGCATCAATATTCTCGCCGACAAGGCTTTGCTGGCGGCATTTGCCGACAGTGTCCTGGATGAGGTGGAAGAACTTTCGGAAGAGACGCCGCCACTGATTACCTGGAAACATGTGTGGGCGGCTATCCGCGATTCAGACTACATCACTTCAGTGTTCCATTCTTTGCTCACGCCTATTCGCATAATGGGTGCCAGCATGGCCCTGGTACTGGTGGCAATGACTTTCCTGCTATGGCCCGACGGAACAGGATTTGCTGAACAGACTGAATCAGAAATTCAACACAGCGTGTATGGATTCCAGACCGAATTCGATACCCGCTCTACCGGGAAGTGAGACTGGAAATGAAGTTGTATCGAAAACTCCTGCTTAGCGTATCAAGCCTGGCCCTGGTTGCCTGCAGTGGTATCGGAAACGTGGCTAATCCTATCGAATTTGAAGTGGAAGATCGTCACATTACCGCGCCGGAAGTTGTCCCCGCCGAACAGATTCCCGATATCGTCACTTCCCTTCCGGTGGTGACTCCGCCGCAACCGGAGGCTCCCCAGGAATTGTACTCTGTGGTGGTGCAGGATGTGCCGGTGCGTGAGTTGCTGTTCGCCATGGCGCGGGATGCCAACATCAACATAGATGTCCCGGTTACTGTCAGTGGCGTGGTGAGTATTAATGCCATCGACCAGACCCTGCCCCAGATTCTGGATCGCATCGGCCGCCAGGTGCCTATCCGCTGGAGCTTCCAGGAAGGGGATTACCTGGTAGTGGAAGCGGACTTGCCCTTTTTCCGTAACTACCGCATCGACTACGTGAACGTATCCCGCAACACCTCATCGGAAGTCAGCGTGTCTTCAGCAATCCTGGGCACCGTTGGGGATGGCGCAGGTGACACCGAGGCAAATAATTCCACGACTCTGTTAACCCAGGTATCGGCCAACCAGTTCTGGGATTCCCTGCAAGCCAATTTGATGTCCATATTGGGTGAGGCGGCGTCTGATGACGGGGTTGGCAGCACTTCCATCATCGTCAGCCCGGAGAGTGGCCTGGTATCGGTGCGCGCAACCGAGCGAGAACACCGGGAGATTGCGGCTTTTATCGACTCGGTGCGGACCCGGGCCCTGTATCAGGTCATGATCGAGGCCACGGTGGTTGAAGTCACCCTGAACGATCGTTTTCAATCCGGTGTGGACTGGTCCGTGGTAGCTCGCGACAGTGGCCAGGTGAGTTTTAGCCAGGACGTTACCGGACTCAACCTGAACTCGGCTCCTACCAATGTGCTCACCATCGACAAGAGCGCGGGCCCCGATGCCATTACTTCCACCATTCGCCTGCTGAACCAGTTTGGAGACATCCAGGTGCTGTCCAGTCCGCGCATGATGGCGCTGAATAACCAGACGGCCTTGCTCAGGGTAGTGGACAGCCGGGTATTTTTTACCATCGACGTGGAAGCCGGCTTCCCGGCCACCGCCACCAGCCCCGCCATACCGCCAACATTTACCAGTGAAGTTCACACCGTACCGGTGGGCTTTACCATGGCGGTTACACCCCAAATCAGCGAGACCGACCAGGTTACTCTCAACGTGCGTCCCACCATTACCCGGATTCTGCGATTCGTGGATGATCCGAACCCGGCGCTGGCGGACGCTAACGTGATAAACACCATACCCGAGCTGCAAATCCGGGAGATCGAGTCCATTCTCAAGGTAGACAGCGGCCAGACCGCTGTACTCGGCGGATTAATGCAAGATACCATCGATAATAATGTCGCAGGACTTCCCGGACTTAACCGTATCCCGGTTGTGGGTGATGCCTTTAGTTACCGCGACGACCAGACCACCAAGACCGAACTGATCATTTTCATTCGTCCGGTAGTGATCAGGAATCCAGACGTGAATGGTGACTTCAGCGATTACAGCCAATTTCTGCCGACCAGTTCATTCGGCATTCCAGAGGATCAGGCCTTACTGCTCAACTAGCAGGTGGGGTCGGTAAGAAGGGGCAGTCATGAGTCTATTAATGGACGCATTGCGCAAGGCCGAGGAGTCGAAAAAAAAGGCCGAGCAAGGCGACCTGCCCCCGGAAGAGTCCGCCAAACCTGAATCCGACCAGCAAACTGCTCCTCCCGAAAGCGCCAGCGGCGATTCCCTCAGCCTGACCCCGAAAGAAGAAGCCCCCGCAAACCTCGAAGAGCCAACCGGTAATGACCAGGTAAACCT
>CAYFKD010000003.1:80708-134321 GCA_964343795.1 uncultured Pseudohongiella sp.
GAAGCCGATGTCGAGGCCGAGGTCGAGCTGGAACTGGAAGTCGAACCCGAGCCCGAGCCCGAACCCGAACCCGAACCCGAACCCGAACCCGAGCCCGAACCCGAGCCGGAACCAGAACCAGAACCAGAACCGGAACCGGCAATGGAGCTGGAAGTAGAAGAAACGGAAGTGGCGGAGCTGGACAGCTTTGAAGAAGAATCCACAACGGAAAGTCCCCTGCCCCCGGCAGTGCAAATCGAATCACCACCCCTGGAGTTACAGGCCCAGGTCGATTCCACTGCCGCCCGGGACAGCGATCGCCTGAAACGCGAACGGGATGCCGCACGTTCAGTATTTGCCGCGAAACGGCCATGGCAGAAGAACAAGCGCAATATCCAGCTGGCGGGATTGGGTATCGCGGCAGTTTTGGTCATCGCCATTGGCAGCTTCTTCTATATCAACCTCAGCGCACCGGGCGGGATTGGCGTAAACATTGATCCCAACCTGGTGAGCCAGCAGAGTTTTACTGTGCCGCCATCAGCGGATCCCGGCGCCGATACAGACGGCACCATTGCCACTGAACCTGGCATAGACGCGGCCGAACCCGACAGCGATGCAGTGGACCTGAGCGATCAAACCATCGTGCAGGTGATCGGTGCAGATGACGTCGTAAGCGATGAACCTGTTGCCGTGGAAACGGCCCCGCCACAGCCGCTTGCAGATGCCCCCGACCCACAGCCGGGAATCACTACAACGACAGTGGCGACAGCGGAACCGGAAGTTGAAACAGTTGAGCCAGCAACGGAACCGGTAGCGCCAGCGGAGGACCAGGAGCCCGCAGCCCCGCAGAACCAGATCAGTTTCGTGCGTCGTGCCAGTGAGCCCGAACTACCTGCTTCCCTCGGTGCTGCTTACTCGGCATACAGCAGCGGCAACCTGGCTCGGGCTCGACAGTTGTACCAGCAGGTACTGGTGGAAGCGCCCCTGAATCGCGATGCGTTGCTGGGAGTCGCTGCAATCGCCACCTCGGAAAACAACCGTACCGAAGCCATGGAATTGTATTCACGCTTATTGGCCAGGGACCCATCCGATCCCGTGGCCCGTGCCGGCCTGCTTGGTCTTTTGCCCAATGGCAGTCTCGCCGAGCAGGAGCGGGAACTACGTTTGCTGATGGAACGTCATCCTGAAGTGGCAACTATCGCTTTTGCCCTGGGTAATTTTTATGCCTCGCAGCAACGCTGGAGCAACGCACAGCAGTACTATTTCAATGCGCTCAGCCTGGCCAAGACCGCCGCGGTTTCAGGCGGCCAGGTAAACCCGGACTACGCCTTCAACCTCGCCGTCAGCCTGGAACACCTGAACCAATTGCAGCCTGCCCGCAGTTACTACCAGGAAGCGCTGCAACTGGCTGCCAATTACCCGGCTGGTTTCGACCTCGGTGTCGCCAGGAGCAGGTTGGCTGACCTCAACAGGACCGAGGGTCCATGACCAGCGCCCAGGAACAGAAACCGAAGAAGCGGCTGGGTGAGGCCCTGATCGACAAGGCCATCATCACCGAAGACCAGCTCAAGATCGCCCTGCAGGAACAGAAAGAAAACGGCAAGAGTATCGGCGCCGTCCTGATCCAGCTTGGCTTCGTCACCGATTCCATTATTCGCGATGCCCTCAGCGAAAACACCGGTTATGAAAGTGTAGACCTGAATCACGCCGTGGTGGACGCGGAGTCCATCGGCATGGTGCCGCAGGATATTGCCCGCCGTTTCAAGGTACTCCCTCTTTCGTTTGATCACGACAAGAATGAGCTGACCCTGGCCATGTCGGATGCATTCAACATCGTGGCCCTGGACCAGGTGCGGGCGTTAAATAACCGTGAGCTGGAAATAAAACCGGTAATCGGTGGTGAAACCCAGATCGCACAGCTGATTGAGGAAATATACGGATTCGATCTGTCTATCGACGGCATCCTGCAGGAGATCGAAACCGGGGAAGTCGACTTCGACAACCTGCAGGCAGAAGGTGACCAGTTTCATCATCCCATGGTGAGGCTGGTCAACGCGCTGCTGGCGGATGCCGTTCAGCGCGGCGCTTCAGACATTCACTTCGAACCGGAAGAATCTTTTTTGCGCATTCGTTATCGTGTTGACGGTGTGCTCCGGCAGGTGCGCAGCCTGCACAAGAGTTACTGGCCGGCCATGGTGGTGCGGCTGAAGGTCGTGAGCAATATGAACATTGCGGAATCCAGGGTTCCCCAGGACGGACGAATGACCATGTCTTTGGTGGGGCGGCAGATAGATTTCCGTGTCGCTGCCCAACCCACGTCCTATGGTGAAAACCTGGTGTTGCGTGTGCTCGACCGGCGCAAGGGAATCGTTCCCCTGGAGAGCCTGGGCTTGTCGGAAGAAAACCTGCACTCGGTCAAACTCATGTTGGCGAAACCGGAAGGGGTAATCCTGGTAACCGGTCCCACGGGCAGCGGTAAAACCACCACGCTGTACTCGATTCTCAATCACATCAACACTGAAGCCATTAATATCATGACCATGGAAGACCCGGTGGAATACCCCATGCCCATGATTCGCCAGACTTCGGTTAACGAAGCGGCCAAGATGGGATTTGCCGAGGGCATACGTTCCATGATGCGCCAGGACCCGGACGTGATCCTGGTGGGTGAGATTCGCGACGGGGTCACGGCGGAAATGGCATTTCGGGCCTCCATGACCGGCCACCAGGTATTTTCCACACTGCACACGAACTCGGCGGTCGGATCCATTCCCCGGCTGCAGGACCTGGAAGTCCTGCCGGATATTCTCGCCAGTAACCTGATCGGCATCATCGCCCAGCGCCTGCTGCGCCGACTGTGCAACAAGTGCAAGCAACCCCAGGAAATCGGTGAACTGGAACGCAAGTTGCTGGCCCTGGAAGATGACGTATCCAATATCACCATCTACCAGGCGGTGGGTTGTCCCGCCTGCGATCAGGTCGGGTACAGGGGTCGCACCGCCATCGTGGAAATACTGCAGATTACCGATCACCTGAAGAAACTGATTTCGGATAACACCACGGCCCATGAGCTGTTCAAGGCGGCGGTGGCAACAGGATTCAAGACCCTGGCGGACGATGCCTGCAGGCGGGTTATCGATGGCACGACGAGCCTGGACGAAATAACCCGCAGGGTCGATCTAATTGGCAGGGTGAGCTGACAGGGTGTTAGAGGTCTGAGTGGCACTATTCGACTACAAGGCAATCGACAATCGTGGCCGTCACCAGAGCGGACGTCTCGATGCGAATAACGAAACTGACCTGGAGTTTCGCCTGGCCCGCATGGGGCTGGACCTGATTCGCTGCAAGTTTGTCGAGGACAGGAAAAGCAGATTCGGCGGCGGCCAGATCCGCCGCATAGATCTCATCAACTTCTGTTTCCACATGGAACAGCTTACGCGTTCCGGGGTGTCTATTCTCGACGGGCTCGTGGACCTGCGTGACAGCGTGGAACAGGCAGCGTTCCGCACCGTGATCGCACGGGTTATCGAAGACATTGAGAGCGGCAAGAAACTATCCGAAGCCATTGGGGAGCATCCGAAGGTATTCGACGAGATGTTTGTGAGCCTGATCGCCGCTGGCGAGGCCAGCGGCCAGCTGCCCGATGTCTTCTATTCACTGAACACCATGATCAAGTGGCAGGATGAGCTAATAGCCACAACGAAAAAACTCATGCTCTTCCCGCTCTTCGTTGGCACGGTTATCCTGTTTGTAATTGGTTTCCTCATGCTTTACCTGGTGCCGCAGCTAACCAGCTTTATCGAGGGCATTGGTTCCACACTTCCGTTCCATACCCGCATGTTGATTGCTACATCTGAATTCTTTGCCAGCTACTGGTACCTTTTTACCATCGTACCCGTGGTATTTTTGGGTATAGTCAGGGGCCTGGCCTCACTTAGCTCGGAACTACGCTTTCAACTGGACTCCTTCAAGCTGAAGATCTGGCAATTCGGCCCTGTGTTAAAGAAGATCATCCTGTCCCGCTTCGCAAACCTGTTTGCCTTGATGTACAAAGCGGGTATCCCGGTATTGCAATGCATCGAGATCACCGAGCGAACCGTGGGCAACGTGGCAATCAAGAACGCATTGTCCAAGGCGCGGGAAGATATCCAGGAAGGGCAGGGTGTGTCGGTAAGTTTTCAGAATACCGGCCTGTTCCCGCCCCTGGTTGTGCGCATGATCAGAGTAGGAGAAACCACGGGCAACCTGGACCAGGCCCTGCTCAATGTCAGTTATTTCTATGATCGCGATATCAAGGACTCCATCGAAAAAGTGCAGGCTCTGATACAGCCGGCGATGACCGTATTCCTTGGTGGTATCCTGGGATGGGTAATGCTGTCGGTGATGGGTCCCGTTTACGATTCCATCAGCACCCTGCAACTATAGGTTATCCGGATGATTGAATTTACCCGCAAATCCAGTTCCAGGATATTCCTCATTAATTTCGAAGGCCTGTCGGTATTCAAGATAGCCGATGGCAAATTGAAACTCTTCGCCAAATTCAATGACGAAGATATTGGCCACGATAACTTTCGCAATTACCTGTTTGAAAACCCTCCAACACCGGTAACCCTGCTTATCGATTCCATCGCGGAAGACTTCCTGGTAGAGAAGGTTCCCCATGTTAGCGCCCTGGATCGAAAGTCATTCTTGCAGCGCAAGACAGATCAGCATTTCCGCGGCATCGAGTATCGCTCCGCAAAAATTCTGGGTCGCGAATCATCCGGCCGCCGGGACGACCAGGTCCTGTTCAGTGCCATCACCAAGAACCAGGCGGTGGATAACTGGGTCAGGGTCTTGCTGTCGGCGGAAATTCCCATCGACGCCATCACCACACCGGCCTATGCACTGTGCAAGATAGCGGAAGAGTATGAGTTACTTACCAGCGACAAGGTTTTGCTGGTGAACTGGGAAGCCTCGGGTATACGCCATACCTACGTCGTGAACAAGCGCATGATGTTCAGCCGGCTAACGCCCCTGCCTGCGGATCAGGAGGGCAACCTGGTTGAAGAGATCATGCAATCCTGCAACCAATCCAATGATTACCTGGAAGGTGTAGGCCTGATTGATTTCGAAGACGCAATGGATGTTCATGTCATTACTCCTATGCTGGATGACGATGCCTTTGCGGACTTCCCCGCGGGGCGGAATTTCAGTCGTATCCAGCACCACAGCCCACAGGAGTTCCTGCCGTCAGAGCAGTTCGGCGGACCGGTAGAATCCGTTACCGCGATATTGTTGTGCGTGGACTGGGGTCTGAGGAAGGGCGAGCTCACCAATATCTATGCACCCCCTTCAGCGCGCCGTTTTCAGCAGCTGCGCCAGGCACAGCGGTGGGTTTATATCGGCGCCCTGGCGGTGCTGCTTATGGGTGTATTTTTGTCGGCCCCGCTGATTGTGGACGCCTTATCGCGGCAACAGAATATCGCCAGGATCAGCGAGAATATTACACCGGTTCAGAATCTGTATGATTCACTGACCGCGCAGTTTCCCGAGACTCCCATTCCTTCCGAAACCATGGAACTGGCGGTAGGGCATTTCGACGTCATTCAATCCCAGTCCAGTTCACCGGAAGAATTATTGAACCAGGTGAGCGATGTAGTCGCGCGTCATCCCGGCATCGTGATTACCAATGTGGACTGGACCCTGGAGCCTGTGGACATAGAGGTCAGCCTCACCCAGGCCCTGATCAACAACGAAACCTACATCAGCCTTTCCCTGTTCGGCACACTGATCGGTAGCACCAGCATACAGAACTCCGATGTACGCCTGCGCGCCTTTATCGATGACCTGGGCCGCATCGAAGGCGCGGGAGTGAATCCGATTTCCCTGCCCATTGAACGGGATCCCAATTCCGAGGTCATTACCGTGATCGATGACCAGACCTTCGACGCCAACTTCGCCCTGAATATAAGAATGGATACCTGACCATGGCCCTGCGCAGACGCAACCCGAAAGAAGACCTGCTCTGGCTAAAGTGGCCACTAATCGTACTTGGCGTGGTAAGTATTGGTGCTGCGGGGCTTTACTTCAGTGCCAGTGCCTATCGTAACTCGGTGCAGCGGGAAGAGCTCAACATCACCAGCGACTACGACCTGATTAACGAACAGGTGCGGGAGATCGCCAATGCCGAACAGGTAATCGTGGAAAATATCGAAGCGTTCAACCGCATGGCGGCAAACTCGGTGCTGGATGAAGAAGACCGGGTAGGATTGCTGGAAGATATCGGCGCTATTCGAAGCCGTTACCAGCTGTTTCCCATTGGCGTGGAAATCCGGGAACAGGACCGCATCCTGCTTGAATACCCGCCGGATGTGGCTTTTCCCGATGACCAGATCTCACTGCGTTTCAGCCAGGTTCAGGTGAGCCTGCCCCTGCTCCACGAAGGCGACCTGATGCGATTCCTCAATGATTTCCTGGGCGCCGGGCGCCTGCTGGTGACCAATCAATGCACTATTAATGACGCCCTGGAAGATCAGGGGGATTTGCTCGAAGTTGTGCAGCACCAGGTAGCAATTTGCAGTTTCTATTGGTATACCCTGCGCCGGGAGCCCTTTACCGGGGTTTAAGGTGGTTAATATGAAAACTGGCAAGCTTGTTTCAGGAACTCTGTTGGCGGCAGGCGCGTTCCTTTTATTGTCCCTGCCTTCAGAACCTGCAGCCGGGCAATCGCTGCAGCGCCTGTTCTCGACTCCTGCCATGCGCGCGGAACTGGACCGGCGTCGCCTGCGCGTCAGCCAGGGCCAGCCCATGGTGGAAACCATCGCAGCACCGGTCGCGATTCCCGTAGCGCCCCTGCAGGAAGAAGAGATTGTTTATCAACTAAGCGGCATCGTGAGTCGCAGTGATGGTTACTACACCGTGTGGGTAAACAATCGACCCTATCCTCATGATCAATTACCCGACAACATGGAGCTACTGGCGCAGCGGGGCGAGGAGCGCCTGCGTATCCGTAACCCGGAAACCGGCGAGGCTTTCATCGTGTTGCCGGGCCAGGTATTAAACCTGACAACCGGTGAAATCCTGGAATCCTATCAGCGTTCCATCCAGTCGCCGGTATCCCCAACGGGTGTTGAACCGGATCCGGCCACCACCGGAAACGGGGATGATCCCGATTCCCAGTCTGCTCCCGCACAGGAACAGGCCATAAGCCAATGAACCAGCGGCAACAGCCCCCGCGGCGGCAACAGGGCGTAATCCTGTTGCTGCTGGCTGCCATATTTTTGCTGGTTGGCGCCGGCGTGTTCATTACAGTAATGAACAACAATGTCGTGGTGCAGCGCAGTGATGCCAATACCGTGGCCGCTTTGCGGGACGCCAGGGATGCCCTGGTTTCCTTCGCCGTGCTTCACGGAGACTATTACGGTGCCGCGGGCGCCGGGCCAGGTCACTTGTTTTGCCCGGATACAAACGGCAACGGTGTGGAGAACGCACCCTGTGGTGCCGGCGCTATCGGCAGGTTACCGCTGACAATGACCCTGCCTTCCGGCAGTGTATTTCCGGTTTCCGACTACAACAGCAATATCGACCAGCAGCTCTGGTACAGCCTGTCCGACGCTTTCCGCTACAGTCCGGCGGGAGTATTGAATACGGCGACGGCAACTGCCATTACCGTGGATGGACTCGGTGGATTTGCCGCCGTGATCATAGCCCCCGGCGAAGCAACAGGCTCCCAGGGCCGGCCCAGTAATAACAGCAACAATTATCTCGAGGCGGGCAACATCGGAGGGCCGGGCTTCGTAAACAGCGACGCGGTAGATCCCGATAACTTTAACGATCTCGTCATCGGTATAACCATGGGCGAGATAATGTCACCGGCTTCGGCCCGGGTGGCCGAAGTCATTCGCAACCAGATCGACGCGTATCATGTTGCCAACGGATTTTACCCGGTAGACCAGGTTGAGTTCGGTGTCGCCATGGCAGGGGCGCCTGCCTGGTATGCCGCCAACCAGTGGGACCTGGTGGCTACATACAATCAACTGACCAATGACACTGCCTCCGTGCTGTTTACCGGATGTAATATTACCTATACTTTTGATATCGCCGCGGCCAGCGCAACCCGTTCCGCAGCCCAGTGTTAGCTATGCACATTACAGACAAACAGAAGACTTCTTGTTTCCTCACCTCCGGCTTCAGCCTGCTGGAAATGGCTGTGGTGCTGTTTATCGTTTCCCTGATGCTGGGGGGCATACTCATGTCCCTGAGCCAGACCCAGGAACTGAATGCTCGCACCGACGTAACAGTACAACTTGATGAAATTACTGACGCGCTATACGGCTTTGCCCAGGCTAATGGGCGTTTGCCCTGTCCCGCTACCGTGGCCAGTGCCGGTGCGGAGGATCCGGTTGGCGGTGGCGCCTGTAGCCAGCAACATGGCTTCGTGCCTTCCACCACCCTGGGGCTCAGCGGCGCGGTGAATGCCGATGGCTTGTTAATGGATGAGTGGCTGAGTGCCTATCGCTACTCGGTGACTACCGCAAACGGCAATGCCTTTACTACTGCTGCAGGCATGCGCACCGCCACCATGGCGGCACTGGCGCCGGACCTGCGCGTCTGCGGGGAGGCTGCCTGCACCAACATCGTAGCCGAAGACCTGCCCGCAGTAGTCTTGTCCCTGGGTGCCGACTGGACCGCGTTTACCGGTGCCGACGCAGTGGAGAATTCCGGGGAAACAACAATCGCCGGCTACCGCCATGGTAACGACATCAATTTCGTCTCTACCGGCTATATCGAAGATGTATTCGACGACATCATCACCTGGTTATCTTCCAGTATTCTCTATACCCGCATGGTTGCTGCCGGCCAGTTACCCTGATGAAAAAAGTACTCCTGGTTGAGGACGATCCGGCGCTGCGGCTGGTGCTCAGGAACGTGCTGGAGATCAATGGTTATGAAATCTCCGAAGCCGATAGCCTGGTTACCGCAGAAGCCATACTCAAGGAAGATGGAGAAATAGCCGTCATCGTTCTGGACCTGGGCCTGCCACCGTCACCACATACCACCAGTGAAGGCCTGGCTGTAATCCGCAATGTGGTGGCATCCATGTACCCGGCAAAGATTGTCGTGCTAACCGGGCAGGACGAGGAAAGCTCGGCATTGCAGGCCATCAAGGAAGGAGCCTTCGATTTTCTCGCCAAACCTTCAAAATCCGAAGACATTCTCAACGCCGTACAACGCGCCAGCCTGTTCTATGAAAAAGAACGCACACTGTCGGAAGAGGAAGGGCTGACCAAGCTGCAGATCAATGCGAAGGTGGCAGACGGACTCAAGGCGGTGCGGGAAGAGGCGGAAGAAAAACTGGTGCGCAAGGTCCTGAAGGATACCGAGTTCAATGTTTACCAGAGTGCAGCTCGCCTCGGACTGAAGCGGGAGAGTGTTTATTACTTCCTGAAAAAATTCGGAATCAAGCGCGACGATGGCTAATCTCTATCCCTACCTGATCCTGGTCGGTATCAGCATCATAGCCGCCACGTCCTGGCTGCTGGTGCAGGCACGGCGCCAGGCGCAGATCGCCAACGAACTGGTCAGGTTGAATCGCGACGTAAACTTCGACCTGCCGGATTTCCTGCGGCAATGCTGGAAGCCATTGCAACAGGCCGGGTTCAGGGGGATTAGCTGGCAGCTGGACTGGTTTGGGTCCACCCTGGCTAAGCTGGAAGGCCGGGAAGGTGAAGTAGTCATCCAGCGCAAGCTGGAAGTGGAAGATATCACCCTGGTGGTAAACCTTTACGACAGCAGGCGCCGTTTCGAACAGCGTTTTTTCAATACCATGCTGTCGGATAACTTCTTCCTGCTGTTATACACCGACATGTGGGTAAAGCTGGGCACGGTGCAGGGTGCCTTCGCCCAGACCGCCAAGCTCACCGTATTCCTGCAGCATGACATGAAAAATATCGTGCAGCTGATCAGCCTGCTGGCAGAACAGGTAGAAAACACGCCCCCGGGATCGGAACTTAAAGTGCTGGAAGGCATGCAGGCGGTAATGCCTGACCTGCGGGAGCGCTCCGAGCGGTTCCTCAGTACCCTTTCCAGCCAGGCACCCACGGAAGACATGAAGCCGGTGGACCTGTGTGAGTTATTTCACAAATCCGCAAAACTGCATGACCTGGATTTCAATATTTCCGGTTCGGGCAGTGTGCTTATCAATGAGCAGTCCCTGACCAGCATTTTCGACAACCTCTTCGGCAACTATTCCGACCAGAATCGCCGCAGCCCGCAGCAGAAGCCGACTATAGAAATATCCATCGAGGATATGGAGAGCCAGCTCAAAGTGTCGATAAAAGACCTTAACGGCGAGCCATGTCAGTGGCCGGAGCGGCTGTTTGAGCCGTTTTGGAGTGAAAAAGGCCATGGCCTGGGAATAGGGCTGTATCACGCGAGGCAGCTAACGGCGGGGGCTGGAGGTTCCCTGCAGGCGATTACACCGCAGGACGATGCCATGACTTTCGTGGTAAACCTGCCGAAATCGCTGTAAAAAAAACCTACATCTTGTGGCACTGGACGGCGCTGGGTATAGTGGCGCCAGTTTCTACAGTATTTTGACGTTTTTACCTGATAACTCAATAACTTAACGAAAAGGGACTCTGAGGACAGACCAATGAGACACACAATGAAGTCTAAGCGGGCACAGAGCGGATTCACCTTGATCGAGATTGCCATTGTCTTGGTGATTATCGGTCTGCTTGTGGGTGGCGTGCTCCAGGGCCAGGAACTAATCGAGAATTCACGGGTGAAGCAGGCAGTGAAGGACATGAACGGTACTGCCGCCGCCGTATTTGCATACCAGGACCGTTATGGTCGCACCCCCGGTGACGATGGCCCGACGGCTACCGTCCAGGGTCGTGGCACCAGCTGGAACAGCGCCAACATCGGCGGTGATGCGGACGGGCGCCTGGAAATCAACCGTAACCAGACCTTCAACGGTGCCGGCGAAGGCGGCCCGTTCTGGCGTCAGCTGAAAGCCGCCGGTTTTATCGCCGGTGATCCCGCCGATACCGGTGTGGCGGCACTACCTACCAATTCATGGGGCGGCCTCGTGGGAGTGACTTCCCAGGTAGCCAATGGTGGCCTTGGTGGCAACAAGGTTTGCCTGAGCCAGGTACCGGGTTCCGCATCGATTGCCATCGATGGCGAGATGGATGACGGCAATGGTGCCACTGGCCGCCTGCGTGCGACCCAGGGTACTTCCGGCCAGAATACCAACCCATCTGCAAATGCACTGGGTGGTGGTGGTGTGTATTCGGAAGACAACGAGTACACGCTTTGCTATCGCATGTAAGTTAATAAAGTAGTCGAAAGACAGCAGAAAAAGCCCGGCTCTTTGAGCCGGGCTTTTTTATTTTTAGTCTGTAGAAGACTCTCGATGCTTGTGGTCAAAAAACAGGCTCATGATGAGTAATGGCCAGATGCCCACGTGAATCATCACGTCTGCGGCGTTAAAGACATAGTTCCAGAATGGAATCTGCTGCACGTCGATAAAATCGATGACGCTGCCGTAGATGAAACGATCGAGGATATTGCTGGCACCGCCGCCGACGATAAAGCCGAAACACAGGTATTCGTAGGACTGGATATTCTTGCCGAACCACAGGTATGCCGCCACGGCGCCCAGCAGTCCCACGCTGATTATTCCGAACAGCCAGCCCATGCCCTGGAACAGACCAAACACACCACCGTAATTGCGCACGTGGGTGAGATGCAGAAAATTATTGAGCTCCACAGTGGAGTTCACCGGAATAGTAGTGTTTACCCACATACCGGTTAGCTGGGCGAACATCACCGTTAGCACGACAATTATGACAAAAAGAATGAAGTTGGATCGTTTTTGCACGGACTTACCGATTTGCATCCCTGGAATAAGGTCTTAGCATAGGCCCGACTACCTCCCGCCGCAATTCCTTAGTCTTCTCCAAGCCAGCGATCTGCGTATTGCAGGATACGGACGCCACCATTGCCATCGAAGCTGACAATGCTGTGGGCACAGTTATGCATGTGCGGCGGGGTCCACAACTCCTCCATGGGCAACTCCTGGGCGTGGGCCAGCACTGTCTTGATGAGAGCACCATGACTGACCACAGACACCCGGTTTCCCTGTTGTACCTGTAACAACTGCATCAGCGTCGCAACCGCCCGTTCCTGCAACTGGTAGAAAGTTTCAGCACCTTCAACCGCAAACAGGTGGGGTTCGTGCCAGAAGTGGCGAAAGGAATCGGGGCTTTGGGATTCGATTTCATCGTACAGCGATCCTTCCCAGGGCCCGAGATGAATTTCCCGCAGGGAATCCAGGTACTGGATGTGGGGCAGGTGTTCCGGAAACAGCGTGGCGGCGGTCTGACGTGTGCGCAGCGAGCTGCTGCAATAGATAGCATCGAACTCGATGTGGTCAATGCGCTCAGCCAGCTCCCGCGCCTGTTGTTCACCGGCTTCGTTTAGTCGTGAATCGCTTTGGCCCTGCACGCGGCGTTCCGCGTTCCAGTCGGTTTCGCCGTGACGAATCAGGTGGACTTCCATGAACGCTTACTGCTGAGAACGTGTTCGGGCAACGGCCTGTTGCCAGCCCTGGTACTGCTGATCCCGCCAGGCCGCGTCTTTTTCCGGGCTGAATGCCCGGTCCAGTTGCCAGCGCGCGGTGATGTTATCCGTATTATCAAATATGCCCTGCTGCAGGCCGGCGGCGTAGGCCGCACCCAGGGCGGTAGTTTCAGTTACCACGGGCCGGTGAACTTCGCAGCCAAGCACATCGGCCAGCTTCTGCAGCACGTAGTTATTGGCAACCATGCCACCGTCCACGCGCAGGCTGTCCAGGGCGCCACCATCGTTTTTGATTGCCTCCACCAGGTCCCGGGTCTGGTAACACACCGACATCAGCGCCGCGGTTACTATTTCCGCGACCCCGGTATCCCGAGTCATGCCGAAGATTGCGCCGCGGGCATCGGGATCCCAATAGGGTGCACCGAGACCGGTAAATGCCGGCACCAGGTAAACGCTCAGGTCGTCGCTGCATAACTTTGCCAGGGCTTCGGATTCGGCGGCATTTTCGATGAGCCGCAGCTGGTCCCTGATCCATTGCATGGTGGCACCGGCCATGAAGATGCTGCCTTCCATGGCGTAACTGACTTCACCGTTCATGCGGTAGGCTACGGTAGTGAGCAGCCGATTATTGGAAACAAGTTTTTCACTGCCTGTATTCATCAGCAGGAAGCAACCGGTGCCGTAGGTACTCTTGGCGGTACCGCTACTGAAACAGCACTGACCGAATGCCGCTGCCTGCTGGTCCCCCATGATGCCTGTTACAGGAATGGCGGCGCCGAGTATATCCTGGTCCGTGGTGCCGTACTCCGCGGCACAATCTTTAACCTCCGGCAGCATGGAGCGAGGTACAGCAAAGATGTCCAGTAGTTCATCATCCCAATCCTGGGTTTCGATGTTGAATAACATGGTGCGGGAGGCGTTGGTGGCATCGGTGCAATGACTCTTGCCACCGGTAAGTTGCCATAACAGGAAACAGTCCACGGTCCCGAATGCCAGTTCACCCCGTTCTGCCCGCTCGCGCACGCCATCGGTTTCTTCCAGGATCCAGCGTAGCTTGCTGGCGGAGAAATAGGGGTCCAGCAATAGTCCCGTTTTGGCCTGGATGCTTGCTTCCAGCCCCTTGTCTTTCAACTCCTGGCAGAACGCTGCCGTGCGCCGGTCCTGCCAGACGATGGCATTGGCCACGGGTTTACCAGTGGCCCGGTCCCAGACGATCGTGGTTTCCCGCTGGTTGGTAATGCCGATACAGGCTATGTCTCCAGCCGTGATGCCGGCATTGTCCAACGCCACCTTGCAACTATTAATTGTAGTGGTCCAGATTTCCATGGGGTCGTGTTCCACCCATCCGTTTGCCGGAAAATGCTGGGTGAATTCTTCCTGTCCCAGGCCTCGAATATTGCCATCGGTATCGAATACCAGTGCCCGGCTGGATGTGGTTCCCTGGTCGATAGCGAGAATGAAATCCGACATTGTGTAGTCCCCTTGGACCCATGGATGGAATTGCTGTTGTTAAATGCTGTATCCGCTGCGCGCATGTTACACTACGCCGTCCCCAGGGCACAGGGCACCCGTGGCCCGGAGAGAATTACAGCCCCCCGTGCAGAGATAGGTTCTAGGAAGAAGTGGATCAGGCTCAAGTCGATAGCGACCTGCTGGTAATAGGTGGGGGGATTAACGGTGCAGGGATTGCCGCCGACGCAGCGGGGCGCGGACTGAAGGTTACCCTTTGCGAGAAATCAGATATCGCAGCCGCGACTTCTTCCGCCAGCACCAAGTTGATACACGGTGGTCTGCGCTACCTGGAACGCTATGAATTCGGGTTGGTACGCAAATCCCTCAATGAGCGGGAAGTACTGATCAACGCAGCGCAGCACATTATTCGCCCCATACCATTTCACATTCCCATACTGCCCCATTCCCGCGGCGGGCTGATGCTTCGTGCCGGCCTGTTCCTCTATGACAACCTGGGTAAGCGCAGGCGTTTTCGTGGCTCCCGGGGGATTCGCATCAATCCCAAGGAGAGCCCGTTGAATGAAGCCATCACTCGCGGCTTCGAATACTGGGATGCCCAGGTGGATGACGCTCGCCTGGTTGTGCTGAACGCCTTGCAGGCACAAAGGCACGGGGCGAAGATCCTGACGCGAACTGAAGTGACTGCAATTACACCGGTGGAGCAGGGCTTCGAAGTCACACTGAACGATCAGGTTAAAGGATCCGACTACACCCTGGTCACGAAAGGTATTGTTAACGCTTCCGGGCCCTGGGCGGCGAATGTTAAAAACATGCTCCATGCCGGGAGGGAAGCGCTCACACTGCGTCTGGTCCGGGGCAGCCACATCGTAGTGCCCAGGATTCACAATGATATCCAGGCTTACTTGTTACAGCATCATGACGGCCGCGTCATATTCGTAATCCCCTACCAGCGAGACTTTTCCCTGATTGGCACAACGGAGGCAGAGTTCGAAGGAGACCCCGGCGATGCGGAGATTTCCAGGGACGAGATCCATTACCTGATAGAAGTAGTCAACCTGTATTTCAAAAAATCCATCATGGAAAACGATGTGGTAAAAACTTTTGCCGGAGTACGCCCGCTAATCGACAGTGGCGAAAAGTCCGCAACTGCAGTTTCCCGTGATTACGAGCTCAGGCTGGAGCATTCGCCACAGCCATTCCTGTCGGTCTATGGTGGCAAGCTGACTACTTACCGTGTGCTGGCGGAAGCCGCGCTCAACCAGCTGGGCAGGTTTTACCCACACCTGAAGCCTGCCTGGACCCGTCGCGCCAAGCTGCCGGGCGGTGATTTCGACATGCCGGAAAACCTTTTCAAGGATATTGCCACTCGCTACGCATGGCTGGGCCCGGACCTGATTACGCGCTGGCAACACAATTACGGCACGCTGGCGTTTGACATCCTCGGAGACGCAAAGTCCATGGAAGACCTGGGAGTCAATTTCGGCCATGGGCTATACAAGCTGGAGGTGGATTACCTGCGACGACATGAATGGGCACATACTGCAGAAGACGTGCTCTGGCGCCGCACCAAGCTGGGCTATCGCTTCAATAAGAAAGAGACCCACTCCCTATCCAATTACATGGAGCAGACTGCCACCAGGAAGTAAGACACTGCCCGGACCCCCCATTCCTGAAACTTTGACAGGTCCCTGTTATAGTGGTCTCTGCCCTAAAGCCGACCGGAGACTTATGCAGGCCAGCGTCGAGTTCAGAAACGTCAGCAAGCGATACGGCGCTACGCAGGTACTGAATTCCGTGTCGCTGCAATTCAAACCCGATGTAACTACGGCAATTGTGGGCGAGAGTGGCAGCGGTAAATCCACCTTGCTGCAAATGGCCAACGGCCTGGTCAAGCCTGACCAGGGTGCGGTCAGCGTTCTCGATTCAGAACTCACGGAAAACAACCTGATCAGCACGCGCCTGAATACCGGGTACAGTGTCCAGGGTGCGGCGTTGTTTCCTCACCTCACAGTCTTCGAAAACATCACCCTGATGGCGCGCCTGCAACGGCACCCCGAGCTTGAAATCCAGTCGCGCTTTCGAGAATTACTGGACCTGTTCGAGCTCGACTACGAGCTGTCCGAGCGTTATCCCTTCAGCCTTTCGGGCGGGCAGCAGCAGCGGGTAAGCCTGTGCCGGGCCATGATGCTGGATCCGCCGCTGGTATTGCTTGATGAACCGTTTTCGGCACTGGATCCCCTGACCAGAGATACCGTCCGCCAGGAATTCATAAACCTGCAGCAAGCGAGTAAGCGTACCATCGTGCTGGTTACCCATGACATGAGTGAGGCAATGTTGCTGGCATCGGATATCGTGGTGCTGGTAGATGGCCACGTGGAGCAACACGCTGCGGCACAGGATGTGCTGGATAATCCGGCCAGTGATTATGTGCGAAACCTGTTCAGCTCGGAGCAGGAATAGATGGCCAGTTACTGCAAGTTGCTTACTTCGCTTGTCTGTTTGCTGATGCTGTGGTCGGGATTCGCGCAGGCACAGGAAACAATCCGTATCGGCAGCAAGAACTTCAACGAGAGCTACCTCCTGGGGGAAATACTGGCACAGCTCTATGAAGCCGAAGGATTCAGGGTCGAGCGAAACTTTGGAATGAGTGGAACCCTGGTGACCTACGAGGCCTTGCGCAGCGGTGAAGTAGACGTCTACGTGGAATACACCGGCACCCTGGCGCAGGTAGTACTTGCGAATTCTCCGTTCAATTCTATGTTTGAGCTTAACAATCTCCTGCAAGGTGAAGGCGTGGAGGCGCTGGAGGGCTTCGGATTCAATAATACCTACGCCATTGCCATGAAGCGGCAACAGGCCCAGGAGCTCGGTGTAAGCACGATTTCCGAGCTGGTGGTGCAGCCAGGTATAGACCTGGGCTTCAGCGTGGAGTTCATGAACCGCTCCGATGGCTGGCCGGGTTTGCAGGCGACATATGGATTCAGTCAGCAACCCCTGACCAAGGATCACGGCCTGGCCTACCAGGCCATTGATGCCGGCACCATCGATGTAACCGATGCCTATTCCACGGACGGAGACATTGAATTTTTCGAGCTGGTAATACTGGAAGACGATCGCGGCCTGTTTCCAAACTATCTCGCTGTGCCCCTCATCAGTTCCAGCATGTCGCCACGGGCACGTGGTGTTATAACACCGCTTATCGGACGCATCGATGATGAGCGCATGCGTGAGCTCAACAGCCGGGTGATGATAGATGGCCAGTCATTTGCCGAGGCGGCGAACGATTTCCTGCGTGAAGAGGGCCTGGTCAGTGGAGAAAGCCTGGCGCAGTTGGGAAACAGCATGTGGCAGGACCTGGGGCGCAACACCCTGGTGCATCTGCAGCTCACGCTGATTGCCCTGGGCCTGGGCTGTGCCGTGGGCGTACCCCTGGGTGTCGCGGTTTACCGCTCCCGCAACCTGTCACGATCGGTACTCTACGTGGCCGGGCTGATGCAGACCATTCCCTCCATCGCCCTGCTGGCGCTGTTGATACCATTGCTGGGCATTGGCCAGGTTCCCGCCATCGTCGCCTTGTTTCTTTATTCCCTGCTCCCAATACTGCGCAGTACGGTTACTGCACTCATTACCATAGATCCCTTGTTAAAGCGCGTCGCGGAAGCAATCGGCATGACTCGCATACAGCAATTGCGTCATGTGCTGATACCCCTCGCCCTGCCCAATGTCCTGTCCGGAATCAAGACCGCTGCCATCATCAGTATCGGCACCGCTACCCTGGCGGCATTTATCGGGGCAGGGGGGCTGGGTGAACCTATCGTGACCGGACTGGCGCTGAACGACACATCCCTGATCCTGCAGGGTGCGATTCCTGCCGCCTGCCTTGCCATAGTGACGGAATTGCTGTTCGAGTTGCTTGAACGCAAGCTGGTAAAACCCCATATGCTGGCGGGGCGTCTTCCAGCCTAGGGAGAATCTTCCGCCGTCGCACGGAACAGGCCCAGCCCCAGTGCCGCCATGATCACGGCAATTACTCCATTGAGATAGTTAAAGAAGGCATAGGCCACGTAGTCCAGTACCGGCACACCCAGGGTTGCAGTGTAGAAGGCCCCCGCCGTGGTCCAGGGAATGAGGGGCGTGGTCAGGGTAGCGCCTTCTTCCACGGTGCGTGACAACATGGCCCGTTCCAGCCCGGCCTCATCGAATTTTTCCCTGAATAACTGGCAGTTGAGAATGATGGAGATATAAGCCTCGCCCAGGCCCATGTTTCCCGCCAGCCCCGATAGCAGGGTTGTAAGCACCAGGGAGGTGATGCGCCGCACCCGGGAGATTAGCCCCTGTAACAATACCGCGAGAAACCCGGCACCATGAAGAATGCCTCCCAGGGTGATGGCGAGCACGGCCAGGATCAGGGTAAAGCTCATGCTGCTGATGCCGCCCCGGCCCAGCAGTTCGTCGATACTTTCCAGTCCGGTAGAGCCGGGGGTATTCAACCACAGTGCATTGAGTGCCAGGGTGAGATCCTGGCCCTGGAAGGCGATTGCGATCAAGGTGGCAACCAGAACACTCAGGCTCATGGTGACTTCTGCCGGTAGCTTGCGAATACTGAGCACGGCAAGAGTCAGAATGGGAATCAGTGTAATCAGGGGAGTCAGGCGATATTCCCCCGCCAGCGCCTGGCGAATTGTTTGCAACTCCTCGACCCTGAATTCGCTTCCCTCGTAGCTGGCACCCAGCAGGCTGAATAGTAATAACGCAAGCAGGAAGCTTGGTACCGTGGTAAACAACATTACGTAGATGTGCCGGTACAGGTGGGTGTCGGCACTCATGGCTGCCAGGTTGGTAGTGTCCGATACCGGCGACATCTTGTCGCCGAAGGTAGCGCCGCAGACAATCATGCCGGCAACCAAGGGCAGGGGAATGGCCATGGCGCTGCCGATGCCAATGAACACAACTCCCAGTGTGCCAACCGTGCCCCAGGATGTACCGGTGGCCAGGGACATGATGGCGCAGAGGATCATGCCGATGGGGAGGAACAACGCCGGCGACAGCCAGTCTAAGCCGTAATACATAAGCGTGGCGATGGTGCCGGCCTGCATGAAACTGGCGATGACCATGCCGATGAGAATAAATATCTGTATGGCTGGCAATGCCCTGGTAATTGCCGTTGTCATGAAGCCGCGGATGTCTTCGTAACGGTGGCCGTGAAACAGGGCACAACTGGTGGACCACAATAGCGCCAGGAATATCAAACTGTGCAAGCTGATGGTAAATGCAAACAGGCCGGTGCCAATGATGAGCAGTACACCGCCGAAGCAGAGCAGGGACAGGCGAAAACTGGGGGCGGCAGCTTGCATGCCTGGCAGGATATAGCCTCTGACGGGGTGAGTAAAATTCTGCTAAGCTGCTGGCTCCTTGTATACCTGCACCAGAACTCCATAGGGGGTTGGCCCTGCCATGACCAGATTACGCATACTGCGCGCTTTATCCGTCCTGTTGTATTTCCTGTCGCCCCTTCTTTTTGCCCAGGTGCCGGCTGCCACATTTTATGGCCCGGTAGCGGTTGAGCCCCACCCATCTGCAAACTCTATCTACAGCGCATCCGCAATCCCGCTTACGGAAGCCGGGTACGTGGAAGAAGAATATTTCATGGAGGGAACGGCGAGCCGGTATACCACCGAGGAATTTGAAACTGCTGAAATCCTGGACAGCGGCCATCCTTACCGTACCCGCATCATCGTGCGCCGGCCCCCGGCCAGTCGCTTCAATGGCGTCGTGGTGGTCGAATGGATCAACGTTACCGGTGGCGCGGATAAAGATATCGACTGGTGGCAGTCCGGCCATCACTTCCTGCGGGAAGGTTATGGCTATGTCGCGGTGTCGGCTCAGCAAATGGGTATCGATACCATGATGGAGTGGAGTCCGAAACGTTATGGCGGCCTGGATACCACCCACGGTGGCATGGTGGAGCGGGATGGGCTTTCCTATGACATCTTTTCCGCGGTGGGAAAGGCCATTAACCGCGTTGGTGAAACCACGGCCGCCAGCGCAATCGATATCATGAGCGGCCTCAAGGCCGATGTAATCCTGGCCACGGGTCATTCCCAGTCCGCTTCCAGGCTGGCTACCTACCTGAACAACGTGCACCCCCTGGAACCCATCTATGACGGCGTCATGGTTCATGGCGGTGGGGGACGTATCCGTGATGACCAGGCGGTAAAGATCTTCAAGGTCATGGCCGAGACGGACATGCCGCGCCGCGCCGCCACCCCGCAACCGAATACAGATACATTCAGGCAATGGGAAGTGGCGGGCAGTTCCCATGTGGACGTGCCTTTTGAACTGGCCTGGTCCCGGGTACGCCTGCTGCGTGATGGCCTGCCCCTGGAAAACGCCGCGCCCCGCGATCCCGGCTGCGACCTGCCGGCACACAGCACGGTTCCTTTTCGCGATGTCATGAACGCCGCGTTCGTGCACCTGGTGGAATGGGTGAGAAACGACACACCGCCGCCACTGGCCGAGCCACTGCAGGTTGTGCGCATGTGGCCTGAAGTGGAATTCGCCAGGGATGAGTTCGGCAATATTCTCGGCGGTATTCGCCTGGCGGAACATGCGGTGCCCACGGCAAAGAACACGGGCATGAATTCAGGCACAAATGGTTTCTGTTTCCTGTACGGTTCCCGTGAGTCTTTCGACCAGGCTACCCTGCGCGCGCTGTACCCGAGCAAGGCAGACTATGTAAGCAAGGTGCGAGCCGTTGCCGAACAAAACCTGGCAGACGGATACATATTACCTTACGCCGCGGATCGAACCATTCGAGTGGCTGAAGCCACTTCCATCGGGCGTTAATCAAGCAGGCCGGCCACGATCTCCCGGGCAAGCATATTGTTTGCCCGGTTGTTGAGGTGATCGTCATCGGAGTAGAGTGGCCCGTTCACATCCTGTAACAGGCAACGCCCCGGTAACTCTGAATCACATAACAATCGATCCGGGTAAATCCTGACCAGGTCGGGATGATCGGGCAGGGCTTCGAATGCGGCTATTGCCCGGTAATTGCGCTCGGCGTATAGCCCATAGTCAGTTGACAGGTACTCATCCCGCCCTACATCAAACAGGATCTCCCGTGCCAGGAAGCGTGGCACATGCCAGCCGGCTTCCGGCACCGGGTAGATCACAACCACCCGTTTGCCTGCAGCCAGTAATTTCTCAACCTGTGCGGCGTATAGCTCAGCAACGCGTTGCTTACGCCGGGTCGATTCCAGTGGCAGGTCTGGCTGCTCCGGTGGTAGCGCGAACAGGCCCGATCCCGGTTCCAGCCCGCCTTCGCCGTTGTCAAACACGGTGCCCTCCAGGTAAAGAGTCCAGCGAGCCATCAGCACCACGGTGTCAATTGACAAATCCTGGAGCAGCTCCCTTTCGGTCTCTTCATTGTATGCTTCGCAATCGTCCTCCCGGCCCCTGCGCAGGATGTCCGTCACCGGGAGACAGGCGCTGAAACTGTGCTCTACCAGTCCCATTCCGTTAACGGCCAGCTCATCGCCCAGCTCGAAGGCGAGAGCATTGGCATGACTGTCGCCCCACAAGGCCACGGTGATATTGGTGACATCGCCGTACACACAACGCTGGTTATAAGATACGACTGTACCCGGGACAGACAGGCATTCGCTCTGGCGCGGATTGGTTTCAAAGGTGCGGGCCAGCATGTCGTTGTATTCCGGCGGCAGGGTATCGGGAAAGCCACCGCGACTGTCCAGGCTCACCCCGACGGCCAGCAGCAGGGCGCCGCTGTAGGCGGCGGTCTTGAAAATTTGCGGGCGCGTAAATTTCTGCCGGTTGCGAAAAGGTGTTTCCACCAGTCGCCAGCTGGTATAGGCCAGGCACAGTGTGAGCAGGATGAGTCCGCCATAAACCAGTTCGGAGGGTTCCTGCAGGCTGCGAATGCGCGCGAATGCAAACAGTGGTTGATGCCACAGGTAGGCGCTGTAGCTGATCAGTCCGACACCTACCAGCAAAGGCAGCTGCAATATCCGGCATACCAGGGTTCCCGGTTGCGCGAACAGTATTAAAAGGCCCGTTCCGCATACAGGCAGCAGGGCCGCCCAGCCTGGAAATACGGTATTGTTATCCAGTCTGAATACGGCCAGGGCAATCAGGCCCAGGCCGAGCAGGGCAAAGGATTCGGTGACAGGCTTGGAAAAGGGGATGCGGTGGTCGCCGGCCAGATAGATGGCAATCAGACCTCCCAGGAACAACTCCCAGGCCCGCGCCGGTAATAAATAGAAGGCAAGATCCGGGTAGGGGCCGCTGGCGAAACCGGAAAACAGCAGGCTGGCCAGGGCGATAACCGCCAGTACAGCGATTACGGCCCGGGTACCAAGACTTACCACCGCCATCAGGAGCAGGGGAAACAGCAGGTAGTATTGCTCCTCCACCGCCAGGCTCCAGGTGTGAATAAGGGGAATGGTTTCCACCGCCGGTCCGAAGTAACCCGCATCGGACCAGAACAGGAAGTTGGACACGAACAGCACAACGGCAGTGACGGACTGGCCGAAGTCCCGGAGCTCCGCCGGCAGCATCCAGTTCCAGGCAAAAGGGAGGCAGCAAACAATAACAAAGAATAAAGCTGGAAGGATGCGACGCGCACGTCTTTCATAGAATCCAAGCAGGGTGAACTGGCCATTGGCCATATCACTCAGTATCAGGCTGGTAATGAGATAGCCGCTGATTACGAAAAATACATCGACACCCACGTAGCCACCGCCAAACCATGAGAAGCCGGCGTGATAAAAAATCACCGGCAACACCGCAATGCTGCGGAGGCCGTCGATTTCAGGGCGGTAATTGAGGCTCATTATTTCCTGAGTTGCCGGGCCAGGAGATTACATCGGCCAGTCCATTCCCGGCGCAGGGAATTTTTGTCCTCTTCCAGTTGCGCCGGTAGCTTCATGGAAAACAACATGCGGGTTTTCTCTCCTGTCGGTGTGAATTGCAACGTGATCAGGCTCTCTGCTTCGGGCTGATCGTCTCTGCGCCAGCTGCATTGTATGGAGTTGGGAATGTCCAGCACGAGATATTCACCACTGTATTCCAGCTCTTTGCCGCGATGACTGATTCGGTAACTGAAGCTGCCACCCTTGCGCACCTGGTTGTTCAGTTCGATTACCTTATCCGTGGTAAACATCCAGTTTTCCAGGAAAACAGGGATCAGCCACTGGTCACACACTTGTTGCGGCGTTGCTTTCACTGTCCTGTTGATAGTAAATCCCGAGCTGCGACCGGGGGAAGTCTTCTCCTTCTCGCCTTCATTGAACATGGATAATTGTTCGTTGGCCATGGCTCAGGGCTTTGTCAGTTTCAGCAGGAAGCGATCCGTATTGCGTGCCAGCCTGGGATCGAAAATGCTGCGGCTGTGGTCGTCGGTGGGGTTACGCAGCAGGTCACTGCTTTCAATTGCAAAACCCGCCGCTTCCGCCACGGCAATGGCCTGGGATACCTGCATGCGGTGCAGCGCAGCATTGTTGTATTGAGCGGTACCCACGTGGTCCGTAATGCCAATTATGCCCCCGCTCTTCAACAGCTCTTTCAGGCGCAGCAATAGTGACAGGGAGCGCTCCGGATTGCCGTTGTATGAATCGTGCAGGGTTTGGGCGAGCAATATGGCATCCAGTGAACCCGGCACGATGTCCAGCTCTTCAACCCGCTGTACCAGGTGACTGACGTTGTCCAGGTTTCCGCGTCGAATCTTGGCTTCAAGCGCTTCCCCCTGGGATATCTCCTGCCTGTCCTCGCGAAAGTTCAGCCCTCGCGGGGTATTCTGGGCAAAGACATGGCCATCGGGACCTACCGCCCTGGCAAGAATAAAGGTGTAGTACCCACCGGCGGCATAGACATCGAGGACATTCATACCTGCCTCGATTCCGAGAAATTCCAGTACCTCAACCGGCTTTCTCGCTTCGTCGCGGACGAAATCCGTGACCTCGCGGTCCGGCCCCGCCAGTGCGCGGCGAAGGCCTTCAGTATCAAGTTGTGCCAATGCCGATGGCTGGTCAGCCAATGAAAGAAAGATTGCAATGGCAATTACGCTAGTGGCTGAAACCGGTCGAATATTCCACATTCTCAATGTTAGGCCGGCAGACCTATTCCCCTTGCAATAAGGAATCCCAGGATGGGAATTAAAGGAAGAATAATCAGTTCCGCCCTGATGAGGCTGACTACCAGTCCGGGCACATCGATTGCATCGCTCTGAGCTTTGCGATTACGCAGGAAAAACAATGTGGGGTAAATAGACAGCAGGAAAACGAAGAAGAACAAGCCAAGCTTGGCCCAGAAAACCGGGTTGGCGGAATAATATTGTGCCGGCTTCCCGACCCACAGCCACAACACCACGCCAAACACCAATACGCCGATCGCACAAATACCCAGCACCCCATCCACCCGGGCCAGGTTGCGGGCGTCCTCCCCTGAGATAGATCGCTTGATGGCCATATTTTCGATGATCAGGCTGCCCGCCAGTCCAATGATCGCAATGAAGTGCAGGTAGCGAAATAGCACATAGAGCATGCCCGCATAATACCCCAGAATGTGCTGCTTATCGTGACTGTAAATCCCTGTGACCCGGGCTTGAGCGTATGCCAGGAATTCCTGCTATGCTTCGGGCAGGCTGTTCCCGCTGAATGGCTCAACAATAAGAACGGAGGAGGGGGGCAATGACCTCAGATACAGGTATGGCGACGGCCGAGGGCGTCGGATCCCAGAGCCACATCAAGTCCAGTATGCGCAAGGTGGCTCTGACCTCGCTGGCTGGCACCAGCATCGAGTGGTATGACTTTTTTCTCTATGCCACGGCGGCGGCCCTGGTTTTTCCAAGTGCTTTCTTTCCCGAAGCCTCACCGACCATTGGCCTGATCCTCTCGTTCAGTACCTTTGCCTTCGGTTTTATCGCCCGCCCGGTAGGTGGCATCCTTTTCGGACATTTCGGCGATCGCATCGGGCGTAAGAAAACTCTGGTAATCGCCCTCATGCTCATGGGTGTAGCCTCAACCCTGATTGGCCTGCTGCCCACCTATGCCACTCTGGGAATTGCGGCGCCCATACTGCTCACCATCCTTCGCTTCTGCCAGGGGCTGGCCATCGGTGGCCAGTGGGGTGGGGCGATGCTGCTCGTTACGGAAAGCGCCCCGGCGGACAAGCGCGGCTACTACGGCGCCTATGCCCAGGCCGGTGCACCGGTAGGTGTAATTCTTGCCAACCTGGCATTCATAATTATCAGTGCTACGGTGTCGGAAGATTTTTTCATGGCATGGGGGTGGCGCATTCCGTTCATTTCCAGTGTGCTGCTGATTGGCATCAGCATGTATGTGCAATTGCACATTGAAGACACTGAGGCGTTCAAGGAACTTGAGACCATGCGCAAGCAACGGGAAGCGGCCGGGGAACACCATGCGGCGGCCAGCAAACGCTCCCCCGTGTTGCAGGCGCTGGTCAAATACCCCAAGCGCATCTCACTTGCAGCCGGGGCATTTCTTTCCATCCAGGTTTCATTTTATATTCTGATCGGCTTTGTACTGGCCTATGGCAGCGATCCCAACGGTGCCGGCATGACACGGGATGACATGCTGGCAGCCGTTCTCATTGCTTCGGCAATCCAGATTCCTACCCAGTTCCTGGCTGCTGCCTATTCAGACCGCAGGGGGCGCCGTGGCATATTCATGCTGGGCGCAGTATTGATGGGGATTTGGGCATTTTTCCTCTTTCCGCTTATCGATACCGGCAGCTTCTGGCTAATCGTGCTGGGAATTACCGGAGGGCTTGGATTCCTGGGGATGATGTACGGACCCCAGGCGGCGTTTTACACTGAACTGTTCAGCACCGAAGTGCGATATTCCGGTGCCTCACTCGGTTACCAGATCGGTGCAATCGTCGGTGGTGCTTTTGCCCCAACCATAGCAACTATTCTCTGGACTGAATATGCAATTGTTTGGGTCTCCGTGTACATCGCCATAGCTTCTGCTCTTTCATTGCTTTCTGTGATCATGCTCACTGAAACCTTTCAGCATAGCCTGGATCATGATCACGCGGATTAGGAATTGACCGGGCAATGAAACGATATTTACCAGCGTTGCTATGCATTTTGCCAGGCGCACTGCTAGTGGCGGAGCCGGCCTTGGCCCAGCTTACAGCACTGCAAGTCATGGAACAGGTAGACGCCCGGTATGATGGTGACACATCAGAGGGTAGCTACACTCTTGTGCTGGTGGACCGGCGCGGGAGGGAACGGCAGCGAAATTTCCGGCTCTATCGCAAGGACTACGGCGAGGACACCCGCAGCCTGTCCCTGTTCGAGACACCGCCGGATATACGTGGCACTGCCTACCTCAATTTCGACTGGGACGATACCGGCCGTGACGATGATTCCTGGCTCTACCTGCCGGCACTGCAGCGTGTTAAACGCATTGCCAGCAGTGACACCTCTGACCCGTTCATGGGTAGCGATTTTACTTATGCCGATATCAACGGTTACGAGCTGGACTGGTATGACTACCGCTTTGTAGCGGAAGATGCCGAGGTAGATGGCGAACCCGCCTGGCACATAGAATTCACCGCCAAGCCCGAGTTCAGCGAGCGAGCCCGGGAAGCCACGGGATATTCCAGGCAGCAATTGTGGGTGCGCAAAGATAATTTCGTTCCCGTGCGCGGCCAGTACTGGGAGATTCGCGGCAATCGAATCAAGTACTACTCGGTGAGTGAACTCTCAGAGGTGGACAGCATCTGGACCCTGAACCGCATCCAGGCCGTCACTACCCGCAATGGCAACCAGGAACATGCCAGCGTATTGCAGCTCAACGACATCGAATACAACGTGGAGCTTGAAGATGCCCTGTTTAGCACCGAGCGCATGCAGCAGGGTCTGAACTAGGACTGCGCCTGGCCAAACACCTTTGCCATGGCCTTCTGCACCGCCGGCCGTTCCCCCATCTTCCTATACCACGCCTGCAATTCTGGATAGGGGTGCAGGGACACGCTGGTATTGTCTGATATCGTGAGATAGGAATAGGCAAAGATGTCGGCGATGGTGATCTCATTGCCACACAGGAATTCCTGGTCCTGCAGTAGCTGTTCGAGGTAGGGCAATTGCTTCTCCAGCCAGCCGGCCGCCTCGGCTATCTTGTCCCCGTCCGGTTCCTGCTGGAAAAACTTCGGCTTGATTAATTCTTCCCAGAAATACACCGACAGCCAACGGCCAATGTGCACGGAAAACATGTCCATGAGCTGGTCTATGCGAGCAGCCTGCAGTGGATCGTCGCCATACAGCCTGTTGCCATTGCTGACGGCGAGGTAGCGGCAGATGGCCGCACTTTCGCATATGTACTGGTCTTCGGTTTCAAGCACCGGAACCTTGCCGAAAGGGTGACGGGCCAGGTGCTCGGGTTCCATGTTCTTGCGGGCGCCGAGATCCACTTCCACGTAGTCATATTCCAGTCCCAGCTCCTCGGCGGTAATTACTGCTTTCAATGGATTGAAGGTGCTGTATCCGTATATTTTCATGTGCATTACCTTCCGCGAAACCTAGGCGGGCGCCCCATCGTATTGATAATTGGGTGTGGATTTTGAGATGGAGATTTCCTCTTCGTCCATGTCTGCTTCGATATTGCCAAACAGCGGCGTGCTGAGATAACGCTCGCCGGTATCGGGCAGCATGCACAGGATGGTGCTTCCTGGCTCCGCCTGCTCGGCAATTTCCAGGGCACCGGCAAACGTGGCACCGCTGGTGATTCCGCAAAAAATGCCTTCCTGTTGTGCCAGGTCCCGGGAACATTTCATCGCCACTTCCCCGGCGATGGGCAGCAAGCTGTCTATCTGTTCGCGCTCCTGGACATCATCCAGCAACTTGGAAATAAAATCCGGGGTCCAGCCCTGCATGGGGTGGGGAGTAAAAGCAGGGTGGCTGGTGGGTACACCGGGTTGCTCGGGGTCGGGCTGGGTTTCACCGCTGCCCAGCAACTGGGCAATTTCCGGTTCACAACATACGATCTTTGTTCCCGGCCGTTCCTTCTTCAAAACCCGCGCCACGCCATTAAGCGTTCCCCCGGTGCCATAGCCGGTTACCCAGTAATCGAGCCGCTCACCGTCAAAATCCCTGAGGATTTCACGGGCGGTAGTTTTCTCATGCATGGTGGCATTGGCTTCGTTCTCGAACTGCCGGGTGAGGAACCAGCCATGGCTGTCCGCCAGTTCCTGGGCCTTGGCCACCATTCCCGTGCCTTTCAACGCTGCCGGAGTCAACACCACCTTGGCGCCGAGGAAACGCATCAACTTGCGTCGCTCCACGCTGAAACTTTCCGCCATGGTAACCACCAGGGGATAGCCTTTCTGGGCACAGACCAGTGCCAGGCCGATACCTGTATTGCCGCTGGTCGCTTCAACCACGGTTTGCCCCGGTTTCAATTCTCCACTTTCTTCCGCGTCTTCGATCACGCCCAGTGCAAGGCGGTCTTTCACCGACCCGGCGGGATTAAACGCTTCCAGTTTTACATAGAGATTGACGTGATCCGGGGCGAGTTTGTTAATACGAACGACGGGAGTATTCCCTACCGTACCCAGTATGTTTTCGTATTTATTTTTCAAAACTGTATTTCCTGCAGTGGTGGTTCGGAGGGCGCATTGTAGCCTGTCTTGCTGGCACCCGCGACCTCGGGCCGCTGCCTGGTTTTACTCACCCTGAATTATTGTTTAAGCTCACGGCTCCCCATATAGAGAACGTTTCGGTGAAAATTAGCGACTGCAACAATACGGCAGATTTTCGCAAGCTGGCGCGGAAAAGACTTCCGGCACCGCTGTTCCATTACATCGATGGCGGTTCCGATGATGAAGTTACCCTGCGCCGCAACACCGAAGCCTTTGACAGCGTACGCCTGATCCCCGACGCCCTGGCCGACCTCACCGGCATGGACCTCAGCACCAACGTACTCGGCCAGGACATTGCCTGGCCGGTGTTTTGTTCTCCTACTGCCATGAGCAGGCTGTTCCACCACGAGGGAGAGCTGGCGGTAGCCCGGGCGGCACACAAGCTAAACACCATGTACAGCCTCTCGTCCCTGTCCACCGATAGCATTGAAGATGTAGGGGCGGAGACGCCTGGTCCAAAATGTTTCCAGTTATACATACACAAAGACCGGGGCATGAGCTGGGAATTCATCGATCGATGCAAGGAAGCAGATTACGCGGCCATTTGCCTAACAGTCGATACTCTGGTTGCAGGAAACCGGGAGAAAGATCTTTATACAGGCATGACCATTCCGCCGAAGTTTACGCTCAAGAGCCTGTTCAGTTTCGCAACTCATCCAAGCTGGAGTTTTAATTACCTGTTGCGTAAAAAGTTTGAGCTGGCAAACGTGGCAGGACGCATCTCGGAAGGCACCGGTAAGTTGACCTCGGTGGTGGGTTACATGAACAGCCAATTCGATCGCTCAATTACCTGGAAAGACGCGGAAGAAGCCATACAACGCTGGGGCGGCCCGTTTGCTATCAAGGGAGTCATGTCTGTCGATGATGCCCGGCGTTCAGTGGATATAGGCGCCAGTGCCGTGATGATTTCCAACCATGGCGGCCGCCAGCTCGACGGTTCAACCGCACCCTTCGACCAACTGGGCCCGATCGTCGATGCGGTGGGTGACAAGGTGGAAGTGATCCTGGATGGTGGCGTACGCCGCGGCACCCATGTGCTCAAGGCCCTGGCCATGGGAGCGAAGGCCTGCATGACCGGGCGTGGTTATCTCTATGCCCATGCCGCCGGCGGCCAGGCCGCGGTGGAGCGGGCCCTGACCCGGCTGCGGGAAGAGATCGAGCGGGACATGGTGTTAATGGGTTGTTCCAGCCTGCGGGAATTGAATCGATCCAAGCTGCACTTCGACTAGTAAAAAGGGGATTACAACCGGGCACGAAAAAGGGGAGCCGTGGCTCCCCTTTTTATTAATGCGGTTCTGCTTACTGCGGTACCGACATGATGGATGTGTGCACCATGTCCATGGCGGCACGGGAACGGTTTCGTTCCGAGGTCATCAGGTCGCCGGTAGCCGGACCGCCCTGATTGTAAATACCACCACGCAGGGCAAAGTACAGGTAGTCCAGGGGCTGGGCGATGTACTCTTCCTTGTTGGTGAACTCCACCACGGCCGCATCGATGAGATCCTGCCGGTCCTCGACAAAGGGATAACCCTGGATGTCACTGACCATGGTCTTTAACACCGCCAGGTTGTCGAGAATGTAGGCTGCTTCCGGAGACTGGCTGTACAGGTTTGGCGCGATGGCCGGCACCATGGGTAGCTCCGTAGGGGTAGGGAACATGGACATGCCACCCGGAGACCCGATCTTGTTCCAGTATCGTTCCAGTACGGTTTCCACACCATCTCTTGAATTCGGATCAATTTCTTCCAGTATCAATGCTTCCAGTGCCGCCAGTTCCAGCCACTGGTTGGACCACAGAAATCCTCGCAGTAACGGATAGCCCATCACCAGGGCATTGGCCTGGTCATGTTCCAACAGGTACTCGATATTCTTCGGCAGGGGCGCTACGGAATGACGATCATCGGACAGGTATTCCTGTACTGCTTCCCGCACGGCAACCGGCTTGTTGCGCACGGAGTCATCGGCATAGATTGCCAACAGCGTCTTGTAGAAGGCACTGCCTCGCGTCAGGACAACGGAAGTGTGCTGGTCGATTGCATCGGAAGCGAGAAACGCCTGGCCGGCCTGCTCATCACTGTGCTCGGTACGCAGTTGTTCCAGTAAAGCCACACGGGCTTCCACTTCCATTTCGCCAAAGATACTTTCCGGCATTTCCATGCCGCCACCACCGTGCATGGCATGGTCATTCATGTTTGCCATCATGTTCATGTGGTTCGCCAGTTCCAGCCGTTCCTGTTGCGTGGACTGGTCGTTGTTAATGGCGATGATTGTTTCCAGGGCGCTGGCATGGGTGACGTCTATGGAGTTCAGAAGGCTTGCCAGTTCGGGATACTGGTCACGAACCTGGTCAAGGTCCTGGGCGCTGACACTGCTACCCAGGACCACGGTTGCTACCATGGCGGTAAGGGCTTTAAACAGAGTTAAGCGATTGAATTTGCTGAATTTCATCTAATTCTTCCTCGGAATACGCAGGATGTCGCGGAAGTATAATCGGAACCCGCAGGCGGCGCTATTGCAGGCCCCGGGCCATTGTCGCGTGGCGCAGTTAAGGAGCGGAGCAGGGCATCTGCAGCAGCCTGTGGCAATTGGTCGCAGGGTCTCGCAACGCCCGTAAAACGGTGTGTCGCGAGTCCCGTTGCTACCGCGAAACTCGCCTCTAATCAGCAGTTTACCGAATCCAACAGTTTGTGATTTTTTGTGTCATTCCGGGTAAAGTTAGGCCTCAAAATCCTGCAGGGTTCTCGCGTTATGGATCGTCGTTCACTCAGTTTTTTTGCCCTCGCCTGCTTGTTGTTAGCGCTTCCATTTTTTTCCCACGGGCAACAGGTTCCACGCTTCGAGTTGGACCAGGATTGGCCCCGCCTGCCCATGGGAGATCGCTGGCTCACCGGAGGCCTCGGTGGCATGTGTATCGATGGTAACGACCACGTCTTTATCCTGAATCGTCAGAACGTGGTGCCCGATGATCTCGACGCTGCGCTTCTTGCACCACCGGTAATCGAACTGGACCCCGAAGGCACGGTCGTAAGAGGCTGGGGCACGGAAGAACAACTGGGCGGCCGACTGCATGATTGTCATGTAGATAGCGCAGGCAATATCTGGATCGTGGCGGCGGCCACCGGTGAGCTGCGCAAGTTCACCCGTGACGGAAGTCGATTGTTGTTACAGGTGGGTGAGCGCGGGTTGTTCGATTCTTCCGACGGCACTCGCCGTGGGCAGGCTCTGAATTCCGATCGTGCCCAGTTCTTTTTACCCGCCGCCGTGGACGTGGACCCCGGCAACGGCGATGTATACGTTGCCGACGGCGAGCTGCCCGGCGGCAATACCCGGGTGGCGGTGCTGAACAGCCGCGGTGAATTCCTGCGGCAGTGGCGCCTGCAACGTGCCCCCAGTGAAGAAGAAATAATCGAATTGCCTCACTGCCTGCGCCTGTCCAATGACGGCCTGGTTTACGTGTGTGATCGCCGCGCCGATCGCATCCAGGTATTTAACAAGCAAGGCGTACTGGTACAAACAATAGACCTGGGATTCGATCCGCTGTCATCCCCCGCGGGACGCGCAAGCGGCGCCCGGGGCAATGCCGTGGTACTGGATTTCTCTCCCGATCCCGGGCAGCGTTACATGTACGTGGTAAACCAGAACAGCGTCATGGTGGAAATTATTGAACGTAAGAGCGGTATTCACCTGAGTAGCTTCGGCGGAGGGCCGGGGCGCTATCCTGGCCAGTTCACCTTGCCCCATGGTATCGGTGTGGACTCGAAGGGAAACGTGTACGTGGCGGAACAGGAAGGCAGAAGAATTCAAAAATTTACCCTTATCGGGGATTAAAGGAGAACAAAATGCAGAAGTTTCTTTTAACACTTGTTATTGGCCTGGGCCTCGCCTCTGGCGCCATGGCACAGAATACGCCAGCACCCTGTGGTCCGGCAGGGCAACTGGATGGGGAATTTTCTCCCGACGTGGCCGACAATTCCCGCTGCTTCGAGTTGCGCATGTATACGGCGGAAGAAGGAGGCATCCGTGATTTGCATCAACGCTTCCGGGAAGAAGAAGTGGCAATATTCGAGCGTCTGGGAGCCACTGTAGTCGCGGTGTGGCAGCGCCTGGACAATCCCGACACCCTGGTGTGGATGCTGGCCTATCGAGATCGTGCCCACCGCCAGGAAGTGTGGGATGCGTTCCGTACCGATCCCGCTTGGCTAGCCCTGCGGGAGAAATATCCGGTGTCGGTTTCCGCCGAAGTCTACATGATGAGTGCGACCGACTATTCCCGCACGCGTTAACAAGGGGATTTTGCGATGAGCGCCAGCTATACCCGCACACAGAAAGTATTGCACTGGCTGTTGGCCATACTGCTGTTGTTCTGGTTGTTCGTGAGTGGAGAACTGGTGTCGGAAGCGGAAGGTGCCGACAAGGGCATGATCCTGATGTTCCACTCCGGTGGCGCCATCGTGATCCTGGGTCTGATGCTGTGGCGCTTGCGCCTCAGGATTAAAAACCTGGTATCCCCGATGCCGGAACTGAGAACCTGGGAACAGACCTGGGGAACACGTCTGCACTGGACTTTCTACGGCCTGGTTTGCCTGATGGTTTTAAGCGGTATTCTGCAGGGAATGTTTTTCGAGCAGGACGTGGTGGTGTTTGGGCTGGTCAATATTACCATCGGCCACAACGAATCCTTGTTGGAACCATTTCACGAGATTCACGAGATCACCGCCTTGTTGCTCAAGATTGGAATAGCACTGCATATATTGGCTGCTCTAAAACACCAATTCGTAGATCGCAGGGCATTTCTCAGGCGCATGGCCTGAACACACCCCCGGCCGCAGAGTCCGGGGGTGCAGGCACTGCCTAGAAGCCCAGCACCAGGTCCAGCATCAGGCGGTTGTAGTCTTCTTCAAATCCATTGCGGGCTTCACCGTATTCACTGATAAAGTAAGTAAATCCCACCCGGGTGCTGTCACCGAGTCCAATGGCGCCGCGGAGAATATGGCCCTCGTTATCGGTACCGCCACCGGCGAAGTCTGAATCAGTCATTAAACCCAGTACGGCATCCGCTTCCAGTACCTGGTAGCCATAACCGATCTGCCAGTTACCCAGGCCGCGGGAGCTGCCGTAGTTGGTACCGATGGCCCAGGCGGTATCGAATGCGTCTGCATCGAGATTGGTAACATAGTCGGCGTAAAACTCCAGGGGCTTGCCTGCGGCTGTCATGCTGGCTTCGGCGAAAAACTCCAGCTCTTCATAGTCAAAAAGGTAGCGTCCGCTGGCGTCCACGGAGTTACCGTAGGGATCGGCCTCAAAGAAAGGAATGCTGCCTGCCACCGATGCGTCATAATAACTGGTACCAACGACCAGGTCGACATCGTCGTTGAGCGCCGCCTGGTAACCCAGTTGCAGCCCCCAAAGGCTTTCCTTGTCCTGGGCGTCGTGCTTGTCATCGCTTTCCAGGATCATGGTGCCCGCATTGAAGAAAAAATTATCCCGGGCATACTCAAGCGCCACGCCTTCCGGCCGGAAATCACCGTCGAATATCAGGTTCTGCCCCCCGGGCTTGAAGAAAACATTGGAGTGCTTGCCCGCGGTTAAGGCCATGTTGTCGAAACCACTGTAGGTGGCATAGGCCTTGTCCAGGCGCAGGTCCTTGGTAAAGCCGCCACCGCCAAAAGTCTGGTTCGTGGAAATGGGGTCTGTCCCGCCACTGGCCATGCCCAGGCCGGCGCTCCAGCCATCACCGAGATCCGCCTCGATTTCAACCCGGGTTCGTACCCTGTTGCGATTCCTGTCCGATGACTTTGCGCCGTCGTCGATGTGTTCAAATCGCGGCCGCATGTCGCCGCTTATGGAGATCCTGTCCGCCCAGGAACTAGCACTGGATGAACTGCCGGAAGCGGATGTTTGTGCGCTGAGCCGGGTATTTTCCCTTTCCAACTGGTCGAGACGATTGCTTAGCGCTGCGATTTGCGCTCGCAACTCTGCGATGGAATCTGCATCTGCCTGGGCCAGGACCGGGGTTGACGATGCCAGCAATAGCGCCGCAATGGAGCCCATGATCAGCTTGCGCCCAGTCATTGATTTATTAATAAGTACATACTGTAAGCATTTTGTAAGAATCATGCAGATGCCCCGGGGTAAGTGGTTGAAAGTTCAAAAATTACTGGTTTAGCAATATAGCCGTTAAATATTACAGAATAATGACAATGTGACTGCCCGGTAAGATTAGTGTCAAGTCACTGCATTTCAGGGCAGTGACAAACAGCTAATCGAGCAGGCAGCATGGATTTGCCACCGGATGCAGGGGAAGGGAAACCGTTCTGGTGGAGTTCAGCGAATAAGTAAGCGCTGGAAAGAGCAGGCTACTTGCCGCTCGGACCGATCCTGGTAGCGACAGATTTCAGGTCTTCATGGCGCACGTCAGTACCTTCAACGAGGTAGATTACGTGTTCACAGATGTTCTTGGCATGATCGCCAATGCGTTCCAGTGCACGCAGTGCCCATAGTGTTTGCAATTGTGCGGAAATCTTGTCCGGATTTTTCATCATGTAGGTAATCATCGAGCGCATGGCAGTGCCATATTCACTGTCCACATCTTCATCTTCCATGGCGATATCAAGCGCCACCTGTGCGTCGTAACGGGTAAAGGCATCGAGTGCCATGTTGACCATCTTGCGGACGCGGTCACCCAGGTGCTTGAATTCTGAAAATCCTTCGGGAAGCCCGCCACGTTCGCTAAGCTTGATGCCGGCCTTGGCAATTTTTGCAGACTCATCGCCAATACGTTCCAGGTCCCTCACTGTCTTGATGATGGCCAGCACCAGGCGCAGGTCGCTTGCCGCCGGTTGTCTCCGGGCCAGGATCAGGTTGCATTCTTCGTCGATACTGACTTCCATGCTGTCAATCTTGGAATCTTTTTTAACCACCTTGGAGCCAAGGCCGGAATCCCCGTCAAAAAACGCATTCACAGCATTTTCGATTTGTTTTTCCACGATGCCCCCCATCTCCAGCATATGCTTCTTGACCTCTTCGAGGTCGGCATTGAATTGCCTGGAAATGTGATGGCTATGGTCTTTGACGGTAGGAGTCATTAATCAATCCGTGGTACGGGTTTCAGTTTATCGGTAATTAATATATCGGTAATGTCGCTGAAGTTTTAACCATAGCGACCGGTTATGTAATCTTCGGTTTGCTTTTTTGACGGGTTGGTAAATATAGTATCTGTTTCATCGAATTCCACCATGTTGCCCATGTACATGAACGCAGTGTAATTCGATACTCTTGCTGCCTGCTGCATGTTGTGGGTAACAATAACAATCGTGTAACTGTCCTTCAGTTCCGATATCAGTTCTTCAATTTTCAGGGTCGATATGGGATCCAGCGCCGAGGCCGGTTCGTCCAGTAGTAAAACTTCTGGCTCAACCGCTATGGTTCTGGCGATGACCAGCCTCTGTTGTTGCCCGCCGGACAGGCCAAGGGCATTGTCATGGAGGCGGTCCTTTACCTCGTCCCACAGGGCCGCGGACACCAGGGAATTCTCCACCACCTCATCGAGAATCCGTTTCGAGTTGATGCCCTGGATGCGCAGGCCATAGGCCACATTCTCGTAAATACTCTTTGGGAATGGATTCGGTTTCTGGAATACCATGCCCACCCGGCGCCGCAGGTCGGCCACGTCCAGCTTCTTCTGGTATATGTTCTCACCGTCGAGAAGGATTTTTCCTTCCACCACGCAATCGTCCACCAGGTCATTCATACGGTTAAAACAGCGCAATAAACTGGATTTTCCGCAGCCGCTGGGGCCAATGAAAGCGGTAACCTTGTTGCGAGGAATTTCCAGGTTTACATCGATCAGGGCCTGCTTGTTCCTGGCGTAATACAGGTCCAGGTGTTCGACGACGAGACAGTGCTCGGAATCCGTGACTGAATCCATAATGGCTTCACTGTCGCTGGTAACAGTGGGAACGGCTTCGCTGGCCAGCCCTGCGCTTTCTGAAATATTACTCGGCATGTTTAACACTCTATTTACTCAATCAAACGTCCAGGCCTTTATATTTTTCCGCCAACCTGTTGCGCAGCGCCGCGGCACTGAGGTTAAGCAGGGCGATAACCACTACCAGCAACAGCGCAGTGGCGAATACCAGTGGCCTGGCCGCTTCCACGTTCGGACTCTGGAAGCCAACATCATATATATGAAATCCCAGGTGCATAAACTTCTGGTCGAGATGGATAAAAGGGTAATTGCCGTCTACCGGCAGTGAAGGCGCCAATTTTACCACGCCCACCAGCATTAGCGGAGCGACTTCCCCCGCCGCCCGGGCAATGGCAAGAATAAGGCCGGTCATCATGGCCGGGCTTGCCATGGGGAGCACTACCCGCCAGGTGGTTTCAAACTTGGTTGCCCCCAGGGCCAGGCTGCCTTCGCGCACGCTACGCGGAATGCGGGCAAGCCCTTCTTCCGTGGCGACGATAACAACGGGTACCGTGAGGATGGCCAGGGTCAGGGACGCCCACAGCAATCCCGGAGTACCAAAGGTGGGTGCGGGCAGTGCTTCCGGGAAGAACAACTGGTCAATCTCGCCGCCCACGATATAAATGAAAAAGCCCAGGCCGAACACGCCATAAACGATTGAGGGCACGCCGGCCAGGTTGTTTACCGCGATGCGAATGGTGCGGGTAACAAGGCCCTGCTGGGCGTACTCGCGCAGGTATACGGCCGCCACGACACCAAAGGGAGTGACGAATACCGACATCAGCAACACCATGATCACGGTGCCGAATATGGCAGGGAAAATCCCGCCCTCGGTGTTGGCTTCCCGCGGCTCGTCGGTAAGGAATTCGGTCAGCTTGGAGGCGTACACGGCCAGCTTGCCGAACAGGTTCATGGTATTGGGGCGGTAGGCGCGCACCACTTCCGACAGGGGTATCTCCGTGGTTTGTCCATTGGCCGCCAGGAATTCCGCCGAATCCCTTTCGAATTCCTCGTACAAAGCCACCAGTCGCAATTGAATCTCTTCGTATTGCCGGTCGAGTTCCTCGCTCTCCCTGGCAATCTCCGCTTCCGCGTCCGCAGTCAGGTTCTGTTCCAGTTCAAGGCGTCGCTGGCGCAGGCGCAGGCGTTCCACCTCGTAATTCACCGCGCCGATTTCATCTCTTTCCACCTCGTAGATGGACTCGTAGATTGCCAGGGCCCGTTCCAGCCGCAACCCAAACTCCGACCAGGCGCTATTGTCATCGGCCACTTCCGGATCGGAGCTGGCAATGACGTTGCCATCCTCTCTCACCGCAAGCAGGTAACCGTAGAAATTCCCCCATTCCCTTCTCTCCAGGGCGACTAGGTTGGGCGGGAAACTGATTTCGTCCACGTAATCGCTCAGTACCCAGCCGAAATCGGCGCCGGTGAGATCGCGGTTGCCGAATTTCACAAGTTCCCGTTCGTACAATTCCTGCCCGGCGTCCACCGGGATGCCGGAAGTCTGCAGTTCTACTGCGCTGACCACCTCGGATTCGACGATCTCGCCGATTATCTCCATGGTATTTCCGTCGGCTCCGGGAGTGGAGTAGGTGGCGCGGATGATGTCATGGGGCCAGAAATGACTCATGCCACGAACCGTGAGAATCAGCAGTAGCCCGGCAACCATGAGAATGCTTATGGCCACGGCGCCGGCATTAAACCAGATCCATGGCACACCGGAATCAATCCATTTCCTGAATTTGCTGCGCTTCATATGGTGCTGTACTTGCTTCGCAGGCGTTGCCGGATAACTTCCGCAACTGTGTTAATAACGAAAGTGAAAATGAACAACACCAGCGCCGCCAGGAACAGGATGCGGTAGTGTGTACTGTCTACTTCCGATTCGGGAATCTCCACGGCGATATTCGCCGCCAGGGTTCGCATGCCTTCGAATATGTTCATGTCCATGATTGGCGTGTTTCCGGTGGCCATGAGCACGATCATGGTTTCCCCCACAGCGCGACCCATGCCGATCATCAGGGCGCTGAATATGCCCGGGCTCGCCGTGGGTAATATCACGCGATACAGGGTCTGCCAGGGAGTGGCCCCCAGGGCCAGGGAGCCGTAGCTGAGGGACCTGGGCACTTCCGATATGGCATCCTCGGCGATGGAGAAGATGGTCGGGATAACCGCGAATCCCATGGCGAAGCCAACCACCATGGCATTACGCTGGTCATAGGATATGCCGAGGTCATTGGTAATCCAGAAGCGCAGGTCACCATCGAACAACCAGACTTCCAGTGGTGTTGCGAACAGGAAAGACAGGTAGCCGAACAACAGAATGACCGGGACAAGCAAGGCGGCTTCCCAGCCGTCGGGTATGCGATGCCGGATGTCCTTGGGCAGGTACATCCAGCCCAGGCTCGCCGCCACGATACTTACCGGCAGCACGATTAACATGCTGATAATGCTCAGCAGGTTGTTTTCAAGGAACGGAGCCAGCCACAGCCCGGCCAGGAATCCCAGAACCACGGTAGGAAGCGCGGCCATGAGTTCTATCAGGGGTTTGACGTTGCGGCGCATGGCCGGGGCCATGAAGTAGCCGGTGAATATGGCGCCGCAAATCGACAGTGGCGCGGCCAGCAACATGGCATAGAACGCCGCCTTGATGGTGCCGAATGACAGGGGCATCAGGGAATACTTGGGTTCGAATTCGTTGGTGGCGCCGGAGGATTGCCAGATGTACTCCGATTGTGAATATCCCTCGTACCACACTTCGTTCCACAGCGCGGCCCAGGACACCTCGGGATGCTCATTTTCCACGTGCCAGGTGGACAGGCCGCCATCCATCGTCTCCGCCAGCAATGCATCACCGCGGGGAGAGATAGCAAGTTTGCTGATCGCGCCATTGACAAGAACTTCACTGAAGGCACTGCGCGATGCGGTTGTGTTATAGAAACTTATCCGGCCATTTGCATCGGCAGCAATAAAGTTTTTACGCCGCTGTTCTACGGTGAGCGCATTTATGGCTTCACCATGTCCTTCGAAGGCGCGAATACGGCTGAGTTCAAACAGGTCACCGTCGCGGGTGATGACCCATTGCCCGACCACGCCGGAAGTATCCGCCGTCAACAGGGATATCCCTCCCAGCAACTGGCTCACCTGGGTGAGGCGCTGGCGGTTGTCACCGAGATAGGTTTCGAAACTGTAATCATCCAGGTTGCCCTGCTGCGCGGCCTGGATATCCAGCATGCGTAACAGGCCATTGTTGGCAATGAGGTACAACCAGCGGGAATCCCCTTCGATAAAAACACTCCGGGTGTTGGGTGCCCGCAGGTTTATCTCCACCGCTTGCAGGTCCACGGTAGGGGCATCACCGAAATCGAATGCGGCAAACAGGCCGGTTTGCTGTTCCCCCCGCACCAATGCCAGGGAGCCGTCATCGGCCACACCGGAAAGCATCATGCTGTCGCCCCGTGTGCGAATGGCAATTGCCGCAACCGGGTTGTCCGGGAACAGGATCACTGCCTCTTCGCCGAAGGGATAGCTGAGCCGGGGAACGATTACGCGCCGGTTGTCCGGTGGCTCGAACCGTGTTTCAAATTCGTACTGGGCGATCAGGGCGCTGCCATTGTCCAGGCCCAGGGCGAAAATGCCGCTCTCTTCTGATTCCAGGCCGAATGCAGACACCGTCGTGTCAGCCGGTATGGGCAACTGCATCGAATCCACGGGATTGCCATCGGCAAGCCGGAAGAACCGCAGTGAACCATTGTCTGCCAGGCGCAGCCCGATCTCGGACTGTTCCTCGATGGCAAGATGCAGGGTGTTTCCCGATGCAGCCTGAAGTGAATAGGAAGCGGATTCACTGACTTCGGCCGAGCGGAACAGGGGAACTATTTCATATATGAGGTACAGGAAGATAAGCAGGATGGTGATAATGACACCGATTCCGCCTACCGCGATGGCGACTTTCGCGCTCCTGTCGGTAAGGTGGCGAATTTTTCGCCGCAGGCTGAGATCAACAGATGTCAGCTGGAATTTGGCTTCCTGGTTTTGCCCGGACATAGTCGAGTCCGCGGGCGAGGTTTCACTGGACATCTGTTTCTGTTCTTTTGCCTTGCGCTCGAATTTTACAGTTAAGTTTCAATTCAGTCATATTCGGCTGATGTTCACTAAAAAGGTCCAGCCCCCGTGGGAGCTGAACCCTATATCCCAATCGCTGCTCAGTCCAGCGGACTGGGGTTACAGCCCCAGGTTTCTCAGTGTGCCCTCGACTGCGCGAGCCGGCAGCGGAATGTAGCCGTCTTTTAACACGACTTCCTGACCACTTTGTGACAAGACCAGCTTGAGAAATTCTCTTTCCAGTGGCGGCAGTGGTGTGTTGGGTGCTTTATTTACATAAACATAGAGGAAGCGCGCCAACGGGTAGCTGCCGTTCACGGCATTTTCCGGGGTGGCTTCGGCAAATCCGCGACTGGTATTACGAGCCAGTGGCACGGCGCGCACACTGGAAGTGCGATAACCGATGCCGGAATAGCCAATGGCGTTGATGGAAGTGCTCACAGACTGCACCACGGATGCCGAGCCTGGCTGTTCGTTCACCGTGTTCTTGAAATCCCCGTCGCACAGCGCGACTTCCTTGAAATAACCGTAGGTGCCGGAGACGGAATTGCGCCCGAACAGCTGGATGTCACGACGTTGCCAGGGTCCGCTCAGGCCGAGCTGACCCCAGGCCTCGGTGTCTTCGCCAAGGCCGCAGCGCTGGTTGGTGGAGAAAATGGAATCGACCTGCTGCAGGGTTAGTCCGGAGACGGGGTTGTCCTTGTGCACGAATACCGCCAATGCATCGATGGCCACGGGTACCGCCGTGGGCTTGTAACCGTAACGGGATTCGAATGCCTCGATTTCGTTATCCCGCATCTCCCGGCTCATGGGGCCCAGGTTGGAGGTGCGTTCGGTCAGGGCCGGCGGCGCGGTGGAGGAACCGGCTGCCTGTATCTGGATATTCACATTGGGGTAATGACGCTTGAATTCTTCGGCCCACAGGGTCATCAGGTTTGCCAGGGTGTCCGATCCCACGCTGGACAGGTTGCCGGATACGCCGCTGACTCGCTCATATTCCGGAATGGCGCTGTCTACTTCAGCGGCAATAAGTGGTGATGCAAAGCATAAGACACTGATAAAAAAGGCGATTCGACCTGGTAACCTGAATTTCATGAATGCTCTCCGGTTGCGAAATGATCTGTTGGCTACCAGAAAGATACGGCCTGTATGTGACAGGAATATTACAATTCTGAATAAAATTGCCGCGACGCCACGGGACGTGGCGGATCAGCTTGATTCGGGGAACCGGAAAGGGGCTGAATTAACGGCTCAGCAACAAGTTGAGCCTGCTGCCTACGCGCTTGGCTATATCGGCGATGTCACCGGTCCACTCGATGACGCGATAGAGAAACATGACGTGCACCGGCGGCAGGCTGTCTTCCAGTGCCATGAGATCGGCGCGTATCTTCACCTGGCTGGCATCGCTCTGTCTTTCGATGTCCGCAAGGGATTCGAGAATGGATTGCACCAGGCTGACTTCCTTGCCGCGAAATCCGGTTTCCAGCAATTCATCCAGTTCATTGATGGCCTTCAGTGCCGCTTCCGCCGCCTGGAAATTGAGATGAAGATAGTGGCCGAATGTTTCGGTCAGGGTCTGTGGAATCTCCATTTTGCGGCCGAGCATGATGCCCGCAATGTCCTTGGCCTTGTTCGCGATGCGATCCTGCATGGTCAGCAGCGCGATGGCATCGGCCCGGGCAAAGGGCAGCAACAGGTTGCGTGGCATGCTTGAGCGCAGCTCCTGTTTCATCAGGTCCGCTTCACTTTCAAGTTGCTTGATTTCAGCCTGCAGGGATGCAGCCTGTTCCCAGTCGTTCGCCGCCACGGCGCTATAGAAATCCTTGAGCCGGGCAACGCATTGGCAAGCCAGCGCCATGTGCTCCTGAATGGGCCGGATGGGCGACTTACCGAACAACTCTCCGATGGGATTGACCATAAACTGCATGTCTCCGGGTGAACGATTTATATGCAGTGCAGTCCAAATCTTAGCACATTGCAAAGCTGCATTGCGTTGCAGCGGTGATTTAAATCCGCGAATAGCAGGCCAGGGCTTTGGTCGCCGGTCTCAGGTCCCGAATTATAGGATTAGTGATTGCGGCTGCGGTCGATAAAGCCGTCGGCATTGGGCATTTCGATATCATTGATGGAACTGCCATCGATAACATCGTCTTCCCCGATGATGCCATTGAGGAACAACACGTAGGCCGTAACCTGGTATACCTCGGTATCGCTGAGGGATTTGGGTGCAACGGCGGGCATGGCGCGACGGATATAGTCAAACAGGGTACTGGCGTGGGGCCAGTAACTGCCTACGGTACGCAGGGGGGTCCCCTCCGAATTGATGTCTCCGCCTACGATGATCGTATTGGCCGAGGTGCCTTCACCGTTACTGCCATGACAGACTGCGCAATTGGTTTCAAAAACAGCCCTGCCCTGGGCTGCGCTGCCGGATCCCGCTGGGAACCCGATGCCGTCCGGAGCGGCGATCAAATCGAATCCGGAAAGATCCGACTCGCTGATGGGAATGCCCAGTCCGGGGGATGATTCCTGGGACAGTGCGGTAACGCCAAACCATGTAGTGACAGTGAGGCCGAGCAACTTAAATAATGAGCTACGCATAGATATTCCTCACTTCACCGTTATTATTGACCTGCCAGCTCTGGATGCCGTGGTAGTGGTAGCGGTTTATGGTGCCCATTTCTCCCAGTAAGGCATCCCGTGTTGGCTGCACGTTGCCGGCACTGTCCGTTGCGCGACTCTGTAATACCGCCGCACCACCATTCCATTCCCAGGGTATCTGGAAGCGGGTGAGGGCACGGTCATGTTGTTCCGATGTAATTAATGCATCGGCCCAGCTGCGGCCGCCGTCGGCGCTCACTTCCACCCGGCGAATACTGCCGCCGCCGGACCAGGCCACGCCGGTAACCTGGTACAGGCCCTGCCGGTTAAGCGCCATCTGTCCGGACGGAGAGGTGATTACGGATTTGCAGCCCATGGGAAAGGTGAACTGCAGGCTCTGGCGATTGGGCAGGGTATCCGTGTATTTACTGGTTTCATCACGAAAGTGACTGGGGCCGCGGGTGAGTTTTATCTGGGTTAGCCACTTCACGCTGATATTGCCTTCCCAGCCCGGGCAGAACAGGCGCATGGGATAACCATTTTCCGGACGTACCGGTTCGCCGTTCTGGAACAGGGCCACCAGCACGTCGTCCATGGCCTTGGCAATGGGTACCGAGCGGCCCATTGAAGCGGCATCGGCGCCCACGGCGCTAACCCATTGCGCCTCGGGCAACACTCCCGCCTCATCCAGCAATACGGACAGGGGAATGCCGGACCATTCCGCGCCGGAGAGCAGGCCGTGAATGCTCTGGGCAGTGCCGTCCGGTGCATTGGCGCCGGTGAGTGCGCCGCTGTTGCCGGAGCATTCCAGGAAATGGATGCGGTTCACCATGGGATAGCGCAACAGATCCTCGTAGTTGAACGCCAGGGCTTGACGCACCAGCCCATTGATCACCAGCTTGTGTTGTGCCGGATCGATGGCGGGAACGCCGGCGTGATGGCGTTCGAAATGCAGGCTGTTGGGCGTAATGGTTCCCTGCAGATGCTGCAGGGGCGAGCGGGAAGCGCCGCCGCCGGGATAGGTCGGATTCGGATTTCCGGCCATGCGTTGCAGGCCCCCGGCGTGGGGCGACGGCGCGCCGTAGGCGCTGGCGCCGGGACCGGGTTGTCGGGACCAGCCCGGGATTTCAAAGCTCAGGGATTGTGCCGTCAGGCTGCCACTGGCCAATGCACCGGCACCGCCGATGCCCAGGCCCAGCAAGTGACGCCGGCTGATCAACCCATTGCCGGCCACTCTTTCCAGTTGTTCATGCTTCATTATTAGTACTCTTGTATTTTGTTCATCAATAACCCAGGTAGTGCTTGGCTTCCTGCACCGCCGGATGACTGTCATCGGACCATACTGCCAGCAGGGCCAGGTATTTTTCTGCAGCCTGCTCCCTGCGGTTGCTGGCCGCGTAACTTCGCGCCGCGCCCAAAAGAGACCAGGGCCGGTTGGGAAGGCGCAGCAGGGATGTTTCAAACATTTCTGCGGCACCCTGTGCCTGGCCAAAGGCGAGCATGATTTCGCCGGTTAATTCGTGCACCGGTTTCAATGGATTGGCTGCTCCGTTTGGTGGCGGTTGCTGTTCCTTTAACTCGATAGCCGCAGTCATAAGGTCCAGCGCCTGCTGTTGTTGCGGCAGGCCATCGGTGGTGAGCCCCACATCCAGTAATTCCTGTGCCCGCATGGCGAGGGTTAGGGCAGCGACTTCGTTTTGCATGATCTTCAGATTGCTGTTGCCCGGGCTGCGTGATACCAGTTCCCCGAGTCGCGAGGCGACCAGCTCCGCCAGGTCCAGTTCTCCCAGGTGGGCGGCGCTCAGTCCCAGGGCGAGCAGTTCGTTGGCACTGAGCCCTTCACTCAGTTCATGCAGTTGCCATTGTTGGGTCTCGATGGTGTGACGTGACTTTACGGTCTGCAATGTCCCCCGCGAACGGCCGTCATCAGGATTTTCCCGCAGGGTTTGTTCGGCCCGGCGAATCCACAATTCCGAGCGTTCGATGTCACCCCGTTGCAGATCACCGTATTGCCCCCAGTCGTTGGAGTGATTCTGTTCGCCAACCGCATCTCCGGGCTGCCAAAGTTCCCGCGCCACGTTAAAGGCGGATTCATTCCACAGCGCCACTTCGTTCCACATGCCGTGCTGAATAAATATATGGGTCGGCATGTGGCGGGCGTGGGAAACGGCGGGGGCGATGTCGGCGTATTTAAGTGCCGCTTCCAGGGCTATGGGTGCATGCACCGGGTCATCGAAGGAATGGATTACGTAATGTGCAGCGCCGGGGTGATTGTCGTTTTCTTTAAAGAGTTCCAGGGCCAGTGCACCGGCCTGCATATTCATCCGTTCTCTTACCGCCGGATCCGGATTGGAATAAGAGGCGGCCAGCATGGACACCACGTAGAAAGCTTTGACCTCGTAATCATCGGGATACTTCTCATATAGCTCCGACATGGCCTGCCACCAGGCGACACGGCGGTCCGTCATCCCGCCCGGGGTGAGGGCATAAGCTTCGGCGGCCTTGAGAAATCCCCTTTCCCGGTCATCCGCGGCCCTGGCCAGCCGGGCTTCGCTCGTAGGCGCGAGGCGATTCAGGGCTTCTCCCGGCAGCTCTGACATGCCGCCGAAAAAAGGATGTTGGTAGGAGAAGGCTTCGCCCCAGTAAGCCAGTGCGAAATCCGGGTCCAGTTCCTGGGCGCGGCGGAATTCCGCGTTGGCCTGGGTGGTGCCGAAACTGTGTAGAAATCCCACCCCGCGCAGGAAATGTTCCTGGGCACGGGGATTGGCGGAAGAGGGAAAATCGAAGCTACCGATCTCTTCCAGTTCGGCGGCCATTGCTGAAGCAACGAGACCGCAGGCAAGCGAAGTAGTAAGGAAACAGCGGCGGAAAACACCCATGACAACCCCCTTTTAACTGCCGTGATTATTTGGATTCTTGTAGACCAAAGGTAGCTCGCCAAATCACTCCAAGGCAATCATTAATCGCATCTCTGTGTAGCTTCCCCGCGGGGACTGCGATATGTTGTAAGTCCTTGATCTTGAAAGGAAACTACCATGAGATCCCTGCAGGTGACAGTGTTGCTGAGCGCCTGTTTCATGGCGCCGGTCTTCGCCCAGGACAGTGGCTGTGCCGGCATCGAAGGCTACGCTGATTTCGATTTCTGGGTGGGGGAGTGGCGCGTAAGCAACAACGTGAATGGCCAGTTTGCCGGCACCAATTCCATCACCCGGGAAGAAGGCGGATGCCTGCTGATGGAACACTGGGAAGGGGCGTCCGGTGGCACAGGCACCAGCATGAATTACTACAACCCGGTAACCAGGGAATGGCGCCAGTTGTGGGTATCCGCAGGGCGTTATGCCATCGATATCGTAGGAGGGCTACGGGGCGAATCCATGGTATTGGAGGGAAGCATCTATAATTTTGGCGGGGCGGTTTGGGATTTTCGTGGTACCTGGACACCGGATGACGATGGTTCGGTCAGGCAATTTTTCGAACAATACAACCACGATTCCGGGGTGTGGGAGCCCTGGTTTGATGGTCGCTATGAGCGCCGCCAGCAGTAGGAAATTTTAGCATTATGCCGGGGCGACTTTTTAGCACAGGCACCTTGGAGACGGTGTGATTTTTGCGGGAATTTCAGGCAAATATAAAGCGTTATATTTTCCGCAGTTTTCCCCCAATACACGCACCAGCCAATAGACTTGAGGCCGCTTAGGGCCTATTCTCGCAACCGATATGGTCAAACGCAGCGAAGCAGTTTACATCGAGCAAATAAAAATGGTATTTGCCCAGACCGTCATCGCGGTACTGGGTGGAGTTGCTGCTGCTTGTTTGTTCGTTTGGGCTTTCTGGAACCAGATCCCCCAAACTCAATTGTTAACCTGGCTTGCCATCGTGTGCGTAACGCTGGGTATACGGTCTATCATTTATTATTTGTTCCTGCATCGGCGGCAATTGTTCGCGATCGACACCTGGGGAATCATTGCCAACGTCGCAACGTTTGTTATGGGTCTCGGCTGGGGCGGGGCCTGGATATTTTTTATTCCCCAGGTAGAAGTCTTGTATGCGGTCATGGCATCGGTATGGATCATGGGCCTCGCCGCCGCTGCCGTAGTGGCCTATTCAGCCCAGTGGTCGGCCATGTTGGCGTTTTTCCTCCCAGTAACCGTTCCAGGTTTTATCCAATTGATGCTTTACGGGCAGACCACAACCATGGCGCTTGGGCTCGGTATATTACTGGCTGTCAGTGTATTCATGCGGTCGATGCTTATTATCAATCGTTATATGTTGCATGCGATTGAAAGTAAGCTGGACCTGGAAACGGAAATCCAGGAACGTAAGAAAGTAGAACAGGAACTGCTGGAGCAATCCCTGAAGGACAGGTTGACCGGTTTGTCGAACCGGCGTCACTTCGATGAGGTACTGGACCAGGAGCTGCGCCGGGCCGAACGATTGAATTATCCGCTGACCCTGATTCTCATCGACCTGGACTATTTCAAGAATTACAACGATACCTACGGGCACCTGAAAGGCGACGCGTGCCTGCGTGATATTGCGCGGGTACTGCAGGAGGCGGTGAAGCGCCCCGGTGATATCGCGGCCCGCTACGGGGGGGAGGAGTTTGCCCTGGTGCTGCCCAATACCAGTGTTGCCAATGCCGTGCTGGTTGCCGAGCGGGTGCAGAAGCGAGTCAGTGAGCGTCGTATCGAGCACAAGGGTACGGCCATACCCGGAGAGAGTTTCGTCACCTGCAGTGTTGGTATTTACACCACCAAGCCCGGTACCCATGAGACTGAAGCGACCATCATCCAGCAGGCGGACGAGGCCCTGTACCAGGCCAAGACAGAAGGCCGCAATCGCATAGTTACCCTGCAGCCCACCTGAGCGCGTTCTTACAGGCCATGGATCTTGCGTACCCGTAGTACCGCTTCCCGCTGCAACATGCGCTGGCTGTGTTCCGCCACCCTGGGAAACTGGTTTATATCCACTGAATCTCCTTCCAGCCACTGGGCAATAGTGAACAGGTAGGCATCGCTCACGGTGAATTGATCTCCGAGCACCCAGGGGCCGGTAAACATCTCATCTTCTATTAATCGGAAACAATCCGTCATGGTTCTCGGCACGTTGGCCGTCATCTCCGCGATTGCCGTCTCATCCCGGGCCCAGCGTTTTCCACGCATCTTGTGAGCATGGGCGACATGAACCGTGGCGCACAGGTAACAGTTGAATTCCTGTAACTTGGCAAATGCAAAACTTTCCTTCGGAGCCAGCTTGTGTTCGGGAAACGACTGGGCCAGGTAGGCAAGGATTGCCGGTGTTTCCGTAATGATGCCCTGGTCCGTCACCAGTGACGGCACCCGACCCTTGGGATTCACTGCCAGGTATTCCGGTGATTGTTGTTCGGTGTTGCCGAAATCCAGTTTGCGGGTCTCATAGGGCGCACCGATTTCCTCCAGCACGATGTGGGAGGCGACCGATACCGTCATGGGTGCGTAATAGAAAATCATCGAATTCTCCGTAAGGTTTCAGTCTGTCAGGTGAATTGCAGATCAGGTGCCGGGATTGAGGATAAACTCTGCACCTTTCTCCGCGATCATAACAGTAGGGGCATTGGTGTTGCCCGAGGTAATGCGCGGCATGATCGACGCATCGATCACCCGCAGGTTATCCACGCCGTGCACCTGCAAGCGGTCGTTTACCACGGCCATGGCATCATTGCCCATTTTGCAGCTGCCCACGGGATGAAAAATCGTGGTTCCCAGGTTACGGGCAGCATCCAGTAACTGTTCGTCGGTCTCTACTGACGGCCCTGGTTTCCATTCCCGTGGATTGAATCTTCTAAGTGCCTCGGCTGCCATGATGCGGCGGGTGAATTTCAATCCTTGCACGGCCACTCGCTGGTCGTCATCGGTGGACAGGTAATTCAGCCGTATAGAGGGTGGATCGCGAAAGTCATTATTGCGTATCTCCACGCTGCCGCGGCTTTCGGGGCGCAGGTTGCACACGGAAGGTGTAATGGCATTAAAGCTGTGCAGCGGATCGCCAAACTTGTCCAGGGAAAGAGGTTGCACATGCCATTCCATGTTCGCCGATTCCTGGGAGTCATCACTGCGGGCGAAGGCGCCGAGCTGGGATGGGGGCATGGTCAGGGGGCCGGTCCTGAACAGGGCATATTCCATGGCCATGGCCAGCTTGCCGAACAGGGAATTGGCGCGCTGGTTGAGAGTGACGGTATTTTCGACCTGGTAAATGGATCTTACCTGCAGGTGATCGTGAAGGTTATTGCCAACACCCTCGAGGTCGTGAACCACGTCGATTCCGTGATCGGCCAGCAGGGGCCCGGAACCGATTCCAGAAAGCTGCAGGACCTGGGGTGAGCCGATGGCTCCCGACGCCAGGATAACTTCCTTGCGAGCGCGAAATTCCTGCCGGCCATGCCTGTCCACCTGGGCGATGACTCCACTGGCGCGCCGCGCGCCGAGGTCGGTCTTCACGACTATCTTTTCCACCTGGGCGTGGGTCTGAACGGTCAGGTTGCTTCTCGACACACATGGATCCAAAAAGGCCCGCGTTCCGCTCCAGCGGCGGCCGCCCATCTGGTTCATCTGGAAATAGGCGTTACCGAAATTGTCGCCGCGATTGAATTCGTCGATCCTGGGTATGCCGCATTGCTCGGCGGCGTCGCGCCAGGCGTCCAGTATTTCCCAGCTCACGCGCCGCTCTTCGACCCGCAGTTCGCCGGCGCCGCCATGGTACTCACTGGCGCCGTGAGCGTAGCTTTCAGACTTCTTGAATACGGGGAGCACGTCTTGCCAGGACCAGCCCCGATTGCCCAGGGATTCCCAGTAGTCATAATCGCTGGACTGACCCCGCATGTAGATCATGGCATTAATAGACGAGCACCCGCCTAACACCTTGCCTCTGGCATAACCGATCGAACGGCCATTGAGACCCGGATCGGGTTCTGTTTCGAAACACCAGTCAGTTCGCTTGTTGCCAATGGTGTACAGATAGCCTACGGGTATGCTGATCCAGAAATAATTATCCTTGCCCCCTGCTTCCAGCAATAGAACGTTGTTTTCTCCGCTGGCGGAGAGGCGATTGGCCAGCACGCAGCCTGCGGTACCGGCGCCAATAATAATGTAGTCGTAGTCGGACATGGCTTCTTGCTATAGGATGATAGCGCTGCCACCGTCATGGATAAACGCATAATGTGAACTGCGAATCGAATAACGCAGTAAACCACGATGAAAAAACCCTTATTCGATGCCCTGGAAAAATTTTTTAGCGTTGCCCAACCCGATGCACGGCGCATTTTCCACGGCAGGGGCGGCGTGTATCCCGGGCTGGAACATCTCAGTGTCGACTGGTATCCACCATCGGTACTGATCAGCGTCTACGAACCCCTGCAATGGAGCGCCGAGATCAGGGAGGCTGTCAATTCCGCAGATACGCTGCAGCAGGTAAGCAATATTCTCCTGCAGAAACGCTATGAGAAAAATGTGCCTTGTGAAATATTGCTTGGCGAGGCGGTAAGCGAATCCACAGTTACGGAAAACGGACTGCGCTTCGAGGTGCATCCCGGGGTGAAGCAGAATGCCGGGCTGTTTCTCGACACGGCGCCGCTGCGACAGTGGCTGCGTACAAACTGCAGCGACAAGTATGTACTCAACCTGTTCGCCTATACCTGTTCCTTTTCAGTGGCGGCTTTGGCCGGTGGTGCCACCCGGGTAACCAACGTGGACATGAGCAAATCCAGCATTAACTGGGGCAGGCGCAACCACGAGTTAAATGAACTCGATTTACGCCAGGCAATGTTCATTCCCCACAACCTGTTCCGTTCATGGGGTCGTATAAAACAGTACGGCCGCTACCATACGGTGATAATTGACCCGCCCACCCGCCAGCGTGGCAGCTTCGATGTGGAAAAAAACTACGCTGCAGTGCTGAAGAAACTACCGGGGCTGACTCATCCCGGTGCAGACGTCATAGCTACTCTCAATAGTCCGTTCCTGGACTGTGACTACCTGGTAGAACTTTTTCACCAGAAAGTTCCGCAAGGCAGTTTCATCGAAGCCATGCCGGCGGCGGCCGAATTTGTCGACAGGCACCCCGAAAAGGCACTCAAAATCTGCCGCTTCAGAATGCCAGGCTGAATCCCTGTCCCGCATTGGTGCATCCCGGTAAATTTGGTAACCTGCCGGACTACTCCAACCCCCTGTCCAGGGAACCAAGCATGAACCGCCTGATCGCAGCATCGCTTTTACTTGCCTGTGTAAGTTGTACTACCCAGCAGTCTCCGGGGGACTACGATCCCCTGGCAACAAGCGTGGCCCAGATTCAGACCGTGGCAACAACCCTGGCCGATGACTCCCGCGACCGGGAAATTCCCTTGTTGATCTATCTTCCGGCTGCAGACGGCCCGCACCCGGTAGTGATGTTTAGCCACGGCCTGGGCGGCACCGTTCGCGCCGCCACCTACCTGGGCAATCACTGGGCGGCCCGCGGTTACCTGACGGTATTTATGCAGCACCGTGGTAGCGATGCCAGTGTTATGCAGGGTGTACCGCCACAGCAGCGACTACCGGCGTTGCGCAGGGCCGCCAATCGCGAATCTTTCCTGGATCGGGTGAACGATGTAAGCGCGATCATCGATACGCTGGAAACCTGGAACGCGGATCCAGCACATCGCTTCTACGGGCAACTGCGTCTGGATGCCATCGGCATGTCGGGTCATTCCTATGGTGCTCGTACTACTCAGGCGGTAACGGGGCAGTTCATGGGAGCCAACAATCCTGACACCCAGGATCACCGCATCAAGGCTTCGGTTATTCTCAGTCCTTCCAGCCCGCCGGGGCAAAACCTGGAGCCCGTGTTCGGTGATGTGACGATTCCCTGGTTGTTGATGACCGGAACCGAAGACATTGCGGCGGTAGGCGCCCAGTATATTCAGAACCGGCTGGTGGTGTACCCGGCATTACCAACCGGCGGAAAATATGAGTTGGTGCTGGCGAACGGCGCCCACCATGCTTTTACGGATCGCGCTGCTGCAAACCTCAGCCCAAGAATTCCGCACCATCATCCTGCTATCATGGCGCTATCTACCGCGTTCTGGGATACCTACTTATTGGGCAACGACGCAGCGATGCAATGGCTGCAAGGGGAAGGGGCGCGCAGTGTGTTACAAACTGAAGATCGGTGGCAATACAAATGAGTGAAGAACAAAACGACGAACAGGCAGAAACACCAGTTGCGAATGATCACCGTGGCGATGACGTCAAGTTTCCGCCACCGCTGATTTTCCTGGTCCTGCTGCTGGCGGCAGTGGGTATTGAGTACCTGGTTCCTACTACCCTGGGTATCCCGCGGCCGGTAGGTGTGGCCGGCCTGGCCCTGGTGTTGTTCGGTATCGCCGTGGCAATCCTGGTCAACGCCGAATTCAAACGCCGCAATACCCATATTGAACCCTGGAAACCCACGACGGAAATTGTGACTACCGGGTTTTACCGATTTTCCCGAAACCCGATTTACCTGGGATTTTGTCTCATGGATGTGGGTCTGGGCATGTACTTTGACAGCCTGTGGATGGTAATGGCGGCAATTCCCACCGCGGCGGTATTGTTCCTGTTCGTGATTGTGAAAGAAGAAGCCTACCTGGAAGAAAAATTCGGCGAGGAATACCTCAAGTACAAGAACAAGGTTCGCCGCTGGTTGTGATTACCCGACGCTGATTCTCAGGGCATCACTTCAAAACTTAATCCCTGGCGATTGTGTTGCCCGAATTCATCTTCACTGGTTACCTCAACCAGGTGTAATCCTGGTGTCATTGTTTCCGGTAAATCAAATTCCCAGATATGGGAAGAGCGGGTAGCACGACCGTAGCTGTCTTCGGTATCCCTGTACCTTGCATGAACGCGATCAACAAATGGATCGGTTCTCACGGTATAGCGCATAGGTTCAAACCTTGCGCCATCCAGTGACAGTTCGACCCGGTCCCTCGCGCCGCCGTCAAACAGGTTTACAACAATTTTCGTACCCGACTGTAACTCACCGCGATTGACGCTGTCGCCATCGGGATTCTGCAGAGGCGGGTCCAGGCTTATGCGCATGCGGCGGCCGGCATCGGGACCAAAGGGGAAGGGAATAAACTCAGGTACCAGCTCGACATCGTCGAATTTCAACAGGTAAAACCCGTTTGGATTGCCGTCTTCCATCATGGCATCACGCACGCCGCGAAGGTCCGCCGGACCCGTGGT
>CAYFKD010000003.1:134349-234331 GCA_964343795.1 uncultured Pseudohongiella sp.
GGGCTATCCAGGGACGACCACCCCAGCCATGGCTATGGTCAACCTGCACTTTCCAGCTATTGCTGGTGTCGTGACCGGCAAGCCCGTAAATTTTCTCGAACGGTTCCAGCAGGCGCAGCAATTCAGCAAAGTTTCCTGTGCCCGGACCCCTGGCTATGGCATTGCGCCCATCGCTTGCCTCGCTGACCAGGGGAATGTGGGTGGCAATTACCAGGAGCTTGTCTGTCGGTACACCGGCAAGGTCCTGCTCCAGCCAGTACAGCTGCCGGTCGGAGATGTAACCCCGGTATTCACCTTGGGGGAATTCATTTCCAGCACCGGCATACTCCACGTTATTCAGGGCAACGAAGTGCACATTGCCGTGGTTGAAAGAATAGTAAGTGGGCCCGAAGTGCTTCTTGTAGGTCTCATTGGCGAATAAGTCATTGGGAGATTCATAGTTCATGTCGTGGTTACCCGGAAGGTACCATTGCGGAATGCCCATCAATCCCATCAATTCTTTGTGCCGGTCATAGATTGCCAGGTTGTCAAAGACCACATCTCCCACGGTCAGGCCGAAATCCACGCCGTAGGGATTACCGACCAGGGGATTAATGAGATCTTCACGCAACATATCCTCACCCAGGTCATAGCGGGCCTGGGTGTCCGCAAAACCGTGGGCTGTAAAAACCGGTGATGTGTTCCGGGGCTGCAAGGGGAAGTCTATGGAGGCAGGCAGTGGCCCGGTTGGCTCGATAACGGGCCACACCCAGTCCACCGAGGTACCTGCGATTTCAGTGGGAGTGCCTTCGGGGTAGTGTCGGTAGAAGAACTGGGGAATATTGTTCTCGTCGACAGGTATATCGTATTCCGCGGGCTTGGAAATAAACAGTATTTCCATGGGCATCAGATCAATCCGGTACCTTCCCTGGCTGTCAGTTGCTACAACCTCACAACCATTGCTGACCTGGACAGCTTCGATCCCGCTTTCACCCGGGTCTTGACGGCCATTGCCATTTTCATCGGAAAACACTGTCCCGCCGGCGGTAGCCGCTGCGCTCCGGACTGCATTGCACTGGGCGAAGACCGTTCCGCTGGAGCAATAAAGGAGTAGCACCAGGCCAGTAGTGGCAATGCGGCTATACATTTTCATTTCCCCTGTAATAAGAACTGACTGAGTGATAACAGCATAGTAAACACTATTGACAGGTAAATTACAGGAATGCCATTGAGTGCGGGCATTCGGCTAAAGCGCATTGTTTTCGGTGTTTCTCGCGTTTGTTTCACAAAAACCCGACAAATATTGCGGATTTAGGACATGGATACCAGATTGACTTATGCCGGGGAAGGCGTAACTTGGTGTTGTGGTGGACAGCTCTGCTGAGCGACTTGGAATGGATGCCGGGCTCCGGTAGTCGGTTCTGTCTCCTGGAAGGAGGCTGTGATTCCGTTGGATTGGGAATTGCAGGGGGTGCATAACCAGGAGGAAATAAGAATGAAAACATTTCGTATTCCGGCGCTAGTTACAGTGCTACTCGCGTTACTATCTCCCATCGTTGCGGCTCAGGTGTCTTTCCAGTCACCCGGTGGCGGTGAAAATCCATTCATCGGTACCTGGGACCTGGATGCGGAGCGATCCGATTTCGGTGATGCCGCCGATCCCCAAAACATGTCGCGGACTTACGCAGACCTTGGCGATGCCCAGTACATGTACATGGTTGTGCAGATCAATGCCGATGGCAGCCTTGGGGGAACCTCGGCTACCTATCGCTACGACGGTGTTCAGTATCCAATCGCCAATCTTAATCCCCAAGCGCCCAATGCCAGGATTTCCTATCGCAAGCTTAATGAGCGCACTGTTGAATACACGGTGCGAGTGGATGGTGAAGTAACACAGATTGGTGCCAAGACTATTTCCAATGACGGCAGGTTTCTGACCATCGCCGTACAGTTTCCAGCATCAGGGGCCAGTAACCAGATACTGCGTTTCAACCGCCGCTGATCCACTGGCCTGGCGCGGACTGGTCCGCGCGAGAGTACAAAAACACAGGGGGAACACGATCCGCTGTTCCCCTGCTTCCCTTCTGAATCCGGGTCGCACGAGGCAGGTCGAAGTGTTATAAATCCGCCATGCGACCATTTCGACTTTACCTTTTATCACTCCTGTTAAATTTGACGCTGGTGCCAGTCGGCCATGCCCAGCAAGCGGACCTGGTACCGGTGGAAGCGCCTCGTCCTGCAGGCATGGAGACCGTGGAGTTTTACAGTCCGGCGGTGGATCGCATGATGAAATTCGACGTGGTTCTGCCTGCAGGCTACTACGACTCCGAGCAGCGCTACCCGGTGCTTTATTTACTCCATGGTGTGATGCAGAACTACACTGTGTGGGGCCGCAACCTCGCGGCGGGATTTTATGCACGCAATATCGGTGAGCTAATCCTGGTTCTGCCTGATGGCGGTAATACCTGGTGGGTGAACTATGCCAGTAGCCCGGAGGGCATGGAAAACAACTGGGAGGACCACCTGGTCGAAGACGTAATCTCTTTTGTCGATAACAATTACCGAACCGAGGCACGACGTGAAGGCAGGGCCATTGCCGGCCTGTCCATGGGTGGTTTCGCCGCGTTTTCCCTCGGCCTGCGCCATCCGGATATGTTCGTTTCAATTGGAAGCACCAGTGGAGCCCTCAGTTACGCCAGGGGTTCGGCGGCGGCAATTGAGGCGGACATCGACCGCTCGCCGAGGCAGACCGATCCCGCGAGGCAGGCACGTATTGAAGAGGCGGATGCCTTTATCTCCCGCATTATCGACATAGACGGATTCAGCACCCAGGAAGAGCGCACACCCGAAGGAATCGATTTTGAAACCGCGGAGCAGGCCCTGGCCTATGATCCGTTCACGATTATTTATGAAGTACCACGCAGCCAGATGCCCCACATATATATTGATTCCGGAACCGAAGACGGGCTCATAAACGAAGCCCGGGAAATGGCGCAGTTGCTAATGCTCAACAATGTGCCTTTCGATTACATGCAAAGCAGGGGCCAGCATAATTCCGAATACTGGCGTCGTTCCATCGGCCACATGATGAACATCCAGAACGAGGTCATGCAACGGGCGCTGGGCAAAAGGCCCTGACTGACGATAAAGGATACTGTCGGCATTCAGATTATATGCGGGAAGCAGAATATTGAGGCTCAGTGAAGAACAGCTTGCGGAATTTGATCGCACCGGCAAACTGAAACTGGATTATGGCTTCGACGCGGAGATGCTGGATGACATAGTCGCGGAAGTCGAAGGCTTGTATGAGCATGACTACAGGCAAGCGGAATTCCGCAGCAGCCGTGTGCAGGATGCCTGGCGAAACTCAAAGGCCGCACGCAGGCTTGCCACCCACCGGGGAGTCGCCGAATCATTGCGCCAACTCTATGGTCGCAAACCCCTGCCGTTCCAGACCCTGAATTTTCCAACGGCCACCTCCCAGCTTCCCCATTCCGATACCATCCACTTCAACTGCATTCCCGCGGGATACATGTGCGGGGTCTGGGTGGCGCTGGAAGACGTGGATGAAGACAACGGCGCGCTGATCTATTACCCGGGCAGCCACAAGCTGAAAGAGTACAGCATGCAGGACTTCGGACTCGGCACCGGGTATGACTATTACAAGGGATATGAAGCTGCCATCCAGGAACTAATACGGGAACAGAACCTGGAGCCGGAGTACGGAGTAATGAAGAAGGGAGAAGCGCTGATCTGGGCGGCCAATCTGCTCCACGGCGGTGCACCCTTAAGAGACACTTCGCGAACACGTCACTCCCAGGTAACCCACTACTATTTTGAAGACTGCCGGTACTACACCCCAATGAACAGTGCGGGCTCACGGATCGACTATCGCAACCCGGTTTGGATTACTGAAACACCCACCTTGCGGGAAAGAATTGGCAAACTGAAAAATCGCCTGCGGCCTGTTAAACACGCCATACTCGGCAGGAAAAATTCCTAATCGAAAAGAATCTCGTCCTCGTCGTGGACATTTTCCACCAGTCTCGCACTCACCAGGGCCTGTAAGGAGCTGGACAGGAATTCCCGCCGGTAGAGTACCCAGGCCGTAACCGCGCAAGCGGCGATAAATACCCAGGCATTGATGAACCAGGCGAGCACCGCCATGGCGAAGTAGTAGGCGCGCAGGCCGAAGTTATAGCTGTGGGCAGCCCGATCCAGCACCTTGGCTACGGATTTGTAGTCACGGTTTGCAGCCTGGGCGCTGTAATCTTCCGCTTCCTTGTAGTACTTCACCGTGTGAAATGATGAACCAAACAGGATAAAGCAGAACCCATATTGCCGGATCGACCATGAGAAAGTGAAGAAAGCGTAGATAAAAATACAAATCAACAACAGCAGCTTCATCTGGATCGCCTCCAGGGGAACCTCGGTGACGAAGCTGAGGTTGTCCAGATTGAGGAACATTTCACTGGAAGTGCTGAGCACCGTCACCAGGGACGCCAATATCAGCAGAGAGGTGGATCCCATGAATGACACCTGTTTCTCCAGGCTGGATAACAGCTCTGAATCCACTTCGCTCATTCCCGTGATGCTCAGCTTGCGTACCCACTCCTTGCGGTAGCGATAGAGCACACTGGACAGGCTATTGTGTTTTCGGGCGGCATAGCGGGCAAACTGCGCATAGCCAAACCAGCAGCATATAAACCAGAAGAAAGCGAAAATATCGACGAGGGCAAAATTCATGGCGGGCAGCATACTGAGTGCAATGGTCGAGTGCAATTGCTAATCTTTCAAATCGAGCGACCGATGGCATTTGATCATGAGTAAACTCCTCGCAATCACCGACGCGAAATGTCGCATAGGCCGCCATCGCCTGCTTGATATTCCCCGATTTGCCATTGAGCCTGGAGAGCACTGGTGCCTGTACGGGCCCAACGGTGCGGGTAAATCCCTTCTTTCCGCCCTTGCCACCGGGCAGCGCATGGAGTCGGGCCAGTATGTATCGTTTGCCGAGGGCTTCGATCCTTCCGTTGACGTGGCCAGGGTTTCATTCGAGGAGCAGCAGAAACTGTGGCAGCGGGACAATCGCCTGGATGTCAGTGAATTCAATGCCGATGCCCTGGACCGGGGCACGCTAGTGCAAGAACTGATCAGTGGAAGGGAGCCGAATCAACCGGAACTGCTGAACGAGCTGGTCGCTGCTCTATCCCTCGATGACATCTTGCAGCAGGGAATTCGCTTCCTGTCTTCCGGCCAGGTGCGTCGTGCCCTGATTGCCAGGGCACTGTATGCCGCGCATTCTGAACGCCATAGATTGATAGTGCTGGATGATCCCCTGGAAAGCATCGACCGGGCATCACAACAGGGAATTGTCGACTGCATTGTCTCCCACCTGGATGATCATTGCAGCAGCCTGCTGTTGTGCCGCAGGCAACAGGACATCCTGCCGGGTGTAACTCACATGGCAGTGATGGACAACCTGCGCATCATCGCCAGCGGTCCTGTAACCGAGGTCAAGGACAGTCCGGAATTTCGCGCCGTAAGTGAGCGAAAGCCGGTAGTACCGGCGAAGTTGCCACCGGCACCGGATGACCTGCACGAATCTGCTTTACTGAACAGGGAAGGGCCGCTGATTGAATTACGGGATGTCAGCGCCCGCTATGGCGATCATGTGGTGTTCCAGGGTTTGAACTGGAGTATGACGAAGGACCACCATGTGCTTATCGAGGGGCCCAATGGTTGTGGCAAATCCACCCTGCTGAGCCTGATCGATGGGGAGAATCACAAGGGATACGGTCAGGAAGTCTTCCTGTTCGGGCACCGCAAGGGCAGCGGTGAAACGGTATGGGACATCAAGGCCTGTTTTGGCATTGTCTCCAACGAGCTGCATAACAAATATGTGAAGGGCTGGAAGGTGCTGGATGTAGTGGTATCCGGCTTCTTTGATTCCGTGGGGCTGTATGATGACAGTGGCAGCGTGGAATGGGAGCAGGCCAGGGCATGGCTGCGGGCACTGGACCTGGAATCGGAGGAGAAGCACTACTACCACGAGATTTCTTTTGGCCAGCAGCGGCTGGTATTACTGGCCCGGGCCATGGTCAAACACCCGCGGGTGTTAATACTGGATGAGCCCTGTGTCGGGCTGGATGACTACCATCGTGAACTGATACTGGGCACCCTGGATGTAATTGCCGCCACTACTAATACCCGGATTGTTTACGTTAGCCACGTTGAGTCTGAGAGGCCGGCCTGCATCAACCAGCGACTGCAATTTCTTCCTTTGGATTCGGGCAGGTTTAAGCTGCAATCCGAGGCAGTGAGCTAAGCCTGTCTTTCCAGGCTATTATTCCTGCTATTGAGACAGGAGCCATTCGGTTGCTTCTTCGATTGAGCGGAAAGCTTGAATCCTTGACTTGTATTTTTCGAGTTCCGCGTAGGCTTCGATCATGCGACCAATTCCGAAGTCCATGTTGTCCTTCAGGACAAAGGCCTGGCGGTCACCCGGGTTGGTATTGTTCGCCCAGTTCCTGATGCCTGATTGCAGGCGCTCGCTACTGAGGGCGGAAAGATCAGCCTGGAGGAAATCCCACAGTACGATATTTGTGAGACTCCCGTCATTATGGGCTTCTGCAAAACTGGTCAGCTCTCCTTCGAGAATCTGTCCCACGGCGCGAACTGTAGTTATACCGGTTTTCTCGTCTACAACCGCCGTAAATTCTGCCATCTGGCCAAATAAGCCTGTTAACCCCTGATGTAATTTTCCAGTTGTTCGATAGTGGATTGCTGGTCGCTGATTATGTCCTTCACCAGGTCACCGATGGATACCACGCCAACCACCTTGCCATCATCTACCACAGGCAAGTGACGGATATGGTGTTCGGTCATCACGGCCAATGAGTGTTCAACGCTGTCGGTGGACGCTACGGTGATTACATTCTTGCTCATTATTTCCCTGACGGCGGTTTCCTTCGACATGCGGCCCTTGAGGATAATGCCCCGGGTGTAATCCCGCTCGGAAATAATGCCTGCCAATGAATCGCCGTCCATGACCAGCAGGGCGCCGGCGCGTTTGTCGGCCATCACGGAAATGGCCTCGTAGACGGTATTGTCGGGAGTGACTGACCAGATTGAGTCAGACTCTTTACGGTTGAGGATTTGTTGTACCGTGTGCATAGCTAATCCCCCTCATGATCGCCATGTTTTAAAACCGGTTACAGCATCCTTGTCAGTTGATTCGCGTCACTGCGATATTTGCATAGCCCTGGTTGTTCAGGTAGAAGCCGAATGTGTCGTTGACGAATAGAGACAGTTTGCCGTCGCAGGCGGCCACGTAGGTATATCCGCCATCGGCATTGGCGGAGAGTTCATTGATTCCCCTGCGACTGGCACGAGCACAGTCCGGTTGATACAGCACCAGTTCATACCAGTTATAGGCATGCTTTCTCTTGAATACGGATAGCCACTGCCAGCGCATTTGTGAATCTTCGAATCCCGTTTCATCTATGGGATTGCCTTCCGCGGTTTCCATGATTGGACCGTCGATCCAGTTGCTGACCAGGGTTGGGCTGAGTCGATAAGATCTTCCCGCCTGCAGTTGTATGCCAGTGTCGTAGTCCGGATCGGTAGTAAAGAAATGCACGGCCCGGGACTCGCCGCTTGCCAGGGGCTCTCCCGGATCGCCATTGCCGAAGATAGTCACGCCGGGTATGGAACAGGCACCGAGCGACAACAGGCTTATAGTAAGCAGTGCTTTGTAATACTTCATCAACTTGCGCTTCATGTAACGTGCCTCTGCGATTGGGTAATCAGGCTGTTTCCAGGAATGGAGTAAATTTCCGGGAATGGAATCAAGGTTGCATGCATCGGTTGCCAGGGTCAAGAGATCGAGCCGGCCACAACTGGCTATTTTTTAAGCAATTGTTCCATGAGTCCTTGTTTTAAAAGGAAAATATCCTGTGGAATTCCCTGCCGTCGACGCTTGCCCTGCAACGTGTCATTATTGGCTAAGCCCCGAATTTAGCCTGTTGCAGTACCGGTGACTTTTCCAGCCGGATGCCGGTTTGAATATAAAAATGATTAAAAGAGGGAGTGTCATGTACCGTCGTCAATTTCTCAAAGCCAGCCTGGGTTCCGCCGCGGTCCTGCCCCTGGGGCTGCCCAGCTCTCTTTTCGCCGCCGACCTCCCGGCTGAAATAATCGATTTCACCGCGCGGCAATTGTCAGTGGCGATACGAGAAAGACAGGTCAGTTGTTTCGAGGTCATGGATGCCTACTTGACACACATCAATCGTTATAACCCGACTTACAACGCCATCATCAACAGGGTAGACGATGACACGCTGTTGGTGCATGCCATGGAAGCCGATCGCGCACTGGATCGCGATGAATACCGGGGCTGGATGCACGGCATGCCCCATGCAGTGAAAGAGCTGCGCGCAGTTGCAGGGATGTTGTATACCTCCGGCTCGCCGATTTATGCAGATCGCATTGCGGAAGAGGATTCAGGTTTCGTAGCACGCATGCGTGAATCCGGTGCTATTTTCATCGGCAAAACCAACGTGCCGGAGTTCGGGTTGGGCTCCCAGAGTTACAATCCCGTTTACGGTGCCACCGGCAGCGCCTGGAATCCTGAACTGACTTCCGGAGGCAGCAGCGGTGGTGCCGCGTCGGGCCTCGGCGCTCATATGTTGCCCGTGGCGGATGGCAGCGACACCATGGGCTCCCTGCGTAACCCGGGTGCGTTTAACAACGTGATTGGTTTTCGCCCAAGTACGAATGTGATGAACGGTGGTCCTGCTGAACCGCGCAGCATTTCCTCTTCCGGCCCCATGGGCCGCAACGTGGCAGATACAATCGAATTGCTGCAGGTTATAGCCGCCGCTCCACCCCGGGGTCCATTCGCAGCAATGAATCTAAGAAACCAGCGCATAGCATGGATGGGTGATCTAGGAGGCTACCTGGCTATGGAGCCTGGCATTATCGAGTTGTGCGCCAACAATCTCGTCACCCTGGAAGGAGAGGGAGCGAACGTGGATTCCATCTTGCCCCGTATCAATCTCGATGACATGTGGTTCGCCTGGACCACGATTCGGCATTCGGGCCGTGCGGGTATGCAATCACTGTACGAAGACCCTGAAATCCGCGCCAAGATCAAGCCGGAAGTGATCTGGGAAATCGAGGAATCGATCCGGCTAACCGATGGTGACCGGTTGCGGGCTAACCAGATTCGCCAGGCCTGGTATCGCGAGCTGGACCGCTTGTTTGATCGCTACGATTTTCTCGCATTGCCCACGGCCCAGGTCTTTCCCTATCCCAAGGATCTCACCTGGCCCAGGGAAATCGCCGGCCGGCAGATGGACACCTACCACCGCTGGATGGAGGTGGTGATGTACGCCAGTATCGCGGGCCTGCCGGTGATCAATGTACCGGTGGGATTTGACGTCCAGGGCCGGCCCATGGGCATGCAGATCATCGGTAATTTCGGCGAAGACAAGAAGGTGCTGGAATTTGGCCTGGCCTACGAGCAAGTCACCCCTTATCTGCAGATGCGCCCCGACCTGGTTGCCGCTTAAAAAATGAACTGGGATGTATTGGGGGCAATCGCCGAACTAATCGGCGCGGCCGCCGTTGTAATTACTCTCATCTACCTGACTGCACAACTTCGTCAAAATACCCGCGCCCTCAAGTCCGTTGCCATCGACAATATCAATGCGTCCATGGTCGCAAATGTAGAGACCATTATCACCGAGCCAGGCATCCTGGAACTCACTTTAAAAGCCGACTCCGGACAGGAATTATCAGATGAAGAACAGGCCAGGTATCACTACATGTTGGTGATGCTGGTGCGTCGCTTTGAAGGATTCTACTTTCAGCGCATGCTGGGCTTTGTGGACCCGGAGATGACAGTGGGTTATGAACACTCCATTCTTTCCATCATTGGGCGTAACAAGGCCTGGTGGCATCGTTCGAAACCAATCTTAAGCCCCGAGTTCATTAAATACGTGGAAGAAAAAATCGGGAAGGAAATTCCGGACGCAGTTCATCCGGGTTTCAAGTCATTCCGGGAAGACTGCTGAAAAGCGATGGCTACACTGTACGGATCGTAAAGCGCAGCCATCGCCTGATTTTATCGGGATGAGTACTTGGTAAACGAGCTTCCAGCCAAAGGCAACGACGCCGGGCCTTCCGCCGCAAACACATTGCCGTCCGCATCCACCGCAACACCTTCACCCGCAGTACCCTGCTCGCCCCGGCTCTCGGTCTGGTAACCGGGAATAAAAGCCACGATGCGGTCCTCATTTAATGGGCCGATGCGCACGCCGCAATGCCACTGGGTGTGACGGGTGGGGCCGGATTCAGAATCGATGGCATACACCATGTCATCATCGGTAATAAACAAGCCACTGATGCGGCCATAGGTATAGCGCGACTCCAGGTAATTGCCATCCTGGTCGAACAGCTCCAGGCGATGATTGCCGCGATCGGCAACCCACAGCCGTCCCTGGGAATCAAACTCCAGGGCGTGGGGCGTGCGGAAGTCGCCGTGCTGGGTGCCGAGCTGTCCCCATTCCCTGATAAATGTACCGTCCGGGGCGAATTTCATGATGCGGGCGGTCATTCCCCGTTGCCTGCCTTCCTCCAGCGCCTGTTCCGTAAGCATGTTCTGGCCACTGTGGCCATCCGCTACGTAGATGCTGCCATCGGGCCCTACAATCACATCGTGGGGTTGATTGAAATGAGCGCTGTCGTTGCCAGCCTGTCCCGCGGTACCCAGGCTCATTAACAGTTCACCGTCGGGGCTGAACTTGTGCACCTGGTGACCCTTGGTGCCGGCGGAATTTCCGGCGAAGTCCGCAACCCACACATTGCCCTCGTCATCCACGTGAATGCCGTGGGGTGTCACCATCACGCCGGCGCCGAAGTTGGCCATGATCTCACCAGTATGCCGGTTGTACTTGAGAATAGGCGCCACCGGGTTGGAATCACAGTTAACACCGGGGCCGCCGGCGGAACCTGAACCGCAACGCTCATAGGCCACCACGTGACCGTCGGTGGGGTCGATATCGATGCCCGCAGTGGAGCCCCAGGAACGGCCCGAAGGCAATTCACCCCAATTGTTTTGTACTACGGGATTGGGATTCGGGAAGCCCTCGCCGGTGATGATATTACCGGCCTGGCCCATGGCGGCACTGTTGAAGAGTGCTGTACCGAGCGCTAATAAACTGAATAGTCTGGAAAACATGACCTTATCCTCTGTTGTTCTAATTTTCGTGACAGGGAAGGGAAGTCTGGCACAAACGGCGCCGAGTTAAAACGAGCTTGGGATGAGCGGAGAGCCCGGGGATCAGCGGGCGCGCATGGCCACCCGTTTGTATTCTCGGTATTGCGGCAACCAGAAGCTCTGGTCGATGGACTGCAGCAGCTCCTCGTCGGAAAGTGCCAGGCAGAAATCCTGGTCCTGGGCCACTTTCGCCACGGCGAAGGCAATTTCCTTGCTGATATCCTTAAGCGAAGTCAATGGTGGCAGGATGCCGTTTTCCGGATTCTTCGATTCCGGCGCCAGGTCCGCCAGGGTGGTGCTGGCCACCATAAGCATCTCGTCACTGATGCGACTGGCATAGCAGGAGATTACGCCCAGGCCTATGCCCGGGAATATATAACTGTTGTTACATTGTGAAATCTCGTATTGCTTGCCATTGTATTCAACCAAACCGAAAGGGCTGCCCGTGGCAACAATGGCATTTCCCTCGGTCCACTGAATGACATCCCGTGGGTGCGCCTCCACCTGGCGTGATGGATTACTCAGGGGAAAGATTATGGGTTGGGAACAATCACGGTACATGGCCCGGACCACTTCTTCAGTAAACAGGCCCGGGATTCCCGACGCGCCGACCAGCACCGTGGGTTTTGTATTGTTGATCACGTCCAGCAAGCTCGGGTACTTGCCATTCCCGGACAGCTTCCAGTTTTTGTAGACACTTAGCTTCTGGGCCAGCTTTTGCTGAAAATCCATGAGGCCGCCCATGTCATCCACCACCAGGCCATCTTTATCAACCATGAAAACCCTGGCACGGGCTTCGGATTCCTCCATGCCCTGTACCATCATGGCAGTGACCACCAGTTCGGCAATGCCGCTGCCGGCGGAACCGGCACCGAGGAATACGAAGCGCTGGTCGCGCAGGGTTTCTCCCTTCTTTTTGCAGGCAGCCAACAGGGTGCCCAGGGTAACTGCCGCCGTGCCCTGGATGTCGTCATTGAAACAACAAACCCGCTCGCGATGCCTTTGCAGCAGAGGCATGGCATTGGGCTGGGCGAAGTCCTCGAACTGGATCAGCACACCGGGCCAGCGCTCCTGGATGGCGTCGATGAACTTGTCGACGAATGCATTGTACTCGGCAGCACCGATGCGCGGTTTGCGCATGCCCATGTACATGGGGTCATCCAGCAGTTTCTGGTTGTTTGTTCCCACGTCCAGGGCCACTGGCAGGGTGTAGGCAGGGGAGATCCCGCCACAGGCGGTGTAAAGGGATAGCTTGCCAATGGCGATACCCATACCGCCGATGCCCTGGTCACCAAGGCCCAGCACTCGCTCACCGTCGGTTATTACAACTACTCGAACCTTGTCCTTGGTGACGCTGTGCAGGATTTCGTCCAGGCAATCGCGATCGTCGTAGGAGACAAAGATGCCCCGGGCGCGGCGGTAGATATCAGAGAAATGCTCGCAGGCATCCCCCACGATAGGTGTGTACACAATGGGCAGCATCTCCACCAGGTGTTCGGAAAGCAGCCGGTAGAACAGGGTCTCGTTGGTGTCCTGCACCACCCGCAGGTAGATGTGTTTGTTGATGGGCTCATCGAAACTCTTGTACTGCGCGTAACAGCGCTTCACCTGTTCTTCAATGGTTTCGTGTACTGGTGGCAACAGCCCGATCAGGTTGAAAGCAAGTCTTTCTTCCTGGGAAAAAGCAGAGCCCTTGTTGAGCAGGGGAGTTTCCAGCAGGGAAGGACCGGCATAGGAAATGTATATGGGTTTCGGTTTGGAAGACATTTCTTATATAAAAAACAGGCGCTGCAATGTTTTGTTATTCGGCAGGAATCGTCACTGGTGTTCCCGACTCACGCAACATGTGCACGACGAATTTCGCCGGTTCGGTACTGCTGGCGTTGCGGCTGACCTGGTGGATATCGGCCGGCGATTCGAAAAACGTATCCCCGGGATGGAGGCGTACCAGTTCGCCGCCCCGGGCCTGCATCTCGATGACCCCTTCCAGCACGTAGACAAACACCCAGGCGTTATGGCGATGGGGTGCCGAGGCCTGGCCCGGTGCAAGTTCAATGGTGATGATTCGCATTTCCGGATTATCCGGAATACCTGTTAAATCAATAACTTGTGCCGACTGAGCCTGGGCATTGCCCGTGCCGGACAACGCAATCACCATGGCAAGCATCAAGCCCGGAATTCGATTTTTCATTGCTGTCTCCCTGGGGCTGAATCCAGCACTGAGCTTACCAAGTAGTTGAAACCCGGGGTACTTGAATCTGGTCCCCGGAAGAATCCGGATTCCGACTGGATCCAAGCGGAAAAGAACCCGGATGAAGGGACCGACAGATCAGGACAGATCCAGTCACAATCGCAAATCTATGCCCAAAACAGGGCGAATCGAGTCTCGTTGCACAATCCCGATGCAATGCCGAGTCGAATTCAATACATCTGTTACAGGTTTCTTGAGCCGGTAAGGCTGGCAGCGCTAGAAATCATCGTCTATGACAAAGAATGCGCATCGATCAGACTAATTGGCATACAAACTGCATTGGCTAGAGTGATGATTACAAAATCACCTGGCCACAAATAACGATTCTCTCTACCGAACTGCGTAAGCAGTTTTTTACCCGGCTGGTGCGAGCCAGTCGGGATTTTTTTCAAATTCAGTTTGCCATGGGGCTCGAGGACGAGTCGCATTCTTTATCCAGACGTCAATTGAAACCAAAATTTAGAACCGCAACCATAGTTACGAGAACGGCTCCCAGGATCAGTTGCAGGATCGCAAAAAAGGGATCGATTTGTCCCGGCTTGTCTGCAAAATCCTGGCGAATTCCATTCAGTATCTTCGGCATTAGCGATCCATCCCGATCATTTGTCAGCCGTATCCAGCTGCCGGAGGCCCAGCTGGCAACTTTTAGCTCGCAGTCTTCGTTTTTCCTCAGGACGACACTCGATAACCTTTCTTCAAATGGAATGTTATTTTTGCTGAGAGAAAACAACAGTGCTTCTCGCAACCGCTTTCCCGACACTCCAAGAATGGCGTACCCTCGACACTGAAGATAGAAAACAATACTGAGTAGGACATAGATTGCCAGCATAGCGGCATTTCTCAAATCGAATTCAAAGTCACTAATGGACCAGGCTTGGAAGAATTGGGCCGCAAACATAATCATTATCATTGTGAATAATGTTAAGCCTGACTGGATTACCGGCTTTCCACCGATAAGCACACGGCATCCGGTATAAATCAACAGGCCGGCAAAGGCCCCAAGAATAAGACTGGTCGGTATAATATTCATAGGAATTTCGTGGGATATGATACGGCTACCCCCACGAAATTGAAAGATACTATTGGGGGCCGGTTACAAACTCATCCCAATTCAGCGCATTGTGCTTTTCCAATACCTGTATCAAGTCATCTATGGCTATGGCTTCCAGGGTGCCGCGCGAGCTACTCACGGTTGTGGCCTTGAAGATGGCATTGTAGATAGCTTCTTCCGTGGCTTCCGCCGTGGCAGCAAACAGGGGTGACATGGATTCGTTCACCAATACTTCAATAGGTACGGGCTCATCACTAAAGCGAGGTTTTCGTACAGCCGGATTAGTGGAAAAGGCGATGACGTAATCTCCCGAGCCATTGCTGGCGAAGGAACCAGTGCGAGCCAGTCCCATCATGGCACGGCTTGCCACCCTTTCCAGGTTCTTGGTGCCCAGGGGCGCATCGGTGGCCACCACCATCATGATGGAACCGTCTTCCCGGTCTGAATCTTCTACCTCTACCAATGAGCGATAGGAGTAATTACCAAGCTCACGCCCCACCGGAGCGCCGTTAATGGACAACACGCCACCATAATTAGTCTGCACTAATACGCCCACGGTATAACCGCCAAGTTCCGTGGGTAGTACCCGGCTGCTGGTGCCGATACCACCTTTCCAGCCGAATGCCTGGGTGCCGGTTCCGGCGCCCACGCTACCTTCCGCGACCGGGCCGGAAGTGGCGTTGTTCAATGCAGCATAAACCTGGGGTGACTGAATGGGATCGGCCCACATGTTGTTAACCCGGCTGTCATTGGTTTCGCCAACCACCGGGTTCAATGTGTGCTCTCCCATACCGGGCTGCTCGTACATCCATTCCTTCAGGCCATTGGCGGCACTCCACACGCACAGGGTACACACCAGTAAAATTGGTGTTTCAATCTCACCAAATTCCCTGATCTGGGTTTCGCCGATCATCTTGCCGTAGCCATTGCCTACATGCACCCAGGCGGGAATAGGGTGGGTATACAGGTTGCCGTCGGCGGGAATGATGGCGGTGACGCCGGTACGGATATCTTCGCCTTCGATCACCGTCTCGTGCCCGACCCGAACCCCGGCCACGTCGGTAATGGCATTGAGCTGCCCGGTCGGGAATATCCCCACGATCACGCCGGCTTCCCTGGCCCTTGGCCTGTCGTTTGGCTGTTGTGCCTGGGCGGTTGACAGGGTATCCAGGCTCAACAAGGCGAGCAGGGTGTAAACAAAAAAACTAACGGGTGAGAGTTGCATGGGCTTTCTCGCGTTGCACTTAATTTATTGTCCAGGCCAGCATAAACAGGGGATTGGATTGCTGTCAAAACCGGCGAGCAAGACAGGCCCGAGGGCTTGTTAATTGCCGGCTCATCCCGCAGACTCAGTCAGGCAGCAAGATTAACTAATAAAGAAGAAGGATTGCGCCGCTTCGGTTCAAATCATCCTTCCTGTCTCGAGAGCACAATAATGAAAAACAAAGCACGGGCCGTTTTCGCTATCCTGATTGGCATTATCCTGGGCTTCGCCATCAATATGTCACTCATCATCATAGGCTCGGCACTCATTCCCGCGCCGGAACGAGTGAATCCACAGGACGTTGATAGCATCGCCGCCAATATCGACCTGTTTGGCCCGCAAAATTTTATCTTTCCGTTCCTGGCCCACGCCATGGGCACGCTGGTGGGCGTGGTGGTGGCCTATGGTATTGCCAGTTCCCAAAAGCGCGGCATTGCCTGGTTCATGGGGGGCTTTTTCCTGCTCGGTGGAATCTACGCCACTACCGTCATACCGGCACCGACCTGGTATGTCATCGTCGACCTGGTGGGCGCCTACCTGCCAATGGCCTGGTTGGGCATAATTATCATGGAGAAACTGGGTTTTTCCGAAGCAGAACAGAAGGCGCTCAGAGATGACGCGGCAGAACCGGAGATCGAAGCATGAGTGACATTGTTTTCTATACCAATCCCCAATCCCGCGGCCGCATCGTGCACTGGATGCTGGAGGAACTGGCGGAACCCTACGAAACCCAATGGATCGACTACGGCGAACAGATGAAGTCCGAGCCCTATATCAGCATCAATCCCATGGGCAAGGTTCCGGCGATTACCTACAAGGGAACCCCGGTGACGGAAGTGCCGGCGATCTGTACCTTCCTTGCGGCGGTGTACCCGGAAAAGGGGCTCATACCGAAAGATGCAGCGGACCTGGCTGCTTTCTATCGCTGGATGTTCTTTGCCGCCAGCGCCCTGGAAACTGCGGTTACCGCCCGGTCACTGGGCTGGGAAATCACACCGGAGCAGAAACGCACCGTGGGATTTGGTGATTTTGACGACACCATGGATACCGCCGAGAAGGCGCTGGCCAATGGCCCATTCATTTGCGGCGACCAGTTTACGGCAGTTGACGTGTATTTCGGCGCGCACCTGCACTGGGGCATGCAGTTCGGCACCATGCCCAAGCGACCGGCTTTCGAAGATTATGTCGCGCGCATCGGCGAACGGCCCGCGCTTAAGAGGGCGGATGAAATCAATGCGGAAAAACTGCAGCAACAGGAATAGCTCGTGCTGAAAACCCACGGGCTCACTCACATCAACCTGGAGGTGGCCGATCCGGATCGGTCCCTGCTGTTCTACCAGTCGGTGTTTGGTGTGCGCGAATATTTTCGCGATGACAACAGCATCCAGGTGTTAGGGCCAGGCGAAAAGGATGTGCTGGCCTTTGTAAAATCGGACCGTGCCGGAACCGAGGGTGGCATTAGCCATTTTGGGTTTCGCCTCACCCGGCCCGAAGATATCGAACGTGCGGTAACCGAAGTGAAGCAGGCCGGGGGCACGATCAAGAGCCAGGGAGAGTTCGCACCCGGCTGTCCCTTTGTATATGCCCTCGACCCTGATGGCTATGAAATAGAAATCTGGTACGAGTAGGGAATCAATGCACAAGAGCAAGCTGGCAGGATTCATTATCGACTGTGATACCGATGACCTGGAACGGGCCGCAGAGTTTTGGGGCAAGGCCCTGGGCATGAAACTGCATCACTTCGAGGGCGCTGAAGGCGAAAATTACATCAAACTGGATCACCCCCAGGAGAGCCTGCATATCGAAGTACAGAAAGTGACTCATGCCAGCCGGGTACACCTGGATATCGAAACCGACGACATCGAAGAAGAAGTGGCCCGGCTGCGCGCCCTGGGTGCGGTTGAGGTGCAGTGGACCCGGGGATGGTGCGTGATGGAAGCTCCCACGGGGCAATGCTTTTGCGTGGTGAAGAAATGCACGCCGGATTTTGAGACCAATGCCAATGAATGGTAAAATGGAAAGCCGCTTCGGGAATTAATCATGCAGAAAAGACTCTTGTTTCTATTTACCGGTATCGCCCTGGCGCCTGTCCTGCAGGCACAGGAATGGCAGCGCGCGCGCACGCCCGATGGCAGGCCGGATCTGCAGGGCACCTGGACCAATGCGTCCATTACCACCCTGGAACGCAATGCCCGTTATGACAAGCTGGTACTTACCAACGACGAGGTGTCGCGGCTCACCCGGGAGCACCCGCAAAATGTCAGGCTGGCCACCGACGATAACCTGGTAGCCGGTGAATTACTGGATGGTACCGACCTGCCTCGCGGCCGGGGTTACAACGCCTTCTGGATCGATCCCGGTACGGAATTCGGGATGATCAATGGCGAGGTGCGAACATCCTGGATAGTCGATCCTCCCGACGGTCGAATTCCCTACAGCGAGAGTGGCCGTGCGCGCATTGCAGCGGCCAGGGAAAAACGAGTGGAGTCCGCCGGGCCGGAGGCGCGGCCGCTGGCGGAGCGCTGCCTCAGCACCAATAACCGGGTCGGACCGCCCATGATCAACGGCCTCTACAATAACAACTACGAATTTGTGCAGACTCCCGACTACGTTGTATTTCGTACCGAAATGATCATCCATGCGCGCATTGTCCCCATCAATAGCGAGCACAAGATGGGCAGCATAGCTCCCGCATTCGGGGAGTCGGTGGGCTACTGGGAAGGAGACACCCTGGTGGTGGAAACCACCAATTTCAATTCCCAGCAGGAAGAGGCCAGTGTACCCCTGTCCCATGACGGTCGCGTAGAGGAACGCTTTACCCGGGTGTCGGAACAACAGATCGACTACGAATTCATAATCGACGATCCGGTGTATTATTCCCAGCCCTGGCGCGGTGAAGCCCGTTTCCTGAAAACCGAAGACAAGGTTTACGAATTTGCCTGTCATGAAGGCAACTATGCATTGAGCGCCATCCTGGCGGGTGCCCGGCGTCAGCAGGTGGATGACGAGCTGGGCCGTAGTGACGAAGAATAATTAGAAGTAGCGACAGGGCAGTGCACTTGCCCGTCGCAAGGGCCCGGCTTCATGCCGGCCCTGCCTGAAAGTCCCATCGTGAAGCACATTTGACACCAGAGCGCCGGCCATGGATCTGTGCCGGCTTCGCCTGTTCTTGACTTGCATCATTACGGGTCAAGGTGAAGACGGGGTATCGTGGTTGAATGAGCTTCGACATCAAGCTGATACAGAAGAAGCGAGGAGAGTCCATGAAGAGATCAACAGTCTGCCTGCTGTTTTGCACAGTCCTGTCACTTGGGTTTGTCGAAGTAACTATGGCGCAGAGCCGTCTCGACATAGAACAGGTCAAAGACGGGCTTTACATGATTACCGGACCCGGTGGCAACATAGGCGTGCGGGTTACATCGGAAGGCGTGATACTGATCGATGACAAGTTCCCCCAGGACTTCGACGAGATTCAATCCCTGGTGGCATCGGTAAGCAGTCAACCGGTTCGCTACGTGATCAACACCCATCACCATGGTGATCATTCCGGCAGTAATGCTAGTTTTCTCGAGTTTGCCGAAGTCATCGCACACCGCAATGCCCGGGACAACATCGTACGCAATGAACAGGCCGGTGCGCCACGCATCGTCTACAACGATGAGACCTCGGTGTACCTGGGTGGAGTGGAAGTGCGCGTGTATCACATGGGTACGGGCCACACCAATGGCGATTCCGTGGTGTACTTTCCCGATTTGAATACCGTGCATGGCGGCGACCTTCTGCACGGCACGGCGCCCTTTATTGATTATGGTAACGGCGGCAGCAGCCGTGGCTGGGTAAGCACCATGAATAACATCCTGTCCCTGGACTGGGACACGGCGATTCCCGGTCACGGTGCCGTGATGGACCGGCGCGATGTGTTGAACTTTCGTAACCAGATGGAAGCGGTACGCAATCGCATGACCGGGCTTATTCGTGATGGGCTGAGTCGAAACAATGCGGCCGCGCGCATTGTCGATCCCGGGCTGAGCTGGACTCAGGCCGAACAGGGTCTATTTATGCAGCGCAGCATTCCCGGTTTCTATGATGAGGTGGCCGCGGAGATTGGCCAGTAGGGATTGCCATGAATACGGGAGAAACAGACCTCGACAAGCTACTGACCCTGATGCAGCCGGAGCTGCTGCCGGGCAAGTTTGTGTTCTGTTCCATTCCCGAGGGCAAGTACGGCGATTACGCCGAACTCGAACCCATCGCCAGCTATCACGAGAAAGAAGGCCTGAGCCTGTTGCTGGACAAGAGATCCGCCGATGCTGCGGAGCTCGAATATGCCTCCGTATTCCGGGGCATTACCCTCAACGTGCATTCCAGCCTGGACGCGGTGGGCTTTACCGCCGCCGTGTCCAGCAAGCTGGCGAGCAACGGCATCAGCAGCAACGTGGTCGCAGCCCACTACCACGATCACCTGTTTGTGCCCGCCGAGAAGGCGGAGCAGGCGCTACAGCTGCTGACCGAGTTCCAGGCTATAGCCTGATAAAAGATGCAGACAGCGCTGGTTTGCGGGCCACCAACTCCTAAAACTTTAGTTGACAGGCTGTTTTCGGAGGAGTAAATTCCATATCCTAAGGCTTTAGGATATAAGCTCCACGATGACCAAACCTCCGGTAAGAATTCTGACCCAGGGCGAGCTCCGCATCATGGAAGTGATCTGGAAGCTTGGTGAAGCATCGGTGCGTGAGGTGACAAGTGTGCTCAGGGAAAAAGAGACAGTCGCCTACAATACGGTGCAGACCATGATGGGAATCCTGGAGCAGAAGGGGTATCTGTCCCACACCAAATCGGGAAGGTCTTATATCTACAAGCCCCTGGTTGAGAGAAAGCGGGCGAGAAATGCAGCATTGAAACAGCTGCTTGCAAATTTTTTCGATGGGTCCCCTCAGTCGCTTGTTGTAAACCTGATTGAAAACGAAGAACTGGATGAAGTAGAAATAAAGGAACTTAGGAAGTTAATTCGAAGCGCTACCCAAAAATAATAGAAAGGGAATGCGATGGACAACTACTTTGAGTTTGCGGCTCTATCAATCTTCAGCCACATAATTATTGGCTGCATACTGGTGGTGCTACTTTCTGTATTTCTCAACGGCAGCAGGTTTAATGCAGCGACCCGCCATGACATGTGGCTGGGATGCCTCGCTCTGTTGCTGTTAATGCCTCTGCTTCTCCTAATCCCTTCACGACCGACAATCGATCTTTCATTAGCTGCAGATTCCCAGCCAGGCCTGCTGGAACCTATTCCTACAGTTGAAACTTTCGTCTTGGAAAACCGCGCTGCAGAAGACTTTGCGAGCCTGGACAATATTGCGCCGGCTATACAAAACAACGAACGTGCGAACTTGGCCCGGGCTTTATCCGGTACTTTATCTCTTTCCTTGATCGGCAAGATTGCAGTGGGAATTATCCTGCTTGGGGGAATCATTCGACTCACTTTGTTCTGCAAGGCCTTGAGTAGACTGGATGGTATTTTCGAACGAGCGCAAAAAGTTGACCACAGGTTGCAGCAAAAACTGGATGGACTAGTTGATGAGTTGCAAGTAGAAGGACTTGTTCAGGTCAGAAAGTGTAGCGAAGTAAGGTCACCAATCACGGGCGGCTGGTTAATCAGCTGGATTTTGTTACCAACATATTTGGCTGAGAGCGACGCAAATTCTGGAGTGTTTGATCGGGTAGTTCTACATGAATTGGTTCATATAAAAAGGAAAGACCCCGCTATTGCGATACTCCTGGCCATAATAGGCAGTTTGTTCTTCTGGCACCCCGCAGTACTGTTTACAATCCGCAAGATCAAATTTGAAAGAGAAATCGCCTGCGATGATTGCGTTCTGTCACACCTCGGCTCCGATGAGAAAGAAAATCTGCAACACTATGCTGAAGACCTGGTTAGCCTTGCGGACAGGTCTTCACACCATATTTTCCCCGGCCTGACTGTAGCCTGTACACAGGCTGCTTCCGGGTTAAATCAGCGAATCAGGATTCTTGTAGATAGAAACCTGGATCACCGGCCCAATTCTCGAGGAGAGGTGGGCGCAGGCTCAACGATTGCGCTGGTGGCGGTAATTGCAGTGACTTCCCCGCTTTGGCCAGCAATTCCTGTTATTGGTTCGGAGACTCCGAGCAGTTGGCTTACATCTGCCGAATTTTCCAACACTACTATCGAAAACCGTTCAACCCAGCTTACTGTGGGTGCAGAATTCCTGGAATCCGGTGCAGCGGCGGTCGACGATGCTGAACCAAGGGAAGATCCGCTCTACTTTACGGTGCTAAGGCCAGGGCTGCCGGAGCCTATTTCTGCTTATGATGCTATATCGCCAGGTGCCTCGTTGTCACAGCTTAACCGGTATCACGAGCAGCTGGCGCCAAAGTCTGAGCAATCAGGTCAACAGTTCGTATGGGAGGATGATCCTGAGTTTTTGTCAGTTATCGAATGGGACTTCGCATCAACCCCACAAGTTTCACCGGAATCATTAGCCAAGAGCTCCGAACCTGCTGAAGTATTCAATATCCTAGCGAATCAGTATTCAACTTCTATCCAGCCTAATGGCCGACCGCTTGAGGAAATTCTTGTAATCGGCGAGAAGACCTTGCGTTCAGTCTACTACCAGCTTCAACGCACTGAACGATCCGCCTATGAAATGTTTAATGAGCTCAATGAAGGGGGCAACTACGACATTGTCTGCGAGCGACGCATTTCGGGCGACTCAAGAATCCCAACCCAATCCTGCGAGCCTCGATTCCTGGATCAATATCGTCGCGAAAATGCGATGGAAATCAATCAGTCCGCCCGTACTACGAACGGGGTAATTGGAAGAATCGGAAGCAGCCTGTTTGGCCCGAGAGAGCTTAGCTATGAGCAATTGCAGCGGCGTGCTCGTGTTGATTTCGAAGAAATGAACGACCAGATGGTGAACCTGGCGATGAGAAATGACGAGTTTAATTCATTGCTTATGCGGATTGGAGAACTGCAGGAAGAAATTCGCGAAATGGAAGAAGAATCCAACGGTATAGGATTTCCCACAATCTCTGGCTCATCCAGCTCAGGCGGTCGTGGCGGCGCTCCAAGCATTAGAAACGCTGGTGCAAGTATGGGTCCTTACGGAAATGGCCACTAGCTGCAACAAACATCGACAGATTCGATGAATCAAATTTTCCAGAAGATCAACAACCACTTGAGTATGTCCAGGACTTTCCAGTTCAGAACATTGGTATTGATTACTGCATGGCTGTTCTCTCAATCAAGCCAGGGCGAAACGTGGGATGCTCAACAACAGGAGGTCTGGAGCACGCTCCTCAAGATACATCGCTTGTTTGAGTCCGGCGATATTAATGCGGGATATGAGCATATTCATTCCAGTTACAAGTACTGGGACACAACCCGGCCAGCCCCCCTGGGTTACGAGCAGGCTCGTAGGCTGGACAGCTATGTATGGGGCCAGCAGTCCAGGCGATCCCAAAGAGTCTGCATTCCATTAACTATTGATGTTTTCGTCAGTTTCGCGGTTGTGAATACAGATTGCAGGGGATTTTGGCATGGCGTAGACGGCACTCAGGACTATTACAGTGTGCGAAAGAGTCTCGTTCTTAAGCGAGAAGGTTCAGGTTGGCTCTTGATATCGAGCACAGACGATGATTTCAGTGACTAAGCAAGAATGCATCTCGTAAGAGGAGGAATAATGAAAAATAAAATAGTGTATTTGATCTCAGTTTTAACTGGTTGTGTGGTTTTGATACAACCCGCCAGCGCGCAGGAAACAGAACCAGTTGCAAATGTCTGGGCCTGCAGCTTCAAGCCCGGTAAGGACATGGCCGACCTCGAGGTATGGCGGGATTTCTACCGGGAACAACTCGATACTCTGGAATCGGAAGATGCCAGGGCAATCACCGCATTTATGTGGACGCCACGCTTTGCCGGAGCCAATGTAGACCTGGTTTGGTTTGAGTACGACGACAATCTAAACGCTCATGCCAGGTCTGTTCAGGCATTTTTTGCATCTGGCATCGCACCATCTGTGGATGGTATGTGGGAATCTATTGTGGATTGCGAGAGCAGTCAGAGCTTTCGAAGGCAGATATACGCAGGTTCCAATTTCAGTGTGACCAGCCCTGTCGTAATTGAATCGTTTCGCTGCAATTTCAAACCGGGAATGGGGTTTGAACAAGTCGAAGAACTGCTGCCCCGATGGGTGAGTGTGAATGAACGATTGCCTCGAGGCGATGAGTTCGCATCATTTATGTTTATCCCGTTCCATACTTCGGGGGAGTATGATGTGAGTTATTACGGAGTCTACGACAGCATGATCGACTATGGCGAAATGTCTACCTACTATTTCACTTCCAGTGAGGCGCAGGCTGTCGATGCTCGCTGGCGCGAAATAGAGCGTTGCGAATCCCGACTATGGACTGGCCGCCAGATGATGTGAGGTTTTAAAACTCTGAAAATCAAAAGCCCAGCCATGGTTTACCATGACAGGGCTTTTCGTTTGCAAGCAGAAGTATTACTGCTGAGCCATCAGCGCCGCCCGCTGCGACAATATCCAGTTACGTATGGCGTCTACATCATCCTCGCTCAGCAAGGCGCTGAGATTGGGCATGCCCAGGCTGGCCTCGTAAAGACCTTCCCGCACGATGGCCTGGATATTGTCAAAGGTTGCCTCGGAAGCGTAACGCAGGTCCGCGATGGGGCCGCCGCTGATTGCTCCGGTGCCATGGCAGGAACTGCAATTGGCTTCGTACAGGTTCCAGCCTGTGGAAAGCAGCTCCGGTGAATCGTCAAAGGGAATCGCGGTGAGCTCGGGATAGGGCTGGCCTTCCACCGGGATGATTTCATCCCCGCCCAGCCGAAATGCCCACAGCCTTCCCTGTGCCTTGTATTCACCGTCAAAGTTCGGCCCGAACAGGCCGGAAGAGCCGCCCCAGCCGGCCAGCACCGCCACGTATTGTACACCGTCGAGCTGGTAGGTGATGGGTGCCGCCATGATGCCAACGCCGAGATCCACTTCCAGCAACAATTCACCATCATCGGCGGCAAAGGCACGGAAGTAGCCATCACCGCCACCCTGGAATACCAGGTTGCCGCCCGTGGACAGGGTGCCGCCGTTTATCGTGAAGTCGTAATTATGCTGCCAGCGCGGTTGCCGTGTTATCGGATCCCAGGCCTTGAGTGCCCCGGGGGATCGCGTCCTCGGTCCGGCGCCACCAGCGTATTCGTTTAGGGGCCGCGCCGGCACGCCCTCGAATGAGCCGAACTTGATGCCGAGATTGAACCCGGCAGGCTGATACTGGAAGTTTTCATCGATGGCGTAGGGGAAAGGACCACCCTGTTGCGCGGGAATGTATACCAGGCGAGTGTTGGGATTGAATGACATAGGATGCCAGTTATGGGCGCCCCAGGGCCCGGGCATGATCATGGTAATCGAGGTGTCGTAGCGGGCGTGCGGCGTCTCAATGGGTCGTCCTGTTTCCAGGTCCACACCCGTGGCCCAGTTAACCTCGGCATAGGCATCGGCGTAAATCAGGTCGCCGGTCTCCCGGTCCAGTACATAGAAGAATCCATTCTTGGGAGCCTGCATGATGATCTTGCGCAGGATGCCGTTGATCGGCACATCGGCGAGCATCAGGGGTTGTACCGCGGTGTAATCCCAGTTGTCCGCGGGCGTGGTCTGGTAGTACCACTCCACCCGCCCGGTATCCACATCCAGCGCGACGATTGAAGACAGGTAGAGATTGTCCCCGATGCCGTTGCTTCGTATCTCGTGACTCCAGGGCGAACCATTGCCGGTGCCCACATAGACCAGGCGCAACTCCGCATCATAAATAATGGAATCCCAGGAATTACCGCCACCGCCAACTTCCCACCAGTTACCCGACCAGGTAGTGGCGGCGAATTGCATGTCCGGGTTTTCAAAACCGTCGGCGGGGTTACCCGGCACTACCCAGAAGCGCCAGTCCTGTTCACCGGTTTCTGCGTCATAGGCAGTAACATAGCCCCGGGCTCCCAGCTCCGCGCCGCCGTTGCCGATCACCACCCGGCCATCGGCGATACGGGGCGCGCCGGTAATGGTATAGGGCCGATCGGGATCCACCGTGAGTACTTCCCATTCCACGGATCCGGTCTTGGCGTTAAGGGCAATGAGCCGGCCGTCCAGTACGCCGACGTAAATCTTGTCCCCGTAGGCGGCAAGTCCTCTATTGACCACATCGCAGCAGGCCCTGCCACCGATGGCGCGATTCACCTGGGGATCGAAATTCCACACCAGTTCCCCGGTGCGGGCATCCACCGCGAAAACCGAACTCCATGGCCGCGTGCCATAGAGAATGCCGTCCACCACCAGTGGTGTTGCCTCCAGCCCGCGATAGGAGCCGGTATCAAATGTGAATGCCACGCCCAGCTCTGCGACATTACTGTCGTTAACCTGGGTCAGGGGGCTGTAGCGTTGTTCCCCCTGGTCCCGGCCATAGGTTAACCACTGTGCGTCGTCAGAAGAGGCGTTGGCCAACACTGAATTGGTGACCTGGCTGAAAGCCGGCATGGCAGTCAGCAATAGCAGCAAGATGGCGATTGGTGTGCGTTTCGTGAAAGAAATCATTGGCAAATCCCCCCGGATTATTCTTGGTATTTACAACAGGGAAAAAGAGCGGAAAGACAGCATAGACACTCTGCCTGTCCGTGTCCACGACAAGCCGTTTCCGGTGGGCCGAAATCGTTTGAAAGCACTGGACGGATAGGTTAAAAACAATTGGAGCTTAATGAAGAACAGGGGAGAGGAGATGAGCCGATTCGCGGACAGGTTTGACAAAGACGGCACCCGGTTGCCGATCAAGATAGACAGCACATCCAATGGCGAGTTTGAGCCGATTCCAATCTCCCGTGCCAATGCGCAGGGCAACAAGCTGGCCCTGGAACAGGCCGGTGAGCTGTCGCGCCGCAAGGGTCAGTCACGACGCCAGTTCCTGGTTTCCAGTTGTGGCGCCGCCAGCACCCTGCTCGCCTTTAACCAGGCAAATGCCTACCACAACAAGACCGGTGGCTTTTTTGACCTGCGTGATGAGAGTGCGCTGGATGAAGCCTCGGCGTTCGCGGAAGTGGGCGGCGGCGAATTTATCTTTGACGTGCAGGGTCACTACGTAAACCCGGAAGGCGACTGGCTCAGCCGCATCCCGCCGGCGGCCAGGCCCTATGCCGGCATGGAAAAAGCCGCCTGCGAGATGGCCAACGACGCCGGTGACCGCAGCTACCTGAATTGCCTCAGCGCCAGTGAATTCATCAAGGATGTGTTCCTCGACAGTGATACCGACATCATGGTGTTGTCATTTGTGCCTTCTACCCGGGAAACCGAACCGGTAACTATCGAGGACGCGGACGAGACCCGCCGCATCGTGTCCGAACTGGAAGGCAGCAAGCGCCTCATGATCCACGGCCGCGTCAATCCCAACCAGGAGGGTGATCTGGAAGCCATGGATGAGCTGGCGGAAAACTGGAACATCTCCGCTTTCAAGACTTACACCCAATATGGTCCCGGCGGGAATGGTTTCTTCCTCAGTGATGACGTGGGCCGACAGATGATCGAACGGGCCCGCCGTCTTGGCGTACGCAATATTTGCGTGCACAAGGGCCTTCCTTTTGGCCCGCGCTCCTATGAACACAGTCAGTGTTCCGATATCGGCGTGGTGGCAAAGGATTACCCGGACATGAACTTCCTCATCTATCACTCGGGATTTGTTGCCGGCAACGATGAAACGCCATTCGTGGATGGCAGCGGCCGCGACGGCATCGATACCCTGATCCAGTCCCTGGTAGACAACGAGGTTACCCCCAATTCCAATGTCTATGCTGAGCTGGGCTCTACCTGGCGCTTCCTGATGCGTGATCCGGACAATGCCGCCCATGCCCTGGGCAAACTCATCACCTATTGTGGGGAAGACAACGTCCTGTGGGGCACAGACTCCATCTGGTATGGCTCGCCCCAGGACCAGATACAGGCATTCCGTACATTCCAGATATCCGAGGAATTCCAGGAGCGTTTTGGCTATCCCGCCATAACATCCGAACTACGGCAAAAGGTGTTTGGCCTGAATGCGGTAGTGCCTTACGGTATCGAGGAAGAGGAAGTGCGTCGTTTCCTGGCGGCGGACCAGTTAAGCAGCGACCGGTTTGCCTACCGCCAGGATCCCCTGCCGTCATTCCTGACCTATGGTCCGAAGACCCGGCGGGAGTTCATGAATTTCCTGAAGTGGGGCGGTTAGCTGTTAAATCTGGAACAGGCGATTGATCTTTATCGCCCAGCCACGGTTACGCAGCTCGAAGGAGCGGGGATCGCCAAAGGGGTTAGTGTCGCGGTCGTCGCTGTAGACCACGAACAACTCGCTGCCCGGCGCATACTCCCAGCGAAAGCGGAAGTTGGTGCTGAAGGAATTGGCCCGGGATTCATACTGCACCAGGCCGCTGAAATACATGCGCGGCGAGATGGTGTAGGTTAATCGCATGCGACCCAGTTCGGTTCGAAAATCACCTTCCGGTAATTCCACCTTGTTCAGAGAATAGCTGGGTTCCAGGGAGAGCTGGGGCGACAATTCAATGCGGCCACCATTGAAGCCAATGGACTTGATGGAGCCGCTCCAGAAGTCACCTGCCTGTACTTCCAGGGTACCGCTAAATCTCCGTTGCGTACCCCATCGATAAGATGCTTCGTAGCTGGTGAAATCATATTCGCCCGGCTGCAGGATTACTCCAGGCGAGATTTGAAAGGGGTTCAGAATTGCTTCGAATTCGTCATTGATGGAGACATTTATTTCGTCTCCTTGTTCGAATTCGGTGGTGAAACTGAGTTCATGAGCACGGGTTTCCAAATCTCCCAGGTCTGCTGACCAGTAGGATTCGGTATTGGCTTCGAATACCAGCCTCCTGATTGACTCGCTGGATTCAATATAGGGGCTGAATCTCACGCTTCCCTCGTATTGTTCGAAGTTGTTGCGGCGCTTAAAACCGATCTCGGGATTGAAGTTTTTTTCCACCACGACATAACCGGAGCGAAAGCCATAGCGGTCGCCGTTGTAATCGAAATTGACCATGTAACTGGAGTCGTCTCCGTTCAGGCCTTCGGTGTCGGTGCGGGTGGCAAATCCACTGATTTCAAAATCATCGAGGAAATTGAACTGTCCATCGATGCCGTAGAGCTGGTTGGAGCCGCTGCTCACCGTGGACTTTGAGCGGTCGGTGAGAATCATGCCGATGCGGCTACGGCTGAGAATGTCCCGCTTGACGCGCAGTACGGTGAAATCCGTGGATTCGATTCCCGGCAGGTTATCGCCATCGGTGCCAATGGTGAGCGCGCCGATATCAAAGTCGCCTACCTTGCCAGTCAGGCGGCCGCCCACGTCGATGGGTACTACCTGTCCCCGTTCCAGGCCAATGCGCCGGCTGAAAAACATGGTGGGAACATCCAGGTTACGTGGTTGGGTGAAATCGAAGTTGCCTTCCCCTTCCAGGAAAAATTCCCGCTTCTCCGGGAAAAACAAGTTGAACCGGGTCAGGTTGACCTGGCGCTCATCCACTTCCACCTGGGCAAAGTCGGTGTTGTAGGTGAAGTCTGCGGTAAGGTTGTTGGTTATGCCAAACTTGATGTCCACCCCGGCTTCGCCTTCGAAGTCATCGTTAACCGGTAGCGTCGCCAGGCGGTTGGTCGTGACGGTTCCGAGGCCGTAGGGTTTGATCTCCAGGTTGAAGTTCCGTGGTGGCACCTGTAACTCATTCAGGGTCGCCGCGTCCGAGACTCGCCACATACCAGCAACCAGGGGTATGCCGCTAACATATGCTGCGGAAAGAGGAATTTCCGTGATGTATGATGACTCGTTCAGCCGCCTGACTATACGCCGAAACTGCACTCCCCAGGTCTGGTCTTCACCCGGCTCGTAGCGCAGGGAGCGGAAAGGAATCTGCATTTCCACGGTCCAGCCGCCATCGAAGCGTCCAACCCTCGAATCCCACACCACGTTCCAGTCGAAGTTAACGCCGCGGCCGCGATCCCCTTCATTGGAAATGGCGAAGTCAGAGAACCCGCCAATTGGAGTGACCATAAACGCCGCGCCGTTGCGCCGGTCCAGGTAAGTGTCCAGTAATACAGAAAATGAATCGTTGGTGCGCAGCTGAATGGTATCGCGGCGCATCTCGTTCGCGACCCAGTCTTCCTCTGGCACCGATTCGTAATTCCGCGCGGCAACGTACAGATTGTTGTCGTCATAATACACCCAGGCTTCCGTAGCTTCGCTGGCCGGCTCGCCATTATCGGGAATGTGCTGGATGAAATTCCGCACCGGTTCTACCGACCGGTAGATACTCTCGTCGAGGTTACCGTCGAGGTTGATCTCGCCATCGAAACGAACGGCGCGGATGGTCAGGCGGCCTTCGCTGTCCTCGCCCACTACTGTTTCCTGGGCCAGGGTGGAAATACTGCCCAACGCAGCCACCAGGCAGATGAGGCTCTGCAGCGCGACTAAGCTAGGGGATTTACTTCTGGAGAACTGCATAGGAAAGGCAGCATACAGCTAACAGTCCGAATTACTGTAATTTTTTGTGATTTCGGACGCCGCCGGTTAAGCCGGTATTCAGGGCTTGCGGCGTCCAATAGACTGGGCCGGGCCGTAAACCACGGTGCCGGCTTCCGCGTTATATAAGTATTGAATCACCTGGTGAACAGGAGGTCGCAATGAGGATTCTATTGTTCGTCACAAGCCTGGCACTGGCTCTCGCGGCCTGCGCCACTCCGGCCGGAAATCAACCGACAGTGGATGAAAGACTGGAACTCCAGGGACTGGTTCGCGGGGAGGGCAACGTGCGCATCCCATCCTATCGCATTAACGGTTGGAGCCAGATTAATGACCGCAACCTGATCGTAACCGCGGGAGTTAACAACCGTTACCTGGTTGAACTTCGAAATCCCTGCCCGGAGCTGGAGTTTGCCTTCGGTATCGGTTTCACGACTTCCGGCATTAGCCGCCTCGACCGTTTCGGGGATATCCTCCTGCGTGGCCCCGGCGGTCGCCGCGAATCCTGCCCCATAGCAAATATTTACCGGCTGGTTCCTTACTGAAGCAAGCTGTCGATTGGGGTACTATTGGGAAATTCCCTTACCGGGAGTGTCCTGAAGAAGACGGAGTACCGCGCCCCATGAAACATGCCAAGCCCGCGAAAATTTTCCTGCCCTTTTGCCTGGTTTCCCTGCTTGCCGCCTGCGAAAGCACAAGTTCACCGCCCATGACGGCTGGCAGCGTGGGTAGCGCCGCCCCGGTATGTGTCGGCTCGCTCGATTGCATGACCAAGATGAATGCAGCAAGGGCCTGGATTGCCGCCAATTCCGGCCTGGGCCTGGTAGTGGATTCCAGTACCACCCTGGAGACCGGGGGCTGGGGTATGCCTTCCTATACGTCAGTGCGGGTCGAACGCCGGCCCATCGGCGGTGAGCGCTACTGGATCATCGCCAGTGTCCAGTGTGGCACCGGTGGCGGAAGTTCCCAGGCAAGCTTGTGTCCCGACAGCGCCGCAGCCATCGCAAACTTCAATACCGCAGTGAGCGCGGCGTTCTGATAGAACCGCCAGGTCTTCAGGCCTGGTGCACTTCAATACTGATATGGGCCAGGCTGGCATGGCTTGCAAGCTTGGACTTGTATTCATCCACGGACAGGGGCTCGTTCGAGACAACTGCGATTACTACGGAATGAATGCCGGGACCCACGGTCCACAGGTGCAGGTCCGTTATGTGATGATCTCCTTCGCATTCGATGGCATCACGGATCGACTGTTGCAGATCATCCGATCCTTGCTCGTCCAGCAGTACCGCGCTGGTAGTTTTCAGTAATCCCAATGACCAGCGCGCCACCAGTATGGCGCCGACAATTCCCATGATCGGGTCCATCCATACCGCACCAAGGTATTTGCCGATTAACAGGGCGAATATGGCCAGCAACGAGGTGAGGGCATCGGCCAGCACATGGAGATAGGCCGATTTTAGGTTGTGGTCATGATGGTGGTGATGATCATGGTCGTGATGCCCGCCTTCCATGTCATGATGATCCGCGCCGAGAATAAAGACCGAAGCACCGTTAACTATCAATCCCAGGACCGCCACGAAGATGGCCTGGTTAAACGCTATGGTCACCGGGTTGATCAGGCGAAGCACTGATTCCCAGGCCATCATGAATGCAAACACGGCCAGCAGCACCGCACCGGTATAACCGCCGAGGGTGTTTACCTTGCCGGTGCCAAAGCTATAGCGTTCGTTGTGAGCGTGGCGGCGGGCATAGATATACGCGAAGTAGTTAATGCCCAGGGCCACGGCATGGGAACCCATGTGCAGGCCATCGGCCAACAGGGCCATGGAGCCAAAGGCGATACCGGCGACGATTTCCACCACCATCATGGAGGCGGTAAGCACTATGACTACCAGTGTTCGGCCTTCTCCCGGCCGTTGCCGGTCCTGGCCGAAACTGTGTGAGTGGCGCCAGCGTTGTAGAAAATCTTCCTGCATATTGCGGTTTCCTGCGGTGGTTATATCACGGCGTTTCCGCCGATTGCCATGGAAGCTGCGGCACTTGGTCGCGGCCACTTCAGGGGTATAAAGGGAATTGGAGTGTTATAGTCTCACCAGATTGTTACCGGATTGAGGAATATCAAATGTACCGAAAATTAATAAGTTTCCTGGTTCTCCTGGCACTACCCGCGAGCGCTGCAGCCCTCGAGGAAACCGATCCGGCACTTGCCGAGATCATCAACTTCCGACAATACAGCAGCACCTTTGCCAGTGCCGGCCAGCCTACCCGTGAGCAATTCCAGGCCGTAGCCGATGCCGGTTTCGAGCGCGTGGTTTATATCGCCTTTACCAATAACCGCAATGCCTTACCGGACGCCGACCAGGTGGTGAAGGGGCTGGGCATGGAATACATGCAGGTGCCCGTGGATTTTTCCAACCCCTTGCCATCGGACTTCTATGCATTTGCCGATTCCATGCAGCGGGATACTGATAAGAAAACCCTGCTGCATTGCCAGGTTAACGCCCGCGCCACAGCATTCAGTTTCCTGTACCGGGTGATCTTCGAAGACGTGCCCGTGGCCGATGCCAAGGCGGACATGAATACGGTCTGGCAGCCCAATGAAGTATGGCGGGATTTTATTTTCGAAGTGATGGCGCAGAACAACAAGAACCCGAATTGTCCCGATTGTGACTGGACCCCACCTGCTCCACAGGGTCAATAAAGCGCTCCCAGAAAAGCAATAGAGGAGGTTTAAGAATGAAAGCAATCAATCCCTACCTCACGTTCAATGGCAGTTGCGAAGAAGCCATGAACTTTTATGCCTCGGTATTCGGCGCCGACATCGTGATGATGAACCGCTTCAATGAGATGCCGCCGGACGAAAATTTCCCGGTATCTGAAGCGGATGGAAACAAGATCATGCACAGCACACTGCAACTAACACCGGATGTGGTCATTATGGCCAGTGACAATCTCGGTGAGCATGCGGCAGGACTGGTTGTGGGCAATAACTTTTCCATCTCCATAAATGCCGAGTCTCCGGAAGAAGTGGACAGGCTCTGCGCCGGTCTCAGCGAAGGCGGCACCGTGACCATGCCGGCAGGCAAGACCTTCTGGGGCTCCTACTTTGCCATGTGCGCGGACAAGTTCGGCATTAACTGGATGTTCAGCAGCGAGTGCTAGGCAGGTAGCGTCCAGGGACGACAGGCATAAAAAAAGGGGCGATCAAATCGCCCCTTTTTGTGTCCGGCTGGACTCTTAATTAGTCTTCGCCGCCCTGGTCTACTTCTTTCCAGCTATAGAAGCCCATAAACATCTCTTCCCAGGACTGCTCACCCCAGTTCACCTCGATGCTGGCATCGGGGTTCCAGGGATTCTGTGAAGAGTTGTCAAACGCGCCGCGGGCAATAATGCGGGTGCCGGCGGGTACGCGCAGGGGCTCAGCCAGTTCATGGCTCAACTGCCAGTTAAACGAGTAGGCGGGAACTGACAGGATCAGCTCTTCGCTACCGTCGGGATACTGGGCATAAAAAGCCATGCGCTTGCCGCGAAAATGCATGTGGGGCATCAGGCTCTGGATATCCGACTCGTTCTTCACGAAGGTCACCAGTTCCATTTCGTGGTCCTTGGCTTCGGGCGGAATGGCGATAGTGAATGCATTACCAACACCACCGGACATGCGCTCAGCAGGAACCTCGCCCTCTGGATAGAACCAGATGCCCAACTGGGTTTCATCGGTGACTTCCTTGCCAGAAGTGGTGTAGTGCATCTGCAGGCTCAGGGTGGAGCCGGCGCGCAGCAATCCACCGACACCTTCCGGATTGAGGGAAACGCTGTTGCCCGGAGCATAACCGGCGACAGATGCCTGGTCCGGGTCACCCCCACCGAGAATGAAGCCCACATCGATGTCCGGATTTTCCTGAAAGATCTTGTCTATGTCTGGCTGCTGGCCGGATGCGGCCGCTGCAAACATTTCCGCACGAATCGCGGCAGCGCGTTCTTCCGGCAGGCTGTTAATGGCCTGCAGGAAAGCGGTCTGGGGATCGGCGGCACCTTCCGGCGGCACCACGGTGGTAATTATATGGTGCAGCACTTCCGCTTTGTCCGGAGACACTTCAGAGGCACGAACCCACTTGTCTTCGGTCAGGCCGAGATCGATGGGCAGGTCCATGTAGTCAACCACGCCGGTTGCAGGAATGCTTTGCGGCGGGATGGTAACAACCAGGTCCGGCTCGCCCAGTTCGGCAGCGACTTTCCACTTGGTGTCCGGCCATACCAGGGCGGTCAGCGGATCGGCAGCGCTGTCCGTATTGGCGCCATTGTTGATCCAGCGAACCAGCTTCTGCATTTCTTCATCGGACAGATTCATTTCGTTGGCCATCTTGTAACCGACCTTGTTGTCGATCTGGCCAGGAGGCATACGCTTGGTCATTACCACTTCGCGAATCATCGGCGACCAGCCTTTGACAGCCAGCTTGCTGTCCATGGCGAAAGGCGCGATACCGCCGTCACGGTGGCACTCGGCGCAGTTCTCGGCGATGATGGGAGCAATGTCGCGATCATAGGACAGGTTGGCATGAGCCTCGGTGTCCGTGTACTGGATTGCGGTACCGGAAGTGGCGACAGCGGTCAGGTCCGGGTTATCACCGGCCAGTACTGCTTGCAGGGTGGCTTCCACCTGGGAAGCGGGGCCGCGATACAGCACTTCAAAATTCTTCGGGTTGTACACGACGGCTTCGTCCATCTTGGTGAGGCCCAGTGCATCGGCAACCAGCTGCACGTCATCCATTAACACTGGCAACTCACTGCCCAGTGCAGCCATGTCGCGAGCTACAGCTTCACGATCTGTAGACTGGCCCGGATTCAGCAGGAAAAACTCCACGCCCTGTGCGTCATACTCATCGTGCAATTGAGTAATTAACTGGAGTGAAGCGGCATCGGTAGCGCCTACAGCCTGGGGAAGTAAAACGACCGCATTGTGATCGTCATACCAGGCCATGTGGTGTTGCGCGCCTTTATGGTCGATGAGAGCGAAATCCCCCACACGCTCACCCGCGTAAAGCGGCTGGGTGCCGAGAGACAATAGAGCGATAAATCCAATGATTTTTTTCACGAGTTGGCTCCTCTCAAACTCAGAAATTTTATGGGATTGACAGCAATCGGTAATAGTCAGCTGAAGGCCCCAATGTATAAGGTTTAAAACGATATTTAAAGGATTTTGTTACCTTCCTACACAAATTGCCTGGAGGCCAGTGTTTATAAGGCCTGGCGAGGATATACCTGGATTTTGGCGGAAAACCGTGCTGATGCCGCGTATTGATACTAGTTACTGACTTTTGGAAGTGGTGAAATAGTGACCATGGATCCTTGTCTCAACGCGGGTTCAGTTCGATGCCAATGCTGGCTATTGTCTACAAGCTCACCGTAGTATCGCGCTTATGAAAACACTAAAAACACTCAGCCTGATCCTGCTTGGCCTATCGCTGTTCCCTGTTACGACAGCCCAGGAGCTGGACCTTAGCCAGCCCTGGTTCGGCATTATGTTGCCACCGGCCGTGGCGCCCCATGCTTACCCGGTCGCTACCGGCGAACGTGGACCCGCACCCGCCATGGTACCCGCGGGTGAGTCGGATTACCGCGAACTGGAAGGGAGGCGCCTGGCCCGGGACCTGCAGCGCATCGTCGAATTCTCCCACCAGAGCCTGGCCCGGCGCGAACTGGGCAGCACCCAGATCTGGGGCCGGGTCAGTGGTTTTCCATCCGGCGAATCCACCATTCGCTGGGCTGCGGAACAGCTCCGCAATGCCGGCATAGAAGACGTGCGCCTGCAACCAATCCAGCAACAAGCGGACGCGGCCCTGTGGATTCCACGGCAATGGGAAGTGCGGCTGCTGGGGAATGCCAGTTTCGGCGCCGGCAGTGAGGATGTGATCCTGGAAACCGCCATGGTGTTGGCACCGTCCGAGATCGACGGTGAACTCACCGCACCAATCGTTTATGTCGGCAAGGGCACGGCCGCGGAACTGATGCATATAGAAGTGGCAGGGAAGATCGCCATCCAGCATGTCACACCCCAGGGCCACACCGTGTTTGAAAGAGCTACCGCCGGCCCCAATGCCAGGGAGCTATTCAATCGCGGCGCGGTGGCGGTGATTAACCTGATCGACCAACCGGGCAATGCCCGCGCTCGTGATTTTTCCAATTGCGGCGGTCCCTGTTTCAACCTTGGCGGCCAGGACAGTTTCTTCCTGACCCGGGTGATGAACGCAGCCGCGACCCAGGGCAATTTCGATGAGCTGCGCCTGCGCCTCAGCACGGAGTCGGAGTCCCATTCCGGTCTGAGCGGTGTAAATGCGGTAGCGTTAATACCCGGTTCCGCCAGTGAAGAGGCAATCGTGATAAACGCCCATGCCGATGCCTGGTTTGATGGCGCCGGCGACAACGGCGACGGTCTGGCCGTGTTGTTGGGATTGGCGCGCCATTTTGCCAAGCCGGAAAACCGTACCCTGCGCACCCTGGCATTCGTGGTCAGTGCCGGTCACCACACTTCCGGGCTTAATGGTCCGCGCAATGCGGTGAGCATGAACCCGGACATTTTCGGCAATGCCCTGGTCATCGTGAACCTCGAGCATGTGGCCCAGCGCAATATCGCTCCCGCGCGCTTCCTGTTCGAGGATGGCTACCGCCAGTATTCCGCCGACTCCGTGGAAGCGCCTATCGTGGTGGGAATTACCAACCAGTCGCCCTTCCTGCGCAGTGTTTTTACCGATGGCGTGCAGCGCTATGGCACCAATTTCATGTCTACCGAATCAACCATGGCCAGCGGTGAGGGTGGTGGCTATCGCAGCGCCGGCGTGCCCATCGTCACCACCATGCAGGCGCCGCCTTTGTATCACACCAATGGTGAGGTGCTTGAAGCGGTTTCCGTTCCCGGCCTGGAACGCATGGCGAGGTTCATGGCCTACTTTATTAATCGAGTAGACGAGGTCGATGCATCCGTTCTCGACTGAACGCCGTATTAGCACTTGTCTTGGTATGTAGTCAGATGAGTAAGAAAGCCGTCCTGCTGTTGAACCTTGGCACTCCCGCTGAACCCACGGCCGCGGGCCTGCGCAGGTTCTACAAGTATTTCTTTGCCGATCCCTTCGTGTTCGACATGAATCCGTTGGGGCGCTGGCTGCTGCGCAACCTGATCATTCAACCATTTCGCGCGCCGAAAACCGCTAAGGATTACGCCAGCATCTGGATGGACGGCGGTTCGCCGCTGAAGGTCTATGCCGATCGCCTGTTGGACAGCGTGCAGAATGCCTTCGCAGACGCCGGTGAAGATGTGCTGGTGCGCAACGGCATGGCCTACAGCGAACCCTTTATCGGCGACAGCCTGGCGGAACTGGAACAACAGGCGGTGGATGAAGTCCTGCTGCTGCCACTGTTCCCCCAATACTCTACCGCCACCACCGCCTCGGTATTTCATGGCGTGGAACAGGCGGTGGCAAACTGGTCTTATCGCCCTAAACTGACTTTCGTCAACGACCTGTTTGCCGAACCGGCCTTTATCCGCGCCTGGGCCATCGTGATTACGCGCCATTTGCAACTGGATGATGTGCAACAACTGGTTTTCAGTTACCACGGGCTCCCGGAAAAAACCATCAAGAAGGCGGATGAGAACGATCACTGCCGCTTTGGTGTGTGTTGCCACAAGATTACTGACGCCAACCGCCTGTGTTATCGCGCCCAGTGCTTTGCCACTACCGAATCCATTATTACCGCCCTGGGCTGGAAGAATGTGCGCTACTCCATGGCGTTCCAGTCACGCTTCGGTCGCGAACCCTGGACCCAACCCTACCTCGATGACCACCTGGCGGACCTGGCGGGCCAGGGCATTCGCAGGGTCGCCGTGATCACGCCGTCGTTTGTTTCCGATTGCCTGGAAACACTGCACGAGATCGGCATCGAATACCGGGAACAATTCATGGAGCAGGGCGGAGAGCGCTTCGAACTCGTGCCCAACCTCAATGATGACCCGGCCTGGTTCAGCGCGGTCTATGAAATCGCGCGGGAAAAACTGGCTGCAACCGCGAAGCGGGAAACCGAATCCGCCTGATCTTTGATCCTTCTCAAACACTCGTTCTACTGCATCCCGGGTAGGAATTTGGACGGCAAAGTGACACGGGCTTTGTGCTATCTTTAGGTAGTTCCCACGGGTTCACCAGGTAACTGGCGCGACATGAATCACTTCAAGTTTCTCTGGAATGGCGGGCTCGATCCCGAGTACGCGAATCCCGTCACCCTGCGTGAGCGGCGCACGCTTTCCTCAACCATTCTCTTCGCGATTCCCCTTGCTGTCGCCATGATGGTGGCGAATTCCTACATGGGCGGAGAGCGGGACAATCTCTACATCGGCGTCGGCATCGGCGTCCTGGTGGCGAGCCTGTACATCCAGGCCTATCTCAACGCCCAGCTGCTGGCGTCCCAGATTCCCATCTTCGCTTTCTGGGTGGTGATGTGCCTCGCCATGATGACCGTTGGGGTGTGGGGCAATACCTGGGCCTGGTTGCTCACCGTTCCCGCTATCGCTTCCCTGGTTGCTGGCCGCACGGCGGGTGTGATCTGGGCAATCATCTGCATGCAAACTCTATGGGCCTTCGCGTACCTGCATGCATCGGGCTACGAGTTTGAATACGGCCGAGAGCTTACGGAGCAGGAAGTACTCACCCTGGCCTGGGAAGGAAGCCTGGTGCTGGTCATGCTTACCCTGGCCACTTTTATTTTTCGTAATGCACAGGTGAATGCCGAGAAGAAGCTCAATGAAACCGTGCGGGAGCTCGAGAAAGAAGTCCATGACCGCACCATCGCCGAAAACGAAGCACGTCAGTCGGAACAGGCCAAGGCGAGTTTTCTCGCAGCCATGAGTCATGAACTGCGCACGCCCCTGAATGGAGTAGTGGGTGCTTCCCAATTGCTTTCCAATCGCAAGGACCTTAACCCGGAGCAGCACGAGCTGGTTAACGTGGTCATGCGCAGCAGCGAAAACCTCATCGAGTTGATCAACAACGTACTGGATTTGTCCCGGCTCGATTCCAACGAGGTGGAACTGGAAGCGGCGCCCATCGAGATCCGGGAATTGCTGGATACGTCCCTGGCCGCCCTGGCATTCCAGGCGAAAGAGAAGGGGCTTAATTTTGCCGTGGTGGTGGAAGATGACATTCCCGATTACGTGGAGGGTGATCCCACCCGCCTGCGCCAGGTGTTGATCAACCTGGTGGGCAACGCGGTGAAATTCACCAACTCCGGCGAGATCACCATCATCCTCGACACCGCCATGAACCGGATGCGCCTGCGCATTATCGATACCGGCATTGGTATCGCCAAGTCAGCCCAGGCGGCCCTGTTCGAACCCTACGTACAGGCGGAAGCGACCATCGTGCGCCGCTACGGCGGCTCCGGCCTCGGGCTCAGTATCGTCAAGCGACTGGTTCATGCCATGAGTGGGCGTATCACCGTGCAGTCCACCCCCGGCCGCGGCTCCATCTTCACCGTGTTCCTGCCCCTGGAGCCTTCCGGCCCGCCGGATTTCACCACCAGCGAACTGGAAGACGTGGATGTGCCTCCGCTCTATGTTCTGGTGGTGGATGACAATGCGGTCAATCGCATGGTGCTTAGCCGCATGCTGGAGGAAGACGGCCACGACGTGGTGACGGTGGCCAACGGCAAGGAAGCCATCGAGTACTATCGCGACCACAAGATCGATGTGATCATGATGGACCTGCAAATGCCGGTGATGGATGGCGTCAGCGCGACGCGCAAGATACGCACCATGTCCTATGGCAAGTCCAGCGTGCCAATTATCGCGGTGACCGCCAACGTGGCCACCGAAAGCCCCGAGCAGATTCTTGCGTCCGGATTGAACGCCCTGCTGGGTAAGCCCTACAAAAAGGAAGAATTGCGGGCCGCCCTGGCGGAAGTAATCGCCTCGCAGCCGGTAGAAGCCTGATCGCATTGCCTTCGCGGTGTTTTCTGATCTAAATCAAAACCTGTTTCGCGGGTTTTCTTAACATGGTGTTGTCCCATCAAGTGGAGAAGTGCCATGTCAGAGGAAGCTCAACATCGAGATCAACTCCTGCCCGTCGTCCTGAAGATTTTAGGGGCCTACGTGGCAATCCTGGGCTTCGGCTACGTGGTTGGGACCGGGCTGTTTTAAGTCCGTAACGCTTCAACTACGCAAAAAACGGGGAGCATGTGCCGTGAAGGCGCAGGCTCCTTTTTTTATGCCCAAAATTTGAGGAGTGCGGTAAGGTATGGGATAGCTATTTCCCAACAGATCCGGAACCGTGATGAAAATTGAAATTACTTACTGCGCCGCCTGAAACTACAAACCCCATGCCGACCGTGTGTCGGCGGAGATCACGCAGGCAAGCGACGCCGAAGTGGAATTAATCGCCGGCGGAGGCGGCATATTCGACATCAAGCGAGATGGTGAGCTGATTTTTTCCCGGCGTGAAACCGGTCGATTCCCGGAAACAGGAGAAATCGCTGCGCTTGTCACAGCTTAAGCAAGAACTGTTGTCCAGGCGAAACTATGCGGCGAGGTTCGGGATTACTACGGCGGCGAAAAAGATGACAACCAGCACTACTGCCAGCGCACCCAGGCTTAACTTTGCCACGAGGGTCGGGTTTTTCACGATTCCAGTCCTTGTATCCTGACGTGTTCAGGCATTATACCAACGCGAGTTTATTGATGTTGCGCGTTTTCCGGTTTATTTTACCGGAACTCACAAGCGCAGAATCTCTGGAGGTTAGACAATGATAACAACTAAACGAGGCCTGATTGCTGCAGCCGTTGCAGCAGGCGTGTTGGCACTGCCCACGCTTTCGATTCTTGCCCAACAGGACGACGAGCCCCCTGAAATGGGATTCTTTATTACCAGCACCACCATGGGTGATGGCGGCAACCTCGGTGGCCTTGCCGGGGCGGACGCCCATTGCCAGCGGCTGGCCGAGGCGGCTGGTTCCAATCGCACCTGGGCCGCCTATCTCAGCACCCAGGGGCCTGGTGCCGTTAATGCCAGGGACCGCATCGGATCCGGACCTTGGGCCAATGCCAACGGAATAGTCATGGCCACCAGCGTGGAAAGTCTGCACTACGACAATTCCAACCTGAACTGGACCTATACACTGGATGAGAATGGCAACCAGTTTGCCTCGCGCATCGATGGCGATCCGGATTTCTCCGAGCACGACGTACTGACCGGATCACGCATCGACGGTACCGCTTATCCCGCCGGCCAGGACCAGACCTGCAGTAACTGGACCAGTAACAGCGAAGGCAGTGCCAGGGTGGGTCATGCCGACCGCTATTCCTTCATGAATCCAGGTTCTCCCTGGAACTCTGCCCATGGTACGCCGGGTTGTACCCAGGCTAACCTGGTCCAGGTAGGTGGAGCCGGGCTGTTCTATTGTTTTGCGACTGACTGATGCAAAGCGATAAATAGTTACAAGCAGCAAGACGAAAGGGCGCGATGAGAATCGCGCCCTTTTTTTGTTCGTTAAGTTAAGTTCCGGTTCAGCTAAGCAGTCCTAGGATGCTGTGAAACAATGCAGAGTTCCAGGAGTGGCTGATCCATGAATCGAATTTTCCTCACACTTTTTCTTTTGTTGTTCGCGGGTTCCATCTATGCAGACGATGATGACCGGGATGTGGAATGGTCTTACCTGCATGGGAGCAGCCTGGAATATGACCTGAATGCCAGTGGCATCGGTATTGAACCGGACGGCTACAAATTCGGCCTTTCCCTTGGCTTTGGCGATCATATATTCGGTGTAATCGATCGCAGCAGCACGGACAATTCCGTAGCGGGCCTCAAGTATGATTTCGACACTGCAGGCTACGGCTTTGGCTACCACTGGGATAGCTGGTATGCCAGTTACACCTACAACACCTGGGACCTGAACAACAACAAGTTTGACGTGGACACGATCCGTGTCGGTTTCCGGGACATGTGGTCCGATCATTTCGAGTTCAGTGCCAGCTACACCTGGAACGACATCGACGGAGCGGAAAATGAAGACGGCTACCAGATTGGCTTCGCCTATGAGTTATGGGATGACTTTAACCTGACCGCCAACTGGGAAACTGTCGGCGGCATGCTGAACATGGATGCAGTGATGTTCGGTATCCGATTTGATTTCTGACCCGTAGGCCTGCGTACCGGAACTATGTTTATTGACTATCCAGTTCCTGTACCCGGGCGCCGGCCAGTATCGAAGGAGTGGAATAGTTTCCTTCGTGACAGGCGTATTCAAAAACGTGCTCACCTGCACCTCGCCGGGTGATATTTTTCTCTACGGTAACCGGTTCGCTATATATTTTCGGATCGATAAATGTATAGCTGTAATGAATTTCGTTTTCGGCAACCAAAGTAAAGCGTTCAGTCACCTCTAGCTGGTCTGACATTACAAACGCAAACCAGGATTGTTCCGGACGGAAGCCACTGGTTTCTACTACCAGGGTGTCACCATCCCAGTATCCCCTCGAAGTTCCCATCCACTGATTGTGGAAGACCGCTGTCGATTCGGTGGAGAGTGGAATGATGCGGGCATCGTGATTCATTTCCGCCAGGATCATCACGTAATCATTGGTTTGCACGATCTGCATATTGGCGTTGTAGAACCATCCGATCATGGGCGCCATTGGGCCGCCATTTGGTCCCACGCAGCGTTCACTGACAGGCCGTATTTCCGGCCCGTCATAGGGGCCGTGTCCCTGATCCATCCATTCCCGGAAAATGTCCTTGTATTCTTCTCGAAATGGCAAGCGCCCATTTGCCGGACTGACGATCTGGGAGGTCCGGTACTCGCCGTTGATAATGATCGGGTTGGTACGCAGTGTGGCGAAATTATGGTCTGCTTCCTGGGCAATGGCGCCGCCTGATTCGGGAGCTGTGCGATCGGCGTTCAGGGGTTGGGCTTTTTCAAGTCCCGCATCCTCAAGCGACTGCAGCAACGTCTCGACTTCTTCCTGGGTGTAAGACTGCTGGATGCCGAGATCGACGTGCCGTTCATAGGGTGTGCTGGTGCCATAGAACCATACCCCTTGTAAATCAGGGTGGCCGAATTCCGTACGCGGCGGTTGCCAGTCGCTTGCTGTGGCAGGAATGGCTGAGCACAGGGAGATTGCAATCAATAGCCGGTACGGCATCAAGTCAAAAAGCCTGCTGGTCATTTTCGGGTTTCCATTTCGTTACGCTGTTGCTGATCCCGGCTAAACACCGTTGTGCTTCCCCGGTTTTACGTTATTCTGCCAGAAGCAAGAATCGCATCTAGTCAAAAATCTGGACCATCAATACCTGGCAAACAGACCGGGAACCGGGTTCGACGAAGACCCACACAGGGAAAAACCCATTATGAATCAAGGATTTGGTCAATTCTGCCCCATCGCGCTGGCGTCGGAAGTACTGACCCAGCGCTGGATGCTACTCATCATTCACCAGCTTGCAGATGGGAGTTCCCGCTTCAATGATATTCGGCGGGGTGTCCCCAAGATTTCGGCAACCCTGCTGAAACAACGCCTGGAAACATTGGTTGCGGCAGAGGTGGTGGAAACCAGGTCGATTGGTGACAGTGGCAACTCAGAATATTTTCTTACCCGGGCTGGAATGGAGCTTGAGGAAATCCTGCTCAACATCGCCACCTGGGGACAACGCTGGGCACGGGATATCCGGCCGGAAGACCTGGACCCCGGATGGCTAATCTGGAGTATGCATCGCCGTCTTAATCTTGAAATCATGCCACGGGAAAGAACGGTAATTCATTTTATATTTACCGATGCGAAACCAAAGGAGCGTTTTTACTGGCTGGTAGTCAATGATGGCAAGGTAGACGTTTGCGTCAAATACCCCGGGTTTGCATCGGATGTCACTGTAACGACATCTGTGTTAACCATGGCGGAAATCTGGCGCGGCATTCGCCCCATACGTAGCGAAATCGGGAAAGGGGCATTATCGCTGCAAGGAAAGCCCGCACTTAAAAAGGCATTCCCCGAGTGGTTGTTACTGAGCCCGGTGGCAAATATTAAGGCAGCCAGAAAGTAATACTCTTACCTCTTTCTAGTCGCTGATATAGTTCAGGGGCAGGCTGGTTGTATACTTTATTTGTTCCATGGCAAAACTGGACGAGACATCGGCCAGATCCGAACTTTGCACCAACTTCTTGTAGAACGCATCGAATGCGGGGATGTCCGGCACTACTACCCGCAACAGGTAGTCCGACTCCCCGGCCATGCGATAAAACTCAAGCACTTCAGGAAACTTTGTAATTCCCCTGGCAAACTTCGCCAGCCAGTCCAGGTTGTGCTGGTTAGTCTTGATGGTCACGAAGACGTCCACCCCCAGGTTGAGTTCGGTACGGTTTAACAGGGCCACACGCTTGCTGATGACGCCGTCCGCCTCCAGCTTCTGGATGCGGCGCCAGCAAGGGGTCGTGGAGAGCCCCACCTTGTCGGCAATCTCGGCGGTAGACAATTCCGCGTTCTCCTGCAGCAGATCCAGTATTCTCTTGTCCGTCCTATCCATAGAAAAATATCCTCATAATTGGTAAAAATAGGAAATATTTTCCACTTTTTACCACGATAATTGGAATCTTTGCAAAAACTGTCTACAGCCGGTTCGCTATACTTTGCAGCGGAACGCAATCTTGCATTCCTCCATTTTTATTTGATGTATTGAAGCGAGGTTCCCAAAGTTGGGACGACTAGTGCGCCACCTGCAAAGCGTCGATGAAGGCTATTTTGAGCATATGTATCACGCGCTGTCGTTTGCGGTGGCGCTTTTTTTTGCCGCCGTCTTCTGCCTGCTGCACGCATTTTTTCCTTTCCTGTTCGAAAAAAGCGGCAGCAGTATCGTCAGCAGACTCCATGACAGAATGGTAGTTAACAGGTCCCGGCTTAGCGCGGCCTATAGAAAGAAGAACCAGGAACAACATGATGCTGAACTGCAGTCATGAGTGGTGGGTGAAGCGAAAGTTCGGTTAATTGCCCGGGAAACTTACCCGAAAACTAAAAAGGGGATACGAAAAGCATCGTATCCCCTTTTTTTATCGATAAGAGCCTCGCCGATTCCGACGCCAACCCACTTTGATTATTCTAGAAGCGGGCGTTAATCCAGATCCAGGTCTTGTCGGTATCGGGTTTAAGAGTCAGGGCATCCCCCATATCGTAGCGGGCGTACTTGATGCCGAAGGTAAAGTGATCGTTAATGGGCCGCACAAACTGCAGGTTCCACTCATTACCAAAATCATCAATGCCCGACGTAGCCGCATCGGCGCTGTAGTCATGGTAGATAATCGCCCAGTTGCCACCGAGCACACTGCCGCTAAAGTTCAGGTATTGGTCAACCAGGCCCTGGGAGGGTGTTTGCAGGAACAGGTCTCCCCAGCCGTTGAAGGCATGAAGGGTTGCCAGTGGCGTGGCGAATCCATAGGCGCCGTTGTCTGAGCCCAGCATTTCCCGTCCGACGCGGGCAGTGACGCCATCAAACAGTTGTATGCCAAGTTCAAGCAAATAGTAACTGGCATCGAATTCCGCACTGCCATTCCGGGACTCCTGCGTAGCCAGCTCCGCCAGGTACGTGACCGGTAAATCAGTGGAAGATGTTTCACCGGATAGTCTCGCACCCACCGTATCCAGGGAAGGATTACCCGGAGTATCGGCTTCGAGAAAGTAACCATAGCCAACAAGTAATCCAAACCCGGTTTGCAATTGACCGCGCAGCAGGTGGTCGCTGGAGTCAATATTCGCCGCGTCGGCAAAAATGCGCCGGCGTTCATCGAGATAGCTGTACGACAGGCTGAAATCTTCGCTGGGTGCCAGGGTGGCAGTGATGGCATCGAATGTTTGCCGGTCCTGGCGCCAGCCCACATGACCGACAAAGCGGTGGCTGTCATGGGTGATGAGCTGGCGGCCGACGCGGACACTGAATTGCTCGTCGCGATACTGTACGTAGGCCTGGTCCAGTTCCGTGGACTCGGGATCGGCGATGACGGAATAGCGGCCGGTATTGAAGCCGGTTACAGGAACCGAGTAATCGTCGATTCCACCGGGGCGGCTGACGTTTTCCACTTCCAGGAATACGGAGAAGCCTTCATTGACAGGACTCTGAAAACTGACGCGGGAACTGAGGGTGAGTGCGTCTGCATCATCAAGTGTGTTGTCCTGGCTCACTGTTTCGTGGCGCAGGTTAAAACTTCCGGAAAACAGTGAATTCTCGGCTGCTTCCGTGCTGCTGTTGAAACATGAGACAGCAACTACCGCGCATAGGTGCCGCAGCAAGCCGGTAGACATCGGCGAACTTCCAATATTCATAATTACTCCATTGCTAAAAAATACTTCTTGCCGCGGCGCATAGACCAGGAAGAACCGTTTAACTCTCCGCCGCGGTTTCGCCCAAACCTATGGTCTCGTCCTGAGCTTCCGATTGAACCTTGTCGCCGCGTTCCACTCCGTACAGCAGTCCTTGGCTGCGGGTGTAGTAAAACCAGGTCACCCCGGCGCAGAGCAGGTAGAACAGCAGGAAGCACCACAGCGCACCCATGGGGCTACCGGTTAAAGAGATGGACGTGCCGTAGGACTTGGGAATGAAAAACGCGCCGTAAGCGGCGATGGCCGACGTGAAGCCGATGATGGCCGCAGACTCCCGGCCCACCTGCAGGTTAATTTCTTCCCCCTTCAGATGTGGCATCAGGCGCGGCATTTCCAGTCGCATGATGACCGGGATCATCTGGAACGTGGATGCATTGCCGACACCGGTGGCGAAGAACAGGAAGATAAACATGGCAAAGAAACCCCAGAATGCGCCGGGCTGTTCCTTGATGGAGAGAAAATAAATAACCCCCAGAACGGCCACGGCCATGGCGACAAAGGTCCAGAAAGTAACCCGTCCGCCTCCCCAGCGGTCGGATACCCAGCCCGTTCCCGCCCGTGACAGGGCGCCCACCAGGGGTCCCAGGAAGGCGAAGCGCAGGGCATCCACTTCCGGAAACTGCAGCTGCGCCAGCAAGGGAAATCCTGCGGAGTAGCCAATAAAGGAACCAAAGGTGCCGGTGTAGAGCACACACATGATCCAGTTCTGCCGGCGCCCAAGGATCACGGACTGGTCCTTGAACGAAGACTTGGCCGAGGTAATGTCGTGCATACCTGTCCAGGCGGCGATTGTTGCCGCGAGCAGGAAGGGTACCCAGATGAAACCGGCATTCTGCAGCCACAATTCGCTGCCGTCCGCCAGCACCTGGGGCTCGCCACCAATGGCGCCGAAGACGCCGAGGGTGATGACTATGGGAACCACGAACTGCATGACACTCACGCCGGTGTTACCCAGTCCGGCGTTGAGTGCCAGTGCCTGGCCTTTCACATTCTTCGGATAGAAGAAACTGATATTGGCCATCGAGCTGGCGAAGTTACCGCCACCGAATCCGCAGAGCAGGGCGAGCACCAGGAAGATCACATAGGGTGTATCCGGATTCTGCACGGCGAAGCCAATACCCAGGGCGGGTATAAGCAGCGACGCGGTGCTCATGGTAGTCCACAGGCGACCTCCCATGATCGGCACCATGAAAGAATAGAAAATGCGCAACGTTGCGCCAGATAAACCGGGAAACGCGGCCAGCCAGAACAACTGGTTAGTACTGAACTCGTATCCAACCGAAGGGAGCTTGGCAACCACCACGCTCCACACCATCCAGATGGAAAATGCCAGCAGCAGGCAGGGAATTGAGATCCACAGGTTCTGGCGGGCAATGTTTTTACCGGTAGTCTCCCAGAACTCGTTATCGTCCGGATGCCATTCATGAATCACGTGGCTTCTGTGTTTACTTGGATCGTGAATCGGTGCCATCTCAGGCAGTTCCGGCATGGCCAGTCGTTTCTTCTCGGACTTGCGCTCCATGCGCAGGATCGCGATGTGCATCCACAGCATGGACACGCTCACGATGCCAAACAGCAACATGAAACAGCTGGTCCAGATGCCAGTGAGGTCGTTCATCACGCCAAACGCGATAGGCAGGAAAAAACCGCCGAGGCCGCCCACCATGCCTACCAGTCCGCCCACGACACCGACGTTTTCCGGGTAGTACATGGGGATATGTTTGAACACCGCCGCCTTACCCAGCGACATGAAAAATCCCAGCACGAAGACCGTAATCACAAACGGTACCAATCCCATGCTGGTGGAAAACGCGATTGGTCCCTCGATGCCATGGATCACGTAGTCGGTTTCAGGATAAGAAAGCATAAAGGTACAGACGATAGAAACACCAAAAGTAAAGTACATGATGGTGCGGGCACCATACTTGTCTGAGAGGTGGCCACCGTAGGCACGAAACAGGCTCGCGGGAATGGTGTAGAAGGCGGCAAGGATGCCGGCAGTCTTCAAGTCCAGCTCGTACACGCTGACCAGGTAGCGGGGTAGCCACAATGCCAGTGCCACGAAGGCGCCGAATACAAAGAAGTAATAGATCGAAAATCGCCACACCTGCACATGTTGTAGTGGTTCGACGATGCGCAGGATACCCCGGTACTCGGTGCCGACCCGTTCGCGGCGGGCACGCAACTCCGGATCGTCTTCACTGACCAGCCAGAAGGTTACTGCCATGACCAGCAGTGCCAGTGCCCATACCTGGGCAACCGCCTCCCAGCCGAATGCCACCAGCACAAAAGGTGCCCCGAATGATGTAACTGCCGAGCCGATGTTGCCCACGCCGAAAATACCCAGCGCCGTGCCCTGTTTTTCCTGGGGGTACCACTTGGAAACATAGGCCACGCCAACGGCGAAGGACCCCCCGGCGAGCCCCACGCCCAGTGCGGCAATCAGTGCCATGATGTAAGTATCTGCATACGACAGCAGGAAGGTGGCGACGGCCGCCGAGATCATGACGCCGGCGAAGACGATGCGACCGCCGTAGAGATCGGTCCAGACCCCCAGCACGATCCGGCTCAAGGACCCGGTCAGGATTGGCGTGCCCACCAGCAATCCAAACTGGGTTTCGTTGAGGCCCAACTCCTGTTGCAACTGGATGCCAATGATGGAAAAAATCGTCCATACGGCGAAGCAAGCCGTGAAAGAAAGGGTGCTAATGCTGAGTGCTTTGGTTTGTTTAGACGCAGGGACTTCCTGTGCAGTAATCATGCAGTTTTACTTCCTGAATTGGTTAACGGGTTTCAGCTTCCTGCAATACTTCTTCCTAGGTGTTTCTCGGGCGGGATTCGGACCAGGCCCCTTGTGAATTGCGTATCTTCTTCCTGTCCCAATACCAGATCACGACCTGGTAAGGGCGCCAGATATAGTGAAAGGGAGCTACCAGGATGTGCACCAGGCGGGTGAATGGGAAAATCAGGAAAATCGAAAACGCACCAACAATATGGGCGCGCACCACCAGAGGCATGGCAAGCACGGCGTCCGGTTGCGGATTGAATGTAACCAGAGACCATAGATAGGGTGACAGGTCGGCGGCGAACCAGGTGGATCCCCAGCGGTAGTTCAGCGCTATCCAGCAACCCAGCAGTACCTGGATGAGCAAAACAAATTCAACGAACAAGTCCATCCATGTCGTTACTGCCTTAACGCGGGGGTGAAACAACCGGCGGTAAATCAATGCCAGCAAACCCATGGTGAGTGCCACGGCGAAAGTAAACATGACTCCTTCGTGTACCAGGAGCCTGGCAGGGCTGCTGTTCCAGGCGATGACCAGTGATGGCGCCAGGAAGGCGGCCAGGTGCCCCAGCAGTATCATCAGGATTCCCCAGTGAAACGGGATCGATCCCCAGAAACCCACGCGGCCTTCCAGGAACTGGGCCGACAGGCTGGTCACCTGGTATCCCCGGTAGCGATAGCGGTAGATCGTGCCCAGAATGAACACGATAAAGACCACATAGGGATAGCCGGTAAAGAAGAAATAATTCAGAGAATCCATCAGCTCTTGCTCCCGTTCTTGTGCCTAGCCGAAGGCCTTGGCATTTTCTTCAATGGCATTTTCACGACTCACCGATTCCAGGAAATCGTTTGACCTGGCCAGGGGGATCGACTGAATCAATGTGAAATCCTGCTTCAACACTTCATACAGGGCGCCCAGGGCATGTTTGTACAGCGCGAAGCGATTCTCCTGCACCGGTGGCAGGTCGATTACGGTCTTGTACTGTTTCATGTTGGCCTTGGACTTCTGCTGCAACCGCCCCAGGGTAAACTCACCGATCATTTCCAGCACCGCCGGGCCGATGATGGCGTAGGCCAGATCCGAGCGCAGTTCCTTGTCATGGAGGCGGTCCATCAGGCGCAACAGGTTAGGCAGGTGATCCGCCAGCTCCGTGCCGCAGTCGTTGCCGGCATCCCGGTGTTCCCGGCTCAGGTTGGCCAGCATCTCGCCGCGCTTGTAGTCATCGCCGAATAACACGTAACCCACGTCCAGGGTGACAACAGCCTGGACATCGAAGGTACGGGTATACAACTCCTGCATGGTGAGCAGGTTATTCTCCGGCAGTGCTTCAATGAATTTGTCCAGCGCCTCCACCGCCGCCGGGTAATCCGCAGCGAGATATTCCCGAATCCTGAGCGCGTATTCCCGATATCGTTCGTCCGGGTAATCGAACAGTCGAGCCAGCATGCTATAGTGAGCGGGGAGTTGCAAAGTATTGCTCTTGTTCACGGCCTCGTTCATCACATTCCTCTCCTGGCGGTGCCGTTCTTGAAGCCAAAACCGGTACTGCCCTTGGTGTCCCCGGTAAACTCCATCATCTCCATCGCTTCTTCGCGGTGGGAGGCAGGGATGACGAAACGGTCGTCAAAATTGGCCAGGGAAGTCAGGTGGTAGATCTCGTCCGCCAGTTTCGGGGTCAGACCCACGTCTTCCAGCGCCTTGAGTGCCTTCTCTTCGGAGATGTCGCCGACGGTCTTCCAGCGGCGATAGATGCGGATGGACATCAGTTTCTTGATGCGCAGCTTGATCATCTCGGTGTCGCCGGCACTGAAGAGGTTGGCCATGTACTGCATGGGAAAGCGCGCCTGGTCGATGGTGCCCCACAGCTCTTCGGTGCTGGTATCGTAAATCCAGTCGTCGTCCCAGTGCTTGGACACGTCGTTCAGGTTCTCTGCCTGCTTATCGTTGTTCACCTTGCTCAGTGAAGCCATGACCGGCAATAGCGGCGGTACGTAGAACAACATGGGCATGGTGCGGAACTCCGAATGCAACGGCAGCGCCATGCCGAACTTCTTCACGAACTTGTAAGTGGGTGAGTCCTGGGCCGCCTTGATGGTGGAATCGGCGATGCCGTTCTTTTTCGCTTCCGCGATCACTTCCGGATCGAAGGGGTCCAGCATGATGTCCATGTGAGCCTGAACCAGGTCCTTTTCATCGGCGGAGGCGGCTTCCTCGATGCGATCTGCGTCGTAAAGTATGACGCCGAGGTAACGGATGCGGCCCACGCATGAGTGCATGCAGGCGGGCGCCAGGCCGGCTTCGATGCGGGGGAAGCAGAGTATGCACTTCTCGGACTTGCCGGTGCTCCAGTTGTAATAGGTCTTCTTGTAGGGGCAGGCGGTTACACACATGCGCCAGCCGCGGCACACTTCCTGGTTGACCAGTACGATGCCGTCTTCGCCGCGCTTGTACAGGGCACCGGAGGGGCAGGAGGCAACACAGGAGGGGTTGAGGCAATGGTTGCAGATGCGCGGCAGGTAGAAGAATGCCATCTTCTCCAGCTGGAACATCGACTCCTGCTCTTCCGGTGACAAGTTTTCAAAGTTGGGATCCTTGCGGGCATAGTCCGGAGTGCCGCTGAGGTCGTCGTCCCAGTTCGGCCCCATCTTGATGTCCATGGGTTGCCCGGTGATAAGAGATACCGGCCTCGCCGTGGGCTGGTCGTCGCCCGCCGGCGATTCGATCAGGTCCAGGTACTTGTAGGTGAAGGGCTCGTAGTAGTCATCAATCACCGGCAGGTTCGGGTTGTGGAAGATGTTGCCCAGGCCCTTCTTCTTGCCGGCGCCTTTCAGCCTGATGGAAGCCTTGCCGTTGCCGGAGTCGCTGGCAATGACTTCGCCATTTCCGTTGCTCTTGCTGGTTTTTGCTTCTTCCCAGCCGCCTTTGTAGATGTCCTGGTTTTCCCACTTGGAGGGATAACCGGTACCGGGCTTGGTTTCCACGTTGTTCCACCACATGTACTCGGCACCCTTGCGGTCGGTCCAGATGTTCTTGCAGGCAACTGAACAGGTATGGCACCCGATGCACTTGTCGAGGTGAAAAATCATTGAGATCTGAGATCGAATATCCATTTAGAAAACCACCTTGTTCATCTTCTTGATCGTGACATGGGTATCCCGGTTCGGCGCGATGGGACCCCAGTAATTAAAGTGATAGCTGAATTGGCCATAGCCTCCCGCCAGGAAATTCGGCTTGAGGTGAATGCGGGTGAGGCTGTTGTGTCCACCGGCGCGGCGGTTGCCCCGTTCCTGTGACTTGGGGATTCCCACGGTTCTTTCCGGTACGTGGTAGACGATGCACACGCCCTTGGGAATTCGTGCGCTGACCACTGCCCGGGTGCAGTACACGCCGTGGTCGTTGTAGACCTCCACCCAGTCGTTGTCCTTGATGCCCAAAGTCTCGGCGTCAGTCTCGCTCATCCAGCAGGGATCGCAGCCCCGGGAGAGAGTGAGCATACGCAGGGTGTCACCATAGGTTGAGTGGATATGCCACTTGCCATGGGGCGTGAGGTAATTCAGCACCAGGAAGTCCTGGTCTTTTCCTGTTTCCTTGAGGTCGCCATAGAGTTCCGGTTTCGGCGAGGGCTTGTAAGTGGGCAGGCTCTCGCCGTAGGCGATGTACATCTCATGGTCGAGGTAGAAGTGCTGGCGACCGGTGAGGGTGCGCCATGGCACCAGCTTCTCGGTGTTGTAAGTGTAGGGGGCATAGGCGCGGCCGTTGTTCATCAGGCCTGACCACAGGGGAGAAGTGTTATAACGCCGAGGCTGTGCCTGGAGGTCAGAGTAGTTGATTAGCACGTTTTCGCTACCCCGGCCCAGGTCGGCCAGTGGCAAGCCGGTTTTCTTCTCCATGTTCTGGTAGGCGCGAACGGTCAGCTTGCCATTGGTGAGAGAAGACAGGTGCAGTACCGCATTGGCGGCATCCACGTCCTCGCCTATTGCCGGGTACTCCTTGCCATCCAGTTCCCGGTTCGGGAAATGGTGGGATTCAAGCATTTCTTCATATACATCCGCGCAGTCAAACTGGTTGCCGTGAGCGCTCAGGCCGGTCTTGCAAATATTGTCTCCGAGGGTGATGAATTTTTCGTAGATCTTGGTGTAATCACGCTCCACAACCGCCAGCTTGTGCATGGTCTTGCCGGGCACGGCCTCGGTTTCCCCGTGATACCAGTCTTTTATGTGGGGCTGGGTAATCTCCTCAGGGGTATCGTGTGCCAGGGGCGCGGCGATAATGTCTTTCTGCGGCTCGGCAAAGTATTCCCTGGCCAGCTCGCTGGTCTTTTGTGCCACCGCCTTGAAGATGTCCCAGTCGGTCTTGGATTCCCACACCGGGGCGATGGCCGCGGACAGTGGGTGAATAAAAGAATGCATGTCGGTACTGTTGAGATCAGTCTTCTCATACCACGAGGCGGCAGGCAGCACGATGTCGGAATAGAGTGCAGAGGAATCCATGCGGAAATTGAGATCCACCACCAGGTCCATCTTGCCTTCCGGCGCCACGTCTCGCCATTGCACTTCTTCCGTATGATCCTCGGAATCCCCGGCGATGGAGTTGTGGTGGGTGCCCAGGTAGTGCTTGAGGCAATACTCGTGACCTTTCATGCTGCCGACGATGGCGTTGCCGCGCCAGATGTACCAGACGCGGGGATGGTTCTCAGGGGCTTCCGGGTCACTGACTGAATATTCCAGTTGCTTGGATTTCAGCTTGTCCAGCACATAACCCTTGATGGCGTCATCATCGCTTGCGCCTGACTCTACTGCCTCGCGGCACAGCTCCAGGGAGTTTTGCTTGAATTGCGGGTAGAACGGCATCCAGCCGTTGCGCACCGCCTTAAATATGGAGTCCGCCGTGTGCTGGCTGGTCAACTCGTTTTCGGGAACGGTGTTGTAACGGGAGTAATTACCGTCGTAACGGTACTGGCTGGTATTGATGTAGTGCCAGATGGGAGCCTGTTGCAGCCGCACCGCGTTCTGCCAGTCCTTGGCGAAGGCGATACTGCTCCAGGATTCCATGGGCGCCAGTTTTTCCTGGCCCACGTAGTGATTGAGGCCGCCACCGTTCTTGCCGACACAACCGCTCAGCATCAGCGCCATGGCGCCGGCCCGGTACATCAGGTTGGCGTGGTACCAGTGGTTGATGCCGGCACCGATGATGATCATGCACTTGCCGCCGGTGGCATCGGCAGTGGCCGCCCATTCCCGGGCGAACTGCACCACGGTCTTGCCGTCGACGCCGGTGAATATTTCCTGCCAGGCCGGAGTATAGGCAGCGTTCCTGTCGCCGTAGTCCGCCGGGTAGGCGCCATCGAGCCCCCGGCTTACACCGTACTGGGCCATGATCAGGTCATAAACCGTGGTGACCTTGACCTTATTACCGTCCGCCGTGGTCAGTTCCCGCACCGGTACACCGCGAGCCACGTGTTGATCCAGGCCCCATTCGTCGAAGGTGGTTTGTACCACGCCGTCGTTCTTGTCGAGGAAACTCAACAAGGGACTGTATGATTTGCCGTCGACGGAGTTTTCCAGCTTCATGTTCCAGTTACCGTCTTCGCCATCCCAGCGGTGTCCCATGGAGCCCTTGGGTATAACCAGTTCACCGCTGTCCTCGTCGACGCAGACAAACTTCCATTCTCCCTTGGCCATGTCGCTGTGCTCGGGTAATTCGTTGGCGCGCAGCAGGCGACCGGGACGGGCTTCACCGTCTGCTTCCTCGATCTTTACCAGCATGGGGCTGTCGGTGTAACGCCTGCAGTAATCCAGGAAATAGGGCGTTTGTTTTTCGTGGTGGAACTCGGACAGGATGACGTGGGTCACCGCCATCCAGAAGGCACCGTCACTGCCGGCATGAAGCGGCACCCACTGGTCGGCATACTTGCACACCTGGGAGAAGTCCGGTGAGAACACCACGGTCTTGGTGCCGTTGTGCCGTGATTCGGCGAAGAAATGCACGTCCGGTGTGCGGGTCATGTTCAGGCAGGCGCCCATATCCGCAACCATCTTGGCGTTATACCAGTCGGCACTTTCGCAAACGTCGGTTTGCTCGCCCCAGATTTCCGGAAAGGCGGTGGGCAGATCGCAGTACCAGTCGTAGAAACTCAGGTTCACGCCGCCGAACAATTGCAGGAAACGTGCCCCGGCGGCGTAGCTGAGCATGGACATGGCGGGGATGGGTGAGAAGCCAATAACCCGGTCCGGCCCATGTTGTTTCGCAGTGTGGATATTGGCCACCGCCATGATTTCCAGCACTTCATCCCAGGCCACGCGGCGAAAGCCGCCTTTACCCCGTGCGGTCTGGTAGGCCTTGCGCTTGCCGGCATCAGCCTGCAGGGCTTCCCAGGCAGCAAGAGGATCGCCGGTGCGTTCTTTTTCGGCGCGATAAGCGTCGATGAGAGCACCGCGGATCAGGGGATACTTGATGCGCAGCGGACTGTAAAGGTACCAGGAATAGGAAATGCCGCGCTGGCAACCCCGGGGCTCGTAGGGGGGCAGCTGATTCTCCAGCAAAGGATAGTCCAGTTGCTGGGTTTCCCACACCACGATGCCATCCTTGACGTGAATCTGCCAGGAACAACCGCCGGTGCAATTTACACCGTGGGTACTGCGAACGATGCGGTCGTGCTGGAACCGGTTGCGGTAAAACTCTTCCCAGTTGCGAGTCTCGGGAGAAATGATGTCTTTAATCCAGCTCATGTCTTGTTCCTTTTATTGTCCAGTCCTGTCCTGGCGGTCATATATTGATTGGTTCACCGATCCGGTACGTCGGTTGCGCCACCATACCGGCATCAATACAAATAGAAGTACTGCACCGAAGACACCGCTGAAAAGCATGCGACGGCCGTAGTCTGCTGCCTGCTGGCTATCGCTTGCCTCGTCCGCATGGGCGAAGAATGCAACCAGGGAATCTATTTCTCCTTCGGTGAGTGGCCGGTCTCCATATGCAACCTGCATTGCGGGGAAGGGCGCCTGTGCCATCATGGCAGCCAGCCCGGCGCCGCTGATTCGGGAATAGGCGGTGGTGAGATCTACTGCCAGGGATGCACCGGCGGTTACTGCATCATTGTTGAGGCCATGGCAGGCGTTACATGCCGGGCCACGATTCTGAAACCGGGTGCTGCCTTCGAACAGGCTTGCACCCATTGCGATGTCTTCTTCCGAGGCTGGTGCGGGGGTGGCAGCTACTGCGACAGGGGCGGGCGTAGCGGAAACTTCCGTGCCACTACCACTGCGTGATGCGATATAGGCAATCACCTGGTCCACCTGTTCGGCGGAGATTGCAGAATCGGGCATGATCATGGGGCTGTATTCTTCAAACAGGGCGATTGCATCGGCGTCGCCGGCATCCACCATTGCCTGGGCGGAAGTGATGAACTGTTGCAGCCAGGCCTGGGAGCGAATCTGGTGTACATCGATGAGGTCGGGACCAATTCGTCTGCCTTCCCCAATGCTGTGGCAGGCGGCGCAGTAGGTCTGGAATAGTTGTTCGCCGGCGTTGTCTTGCGCCTGCGCCAGGCCGATGTGGGCGTACCACAGTATTGATAAGGCCCCGAACAGCTTCACCAGTTTCAAGTTCATAGTCGATTCACCATTTTGTGTTTCAGGCCGGGTCGATAACCCGGATCAAACCTGATCGTCGTCGCAGACTTGCCTGAAGGCCCCTGAAATTGATGAGTCTTTAAGAACCTGGTTCCCTGTTCTTTACCCTCGAAGCGGGCCTTTTTACTTCTTCTTTGGGCCTAGAATAGCGAGGCGTGGACAGTGTCAACTTGATATGGGTCAAGCCTGTACGCGGTGCCGGGACAGGCGAAAAACGGGTGCAAAAGAGGGGATGTTGAGAAGGTATTGGAGGAGCTATAGCCGCGGCTTTGGCAGCAGTTCCTCGGGCAGCGCCTCGCGCCCGCCGGCGGATTCCACCAGTGCCGGGTGGTCTTTGTAGAGACGGTAAAAGAGCTTGATCCAGAACGGCGAGCAAAGTGTTGTATACACGATCACGAGAATTACCGCCGCGTAAACCTGGGGGCCCAGCAATCCAGTCGTGCGCCCCAATTCAGCGAAAATCAATCCGACTTCGCCACGGGGCACCATGGCCATGCCAATGGCACTTCTCACCAGCCAGTGCTCTTTAACCAGCAGGAAACCGCCAAGGATCTTGCCGGCAATCGCCAGGAATCCCACGCTCAGTGAAAACGCCCAGATGAATACGGAATTCCATTCCACCTGTCTTAAATCCAGGCTCAGCCCTACGGTGACAAAGAAGATCGGGGTGAATAACTGGATAATTGGTTTCAGGTCCCGTTCCACTTCTTCCGAAAACTTGTGATTGCGCGCCAGGGCGACGCCGAAGGGAATGAAGAAGCGGCGTGAGAGTGCCAGGCCTGCCGCAAATCCGCCCAGTAGCTCCGGGGCACCCATGGCATGAGCCATCCAGGCAAAAAACAGGACAAGCGAGATGATGCTGGTGGAAACGAGGCCCGGTAATTGAGTAATGCGTTGATAATGTCCAATCAGGTAGGACAACAGCTTTGCCGCAATGGGCGCGAGCAGGAAAAACGCGCCTATAAAAAGAACAACGCGGCCGAGGTTTACCATGCTGACGGCACCGGTTACGGAAAAGTCATAGAGTATGGCCAGTAGAATCACGCCGAGAATGTCATCCACAACGGCGGCGCCGAGTACTACTTCGCCCTCATGGGTATTCTGCCGGCCCACGTCGCGGAGCGTTCTGAGGGTTACACCGATACTGGTTGCGGTGAGTGTTCCGCCAACAAACAATGAGATTAGCAGGTCAAAGCCGAATACAAATCGGCACATTACAAATCCCAGGACGAATGGAATGATGAACCCGCCGAGAGCGACTACCAGGGCATTCCTGCCGGCATTCACCAGGCGAGAGATGTCAGCATCAAGGCCCGCTTCGAACAGCAAAAGGATTATGCCGATCTCCGCCAGCAAACGAATCATTTCGTTAGCTTCGATAATGCCCAGGATGCTGGGGCCGAGTAGTACGCCGGCGAGCAATTCGCCTATTACTGAGGGTACCCCGATGCGGATCGCGACCTCGGCGAAAATCCTGGCGGCTACCAGGATGAGGACTATCTGGATAAATATCTCTTGAGCATCCATAGCATTAAGTGCAAAGGGATCCGCTTGTGTCACAGGTTAGCGCAAAGACAGTAGGGGATCAGCCCTGTCCGCCGCAATAGTGCGCTTCCCTGAACGTCACCGTTCAATCTATTGATTAGGGTCAAATCTGGCCTGTAAACGTTGTGCTTTTATGGTACGGGCTAAAAAAGACAATAAGTGCAGAGATTATTGAGCTATCCAGATTCCTACATAATAGATGCTCATCTCATCCCAGAATCCTGGTTGATGAAGAGGTCTTTCTGGATAGGCGTTAGAGTATTCGGAATAGTCCTTGCCCCAATCCTGGCTGCCGCCATTACCCTCGGCCTGTTTTATTTCATGCAATCCCTGATCGCCAGTGGCGAAAGACTGGAACAGAGAGTAGTAGTAGTAAAACTGGTAGATCCAACCATGCCCGAGATTGAGATGGTGGTTATCGAAGAGATCGATAAGCCGGAACCAATCGAGGCAGTCATAGAGCAGGACGTTGAGTTGGACGAAAAGAGAGTCGATCTCGATGCAGGTCCTTCACTCAACATCGAGCGGGTAGTGGCCGATATGGATATGGGCCTGAACCTCTCAATGGCCTCGATCACACAGGCAGATGGCGACTACCTTCCCCTGGTGGCCATCCCGGCCCAATACCCGGGACGCGCATCGGCCCGTGGCATAGAAGGCTGGTGCATTCTGAGTTTCACCGTCAATTCCCAGGGTAACGTCGTTGAAGATTCTATTGCGGTAGTGGATGCCGAACCGCCCGGAGTATTTGAGCGTGCGTCGCGGCAAGCCCTGGTTCGATTCAAGTTTCAGCCCCGTGTCCGGGACGGGGTCGCGGTAGATGTGCCGGGAGTGCAATACCTGTTCACGTTTGAGTTGGAAGACTAGATTCCCCGGCGGCAGTTGTTGCCTTATCAATTAACGGTAGTAATTGGCCAGATAGAGTAAGTTTGCCGGACAGCGCAAAGTCATGTGCCCTGTCTGACATCTTTGCCCAGGTCTTTCTTATAATGCCAATCCACTTCTCCTCGCTGTATTCCGGGTGCCTGTCGTAAAAGTCGAGCATATAGTGTTCGAGGAAAACCAGCGCACTGACGTCTTCGAGCAACTGCGTGTCGGCACTGGCCTTCAGGTTTTTCTTTGCCACCATGTTCCGGACCCGGTCAACCACGCCGTCATCACAGCCGGCTTGCCGCAGTAGCCCGGCCGCGGTTTCTGCCTGAATTCGGTACAGGTCCTTGCGCCACTTCAGGTAACCGATTCGATCCATGGGATAAGTGCTGCGCGGTGTTTTCCAGCGTTCGATGTGCTGCGCCCGGATGGCCAGTTGCACCGCTTCGTCGGCATCCGCATCAAAGCGTTGCAACATGCCGGTCATGCGCTCGGAATAAAGCAATTCCTTGGGCCATTCCCGGCCTTCGAACGTTTCGCGGTTGAGATCTTCCCGGTTGGCCGAGTCGATGAGCTCCAGCGCTTTTTTAAATGAGTCTTGCCTGGCAATCATTCGCTTGATAATTCAGTCGTTAAACAGGTGGCGATAGGTTGTCCATAACCGGAGGCATTTCGATACTGTGTAAGCTTGTTTAATGCTAAAAAGAAACAACGGCCACACCGTAGGGATCATTGCCGGCTCCAGTGACGGTTCCCACCACCGATCGGGAATCGAGATCTATCACGTAGAGATACCCCGTTTCCCGCGAATAGGGCTGCGATCCGGCCCCTCCACTGATTATGGCGTAGCGCCCGTCCTGGGTAACCGCCGTGCCCTTCGGTCTTGCTGCCTGGCCGTCGCTCCGGGTGAGTTGGATACGCGCAACTTCCGCATTGGCATCACCGGCAAGTGCCCGAGTAAGGCTGACTATGGAAACGGTATCGGTACGCAGGTTCGGCACGATGATCTCTTGGCCATCTGGAGTAACCGAAGGAATTAGCGGATGGGTTTGCTGGTTGGGATCATCGGTGCCTACCCGCACGCGGGCTACTTCAACCACCCCGGCTCCGGAATGCAAAAGGTTTACATCGAGCACCGCAATGGTATTACCCGATCGCGATTCCCGCTGGCTGCCGCCGTGGGCTACGATGATGTATCTTCCATCCGGTGAAGATGCCATTCCCCAGGCGCCTGAATGATCGGCGATCCGCCTGATTTCCGCACTGGCATCGCCTGCCAATGCCCGATCAAGGTCCACAACCGACACATCGCCGCTGCCTCCATTGGCCGTGAACAGATAGCGGCTGCCGTCATCGGCACGACCCAGTGCCAGGCCATTGGGATTGGGAAAGCAACCGAAGGAGGGGTCAGGGGCCAGTACTGCGCGATTCTCTGGTGGGCCAAAGGGAGAAATATAGGGAACAGGGTAGTCAGGGCACTCGAAACCGGGTGTGCCCAGCGCCAGCTCAACAGTGCCACGCAGGCTGCCGGTGCGGTGATCAACAAACGTTATACGGTTGCCGCCATCTTCAGTGAGGTTGTTTTCGGCATTGTTTATCGCCAGCAGGTCAGGTAGCAGCACCGTGCCAATGGCGCCGAATCCGCCGGAATCCATGTTTCGCAAAAGTGCATTGGCAGTGCGGTCGTTATCCGGATTCAGAACGGCTGTGATGTCCAGTACAGCGACCTGGCCGCGGCCACCATGCTGGCGAAATTCCCCGTTGTCGATACTGCCGTGATGGTTGATGACATAAACTGTGTTGCCATCTTCGCTTACGACCAGGTTCGCCGGATCCCCCAGAAGTTGTCCGTCGAGTCGATCGAGCGCTACTTTGTTGCGGCTGATAATGGCATTGCCAGTACCGCTGTTGGCAGGATTGATGGCTTCGCTCAGTGACACAGCATACAAATAAGGAAGCCTGCGTCCCGCGACAAGTATGTATTGTTCCTGGGCAAGGAGTTCAACCATCACGCTGGATGTGGCGAGCAATAGAGCGAGCCGTAACAGCTTTCTTTTCATGGATTCCTGACCACCCGTAACCAAGAATTTGGCAGTGCCTAGATACTATATTAAAGCCGTTAATTTGTGATCCCTGGGTTTCCAGCCTGCCGTCGACTTTCATCTTTATCACAGTAGGGTTACAGTGAGGGCCTGCTGTGGTCAATTGGCTGCAATATGAAATTACCCCCTGGACCCCGCTATTTACTTTGCCTCTTCCTTGGCCTTAGTACTGCCGCGCCTGGAGCGGAGCCGGATCCCCTGTTTCGCGAATCTGGCGCCCTCGCTATTACCCTGAGCGGGCCGCTTTCTGAAATCAGCAGCCAACGCAACAAGGACCGGGAGTACCCGGCCCGGCTCAGCTACACCGATGCGGCCGGTAGCCTGATTAGCCTTGATGCCACTATCCAGGCGCGGGGCAATTGGCGGCTGTTGCGCGAGAATTGTCGCTATCCACCGCTGTGGGTGGATTTGCGCCGCAGCCAGACCGCTGGAACCCTGTTCGAAAACCAGAACCGCTTAAAACTGGTGGTGCAGTGCGGCCGGGGTGGGCGATATGCGGACTACCTGGTGCGTGAGCTGCAGCTTTACGAAATGTTCAGCCTGCTCAGCCCTTACCACTTTGACACCCGACTACTGAATGTGACTTATGTTGAGCCCGATGGCTCAATACTGCGTGAGCACCCCGCATTCTTTATCGAACACCAGAATCGAATCGCCGATCGACTGGAGATGTCCGAAGTGGAGTTAAACCAGGTTTCGAACCTTGAGCTCGATCCGCTGCAAGCCACTTTATCGACCTTGTTCATGTATTTTGTTGGCAACGTGGACTTTTCTATTATCGAAGGGATGGATGGCGAGGAGTGTTGTCATAACGCGAAGCTGTTGCAGGGTGCGAGTGGCCGCTATTTCCCTATTCCCTATGACTTCGATGGTTCCGGTTTTGTGAATACGAATTACGCACCACCTCCCCACCCAAGTTTCCGCATTCGCAGCAACAGGCAGCGCTATTACCGTGGATTTTGTGTCAGTGATGAAGTCTTCAATGAAGCAACGAATAGATTTAATGCCCTGCAACAGGACTTCGTCGCCATCGTTGGTGACCAGAAGGGCCTGAGTGACCGCTCTACCAGCCGTACCCTGGAATACATGGACGCTTTCTATGACACCTTAAATGACCGGCAACTGCTGCAACGCCAGATTCTAAACAGGTGTCAGGGGCGTATTCCGGACTAGGGTACCCGGTAGCATTACAGAAGTAACGTATTCGGAGTGATCAAAAAAGATTCATCCGTCCCCATTGCTTATTATTCTTCTCCAGCCATCGCGCAGTCATGGCGATTGCCATTGCGATACTTGTCGTTTAAGGCATAGAGTATGGCCGCAGTTTCAGTATCAAAGTTCCCGCTGTAGTCCGAAGGGCGGTAGTGAAGCTGGAAAGCACGCAGGGCGAACTGGCTCTGCAGGTCATGTTCACCGGTAATTTCAATGGGATAACCATAGGTGGACAGGGCGCATTGCCATTCAGGTGTGCTCGGTAAACGTCCCGTGAATTCTTTAAGGTAGCTGTCTGCGGTATCTGCGTCGTACCAGGCACCGATGCCCCGGTCATAAAGCTCCTTCCATGGAAATTCCGGCCCGGGGTCTGATTTTCGGTCCGGTGCAATGTCCGCATGGCCGACTATGTCTTCGGGGTCGATTTCCGGATTTCGCTCAAGGATTTCGTCAATCAGGGCGATCAGCATTTCAACCTGGGAATCGGGATAGGGCGGGAATGTGCACTCCAGTTCACTGACCCGGGTGATGGTTTCGTCCACCTCTAGTTCGTTGCATTTGAATTCATTGACGATTTCAATGCCAATGGACTGGTTATTCAGGTCAGTCGAATCATCCCATTGGCTGATCCCGGCATGCCAGGCGCGCCGATTTTCATCCACAAGGCGATAAATCTTCAGATCATCGTCCTCGTAGGTGGAATCCCCAAGGCGGGGGACCAGGTAGTGTGCGCTCACGGGATTGGTGTGGCGGGTGCTGAGCAGCCTCAGTGACTCCGCGAAGTTCTCAGAAGTGGCGTGAATAACCAGCAAATTTATGCGGCTGTTCTGGTTTGTCGATTCAATGTCTACGTAGTTCAGGCCAGCGCAGCCAGTCAGGCCCAGAGCCGATAGAACTACTGCCGTTTGCCGCGGGAGCCGCATAATAGGGATCAGGATGCCTCTCATGAGTACGAATTAGAAGAAGACCTCGATGCCAAGATAATCACATGCTTGTGAACCCATGAAAAGGCGGAACAACGATCATCACATCACCTTGCCGGAATCCACAATGTCGCTGTCTTCTACACGTTTACCAGGTCAGTCATCGCCCAGTGCCAGGAAATTGATTACCTAGTCACGAAGAGCGACCGGCCATCTGACCTCTCCAGTCTTTATTCCTTTTACCAGTTTTTTGCCAACTGATTCCCCCAAAGCGCGATAGGCTTCGAACTGGCGTTCGTTGAAAAACTGATCAGCGGTTGATTCATGGGGGAAGTCCGGATACTCAGCCCGGTATTTTCTTAGGAATGGGTTTTCATCGCAGGAATCATTGTAGGATGATTTTATATAAATCAGCTGACCTTCTTCACTCTCACCGTAGATGATTCGCCCAATCGCGAAATGCTTCTCGCATATGTTGTCTTTTAGTCGTAAGCGATCAAGGTCAATGATTATCTCTACACCAAGGTCGATTCGCGCAATGCGTATCAGCGTGATTAGGCCATTGAAAGTATGATTTTTGTCAGCTTCGCCATCGATGCAGACTATTGTCCTACAACGCCGACGCAACATCTCATAGATGGCGAGATTTTCGAGATGACCTCCGTCAGATACATTGAGTCGCAAGGTATCTGCCTTGAGAAATCCCAGCGCTTCGCGCATCAGGTACCAACCCGACAGCTTTGGGATAAACTTATTGGCGTTCACCCGACTGGGATTAGGAACCCAGTATCCTAACCGCAGGTTTAGCAGGGTCATTATGAAGATCAGCGATTTTACCGTGGTTGAGCCCATATTCGGTGAAGCGGCCGCTGCGGAGATAGCCATAGCGGTACCCAGGTTTATGTGCCTGTCCTTTTTCTCCATATCCATGGTCTTGCAATATCCACAATGGGTACCGCCACAGTATAGTTTAGAGAAAAAGAAGAAGTCTGAGTCTCTGCCCCGTTGGCTTTCGCTAGTGTCGCCCTGCAAATTCAGCGTTGTGTTCACTATATGGTAAGGCACATAAGTGCCTTGCTTGTTCAATGACGAAAGCTTGATGGCATCGTCATGGATCACCTCGCCACGCTCACCACGCCGGATCAGGTAAAGTTTTGATAAACGATCGCGGTAAAAGTTATGCAGTGAGCTGGTGTTGATGTTGGCGAAGATGAAATTCATTATGAATAACACAACAGTAAGCGTGGCAAAAACCCAATCATCCATCATTGCTGTTGGGCCGCGTGTGCCTCCCAGATGAAGTTTAGCTCCACGTATCTCGTAGGTTACTTCTTCCGATTCATCTGAAATTAATCCCTCGGGTTCAGGCCATGGCCGTTCTGGCTGCAGCCTTAGCAGGTTACGGGCTTCTATTTCACTGCCAACATAGGTGCAATCCTCGATAGTTGGATTCGCACCGGGTTCCGCGGGATTACGCAATACCCAGTTGTCATTGGAGCAGTAAGCCGCCGTAACTGTTACGCGTTGAATGTCAGGATTGATGCCAAAATCGATGTCCTTGTCATAAAACGATTCGATCTGGTCACGGTTCAGGGTGATTTCCGTTACCCCAAAGGGTGCTGGTTGATCGGATACTTCAAATCGACTGCTGAGTGTCATGAAAGGCGAGTCAACTTGCGCAACAACAAGCAATAAGTAAACGCCAAATAGGATTGCGGGACCCATAATGCCAACTGCGATCAAAATCAACTTCCCGACAATCTTAGACAGGTTTTCTGATGCCTTGATTACAAGAATGCCAGCAACTGCCAATCCCGCGAAAACTGACCAGACATGAGAAGCATATTCGTCAGCGATTGCTTGACGTAGTGAGTGCCAGGGTGCCTGTATGGCGAGATCTATAGCTTCCTTTGTGGGGCTGAGCAACAACAATATGATTACAAGCATAAAACCTCGTGCCACCCAGAGTTCATAGGTGTTGCGTACATTCCATTTGTCTTTGAAGTTACCGAATCCATTGAGCAGGAAATACACTGCGACGCCCAGCGCGCTCCAGAATCCATACAGTGCCAAGTTACTGTTTGAAATGAACTGGTAGAAATTCAAGGTCGGCACATTTTCATGGATAACTTCCGTCAGAATTACCAGTAACATGATCCATGGAAGAACCAGGAGAAAATTCAATAATAGCCCCCTGACTATCATTGCGGGGAGGCGCACGAATTCGATGAAACCGCCTGGTGCCAAATAGTTGCTGCCATTACGCAGATGTTGAAGCTGCGGGGATTCTTCAGCGCCAACTGGCATCTCCAGGGGAAAGTTATCCGGCGTTTGTTGGTCAGAATTAAGCAGGGTGCTCAACATCGACCCTGTATATCCCCCGCCACTGACCGTGGAATGGTAGTCAAAATCCTTGAAGAGCCCGGCCTTCGCCAGGCTCTGGATTACGCCGATGCTGAAAGTGGAAGAACGAATACCACCCCCGGAGATTGAGAGGCCGCGCAGATTCTGTTGTTGATTCACCAGTTGGTCTGCATATTCCGGATCGCTGCCATAAACGGTATGCCTGCGAGCTGAAATAATTTCCAACTCATCATTAATGATTTCATCTGGAAGCGTTGTATGTTTTTCTTGTTCGCTCATCCGCCCATCTCCTTAAGTAGATGCAGTATATGCACTATCTCCGTCGAGTCTCTATGGCATCCCCTGAAATTCTTGCTTGTGGGCAGGGCGTTGCCAGCCGTGAATGTGCGGCTTATTCATATTCAGGTTGTGCCACAGCATGTGAGGCCAAACAGTGGAGCTATGGGTAAACCCGGGCAAAACAGTAATGAGCAGGTGACGGAAATTAGCAAGAAAAAAGGGGATGATTCTTGCGAAACATCCCCTTTCCCTTTCGTTTAACGGAGCGTATAGCTATATATGCTTCGTCTTTCTTTACTATTTATGCTGAAACGGCTCGCTTCACAAGATTCTGCAGCAGGGGAATCTTGAAGCCGTTGTGCGCCAGGGCGCGGGCACCTTGTGTTGCCAGCGGTGCAGCGGACTCGGCGGTTGCCATGTCCTTGCTCTGGCCACGAACCGCACTTTCCACCGTGGTGAGTCGGCGCGGTGAAGTTTGCACGGCGCCGGCTACGATGCTGGCATCCTCAATGGTACCGCCGCTGACTCGGAATGCCGCGGCGATGTTCACCAGTGAGAAATCCCACACGTTGCGGTCAGCTACCTTCTCCCAATAGAAAGTAGCATTGGCCCAGGTGCTGGGAATGCGCACGGAAGTGAGGATGTCACCTGGACGCAGGATAGTGGTGTTCTCAATATCCTGTGCCGGGTTGATGAAATAATCCTCGGCAGCAACGACACGGGTGCCGCCGCTGTTCTGGATTACCATGCTGGCTTCCAGGGCAACCAGGGCAGAGGCAGTGTCGGACGCACCGGCTGCTACGCAGCGGCTGTGTTCGAACAATGCATGCTCGCGGTTCATACCCTGGGGGGTGTCTGCATAGCAGAGGTTTCCGCCGGCGCGGTAGCAGGACAGGCCACGACGGTAGTACCAGCAGCGTACGTCCTGGGAAACATTTCCGCCCAGGGTACCGATGTTGCGAATCTGCGGGCTGGCAACTACTCCAGCCGCATCAGACAGCAGCGAGAAGCGCTCGCGAACAAGCTCACTGTCGGCTACTTCGGTCAGGGTTGTCAGCGCGCCAATCTCGATACCGTCGCCGGTGTCGCGAATGCCGCGCAGTGATTCGATGCCGCTGAGATCAATCAGGGCGTCGGCACTCTTGGCCCGGTCTTTCAACCAGCCGTAAGTGTCCTGGCCGCCGCCTACTAACCAACCTCTTTCGGCGAAACGGTCAGCAATCGCAAGCGCGTCTTCTACCTGTACCGGCTGGTACAGTTCCATATTTGGCATTACGTCATGTGATGGCATGGTTCACCTCAGAATGTGTTGGTTCGCAGTGACTTGGCAGGATAGTCATCGTTGCCAGCCAGGTGATTGATGATCATGTCCGTGGTGATCGGCGCGGACGAGAACACGTGACCGTCCAGGGCATCGCTGATGGCGCTTGCCAGTGCAGCGGCTGCCGCTCCCTGGGTCGGTTCGCCGATACCGCGGCCCCCGGTCGGGTTTTGCGGATCGGGAATGTTCACCGCCGAAGAGCCGGTTTCCACGGGGACATCCATGTTGGTGGGCGGTTTACTCTGGTACAGCCCGGTGTTGGCCGGCAGACCGTTTTGCGGATCGTACACATGACGCTCCAGTCCGGTCAGGCCAATTCCCCAGACCATGCCACCTTTCATGGCGTTGCTGAAATTCTTCGGATGCACCACGGTGCCGCAGTCGGCACAGGCGGTGTATTCGATGATTTCGTACTTGCCGGTCATGGTATCCAGTTCGATTTCCATGTAACCCACCACGTTGCCCGGGGGTTGTCCGGAACCGGGGATATTGTCCTTGGCGACACCGATCAGGCCGCTGCCCGCCAGGCCTTGTACGGCCAGGACGGTGAGCGGGTTGATGTCGTCTGGATATTCTTCCCCGGAGAATCGGCCGCCCAGTTCCATGGCGCGTTGTGCGGTCTCGGCGTAGGTCAGGCCGACGCTGTTGTCATCGGAACGGAATACTCTCTCGTTGCCGATTTCATAATCGTCTGCATTTCCACCCAGGTCCATGGCGGCGATGTCTTTCATCTTCTGGATCATGTCCTGTCCCGCCACCCAGTTGGTACGGGTGTGGGTGAAGATCGTGTTGCTGCCACCCTGGCCGGAGCTGTGGGGCAGGTGCCGGTCGGTTCGGCCACGATGGATCTCGCATTTCTCCCAGGGAATTTGCAACGCTTCAGCGGCAGCGCGACAGGTTCCCGCATAAGAGTAAGTGCCCAGGTTGCCCACACCGCTGTGGATGTGGAGGCGACCGTCGGTATCCATGCGCAGCAGGCCGTCGTAACCGCGACCACCTGCACCGTGATAGCCGATGCCGACACCGATGCCGCGACGCTTGCCGTTGCCGAGATCTTTCGGCTGGGCATCACGTTCGGCGAAGTCAAACTCGCGTGAGCCCTGGGCCAGTGCTTCCCGCAGGAAGGAGCTGGTCAGCGGACCCTGTGAACCGCCCTGGAAACCGTCGCTGGTTGCCACGTTGCGTATGCGGAATTGCACGCGGTCGATACCGGCAGCATCAGCGACTTTGTCGGTTATGGGTGCCAGCACCGCGGCCATCTCATTCTGGCCGGGGCCGCGCTGGGCGCCACGGGGCGTGGTATTGGTGTACACCGAGATATGGCGAAAACGCATGTTCTCGGGCTGGTAGGCGATGGTGACATGCTGGGCGGAAGAGTTGCCGCTGCCGCCGCCGGTCATGCCGCCGTCATTAACGATTACCAGGTCTACGGCGGAAACCTTGCCGTCGTCCTTCACTCCCACTTTCATCCAGCCCTGGATACCGGAACGGGCGGAGCCGATGTAGAACTCCTGTTCACGGGTAATGCGCAGCTGCACCGGACGGTTGAGGATGCGGGAGAAGTTGCCGGAGATGGCCATGTAGGGATAGGGGCCGATCTTGGAGCCGAATCCGCCACCGGTGGCCTCGTTAATGAACACCAAGTCCGCAAGATCAATGTTCAACATGCGGGCCAGGGAAGCATTGTTGGCGCTCTGGCTCTGTGATGAACCGTGGAAGTAGCACTTGCCGTTTTCCCAGTAAGCAAAACAGGTGCGAGCTTCCAGCGAATGGTGCGGGTAACCCATGGTCACGAACGGTTCTTCGATAATCGTAGTGGCTTCAGCAAAGCCCGCCTCGATATCACCGAAGGCCCACTCGTTGGCAAACTCGGCGCCAACCGGTTCACGGCCGGCTTTCAGTGCGTCGATTGCACTTTGCGGCCACTTGATGGACTTGATCTGGGCGCCGATGATGGGTGCGCCTTCCGGGCCTTCTTCCTGGGTGCGAATCAAGGCATTGCCTTCGGGATAGGCGTCGGGGCCGCCCGGTGCGAGGCTGTGCAATGGATCCACCACGAAGGGGCGGCGCTCGAAGTCGACACGGATGCGATCCAGCGCGGTTTCCGCAATCTCTTCTGTTACCGCGGCCACCGCCAGGATGGGCTGGCCCACGTAAGTGATGTATTCCGAACCCAGCGCGGGGTTGGAAGGCGGTGCTACCGGCGGCAGGTCGTCGGCAGTCAGTATGCCCACAACGCCGTCCATGCGTAGCGCTTCGGAAGCATCGATGTTAACCACCCGGCCGCTCGGCAGGGGGCTGGTTAATAGGCGGGCAAAGACCATGCCTTCCCGCTTATAGTCTTCCGCGTACTTGATCTCACCGGTGACTTTGCCTGGTACGTCCGGCGGGGTGAAGTCGAATCCTATATGAGTAGTCATGCTAGTTGCCCCGAGGCGCGCATCACGCCATCAATATAGTGTTCATAGGCACCGCAGCGGCACAGGTTTCCAGACAGGCCGGCGCGAACTTCGGCGCGAGTGGGTCGCGGGTTGCTGTTCAGCAGGGCCACCGCGGACATGACCTGGCCCGGTGTGCAGAAGCCACACTGGGGCGAGTTTTCCGCGATAAAGGCTTCCTGAACGGCATGCAGTGTGCCATCGGGAGCCCGCAGGCCTTCGATGGAAATCACCGCTTTGTCTTTGACGTTATGGCTCAGGACCGAGCAGGAATAGTTGGGTACCCCGTCAATCAGCACGGTACACGCGCCGCATTCGCCCCGGTTGCAACCGATCTTGGTGCCGGTGAGGTCGAGTCGATAGCGTAGGGTGTAGGCGAGTGTTTCCTGGGGGAGTACATCTACCGGCCTGCTGCGGCCATTGATGTTCAGCGTTATCAAGCGCTCGGCGGCGGAGGAACCCGACTGGGCCTGCGCGAGGTATAAACCGGCGCCACTGGAAGCGGCTGCCCCGGAGAATATGACCCCCTTGATAAAGCGTCTGCGGGTGAGTTGAGGATTCACTGACATAGCTCCGTTTTTAGTTTTAATCAGGTGCCCGGGAATATGGCTCTGGGGCACGGTTTTGCTGCATATATAGCTACTTGCGAGACTAGGCGATTGCGCCTGCAAAAGCAACAAAATGGGCGGTGACCCATGGCTGTAGGCCCCGTAAATCGGGCGTTTCAGCGATGGGGCCGGGGGCTGGAGTTACACTCTGTCACAAAACCCGGCAAAAAAGTGCCAGGCACTAGTGCCTGGCACTTTTCGGGTTTTAGTGGCGGGAGAAAAGGGCGTTGTCCGGGCCGATGCCGCCGCGGCCCACCACCAGTTGCTGGTAATTGGCCTGGGGTCGATTTGCACGGAGTTTTAGTGCCAGGCACTAGTGCCTGGCACTTTTCGGGTTTTACTGGCGGGAGAAGAGCACGTTGTATGGGCCGATGCCGCCGCGGTCCACTACGAGCTGCTGGTAGTTGGCCTGGGGTCCGCTGGCGCGTACGTATTCTTCGGTGCCGAAGGATTTCACGTCACTGCGAAATCGGTCGTGGAGGTACTGGCTGAGTTCGATGGCGGTGAGGTCGCCATCGTTGTCGCGATCGGCATAGGGTTGGGTGAGGGCTTCCTCGAAAAACACCGACAGGTAGCCCCCGGCCTGGAATTTCAGCGCCACCTGGGACAATACGTCTTCCTCGGAAGAGAACAATCCCATGCGACCGGGTCGTGCCACGATGTCCTTGGAGAAGCCCCCGCTGAAACAGGAGTCCATCACCAGCAATACCTTGCCCACGTCCACCTGGTCGAGCATGGCCGCCAGTTCATCATCCAGCAGGTTGTAGTCATACAACACCATGGTTTCATCCATGCCATCGGGATCGCGGCTGTCCGGGCCGTCCTCCCGGGGTACGCGGCCGCCATGGCCCGAATAGAAAATCACCAGGGTGTCGTCACTGCCGGCACTGGCGCCAATCCGGCTGATGGCATTGCGCAGGTTGTCCAGGGTGGCATCTTCATTGAGCAGGGTGACGGCGTTGCCGGGTTGCATACCGGCACCCTGGATGAGGGCATCCCGTGCCCGCACCGCATCCTGGTCAGTCAGGGGCAGGTCGCTGTCGGTGCCGGGATAATCCGCAATACCAGTAAAAATACCGTAGACCTGCGCGCCGCTGCCGCCGATTATGGAACTACTGCTGCTTGACGCAGTGCCCGCGGATCCGATGCTCAGGTTGTAATCACCGGTTTCCCCGCTGCCGTAGGAGGTGGCGATTACCCGGTACCTGCCGGATTCCCGCGTGGTTAATTCCAGGTAGGAGCGCTCCAGGCTGCCTTCGTGGTCATCGTTCTCGATGCGCTCTCCCGAAGGAGTGATGAGGGCGAGGTATGTATCAAAACCGCTGGCGCGCAGGTCCACACCGATATTTTCCCCGGCACTGGATGTAAAACTGTAGCTATCCTCGAAGCGGCCCTGGTCGCCAAGGCGATCGCCGTTCTGCAGGCTGCCCGCGATGCTGTCGCCGAGGGCGAGATTGGTTGCATCCCTCGTTCCGGCTCCGGCTACGGATTCCACCTCCAGTTCGCTGATTCGCAACAGGTAATTACCAGTCTCCGCCGCGGCGTAGGAAGTCACCTGCACTTCGTAAGTTCCCCGCTCCGACAGTTCCGTTTCGATACGGCTGTGGTTGGTGCCATCGGCATCGTCATTGGCTTCGGATTCGCCGTTGGGACTTTGAAATACCAGGTACGTATCAAACTCGTCTGACCGTAGATCGATAGCTATGCGCTGGCCGGGGCGGCCCTGGAATTCATAACGGTCAAAGAATTCCCCGGTGGAATAACTGCTGTCGCCGGCAGCCAGATTGCCACTGTAGTCAGAATCGATGGCGGCGGCTGAGCGCGAATCCGTACTGATGTCCAGGGTGTAGCCTCCTGTTTCGCCGGCGTTGTAGCTGGTCACGCCGACCTGGTAGGTGCCGGATTCAGCCAGGTCCAGCGATAGCACGGAGCGATCGATGCTGGATTCGAAATCGTCATTAACGAACTCTTCCCCACCAGGAGAGCGCACGAACAGAAACGTATCGAATTCGCCGGAGCGCAGGTCGATGACGGCATTGCCGCCGGCGACACCGTCGAAGCTGAAATAATCCACGTAGGAGTCGTCGGGCAGGGTGTCGTCACCGGATTCGAGACGGCCACGGTTAATGCCCGCGGCATCGGTCGCCGCGCCGCCGGCCAGTTGAATGGATCCGGACTGGAACAGTTGGCGGCAATCGCTGGCGTCGTGGTAGCGATCGCTTTCTACGAGTACGGACGCCATGCCTTCACCTTCAAACCTCGGATCATCGCATTCGCCATCATTGGCCCAGTTGCCGCTGTCGTCGCCGAAATCGATTCCGCCAGCCGTATCAGCGACTGCAGTACTGGTATCGCTGCCCAGGTCCAGGCTCGCCCAGTCTTCCGCCCCATACTCAGTGATCACCAGCAAGGCCTGGCCGGGGGAATCGATGTCACTGTAAGTGCCCACCCAGATGTCGTAGAGCCCGGACTGGGGAGTATCGAACAGCACACCGGGATTAGCCTCGCTCAAGTAAGCGGCATCGTCATTGCAATACCAGCTGCCATCAGGGGCGCTGATCACCAGGGTCGTATCGACGTCAGCCTGTACGAAAATACCCAGTGGGAAGTCACCGGCGCCGTAGTAAAGGTCGAAATCCGGTTGTGCTCCCTCGATAAAGCCCGTGCAAGCGGCGCCAAGGTTTTCAACTTCGAGGCTGCCTCCGGGAATAACTTCCACGACATAAGGATCCGGGCTAAACCCGGCATCCAGTGAGACTTCACCGAACAGGGGAGCGGCTTCGACGTTCTGGGCCTGGGCTGAAGGCGTTGTTAAGTTGATAGTTAGATAGCCGGTGACGACTGCAGTCAGGATCAACCTGGTTGGAGAACGGTAGGGCAGGAGTGGGTGAAGGGAATACCACGAATACATCTTGTTAAACTTCCTATTGCTTGCGAGGACGATTATGGGACGCACGGTGTTGCTGCTGCGCCCATCACGAAAGCGGCGCATTATAGCAAGCAAAAGCGTCGCCGCCCTGTGTTGCCGGGATTCAGCAAGTATTCCCGTTGATAACAGGGGACCGCCCGGGTCCGGTTTTCCTGCGAATAGGCAACTGTGAGCGGGCGCAAATTAGTTGTAACCCCGGTACGGCTGGACCGTCTAATTCTTAATTACCTATCCTGGGAATGAGGCGATGTGGAAAAACTACCTGAACGTGGTGCTGCGGGGCATCTGGAAATACCGTGCCTATTCGGCAATCAATATTCTCGGGCTGGCCATCGGAGTGGCCTGTTCCCTGATGATATTGCTCTATGTACAGCATGAGCTCAGCTATGACCGCTATCACAGCAATGCCGATCGAATCTATCGCGTTACCCTGAATGGGGTATTGGGAGGCAATGAAGTTGACGTCGCGGTCACCCCATATCCCATGGCCGCGGCGTTGGAGAATGAATATCCCCAGGTAGAAAGAGCCGGTCGCCTGAGGTCTGCGTTCTCAGAATCCCTGGTGGAACTTGGGGACATCAGCTACCAGGAATCGGGGTTGTTTTTTGCCGACCCGCAGATTCTCGAGATCTTTGATTTCGATTTCATCTCCGGCGATCCGGATACCGCCCTGGATGAACCCAATACCATGTTGATCACCGAGGAAATGGCGAATAAATATTTCGGTGAGATTAATGTTCTCGGGCGCACCCTCACCGTCAACGAGGATACCGATGTGGAAATCACCGGAGTCATTCGGGAAATTCCGGACAACTCCCATTTCCATCCCGATTTTATGGTGTCTTACTCTTCCGATCCCAATCACGACAGCACGTTCTGGGTCAGCAATAACATGATGACTTACGTGCTACTTCGTGACGGCAGTGATCCTGATGAATTTGCTGCAGGTATTCAGGACCTGGTTGGCAAGTATGTAGCACCGCAAATTGAAGAAATGATGGGCGTGGACTTCGAGGAATTCTTCGCGGAAGGGGGCCGGTATGCCTATGGCATCCAGCCCCTGACGGATATCCACCTGTATTCAAACAAGGAAGCTGAATTCGAGCAGAACGGCAGTGCAACTTACGTATACACATTCATGGCGTTGGCCTTGTTCATCATGCTCCTGGCCTGCATAAATTTCATGAACCTTTCAACCGCCCGCTCCGCCAACAGGGCCAGGGAGATCGGGGTGCGAAAGGTGCTGGGTTCCCATCGCCAGCAGCTGTTAGTCCAGTTTCTTTCCGAGTCAGTGTTCATCAGTTTCCTGGCGCTGTTGATTGCCCTGCCTGCCATTTACTTTCTCATGCCCGCCTTTAACGGCCTGACTGAGAAAGAGCTCAGCCTGGACATCTTGTTCAGCGCCCAGGCCATGACGCTGCTGGTGTTCTTCATCTTCATCGTGGGACTGCTCTCCGGATCTTACCCGGCACTATTCCTGTCGCAATTTCATCCCCAGGAAGTATTAAAGGGCAAGTTCAGCGGCGGCAGCGGCAGCGTATGGTTTCGCCGGACTCTCGTGGTATTCCAGTTTGCCATCGCGGTTGCACTGATCGCTGCGACTCTTATTGTCTACAACCAGTTGGAGTACATGCGCAGCAAGGACCTGGGTTTCGATCAGGAACAATTGCTTCTCGTGCACCGGGCCAATGCACTTGGCGATGACCTGGATCCTTTCCTGGACCGGGTAAAACAGTTGCCGGGTGTGGTAAATGCCTCTTCTTCGATTCAGGTTCCGGGCGAAACCATGAGCAGCAATGTCTACTATATCGAGAGCGGGCCGGCCAACGATTCCAAGATCATCTGGTTCATGGGGGTGAACTACGATTTTATCGAGACCATGGGGATTAACATGGTTGAGGGCCGCTCATTCCGGGAAGATTTTGGCTCCGAAGAACGTGCATATATTTTGAACGAACGCGCTGTGCGCGAATTCGGTATAACCGACCCCCTGTCCGAGAGGATTGTGGAGCCAGACAATGATGGACTTATGAGTGGTCCAATAATAGGAGTTATGGAAGATTTTCATTTTGAATCCCTGCACCTGGAAATTCGTCCGCTAATTTTGCGCATTGATGATTTTTCCCGCTATATCAATGTGCGGCTGGCTGGTAACAATATCCCGGAAACAATCGCGGACCTGGAAAACAGCTGGAACGCCAGTACTAACGATCAGCCTTTCGAATACTCCTTTCTTGATGAAGACCTGCAACAACTTTACGTATCGGATCGCAAGATGGGGTCCATCTTCACAGGCTTCGCCATACTTGCCATTATCATCGCCTGCCTTGGTCTCTATGGCCTGTCCTGGTACACCACGGAGCAGCGCACCAAGGAGATCGGCATTCGAAAAACCCTGGGCGCTCCGGTTTCCCGTATCGTGATGTTGCTGTCCAGGGAGTTTATGATGCTGGTGCTGGTATCCATGGCAATTGCAGTCCCCGTTGCCTGGTATGGAATGACGCTGTGGTTGCAACTGTTCTCTTATCGCGTAGACATATCCCCGCTGGCTTTCCTGGCCGCAGGCTTGCTGGCAGCGCTTATCGCTTTCGTAACCATTAGCTACCAGTCCGCCCGAGCGGCGCTTACCAACCCGGTGCTCACCCTGCGCGACGAATAGTTGGGCTGACGGTGAAAATGCAGTAGTTTTAGTAAAACTACTGCAACCACCCGATGCCCATGCGACTTTGCCTTGTTTTAGTTCTTGTACTTTGCGTACCGCTCCATGCCCAGGACGGAGATACGATTCCTGTTGAGTGGCTCACTATTCCGGAACGCATTGCTTACCAGCGCACTTCGACTTTTGCCGAAGTCATGGCGGTCATTGATGCTCTCCAGGCGCAAACCAACTTAATTCATCGCGAACAATTACTACTGACCCGGGAAGGGCGAGACGTGCCCTTGCTGGTGTTGGCCAATCCGCCGGTGTCCAGCCCGGAACAGGCCCGGGCCAGCGGCAAGCCCGTCATCTACATACAGGGCAATATTCACGGTGGCGAAGTGGAGGGCAAGGAAGCGTCCCTGGTTCTCATGCGAGACATGTTATTCGGTGACAAGCAACACCTGCTGGAAAACCAGGTTGTCATCTTTGTGCCGGTTTACAACGCTGACGGTAACGATGACATGGCAGCGGAAAACCGGCCCTCCCAGGAGATGAGTCCGCCGCTCACCGGTGTGCGCACCGCCCATGGTTACGATCTCAACCGGGACGGCGTAATCCAGGAGGCCGATGAGACCCGGGCCCTGTTCGAGAAGGTCATATTGCGCTGGGACCCTGACCTGTTCGTTGACCTGCATACCACCAACGGCACCTGGCACGGATACTCCCTGACTTACGCGCCGTCTTACCAGACTGCCGGTGATCCGGCGCCGTCGGCTTACACGGCAGATGTCATGTTGCCGGCAATTCGCGATGCGGTTAAAACAAAATTCAACCTGGACTTTAACTGGTACGGCGGTTTCGATCCTTTAACCTGGCCTCCCACGGAATACCGCACCTATCATCATGCGCCGCGCTATCTCACCAACAACTTGGCGCTGAGAAACCGCATGGCCATTCTCAGTGAAACTTTCGCTCACGACCGTTTTTACAAACGTATCCATGCGGCCAATGCCTTCATCGAGGAAATCCTGGAATACACCCATGTGCATGGGGATGAGATTCGGCGCATCAATCGCGAAGCGGATGCGCGAGTGTCGGCAGGGCAGGCCGGGATGGATAAGGGTGTGCAATTCGAGATGGCTCCCCTGGAGGAATCCCTGGACTTGCTCAGTTACCTGCATATTCCCTATATAAATGACGCAGGGGAGGCGGCGGTTACCCGCAGCGCGGAGATTGTTACGGTACCCGGTGTACAAAACTACAACCGCTTCCAGCCGCGACTCACGGCACCTGTTCCTTCTTCTTATATATTCAGCGGCGCCCTGCAGCCTCTGGCGCAGAAACTGCAGGAGCAGGGTATCTGGGTGGAAACCCTGGAGGCCGATTCATTCCTGGATGTAGATGTGTTCACGGTAACGTCCATCGACAAGCAACCGTTTGTGCAGAACGGGCATCGTAATTCCCTGCTGCGGGGATCATTCACAAGTGACAACCGGAATTTTTCCCGGGGTGATTACATTGTGTCCATGAACCAGCGCCTGGCGAACCTGGTGTTCTACCTTCTGGAACCGCAGTCCGATGACGGGCTCGCTTACTGGAACCTGTTCGATGAGGTCCTGGAAGGGGAGCTGCAGCGCAGCGGCGAGGCAGAGTACCCGGTTTTCAAGGTGCGCTAGGGAATGAGCTTGCGGATGATTCCGTCTGCCTTGTTCAGCAGGAACAGTTCACCCCCGGGGCCATAACCGAAGCGCAGGTCGGCGCGCTGTGCGCGGCTGTCACCGCGGCGCGCGTTTTCCTCACGCACCAGCTGCAACAGGTTCTTGCCTTCACCATTGTCATCGAGCGCGATGCGGCGAATGCTGCCGTGGCCACCCTCATCATAATCCGCCGGCACGTAGAGCAGTTCGCCGCTGGGAATATCGGAAAAGATCAATAAATCCTGCAATTGTGGAATCGCACTGCCCCGGTAAACCATGACGCCGCTGACAGCGGCTCGTCCCACCAGCATAGGATCGTTATGATCGTATTCCAGTAATGGCCAGGTCATGTCCGGATCACTGCGGGGATTGTCCAGCCTGATGCGCCGGCTTGAGTGCCGGTAACTACCTTCCCACTGGTTCCAGCCGAGATTTCCTCCCGGTCTGATCTCACTGATTTCTTCCACCTGGTTCTGGCCGATGTCCGCCACCAGCATGCGTCCATTATCCGCATCCCAGCCGAAGCGTTGAGGGTTGCGCACGCCTCTCGCGTAAATTTCCGGCAAGGCATCGTATTTCGTCAGGAATGGATTGTTTGCCGGAATGCCGTACCGGCCATTGGCGCTGTTATTGCCCAGGGGATCGATGCGCAGGATCTTGCCGAATATCGAAGACAGGTTCTGCGCCATGTTGAGAGGATCCCCGCCACTGCCGCCGTCCGCCATGCCGATGTAAAGCAGGCCGTAATCATTGTCGCCGGGTTGGGCGAGGGGATTGAATGCGGTTTCCCCGGCATTGTGATTGCCGTAAGGCTGGGCGGCACGAAACAGCTCACGTGGAAGACCGCCATCATACGCTGCGGCTGCCGCGTTTTGCGCGATCCATTCCAGCAGTACGGTATCGTGGGTCCTGTTATTACCGGTAGGCATGAAGTCAGCGGGCCCTCGAGCTTCCCGTACATCCACGAAAGTGTAGAACCTGCCGTAGCCAGGGGACCCACTGCGCGCGAAGTCAGGGTGAAAGGCAAAGCTTTGCAGGCCGCGCTCCCGACCTGCCGCCATAACCGGTACATCAAACCCGGCCAGATTGAGGTACTCGGTAACCGTATCACCATCATAACTGACGCTATAGAGCTTGCCCGCCATGTTTGATACGAAATGCCGTTGCGTGCCCGGTTCGGTGATCATGTGCATCAACCGGGGTGCAACATTGTTCTCGAAAGGAATGCGTGCAAACTCCTCGTAGTTTACCGATATGACCTCACTGTTCAGATTTACCGGAGTGGAAAACGGATTGCTCGCACTCTGGGCGAAACATCCACTGCTCGTAACGGCTATGAGAATTATCAACAAGCGCTTGGTCATGGGATGGCTCCGCGAAGCTGCAGGATCGGATAGCGGGTTCGGGTCAGGAATATTGAACCAGCAGATTCTGTAATAACAAGCAGCAACAGGTTAAGTGCCGGATTATCCGGGTCAGAAACTGCTGATCACCCGCAAGCTGGCAGGATGTAGGCCTGGCGCATTGGTGGGCCAGGCAGGTTCGCTGACATTAATGAAGAGCCGACTGCCTTCGGTATCGAGGGCGATTCCATTGGGTTTGGAAAACGTAGCGGTGTCGGCGGCGCCGTCGATGTTGCTGAAGGCAAAGGGAATGCCGGCCAGGGTTTCCACCTCGCCATTGGGGCTGACCCGATAAATCACCCCGGTACCGATGGCGGTGACGTATAACTCTCCGTTGCCGTAGGTAATGTGTCCCAGTCCCACCGGGTTGGGCCCGCCGCTCAGAACCGGTAGCTCCGCGATGATCTCCAGTTCCCCGCCCGGTGAAACCTTTACCACGTTGCCGGCAGCAAAAGTCACGGCATAAAGATTTCCGTTGTTGTCACTGGTAAGCCCATTGGGGCACTGGAGGATTTCCGTGTTTTGCACCAACACGATTCGCTCACCGTCAGTGGTGAACTTGAGAATTTCCGAGTTTCCGCAATTGCACACGTACAGGTTGCCGTCGTCATCAACCTGTACCCCCACCGGTGTATTGAGCCCGTCTGCTACAACTACCCGCGAGCCGTCCGTGTCGATTTTGGTGACACGATTACCCCTTGGCTCCGCCTGGTAGAAATTACCGGCGTTGTCGAATGCGGCACCGGAAGCTCCGTCAAAGCCATCGGCAAACACGGTGTATTCACCGCTGTCGGGATTAACCCGATATACCACGGTGGTGTCGGGGGCAGGGCCGAGTTGAGGGCCGAAATCGCTGACGTAGATATAACCATCGGGGCCCAAGGTGACGCCGCCGCTGGCGTCCAGGTCTAATAACGTGTCTACACGGATCTGTGCCTGGGCAACAGTAACAAGCAGGCAGCAGATACTTGCCACTGGGAAACGAATGACTTTCATGGCGATAAGTTATGCCATTGGAAGAGAGGGCGCCAGAATAAAGTTGTGGCTTACTCCACCACAAACTGCCCCATCATGCCGTTGTCCTCGTGCTCGAGGATGTGGCAGTGGTACATGTAGGGCAGCTCGGGATCGGCAAAGTCTTCGAAACTCATCATCAGGCGCACGGTCTGGCCCGGACCTACTTTCACCGTGTCCTTCCAGGCCAGTTCGTGTTGCGGGGTGGACTGGCCGTCGTAGCTGATTACCCGGAACTGGCCGTGATGAATGTGAAAGGGATGCATCATCATGGAGTCGTTCACGATTTCCCAGATTTCTGTGGAACCCACTGGGATGCGTTCGTTAATGACGTCCATGTCCATGGCGGCACCGTTTATGGTGAATTCGCGACCCATGCCACCGCGCCCGCCGCGCATATTGCCGCGACCTCCGCCACCGGGTCCTCCGCCGCGGCCCATCATGCCCATACCCATTGGCATGGCCAGCACAAAGCGGCGCAAGCGATCGGCCCTGTCCGGATTGAACTCCGGCAGGGCAGCAAGGGTGCTGGGAACATCCGGTGACGGGTCGAGACTGGACTGGGGAACGATGGAAAGTATATGGAGTCTTTCCTGGTTCAGCGGGTGCATGTTGGCCATCATGCCCCGGGGCATGAATGGGGAGTCCGCCGCCATGGGCAGGCTGATAAGGTCTACTGGTTGCCCATCGGAAAAGTCGGCGACTATTTCACAACGTTCCCCCGGGGCCAGTTCCAGTCTCCGCATCTCCACGGGGCTGGCAAGGAAACCGCCATCACAGGCAACTTGTTGCATGAGCCGGTTGTCGCTGAAGGCAAAGTTATAGGTGCGGGCATTGGAGCCGTTCAGTAAGCGGAAGCGTACTTTGCGTGTGGCAGGAGTGAAGTAGGGATTCACCGTGCCATTCACCAGGATGGTGTTGCCGAAGATGCCCAGCATGGTATCCATCATGGCGCCGCCATAAGCGAAACTGCCGTCGCTGTTGAAATTGCGATCCTGGACGACCAGGGGGATGTCATCCACGCCGTAATCCGATGGCAGTTCCAGGGCGCGGCTCGACTCATCCTCAACAAAGATCATCCCGGCCAGGCCCTGGTACACCTGTTCGCCGGTGCGGTGAACAAGATGGGAGTGGTACCAAAGAGATCCTGCATCCTGTGCAACTTCGAAATTAGCATCCCAGCTTGTTCCCGGTTCAACAACCTGGTGCGGGCCGCCATCGGCGTGGGCCGGCACGTGCATGCCGTGCCAGTGCAGGGTAGTGGGTTCGCCCATGGTGTTAGCCACTGCCAGGGTAACCTGCTCACCTTTGCGTAACCTGAGGGTTGGTCCCAGGTAATCCCCGTTAATACCCATGGTTGGCGTGTTTAAACCGGGCAGGAAAGACGACTGCCCCCGGCGCACATTCAGTTCGTAGCGGCGCCTCCCTGAAGAAATCTGGCCATCCAGCATTTCAGGGATGTTAAGAGGGGTCGGCTCACTCTCACGGCCCTGGCTGAACGCGGTAGCGGGAAGCAATACTCCCGCAGAACCAATGGCGCTGGATTGCAAAAACTGGCGACGCTTCATCTTCTCTCCTCAAAAAGTGCCTGGCACTAGTGCCAGGCACTTTGGGTCAACCACATAAGTTTACTCCATGAAATATGGGGAAAATTTGTCGTAGATTAAGCATTTGTCGCAGTTTGTAACGCGCTTAAAGGGCTAAAAGTGCCAGGCACTAGTGCCTGGCACTTTTTAGGCATTTTTGGATGGGATTTATCCCGACAGTGCTTTCTTGATGTACTTGCCGGTATGGGAGCCGCGTTTCTTTGCTACCTGCTCCGGCGTGCCGGTGGCGATGATCCGGCCGCCGCCGTTACCGCCTTCCGGACCCAGGTCCACGATCCAGTCTGCTGTCTTGATCACATCCAGGTTGTGCTCGATGACCACGATGGTATTGCCGTGGTCCCTTAGGTGATGCAGCACGGACAATAGCTGGCGTATGTCCTGGAAGTGCAAACCCGTGGTGGGTTCATCCAGGATATACAGCGTCTTGCCGGTGTCGCGCTTGGACAGTTCCCTGGACAGTTTCACCCGCTGCGCCTCGCCGCCGGACAGGGTGGTGGCGGACTGGCCCAGGCAGATGTAGGACAGGCCCACGTCCATCAGAGTTTGCAATTTGCGGGCAATGGCGGGGATGGCATCGAAAAACTCCCGGGCATCCTCCACGGTCATTTCCAGCACTTCGTTGATGTTCTTGCCTTTGTACTTTACTTCCAGGGTTTCCCGGTTGTACCGCTTGCCGCGACACACATCACAGGCCACGTACACGTCCGGCAGGAAATGCATTTCCACTTTGACCACGCCGTCGCCCTGGCAGGCCTCGCAGCGGCCGCCTTTTACGTTGAATGAAAATCGTCCGGGTTTGTAACCCCGGCTGCGCGCTTCCTGGGTGCCGGCGAACAAGTCGCGGATCGGCGTGAAGATGCCGGTGTAAGTGGCGGGATTGGAACGCGGGGTCCGACCAATGGGGCTCTGGTCGATGTCCACCACCTTGTCCAGGTGTTCCAGCCCTTCGATTTCTTCGTAAGGGGCGGGATTAAGGGTCGTTGCCTTGTTCAGTTTCGACGCGGTAATGGGATACAGGGTGTTGTTGATCAGGGTGGACTTGCCGGAACCGGATACGCCGGTCACGCAGGTAAATAATCCAACCGGTATGGTCAGCTCCACGCTCTGCAGGTTGTTACCCGTAGCGCCCTTGAGTTCTACCAGCTTGAGTTCGTTATAGGGTGTACGCGCCCTGGGAACGGCAATTACTTCCTTGCCGGCCAGGAACTTGCCGGTGAGTGAGCCCCGGGCCTTCTCGATTTTTTCCACCGGGCCCTGGGCGACGATCTGGCCGCCATGAACCCCGGCACCGGGGCCTATGTCGATGACGTGATCGGCACTGCGGATGGCTTCCTCGTCATGCTCCACCACCAGCACCGTATTACCCAGGTCCCTGAGGTGAAACAGCGTGTTGAGCAGGCGGTTGTTATCCCGCTGGTGCAGGCCGATGGAGGGTTCGTCCAATATGTACATGACACCCACCAGTCCGGCCCCGATCTGGCTGGCCAGGCGGATACGCTGGGCCTCACCCCCGGACAGGGTTTCCGCGCTGCGATTCAGGGTGAGGTAATTCAGGCCCACATCCACCAGGAACTTGAGCCGGTCCTGCAGTTCCTTCAGTACTTTCTCGGCAATCTTGGCGCGCTTGCCGGTGAGTTTCAGCTTGATGAAATAGTCCATGGCATCGGCCACGGTCATCTCGGTAACGCCGGGCAGGTTTGTGCCTTTGATAAACACATGGCGCGCGTCCCGTTTCAGGCGAGTGCCCTTGCACTCCGGGCAGGGCTGGGAACTGAGGTATTTGGCCAGCTCCTCCCGCACCATATTGGATTCCGTTTCCCGGTAGCGCCTTTCCATATTGGGCAGGATGCCTTCGAAAGGGTAGCTGCGGGTGTAGGTGTTGCCGCGGTCATTCACGTAAACGAAGTCGATTACTTCGTTGCCGCTGCCATGGAGAATGACCTTCTGGTGTTTCTTCGACAGTTTCCTGAAGGGTACATCCACCTTGAATCCGTAGTGGTCCGCCAGGGAAGTTAGCATGGCAAAGTAATAAAAATTGCGCCGGTCCCAGCCGCGAATGGCGCCCTCCGACAGGGCCAGGCTGTCATCGGTGATGATGCGGGAGGCATCGAAGAACTGCTTCAGGCCGAGGCCGTCGCAGCTGCCGCAGGCGCCCGCCGGGTTATTGAATGAAAAAAGCCGCGGTTCCAGCTCGGAAATGCTGTGGCCGCATTGCGGGCAGGCGAACAGGGAAGAAAATACCAGCTCCTCTTCCTGATCTTTCTCGTCCATGTGGCTTACCACCGCCAGGCCGTCGGCCAGTTGCAGGGCGGTCTCGAAACTCTCCGCCAGGCGCTGCTGCAATCCTTCCTTTATCTTGAGCCGGTCGATGACCACGTCGATGCTGTGCTTCTTATTCTTTTCCAGCTCCGGTGGGTAATCGATTTCACAAACCAGTCCATCCACCCGGGCGCGGATGAAGCCGCTGGTCTTCAGTTCATTGAAGACGTGAATGTGTTCACCCTTGCGGTCGCGAATAATGGGCGCCAGCACCATGATGCGGCTGCCTTCCGGCAGTTCCATGACCTTGTCCACCATCTGGCTGACGGTCTGGGCTTCCAGCTTGAGCCCGTGATCCGGGCAGTGGGGCTCACCCACCCGGGCAAACAGCAGACGCAGGTAGTCGTAGATCTCCGTGATGGTGCCCACGGTGGAGCGCGGATTGTGGGAGGTGGACTTCTGCTCGATGGAGATGGCCGGAGACAAGCCCTCGATGTGGTCAATGTCCGGTTTCTCCATCATGGACAGGAATTGCCGGGCGTAGGTGGACAGGGATTCTACGTAACGACGCTGACCCTCGGCGTAAAGGGTGTCGAAAGCCAGGGAGGATTTGCCGGAACCGGACAATCCAGTGATCACAACCAGTTTATCTCTCGGAATAATCAGGTTGATGTTCTTCAGGTTATGGGTGCGTGCGCCCCGAACTACGATGGTGTCCATGAAATTCCTGTCCGTGCCTCCCATGTACGAAGCGGGAGGCGAAACAGACCATTATCCAAGAATTTATGACCGCAGGTAAACCACGGGGTAGGGCGAGATAAAAAAGCGCGGCATGACTGCGCACTTGCACAGGAATTGATCAATTTCGCGAGAAATTACCTATAAATCCCATCCATAGTATAGACTTGAGCTTGTAACAATCTTTTCCAGTTCGGAGGCAAGTGTGGCAAGTCGCGGTGTAAATAAAGTAATTCTCGTTGGCAATCTCGGTAACGATCCGGAGGTCAGGTATATGCCCAATGGCAACGCCGTCGCTAACGTATCCGTAGCCACCAGCGAAACCTGGAAAGACAAGAATACCGGCGAGCAGCAGGAGCGAACCGAATGGCATCGCGTGGTGTTCTTCAACCGGCTGGCCGAAATCGTGGAGCAATATCTGAAAAAGGGCTCGAAGATTTTCGTCGAAGGCAGGTTGCAGACCCGTTCCTGGGAGCAGGATGGTGTAAAACGTTACACCACCGAAATAGTCGCCAACGAGATGCAGATGCTTGACTCTCGCGGCAGCGCGGGCGCGGATAGTTCATTCGAACCCAATTCACCGCAGCCGAAGCCGCAGGCACAACAGGCCCCGGCACAGAATCAGAATTTTGATAATTTTGACGACGACATTCCTTTTTAATCAGCGCATAGGCTGATATCACCCATCAAACCCCCGAAATGCCCCACAAGCCCCGGAATACTTGACTAAACCGGGGCTTTAGCTGCACTTTAGGTGCAAATGGCTGATTTTTAGGGCATTAGGCACCGTGAAACTGTTCCTGGTGGGAGCAAAGAGCCCGACCGGCAAGGCGCTGGTCAAGATTCTGCGTGAGCGCAGGATTCGCTTCCTTGCGCCCCCTGAATACCAGTTTGTGCCGGAAAATGCCGAAGAAATCGCCCGCATGGTCACGGAGTTCTCCCCGACCCAGCTGATTAACCTGGCGGATTTCATCTCGGGCAACCATGGCGCCCTGCGCAAGGCCGAATCCCAGGAAGAACGTTGCCGCAAGATCAACGCGGATTTGCCCGAGGTCCTCACCGGCGTATGCCAGCGGCTCAAGATTCCAATCTGCCACCTGTCCAATGCCTATGTCTTCGACGGTGAAAAGAAGCTTGGTTACAACGAGAACGATGAGCCCAACCCGGTGGGTGTATACGGCCGGACTTCCCTGCAGGGGGAGGAGGCTGTAAAACGCCATGACTCTCACATCATTCTTCGCTCCGGCTGGCTGTTTGGTGATCACAAGATTGGTCTGATCAAGTCCTGGATCAGGACAGCGAAAAAACCTGACGCAATCATCCCGGTTTGGCGCCGCCGTTTCAGTCCTACCTATACCGGAGATTTTGCCGCGGCCATACTCGCCGTGTGCCAGCAGGTGGACTGCGATGCCAACGTGTTTGGCACATATCATTACAGCGGGCTGGAATCACGCCGCGAAAAAGAGTTCGCCGAAGAAGTGCTCGCCAATGCGGCCAAGTTCGATGAGGCCGTCTATCAACGCCTGGACAACGTGACCCTGTCTGAACGTGAAGTACGCCTGCCGGAAATTTTTAATTCCACCCTTTCCAGTAAAAAGATTTTCGATACATTCGGCATCAAGCAACGATCCTGGCACGGACATCTGCTGGCTTCGGTGAAAACTCTTTATGATCGTGGCCGCACACCCCGCTCCGTGGAAAACGATCAATCCGCCACCGAATCCTCAGCCGCCTGAGCAGACCATGAACCAAGCCATGTCCAGCGGTCTTACTCCCTTAGCCGATGCTATCCGTCTTATCCTCGATTCGGTTTGCGAAATCGATGAGCTTGAAACCATTCCCCTGTTAGAGGCGAGCAAGCGAATCCTCGCCGAGGATTGTCATGCCACCATCGATGTGCCCAGCCTGGCCAACAGTGCCATGGATGGATTCGCCGTGCGCGCCGCAGATGTGGAAAACGCTCCGGCTACACTGCCTGTTACGCAGCGCATTGCAGCCGGACAGTGGGGCGAAGAGCTTCAGCCAGGACAGGCTGCACGGATTTTTACCGGGGCGCCATTGCCTGCCGGCGCGGATGCGGTGGTCATGCAGGAGAACTGCGACATAAACCCCGATTCCGTGACAATCAGGAAAGCTGTCAAACCAGGTGAAAATGTAAGACAGGCCGGGGAAGACGTCAGTAAAGGTGCGTTACTGTTTGCCCGGGGCCATCGTTTACGGCCCCAGGACGTTGCTGTGCTGGCCTCCACCGGCTTATCCCGGGTAAGTGTGAGCCGCCCCCTTCGCGTCGCCATCATGACTACCGGTGATGAATTGGTGGAACCGGGGCAGCCACTGCAACCGGGACAGATTTACAATTCAAACTTTTTTAGCCTTACCACCCTGCTGGAAAACCTGAACGCAGAAGTACACAACCTGGGCGTAGTGAAAGACGACTTCGAGGCTACTCGCACGGCGCTGCTGGAAGCTGCTGCTGAGGTGGATTGCATTATTTCCACCGGAGGTGTTTCTGTCGGTGAGGAGGACTATGTCAAAAAGGCAGTAGAGGCCGAGGGCGAACTGCAGTTATGGAAACTGGCAATCAAGCCTGGAAAACCATTGGCCTTTGGCAGCATAGGCGATACAAAATTTTTCGGTTTACCCGGAAATCCTGTTTCCGCCTTTGTAACATTCCTGTTGCTGGTGCGTCCCACCCTTTTAAGAATGGCTGGGTGTACCGAGCTGGACGTGCATCACTATCCCTTGCCGGCAAATTTTGATGCAGCCGTTTCCGGTGTGCGCCAGGAGTATATTCGTGTATGCCTTGACTACGAGGACGGTGCACCACGGCTATCGCCTTTTGACAACCAGAGTTCCGGCGTGAGTACTTCCTTGAGCGTTGCCCATGGGCTTGCCATAATTCCGCCTCACACCGCGGTTTCCCGGGGTGACACGCTGCAGTACATACCTTTTAACGAATTACTCGACTGAGCTCATTGTGAAGCACCGTACTTTCCATTCCTTCCTGTTTCTTTTGTTGCTCGCCGGTTGCCAGGCGGTGCCGGAGGAAGAGGGCGCCGGTGCCGAAGCGGATACCGCCGAACCAGGGCTGGACATGCGCGAGTTACCCGGCGGCGCCATAGCGGATGATCCTGCTACCCTGGAACGGCAACGGCTCATCGCGGACATATTATTCGAAGGCCTGCAGGCGCTGGATGCGGACAAGTTGCTGACTCCCGTAGACGACAATGCCCATGCCCGTTTTCAGCGTGTGCTGGCCTATGAGCCTGATAACGAGATTGCACTGCAGGGATTGCAGGACATCGTGTTGCGCTACGTCGAGTTAGCCGGCGAAGCGGGAAAGCAGGGTTTGTTTGACCAGGCGGAGTCGCTGCTGGATCGTGCCCGGTTCGTGGACGAAGAGCATCCTTCGATTGCCGCGGCATTGCTGGAATTGCAGGCGGAGCGGAATTCCGGGGATCTTTTTTTTCAGTTTGACGACCTTGCAGTGGCGCGTCGTACGGAATCATTCCAGGCTGAACTGGCCGACATAGCGCGACAGGCAAAGGAACATGAAGCCTTTTTCCTGATAACTGCGCCAAATGATGATTTGGCCCGCTGGATGTATTCGGTCATGCGTGAGGCCGTGGACGGTTATCGTCTGCGAGGCAATATTGAACTGGCGGCAGGCACCAGTATCCGCTTGCGCATGCCGCAAGAAACCGAGGAGTAACAAGCAGCTGTGTGGCAGTCCATCAAGCAGAAACTGAAATCATTTGCCGGTTTATTCAAGCCCGATCCCAACAAGTCCATGGGCCGGCGCCTGCTCGGCCCGGTTGTCGGGATCGTCGCGATATTCATTATCATCGTCGGCATCTACTGGAGTAACGAACCGTCACCTTTCGATGTACGTGAGAACGTAAATACCCGGCTTAGCGCCATGGGGCACAGTTACGTGGTGGGCAGCGCAACGACGGCGGCATTGATCGAAGCGGGGGAAACCTTGCTGGATAAACCCGGCGGATACCTCACCAACGATGTATTGCCCCCGGGCTTGTACCTGGACAACATCCCGAACTGGGAATTCGGTGTGCTGGTCCAGGTCCGTGACCTGTCCCGGGCCCTCAGGGAAAGTTTTAGCCGTTCCCAGTCCCAGTCCACGGAAGATCCCGACCTGATTGTCGCGGAACCCAATTTTCATTTCGACAATGACAGCTGGTTGTTTCCACCTACGGAGTCCGAGTATCGGGAAGCCATAGAACGAGTGGAATCCTACCTGGGGCGAATAGCGGATCCGCAGAACACCGATGCCCAGTTCTTTGCCCGGGCCGATAATCTTTCCAGTTGGCTGCTGGATGTGGAATCCCGCCTGGGCAGCCTGTCCCAGCGACTCAGCGCCAGTGTCAGGCAGCACCGGGTAAACACCGACACGGCGGGAGAGCGGGGTGCCGAGCAGTCGACACCCGCAGCACAAGAGGTGTCGGTGCGCACGCCCTGGCTGGAAATCGACGACGTGTTTTACGAAGCCCGGGGCGCCACCTGGGCTCTGATGCATTTCCTGCGGGCGGTGGAAGTGGACTTTGAACAGGTGTTGGAAGACAAGAACGCCACCGCCAGCCTGCGCCAGATCATCCGGGAACTGGAATACAGCCAGCGCACCGTGTTCTTCCCGGTCATATTAAACGGCTCCGGTTTCGGCATTTTCGCCAACCATTCCCTGACCATGGCCAATTATATTTCCCGGGCCAATGCGGCGATCATTGATTTACGGAATTTGCTCGCTCAGGGCTAGAACCAATCCAGGCTTGCTGCTGTCTAAACACACGCAAGTTTTATTTTTCGAGTAATCCATGTTTCGCGCCTATTCCCGCATGCTTGTCTTTGCCGCCGCGCTGTTGCTGGGTATCCAGGTACCCGGTTTCGTGGAGCAGTACCGGCAGCGGGTAGATGCCCATTTTCGCGAAGTCAGTGCCAACATCGCCGGCTTCCAGAGGACGGCGGACCGCATGTTCCAGGGCAACCTGCGCTCGTTAATCACCTACTATGAGCGCAGCGGCGACCAGGTGTTTCGCAGTGACGCTGCCAGTCTCACCATTATCGTCGATCGCTTTGAGCGCATGGAGGCGGAACAGGCCCGGATGTCAGGCAACAGTGTTGCCGTGGCGCTACACGTGTTGTTTGCCGCCGATGAAGAATTGTTCGACGAGACCCTGCAGCAATACAGTTACACCGTGCCCCTTAACCAGTTGTCCCTGTTCTGGGGTGTGGGCCTCGCCCTGGTGTTGATGCTGACCCTGGATTGCTGCTGGTTTGGCTGCAAGAAATGTGTCGGTATGATTCGACGCCACCGCCACACAAGCGATACCATTGGCTGAGTTCAAACAGCACGGACTGCAAGTTGTACCGACTCAAGTTCCCCGTTCTTGCCTGGCGCAAGGATTACAGTAAAGAAAAGTTCAGCGACGACCTGGTGGCGGCCATCATCGTGGCCATCATGCTGGTGCCACAGGCACTGGCCTACGCCATTCTCGCCGGCATGCCCGCGGAAACCGGTATCTACGCCAGTATCTTCGGGCTGGTCGCTTACGGCTTCCTGGGCAGCAGCAATAATCTTTCCGTTGCACCGGTTGCTGTGGTGTCCCTGATGACCGCGGCGGCCCTGGGCAGGTTGGAAATCACCGACACACAAATGTTGCTGGCCGCCGGTGCCACCCTGGCATTGCTGTCAGGTGCCTTTCTCCTGGTCCTGGGCTTCCTGCGCCTCGGCTTCATGGCCAACTTTATTTCCTATCCGGTCATTAGCGCATTCATTAATGCCGCCGCGTTCATTATTGCCTTCAGCCAGTTGCGGGTCATGCTGGGCGTTGAGGGTGGCGGGCAGAACCTGCTGGAGATTGTGCTATCCCTGGTAGAGCAGCTGGATCAGATCAACTGGGTGACCCTGGGGCTGGGCTTACTGGCACTGTTGTTCATTCTCTGGTGCAAACGAGGGTTAAAGGATTTGTTGCTGCGGCTGGGAGTCGACCTGAGGATTGCCACGACGGTAGCCCGCTCCGGCCCGCTAATAGTCGTTATAGGGTCTGCCCTGTTGGTTTACATGCTCGACCTGTCGGAACAGGGAGTTCGTATCCTGGGAGACGTTCCAAGTGGCTTGCCGGGAGTCGCAGTACCGGCCGTCAGCCTGGACCTGGTGACCACCCTGTGGGCGTCGGCTCTTCTCATTTCAATCATCGGCTTTGTGGAATCCATCTCCGTTGCCCAGAGCCTGGCTGCGAAACGCAGGGAGCGCATCGACCTGGATCAGGAATTGGTTGGACTGGGCGCAGCTAACGTTTCCAGCGCGGTTGGCGGCGGCTTCCCCATTACCGGTGGCTTTGCCCGTTCCGTGGTCAACTACGACGCGGGCGCGGCAACTCCCGCCGCCGGCATCATGAGTGCCGTTATCCTGCTGTTCGTGGCGCTGTTCCTGACCCCCTGGCTGTACTGGATTCCTCGGGTGAGCCTGGCGGTGATTATCCTCGCGGCAATCTCGGCCCTGGTGGATTTTTCCACCCTGCGCAAAGCCTGGAATTACTCCAAGTCTGATTTCGTGGCGGTGGCGCTGACTTTTATCCTGACACTGACCATTGGAGTGGAAATCGGCATCGCTGCGGGCGTGCTCGTGTCCTTGCTGATCCACCTCTATAAAACCTCCCAGCCCCACGTCGCCATCGTCGGACGTGTTCCCGGTACCGAGCATTACCGCAACGTGGAGCGGCACGAAGTGGAAACCTTCGACAACCTGCTATCGATTCGAGTCGATGAAAGCCTCTACTTTGCCAATACCCATTACCTGGAAGAACTGGTGTTCAAACTGGTGTCGGAGCGTCCGGACCTTGAGCATGTCATCCTGCTCTGTGCTGCGGTGAACAAGATAGACCTAAGTGCCCTGGAATCCCTGGAAAAACTCAACGAAACCCTGTCGGCAATCGATGTAAAACTGCACCTTACGGAAGTGAAGGGGCCGATCATGGACAACCTGTCCCGCACGGAGTTTTTCAACTCACTTTCAGGTCAGAGTTACGAATTCCACAACCAGGCAGTGGAAGAACTTCGCAAGCGTTAACTTGTTAGCGTAATCAATCCTGGATCTTGACGATCATCTTGCCGAAGTTGTCACCGCTGAACAGGGCGAGGAAGGCATCGACTGCATTGTCCAATCCTTCGACGATGGTTTCGCGGCAATTGATCTTGCCTTCCTTTATCCACTGGGTCATGTCTTCCATGAACTGGGGCTGCATGTCCCGGTGATCCCACACGATAAAGCCGTTGATGCGAATCTTCTTGCCGACGATGAGCATCAGGTTGTTGGGGCCAGGCTGCGGCGTGTTGTAGCCGGCGATCATTCCGCAGGCGGCAATGCGGCCGAATGGATTCATGCAGTTTAGCGCCGCCTGCAGGTGTTCGCCGCCGACGTTTTCGAAATACACATCGATGCCATTCGGTGCCGCGGCACGCAGCGCCTCGGTCAAGTCGCCGCAGGTCTTGTAATTGATCACCGCATCCACGCCGCATTCGTCCAATAGCCATTGCGCCTTGGCGTCACTGCCCACGCTGCCAACAACTTTGCAGCCTTTCAGTTTCGCAATCTGGCACACGTTTGCGCCCACCGCGCCGGATGCCGCGGATACAAATACGGTTTCACCGGGCTTGGGCTCACCGAAGCGCAGCAAGCCCACGTAGGCGGTCATGCCGGGCATGCCCAGGGTGCCGAGGTACAAGGAAAGCCGGTCCCGGTCGAAGGGCTCGAGCTTCTGCACCTTGTCGGCTGTCGCCGCGAACCTGTCCTGCCAGGCCGCCTGGTTCAGTACGATATCGCCGGCCTGCACACCGGGATCATTGCTCTCCACCACCTCACCAATGGCACCGCCGTACATGGGCTGGTTCAGTTCATAGGGCGCGGCGTACACGCCCTGGGCACGCATGCGCCCGCGCATGTAGGGATCAACCGACATGTACAGGTTGCGAACCACTACCTCGCGCGGGCCGGGATCCGGGAGTTCAACCTCTACCATGGAGAAATCATCATGGCTGGGCATGGCATCAGGCCGGTTAACGAGATGTACCTGGCGTGCAATGTGTTGGGTCATGGCAAATTATCCTGCAAAAGCCTGTTGTGGATTGGGTGGCAGGCGGCGCTGGTAAAAAATAACGCCACCGAGAATCGCCGCACCGGCAAAATGCAGGTACATGGGGAAGGGCGTCCACATCAACAGTGCCGCGCTTGCCAATAACAAGCCTGCTATGGCCAGGTTGATGCGCCGTTCCAGGTGCCACTGCAACAATCCCGCCATGGCATACAGGCCCATGCAGGACCACAGGAACACCTCCATGCGTTCGGGCCAGGTTCCGGAAATTAACGGCGAATAAGCAAACAGCACTGGTACCAGGTAGAGGCCCTTGGCAACCTTCCAGCTGGTGAATCCCGTGGCTATAGGACGGGTACCGGCGATACCAGCCGCGGCGAAGGATGCCAGGCAAACCGGCGGCGTTACGTTGCTGTCCTGGGACAACCAGAAGATCACCAGGTGAGCGCTTAACAGCATGCCGGTTAGCAGTTCCGGTTCCAGCATCTCCTGGCGGATCAGTTGTTTCATGGCCAGGGGCATTTCCTGCAACACCGACGCGGTACTTCCTTCAAACAAGCCCAGGGCGGCGGAAACATTCTGTGGCAGGGAGCCGCTGGCAATGGCGGCTTCGATGCTGTCCAGCAGGGCAGTTTGGCTGATGAGGTCAAAGATGAGCGGCGCGGACAGGGTGGCGAGTACGATATAGGACGCCGTGACCGGCAACCCCATACCCAGTACCAGGGAAGCGAGCGCCACCAGGACCAGTGTTATGAGCAGCGAGCCCTGGGCCCATTCCACTATCATTAATGAAAAGGCGTTGCCCACGCCGGTGGTGGTTACCACGTTGATCACGATACCTACCGCGACCAGCAGAAGGGCCGTTGCAACCATGTTCTGCACACCGTCCACGGTAGCATCGAAAATGTCTTTCCACTTCATGGGGTGGGGCGAGATCCAGGATGCGGCGATGACACTGATAATGGCGAAGGCCGCGGAGGTCACCGGGGTTCTACCGGCGACCAGGAAGCCCAGCAACACCGAGAGTGGAATAATAAAGTGCCAGCCTTCCTTTAGTACGGTGGTAATGCTTTCGCTGTCTTCACTGCGGGTGGGCGTCATGCCCAGGCGTTTTGCTTCGATGCGCACGAAATAGGACACGGTCAGAAAGTAGAGCAGGGCCGGCAGTACCGATGCGGCGATTACGGTGAGATAGGAAATCTGGGTATAGCTGGCCAGCACGAATGCACCGGCACCCATAACCGGCGGCATCAGGGCGCCACCGGTGGACGCCGCGGCTTCCACGCCGGCGGCGAAGCGCGGTTGAAATCCGGAGCGCTTCATCATGGGAATGGTAATCACCCCGATGGAGACTGTATTTGCCACCGCGGAACCGGTAACCGAACCCATCAGCCCGGAACCCACCACCGAGACGTAGCCGGCGCCCCCGGTAAAGCGGCCGGTGAGGCAACGGGCCAGGCGCACGATGAAATCACCGGCGCCGGACTTGAGCAGAAAGGCGCCGAAAATAATGAACATGAACACAAAGGTCGAGGAGATATTTGCCGTCAGGCCGAACATGCCTTCGCTGGTGAAGTAACTGCGGTAGAGCACGGTTTCCAGGCTGAGCCCGGGGAAGGCAAACACGCCGGCCACGTAGCGACCCAGGAACAGAATATAAGAAAGGCTGAACAAGATGAGTCCCGGCATGAACCAGCCGGTGGTGCGGCGGGTAAATTCGATGGCCAGCGCAATGGCGATCAGGGAAAACACGTAATCGCTGACTATGTATTCCGTTTCCCTGGCGTACAGCGCGTCTTCGAACAATATCAGGTAAGCAGCGCTGACGATGGCGAGTCCGGCCAGCCCGATGTTTGCCCAGAATACCGGTGATTTCGTTGTTAGCTCTTCGCGTTCATTGGCCCAGAGCGCACAGAATGCACAAAACCCCCCGAAGTGAATGGCCGATAACCACAGTTCGGAAATGCTGTAGGTTACATTCACATAGATGTGAAACAGGGCGAAGAAAAATGCCGCCCACCTGAGCAAGGGAGATTTCAAGAAACTGCTCCGGGTACCATTGCGATATCAGCGCCCCGGTTTCTTGGTAATCAGCCAGTAGGTTACGCCCAGGGCGAGGATTACTGCAGCACTACCATATATATAGGGTGGAGAGATTTGCTCGAAGTCGAAGATGATTACCTTTCGGGCGATAGCCATCAGAGCAGTTGCGATTACCAGCCGCACCGGAATAACGTTTTTTGTGAGATACATGCTGATGTTCATGAAAATCTCGATGGCGATCAGTACTGCCAGGAATGCACCGAAGGTGGCGAGTATGTCGTTGATGCTGAGTAACATCAGCGGCGGCTCCATGAGCCGCTGGTACAGTACAAAGATAACGTCACCAATACCCCAGACGATGACCGCCACCATGAGCACTGCCAGTATCTTTACTGCAATCCTGATGACCTGGTTGGCAACATGGATAATGGGGTCCTCATGGGGCATGTGCAGGTCGTGACCGGGCTCGTGGGCATGGGTCTCGTGCCTGGCGTTATTCGCGGTATTGCTGTCTGTTGTGCTCACGGTGATTCCGCCCTCGGGAGGTTTTCAGTTTCAGGAAGTATCAACCGGTCGGGGACAGGTGTACCCACTTCCCGGTAGAAGCGCAGTGCACCGGGGTGCAGCGGTGCGCCAAGGCCCTGCACTGCAATCTCGGGCCGCATGTCCCGGGTGGCGCCGTGAATCTCCTGCAGGGTTGCCAGGTTTTCCCATATAACTTTTGTTATCTGGTATACCGCTTCTTCCGGTATGTCATCGCGGGTGACCAATACGTTTGGCGATGCGATTGTGCGAATGAGTTCATTCTGGTTTGGGTAAGTTCCCGGTGGAAAGTCATACCAGTCCCACAGAGGGTACTTCGCATTCAGCAGATCAAGTTGCTGCTGGCTCCAGTTGAGAATGGTCATACGCTCTCCCACCAGGGCATAGGCCTGGGTAATGGCGCTGACCGGGGCGCCGGCGGGAATGTTCATGCCCACGATGGAGCCATCCTGGATGGCGGCGGCAGTGGGCCCGTATCCCATGAAGTCCAGTGACATTTTTGATTGGTAGTCGATACCCAGGGTGTCCAGGATAAAGCGGCCGGTTTGTTCGGCGCCTGAGTTCCGTGCTCCCAGCACGTAGCGATGCCCGTCGAGGCTATCCAGGTCCATGATGTCGCCGTTTTCGGTAAGCTCGGTGAGCAACACGAAATGCTCTACGTTCTTCCACAGGGCGCTGACGCTGCGCATGTGGGTCTGGGGTGAACTGACCGGGCCTTCTCCATTCCAGGACCAGGCGCCGAAGGGGCCCTGCAGGATGGCGAACTGTACCTGGTTATCCCGCAATAGTTTGACGTTTTCAAAAGACCCCGCGGAGCTTATCGCTGTCAGGGAAATGCCGTGGCTGTCGTACAGTTCCGCATGGGCAATGGTGGCGATGGCAACGCCAACGGGATAAAAGGTGCCGCCGGTGGTTGCGGTGGTGAGCACATAGGGACGGGCACGGTTAAGTTCATCACTGCAGGAAGCGAGCAACAGGCAGAACAGAATGATAAAGCTGCGGGATTTCATTCCGATTGTTTATTCTTATCGTGGTGCGCCGATGTCTCGCCAGAAACTTTCCCAGCCCCGGGATGGCTGTCGATGAAAGCATATTTCAATTTAAAGCACAATGAGGCCCGGGGCGCTGCGATGGCGGCAGCGCCCGGCTTCCAGGGAGAAAGCGCTCACTGGTCGTTGGTAATGATGACTTCCCTGTATTCCCTGGGTTCCTGGCCCGGTTCCAGGCTGTAGTTGCCGTCACCTATGAATACCGCACTGGCTGCACCGTCACCTCGCTGCAGGTTCCCGACTCGAAAGGAAACATTTTGCGGCTGGTTCTGCTCGAACTGTTCCAGCGCCAGCAGTTCATCTTCGGTCAACGCATAAGACAGGGATTCGCGTCGTGTTTCCGGGCTGTTTATGACCTGCATTTGTTCCCGCATCTGCCTGCGGTCAAAACCATCTGCCTGGGCCTGCATCATGATGTCCCGCCGCGCATTATTCTGGTCGGTGAGGTAGTTATTGAGCGCGTCGATAATGACTTCCTTGCGCTGGTTATCAACATTCAGTGATTCGAGGAATTCTCCATAGCGCCCCTGCAATGTCATCAGTTGGGCCATTTCCATGGGTTCCAGCCCGCTCAGTTCATCGATCAGCTGGGCCCGTGAAAGCGGGGCGCGGGTTCTGGTATCGGGAGCGGAATTTTGTTGTGCATACTCCCGCGCAAGCTGTTGGCGAATTTCCTGTTCCACCCGCTCGTAGTCCGGATCGACCTGCTGCCTGGCGTTATCCAGTTCCGTGCCCAGGGCAGTAAGCCGGCTGCGGGATTCCGTCAACTCGCTGCGCAGTTCATCCAACTGGTTTTGCAATGCCAGGCGTTGCCGGCTTGACTCTTCAACCTGTTCCAGTTGCTGCGTCATTCTTGCCTGCAGGCTGCTGATGCGTTCTTCCAGCTCACGGTTTTCCGCAGCCAGCCGGTACGCTAAAAAAGCGGCAATAAGGAAAACAGGTATTGTGATCAGTAGTGCTTTGTTCATGATATTGGCGTCCCATCGTCTTGGTTTCGGTCCGCCCCCGGTTTAAATTTCAGGACCTTCGAAGGTCTCTCTTTCTCATTCGATCTCACGCTCATATTGCTCTCAGTCATTACTGGAAAGCAACAGTATGCCGCTGATGGCTTCGTGGCTGTGCGAAGTAAAAACGAAGACATCATCCCGGTCATCACCATTTAATAACGCGGTCACCACATCACCGTTGACCACGGTTTCCTGTATATCCACTACCTGGTGGGCGGTCTGACCGGACACGGATTCCAGCATGGGATTACCCCGGATCGTGATGTTGTCGATGATCTCCCGCAGGTTGATTTCATAATCATCCCGCTGCCGGTTATAACCCAGGGCGCCGAGAAAAGGCTGGTCATCCTTTTCCGGTTGTATGCTGTCGAGGAATACCTGTAACTGGTTGTTGACCAGCACCAGCAAGTCTTCGTTATCGCCAATGCCGTCCACCTCCCCGGTGGCGACCGGAGTGAGGTCGTCGCTCTGGGTATTTTCCGCTTCTTCGCTTAGTTCAAGAAAAGAAGTAGCCATGCGAATCACCGAGGGAAAGCGCAGGTCTACAGTAATACGCCGGCTGGGTCGGCGGGCGAAGCGCTCGCCTTCATTGGGATAGATAAATGCCTCTACCGCGATGCTGCCTGACAAGGCCAGCCACAGGAACACGTCACCCACGGAAATGGGTTCTACCCGCCACAGCCACAAGTCTTGCAGACCATCTTCGTTCTCATCGTAGACAAAAGTGCTCAGCACGTTGCCACCGGAACGCAGCACCTGTAATGGCTGGCTGAAGTCCATGCCATCGGCGGTGCCGGCAAACAGGGATACCTTGCCGCCTTCCCGCAGCAACATGTCCGCAATGCCGTCGCCATTAATGTCTTCCAGGATCTCTTCGTGGGTGAGTGCGAGTACACCGGTCAGGTTGGAAAAGTCCAGGTTGTCGATATCGAATTCACCGAGGCGTTCTTCTATGGCAGCGATGTCCAGTGTGTAGCTGGGTAGGGCAGGGAAATAAGCATCCTTAGAGCTGTTGGCTATGAACACATCAAGACTTTCATCGGTGCGGGATACCAGGTCATCAAAACCGTCACCATTAACATCCCGTAGTTCCATCAGGGGTATGGTTATGGCCTGCCCGGTTCGTCCCTGCAGGCGGGTAGTCGCCAGGCTGGTGCGAATACGCATGTCCGACTGCACTCTCAGGGGTGACTGGTAGCCTTCGCCGTCGCGGATATAAATCTCCAGTACACCCGCGGAGGGAATTACCAGGTCGTCGATGCCGTCGCGATCGATGTCGCGGGAAAAGTACAGGCGGTTCAGCCCGCGAGGCAGGAAACCGGTGAGGCCGCTATGCACTTTCCTTGGGGTCTTGAATGAGTTCGCCTGCATGGACCAGGCCTGAACCTCGGACCCGTCCACCAGGGCGATAATGTCGGTGTTGCCTGTTTCGCTGTAACTGCTGCTGATATCCCAGCCGATAGCCTGGCCTTCGAACTGGATTTCCGCGAAACCGCTTTCAAAATCGAAGCCGCTTTCATCCTGGGAGTAAACCCGTAACCGGTCCTGCAGTTCCAGGATCATGTCCTGCCGCCCGTCTCCGTTCAGGTCCGCCAGGATGATGCTTTCGGCGGCGGCAGGAAATTGAAATCCTTGTTGCCGGTATTTCCAGTCGGCCGCGAGGCAGGGCGTGGCACTCAAGCCGATAAAAAGCACAGCAATTTTGAATCCCTGTCTCGTCATGGCGCCGCCACCAGGACGGTTGTGGACGTGCCATGACGCAGGATCAGGTCGGGCCGTTCATCGTCGTTCAAAGACAACACATCAAACTCAAACACCGTGCGTGGTGACACGTATTCCCAGAAGGGCTCCGGCTCGATCTGAAGCTGATCATCAATACGCCTTGCCGCCAGCGTGCCGTTCTCGGTGATAGACAAGGCATCACGGCGCCCGTCCCCATCCACGTCGTAACGCAGTGACATCTGCTCGGACAGGCCGCGAACGTTTTCGGCGGAAAAATTTTCTTCCAGGCGGGAGTTTGGCCGCCGGCTGAACAATTCACTACTTTCCGG
>CAYFKD010000003.1:234341-234665 GCA_964343795.1 uncultured Pseudohongiella sp.
CAGTTGTACCCGGTTGATACTGGCGTTACGAATGGCGTCGATAACCGGGATGGTGTAGAAGCTGGCGTTTAGAAATGGCGGCTCATCATTCGCGAGACTGAGAAAATCCAGTTCCAGGTCGTAGCCGGAGAAGCGCATGATCTGATTTGGTTGCTGCAGGTTGAATTCACCGCCGAGGTTTTTGTAGAAACGCAGTTCCCATTCATCACTTTCCCCGATGAGGCGGTACAGGTCGGCCTGCTTGTCTCCGTCCAGGTGAGCCAGGCGCATTTCACCGCGGGCATCAATGGAGCCGTGCCAGTCCGGCTTGTCGGAAAAGCTGCC
>CAYFKD010000003.1:234675-428222 GCA_964343795.1 uncultured Pseudohongiella sp.
CTGCCGTCTTCCCGCTGCAGGTGAATGTTGAGCTGCCCCAGGCCATCGCTGCCCATGTTCCGGTACACCAGGTCCCAGCGCCGATCGCCGTTGAGCTGTTCGAAGAATGCGCCGGGCATCCATTGTTCAGAACGGAGCAGGCGGCGGCGCGGAATTTCTTCCACATCCCATTGCTCGATAAAGTTTCCGAAAGGGGAGGGTGTTTGCGCGCTCAGTTCAATCAGGATGCCTTCATCCGAGTTAATGCTGAGCCTTGCATCGAGATCGGTCTCAAAGTTGTTGCGCATGGCGGGCGGCACGTCGGGATTAATCGTGCTGATTGTGGCAAGCAGTTTGAACTGTTCGTAGCCTAGTCCGTGAAATATGCCATAGGCTTCCTTTCCCGGGAGCAACAGGTCAATGTGCCCGTCATTGTCGATATCCCGCAGGGGTCGCACGAATGGTGTCTCGTCCAGTTCCGGTACCGCAACCGCCATGTCCCATTCGATAAGTTGCCTGATGTTGCCTGCATAGCCTTCCGTCGCCGTGGACAGGCTGAAAACGCCATTGTTGGCATAGAACAACAGCTCCATGCCTGGATCGTCACGCAGGTCGGCGAAACCCGCGGCGATGATTTCGGTCTTAACTTCTACCCGTTGGGGAGTGCTGGCGAAGGAGCCGCTTTCCAGTTGATGGTAGATATGGATTTCCCGGCCGAGGGTGCCGTCATAGTGGGGTACCACCAGGTCCATCCTGCCGTCGCCGTTCATGTCCTCAACCACGAGAGCTTCCCAGTTATCTTCTCTGTCGAGTTGATAGGCCACATAGTTTGACTGGCCGGCCACAGAACCGGCAAATACCAGTGCAGATAGTGCTATCAAGTTGCGCGGGCTCTTCATTGTTCGGTTTCTTCAGTCAGCTCGCCGTAATCGGTGGTGAAATTGATTAGACCCAGCAGGGAATGGGATTGTTCCCCCTCATTGCGTGTATAGCGGTACACGGCGAATAACCACAAGTCCAGAATCGACAAACTGCTTGCCGGCGGGCTGAGGCTGGATTCATATTGCAGCAGGGGCATCATGGCTATACGACTGATGCGTCGGCCCGGATCCCACAGGCGCAATTCTTCCCGGCGGACATCTCCCCCGTCGTAGACATCCAGTAGCACCCGGTCACCCAGTGCGTAATCCCGGTTCAGCCGGGTAACCAGGTCCTGGGCGGAGCTGAGGGCGTTTCCGTCCAGCGCCAGGATCAGGTCTCCTTCATTTATATTGGCAGCGGGCAGCGGACTATCGGGCAGGATTGTCACCACTACCGCTGCCGCCACATTGGCCTGTCCGCGCACACTCACCAGCCGGGTGTCATAGCCGGCGCGGGAAGCCAGGGGATCGATTCGATACAGTTCCCGCGGCGGGGTTGCTGTAGTAACCGGGCGTCCCGTTACCGACGTTGCCAGCACTGCTGTACCCCGGCGCAATTCAAATTCATAGGGTTCGGTTTTGGCCGCCTGCTGTTGAATCGCGATGAGTGCATCGGGGCTGTTGGTAGCCATGCTGTCAATGGCGAGAATGACATCGCCAACCCGGATACCCGCCGCTGCGGCCGCGCTGTTTTCCGCCACGCCACGCACGCGCATTCCCGGCAACACTTCCACGGCGACCAGGGAGTCACTTTCATTGCTGCTTACATCGAGACCGAAATCTACCCGGTTGCCACTGTCGCCACCGCTTGCTGATAGGACGATGTCCTCGGGGGACAACGTGAGTGCCGGCACCAGTATAGCCGGCTCGTAACTGATGCAGGCAGACAGGATGAGACAGGTGAGTGAAAGCGGGTAGCGGGCGAGTCGGCTCACGGTGATCCGTTCAAATCGATTTCGAGGATGGCCAAGGCTACCATAGCTCCCGGGCCGGCTGAATTGATCGGAAGTCACCCCTTGATAGCTACATCCAGCGCAGTATCGAGCTTGTCCACGATTTCATGTATGTGGCTGTCTTCCACGATAAAAGGTGGCGCCAGCATCACGTGGGTTCCATTGATGCCATCGATAGTGCCCTGGCCGGGGTAACAGATCAGTCCCTGGTCCAGGGCAGCGCATCTAATTTTTTCGTGCAGTCCCAGGGAGGCGTCAAAGGGTTGTTTGCTGTCCCGGTCAGCGACCAGTTCCAGGCCCCAGAATAGTCCGCGCCCGCGAATGTCTCCGATGTTGGCATGACTGCCAAATCGTTCCTGCATCGCTTCCAGCAATTGTTCACCGCGACGCCGCACGTTTTCCAACAGCCCGTTTTCCTCGATTACCTTTTGTACAGCAAGCGCGGCGGCGCAGGCGGTGGCGTGGGCCATGTAGGTGTGACCGCCTTTAAGGGCGCCGCTACCGTCTTCCAGCTGGGCGAACAGACGGTCCGATAGCAACATGGCGCCAATGGGCTGGTAGCCCCCGCCCAGGCCCTTGGCTACAGCAACGATATCGGGAACGATCTCTTCCTGTTCGCAGGCGAACAGGCTGCCGGTGCGTCCCATGCCGCACATGACTTCGTCGAGGATCAACAGGATGCCGTACTGGTCACAGATTTCCCGTATGCGTTTGAAATAACCAGGAACCGGGGTGAGCACTCCCGCGGTGGCGCCTCCCACGGTTTCTGCCACGAAGCCGATTACGTTTTCAGCGCCCTGTTTAAGGATCTCCTCCTCAAGCTCGTCGGCTACACGGCGGCCGTACTGCTCCAGGGTTTCAGATTCATCGCGGTCACGGTAGGGGTAACAGGGACTGATGTGGCTGCACTCAGTAAGCAGCGGCGCAAAATCCCGCCGCCGCCACAGGTTGCCGCCTATGGACAATGCCCCCAGGGTGTTGCCGTGGTAACTCTGCCGCCGCGCGATAAACCGCCCCCGCTGCATTTCGCCCCGTTCCACGAAATACTGCCGCGCCAGCTTTAACGCTGATTCAATGGCTTCCGATCCGCCGGACACGAAATAGGCATGGTTGAGGTCACCGGGAGCACGGTTGCTGATCAGGTTCGCCAGTTCTTCCGCCGGCTCGTTGGTAAAGAAAGCGGAATGCGCGAAGGCGAGCTTGTCCACCTGGGCCTTGATAGCTTCAGTCACCCTGGGGTGGGAATGTCCCAGGCAGGACACCGCCGCACCACAGGAGGCGTCCAGGTAGCGTTTGCCAGACGAGTCAATAAGATAGGCTCCGTCGCCTTTTACAGCGACAGCCAGTCTTGAGTGGATTTGGCGATGCAAAATGTGGGAATTCACCGCGTTGCTACTCTCGCAGGAATGGGAAAGGGCGGTTGCCGCTCAGGCCGGCTGATCCTGTTCGACCACCGTGACATTATAGGCAATGGAGATGCGCTCTCCTTCACCCGTATAAGGATGCACCATGTGTTTTAACCAGCTCGGCCAGAGCAGCATTCGGCCGGGTACATTATCGACGAATTCCCGGGCATCCAGAATAGTATTTTTAACCTGTATGTAATTCGCCGCTTCACGCGGATCAATGATTTCCAGCATGCCGTTCTGGGGAATGGCGGGATCGGGCTGGCCCTTGGATACATAGTACACACCGGACCACATGCAGTTGGGATGGGTGTGAACCACGTTGTAATCCCCGGAACGGTTGATGTTTCCCCAGCAGTCGATAATCAACCGGAAAAAACGCTTGTGGCCCTGGTCGCGGATGATCTGGTCCATGAGATTGAATACCAGGGTTTCAATGCGCTGGCGCAGTTGCTGGGCGCAGGGTTCCGGCCAGGAAACCAGGTTACCGGATGACTGCCAGCCGCCGGCATTGGAGCGGTGAAGGCCATCCTTGTCCTCCGCCTCTTTTAGCAACAGCAGCTCCGCGAGATCACGATTCAATTCTTCGCTGTCCGGCCAGTCGTGCACAACCAGCAGGCTGCCGAATAACATCGACACGTGCTTGCTGATGTCAATCCTGGGTATTTCCTTGGAAATGTCGGCGACCCTCCGGTGCTCTACAACAATCGCATCGCGCGCTCACTCGATGCGGCGTATGCGTACCATGCGTCCTTCGCCTTCGACGCGGAGGCGGTATTCGCCCATCATGCCCTGGTCGATTTCTACCTGGAACGGGCGATCGCGGGGATAGGGGACGAAGCGAGCTTCAATCTGGCGCCAGACCTGGCCATTGTCCAGGTGAAAATACAGGTAGCGCCGGCTGTCGCGAGTCACTTCATTGACGGTGGCAACAACCAGAAGGTTTTCCTGTTCCTGTGCCCGGTTAGACTGCAACTGTTCGCTGCCGATTTCAGCCGCAGCAGGTGCCTGGGCGGTCTGTGATTGCGGTTCCGCAACCGGCGTGGCGGATTGTACGGGGGCGGAAGGCGGTGTAGTGGAGGATTGAGTTGTTTCCGCTGAACTTGCGCTTGTCTGCCGCGACTCATCTGCGTCGACTAATTCATTCTCAAGGCTGCGCCCCTGGTCGGTCAGTTGTTCGAAACAGGACAGGCGCGCCAGGCTGTCGGAAATATCAGCACAGCGCTCAAGTGCTTCCTGGCTCACCTGCTGGGCGAAGATGCTGTAAGAGCAAAGGCAAGTAAACAGGACTGCTATGGTTCGCACGTCGGAATGTTCCTGACAAAGAAGGGCTAGCATAAACCAAGAGGGGCCAAATGGCCCCTCTTTTGTACTACCTGATTGCTATATGACAGTGAATCAGAAGTCCTGGGTAAACTGCACGTAGATGATCCTTCCCTGCAGGTTGTGGCCTGCACGATCATCATACCCGGGACGATCTGATAGACCGTCATAAATCAATCCACCTGAACTCGGCCTTGATGCTGGCAATTCAACACCATTCGAATCGAGCCGGGTCAGGCGGGGTGGATCCTCATCAAAGACGTTGTTTATCCCGACGGTGATCGAGGAGTCGCCATCACCCAGTAACTCCGGCAGCACGAGATTGTACTGGAGATCGAAAGTCTCCCAGGAATCCACGATGCCGTTATTACTCTGGTCGTTGCGATACTCATCTATGTAACGGAACGTGCCGGTGAGGGCGCTGTTGCCCCACAGGTAGGTACCGCCAAAGTGAGCGCGCAGCTCGGGCAGAGTAGAGAAGTTATTGGAGAAGTTACGACTACCGGCTCCGTCGAAGGAAACCGCACCATTGCTCACATCGAAGTCCTGTACGTAGGTGGCTGCACCATCCAGTCGCAGTTCGCCGGGACCCAGGTCGAATGAGTAATTCGCATTGACATCGAAGCCGGAGGTTTCAACCTGGCCGATGTTGACGAATTCTGTATTGACCTGGCGCAGCTGGCCGCCGGCGTCCCGGATAATCCTCGGATCATTGGGAATACCGTCGTCGTTACAGTCATTGTTCACAATGGCCTGGGCTCCCTCGGATTGGGCGATCAGGTCGGTGTAGTCGAAGTTGAAGAAATCAACACTGGCATTGAGGCCGTTGTCCATCTGGAACACAACGCCAAAGTTGAAGTTCTCCGATTCCTGGGGTTTCAGGTTAGGCGAGCCCTGAACAGACACAGTGATGTTGTTGTTCAGGCCGGTCGAGACACACACCAGGCTGCCACCGGGGCCGGTGGGAGAGGCCGGGTCGTCGATAAAAGCCGACGATGTGGCCGATGCGGTCTGACGTACCGTGGGTGCCTGGAAGGAAGTACCCCAGGAGCCGCGGAAGCCCAACCACTCCAGGGGGCGGTATTCGAAAGCCACCTTGGGATCGGTGGTATCACCGATGCTGCCGCCGTAGTCCTCCCGGCGCAGGGACAGTTGCAATTCGAATTCGTCAGACAGCGGCACCACGACCTCGCCGAAAACAGCCCAGACATCCTGGGATCCTGAGACGGGTCCGGACAGACTCTGCTCATTCGCCTCGCCGGCTGCTTCCAGGGAGTCGTCGATGATATCGATCTGGACATCCCGGTACTGGTACCCAAACGCCGCAGCAACCATTTGGTTGTTGAACTCAAACAGGTCGCCAGTTGCTACTACGTCGGTAACCTGTTCAAGTACGCGGGCGTTGGAGGCCGAGGGAGTATCGAATTTATCCTGGGTGATGCTGGTATTACCGGCAACACTCACACCATCCTTTGGAGAAACCAGGTTAGGAGTAGCGCGCGCCGTTCCAAAGGGGTTCCATTCGCCGGCTTTTACCAGGTCCTGGTAGACATCGGATCGATAGTTATGTGGCGCATTGGTTACCCTGGTCGATTTCGCCCAGCCATAAGACATATCTAATGTCCAGGTATCGCTGATATCAAACTCGAATCCATTCAGGATGCGTGAGTAGTTCAATTCGCGATTAATGAACTGGGTGAGTGGCGTATTGTTGACTTCGCGACCCAGGGGTCGCGCGGTTGCCTGCAAGTCGACAGCGGTATGGACAGCATTGTCCCAGGCAGTTGGCCCGATATACATGATGTCATCGGGATCTGCTGGATCAGCCACGAAGAAATTGAACGGGTGGCTGGCAGGAATCGTATAACCACCACCCTCTGCCTGGCCGGTATTAAACGTAGCACCGCCGCTGCCGCGCTCAATCACGTTGTTGGAGTAGCTCGCCTCGGCATAGTAGCGGGCGCGATCACTGAATTCCCATTCGAATTCAGAGAACACCTGCACTCGCTCTTCCGCGGAGATTATGCCCACCTGGTCTACGAACAGGTAGCGACAACGGGAGTCGGTCGGGCTGCGTAGCACGCCACCGGCGGCCTCACAATCCGGATCAGGTACCCGGTTGCCACCCGTAGGTACGGCGTTACCTGCTGCGTTCAGGGTTGCGCCACGGTAAGTTCCGGGTGAACCGGTGGACGACAGGAAACGAGAAGTTGCCGGGCTTGGATTGAGACGCTCGTTCAACCAGTCGAAATCAGAACGGAACGCATGGCCCTGTTCATACCAGGTGGCGTATATATTGAATCCACCGCGGTCGAACTGGCTGCCAGCCGCCATGCTGATGTCTTTCTGGTCGATCTCGGACTCGCGCCAACCACCGGAAAGCTCGAATCCCTCGAAACCTTTACGGGTGATGATGTTGGCCACACCGGCTACGGCCTGGGAGCCGTACAGCGAGGATGCACCATCGGTCAGCACTTCGATACGCTCGATCATGGAAATCGGAAACTGGTTGATATCCATGAAGTCGGTACCGGTATCATCGGCTACCGCCGCGATACCGCCGCGCTTGCCGTTGATCAGGGTCAGGGTGGATCCAAGGCCCAGGTTACGCACGTTAAACATCGCCGTGCCGGCACGGCTGTTGGTTTCATTGTAGAACTGCGAACCGCTGTTGACTGTCAGCTCCTGCAGCACATCAACCATCTGCACGGCGCCAATGCGCTCGATGTTTTCCTGGTTGATGACCTGAACAGGCGCGGTGCCGGAATAACTGTCACGCCGGATGTAGGATCCGGTGACAATAATCTCCTCGAGCTGGTCCTGCTGCGCCAGGGTTGGTGGCGAAGCGCCCAGCGCCGCGGCGATCCCGGCCGACAACGCGGTTAGTTTCATTGTTGGTTTTCGCATTGAGTTATTTCCCCCTTTAAAAAGAAACATGGGGCGGAATTGCCCCGGCATTGCGATTTCTTGGTGTGCTCCCCTCCGGAGTCTGTCTTATAGACCTGCATGCAGACTCTTTGAGTTCAGTGAATTTATGTGAGCCCCGGTTAGGTGTCAATTAAGGAATTTTTCCCGCAAACAGGAGCGTAGATAGTTTCGAAAATACAATGAGATAGACGCAGCGAGCAGCCAAATGGTTACTCGCCACCACCTGATTATTTGTTAGGCAGACGCTCGTTCTAGTTGCGGTAATCCAGGGGTGGCGGGCGGTTTCCCAGCAGGGATTCGTACACAAAACCCGGGCCCCTCTGGGCCTCGAATTCTTCCTGTGCTGCGTTCCGCAGCTCTGGGTTCTGGAACAGCTCGATTGCTGCCAGTGCCAGGGTTTTGGCCGCTACCTGGGCACCCTTGTAGCCTATGCTCATGCCGCTGGCCGCCACCGCCTGCCAGCTATGGGATGAGGTGCCTGGCACCCAGGTCGCGGTGCGCAGGCCCACGGTAGGCACGGTAATTGAGACATCTCCTACATCCGTTGAGCCATAGCCCAGGGTGGACAGGTAGGGCTGGATTTCTTGTTCGCTGCCCAGGGACAGGTTGGGTCGATCCAGGGTGGAGTAAATGGATTCCGCGAATTCCTGTTCCGCAGCGGTATATTCCACACCGCCGACTTCGGAAAGTTTCTCATGCATCATCTGCGCCAGGGTTTCATTCACCATCACCGAGTGAATGCCGTGGATTATTTCCCAGTCAACTTCGGTACCGGTACCGATGGCGGCGCCTTCGGCCGTGGCGATCAGGCGATCCCACAGTTGCAGCACCACTTCGGCTTCCGGATTGCGCAGGTAGTAAAATACTTCAGCGAAATCCGGCACTACATTGGGGGCGCTGCCTCCCGCGGTAATGACGTAGTGAATCCGGGTTTCCTGGGGCACATGCTCACGCATTAGATTTACCATATGGTTCATCGCCTCCACACCGTCGAGTGCGGATCGAGCACGGTCCGGCGCGCCGGCAGCATGTGCGGAAACTCCACGAAAACGGAACTTGGCCGACCGATTGGCCAGGGAAGTGCTGGCTCGTGCCGAATTTGAATCCCCCGCATGCCAGTGCAAGGCAATTTCCACGTCATCAAACAGGCCTTCGCGCACCATGTAAACTTTTCCTGCGCCGCCTTCTTCCGCCGGTGTACCGTAAACCCGTAGCGTCCCTGCGCCGGGATTGGCGTCAAGCCATTGCTTTATGGCAATTGCTGCACCAATGGAGCCTGCGCCGAACAGGTTATGGCCGCAGGCGTGGCCCGCTGTTTTCTCCTCTACAAGGCTGCGGAAGGACACTGCATCCTGGTTGATACCGGGCAAGGCGTCATATTCGGCGAGTATGGCGATAACCGGTTCCCCGGAACCGTATTCGGCGACAAATGCAGTCGGGATGCCCGCTACACCCGCAGTGACGGCAAAGCCTTCCTGGCGCAGACTCTGTTGCAACAATGCACTGCTTTCGGTTTCCTGGTAGCCGACCTCTGCCAATTCCCATATTGCGCGGGCCAGCTGGGCTGTTTGTTCGTAGCGACTGTCAACGAAATCTATGATTTCGCGGGTTTGGCTGAATGCGCCAGTGCTGAGGCACGTGATAATTACAGATAATATGAACGACAATCGGCCAGACATGTTTATCTCCTTCCTAATTTCGGTGGTATGAGCAGAAATCTAGGCTTGAACAAATGCGCCAGTCAAGGAAATCTTGGCAGCGTCCTGCAGGTCTCCTATTATCTAGCACTCTGTCCAGCAACGGCTGCAACTGCCGGAGAATCATATGATTGTTAATTCGCTACGCATTGCGGTACTGCCCCTGACGATACTGTCTCTTTCAGCCTTCTCAGCCGAATACGAGATCGACTCCCGTTACGCAGGCACGATTGCCAACTTACAGGAAATTCCAGCGGTGCAGGCAGCTATGGATCGAATCCTTGAACTGGAACCGCGTAGCCATGAAGACCTCATTGAACTGACCGAGATTCCGGCGCCGCCCTTTCAGGAAGACAGGCGGGCACAGCGATTCGCCGAGATGCTTCGGGAAGCGGGATTGGAGGAGGTCTACCTGGATGAAGCGGGTAATGCCATCGGCAGGCGGCCCGGTACGGTCGGTGACCGGGTTATTGCCTACAGTGCCCATCTCGACACTGTGTTCCCGATGGAAACCGATGTAACGGTGCGATATGACGGCGAACGCATGCTGGCACCGGGTATAGGTGATAATACCCGCGGCCTGATCACCATTCTCACTGTGTTGCGCGCAATGGAACATACCGGCCTGGAAACAGAGGCGGATATCCTTTTCATAGGCAACGTGGGTGAAGAAGGCCTGGGCGACCTGCGCGGCATGAAACACCTGTTTAGGGAGGGTGGTCCGCAAATCGATATGATCATCGTTGTCGACGGCGGTGAATCCACACGCATAGTCTATGGTGGTGTTGGTTCCTATCGATATCGAGTGACATTTCATGGTCCCGGTGGTCACTCCTGGGGCGCTTTCGGGCTGGCCAATCCCCACCATGCCATTGGACGTGCGATTTCCTTGTTTGACCAGAATGCCCTACCGGTTACCAGGGAAGGTGCGAAAACAAGTTACAACGTGGGTCGTATGGGTGGTGGCACATCGGTGAACTCCATTCCCTTCGAGTCATGGATGGAAATCGACATGCGTTCCGGTGACCCGGTAAAGCTCGACGAGATAGATGCTGTGTTCCATGCTGCGATGCAGCTCGCCCTGGAACAGGAGAATGGGGAAAGAGAGGAAGGCCCGGAGCTGGAACTGGAAATTCAGCGGGTAGGCACGAGGCCGGCGGCCCTGGGAAACCTGGAAGGATCACTTGTGCAACATGCCCTGGCGGCTACCCTGGCCTTCGGTTACACACCGGAGTTACAGATTTCGTCAACCGATGCCAACTGGCCCATTTCCCTTGGCATCCCGGCCATCACCATGAGCCGCGGTGGCCGTGGCGGAGGCGCCCATTCCCTGGATGAATGGTGGCAGAACGATAACGGCCACCATGGCATCCAGATCGGCCTGCTTACCCTGCTGGCTGAAGCGGGACTGGCGGATTGATTCGCCTATGCTCCCAGGGTCACGGCGATTGCCAGTAAGACACAGGCGACCAGTATGAAGGCAAACCAGATCGGCAGGATATAGCGCACCCAGGCAATCCACTCGATTCGCCCGGCCGCCAGGTAGGCCAGCAAGGTCCCGGAAGTGGGAGTCAGGATATTGGTAATGCCGTTGCCGAACAGGAACGCGGATACCGTGGTTTGCGGGCCCACGCCGGCCAGTTGTGACAGAGGTGCCAGGATTGGCATGGTGACTGCCGCCTGCCCCGAAGTGGAAGGAATCAGGAAGTCCAGCAGCAACTGGGAAACAAACATCCACACCGCGGTTATGTAGGCACCCCGTTCCCCCACGGCGCTATTCAGCGAATTCACGATGGTGTCCAGTACCTGGCCCTGTTCCAGCACGATGGTTACCGCCATCGCCACACCAATTAAGGAACTGGCAAGCAACACTTTCTTCATGCCACCAATAAAAGCATCTACCGACTCGTTGGCGTTGAGATGGCTGCTCAGCGCCAGCAAGATGCTGATGGCTATATAACATGAGGTGAGTTCGTGGTGGGTCCACTGCAATTGCGTAGAGCCCACCAGGATGACCAAAATGCCCAGGCCCAGGCAGGTCAGCATCAGGCCTTCCCAAAGTTCCATGGGTTGCACTTCGGGGGTTTCGAAGGTGAATCCGTCGGTGGCCGAGGCATTGCGAACGCGGTACAGCATAAAGACAATGCCACCCGCCAGGAACACGGCATAAAAAAACAGGCGCAGGCCGACACCGCTGAAGATGGGAACTCCAACCAGAGGCTGGGCGATGGTGAGTGGTATGGGATTGGTGACCGATGCCAGGTAACCGATTTTTACCGCCAGGGTGACGATGGCGAAACCAACGATGGGTTGTAAGCCGATGCGAGTTGCCATGGCGGTCATTACCGGGATGATGATCAGGTACTCCGATGCCAGGCCGAGAAAGGCGCTGCCCGCGGAGAAAACAGTCATCAGCACGACCACCAGCAAGAGTACGTTGCCTTTTACTGCCCGCAGCAGCCGATTTATGCCGTTGTCTACGACACCTGCGCGATCCAGGATGCCGAACATGCCGCCAATCACCAGCACCATGAAAATGAGGTTGGCGCCGCGCTCCAGTCCCGCGGGAATCGCCATGAGAGTCTGGGCCAGGCTGACCGGCGCCGCAGTTTCCGCCTCCGTGCCCACCGGGAAAATCACGCCGATGATGCTGCGATCTTTTTCGATGTATTCGAAACTGTCGGGGATCACCAGGCGTTCTTCCCGCTGAAATGTCCCGGAGCCGATCAGCCAGGTGAGCAGGGTGGCAAGCAACAGGATACTCAGCAGGATGATGACCGGGTTGGTAGCCCGCTTCGCGGTAGCGGTGACAGACATTAACTGGATTCCGGTTGTGGCGCGTCGATTGCGGGGATATTGGACCGAATGTAGTCGGCGATCAAGTGACAGAGCATACCCAATTTCTGCTGCAACTTGGGGAATCCAGCAGACTTTTCAAAACGCGCCTCGTCCATGTAAAGGGCCCGGTTAATTTCGATCTGCAGGCTGTGCATCTGCTTCTCCGGCCTGCCGTATCGCTGCACGATATAACCTCCTTTATATGGATCATTGCAGGCGACTGAAAAACCCATTGATTCCAGTTCCTGCCTGACCAGTTTCATGAATTCGGGTTCACAGCTGCTGCCATCCAGGTCTCCCAGGACTATGTCCGGCCTGGCAGCGCCGGCATCGATATTCATGGCATTGCCAGTTGATTTCATGGAATGGCAATCGATATGCCAAACCTTTCCATAGGAGTCATGCAAGAAGGACAGGCGGTCGCCAAGCGCGCGATGGTAGGGGCGATAATAGCTCTCCAGCCGCTGCTGGATTTCTTCTGCCGCGAGCGCAGCGTCGTACATGAGCCTGCCGGGGAGAATATTGCGCCGTATCAGTCCCATGCCTCGTTCACTGTAGGCGGTGGGCTGCAGAGTGCCCCAGGATTGCGGCCAGGTGTCCGCCAGCAATTCGCTGTCGATGTCGAACTCCCCCCGGTTAGGGTCGATAACCACGCGGGGGAAGCTGGCCTGCAACAGGCTGCCGCCGACAGCAGTTGCTTCCTGCCACAGTTCCGGGATGAAGGCATCCCAGGCGGTGAGCAATTCATCCGCCGTTGCCGCAGTCTGGAAACCGCACGGAAACAAAGTACCGCTATGGGGAGAATCCAGCAGCAGGGGAATCTCAGTGTGTGCCGGTGGTGTTTGCAACACACAGGGAGCGCCCCCTGCATTGAGTTCCGGTAACTCCTTTGCCACAGTCAGGGCCTGGTAAGAGGTTGGCCGGCCAGGGCGCCAGTAGCCACACCGGCCTGTATCGCAGCAATGCCATTGACGAAAACGTGCCTGACTCCCTGGGCAAATTGGCGGGGCTCTTCAAAGCTGGCCCTGTCCCGGTACTGTTCCGGATCAAGCACCACCACATCGGCCATCTGGTCTTCCCGCAGGTAACCGCGATCGGGCAGACTGTAAAAATCCGCCGCCAGTCCTGAAAAGCTGCGAATGACAAACTCCGGGCTTAGCAGGGGTTCGTCGAATACGAACATACGCATCTTGCGCGGAAAAGCGCCGTAAGTACGGGGGTGGGTAATTGGCTGGTCCGGCCGTGGCGTTCGGCCGTCTGTGCAGGTCATCATCCAGGCTTCCTGGGCCAGCACCCGGGTATTCGCGTCATCATACAATTCCAGGTTCATCACACCCTTGTTACCGCTGCGCAGGATCTGCTGTACCGCGTCTGCCGCCGGCAACTCCATTTCCCGCGCCACCTGGGCCAGGGTCTTGCCGTTGAGATTGGGCTGGGGGTCGACAAACAGGATGCGGTCCGCACCACCGCGAATATCCAGCATGGCGCTGGTTGCCTGGCGAATTTCGGCAGAGAGCTCGGCATCATCGAAGCGTGCCACCATGACTTCCTGTCCGCCTGCTGCTGCCCAGTCGGGAATGGTGTATGAACGCAGGTTGCTCTGGGTCGCCGTGTAAGGATGCTGGGCTGCCCACAGATCGACGCCACGGGCGCGGGCTTCATTTATATAGTCCGCCGCGTCCTCGCCGCGGCCATAGTTGTGTGCACCCTGCGGGTTGTAATGAGAAAAGATTCCCCGCAAGCCTGATTCCTCCACGATTCGTATGCCTTCCAGCACGGAAGCATCGTATCCCACACCCTGGTAAACGGCGCCCAGGTCCCGGTCATGGGTGTCATAAATGGCGTTGGGAAATTCGGCGGCGACGCGGGCAAGGTCGATGACCTCTTCGGTGCTGGCATAAGTGCCCGGTACGTAGAAAAGTCCGGTGGAGAGCCCGAACGCGCCTTCTTCCATGGCCTGGCGCAGCAGTGTCTCCATGGTTTCCAGTTCAGCAGCAGTGGGCTCCCGGTCGTCATTGCCCATCACCTGCTGGCGAATACTGCCATGGCCTGCAAATAAAATTCCGTTAGTCCCAATGCCATTGTCACGCCAATGACCGAGCCGCTCACCCACGTTTGCACCGCCACCGCCATCCAGCCCCAGAACGACTGTTGTGATGCCCTGGTAGAGATAGGGCAGTGCATCGCGACCGTAGTCCTGGTCCAGTTCGGCATGGCTGTGCGCATCAATGAAACCCGGCGTCACCCATAAACCGGTTGCATCAATGGTATTTCGGGCCTGAATGTTTTCGGCTGCGGCATTGCCGATGAATACGATACGTCCCTGGTCTAACCCGACATCGGCTTGCCGGGACGGGCCGCCACTTCCGTCGTAAACAGTGCCCCCAATAATCAAATGGGAAATCAATGACTCATTGCCGATTTGATCCGGTGCATCGCAGGCAATTAGCAGCGAAGTGAAAATAAGCAGGCTGATGCGAGTAATGATGGCATTCATGAAATCGGATCTCACGGCGAGCACCCGGGATTGGGTGCGGGGGAAAATACTATAATTGGCATCCGGGTAAAAAGACAGCGTGGCATTACCGGCCTGATTCGCCTTTGTGTTGCACCCATAGGACCGGATTTACACGGTAGAAATTCGCCAATTGCTCGTACAGCTCGCCGTGGAGCGCTTGCAGCTCAATGGGTCTTTCGAAAAAAGTTTCCGTGGCAACGGCAAAGAACTCGGCGGGATTGGTGGCGCCGTAGTGGTCGAGTACTTCCTGCCGGTCCAGGTTTGCCATTTCCTGCAACGATGAGAATTCCTCGGCGAACACCCGGGCCCAGTTCTGGTAGGCACCACGAGTATGCAGAATCGGAGCACCATTACTCACGCCGTCTTCGTGGTCCAGCTCGTGGGCGAATTCATGGAACACGACATTTTCGCCATCCTGAAAATTCGTTACACCGCGACGCACTTCATCCCAGGCCAGGATGATCTTGCCTTCACTCCAGGATTCTCCCAGCAGCGCGCTGTCCTGAAGCGAAACCAGGCCAAGTTGATCCCGGTGTTCCCGGGTAACCCTGAAAGTCGATGGATACACTAGGATGGAATGCAGTTCCGGGTAACAACCAGAAGTCCGGTTCAGCAGGAGCAGGCAGGCATTGGCCGCGATGGCGAGACGAATTTCATCGTCTATCTCCAGGCCACCACAACCGATGATGAGTTTATCCGCCAGGAACTGCTTGACCAGGTTTTGCAGTTGTTCCTGTTCCTTCGCGGCAAGACCGCCGTATATGGGCAACACCTTTGGTAACAGCACTTGCCACGAGTCTGGAAACGGGCGCTTGCGGATACGACGCAGGCGAATGCCAGGCCAGAAAAACTGGTAGAAGATAACTCCGACAACTATCGCAGCAAGTGCGCACAGGGCGAGGATTGAACTGGTAGGCATGATGGCAGTTTAAACTAACCCGGCTTCAAGAAGTCCTGGCTACAGACTGCGCCGCTGCACAATAATAAGAGCAAGGATTACCAGGATTAACAGGGTAGGCCAGGGAATCCAGGTGTTGAACTGTACGAACCGCTCGTCGATCAATACATCGGAATAACCGCGTACCAATCTGCTCACGTCGTTCAGGTAGGACTGGTCGATGAGTGATGGTTGGAACGTGGCGTAAACATAATAGGCGCCATTGCCCAGCAGAGACTTGAAAATATCCAGTGCCACGGTAATACCCAGTGCGGTTGTCACGGCCTGGGTTGCGGAATGGGCGCACACCGAAATAAAAAGACCGCAGGCGATGGCGGCGGGCAGTGGCAACACGGCGAGTCGCAGCCCCAGCAGGATTTCTTCCCGCATCTCTGTTTCGCTGATCAGTTCAAAGCCGTCTTCCACAATGGCGGTGTAGTCCCAGAACAGGGCGCTGAATGACCAGGCTATAAATAGAAGCACGAGCAGTGACAGCAAGGCCAATAGATGCAGGTTAACCAGCTTGGCCAGTAGGATGTTGCTGCGACGGCTGCGCCTTACCAGCAAATGACGCACCGTACCACTGTCCCGCTCGGCGCTGAAGCTGTAGGCCGCCATGGCCACCAGGAAAAAACTCAGCACGGTGAGTCCGGTAACCAGGCCATCGACAAAATACCCGTAGGCATTGTTGGCGCTCAGGGACTCGAAGTCCGCACCACCCAGCAGGGTCGATTGTACCTGTTGCCCGGCGGCGCTGAGTTGCACGACCAGGTACTGGCACAGCACTATCAACGCGGGCACGAACAGGATGATGCGCGCGCCAATCCCATGGAGGCTTACATACATCTCGGCCTTGAGGGTGGTGATGAACTCGTTCACGCCTCGCTCCCGGTCAGTTCCCGGAACAATCCTGCCAGGGAAGCCCGCTGTAGCGTAAATTCAGAAACCGGCACACCGGCTGTTACCAGTTGTTGAATCAGTGCCGCTGAATCCGTTGCCCCAAGGTCAATCTCCAATCTTTCGCCTTCCTGGGAGAGCACCGATATGTCGTCGATGCCCCCGAGTACGGATTCCGCCCTGTCGGGCTCACTGCTTGACAGCCTGGCACTGGCAATAGCGCTGTCCAGCAGTTCTGCGATGCTGCCGCTGCGCACGATTACGCCTTCACTGAGAATGGCCACGTGGCTGCAGACCTGTTCCAGGTAGGGAAGCTGGTGGCTGGATAACAGGAAGCTGGTTCCGAATTCCCTGTTTAACTGAGCGATTAGTTCGAGAACATCGTCCACTCCTTCCGCATCCAGGCCGTTGAAAGGTTCATCCAGGATAATGAATTTCGGGTTGCCCAACAGGGCCTGGGCGATGGAAGTCCGGCGCTTGTTGCCCAGGGAGAGCTGGCGAATTCTGAAGTCGTGGAAACGGTCGATACTGAGCAGGTCTTCCACTTCCGCCACGCTGCGTACCGGATCAGGGCACAACAGGGCGGCATGGTGCAGGCACTGAGCCACGGTGAGATTACTATGCAGGCTGGGATGATCGAAGATGGCAACCACGTCACCCTGCAGCCTGTGAAGCTGGCCCGGGGCGTGATCCAGTAGTCTGATGCTGCCGCCGTTGAATCCTTGCAGACCTAACAGGCATTCAATGGTAGTGGTTTTGCCTGATCCATTTAGCCCGACCAGGCCCATGACGGAATTGGGAGCAATTTCCAGGTCCAGCCCGTTTAGCACTGGAAAATCGCCGTAGCTCTTGTGTAAGCCACTAACGACTAGAGGGGGAGTTTCCATGCCTGTGGAGAGTGCTCAAGAAGCAATTTTGTTAATAGCCACAAGAATTCGATTTGGCCACAAAAAGCACAAAAGGCACAAAACAATACATTTTGTGCCTTTTGTGCTTTTTGTGGCTAAGAAAACCTTTTGTGGCCATTTTTAATCTACGAACAGCTCATCTACCTGGACTTCCCTGACCGTACCAAACTGTGCCAGTTCATCGGCATCAATAATGGACATGTCGCCCAACACGGAAATCAGCTTGGGCCGTTCCTTCACGTGCTCTTGCTGGAAATTGACCAGGTCGTCTATGGAGCTGTTCTGCAACTGCTGAAACCGCTGCCGGCGCGGGTCACCGTCGAGGCCAAGCCGCTCCCAACTGCGCACGGCGGCCAGCACTTCGCGGAAACTGACCTTGGAGGTGCGGTAGCGATTGAGCAGCGAATTCACCGACTCGTCGAAACGTTCCTGGGACACTGGCATGTTGTCGATCAGGTCGATAAAGGCCGTAAGTGCTTCCACGGTCTTGTCGGTCTGGGTGCCGATTCCTCCCAGCATCAGGTTTTCGGCGTTTTCCCTGCCGCCCTGGGAATAGCGCGCCGAAGCGGAATAGGCCAGGGCGCGCGCCTCCCGTAATTCCTGGAATACCACCGAGGACATGCCGGCGCCGAAGTAATTGGTATAAATAGAAGAAAGAGCCGTGTCTTCCTCATTGAATACGCCGTCAGGAAACTCGATCCGCACCTGGGCCTGTGCGGTCTGCTGGTCCACCACGTAGAGTTCGGTTTCGTCGACGCTGCGGGCATTGCGGAAACGGAATTCCGGTGTATCGGCTAACTCGCCGTCTATGGCATGGTGGCGACGCAAAATTTCAACCACGTCCTCCAGCGGCAACGAACCGGTATAAGCCAGGGAATGCTTGTAGTTGAGCAGGTCGGCGGGGAGCGCCAGCAGCTCATCCAGCGTGGTGGCCATGATCTCTTCGGAGTTCATGGCTTCCAGCAGGGGCGATTCTTCGCCGTACCGGTTGTAAAGATACAACGCCCGGGCGATGGCCGGCGGTGAACTCTTGGCGTCTTCGCGGGATTTCAGCAGGATGCCTTTCAACTGTTCCAGGGTCTGTTCATCCGTGGCCGGGCTCTTGATCAGTTCCAGCATCAGCGCCAGGGAATCTTCAAACTGTTCATCCAGACCGCTGATGGAAATGCCGGAGCTGTTCTCGCCGGCGCCGAAGCGAAAATCGCTGCCCATGCGATACCATTCCTTTTGCAACTCTTCGTTGCTCATGTTGGCGGTACCCGCCACATCCATGAGTGCGGCAGACAGGCTTAGCTTCTCGTTCTCTTCGGTGCCTACTTCGATATTGATGGAGAAACTGAACAGATCATTCAGTGGATTGGGTGCATAGTAGAGCTCGACGCCGTCGGCGAACTCCACGATACGATAATCTTCATCCGGTACAACGTAGGTGGGTTCGATGGGATCGAACTCCATGGCCAGGACCTGGCGTGAGAATTCCGACTGGCGGGTCGGGTCGATGACCACCGGATCGATCTGGGGTTTCTCCACCGTGGGTACCCGATGCTGTTCGTTGACCTGGTACACCGCCACGTAATCGTCGGCGAAGTACTTGTTGGCAACCGCCACCACGTCAGCCTTGCTCAGTTGCTCCATGCGCTCCAGCTCGGCGACATAGTCATCCCAGTTTGCGCCTTCAATAAAGGACTGGCGCATTGTAGCGACTCGTGCGGTATTGAATTCCAGGCTGGCTTTCTGGTTTTTCTTGAAATCATTGATGATGGCAGGAATGATCCAGTCTTCGAATTCACCCGCCTTGATCAGATCGATCTGCTCAAGCAGCAATTCTTCCACCTCTTCCAGGGTCTGGTTCTGCTTGGGCACACCATAGAGCGATTGATAGCCTGAATCATTGAGGAACTGGGGAGATGAACCGGCGCCGGCAACCAGTTGCGCCTGGTTCAGGTTGAGGTTGATCAGACCTGCAGTACGGTTGTCCAGTATCATATCCAGCAGGATCAGGGCCTCTTTGTCCGGGTGTCCGTTGCCTACGGTCTTGAAGGCGAGTTGCACCTGTTCCTCACCGGGGTACTGCACCGTCCGACGCTCGGCACCGCTAATGGGGGGTTCTGTCCAGGGTCCGACCGGGGGAACTTCCTTTGTTTCCCAATAACCAAATTTTTCACTGATCAGGGCAATGGTCTCATCGATATCGATGTCACCGCTGATGGCGATGGCCATGTTGTTGGGTACGTAATAGGTGTCGAAGTAATCCTGGATATAAACCAGGGAAGGATTCTTCAGGTGGTCCACGGTACCGATTGTGGGCTGCTGCCCATAGGGATGATTCTTGAACAGCAGTTCGTTCAGCGCGGTGTACACGATGAAGCCGCGGTTATCCAGTGAGCGATTCTTCTCTTCATACACGGTTTCCAGTTCAGTATGAAACAGGCGGAACACCGGGTTAACAAAGCGGTCTGATTCAATCTCTGCCCACTGTGTCAGGCGATTGGAGGGCAGGCTGACCTTGTAAACCGTTTCCTCGTTGGAGGTGTGGGCGTTGAGACCGGAGCCACCCATGCTGTTGTAGAGCTTGTCGATCTCATTGGGTACCGCGTACTGGGCCGACAGTTGCGCGGTTTCGTTTATCTCTGCGTATATCGCCGCCCGTTGCTCCGGGTCTTCGGTACGGAAGTGTTCCTCGTACAGCTCCACGATGCGATCCAGGTAGGGAGCTTCCGATTCGTAGTCCAGGGTGCCAAGGTTCTGGTTACCCTTGAACAGGAGGTGTTCCAGGTAGTGGGCCAGGCCGGTGGCGTCCGCCGGGTCGTGCTTGCTGCCGGCACGCACCGCGATCTCGGCATAGAAGCGCGGTTCTTCGTGATTTTCGGTCAGGTAAACCGTGAGCCCGTTATCGAGGCGGTAGATGTGGGCATCCAGTGGGTCCAGGGGATTGGGGGCATTGATCCGGGTGTAGCCGGAATTGGCAGGTAAACTATTTTCAGCAGACTGCGTTTGTTGTTCAGAGTTTTGTTGTGGACTGCATGCTGCGATAGCCAGCAAGAAAAGCGGTGCTAACAATGCACGGTAAAGCAGTTTCCAGGTATTGCGGGTTGCCATATAAAACTCCCAAATGTTGATGAGGTGCTGGATTCGCCCAGGTCGCACTATAACCCGAGCGGCCGGAAAATGCTGACGGGTCGGGCTCCAGATATTGTCCAGCGTAGTGATGACTCTGGTAAATGCGGCCAGAATTTGTTTATTGCGTTAATACTAGGAAAAATCAACGGAAAATCATAATGTTATCTCCCGCGAAAAGGGGTCGATCCATCGTTAATTCACGAGGGATTAATCTTGCAAAGGCGTATAATCCCCAACCAGCTTCTAATACCTTGATAAACACGGCAATTTTCGTGAATTCAATGCTCAGAAAAATACTCCTAAGCGCACTGGCCGGCCTGCTACTCGGCTGCAGCAGCAGCTCCTACCAGCGCAGCGCCGATGACGAGAGCTATGCCGCCATTGAGGATAAGACCGAACTGGTCCCGGGTATGACTCGCCAGGTGGTGATCGACGAGGAACAACTGGTTGAGTTGGAGCCTTTCCCGGTGAACAACCAGTCCTTCGATTTCCTGGACGACGAAGCGGACAGTGAACTGGGCGCCCGCATCATCGGCCTCAATGCAGCCCTGGACCTGGCGTTCCAGCACAGCAAGGAATACCAGTCCCAGAAAGAACGGCTTTACCTGGAAGCCCTGGCCCTGACCTTTGATCGCTACCGCTACACACCGACCTTCTCTGCCAGCGCCGGGGGTGATTACCAGTGGGACGCCCAGGACCAGTTTGTTACCGACATGGAGGCACTCACCGGGATCGATGCACTGGATGATTCAACCCTGTTCAGCACGGTGGAATCGGTTGATGCTAACACCAGTCTCGGAGCCCGCTACCTGTTAAAGGGAGGTGGCGCCATCGCGCTTAACCTCACCAACAACCTGACCCGGTTTCTGACTGGAAACATCAGTGAGTTTGATACCGGTGCACTCATCGGTTCATTTACCCAGCCCCTGCTCAGGGACTTCGGCTCCGCCATCGAAACAGAAAACCTGCTGCAGGCAGAACGGGATCTTCTCTACCAGTTGCGCGACTTCACCCGTTTCCGCAAGGAGTTCGCGGTGCGCATCGCGTCGAGTTACTACTCGGTGCTGCTGGCGCGGGAAACCGCCCGCAATAACTTCGCCGGACTCAATGCGCAAAACCTGTCCCTGGAGCGGGAACAGGCGTTTCAGCAAGAAGGTCTGCGCACCCTGTTGGAGGTTGGACGGCTGGAACAGGCTTCTTTGCAGGCGGACCTGCGCTGGACTTCTTCCATTACCCGATACAAGCGCAGCCTGGATAATTTCAAGATACTGATCGGGCTCAATGCCGACGACAATATCGTACTCGATGAAAATGAAATGACCCTGATCACGGAGACTGGCATGAACAGCCCGGATCTCAGCCTGGAACAGGCGGTGGAACTGGCCATACAAACCCGTCTTGATCTGTATACGGCACTGGACCAGGTGCAGGATGCGGCCCGGCGCATCGACGTGGCTGCCAACGCCTTCAAGCCAGCCCTGGATTTCAGTTTCGTCGCCACGGTGCCCGATTCCACTTCCGACCAACTGGGGGAACTGGATTTTGAAAACGCGGTCTATACCGCCGGGCTGGACCTGGAACTGCCCCTGGATACCAAGTTGGAACGCAATAATTATCGCCGCGCCCTCATCGATTACGAAGCGGCCGGGCGGTCCTATATCCTCACCCTGGATAATGTGAAGCTGGACGTTATCGATACCTGGCGCCGTATGAACGAAGCGCGCAAGAGTTACGATATAAACGTGACCAGCGTGGAGATTAATGAGCGCCGGGTGGAGGAGGCGGAACTCCGTGCCGAGCTTGGCCTGGGGGACGTTCAGGATACGGTGGATTCCCAGAATGACCTGACCGCCGCCCGCACCGAGTTGGTTAGCTCGATAGTGGAGCACAATATCGCAAAACTGGAATTTTGGCGTGACGTAGGTCTGCTTTACGTCGATGATACGGGGCAATGGGAGGAAGGCATCAATGAGCCTCAGTAAGGATTCTGTGCAACAGGCAGTAAACGGCTACTGGGAGAAATTCCTGGGCCTGCTGCCACCTGCCGCCCGGGAATGGATTAAGACCCAGCAATCCCGCTTTCTCGCGGCCGAGAAGAGCACCCAATATGCCATCGCAGGCGGCACCGCCCTGGTCCTGGTGACCATGCTATGGCTCGGCGGCGGCTCCACCGATGACATTTCCGGCAGTGTCACCTTTACCGCCCGCCGCGGCGACCTGGATATTACGGTTCTGGAAGGGGGTGCCCTGGAAGCGCTTCGCTCACAGGAGATCCGTTCCCAGGTTAAAGGCCGGGAAGGGGTGAAGATACTCAACATCGTGGAAGAGGGTTACCGCGTCACTGAAGCCGATGTGGACAGCGGAATGGTACTAGTGGAGCTGGATACGGCTTCTCTCATCGACCAACAGTTAAACCAGGAAATCGCGGTGGAAACGGCGGAAGCCAGTTACATCGAGCGCCGCGCCCAACTGGAGATCCAGTTAAACCAGAACACCACCGACCTGAACGATGCCCGCCAGGGCATGCGCTTCGCGCGCCTGGATTTCGAGAAATTCCTCGGCGCCAACATCGTCAACGAAATCATTGGCCAGTTGCAGATCGAAGAGCGTCTGGCCCGGGCCGAGGAGGCGGACCTGGCGGCCATGCAGGAAATAGACGGTGGCGCGCCGCTGGAAGAAATCGTTGGGCAACAACTCGGCGCAACGGCTGCTCCCGCCATGCCTGACATTGATTCACTCCCGGCCCCCATGCAGGAGCGTATACGCCAGATGATGGCGGAAAACGGTGGGCAATTGCCGCCGGAAATGCTCGAGCGCATGCAGCGTTTTGCCAGTGGTGATTTTCCACCGGGCGGACCAGGTGGATTTGGCGGGCAAAACAGGCCACCCAATGGCGAAGCCATTGCGAGCCGCGCAACTCCCCGGGAACCGGCTGACCAGGATGCCGCTGCACCGGTACTGACCCTGCAACCACTGGAATCCACGACACCGCCCGTGGCCACGTCCCTGTTAATGGACGACAGTTACATGGCGGTACGCAACCAGGTCGACTTTACCCAGTACGCCGACATCAACAAGCTGGAAGACGGAGAGGCCAAGCAGCGCCTACGCCAGCTACAGGATGAGTTGCAGGTGGCCCAGGAAGAATACCTGTTGGCCCAGGACCGCATCGAAGGGCAGCGCCGGCTGGAAGCGCGGGGTTTCATTACCCCGACCGAACTGGAAGCGGAAGAGCTGAACCTGAACAAGTCTTTCAACAAGCAGCAGGAAAGGGAAACCGCCCTGGCTTTGTATGTGCAGTACACCTTTCCCAAGGAAGCGGAAGAACTGCTATCGGATTATGAAAACGCCGTCATGGGCTACCAGCGGCAGTTCAAGGAGAACATCGCGGAAAAAGCCCAGGAAGAGGCGCGCTTCAGTTCCGCCGAGCGTAAGTTCAACCTTGAAAGGGTCAAGCTGGCGGACATAAATGAACAAATCGAGGCGGCTACCATTCGTGCCGAATACCCTGGGCTGGTTGTTTACGGTGCGTCCAACCAGAATGACCGGCGCTATCGAGGTGGCAGCAGCCAGGAAGCCATCCAGGAAGGCGCCACGGTGCGTGAGCGTCAGCCGATACTCACCATTCCTGACATGCGTGATATGGCGGTGAAGGTAAATATCCACGAATCCGCGGTGCAGAGGGTAGCCGTAGGGCAGCGCGTTTCAGTCTCCATCGATGCATTTCCCGATGAGCAGCTCACTGGTGTTGTTACCCGGGTGGCGGTAGTTGCCGACTCGGCAAACATGTTCATGAATCCCGACCTGAAAGTTTATCCAACTACCATCAAGATTGACGGCACCCATGAATGGTTGCGTCCGGGCATGAGCGCGGAAGTAGAAATCCTTGTGGATCGCCTGGAGGACGTGGTCTATGTCCCGGTACAGGCGGTGTCCTATTTCGATGATCAGCGCGTGGTCTATATTACAAATGGCGGCCGCCCCGAGCGCCGCGAAGTCGAAGTCGGTGCGTTCTCTGAATCCTTCATCGAGATCAGGAGTGGTCTGAGGGAAGGCGAGGAAGTGCTGTTGCTTGCACCTCAACAGGGCGCAGCGGGCAGCTAACACTGGTATTGCCTGCCGGCCCTGCCGGAATTCGCCATGGAAACGCCCGATCTCGAAAACATTTCTGAAAGCTCTGCCATTCCCCCCGGCGTCGCCGCACTCGAGCGTAACCGGGTGGCTCACCTGGAAGACATTCGCAAGACCTATTACATGGGGTCTTTATCTGTCGAAGTCTTGCACGGCATATCCCTGGATTTTTATGCCGGGGATTACATTTCTATCATGGGCCCTTCGGGTTGTGGCAAGTCAACCCTGATGAACATCCTGGGTTGCCTCGACCAGCCTACGGCCGGGCGCTATTTCCTGGGTGACCAGGATACGTCCAAGATGGAGGATGATGAGCTTTCCGAGATTCGCGGCGCGAGACTGGGTTTCATTTTCCAGTCCTACAACCTGATCCAGCAGCTGAACGTGCTGGAAAACATCGAGATGCCACTTTTCTACCAGGGCTATTCCGAGGCGGAAAGCCACGAAATCGCCATGGGCCTGGCGGCGCGAGTCGGCCTGGAAGACCGGGTGCATCACAAGCCCTTCGAATTATCCGGTGGCCAGCAGCAACGGGTGGCGATCGCCCGGGCCCTGTCCGTGGATCCCCTGGTGATACTCGCCGACGAGCCCACGGGTAACCTGGATTCAAAATCAGGCGCGGAAATCCTCAAGTTGTTTGATGAACTCCATGACCAGGGCAAGACCCTGATCATGGTGACTCACTCCGATGAGTTAGCGGAACGTAGTAAACGACAGATAAAACTGTTGGACGGAAAGGTGGAAAGCGATGAGCGACTTGACGCTTAATCATCACAAAGACCTGATAAAGAAGGCTCATCCCGCACCTCACAATGGTTTTACCCTGCTGCGCTTCAAGAAAATCACCCAGGTAGGCATCAAGAGTATTTACTCTCATGGCTTGCGTTCATTGCTCACGGTGCTGGGTATCGTAATCGGCGTGGCGGCGGTGATTGCCATGATGGCAGTGAGCGAAGGCGCCAGCTTCGAAGCACAACAACAATTTCGCGACCTCGGTGCCACCAATATCCTGTTGAAGTCGGTTAAGCCGGCGGAAGTGGAAGAAACCTCGCGCCAGGGTTTCGGTCCGCCCCAGGCGATTGTGTATGGACTGACTAACAACGACATCATTGCCATCCGTAACACCATACCTGGCGTGAACAATGTCATTGCCTCTCGTATCGTCAAGAAGAATATCTGGAACCTCGACCGCAGCATAAACGTGGATATCGTCGGCACGGCGGTGGAGTATCCCACCTCCCGTAACTACAACCTGCAGTCCGGGCGTTTTTTCAGTCAAACCGAGATGCGTGATCATGGCAACGTGGTAGTGCTCAGTGATGAAGTGGCACGGGAGTTGTTTCCAATCGACAATCCCCTGGGCAAGTCCGTAAAAATAGACAGCGACTATTACAACGTGGTCGGCATCATGGAGCCGGAAGGATTCTCCAACCTGGGCCAGAACCAGGCCGGCTCATCCAATGCGGCACCGGCCCGGGTTTTTATCCCATTTACTTCTTCCAAGACCCGTTTCGGTGAAACCCTGACCCGGCAGACCGCCGGCGGCATGGAATCGGAGACCGTGGAACTGCACGAGGCCATCATCCAGATCGATGACCAGGAGATGGTGATCGAGGTGGGGGAGATCATCGAGCAGATGCTGGGCCGCCGCCACCGCGGCGAGGAAGACTATACCGTGGAAATACCCCTGGCCCTGCTCAGGCAGGCCGAGGCCAGCGCGTTGAGGGACCAGATTGTCGCCGGCGCCATCGCCGGCATTTCCCTGCTGGTGGGTGGTATTGGCATCATGAACATCATGCTGGCCAGTGTTACCGAACGCACGCGGGAGATTGGCATTCGCCGCGCCCTGGGCGCCAAGAAGCGGGACATCATTGCGCAGTTCCTGGTGGAAGCCGTGATTCTTTCCGGGGTAGGGGGGCTAATTGGCGTCGTTCTCGGGATTATCATTCCGTTCATTATTTCCACGTTCTGGGGCATGACGACTATAGTTACGCCGTTGGCCCCGATACTGGCGTTTTCAATCTCGGCAATGATTGGGGTGATATTCGGGATATATCCGTCGATGCGTGCTGCTGATATGGATCCAGTGGAAGCTTTGAGGCATGAATAATCTGGCTACTAGGTAATCGTAAGAGAAAGTATTGATGGCATCCATGCCGCGGCAACCGTCTTCTTACCAGGGCCCAGCCTCGCCATCCCTGGCGAGTCGTTCGCCCCTGAGCGAGCAGTGCTCGCTCTGGCCAACGGCCACCGGGGCTCACCCAGTAGAAGCCCTTAGGCACGAATAAAGACTGACCAATTCCATCGTCCGAGGTAATATTCATAAAAAATTCTCGGACAGGTCATGCGACTCAAATTTTCTACTCTTTTATTTCTTTTAGCTGGGTGTGTCGGCACAGCAGCGGAACAGGAATCTGCACCCGGTCCAATTTGGGCTCCCTATGACCAGAGTGGTGATATTGCCACTCTCGCCCAACACGAAAATGAACGAATGCATTTCCAGGTGCTGCAATCCCGCTACCTGGATAAGAATGAGTTATTCTCACCCTTCGTAGAGGACCTTGCCGCCTTTGGTGAGGATCGTTACCAGGCCTTAAAACCACTGGTACTTGACCAGCCCATTACCGCACTGCAGTCAGCGGTGACGTCCGGTGACCTCAGTTATGAAGAACTGACCACCTTCTACCTCTATCGCATCCGGGAAATCGAATTCGATAGCCAGCGCTACCTCAATGGGGTTATCTCCCTCAATCCTGATGCGATACGGCGGGCGCGGGAGCTGGATCGCCAGAGACAACAGGTCCAGGTCGATGCCGATTCCATTTTCGGCATGCCGGTGCTGCTGAAAGACAATGTGGGATTTGCCGGATTGCCGACTACCGCCGGCGCCGTGGCCCTGGCCAATAATGTCACTGCCAATGCCTTTATCGCCGACCGCCTGGAAGAAAACGGCGCGGTCATCCTGGGCAAGGCCAACATGAGCGAATGGGCTTACTTTTTCTGCGGCAATTGCCCGTCAGGCTGGACTGCCCTGGGAGGTCAAACTCTGAACCCCTATGGCCGTTTCCAGTTTGGCACCGGGGGTTCCAGTTCCGGCAGCGGCGCCACTATGGCGGCGAATTACGCGGCGGCCGCGGTTGGTTCGGAAACATCGGGGTCCATCCTGTCACCATCCAGCTCCAATTCCCTGGTAGGGCTCAAACCCACTACCGGTAGCCTGAGCCGCAGCGGTGTGGTTCCGATTTCCGCAACTCTCGATACCGCCGGACCCATGACCCGCAGCCTGCAGGACACGGTAATCATGTTCAACGCCATGGCCGGCTACGACGCCGCGGATAGCATGATGCGTGCAGAAGACGACGACAAGCGTCTGCAGTACCGGCAGGTTTCCCTGGACGGCAAGCGCCTCGGTGTCATGGAAAGGTATAGCGACAACGAATATTACACCGGGGCGGCGGAACTGCTTGGCGCCAATGGTGCCGGCATGGTGCCCGTGACCCTGGAGCAGACTCAGTTCAATGGTTTTGGAGAGTTCCTCGGCATCGAGATGGTGAGAGACCTTGCCACCTACCTGGACCAGTACGGTTCGCAGTTTCTCTCAGTTAAATCAGTCCATGACGTTCAGGCTTTTAACCTGGTGAACTTTACCAGGCGAGCACCTTACGGTCAGGCGGAATTCGACATGATGGCAGGGCTGGACCTGACGCCAGCGCAACACGAAACTCTTCGTTACCGATTACAAAACGCGGCCAGGGCCGAATTAAACAGGGTGTTCTCTGAAGGCGAGCTGGACGTATTGTTGTCCATTAACAATTTCAGTGCCGGCATCGCGGCCCTGGCAAACTACCCGGCCCTGACTATTCCCATGGGATATGAAGAAGACGGCAGGCCCATCGGACTGACCCTGATTGCGCCGTCCTGGGAAGAGCAGCGCCTGATCGACATCGGCGCCCGGTTCGAGCGACTGAGCCAGGCGCGCATCAGCCCCAAGGGCTACCAGTAGTTTTCTATGGTGATATGACCGGGCGTCCTGCGCCGGTTCTTGCTGAAGCCCATGGGTTTTAATGCTTCGATGGTGTCCTTCACCATGTCCGGATTGCCGCACAGCATAAAGTGAGAGCGATCGGGGTCGAAGTCCAGTCCCACGGCCTGTGCCAGCGCCCCGTTCTCAATAGCGGCAGGGATGCGCCCGTGCAGCGTACCCGGGATCTCTTCGCGGCTGACAAATGCCTGGAATAAAAACTTGTCAGGGTGCTTTTCCTCAAACGATTCAATTGTTTCCTGGTAACGCAGGTCAGCCTCGGTTCTTACCGCGTGGACCAGCACGATTTTTTCAAAGCGTTGCCACGGCTCATCGGTACCCAGTATGGACAGAAATGGCGCCAGGCCGGTTCCCGTTCCCAGCATCCACATCTCGCTGCACTGAGGAACTTCATTCAATACGAAGAAGCCATTAGCGCCCTTGCGCAGGAACAGCTTGTCACCTGCTTCCAGTTTGACCAGGGCATTGGAAAGCACGCCATCGGTGGCAGTATAGAAAAAGAACTCGAGCGGATTTTGACCCGGTGAGCTTAGATAGGAGTAGGGGCGCGCGACTCTTTCATCATTAATATCAAGCGCCAGGCTTGTGAACTGGCCGGCAGTGAAGTTATCCACGTCGGCATCGATCCGCAAAGAGAAAAGATTCTCGGTCCAGTGCAGGTTTTCAACAACTGTGCCCTCAATCCATGGTGCCATGTGCGTGCTTCAGGATCCTCTGTCAAAACTGGAACTATGGTATGAATTTCTATAGTCTGCAAGCAAGCCCGTGAACAACAGCTTCATGGCCGGACACAATATTAATAAGGCGGAGTGTTAGGAAGTTATGGGATACGGCTTGAGTACCTGGTTTGAGATCGCATTGTGGAAGCGAATTCTCGCCGCTATGGTAGTAGGGGTGATCGTGGGTGCGATCTGGGGCCCGGGCGCGGAAACCATAGGCTGGATGGGTGACCTGTTCATTCGCCTGATTCGCATGATCGTCGTGCCCCTGGTGTTCGTCACTATCGTTGCCGGCATGGTATCCATGGGCGATCCGTCCAAGCTGGGTTCCCTCGGCGCCAAGACTATTTTCCTCTACATGTTGACCACCCTGGTGGCCATTACCATCGGCCTGGTGCTCGCCGCTTTATTGCAGCCCGGTGACGGCGTCGTGCTCACCAGCGATCCCGTGGCAATGGCCCAGGAACCCATGCCCTTGTCGGAACGGCTTATCGGCATCGTGCCGGAAAATCCATTCGCCGCACTGGCCGAAGGAGATATTCTGGCAACGATTTTCTTCGCGCTGCTGATTGGCGTCAGCCTGTTAACCATTGGCGAACAGGCCAGGCCGGTATCTGATTTCATGGAGGCATCCAGTGAAGTGGTGCTGCGTATTACCCACTGGATCATGGAGTTCGCGCCATTCGGGGTATTGGCGCTAATCGCGCGGGTTACCGGTCAGCAGGGTTTCCAGGTGTTGCTCGATGCTATCGGGCTGGTAATCGTTGTGTTGACCGCCTGTATCGGCCACGTCATCCTCATGCACGGCGTGGTTATCATGCGTTTCATGCTGAAACTTTCCCCGGTGATGTTCTTCCGCGGCGCCCGCGACGCCATGCTGGTGGCATTTTCTACTTCTTCCAGTGCCGCGACCCTGCCGGTATCCATGTCCGTGGCGGAAGAAAACCTGGGGGTAAAACCTATCGTGGCTTCTACGGTGTTACCCATTGGCGCCACGATTAATATGGATGGCACCGCCCTGTATGTTGGCATTGTGTCCGTATTTGCCGCCCAGGTGTTCGGTATCGAGCTGACACTCGCGGACTATTTCATCATGGCCGGCACCACCACCCTTGTGTCCATCGGTACCGCCGCCGTACCCAGTGCATCCCTGTTCCTGATGTCGGCGGTAATGGACACCATCGGCATGTCACCGGACCAGGTTGCCATTACGGTAGGATTTATTTTTGTCATCGACCGGCCCCTGGACATGCTGCGCACCGTGGTCAATATCACCGGCGACTTGTCTGTTGCCACTGCGGTGGCCAATTGGGAAGACGAGTTTGAAAAACGCGTCTTCGACATGCCTCTGAAGTACTGAGATGAGAATTCTCTTAGTAGCACTTTCGCTCGTAATATTCTGCGGGCCCGTTGCTGGCCAGGAGCTGGCCCGGCGGGCATTCCTCGGCGTCATGGTTGCGCCCCTTGATGAAAGCCAGCAGGCACTCACCGATCATGGCCTCACTATCCAGCGAGTGTTCGACAATTCCACTGCGAGCCGCTTCGGTTTCCAGGAAGGGGAAGTAATCCTCTCGGTTAACGATGTCGAATTGCGTGGGGTGGGCGAATTGCCCCGGGCGCTGCGGGACTTTCGCAGCGGCGACACCGTTGAGTTCGAAATCCTGGGAGCAGACGGTGTCAGCAATCGAGAAGTTACCCTGCAACAATTCCCACCGGAACAGTATGAAGCTGCGGAAATAGTCTATGACGCGGTGCAAACCGTGAACGGTTTGCAGCGCAGCATACTGACAGTTCCGGAGAATGTGCCAACTCCACCAGTGGTGTACATCCTGCAGGGCTTTGACTGTTCTTCCATCGATGTCGCCCTTTCTCCTCCCAATTCCACGGCCTTATTAATCGAACGCTTAAACAGCATCGGCATGGCCACTTACCGCCTGGAAAAAAGCGGCCGCGGTGACAGTATGGGCCGGCGCTGTGAAGAGATCGGATTCGAAGATGAATCCAGTGGCTTCATGGCAGGCCTGGATGCATTGAAGAACAACACATCGATTGACCCCGACCGTGTTTTCTTGCTGGGCATCAGTCTCGGCGGCATCTGGGCACCCATGCTCGCCGCCGAGTCCGAAGTTGCCGGAATCGTGTCATTCGGAACTATCGCCAAGACCTGGCCGGAATACATGTACGACAACTGGCGCCGGCAGTGGGAACTGGCAGGGCGTAGCTATACCGACATGGATAGCGACCTGAAGCTGGCCAGCCAGTTCTGGCATCTGTTGATCTCGGAAGACAACAGCCCGGCACAAATCTTTTCACAACAACCACAGCTAAATGAAATTGCAGATTCCGTGGCGTGGGTGGAGCAGTACAACTCCCTGTTTGGCCGCCATTACAGTTTTGTCGCGGAACTGGCACGCATCAACATCATGGCCCTGTGGCAACAGGTGGAAGCGCCAACCCTGGTGTTATGGGGTCGCGGTGATTACATCGCCGGGGAAGAAGAGCAACAACTTATTCATCGCGCACTGCAACAGCGCAACGTGGATGCGTCCATTGAATACGTGGATTCCGATCACTACTGGCGCGAGTCCGAGGATTTCTACACCAGCTACATCAACCTGCGGGAAGGAACACCCACTCCCTTCCAGGAGCAGGTGTTTGCAAAAATACTCGATTGGTTGGAGCCCAGGGTTTCCTAGTAAGGATATCCCGGAAGTCTCGGAGTCTTGGCCGGCCACTCCGGCAGCGGCGCCCAATTATCCCTGTTAGGCATTTCTATATTCGGCAGGTTGTCCTGGTTTAACACGAACTGGTCATCGTCGATGATGTCGTTCATGAAGAACAGGAATGCCGTTAAGGCATATACCTCGTCAGGTGTCAGGGTGCCTTCCGCGCCCAGGGGCATGCCACGGTTGATGTAATCCCACACCGTGGGTGCGTAGGGAGAACGAATGGGCAGGATACGGCCCCATTGCCAGGGGTCGTCCGGCGTCGGCATGTCCCTTTTTACTAGCCGTGGTGCCAGTACCCCCTGGCCGTCGGCGCCGTGGCAACCAGCACAGCCCTTGGACAGGAATAATTCCGATCCCTGGTCGGCGGTACCGCTGCCGGCGGGTAATTCGTCTCCTGTAATTGGGTTAATTGCGATATCCCAGGCATCGACCTCGGCCTGGGTGGGCGCGCGGCCCACACCATAGGTGGGGGACTGGGCTTCAACCGCGAAGCCCAGTAAAAGAAAAAGTGGCAGCGCAATCTTAAGCAATCGCATTGTGCACACTTCCGTCGGCATCGATGCGCCAGGGCTGAATTGAATTGTCCTGGCCCTTGACCCGGCCTCGCTCGCCACGGTCTTCCCAATACTGCATGGCTTGCTGCCGTGACGGCTGCACTGACCCCAGTTCGTCGATGCAGCGGGATTGCAGTTCGCAGGGCGAGCCGTCCCAGGTCCAGTTAAAGCTGAACGCGGTATGGGCATGGGGGTGGGCTTCGCCACGAATGTCGGCGTCGAACCAGGTCTCGCCGCCATCGGTGGTCACTTCCACTCGCTCAACACGGCCGCCGCCGGACCAGGCCAGGCCACGCACTTCGTAGAAACCGGGGCCGGGCAATTGCTGGCCGCCGGAGGGATAGGTAATCACTGACTTCGGTCCGATCTGCAGGCTCAGGGCGGCATCGTTCGCATCCTGGCGCAGGTGTCCATAGTCGTTGTAGGTCATGTAGAACTGGTCCACCACCTTGATGCGGCGCAGCCACTTCACGTTGAGTATGCCTTCACCGCCGGGAACGATCAGGCGCAGGGGAAAGCCCTGTTGCGGCCGTACCGGTTCGCCGTTCATGCCATAACACACGAGACAATCCGCCATGGCCTTGCTCATGGGAATACTGGAGGCGCCTTTCACTTCTTCCACGCCTTCCGCCACGATCCAGGTACCGCCATCCTGCACGCCAGCTTCTTCCAGCAAGGTGGAAAGCAGTACCCCGGTCCATTCGGCGCAGCTGGTCATACCATGGGTTTCCTGCACCGTGACATGCCGGCTGTTGGCGCGGTTACCGGCACACTCAATAAAATGCAGGCGGGTTACGGAAGGCAATCTTTTCAGGTCGTCCATGGTGAACACCAGGGGGTTGTCCACCATGCCGTGAATCATCAGTCGATGTTTTTCCGGGTCGATGTCCGGAACGAAAGAACCGCGAGTCGTGCCTACGTAGTGCAGGGAAGAGGGGGTAATAAGACCAACCTGGTCCTGCAGCGGCGTGGCGATGTGGAAGTCCAGCCCAAACGCGTCAGGGGAGGGACGCCCACCGTGGGGAATGCGCTTGGAGTTTACGAAGCGGGAACGCTTGCCGTAGGCGACCAGTTCATCGGTACCACGAATCTGGGCCTCGGGCCCGGGTATTTGTCCCGATGCGGATCGCGCCGTGGCTCCCAGGGCGGCGGCCCCGGCCAGTGCGGCTCCCTGCTTGAGGAATTCCCTTCGATCAGTCTTCTTGGAACCCATGGTTCTCTCCTTCTTACTGAGGTCAACCGAAAGTACTGCCATTTCAAGGGAGTATACGACGGGGAATCGGAAACAAAAAGCACCCCGGCGGGCGTGGGAATCGCTTCACCGTAGAGGTCTGAGCTTCACTGCGCCTGGGTTTCGCCCGGTGCCGGATCCGTGCTGCGGAAGTCCGATCCGGTCCGGGTTAGCGGCGCATTGCTTACTGTTTCACCAGTCGTGCACAGTATGAAGTAATCGTGCCGACTTCCTGGTCCAGGTTGGTGAGACAGTATTCAAACTCGGACTCACTCTGAAACCACAAATGTCCACGGCTGCCGCCTTCCGTAATGAATAAGGCTTCATCACCCGTGGACCTGATCGATCCCCATACATGCTGACCAGGATTATCTGCTGGCGTGGTCGCCGTACGGGAACGGCCGACGAATGTTTCGCCATCCTGCGCGTCGATGGTTAATTGAAGTTCAATTTCACTGATGATGACGCCGCCCCGGTCAAGACGATCACTGTTTATATTACCAGAACTCACAACACGTACATTGCCCTTCCAGACACCTACCATGTCCGGATAAGTTTGCGCATTCACTGCAATTGAAGAAATTAGAATGAGCGAGCAAGTAAAAAACGAAGAGATCTTCATATGCCCCTCCAGTCAATTCTTGATCACTCGCCCAAGCTATCACTTAATCCCATATATAGGTAGATAAATCGGCGGCATCTTTTTGACGGCCTCACGAATTTCCTTGGCGAACAAATTACCCGGGAGTACACTCGAGAATTTATACCCGGGAAAAACCGGCATTGAAGTCGATACTACGCAGTACTGCTGCGGTCATTCTCAGCCTTGTCGTTGCGCTGGCGCTGGTCGTCGCGATCGAGGTCATTTCCGCAGTGATGCATCCCTTTCCGGAGGATTTTGGCGGAACCCGCGAAGAAGTGGCCGCACACGTGGCCAACTACCCGGCAGGGGTGCTGGCGCTCCTCGGTGGAGCGGGGTATGCATTGACCATGGGAGTTTCGGTGTGGCTGGCGACGCGCCTGGGCAGCAGCCGTCATCCGGCCCACGGCTATGGTGTGGGGGCGTTGTTACTGGCGGCGTTAATCTTCAATATGTCCATGCTGCCTTATCCGCTGTGGTTCGTGGTTCTCGATCTTATCCTGTTGCCGGCCTGCATTTACCTTGGTGTAAAACTGGGGCGTGGCGAGGTGGGAAATGGCGCAAAGCCAGTAGCTCAGAACGAATAACTGAGCGTGGCGCCAACCCGGAGATCTTCATCGAAAAAGATCAAAGGGGTTTCTCCGGTGGCGGTGATGGATATGACCTGGCCACTGACGGACCAGTTGTCATTGAGAATGTAATCCAGCCCGACCAGTGCCAGCAGCGACTCGGCTTCCAGGTCTCCCTGCAGGGTGGAAGAAAGCACCAGGTCACCGTTCCTCATGCTGTTGCTGTAACGAATCAGCCAGCTTCCGAATACGCCTTCGTTGACCAGGGCCTGTCCCGGTTGCAGGCCCTGCTTTTCATCGAGTATTTTCTGGGCCTGGATGCCAAGGCTCATACTCTGTTCATTGTCGATGGCCCATTCGAATCCGAATGAGGTCCCGATCTGGTCTTTCTTCAGGTCAATTGGATTGGCCAGGGAAGATGCACCGGGAAAGTTAAAGCTGTTCTGCTGGATGTCATGACTGAACGCGAGATCGAAATTCAATAACACCCTTCCTATGGCCCGGTTGGCACTGAATCCCAAAAGGATAAAGTCATTTATTCTGGGAATACCGTCCTGAGACATGGGACTGGTGGGTGGATCCCAGCGCAGCTGATTTTCGTAGAGATAGGCCGCCATCACGGCAACATCGCTGCCTTCGAAGGTGCGCCGGTACTGGGTGCCCACTTCCACCAGTACATCGTTATTGCGGTCATAGTCCAGCATGTGAAAGCCGGGATCGAAAAACAGGGGGCTGCCGCGCACGGGCGCCGGGTTAAATTCAGGATACAAATTAATAAAGGTGGACCATTGGCTGCGGTTCTCGCCAAAGAAATCCCACACCAGCATCCACTGGTTGAGGCGGGCGTCCTCGATGTCGATGATGGTGAAATCCCGGAATTCATTGATATTGATGACGTCCAGTACCGAGTTGCCCACGGTCTCGCCCCAGACCACGGTCTGGCGGCCGAACTTGAGGCTGTGCTGACCGAAACTGCGCTGCACGAAGAATTCGTTAACCCGGGATTCCGTCTCGATGCTGTCACCGTTGGCCCGGTACTCGTAGTCTTCCTTCCAGTACACCCGTGACTGGGCGCTGGCCTGTAGTAACCAGCCGGCGGCAAAATTATTCTGGTAGCGCACATTAATGCCGAAGCGGTTGTTTTCGACTTCCGCTTCCCGGGGAAAGGAAAAACCGGGGGCGAGGTCCACGCCGTGATTGTTTACCTGGCCGAAAAACTGCTGGCTGAGCCGCACGGTAAATCCGTCCAGCCAGGAATCTTGTTCTTCTTCATCACCTGCAAAGGGATCTTCGAACAGGTCTTCCTCGAAACCAAAATCGATGTCGAAGTCGGTTACGTCATCCAGGCCCGGCTGGTCGTCGGGCTGGGCGTGGATAAGGGATAGAGGCAGGTGCAGACCAGTAATCAAAATGATCTGCGCGATAAACCTGGTCATGAGAAATCCGTCAGGTACTAGTCTACCTGGGCGCGCAGTTGTTCCAGTTCGGTTTCACGGAACGCCACGTCGGTGAGGGTTCGCTGGGTGAGGAACTCATCTTCCACGTTGATGCCCAGGTGAATCTCCAGGATAGCCATGTTGGACAGGCGGTTGGTGACCAGGTTCATCATGGTAAGTGAGCGCGCCATCCAGACGTCGTTGATGTATTCGATGCGCGAGGCCAGCAAGCGTTTAATTTCGCGGTCGTACTGGTCATACATCTCAACCTTCAACGGTACGAAGCGCTCCTTGTCGATGTAATTCACGGTGCGTGAATAGCGTGATTTACGGGCGCGTTCCTCGTTAGGGATCAATTCCACCTTCCAAACCTCGCGGCCGGCTTCGGTGGTTTCTTCCAGCAGGTTAATCTCGTATTCCTCCAGCTTGCCCGTGTCCTGGTCCTCGGTGGTGAACTCGGACCCGAAGATGGAGGCAGGCTCGGTGTCATCGTCCGAACTGCCACTGGCGATACGTTTTACCCGGCCGAGAGCGGACAGGTATAGCCAGGTTTCGTTGTCACGATCGCTGTCGTCATAGGCGTAGCTGAGCATGCCAATACCGCGCTCCGCCGCCGGCTCCAGGACAATGGCTATGCTCTTGGTGTCCTTCAGGTCGACGCCGTAATTCTTGCCCACGGACTCTATGGCTTTTACCCGGGGTCGTTCCGCACAGGTGATGCGATTGTCCTTGACGCCAAAGCGGCAGGTGGAAAGTTGCATCCTGTTGAATGCCGAGTCGGTAGTAGCGCGCTGGTAGTCCTCCACCTTTTCCATGATCTCGCGTCCGGAAAAGTTTTGCGCTGCTGCACTGAAAGACAGGCCCAGGATTGCGGCTACAAGAATGATATTCGTACTGCGCAGGGAAATCATGCGGCACTCTCCATGAAGGTAATTCGGGTATCGGCATCTTTCTGGCCGAAAGTAGGTTTGAAGATCATTATCATGGCGGGAATCAGGAACAAATCACACAGCAATGCGACGAATATGGCCGCGGAGCCGAAGAATCCCATTTTCGCCATGCCCAGGTAATCGGAGAAGCTGAGAAGGGCGAAACCCAGGCCCAACACCATGGTGGTAAACATGACAGCCTGGCCCACATCGCGGATGGTGGATTTCAATGCTTCGCTGATGCTGCCGGTACGAATCAGGTCCACCCGGTAGTGGGTCATGAAATGAATGGTGTCGTCCACCGCGATACCGATGATCAATGGGGCGATCAGCAGGGTGTCCGTGTCCAGCGGTATGCCCAGCAGGCCCATCAGGCCAAAGCTCAGCATGGCGGGAATCATGTTGGGGATCATTGCCATGACACCACCCTGGAGGGAACCCAGGGTGATTACCATGATGATGCTGATCACGCCAATGGCGAGAGCGAAGCTGTTGAACTGGGAGTTGGCCACTTCATCGGCCATGCGCATGAGCAGCGCCATGGAGCCGGTGAGGTATACGTCCAGCTCCGGGAACTCTGCTTCCAGCGGACCGAAAATTTCCTCGATGTCTTCTCCAATCTCATCGAAAAATACCTGGTACTCGTATGACCCGGCGTTATAGACATTCAGGGAAATGTGGGAACGGCTGTAATCATCTGAAACCAGTGCACGGCGATCTTCCGGGTTGGCACTGTTGAACAGGTATAACAGTTGGGATATCAGTTGCTGGTCATCTGGCACGCGGTAAAACGACGGATCGTCGTCGTTCATTATTTCGTAGGTATCCTTGACGATATTGGCCAGGGAATTTGTGCGGGAAACCTGGTCGCCATACTCCGTTTCGATATGATTCTGCATGGTGTCCACCGCCTGCAACAGGCGCGGGTTGAGCATGCCGTCGATGGTCTTGGTATCGATCATGATGACCATGGACATGGCACCAGCCATGTTGTCGTCCACGATCTCATAGGCCTGCCGCATGGGATTGTCCTCGCGCAGCAGCTCGGTCATGTTGGTGTCTATGCGAATCAGGGTGGTGCCGTAGGCGCAGATACCCAGGGTGCCGAAGAAAATAATCACGATCAGTGAAGGCCGCTTGGCCACGATATAGGGCACGAAACTGAGAATCTGTTTCTGCCAGTTCACCACCACGTAGGTAAGGAACGATATCAGCGTGATGTAGGTGCCTACCCACAACCCTAGCAGGGCATACACCAGAGTAAAGTACACAACGGCGATGGTGAGCTGTTTACCGACGTAGAGATTGGTCCACCAGATTCCCAGCCTGTCCGCCCAGGTCGCATCTTCGGCGCCGGGTTTTCCGGGATGCCACACATCCAGCAGGATCGGCAGCAGGATGATGGTGAAAAACAGCGCCATGAATACACCGAAGGCAGACATCAGGCCAAACACGTAAATCGGTTGCAGGTTGGATGTAGTAAGCGCCAAAACACCACACATGGTGGTTATGGTGGTAACAAGGATGGCCAGGCCTGTCTTGCCATAGGACAGTGATAATGCCTTGTAGTGTTCTTCCCCTTTTCGCCGAAAAGAGAAATAGGCGCTCATGACATGTACGCAGTCGGCGATGCCCACGGCGAATACCAGCAGCACCGTGAGTGAAATCATCTGTGACACGGTGACGCCGAGCCATACTGTAATACCCCAGGTCCAGGCCATACTGGCGGCAATGGTGACCATGGGCCATACCACGGCGCTGAAAGAGCGGAATAAAATCCACAGCAGCAAGGTGAAAATCATCACCATGAGGATGCCCAGGTTCTGCAATTGCAGGAGCATGTCCATCATGAATTCCATCATGGGCGGATTGCCCACGGGATAGAATTCGAACTGGTCGGAATAGCTTTCGTAAATTGCCTTGGTGGCGATGTGGAAGGCGGTATAGCCGAGCATGTCCGTAGGCTGAAAATCGATTTCCTGGATTTCGGCGGATTCGTCAAAATCCAGCTCCAGGATGTTGCCGGCGGCGCTGTCTTCGAATGCCGCGAAATCGAGAAAGCTGTCGTCAAGGACCACATCGGCGGCATCCACCACGGGCACGTAGTCTTCAACCGGTTGGGCGCCGAAGTCGGTCTGGATCATCATGGCGCCGTAGCGGCCATCGGGAGAGTAAAAGGCCAGCAGGTAATCTTCCTGTGACAGGGCACGGGCTTTGATCTCGGCCAGTTCTTCGTCGGACTCGGGTAATTCCGCCGGCACCAGGCGGTTGGAGAGCAGGGAATCTCCTACGTTTTCCTGGAATCGCACATTGGCAATGGATTGCACCCGGCGAACGTGGTTCAGCTCATTGAAGTCCAGTTCAATACCGTTGATTTCTTCCGGGTAGTCCGCCGGGTCCAGCTCCTGCCAGAAGCGCAGGTCGTTGGTGAGATTCTGGATGGCTGTAAGTGACTCCCGCGAGAACACATCGCCGTCTTTGGCGCGGTAGACGAGGAACACGGAATCGTCGCTGCCAAACTGGCGGCGGAACTCATTCAATGCGGACATGGCTGGATCGGACTGATCCAGGAAACTGTCCGTGGTCATGTCCAGTTCGGTACGGGTGAAGATGCCGTACACCATCATGGCGGTTAGCACGAACAGGCCCGTCAGCACGAAACTCTTGAATTTCAGTACTTTATAGGGGGCTTGCGCGAAGATGTCGCTGAGCTGGACGAGATATTTATCCATGGTTTTTGCCTACTGAGGGAAGCGGACTGCCGGCAAGAAATAACCAGAGAGCGCCATTATATAGAAGCCGCGGGTTTTTCTCAGGTTTGATCCTGCCGCGATCACTGAAAAGGTCGCGGCGAATCGCACATCGGTTCATTACTATGCTCTTCATTCCTCCAGCTCCCGCTCGTATTTGAAGTAGTAGTAAATTGAGTAGATGGCTGCGATAACAAGTGGTGCCAGGGTCAGAGCGAGTGTTATGCCCAGGTTGCTGTAGATCGTATTGGTAACCAGCAGCACCATTCCGCACACAACGGCCAGCTGGCCCGCGAGGCGATGGGTTACTTTCCAGTTGGAAATCGAGTTTATTGTCCAGGGCAGGCGCAGGCCAATAAAGAAATTGCGCTCGGTTTTGCCAAATACATTGCCAACGATAATGAGGAATGCGGCCAATCCGTAAGACAGGTAGCGTACGAAAACGTCGAACGAGCCATTGTTATTCAGCAAGGCATAATGCAGGAAACACAGCATGATGCCTGTACCGAATATAAAAATATCCAGGGCCCGGCGGCTGTTTTGCATGGAAAACTTTTGCGGAGAGATATGTGCAAGAAAATTTATTGAAGCAATCAAGCCAAGGAATATTGCCGGAAGCAAAACAACTGCCAGGGATTTGGACATTGTGCCCTGCGGCACACCGTCCATGTCGAAATCGGTTGGGAGTTGGGCAGGCAAATCTTCATACAACAATATGCTCATCAAAATCATTACCAGCAGTGAGACAAAACTGAGCAGGTTGGCTTTCAGGAAATTCATTTTTTCTGCTCCTTACGATCCTGGAAGAAGCCCATCACGAACTGCGCTGCATCGTCGAACACACTGGTATTTATGGTGTAGTAGATGCTCTGTCCGCGGCGGGTGGTTTGTACCAGGTCGGCCGCTTTTAGCTTGTTCAGGTGATGGGACATGGAGGGGCCACTGATCTCGAAATGCTCGCCGAGTTCGCCGGCAGACATCTCGCCCTTCTTTAGCAGGTCGAGTATCTGGCGGCGGGTCGGATCCGCTATGGCTTCGAGAACTTCTTGCATGGTCACTCCTTTAGACATTTAGAAAATTATCTAAATATCTAAGGATTGTCAACACTTGTGTGCAAGTTGTTATAAAAGTCTTTTTAATTCAGCGGCTTAGGGGCAGGAATAGACGCTGAAGGACTGGCCCCCGTCGGTGATTACAGAGTCCGGGACGATGGTATTTCCACCCATGCGGCCGGCTTCGTTGCGGGCCAGGATCAATATTTCTTCCTGGACGGCCTCGCTGCTGCGGTCAACTACGGCGACCCGGCTGCGGGTTTGGGCCGTGGCCCGGCCCAGGCGCTGGCAGTTGTTTACCTGGCCGACTTCCGCCAAGCGCACGCCTTCACCTTCATTGGTGAGCCTCACCCAGGCACAAGCTGTAAGCGTTGTTGCCGCAACCGAGGCAAGCAGGAATCTGAAGATCATGGGTGAATTGTGCTTGTTCATGGGAAACTCCAAAAGTTACTGAAGGCCGGTTAATCGGGGCGCTCTCGGGATTCTAGCAGTATCGTCGCTGCGCATTACAGGGAAATTACTGTGCTACTATCACGCCTCCCCGTCCTTCCGCCGTTTGCTTCATGAATTCTGCGTTGTCTCCACAATTAATCAATGACCTGAAACAAATTGTTGGCAGTTCCGGGTATCGGGAGGGGGACGACCTGGATGACAGGCACTACAAAGACCTCATGGGATACCGTGCGTTCAGGCCCGAGATTTTGCTGCGCCCGAAAACTACGGAAGAAGTTTCGCGAATCCTGAAATGCTGTTACGACGCCGGTCAACCGGTCGCACCCCAGGGTGGCATGACCGGACTGGTGGCCGGCGCCGCACCTCTCGAAGGCGAGATTGCCCTCAGCCTGGAACGGATGAAACAGGTGGTGGAAGTCGATCCGTTAACCAGCACCATGACCGTGGAAGCCGGTGTGCCGCTTCAGGCGATCCAGGAGCAGGCCGATGCCCATGGCCTGTTGTTTCCGTTGGACCTGGGTGCGCGGGGCAGCTGCACCATCGGCGGCAATCTCTCTACCAATGCCGGGGGCAACCGGGTGATTCGTTACGGCATGATCCGGGACCTGGTTATCGGGGTGGAAGCGGTGCTGGCGGACGGTACCGTAATTGATGGCTTGCACAAGCTGCGCAAAAACAATACCGGTTACGACCTCAAGCAACTGTTCATCGGCAGCGAGGGCACCCTGGGCATAATTACCCGGGCGGTGCTGAAGCTTTCCCCCAAACCCGCCAGCCAGGGGCTGGCCATGTGTGCGGTAACGAATTTTGACCAGGTGGCGAAACTCCTGGTTCATGCCCAGGCAACGCTCGGTGCCAACCTCACGGCCTTCGAGGTGATCTGGCAGAACCAGTACCAGCTCATCAAGTCCCATGTCAGCCACGTCACTGCGCCCCTGCCGGACAATCATGGATTCTATGTGCTCGTCGAGAGCATGGGATCAAACCCGGCAAGGGATTCGGAGTTATTCCTGCAGGTGTTGCAACAGGCCAGCGAGCAAGAACTGGTTGAAGACGTCGTGGTTGCAGAATCAGACAGTAAGATCAGGGATTTGTGGGCGGTGCGGGACTGTGCCGTGGAAGTGAGTTCCGGCGTGGGCTATATGCATGCCTATGATGTCAGCTTAAACGTTTCCGACATGGGGTATTTCGGAGAAGAAGTTGAACGCCGGCTTCGTGCACAATGGCCAGAGTCCGTACTGGGTCTGTTTGGACACATCGGCGATGGCAACGTTCACATCGTGATACACACCGGTCCCGACACCCGGGATCATCACCTGGCCATTGATGAAGTTATCTACGGTCTGATCCAGGAATTGCACGGATCGGTTTCCGCTGAACATGGTATCGGCATCATGAAAAAACAGTTCCTGCCCTACAGCCGCAGCGACGCTGAGATTGAATTGATGAAGCGCCTCAAGTCCACAATGGATCCCAGGGGCATTCTCAACCCGAATCGAATTTTTTAGCTATATAGAAAGACAATAGAAGGGAGCTTGATATGAGCAATAACCTGGAAGGTAAAAATGTGGTCATTATCGGTGGCACCGCGGGTATCGGCCTTGCTGCCGCTGTCTCCGCTGCCGGGGCCGGCGCAAAGGTTTGGGCGGCAGGCCGCAGCGAAAAACACATGGAACAGGCCAGGGCCGCCGGGGGCTTCGACGTGAGACAGGCGGATACCCATGACGAGGATGCGCTAAAGGCCATCTTCGAAGAAGTAGGCACAATCGATCACCTGGTATCCGCCGCGGTAGGTGGTGAGCGTACCCTGAAACCATTCCTGGAACAGACCCAGGAACAATTCCAGGCGGCTTATGACAAGTTGTGGGGTTACTGCAAGGTTGTTCGAACCGGTGCGCCATATTTAGCGCAGGATGGGTCTATAACGCTGGTTAGCGGATCACCGGCGCGCAAGATCAAGCCGGCGCAGTCGCCTTTAAGTTGTGTGGGCGCCTCGGTGGAAAACCTGGCGCGCTGCCTCGCGGTTGAAATGGCGCCCATCCGGGTCAACATTGTCAGCCCGGGAACTGTGGACACCGCCATGTTTGACTGGATGGGGGATGAGAAAGCAGAGAAGCTGAAGGGAATGACTGCCACGCATCTTATAAAGCGAGCCGGTAAACCTCAAGAAGTTGCAGAAGGAATCTTATTCGTAATGAATAATTCTTTCGTTACCGGAACAACAGTTGACGTGGACGGCGGCAGGATTCTTTCATAGTCCTCGCAATTGGTTTTTGTGCCTTTTGTGCTTTTTGTGGTTATTCATGCGGTCTTGTGGAAACCACAAAAGTTTTAAATGGCCACAAAAAGCACAAAAGGCACAAAGGTTAGAAAGGTATTTTTGGAGCAAGTGTTGAAAATGGAAGATTCTGTGGTGAAAGACCCGGATATGGGTTTGATTGAAGCGATCTACCAGAGAAGATCGGTTCGGGGATACCTGGACAAGCAAGTACCCCAGGATGTGCTCGATCGCATTTTTGAGATTGCCCAGCAGGCACCATCCAACTGCAACGTTCAACCCTGGCAGGTGTACGTGGCCTCGGGTGGACTGAAAGATCGATTGAGCCGGCAGATGCTCGACAATACCGTCAACGGCGTCGAGCCGAATCCGGATTATGAATACCGGGGTGATTTCGAGGATGAACACCGTCGCCGCCAGGTCGAGTGCGCCGTAGCCCTATATTCCAAGATGGGCATCGAGCGGGGCGATAAAGAGGGCCGCATTCGAGCGGTGCTGCGGAATTTTGAATATTTCGATGCGCCCCATATGGCGTTTATTGGCATGAATCCCCGATTCGGTACCACGGTTGCCATCGATGTAGGAATGTTCGCCCAGACCCTGATGCTGACCATGGTTGCTTTCGGGCTACACAGTTGCCCTATGGGAACCATGCGAAATTTTCCCGATTTGGTCCGGGATGCATTTGCTATCGAGGACGGCACTAAAATACTATTTGGCATTGCATTCGGATATGAAGACATGGATGTGCCGGCGAACCAGTGCCGCACAGTCCGGGATCCGATATCCGCTAACGTGGTTTTCAAATCGGAATAGATCAAGCGCTCGCTCATGAGTCTCAAGCCAGTCGTTCTCATTTACGACCTGAACAATACACTCGTGGACCAGTGTGCCAGCATTATCGGGCAGACTGGGCTTTACACCACTATTAATACCTATAACGAAAGTAATGCTCATGAGGCCATGAAGCAGTATGACCGGTTTTTCGGGCTGCTTAACAGCAAGCTTTCCTGCCTGATCACGGGCTGGAACAGCTACAAGAAACCCAGGGACCAGTTATTGTTCAAATTGCGCAGCGAGGAACGGCGCAGTCCGTTCCGCAAGCCGACGCCGGTTATCATCATTACTGAAGATCATCGTTTTGACCTCAAAAATATTGCCCTCGATCCCATGGATGGCTATGTCTCGGCCTACCTGCATGTGGATGACTACGAAGAACAGCTCAATGATGTTCTGCACAAGATCGTATTCGGTGAGCGGGCGCAGGAATTGAATTCCATTGCCTATGCCCAGCTGCGTCGTGAAGAAGACGAGGAGTAATCCCGTACTCTGCAGTTGACCCTCTTACGGTCGGGGCGTAGCATCCTGACCATCGCTTTTCGCGGGCCAGCCCGCAACCGATAAAATCAACAGGAGAGAATCCCATGAAGCGTTTCGCAATCGCTGTTGCTGCATTGTTGTTTTGTGCAACGGCAGCAGCACAAACTCAATTCGTTCGTTACTCCCAGGGTGGAGATGAAATTCACTGGGGCATGGTGCATCCCGATGGCAGCATCCACCAGCTTGCGGGAGCTCCTTACAACACCATGGAGCACACCGGCGTTGTGGTACAGAGAGACGAGATCAAGCTGGAAGCCCCGGTTGATCCCCAGCTGGTTTTCATGACGGCCTTTAATTTCCGCAGCCATATTTCCGGTGACCCGGCGGAAGAACCGGGACTGTTCATAGTGCCACCCAATTCCATAGTCGGTCCGGAAGATCCTATCGTGCGCCCGGCGGAATCACGTAACCTGCACTACGAGGCAGAAATGGTAGTGGTCATTGGCAAGCGTGCAGAAAACGTGTCCGTGGAAGAGGCCGGTGACTACATTTTTGGTGTTACCGGTGGCAACGATGTTTCCGAACGAGCATGGCAGGGTGGTGATATCCAGTGGGTGCGCGCCAAGGGATCCCGGGGATTTAACGCGGTGGGCCCGGTGCTGGTACAGGGCGCCGACTACAAAAACACCCAGATTACCGGCCGCTTTAACGGTGAGGTGGTGCAGGGCGAAAACTCATCGGACCTGATCTTCGGCATGGAAGAAATGGTGAGCTATATCTCCAAGTACTTCACCCTGGAACCGGGCGACATGATCTGGTCCGGCACCATGGGCAGTACCCGTGCCATGGAACCCGGCGATGTGTATGAAGTGGAATTGTCTGGAGTAGGTGTGCTGCGCAACGAGGTTGTACAGGGCAGGTAAAAGCCCGGCAAGTAGTAAAGAGCAGTTAACAAACCCGGCCCGGGATTCCCTGGCCGGGTTTTTTAACCGAGCGATTGTGAAATTCCCCAACAATTAGTATTTTGGCTGGATTCCTGTCCTGTGCAGAGAATCTAATTGCCTGATATTTATGGAAATTATTATCTGGCATGATACTTGCGGCTAATCTCTCAATAATTAAAAAGAGGAATTCCCCATGTATGCAGCACTGGAAATATTCGCGATCCTGATGGCGGTATTCGTGCCGATCTTCCTCCCGTTTATTATTAGCGCGTACCTGGATTACAAGAAGAAGACGGAAATCGAGTTCGCCAAAATACGCAAGGAAATTGATGAAAACTCCGTTGAAGACATGGAAAACGAACTTGTTGATGTGAAAGACAGGCTGGCGGTCCTGGAGAAAATCGTTACGGATCGCGGCTTTGAAGTTGAACGCAAAATCAGTAATCTTTAAAAAATCGGGAATTAAAAAAGGGGAGGAGCAGTAATGCTCCACCCCTTTCTTTTTTCGGGCGGTAGCCGGTGCCCGAATCCTTGCGATCAGGAAGACGGCTCAGTCATGCAGAACACGTTGAGCTTGTTGCCGTCCAGGTCGCGAAAGTAGCCGGCATAAAAACCGGAATCGCCGCGCGGGCCGGGAGCGCCTTCGTCGGTGCCGCCCAGCTCCAGTGCCTTGTCATAGACCTTCTGTACCTTGCCAGTGCTGTCCACAATCAGCGCAATCATGACGCCATTGCCTACGGTTGCGGGATTGCCGTCGAAGGGTTTGGTTACGGAAAACCCCGCCAGGTTTGGATTGGTGGCCCAGGCCACGAAGGTATCTTCGATTTCCATGAAGCGCTTGGCGCCCACTTCCGCGAAAAGTTCATCGTAAAAGGCGACCGCCTTGGCCAGGTCGTTAGTCCCTACAGTTGTGTATCCAATCATGATGCATCCTCTTTTTGAGCTGAATTGTGGTTCTAATTCTTCAGTTCCCGGTAACGGAAACAATTACTTGTGTGGTCATTGACCAGCCCCGCCGCCTGCATGTGGGCATAGCAGATGGTGCTGCCGACAAATTTGAAGCCGCGTTTTTTCATGTCCGCGGAGAGGGCATCGCTCTCCGGGGTGGTGGCGGGAACATCCTTGCTGGTCTTGCGCTTGCCGTCGATGGTCTTGTGACCAACAAAAGACCAGATATAGTCATTGAATTTGTCGTACTCATTCTGCACTTCCATAAACGCCAGGGCATTAGTGCGGATGGCAAACAACTTGGCGCGGTTCCGGATCAGGCCGGTGTCCTGCAACAGTTTTTCGATGGTGGCATCACGCATGCGAGCCACTTTTTCTACCTCGAAATTTTTGAATGCGCGGCGATAGTTGTCGCGCTTGCGCAACACCGTAATCCAGCTCAGGCCGGCCTGCTGGCCTTCAAGACAGAGGAACTCGAAGTGCTTCTGGTCGTCATGGACCGGTACGCCCCATTCTTCATCGTGGTAGGCGATGTAGTCCGGGTCCTCCCCGGGCCACCAGCAACGGTCTGCCTCCGTGGGCATTGGCAAGCTCCTCTCTGACTAAATCGTATTACTGTATAGATATACAGTAATTGTAGCAAGCTCTAAATGCAGCAAGCTAGTAGAAACTCCCATCCGGTGCAATCTCCATGAAATGAAAACTGCAGAAAGAAGTTCTTTTCATGCATAGACGGGCAATTAGCACGAGCCGGAGCATATCGGCAGCTGAATCCGGGCATGGGCATTAGTATTGATCAGACATTATCGATGAGGAAAGACCATGAAAGTTCGGCTACCACTGCTTGCTGCCGTCGCAGCAATCCTGCTATCTGCGTGCATGTCCACTTCCGAACCCCTGGGTCCGCCCGCCAGCGCCTGGGATAACTACTTGAACTGGTACCGGGTAACACCGGAACCCGCCACGGGAGATCCCACCGGGTTTCTTGCCGGGGTGCATGATGGAGAAGACGCCTATCGCCTGATTTACATCAACTCGACGGGCGAGGCCGTGAACCGCGGTAACAGGGGATTTCCCTATCCGGCGGGTACCATCATCGTGAAGGAAAGTTTTAACTCCATGGCGGCGCTGCAGGATCGGCGCAATCCGGAACTGACCGCCATGATCAAACTGCGCCAGGGGCAGTCACCGGAAACCGGCGACTGGGAGTATGTACGACCGGATGGCGCCCGCGGCAGTGGCGACTCCGGGCTGGGCCAGTTCTGTTTCGGCTGCCACCTGTTCGCCGCCGGAACGGATTACAACTTCATTAATTCCCGGTTCTACCAGGACAACCAGTAGACCGGGAGACTCATTCCACCGGCCGGATTGCCCGTCCGGCTACCCAGTGGAATCGTTGCACGCCGGGGGCTGCCCACCTCCGGCGTTTTTTTGTCTGCTCAATTGGTCTTGCTGAAAAGATTTGTAACCGAACTTCTCTTGCCTTTGGTGGGGCCTGTGCTAGTTTACGCTGCTTGTTTTTTACCCGGTAATTCAATCAATTAGCTTTGGGAGCAGTAATGGGCAGCATGAATTCAAGGATGCCTTTTTCCTACCTGGTTCTTTTCCTGGTCCTGGCGCCTGCCGTGGCGGCCCAGGAATACAGTTCACGCACCGTACAGCCTTCAACCCAGGCCTATGCCCTGGGCATCACACCGACGATCGATGGTCGCATCCTGGATGACGAGGCCTGGGAAGGCATCACTCCCACCTCTGGCTTCTGGCAAACCCGCCCCGATGAAGGCCAGCCCGCTACCCAGCGCACCGAGGTGTACATGGGCTACACCGCTGATGCGCTCTATATCGCGGTCATGGCTTACGACGATGATCCCGAGGGGATTATCGTGGCCGACAGCCGTCGCGACTCCTCCCTCAGCGAAACCGACTCATTCCAGGTCATCATCGATGGCCTGCTGGATCGCCAGAACGGTTTTGTATTCGGCACTAACCCTGCCGGTATCGAGTATGACGCCCAGGTTACCAACGAGGGTGGTGGCGGCGGCTTCGGTGGCCGTGGTGGCGGCACCGGCGGATTTAACCTGAACTGGGATACTACCTGGGAAGTGGCGGCGACCATTGCGGATTACGGCTGGAGCGCGGAAATGGAAATTCCCTTCAGTGCCCTGCGCTTTGGCAATGACGAACTGCAAACATGGGGAATTAATTTCCAGCGCAATATCCGCCGCAACAACGAGGAAGCTTACTGGGCGCCGCTTGACCGCCAGTACAACCTGAATCGCGTGTCGGAAGCGGGAACCGTGGAAGGCATTACAGTCCCTGCCCAGCGCAACCTGCAGTTTACGCCTTATGCGTTGAGCCTCACCGAAAAGGGCGGCCAATTAACTGATACCCAGTCCAGCGAAGATTACGGCTTCGACATGAAGTGGAGCATTACGCCCAGCCTGACCCTTGACGCTACTTACAACACCGACTTCGCCCAGGTGGAAGTGGACGAAATCCAGGTCAACCTGGATCGCTTCAGCCTGTTCTTTCCGGAAAAGCGTCCCTTCTTCCTGGAAAATGCGGGCCAGTTCGCGGTGGGCAACCCGCGGGAAGCGGAACTATTCTTCAGCCGCCGTATCGGTATCGACAGCGGTTCTCCCATTCCCATCGATGGCGGTGCACGCCTCACCGGCAAGGTGGGCAACAACACCAACATTGGCCTGTTGCGCATGCGCACCGAAGGTATCGTGGGCGTTTCACCCCAGAATGATTTTTCCGTTGTAAGGATTAACCAGGAATTGCCTAACAGGTCTGCCCTGGGTGTGATGTACGTGGAACGGGACGGCGATGGCACCGTTACCGGCTTGCCCGGCAAGGACATTAACCGGACCTATGCCGTCGACGGCCGTTGGGGTATTGGTGATTACACCCGTATCTCGGGATGGATTTCCCGCACCGAAACGCCGGGTATAAAAGACGACGATACGGCCGGCGGCATCAGCTGGAGCTACCGCGATGCGGAATGGTCTCTCGATGCCGGGTATTCAGAAGTAGGAAACAATTTTAACCCTGAAGTGGGTTTCCTGGCGCGCAAGGGATTTCGCAAGTACACCGCCGGGTGGCGTTATAACTACCGCCCGGAAAACCTGTGGAACCTGCAGGAATTGCGCCCCCACATGAACTACCGCGCCTACTATGACTTCGATGGCTTCCAGGAAACCGGTTACCTGCACATCGACAATCACTGGGAGTTTGAAAGCGGCATGGAAATTCACACCGGCATGAATATGACCCAGGAAGGGGTGAAGGAAGCGTTCGAGATCGTGGATGGTGTGGTGGTACCACCCGGTGAGTATGAGCACGAAGAAGCCCAGCTCGTGTATTGGTCAAACCAGGGTGCGCCCTTCAGCGTGAACATCCAGACCCGCCTCGGTGGTTTCTTTGGCGGCGACCGCAAGAACGTGGACGCGACCTTACGTTACCGGGTGGGCGAACGCTTTAACTCGGAACTGACCTGGAGCCACAGCGACATCGAGTTGCCTGTAACCAACGGAGACTTCAAGGTAGACCTGGCCCGCCTGCGCCTGACCTATTCCTTCACGCCGCGCATGTCCATCCAGACACTGATGCAATACAACAAGCGTGATGACGTGTTCTCTACCAATGTGCGCTTCGCCTGGTTGCAGTCCGCCAACGCGGGCCTGTACCTGGTGTATAACGAGGTGGACGAAGGCGGTCTGCTTGCACCCCGTGGCGATGCCCAGCAGTTCGCGATCAAGTACTCGCGGATCTTCGACGTGTTCGACTGGTTCTAGTCGATAGACAGCAACCAGGTTTTCCCCGACAATTGGCTGGTTTCCTGCCGCTGTGAGTCTCATCGCAGCGGCATCCTGTTGTACAAACTAACAATCAAGAACACAGGATGACGCCATGAACCCCCCGGAAATTCGGGTCGCCACTGAAGCCGACCGCGCTGCTGCCATTGATTCGTTGTTACTGAGTTTTTCTTCCGATCCACTGGTGCGCTGGATCTGGCCCGATCCTTCGGTGTACATGAAAACCCATGAAGGCTTCGATGCTTTTGGCGGCCGCGCCATAGACAGCAACACCGCTTACGTCACGTCAAACTTCGAGGGAGTGGCGTTGTGGATGCCGCCGGGGGTAGAAACCGATGAAGACCGCATGGTCGCCTTCCTGCAGAAATCCGTACCCGAAGAACGGCACGAAGAGGTGTTTGCCCTGTTCGAAAAACTGGACGAGTTTCACCCCGAAGAGGAGTGCTGGTACTTGCCTACAATCGGAGTCGACCCCGCCTTCCAGGGAAATGGCATCGGATCCCAGCTCATGAAGCATGCGTTGCAAAGAATCGATAAAGAAAACCTGCCGGCCTACCTGGAGTCATCAAACCCCAGGAACATTTCACTCTATGAGCGGCATGGCTTTGAAATTGTCGGCCAGATCCAGGTGGGGGATTCGCCGGTAGCGCATCCAATGTTGCGAACCCCCCGATAGTTTGCTTTAACCACGCTCCTGTTCAATCAGGAAGTTCACCACGTTTAGCATCTCCTGGTAACTCCCGGCGGCGGTGGTTACGACGTACTTGCCGTTCACGTACATCATGGGAGTCTGCGCCGGTCCATACTGGGCGATCTGGCTGCGCGCCTGGTTCACCCGGGAGCGGATAGAAAAAGAATTAAACACCCGATCAAAATTCCCGGATGCCACGCCACAGGATTCGAAAAACTCCCGCAACAGGCCCTCATTGTGCAGGCGATTTCGATTCTGGTGATATTCATTGAAAAAAGGGTCGTGTACCGCTTCCATCACATCCAGCGCCTGGGCGGTGAAATACGCACGGGCATGAAGTTCGGTAATAGGATCCCATACCGCCGGCAGGCGCTTGTGGTCCACGTCGGCCGGGACGTTGCGTTCCCAGGCCGCCATCAGGGGCTCGAAGGCATAGCAGCCCGGACAGCCGTACCAAAACAGTTCGATCACCTCGATGCGGTTTTCATCGGCGGTGCGTACCGGTGTTTCCAATGCTGCATAATGCACGCCCTCGACATACCTGGTTACCTGTGCATGCGCTGTAGCTGAGAGGATTGACAGCAACAGTAATGCAAGAGAAATTCTTAGAGTTTTCATAACGGAGTCCTTATTTCTTGGCAACCATCGATCAGTTGCTGTCATGGTGCTTTTATGGTGTTGATAAGTATCGGAGCCGATCCGCTGCTGGCAACCAGTGTCAAATGAGAGTTGTCTGCAGCCAATACTCCCAATAAAGTAGTTTCTTCCGGCGTACCCGCGCCAATTGTAATCATGGTTTGCCCATCTGATTCGACGCTGTAGTCGAGTTCGTAAAGTGTAGAGGTTATATTGCCGTCGCTGTCTTCGGTAATTAGTGAGCCACCGCCCATTCCATCCAGGTCTATGGCAAAAAGGACCGTTGAATCGACAATTAGTGCCCCTGCCACATATCTTCCATTAAGGTCTGCATTAGTCTTTCCGGAACTAAGCTTTTGCCCGCTGATAATCAGGTTTGCAGAGCCGGTGATGGAGGCTATATTAAACGCAGAGCCGTCTGCAGCAACTATTCCCTGGAATTCCTGTAGTTCGCCATTTTCATCGACAGTGACATTTAACAGTCCACTACTGGATACTATATAGGTTAGTGGAATCGTGACATCGGCTGCAGTATCGCCTTCCTGAAGATCATGGAGCGCCTCAAATCCACCATTACCCGCACCGTCGAAATGAAACGACAGGTGCGTGTCAGATTCACTACTGCCGGCACTGGCATAGAAGTCCCCATTAAGTATCGAATTTGACAGCCCGGAACTAATCTTCTGAGCAACCATCAATGAAGGTTCATTGTCTGATGATGCCAGCATAAAACTGGTTGAATCTGGACTTACGATCCCAGCAAAAGTTTGTTGTTCAGGGCCCGGTTCCAGCACTAGTTCGGCCCGATAATTTTGTTTGACGTTGTATTCGATCGCAACACTATCGAGGTTGTAGGTTTCTTCTTCGGAGTAGCTAACGCCGTTCACGATCAAACCGGCCCCGAGTCCGTCAAAACTCATGGTGGCGACAACATTGGACACGCCATCCGCGGATAGCACGAGAAATTCCCCGGCAAGCAATTCCGCTGCGATATCAGGTACCGCCCTTTCGACAACATTGAAATCGAAAGTGCTTCCGTTGGGCGAGTAAGTAATTATCGTACCGGCTCCTGTGGCACCGGATTGTCCGCTGACAACGAAAAATTCGGTTCGCCAACCAGCCGAATCTGCGATCAGCGGAAAGTAAACCGGCGCAACTCCCGGAGACGTGCTCTCGTCTGAAAGGGGGATTCTCATGAGTTTCGGTGGGGCATTTTCATCGCCAGACACCCGTGATCTCAGCCCGGCTGTGACTATATTACCTGTGCTGCTGATTCGCAGGATTCCTCCGGCGAATGAACTTCCGGTGATGGTCAGATGGTCGGTAGGAGTGAACAATACGCCGGTATCCGCAGGAAGCGGTACGGTGTTGGAGTCAATTAACAGGCCGTCGATACCGGTGAGTTCAAGCAGTAGACTATTCGTGGTGCCGGAAACGTCATGAACGTAAAAAGCGTTGAGAGTATCACTGCTATCGTTTGTATCATCGCCTTCGATAAAATATCTAAATGCGGTGCCAGGAGTAATCTGCGGCACATTGACGGCAGAAGTGATTCTTGCGCTGCCAACAGGTGGATCGAAAGAGTCGGTAATCAATGTGTAAGCCTTTGGTGACATGCTGCCCTGGTCCGGGATTACCTGGACTGATGCCTGGAAAAGACCGTCTAGAAAACCGTCCGGGAGTTCCGATTCCTGTGGTGGCTCAACTTCCTTACTTGACCATGCTCCATTCGGGGAAATCGAATAAGTGAATAAGTCGGCAGCCTGGCCGGTAATACTGGTGAATCGCAGCCGCCCGGTTTGGGTTTCCGAAGTTGTATTTATCAGTATCACAGTGGAATCTGATACATTGCCGTCTATCCCTTCTCCGGCAAGATGAAATGGCAGGAACACGATGTTGGAATCAGCCTGGGAAACAGGTGCGATCGGTATTGATGAGATAAGCGGCTCATTGGCGCTGTTTTCAAACAAGCGAATTGCCCCTGCGGCTATGGGGACCGAAGAAGAAAATGTGAGCGTGCCGTCATTAACCGGATTGTTGAATGGTGCTTCATTTAAAAAGCCGGAAAACTGTTGGATGGGAGCAATTTCGATTTGACCACTGCTGATCTGGGATTGTGAAGCGTCGCTAAAATAGTATTCCACAGTTGCTGTAGTGTTATTAGGATTCACCAGGGAGATCGCAGTTCGTGCGGAGACTTCTGTTTCAACAAAGAACCGACCTTCAGATTGCAGATCAACAGCCGGAACCAGCATTTCAGAAAGAAGCAAGTTTCCTGCGGCTAGAGTGAGGACGGCAAAACCATCAGATGGTCTTCCACTGCCTGTGTGTTGCAGTTTGGCATATCCTGCAAGCAGCGTAGAGTCAGCCCCCGGGGAATTCAGGGTCACCGCTCCGCCATCGGGAACTGTAAAATTAATGAATTGGGCGGCTGTTTGAGAAAGTGGTTGACAAAACAGGCTGAGTAATACGAGTAGCTTTAGGAGGTTGTTCTCCATAAACACAAATCCTTTGCGGATTGATCCGAAGAGAGGGGCGCAAGCGCCGCTTTCATTTTTGTAAGTCTTGAAGTTCAGTATAACTATATCGTACCAAAACTCGAATACCAGACTACAAACAAACTGGTTCTGGTGAACATCAGGGATTCCTGGCCTGATAATGTCGAGCCAAAAAACGGGCCAGCGATTCATGTACCAGCCCATGCTATGATTACCCGGTCTGGGGCTAGACTATTCCTGTGCTTGACCCGGTACCTGCTCTAAGGATTAAAGTGTTGATTCTGCCCTATTCGTCCGCATTACTATGGGGAAGAGGAGTGGACCATGACTGAACACCACTGCGAACATCACCACCAGGAAGAACACCAGGCCCAGGGCCATGTTCCTTCCTGCCATGCCAATATCGACAAGCCCGACTGGTTGCTACGCGCCTGCCTGATCGCAACGGTGGTTTTGTATGGCGGCCACTTCCTGTTCCTGGATTTCATCCCGGAGGGTTGGGCCATGATTCTGGCCCACTCTGTTTTCGAATTGATCAATACCATCTGGTGGGGCGTGGCCATCGGTATCCTGATGATCGCTGTACTGGGGCGCGTACCGCGGGAATTCGTGATGAGTGCCCTGGGCACGAAAACAGGACTTGGTGGCATCTGGCGCGCAACGTTCGCCGGTGTACTGCTGGATCTCTGCAGCCATGGCATTCTCATGGTGGGTGCCAAACTTTATGAACGGGGTGCCAGTGCCGGGCAGGTGATGGCATTCCTGGTTTCCAGCCCGTGGAATTCCTTTTCCCTCACCCTCATTCTCATCGCCCTGATTGGTTTGCCATGGACACTTGGCTTTATCGTGTTCTCCATGGTCATCGCGTTCATCACCGGACTGCTATTTGATCTTTGCGTACGCCGCGGTGTGCTGCCGCAGAATCCCCAGCAGGTGGACCTGCCGGAAAACTTTCATTTCTGGTCCGCCGCCCGCGCCGGGCTGAAGGAAACAGAGTTCAGCGGCGCATTTATCTATGACGCGTTGAAATCCGGATTGAAAGAATCAAAGATGGTGGTGCGCTGGATTCTGTTCGGTGTATTACTGGCGAGCCTTGTGCGTGCCTTCGTACCACCGGAGGCCTTTGCGACTTATTTCGGTCCCACTCTCATGGGGCTCGTTGTCACCATCGGAGTGGCCACCATACTGGAAGTGTGCTCGGAAGGTTCCACCCCCATTGCCGCGGACATCCTGAACCGGGCCGGCGCGCCGGGTAATGCCTTTGCTTTTCTCATGGGCGGTGTCGCCACGGATTACACCGAGATCATGGTATTGAAGGATGCTACCCGCTCATTGAAGATGGCATTGTTCCTGCCATTGATCACCGTTCCCCAGGTGATCCTGCTGGGCTGGGTAATCAATCTCGCCACCACCTGATTGACGCGTCAGTCTTCGCTCTCGTGAAGTATTTCCGTCATGCCCGCGCGGATGCGCTGGGTGGACACACTGACCTCGAACAGGAACAGGATCAGTCCGGCGGTGACCAGGCACATGGCGGCTACAAACAATACCGCTACGATGGTAGCCAAATCGAAAGTGACTATCTCGCCGACGAACAGGGACATGATCACCAGGCATACCAGCAGGGCACCGGTGACGAACATTCTCAGGGCCCAGTTAACCAGTCGAATGCGTTTCCACAACCCTTCGGTTTCCGATTGCAGCAGTGTGCGGTGTTCTTCGTGGGGCTCCTGGGCCATCCGGGTTTCCACCACCCGCGCCCGGTCCACGATGCGTCCCAGCCTGATGGACAGCACGTTGAGCATGCCGGCTATGCCCGCCAGCAGGAATACCGGCGCGACCGCCAGTTGAATGACCGCGGCAATGGATTCGATTGAAGTGGGGGCGTCCACCGGGTCAGGAGGCCGTCGCCCGAGCGTCCAGGTCCTTCCAGTGACGGGCGCCATTGCCGGGAGTGCGGGTGAGATTAATCCAGATCTCACCGGCTGCGATATTGGTTACTCCCGCCATCCAGAAGGTTGTGCCGAACAGCACTTCGACGCCAATGCTGGTATTGGACATCAGTATTCCCAACATGACGCGTTCGGTGGCCACAGCAAGCATCATGGCGAAACTGCGAATCATCCATTCCCGGTGCGCGCCGAAATTGCGCTGGCGTATGCGCGTGTAAGCCATGGTGAGGGCGAACAGGGTATACATGGCAAAGAAAGCGGTAGCCATGGATTCATTAAATCCCTGGCCGGTAATTTCCATGAAGGGATCCAGCACACCGATGATGCTGCCGGACAGGGCAGCAACAAATCCACAGGCCAGCCACAGGCGTCCGGACCAGCGATGGAAGTTAATGTATTTCTTGCGGATTACCCGAATGAACTGCAACGGGCCGAGACAAAAGATGATCAAACCAGGAATCAGGTGTGCCCAGGTAGCCACGGGATTGCGTACGTATCGCCCATCGAAGGGATTAAATGTAGCGAGTGGATCGGTGAACTCCATGGACATGGCCTCGCCCATGAAGACGGCGCGGCCCAAAATGGAAGTAAGCCCGGTCCACAGCAGGACCGCCACGATCAGCCACCCCAGGATTTCCACGGTCTTGCGAATCGCCGGCATGGGTGCGGCGGTAAAATCGGATTGCGCTGCTGCAGGCGCGTTTATTCCCGGTGCAGTCAGGTCAGTCATAGTATCCCCCTTCAATCAGACTGGGCCTAGCTTAGCGTTTGGAACCTTAAAATTCTATCAGGCAGCAGAATAGTGCCCGGCACATTGTATTGGATTTTACCTAATTGGATTCCGAGGACTGTTCGATTCCCAGGCCTTGTTCGGCGGTATCAGACATGATCAGCAGGGAGAAATTGTAGACGCTGACCAATAACTGAAAGCTGATGGCCAGAACATACATTTTCGCGGAAGGAAGGATTAGTAAAGCGCCGAGAAAATTTCCGAAGCAGATGCTGGCACCAAGCGGGAGCATGGCCCGGTGAACCAGGGAAGCGCGGAACAGGCCGCCCCGGCTGAGGAAATACCAGATGTTAAGACCCATTATTGTAGCAACCACCAGGTTCCCGAAGCGCCAGGTGAGCTCGCGGTCGTCGAGAAACATAAAGAGCAGGTAGGGGAGCAGGGCCAGGAACATGGCCGAGATGCTGGCCCGCAGCATGGTCTGGAACTTGGTGATGCTCTCGCCTTCCCAGTCGCCGCGGCGGAATCGAAAAACCGCCACAATGCCGGTAAAGCCGGCCAGGGCAACGGCAAGCTCAGCGACGAGGGAAAGGTATTCCTGGTGTTCCAGCATAAGGATAAGCTGAGTCTTTCTTCTATTAACCGGGTTAGCGGCACAATCACCTATATGCTTCAGTCCGCGGGCATGACCAACTCCCACCAAACCGCTATAATCTCGCCTCCAAAACCGGTGCCATAATCTATAATGGCGTGGAGGTTTTGGATCAGAGCCCTCGTTTCGCATCGATCCCGTAGCTCAGCTGGGTGAGGCTCGCGAAGTACGCAAAGCAAAGCTTTGCGCGAGCCGAACGACTCGCCATGGATGGCGAGGCTGGGGTAATTTAGGAGTGCTAATGTTGCGCCAGGGATGGCATGTAAGATATCTATAGAATCACGCGCCCGTAGCTCAGCTGGGTGAGCATGAGCGCGATGGAAGCGATAGCTTCCAGCGAAATGCGAACGACCGGCCATGGATGGCCGGGCTGGTATTTAGAGAAGCACTGAAGTCGCGACAGGGATGTCAGGCAGGAAACTACAGAATCACGCGCCCGTAGCTCAGCTGGATAGAGTAACTGGCTTCGAACCAGTTGGTCGGGAGTTCGAATCTCTCCGGGCGTGCCAAATGAAAAAGGGGAGCCAATGGCTCCCCTTTTTGTTTGGTATGGCTGGAGAATTGATTCGAACTCCAAAGTTCGACAAATTGCGTGAGCAATTTGGACGGCCGTAGGCCGCCCCGAAGGGGTGAGGAATTTGCGCCAACGCAAATTCTGAATCAATCTCTCCGGTGGAAGCCGAAGGCTTCCCGAACGGAGGCAGTGAAATGATCAAAGCCCCACTTAGCTAAGTTACTAGTTTATCAGTGTCCCCTGGATACTAGGCAGCGCAAGTTTGCCGCAATTTTTCCTAGTGATGTCAAATAATCCTCCAAGCTCTGGCCAGAAGTTATTGATGTAGAGGATAGTAGTTTCCAACGAGCGAATAGTCATGTTAATCAAGATGACATGGCTAAAGGAAAAGTTTAGGGAAACTAACTTGGGGGAATGGATCTCTATAATTCAAGAAATGCCAGCTGCTTTTTATTGAGCCTAGTAATATCTATGCCCGTTTTATTTAGTACATAAGATACAACGGAATCCCTGGTGTCTTTCATCATTTGTGACAACTTCTCAACATTTTCACATTCACTGTAAGTCAAAATGTAACTCTGTACAGTAGACTCGATGCGAGATAAGAATCGGGGGTACGTGATCCCTCTTCGTAGCAGATTATCGAAATCTTTATAAGCTAACAGCTTTTCTTTGATTTTATTCGCCTGTGGAGTTGTGACCGTGAGACAATACTTCTTATTCTTTTTTCGCCGGCTAATCCCTTGCCCGAGAAACTCCGCAGTCTGTTCTGGAGTGTAGATTTTGGTCTTACTTCCATCTCCTAATGCGTGAATTTTTAGTTTCACTGACGCCAATAAGTCGGCACATGTATCATGAATCAACTTGCAATCCTCTTCTGTTTTTGCGAAGGCTATTATGTCATCAGCATAGCGAATAATTTCGAACCCAGTAGACAGAAGCTCACTATCGAAATCCCAAAGCAACAAATTAGCAAGGTATGGGGACAAAGGCATACCTTGCCTTAGGCCAACTCCATTTCGAATACCCATTGCTCGGATCTTCTTTCTATCTTCGAAAACACTCTGGTTTACCTCCGTATCAATAACGGCATCGAGAAGAGGGAACAATGACGATACCCTTAACTTCATCCGCAACTGCTCCTTGAGTACCTCGCGTGGAATCTTGTCGAAGAATGAAGAGATGTCAGCCTTGTAAACCCAGGGGTTATCATGTCGTTTCTTCACTGACGCTTTGAGAGCATCTTTTGCAGACTTCCCGCGGATGAATCCATAACTGACAGGATTGTCGAAAGAATATTGACCATTACTTAGGAAGCGATACATTGCTCGTTGCACTAATCTATCGCGGATAAGAGGGATACAGATTAATCGCTCTGTACCTTCAGGTTTTGGAATAAAAACGGGCGTTAATGGACTGAACGTATAGCTGCCGCACCGGAGTAGCTTAGAGATTTCTGAAATTTGAAGTTTCTTTGTTGCTTTAAATTCTGAAAGGGACATTCCACTAGAATCGTGAAATCCACGTACTCGAGTATTCGAGGCCCGGAACATTTCCGCCCATTCGAATTCTAGAGAATCAATGGTTGAGAATTTCGAGAAAGCTGATGCCAATAGGAGTATTTCCTTTACTCATCGAAGCAACTAAGCCCCAGTTCGATGAGATTTATTGAACTGGCACCAAACGCGAAAACAGTACGCACTTCGTTATTCGCGTGACATCAATGGCGAACTTGCTGTAGCGAGAGCTCTCGCAATTTGGAACGCGCCAATGTTTAGGCTTTCTCGCAACCCGCGAAACTGCACATTGGTATGCGAAATACACGGCGCGATTCCAAATGAGAATGCTTATCACTCGTATCAAGCTAAGACCGAAATCTCTCATGGCTAGAAGTACCTTAGGACTAAAGCCGCAGAGCATGGCTACGGTGCGTCGAAATTTGACTACTACCTCGACGAGCTTGACCAGCCGGCCAGCGCACTCCGATACCGCGGCTCCGCAGTCGATCGCGTGAAAGCCGTTGCCGGCCACCCTTGCTTCTGGGGCGAATGACCGGACATCGACGCGTAACAAGACCACCAAACGCGAAAACAGTACGCACTTCGTTATTCGCGTGACATCAATGGCGAACTTGCTGTAGCGAGAGCTCTCGCAATTTGGAACGCGCCAATGTTTAGGCTTTCTCGCAACCCGCGAAACTGCACATTGGTATGCGAAATACACCGACAATCATTATGTAAGGCCTGGCCTAAAGATTTTCAAGGGTTTCTAACTATTCGAATGACTACATAGGATTGTTGGTCAATTATCGACCAGCCGTCAAGAACAGGAGTTCACGGCTAATGGCGACGAGAATTTTTCTGAAGTTTGGATAGTGTAGTAGCAGTTGTACTCAGCCCAACTCGATGTAGGCAATTTTGACTCAATTCTAGATTTAACCAAGGTCGCAAGTCATTGATATCTATATAACTGCAATTTTTTAGAGCGAGATTCGAATCTTAGCAACCGAGATTGGACGGCCGTTCAATATTCGAATGGTTTCAGTGAATTGCAGTGGAAGCTGAAAAGCACTGATTCAAAATCTAGTAGAAAATATTTCTAGAAGGCTATGCAGGGGTCTAAAAAGATAAGTCGTGGCCAAGCTGGCCAAGAAGGATTATCGCTTAGAAGCAAGTATTCACATTCCTTTAGAATCCGGAAAATCTCTAGTTGGGATTTTTCCGAAAGATGCGCCTTGCCCACTAAAATAGTGGGAATTGTCCTACATACACGAGTTTCGTGGGGGTGTAATGTTCGTCTCCTTGGTGGTTGATTCCAAGATATTTATGGGTCCGCGAGAATCTTGTTTAGACTGGACGATTAAGGAGAACTCAATTGAATTATAGAAGATGGCTTACATCAGTATTTGCTCTATTAGCATTTATAAATCCTACAATTAGCTTCGCACAGTGCTCGGTAAATCCATTGTCGTGGTTATGGTGGTCAAATCTAGGGGATGCAGAAGATCTAACTTCTGGCCCGGGCTCTTACCCTCAAACCTATACCTACTGGATACAATCGGGGGCAACCACATACTTAAATACGGACCTGGATGCTGGTTTAGGGCCTAATGGAGAAGGCGAAGTTACTTTCTTCAACACTGCAATGGGGCAGAATGGACCATTTGGATCGACAGAAGCTTGGTCCACTAGTGAAACGTGCCATGTCTGGATAGGTGGAAGAACCTACGATTCGGGGAATTGTAATACTACTACCCAACGACCGATAAAAGGTCAGATTAGGTTAAATGATTCAATTCTTGCGAATCCATCATACATAGCTCTTGGGGCTCCTATGACAACGATTCAACATGAAACAGGGCACATATTCGGAATGGGACATAATGATTCCTGCACTTCATTTATGAAAACGAGCTTCGTGGCTGGATTGCCTTCAAGTTTGCAATTCTGGGAAGTTATTTGGATTAATGCAAATTATTAATACTCAAATAAATAAGGGGAGAATTATGAAATCATATATTTTCGTGCTAGTTCTACTGGTGCCTTTAGGGGCCGAAGTAAATCCTCTATATGCTCAAGGCATATCAGCTGACCAATTCATTTACTACATGGATTATTCAGCAGAAAACGGATGGATACCGGAGAGTATAGAAACTATGGTGTCTACATCTCATATTATTGTGAAAGGCAGATTTGGCAATTTGATTAGTAATCAACCCTTTTGGGGTTATGGCGAATCTCGCGAGTCTTTTATAGAAAAGTTAAATATATCGGATGAAGAAGCTGATCGCATGGCTATTCCTTTGAGTGAGTATGAAATAGTTATTGACGAGGTAGTTTTTGGAGACATTAAATCCGATAAAATTGTCTACAGAGTCTTTGAGAGCTACCCTTCAGAAGAAGAAGAGCTTGATCAAAAGAAGTCTATTGAAAGACTTTTTTTCCTCAGACTGAATGAGGATGGAGAAACATACTCGAGTATTGGGCAACCGTTTATTTTGGACAATATAGACGGTGAGTATAGCTTTTTAGCTCGTGGAAGATCGATAACTGATACTTCTAGAAAGACTTTGCCATTTGTTGAAAGTATGCAGAAAGTCGCTTTTGAGCAGGCAATAAAACAAGAGGTTGCGAGACAAATGGCAGAAATCGGGCGAGCAAATTAACATCCAATAAACAACGCTAAGAAGAAGCCATGCCGAATTGTTCACACTCTTGGTTCGAGTATCAATATGTAACAAAAAACCACTCTTTATTGCTCATTGGAGATACCTATGAGTTAATTCTCAAATCAACCGAGATCGCAAATCATTGATATTCTAATAGCTGTAATTTTGTGGATACTCCTTCGAACCAGTTGATCGGGAATTCGAATGTCTCCGGGCGTGCGAAACAAAAAGGGGAGCCAATGGCTCCCCTTTTTTATCCGCTCCAATTCTATCTCGGATCCTGCCCCCTCTCTCTTCGCTCCCTTACAGGCGCGGCCCGTGATGGCGCGGCCCGTGACGGTGCAGCTCGTGAGGGTGCTTCGGCCCTCCGCGGCGCTGCAGAAGGAGCCTGTCTCCGTGCCGGGGATGGTTGGCTTCTCCGCTGAGGAGGGGGTGCGCTCCGTGCCTGTCTTGGCTGGGAAATTTCACGTCTTCGTTCGGGAGGGGCCGAACGCTGGCTGCGCTGCGGTTGCACGCGGGCAGGTCTCGGTGAAGATTGCCTGATCGTGGGTTGAGCGGTAAGAGCTTGCCGGTTTTGAGGCTGGCTCGTTACGCGGCTACGGTTATTCTGACTGGATGCCGTGTTACGAGTGGTTCGCTGTCGGTTCGAACCCGAACGTTCCATCCTGTTACGAAAAGTGAATACCGCCTCGGGCTGGCTCCTGTTACGTGCGCTTGCAGCGGATTCTTCGGTACTGGAGTTACCCTGGTTTACACCTGTGTTGTTTCTCCTGGGTGATGGTCTCGCGACCCTGTTACCGGACTGCCGGCGATCGCTACTGGATCGGGTCAGGTTGTCCGGCGCGGTTATTGCCGCCGTGTTGGTATCCGGCCCCAGGGAATTCGACAATGAGCGGGCGCCATTGGTATTGGGTCGGCCGCTGCCCTGGCGCAGGCTGCGTTCCCGCGCGCTCGGATTCTGTCGGCCGGCGCCGCTCAGTGCGGCAAGGTTTGAGTTCGACGCATTGCTGCGGTACTGGCCGTAGCTGCCGCGATTGCGCAGTGCTTCATCGAAGCGTTCGCGGGCCGGTGAGCTGTTGGCGTAGTAGTCGCGATAGCTGGAACTGTTCGGGCGTGATCCACTGTGGCGTTGCGGCCGCCAGTAACTGCCATAACGGTTCTTGTCCCGCACTTCCCGAAAACTGTTGTTGACGTAGTGACGGTTAAAACTGGCGATGGTTGGGCGCCGGTAGTGGTGGTACCCGAAGTCATAGTAGTGACCATAGTACGGGTGATGGTGGTAGCTGTGGTGAAAAACGCCCAGGTAATGATCCGACCAGTGTATGGAAAATGCCGTCGTGACGCCCCAGAAAAAACCGGAGTGAAAGTGATAGCCTCGCGGGTAGGGATAGTAGTACACGGGGCGGGGCCGGGGGTAATAGTGGTAGACCGCAACGGGCTGTTCCACGATGACTTCCTCGACTACGTAATAAGGAACATAGACTACTTTTTCATCCACCGGTGTAATTTCGATGGTTTCTTCCGTAACCAACACGTTCTGGTATTCATCCGAAACCAGGTTGCCGGCGGCATGGGCGCGCGCCCGGAATGACTCCACTGCCGCCAGCACATCGGTTTGCTGTGCAATCACCGCTTCACCCAGCTGCCAGGTGGATTCGATTTCTTCATTCATTAGCAACAGAATTTCCGGATAGTTGAGCAGGGCAATGATGGATTCATCCCAGGATTCATCGGGGGTGAGATCGGGATCGGTTTCAAGCTGCTCAAGAAACCGCGCCGCCAGGACAATTTCCAGGGGATAGGTGGAGGCGGGCAGGATGATGGCCAGCAGGTCATCCGGCTGTAGCGCATAAGGGCCAACCAACTGCTCAAGCTCGGCAGCCGTGTAGAGGATTACCGCGGGATCAGGATCTATGGGTTGCTGTGCCGTGGTCGAGATGATTTCCAGCGGGTTGCCGTCGGCGTCCACTGGTGTCTGAGCGCCTACAGATCCGCAACCCATTAAAAGGAGTAACGGAAAACACAGTAAGCTTCTGAAAAAGCGAAGGATTGCTGATTTCCTGGTCATCGGTCGCCCCCTTACCGATTCAATCGGTGTTTTTTCCTAGGGTCAACTCTATTAGGGGGAAGCTGAACACCAGCTTAAGCAAAGATGGCAGGGAAGGCTTGTTAAACAGACCCGGTGGCAATGGGTAAATCATTCAGCATGGATTCAGTTCTTCCCCCTTAACTTCACACTCCAGGAGCGAAGTTTTCGGCATTGCCAGTTCGCACCAACTTGATTGCATTATCCCTGTAAGGATTATGAAAAGGGGGAAACCATGAAAAAACTGATGTTCATACTCGTTCTGGCCATAGGTGCACCGCAGGCGATTGCCGACGCCAGCAATACTATTACCTGGGAAGTATTCGGGTTGCGTGTTGGCGGTGCTTTCGTTGACTACATTGACCTGGATGTTGAAATTGGTAATAACTACGTGCACATGTACGGTGCGCTGGATTTTAACGACGGGTTTTCAACACCGGCTAACGGATCCTGTTTTTTCCCCAGCGGAAATAGTTTCCTGTTTTGCAATCTAAGCGTTGGTGAGAATTCGGTCGTATTGTCAATCGATGACGACTTTCACGGCACGGTGGAATCACTGGATGCCGACGGCTTTTTTGAAGACGAAGGTTTCCTGACCTTTCTCGGTATTCTCTAGCAGTTGATACCGGGGTTCAGGAACTGGAGCCAGGGTAGAAATACAGCGATGCGTTTTTACTCTGGCTCCTTTTGTGTTCCAATGGGGCGCCATGAAATTCGCTATACCCACCAGCCTGCTCTGTATCCTGCTCGGCGCCTGTGCCGTTGATGAGAACAGGATTTACCCCAACGCCATGACTAACGAAGAAATCGTGGCCTACAACGAGACCCAGGACCGCATCTGGGATCGCATCTACTGCCTGGAGGATGTGCGAATCGATTCCCGCATCCGCAAACGTTACTGTGCCACCTTGACCGAGCTGCGCCGGCGCAACATCTCGGCCGAACAGATGAACAACATCAACTTCGGCACAACGGGCCTGTTTCGCTAATAAAAAGGGGACGGAGGGATTTATTTTTGATCAATCAGCACTGATCAATAATAAATCCCTCCGTCCCCTTTTTAGTCCGCGATCATCGGCGCGCGCTTACTGCCCGCCTTCTTCGCTTCCGCCTGGGTTCGGCGCCGTTCTTCGCCCAGTTGAGCCAGGTGATCCCGGTTGTTGTCATCAACCCGGGCATAGGCATCGCGCCAACTTTCGTCATCGCTCCATATATAAGGAAGCCGTTTAACGGTTTTTGGACCCTTCGCTTCTTCGAAGAGCTGCAAGGCCCGGCGGGCTATGTCCAGTTGCATGGCCTCGTCCCAGGGTTTGCCACTGGGGTTGCCAAGGGGGAAATCCAGGTGCAGGTAGCGGGGCACGCCACAGTACTCAACAATATCCAAGGCGGAACCGTTAATCACCGTCGGCATGCCGTTGGCTTCCAGGTGGCGGGCGACCAGACTCACGGTCTGGTGACAGACAGGTCACAAGGGCACCAGCAGGGCAATATCTGCTTTGTCCTCCCGGCAGCGCTGGAGTATCTCCGGTGCATCTTCTTTCACGGTGGCGCGCTGGCTGTACTCGGTAGGAACGGAATGGAAGCGGGGAGCGACATTGCCAAGCATTCCTTCTTCCACCAGTTGATTCAGTTGGCGCAGGGGCAGGAAGGAATTCACGTCCCGGGTGTGGGTGGCTTCCTTGTCCCAGGACAGCTCATCGGTATACATGGATGCCGGTATGGGAGAGACTGGCGTGGAATAAACGCGTCGCTCCGCATGCCCTTGGGGAGTATCGGGCATGGCGGTGGTGATTACGACGAGTCTGGATTCGGCTACGGGCTTGTCCAGCGGCTGAAACGGGGTCTCATCGAAATGGGCCCACTGGTAATCCACGGTATAACCCTGGGCGCGGTAATAATCCCGGGTCCGTTCCATGTAGGGCACATCGTAGGCGTTGGTCATATTCAGCAATCAGCTCGGCGTGAAATCACAGTACTGTATTTTTCGGCCGGCGCCTATTTTTCCAAATATACCAGTTTATTCAGAGGCTTAGAGCGGCCGTTCGATCTGTCAAATATCGTCACAATTCCCAAGCCATTTGGCTTTTATTCTCTACAGGCCAGATTTATACTGGCCTGCCCTAGCTTATAAGAACAAAGAGGCTTTACCCATGAAGAAATTCCTCTCCGGAGCGCTGGTTACCCTGCTGTTCGCTCCATTACTAGCTCTTGCCCAGGCAAGCGAATCCGTGGAGCCGTTCAAGGTCGGTACATTCGCGGTAGGTACCGACAAGTTCGTCGGCCTGGTAGTTCGCGACGATTCACTGATCGTGGACGTACAGGAAGCCAACCGCGCCATGGAGCTGAGTTCCCAGTACGCTGAAATCAATGTTCCCGACGACATGCTCGGCTTTATTGAGCAATACGAATATGGCCTGAAGTACCGGGTTTACGAAGTCATGAACTGGCTGGTAGCAAACGGACATCTGGTGGGCAGCAATCGACCCTCTTATGTTCATGCGGTAGCCGATGTGGATATCCAGGCCCCGATCCAGTTTCCCAGCAAGATCATGAACGCGGCGGTGAACTTCTACACCCACGCCTGCGAAGGATGTACAGCCGAACAACTGGCCGAGCGTACCCGCCAGCGCCAGGAAAATCGCGGCGTTCCTTACCTGTTCCTCAAGCCCACCCGCGGTGCGGTAGTGGGTGACGGCGAAGACATCATCATGCCTTATGGCCGTGATGAGATTGAATATGAAGTGGAAATGGCCATCGTGTTTGGCAAAACCGGCAAATATGTCTCTGCCACTCGCGCCTATGACCACGTATTCGGTTACATGGTTGCCATGGACGTGTCCGACCGTGGCGGTCGCCCACCCGGTGGTTACGGCAGCCGTTCCGACTGGTTTGTGGGTAAAGGCCACGACACCTTTGCGCCTCACGGACCGTGGATCGTGCCCAAGGAATTCTACGGTGATCCCATGGAGCGCCTGCACCAGATTACAGTAGTTGACGGTGTAACTGTGCAGGAAGCCCAGGCCGGGGACATGATTCACAACATCCCCGAGTTGATCGAGTATGCGACGTCACTGATCACAGTCTTCCCGGGTGATGTTATGCAGAGCGGTACCTCCGGTGGTACTGGTGCCGGCCGCGTGCAGCGTGCCACAGGTTCCGGTTACCTGGTGGATGGTGAAACCATCCAGGCCAGCATCGAGGGCATCGGTACCCTGACTCACCGTGTAGTGAGAGAGCGCAGTATTCCGGACGATCTGAGCGGAGCGCAACTGCCGCCGACCGCTGATTATCGCGACCGGTAATACTTCGCAATCAGTAAATAAGGAAACGCCGATCGGTAAACGCCGGTCGGCGTTTTTTATTGAGCGGGAGCTAAGCCATCGAACAATTACTGTTTTCCTGGCTGGAACGATTCGGGCAGTTTGCTGTTTTGCTGGTTCCTTTCTTTGCCTTCGCGGAAGCCTGTTTCGGCATTGGGTTGTTTGTTTCCGGTGCCTTCCTGGTGCTGGTAACCACTTTGCTCATCGCCAATGATCTGGCTCCAATCGAGATGATTTTGACGCTGGCATTACTGGGCGCCATGGCGGGGGATCATGCCGGGTTTTATATCGGTCGCTGGCTGGGACCCCGGTTCCACGAGACCGCCTTAGCCAACAAGTACCAGAACAGCATTGGCAGTGCGGAAAGGCTGATTAAACGCTATGGTGCACTGGCAATCTTTATTGGCCGCTTTGTCCCGGCCATACGCAGCCTGTTACCGGCACTGATTGGTATAAGTGGATTCGGTCGCGGCCTCTACCTGTTATTGGATTTTATCGCTTGTCTTCTGTGGTCACTGGCCCTTGGTGGCATACTGCTGACCATTGTCGCACTCTGATATAGTGCAAGAAAAGCTGGCAACAGCCGAATTGATATTGAATACCATGAGCAATCCTGAGACTCGTAATATTGTCCAGTCACACTGAATTGCAGCCGCAGCCGCCAGGAATCAAGCATGAATAATTCTCGTCTCATAACACTATATTTAATTTTCTCTCTCGTATCGGGTTGCGCGGTGATGAGCGAGGAAGAATGCAACTACTCTGACTGGACCGCGGTGGGCTATGAAGACGGTGCCGACGGCCGTGGCAGCGACCGTTTTGGTGACTACCGCCGCGCCTGTGCCGACTACGGTGTAACTCCGGACTTCGCCGCCTGGCAGGCGGGGCGGGAACGGGGCCTGGTGGAATACTGCCAGCCGTCCCGGGGCTTCGCGGTGGGCCAGGCCGGCGTCGGCTACAACGGCGTATGCAGCGCCGAACTTGAACCGGCCTTCCTGGATGCCTACCGGCTGGGGGCCGAATTGTTCGGGTTGCGCCGCAACCTCAATGCCATAGTTACGGACTTCAGTTCCAACGCCCGCGCCATGGAACGAATAGATGCCGACATCGAAGAAATCGAATCCATTATCATCCTGGAAGAAACCACGGCCGAGGAACGGGCCGCGCTGCTGGCGGACATGCGGGAGTTGTCCGAGCTAAGAGGCGAGCTTGAAGTCGAGGCGGAGCTGCTGATCGAGGCACGCACACTGGCCGAGCTCGAGCTCGCCGAGTTCGAGGAATCCCTGCTGCAGTACGGTTTCTAGCCGGTCTTACCCGAGGCTTTCAGCGCTGCCTTCACGGCATTTTCCAGGTCGCGCATGCTAAACGGTTTCGGCAGCACGTCATTGGCGCCCAGTGCCAGGGCCTCTGCTTTACCCTGAACAAATCCACTGACAAAGATTACCGGTACCCCAGGTGAGAGACCGCGGATCTCTTCCAGTATATGGATGCCATTGATATCGGGCATCGCCACGTCCAACAGAACGAGGTCGATGCTATTGGGTGCATCGCGGAAAGCCTGAAGGCCGGAAGTGCCATCGTGACGCTCAATGACCGTGTGACCCAGGTCTTCAATCGCCAGCCTGATAAACTCCGCCATCTCCAGGTTGTCATCTATTACCAGGATAGAGGCTGATTTCGATTCCTGCGTCTGTTCCATAAGCTCGCGAGACTGCTGCTGCCTTGCAGGTTTTCTGCCTGAAGATCGGTTACGGAGTTGGCTGGCAATGTAACTCGATAGCCCAGGCTGAAATATCAGAACATTCTTACAAAACAGACACTTTTCCGAATTAAATGCCAACAAAAAGGGCAGGCTCATCGCCTGCCCTTTTTCATTCAGCCAAAGGCCGATTGCAAAGCCGGAAAGTCATCCCGCGTAAAGCAGGCTGTAGCCGTATTCCTGGGCCCGGGTCAGGGCCATGACACCGGCGGAGACGAAGCGGCCGGGTACGGCATTGGCCTTGAGTTCCTCGTACACGGTTGCGACGTCCTGGCCGGTAGCCGGTGCGATCTGGGTGGACAGGAACTGGGTGGCGGCATCACAGATGGCGATTTCCACGCCGAGCCCACGCACTGCGTCAATGGTATTGCCGAAGTTGGGCAATCCGAAACCGTAAGCCGTTGATTGCATCAGGTTGAATCCGGGGGCGGCACCGGTATTGGGGTCAGGAATCTGGGTCACGCTATGGAAGATCTCGCCGTACTTCCCCCACATGGCATCGTTGAACGCAAAGGGAGTGGAGAAATGACGCAGGCAGAGAATCATGGCCAGGCCGGCGTCTTCCCCGGCATAGGCACTGATGGTGGCGTTGGTCAGATTACGGGAATATAGCAGGCCTTCTGCTCCACCTTTTCCCGTGGCGGTATCGATAAAGATGCGGTGATTTCCGGGCAGCGCGTCCATCCATGCATCGGTGCTGTGGCGTGAGGGTTGAAATCCGGAACTCCCGGCCTGGGCCCTGGCGGTGTTTGGTGCGATAACGGTAGCGCCGGCCATTGTTGCTGCCAGCCCCATGAGCATGGCGCGACGGGAATTGGTTTCAGGATTCTGGTCTAGCATGGTAATCATCCTCTCATCTATTGCGGACGCATCCGCTGAATTATTTTTATCAAAATGCTGATGGGCTCGAAGTACAGCACGGAAGCCGGTGGAGTCCAAACTATTTTTTCCGGCCGCCTTCGTTTTTCAGGTCCGAAAGATACTTGTCCAGTGAATCAAATTTCCTGTTCCACAATTTTTTCACTTCCAGTATCCAGCTACTCACTTCATTCATGCCATTCTGGTCAATGCTGTACAGGCGTTTCTGCGCCTGCTTTTTCATCTGCACGAGCCGGGCTTCCCGTAAAATCTTCAGGTGCTGGGAAACGGCTGGTGCGCTAATGGAAAACTTGTTGGCGATTTCGGTGGCGGTAATCTCGCCACGGCGGGCGATGATGCGAACGATTTCGCGGCGAGTGGGATCGGAAAGGGCGGCGAAGGCATCCATGCCGGCCATTGTATTAGGGGAATCTTAATTAAGATACAACTTAATTAATTTTCTGTGGAGATTGTGTATGCCTGGTCAGAGATTGACCAGGAGCAGGGTCTAAGCCTGGCGCTCGAGAGTAAAGTGATGCAGCACCATACCGGCAACCATGGCGGCAACGAATAACAGGACATTGCTGTTCAGGGTGACCAGGGCCACCACGGCGGGACCGGGACAGAAACCGGCTATGCCCCAACCCAATCCGAACAGCACGGCACCGAGTAACAATTTCTTGTCGATGTCCATGCGGGTGGGCAGGAAAAATTTTTCTTCGAACAGCGGCTGAGGCTTACGCAATACCAGGTGAAAGGCCGGTACCGTGACGGCCAGTCCGGAGGCCATAACTGCGATGAGGGTCGGATCCCAGTTGCCGGCAATGTCGAGAAAGCCAATCACCTTGCCCGGGTTGGACATGCCTGAAATAACCAGGCCCAGGCCGAACAACACGCCCGCTGCAAGAATGGAAAACCTGGATGCGAAAGTCGTGGCGGTCATGAGATCAGGCCCAGCACGTGGCGCGTCAGGAACACCGTGATTACCGCGGCGCCGATGAACGTGGCGGTCGCGGAGAACGAGCGTTTGGAAAATCGAGCGATACCGCAGATGCCATGACCACTGGTACAACCGCTGCCGAGGCGCGTACCGAAACCTACCAGCAGCCCGGCAACAATTGTGAGCAGGGGCCCGGCCTGGATATCGAGGGCCAGGGATTCACCGGTAACCAGGATGTAGAGCAGGGGACCCAGCAGCATGCCGCCGAGGAAAAGGGCGCGCCAGGTGAAATCCGTACGGCTGGGAAAAACTACGCCGGAAAGTATTCCGCTGATTCCGGCTATTCGACCGTTGGCCCACAGGGTCAGGGTGGCTGCCAGCCCGATGAGCACGCCGCCTATGATGCCGGTAAGAGGTGTGAAATTTTCCATGGCGGTATTGTAACCGGGCAGATTGTTTCGGCCTCATTTTTTGTGACCTTTGTGCCTTTTTGTGGCCATCAAAGTAATGCTGAAGGTCGCCACAATAAAGGTAAAAAGCAGCTAGCTAGTGGGAAATAATCCCTGTGGTGGCCATCGTAAGCCGTCGGGGATTGGCCACAAAAAGGCACAAAGGTCACTAAAACTTAAACTGCAACACTACGGAATTTTCCACTGATGTCGTAGAAGCTCGCAAAGCAAGCTAAAATGCCGGGCCTGATCGCAGTGAATTCAGGCAGGCAAGTGCGTGTATACGAAAAAACTTTTGGTAATCATGACATTAATTACGCTGAGCGGAGCTGTCTTCGGCCAGGGCCAGCCCGATCCGGCGGCCATCCAGGCATACCTGGAGCAGCAGAGCCGCAGCAGCCCCTATGAATCCATGGCCCGCATGCAGGTGGACATCCAGTACCGGGATTTCCTGGATTCCCTCGGTGGCAGTGATGCCCATCGCGCCGAAGCGGAACAGGCGCTGATCGAGGTCATGTCTGAGCGGGCGGAAATGAGCTCCCGCGCTGTCAGTGGCCAGGCTACTCCCGAACAACTGCGAGAGATCACGAGCTATGACTACCTGCGTAACCATATGTCATCTGTGCTGAATTCCACGGAACTGCAATTGCTGGACAGCCGCCAGGAGGGTATGGCTGAAGAACAGCTTCGTAAGAACTACGCCGAACAGATGCGCCAGATCGTTCCCGACGTGACGGAAGAGAACAAGGAGGTAGTACTGAATGTGCTGGTGGACCACATGCTGCTGGACGAACTGGATGCCGCCCAGCGCGGTCGCATGACGGCGGAGGAGCTGGTGCAACAACAACTGTTATCCCTGATGGACGCGCGCATGGAATTGCAGGACAGGTTCCAGGGCGAACAGATGGAGATGGTGAACTATTTCCTCAACGACCTGCGCGCCAACCTGTTCCTGAACCAGTCCATGGCGGAAGGGCTGGAGCAGTAATTTACCAGCCCACTGCCGCCCCATCTTTGCGGTGATCAGAGCCGCCCCGGTAAACCCCGTTTACCGGCCGGTCCTCGGCAATACTTTCCGGGCCAAATACCGGTTCCGGTAAGCCCGGATCTTTCGTAAACAGTATTCCCTGGTAACCACCTACCCGGCCACCGTTGGCCGGCCGCACCTCGTGACCGCGGGCCATCAGGGCACCACTTACCAGTTGATACAGGCTGTTCTCCAGGGACAGGATGTTGCTGTTCTGGCTGTGAGTGAATCGCGCCGCGTCCGTGGTCATCTGTACATTCATGCCGTGGTCGATCATGTTTACCACGTGCTGGGCATGGGTTTCGGGTTGCACCGAGCCGCCCATGTTGCCGAAGGTCATCAGGGGTTCGCCGTCTTTCATGATGAAGCCGGCGATGATGGAATGAAACGGTCGCTTGCGCGGCGCCACCACGTTGGGATGGTCTTCATCAAGGGAGAAGGCCACGCCGCGGTTATGCAGGACCATGCCATAGGGCGGCACGGTGGCTGCGCTGCCATAAACCGAAAACACGCTGTGGATAAACGAAACCATATTGCCCCATCGATCGGCAGTGGTGAGGTAAATCGTACCGCCGTCCAGACCGCCCTTGACCGATGGCTCACTGGCCTGGTCCATGTCGATGCGATCGCACAGCGTCGCAGCGTATGCCTTGTCTAACAACTGGTCTACGGGTACATCACTGAACTTGGGGTCGGCGTTGTAAGCCTGCAGATCGGAATAGGCCAGTTTTTTCGCTTCCACCATGAAATGCCAGTAGTCTGCGTTGGACGGACCCAGCTCGGCCAGGTTCAGGCCATGGTGTGGCGCACACACTTCCAGGATGTTGAGCATCTCCAGTGCGGCGAAGCCCTGGCCCGGTGGCGGCAACTGGAAAACATCATAACCGTGGTAATTGGTGGAGATGGGCTCGATCCATTCCGATTCAAATTCGGCCAGGTCGGCATGGGTCATAACGCCGCCGTCGGCCTGTACCTTGGCCACGATGGCATCGGCGATTGCGCCCTCGTAGAAGGCATCCCGACCTTCCGCCTGCAGCAGGCGCAGGGCATCGGCCAGGCCGGGGTTACGGATCACGCTGTAAAGCGGCGGCACTTCACCATCGTCCAGGAATACCGCTGCCGAGTCCGGATCGTTAGCGAGGCGATTGCGGGCGCCTACCAAGTCCCGGTGCCGGCGTTCCGCCTGACCCCAACCTTCTTCCGCCAGTTGCGCGGCGCGATCCAGGGTTTGGTCGAATCCCATGGTGCCAAATCGTTTAAGCAGGGCATCGAATCCGGAAACGGCACCGGGCACGGTGGCGGCATTGACCCCGGAACCAGGGACGCGTTCCACACCCAATTCTTCCTTGAAAAACTCCGGGGTCCAGCCCGCCGGTGCCCAGCCGGCGGAATTCAGGGCATAGAGTTTCTTGTCCCGCGCACTATAAACCAGGGCAAACAGGTCACCAGCCAGGCCGGTATCGTTCTGGGAGGTCACATCCAGCACCGCCGCCGCTGCAACAGCGGCATCGATGGCATTGCCGCCATTGCGCAGGATTTCCAGACCGGCCTCCGCGGCCAGTGGGTCCGACGTGGCTACCATGCCATGACGAGCCAGCACCTCACTGCGGCCCTGGCCCAGCCAGCCCTGGGCCCGGTCACCCGGGGCTGCCACCACATTGGCGGCGGGATTGCTGATGCCGTCTCCAGGAATGCCGAATGGGGTGTCCGATTGAGCCCAGAGAGGGGCTGACAAGCTCAGCGAGATGGTGCCAAGCAGGGCTGAAATGCGCATGGTATTTCCTCGTACTTTTTATTTTCTACAAGCGGGTCAGAATAAAAGGAAAGCCCAAAATAAACCAAGCTTTTTTGTCGGAAATCAACAATACCGCGATAAACCGCAGACCGCTGGGATTCGGCCGCGATGGGTTGTAAACTATCTGGCGATAGCTACTCAATTTGTTTGGCAGCCGGGAGTAACCACCCATACCTGGATTTTCTGCATAAGCAGCATCAAGCAGACCGTAGTTAGGTAGCCGTATTGGGCGCAGTTGCTCCCGTACTGCAAACTGTGAATTCACAGGAGGCGGTATCGATATGGTTGAATTGACTCACCACAACGATGATCAATTGTTTGAGGACATCTGTCTTCAGGCGGATGACATCCAGACCCGAACCATAAAACTGGATGACCTGTGGCAGTCCCTCAGGGAAGGGTACGCAGACTACGGCATCAAGTCCGGCAGCATTCCTCTTGCCATAATCTTCTATTTCATCGCGGCATTGCTCTTTGTGTTGTTCTTCTCGGGGCAGCCGCTGCGTTACCTGGCATTCCCCATGGTGGCGGGCTTCAACCTGATCGGCCCGATCGTAGCCACGGGTTTCTTTGAAATGAGCCGGCGCAAGCAGCAGGGATTACCCCATGGCTGGCGGCACTGCTTCGGATTTATTCATACCTATTCCTTTGCCCCGGTTCTGGCCCTGTCCGTGGTGATGATGCTGTTGTACGTGCTGTGGGTGTACATGGCCGAGCTGATTTTCTTTGGCACATTTGGTGAGACCAACCCGGAATCCTTTTCGGCATTCTTCAGCGAATTATTTTCCACCCGTCACGGTGGTGCGCTGATCGCCTATGGCAATTTCGTCGGCTTCCTGTTTGCTTCTTCGGCGCTGGCGCTCTCCGTCGTCGCCTTTCCCCTGGCACTGGACAAGCCGGTCACTTCATTTACCGCCGTCAAGGTGTCGATCCGCGCTGTGTGGACTAACACATTTGTGATGGCCGTATGGGGACTGGTGGTGGTGGCACTGGTGGCCATCGGCTTCGCGTTTTTCCTGATTGGGTTGGCGGTTACCCTGCCCATACTGGGCCATTCCACCTGGCACCTGTATAAAAAGATCGTAGTTTAAAAAAGCAGTGCAGGAAAAAGGGAGCCGCGGCTCCCTTTTTTGTGTTTGCTAGTTTGCGAATAATTTCCGTTGCCACCACAGTGAAACGGCCAGCGCAACGAAAAGAGCTGCTGCAATCACTCCTGCAATCAAGCCGCTGTCAGGATCCAGGGCCGCCCACAGCAACATGCTGAAAGCGATCTGCAGAACGTAAATAATTGCCCAGGGGTGCAACCACTTCTTCATGAACAGGAAGCCGTAGAACCCGAAGCCATACACCAGCCAGTGCAGCACGGCGCCAAGCTTGGCCGACCAGCCGGTGAACATCAGTCCCAGCCACACCTCCTGGTCCACCGCCAGGGGCTTGAAAAAAAGATCCCAGGGAACATAGATAAAGGTCATGTACCCGCAGAACAGCAGGATGCCGTTCATCCAGTGAGGACGTGACTGCAGGTTGGCCTTCAACCAGGCAAAGGCATCCATGGCCGGTTTAGTCCGGTAAGGCAAATACCCAGATCACGCCACCCTGGGGTACAAAGGTACGGGTACCGCGAATCTGGTCGACACGGGCGGTCATGCTCGCCGCATCAACGCCCCAGCCGGATTGCACGGCGATGTACTGCTTGCCATTCACCGAATAGGTTGAGGGCACGCCAATGATTCCGGAGTTGGTGCGGAAGCGCCACAATTCCTCACCGTTGCTGGCATCGTGAGCGCGGAAGAATCGGTCGGTAGTGCCGCCGCTGAAGATAAGATTGCCGGCGGTGGTCAGTATGCCGCCCCAGTTATGGGATTCGAATTCCTGGGTCCACACTTCTTCACCGCTGTTCATATCCCAGGCCTGGATCTCGCCGATGTGGTCGGTGCCTTCGCGTAACTGGAACTCGGTACGCACACCGGTGAAAGAACTGCCGGGCATGTAAACAACTTCTTCACGGCCTTCGATGACACCGCAATGGTTTTCATTGGCGGGGATGTACACCAGCCCGGTGTCAGGATTGTAAGCGGCGGGTGGCCAGTCCTTGCCACCCCAAAGGGAAGGGCAGAAGTCCGTGGACGATCCGGTTACCGGTTTGTGAGCCGGGTCGTAAGTTGGCCGGCCGGTTTCCGGATCGATGCTGGCGAAAGCATTCTGGTAAACATAGGGCTCGGCGTCCACGAAGCCGATACGATCGGCCTGCCGTTCCAGGGTCCACAAGTAACCATTGCGACCGGCATGAACCAACGCGTCGAACTGGCGGCCGCTGCGTTCCACCGGCATCAGGATCGGGGTGGAAACCTCGTCCCAGTCCCAGGAACCGTTCCAGTGGTACTGGTGATGGGCGCGAATGGCGCCGCTGTCCACATCAAGCGCCAGCACGGAATTGGTATAGAGATTGTCACCGGGGCGCTGGTCGCCTACCCAGGGTCCCGGATTGCCGGTGCCGAAGTAAGCCAGTCCCAGGTCGGCATCATAATGTCCAGGAACCCACACCGCTGCGCCGCCGGTACGCCAGGATTCACCGGGCCAGGTTTCATTGCCAGGCTCGCCCGGGCCGGGCACGGTGTAGGTGCGCCATTCTTCCGCCCCGGTCTCTGCATTCAATGCCACCACGAAACCGCGTATGCCCAGCTCACCTCCCGAGGTGCCCACCATGATCTTGCCATCGATGGCCAGAGGCGCCAGGGTAATGTAATAGCCAAAACTGTTGTCTTGTACCGTCACATCCCAGATTTTTTCCCCGGTGCGGGCATCCAGGGCAACCACTCGCGCATCCAGCGTCGCGGTATAGACCTTGTCGCCGTACAGGGCAACACCGCGGTTGGTGCGGTGGAATGCAATGAGGCTCTGGGGCAGGTCATGCTGGTAACGCCATAACATCTCTCCGCTGGCCGCATCCAGTGCGTAGACCAGGTTGCCCGGCGTGGTGACGAACATGATGCCGTCGTTCACAATAGGAGGTGCCTCGTGGCCGCCGGTTACACCAGTGGAAAACGTCCATACCGGTTCCAGTTCGGTGACATTGCCGTCCGTAACCTGGTCCAGGGTGCTGTAACCCCAGCCTTCCAGGTTGCCGCGGTAGGATAGCCAGTTGTGTGCCTCTGGATTAACCAGGCGATCATCTGTAACCGCGTTGTAACTGCTGATTGGCGCCTGTGCCACCACTGAAAATGATGCGACGGACAGCAACACGGCTGCGACTAGGCTGAGTCTGGCGTGAATCATGGAACTTCCCCTGGTTTACTTCTTGTTGCGACAGAAGTTATTACCGGAACGGGTGATTGTCCAGCGCGCCAGTCCTGGTGAATTAGGCTACAATCCCGATGTTCCTGCCTTTTCCTCCAATAACAACAAACAGGAGGTGTGCATGTATCCCATGTTTTCCAGAATCCTGCGCCTGGTTACCGGCTGCTGCCTTGTGGGACTGCTTCCCCTTACTCTTGCCATCGCCCAGACCCAGGGCCCGTTCGTGTCTGAAGAACAATTCGATCGCTGGATGGATGAACTGTCCAACTGGGGCCGCTGGGGTCCGGATGATGAGATCGGTGCACTCAATCTCATTACCCCGCAGAAGCGAATCGAGGCGGCGGGACTGGTTCGCAATGGCGTTTCGGTGTCACTGGCCCGCACCGCCGATCATGAAGAAGCAATCGACAATCCCTGCCCGACGGAATGGGCCATGATCAACGCCAGTCCCCGGGGCGCCAGCGACCAAATCAATTTCCAATGTATTCATGGACCCGGTACCACTCACATCGATGGTTTTGCCCATCGATTCTTCGACGGCAAGATGTGGAATGGCTACGAAATGGAAGAGTGGATTACCCAGGAAGAAGGCACCCGCGTCGCCGATGTGCTTACCATGAAAGACGGCATCGTGACCCGCGGTGTGCTCTATGACATCGCGGCATTGAAGGGCGTGGAATACCTGGAGCCGGGTTACCGTATCACCGTGGCTGACCTGGAGGCCTGGGAGGCGCGCACCGGTGCGGCAGTGGGACCCGGTGACGCCATGTTCCTGCGCTGGGGCCGCTGGGTGCGGCGGGAAGCGGTGGGGCCCTTCGATACCTGGGCGGAAGCGGCGGGTTTCGACAACACGGTGATTCCCTGGCTGCGGGAGCGTGATATCGCCATTCTCGGCTGGGAAACACCGGGCTATACGCCGAGACCGGACGGGGATTTGCCCACCCTGGCACTCCATGATTTTGCCCTGACCATGCTGGGTATCCACCTGGTGGACCGGGCCGACCTGGATGCCCTGTCGGAAACCGCGGCGGAACTGGGGCGCTATGAATTCATGTTGAACATTGCACCCTTGCCAATACCAAATGGTACCGGTTCGCCGGTGAATCCAATTGCGATTTTTTAATCGGAGCTTTCATCCACAAGATTATTTAATGGCCACAAAAAGGCACATATTTCACAAAGGCGAGATTTTGTATTCTTTTGTGCATTTTTGTGGCTGACATACATTTTTGACATCAGGAGACAGTTGTTATGAATGAAACAACTACTGTGGCTATCCCAAAATCATTTTACTGGGTTGCTGGAATCGGCCTGGTGTGGAACCTGATCGGCCTGGCGACCTATTTCATGCAGGTGACCATGAGCCCGGAAACCCTGGCCGAATTGCCGCCGGAACAACAGGCGCTCTATTCGGACATTCCCATCTGGGCAACTTCCGCCTATGCCATTGCCGTTAATGCCGGGTGGATCGGTTGCCTGTTATTGCTGCTGCGCAAGAAGCTGGCCCTGTATCTATTGATATTGTCCCTGGCCGGGGTGATCGTGCAATTCGGCCATGCCCTTTTGATGACGGACGCATTGGCGGTAATGGGCGTAATCAGCCTGATTGGCCCGGTGTTTGTGTGCGGGATAGGCATCTTCCTGATCTGGTTTACACTGTACAGTACCAATAAAGGCTGGTTATCCTAGGGCGATCGAAGCGTACTCAACACCTCACTGCATCCTCATGGGGAAAACAATGATTAGAGACAAGCGCATACTTTTTAAACTACTGGTGCTGATCACAGGAACCATTGGCCTGAGCAGCCTGGCTCTGTCACAGGCCCATGATCATGGTGACCATGACGATCACGCTGATCATGCCGCCCACGAGTCCCATGATGGGGGCTACGGCAGTGCCGTCAGCGTGAATGAAACGGCACGACAGCAAATCGATGCCGCGAAAGCGGAAATCATGGCCAACTACGGTTCACCCGAACAGGCTCAGGCGGCGGGCTGGCGCAGGCCCCGGTCCAGCACTCCCACCATGGGTGAGCACTGGAGCAATCCCCAGCTCGCCAGGCAAGCCGGTTTTGACCCCAGCAAACCGGAAATCCTCATGTATGCCCCCATAAACGGGGAGCTGACCCTGGTGGGTGCCTCATGGATGAACCGGCAGCCCCCGGAGGCGGATATTCCGCCGCTGTTTGATGGCCTGGACAACATGTGGCACCGCCATGATGCCACTGATGCATTGAATCGGGCCCAGGCTGCAGTGGCTGAAGCAAACGGCCGGCCCGCGGGACAACGGGCTTCCGGTATCGTCATGAACCATGTGTGGTTTATCGATGCCCAGCAGGGGGAATTCACCGGGCATAACCACTGGATGCCGTTCATGGATGCGGACCTGCCCATCCCTCCTGCGGAGATCAGCGGTGAGCTGCTGGGCAAGGCCGCAGTAGCCCTGGGCGAAGTTAATGGATCGGCGTTTATCGTCGGGACTTATTACGACATGCTGTCGGCTGCTGCCCAGCAGGAAGTGGACGGCCACCGTGCCGCCATCCGCGGGCTGATACCGGATTATCAAGACGCTCACGATGCAGGAAACGTGGATGGAATGCACGGCGTGCTGGCGGACATGGGTGCCCACTGGGACATGATCCGCGCGGTGCACAGCCGGGAATTCAGCCCGGAAGTGGCCAACCTGCTAAACGTTGCCTACGGAAACATGGTCTCGGCGAATGAGCACTCCGCCGACAGTCACGACCACTAAATGAAAAAGTGCCTGGCACTAATTGGTGCCAGGCACTTACTGTGCCGCGCGCTGGTAATCCAGGTGCTGGAATTCCAGGGTAAAGCTCAATGGGACTGACACCGGCAGGTAACAGATGGCGTCGTCACAGGCCTGGTAATCCAGCGTGCCGGTGAGCGTCAGCGCATTGATTTCCCGCAATTCTTCCTCTTTCTCCGCAGACGCCTCTACCGTCGCCTCGAGCGTGACCCGGAAGGGTTCCTGGTAAACCGGGACATACTCATCAAGGGGTGCAAAGTAGTATATTTCCGAATCCGGATACTCCACGGTGGTATAGCGGACAAATTCAGAGTCGGCCATATTCAGGCTGATAACACGGTAACCTTTTTCTTCCGCCCCGGGCGCATACACATGCATGTCCTCCCCCGGTTCCACATCCACCGCCAGTGAAAAGCGTGAACCGTTGGTGACGATGGGATTGCTCGGGTAGGCAGTGAACTTCAATTGCGCCGTAGAGCCCTCGATGGCGGCGATGGGCGACAGGGCAATACCGGATTTCAGCATCACGTTGGAAGTGGTAATGCGCTCCCGGTAAAACTCCTCGAAAAAGCGCGCGGTCACACGGCCACGGGAATCCAGCACGAAGGTGCCGGGGAAGGGAGTGCCGTTAATCATCTGGCGCAGGCGCGGGGAATCGAATACTTCCGCCGCCACGTACCTGTGCACGTCGGCGGTTACGTCGGGGTCGTCGGCATTGGGCCCCAGTCCTTCGATGGCGATGGTGTTGAGAATGCCGTAGTCCGTGATGACTGCCGAGTCATCATCGGACAGCAGGGGGAAGGTGATACCTCTCCGTGCAGCGAACGCCGCCAGGGTGTCTTCGCTGTCGTAACTGATGGCGGCCACGCCCATGCCCGCTGCCGTGAGCTCTTCCAAGCGGTCCTGCAACTCCACGAGTTGCGCTTTACAGTAAGGTCACCAGTCCGCGGAACGGTGAAACAGCAGCAGTGCGCCGTTGGGGCCGAGCACCGATTCCAGGCTGTGGTATTCACCGGACTGGTCAGGCAGGTTGAAATCGGGAACCCGTTCGCCCACCTGCGGGCCGAGTGCTTCGACATCTACACCCGTGAGTGACTGCGCATTGGCAGTTGCCGCCGTCCCGGCCAGCAATGCAGTTATTGCGGTGATTCTGACTACTTCTTTAACAGGAGCCATTGTTATTCTCCTCCACTGGCGGTCGCAAAAGCCGACTTCGCTTCTTCGACTCCCTGGGGCGACCATTGCTGGTCTGCCGCATCTTCTATCTCTTTTTCGATCAGGACTCGAAAACCATCACTGAATAAGTGTTTCCGGTCATCGAAATAGGCTTTAAAACCCTTGCTCATGATTATCTGGCTGCGATGGCGCTTCAGAGTATCCCAAAGACTTTCATCTATTCGGCCTTCGCTGCGAAGATAAAACGCCCGCTCCCAGATCATTACATTCTGCATGACAGTAACCCGAAAGCGGGACAGTTCTTCCGGGGTCAGGCTGGGATCCGCCATGTGGCCCCGAATCCAAAGGTTCCAGCCGTCGGGGTCAATGCTCTGTTGCCGAATTCCCGTCAGCGCCTGGTTCAGGATTTCCTGGGTACCGGTGTGGCGGGCAGAACGATTGCTTTCCCTGATCTGCGCAGACAGGTAGAGCAGGGTAACAATGACGCCGATAGCACCGGCAATCTCTCCGATGGCGCCAAGTGCTTCCCAATTCAAAACGATTTCCTTAATTAAGATATTACTTAATTACTTTCTTGCGCCAGGCGTTCTTCCACCCTGGCACCACGAAGTATGTTCACCATGCCGTAATTGCCTTCGTGGCAGGCATACTCGTAAACCTGCCCGTCCACCCGCGTCATTGCGACGATGCCGGTGAAGCGATCGGTGTAGGTAGAGGGATCATCCACGGTAAATTCATAATCGACGGTATATGGCCCGACGCGAGTGAAGCGCTCGGTAAGCACCTTGTCATAGGAAGTGCCGGCGGAACCGAAGCTGCTTGAGAGGCCGTTGAAGTTCCGGGTGACTACAACAAGTGTGTCGTCATCCCAGTAGCCTTTCGAGTCACCGGTCCACAGCCGCACATCGTCATGGAGGTTCGGCACATCGTCCTCGGAATCATATAAAGGAACGATGCGGGCATCGTGAATCATCTCGGTCATGAGGACGGCGGTATCTTTTGACTGGAAGATCTGCACGTTGTTGTTGTACAGGCTGGGTGTAAAAGGAGGGCCGGCATTAAAGCCGATGATGCAGCGTTCGGACAGGCCCCGGTCCTCCGGGCCATCGGCGCCGATACCGCCGGCGGCTATGCGCACCGGGCGCGATTCGCCGGTGCTGGCACCACCGTAAATTCCCTGTCCGGAAATCGCTCCTTCCACCAGGTCCGGCAGGCGGCCGTCTTCCGGGTAAATAATGTGGGAGGTGCGCACGGTGTCGCCGATGCCGGCGTTCTCGATCCAGAAGTCGTTATAGGATTCATCCACACCACCAATGGGCAAGGCGGAGTCGGAGGCGGCGTCCGCCGCGGCTCGCCGGGCCAGGATTTCCTCGATTTCCTCGTCGGTGAGGAACTGGCGGGTGCCGTAGCGGGGCGAGCGCTGCATGGGCACATTGGAAGAGAAGTTCCATACGCCCTGCAGGTCAGGCTGGCCCCATTCGGTGTGAGGTACCACATAGTCTTCGGCAGCAAAGGCTCCCAGGGTAAATACAGCGGCAATGGCGGGAAGAACAGTGTTGGCTCGGATCATGGCGGTCTCCGCGGAGGTCCGTAATTCTTATAATGCACCAAGATTACTAGAGCCCGCAGGCCTTGCCAACGGGAAGGAACCGGGCTGAATCAGGTGCGGCATCACAGAATGGCTGGCGGCATGCGACTACGCTTGGCGGGGAAGGGCAGATTGCCGACAATAGTGATACAGCCAAGCTATGACTGACCGAATCCTCCATATCGAAAAACTGCGCGGGATTGCCATCTTGCTGGTGCTGCTGTTTCACCTGGAAGTACCGGGCTTCAGCTATGGCTATTTCGGGGTGGACCTGTTCTTTGTCATCAGCGGTTTCCTTATGGCTCATCTCTATGGAGAGATTCGCGACAGGGAACAGATTTCCCGGTTTTTCGTAAAACGTTTTGCCCGGATTTTGCCTGCTTACTACGCGCTCATCCTGCTGGTGGTGGTTGCCTCGGTGTTTTCGCTGCTGCCCCACGAAATCGAACTGGTCATGACAAGCAGCGTGTGGTCGGCCTTGTTGCTGCCTAATTTCGGTTTCTGGCAGGACGCGCCGTATTTCGTGTACATGCTGTTCCGGCCGCTGCTCAACCTGTGGTCCCTGGGCGTTGAACTTCAGTTTTACCTGTTGTTTCCGCTGCTGTTGCTGGTCCGGCGGCAATCCTCATTATTATTTAACCTGGTCTGCCTGGTTTCTCTGTTGATCTATGGTGTCACCAGTTACGTGGATCCCAAGACCGCGTTCTTCATGTTGCCCGGGCGCTTGTGGGAGTTCTTTGCCGGAATTTATGTCGCTCAGCTTTTTTCCAGCAAAGGCGCTAAGCCTCTTTTGGGCGCCGCGGCTATTCTGACTCTGATTGCGCTTATCCTGCTTGCACCATTGCTGGAATTACGTAATGCCTTCCCGGTAGGCGTGCTGGTGGTTCTGTTGAGCGCAGTGGCCGTGCTGTTTGGATTTTCCACCGGCACGGAAACCAATCCTGTGTCAAAGTCGCTGGTGGAAACGGGAAAGTACTCCTACTCCATTTACCTGGTGCATTTCCCGGTCATAGTCTTCTTTAATTATGTGCCTTTCGAAGGGACCATATTGCAGGTAAGCGGCTTACCCGGCTTGCTGGCGGTGCTGTTGCTTATCGGGCTGTTGTCCTGGTTGCTGTACAACTTGGTGGAAACACCTACTCGCCACACACTGGGAGGGCGACAGCTCCTTGGCATGGGCACCGTTGCGGCGGCATTGATGGTACTGGTAGCCCGGCCCGCGGTAACAATCGGTGAGTCGCGCCTGATTCCGGAAGAGCTCAATATCGTCAGCGGGCTGGATGACCGGGGCTACTACAAGTGTGACGAGGCGGCCACGGCACGCAACCTGCTGGAACCCAGTTGCCAGCTCGATGACCTGGCGAACCCGATGTATCGATTTCTTATCGTGGGTGACAGCCATGCCGATACCATCAAGCAACCGTTGCAGGCAGTGTTGAATGCAGCCAACCAGAGCCTGCGCCTGTGGGACGGTTACCACGCCATTCCCACCGCTTTCGACGGCAGTACGGTAATTGAAGAAGCGATCAGGCAGGGAGCGGGTACGATCATCCTGCACCAGATTCGCCAGTCCGACGACGGGGCCGGTATCGAAGCGTTCATCCAGAATGCCGCGGAATATGATCTCGAGGTGGTCATGATCGCACCGGTGCCGCTGTATTGGGAAAGCATACCCAGGACCCTGCTCACCCAGTACCGCAGCAATGGCGAGTTAAACCGCGTGGGCATGAGCCGTGCCGAATATGATGAAGTGAATGGCTTGTTGCTAAGCCGCCTGAACCGCTGGGGCGAGCAGTATGATAATTTTCGTTGGTACAATACCGCCCAGTACCTGTGTGACCGTGATTGTTATATCGCCGCCGAAGACGGCCGGCCTTATTACTACGATCACAACCACCTGACTCTCACCGGTGTCGAGCTTTTGCGTCCCATTTTTGAAGACATCAGTGCGAAAGCCGGAAACTAACCTTTAGCCAGCCCTGAAATTCCTTCAAATATCCGGTTATGATTGAAAATCACCGGATATTCATCTTTCTATTCCTTCTGGAATATCCAAGAATGTTTCCCAAGCCTGCAATAACACTGGGCTTCGAGAAGATGACCGGAAGGAGAATGGAATATGAATTTTGGCGAGAAACTGCGCTTACTGCGTACCGAAAAGGGTTGGCATCAACCGGATTTGGCGGAAAAACTGGGTATTGAGCAGTCTTACCTGTCCAAGCTGGAGAACGGCAAGTCCATACCTTCCGCTGAGATTTTTGACAGCATTTTGCAGGCGTTTGGGATTTCCGTTGCGGAATTCATGGATGGCCTTGAAGATCCTTCTGTTCGCAAGCAGCTGATGGGATTACCCCCGGTTGCCAGCTACCTTGGCACTCAGCAGGTTCGCCAAAACAGAAATCAACGTGCCTGGCTGATTGGTTCAGGATTAAGTCTCTGCCTGGGTTTCGGTGCCATAATCGCGGGGGCGCTTTCACTCGCCAATCCGACGATCTATTACCAATACATGTCCGATGGAATAGTACCTCGCGGGGAGCAGGGCGAAATGTTCACCGTCCTTGAGGAGTACGTGGATTATGCTGTGTCTCAACGTCGTGTCGAGCTGATAGATTCCGGGTTAAGGTTGGATCAGGCTGCAATGGAGAGTCAGAAAGATGCCTACCAGATAAGTGCGCGGCTGGCAGGATTGCAATTCGATCACTACCTGTCTTCACGATTTTTTCGCGGACAGTTTTTTACCGTGGAGATGAACTCTAAGGAAGCCTGGGACGCCATGGTTGCAGCAGGAGTTGAGAGTGGTGGAACCCGCACCTATCACCTGAACTCGACCACTGAGATCAAGAGCCAAAACTATATTTACTATTTGGTTATCGGTGTGATGCTGTTTGTTGGTGGTTTTGCTGGTTTCGCAGTAGAGCGGCGTATGCACCAGCGAGGAATCTGACTACCAGGCTACGCGCTGGTCGCCGTAGTAAAAGAATGGGAATTCGAAACGAATGCCGGGCCGCGGGCAGGGCTGGTAATCCGGATCGGCACTGCGGCGGATGGCTTCATCCAATACGAACTCCTGGGCGGCACGTTCTCCCGATTCGATCCAGATATCAAACCACTGGTTCGCAAGATCTTCATCCCAGAACATCAGGTCGTTGGCTAATCTCCTGTTCAGGTCATAGGAGCGCGACTCATTCGCATCCAGAATTACCTGGTTCATACGATTGTAGTTACCCGTGTCGCCAAGCATTTGGAATGCGGTTTGCTGTGTTGCTCTTCCCAGCATTTCACCCATGTAGTTGCTGCTCTGAGTTTCCATTAGCTCTCCAAATGCGAGGCAGTTGGAATAGAGCTGTTCATCTTCGGTAGCAATCGTGCAAACGCTATAAGTTCTGTAGTTAACCATATTCAGACCTACTCCCCGGCCAAATAGATAGCCAAGAATCGGGTCCGAAAATATGGAGATACCATTCGGGATTCCGTCTCGGATTATTTGAAAATTTCGCGGAAGCATGTCATCGAACTCTGGCGCATTGGCAGCCTGGCGCATGGCTACGGTGGATCCGAAGTCATCACCCGTGGCATTTCGATAGATTGCCAACATGTTCCAGGCAGCGGAATTATTGCTGTTTAGGTCGGCGGCAGCACTTAGTAGCGCTTGATCGCAGGCTTCCGATTGTGAATTATTCGAACAGGCATGGAGGTAATGCATGGCCACGAATGCATTGTCGGGGTTCGTATCCATAAACTCGCGGGTAATCCGAGTTGCATCGGTTAGCGCAGGATCGAGCAAGTCTCCCACCAGGCGAGACTCTATATTGTCAGCTCCGGTAAGGTTTTCCATAAACCGATCGTTGAGATCTGCTCGCTGCTCCTCGAGCTCTTCGGGTGAAAGCCCTGTGATTTCTGGCGGAGCGCAATATAACACCTGCGCTTCTTCACGCGGCGGTTCGTAGTTCATCAGGAAAAACACAGGACGCGACCACAGAGCCAGGGCTACAAACGCCAGTGCGCCGGCGATAAAGAGTCGATATTTCTGGTAGGGCGAAGGTGGCACAGGGAGTTCCATACTCCAGACGATGCCGCGCAGTATAGCAGAGGGATGACCTGGCTAGCGGGGCAGGTTCCAGTCGAAACGATACTCGACGTTTTCCACCGCGACCGCTTCTCCATCCACCAGCCGGGGCTGGAAACGCAGGCGTTCGCCGGCGCGCAGTGCTTCGCTGTCGAAGACACCGGGCGGCACACTCTCGGCAATGCGCAGGTTGGTCACGGAACCGGATCTGGTAACGGTAAATGCCACGACCACGTAGCCCTCTATACCTGCCAGTTCCGCATCTTCCGGGTAAGCCGGGGTAATAAACGAGGAAGGAAGCACTTCCCGGAACTGCAGCTCCTGGGGAGGTGGTTCACGCACCACAGCTTGCTGTTCTTCCAGTTCGTAGCGGAAGACATAGTGGATATCTTCCACGATATCGCCGCGGGTATTCTCAAAGGTGAGCCGGCGGGCGGCGCTGAGGGCTGACTGGGTGAAATAGCCGGCAGGCTGTTCTTCCTCGATCTGCAGTGAGCCGGGCATGACCAGGCCATTTTCATCCACATCGAAATGCAGCATGACCCAGCCTTCGACGCGCTGGTTGCGCGCACGCAGGGGATACAGCGGCTCTGGTTCGAAGCGAGTGAGCAATCCGCGGGTAAAGCTGGGCGGGGGCAGGCGTTCGATATCGTCCGCAGTCAGTGGTCGAGGCACGTTTTCCACGGCATCACAGGCGACAAACACAACCACAGCCGCCACCAGCAGCAGGCGCAGCCTCGCTGGCGAACTGATCGGTTTATTATGGGTGGCTACTGTCATGGGCTGAGGCTAGCAAATTTTTGTTGTAAGTAAGTGCCAGTGGCAGCAATCAGAAAGTGGTGCGGACTTTCAATGCCAACTGCAGGCCGTTGCCGTTACAGAAATCTTCGATTTCCTCCACGATGCCATTCGCCGTAGCGCCTTCGTAACGGGTGCGGATTCGGCAGAACTTGGAATCCAGCAGGTTGCGTGCTTCGAAGCGGAAGGTGATGTCTTCGAACGCGGTTTTTTCCACGAAGGCGAACATCTCCGGGTCATTGATGCGGCGTTCCGTGTCTTCGATGTCAATTTCCGTGCGTCCGCTGCCACCGTTGGAGTTATGAGAGTAATTGAAACCGTAACTCATCCCATATTGCGGTACGTCATGACGGAAACCGGTGCGCAGAGACCAGCGACCATTATTGCGCTGACGCCGCTTGATGCCGAGAAAGGGATCGATCACCTCGGAATCCCGTAGCCCGATGCCGGTAGTCAGCAGGGCATTGGGCAGGCCCAGGTAACCCAGGCGTGTGCTCACATCCAGGTTCATACCGTAGCGTTTGCCGTCACCGATATTGCCACGGGCTGACTGCAGGTCATCCGGGCTGGGGGAGACATCAACTCGGTCAATAACGTCTTCCAGGTCGCGATAGTAAAATTGGGTGTTTACCACACCGGCGTCATTGGGCAGGCGCATTTCCACGTTGAGTTCATAACGCCAGGACTGTTCCTGGCGAATCTCGGGGTTACCGAACTGGGTGTCCTTGTCTTCATCGGAGTTATCCGAGGATGCACTGAAATCGGAAAAACTGAGCTGGGATACTTCTTTTTCTACGCCGGCCCGGAGCTGTAAAGACGGGGTGATGTCGAAGCGGTAGTCCACCTTGGGGCGGACGAACTGGAAACTGCGGGAATTGATCACGTCCCCGGATTGTTCGATGGTGGAGTCTTCGAACACCAGGGTGCTCTCCAGGGTCATGCGCGGATTGATCTGCCAGTTGTGCACCGCGAAAGGCTCATAGCGAATTTCTTCCACCTGGGACTTGGCATTAGTCACGTCGATAGGCACGAGCCCACCATGGTCCGCAGATGTCTCCAGGCCTTCGATGTTCAGGCCCAGGCGCAGGTCGTTGTTGCGAATGGTCTGGGCGCCTTCGACGCCCATTTCCAGGCCCTGGTTCTCGTTCAGGTCCCAGGTATAGGAGCTGCGTACAATGCGTTCCCGGTCCCGGCCAAAATTAAAGATGAACAGGTTTTTTTCGCTTTCACCGTCGATGACGTTGAAGCGGTTGCGCGAACCTTCGAACTGGCGATCGTTGACGATAAACAGGGCACGGAACACGCCGCCATTGGCAAAGCTGTATTCGTAATCGCCTCCCACTTCCCAGTTGCTGAAGTCGCTGTCATTGTCTTCGCGCTGGACCAGGGTGGTGTTGTTTTCCAGGTCATTGATCACCCGGTGTGTTTCAGACGGCGGGCTATTTGTCTCATACAGGGCATTGACCTGGATGGCACTGTTGTCAAAGGAGTAACCGAGATTGGTGCTGGTCTGGAAGCTGGTCTGGTCACGGGTGAAGACTTCGCTACGGGTTTCCCGGGGTGTGAAGTCGGGGTTGTAGCTGATCTCCGCGCTTTCGGAAAAGCGATACCGCGGTTCCGCTTCCACATGAAACAGGTAGTTGAAATCGCCGGACTGGCCGGAATGGGATAGTTTGCCGCCGGGGGAAAGGGTACCGTTGTCGGCGCGGTCGGTATTAATCTCAACCGACGTGCTGGAACGGGAAGGGGTGTCCAGCAGGACCACGTTTACCACCTGGCCACCGCCACGCACCGCGATATCTTCCGAGGTGCCGCGAATTATTTCGATGTAGTCCACCTGGTCGGCGGATATGCGACTGAGCTGGTCCTGGCCGACGTTCGCTTTACCGGCAATGCGCTGACTATTGATCAGGATCTCGCCCTCACCGGAACCAAGGCCGCGGTTATTGCCACCACCACCGCGCCGGAGAGCCAGGCCGATACCGGGTATGCGATTAATCATGTCGTTGGCCGACACCGGGTAGAACTCGGCGAAATAATCCGCCGGGTAGACGATAGTGGAATCGTCACCGATGTTTTCGGTGCCATCCAACTGCCCAAAGGCGGCGTTGGCCAATAGGGCCGCCGCCAGCGCAATCAGACATTTCGCTGGATTCTGGATTCTGGACATCGTCAGAGATTGTATTCCGCTGCTTTGGCCCGTCGTTCCATGACAGGATTCCGCCAATTCCCGTTAGCTGTTTGCTTTATAACGGCAGTCGGCACGATATATTTTAACCGAGTGTGTGCTTTTCGGCTCCAGGCAGTCCATGCCTCCGCGGAGCTCGATTTGAAGGCTGCTATTCTACCCGGCCCGGACTGGTGAATCTGTGACAAATTGTACGAAAATCCTAATGAATTCCGGAAGATAGGCCCATTTTGGATCAACAATGTGGCAACAATATGGCAATTGCACTGAATTCGGGCCCGGTTCCGTAAATTCCGCTCACAACGAGGGGAGTGAGAATTCTGATAACATCAGCCGCGGATTCCCAATAGCAACAACAACATACTCTGTTCCGATTCCATTCCCATCCCATGAACCAGGCTCCCGTGCTGCTGTTTCCAACCCATTACCTGGGAAATTTCATCCTGGGAATGCCCTGGGTCTGCAATATTTTCCAGCGCCATCCCGGCAGCCTGCTGGTGCTGGATCGCGGTTTCGAACCCCTGGCCAATATGATCCTGCCGCCGGAGTGCGAGGTGCTGTACTACCCGCGCAGGGAGATAAGCCGGGGTAACAGCCTGGCCCATCGCATTCGTCATTACTGGAGATTCCTGTCGGCACTGCGCAAGCAATCCCGTCCTACCCTGGTTGACCTGGAAGGGGAGCGCTTTACCGGAGTCATCTCCATGCTGAGCGGTTGCTCCCGGCGCATCGGTCCCACGGGCAAGCGGGCCGAACGTTTCTATACCGAGATCAAGGACCTGGATTACCAGGCCCATCGCTTCAACGCCTTCCGCGAGATCGCCGAAGAATTCGTGTCAGGCGCTACACCGGGCAGCGTGTTTGACTATCGTTTGCCTGAACCTGAACAGCAGAAGATTGATCAACTGCTTCCGGTGCAGGGCAGCTATGAAAGGCTGGTGGCGATACATCCCGGCGCCAGCGTGGAATACAAGCTCTGGCCATCGTCCTACTTTGAAGAACTGGTGCCCGAGCTGGAGCAAGCCGGTTTCCAGGTCGTGTGGATTGGCGCCGGTGACCTGGATGCCGGAATTATCGAAGAGATATCTGCCCGGCTCCCCGAATCCAGCGCCATCAATCTTTGTAATCGGCTCAGCCTGACCGAACTGGTCAGCCTGTTCAGCCGTTGCCAGCTTTTCATCGGCAGCGACAGTGGTCCCATGCACCTGGCGGCTTCCACCGGCATCACGGTGCTGGCCCTGTTTGGCCCCAGTGATGAGAATATCTGGGCGCCCCTGGGTGAGCACAGCCATGTGTTGAGAGGGGAACTTGCCTGCGCACCGGAATGCGATGCCAGCTTTTGTAATCTCGACTACCACTGTTTGAGTTCACTTCGCCCGGCTGTCATCATGCAGGCCATCGAAAATTACTGCCCCATCCCCCGGTAAGCGTGCCCGGTTCATGAGCAATTCCATACCCGTCAGTATTTACATGATTACCCTCAATGAGCAGGACAACATTGGGGCGGCACTGGACCGCATGGTGGAGTTTGACGAGGTGATCGTGGTGGACAGTGGCAGCAGCGATGCCACCCTGGCCATCGCGGCGCAGTATCCCAACGTGAAATCCTCCTTCAACGAGTGGCCCGGGTTCAGTGCGCAGAAGGCCCATGCCCTGTCCCTGTGTGCCAACGAGTGGGTACTGAACGTGGATGCGGACGAAATTCTCACCGATGACTATATAGAAGAAGTAAGAAGGGTGGTGAGTGAGAACCGGGTAGACGCGCTGGAATCCAATCGCACCCATTACCGCTGGGGGAACAAGCCCAGGCATTTCGGCAAACCCGATCGACTAATACGCCTGTTCAGAAAGAGCAAAGGCCATTACGAAGTCCGCCGCGTGCATGAAAGCATCAGTATCGATGGCGAAGTCGAGAAGACCGAGGCCACCATCCTGCACAACGAAAACCTGACTTACACGGAAAGGGTGGACAAGGCAAACAAGTACAGCCAGGCCAGGGCGGAAGACAAGTATGACAAGGGCGATGGAGCCTCCGTAATCACCCTGGTGTTTATCTTTCCCCTGTCATTTATCCAGCACTATTTCTTCAAGGGCCACCTCTTCGACGGGGTGGACGGGCTACTCACCAGCATAAATGCTGCGTTCTATACCTTCATGAAATACGCCAAGCTGTGGGAGCTGAAGAAAAACCGGCGCAAATGAACCAGCGCTGGGGTGTTTACCGCGTCCGGCGTAGTGGCCTCAATCTCCCCTAAAATACCTCTACTTTAACCTGAGAATTCAGGTATAGCGTCGACGGGGGACTCCTTTCGATGTTCAATGGGTTCAAATGTCAAAAACACAACGAGAATCACTCTCGGGAAGCTTGACTGAATTAGTGCTTGTCTGACCCGGGATGTAGGAGTAGCATCGTGCGCGCTTTCCGGAAGGCCTGGATTTTCTCCGAATTCGACCCCGGGAAATTGTTAACGTCACGGGCTCATCAACCCGGAGTTCGCCCGCCAGGGCGGACGCAGCATGGGGAAAGTGCTCATGGATACACTTGCATGGAACACCCAGATGGCGGTGTCTGGCCTTATTCTCCTGGTCACTTTTGCCGGCATTTTCACCGAGGGTATTCATGGAATTCACCGCGTAAAAGTAGCCATGTGCGGTGCCGCGGTCATGGTGACCGCCGGGGAAATTTTCGGATTCTACGATCCCGAGCTGGCGGTAGAGGCAATCGACTGGAACGTTGTGTTGCTGCTGGGCGGCATGATGACCATAGTCGCCATCATGATTCCCACTGGTGGATTCCAGCATCTGGCCTACGCCATAGCGGAATACAGTAAAGGCAGGCTGTTCCTGCTGCTCGCGCTGATGGGCACCTTGGTTACCGGATTGTCCCTGCTACTGGACAACGTTACTACGGTAGTTATTTTTGGACCTCTGATCATACTCATTTGCCAGTCGCTTGAGGTATCGGCTATCCCGTTTCTGCTGGCGGCCGCATTGCTTTCCGATACCGGCGGCGTGGCAACCCTGGTGGGCGACCCGCCGAACCTGATGATCGGTTCTGCCGCGGATATTGATTTCAACACGTTTGTCTACCACATGGGGGGCATGGTGTTGGTTGCCTGGCTGGTTATCCTGGTATTCCTCCGTTTCCTGTTCAAGGCCGAACTGTCGGCAACCCCGCGTCCATTGCAGTTAGTGGACAGAGAACCGTTATCCGACCCCCGTACCTGGTATGGTGCACTCAGCGTGCTTGGCGTCATGGTCATCGGATTTATCTTCCATAACAATCTGCATTGGGAGCCCTGGTTTGTTACTGCAATCGGTCTGACATTGCTCGTGTTCATTGGCAGGGACGTGGATATGGAGGAAAGCCTGGCACACATTGAATTGGCGTTGCTTATGTTCTTCATTTCTCTTTTTATCATTGTGGGGGGAGTTGAAGAGAGCCAGTTCCTGGAATACCTGGGGCAGTTTATTGTTCCGTTCGTCACGGAATACGGCCTGGAGTTTTCCGCTATATTGTTAATGTGGGTGGCAGCCATTCTGTCCGCGGCGATCGACAATATCCCGTTTACCGCAGCCATGATTCCCATAATCCTCGGCATGGAAGCCCAGGGCATCAACGTGGCACCGCTTTGGTGGGCGCTTGCGGCGGGCGTGGGCATGGGTGGAAATGGTACCCATCTTGGTTCAACAGCGAATGTATTTATCGTAACCATCTCGGAAAAAATGGCAAAGGATCAACACAATCCGGCACTCGCTATTACACCGGGATTGTGGTTTCGCAAAGGCACGCCGGTCATGCTCATGACCCTGGTTACCTGCACCATTATCATGTTGCTGTTCTTCGATTTCTTCTCACGGCCTTTCCATTAGCCACAGAAATTGGATTGGCCACAAAAAGGCACAAATCTCACAAAATGTACCGTTTCAGGCCTTTGTGATTTTTGTGCCTTCTGTGGCCATTAACAGGGTGGTGGTAAGAACGGCAGGTTGGGCATACTCGTGACCTTCGTGACTCATTGCATCACTGTGTGGCTATTCTTCGGATTCTTATCACGACCATTGCTTTAACCGCAAAATTTGAATGGCCACAAAAAGCACAAATAAAAAGGGCAGCGATAAGCTGCCCTTTTTGTTCAGAACTATTGTGGCTACTCGGTCAGGTAGCGTGCGAACTGATCGCCCCCGGAGGAAATGATCGAAGCCAGGTTCTGGCGATCGTCCAGGTGCACTTTCAGGAAGGCCAGCACCAGCCGGCTCATGGCGGTCTTGTCTTCGCCACTGTTGCTGGGAAACATGTGGTCACCGGCGGCGAATTCCGCATAGATCTTGGTGCCGCCGACGGAGTCATAGAGCATCTTGGCGTGCTCTGCCGGTGGTGCAACCTCATCCACGGCGCTTGCAAGAATCAATGTTGGCTGGGTAACCTCGCTGTGGTCGCCCTCGAAGCTGCCACCGGGTTCGCAACAATAGGGAGCCAGGGGAACCACGGCGGCAACACGGTCACCCAGTTCGGCCGCGGCAGCCAGGGTTGCGCCGCCACCCATGGAGTGACCCATCAATACAATCTTATCGGTGTCCAGCTTGTCGCGAACCGGGCTGTCATCACGGCTGTTTTCCGCAGCGATCAGGTCCACGGCGGCGGAAAGGGCGGCGGCGCGGTCGGCAAGTCCGTCGGTGGGTTCATTGGTGTTCAAAATGAACACGGAATAACCGAGGGACGCCAGGGCCGGGCCCCACCACTCGTACATGGACGGGTTGGCGCGGAAACCGGGAACGAAAGCGATGGCGCCATTGGGCGGATCGAAACTCAGGGTCAGGGGATAAAAGACCATGGCGTCGGAGAAGGCATCGCTGGCGGATGCTACATCGTAAGTGCGGACTTCATAGATTCGCTCGTCAAATTCCCGGCCGGCGGCGGTGCCGACGAGTCGCCCTTCGGGCCGGTAACGTCCCTGGCTATTGTCCTGGGCAGCCAGCTGGGAAGCACCCAGTCCGTTAAGCAGGAGTAACACCAGGGCATAAGCCAGTGCGCGGTAACTTCTAATTGTCATGTTGGTCGACCTCTGCTGTTGTTATTTTAAAAGGGGACGGAGGGATTTATTTTTGATCAATCATGTCCTGGTTGCGCAAAAATAAATCCCTCCGTCCCCTTTAAATCTGCGAGCGCTCAAATATAACAGACCCGGAATGGCCCTGTAACCAGTCGGTTCGGTGGTATTACGGCATCCGGCGCGGCGCTCCTGCGATCCACAGAGCGAGGCTGTCATTGGGTGGAAAAAACGGGATAATCAGGCCAGCTCAGGCAGATTTACCCAACGGGCCACCTTGAGAGCCCGGTTCCAAAGAGGAGAAGTTGATGCAACACCTTGATATTAAGAAGGTTATCAGCGCATTCGTAGCACTCATGTTAGCCCCTGTGGCGCTGGCACAGGTCACCGGTGGTGAGCTGTTCAACCAGACTGAAAACCAGTGGTTCACCCTGGGTGCGGATTACGCCCATACCCGATATACCCCGGCGGACGAGATTACCGCCGAACACTTCAGCGAACTCGATGTCATGTGGGAATGGGATGGTGGCAGCTTCGGTGCTATTTCCGGGCGTTCCACTCCATCCCTGATCGATGGCGTGCTCTATACCGTGGCGGGGAATCGCCGCTACGTGGTGGCTATCGATCCCAAGACCGGCGAAACCCTGTGGTCATACCGGGAACCGCCCACCCCGCGCAGCGAATATTCCATGCGCGCCGACTACGGTAAGGGTGTGGGTTTTGCCAAGCTGGATGGCCGTGGAGTGGTTTACATTATTTCCCCCGGTTTCTTCCTGACGGCGCTGGATGCCAAGACCGGTCATCCTCTGGAAGGTTTTGGTGATCCTGTACCCATCGACGGTTTCCCCGAGACCGGCGTGGTGGACCTGCTGAAAGACCTGGGTCATCCCTACGATCCCTATGAAGGCATACCCCTGGAAGTGGGATACATTACCTCATCGTCACCACCCATCGTGGTTAACGACACTATCGTAGTAGGGAACTCCGCCGAGCAGGGTTATCACCAGGCGCGTATTGAAAACGTACCCGGTGACATTCTTGGTTACGACGCCCGCACCGGCGATTTCAAGTGGAAGTTCAACGTGATTCCCCAGCCCGGTGAGTACGGTCATGAAACCTGGGAAAACGATGCCTGGGACTGGACCGGCGATGTGTCCTCCTGGGCGCCGCTGTCGGCCGACCCGGAAAACAACCTGGTGTTCATTCCAACCAACAGCGCCACCATCGATTACTACGGCGGTTTTCGCCCGGGTGACAACCTCTACGGTGCCGCCATCATTGCCCTGGATACCCGAACCGGTGAACGCGCCTGGCACTTCCAGTTCGTGCATCATGAAATCTGGAACTTCGACACGCCCACCGCGCCTATCGTGCTGGACCTGAACGTGGACGGCCGCGAAATTCCGGCCGTGGTGCAGGCCACCAAGCAGGGCTGGTTGTACGCATTCAACCGTCTCAATGGCGAACCCATCTGGCCTATCGAGGAACGGCCGGTACCGGCATCCATCGTGCCCGGTGAAGTGCTGTCTCCGACTCAGCCCCATGTGACCTGGCCCGAGCCCTATACCATGCAGGGCATCAGCGAAGCTGACCTGCTGGACTTCACCCCGGAACTGAAGGCCCAGTCCCTGGAAGCCATGGAAGACTATGTCATGGGCGGCCTGTTTAACCCGCCCATACACAGCGACAACGAGATGGGTAAGTATGCGGCCATGAACTGCCCGGGTGGTTCCGGCGGTGTGAATATTACTTCGCCACCGGTTGCCGACCCTAACACGGGTTATATGTATGTGAATTCACATATCGCCTGTTTCGCCCTGCGCCTGATTCCGGGTGAAGAGGCAGACCTGCTGTTCCCGAACTCTACGGGTGTTACCACGGCCCAATATGCCAATGGCGTGCCCGGCGCGACTGCGCGTCCGCCACGGCATCCGACCGGGCTGCCGATCTGGAAGCCGCCGTATAGCAACATCACGGCTTACGACATGAATACCGGTGAAAAAGTCTTCATGATTCCCACCGGTGAAACACCCCAGCGTTACATAAATGCGTTCGAAAACGCAGGCGTGGACATGGATGACGTGGGCAACACCGGCACCGGCGCCCTGGTGCCCATGGTGGTAACCGAAAATCTGTTGATTTACTCCGACGCCGCGTCGGATGGAACGCAGACTCTGTGGGCCATCGACAAGGAGAGCGGTGACGTAGTGGGCCAGATCGAAGCGCCGGCCCGCAGCAGCTACGGCATGAGTTCCTGGGTGCACGATGGTCATCAGTACATCATGCTCCAGACCAGCTCCAGCCTGACTGCCCTGGCATTGCCTGGCGCGGAGCCTGACGCAGGCGGACACTGATGCAGCGGGCGAAGATCGGCTGACTAAAAAGGGAAAGGGCGCTCAACAGCTTTGAGCGCCCTTTTTTATACCTCTGAAACCATTGGAGGTTTGTTATGAAAATTGTACGCATCCTGCTAAAAGGATTGGGCCTGCTGGCAATACTGGCAGGATTTGCTGTGGGAGTTACGTCCCTGCTGGCCCGTTTCAGTGACGGCCCGATCGGCATATTCGCCGGCGGTCCCATGGAAGAAGGGGAGCTGGTAACCGGCCCGGAACCCAACTGGCGCTTCGTTCGGGACATGCCCACCATCGAGTTCCAGCTGGTGGATCCGCCCCGGTCCCGCACCGTGTGGATAATTGAAAACCAGGGCCGTATTTACCTGATCTCCGGTTACATGAATTCCGCAGTTGGCAAGATCTGGAAGCAGTGGCCGGCGGAAGCGGTGGAAGATGGGCGTGCCATAATCCGCATTGACGGCAAGCGCTATGCCCGGCAACTGGTGCGCATCGAAAGCGGCAGGATACTGGATGCCATTACCGCCGAGGTGTCGCGCAAATACGGAGTACCCATGGACCGGAACTACGTCGAATCCGGCAACGGCTGGGTGTTCGCCCTGGTGCCGCGGCCTGTTTCTTAAAAAGTGCCTGGTACTCACTAGTGCCAGCCACTTTTTGGATTTTTGCAAGTAATGTCCTCAAGTTACGCAAACGGACCTGCCGACAAGGCCTTGCTGGGCAGCTCCATTCCCGACCTGTTTGATCACGTTGTCGCTGAACACGGCGATCGCGAGGCCGTGGTCAGTTTGCACCAGGGAATTCGCTGGACCTATGCCGAATTGGCGCAGTGTGTGGAAGAGCTGGCGCGGGCATTTCTCGCCGCGGGCTTTGAGAAAGGTGACCGGGTAGGGGTCTGGTCGCCCAACAATGTCGAGTGGTTAACGACCCAGTACGCCAGCGCCAAGGCCGGCATTATTCTCGTTACCATCAATCCAGCCTATCGTGTGCACGAGCTGGCCTACGTGCTGGAGCAATCCGGTTGCAAGGGCCTGGTGCTGCAAAATAGATTCAAAACTTCCGACTACGAAGCCATGATCGGCGAGTTGTGTCCGCAACTTGCGGATTGTGCAAGCGGGGAGCTGCAATCCGACAAGTTTCCAAATCTAACCCACGTCATCTCCATGACTGAATCCGGCTTGGCTGGAATCTATGACTGGTCAGACTTTGTTGCGCTTGCGAAATCGGTGCCTGACGAATCATTGCAGTCCCGGCAGTCCAGCCAGGACATGGACGATGCCATCAATATCCAGTACACCAGCGGCACCACCGGTTTCCCCAAGGGCGCAACCCTCAGCCACCACAACATTCTCAACAACGGCTACTTTGTTGCGTCAATCATGAATTTCAGTGAAGCGGATCGCCTGGTGGTTCCCGTTCCCCTGTATCACTGTTTCGGCATGGTCATGGGTAACCTGGGTTGTCTCACCCATGGCGCCTGTGTCATTTATCCCAGCGAGGGATTCGAACCCGAAGCGGTATTGCGGTCGGTGCAGCAGGAAAAGGCCACGGCGCTGTTCGGTGTCCCCACCATGTTTATTGCGGAGCTGGCTCTGCCCAATTTTTCAGACTATGACCTGTCATCATTGCGCACCGGCATTATGGCCGGTGCTCCCTGTCCCATCGAAACCATGAAGCAGGTCATGGAAAAGATGCACATGCGTGAGGTGGAAATTGCCTATGGCATGACGGAAACCAGCCCGGTGAGTTTCCAGACCCGGGTCGATTCACCACTGGACAAGCGAGTCAGCACCGTGGGCAGGGTCCACCCCCACGTGGAAGTCAAAATAATCGACGCGGAAACCGGTGCCCTGTGCCCGGTGGGGGAAATGGGAGAACTTTGTACCAGGGGCTATTCCGTCATGCTGGGCTACTGGGAGAACGAAGACGCCACTCGCGCGGCAATCGATAGCAATGGCTGGATGCATACCGGTGATATCGCGGTAATGGACGACGAAGGCTATGTGAACATTGCCGGGCGCATCAAGGACATGATCGTCCGGGGTGGAGAGAATGTTTATCCGCGGGAGATCGAGGAATACCTCATGACCCACGACGCCATCACCGCGGTACAGGTAACCGGTGTGCCCGATCCCAGGTTCGGCGAAGAAATAATCGCCTGGGTGAGTCTCGCCGACGGCGCCAGCCTCAGTGAAGACGAGTTGAAAGCCTATTGCCAGGACAGGATTGCCCACTACAAGGTGCCGCGCTATGTCCGCTTCACCGACGACTTCCCCATGACGGTCACCGGCAAGGTACAAAAGTACAAGATGCGGGAAATTAGCATCCAGGAACTGGGCCTGCAAGAGCAGGCAACCGCATGAGGGCCGCACCCTACGGACGTTTTTGTCAATTTGTAACGATCCCCATTTCCCGTATACCTGTCTTGAGGATTCTGCTTTAATAGCGCGCAGCCCTTAAGCGACTGTAATTTCAACAAAAAAATGCCGGCGTCCCAGGCCGGCTAACAGGATAAGGACTCACCAGCCGATGCAGTTTCGCAGTATGGTTTGCCCGAAAAAATTCCGACTTTATCTCATCCTGCTGGCGGTATTTATATTGCTCTCCGCCAGGCTGTACGGGCAGGATTCCATTGCCGATATCAACCTGGAAGACCTGCAGCAAGTATTGCCCGTCGCGGAACGCTTCGAGTACGTGGAAGGGGAGCTGCCGGTGTATCGCGCTTACGGTGATGTTGACGGGGAAGAGCAGGCAGTAGGCTACGTGTTTTTTACCCCGGACCTGCCGCCGGAAGAAATTGGTTACAGCGCGCCCATCGACATGCTGGTAGGCCTGGATAGCAAGGGCACGGTCATCGACTGGTTGCCCATCTATTACCGCGAATCCTACATGAGTATTCGCGGTGACTTTATCAACTCCGAACGTTTTCCCGACCAGTTCCGCAACAAGAGCATCAGCGAAGGCTTTCGAGTCGGCCGCGACGTGGACGGCATCTCCCGCGCCACCATTACAAGTTGGGCCGTTGCTCGTGGTATTCGCAATGCCGCGCGCCGGGTGGCCCTGGCCTACCTGCCGGATTCAGAATACGCAGCGAGCACCAACAGCGACGCACTGGCACTTGCCTACCTGCGTGACCTGAGCTGGGAAGACATGGAAGCCATGGGCCTGATCCGTTACCTGGACATGACCCAGCCAGATGGCACGACCCTGGAACTGACGTTTATATTCATGGGGCACGACGGTCTTGGTGAAATATTAGTTGGTATAGACGATTACTCCCGCGCCGACCGCGAGGCCAGCAACCGGGTAGAGGCCGGCCGTCTGCTGCTGGTGGGTATCGATGGCAATGCCACGTCACCGTTTCGCCAGGAACGCCTCGGGGTTGAACAGGATGGTGAACTCAGGGCTGTTGAACGGCGCCGCTTCGTTTACGCCGGCAGCGCCGATTACGGGAAGATTGCCGGACGCGTGCGTTTCGCCGGCGCCATGGCGCTGGATGACCAGGTGGATATTACCCGGCCATTCAAGCTGCACTACGCCACCGCCGATCAATTCGGCAACGTTAGCGGCACAGCCAGTATCGAATACAAGGTGCCCGATGTGCCCCTGGCCCTGGCCACCGGCGGGCCACTACCGGCGGAACTCACCGTACCCGAGGATGGGGATTTCGTGTCCGGGGCAGACCGCGGGACCTGGGCGAACCTGGTTGAATCCGCACCCTGGCCGGCGGTATTCATGCTGGGACTGCTCATGGTGCTGGTTATGGGCAGCTTCCTTACCAAGTCCGCCATGCTACGCTGGGGCACCCTGGCCGTTACCCTGGGCTACCTCGGTTGGTATGACGGCGGCTTTCTGTCGGTTTCTCATATTACTAACGGCATCAAGCAGGGCCCGGCCATGTTCATGACGGACCTGCCCACGGTGATGATTCTTTTGTTTACTATCATAACAACCTTATTGTGGGGCAGGTTGTTTTGTTCTTCACTGTGTCCCTTTGGCGCACTGCAGGACTTTATTTCCAATTTCCTGCCGCGACACTTCCAGAAGGAACTGCCTGCGGCCATTCATGACAAGGCCATCTATCTCAAGTACGGCATCCTGGTGTTCCTGATTGTTAGCGCGCTGGTGTGGGCAGAGGTAAGCCTGTTCCAGTATTTCGAACCCTTCGGCACCATATTCTATTTCAGCCAGTCCATCATCCTGTGGGTTATCCTCGCGCTGATGTTGATCGGCACGGTTTATATCAACCGCTTCTATTGCCGCTACCTGTGCCCCCTGGGCGCGGCCCTCGGCGTGATGACCGTGCTCACGCCCTGGCGCATCAAACGTGTACCCCAGTGCGAAGTCTGCACCCATTGCCAGCACAACTGTCCCACCGGCGCCATTCGCATGGAAAAGATCGACTTCAAGGAATGTGTGCGCTGCGACATCTGCGAGCAGAAGCTCATCGCCCGCTCCGGGGTGTGCAAACACACCGTGGAAGATGTGCGCTCCAGGCTGACCGAATGGGTGCCGGTTACGGTGAGTTAGTTTTCCAGGCCACCCCGCTATCGGAATTCGACAACGGTGTCAGGATCAAAGAAACTGGTATTTCCCGAATCGTATTAAATAATTCAAAACGCAAGTACAATTGCAGCTCTTACCGCCAGGCCGGTGCGCAATAGAGGTCAGTATCATTTCCCTATTCGAGGAATTAAAACGCCGCAAAGTCGTGCGAGTCGCCATCACTTACGTGATCGGGTCCTGGCTGTTGTTGCAAGTGGCTGACGTATTGTTTGAACCTCTCGGTGCTCCGCCGGTAGCTATGACCATCTTCATAGTCGTTCTTGGGCTCGGTTTTCCGTTTGCATTGATTCTCACATGGGTATTCCAGGTGACATCTGATGGTGTAGTGCTGGACTCGGCGCCGGATGTTAGTAGTAATCTCACTTCCCCAGACCGCACTGATAAGCCAAATTCCGGGAAGGCAGCTATCGCCGTACTTCCGTTCGTCGATATCAGCCCGAACCAGGACAACGAGCACTTTACGGACGGTCTCACAGATGAACTGCTCAGCGCATTGACCCGTATACCGGACTTGAGAGTCGCATCTCGAACATCATGTTTTGCTTTTAAAGGGTCCAATGTCGACCTGTCAGATATTGCATCAACTCTCAAGGTGGATCATATCGTTGCCGGCAGTGTGCGCAAGGCCGGAGACAGGCTTCGAGTGTCTGTCCAACTCGTCGAGACGGATACTGACACGCAGATGTGGTCGGAGTGTTACGATCAGGAGCTGGATGACATATTTCAGATTCAGGCGGATATTTCGAATAAAGTACGCTCTGCTTTACAGGTTACATTAAGATCGCAGGACGAGCCCGATGCTACAACTGATAGTCCGCAGGCATATGACTACTACTTGCGCGGCATTGGTTTTTTCGTGGTCAAAGGTTCAATCGATATCAATTTTGCTATCGACATGTTTTCAAGAGCAGTAAAACTTGATCCCGGGTTCGCGAAAGCCTGGGCAAAACTTTCCTTATGCCTCTCTGATGCAGCCATCTATCACGGTAAGGATGAGTACATCGCCGAAGCGCAATCATCTGCCCAAATGGCTGTGCAGTTGGCTCCTGATGCAGTCGAATCTATAACAGCTTCTGGCGTGGCATTGCTGGCCGCAGGAAAATACACTGAAGCGATCGAGTTCCTTGACAGGGCTATCGCAAGCGATGGGGACAATTTGGATGCCCATCATTACTACGCTCGTGCAGCCTTTCATAACGGTGATCTGCGAACAGCACTTCGGATGTTCACACGTGCTGCTGAATGTGATCCCGCAGACTGGGAAAGTGTGCTTCTTGTCACTCAATTACATGAGAAGTTTGGCGACATGAAAGCCGTGGAGGCGAGTTGCCGGGATGGGCTGGCACGAGTAGAGCGATTCCTGGAATCCCATCCCAATAATCAGCGAGCTTACTATCTGGGGGCGATGGCATGGCAGCAGCTAGGCGAGGAGCAAAAGGCGTACGAATGGGCCGACAAGGCGATTGAAATTGCACCGAATGATGAAGCGACTAACTACAATGTGGCTTGCCTATATGTGCAAAGCAATGATTTTGATAAAGCGTTTGAGCGATTGCGTAAATCAATTTCTTCACGTTCATGGATCGAGAATGATCCCTCCCTCGACCCCATTAGAAGTGACCCCCGTTACGAGGAATTGCTTAGCTCTCTCGACTAGGTTTCATCGCTGGCTTCGTGGTCCAACTGCAAGAACTCCTGTTTGAATCCACAAGTCGAGCGAATGAACCCTGAGACTAATTTGCGGCCGCCTCCCGGCGTTCCCGCGATCGACCTGCACTGAGGATATTCCTGATGGCGTGATTGCCTTCGTGGCAGGCGTATTCGTACATCACGTACTCGTCGTCACGAGTCAGGGGCATGGAAATTGTAAAAGGCCGGGTAAACGCATCCGGTTCTGTGATGGTCACGTCCCACATGATGGTTGCGTCACTCACCCGGGTGAAGCGTTCCACCACGTGCAGGTTTTCCCCGGCGGGGACGGCCTTCAGTCGCGCGCCGGCTGAGCTGTTGGCGATCATGCCGCGGTTGTTGAAGTTCTTTGTTTCCACTACCAGGGTGTCGCCTTCCCAGTGCGCCACGGAGTCACCCATCCACAGGCGAATCTTCTCATCCACGTGGTCGCTCTTGGCCAGGGGGATAATGCGCACGTCGTGGATCATCTCGTAGATGATGGTGACAAAACCCGGGGTCTGGATGATCCGGTAAGCATTGTTATAACCAGCGGGCAGCATGGAACCCGGAATACCGCGGGTAATGCAGCGATCCCACACGGTATGGTAGATGTAATCGTTCTCCACGTTGGCGAAGAAGAAATCCCGCACAGCAGCGGCTTCTTCCCGCAGCGGTGCGCGGCCATTGGGTGGATCGACGATGAGGGAAGTCTGGCCGGTGGATAGCACCGTGTCGCCGCTATCCAGCCAAATCTGGTTGTAGCCGCCGACATTGTCCCCGGCTTCCACCTGGATATTGTTGTCGGCGAACTCGCGCCGTTCCGCGGTACGGGCTTCCAGTGCGGCAATCTCATCTTCGGTCAGGAAGGCGCGGCCTTCCATAGAAGCGGGGCGCTCCATGGGGGTGATGGTGTCGTTGGTCCACACCCCCTGCAGGTCGGGATGGCCTTCTGCGGTGCGGGGCGCCATGTAGCCAGGGTCGCGCTGGGCCAGGGCAGGGAAAACAAAAAGGGCGACGATGCACCCCACGAACAGTTTCGATACGGTTTTCATCGTCGCCCTCTTATAGTTGCGCTGTCAGGCCCGTGGGCCTGGCTCCGTTTTGTTCTTAACGGCTGTCCTCGTCTTCGGTCAACCAGCTGAAATCGTCCGACGCGGGATCGCGCAACTGAGTACGCTCGCGGCGAGTCTGCTCCTGGTTACGGGCGGTTTCCAGCACGTCCGGGGGCATGTCTCGACCCACTACGATGCCGCGCTTCCTGGTGGGTGCGTAGTAGATTCGGGCATTAGCCATTTCATCGGTGGTTGCAGGACCATACACCACTGCCTGGCCCGGGTCCGGGTTGAAGCGATTGGCTTCGGAATTGTCGAACCACCAGGCCATGTGCAGGGTGGAACCCGCCGGTACGAATTTCGGTACTTCATACTCATACAGGAACTGCCAGTTAAAGTCGTAGTCCGGCACCCACAACAGGGTTTCCAACTCGCCGTCGGGATATTCCAGTTCGTAACGCATGGCCTTGCCGCGGTAGTGCATGTGCGGACCCATGGACAGCAGGAAAATATCTTCCTCAACATCGAAGGTGTTGGTGACCTTGTAGTTGGGATCATTGGGCGGAATGGTCCAGCCGCGATGGGGCAGCAGGTTGGTTTCCACCACGTGGTCGATCACGTCGCCATCTTCATAGAACTTGAATCCGGCGCGGGTGGTGTCATAAACCGCGGTGCCCGGCCCTGTGTCCTTGTGATAGTGCATGTTGGCGGTAATAAAGGGATCTTCCGGCAGCAGCACGCCCCAGCCTTCAGGGTAGGTGAAGGGGCCGCGGCCCGGCACGCCCACACCCATGTGGCTGGACACGATGTGATGCACCCAGGGGCCGCCGGGATCAAGCTCCGCCATGGAGATCCATTTCGGCTCGGTATGGGCGCCTTCCTCGTATTTCATTTCGAAAGTGGGTTGCCAGTCTTCCACTTCATCGGGGACATAAACCGGTTGTTCAAAGTTCACCACCAGGTCCGGATCGCCGATCCACCAGCCGGATTCAGGTAGCACCGTGGTGCCTTCCGCCATCACGCCGGCATCATTGTGCTGGGCCTTGCTCGGATCGCCTTCCAGGGAACCGCCATCGACCCAGGCGATGAGCAGATCTTTGTCCGCCTGGTCCATGTAACGCTCACCCTTGAACTCACCGCGATGGCGTTCATGGGCGCCCCAGGGCGGCATGTAGCCGGTAACCACGGCATTGCGAATGAGCGGTGCCCAGACCCTGACCTCGTCATAGTCCAGGGCAGAGAAGGGAGCGAAGATGCCGCCCACGTCCGGTCCATTGGGCTGGTGGCAGGCGGCACAGTTGCGCTCGAAAACCGGCAGCGCGTCTTCGTAAAACGTGGGTGCATCCTGGGCCAGGGCCGGTGCGGCCAGCATGGTCAGGGACAGGGCAAGAAGGCGTACAAACAGGGGCCTGGTATTCATGTTCTCTCCCGCGAAAAGGTGAAGATGGGTGAAGCGTAATGCCAATGCCCGAATTTGTCTAACCCAATTACCACCAGTGTTTGCTGGCATTCGACGACTGGTCGGATTGTGCGGGGAGCCCTTGTGACGAGGGGGTTCTTGTTTATCGAATAATTCGATTGATAGTATCGAAATTAATCATTTTACCGATTACTAAAAGGCTCGTAATATTGCCTCATATCCAGTTTTTAACCTGTTTGAGAGAAACGAAAATGAACCAGCCAGTACCTTCAGTCGTATTCAAGACAAGAGTGCGCGATGAATCTGTGGAAGGGGAGAATCCCTACGTCTGGAAGGACGTGAGCAGTGAAGAGATTTTCAAGGGCCGCCGCGTGGTGTTGTTTGCCCTGCCGGGCGCGTTCACACCCACCTGCAGCAGCACGCACCTGCCGGGCTTCGAGGCCAGGTATGGCCAGCTCCGCGACGCCGGGGTGGACGAGGTTTATTGTCTCAGCGTGAATGACGCGTTTTCCATGTTCCAGTGGGGCAGGCAGCTAGGCGTCAACAACGTGAAAATGTTGCCTGACGGCAATGGGGAATTTACCCGGGCCATGGGCATGCTGGTGAAGAAGGAAAATCTCGGTTTTGGCGAGCGCTCCTGGCGCTACTCCATGCTGGTGGAAGACGGCGAGATCGTGAAAGTGTTCGCCGAGGCGGGACGGGTGGATAACTGTGAGTCCGATCCCTTCGAGTGCAGTGACGTAAACACCATGCTCGATTACCTGAAACACAGGAATGCAAAGAACGACTCAGAAAATGATGCACTGGCAGCATAATCAGCTCTCCTGAGTGAACCCACCCCTTGGGTTCATAACAGTGCATCTAGTTGATACGGCGGCTAGCCTCTGGCGAAGTCGCCGTTTTTTTGCCCCTTAATAAGTGCCAGGCACTTATTACCAGTTCAAAGCCCAGGGGTCGTCCATGGCGTCGAAGAAAGCGCGGTGGCCGCTAACGATGCGGCGAGTGGCTTCCGGATCCGGCTGCGCTACAAACTGATTGTATTCAAAGGTGCCGCCCAGCAGGATACCGTCGCTGCGGGGAAACATGTAGAGCCCGCCGTTACCGAGGATGATGTAGTCGACCTCACGCTGCGGTAACAGGAAACTGAGCTGGCCGCGAATCGGGAATAACGCATAGTCCTTGAACAACTCCCGCGCACCGAGACCGGTGCAGTTGAAAATCACCGGCTCGTCCAGGGTCAGCAGTTCTTCTTCCTCAGCAAATTCGCGCAAGCTGATTTTTCCTCCCGCGGTGAGAAAATCGTCGATCACCGTGGTGAGGAAGGTGGCCGGTTCAATCAGCATGGTATCGAAGTAGCGCACGTACTCGGCATTAAACGGGTGTTCTCCCGGAGACAATTCCTGCAGCTGGGGATAAAAACTGGCGTACCGGTAATTAAAGTTATCCTCTGCCGGTGGTCCGTTGGCGATGGTGTAATTGCCGATCCACCTGACACCGTAGCGCGGCCCGACCAGGTCCTGAAAATAGCGGTAGGAAAACGCCATGGCCCGTTCAAATTGCTTACGGAACTCAGGGCGAACGTATTCGTCCAGGTAAACCGAAGTAGGGGACCACTGTCCGCCGGCGATATTGGAAGTCGTATCCGGCGGCAGCGCCTTGGTGTAGATGGATACCTGCCAGCCACGCTCCTGCATCAGCCGCGCCGTGGTCAATCCCATGATCCCGGAGCCGATTACGGCGCAGCGGCGATGACTGGTTTCCAGGGCGAATTCAGTGGCGAGATATGAGCTGCCCCAGGACAGGGTGATGCCGCCGCCCCCATGGCCATAGTTATGAACCACCAGCTTGTCGTTCATGGTTTCCGCGGCGGCGCGAAAGCCATTGGGGCGGAACGGGCGCAATCCGGCAATAGTGCGAATAACCCGGTCTTCAGCCACCCGCACCCGGCGCAGCGGTACCCCGGATGGGGAGTAGTTAGCCGGCCCGGCACCGGTCGCCAGGTTGGCGTTACAGGCGGTTAACAGCGGCAGCGCGGCGGCGGATTGAAGAAAGGCACGGCGTGATGGCATTGCTGGATCTCGTATTGCGTACGATTCAAAGCATAACGCAGGACAGTGGCTAAGTTAATTGGCGATATGTTAGGGTGGCTGCTTGAGGGAGCCGATTCCTGCGATCCCTTTTCCTGCCCTCCACGCCGCAAGAGGTGTCACCATGTCCTTGTTACGACCGGCTGTATTGTTTATTGCCTTGCTCACCCTGGCTGCCTGCACCCAGACCGCCGGCCCGGATATCCGAAACGAGATCGGCGCCAATGGCCTGCCGACACCACGGGCAATTTCAGCCCGATTCGTGGATGCCATCGGTGGTGAAGACTTGATCCGCTCTTATTCATCCATGACCAGCCGCGGCAGTTTTTCCCTGGCGGCCTTTGGTGTCAACGGTGACATCGTCATACGACAGGCTGCACCCAATTTAATCTACCAGCAAATCGAGCTCGGCGGCCTCGGCACGATAAATTCCGGATACAACGGCGAAGTAGGCTGGTCGGTGGATCCATTGCAGGGTCCGACCATTCTGCAAGGCGATGCCCTTTCCGACATGATCGACCAGGCGGACTTCTACGTCCCGCTGAATATTCAATCTGCCGAGGGTGCGGAAACTATTGAACAAACAACATTCGCCACGGAGCCGGTCTACCGTGTGCGCATCAACAATACCCGCGGCGCCGATGTATTCATGTTCTTTCACGTGGATACGAGCCTGATGTTGGGAATGGAGCTGGAGGCGGAAACGCCCATTGGACCGGCAATGATTTCTACTTACATGTCCGGGTATGAAGATTTTGGTGGCTACCGGATTCCTACTCGATTGATTATTGACCAGGCCGGGCAGGAAGTTGTTATCGAGATTGATTCCGTCAGCTTCGACGACGTCAGCGCCGACGCTTTTACCCCGCCACCCGCCATCCGGTCCCAGTTGTAAGGCCGCGCCACGCCTGAATTCTCTGGCATTTTAGGCTATGATCGAGCCCCCGGAGCGAATACCGCTGCGGGTTCGAATTCTGTAGTTTTGCCGGGAGTCGCCGCTCATGGGAGTTTTACGGTCCACTTACAGGCTGCTTATAAGCCTGCTCTTCGTACTCGGTTTCACCACCTTTGCCCAGGCCCAGGATACCGTTCGTTACGAATGGGATCTCACCGAGATATACGCAAGCGTTGCCGACTGGGAACAGGCCATGGCGGACATTGCTCAGCGCATCGAACGCATCCCGGCTTTCCAGGGTACGCTTGGGCAGAGTGCCCAATCCCTGGCCATTGCGCTGGAAGAGATTTCAGATACCAATAAAGAAGTAGCTCGTGCCTACGTATACACCAGCCTGGAGCGTGATGCGGACCAGCGTGTACCGGAGGCCCAATCCCGTTTCGGCCAGGCCCGGCAAATGCTTACCGACATGGGCGAAGCCACGTCCTGGATCAGCCCGGAGATTTTAAGCATTGGTGAACAAAGGATTCGCCAGTTCATAGCCAGCGAACCACGCCTGAATGATTTCGATTTCATGTTGAACGACATCCTGCGCCAGGCGCCCCACACCCTGGACCAGGCGACCGAAGCCATACTCGCCCAGGCGGGCCTGGTGTTGTCTTCACCGGAACAGATTTACGAGAACTACGCCAACGCGGACATTCCCTGGCCCACGGTTACCCTGAGTGAAGGACAGGAAGTCACCCTCAGCCAGGCCGGTTATTCCTTGTGGCGTGCAGCGCCGAACCGGGACGACCGCAAGCTGGTGTTCGATACTTTCTGGGCCACCTGGGAGCAGTATGCCGATGGCATGGGTGCGACCCTGGCCAGCGAAGTTGCCGCCAACGTGTTTCAGGCGCGGGTGCGCAACCATGATTCCACGCTGTCGCAAAACCTCTTTAACGACGGCCTGCCGCCGGAGGTTTACACCCAGCTTGTTAACCAGATTAATAACGCACTGCCTATCTTTCATCGTTACCTGGAACTGCGCGGACGCATGCTGGGTGTGGACGACCTGCGTTACTACGACATTTACCCGGCCCTGGTTGAAGTAGACACAGGTGTTTTCGACATGGAGCGATCACGGGAAATTACCTTCGAAGCCCTGGCACCTTTTGGTGAGCGTTACCTGGAATTGTTGGACTACGGCCTGTCACAGGACTGGATGCACAGCCACCCGCAACCGGGCAAGCGTTCCGGCGCCTACATGAACGGTTCCATCTACGACGTGCACCCTTATGTGTTGCTCAACCACAACGACGACTACGAATCCCTGTCCACCTACGCCCACGAATGGGGACACGCGGTGCACACCTTGCTGAGCGTGGAGAACAACCCTTATGAAACCGCGGGCTATTCCACCTTCACCGCGGAAATGGCCTCCACCATCAACGAAATCCTGTTGCAGGAACACATGATTGCCAACTCCAGCAGCGACGAAGAGCGCCTGTACTATCTTGGCGGCGCCCTGGAACAGATTCGCGGTACGCTGTTTCGCCAGACCATGTTCGGTGAGTTTGAGCTGGCCATTCATGAGGCGGCGGAAAGGGGAGAGCCCCTCACCGGGCCACGTTTTACCGAGATGTATGGCGAGCTGCTCAAGCGTTACCACGGTCACGACCTGGGCGTGCTTACCATCGATGACCTGTACACCGTGGAGTGGGCTTACATCCCCCATTTTTACTATGATTTCTATGTATTCCAGTACGCGACGTCCATCACCGGGGCAGCCTGGTTTGCCGAGCAATTCCTGGATGGCGACGAAGAAGTGCGGGATGCATTTATTCGAGTGCTGAGCGCAGGGGGTTCGGACTACCCGCACAACATACTGCTCAATGAGGCCGGGCTGGACATGACGATCGCAGAGGCTTACGAGCCGGTGCTGCGCCGTATGACGTCTTTAATGGATCGAATCGAAGCTCTTCTTTGAAAGGAGGCCATAGATGACTGAAGCCGATAATAACAGTAACAATCAATCGGAACGGCGCCAACGCGGGGGTGACCGCCGTCAAAAATCCGTGGACAGGCGACAAGAAAACCACGGAAACCCCAACAGGGAAGTAGGAGACAGAAGAAAAGGAGATCGAAGAACGGGGGAGCGCAGGTCCTGATAACAATCGAAGAGAGCCAATAATGAAAAAAATCCTGTCCACTATCATCCTGGCCGCTGCCTTTAGCGGATTCTCTGCACCATTATTCTCCCAACCCGAAGGCTGGACCACTCCATTTCCTCCCTTTCGCATCGTCGGGCCCTTGTACGGAGTCGGCATGCTCGACCTCAGTGTGTTCCTGATTACTACTGATGAGGGGCACATACTCATCAATACCGGTCTCGAAGAGTCTATCGACAATATCCGCGAGAACATGGCCGCGCTAGGGTTCCGTCTCGAGGATGTGCGCATATTGCTCACCCAGCAGGCTCATTGGGACCACACTGCCGCCCTGGCTGATATCAAGGAACTCACGGGCGCACAAATGCTGGCCACGGCCGGAGATGCGCGAGTGCTGGAAGATGGGGGATTCAGTGATCCTCACTTTGGTGGTGATGAAAGTTTCAAACCGGTGAGCGTGGATCGGATCATTCGGGAAGGGGATGTCATCGAGCTGGGTGATGTACAACTGAAGGTACATGAGCACCCCGGCCACACCGAAGGCAGCTCCAGTTATTCTTTCGTGGTCAACGAAAACGGGCGCGACTACCGGGTAGGCATCCTGAACATGGGTACTATAAATGGTGGCAAGCGCCTGATGGATGAACCGACTTACCCCGATGTGGCAAAAGATTTCGCTTACACCTACGCCAGCCAGAAAGCCATGGAAGTGGACATCTGGGTTGCCGCCCACAACAGCCAGTACAATATGCATGACAAGTGGCAGCCGGGACAGCCCTACGATCCGGACACCTTCGTCGATCCCTACGGACTGTTGCGTGCCGTACAGCGGCTGGAAAACACCTACATGGAACAGTTGGCGGAAGAGCAGAGGCGCACTACCTACCCAGATTGACCGGGTTAAGGGATCCCGCAAGAAAGTTTTTGTCGCTTCTGCCTTTCTTTTTCAGGTGTGAACCAGGGAATTGGTGAGGAGCTCACGATGAATGAATTAACACAGCCCGCCAGGGCGCAACAGGTCGAAGAAGAAGTCCGCGATTATTACGGCAAGCAATTGCAGGGTAGCGCCGATCTCAAGACCAATGTCTGTTGCACGGTCAGTCCCTACCCGGAAAGCATCAGGTCAGCCCTGGCCAATATCCACGAAGAAGTCATCACCCGATACTACGGCTGCGGCCTTACCATCCCTGTTCATATTAAGGGCCTGAGAATTCTGGACCTGGGCAGCGGTACCGGCCGCGACTGTTACCTGCTCTCGCAACTAGTTGGTGAAGGTGGTTCCGTTCTTGGTGTCGACATGACTGACGAGCAGCTCGCCGTTGCCAATGGGCACCTGGACTGGCATCGGGAAAAATTCGGCTATTCCCGATCCAACGTCAGCTTCGTCAAGGGCAATATCCAGGACCTGGGTGCTGCCGGCATCGAAAGTAACCAGTTCGACGTGATCGTTTCCAATTGCGTTGTTAACCTCGCCACCAACAAACGGGCGGTATTGGAAGAAGCCCATGGCGTTTTGAAAGAGGGCGGGGAGTTCTACTTCTCCGACGTGTACTGCGACCGCCGCTTACCCGAAGAGCTGGCCAGTGACCGGGAGATCTACGGCGAATGTCTCGGCGGTGCCCTGTACTGGAATGATTTTCTCAACCTTGCCCGGGAATGTGGTTTCAATGATCCCCGCATTGTGGAGTCACACCGTATTGCTATCGAAAACGAATCCGTAGCGGCGAAACTGGAAGGATACCGCTTCTATTCCGTTACCCATCGCCTGTGGAAGTTGCCCGATCTGGAAACGGCCTGCGAAGACTACGGCCAGGCGGTGATTTACCAGGGTGGAGTGGCAGAGCAGCCGGAGCAGTTCAAACTGGATGACCACCATGTATTTCACAAGGGCAAGGCAGCAACCGTATGTGGTAACACCTGGATGATGCTGGCGAATACGCGATACAAGGACTATTTCGATTTCATCGGCAACTTCGATACCCACTACGGCATCTTCCCTGGCTGTGGTACCGAGATGCCGTACAGGGAGAATCCGGATGATGAATCAATTACCCCCGGCTCTTCCTGCTGTTGATCATGGCTGTCCAATCTCTCGCCGTCGAATTGCCCACTGAAAAATTTCAGCATCCGGACCTGACCGCCAAGGGTGAGGCTCGGGCGTCGGTTGATCCGAGAAGACTGGAAATCCTGTGGATTAATACCGGCAGCCTCTGCAACCTGGAATGCGTAAACTGCTACATCGAATCAACGCCTACCAACGATCGTCTTTCCTATATAAGTGTCGATGAAGTGCGCCAGTTGCTGGACGAAATTGAGCGGGAGGCATTCCGCACCCGGGAGATCGGCATCACCGGGGGCGAACCTTTCCTGAACAAGGACATGCTGCCGATCCTGGAGTTGTGCCTCGAGCGTGGCTTCGAAGTGCTGGTTCTTACCAATGCCATGAATACCATGAACCGGGAACGGGAAAAACTGGAAGACCTCCATGCCCGCTTTGCGCCGCGCCTGAAACTGCGTGTCTCCCTGGACCACTACGAGGAAGGAGTGCACGCGCAGGAGCGGGGCAAGCGATCCTGGAAACCCGCCATAAAGGGCTTGAAATGGCTTTCCCAATCCGGAATCCCATTCGCCGTGGCCGGGCGCACCATGTGGGATGAAGACGAGGCCAGCATGCGTGCTGGATACCGGGAATTGTTTGCCACGGAAGGCATTGCACTGGATGCGGACGACTGTCACGAACTCGTATTGTTCCCGGAAATGGACGAGGGTGCCGATGTGCCGGAAATCACCACGGCTTGCTGGGACATACTCGACAAGGACCCGGCGGACATCATGTGCGCCACCTCGCGCATGGTGGTCAAGCACAAGGGTAACGATCACCTGTCCGTGCAGGCCTGTACTTTGCTCGCTTACGACCAGCGCTTTAACCTGGGGTCAACTCTGAAAGAGGCCTGGAGTCCAGTCAGGCTCAATCATCCCCACTGCGCTAAATTCTGCGTATTGGGCGGTGGTAGCTGCTCCGCCTGAAAAGTGCCAAAGTGCCAAAGTGCCTTGCACTTTGGCGTTTGATTTATTGCGCCGGATCAATCCAGCAGGATTGCCCCCTGCTTATGCTTAAGGTTTGGCGCCGGGCATGCCGGCGGGATTAATTTCACACAGGGAGTCGAAATGATTCACGAAGTAGAAGGGGATATCTTGTTGACGGGAGCCCGGGCTATTGCCCATGGCGTGGCAGCGAACGAACCCATGAACCAGGGCCTGGCCTTGTCATTACACGAGCGTTACCCGGCCATGCACAAGGATTTTCACCACTGGTGTCATGTTAATCATCCCAAGCCGGGTGAAGCCTGGGTCTGGGGTGGCGCGGAAGGCGCGCGCATCATAAACCTGATCACCCAGGACGGGGGTTATGAAAACAAGAAACCGGAAAAGGCCACCGAAAGCAATGTGAATCGCGCCCTGCGTGCGTTGAAAAAGATCATCCAGAAGGAAGGATTTAGCTCAATTGCCCTGCCGCGCCTGGCGACCGGTGTAGGAGGCCTGGACTGGGAGCAGGTCAAACCCTTGATTGAATCCCAGCTCGGTGAGCTTGATATCCAAATCTACGTCTACGTAGTATTCCACGCAGGACAGAAGGCAAACGAGCCCTGAGTTCACGCGGCCAGCCGCCACGGCTGGCCGCAATTATCTACTCGTCGTCGTCACCGGTTTCCATCTGGGTGCCGTCGCCGTTTAATCCCATCACTTCATAACGGCGCCAGCCGGCCAAGATTCCCAATAAACCGTGATTGCCTTCGTGGCAGGCGTACTCGTAGATCGGATCCTCGATGCTGCGCAGCGGAAATTTCGCCGACCAGGATACGTCCCAGGAGCGGGGGTCTTCCACGGTGAAGTCATATTCCAGCGTGTTGCCATCGAGGCGGCGAATCCGTTCCTCGATGTGCGCGTCCGTGGACAGGCCCCGTGGATTATCGTCATAGAAGAAACCATTGGTTTCGATGACCAGGGTGTCACCGTCCCAGCGCGCGATGGAGTCTCCGTCCCAGCGATTCATATGACGTTCATTATGTTCGCCGGCGAATGGAATGATGCGGGCACGATGGACCATTTCGCTCAGAATCATTACATAACCTTCGGTCTGCACGATCTGGATATTATTGTTATATGAACCGGGTACCAGAGGTGGCCCTGCGCCTCCGCTGCGCAGGCAACGGTCAGCCAGGGTGCGAGCCTCGGGTCCGTAGCTGAGCCTGCGATTCTCCGCCCGGATTGCGGCACGCTCCCGTCCGGCAGCATTCAGTGACGGCATGCGTCCGTTGGGTGGATCGTAGATCAGGGAGGTGCGGCGGTCGGCTATGGTTTCCACGCCACGTTCGTACCAGAACTCGTTATAGGAAATGACTCCGGGCGGATAACCGGCGCCGCCCACGGAATCGATTATCAGGTCGCGATTCTGGCGGCGTGCCTCGTAGGCTTCCCATTCCTCCGCTTCCGCCGCGGTGAGGGTTTCCTTATTCGCCAGTTCGGCAGGGCGGTTCAGTGGGGTGAGTGTGCGGTAGGTGTAAATGCCTTGCAGATCGGGATAGCCGTGTTCGGTGCGGGCCAGGTCCGAAGATTGGGCCAGGGCGAAACAGGGGGCCAGTAATCCGAGCAGCACAATTTTAGAATAATTATTTCTCATTGCTGGTCTCCGCGGGAGCAATCGGTTTATTCGTTCAATGCTAACGGCGGGATTTGGGAATATCCAGCCGTTTTTCAAGTTCAATGCAAGCCGCGGGCAGTACCCCAAGGCTCACTATTTCTGCTACCTTTGAGCGGAACCGTAGCAACTGACGTCGTGCTCCTGTTTCCAGGCACGCAATCGAGGTAAATATGTATAAAAAACAACTTCTTACTCTAGGCGCACTGGTACTGGCCATGCTCAGCTGGGGTGCCTCCGTAGTGTGGGCCCAGGTTGTGGAGCCGGACGAGCACGATTTCATGATCGCCACACCGGACGACCTGATTCCTGCGGAGGGTGGGCGTACGGTAAATATTTACGGCAATCCCCGGGAAGAAGGCCTGTACGTAATCCAGATTACCTGGGCGCCAGGAACCGGCAGCCGTCCCCATTTCCATAACACGGCGCGTTACATCAACGTGTTGAAGGGGCACTGGTACGTGCACACCGGACCGGAAGCGTCGGTTTATGCTCCCGATAAGACGACCCGTGTTGGCCCGGGCACCTTCATCTATGAGCCGCCCAATGGTATCCACTACGACATGGCCAAGGACGAAGAAGTTGTTGTGCAGATTTTTGGCATGGGGCCGGTGACTACTACCTCCATCCCACAGAATTAGTTTCCCGGTAGATAGGGCCAGGGTAGAAATACACGCCGTATTTTTGTCCTGGCCTTTTTTAATGAGGAGTTTAAAGATGAGCAAGGCAATCGGTTCAATCGCATTGGCGGCCTTCGGTTTACTTGCTGGCCTGGCATCGGCCCAGCAGGCGGCTGTGGAGCTCAGCATTCAGCACGTACAGGGAAGCGTGTACATGATCCAGCGCCCGGGCGGTGGCGGTAACATTGGCGCCTCCATCGGTGAAGATGGCGTGTTACTCGTTGACTCCTTGTTTGAACCCATGGCGCCGAGCCTGGTGCGCGCCATTCGCTCAGTTACGGACGAACCCATACGCTTTCTCATCAATACCCACGTTCACCCCGATCACATCGGCGGCAATGAACCGCTGCGTGACATGGGTGTACTGATATTCGCTCACGACAACACCAGGTCGAGATTCCTGTTCGAGCGCAACCGCTATCCTCGCCAGGGAGGCAGCTTTGCACCGCCGCCCACGGAAAGGGCGCGACCGGAAATTACTTTCGACAGTGAGGTGGGATTTCATGTGAACGGCGAAGAGGTGAGAGTGTTTCTGTCGCCGCCAGCCCACACCGATGGTGATGTATTCGTGTACTTTCCCGAGTCAGATGTATTGCATCTCGGTGACGTGTTCCGTACTACCAGCTATCCCATCATGGATTTGTTCAACGGTGGCAGCCTGCGCGGCACCATTGCCGCCCTGGATCTGGCTATAGACATGGCTGGTCCCAACACCAAGGTAATCCCGGGCCACGGATTGGAGATTGTCGACCGGAGTTCAATGATCGAATTCCGCGACATGATCCTGGACCTGCAGAACCAGGTCTACGCCATGATCCAGCAAGGTGCGCACCTGGATGAGGTCATGGCCGCCAATATCACCGGCAGCTATGACGCGCAGTGGGGCCAGGAAGCGGGCTGGACCGCGATTGATTTCGTGCCGATCGTGTATTACGAACTGGGTGGATCGGGCAGGTTGGAAGACCGCTAGTTAAAGCGGCAGGCGCAACCCTTCCAACGCCACGTTGTAGCCGGCATTAGTCACAGCCTGGTAGGCATTACTTTCAGGATTGAGCAGCGGATTTGAATGGTTCATGTGGATGAACCAGACCTTGTTCTTGTCACTCTCGGGTAACTCATCGAACAGCGCCATGCTCTCCACCACGAAGGGGTGGGGAATCTCCCTCATGTCGCGGCCAGGAAGTTCGTCACCGTCATAGAAGGTGGCGTCCAGCAGGGCGTAGTCCACATCCGCTATCATGCGCAGAATATCCCGGTTCCACAGTTCCCACTTGTTGATGTCGGGAATGAACAGGGCGGTCCGCGCGGGCCCAAGGATTAGAAATCCAACGGTCTCGGAATACTCATCCCGGTGGGGCACCAGCAGGGGTGTGACCATGACGTTACCCAGGGGCTCGGTCTGGTTATCCCGCAGGAAGCGCAGGCGGATGTTGTTCAGCTCTACCAGTTGGCTCCAGGGTCCGTTGTTCTGCAGAAACTCCCGCATGCGGCGCATGGCGAAAACATTAACACCTGACGATCCCATGGCTTCGCGCCCGAAATGCATCAGCCCCGCATAATGACCGATATGGGCGTGAGTGAGAAATACACCGCCAAGCTGGTATTCGGAATCCGGCGCTACCTGTTCCAGGGTGTAGAGTTGCTCTGGCAGATTGGGCGTGGCTTCGAATAAGTACTTATTTCCGCCCCCGGGGTCCACCACGGCGAGGGAAGTGGCGCCACGGCGCAGGGCAGGGTTTTCCCACCCTGGCATGCAATGAGGCGCATAACAACCAGCCTGGGGGAAACCGGCATCCTGTACCACGCCCAACACAAAGATAAAGGGATTATCCTGTGCCGCTGCGAGCCGGCACAGGCTGAGCAAGAACAGCAGCGCGAGGGAAGGGCGCTTCAAATCCTAACCGCCATATTTCGCCGGAATAGGCCGGTCTTCCGACTCGGCCTGCCAGTAGATGGATACCACGTACCAGCGCTCACCATCGTGCATTAGCTGGAAAGAATTGATGCCACGGGCGAAGGGTTCTTCATCCTGGGGTGTGCGCCGGGACTCATAGGTGCTGAATACGTGGGCGATGTTGCCAAACTGTTCGGTGACACGATGGATCTCGTTTTCAAAGAAACCGGTGCGGGTGAGGTTCGGCCCGATTTCCGCCACATAGTATTCCGGGGTCATGACCCGAGGTCGTCCAAATGCACCCGGTTCCATTTCGATAACGGCACTGAGGGTGCCGCCCGGTGCGAACAGGTTGAGGAAACGATCCCAGTCTCTCTCTTCGCCCGCGCCACCGGAAATGGAGTCGTAGGTGGCGGTTAGAATTGCGTCGATGGATGCCACGTCGGCCTGCCGGTCCTGGGCGCTGGCTATTACCGGGCAGAGCAGTAACAGCAACGCTAGCAGGGGGCGGCGGTTATTCACGAAAAATTGCATGGCTTCAAAGGACCCGGTTATTCAGGAACCGGACTTCCAGGTAGCTGACAAAGCCATCCACGGCAGTGTACTGGTGCGGCGTGCCTTCCGGGATCAGGATGGTATCGCCCTCGGTCACGTGGCGGTCCAGCCCGCCTTCGATTCGGCCGGGGCCACCGTTGTCTGGCCTGATTACTACACCACCGGTAGTCAGGGTGCCGGCGCCTCCGGTAATAAAGTGAAGTTCTGTTCCGACGTTGTGCACGATGGCGCCGGCAGGCGCGGTGCGGCGAATCATGTTGATGCGAATATCGTCGGCATTGGTAAGCCGCGACACGGCCATGTTTGGACGCTGGCCGGCGGCTCGTTCCAGTGCGGTGGCGATATCGCCGGCATTCCAGTACTCGGCGGGTGGCATGGGATCCTGGGCCGATGCAGGTATGAATGCCAGCAACAGGCAAAACAGCAGGGGCTTGCGCATGGGTGTCTCCGTGATATCAGGTTTGGTACCGGGATACTGTCACGGTGTGACAGTGATTAAAAGCTGTCCGGCGATTTCTCCGCGCTCGTCACAATAAAATTGTGCCAGCAAGGTAATGGGGCCCGCGTCTTCCACTTCCACGTAATCCCAGTCGGAGCGGGAACGCAGCTTGCCTGCTTCGGCCATGACGACGATCTGGATGGGAATCCGGGGCAGGAACTGGTCAAAATCATCGAAGGCATCCACGATTATGTCTTCGAAATAGATTCGGTCGCCGGGCTGAAGGCTTGCGTTGAACAGGTTGACCTGGAAACCGGCGGGAATCATGGAAGAGGCGCAGGCGTCTTCTGCCGTATAAATAGTAAAGGCGCGATTTGCCAGGCTGGCCGCGCTGCCGCGCTCGCCACTGGAGAATCCTTCCAGGGCTAGCAAGGATTTCAGCGTGCACAGTTTTGGATTTCCCTGCGTATCAATACAGGTTGTAAACACATCGAAAGCACTCGGTGGTTGTGCGTAACATGTACCAATCGTCATGCAAAATACGGCTACAAATCGAATGGAATGACTGCGGAGACTCATAGTTTTTTGCTTCAAAGCAATTTCTTCACATGACCGTAGGCGTCGCTAATCAATTTCGCCAGGGCCACCCTGTCGGTTTCTTCTTCCGGTTGCAGTTTGACATGGCGCATGCGCTTGCCGCTACCTTCCAGCAGGCCGGCCGGGTCATCCAGCTCCGCGCCGTGGAAGAAACCCACGTTAACGTGATTCCTGAATACACCCACATAGGCAAAGGCAACGTCTTCGATGCAGGCGGTGGCGTGGCCGTCGTGCATCAGTTCCCTGACGTCTTCGCCGCAGCGGCGAACCAGGGCAAACCAGTGCCGGGCAATGGAAAAAAGATGTTCCGGTTCACCGGAAAGCCACTCTTCCACCGCCGGATCGAATTCGCTGGCGCCATTTAAGGTGAACAGCGCGCTCATCTATTGCCCCGCATACCAGATGGCATCGTCCACATCTTCCCACCAGCCGCCACGGCCTTCGCCGATATTCGCCAGGCTGTTCACCACTTCCACCCGCTCAACGAACTTGGCGTGCTTGTAGCCGATCTGGGTTTCGATGCGCAGGCGCAGGGGTGCGCCATTCTGTTCCGGCAGGTCTTCGCCATTAAGCCCGTAGGCGAGAATGGTCTGGGGATGGGCGGCGGCAAACAGGTCGATGCTCTCGTAATAGGGCACGTTGTTGCGCTGGGTGTCCATGCAATGAAACACCAGGTATTTCGCATCGGTTTGTACAACTGCCTGGGCCAGGAGCTGGGACAGGCGCACGCCGGTCCATGCCCCAACCGCGCTCCAGCCCTCGTCGCAGGTATGCAGGGTTACCTGGGTCTGTGACGGCAGGGCTTTTAACTCTGCGAGAGAAAGTCGCAACGGATTGTTCACCATACCATCCAGGGTGAACACATAGTCGGCAAAGCCGTTTTCCTTCATGCCCTGGTAGCGATCGTCCCGGGGTGAGGTGACACCGCTGGTGGGAAAATTCAAAGCCACATCGGCACGTGAATATTCACGCACCAGGGGCTGGCCACGAAGCAACAGGTCATGGAGGCTGTAATTAAGGGCATCGACCACGTCATACAGGTCATCAACCGGGGCGGGGAATCGCCGGACGGAAAGACCCACGCCCAAGGCCATGCCACCCACGATTGCACCGTGCAGTAACTGGCGCCGGTTCAGTTTAGGGCTCATGACTCGGTCTCCGCGGTTACCGTAAAACGACCCGTTATCATGCTGCCCAGGTGATTGATAAAACCGGCCACGAATAGCTGCACTATATGAACCAGAATGAACAGCGTGGTAAGGGACGCGAAAATAAAATGCAGGGTACGGGCCGACTGGCGTCCCCCGAACAGGTCAAACAGGAATGGCCAGGCCGTGGTAATGCTGTTGGACATGGTAAGCCCGCTGAGAAACACCAGGGGCAGCAGCACGAACATGAGCAGCAGGTAGCTGAATTTTTGCAGCACGTTGTAACGCTTTGCCGCCTCGCCCGGGCGCGGTGAAATTTCAGGTGGTTGATGATGTCCCGGCCAATGTGGCGCGGTGACAGTTCGGCCCGCGTTGGCAGCCAGGTGTTTCTGAGCCGGCCACTGGCGATGAGGTGGTAGACGTAATAGAACCAGCCCAGCACCAGCACCCAGGCTGCGGTGAAGTGCAGTGCCCGGTTACCGCCGAAATCGAAACCCTGGGGGTAATTAAAAAGACGCACGTAGGGCTGGCCATTGCCCCGGCCCATGAGTCCGGAAACGTTTAAAGACAGGCCGCCTATGTGCAGCGAATACTCGGTTTCATCGATGCCGGCTGTGGCCGAGATCTCTGCGATGGCGGGTGTACCGAAATAACCCTGGTCGCCCCAGTACAGGCGCGGGTGAATATTGAAAACCATCATGCCGCTCCACAACAAGGCGAAGATGGCGGCCGCGGCAGTCCAGTGCAGCAGGCGTGAGGCTAGCGGGAAGCGCAGGTAAGACCTGGATTCAGGAGGTTTGCTGCTCGTGATTTCCAGTTCGGGAGGGTCTGTCATCGTGCAGTCTCTCGCCACTTCAGATGGATTGGCTGCAGCATATCGCTTTTACAGATTGGGGGTAAAGCGCCGGGCCGATCGGGAAACAACAAACAAAAAAGGCGGACCTTTTCAGGCCCGCCTTATTCGATTTGAGGCTGGTTCGGGCGTTAAGCGGGAACGATGTTCTCGGCCTGGGGACCTTTCTGGCCCTGGGTGACGATGAACTCAACCTTCTGTCCCTCGGTGAGAGACTTGAAGCCGGATCCAACAATCGCGCTATGGTGAGCGAAGACGTCGGGTCCGCCGTTCTGTTCGATAAAGCCGTAACCTTTGGAGTCGTTGAACCACTTTACGGTTCCGTTTACTGTATTTGACATAGATAGTAATCCTGTAATCAATAGAAATAGATGTCTCTTCAAGAGACTTGAATAGCGGGAAAAAATGGAACTTGTTTGAAACTACAGGACGGAGAACTTCAGAGGTGCAACGAAACTGGAGATTTGAAACTGAGGTATTCTTTCGAGCTGGCGCGGAGTCTACAGAGGAAGTGTCAGCCGGTCAAGCCGCATTGACCATTGATTCAACAAACAGCGGTGCAGAAAGGCTAAGCCGGACTGTCCTGCGGAGCGTTTTGGCATTTCCAGCAGGTCTCGAAAGAGCCCTCATTTGTCTCACCGCAATGACTGCAGACCCAGGCCTGTGCCGGATCGTCCGGGGCCAGTTCTTCTTCCAGGATAGCAATGGCTTGTTGCGCCTGTGCATCATCGTGAACCCAGAGTTCGATGGGGATGGCTTCAAAGCCGACGTAGCCGCCGGAGGCATGGAACTCGTTCTTTACCAGGCAATCGATGTTGTTCAGCTCAAGCAGGTTCTTCGCCGAGCTTACGATTGCCAGGTTTTCGTGGGTGAAGACCTTTCTCATCAGGCTAAATCGGTGTCTTTCAAAATTGGCCGCAGGTCTTCCAGCTTGTCGAACAGGTGCCAGATGTAGTTACCCGTACCATTGACTCTGTGGGGGTGCAGGTCGGCGAGGGTCGGGTCGTCACGATAACTTTCGAAGGCTTCTTTCGATTCCCATTCCACCAGGATCAGCACGGTTCTCGGTTCAATATCGCCGACCGCTGATTCGCGGAACTTTCCCAGGGCTACAACCTTGCCGCCATGGGCCTGGACTTCCTGGGCGGAACGGCGGGAGTAGGCAATGTATTCGTCTTTGTTGGTAACGTCGAACAGGTTTAGTGCGTAAACGGGCATGGTCTATATCTATTCCTCGTAATGAAATCATTTAAAGCATGGATTATTCCGATTTCGCGGATAGAAAAAACTGGTACTGCTCCATTTTCAGTAGAGACTCACGATACCTGTCTTTCATGAACTTCCATCGTCGCCAGAAATAAACCGAAGCAACGAGAAACATTCCTGCGCTGGGGAAGTTGATGGGGGAAAGTGAAACACCAATAAAGCCGGATATGGCGGCAAACCTGCCCTGGCTGGCAAAGTTCTTGTGCTTCTCCAGCTCCCACCGTTCCTTGTCGAGCAGCATTTCGTATTTGGCTTTCTCAACGTTATCCATTGGCTCTGTATTTCCACTTCATTGCTAGGGACGGCGGCACAGCGCCTTAGTTGCTGGGTCCGGTGCCCGGCACAACGGCGAAGCCCGGGCTGAATCTTACCAGCACTGACTGCAATTGCTGTAATACGCCGATATCACCCTGGATGTTGACGCCAGGGCCCTGCGCCTGTTGCAACAGGCTGACCTGACCCATGATAACCGGATTCAGTTCATCACGGTTCAGGGTGAGCGCCAGGTCGGCCCCGGGAGAGGAAAATCCTGCCACGCTGGTGAGTGTGCCGTGGTGCATCTCCACCACGTATTGCTCGTCGAGATCCCCAACCGACAGGTTTATGGTGAATTCCATACCGTCGGCCCGGGCGCTGTCCACGTAGATGCCGAGCAGATCCAGCCATTGTCCGGTGCTGATAGACCTGGCCTGGGACGGGCTCAGGCGGGGACCACCGCCACCGGGAAGGAGACCGCCGACGCCCACGGGAATGCCTCCCCGTAATTGCTGGGCTGCGGTAAGGAATACATTGCGCATGCTGGTGCTTTCATACTGGTATCCCAGTTGCTCGAAAGTAGCCGCCTGCAGGTTCTTGGCATCGGTGTTGTCCGGTTGCGCGTAAACCAGCTTGTTGAGCAGTTCCATGGCAAGCCGATAATCGCCTGAATCGAACAGGGAACCGGCCCTGGCAAGAATCGCGCCGGCGCCACCCATCATCTCCACGTAGAGCGGGGCCGACTCGCTGGGAGACAAAGGAGCCAGGGTGGCGGGATTGCCATCCCAATAGCCGAGGTAGCGATTGATGATTGCCCGAGAATTATGAAACTCCGAACCGTGGTACTGGCGCGCGCTCCACTCCTGTTGCAGGCTCTGTGGTACCCGATACTCGTTGTGAATCTCGTTAATGGTTGTGCCCTGGTTGGCAAGAAACAACACCTGGTTGTGCAGGTTGGCATAGCCGTCGCGCTGGGCGCGCAGCACTTCCTGGATGCGTTCGCTACCCCAGCGCGGCCAGTTGTGTGACGAGATCATCACCTCGGCATTACGCCCGTAAAGATACAACGCTTCATTAATTTTTTTTGACCACAGCAGGGCGTCGCGCACCAGTGTGCCGCGCAGGGTATAGACGTTATGAATAGTGGCGGTAACATTTTCCGCGGCCCAGAATACCCGGCTGTCAGGCAGCCAGGTATTCATCTCCGCCGGCGCCTCGGTGCCGGGAGTGTTTTGAAATATCATCCTGATGCCATCGACTACGTGTTCTTCATAGTCCGCCGTTATTTCCACGGTGGGTGCTACCATGCCGCGGGGGCCCCCGGCCACAGCCTTGCCGATGGCCGAATCCACGCGGCCGAACGGACTCGGCGGCAAACCGCCGGCATATTGCAGCCCCGCGCGTCCGCCACCTGAGGCAAACAGGGTTTCTGCAACCGACTGCTCCACGAAACCGCGAGGTCCATAAATCTCAACTTCGCCATTGGCCACTTGCTCTTCACTGACCACACCCAGGATGCCGCCGTAGTGATCGATGTGAGAATGAGAGTAAATGACGGCGCGGACAGGAAGGGTGCCGAGCTGTTCGTTGACCAGGGCCAGGGCAGCCGCGGCGGTATCACTGCTGGTCAGCACATCGAAGATTATCCAGCCGATGTCGCCCCGGACCAGGGTCATGTTGGCGAGATCGAAACCCCGCACCTGGTAAATAAAATCCGGAACTACCTCGAATAATCCCCAGTTCATGTTCAGTGTCGCCAGGCGCTGCAGGGAGGGGTGAATGCTGTCGTATTCCTGGTTTGCCAATAGAAAGCCGTAGGCGCCCATGTTCCACACCACGTTGCCATTGGCGCCGACGATTTGATCGGAGTCAGGCGCGGCGATGAAACCACGACGGGCTTCTTCGAAATCCCGTCGATCCTCGAATGGCAGTTCGTTTCGGAGGGCAGCCTGGGCTGCAACAGTGAATTCACTCGGATCATTACCCAGGTCATTGAAGTGATCCTGGGCCGGGGCGGATAGGGCAACGAACCACAGCCAGATGCCAATGACAAGCCGGGTGCGGGATAAAAGAGTCAGCATGACGGAAACTCCCTGATACTGAGGAACGGGATTTTTTGGATTCACTGCAGCTGCGGAAACAGTGATTGGGTAATTATAGCCACGCAGCGTCGTTTGCAGCGTAGACTAAACCATCGTACTCATCGCTTACACGCTACAATGGCGCAGCGGCCATGAACTCCACCATACGCCTGGCGATGTCAGGACCCTGGTCGTCCTGCAGAAAGTGACCGGCTTCTTCCAGCCGTGCATGGGGCTGCCCTCGGGCGCCCGGCACGTTGTCAATGAACCGGCGCTGGTTTGCTTCCGAGCCGAGGTTGAGGTTGTCGCGCACGCCGATGATGGTGAGGAACGGTTTGTCGTAAGACATAAGTCCGGCCCAGGCATCGTCATTCACGCCTGCCACCATGCCGGTCAGCGAAGGGAATGCCCGGATGCCGGCCATGTAAATGCGATGGGGGAAGGGCGCATCATAGGCCGCTTCTTCACCCGGTGTTAAATCATAAAAGGTGCCGGATTCCAGGGGTTTGGAGGCCCGGAACTTTGGACTGCGCAGCGAATAGTACTGCCACTGGGCGAAACCGTTCAGGCCAAGATCGGCATAGGCCTGCCTGGCCCGGCGTTGTTCCGCGCTGGGCTCGCCGCGAATCACGGGTTGCTGGGCGGGCACACCGGCAAACAGGTCGGGCACGTCCGGGTCTTCCCGGTAAGGGTCCTCGATGGGCGGCTGCAGCGGTGCACCGGGAACTGCGGGTCGTACCGGCAGGGTACCGTTGCCCAGCACGATCCGGGCAAACAGTTCCGGGTGTTCTCCAGCCACATGCAATCCAATCAGGCTGCCCCAGTCCTGGACGAACAGCGTGATGTCTTCCAGCGCAATTGCCGCAATGAATTTTTCAAGCCGGTCGATGTGGCCGAGGTAAGTATAGTAGGCGATATCAATAGGCTTGTCGGAATATCCCAGGCCGATGTGATCCATGGCCACCACCCGGTGGCCGGCAGCAACGAGTATGGGGATCATTTTGCGGTACAGGTAGGACCAGGAGGGTTGGCCGTGAAGCAGTAAAACGGGAGCGGCATCCCGTGGCCCTTCGTCAACATAGCCCTGGCGCAGGCCGTCGATTTCCACCGTCCTTAGCTGGTAGGGAAAATCCGGCAGATTGGCGAAGCACGAGGGAGGTGTTCGCACGAACTCCACTCCGTCCGCTGTCTGGTGGATCACCGGTTCGGCTGAGCAGACTGTGGTGCTTTCCCAGGGCTGGGCTGAGGCCAGGCTTGCCAGGAAGGCAATGAAACCTACGCAACATTGAATAGATTTTACTTGCATCGAAAATCCTCCCGCAGCGAATTCTGAGTTATTTTTTGGCGCGCCTGGTTTGTGCCATGAATACCAGGCTCAACAGCCAGCCGATTAAGAGTACAAGGCTTAATATGATCTGGTCGTTGCTGGAATCGATTCGGTACAGGACATAAGCGATATTGGAAACCGTATCCGAATCCCTGGCTATACCGCCGATCATAAAGAGAACGAAAACAGAATAAATAGTTGAAATAGAGTAGACCTGGAAGCGGGACAGGTCTTTTCCGGCGATATAGGAGAGGGCCAGGTAGGCAAATAGCGTGGTTATGAGAACCGTAATATTGTCAGTTACGTTGCCACTGACCGTATAAAACAGTTCCAGCAGTTCAAATTTGCTCAGGTCGGAATAGAATTCCAGGATTTCTGTTTCCACTTGCTTCAGATCTCTTCAGGTTTCCAAAATCGCGACGCTTCCTGGCCGGTCACCTGATTTCGGTGCTCCCATTCATTGGGGGTATCGGCAGTGTAGTTCGTGGTATCCCGAATTGGAACACAGATTCGGGAGTCTCGTCAGCGTAATAGCCGGGGGATAGACAGTGAGAGCTGGTGAGGCACGCAGGCTGCGCGTCCCAGGGCAAAAAAAGTGCGCCCCATCTATCAAATTCAAGCCGAGGCGCACCGAGGAATTGCCGGGGAAGGTTCCCGGACTTTGCAGTAGGTCCAAACTGAGTATTAACCTGGTTCTGCTTAATGCACATACTGTGCCAACGCAATTCTGTTCCCGCGGGATTACGCCTGCCCAGTGGGTTTTCATTTCCATGGAGTATTACCGCAGATCTGGTTTTCGGCGGGCCGGGGCCAGCTGGCACGATAATCGCAAGCTCAGGGTGGGAGCGGGAGCGGCCACGCAGTATTCGCCGGAGCGCCGGCGAATGGCCAATTCCGCTGCCTTGAGTGGAGGATAGTGAAAATATTGACAGCAAAGGCTGTCAGTATTGTAACGATTTTCTTGAAAGAGTGATTTTAATGACAGGTCCCGGAATCCCGTCAAGTTAGTGATGCACGCTCATTGGGGGATGGGCAGATGCAAGGTGTCACGGCCTGACAGGCAACTTACAACGACCCGCGGACCACCAGGAATAAATGCAAAAAGTGACCAGCTACCGAGCGAAAACACCCAGCCTCAATTTGCTGTTTTCGATTTTCCTTATTCTCCTTTCCAGCACGGGAATTTCGGCTGAACAGCCAGCAGACGGATCTGAATTCAAGAATGTGCGCATGATTTTCGGTTTCCAGAATACCGGAATCTGGGAGCAGCGATTCGTGGAGGGTATCAACCGGGTAGTGCTGGAAGATTCCCGGGTCCTGATTACACCCGAATTCATTGATCTTGATGTAAACGATCCAGTGTCTATTGAAAACTATGCCGAGTATGTTCAGCTAAGATCCGGACAGGATGACCTGGTTATTGCGGTGCAGTCGGAGGCCGGGGGATTCCTGTATAGCTGGGCTGACCGGTTTTTCCCAGCAGCACATCAACTTTATGTCATTCCCGGTGATCCGCTTATTTCCCAATTAGTGGAGTCTGACAATGTGTCAGTGCTGCCCACCAGTTTCGACCAGGCGGTGGAAGAAACACTGGAACTGGTCCCCCAACTGTTGCCGGAAACCAAATTTGTTTACGTAATTTCCGGGAGTGCTCAATCTGACATTTCATACCTGAACAAAATGCGCGCCGACATTGATGGTTTTGAATCAAGCCTGGAGTTCCGCTACCTGGTTGGTCTTACACCGAATGCGTTAATCGATGAGCTGCGTGAATTGCCGGAAGACTCTGTGTTGCTGATGGGAACCTACAACCAGGACCAGACTGGCCGGTTCTACAGGTCTATCGATGTATCTGCACTTATTTCCAGCCAGTTCGACTACCCCCTGTTTGGCATGATCGACAGTTACCTGGGCAAAGGAATGGTTGGGGGTAGCGTTACATCAGCAGGATTGTACGGGGAGAAGGCCGGCAGGCTGGTGCTCTCCATACTGTTCGGAAACGAGTACAGCGACGAATTGTACACAGCAACGCAGTATGTGTTTGACCGGCAGAAGCTGGATCTGGTGGGAATTCCGGTAAATAGATTGCCGGCGGGAAGCACCATCATCAATAACGAATTGGGTTTTATTGAGCGCAATTTCTACCAGTTACTTGCAGCGCTTTTCATCTTCTCGATTCAGCTGATTTCCATTATCGGGCTTGTAATCTCCCTGAGGAGACGGAAAAAGGCGGAAAAAGAACGTGACCAGAAAGTGCGAGAACAGGCCAACCAGGAGCGATTGTTCGGGTCAGTTATCAACAATATCCCTGCGGCAATTTTCATATACGACGTGGATGGAAATGTGGTGGACACGAACCAAGGTGCCGCCGAACTATTCGAGGTAGACAAGAGTGAACTCCTGGGCAGGCATTTCAAAGAACTGGTCGCGACTTCCCTGCTGCAACAAGATCAATTGGAGTACGCAACAGATGCGCTTAATAACCTTGGGGAACAAGGTGACGAGGCCAAGATATTGAAATACACGAAGCGCTCAGGAGTGAGTTTTTCCGGGGAAACCATTGCCCGCAGGATTACCAACGAGAACAAGGAAGTGGTTGGCTATTTTGCGCTGATCCGGGATGTGTCCAGGCGCCTGAGCATGGAAGAAGAGAAGAGGCAGGGCCAGAAAATGGAGGCCCTGGGTAACCTGGTCGGCGGTATTTGCCACGATTTCAATAATATTCTTGGCGTAATCTCCGGCTACTCGGAGCTCTCCATGATTACCAGCGAGCCCGAAGAGATCAAGGATCAGCAAACGCAGATCCTGGATGCCACGGACCGGGCCAAGGCGCTCATTGCCCAGATCATGACCTTTAGCCGTGACAAGAATTTCGAGCAGAAACCGATCAATATCTCTGAACTATTGGACGAGACCATGAAGCTGGTCGGTGTATCCATTCCACGAAACATCGAAGTAACAGTAAAAAACGATCCTGATGTAAAACCTGTTATGGGTTCCCAGATACAGCTTCAGCAGATCATTATCAACCTCGCTACAAACGCACGCCAGGCTATGAAATCTGAAGGGGGTTCAATATTAATTGCGCTTACCCGGAAGTTGATTAAATCAGAAATTATTCTTTCCCAGGGAGTGCTGAAGGCCGGCTACTATTCCGTGCTGGAAGTTTCCGACACCGGCCCTGGCATGACCAGGGAAATCGCGTCGAGAATATTTGAACCCTATTTCACAACCAAGCCTCACGGCGAAGGCAGCGGTATGGGTATGTCGATTGTTTACAGCCTCGTAAAAGGGCACAACGCTGCTATCGACTTGAGAACCGCGCCCGGAAAGGGAACGACAATTACCGTATATTTTAATGAGGCAACTGATTCGGCGGCAGCCATTGTCGATGAAGAGAAGAAAGGAATAGTTCTGGGCAATGGAGAACGTGTATTGCTGGTGGATGACGAAACAGAACTTCTGAATACGACTCAGTAACTTCTATCCAGCATCGGCTACACTGTAACCGCCTTTAATGATCCCGCAAAGGCGCTGGCGGCATTGCAACATGATCCGGAGAGTTTCGATATCCTCCTTTCAGACCAGACCATGCCCGTACTCACCGGCCTGCAATTGGTACAGGGAATACGGGAAGTAAAACCCGATATTCCCGCCATCATATGTACTGGTTACAGCGACGTATTAAACCAGGAAAATCAACAGCTTAAGCTGGACGGTATTATCAGGAAACCATTTTCCATCGCCGAGGTATCGAGGGCGCTGGAAAGCGCCCTGGCAGCCTGATGAATTGGTCCTGAAGTTCCAGGATACATGGGCATTATCAGTCCGCTATTGTGGAGCGAACAGTTTCGATAAAGTCCTGCATCGGAAAGGGCTTATTCATTAGCTTCACGTTGCCTTCACTCAGTTCCTTGAGACAGAGTACCTGGTCGGTGTGCCCGGACATCATTAATATCTTAAAGGGCTTATCGAAGTCCCGCAGTTTTCGATAGAGTTCCATGCCGTTCATCTTGGGCATTATCACGTCCGATACGATTAAATCGATGTTGTCTTTCTCGAGGCTGTACAGGTCTACCGCCTGTTTGCCATCGGCCGCCTCCAGAACCGAATAACCAAGGTTTTTAAGCACCGTGGAGAGCAGGGACCTGACAGATTCATCGTCCTCGACAAGAAGGATTACTTCCTTACCCTGGATTTTCTCAAGGCTGGTTGAGTCATCCCCTTCGGCTTCGTCGGTGGAGGAGCTGCTCTTGTCCCGGGGGAAAAAGAGCTCGAATGTAGTCCCTTTTCCTTCTGTACTGTTGACCCTGATGTGGCTCTTGTTTTGTTTCATCGAGCCATAGATGGCCGATAGTCCAAGTCCGGTGCCCTGGCCTTTCCCCTTGGTGGTAAAGAATGGGTCGAATACCTGTGGAATGTGTTCCGCGCTGATGCCGCAGCCGTCGTCCGAAATACTCAGCTTGATGTAATCCCCTTCTTCATCTATCCCGAGTGCCTGTGCCTCGTCCTTTGGCAGAACAATGTTGCGGGTTTCCAGGCCAAACCTGCCACGGTAGCTCATGGCATCCCTGGCATTGAGCGCCAGGTTCAGGATGGCCTGGTCCAGTTGTGAACGGTCAAAAAAGATGGACCACAAATTGTCTTCGGCATCGATTTCTACCTCGACGTCTTCACCCATCACGCTCTTGATCAGTTTTTCGGAATCGAAAAGAATATCGTTTACATTCAATGGCTTAGGTTTGATCATCTGCTTGCTGCTGAAATCCAGCAGCTGGTTGCTCAGGCGCGCCGCTTTCTTTGCGCATTCCAGGATCATGTCGAATTCTTCCCGTGCCTGGTCATCCAGGTTCTGCAGCAATAATCCCAGTTCAGCATGACCCATGATAACTGTTAGGTAGTTATTGAAATCATGAGCAATACCTCCCGCCAGGCGGCCGACCGTTTCAATTTTCTTGGACTGGTGCAATTGGTCGATCAGATCCTGCCTTTCTTTTTCCGCTTCCTTGATGGTGCGAATGTCGCGAAGGATTACGGAAAAATTCCTGATATTACCCAGGTCATCTCCGTGGGCAATGAGGACCTGTGATCCCGGAAAGCTGTCACCTGATCGTGGTTCCAGGATTACCTCGGAGTGGTGGGCACCATAGATAATTGCGTTGGGTATGCCATCCTTTACAAACGCCGTGGCACTGTCCGGGGCATAAAAATTGACCAGTCTCACCTTGTTTAGCTCGGTGCCTTCTTCGATTCCCAGTAAACTGTAACCGGCCGAGTTCAGGCTTATGATAAAGCCGTCAATGTCCACATTAGCGACGAGATCAGAGGTACAACCGGTTATTGCCAGTTGCTGCAAATTCCGGGTTTCCTTGATCCGGGACATTCGCTTGAAATTCCAACTTCTCGCATTCATTAATTCGTCACCAAATAATTCTGATTAAAAAGACTGCTAACCCTGGGTTTACATTGAAAGTGTTAACTTTCCGATCAGTGATTGCCGCAAAACGCTTCGAAGGCAAGCAAGTAGTTCTGATAGCTGTTGTTTATAATCTTGCAAAACTGTTTTTCAGAAATCCCCAGTTTTTTCAATATGCCATTGTCATCAAGTTCAGCGCCAATTCCGTGGCCAAGGTGGCTGCGGATATTTCCGAAAGTAACGCGGAAGTATCGTCACGCACGGAACAACAGGCCGCCGCGCTGGAAGAAACCGCATCGGCCATGGAAGAGATGACGGCTACCGTCCGTCAGACCGCAAGCAACGCCAAGGAGGCGAATAGTCTCGCCGGCGAGGCCAAGCAGCAGGCGGAAGCAGGTGGAACCGTTGCCGAACAGGCCGTGTCCGCGATGAGCGATATCAGCGAAGCCAGCAACCGGATTTCAAACATCATCGGTGTTATCGATGAGATTTCCTTCCAGACCAATCTGCTTGCACTCAATGCGGCGGTTGAGGCCGCCCGGGCCGGAGAACATGGGCGCGGCTTTGCCGTGGTAGCCACCGAGGTCAGGGAACTGGCCAGCAACAGCGCTAAGGCGGCGAAGGAAATCAAGCAGCTTATCGATGACAGCAATAAGCAGGTTCAACACGGAGCTGACCTGGTGAATGAATCCGGCGAGGCGCTGCAGGCGATCGTGAGTTCGGTACAGAAGGTGACCACAATCATCTCCGAGATCGCTACCGCCAGCCACGAACAGGCGGAAGGCATCGAGCAGGTTAATTCCTCCATCACCAATATCGATGAAAACACGCAGCAGAACGCTGCCATGGTTGAGCAGGTGAGCGAGGCTGGAAACCTGATGGGTGAGGAGGCCGAGAAACTCAACGAGAGGATGGGCTTCTTCAAGGTTGGCGACGCGGACGAGAGTGATTTCGCCGCAAAAAGTGAAGCAGTTCACATTGCCAGCGATTCCGGTGAATTACGGCAAGTTACCCACTGATTTTTACTAAAGGAACCCTCTCCAATTGTCGTAGGAGAGTAGCGCAATTTACCAACACCCCAGCAATGAGGAGCGAATCGCTTATGAAAACAAAACTTTTTCTGATTGTTCTACTGGCAAATCTGCTGATGTCCCGTGCGGCGTTTGCTGCAGATTGCGAACAGCCTGATGAGCCGGCACTGCCCAATGGCGAGGCGGCCAACGGATCTGAAATGCTGAAGGCCAAGAAAGAGGTCGAAGCGTACCAGGCGGCCATGGAAGAGTACCTGTCCTGCGGCCGATTTTCAGCTTCCCAGCACAATCGCATCATCGACAAGGTGGCGAAGCTTGTAGAAGATTTCAACAAAGAGGTTCGGGAATACAAAGCCAAATCCTGATCAGGACAAGCTACCGACCCTCGATTGCACGAAACATGCTCGGAAGAGCCCGATCGAACAGGTAAGACTCCCCAATCATCTCTGGGGAAATACAGCCTGTCCGGGCTCTTCTGATATGTAGTTAGTTCAATCCTTCCCCCAAGTACCTAAGGAAAACCCATGAAGAAACACGCTCTAATTTCGTTATTTTTATTTCTCCCTGTGGTTGCTCTGGCTGATGACAACCGATTCGTAGCCGGCGACGACTCCCCGTATACGGAAATATGCATTGCGGCCACTGAGTCAGACAATGCAGCCCAATCCGTTATGGAGAAATACGCCGTCACCCGTTCCGACATCAGCGAGCTGTCATGCAATGGCATGACTCTCAATCGTTGGATTTCAAAGTTTCGATCCGACAGTTATGCCGATAGCCAGGAGTCAATCCGGGTTTTTGCATTCCGTGAGAACAACGACAGTGCCGAGACCAGCATGTGCATCGCCGCCGTTACCTCCAGCGACGAATACTCTCGCCTGAAGGAAGAGCTCTTTGGCAATAGCCAATCCACTCTGTCCCGCATCTATTGCAACAACATGCCCCTGCGCACTTTCGCCAGAAGGTATGGCAACGCGGATTTCAGAATCTAAGACAGCTTAGTGCTGGATTTGCGCGACTGAAGACAGGCCGGTGTTAGTTCCCTCGCGAACTGCAGCATCATCGGCCTCTTTAGGATTTCCATACCACATCTTCGGAATCCAACCCGGGCAGCAAGTGAACCTGAACTGTCTGTTCTCCCGGCGCTATGCCTCCTCAAGCACGAAGCATCCCGTACCCAGGCTCCCCGTGATTGCCGGCCGGATAACTGTCATTTTTGTGACTGTCAGAAAAATTCTGACATCTGGACCAGTCGGTACACGCGACCCTGAATGGGGGCTGATGAAGGTTCAAGTCAGGCGTCAGGGGAAATCCCTTATCCGGTGCTCCATGGGCCGGTCAGCTTTATTCAGAATAATCAGCAGCTTAGACCCAATGTTCAGGAGCTGGAGAATCCTGGCCCTGAACCCCCTGCCATGGGCGCCAGCTGGCACGGGAATTGCCCTTTCTATTGCTATACCTGCACACCACGTCATGTCCCGTGACTGCCGTGGGAGAGCCGACACAGATTTTCACTATGCAGCCAAAGACTCGCTTTGCCAGATCTAGCGTGCTAAATCCGGGGTCCATCCCGGTACTGGCATTGCTATGTTTCGGCCTCGTGATCGGATACAGCCAGCCGGGGTTTTCCCAGGAAGCCAACGCCAGCGCCAAGGTGGCGGTGCTGTTCGATACCAATTCCATCACCCCCTGGAAAGCTGATTTTGTCCATGGCATTACCGAACAATTCCTGCAGGGCGAAGCACGTTTTGCCGAGACAAGATTCGTCTATGAATTCCTGGGCCTGAACGACTACGCGCAAGATGCCCGCCCGGATGTATTGATCGAAATGCTGCGCTACAAGCAGCAAGCCGATCCTGCCTCGATTGTAGTCGCGCTATCAGCCACATCCCTCACCACGGAATTTCTCCAGCAATACGGAGACGAGATCTATCCGGATGTGCCCCGGGTATATGTGTCTCCAACCGGGGGATCTATCGAAAGCTCCACGGAATCGCGCTTCTCGGATACGGAATTCACCATGACCGGTGCCACGGCCGTGGCCGAGAATACAATTAAGCTGATTTTTCAATTGCTACCAGAGACCGAACGGCTTTACGTGCTGTTTGGAGGAAATGCACTGGACCAGCAATACCAGCGTGACTTCCAGCCTTTTCTGCAACGCTGGCGCGATGAAGCGGATGTGGTTGAGCTGAATAACCCTGCGCCGGAAGAACTGATTTCTATGGCTGCGAATTTTCCAGACAACAGCGCTCTGATGATCATTTCCTACAATCTTGAAAACGATGGGGTATTTTTACGCGGCGAGGAATTCATTCCACACCTGTCCGAAGCTTCCAATGCGCCGGTGTTCACCAGTTCCAATTCAACGTTTGGGAGTGGAATCGTTGGCGGTAATTTTACTTCGCCGGAACTGGCAGGCAGGAGCGCGGCGCTAATGGCCAAGAGCCTGCTGGTCGGTTCGGTTGTGGAGCCTATCGAGCTGAGACAAACCATTTATCATTTCAATCACGGACAACTCAGGCGCTGGGGGATTAGTGAAGACCTGTTGCCTGTTGGCAGCATCGTCCTGAACAGGCAGCCGGATATTATCGAGCTTTACTCGAATCAGCTGATTGCCGCTTTCATGGTGTTCTGCGGCTTATTGGCAGGTGTCTTCCTGCTTAGACGCCGCGCTCGCAACCTGGGCAATCAGAAAATGCTGTTCGAGTCAGTCATTGGCAGTATTCCCGATGCCATTCTACTGGCCGATACTGAAGACCGGATATTCGCCGCCAATGCAGGGGCGAGTGAGATCTTTAACTGCGATCGGGAAGACCTGGTGGGGATGAATATCCAGGAATTGCTGTCTACGGACTCAAGCGAGTTTGACAGTTTTAGTGATGCCGATTCCTAGGTCGAGAACATCCTGACGCCGAAAACCCTTGTGTACCGGAAGAAGGGGGGAGGTACGTTTCCCGGCGAGACCATTGCCACTGGGATCACGAACGCAGACGGTATCACCCTGGGCAAATTCTCCCTGATCAGGGATATCAGCAAGCGCCTCAGCATGGAAACCGAGCAGCGCCAGGGACAGAAAATGGAAGCACTGGGCAACCTTGTTGGCGGGATTTCCCATGATTTCAACAATGTGCTCGGCGTTATTTCCGGATACGCGGAACTGGCCATGCTGGATGACCATACCAAAGAAACTTCCGAACACGTGGAAAAAATCGTCGAGGCAACGGAACGCGCCAAATCCCTGGTAGGCCAGATCATGAGTTTCAGCCGTGACACCAGCACGGAAAAGAAACCAACTGACCTCAACAATTTACTCACCGAAACCATGAAGCTCCTCCAGGTTTCGGTGCCCGGAAACGTAGAAATATCAGTAAACGCGGAGCAGGACATAAAACCGGTCCTGGGATCGGTGGTGCAGCTGCAACAAATCCTGATGAACCTCGCCAACAATGCAATCGGGGCGATGAAAGAAGGTGGTGGCATGCTGACTATTTCCTTGCACAGGGAGCGGGTCAGGAATGAGGTCAATCTTTCCCACGGCATGTTGTCTCCCGGTGGCTATAGCGTGCTCACCGTTACAGACAACGGCACTGGCATGAGCCAGCATACCGCGGCACGCGTATTCGAGCCGTTCTTCACGACGAAGAAACAGGGCGAAGGTTCCGGCATGGGCATGGCCATCGTCTATAAGCTGGTGAAGAGCCATGATGCGCGCATCGATATGCAGACTGCACTGGGCGTGGGTACCCGCATACGAATCTATTTTCCAGAGCTTGCCAACATCAAGCCAGATGGCAGTGATTCTGCAAATCTGCCCGTAGTGAAAGGGAAGGGTGAGAGAATCCTCCTGGTGGATGATGAAAAAGAGCTGCTGGACTCTGCCTCCAAGCTGCTCAGCAGTATTGGCTATCGGGTTGAGGCGTTCAGTGATCCCAACAAGGCTCTTGAAGCCTTCTCAAACACACCCGAGGACTATGACCTCCTGGTTACCGATGAAAAAATGCCAAAGCTGACCGGCGTGCAGCTGGTTAAAGCCGTGCACAACCTGCGGCCGAAAATCCCGGTTGTTTTCTGTACAGGATACAGTGAGGTGCTGGACCAGGTTGATATTGACCAGTCCACCCTGGGTGGCGTGGTGAGAAAACCCTACACCCTGGGTGAAATATCCAGGACTATCGGCAACGTTTTCGTTACGTGAGCGATCGGGACCGGGGCGTGGTGCCTCGTGTTAATCCCTGTACCTGATAGTAGTCACGGAAAATCCCTCATCTGCTGCAGGCTCCACAAAATGTTTTGTGACTTCTTTGAACATTTCCTCCGTATCTGTAGCCATTCTTTCCGGTTGTTCCGCTCGCCTTCCGGCAATCTGCTGCAGGCAAACTTCATCGGGAACATCCAGGTAAATCAGCTCGTGGGTTGCATCGATTTCTGAATAGATGCTCCTGAACCATTCCCTCTGGGCTACCGTATTGGCAGGGAAGTCCATGACCACACTGGCACCCGACTCAAGCACACTCTGAACCAGTGGCTTTACCAGGGGTTTCAATTTGTTTGAGTACTTTATGTAATCCTTAAGGGAGCGGATTTCATTGGGATAGAGGGACGCCAGCCACTCATCTTCCGAGAGCAGTACTGCATTGCGCTCTTTCGCCAATTCAAGGGATTTGGTGGACTTGCCGGCTCCCATTTTCCCGCACAGAAAAATTAACACTTCTACTACCGGTACAGGCTGCAAAACTCTTCGTGGGTTAGAAAGAAGCCATCGATTCTGCGAAATCGGAAAATCGAATCCCCGTCGACATATATCTGGCCGTCTCTGTCACAGTCTACCATCCATCCCTGGCTGCCAATCAGGTACCTGGCGTAGCCCGGCACTTCATCCTCACGGCTCCGGCGCTCCTGGCTTGCACAGGAAGCAATGGTCACGAATACTGAAAGTGCTATTAACAGTAGTTTTGGTTTCAAAACGAGGCACTTCCTATGGCGATGCGTATTGCCCACTCCCTTCATTCATTCACGATCATCTGAAATCCGCCGAATATGATTCGTTTCCCGTCGAAAGGAGGCTGGTCTGCAGACTGCAGCCGGGAATCCGCCATGACCTGCTCATTCCCCTTGTCCCGGGCTTCCCTTGATGGCCATGCAACCCAGGAGAATACGACTGTCTCATCGTCCTTGCATTGAACCGCCTTGGGAAACGAGGTGAGTTCACCCTCGGGCACATCATCTCCCCAGCATTCCACTACCCGTATGGCGCCGTGGTCCATGAAAACCGCAGCGGCTTCTTTTGAAAACCGGATGTACTCTTCTTTCTTGTCGTTGTGTACCGCGGCAACAAAACCATCAATGTATTCCATGAGTTCCTCCTGTTGCAGCCAGGGGCGATGCAGCGCCATATTGAAAAGGTCACTAACCAGAACCGTTTACTTCGTATTCGAGCAATACGATCCCGGATTTTTCAAATAGACTGTGCTTGAGAAGCTCCAGTCTAGCACCTGCGGCCGGGGAAGCGATAAAGGGAATTCCGGTCCCGAGTATCACCGGCACTATAGCCACCTCAACCAGGTCCACCAGCCCAAGATCGAGCAAGCTCTGGAACAGGGAGCCTCCGCCGAAGAGCCAGATATCCTTACCCGATCCTGCCTTCAGTTCAGAAATATTCGATTGAAGATCATCGCTTATGATCTTCACATTCGAATACTCCTCGGCATTCAGAGTCTTGGACACGACGATTGTGGTGATACCCGGTGACGAACCGGAGCCGGTTGCTATGAACGTCTTCCTGCCCATCAGGTAGGTGTCGAAACGGCCCATTAATGACGCAAAGTCAATGTCGGGATCCATTGTGATCCAGTCACTTTCCCCATTCGGCCCGGCGATATAGCCATCCAGGCTCATGGCGACACTGTAAATGAGACGCTTCATCAGGAGTCGAAAGACACGATCTCGATGGGACTGCCTGGTTCCTATGGAATTGCGGGTTGCGCCATCACCGGGCAACTATTCCGGCGCTACCCACATGTCACGGGACATTTTCCAGGAGCCATCGCCTTGCTTGCGCACGATGGACATCCAGGTAAAGGTCACATCATCCCCGTCCTCGAACGTGGCATGGGCCTGTCCCTGGGAGTAGGCGATATCACCTTCCCCTTCAATATTCTGGATGTCCGGCGTGAAGGTTTTAGGCGTGGGAAAATCAACAAGATAGGCCCTGCACGCTGCCTGCCCTGAAACCGTGGGCGCATCGGGAGGGAAAAACTGGATATCGTCCGTACAGGTGGCAAGAAATGCGTCGGGATCATTGCTCAGGATCGACGCAATGTGAGAATCGATCATTGCCTCGATTGCTGCTGTGTCGTCTGCGGATATAGACATTAGCTTACTCCTTGTTTTTATGAGATTTGAGTATTTAAGTGAGTACTAAATATCTTCCGTTGAAGTCCTTCAATTCTCCTTTGTTTTAGTCTTGTGGGTTATGTAGGTCGCTCCCGTTGCAGGGCTTGGTATGTTACGCCAACTCAATGCCCGCTTATACAGGTTTTGGATTGTCCAGGTTCTCAATGCAAGCGGTGGAAAAGGGAGCCTTGTTTGTCTCCCACCATTCAGAGCCTCCGGGGCTGCTGATGAAGTTGGAGTAAAACTCTGCCGTGCCCCAGTAGAGTTCTTCGTCGTATGAACCCTGTAAATATTGGTAGGTAGTCGAATCGAAAGAGGCGATCAATCGGGTCATGAGCATATTAAACACCAGTTTCTCATGATCAGACAGGCTCGAATATGAACTTTGCCCTTTTGTGAAAATCAGGCTGTTTTCAGGGATATAGATGGGTTCAAATGCACTGTCATTTGAAGCATTTACCGCCTGAATTGAATTCAGCCGGGCCTGCTCGGTGTTCTGGCGAATCTGGGTAGCGAGATATATGAGAGTAATCAGGACCGCCACGGCTCCCAGTATTTCTCCTATCGCTCCGATTGCATCCCAGTTCATTTTATTCTTGATTCCGAAATCAGATGATCAGAGATTAATTTTCAGATTGTGTAGATATTGACAGGTTCATAAGGAAAGAAATGTCAGTTGAAGGTTCAGCAGCAAGAACTTCATCGATAACACTCGCGTCTATTTCATTAGGTCTGAGATTTCTGGCGATCTCCCAGTAAGCTCGGCCATACTCAGTTCCGAAGTACTTCAGGCTGGTAGTTCTTGGATAAAATTGGCACTCATCATATATTCCAAACGCCGCAAATAAACACTCCCTGTCATATTGGACCAATATATTTTCCAGGAACAGGTTCAGACTGAGCCTTTCTCCTTGCGTAAGTTCATCAGGGGTAGTTGCCGATTTAATCCATATTTCATTTAGCGGTGACGTCATAAGAAGCTGATCTATTTCCAGAAACGTACGAGCGGTTTCTGCAATAAGCTCAGCTCTGGCGATTGTTCTATTCAGTGCGATTTCTCGCTGCACAAGAATTAAGCCAACGATAACAACCAAAAATCCCGCGAGTTCTAGATATTCCTTCCATTTCATATATTCTGTTCTTTCTATTTCCGTCGGTTCACCGGGTTGAATATATAACACCTTTCTCTATGGAGCAGTTCACGAACGTCGGCGATTGAATACAATCGTCTAAGGTCATCCGCAATCGGTGTGTGGTGAAGCCAACACGTTGAACTGTTTGTCATGTATCGGGTTAACCTTTTCGCACTCGATACAGAAAGAGCAAAGAACCTACAATTCCAAACAGCTGAGCCAAGCCTACTACTATTGCGTATATTTCAGGCACTCCTTCAATAGACAAATCTCCCCCAAATCTCACCGATTGTGAATGAGCTGACAAAAAGAACAGGTAGCTCATAATGGTGAAGACCATTGAAAAGGCGATAAAGAGCGAAGTTACCAAAAAGACCTGGAATCTTGATAAGCTTTTCCCGGCAGTGTAGCTCGCAATGAGAAAACCGCTGACAGTTGTCATATATAGTGCAATTGATTGCATTCCTGCAAGCAATGACTCTCTAATAGTTTGTACAACTTCGAAGTATTCCATTTACTGAAATCTCAAAAATATCTCAGAGAGAAGCATTGATTAATCTTAGCGTTCGACAATCTCACTGGTAAGCTTTTAGGCTCCACCGATTTGTTTTATGGACGCAATTGCTGCAAGGATTCCAGCCCAAAATGATAAATGTTCGATTCGTGTCCAGGTCAGCGCGCTAAACATCTTGGTACCGATAGGCCCTATTTTTTCGGCTAAGAACTGTTTGCTGCTCAGGCTATCTGATTGTGTAATGCTACTCACAATCGTTCCTCCAGCTGCTCCCGCTAATAGAAAAAATAATATTGCTACCCAAACCCATACAGGCCTTAATTGAAACAGAGGGCCGTCGCCAAAATCAGCGGTAGTTACGGTTATATATGCAGCCGTCATCGTGAGATATACACCGATATGAAATTTGGTGTAATCAAATAGGTATTCAAGGCTTTTCAGCTTCGCGTTCTTTTTAAAATCGTTCAACTTTAGTTGGCCTCTTTTTGGCGCTTAGTTCGAAAGACACACAACGCCCCTATTTAGGGGGCGGTTCGCGAGCACAGCGGGCGGATAAAATGGCGTACCCTTCGCTCGCCACGCGGAGTGGGATGCACCCTTTGAAGGGTTTGTTATGTTTCGTTGGCACTTAAAGCTCTCTTTCAGGAAGGGCAAGAAAAATCATTACCATACCTAACCCTACCAGCTGAAATGTCGCATATTGAAAATATGAAGTGCGAAGGTCTGTTATCTCAAATGGAGCGAAAACGGCTCCAAGCATAACCATGAACCCGAAAAACAGCATGAAAATTGCGATGCCAATACCAAGGTAGACTTTCTCCTTAGAAGCACAAAACTCAGAGGATGAGCCAGACCTGGACTTCCAGAGTTCTAATGCACCAAGAGAACAGAGAATACCAGTTGCAAATTTCGAGCCCCATACAAATGCGTAACTGACATGAGTAAACAGAGGGATAGCAATTGCCCGCATAGATTCTTGCCCTTCAACCGAGAGCAAGAAGGCCGTCAATCCAATAGCATTTTCATAGTCGTAGAGATTCCGAAGGCCTCCAATCAAGCCCCAGGCTGCTGCAGCTAGAGAGAGCAAAATTTTTGTAATTCTTATCGTCATAGATGCAAATTGATCAGTTTTTCACTTTCCGGCTAGCAGTAAGTTGAACTAGAGACATAATGCCCGTATTAAGGCGCTAGCTCGCCGCATATGATTTGTAGATAAGATGGCATAGCCATCCACAAATCAAGCGTGGTGAGGCGGTTCCATTGAATTGTTTATTAGCCACCGCTACTCGCTGCTGGTTCCGTCTTCTGCTCTGAAACTGTAGTCATAACATTCAATGTTGATGCATTCTCTGATGCTATAGCGTTTTCCACTCGTTCAACGAATTGAAGGAAGGCTTCCTTTTCTTGCAAGTCTCTGTACGGGCCCTCTGCCGAAACGAAATTGAAATACTCTTTTGCTAGGACTTGTTCAGTCGCCCTATAGTTTTTCCATTGCTCCCTAAAATGGAATACGCTTTCTAACGAAACTAGGACTACCACTAGTAGACTGATGAGTGTGGTAACTTCAGTTGTATCAAGATATTCGAATGGTTGATTGATAAGAACTGGGACTGTCGCTCCTCCTATAACCGTTATAGCCCTCATCCATTGATAATATCGTTTCGCCAACGTCGCTTTCTTGTCATACCACTCTCTGAATTGATTCAGCCGTTCATCAATGTATTCTTCTTGCGATAAACTGCCAAAAGCTCGTAGTTTGTGGTGAGTCCAGTGTTTTTCTTTTTCTTTGGTCATCTGGGTCTCCGGCTAAGTGTGGCTAACGCCCTTCTTAAGGGGGCGGTCCGAGAAACGCAGCTTGCGGGTATAGTGGCGCAGCCACCCGCAAGCTGTGTGCAGTGGGGGCGTTCCCTTTGAAGGGTTTGTTATGTGTTGGCTGTAGTTTCAAAGTACTCCTATATCGACCGTACCGCCTTTTCCAATTGTGCCTGGATAAACCACAATCTGCCGGCGAAGCTCACGATTCCCGCAAACTACGCTGATTCGATACTCTTTAGTTTGTTCAGATACAAAGATTAATTCTTCGAATGTTCTGGATACTGATCTATTACCAGCCACTCTACCAAAACGCAATGAGTTTTCGATAACTGTAAGATTGCAGATTTCATTAGGATGGCTCACGATTTCTCCAGTGATTGAAAATGAACCATTTAAAAATGGATATTGCGCGCACCCAGAAAAAAAGCTTATGAAAGCTATAAATGAATACTTGAACATGCCACTGCAGCTTTAGCCTAAATCTGAATTGCCAATATTCGGAGCGATTGTGCGGGCTACGAAACACATGACATTTATATAAAGTTACCCCTCATTATCTAGCTGAAGGGTTTTTTGAGTTTAGTGCGTAGCTATCTGAATTGGAACAGTTATTCGGGAATTTCAGGCCAGGTGGGGGCAAAGCAAAGTGAGCGGCACATTTTGCTGTTTTAATGGGACCCCTTGCATATCAGAGATAATGGGTTTTCCCTGTATGTTTGTGCTGAATTTCGGAAAGTATCGCAGATTCAACAGCCTGCAGGAGCTGGCTCATTTACAAGTGAGCAAGGCATAAAAAAGGCCACTGACTAATATTTAGGCAGCGGCCTTTTTGAAAGCGGGTATGGAAGTATTAGAAAGTCGCGCTGACCTTCAGGCTGACCACGGGGCCGTTCTTGGAGCAGTTGGCTTCCACTTCCTCGACGACCTGGTCGATGATGTGGCCGAGGTAACGCACGCGCTCGCGGCAGCGGTTGGAATCCCATACATTGCGGGCGTCAAGGCGCACAGTGTAGTCGTTCAGGACGATGGCTTCGGCGAAGGCGGTTACCCAGGGTTCGCGATTTTCCGACAGCAAGTCGTCGATGTCGTAGAAGTTGTAGTCGCCGTCGTAGCGGTCCCGCACCTGCACACCCCAGTTGAAGCGGCGTTGGGGAATGTCATGGCGGAAGCCCAGTTCCCACTCGCCCCGGTGGAAGAAAGTAAAGGAGCGCTCCTGCTGGGTGAAGGGATCGATCAGCTCGGAATCCCGCGCACTGGCGCGGGCATTCACCAGCAGGTTGGGCATGTTGATGGCGCTCATGCGTACGCTGGCACGCACGTCGAATACATACATCTCACCGGTGCCGATGTTGCCCGAGGCGGATTGCAGGTTGTCCGGCGAAGGCGACACGTCCACCCGCTGCAGGAAGTCCTTGTGCCGGTGCTTGTAAAGATTGGCACTGATTACGCCCTGGTCGTTAGGCAGCCGGTACTCGGCGGTGAAGTTGTAGTTCCACCAGTAGTCCGGGCGCAGGAACTTGTTGCCGGCCAGGGTGTTGGAGTCGTTGTCTTCGGCATCGGTGGAAGCGACGAAGTTGGTAAAACTCATCTGGCGCACGAACTTCTCCACCAGGAAGCGCAACTGGATGGACGGCGTCACGTCAAAGCGGTAGTCGAACTTCGGCTTGAAGAAATCAAAGGTGCGCTTGTTACTGAACTCACCGATCTGCTGGATCTCGGAGGTCTCATAGACCAGGGAGGTTTCCAGTGACATGCGGTTGTTGATGCGCCAGTTGTGAATGGCAAAGGGCTCGTAGCGTACTTCTTCCACCCGGGTGCTGGCGTTGTCCACGGATATGGGAACCAGACCGCCATGGCTGGCGGCGGGGGTACCGCTGCTGGAGGCGATGCCCAGCTTCAGTGCCGCGTCCATGATGGTCTCGGCACGCTCGGCGCCCAGTTCCAGGTCCTGTCCGTCAAAGACGTCAAAGGTATAAGAACCACGAATGATGCGTTCCTCGATCACGGTCTGGGAATCGAGGTAGAGGTTCTTGTCCATGGCGCCGTCGGCGAGGACCTCGAATCGTTCCCGGGTGCTGCCGGTGTCGTTTTCATTGGCGATGAACAGGGCTTTCAGGCGGGCGCCGTTGTCGAAGTTGATTTCATAATCGCCGCCCAGTTCCCAGTTACGCTGGCGGCCGGGAATGTCTTCGAACTCCACGTAGGGATCCCAGGCGCCGTCGCGGATGTCCACCGTGGTGCGATCCACCGTGGACGGGTTGTCATTCTTGGCATACAGCGCGTTGAAGCGGGCGCTGCTGTTGTTGCTGATGGTGTAGTCCAGGTTGGTGGACAGGGAGTAGTTGTTCTGCTTGACGATGGTGTCCTGGTACACGCGGTCATTGGGTGAACCGTCTCCCAGGATGCTTTCCTCGTAGGCCACGGTGTGGTCGTACCCGGGTGTCGCCGCGGCGCTGACCAGCATGTTGAGATTGCCGAACTGGTCGCTGTAGGTGACGGTGCCGCCGGGGCGGGATTCGCTGTCCTTGTAATAGTCCGCCAATACCTCGAAAGACAGGGAAGAGGTGTCCAGGGATTCAAACAAGATGATGTTGAGAATCTGGCCGGAACCGCGCACGTCCAGGTCACCGCCGGTGCCGCGAATCAGTTCAATAAAGTCCACCTGGTCGGCGGTGATGCGCGCGAGCTGGGACTGGGTGTTGTTGTCTTTGCCGGCGGTGCGCTTGCCGTTGATGAGGATCTGGGTGCTGCCGCCGCCACCACCGAAACCGCGGCCGCCACGGCTGGCATTGCGGTTAAAACCACCCGGTGGGCGGAACCCGGCGCCACCCCCGCCGCCACCGACGTTGATGCCGGGGATGCGGTTCACCATGTCCATGGCGGTAACCGGTTCCCATTCGGTGAAATAAGACGCCGGGTACACCACGGTGGATTCCTCGCCCACGTTGTCCTGGGCATTGAGGGTGGTGGAGAAGCTGATTAAAAAGGAGGCAGCGGATACTGCCAGGAGCTTGCGGTAAGCGGAGGAAATACCTGAACTCAAAACTGCGTCCTCTATGTAAGGTGTTTTGCGCGGCCGGGGCGGGAATCCCGTCCGAACTAGTCCTGTATCGTAAAAATTGCTGAATTATAAAGAAGGACGGGCCGCGGTAATGTCACAAATTGCAAGCCGGGGCCGGGCAGCCAGGGCATTAACTACAGCCTGATCAAAGACTTACGATGGGCGGGCTGTCCAGCGGGGCAGGATGAGCCGGCCCCGGGGATTTGCCATAATGCGGGCTGGGCCACGCCCCGGAGGAGACGCCATGATCAAGGGACTACACCACAACGCCTATCGCTGCCGGGATTCGGAAGAGACCCGGCAGTTTTATGAGGATTTCCTGGGCCTGCCCCTGAAGCTGTCATTCCCCATCAGCGCCACCAAGACCGGGCGCGAGAGCAAAGTGTTGCACAGCTTTTACCAGATGGACGACGGTTCCTTCCTCGCCTTCTTCGAGGAGCCGGACGAGCCATTCGACTTCAAGGACCAGCGGGATTTCGACCTGCACATCGCCCTGGAGGTTCCCCTGGACCAGCTCGAGCCCCTGATGGAAAAAGGCAGGCAGGCCGGCATCGAGACCCGGGGCATCTCCGACCACGACTTCATCCATTCCATATACTTCCGCGATCCCAACGGCTACGTGATCGAACTGACCGGAAAGACCGACAGCCACACCGACGCTACCTTTGACAGCGAAGAAGCCCACCGCGTGCTGGCCCAGTGGCAGGAAAATAAAGGCTAAATCAGCACTGGCCTGACCATGGCGCTGGCGAAGATGCCGGCCAGGCAGACGAGCGCGCCGGCGAAACAGGCAACCCTGGTGCGGCGGGTGCGCCCACGCTTCAGGGCAAACGTGCCGAACAGGATATAAGCCAGCAGCAGGAATATCTTCAGCCCAATCCAGTTCACTCCCGGGTACTGCCGTGACATTACAACGAGTGTTATGGCGCTGAGCAGCAGCAGCGTGTCTACGATGTGGGGCAGGATTTTCGCCAGCCGGTGTTGCAGCAGGGGGGAATCCAGCATCATCCAGGCGCCGCGCAAGGTGAATCCTGCAGCAGTAATAATGGCGCAACCAATGTGCACCGTGCGAACTATCAAATAGGTATTCATGGCCCGGGTAGTGATCAGCCGGCCGGATCTTCCAGTGATTCCAGGTAGGCCTTGGCCTGTTTGATTGCCTCTTCCTTGTGCTCCAGGGCGTGATCGAACAGTTCATCCAACTCCTGGTAGTTGCCACTCTTTAACGCCCGCTCGATGGCTTCATCGTAATCCCGGGCGTTGCGTATGGAATCTTCCAGGGCTTTCCATTGTTCATAGGAGACGTGGCAGGCCGACAGGACTTTCTGCCAGTACCACGAGGCACGGCCCAAATCTCGAGTTGCGGCATCGAATATGCGGCCCGCGTGGTCCAGTACACCGGGCCGGGCAGCACTGTCATGATCCAGACCCAGTCCGCGTCGATACCAATCGCGACCAACGAACTCACGGTCCCGGGCATCGAGCAGGTCATTGAGCATCTTGCGTCCGGTGCTGCGTCGCTCGGCGATTGAATTGGGGCCGCGCAGGAATCGGCGTATGGCCTGGAAAGGCAGTAACAGCCGGTGCTTTACGGTCAGGTAATTCATCGTGGTATTAAAACACGGCCACGGGAATGCGGAAAATATCGCGTTGCTCGTTGCTGAGGATGAGCGTGTCATTGTCTTCCCAAGCCAGCGCTTCGGCCTGGCGTACGGTGTCGCGGGCGAACTCGATCTTGCGGGAAGAAGAAGACAGCCACTGGTCGCCTTCACTGGGACGGTCGAACAGCCACAACGCGGTATAGGACAGCACCGCCAGGGTATTGCCGTCCGGTGACAGCTCGGCGGCGGTGGCGGCGGTTAACTCGGCATGGCTGTCCACCAGTATCAGCGGATTGCTGGCGTTGTAAAAGGTGCTGTCCAGGCGATACAGGTTGGCGCCGGGGGCCATGGACTGGGCGGGCAAGGGTTCGCGATGCTTGGTGATGAAATACAGTTTGCCGTCGGCGAAGAATAGACTTTCGCTGTCAAAGTGGCGGTTCGGCGGCGGAAAGGCGGTTTGTTCCAGGTAGGCCACGGGCCAGTGCACCGCAGCTTCAGCGCTTTCAGTCTCCAGCAGGCTTGACCAGGGCACCACATAGACGCCGAGATTGCGGCGGCTATTGAAGTTGTTGCCCAGGTCGGCGATGTACAGGTTTTCCCCGTCGCTGGTGATGTCTTCCCAGTCGATGTTCTCCGCGTTGCCAATCATGACGCCGGGCCAGGGCTGCTTGCCACGCTCTGGGGTGCCGGCATAGTAACGACCCTGCAGGGATTGAGGCACCAGGGTATTGCCGTCGAGATCGATGGCGAACAGGCGCGGCGCATCGCCACTGTCATTATGCACCCAATAGCTGCCGTCATTGGGATGTTTCACCATGCCGCTCATCTCTGCGATGGGGTCGAATTCCACCCGGGCAATGGGCGCCGGACGCAGGCCACCACTGCCTGCATCGCAACCGGCCAGCGCAAGGCTTAACAGGAAAATTGCGAACAGCTGTGAGCGGGTGTTCCCTGTTGGCATGCACCGGTAGCGTTGAATTGCTCGCTGCAACGGGTGCATGCAGGATTCCGGTTCAGTCGCCCAGCACGTGGGGTGGTTTCGGGTGGGCCAGCAACCACTCCACCACCTGCTCGCCGTAGGTGTCGGAAAACACCGGCACGTGGGCGCCATCGGAAATGGTCCACAGCTCGGCGGAACCGCCGTCCTTGCAACCGGTATTCATCTTCATCACGCCGGTTTCATATCCGGGTAGTGAGGCATCCAGATCCCGCATCTCGCGGCTGGCACGGCCCATATCACAACCGTTATATTGTGCCCAGCGGCGTACGCTGGCCATGGCGCTGGGATAACGATTGTCCCGGATCTCGCCGCCGCGGTATTCGATGGTGGTGTCGTCGGTGCCGTGTATCTGCAGCACATGCACGGGGTAGGGTGGTGGATCCCGTTCCTCGAAGTGGTTGGCGCCGGCCAGGCTGGCGATGGCAGCTACGGCATCAGAATGTTCGTAGGCCATGCGGTAACTCATGAATCCGCCGTTGGAGTGGCCGGTAACATACACACGGTTGTCATCCACGTTGTAGTTCGCCTTGATCATGTCGATGATGCGGCGGATATAACCGCTGTCATCGGTTTCCGTGGCGTAGAAGTTGCAACAGGCGTCAGAGGCGTTCCAGTAGGGATTCTGGTCTCCGGCTGGTTCCCGTTCGCCATTGGGTGCAATAAACAGGAAGCCATAGTCATCGGCGAGTTCGCTGATGCCCCAGTTGTTGTCCGTGCGCATGCCGCTGGACGTGTAACCGTGCAGCAACACGATCAGGGGCGTGGGCTCGCTGGCATCGTAACCGGCGGGTACAGTCAGGGGTAATTCGCCGCGACCGGCGTCAATGGTCTGGGCCAGTGCCGCGCTGCCAAACAGGCAGGCGAGCATGGTGAAGAGTATTCGCATTATTCTCATTTTTTCCTCCAACATCTTAATTCTCGAGTAGTGCAATGCTATGACGGTGTCAGGATGATTTTGCCCGTGGTCTTGCGGCCTTCCAGTGCCTCGTGGGCGGCGGTGGCTTCCGCCATGGGGAAGAAGTGCTCCATGCGCAGTTTCAATTTGCCGTCTTTAATCCAGTCAAACACGTCCTTGCTGCGCTGCACCAGGTCATCCCGTTTCGCGATATAGGTGAACAGGGTAGGCCGGGTGAGGAACAGGGAGCCTTTCGGCGCCAGGGTGGCCGGGTTGAACTCCGTGACCGGGCCACTGGCATTGCCGTACAACACCATGTAACCCAGGGGTGCGAGGCAGTCGATGCTCTTGTCGAAGGTGGCCTTGCCCACGGAGTCATAGGCGACGTTCACCCCGGCGCCATCGGTAATGCGTTTTACTTCTTCCTCGAAATCTTTTTCGGTGTAGAGAATGACTTCGTCGGCCCCGGCATCTTTCGCCAACTGCGCCTTTTCTTCGGTGGAACAGGTGCCGATGACATAGCCGCCGCACATCTTCACCATCTGGATCAGGAGCAGGCCGACACCGCCGGCGGCAGCGTGAATCAGGGCACGATCACCTTGCTTCACCGGGTAGGTGGACTTGCACAGGTAATGGGCCGTGCATCCCTGCAACATGGCCGCGGCGCCGGAATTGAAATCCACGCCGTCGGGCAATTCCACCAGGCGGTCTTCATCCACCAGGCAATAGTCCGCGTAGCCGCCTATGGTATTGGTGGAGGCTACCCGGTCGCCGGGTTTGAATTCGCTGACTTCGCTGCCAACCGCTTCCACCACGCCGGCCACTTCCAGGCCCAGGGTGGCGGGCAGGGGAATGGGGTAGAGCCCCGATCGCTGGTAGGTATCGATGTAGTTCACACCGGCGGCTTCGACTTTCACCAGCACCTGGTTGGGTTCGGGAGTGGGCACGTCCACGTCGTCATAGGACATGGCTTCCGGCCCCCCGTATTCGTTGACTCTTACTGCTTTCATGGCGCGTCCTTTCGGGCTTGCAAGGGTTGGGAAAGGGGCTATTTATCGCAAAATTCCCGGCGCAACACAATTGCCCGGTGGACGGCAACAGGCCGCGGGTTTATGCTCGGGTGAAACAAGACTGGGAGACACCACCGTGACCGGCCACACTCGATTACCAGCACCCCTGATTTCCTTCTTCCTTCTATTATTTACATTTTGTTCGCTGCCTGCCTTCGCCCAGCAGGGCACCATGGCCCTGAGCGAGGAAATGGTAAACGCCAGCAATCGCTTCATTGCCGGTTTGAACCAGATGCAGAAAAACGCGGCCCTGTTCGAATTCGACAGCGAGGAACGGCTGAACTGGCATTTCATACCCCGTGATCGCAACGGCGTGCCCTACAAGAGCCTAAATGATTCCCAGCGCGCAACGGCGGCAAGCCTGCTGCGAACTTTTTTCAGCGCCCCCGGCTACGAAAAAATGGAAAACGTGCGCAGCCTGGAGTCCGTGCTCGCCGAGATCGAAGTGAACGGGCGTTTCAACCGCGACCCGGAGCTTTATTACTTTTCCTTCTTCGGTGAGCCCTCCATGAGCGGCGCCTGGGGATTTCGTTACGAGGGCCACCACCTCGCCTTCAACTGGACCTTCGCCGGCGGTGAAGGCATTGCCAGTTCACCCCAGTTTTTTGGCGCCAACCCGGCGGAGGTGCGCAGCGGTAATCGCATTGGCCTGCGCGCCCTGGCGGCGGAAGAAGACATGGCGCGAGACCTGGTTACTTCCCTGGATGCAAACCAGCGGCGCATGGGCGTGCTGGATACCGATGTGCCGCGGGACATTCTCACCAGCGCGAACGTGGACATCGAACCCCTGGAAGACCAGGGCATTCGCTATGGCAATTTGAATTCCGGGCAGAAGCTGGCGCTGATTCGTCTTATCGAACAGGTTGCCTCGGCCCAGCCCACGGCGGTGGCCCGGGCGCGCATGGCCAGCCTGCAGGAAGCGGGGCTGGATGACATTCGCTTCCTGTGGATCGGTGGCCTGGAGCGGGGGGAAGCCCATTACTACCGCGTGCAGGGGGGAGGCATACTCATCGAGTACGACAATACCCAGAATAACAACAACCACATTCACCTGGTGTGGCGCGATTTCGACGGTGATTTCGGCCGCGATCTGTTACAAGAGCATTATGACCAGGTGGCTGCCGTTTACGGGCCCGGTCACCAACACTGAGTGTTATGAATATGTTGCAGAAGTTATTGCTTGGCTGTTTGGCGCTATCCCTGGCAGGCACCCTCAGTGCCCAGATCAACCGCGATCCGGTTGCCTCCATTACCGAGCCCATGGTGGTGGACACTTTCGAGGCGGGCAAGATACGGGTGGTGCCCGTGGTTACCGGCCTGGAAAATCCCTTCGCCATGGCGTTCCGTGACAACGGCGATATTCTCATCACGGAGCGCTACCGGGGCCAGATTCGCATCGTGCGGGACGGGCAATTACTGGAGCACAGCGTGGCCGGTGTGCCGGAAGTCTTCGGTGCCCTGTTTCGCGCCGGCCTCATGGGCATCGAGTTGCACCCCGATGATGACAGCCTGGTCTACCTCAGTTATCACAAGCCCATCGAATACAACGAGGAGCCCTCCCAAACCGTTGCCCTGGCCAAGGGGCGCCTGGTGGAAGACCGGCTCACCGAGGTGAGCGATATTTTTGTCACCGCCGGGTACGATCCGGCGATCTCCGCCAGTGCCTTGTTGTTCACCCCCGACCGCAAACTGTTAATGACCGTGGGAGGTGCCGCGGTGTATGCCGCCGTGGGTGAAATGGCCCAGGACCCGGAATCCCATTATGGCAAGCTATTGCGATTGAACGATGACGGCACGGTTCCCCGGGACAATCCCTTCGTGGAAAGTGGGGAGTTCCTGCCGGAAGTGTATTCGGTGGGGCACCGCAACCAGCTCGGCCTCACATTCCATCCCGAGACCGGGGAGTTGTGGGCTTCGGAGAATGGGCCCCAGGGGGGTGACGAGGTCAACATCGTCCATGCCGGGGAAAACTACGGCTGGCCCATTGTGTCTTACAGCCGCCAGTATCGCGGCGACTGGGTGACGGAAGGGCCGAGCCATGAAGAATTCGTGCAGCCGGTGGTGATGTGGTGGCCTTCCATCGCTCCCGGCGGTTTGACCTTTTATACCGGCGACAAGATTCCCCAGTGGCAGGGCAACCTGTTCGTGGGTTCCATGATGGTGGGACGTATTCCCAATACCGGCCATCTCGAACGCATCGTGTTCAACAGCCGCGGCGCGGAGATTCGTCGCGAAAGCCTGCTGCGGGAACTGCGCCAGCGCATCATCGATGTACAGCAGGGTCCGGACGGTTATCTCTACCTGCTGGCCGATGAAGAAGACGGCGCCCTGTACCGGCTTGAACCGGTGCCGGAAACCAACTGAACTGACACTCGTGTGATGGATGTTATGACCATGCTGAATAGAACTACAGGACATGGTGCGGTGCTTGCCGCGCTGCTTTTCTCCGGGTCCGTTTTTGCGGCGGATGTTACACAGGTTACCACCGCGGTCGGTGTATACCAGGGCCATGGCTCGGAATACGCCGACGGCGTAACCACTTTCAAGGGTATTGCCTTCGCGGCGCCCCCCGTGGGCGACCTGCGCTGGAAGCCTCCGGCCGATGCCGTTCCCTTCGCCGGTGTGCGCCAGGCGGACAAGGCCGGTGCCGCTTGCTGGCAGGCGCAAAACAGTGACGCCACCATTTACGCCCGGGGTAATTTATTGCGCTCCGAGGATTGCCTGTACCTGAACGTGTTTACCGGTGCGGAAGATTCCAGCGACAGCCTGCCGGTGATGGTGTGGTATCACGGCGGCGGCAATACCGCCGGGCATGCCGCGCCGTTAATCTTCGACGGATCCAATCTCGCGGCGCGGGGTGCGGTCATCGTCACCGCAAATTACCGTCTCGGCCCCCTGGGTTTTCTCACCCATCCTGCCCTGACTGCAGAATCGCCGCAAAACGCGTCCGGTAACTATGGCCTGATGGACCAGCTCGCGGCATTGAGCTGGGTGCAGGAAAACATCGCTGCGTTTGGTGGCGATCCCGACCGCGTCACCATATTCGGTCAGTCCGCCGGCGGCACCGACGTATGCCTGTTGATGGCATCGCCCCTGGCCGAAGGTATGATCAGCGGTGTCATCGGACAGTCGCCGGGCTGCGTCAAACTCAGCGCCACCCTGGAAGATTCCGGTCACCGCCGCGGCCTGGCTTATGCAGGCAATCTCGAAGTGGAGGGCAGGGATGCCGCAGCAGCGGACGCCCTGCGCGCCATTCCCGCGGAGACCCTGATTGCCACCAGTGGCGGCAACATCGGCCCGGTGATCGACGGCTGGGTAATTCCCGCCGCGCCCTATGACCTGTTGCAATCCGGTCGGCAGAACCGTATTCCGGTAATGGTGGGCGGCCTTGCCAATGAATACCATGGCCTGAGCCACACCGCGGCGCCTATCAGTGAACAGCAGTTTGATGAGTACCTGGAAGGCGCGTTGGGTGCGGCAGCCAATACGATCAAGCGTAACTACCGGTCTTCCCTGGCGCTTTCACCCCTGGACGCGCGCAAGGAAGTCATGACCGACAACGGTTTCCTGCTGGCCTCCCGCATGTGGGGTCGCCTGGTCAGGGAGCGGGGCGACAATGCTTATGTGTATTACTTCAGCCGCAGTGCACCGGTGTTCCGCTTGTACACGCCGGATAATCCCGACCTAACAGGCGATGGCGGGCAACGACTTTACGGTGCCTACCATTCCGGGGAACTGGCCTACGTATTCGACAACATGGGCCTGGTGGGGCTGGACTGGGACCGCGCCGACCGGCGCCTGGCTAACACCATGGCGGACTACTGGGTTAATTTCGCCCGCAATGGCGATCCCAATGGACCGGGATTACCGGAATGGCCCGTGTATGACCCGGATACCGATGTGGTCCAGATTCTCGACAGCGAAGTTCAGGCCGCGGTTCATCCGAAGAAATCCAACCTGGATCAATTGGAGTCACTGTACCTGCAGTCCCGGTAATCCCGCGCGCTAACTGTGACACAGGTCGATGCATTACATACGCTATCTGGATTATAGTACCGGAGAGACCTAGTCCGGAGTACCGATCTTGAAGTGTGAATTCCACCCGGGAGCCAAGGCAGTCGCACTGTGTGATAACTGTAGCACTCCCGTGTGTGGCATTTGCGCGAACTTTGAGGACGATGCCACTCTATGTGAACGCTGTTTAAAGATGCACGCGTTTACCAAGGCGACGACCCCCGCCAAGTCCGCAGAAAAAACTCCCGCCAGTACATCGACGCCCGGCAAGGCCAGTGCCATGGCGAAATTGCTGGAAGAGGGCAAGGTACAGGATCGCACCCGCCATGAAGAAGACGAGAAGCGCGCGGAAAAAGCCGGAAAGGACAAGGAGCCCAACGACAAGTTCCTGATGGCGGTCATCGCAGTCTGTACCATCTTTATCGGTTATCGCATTACCGCATCCATCCAGGACACCCGGCCCCTGACCCAGCAGGAAATCGTGGTGCAGGAACAGGCCCGCTTCGACCTGGAAAACTGCATGCTGGTGTTCTGGGAAATCGCCGAAATGCTGCAGAACAACCGCGTGCCACCTCCATCCATGCAATGTACCGAGGCCGGTGCGCCCATGCTGGTCACCCAGCTTGATAACGACGTTATCGTGCGCCACCCCCGGCCCGACCTCCATGGCTTCAGCGAGATCGTAGTCAGCCGCAATAATCCCATACCGGAGATCATCGAGTAGATGAAAACCCGTTCCCAACAACTTGGGTTTACCCTGATCGAGCTGATGGCCACGGTTGCCATCATCGGTGTGCTGCTCAGTGTCGCCGTGCCCTGGGTGCAGACTTATACCGTCCAGGCGCGCACCACCGAGGGAATTCTGCTGCTGGAAGAACTCAGGCGCCGGGTGGAGATCGGTTTCAACCAGGCCAATGACGGCACCCTGCCAGATGTGATTCCCGCCTCTCCCACGCCGGACGGGCAGATGTTTGGCGGTCCCTGGTATTCCTATGAAACCTTATATGGTTCGGTTGACGAAATGTGGGAACGCTTTGAATACCAGCCGAAGGGGCCGCACCGGGTCATTGCCCTGCGCGCCTACCGACTGCCCGAGTGGGGTAATTCTGATATTGGAATCCACCTGCAAATCAAGCTGGTGAACTCCACCACACTCGCCTTTCGCTGCACCGTTAACGATACCCAGGACCGCATCCAGTACGTGCCCGCCTCCTGTCAGGACGGCAGTGTTAACGACTGGACCAGCTGGTAATCCTTATCTCTATCTTGCCCAACGGTGACAAATTCGCGGGGTTTTCCGTGTCAAAAATAATGGACATTATCCCCTTTGCATACGTAGCGGGGACGGAGGTTCAGAATTTTTGGCAAGTCTTTAAAATTTTGGCGATTTTTATTGAAGGATGGGATTCAAAGTCCTAAACTTCTAGCTGCAAAAAAATGGTACCCGCGGTGGGATTTGCACCCACAAGGCCTCGCGAGCCGGCGGATTGACAGTCCGCTGTGTCTACTAAGTTCCACCACGCGGGCACCGAATACAGCTACACCTCTATTTATAAGACCGCCCATGACAAGGCGGTTTTTTATTGCCCAAACCGCCCAATTATCCCGCCAAACTACTGTATATACAACCAGTATATTGGCTTAGGAGCGCATGATTACTCCCCATGAAGGCGTCACAGGACTAGAAAAAAGGATAGGCCGCTTGTGCGTTCGTTCGCCCGCAATAATCTGGGCGTTCTCGGTTTTCTTAGGTGGGTGGTTCTTCGCTACGGGCAATAACCTTTTCGCGAATGTAGGGTCGGATTGGCCTAATAGAAGTTTCGTAGGTGCAGTCTTTGCTTCTACTTCTGGGGGAGGCGAGAAGTTTGATTTTTGCAAAAAGCTCGCCCTGATACCTGTTTCCGTCAATGTCGCTGTAAATCACGAGAGTCCTAACGACGATGCTCTGTCTGTCCTGAAATACAGCCTTTGCCCGACTGTGGTTGATGAAATCGTCGAGGTTCTTGCCGATGGGGCGCCCCTTGCCAATATCCACACCAGAATTGAATACGGGCTCTCGTGCCTGGAGGGCTTTAACTGCCGCAGAAATTTCCTCAGCGCTGTTCCCATCTTTTTCTCTAGCAAACCTTTCCATATCGGCAGAAACCTGGGCCATCATGGCAGGAGTTTCACCGCTGTTGATCCACTCAACTCGAAGCCTATACTCGCTCGATTCAATCTCTTCGATAATGACGTCATTAATTGTCATATATGCTCTGAGCTGGCTTTTGGACGCAGCGCCGATGATTTTGTTGGCGCTTCTAGCCTCTCGGTAAGTCATCCAGACAAGCAGTATGGTCACACCGGTGAGGGCAACAATCCACCAAGTGCCATCAGCCATTCTGTTTTGCTCAAGGAGATCCTGCGCCGCGATTCGATTGGATTCAACCTGGGGATCGGGATTGGTACTCTGCTGATTTTCGTTGTCGGTGGTTTGGCCTACACTAGGCTGTTGGCCAGCGGCAGCGTCAGGCTCCTCAATTTGTGCGTTTTCTTGATTATCTGTGGTGCTGGCTGGATTGTTGGTAACTTGATCGGGGCTAAGGTCCTGGCTGGGTTGCTGGCCTAAAGCTGAAACACAAAATAGCAGGGAGATTATTGTTATAATTCTGACCATGCCCACAACCTTAAAGGAAGCCCGTCAAAAGGGGAAGCTGGAAGAGTTCATAAAGGAACATTCCAAAGACCCCAAGGGCGATCAAGATAAACTCGACGAGGCTATTCGTCAGCCTGTTCGGGATAAGTCGAAATCAACTCGGGGAACATCGAAGAAGCGTCGCCCCTAGTATTGTGGCGATACTCAAACTCTCCCAAATACTTCGGCAAGTGCTTTCGAGATACGTGCATATGGGTTGAAGCAATGCTTGCCTGCAATATGTGCCAGTAGCCCTCTATCCCGTTTGTATGATGAATGCCGTTGCGATATTGCTTCGCGGCGTGCTGAACTTTCCCATGTTTGTAGCCTTCACCCGCAAGCGGGTGATATGCACGATTCTGGTCAGTTGAGACAATAGTACCAACCTCCACATTTTCAGTAATAACAGGCATCAGTGAGTCAGCTTTGGCATCCGGCACGATCTGGGTGTGAATGTCACCATCGCGCTCTAGCAGTCCGACCACGATAGTTTTCTTATCTGCGCGTTCTTCCATCTTACACTTGCCGCCAAGGTGAACTTCGTCAACCTCAACGTGCCCCGACATCGGCCCGAAATTCAGGTTATCAACTTCGGACATGTGTTCGCGTATCTCGTGGCCCATGCGCCACGCTGTCTTATAGGTGACGCCAAGTTGACGCTGTAACTCCTTGGCGGAAACCCCATGTCGAGTAGTTGTAAACAAGAACATGGCATAGAACCAAAGCTGCAAGGGGGTTCGAGATTTTTCAAAAAGCGTCCCAACAGTGGGGTGCAAATGGTGGCCGCAGTATTGGCAGGAATAGGCCCTCTCGGCCTTTATCTTGTGCCACTTTGTATTTTTTTCACATTTTGGACAATCGTAATCATCCCCGAATCGGCACTGAAATATGTGCTCTAAACAGGCATCGTCGTCGGGGAAGGTTCTAAAGAATTGTCTAACTGTAAGAGATTTCATAATGAATATTCACGATAAGGTTGTGAGGCTTTGCGAGGAGCTAATTGCCGAGGGAGACGAGTTCAGCGAGGAGTTGGGGGAAGTCATCAAGACCCAGCGCCGCCTCGCCGCCTCTCATATTCAGCGAGTTCACCGCGAACCCTCTCAAGATCGTCATGTATCTGAGAGAGTTTCTCCTCATTAGCGGGATCGTCCCGGTTGACCCTGATGAGTTCCAGCTTTAGCTGGCGCTCTCGCTCGGTTCGATCTGCAATCAACTGCTCCAAGGGCGTTAATTCCATGGCATTTCTCCAAGTATGGGGCGGATTGTATATCCATCCAGTACGTATGTCAAGGGGATAATGTCCAAAATAATTGACATGTCAAAAATCTTTGACTATGCTCCCCGGTATTGTCCAGAGGAGCGAATCAATGAAAATCGCAGCCATACTGATATTGGGAATCCTGGCGGGCCTGGTCATCGCCCACGCCCCGATTACCGGGCACTTTTCCGGTAACGACAGTTTCGCCGCACTTCATGGCAGCGGGGAAGGGGCTGTCCCGTCTTCGGCGATGAGTCTCATGCAGACGGATACGGCCCTGTGCGACCAGCCATACTTTATCGAAGTCTACGAACTGAGTGTTTCCTATGCCGCCGTGGGATCCGAGAACATGCAGGCGGAAGAATTCGCCGACATCCTGTTCACCCATGCCCGTGAGTCCGGCTACTTCACGGCAGAAGAGGCGGAAAGCTGGATCGAACACATCGAGGCCATTCCGGGGCAACTGGTGGATATCTACCGGGAAGACCCCACGGTGCTGGATAACTGTTACAACTTCCAGGTTGCCGCTGTTGGACCGCCGGCCTGAATAGAGCGGGCTAAACAGGCAAGACTATAAGAAATAGCCCTATTAGCGGAGACTAGGCAATGTCCTTTCGAGAAAAGAAAGCCTGGGTCACCATGATCGCCCTGATTGTGGTGTTCTTCCCGTTCTACGTGGTGATGGTGCAGAACTATCACCAACCCGATCCGAATTTCATGTACCTGGCACATCTCGCCGTTTTGGCGCTGACCACTTTTGTTGTGCTGGAAGTGGTGCTGGTGCTGGTGGCCCGCTGGAAGTCACCGGAAGATGCGGGAATTCCCAAGGACGAGCGGGACCAGTTGTTTGCTTTCCGAGCATCACGCACGGCTTACGTGGCGCTCATCGGCATGATGATCGCCGTGACCTTCCCCATGATCCACGTGGAAGGCGGTAACTGGGGCTACGGCATGCTGTACCTTGCTTGCATTATTTTTGCGGAGATCTTTCGCGCAGCCATGTTGATCGTGCAGTACCGCAGGGGATATTGATGCCGGAATTGCCAATCAGCAATCGCATTCGCGAATTGCGGACACAGCACGATGACATGACGCAATTGGAACTGGCGCGGGAAATCGGGGTTACGCGCCAGACTGTGAACGCAATCGAGTTGGGCAAGTATTCCCCGTCACTGGAAGTGGCGTTCCGCATCGCCGCGGTATTCGATCTGCCCCTGGAAGAAGTGTTTCAGTACGAGAAGTAAATATCAGTTCTTGCCGAAGCCTGGTACGAGCGCCGGTGTGTTAGCAACATATTGCTGGTATGAAGGATCAGAACCCCATCGCTCTTCACCGCTTTTCTCCAGCATGTTCACGCCGCTTATACGGGTGAGCAGTAACAGCACAAAAAAGGGCGACACCAGGGTGACATATTGCCAGCCGCCCAGAGCGGGCAGTGCCATGATGGCTACCCCAAACCACAACACGATCTCGCCAAAATAATTCGGGTGGCGGCTACGGGACCACAAGCCAACTGATATGAACTTGCCGGAGTTAGCCGGATCGGCGCGGAATTTCGTTTTCTGCATGTCGGCGATGACTTCAAAGCCAAATCCGAACAGCCACAGGGCCAGGCCAAGCCACAGGAAAAGGTCAGGAGCAACCTGCCGAGTAGACGTAATAGCAGTGATGCCGGCGGCGAGGGTGATAAAGACCCAGGCGGCACTGAGGGTCCAGGTGAACTGAAATCGAAGAAACCGTGCCTTGAGTTCGTCGAAGCGGCGATCTCCGCCAGCTTTTTTGATGCGCAGGAACAGGAAGGTGCCGAGGCGGGCGGCCCAGATGGCAATACACAGACCGATAATCAATCCGCGCAGATCCAGCCCTGGTACCAGGAGCATGGCGGTCACTACGACCGACAGGTTGGCGATGCCGCCGGTGAGGTCGAAATAGTGTTCGGTCTGCCATATAAATGAAGGAACAAAAATCGCCCAGTGAATCAGCAGGCTGACTATGAGGCAAACCACTAACACGGGTACGCCACCGTAGCTTATGCCTCCCTGGGCTCCCGCCCAGGCCAGGGCGGCACAGATTGTTATAACGACAAGACTGGCGGTTACCGCTTTGCTGTTACTCAAGAAACTCCACCTCGCTAATGGCGATGCCGTGCTCGCCGGCGACGGCGTAGAGCAGGTAAATCCTGCCGTCTTCCTGGTAAATCGCCGGGTCACGCAATTGATTCACCATTCCATACGCTGAAGAACGCAGGGATGGTTCATTACGTGCGTTTGCCCCTTCCCAGGGCCGCTCGGGCCGCAACACCACCTGGCCAGGTGAATTTTGCCAGGTACCCCAGTCACCACTGATATCTATGGTGCTGAGCAGGATGCTTTCCGGGGCATGGCCCGCCTGGGTCCAGAAGACATAGAGTGTATTACCCCTTTTCAGCACGGCATTGTGACGCATGTTCGGGTTGAACAGGCGAGGCCCGGGTTCAAAATTACCAAGACCATCGGCGGAGCGATAAAACTGGCCGGGCATGGCCAGGCCGTAAGTCATGCCATCGTGCTCGAAAGCGCGCAGGTAGGTACGGCCCAGGTCTTCTTCCCGGGCAGTGAAATTTATTCCGTCAGAGGAAACTGCGACCCGTGAATGTTGCCGGCCTGGTTCGGCGAGTCCATGAAAGTACATGATGATGCGCCGGTTTTCGTCATCCACATGCACATCGGGTGAAGCGATATGGGGCTGGGTGATTTCCTGGCCCAGTGGGTGCATCAGGCGCGACCCATTGTCTCTGCGCGCGGCGATTCGAGTCACGAGATCCGTATCAGAGAGAAAAGGGCGCTCCTTCGGAAAAAAGGAATCTTCGATCTGCAGGCTGCCCGGAGCATGAATCTGCCACGGCCCTGTTAACTCATCGGCATAAGCCAGGCGGATATATAATCCCTTGTGATCAGCGAAATAAAGGTAGTAGCGCCCCAGTGGATTGTCCACCCAGTCCGGTACGCGGATGAGGGAAGGACCCTGCACATTCTCCCCGATGGTGGGATGCATGAACGGCTTGATGATGGGTTCGTCCAGCAGGCGGGTAATGCGAATATCGACGTCCTGGGCAAAACTCAAGCTGCCCAGGGCCAGGCTCACCAGTACCAGGGCCTGCAGCGATCGAAGTATTGTTCTTTTCATGCCGATAACCTCAAGTGTGACAGGCCTAGATTATTCCCGGAGATTTCTCTTGTCCACGCCGGGCGCGCCGGATTGGCTGTCACCCGTTGATCGATTATGATGGCCGCCGATCTGCCAGGAACCCTGTCATGCAACCTGCCCCGCTACCCATAAGAGCCGCCGAGTTCGCATTGCAACGCCTGCCTTACCCGGTGCTGACCGTGGGTGGCGTGTTAATGGTTGTCCTGTTGATATACCAGGCCTCCATGGGAATGATGTTTCCTACCGATGCCGCGGACCTGTGGGGCGACAAGCTGGAAATGACCGGAGTGGCATTGCTGATGTCGGTCATGCCCCCGTACCTGTTGATGTGCTTCATCGCCAGCCTGCGCATATCCATGGCGACCTATCGCACCTTGCGCCCCCTGCTCGACGACGAGACTTATCTCGATCGCCTGCAATACCGCTTCCTGGGTTTCTGGCCACTGGCCATGCTGATTGGTCTGGCCAATGGGCTCTATTCCAATATCAATCACGAAGCACTGGATTATTCCAACGTGACGGCGGCGAAAGTGAGCATCGCCATTATCACCGGGCAGGGGTTCATGTGGTGTATCGTGGGAATTGTGCTGTTCTTTCGTTTCCACCAGGGGATCGTGCTGCACAAGCTTGCCGCCCACGTGAAGATCGATCTTTACAACCTGGACAAGCTCAACGGATTTGGCCGCGAGAGCCTGAACAGTTTTCTCATGTTAGCGGGTGCGCTCGCCCTCACCACCCTGCAGTCCATCAGCCTGGAATTCGATTTCAGCAACTACGCCAATGCATTTATCGTGGCGATTCCCGCCGTACTTATTCTCGTACCTTTGCCTATCTGGGCCATACACCGGCGTATTGTTGCGGCCAAGCGTCAACACGTTGTTGAGATTAACCGGGAAATGGAGAATAGCTCCCGCAGTCTCGACGAAGTGTCACTTCTGCGCATGAACGCGCTGCTGCATCGGCGGGAACTGGTCCAGTCACTGCGCAACTGGCCCATGGATCTCTCAATCCTGTTTCGTTTCGGCTTGTACGTGTTTATCGTGCCACTGGCCTGGGCCGGGGCTGCCTTCACAGAAGTTTTCCTCGACGCCATCCTGGGGTTGTAGGTTTTTTGCTCCCACAAAAAAGCCCGCCATCGGCGGGCTTTTTGTTTGCAGCACTCAAATTAGTGCGGGTTGTTTGAGTACTCGGTGCCGTTGATGGGAATCATCAGGTGAGCGCCGGAAGTTCCGGAACGCATCATCCAGGGAGTACCGCGGCCGGCCAGGGAGTTATCACGCTGCGGGCCTTCGGGCATGCCCAGCTCCTCGGCTGTTGCGAAGGGCAGGGATACAACAAAGAGATACTGGATACGGTCCGGTGTGTCGAAACGGCGATAGGCCAGGGAACCGAACTTGCGCGGCGGAATACGGCCTTCGTCTTCGGCCTTCTGCAGGGCCAGTTGCATTTCTTCACCTTGCAAACCCTGGGCTCTCAGCTTGGCCTGCAGGTCACGGCGGGCGCGTTGCGAAACCGGGCCGCAGCGGGTGAAGCCTTCGGCATCGGTGGGTGTGCACTCGACGTGGTTGCTGCCTACCTTCAGGGTGACGCGATTGCCTTCGTCGTCATAGGTATAAACCGTGGCGTCTGCGCGCAGGTCCATGGGCAGGGGCGACAGGGCTTTCTCGATGGTGGCGCGGTCTGCCTGTGCGGCGACCTGGCCGGAAAGTACCAGTGCCATTGCCGCCAGGGCCAGTGAACTTAATTTTCTCAACATTACTACCTCCTGAGTTTTTGTTTCTTCTATTTCTCTAAGTGCTGTCGGGCTGCCGCTCCCGGCCTGTTGTGGTGCCGGAGGTGGCGGAATTAGAAGTACCGGAATTGGGATTCTACGGCATTCGGGCCTACTGCCACACATTTTCTGCTGATCTTGGTCAAGAATCTGGCAAAATAGCGTCTTCGGACAGGGCTGTGAGCTTACTAAAATCGCCGAATTTCAGTAAGTTATTACCAGCCTCGAGCAGAAGAAACAAATAGTTACAGGCCGCCGGGTAGTACATGCAATCGACGGAAACCGTTGTAAATACTGAAGCTAGCGATACCTCCCAGGACACCGTTCCGGAAATCGACTCCCTTTTAGTCAGGGCCCACAGTCTGGCGGCCTTTGCCACGCTGTTGCTGGCGGTGGCGTTCGGCATCCTGGTGTCCCTGCAGTTTGTCTTCCCCGACCTGATCGACGCGTTCCCAAGCTGGGGCCGCATGCGCTACGCCCACACCCAGGGCATCATGCTAGGCTGGCTTGGTAATTCCTTCCTGGCATTCATGTATTACGCCGTGCCCATTCTCAGTGGTCGCGCAGTCAGCAATCGCAATCTCGGTATCATTCTGTTTGCACTGTGGAATTTCGCCGTCATGATCCCGGGCTGGGTGCTGGTGCTAAGCGGTTACAGCCAGCCCCTGGAATGGGCGGAGTTTCCCCTGCCGGTGGATGTGCTGCTGGTGCTGGCCCTGGTCATGGCTGCGGTGCAGTTCCTGCCGCCGTTTTTCCAGCGCGGTTTCGAAAACCTGTACGTCTCGAGCTGGTACCTGATCGGGGCGTTGGTATTTACCCTGTTGTCCTTTCCCATGGGCAACCTGCTGCCGGAATTCGTACCCGGTGCCGCCGGTGCCGCCTTCAGCGGCTTGTGGATTCATGATGCCGTGGGCCTGTTCGTCACGCCCATGGCCCTGGCCATTCTTTATTTCGTGGTGCCTGCCAGTACCGGCCGCCCGATCTACAGTCATTTTCTGTCCATGCTGGGATTCTGGGGCCTGTTCTTTCTCTATCCCCTGAATGGCATTCATCACTACATTTATTCCGTGATCCCCATGGCCGCCCAGGCCACCGCCATCCTGGCGTCATTCCTGCTGGGTGGCGTGGTGGTGATCGTGGTGTCCAACCTGATGTTGTCACAACGGGGCTGTGGCTGGTTCCCGAAAAACATCGCCCTGCGTTTCGCTTCCATGTCCGTAGTGTTCTACCTGGTGGTGAGCCTGCAGGGTTCCCTGCAGGCCAATATGGCGTTCAGTCGCGCCGTACATTTCACGGATTTCATCATTGGCCATTCCCACCTGGCCATGCTGGGCTTCGCCACCTTCGCCGGTATTGCCGGCATCATTCATGCCTGGCAGCGCCTGCCGGAGGCGCGAGTCGACCTGAAGATGCTGGACTGGGCTTACTGGTTACTCACCGTGGGCATTACCTTGATGGTGGCGGACCTCACCATCGCCGGTCTGGTGCAGGGCGAATCCTGGCAGGGTACGGCGCCCTGGCTGGAATCGATTCGCGCCTCCACGCCTTACTGGCTGGTGCGCAGTCTCTCGGCCATCCCCATAACCCTTGGTTTTATCCTGGTCCTGTATGGATTGTTAGGCGGAAGCGCCGAGAATGTAAAGGCGGATAATTCCGACCTGAAGCAAACCCAGATCGAAGAGAACAAATCTGGGAGCACTGGTTTTTCCCCGGCGCTGCGCATGTCCTACATCGTCGCCTTCGGCGCCGGCATCGGATTCTTTGTGTTTTCCGTTTCCCTGCTGGGTGTGTTGCCCTTACAAACTCTCAATGAGGAGTCCGTGGCCCTGGCCCCGGCCCCGGCGATCATCCTGTCACCGGAGGTGGAACGCGGCCGGGAGATTTATGCCCGGGAAGGTTGTTCCTATTGCCATACCCAGCAGGTGCGCTATACCCCCGCGGACATGAGGCGCTTCGGCGCCCCCAGCCTGGCCTGGGAAGGCCGCCAGGACTACCCCCACATGCTGGGTACCCGCCGCATCGGCCCGGACCTGGCGCGCACCGCCAATACGCGCACGACCCAGTGGCACCTGGCGCACTTGTTTGCGCCCCGTTCCGTGGTGCCGCAATCCATCATGCCTGCCTACCCGGAAATGTTTAACGGTTCACCGGAGGCGCCGCGGCGGGATGCCCTGGACCTGGTGGCTTACCTGGAAAGCCTCGGCCGTGAACGGGACCTGGCCTGGCCCGAGGGTGACCTGCGCGCCCGGGGGCTCACCGATGACGAGCGTGCCCTGATGTCGTTAAACGCGGAAGTATTGAATGCCCATCCCGGTATGACCCGGCCCCGTGGCAATGCTCCTGCATTGAATGGCAGTGGTGATATGGCCCAGGGACAACAGTTATGGAGGCAGAACTGCAGTGGTTGCCATGGTGATGATGGCAGCGGAGATGGCTGGGCATCGGACTGGTTGCAACCGGCGCCGAAAAACCTCACCGAACATCGTTTTCGCCGCGACCTGCTGGCGGATATCCTGTGGAACGGCATTGATGGATCTTCCATGCCGGCCTGGCGCGACCTGTCCACCGATCAATTAAGTGCCCTGGCCGTGGTGGTGGATGGATTCAGCCAGGTGGAAATTCCGGGAGCCGGCCCATCCGCAGCAGGAGATGAGGTTTACCTGACCCATTGTGCCGAATGCCACGGCGATAGCGGTGAAGGTAATGGATTCGCCGCCGATGACCTGCCCATTCCCATCATGCCCTCGGATTTCACCCGGGAACTGCTGAGCGAAGAGGCTACCCTGCGGGTATTGCGCCAGGGAGTGGAGGGCACCTCCATGGCGCCCTGGGGAGACCGCCTCAGCGACCAGGAAATAGAAGAAGTGGCGGCCTATGTGCGTTCACTGTTCCAGGGCGGCGCACAATTGGCGCAGACAAACGACGGGAATTCCAACGGGAGCAGTACTGATGATTAGTACCGTGATCGTTGCTACTACGGTGGTCATGGCCGCTGTTTTTACGGTGGCCTACCTGGCCAGCCCGGAGTTACGGCGACAGGTAGAGGCGCCGAAAACTATTTTTCTGCAGCAACTGAGGCAGTATGATCGGAGCATACAGGAGCGCCGGGCACGGCGCAGTGAGAGTGAGAATGACGTCAATGCAGCCTGACAAACAGCAGGGCCTGGGACTGGGAGTCGCCATGGCGGTTGCCGCCGCTGTGGGTGTTGGTGTCATGTTTGCGGCCTTTGCCTGGTACCCACGCCTGGATGATGATTCGGTGTTCGCCGAACCCAGCGTGGAATACGGTCGCTTGCTGGTGCGCGAGACCGCTGCCTACATGGGCCCCGGCCATGAAGATCCGGCCATGCGTTTTTCCGGTACCGGCATGGACTGTGCGTCCTGCCACCTGGATACCGGCACCGAACCGGGAACCCTTTCCCTGTTACTCACCGACACCGCCTATCCCCGCTTCTCCGGACGGGATGGCGGCGAACGGGATTTGCGGGACCGCATCAACGGTTGCATGACCCGCAGCATGAATGGCCGCGAACTGGCACGGGACAGCATCGAGATGGTTTCCATCGAGATGTACATCAAGAATCTCAATCGGCAGTATGGCCTCATGGGGGACAGCAAGCGTACTCCCGATGAACCGCCGTCCTTTACCGAACCCAACCGGCGCGCCGACGTGGCGGCAGGGCAAACAGTTTTTCGGGAACGCTGCCAGGTGTGTCACGGGGATAACGGCCAGGGCTTGCTGCAGACTACCGATCCTGCCGATGGTTATTTGTTTCCACCGCTGTGGGGGCCGGACAGTTTCAACAACGGCGCCGGCATGACCCGGGTGTTAACCGCGGCTCGTTTCATCAAGGCTCGCATGCCGCTGGGACAACCCGACCTCAGCGACGACCAGGCCTATGACGTCGCCGCGTTCATGAATTCCCACGAGCGTCCGCAACGGGAAAACCTGGAAGTGGACTATCCCAACCTGGCTAACAAGCCGGTGGACAGTCCGTACCCGCCTTACGGCGATCCCTTTCCCCAGGACCAGCACCAGTACGGCCCGTTCGAACCCATCCGCGAGTATTATCGCAACCTGGAAAACAACCAATAAAAAACGCCAGCGCCGAATTCGACGCTGGCGTTTCTTTTATTCCTGACTATTAAGCAGAATACAGCAGGCTGTAGCCATACTCCTGGGCGCGGGTGGCCGCCACTACACCGGCGGGCACGAAACGGCTGTTAGGAATGTTATTGGCCTTCAGTTCCTGGAACACCTCGTCCACATCCTGTCCGCTTGCTCGCGCAATGCCTGTGGAAATGGACATGGTTGCCTTGTTACAGATAGCGTAACTGACGCCACGCTCGATCAGGGACTGGATGGTATTGCCTCGATTGGCGGCGCTTACATCGGGATCCATCATGGGATTATGCCGCCAGGGCTCATTGGCCTGGCGATTGCTGAAGCCCGTCATGCCGCTGAACCGGTCGCCGTATTTCTCCCACATGGCGTCGTTGTAGCCAAAGGGTGTAGAGGCGTGACGGAAACACACGATAATGCCCATGTCGGATTCTTCACCGCCATAGCCTTCAACGTGGCCGATCATCAGGTTATTGGCGTAATTCAGGGCGGTAATGCCGCCGCTGCCGGTGGAGGAGTCCAGGAACACGCGGTGACTGCCGGATTTTTCTTCCAGCCAGCTATCTTCATCGTGGCGCGCCGGGGTAAAGCCATGGTGCATGGCATGCATTTCTTCGTGGTTGTGCTGTTGGCCCCGGGCTGCGCTGGCCAGGGTGGCGGTTCCGGCTACCAGGCCCACGCCGGTCAGGAAACGGCGCCTGGCCTGAACTTTACGGTCATCGCTGCTCATTCTGTATCCTCCGCTTGGAAATTCTTTCCTGGTTCCAGGATGGGGGATATTCAAACCCAGAAGCTGATAAATGTCGAGACCGCAAAGGTAACAAGTTGATACTGCGCAAATTTTTGTTTGTTCAGAGTGTGCCGCGCCGGCAGTGAAAATCGATGGTTTCCCGCCCGCTGCTGATGTTTTCCACCACTGCGCTGGCGGTTACCAGGCCGGCATTGGCCATGCGGGCGCGGCGGTCATCCATGTAGTTGTTGAAGGCGGGTACGGCGTGGGGCGGCAGGTTGGCTTCCACGTCCGCCACCACTACCCGGTAGTAGCGGGCAATAAAATCACGGGTAAACTGGGCCCGGCGCTTGTAGGCATCCAGGCCCTGATGCACGCGTTCGGTTTCAGAGCCCTGCGCGTTGCCGTAGGCACGGCACATAGCCCGCACCGCCGCCATTTCGTTGTTGTTGATGAAACTGTGGGCGTTAGACAGGACCACGAACATGTCCTGAAGCTGATGCGAGTCGATGTTGAAGCGCGCTTCCACCTGTTCCGGCGCGCGAGTTATCTCTTCCATGAGCCGGCTCAGCACGGCCTGGTCCAGTAGCTCCGGCGGCAGAGTGGATGCGAGTACCGTGAGTTCGTTTTCGCCAGCCACAGAATTGATGGCGCTGTCGATATCAAGTGAATTGCCAATTACAGCTTGAGTGTCTTCGTCCTGTGCATGCAGTGTGCCAGCCATTAGCCACAGAATGATTGATATAAGTCTTTTCACAGCTTACTGCCTGGTTCTTTAATTGGCCACAAAAGGCACAAAGATCACATAACCATTTATCCAATTTTTTGTGTATTTTGTGCTTTCTGTGGCCATTAACATTCTGTGGCTATTGCCGCTGGATCACCGTGGGTTCCAGTTGCGGGTACTCGATGCCCAGTTGCTCGAGATAGGTGTCGTAACGGGAAGGGTCGTAATACAACTCTTCAAGCTGTGACTTGAACTGGGCCATGATGTCCGCGTTCTTCTCGATGGCCGGTGGATCATCAGGCCCGATGAACGGGCGATAGCTTTCCTCGGCGGTCTGCACGTTATCGAAGTAATCCTGGGCGTCTTCCACCAGGGATTCGTTTTGCACGAGATCGAGCAAGGTGGTGGCGATTACTTTGGCGCCCGCTTGTGCGCCCTTGTGCGCAATGGGCGTGGCCATGGCCATGGCGGATGACCAGTGATGTCCCTGCAGTCCGCGCACGTTGGATGGAAAGCGCAGGGTGACCGTGGGCACGTTCCAGGAAATATCGCCGATGTCATCGGAACCGCCGGACACCGGGTTCTCCAGGTCGCCCTGCATTTCTGACAATTCCGTTGCCAGTCCCTGGGGATCGTCGGAACCCATGAGCTCCTGCAGTGCCATGGCGAAACGCTGGTCATCCTCGGACCAGGTGGGCAGCCCCACGTTCTGGATGTTCTCGTTCATGGCCACGGCGATGGGTTGGTTGAAATGCCGCGGGTAGGCGGCACCGACTACGCGCCGGTTCATGCCGGTGTCGGTCATCATGGCCGCGCCCTCTGCAATGCGTTCCAGGGTTTCCCAGTTCTCGCGGATGTTGTCCGCGGTCACCTCACGAATGAAATACCACACGCTGGCATAGGAGGGCACCACGTTGGGCTGGTCACCGCCATTGCTGATGACATAGTGGGAACGTTGCAACGGATGCAGGTGTTCACGACGCATGTTCCAGCCGATGTTGGTCAGTTCCACCGCGTCGAGAGCGCTGCGTCCATCCCAGGGGTCGCCGGCGCCATGGGCGGCGACACCGTCAAAAATATATTCCACCGACACCAGGCCGGTTCCCCGGGCGCGGCCCCAGCTCACACTGAGGTTATTGGATACGTGCGTAAACAGCACCGCGTTGACATCTTCAAACAATCCATCGCGCACGAACCAGGCTTTTGTGGCCAGCAGTTCCTCGGCAATGCCGGGCCAGATGACGATGGTGCCGGGCAGGTTTTCCCGCTCCATGATTTCCTTCACCGCCAGGGCGGCGACGATGTTCACTGCCTGGCCGGAGTTGTGACCTTCACCGTGGCCCGGGGCGCCTTCGATCATGGGTTGGCGGTAGGCCACGCCGGGCATTTGCGAGGCGCGGGGTATGCCGTCCACATCGGAACCCAGGGCGATGACCGGCTCGCCGCTGCCCCAGCTTGCCCACCATGCCGAGGGAATACCTGCGACCCCTAACTCAACCTCGAATCCATTTTCTTGCAGGATTCCAGTTAAATACCGTTGTGTTTCGAATTCCTGGAATCCCAGTTCGGAAAAGGAGAACAACATGTCCACGATTTCCTGGCTCAGCTTGGACATGGAATCCACCCGGTCCACAGCATCGGCCTTGAGGCCGGTGAATCCCTGTTGCGCGTTAACGGGCAGGATGTAGATGGCCAGGATACTGGCGAGGAAAGTCAGGCGGAGAAACTTCATGGCGCACCTCGGCGGCGATTTACTTATGCCGCCAAGATTACGCGCTTTTTCGGGTGCTTGCCACGGCGGGAGCCCGCCGTGGCTGCTGTTCGCCTACCTGGCTCAGGAAGAAGGCGGAGGAGGCGGTGGGGGCTGCATCATGCCGCCGCCCTGGCCACCATCACCCTGGTCGCCACCGCTGTCGCTCTTGTCGAAGGAAGAGTCTGGCGTACCCTTGAAGCAGGCCAGTACCCAGGGATAGGCATTGGTGACGTAGTAGCCGTAAACACCATCTCGCATCATGCCATTGCATTCATCGAGATCGCCGCTGCCGTCCACGTATTCGTAATCATCCCGGTAGGTGCCATCGTAGTTGCCCCCGGGATCGTCGGCGGAGCTGGGACGCGAGCCGGAGCGCAACTGGTAGCTGCTGGTGACCTGGCGGATGTTGCCACCATCATCAATATAGCTGCCGAATACAGGAAAGCCGTCGGCGGCGAAGCCGATCACCCCGGAAGCGGCGGCGCCGGTCTGGTCGAACAGGGCATTGGGATTACCGTGATAGTGATAGGCGCCGTCAGGCTGGGTGTGGGCATTGTGCATGTCCGTACCGAAATTATTCAGCGGGCTCATGGGATCAAAACGCCAGGGTTGGTCGATGTCGTTGCAACCGATTTTCTCGTCGGCCACGTTATAACAGGCGGCCGCCAGCAGGTCCAGTTTCACACCGTTGAGAAACACCGCGTTATCCGTGAGCAGGGAAATGTCAGTGGTGTTGTCGGCGAAACGGGGGTCCACGGGAATGCGCAGCTCCGTTGCGACTTCGGCGACGGCGTTGGCGAAGGCCGCGCTGCTGTCATTGAAGTCGTGATTGGGAATATTGTTGCTGCTTATATTGCAGTAATCCCCGTCCACCGTGATGGTCACGCTGCTGTTGAACAGGATGCTGCGCTGAATATCCAGTACCGAAGCAAACAGCGGCTCCGCGTAGTAGGCACAGTTGCCGCGGCGGCTGGTGAATATCTCGTCGGTGATGTCCCGCTCGGAAATGCTAATCAGGTCACCGATCTTGCCAACATAGAGCAGGTCGGAACCCACCTGACCGCCAATGGCCCACACATTGTCGCCCTGGATTCCCAGGTAGATGCCCGTGTCGCTGTAATGACGCACAAAGAATCCCTGGATTTCCTGGACCTCGGGCGCCGCCGGGCTGAGTAAATCGGGGAAACTCGCCTCGGCCCAGTCCAGCAGGGCGATGGCATTGTCACGGGTGTCGGCAAACGCGCCGCAACTGAAAACTACTGCAAGGGCGAGACTCACAAAACGCATATTCCACTCCGCAATCTGCCTGGTTCCTTCAGGTGGTGCATCATATAACGTATTCACCGCGATTAGGCCTACAAAGCGGGGATAAAATCAGAGCAACTGACGGTCAAATTGCCCAGGTGTTGTTAGCAATTTATGCTTTGGCTAAAGATTAGTTCGGCTTGCGCGCTCGTCGTGGAGATAAGTACATGAAATACCTTGCGAAAGTATTAGTATTAATAGGCATTGCCGGCCACCTGGCCATTGCCGCGGGGCAGGTACCGGAAGGCCTGGAAGGCACCCTGGTGGTGCTGAACAAGTCCGGTCACGATGCCACTTTTATCGATCTCGCCAGCGGTGAAACCCTGGCCACCCTGCCTACCGGCCGCGGTCCCCATGAATTGATTGCCACCGCCGACGGGCGCCTGGCCATCGGCACCGATTATGCCGGTGGCAACAGCCTGACAGTATTCGACGTGGCCAACCTCAGGGTAGTTCGCACCATCGACCTGTCTGAGTATTCCCGTCCCCATGGCATCCTCATGATGCCCGGTGAAGAGGAAGTCATCGTCACGTCGGAAGGCAGTGGCAACCTGGTGCTGGTGGATTTTCGCAGCGGTGAAGTCACCCGGGTGATTCCCACTGGCCGCCACAATTCTCACATGGTGGCCCTGTCCGCCGATGGTAGCCGCGCCCTGACCAGTAATGGCGGCACCGATAGCGGGTCGATATACGATGTGTCCAGTGGGCGTCTGATCAAGGACATCGAGGTTCCGGATCGCCCGGAAGCGGTAACTACCAACCGTGCCGGCACCGAGTTGTGGATTGGCAGCAATGACAACGGGGTGGTTACCGTATTCGATGTGGACAGCGGAAATGAAATCGCCCAGTGGGATGGATTCGAATGGCCGTATCGAATTTTACTCACCCGTGACGAGCGTTATGCCATCATGCCGGACCTTGGCCGGGAGGTGCTGCGCCTTTTCGATGTGGCGAGCAAGACCGAAATAGGTATGATGAATCTTTCCGGTACCCGTCCCCAGGGCGTGGTGCTGCATCCCGATGACCGTACCCTGTTCCTGTCCCTGGCCGGCAGCGATGAAGTACTGGTGGTGGATATTCCCGATCTTGAGATACTCGGGCGCTACCAGACCGGTTCGTCCCCGGACGGCATTGCCTATTCGCCCCTGGAGTTGCGCTGACCTGGAATCCTATAGCGGATTGTCGTTTATGAACTGAACGACGACTTCAGCCAGGTCTTCGCCCCGGTCTTCCTGCAGGAAGTGACCGCCGCCTTCGATGGTGGTGTGCTTTTGTCCCTGCGCCCCGGGTACCAGGCGCTGAAATATGGCGTCACCCCCGCCGGTGATGGGATCACCGTCGCTGAACGCGGTGAGAAAAGGTTTCTCCCAGCTACGTAATACGTCCCATGCAGCCCGGTTTGCTGCGGCAGCAGGATCGTCCGGGCTTATTGGTACTAATAGCGGCATGGCCAGGGGGCCGGCCTTGTAGCTGCCGTCCGGGAAGGGCGCATCGTAAGCAGCAATGACCTCCTCGCCGTGGTTGCGGCCTACGATTCTGCCAACCGGCATGTCGCCAGCTTCCTGCATTCGTGCCGCCTGGGCGCGCCAGTTCATGAATGCCTCGCTCATATTCGGTTCGCCATTGGGGAGAGCACCATTGGCCAGTACGATGCGGGCGAAACGCTCCGGGTTTTCCGCCGCTACCCGCAGGCCAATCAGGCTGCCCCAGTCCTGGCACACCAGGGTAATGTTGTTCAGATCCAGCTCGGTTATGAACTCGGTAATGGCGGCTACATGCATGGCGTAGGTATGCACTGCGATATCCATGGGTTTGTCGGATTTTCCAAATCCGATAAGGTCCGGAGCGATAACACGGTTGCCGGCTTCCGCCACTGGTGGAATCATCTTGCGGTACAGGTAACTCCAGGAAGGTTCTCCATGAAGCATGAGCACCGGGTTACCCGCGCCTTCATCCACGTAATGCATGCGGTAGCCGTTGATATCGACAAAGTTCGGCTCGAATGGGTAGCCCGGCAGGTTGGTGAATCGTTCATCCGGAGTGCGCAGCACACCAGGGCGAATTTCGTCGGCATTAGTTGCGGTCATGGCCATTCCTGTTAATAGAGCTAGATACAGTGCGATATTGAATCGAATCTGCTTAGTCATTGATGGTTCCGTATAAATCGTATTCGTCACTGGCTGTTATCGATGCCGCCACTATATCACCCGCACTGACCCTGTCACGGGGTTCCAGTACCACCATGCCGTCGATCTCCGGCGCGTCCGCCATGCTGCGCGCTACAATCCGGTCCGGCTCCACAGCATCGATGATTACAGCCTGGGTCGTGCCGACTTTCTGCGCCAGCTTGTCACGACTGATCTGTTGTTGCAGGGCCATGAAGCGGTGCCATCGCTCTTCCTTGATTTCATCAGGCACGTCATCCGCTAACTGGTTTGCGGCAGCACCTTCCACCGGCGAGTACTGGAAACAACCCACCCGGTCCAGCCGGGCTTCTTCCAGGAATGCCAGTAACTGTTCGAAATCGGATTCCGTCTCACCGGGAAATCCCACGATGAAAGTACTGCGTATGGTCATGTCCGGGCACTGCTCGCGCCATGACCGGATTCGTCCTAACACTTTTTCCGTGGCGGCGGGTCGCTTCATGGCCTTTAGTATGGCCGGGCTGGCATGCTGGAAGGGTATGTCCAGGTAGGGAAGAATCCTGCCCTCCGCCATCAGGGGGATAACCTGGTCGACATGAGGGTAGGGATAGACATAGTGCAGCCGCACCCACACGCCTAGTTCGGCCAGCGCCTCGCATAGTCCCTGCATGTTGGCTTTCAGGGGGCGGCCCTGCCAGAACCCGGTCTGGTATTTTGTATCCACACCATAGGCGCTGGTGTCCTGGGAAATTACCAGTAATTCTTTCACACCGGCATTGACCAGCCTCTCCGCCTCATCCATGACATCTCCCACGGGCCGGCTCACCAGGTCACCGCGCAGTGAGGGAATGATGCAAAAGCTGCAGCGGTGGTTGCAGCCCTCGGAAATCTTCAGGTAGGCATAATGCCGCGGTGTGAGCTTGATGCCCTGGGGTGGCACCAGGTCTGTGAAGGGATCATGTGATTGCTCTGGTGGCAGGTAGTGATGCACTTCGGACACCACCTGTTCATAAGCCTGGGGCCCGGTAACCGCCAGCACCTGGGGATGGGCGTCAATGATGATGTTTACCTGGGCACCGAGACAACCGGTGACGATAACCTTGCCGTTGTGATCCAGGGCTTCGCCAATGGCATCCAGGGATTCGGCCTTTGCGCTGTCGATAAATCCGCAGGTGTTGACCACAACCAGGTCGGCGCCTTCGTAGTCCGGAACGATGTCGTAACCATCCAGCCGTAACTGGGTAAGTATGCGTTCGGAATCCACCAGGGCCTTGGGACAACCAAGGGAGACGAAACCAACTTTTCGGCTTGATGCGGTCAATTAATTATTCGGGATCAGAGGTGGATGGTCAGTGAAGGGGTAAAAATATCAAGGCAGTGATTATATATGCAGTATGGTTGCTGCACTATGTCACTGGTCAGTCGCTCATGGCCATCAGTTCAGTATTGCCGCCGGCGCTGGTGATGTCATTGCACACATGACACTCATAGCAGTAGTCTGCCGGACTGATAAGCTCGGTAATATACCGGACCTGTGCGCCTTCCCTGTAAGCCAAGGTGTTGAGCAGTTCCCGGCTGCGGTCTTTGGTTCCGCAGTAACTTACCGCTGCAAGGTCTCTAATTGTTCCAAGTGCTTCCTCATCGGGCCAGCCATGGAGCAATGCTATCCGGTGGCCAGCCTGCCGCAGTTTTTCCAGTCGCGCCTGCGTTGATTCCCCGGCTGCGCAGCAGAGCAATGCATCGCCGCCGAATGCCAGTGCTTGCAGGGCCTGTTCCAGTGCCTGTTCTTCCCCGGGGCCCAGGCACAGGCATACCCCGATACCGCGAAGCTGATAAATATTGCGTTCGCCCGTGGGTCCGCGCATGAGCCGGGATCGGGGTTGGTCGCAGGCGGCCAGTGCCGGTGAGTTAGGAAATACCCGCCGCAGTTCAAGTAGATCACCTTCCGCGTCCGAAGGTTTGCGAAGTTCAGCGATGGCCTGCTGCACCTGGGCATTGGATACCGGAGGCAAGGCAGGTTCTTCCGTGATTTGCTGACCGGTTTTCTCGCTTTCGGTAAACGCCTGCAAATACAACGGGCCGCCCGCCTTGGGACCGGTGCCGGACAGACCACAACCGCCGAAGGGCTGGGACTCCACCACGGCCCCGATCTGGTCCCGGTTCACATAGATGTTGCCGATGCGCAACCGTTCTATGCACTGGTTTACCCTGCTGGTGAGCCTGGAGTGCAGGGCACAGGTCAGTCCGTATCCCGCCGCGTTTATTTCGTCGATCACCCGCTCCAGTTCATCGGACCGGTAACGGGCAATATGCAATACCGGTCCGAATACTTCTTGGGCAATGTCCCCGATGCTCGCTACTTCGATGAGCGACGGCGCCACGAATAAGCCACTGACCGGAATCTTGAGTTGATGTAACAACTCATTCTGGTCCAGGTAGCGCTGGATGTTGTCCCGGGCATCACTGTCGATTACCGGTCCCACATCGGTGTTCAATTCCCAGGGATCACCGAGTACCAGGGCGTCCATGGCTCCGATTAACATGGAGATAAATGTATCGGCGATTTCTTCCTGCAGGTAGACGATGCGCAGCGCGGAACAGCGCTGACCGGCACTGGAAAAAGCCGATGACATGATGTCGCGCACGCTTTGCTCGGGCAGGGCCGTGCTGTCGACGATCATGGCATTAATACCCCCGGTTTCGGCAATGAGCCGCGCATCCGGTTGTGCTGCCAGCATGGCACGCCTGATCATCGCCGCTACCTCCGTGGAGCCGGTAAAACAGACTCCATTGAGATCGGGATGACTGGTAAGGGCAGCCCCCACCTGTTCACCGGTTCCCGGTAACAACTGCAATGCCGGGCGCGGAACACCAGCTTCGTGCATGAGTTGCACGGCGCGAAACGCGAGCAGAGTGGACTGTTCCGCCGGCTTCGCCAGCACCGTATTGCCTGTTACCAGTGCCGCCGCAATCTGCCCGGTAAATATGGAAAGGGGAAAGTTCCAGGGCGCGATACACGCAAAAACACCTCTGGCCGTTCGTTGTTGCAATCCCTGTAAGTCAGAGACTTGTTCTGCGTAGTAGCGCAGAAAGTCGATGGCCTCGCGCCACTCGCCGAGAATGTCCGGCAGTGTCTTACCGGTTTCCCGCGCCATCAGCGCGCACAGTTCACCAAAATGCTCCTGGTACAGGTCCGCGGCACGATTGAGACAGGCCGCCCGTTCCGTCACCGGGCTGGCCTGCCATTGGGTTTTGTAGTCACTGGCCGCAGCAACCGCAGCAGCAACATCAGTGGGGTCGCAGTCGGTCACCACCCCCACGCTGTCACCCGGGTTTGCGGGATTACTAATGATTCGCTGCGCGCCGGTCTTCGCAGGAACAGCCAGCAAGGGAGCGGCCTCCCAACTCACTTCGCGCCCGGGTGCGCGCAGGGTTTCTATTTGCTCGAGGTGATGAGGATTTGCCAGGTCATAGCCGCTTGAATTCTGCCTCTCTCCGAACAGGGCAGAAGGCATGACGATGACATTATCCCGGGTGCTGTCTTTGACCAATGAAAACGGGTCGGTAGCGATGGCTTGCGCCGGTACCCTGGCATCCGTCAACTGGTGAACAAATGAGTTGTTGGCCCCATTCTCCAGCATGCGCCTGACCAGGTAGGCCAGCAGGTCTTCGTGATCACCAACAGGAGCGTAAATCCTGTGCCGTGACTGAAAATCGCGCCGCGTGCTCTCATGCAGTGACGCGCCCATGCCATAGAGGCGCTGGAATTCAAAATCGTTCCGCTCTATGCCGAATTTTTCCGCCATGCCTAACACGGAGCTTATGGTATGGGCATTGTGGGTGGCGAACTGGGGAAACAGCCCGGGGGAATCCCGAAGCAATTGTTCCGCGGCACACAGGTAAGAAATGTCGGTGTGGGACTTGTGGGTGAACACCGGGTAGGATTCCAGTCCGAGCACCTGGGCGCGCTTTATTTCCGTATCCCAGTACGCGCCCTTTACCAGGCGCACCATGAACCGGCGCTGGTTTTTCTCCGCTAATCCATTGAGCCAGCGAATGATCGGCAGGGCATTGCGTGAATAGGCCTGGACGACGATGCCCAGCCCATCCCAGCCGGGATTGACATCGGCAGCGGCGAGTTCGCCGAACACATCGAGCGTGAGTGCCATGCGCTCGGCCTCTTCGCCGTCGATGTTCAGGTTAAGGCCGTGTTGCGCCGCGATGGCAGTCAGTTGCTCCAGCTTGTCCAGCAGGGGGCGCAGGCATTGTGGCTTCTGTGCGAGTTCGAAACGTGGATGCAGTGCGGACAGTTTTACCGAGATGCCGGAGCTGCCAACGGGATCGCCGCTTGTTGTCTTCCCAACCGCCCGCAGTGCAGCCAGGTAGGATTCAAAATAACCATCGGCATCCTGGTGGGTAAGGGCGGACTCGCCCAGCATGTCGAAGGAAAAAGTATAGTCATCGTATCGTTTGTCTTTGCTTGTGCGGTGCAGTGCCGCGTCGATACTTTTCCCGGTTACGAAATGGTCGCCAATGCGCTCCATGGCCTGGGTCATGGCGACGCGAACCACCGGCTCACCAAGGCGGCGCAACAGCTCGTGCATGGCATTCACCAGGCCTTCCTGCTGGCTTACGGTAAGCAGCTTGCCGGTAAGCATGAGTCCCCAGGTGGATGCGTTTACCAGGAATGATGCCGCCTGACCGGAATGGGACTGCCAGTTCGCGCTGGTGACCTTTTCAAAAATCAGGTCGTCCAGGGTTTCGGCATCGGGAATGCGCAGGAACGCCTCGGCCATGGACATCAGAGCAACCCCTTCTTCCGTGGTGAGACCGTATTCGCTGAGAAAGGACTGGAGGAAACTGGAGGCGCCTTCCTGGCGCAGGGAAACGACCAGGCTTTCTGTTTGCCGTGTCACCGCCGCGCGGAATTCGGAATCCAGGGCGGAGCCCGCCATGAGCTGATCGAGCAGGGCGGTTTCCGCCTGCAAAGCCTGGCTATAGATCAGGTGGTAAAGATCGTCGACGCTTGTTGCCGCTTGACCCGTTGTCATTTCCTGGTTCAGCTCGCCAGGCTTTCCCGCTCCTTCTCTACCAGGAAGCGACGCAGGATTTTGCCCGACGCCGACTTGGGAATCTCTTCCACGAATTCCACTCGTCGTACTTTCTTGTGGGGTGCCACATGTTCGGCCACAAAAGCCATGATCTGGTCGGCGCTGATTTCACCATCCTTGCGCACGATAAAGGCCTTGGGCACTTCGCCGGCTTCCTCGTCGGGGCTGGGGATTACGGCGGCGTCGGCTATGGCGGGATTGCTTACCAGCAGGGCTTCCAGCTCCGCCGGGGCAACCTGGTAGCCCTTGTATTTGATCAGTTCCTTTACCCGGTCCACGATATAAAAAATATCGTCGTCATCTACATAACCCACATCACCGGTGTGAAACCAGCCGTCTTCATCTATGCAATTTTTCGTGGCTTCGTCGTTGTTGAGGTAACCCACCATGACATGGGGCCCCCTGATGCAAACCTCGCCCCTTTCATTGCGACCCAGGTCTTCACCGGTTTCCGTATCCACGAACTTGCTTTCGGTGCAGGGCAGCACATATCCCACCGAGCCCGGGTAGTCCGCCGCCAGCTCCGCCTTGCAAATATGGGAAGCGCCGGCGACTTCGGTGAGGCCATAGCCCTGGTAAATAGTACAGCCGATGCGCTCGGCGCAGGCTTTCTGCAATTCTTCTCCCAATGGAGCGGCGCCACAGGTAATGCGATCAATGCTGCTGAGGTCGTAGTCGTCCACCATGGGTTGCTTGGCCAGGGCCAGCACCAGCGGCGGTACCAGGTTGAGGAAGGTGACCTTGTGCTTCTGGATCAGCTCGAGAAACTGATCCAGCTCGAAGCGTGGCATGGTGACCAGCAGCGCACCCCGGTAAATTGCCAGGCAAAGAATCAGCACCATGCCGTAGATATGAAAGAAGGGAAGCACGGCGATGGTGCTGTCACTGTCGGTAATATCGTTCACCGCGACGGTGAGTACCATGTTGGCAACGAGGTTGCGGTGGGTGAGCATGACCCCCTTTGACAGGCCGGTGGTACCGCTGGAGTAGGGCAGTACGACCAGGTCATTTTCGGGATCTATGTCCACAGGGGAAAGGTTGCCGTCGTTGTTCAGCAGTTCGGCATAAGGCGTGCAGCCTTCCGCTTCCCCCAGTACAAACACTTCTTCTATGCCACAGGCTTCTGCTGCCGGCAGTGCCCGATCAAGAAACGGGGCAACGGTTAGCAGGAAGCGGGCGCCGGAATCCTTGAACTGGTGTACCAGGTCTTCGCTGGAATAAAGGGAATTAACTGTTGTGTTGATACCGCCGGCAGATGCAACTCCCATGAACGCCACGGCATATTCCGGCACATTGGGACAGAAGATGGCGAACACGTCACCCTTGTTGAAGCCCCGCTGTTGCAATCCCGTTGCAAAGTGGCGTACATGGGCCTTGAGTTCGCCGAAAGTAAGGGTGCGGCCGCTGGGGCCGTCGATCAGGGCGGGGCGTTCGCTCAGTTCATCGGCACGGCCCAGGATTACACTGGTGAGGTCACCCTCGGGAATTGCTACATCGGGAAGTGGACTGCTAAAGATCACGACCTCACTCCTTGTTCTGATTGTTATTGGCAGGGAGATTATGTCAGCAGGGAGCAAAGCTCAAGAAATACGGTTCCTCGCCTACTCCATCTGGGCAAATGCGGGATGGTACTTCACCAGGCCACTGGTGAATTCGAGGCTGCCGGGGACCAGTTCCTGGGCCATGAATACCTCGTCCGGTACGTTGTATTCGCTGCGAATGCCAAACGATGAAGCGGGCTGGAATCCAAACTTCGGATAGTACTCCGGGTGCCCCAGCACAATGACAGCCTGGTAGCCCAGTTCCCGGGCGCGCTCGAGACCGGCGCGCACCAGGGCGGAGCCGATGCCCTGGTTCTGCTTGTCCGGTGTTACCGCCATGGGCGCCAGGCCGAGTATTTTCAGCCCGGGATTTTCCAGTGCCGTGGCCGGGGTGAACAGGATGTGCCCGCAAATTTCGCCATCGTTTTCAGCCACCAGTGACAGAAATGGATCGGCATCCCGGCGCAGGCCGTTTACCAGTTCCGCCTCGGCGGTGGTGGGGAAAGCGGCGACATTGATGAAATATATCGCTTCGCTGTCGTTTTCAGATTCAGGCCGGATTTTCATCGAGTTCGGTTATCGCGAAGTGGTGGCTGTTGATATTGAAACCTTCACGCAGGTAAAACCGGTGAGCGCGAAATCTTTGCACGCCGGAATCCAGGTGCAACTGTCCGCAGCCTTGCTGGCGGCCAAAGTCTTTCAGCCAGTCCATTAACAGTTTGCCGGCGCCGGTGGAGCGATGGGCCGCCGCGGTAACCAGGTCATCAACATAAATATGACGGCCCCAGGCCAGTTTTTCGCCGATGACAAAACCGGCGGCGCTGAGTACATTGCCGTTGTCTTCCACGTAGGCAAGCTGGTAGCCCTGTTGCTGCTGCAGTTTGATGCGCTGCTTTAATGATTGCTCATCATATTGCGGGCGCAGTTCCAGCATGACCGGGCACACTGCTTCAATCTGTTCGTCACTGGTGGCGAGTTTGACTTCCATCTCGATCGATTCCTATATCTGCTAGTGACGGCTGCGCCACATCACCGGCAGGTCCGTGGCGCCAACGTCTATACCCATCTGGCTAAACAAAGTGGTCAGTTGCCCGCGGTGATGGGTCTGGTGATTGAAAAGGTGCAGCAGTAATTGACCCATCTTGTCCTGGAATGGCTCTCCCTTGAAATTCTGGTAGTCCAGAACTGATTCCAGTTCATCGTCACTGATCTCGTTCGTGAATTCGATCATCACGGAATCCAGCTTATTGCGTTCTTCCTGTAGTTCTTCCAGGGAATCATGCAGGACCGTATCCAGATTATCCGGTTTGTCCAATGAGCGGATGTAATCCAGGGATTTAAATCCGGAAGGGTGCCGGGCAAAACGCAACAGCCACAAAATATCCGCTACCATGATGTGGTTGAGCGTACCGAATACTGACTTGAAGAAAGCGCCTTTGTCAGCCTTGAGCTGAACTTCATCCAGTTCGGATGCAAAACCATATAGCTTCCGGTTCATCCACTGGTTGTATTCCGCCATTAGCCGAAAGATATCTTTAGTCATAACTAAGCTTCAGCCAAGTAATCCGCTCTGTGCAACGCCGTCAAAAATAAACTGTACCGCCAGGGCGGATAACAGAATACCGAATATTCGTGTCACTACGTGCATGCCAGTTACGCCGAGCAGGCTTTGCAATTGTGACGCCAACAGCATCATAACAAGTGTCAATAGAAGAATCGCAAGCAGGCTGGCGACGACCACCGCCTGCAGGGCCAGGTCATTCTCCGCGTTGGCTACAAGTAGAATTACGGCGCCCATGGCGCCGGGTCCGGCGATCAACGGTGTGGCCAGGGGAAACACCGAGATGTCGCGCTTGCCCAGGGCTTCCTGTTCTTCTTCATCGGTGGTTGAGGTGCTGCCGGAACTGCGGGCAAAAACCATGTCGATACCGATCAGTAATAGCAGGATGCCGCCTGCCGTGCGCAATGCCGCCAGTGAAATACCCAGGGTCGCCAGCAACAACTCGCCCATGAGAACGAACACCAGCAGGATGCAGGTGGCGATAACCGTACCGCGCACAGCCAGCCGGCGCCGGTCCCGGCGAGTAAGCCCCGGGGTCAGGGCCGCGAACATGGCGGCCACATCCAGTGGGCCAATGGTGGCGAAAAATGTCGCCAGGGCGGTTGCCGCGGTTTCCAGCATGACTAAATGGTCTCTAACCCAGGGCCAGGTTCACGGCCTCCTGCGCGTGAATCTCGGTGGTGTCGAACAAAGGCAACGTGGTCATGCCCTGTTCAACCAGCAGGGGAATTTCAGTGCAGCCCAGTATTACTCCTTCGGCGCCGTACTGCTGCAACTGGTCAATATAGGTGAGGAACTGGGCGCGAGAGGAATCGAGAATCTTGCCCAGGCAGAGTTCGTTATAGATCGCATCGTGAATCACGGTGCGGGCTTCGGTATCGGGTATCAGTACTTCGATACCGTACTTGTCCTTGAGACGGGATTTGTAGAAATCCATTTCCATGGTGAACCGGGTACCCAGCAGGCCCGCCTTTGTAATCCCCTGTTCCTTTAAGCGCATGGCTGTGGCATCGGCGATATGCAACAGAGGTATGTCGAGGGCGGCTTCGATCTGCGGAGCCACCTCGTGCATGGTATTGGTACAAATAATGAGAAAGTCACCGCCCCCGACCTGGACGGATTTCGCTGCATCTATCAGGCGATCGGCGATTCCATCCCAGTCACCGGCGTGTTGCAGCTTTTCCAGCTCCTGGAAATCCACGCTCATCATGCAGATGCTGGCAGAGTGCAGTCCGCCCAGCCGTTGTTTAACACCTTCATTAAGCAGGCGGTAGTAGCTGGCTGTGGATTCCCAGCTCATCCCGCCCAGCATGCCGATAGTTTTCATAAGCCAGAGTTCGTCGAAGAGGGGCGTATTCTAGTCAAGATTCCGGGGCGCCACCATGTTTTCGTGACGGGAATGGATTAAACTTCCAGCCATTCCCAGTGCAGGGCCGGCGATGGTTTACACAATACGCAATCACAAAAAGTTCTCCCGGCCCGGCCGCCTGTTGCCGGCCCTGCTGTTTCTGTTCGTCACCCCATGGTTGTACGCCCAACCGCCTCCCGGCTTCGTGAACGTGGGTGAATACATCATCGACCTGGAAATCGAGGTTCGCTACTTCGGCAGCAACAACTTTGTCGGCACGCCCATCGATGGGTACCGCGCGGAAAAAATTTACCTGACCCGGGAAGCGGCGGATGCACTGTTACGTGTGCAGGCGGACCTGAGGCAAATCGGCCTGGGCCTGAAAATTTTCGATGGCTACCGGCCGCAACGGGCAGTGGATCATTTCGTGCGCTGGGCGCAGGATCTCTCAGACAACCGCATGAAACAGCGCTTTTATCCGAACGTGGACAAGGCAAACCTGTTCCGTGACGGGTACATCGCCGAGCGTTCCGGTCATTCCCGCGGCAGCACCGTGGACCTGACCCTGGTTTCCCAGGATACCGGTCGAGAGCTGAACATGGGTACGCGCTGGGATTTCTTCGACCCTGCTTCCTGGCCATCCAGCGAGGTAGTGGGGCGGCAGCCGCGGGCCAACCGCATGCTGTTGCAGATCATGATGATGAAACACGGGTTCCTCCCCCTGCGGGAGGAGTGGTGGCACTTTACCCTGGAGAATGAACCCTACCCGGAAACTTTTTTCGATTTCGCGATCGAGTAGTTTAGGGCCTGTATAGATGAACCAGATCAAACAACGGGCTATAACCAACTTCCCGCCGGTGTTACTAACCCTGGTCAGTATTATCCAGGCACTGGCGCTAGAGCTGTTGTGGGCCAAAGTTTCCGAAAGCAGTTTCTTGTGGCAGGGAGATGTGAATGCCTGGATCGGGTGGGGAATGGTCCTGGTAGTTTTCCTCAGCATTATTCACATCTGGGTGATGTACACCACCATGCTCATGGGGCTGATCTGGCAGCCTTCACTGCGAGATTCAATCCTGCCGTTTGTTATCGGGATCCAGGAATTTCTCCTTATCAGCCTGGTAGATGAGCAGTTTTCGCCGGCCTGGCTCTACGTCCTGGCATCGATATTCGTTGCGGCAAACTGGATAACCCACACCAGCATGCGGCGCGCCCGTGCCCATGAGGGCAATGCCCAGTTCTTCGCCGGGGTCAAACCTGCTACCTGGAAAGACTTCCTGCCCTCCATAGCCCTGATTCTTGGCTTCATCCTGTTGGGCCTGGCCCAGGAATTGGTGTTCACCGGTCCAGCCATACCCATGTTCGCCGTGGTATTTGCCAACGCCTTATTGGTATTTTTGATAACGCGATCCCGAAACCTGTGGTGGCGGGCCATGAAATTGCCCGATTCCACCCGAGAGGACGGGGATTGACAGGTCTGGCGCCAGGATCCGTGCGCTATATATAAAGAAGAAAGATTTCTCCAGGGAACCTTTTCACCTCCCGCTCGTATACATTAGTACGGAACAAGGCGAGCAAAGGAATTCGGTCCATTGCCGGACATTCAGCAACTAATCAGCGACTGCCAGGCCGGTGACGCCCAGGCCTGGGAATGCCTGGTACGGGATTTCCAGTCCCGTGTATTCGCCACGGCGGTGTATTACCTGAAGGACCGGGAAGAGGCCACGGATGCCACCCAGGAGGTGTTCATCAAGGTATACAACCGCCTGGATGGGTTTCGCAATGAGGCCGATGCATTCCTGCCCTGGTTGCTGTCTATCACGCGCAACAGTTGTATCGACCGCCTGCGCAAGCAAAAGCTGGATAACCGTCTCGAGTCGGACCTTCAGGTCAATACCGAAGTAGCCTCCACGGTGAGTCACGGCCCGGAACAGTTTATTGAGGACGAACAGCAGCGCGCATTGATTTACGCCGCCCTGGATGAATTCAACCAGCTTAATCGTGAGGTGGTTCTGCTGAAGGACATCCAGGGACTGAAGATCTCAGAGGTGGCTGAGATTCTCGATATGTCCGAAGGCACGGTGAAATCGAGATCGAACCGGGCGCGCATCAAGCTGGGGAAGATTATTGCCCGCTTGTTGAACCCCGCACAGGTGGATTCACTGGGATGAGGTGTTCAGAGTTCAGAAAGGTAATGCAGCGCATCGGCGATGAAGACTTGCCGGTCTGGCTGCGTGACGCCTGGGAAAATCACCTCGGTAGCTGCAGCGAATGCCTGGATCACTACGCAGCCAGCATTGAACCGCACGATGCAGGCGAGGCGCTAACCAATTCGATTCTGTTAAACACCAGTCTCGATCCCTGCGTTCCATTCCAGGAAGCCATGTGCAGTGACCTGGATGGTGAACTCGATCAGCCTGGTCAGGAATCCCTGCAGCGACACCTTGGTGAATGCCCGGCTTGCCGGGAACTGGCGGAGCACATGCCACTGGTGGCAAATGGGCTGCAGGGATTGGAAGAGGCGGCTCCTCCTGCCAATTTGGTGGAAGTGGTGCTGTCTCAAACCAGTGTGAAACGGGAGCAGGAAAGCAGGCTTTTTTCCCCTGTCCAGAAATTACTGCGTCGCCCAAGGTTTAGCCTGGAATTTTCATTTATAGCAACCGTCTTATGGTTTTCAGTGTTTGGATTACCCAGCAATTTGGGTACCGGAGTTATAGCTCAGGAATCCATCGCTCGCAGTGCTCAGGTAGCAGAAGTTTTTCAGGTGGCAGAACGAAACCTGCAGGGTGGTTGGAATAGCGTATTACCGATAGTGAACAGCACTGTTGAAGGAATTCAGGTATTCGGGTCGCGCACAACAGGCTTTGTGCGGGATTCGGGTTCGCAATTGATTCAGGAGCTCGACACATTAGTGAATATCGAGTTGTGAATTCTAAATTAAAGGAATGACGAAATGGTTAATGAGGTATCGACAATGGCATATTCAAATCAAACTGGCGATCCACGCTACAAATCTCCGTCAAGCGCAGCTTTTCTAAGTTTGCTGCCTGGAGTAGGCCAGGTCTACGTGGGCTACTACCACCAGGGATTTGTCAACATCATCGTGGCGGGAACGGTTTTTACACTGCTGCAAAACGTTAATGGGAGCGCGCCATATTTTCCACTGGGTGTACTGTTTCTGATTTTCTTCGTGCTCTATAGCATGATCGATGCATATCGCAGGGCAATGCTTTACAACCTGACCCTCGATGGTGTCACCGATGTCGAGTTGCCGGATAACATATCGGGTTCCGTACTGGGGAAAATCCAGGGTAGTTACCTGGGCGGTGTGGCCCTTTTTGTATTTGGTGCGGTCGCGCTATCAAATACCGCATTCGGCTTTTCCCTGGAATGGGTACAGGAATGGTGGCCGGTAGTTCCTATTTTCTTTGGTGCGTACCTGGTGTATCAGGCCTGGAAGGAATCGCAGAATGGTGGCGCAGACGACACGGAGTCTTAATCCACTAAACAAACCGCTCCGGGCCCGTCGGCGATGGTCTGGCAGGACTGGCCCAGGGGGCAGTTGGCTCCAGGCAATGAGCAGGGAATCTCGCAGGTCTTGAATTCCGGCCCCTGGGGCCCGGCAATACCGAAATAAGAAAGACACACGGTACCGGCGGCGCAGATGGCATTGTCCGCCGAACAGTCACCTCCCTGCGGAATAGTATTCTCTTCATTTATTTCCTGGAAACTGTCCACCTGGAAGGGGGCGCCCAGGGTCACCGAGTACCGGGTCTGGTCCGGGTTGTTTATCACGACGGTATCGATGCTGAGTTTTTCGTTGGCTGCATCGAACACCGGCGCATTGATCTGGGGCTGGTCCACGGTCTCTACCGCGAACATGGTGCACTGGTTGATCCCGCACTGGCCAGTGGTCTCGTAGAAGTAACCGCTAATTTCATATACACCGCCATCGGCGTACTTGGCAATGTCTACGAAGGCATTCCCGATATTGAGAGTTATGTTTCCGCTGGTGTCCACAGCGGAATAGGAAGGGCAACAGTTTCCGCACACCGCAGCGCAGGCTACGGGGCTAATGGTGCCGGAGAGGGAGACCTTCTCCTGGGAGCTGGTGGTTAACCCGATAAGGGCGCAGGCGAACAACATTGCCAGTCGCAATGATTTTGTTCTCAATATTTTCTTTCTGGCATTTCTCATGGGCAGCTACCCGGCATGGCGCTGATCCATTCCCGGACCAGGTCCACCCCTTCGTCATGTATCAGTGACCGGCCCAGTTCCGGCATCATTTCGTCCGGCTCATTAGACTCCATGCGAAACAGCAGGATGGAACGCTCCGGTGCGCCGGGTACGATGCTGTACAACATGTCAGCCGCGCCACCGCCGGCGGCTATGGGTGTCTTGCAGACACCCATCTGGGTGAGGCTGCGGTGGGAACCATCCAGGATTAAGGACGAAGTATCAGCGGCGCCGTCCGGGTTATGGCAGTGACCACAATGAATGTCCAGGTAGGCCATGGCGCGGGAATTCAAATCAGCGTCACCTTCCCAGCTGATTGTCTCCAGGCTGATCGGGAAATCCTCCAACCAGCCACGGTCGATCAGCGTCTGGGTTTGCAATGTGAGTGGTCCCTGTTCCTGTGGAAAACGCTTGTAATGTAACTGTCTCGCTATGGCACCGAGGGGTTCGAGGTCGCCATCGGGGTGCTCGGTAACATGGCAACCGGCACACTGGTTTTCTTTAGGCACGAAGTAACTAAACTGTGTCGTACCACCTTCACGCCGCAGGCTTACGTCTGCGCTGGCTCCCGCCACCCTGAGAAAGGCCTCGGATTCCTCCTCGTTCCATACGTAGGGAAAGGCCTGCCACCCGGAATCGCGTCGAACCAGCAGGCGGGTTTCCATCACCCGGTAAGCATCCAGGGGAATATCATCCCGGGAAGTAATCTGGTCGGTTTCCCCGAAATAAAAAGTCTTGGTCAGCACCGTGCCCACGGGGTAGTCGAATTCACCATCCACCAGCCCGATGGTTTCACCCTCGGGAATCCACATGGTGCGCAGCTTGCTGGCATAGTCGGTGAACAACTGGTTTGCCGGTTCAAATACCATGGTGCCGGAAACTGGTGTCAGCACACCATTGGCGTTTGTGAACAGTCCCCATTCGGATAGGCGAGTGGGATTGGTATCGCCATGGAAAACGGGAACCTGCTCGCTACAGGCCGTAACCGTGACAAGAAAAAGAAAAATAGAAAGAAGTCTGGACAACATGGCTGAATGGGCTAAGCAGAGTAGCCATTGTAAGCCACTTTCTAGATACCGAATACACCCAGCATGTTGCGGAAAAAGCGAGAAGTGACGGTGACATAGGGGCTGGCTTCGATAACCGTACCAGTGGCATTTACGTTCACTTCCAATTGCTGCAGGCGTTCGTAAGCCGGCAGGCCAAGAGTGGTAATACTGATTTCCACCAGCCGGTTCGGTTCCAGACCTCGTATTTCATAGTGCAGGTTCTGGCCCTGCTGGCTTTCCGTGATCTCGGGATTTACCGGCGGACGGGCACTGGCGACGATGTTGATGGCGCCGGTGTACTTGCGAAACACCTCGGGCACGTCATTCATTTCAACGCTTACCAGTTCCTGGGGATTGGATCCGGTATTTCCCAGTACCACGCGGTAAGTGCTCAGGCAGCGTTCTTCTTCCTCCGGTTGATCCAGGAAGATGCTGCGGCAATTGCTTACAGAAAAGCCGGACTCGAAGGAGATTTCGTCACGGGATGCGAAGATGATGCTGAACAGGGTCGGAAAGATGATCAGCAACACAATGATGATGGCTGCAGTGGTGACGCCCCTGCGATGGGAATAGAGATAGTCTGATAGTCCCATGTTCTTAAAACAAAAAAGGCGACCTGCGGTCGCCTTTTTTAACACTTATTAAATGCCTAGTTGGAAGATCGCGCCATGGGGCGAATGCGCGGGCCGCCATATTGCGCATCGGTTGTTGGATCGAGCCATTCCACCGTGCCTTCGTAGATAGTTAACTGCAGGGCATCCACGTCAGGATGGGCGCCGTGCCAGTGTTCGATACCGGCGGGAGTCCAGAAGGGCTCACCGGGGTGGAACTCCTCGATCATGCGGCCGCGTATCTGGTGAAGGCCGATGCCTTCCTCGATCATGAGTAACTGGCCCCAGGTGTGGGTGTGCCAGGATGAGCGTACCCCGGCGGGGAACAGGATGCGGATGTAGCGTGCATCATCCGGCGCCTGGGAAACCTGCGGCGCGCCACCCTGGAAGTTGCTGGACTGGGCCGAGCTCATATTGGATTCCGCTCCGATGACCAGGAAACCCAGTGCCAGGGCTACGGTAATTGAAATGGCAATACCCAGGCGTCTGGGCAACTTGAATTCGGCAGATTCTTCGGGGCGTTGGCTCATGGAGGCCTCCTGCAACTCTGATTCTTGTTGCTAATACGATACCCCATAGCAGTAGCCCAGCCAACTACTATTATTGGTGTGCAGGGAGTAGAGCAGTTTACCCGGGGCTTGTCCGCCGTAGCGCGAAGCACGAAGGCGGATAGCGGCCAGCTAGGGTCAATGGTAAGCTCTGTCGAGTTTAACTATCAGACAAAAGTCGATGCAGTCGCGCAGTCATATGAAACTTCGCTCAATTCTTTTTTCATTGGCCTGCCTTTTTGCCAGCCATGCATTCGCCCAGGGCAGTAATCCACTGGAAGGAAACCCGGGGGCCGCCCGCGCCGGGGGCGCCCTGTTTCGTGCCCAATGCGCGACCTGTCATGGCGCCGATGGCAAAGGTATCAGCACGATATCCGCGCCGGACCTTACCCTGATCTGGAATGAAGGCGGCCGCAGCGATGGCGAAGTATTCAATATCATCCGTGATGGAATCACTGGCACCATCATGCCTCCCCATCCCTACAACGATACCCAAACCTGGATGCTGGTGACCTACCTCAGGAGCATCGGCGTACGGGGCGTGGCCAATCTCCCGCCGGGAGATGGCAGGCGAGGGCGGCAGATATTCAATGACAATTGCTCCCGCTGTCACCGCGTCGGCACCATGGGGAGCAGCCTGGGGCCAAACCTCAGCAGCCTGCTGTCGCGGCGATCCCTTGAATACATCGAAACAGCGGTCAGGGATCCGAATAATTTCATCGTGCCGGGCTATCGCACGGCACGAGTGACGCTAACCAATAATGAACGTTATGAAGGTGTGTTGATGAACGAGGATGCGTTCTCGATACAACTTATCGACAGCGAACAGCGCCTGCGTGCCTTTAGCAAGGGAGACGTGTCGCGATTCGATAAGCCACAACAATCCCTAATGCCTGTTTTTCCCGAACCGGCGCTGAGGCGGCAGGCCCTGATGGATATCCTGCACTTTATCCAGAACCCCTGAGCCGGAGAGTTCCAGTGACGACCAAGAATTTAAAAAAATTCACACGACGCGGCCTGGCTGCAATTTTCATAGTAGCCTCCGGATGGAGCGCCGCCCAGGACGGACCGGGCTACGAAGATATCCTGGCGGGTATGGAGAATCCGGAACGCTGGCTGACTTATTCCGGTGACTACAGCGGCCGCCGCCACAGTCTCATTACTCAGATAACGCCGGAAAACGTTGCGCAATTGCGCCCGGTGTGGACTTTCCAGACCGGCACCACCACCCGCGGCCGCGGCTTCGAAACTACACCGCTTTATGACGACGGCGTGCTCTATGTCACCGGCTCCAACAATTACGCCTGGGCTATCGATGCCCGCAGCGGGCGCGCCTTCTGGACCTATCGCCGCAACCTGCCCAATGACCTCACCTATGGCGCCAGTGCACCGGTGAACCGGGGATTCGGCATGCTGGGTGACCAGCTCTTCATGGTGACACTGGATGCGCACCTGCTGTCATTCGACCGCCGAACCGGGGATGTGATCTGGGACCGGGAACTGGCGGACTACCGTATCGGCTACGCCGCGACCCTGGCGCCGCTGGTTATCGACAACAAGGTCATCGTGGGCATTTCCGGTGGCGAGTACGCCACCCGCGGCTTCATCGATGCCTTCGATCCCGCCTCCGGCGAACGGCTGTGGCGCTTCAATACCATTCCCGGGCCCGGTGAGCCTGGCAGCGAGACCTGGCCCGATGATCCGGAGGTCATGGCGCGCGGTGGTGGCGGTACCTGGATGAATGGCAGCTATGATCCTGACCTGAACCTGGTGTACTGGGGAGTGGGAAATCCCAACCCGGACTATTTCGGTGAGATCCGCCCCGGCGACAATCTCTATTCAAATTCCATCGTGGCCCTGGACGCGGATACCGGATCCCTGCGCTGGCATTACCAGTTTACCCCCCATGACCTGAATGACTGGGATTCCAACCACATGCCGGTACTGGCCAACATCCAGTGGCAGG
>CAYFKD010000003.1:428232-528843 GCA_964343795.1 uncultured Pseudohongiella sp.
GTGAACCCTGACGCGTGGTCATGGTGGCCAACCGCAATGGTTTCTTTTACGTGCTGGACCGGGTAACCGGAGAACTGTTGTTAGGAAAACCATTTACCGGAACCACCTGGGCCAGGGAGCTGGATGCGGACGGTCGCCCAATCGTGTTGAACGACGGCAGCCAGGGTTGTCTCCCCGATCCCTGGGGGTCGACCAATTTCATGCCGCCTTCGTTTAATCCCGAGCTCGATTTGTTTTACGTCACGGCGCGGGAAACCTGTGCCACCTATGTGCCGGAGGAACCGGATTACCAGCCGGGCCAGTCCAGTTTTGGCGGCACGGTGTTTATCGAACCCGATGGCACCGGGGCGCTGCGGGCGCTGGATGTGCATACCGGTGAGCTCGCCTGGGAATTTACCTATCCTTCCCCAACTTTCGGTGGTGTGCTCACCACCGCGTCCGGCCTGGTGTTTGCCGGCGATCACCAGGGCAACTTCATGGCCTTTGACGCCGGGTCCGGGGAAAACCTGTGGCACTACCAGACCGGTAGCCGTATCTGGGGAGCCGCCGCCATGACCTTCATGCTCGATGGTCAGCAGCTGGTGTTGATCCCCGCCGGAACCACCCTGACAGCCTTCGCCCTGCAGCCATTGCGCTGAGCTAACTGGTTGATTATCAAGCGATAAGCCGGTTGATCCGACACAATCGGTAACAATTCAGCGCGCCCCGGAAACTGGCCAATGAAGGCCCGAAAGTCGTAAACTTGTGCCAAGCCACCCCTTTTATGAGGTCGAGAAAATGGTCAAGAGAACCGTAGCCTTATTCGTCTTTGGTATCTCCTTTATTCCGGCAATGCTGATGGCCCAGGCCCATGACGCCAGTGTCGCCAACCATCAACCCCATTACTATGACATCGACGACTTCGGCATGAACGCCGAGGACGTGACCTACGCCGACCACATCGCGCCCATCATGCAGCGCAGCTGTGTGCAGTGCCACCGCCCCGGTGGCGCCGGTCCCATGTCATTCATGAGCTATGACGAAGTGCGACCCTGGGCGCCGGTAATCATGTACCGCACTGCTATACGTGACCGCATGGGCGCCATGCCGCCCTGGTACGTGGAGAAAGACATCGGGATAACCGATGGCTTCGAGAGTGACTATTCCCTGTCCGACCAGGAGCTGGCCATGATCCAGGCCTGGGCGGGTAACGGAGCACCCCGTGGCAACCCGGATAACGAGCCCGTGCCCATCGTGTACAGTGACGGCAACGAATGGACCCTGGGTGAGCCGGAACTGATTCTGACAGGACCTGACATGACCCGGCCGGCAGTCGGCCCCGACTGGTGGGGCGATATCGGCCTGGTACCCACCGGCCTCACCGAAGACCGCTACGTGAAATCCATCGAGGTGCGGGAGATAAACGACATTCCCCAGGACACCGGCACCAACACCGTGGGTGGTCGCTACATCTTCCACCACATGACTTACCAGAGCGGTATACTCAGCGAAGACGGCAGTTACATCCTGCCCGACTCTTCCGTGAGCTGGCCCATTCACGAAGTCGGCCGTAACGCCGATCTATTCCCGGATTCCGCTGGCCGCCTGTTACAGGCCAACTCCGCCCTGCACCTGCGCGCGGCACACCTGCATTCCAACGGCCGCGAAACCACCGGTCACCTGGAATTCGGCATTACTTTCTTTCCCCGGGGTTACGAGCCCAAGTATTCCCGCCGCGGCCCCCGCACCGGTAACGGCATCGACCTGGACGTAGTACCCAACAAGGCCAACCAGGAGTTGTCCAACTACGTGGTGTTGCAGCAGCACACCAAGATCATGGCCTTCGAACCGCACCTGCATGCGCCGGGCGTGCGCATGTGCCTGGAGGCAATCTGGGGACACAACATCTTTACCCTGAACTGCGTCGGTTACGACCACAACTGGGTGAAGCAATACATTTACAAGGAAGACAGGGCGCCGTTGTTGCCCAAGGGCACCGTGCTGCGCACCATTGCTTTCATGGATACCACCGCGGCCAATCCCAACCTGGCGGATGAGCGCAACTGGGCAGGTGGCGGTCGCCGCAGCGTGTCCAATATGTTCATCGACCTGGGTTACTCCGTCACCATGACCGAGGAACAGTTCCAGGAAGAAATGGCCACGCGACGAGCCCTGATGAAGGACCGCAATGAATACGACGTCGGCTGTCCGTTGTGCTGGGCACCGGTTCCGGAATATGAACAGGTAGCGGGCAGCGAGGACTAGGCAGTATTCATGATTAGCAGTAGAAAATTTTTGCAGGCGGGGCAAGGAGCACTGTTGTTGCTCCTCGTTCTGGCAAGCAGCCTGCAGTTCGCCAGCGCCCAGGAACGGCGCATGATTCTTTCCGGTGAGATTGCCTCACCTGCTTACGAAGGCTGGTGGCCGAACGAAGACGGCTCCTACAAGTTGTTCTTTGGTTACATGAATACCAACTGGCAACAGACCTTCGATATTCCCGTCGGGCCAGACAATTATTTCAGCATCGTCGGTGAAGGCGAACTGGATGACCTGGAACTAAACGGATTCAATGCCGCCACGGCTGATATGGGCCAGCCAACCCACTTCTACCCGCGCCGCAATCCCTTCCTGTTTACCATCGATGTGCCTGCCGACTTCGGCGAGCAGGAAGTGGTTTGGACTCTCAAGACCCATGGTCATGTGACGCGGGCCTATGGCAGCTTGTACCCGGATTACCGCATCGATCCCCAGGTGATTTCCACGGAAGTGGGTGGCGCATTTGGCAGTCTCGATGACCGCCTGCGCCAGAACATTCCGCCGGAACTGGTGATTGAAGGGGACAGTTATCGCACCGTGAGGGTGGGTGAACCCCTGGACCTGGCTGTCTATGCCAACGACCCGGATGATTTCCCGGCCCGTTCCAACCGGCCGATCCCGCGCACACCGGAACAGATTTACCGGCCGCCCAATTCCATCGTCGCCATGAGCGGCCCCGGCCTGCGTTTCTCCTGGTCGGTGTACCGTGGGCCTGCAGACGGGGTGACTTTCGAGCCCACCCAGATGAAGACCTATACCGACACCCGGGTGTACTCCAATTCCCCCTGGTCACCGCCCTTTATTATTCCTGAGCCACCGGCGGACAACCGCTGGGAAGCCACGGTGACTTTTGACGAGCCCGGTGAGTATGTGCTCCGTGGAATCGCCAGTGACGGTTCCATGTTTACCTACGAAAACCTTCGCGTCACCGTAACACCCTAGCGTTTATCCACTTCGACAAAGGCAGCCCCCGGGCTGCTTTTTTATTTCCCTGCAGAAAAGTGCCTGGCACTTTCTAGTGCCTGGCACTTTTGGATGGGGTATGCTTCCGGCAACAATAAAAGCAAGAGTCCTGCTGATGAAGTACCCCGGCGGCCGGGGACAACGGCCACTTTCCAGATTGCTCCCTCTTATCTTTGCTGGCATCGCCGGCGCTGTGCTCACCGGATGTGGTCCAACCGACAGCGCGGCGGAAGGCTTCGATTCCGGCGGATTGCAGTTTCCCAAGACCATAGCCTGGTCCGCCTATCCTACCGGCACCAGTGGTTACAGCCAGGCGGTGGCCATAGGCAACATCCTGCAGCGGCAGTTCGGAGTTAACCTGCGGGTAATTCCCGGACGCAATGACGTTTCCCGCCTCGCCACCCTGCGTGCCGATCGCGTACATTTTTCCGCCGGTGGATCGGAATCGGTCTATGCCCAGGAAGGCATCCTGAATTTCGCTTCCCGGATCTGGGGACCGCAACCCATCCGCGCTTTGCTCTCAAATTTTTCCGATGCCTGCAGTTTTACCTTTATCACCGCCGCCGATGCCGAAGTGCACAGCGTGGCGGACGTGGCCGGCAAGCGAATGACCTTCGTGCAGGGCGCTCCTTCTTTAAATAACGCTACCGCTGCACTGCTGTCCTATGCCGAATTGACCTGGGACGATGTAATCCCGGTGGAAGTCGGGGGCTATAACGCTTCCATAGATGCAGTGTTAAACAATCGTGCCGACGTGGTAGGGGGTGCATGCAACTCGGCACCGTTCCTGCGTATCGAGGCATCGCCCCGCGGCATTCGCATCCCGGCATTACCTCATGACAACCCCGAGGGTGTGGCCAGGGTTCGTGCAAGACTGCCCTGGTACGTGCCCCATATCGCGTACGAAGGCCCTACTATTACCACTGACGGGCTTGAAGTATTCAGCTCCGCGTATCCGTTGCTGGTTGGCCTGGAAAGTTCCGACGAGGCCCTGGTGTACAGCCTGGTGAAAGTCATGCATGAACACTTTGGCGATTACAGTGGTAATGCTCCTGGCGCCAACGGCTGGGCCATGGACCGGCAGAAGCTGGACCAGGCATTCCTGCCTTACCATGAGGGAGCGATCCGTTATTTCAGGGAGATAGGCGAGTGGTCACAGGCGGCGGAAATGAAAAACCAGGAAAACCTCTATCGCCAGGAGATTTTGCTGCAGGCCTGGGATGACTTTTTGCCCACGGCGCCGGAAGGCTACAGCGAGTTCGAACAGGCCTGGCTGGCGTTTCGCAGCAATGCCCTGGAAGCGGCGGGGCTGATCACACTGGCCGACACCCAGTAGAGCCATGACTGAATCATCCCAATCCACGTCGGTGGACGAATCTGAAACCGACGCGCCACTGCTGCAACTGCGCTACCGGGAATTATCCGCCGGATACCGCCGGGTCATGGCGGCGCTGACCGGTATCTCCATCCTGTTGGCGGTAAACCAGATATTCAATTTCGGCTTCGGCATTGGCTACGTCATGCTCGACAGCCGCTACATGTACCTCCTGACCGGGGTCATGTTGAGCATGGTGTTTCTTACTTTTCCCCCCAACAAAAACAGTCCACGTCATGTGCCCTGGTATGACCTCGCGGTTATTGCAGTCATCGCCGTGGTGTTCTCTTACTTTGCCTTTTATGCCGAACGTATCGTGCTGGAGGCCTGGGAATATGACGCGCCCGGCATCGGCATAATCCTGTCTCTCCTGACCTGGCTGATCGTACTGGAAGCAGGACGCCGGGCCGGGGGCTGGCCGGTGTTCGCCATCGTGCTGATATTTTCCCTGTATCCCACTTACGCCGACCTGCTGCCCAACGTCGTCGCGGCATTGGCCATTCCGGTACAGGACGCCGCGATCTTTCATATCCTCGGTGCCGAAAGCCTGTTCGGGATTCCCATGCAGGTGTTTGCCCAGCTGGTGTTTGGATTCCTGATCTTCGGTGTGTCCCTGCAATTCACCGGTGGTGGGCCGTTTTTTATCAACCTGGCCTTTGCCCTGTTGGGTCACCTACGCGGTGGTCCGGCCAAAGTTTCCATATTCTCTTCCGGCCTGATGGGTTCCATGAGCGGCGGCCCCATCAGCAACGTACTCACCACCGGGCCACTTTCCATCCCCGCCATGCAGCGCATCGGCTTCAGTCGGGAATACGCCTCCGGCGTGGAAGCCTGCGCCTCTACCGGCGGTGTGTTCATGCCGCCAATCATGGGCGCCACCGCCTTCGTCATGGCCAGCTTTCTCAATGTCAGCTACGTCACCGTGGCCATCGCCGCGATCATTCCCTCGCTGCTGTATTTCTTCGGGCTGTTTATGCAGATAGATGCCTATGCCGCCCGCAAAAACCTGGCGGGGCTGCCGCGGGAAGAATTGCCGAAGCTGAAGCAGGTATTGAAAGACGGCTGGTATTTCATCGCCGTGTTCGTCACGCTGATCTGGATGCTGGTGTACATGCAGCGGGAGGCGGTAGCGCCGTTTTATGCCACGGCGATACTGCTGGTAATTAACCAGTTTACTTCCCATCGCCTTTCCCTGGAAAAATTCTTTGCCCTGGTTGCGGCCATGGGACGATTGTTAGCCGAACTGGCGGGCATTCTTGCGGCGATAGGGCTGATCATTGGCGGGCTCGCGGTAACGGGTATTGCCGGCACTATCGCCAATGACCTGGTGTACCTGGCCGGGGACAACGTCATCATACTTTTGTTGATGGGCGCACTGACCAGTTTCATTCTCGGCATCGGCATGACCGTAACGGCGGCCTATATCTTCCTTGCTATCGTGCTGGTGCCGGCGCTCACCAACTCCGGCCTCGATCCCCTGGCAACCCACATGTTTGTCATGTACTGGGGCATGCTGAGCTTCATCACGCCGCCGGTAGCCCTGGCGGCATTCGCCGCGGCCTCGGTAGCCCATGTCACCCCCATGCGCGCCGGCATCGAAGCCATGCGCCTGGGTGCGATCATCTACTTCGTGCCGTTCTTCTTCGTGTTCAACCCGGCATTGCTGTTGCAGGGCAGCTTCCTGGAAAACCTGCAGGCGATTTCCACCGCGCTGGTCGGGGTCGCCCTGGTATCCGCCGCGCTGCAGGGCTACCTGATTGGCATTGGCGATATCGGCCTGGGCAGGGTGGGGCATTCCGTGCGTGTGCTGGTTGGCATCTCGGGCCTGGTACTGGCACTTCCCGCCGGCGGCATATTTGGTTTCAGCCAGATACTGTTGCTGGTGGTATCTCTTATCTTTCTCGGCGCCGGCATCGGCCTGCATTTTATTTTCAATCCCCGGACTGGATAGCCGTTCAGGCTGGAGACTGTTGCAACGCCAGTTACCCTGCTTTAGGCTCTGGACAAGCCTTCACTCAGTGAAACCCTGCCTGGTTTCTGAATCCCGGAGGAGGGATCCCATGAGTCTGTTAAAAAATTTTTCCCGGTTTGTTGTTCCACTCATAGCAATTGCAATGCCCGTTTCCCTCTGGGCGCAACTGGAACCCATCAACGAACGACCCAACCCTTTCAGTTCCGTGGATGGCTGGGCCCAGTTACCCGACGGCCGGGAATGGGGTTCCACCGCGGGTGTAGATATCGATCCCGACGGCAGGCACCTGTGGGCCATAGACCGCTGCGGCGGCAACAGTTGCGCCGGTACCAACATGGATCCCATTCTCAAAATTTCCCCCGAGGGCGAGGTGGTTGCTTCCCTCGGTGGTGGCCTGATGCTGTTTCCCCATGGCCTGCACGTGGATCGCGATGGCAACGTCTGGGTCACCGATGCCCGCGGCCCGGATCCCGCTGATCCCACGACCGCCGGCAAGGGACATGCGGCATACAAGTTCAGCCCCGACGGGGAATTACTCATGACCCTGGGTACACCCGGTGTCGCCGGTGACGGCAGCGGCGCCCTGCTGGAAACACCAAACGACGTGGTAACCGACGCCGACGGCAATATCTATGTAGGGGATGGTCACAACGGCCAGAATTCCGATGACCCCAATACCGTGGCGCGAATCGTAAAGTTTGACCGCAACGGCAACCTGATCAAACACTGGGGAGGCTGGGGCAGTGAAGCCGGCAAGATGAAGACACCCCACGCCCTGGATATCGATTCACGCAACCGGCTTATCGTGGGTGACCGCGGCAACAACCGCCTGCAAATTTTCGATCTCGACGGCAACTACATCGGTGAATTCAAATCCTTCAGCCGTCCCAGTGGTATTTACATTACTGCCGATGACACTATCTATGTCGCCGACTCGGAATCCGAGTTCGATGAAGAGCGCAATCCAGGCTGGGAAGCAGGCATACGTGTCGGCAGCCTGCTGGATGGCATAGTCGATTATTTTATTGATGGAACTGTGGCAGCTTATCCCGACGGGTCGAATCCGGAAGGGGTGGCGGTAGACGCGGCAGGAAATGTGTATGGCGCGGTGGTGTCCGGTGGTGGCGCCATGATCAGGAGTTCTCGCAGGTAGGTCTAGAGTTTAGCTCCCTTGGTTGCGGCGTAGCGGGTCAGCATGTCCGGGTCGCTGTGAATGTGTTTCTCGATGACCTTGACCAGGTCGTTCTTTGACACCATGCCGAAATTGATGAGCAGGTCCGAGCTGAGGATTAGTGCGATCAGCACCACGGTGAACAGGGAAACATAGAGAAGGGGAAAGGCCAGCCCCAGCATTCTAAGCACCGCGGCGAAAACAATTCCCACCCACAAAAACGAGCGCAGGTTTTTCTCTCTCTGGATCTGGCGCTTGGCGCGCATGAGTACCCGAAAGTCGACTTCATTCATGGCATGGCTCCCCTGTCTCCCGGCCCGGTGGTGGTAAAGCTGACTTCAAGTTTAGCCATAATTTTTGATGCTGCCCAAGGGGAATCGGGAATTTCGTCGCAAGATTGTGAGTTAATACCCTAAGTCCTTGGTCTGCTTGTAAAAAAGCAATCCCTGGTTTACCGTGGCTGGCCTGCGAAAGGCACAGGGGTACGGTCATGGAAATCAAGCGAGGCATCAGGGAACTGGTGGCGGCGGCGGAGGCGGAAGTCACCACCCTCACACCGGCCGAGGTGGATGGGCGCCTGGGCGAAGAGGGAGTCGTGCTGGTAGACCTCAGGGATATCCGGGAGAAGCAGCGCGACGGCTGGATAGAAGGTTCCCTGCACGTGCCCCGGGGCATGCTGGAATTCTGGATCGATCCCGACAGTCCCTATTACCGCAGTGAATTCGACGATGCCCGGGAAATCATCCTCTACTGCAACAAGGGCTGGCGTTCCGCCCTGGCGGCCCAGACCCTGATGCAAATGGGTGTTGCCGCAGTGGCACACATGGCAGGGGGCATGGATCGCTGGGAAACAGATATCGGGCGCCTCTGTAACAAGTCGTGACATCGGTGCCGCCCTTGCTGGACGGCTGCAGAGCACAGTCGTTATGATGTTTTCGCAGTAGTCACTGCGGGCGAATGCACCAGTGTGCGACCACTCAAACTTGGAACAAGAACAATGAAATCACCAGGTAAAAATACTTCCTGCGGCGCGGGTTTCTCCCGCGGTCGCCGCCGCCTGCTCCAGGCCATGCCCCTGCTTACCATGCCCGGTCTCGTCCTGGGCCAGTCCCCGGGTTCGGTGGCAGTACGTAAATTGCACAGCTTCGGTATCCGGGTCAGCGACGTGGACCGCTCCCTGCAGTTCTACCAGGACCTGTTCGCGGCGCCGGTGCAGGCGCGCCAGGGGGATACCCTGTGCCTGCGTATCGGAGACGGTCCCCGTTATTTCAGTATCTCGCCATTGCGAGCGGGTGAGCAGCCGGGTATTTCCCACATCGGATTGAGCGTGGCGAATTTCGACCTGAACCGGGTGCAGCAACAGTTGCAGGAATTCGGTGTCGATCCCGGCCCCGGTCCGGTGCCCGGGGGCCCACCCCTGGGCGTGGCCATGCAGAGCTGGGTGCAGCAGCGGCCCAGCAACAGCGGTTTCGTGCGCGATTTGTATTTCGCCGACATCGAAGGCATTCGCTATCACCTTTCATCGGAAAACAACTGCGGCGGATCCGGTGCCCTGGGTGACCAGTGCCAGCTGGTGGAGCCGCGGCCCGGCAATGCCATGTTCGAGCTGGTGGACCTCAGTCACTTCACCACGTTTCTTGCCAACCGTGACCGCGCTAACCAGTTTTACACCAACGCCTTCGGCAAGACTTTCCAGGCTTACCAGGGCCCGGGTTCCCCGGTGATCGGTGTCGGTGACGGTATCCAGTTCCTGATGTATGTCGGCGGCGCCCAGGAAGGACCGCCTACCGGCCCGGGACGCATCGATCACGTGTGTTTCAGCATGACCGGTTTCGACGTGGACAACATCATCGAGGCGCTAACGGATTATGGGCTGGTGGCGAGGGAAGACTCCGCCAACACCCAGCCGCTGATGCACTGGATCAGCATGCGCATGCCCAATCGCGGTGGCGCCGAGGGCGGTACCCCGGAGGTATATTTCTCCGATCCCGACGGCATCCGTATCCAGCTGCAGGATCCGGGCTATTGTGGTGGCGGCGGATACCTGGGAGACGATTGCCCACCACTGGCCTGACCGGTTTAAGGAGATGAGGTAGATATGGAATATCGTTATGTAGGCAACAGCGGCCTGCGGGTAACTCCCATCTGCATGGGTACCATGAGTTTCGGTACCTGGAGCGACAAGGCAGAATCATTTCGCATTCTCGATACCGCCTACGAGCGGGGCATTAATTTTTTCGACACCGCGGAGGTCTACCCGGTACCCCCGACCCTGGAAACCGTCGGCCTCACGGAAGAGATTTTCGGCAAGTGGATCAAGAACCAGCCCCGGGATTCCCTGATTATCGCCACCAAGGTTGCCGGAGCGGCTTCGGGCTGGTTCGTGCCTCCGGTGCGATCCGGTCTCACCGCCATCGACCGGCACCACGTGGAAGCCGCCGTGGAAGGAAGCCTGCGTCGCCTGGGTATCGACTACATCGACCTGTACCAGGTGCACTGGCCCGATACCGTGGTGCCACTGGAAGAATCCATGGATGCGCTGGACCGCCTTGTGCAGGCTGGCAAGGTGCGCTACCTGGGCACGTCCAACGATCATGCCTATGGCCTCACCAAGGCAAATACCATTGCCCACTACGAAGGCCTGGCTCGGTTCCAGTCCATCCAGAATAACTTCTCCCTGTTGAACCGGCGCTTTTTCGATGAGCTGGCGACGGTGTGCAGGAGAGAAAACGTTTCCCTGCTTCCCTACTCTCCCATCGGCGGCGGTGTGCTGAGCGGCAAGTACAACCAGGGTGCTGCGCCCGCGAATTCACGCTTTTCCGAATACCAGGAAGCGAATCCGCGCCAGCAGGCCATGGCGAAACGATTTGTCAACGAGGGGACTCTCGCTTCGACCGCGCAATACCTGGAAATCGCCAGGGAAGCGGGCATGTCACCGGTTACCCTGGCTACGGCCTGGAGCATGGACTTCGATTTCGTGGCTTCAACGATTATCGGTGCCCGAACCGCTGACCAGCTTGAGGAAACCCTGGCAGCCCTAGATGTAAAGCTGGACGAGGAGATAAAGGCAAAGTGTGATGCGGTGCATCAGCAGATTCCTTATCCCATGGGCTAGTGCCGTTCCGCTCTTGCTGTCCCCGGCAAACGCACAACAGGTGCATATCTCTCATTGTATGGGAGAGTGCCCCGACGGTGCGCCGGCCAGCAATGAGATCGTGGTGCGCCATCTCTTTGCCGCCTCCATCAGTGACCAGGCCGGGGTAGCCGATTGGGTAGCATACCGGGTGCTCGCTGACTCGGTTGGAGTCGCGTCCCTGTTGCCCCGGTACTGGTTGCAGGACGACCTGATCGGCGCCACCCCGGTAAACCTGGAACAGGTATCCCAGACTAATATTGCCCAGCCGGACCTGTCCGATGCCCAGGACCGGGATTACCGGCTGAATGAAGTGATAATCGAATCGGGGGACAGCGGCCGCCTGGTACCCATGAGCAGCTTTGCCGGTACCCCTTACTGGGCCGACCTGAATTACCTCAGCAACATGTCGCCACTGCCCGGTGACCTGCGCCTCGGCAGCTGGTCGCGGCTGGACCAGGCGGTGAATGAGCTGGCGCTGCAGCGGCAGGAATTGTGGGTACTTAGCGGGCCGCTGTACGAAATCGGGAGCCTGTCCACGACTGCGGGGGGTGCTGGCAACCAGCCCACGGCTTTTTTCAAGGTAGTAGCGGATGAAGACGGCGTCGCGGCCTTTGTGTTTTCCGCCACATTACAGCAGCATGTACATTATTGTGACCAGTTGAGCAGCCTGGCCGAAGTGGAAAGCCGTTCCGGGCTGCACCTGTTTCCTTCCACCCGTGGGGGAGATTCGGAACAACTGCGAAGCGCACTGCGCTGCAATAACTGAGAGGACTAATCATGAGCTATGCCTTTCCACCGCCTCCACTGGTCAGCGTTCCGATCGCCGAACGGGATAACAGCTTCCCGGTGCACAGGATTTACTGCGTGGGACAGAACTACGGCGACCATGTGAAGGAAATGGGTGGCGATCCCAAGCAACAGTCGCCGGTATTTTTCAGTAAGCCGGCATCGGCCATAGTCACCAACAACCAGGACGTCAATTACCCGCCGGCCACCAATGAACTGCATCACGAGGTGGAACTGGTAGTGGCATTGCGCAGTGGTGGACACCAGATTGCCGTGGATGAAGCGCTGGGCTGCGTGTTCGGTTATGCAGTCGGGGTGGATTTCACCCGCCGCGACCTCCAGGCCGAAGCCAAGAAGAAAGGCAGGCCCTGGGACCTGGCCAAGGGATTCGACCAGTCGGCACCAATTTCCGCAATCCAGCCCCTGGAGGGACTCGCACCTCCCCCGGACTCTGCCATTACCCTCAGTGTTGACGGAGAACTAAAACAGGACGGCTCCCTGTCCCAGATGATCTGGTCCGTGCCGGAAATCATCAGCGAGCTGTCCAATTTTTTTGAGTTGCGCGCAGGCGACCTGATCTTTACCGGCACCCCCGCCGGAGTATCCGCAGTTAGCACGGGGCATCGTATCGAGGCGGCCATAGAGGGGATTGGTTCAATCCAGTTCCTGGTCCTTTGATACCACGATCATCATGAGCGGCGATCAGTTCTCCCTGCTGGCCATCCTCGCAGTCCTGTTGGGCCTGCTCGTATGGGGGCGGTGGCGTTATGACATCGTCGCGCTGGGGGCCTTGTTCAGCGCCAGCGTGCTGGGGCTGGTACCGGAAAATCAAATCTTCTCGGGATTCGCCAATCCGGCGACCGTTACCGTGGTACTGGTTCTCATCGTGAGTTTCGGGCTTACCCGTTCCGGTGCCGTGCAGTTTGTAACCCATGCCCTGGATCCCTTCGCCAACAGGCCATTCCTGCACATGGCCATGCTTACTTTCCTGGCGGCGTTCCTGTCTATGTTCATGAACAATGTCGGCGCGCTGGCCCTGCTGATGCCCATAGCAATCCAGTCCACCCAGAATGCCGGACGCTCACCGGCAACGGTGTTAATGCCCCTGTCATTCGGTTCGATCCTGGGTGGCCTGGTTACCCTGATCGGGACACCGCCCAATATCCTGATCGCAAATTACCGTGAACAGGCCACCGGTGAAGCCTTTTCCATGTTTGATTTCGCACCGGTAGGTGGTGGCGTGGCAGTAGCCGGAATCCTGTTCATGTTGCTGGTGGGCTGGCGCCTGGTGAAGGTAAGGAAGAAGTCAGTGCACCAGGAACTGTTTAATGTCGGTGAATACCTGTTCGAGTTAAAGCTGCCGAAAGAAAGTCCGATGGTGGGCCAGACGGTCAGGGAATTGAAGGCCATGTTGCGAGAAGAAAACATGGACCTGCTGGCCATGGTGCACAAGCGGGCCAAGATGGCGGTTATTCCCCCCAGCCATGAATTATCCGCCAACGACCTGTTAATGATCCAGGGCAGTCACGACGACGTCAACAATTTCGCCCAGGGCAATGGCCTGCAAATGCTGGCGGCGGAAAATGCGCGCAATGAAATATTGCACAGTGAAGACATGGTGGTCATGGAAATTGTGCTGACCAAGAATTCATCCCTGGTGGATCGCACGCCGGCTGAAATCAGTTTCAATTCCCGTCATGGTGTCAACCTGCTGGCGGCCTCGCGATCGGGCTCTTCCCATCGCAGCAGGTTGCGTTACTTTCGATTCAAAGTGGGAGATGTGTTGTTGTTGCATGGCGAGCCGGACAAGCTGAACGATGCCATAGTCAAGTTTAACGCTCTGCCCCTGGCGCAACGGGAATTCAAGATGGGTGCGGCATCGCGAACCATACCCGCGCTGGGAATTTTCTTTATCGCCATTGCCCTGACAGGATTTGGCGTGATCTCCATTCACCTGGCGCTGGGTATCGCCACCATTGCCATGGCGCTATTTAAAATCGTACCGGTGAGGGAGTTTTACGACGGCATCGACTGGCCCGTGGTCATGTTGCTTGGCGCCATGATACCCCTGGGTACGGCGCTGGAAACCACGGGCACAACGAGCTTGCTGGTGAACGGAATCCTGTCCGTGGCCGGTGGCCTGTCGCCGGTTTTTATCATTGTGATGTTGCTGGTTATTACCATGACCGTATCAGACGTGTTGAATAACGCGGCAACCGCCATCCTGATGGCACCCATCGCGTTCAATATTGCCCTGTCCCTGAGCCTCAATCCCGATGCATTCCTCATGGCGATCGCCGTTGGTGCATCCTGCGCCTTTCTTACTCCCATCGGGCACCAGAACAATGCACTGGTCATGGGTCCGGGCGGTTACAAGTTTGGTGACTACTGGCGCCTGGGTTTGCCACTGGAAATTATCATCGTGCTCGTCGCTGTACCGCTTATCTTGCTGGTTTGGCCCCTCTAGTTGCGGCAACGGTGTATCTGCATCAGGATTTTTTGATATCTTATTGTTGCAATGCGTGTTAACTGGAAAACATACGATCCCGGTGACTTCTATGACGAACTGATCAGTTCGCCCGGGTATGCAAGGGCGCCCGCGCGCCGCCTCGCCAGTTATTTACGCTCTCTCTATCATGCAGAGCTCGTGGCCAAAAAGACGGCGGCCGAACTCGCCATCAAGACCATGGGCATCTCTTTCACGGTGTACAGCGATGCCGGTAACATCGATCGTGAATGGCCCTTCGACATCATTCCCCGTGTCATTCCTGAAAAAGAATGGAACAAGACCTCCCGGGGACTGGAGCAGCGCCTGCGCGCGTTGAACTGCTTTATTAATGATGTCTATAACGAGCAGAAGGTTTTCAAGGACAAGGTCGTCCCAAAGGAACTGATTCTTAATTCCAGTAATTTTCGCAAGCAGTGTGTCGGTGTAAAACCCAAGTACGGAGTGTGGGCCCATATTTGCGGCACCGATTTAATCCGTGACGGCGACGGTGAATTCTATGTGCTGGAGGATAACTTGCGGGTACCTTCCGGTGTCTCATACATGCTGGAAAACCGTCGCGTTACCAAGCGGGTTTTCCCGGAGCTGTTTGAAAACTATAACATTCGTCCTGTGACCGAGTATCCCGCCCAGCTCTTCGATACCCTGGCCGCGATTTCTCCGCGCCGCACCGCGTACCCGGAAGTGGTTGTGCTAACTCCGGGCATATACAACTCGGCTTACTTTGAGCATTCCTTCCTGGCCCAGCGCATGGGCGCGGAACTGGTGGAAGGGGGCGACCTGGTGGTGGAAAAAGACAAGGTCTACATGCGCAATGTGGAAGGGCTGTCCCAGGTGGATGTCATATACCGGCGCATCGATGACCTGTTTCTCGACCCCCTGGCGTTTAACAAGGACTCCGTGCTCGGGGTGCCCGGTCTGTTCAAATCCTGGATTAAAGGCAACGTGGCCCTGGCCAATGCGCCGGGCGCCGGCGTTGCCGATGACAAGATTATTTATACCTACGTGCCAAAACTGGTGAAGTACTACCTGGGCGAGGACCCGATCATCCCCAACGTGCCCAGTTACCTGTGCCTGGACAAGACCGAGCGCCAGCACGTGCTGCAGAACCTGGACAAGCTGGTGATCAAGCCCGCCAACGAATCCGGTGGTTACGGCATGCTCATCGGTCCCCAGGCCTCGCGCAAGAAGCGGGAGGAATTCGCCCGCAAGATCAGGGCGAATCCGCGCAATTACATGGCCCAGCCCCTCATTTCCCTTTCCACCGTGCCCATTCTGGGCGAGCGTACCGTGGAGCCGCGCCACGTGGACCTGCGTCCCTTCGTGCTGCAATCCAATGAAAGCTACGTCACCGCCGGCGGTCTGACCCGAGTGGCCATGGTGAAGGGTTCCTACGTGGTGAATTCATCCCAGGGGGGAGGGTCCAAGGACACCTGGATCGTAGAAGACTAGTGATGGACCAATAGGTATCTCATGTTATCCCGAGTCGCAGAACGTGTTTACTGGCAGGCCCGCTACCTGGAACGGGCGGAGAACACGGCGCGCCTGCTCGATGTATTCACCAACCTGCTGCTGGACCTGCCACCCAAGACGAGACTGGGCTGGGGCACCCTGGTGGATATTGCCGGGACGGAAGAAGCATTCGCCGAGCGTTACAAGCAGGCCAATGAACGCAACGTGGTGCGATTTCTGTTTTCGGAGAATAACGGGGTCTCCATTTTGGATATGCTGGCTGCCACCCGGGAAAACGCCCGTACTACCCGGGAAATAATGCCCACGGAAGCCTTCGAGCATATTAATAACCTCTACTACAGGGCGAAGGATAAGGCTGCAAAATCCATCAGCAAGGGCGATCATAACAAGCTGCTTGAGGACATCATAAACCAGTGCCAGTTAATATCGGGACTCCTGGCTGGCACCATGAGCCGCACGGTGGCCTACAGCTTTGTGCGGCTCGGTCGCAGCCTGGAGCGGGCGGACATGACCACCCGCATCGTGGATGCAGGATCCCGAAACCTGATTCCAGCCATATCCGAATCGGGAGACGAGGATGGCGGCGGGCCATTTGAAAATATCCTGTGGATGAACATCCTGCGTTCCCAGAGTGCATACCAGATGTATCGCCAGCACGTAAAACACAGAATCAGGGGAGAGGATGTTGTGATTTTCCTGCTCAAGGACCGGCAGTTTCCCAGGTCGACAACACACAACCTGGAAACCATGTCCAAGGTGCTGGTTAATCTTCCCAATGCCACCAGGGCACGAAGCCAGGTCGATAAGGTCCATGGCTTGTTGCAAAGAGCAAAGATAGCGAAGCTGCTCGAACAAGGCCTGCCTGAATTTATCGACAGGGTGCAGGTGGAATTGGGCAAGATTCACGGTACCATCGCCGATACCTGGTTCCTGCCCAATAAATAGGCGTATATCACTCCTTGAAAAATTTTACCTGTACCTGCGGCCAGCGGTTGTTCTTTGAGAACGCGCGCTGCCTGAATTGTGACCGCCTGGTTGGGTTCGACCCAAACTCGTTGTCGATGCGTGCCATAGAGGATGGTGAAGTCGATGCGAGCGGCGCGTCGGTACTGTGCAAGAACAGAACTGACTACGACGTTTGCAACTGGATACGCACGTCTCCTGACAGTAGCTATTGCTTTTCCTGTGACCTCAACCAGATTGTTCCCAACCTGCTGAGCCCCGATCGGCGTCGGTGGTGGAAGAACCTGGAGCATGCCAAGCGCAGATTGCTTTATTCAGTATTTAGTTTGCACCTGCCAATCAGTAACAAGAAGCATGATGACAGTGGCCTCGCATTCGAATTCCTGGAAGACAAACGCAGCAATCCCAGTGTGTTCGAGGAACATGTTAACACCGGCTATCACGATGGGCTGATTACTATAAACCTGGCTGAAGCAGACGATGTGAAACGAGAAATTTCACGGCAGTACACCGGTGAGCTGTACCGAACTCTGCTGGGGCATTTTCGCCACGAAAGCGGGCACCACTATTATTGGCGGCTGATCAATACGAATGACTTGAAAAATCGGTTTCGCGAGCTGTTCGGTGACGTGACCCTGGACTATAGCGCGGCCCTGGAAAATTACTACAACAACAAGTATTCCATGCCCCATAACCATGACTTCATCAGTCACTATGCCCAGGCTCATCCCCTGGAGGACTGGGCAGAAGTGTGGGCCCACTACCTGCACATGGTGGATACGCTGGAAACGGCCGGGGCTTATAACATGCAACAGGGCACGACCCATTTCGATGAGATCGATGATACCCTGCGCAAGTGGTCGGAACTGACGATTATGCTGAATGCCCTGAACCGGAGCATGGGGCTGGAGGACGCATATCCCTTCGTGCTGTCAGAACTTACGGTCAGGAAGCTCCGCTTTGTTCATGACCTGATTTATCCCAGTTAGCGGCCCAGCTCAGGGGCGGCATCTGCCGAAACGCATTCTTCAGCAGCTCATCCCACTTGTTGTGCAAATCCCGCAGGAAATCGCTGTCTTCATCGAAGCGGTGATAATTGGTCAGAGCCAGGGATTCGGCGTGATACAACATTGCTTCTATGGGTGGGCCAACACTGCGGTTACTGCGCAGGGTTGAATCCATGGAAACCAGTGCGCACATGGCACAGGTGTCAAGGTCCAGGTCCGGGGTGAGTATGCGATCGAGGATAGGTTTACCGTATTTCGATTCACCTATTTGTAAAAAGGGTGTGTCTTTCGAGGTGGTGATGTAATTCCCTTCGGGATAGACCAGGACCACACCGTGTTTCTGTCCCCTGATCTGGCCGCCGATAATAAAGCTGGCTTCGAAGTTGGCGCCCTCGACCTGGCGTTTGTCCTGCTGCTCGCGGCTGATGTCACCCAGGTATTCCGCCGCCTCGTCGATGCTGCCAATATCCAGCAGATTTACTTCTTCCTTGTTGCGGATATCGGCTTTAATCTTGGCAATAGCACCCTGGCTGGTGGCGAGGTTTCCGGCGGTGAGAATAACGAATTGCCGTTCGCCGTCGATGCCGAAGCGGAACATCTTGCTGTAGGTGGAGACCTGGTCGATGCCGGCATTGGTCAGGGAATCGGAAACGAATACCATTCCCGCATTCACCGATACAGCTACACAATAAGTCATCCGGGGATCTCTGCCTCACCTCAACAAGCGCTCAATCATACAAGCTATATTTGCGCTGGCATAGCGCAAAATTGAGGAAATGACCCGAATTCGGCGGGAGTGAAATATGCCGGAAACCGGATTTCAGGCCGTCCGGGGGAGGGGTTGGCGGAAGCCGCCAGAGGCTTCCGGCCGGAATCTATTGCAGGGAGTCGGGAAGGTCGTCGATGTCGTCGTATTCGTACTCGAGCGCCAGGCGTTTGCTCTCCAGGCGTTCCTCGATACGACGGCGCAGTTCGGTTACCCGGGTCTTGCCGTTGACGCTGCTGGCCTCGACGACGGGTTCTTCCTCGTCACCCACCAGGCCTGCGGCGTCCAGGAACTCCCTGGCACCTTCTTCACTGTCTATCGAATCTTCCCACTTGCGTTGTTCTTTCATGACTTTTACCTCGAAAAAGAACAGGACCTTTTCCTAGATATCGTTACCGGGGCGGAATTTTCAATGGCTAATTTGCAAAAATTTTCAGCCTCGATTCCGGGCCCTTTCAGCGCGAATCATGCGCCCAAAACCATGACAGTTTTGTGAACTGGTTAAAGCTTTTTGCAATCCGCGCAGGTGGGATTCAGGCCTGGTCCATGGCCTGCTGGCGCAGGAGTTTCTTGGCGATCTTGCCCGTGGCGATACGGGGTAATTGCTCGTACTGGAAGTAAATTCTTTCCGGAATCTTGAAGTGGGCGATGCGCTCGGCGAGGAACCGTTGTAGCTCCCCGGGGCTCAATTCCACTCCGTCTTTTAACATGACCGTAGCGCAGGGTATTTCCCCGAGGCGGTTGTCCGGAACGCCATACACTGACACTTCATTTACCGCCGGGTGTTCTGAAATTGCATATTCCACTTCGGAACAGCCGATGTTTTCACCGCCCCGGATAACGATGTCCTTGGCGCGGTCGGAAATGATTAGAAATCCCAGGTCGTCCAGGTAGCCTACGTCCCCGGTGCGGAACCAGCCATCCTGCAATACCTCGGCGGTGGCTTCGGGCTGCTTCCAGTAACCTTTCATGATGGTTGGGCCCTTGATGCAGATTTCTCCCACCTCGTTCGGCCCCAGTTCTTCCCCGGCCTCGCTGACGATACGTACCGAGGTCACCGGGGGTGTCGGGCGCCCGGTACTGTTGGGCCGGGCCTGGTAGAACTTGCCGGAGATGATGGCGCCCAGGGCGTTGGTTTCTGTGAGTCCGTAGCCCAGCCCGGGAATGGCTTCGGCTGGAAATTTCTGTTCGATCAGGGCCAGGTGTTCCGGTGGCCTCGGGGCGCCGCCGGCGGCAACTGTGCGCAGGCTGCTGAGATCCGTTGTGGCGAAGCGGGTCGATTGCATCACCTCCCAGGTCATGGTGGGAACGCCGTGCAGTACGGAAATGCGTTCCGCTTCGATCAGTCGCAGGGCCTCTTCCGGATCCCACTTGTACATCATGACGAATTTGCGCAGGTAGACGAAGCTGGCCAGGAACTGGGCGTGGGACCCGGTCACGTGAAACAGGGGAACATTGCACAGCATGGCGGGCTGGAAGTCCGGATTTTCCTCCACCAGTTCGGGCCGAAGGATATCGGTGATTTCTTTGACAAACAGCCAGGTATACAGCGCGTTGATCACGGCGCGGTGGGTGGACAGCACACCCTTGGGCATGCCGGTGGACCCGGAGGTATACATGATGGAGGCGTTGTCTTCGGGAACCACCTCCTGGGCGGCGATGGTTTCCTCATCCAGCGGTGCCACTCCTTCCAGCAATCCGCAGAACTCAGGGTGTGCGCTACCATCCGCGGGCTTGATAGCCACCACGGCAAGGTCCGGCTTCGGCAACAGGGGTTCCAGCAGGTCCAGTCGCCGCTGATCCGCGAATATCAAACGCGAGTCGCTGTCTTCCAGGCCGTATTCCAGCTCCGGCCCCTGCCACCAGGAGTTCATGGGTACTACCACGGCACCGAGCAGGGTAATCCCCATGTAGGCAATGCACCATTCCGGAGAGTTGCGAGCGCAGATTGCTACGCGCTCACCTTTTTTGATGCCGTATTGCTCGCGCATTACCCGGGCCAGGCGCAGGGCCATGTCCAGGGTTTCGGCAAAGCTGTAGCGCTCCTCGAGGTAGACCAGGAAGGTATTGTCCGCTTCCGCCAATCCAAGCTGGTAGAGTTTGCCGAGGTTTTCAGGAACCTTGCTGAACACCGGGGTGTCCAGGCCATCGATGGTTAAGGTTTCTACGGCAAGGGGTGCGTCGGGGGCCTTGTGTTTCTCGACGATGGATTTGAGTTTTTCCAGATCCTCGCGAATTTCATCATCGGTCATCATCGACAGTCGAAAAACCTATTTCACATCGAGAATGACTTTGCCCATGGCGCGGCGCTGGGTGAACACATTGAAAGCCTGTTCGTAGTCGGCGAGGGGAAAGTGCTGGGTCACCAGGGGTTTGAGCTTCCCGCTGCCATACATGTCCATCAGTTCCTGGAAGTTTTTCTCATACTCTTCCGGTTCTTCTTTCTTGAAACGGCCCAGGAACACACCCACCATGGTTGAACCCTTGAGCAGGGCGAGGTTGGCCTTGTATTCGGGAATGCGGCCACTGGTAAAACCTATTACCAGCAGGCGACCATTCCAGTTGATGCAGCGGCAGCATTGATCGAACAGGTCACCACCCACGGGATCGTAGATGACATCGGCTCCTCGGTCATCGGTGAGCGCCTTTACTTTTTCTTTTAATTCACCGTCACCGTAGTTTACGAGATGGTCGGGATTGTAGTGTTGCTTTACAAATTCCAGTTTCTCATCGGAACTCGCCGCGGCTATTACTTTCGCTCCCATCATCATACCCAGTTCCACGGCGGCGAGACCGACACCGCCACTGGCGCCGAGCACGAGAAGGGTTTCCCCCGCCTTGAGTTGTGCGCGCTGTTTCAACGCGTAATAGGAGGTGGTGTAGACCATGGCAAAGCCCGCCGCGGTGGCGAAATCCATGGCGTCGGGGATCTTGCGTACAGAGGCGCTCTTGGCAACTACCAGTTCCGCCAGACCGCCGATGCCGGGCGTAGCCATGACGCGGTCTCCCACGGCAAGACCTGTTACGCCTGCGCCCAGTGCCTTGACCGTACCGCCGACTTCGGAGCCTGGTGTGAATGGCAGGGGAGGCTGGAACTGGTACTTGCCCTGGATCTGCAGGCCGTCGGGAAAATTAAGTGATGCGGCGTGGACTTCCACCAACACCTCGCCGTCGCCGGTAGCGGGATCGTCTACGTTTTCGAGGACAAGATTTTCCGGAGGTCCCAGGGATTTACACAGTACGGCTTTCATTATTTTTCCAGGGTCCACTTGCGCGGCGAACGCGGATTCAATCACGAATGGCGCGGGACTTCAAACCGGCCGGGAGCGCGGGCAGGCAAGTTGTTGCGCCCCGGGCAAAGGGGTATATTTATTGACGCTTGCACTACGCAGTATCCAATCCAGCCATGAACGAGAGCCAAAGAATTGCCTATCTGAAAGCGATGGGCGTTGACCAGTATTATCCCCGCCGCGTCCTGTCACACGCCAAGGCGTCACCCTGTTACCAGTTCGACCAGCCGCCACGGGAGAGTGAGCCGCCTGCTAAGGTTCCCACCCCTGAACCTGTAATCCTTAAAGAAGAAACAACAACGGAGCCGAAGCGAAAACCACGTCCGGTCCCCCGTGCCGTGAAAGATAAACCAGCGCAGCCCGCGCCTGTCCGTAGTCGCTCTGCGGCAGATGCAAAACGCGCTTCGGGCTTCAGTTTTAACCTGGAGTATTACCGGGTGCACTCAGACCTGGCGGTCATCGCCGACCGCCCGCCCCAGATTACCGGCGACCAGCAACAACAGGCCATGGAATTATTGTCGGCAATCCTGGCTGCCGTGCTTCCCACGGAGCAGGACAAGTTGCCCCGGGCTGACCGGTTTTCCTGGCCGCTGGCAACGGACCTGGCAGTGGATTCTTCCACGGAGCAGGCGGCCAAGGCCCTGCAGGGTTTTATTCGCAGCAAGCAGGAGCAGGACGGCTTCAGCAACCTGCTGCTCTTTACCGAGGTGTTGGCCGGGCTGCTGGCCGGGAAGGATCCCGGTGAGCCGGACCTCCCTGTGCAATTCACCGGCAGCGAGCTGCGCCTGACCCTGTGTCATGGATTGCATTCCATGCTGGCGGTTCCCGCCCTGAAACGTGATACCTGGCAGGCCCTGCAGGCACTGCGCGGCCGGCTACAGGGATCGGATTAGAAAAACCGGGCAATGCTGACCTCGAGCAACCACAGCAGCGAATTCTTTTCCCGCACCATGCGCAACAGTGACCTGGACCTGGTGGTCGAGAATGAAAGAGTGGCCTACGAACATCCCTGGACCAAGAGAATCTTCGTGGATTGCCTGCGGGCCGGATACCAGTGCTGGGTGCTGGCAAACAAGCAACAGATTGCTGCCCACGGTGTGATGTCGGTAGCCATCGGCGAGTGCCACTTGTTGACGCTTTGCGTAAACCCGCAATTCCAGCGCCGCGGACTGGGACGCAAGCTGTTCAGCCTGTTGCTGGACCGGGCGTACAAGATGGATGCGGAAACCTGTTTCCTGGAAGTACGGCCATCAAACGAAACTGCTATTGCACTGTACAAGTCCATGGGATTTGTCCAGGTGGGCCAGCGCAAGAATTACTACCCCGGTGTCGAAGGTCGGGAAGACGCGATCCTGATGTCCCGTTCCCTGCCCATTTCCTGACTCTCTTACTCCTTGTCCTGCTGCTCGATATCCGTCTCGCTGCCGGCCAATCCCCCTGCCATTTTTCCTAACATTTTTATTATGGCAATTGCGGCTACGGCCAGGAGCATGATTACCACAATCATCAGCAGCACCGCGAGAAACATGTTGAACAGTTCCCGCGGCGAGATGTCCTGCCACATTGCCACACCCCAAAGGCAGGCGGCGCCAATGGTGATGCCGGCGATAGCGGCGGCAATCTTCTTCCTAAGATTTAGCAGTGAGAATATCAAGGTCGGGTTTGTTTCCTTTGTCGTTAAAGCTGGCCTCACATTCCGGGTAGCCCTTGCAGCCCCAGAACAGGCCATGCTTGCCCTTGCGCTGTACCAGTAGCTGTTCACAGCGCGGGCAGGGGTAGGCGGGCTCGGGCACGCCGTCGAGGTTTTTCAGGTGTACATTGCAGCCCTTTTTGTACCCGCTGCAGTACCAGTAATCGCCTTTTTCCTCCGCGGCATGAACCAGTTTCCGGGTGCACTTGGGGCAGCGATAGCGTTCATCCACTTCGTCAGAAGGTTTGCCGTCCACATCGTTGAGCGTGGCGCGGCACTTGGGGAAATTGCTGCAGCCCCAGAATGGACCGAGCTTGCCTTCCCTGCGTTCCATGGGTGCCTTGCATTCCGGGCAGCGCCACACCTGGCCGGATTCGGATTGGGAATTGGGGGTAGACATGAAAGACTCCACTGCCACTTCTAAACAGTAGCCCGCTGGAAGTCAACCGCGGCAATGGCCGGTTCAGGCCAGCAGCTCAGATAGTGCCTGCAGTAGCTGTTCGATTTCGGCGTCGGTGCCGACGCTGATGCGCAACTTGTCCCGCAGCCGGTCCTGGTCAAAGTAGCGCACGAGAACGTTCCGCGCCTTCAGGTTTTCATACAGCGAGCGGGCGCCGGGTTCCGCCGGCACCGAGGCCAGCACGAAGTTGGCCTGGCTGGATGCCGTTGCCAGCCCGAGCTTGTTGAGACCTTCCACCAGGCGGGCGCGGGTGTTGCGCACCTTGTCCCAGTTTGCCCGGGCTTCGTCCTGTGCCGCCAGCGCCGCAACCGCCAGTTGCTGGGACAGGCCGTCGGTGTTGTAGCTGTCCCGGGTTTTATGGAGCACAGGATTCAGCAGGGATTCTGAGCCAATGCCGTAGCCGAAGCGCAGACCGGCCAGGGAGTAGCCCTTGCTGAGGGAGCGCAGGATCAGGATGTTGTCGTGACGGGAAATCAAGGGCACCGCATCGTAGGCAAGTTCAGGGTCTACGAAATCCACGTAGGCTTCATCCAGCAGCAGGATGCCATCGAAATCCGTGGCCAGTTTCTCCAGATAATCCGTATCCAGCAAGGTTCCGGTGGGCGCATTGGGATTTACCAGCAACAGCATTTTCGCCTCGGCACGATGCAGTGATTCAAGCAGGTCTCCCGGCATGGACCAGTCTTCACCAAGGGGAAGTTCCAGCAGACCGCAGCCCTGGATCTGGGCCAGCACCGGGTACAGGGAATAACTGGGATGCACCACGGCGATGTTTTCCCCCGGGTCCACGAAGGTGGTCAGGGCAAGACGCAACAGTTCATCGCCGCCGTTGGTGGCGATGATGTTCTCCTTGTTGACGCTATGGAGTTGCGCCGCCTGTTCACGAAAACTATCGGCCAGGGGAGGCGGATAACGGCGCAGGACGTCGGCATCGAACTGGCGCAGGCAATCCTGAACTGCCGCGCTGGGAGGGTAGGGATTCTCGTTGGTGTTCAACTTGATCACCGACGCCTCTTGCGGCTGTTCGCCCGGCGTGTAACCGGCCATGGCGGCAATATTGGGTCTTTCGAAGCTCATGATTTTCTGGAACCGGAAGGGTTCTGGGCGAAAGAGGCTGAAGGGTAATGGTTCTGGTGCATGCCAGCAAGGGCAGGGCGCTAATCCCGGGTTAGCAGGTAGCCATGGACGCGCTTCAGCCAGCCGGCCAGCCAGCGCTGTTCATTGCGCTCTGGCGGCGCCAGTGCCACCCGGCGGCGCAGTACGGTTTCCGCGGCAGCAACAAAATTTTCCAGGCTGGGTTGTTGACCCGCCATGGCCTGCAACACCTGCAGCAATCCCCACCCTTGTTCCTGGTAGCGTTCCGAGGGTGCCGTTCCCCAACCCTTGAAGTGCACGTAATCGATCAGGGCGTATATGCCATGGGGTGGCTCGCTGCTGCCCAGGGTAAAAACAAGCGATTCCATTTCGGCATTATGTAAACCTCCGGACTTATAAAGGAGAGTTATATCTTCGTAAAACTGCCTGATGATGAAACGGGTTTGCAGGTCCCGGGTGTGCAACAGCAACTCACGTAGTTCGATCATGGCCGCACTGTCCTGTGCGGAGAGGAAGTCATCACGACTTTTCCAGGGAGCGCCATTGGCTTCACGCAACCAATGCGGAAGCACCACGCCATTGTCGCGGTAATAGGCCATGAGTGCCGGAAATGTTTCCACGAAGGGGCCCGATTGACCCCGGGGATACCAGATGAAATGGCCGATTCCCAGGGACGGGAACTGCTCGCCGGCGTTCCAGCTGGTCAGGCAGGGCACCCGGCTGGCGCATTCGTTTTCGAATATGCGCTCACCGAGCCAGCCGGCCTGCTGCTCGTCCAGTTGCGGTAACTGCGCCGCGAGGGCCTGAAATGACCACGCGAGGGCGGTGATTAAGCCCAGAAATCGGTTGCAGTTCCTTGAATTTACTGGCATTTTGAGTTGTTTCCACATCAGGCCGAAAAGATTAACATAGGGCCACGAAGCAGCCTCAAGCCCGAGGATTGGGCAGGGCATACAGCTAATACATCGGCACCGGGCCGGAAATAGCCGACAAAAAACTACTGATGACAGAGACTGCCGAACAAGTAGAGATCGAACCGATCGAAGATGACGAATCCACCGCGGCGGATAAGCAGCCGAAGGATGAGTTCGTCACCAAGCTGTCCAAGATCTACCAGAAGCTGAAATACAGCAAAAAGCTGAAGGCCGGCATGAAAGAGGTAGAGCAGGATCTGCTGGACTTGCTCGGCGTTCGACTCTTCACCATCTGGCAGTCTGTGGACAACGGCAAGGAAATCCTCGCCACCTTCAAGGGTGGTGATCCCGACGATGACGACTCCATCGAGATCCGGGTGCCTTTCAGCACCACCTCCCTGGCCGGCTATGTCGCCCTGAGCCAGCGCACCCTGAACGTCAAAAACGTAAAAGACAGCCAGGAGCTCACCGACATCCATCCCCGGCTGCAGTTCGACAGCAGCTTCAGTGACGCCAAGGGCTGGGCGGTCAAATCCCAGATCGTGGTGCCCATCAAGGATGAGATCCTGCTGGGCGTGATGCAGCTCATTAACTTCGAAGGCGACCGCGAATTCAGCAAGGAAGACCTCAAGCACGCCATGATGGTCAGCCAGATGCTGGCCAAGCAATTTCGCTCCTCCCTGCAATCTACCCAGGGCCCTTATGACTACCTGGTGCAGAAGGGCAAGATCACCGCGGCGGAACTGGATGACATCCAGAACAAGTCTTCCCTCTACGGTGGTTCCGTTTCGAGAACCCTGATGGAGGAGTACAACATCGAAGCGGACATGATCGGCGCCTCCCTGGAGTTCTACTATCGTGTGCCCTACATGAAGTACGACCCCAAGCACGAGTTGCCGGAAGATCTGCTGGAAAATATCGGCAAGAGTTACCTCAGGAGCAACCTGTGGATGCCGGTGGCGGGTGACAAGGAAGAGGCGGTGATCCTCATCGACGACCCTTCCGACTACCAGCGCATCATGGAAATCCAGGGTGTGGTAAACGCCCGCAACTACGTGTTCCGGGTCGGACTGCCGGAACACATCGTCCAGTTCCTCAAAGGCGGTGCCGCCGATGAAGAAGAGGGCTTCGACGACATCTTCTCGGGCATGGATGACGATGGCAGCATCGAAGTCGAAGAAGGTGAAGACGATGATGAAGATGAAAGCCTGGCCGCCACCTCGGCGATCATCCAGCTGGTAAATCGCATCATTTCCGAGTCCGACCGGCTCGGCGCATCGGACATTCACGTCGAACCCGGCAAGGATAATGCACCCGGCGGGGTGCGCATCCGGGTTGACGGCCTGTGCCGTGAAATCATCAAGGTACCCAAGGAACACTGTGCCGCCCTGATTGCCCGTATCAAGGTAATGTCACGGCTTAATATCGCCGAGCGGCGCCTGCCCCAGGACGGCAAGTGCAAGCTGAAGATTCGCGGCAAGAAGCTGGAGCTTCGTGTTGCCACCGTACCCACGGTGCAGGGGGAAAGTGCGGTGCTGCGTATTCTCGCCGCCGGTTCCGCCATGCCCCTGGATAAACTGAACATGACTCCCACCAACCATGAGAAGGTGATCGAGCTATCGGCTCACCCCCATGGCCTGTTCCTGGTGGTGGGACCAACCGGTTCCGGTAAGACCACAACCCTGCACGCCGTGCTGGGGCACATCAATAAACCGGAACGCAAAATCTGGACCGCGGAAGACCCGGTGGAGATTACCCAGCCCGGCCTGCAACAGGTGCAGATGATTCCCAAGATCGACTTTACTTTTGCCACGGCAATGCGCGCCTTCCTCCGTGCCGACCCGGACGTGATCCTCATCGGTGAGATGCGTGACCACGAGACAGCCAGTATCGGTGTCGAGGCATCACTCACCGGTCACCTTGTGTTAAGTACCCTACACACCAACTCCGCACCGGAAACCATTACCCGTCTGCTGGACCTCGGTCTCGACCCGGTGAATTTCTCCGATGCCTTGCTTGGTGTACTGGCCCAGCGTCTCATGCGTACCCTGTGCGGCAAGTGCAAGCAGCCCTACAAGCCGGACCAGAAGGAACTGGATCACCTGATCGATTCCTATGGCAAGGACATGATCGAGGGCGACATGCCCAATATCGACTTCAAGAATGTGGAATTGCAGGGAGCCAACCCTGACGGTTGTGATGACTGCGGCGGCACCGGCTACAAGGGCCGAACCGGTATCCACGAATTGCTCACCGGTACACCCACCCTGCAGGGCATGATCTACAAGAAAGCGGAGCTGGATGATATCCGGGAGCAGGCCCTGAAAGACGGCATGCGCACCATGAAGCAGGACGGTATCTTCAAGATCTTCCAGGGCCTCACCGATTACGAACAGTTGCTGCGCGTTGTGGCTGAGTAAGCTCCTTCCCGGTTCTCTTTTCCTACCCCCTACAGCCCCGTCCCACAGCCCCTGTCCTACAGCCCGATGGGCGGTTTTTGCCAACCAGTGCACATTTTTTCCTGAACTTCGCGACTGATACGCGACTTTGATCACACGCCCGGGATTCCAATTGCCGTAATTTATTCCTACGTAATCCGGAATCGATTCCGCGCGTTAGAAGTAGCAGTAGCAAGTGAATCAGGAGGTGGTCATGCGAGAAGCAAGCCGCTCGGTCAAACCCTTATTATTCGTCTCGGTCATATTCATTGTGCTGGGTGTGACCATTGCCAATGAAACCCTGGCCCGGGTCGGCCTGGAAGGAAATTACATCCTGCAGTTTTCAGCCGCCCTGATGATAGCGGCCCTGCTGTTCAGCAAGAACAGGGGGCTGGTGGTAGTTACCTGCCTGGGCGTGGCGGCAATCAACATGCCCGATGCCACCCTGGCCAGTCTTGGCGTCGATCGTGATGTCCTGCTGGCGTCTGTTTGTGCCGCCATCCTGGTGCCTTCCCTGTACCAGTTGATATCGGAATAATCGCTTAAGCGATTTCGCTCATGGGGGTGATGCAGGGATCGCAACGCCCCCTTCAGTTTTCCTCTAGTTGTAAAGCAACTCTGACTCCACTTCATAGGCAGTAACCAGCCACTGGCCGTCGCTGCGCCTGAGCTCTACAACTGCGCTGCTCGTCGTCGCTTCGAACACCAGCCCCAACCGGTAGCTGGCCATGGGAGTGCCCAGTGCCAGGGCCAGGGGAGCCAGCTCCGTGGCACCGCTTATAGTATCCAGGGTTTGCAGCGGACCCAGAATTTCAGAAATCCCGGAGACATAGCTTTGCAGGGTGACGCTGTCCATTTGCGCCAGCAATTCCGGGTGGGCGTACTCAATCAGCAGGCGAGCATCGCCGCTGGCCAGTACGGACTGGTTGATGGCGATGGCGATTTCGCGGCTGTCCCGGTCAAAGCGCCACTTGTTGAACAACAGGCCGGCGGCAAGGAGCAAAAGGACCGCGGCGACGGAGAAGGTGAGTAACTGGCTGCGGGAAAAGGATTGTGACATTGCAGATACGGGGGGTTGGAGCCTGATGCGCTTTGAGAACGAACGGTATTATAGGCTTAAAAATCTTAATAAAATCAATAAGAAAGAAGAACCGTTTTTGTAAAATCGCGCATTTCCCGGTATTTTATGCACATAAGTGATCCGGCCGTCATAAAACACTAAAAATACCCGTATTTTATTTTTGTTCGATCCTTCAAGAACCTCTAACTTACTGAAAATTGGTTAATTATTCCTCTGCCCAAATTTTAGTCAAAATATGTCACATTCCCGATTTTCCGAGCCTCCCGGCCATTCAGTATGAAATATGCACTGACTTATCCACAGATTCTGTGGAAAAAATCCCACGTCAGTTAAATCGGCAAAAACAACTTATTATCAACAGCTTAACTCTATTTCCTTGCCAGTCCTTTGAGCTATCACGGCTAAGTCGCAGCATGAGCCTGGTCAATTTTTGAGCACCACCCGGTTCCAGGCACATATAACAGTGCCAGGCACTAGTGCCTGGCACTAACACGGAAAAGTGCCAGGCACTTTTGCCGGGTTCCGGGCCAGGTTTCTTGCCAGGCCAGTAAATATGGTATCTTACGCACTTCAGTTCTTCTGAAGCAGTAGTAATGATTGAGCTAACCGGCGACATCCCTTTCCTGTGGCGGTTAAGTGCTGAGAGCAACGATGGTTATTGTTCCGTTTCCATGGTTGTTCCCTGTCCTCCTGATACAGAAATCAAAGATCTGACCATCGAGACCAGTGTTCTGAGCCTGTCTTCGGACAGTTCGCGTTCGGAAAACGAAGAGACTCTCGAATGGAACCAGGAAGACATCAACCTGTTTCTGCGTCTTGTTAACCAGAAACAGTTGAACAAGAACCGCACCAGTACCGATACGGTCCGCATCGACCTTACCGATCCGGACATTATCGACATCATTCATGTGGTAGCCGCCGCAGGCTTCGGCGTGGCTTTTACTTCTTACGGCCTGCTGAAAGAGTCGGAAGGTCAGTTCCCTGTGCACAGCTGCGAGGTGGGCACCTTCGCGTCACTGAATACCGTGAACGGCTTCAAGTCCTGCGTGGTGGTGGACGTGGAAGATGATGACGTGGTGTGCGTGCTGCTGGATGACATCGACGTGCGCACCGTGGAGGAATACGAACGCCTCAATCGCCACGATCTGTTGCTGGTCAAGCGCATGGACATACTACACCCTGAATTCGCAGAGAATACCCGCAAACCCAGCGGCGCGGTTCTTCACTAGTTCTTAATATTTCTCTCGTCAGGTAGGTAAGAAATCTCCTGCCGCTGTCGCAGCAAACCCGCAGCGCAATGCGCAATACCCCGTATCGCTATTTCTCTCGCAAAGCACGCCAAGCACGCCAAGAATTTTTAAATCAGTCAGTGCGACGCTTTAGCTTTCGAATATTGTCCGCGTTTGTAATTTTTCTCACGGAGCACACGGAGCACACGGAGTTCACGGAGGTCTAGAAAGAGGTCTCCGTGAACTCCGTGTGCTCCGTGAGAGAAAGGGCGATAGTGAAAGTTGCATTGTGCTCGTCGAGCTTATACAGACCGGTATAGGAAATCCTTGGCGAGCTTTGCGTGCTTGGCGAGAGGCAATATGGATGTTCGGCAAAGCGCGATAGCTATTCGTCGGTGCGCTAATCTATCGAGGCTGAGGTAAACCCCTCAATACCCAAGGTAGTCCATGATGCGCTGAGCCGCATCCTCCACGTTGGTGTGTTCCGTATCGATGCGTATCTCCGGATTCTCCGGCGCCTCGTAGGGGCTGTCGAAGCCGGTGAAATTCTTGATCTCCCCGCTGCGCGCCTTCTTGTAGAGCCCTTTCGGATCCCGTTGCTCGCAGGTTTCCAGGGAGGCATTGATGTGCACTTCCACGAATTCTCCCGGTTCGAACAGGGACCGGGCCATTTCCCGTTCGGCGCGGAACGGGGAGATGAAGCTGGTGATTACAATCAAGCCCGCATCCACCATCAGTTTCGCCGTTTCCGCCACGCGACGGATGTTTTCTACCCGGTCCGCTTCGGTAAAGCCCAGGTCCTTGTTCAGCCCGTGGCGAATATTGTCACCATCGAGCAGGTAGGCATGGCGTTCCCGCTCGAACAGTTTCTGTTCCAGCTTGTTGGCAATTGAGGATTTGCCCGATGCCGATAGCCCGGTAAGCCAGATGATTCTCGGTTGCTGTTTCTTCAGTCCGGCGCGGGTGTGCTTGTCCACCGCCATGGCCTGCCAGTGCACATTGCTGGCACGGCGCAGTCCGTGTTCGATTTTCCCGCTGGCCTGCACCGCCCTGGTCTCGGCATCCTCGATGGCGAATTGTGCCGTGGGCAACTCCGAGTCCAGGGTGTCGAATACTATGGGATCCTTCAGGGCCAGGTTGACCACACCGGTCTGACCCCGCTCCAGGGTGGTGGCGGCGAGCTGTTGTTCGCCTTCGTCGAGACGGTATTTCAGCTTGCTGATGCTGGCGGGAGAACTGCCTCCCGGCGCCACCAGCAGGTATTCCCGCCCGGGGTACAGGGGTTCGTCGGACTGCCAGTTGAGCAGGGCGGCAAACTGGTCCGCGTATTCGGGCCGGTGCGCGGCATCGGCGAGAATGTCTCCCGGCGCGATCCGGGTGGATTGCTCCAGCCGAATCTGGAACTCTCCCTTGCTCTCCATTTCATCCGCTGCCAGCAGCTTCGTGGTAAAACCCGCCGGCAGTACCGCCAGTTCCAATCCCACTTCCAGCTCGCCACTGATCAGCTCGCCGGTGAAGCTATCATCCATCACATGGTTTATGAGAAAACGGGTAGGGGACACGTGTTTTCCTGTTTCTTTTATTTACTGCGCTGGTTGAAGCGGCGACCCACCAGCGCGGAAGCGATGTTGATTTTCTGGATGTCGATGGCGCCGCCGGCAATGCCCCAGCCCCAGGCGTCGCGAAACTTCTGTTCCAGGGGAAACTCCCGAGAGTAACCGTATCCGCCCATGAGTTGAATAGCCTTGCCCGTGACTTCCCTTACCATTTCATTGGCATAACACTTGGCCACGGAGCTCTCCGCTATGGAAGGCAGACCTTTTTCGGCATTTACCACCGCCCGGTACAACAGCAGGCGCGCGGCATCCAGTTTCATTTTCATTTCCGCGAGTTGCAATTGCACGGCCTGGAAATCCACCAGGGACTTGCCGAATTGTTCCCGTTCCTGCACGTAGTCCAGCACGAAATCGAATGCGGATTGGCCCACTGCCAGAGACATGGTGGTATTGCCGCAGCGTTCCAGGTCGAAGGCATCCATGAGCTTGCCAAAGCTGCCGGCGGGTACGATCAGGTTCTCCGCCGGGACACTGGCATTGTCGAAGTACATGTCGGCGCTGTAGATGCCGCGAAATCCCATGTGGTGGTCGCGCTTGCCGAAGCTGAAACCATCGGTACCTTTTTCCACGAAGATGGCGCCGATTCCTTTTGCGCCGGGATCGTCGCTCAGGCGGCAATACACCACGTAGCCTTCGGAATGGCCGGCACCGGAACACCAGCGCTTGCTGCCATTGAGGACGAATGAGTTCCCTTCCGCTTTCGCGCTGGTCGTCAAATCCGTCAATGCCGAACCCGCCGATGGTTCCGACATGGATACCGCCACGACCATGTCGCCGGCACAGACCTTCGGCAGGACTTTCGCTTTCAGTTCATCACTGGCGAAGTGTGAGATGGCGAGGCAGGGACCAAAACAGGATTCAAAAATCGGAAAGGCCACGGCGATGGAAACGCTGGCGATTTCCTCCAGCACCAGTACCGCGTCAAGATGGGAGAGGCCGCCACCACCGTATTCAGTAGGAAGGTTTACCCCAAGGTATCCCAGTTCCGCGAAGCGATGGCGCAGTTCCAGGCTGGCGGGCTCGTCGCTTTCTTCGATCTGCCTGGCAATATCAGGCAGTTCCTTGCGGGCGAACTTCCTGACTTGCTGCTGCAGTGCCAGTTGTTCTTCGCTGAGGCTGAATTCCATTTTGTTATTGCCCTGCCTTGTTCTCCAGACCGGTCATTGTAGTGCCTATCTCGCTATATATCACGGCCGCTACGGGCCTGGCGGAGCCCTGGGGCGGGGGACAAGCAAATCCCCGGCCTGCTATAATCGCCCGCTTTTTCAACCCGCCTGACACAGCAATACACCCATGAACGCCAAGGCCTTACAGGAAGAGATCGCCCGCCGGAAAGTGCTGGCTATCATTTCTCACCCGGATGCTGGCAAGACCACCATCACCGAGAAACTGCTGCTGCTTGGGAAACAGATCCAGGTTGCCGGCACGGTCAAGGGTAAGAAGTCGGATCGCCATGCGACGTCTGACTGGATGACCATGGAACAGGAGCGGGGAATCTCGGTAACTTCGTCCGTTATGCAGTTTCCATATAATAATTGTGTGGTCAATCTGCTGGATACCCCGGGCCACGAAGATTTCTCCGAAGATACCTACCGTGTACTGACGGCGGTGGATTCCGCACTCATGGTGGTGGACGGTGCCAAGGGCGTGGAGGAACGTACCATCAAGCTGATGGAAGTGTGCCGCCTCAGGGACACGCCAATCTTCACCTTCGTGAACAAGCTGGATCGGGATATCCGTGATCCCATCGAGATCCTGGACGAAATCGAAAACGTGCTGAAAATTCAGTGTGCGCCTATCAACTGGCCCATTGGCATGGGCTCGGAATTCAAGGGTGTCTATCACCTGGCGGACGACGTCCTTCATATATATGAAGCAGGTAAGGGTCACGAGTTGCCGGGGGACAATCGCATCGAAGGCCTGGATTCCGAAGAAGCCAGGGCGTTGCTCGGGGATGAGTGGCAGGACTTCTGTGACCAGATAGAACTGGTGCGGGGCGCCAGTCATGAATTCAACCGGGACGCCTACCTCAGGGGCGAACTCACCCCGGTGTACTTCGGTACTGCTCTCGGTAATTTTTCCGTGCGGGAAATGCTGCAGGATTTCGTGCGCTGGGCACCATCACCCCAGGGCCGGGATGCCGAATCCCGTCACGTCGACGCCGGGGAAGAAAAATTCACCGGCTTCGTATTCAAGATCCAGGCCAATATGGATCCCAAGCACCGGGACCGTATCGCCTTCATGCGTATCTGTTCCGGCGCCTATGAAAAGGGCATGAAGATGCGCCACGCCCGCATCGGCAAGGACATCAAGGTAACCGACGCGGTCACCTTCAAGGCCGGGGACCGGGCTCACGCGGAAACCGCGGTGGCGGGAGATATCATCGGCCTGCATAACCACGGCACCATCCAGATTGGCGATACCTTTACCACCGGTGAGGAGATCAAGTTCACCGGCATTCCCCACTTCGCGCCGGAACTGTTTCGCCGGATTCGCCTGAAGGACCCGCTGAAACTGAAACAGTTGCAGAAAGGACTGACCCAGCTTGCGGAAGAGGGCTCCACCCAGGTATTCATGCCCTTTAGAAACAACGACCTGATCGTGGGCGCCGTGGGTGTGCTGCAGTTCGAAGTAGTGGCTTATCGCCTGCAGGACGAATACAAGGTGGATTGTATTTACGAACCGGTCACCATTTATTCCGCGCGCTGGGTGGAATCCGATGACGGCAGCAAGCTGGAAGCATTTCGCAAGAAGGCCCATGATAATCTCGCCATGGACGGTGGCGGATTCCTGACCTACCTGGCACCGACCCGCGTAAACCTCGACCTTACCGAGGAACGCAATCCGGACATCAAGTTCCACGCCACCCGGGAGCACTGATGCATTCCCATATGCAGTTCCAGTTAAACGCTACCGACGGTGCGGCGCGCACCGGCAACATGGTATTCCCCCGCGGGACAGTGGCGACACCGGCATTCATGCCCGTGGGCACCTATGGTTCCGTCAAAGGCCTCAACCCGGAACAGGTTCGGGAAACCGGCGCCGACATCATCCTGGGCAATACTTTTCACCTGATGTTACGGCCCGGAGCCGACACCGTAGCGCAACTGGGTGGCCTGCACCGGTTCATAGCCTGGGAGCGACCCATACTCACCGACTCCGGTGGCTTCCAGGTATTCAGCCTTGGCGACAGGCGCAAGATTTCGGAAGAGGGCGTGACCTTTCGTTCTCCCATCGATGGTGATGAAATTTTTCTCGGGCCGGAGCAGGCCATCAAGGTCCAGCACCAGCTCGGTGCCGATATCATCATGGTGTTTGACGAATGCACTCCTTACCCGGCGGATGAAAAACAGGCCAGGGAATCCATGGAGTTGTCATTGCGTTGGGCCGGGCGCTGCGTGCAACAGCATGGCGACAATCCGGCGGCACTGTTCGGCATCATCCAGGGGGGCATGTATCCCGCTTTAAGGCAGGCGTCTCTCGACGGTTTGTTGCAAATGGATTTCCCCGGTTACGCCATCGGTGGACTGTCCGTAGGTGAGCCGAAAGAAGAGATGGAACAAATCAGCGCATACTGCGCCGAGGCTATGCCGGCAGACAAACCCCGCTACCTGATGGGGGTGGGCACGCCACAGGACCTGGTGAATGCCGTGGCCACGGGAATCGACATGTTCGATTGCGTCATGCCAACCCGCAATGCCCGCAATGGTCATCTCTTCACTTCCCGGGGACTGCTCAGGCTGCGCAACAGCCGTTACCGTGACCTGGACCAGCCGGTGGATCCGGATTGCGACTGCTACACCTGCAGGAATTTCAGCATTGCCTACCTGCATCACCTGGACAAGTGCAAGGAAATACTGGGTTCCCAGCTCAACACCATCCACAATTTGCACTATTACCAGCGGCTCATGGCGGATTTGCGCGGTGCTATAGAACAGGGTAGATTGGCCGCCTTTTGCAGCGAGTTTCAGCAAAAACAAGAAATTATCGGCTCGGAGGGTTGATTCCCCCGGGATTAGCCCAAAATAGAACCCAAGTCCCAACGAATAAGCAGAACAACGGCTTCGCGCCGGCCTACTGAGAGAGCACCCCGATGAACCTTCTGTTTAGTACAGCCTATGCCCAGGAAGCCGGGCAGCAGCAACCTTCCCTCATTTATAACCTGGTCCTGTTCGGCGGCATGTTCCTGCTGTTCTACCTGATCCTGTGGCGACCGCAGTCGAAGCGGGCCAAGGAACACAAGAGCCTGGTCGATAGTATTTCCAAGGGCGACGAGGTCATGACCTCCGGCGGCATACTGGGCAAGGTCACCCGGGTTAGCGACGATTACATCGCCGTGGAAGTTGCCGACAAGGTGGAATTGAAAGTGCAGAAATCCTCCGTGGCGGCCGCACTGCCCAAGGGAACGATCTCTCAAATCTGAATCCGGTTTCACCGGGAAGAAGACGAAACCCATGCTGAATCGATACCCAATGTGGAAGAACCTGCTCATCCTGGCGGTGGTGATACTGGGGTTCCTCTATTCCATCCCCAATCTTTACCCCGATGACGAAGCGATCCAGATCAGCAACGAAAACCTGGAGCTGTTCGAGTCCGATCTTGCGGTAGTAACCACGGCCCTGGAAGCGGCGCAAATAGAATTCTTCGGTGAAGAAGTGACGGAAGAAAGCATCCTGGTTCGATTCGATTCTGTGGACGACCAGCTGCGCGCCAAGACCGCTATCGAAGAAGCCCTAACCGACGACTACATCGTCGCCCTGAACCTGGCGCCTACCACCCCGGCCTGGATGCAATCCATCGGCGCCGGCAAGATGAACCTGGGCCTGGACCTGCAGGGCGGTGTTCACTTTCTCATGGAAGTGGATCTTGAGGCCGCCATGACCCGGCGCATGGAAGACAATCTCAGCAATGTGCGCTCCATACTTCGTGAAGAGCGCATTCGCTCCCGGGGCATGGAGATGATGGACAGTTCCCACCTGGAGGTTCGCTTCGCCAGCGCCGATGATCGCAGTGAAGCGCGGCGTGTATTGCTCGATAATTTTCCGGAGCTGCAGTTCTCCAATCGCGAAGCCAGTAACCTTTTTATTCTCGACATGCGCATGACAGCGGATGTTCAGTTGCAGATTCAGCGCGATACCCTGCAGGCCAACCGTACAACGATTCTTAATCGCGTCGACGCACTTGGCGTGGCGGAACCCACGGTGCAACAGCAGGGCGCCAATCGCATCGTGGTTGAGCTCCCCGGTGTGCAGGACCCGGCCCAGGCCATTCGATTTCTGCAGCGCATTGCCACCCTGGAGTTTCACCTGGAAGCGGAACCCGGTGCATCCAGTACTTCATACACTTCCTATGTTACGCCCGACGGGTTCCCGGTTAACGTGGACAACGACGTGATCCTGCAAGGCGACCGCATCAGTAACGTGCGCTCCACCCTGGATCCCCAGACCAGCCAGCCCCAGGTGCAGATTAACCTCGATGCCCAGGGCGGTAACCAGATCAACCGTGTGACCCGTGACAACGTGGGCCGTAACATGGACATCCTGCTGAGCGAAACTCGCCAGCGTACCAATATCGTCATCGACGACAAAGGCCAGGAAGTGGAAGAGGTGGAGTTCTTCGAGGAGAAGCGCCTCATCAGCCATGCCACCATTCGCACGGCCCTACCAAGAACATTTGTTATAACCGGATTGACCGCCCGCGAGGCCAATGATCTCTCGGAACTGATTCGTTCCGGTTCCCTGGCGGCGCCCATGACCATCGTGGAACAGTCCGTGATCGGTCCCACCATGGGAAGGGAAAACCTGGACCAGGGCTTTCGCGCCGTGCAGATTGCCGGTGTGCTGGTGGTGCTGTTCATGCTGGCCTATTACCGTGTGTTCGGGCTGGCGGCCAATGCAGCGTTAATCATGAACATCCTGCTGCTTGTCGCGGTGATGTCTTCCATTATCCCCGCGACCCTGACCCTGCCCGGCATCGTAGGTATCGTGCTCACCGTGGGTATGGCGGTGGATGCAAACGTGCTGATTTTCACCCGTATCCGGGAAGAGCTGCGCAACGGTGCGCCGCCACAGCAAGCCATCGACATGGGCTACAACAACGCATTCTCCACTATCCTGGACGCCAACATCACTACCTTCCTGGTTGCCGTGGTGCTGTTCACCATCGGTTCCGGCCCGGTGAAAGGATTCTCCGTGACCCTGATGATCGGCATTATTACCTCCATGTTCACCGCTATCGTCGGTACCCGCGCCCTGGTCAACCTGATCTACGGTGGCCGCAAGGTGCAGAAACTGTCCATCGGCGGGAAGCTGGCGCGGGCCAAGCCGGCATGAATGAGTACCGGTAAACCATCATGATCGGATTTGATACAGAACTGGATTTCATGGGTAAGCGAATGCTATTCGCTGCCATATCAGGCCTGTTAGTAATTATCTCAATCATTTCTCTTGCTGTTAACCAGCTCGACTTCGGGCTGGATTTCACCAGTGGTACCTCGGTAAGGCTTAATTTCTCCGAACCGGTTGTGCTCGACGAAGTAAACAGCGCCCTGGAGACCAACGGATATGAAGAAGCGCTCGTGGTGCAGTTCGGTTCCGACCGTGATATCCGCGTAATTCTTCCGGTCGACGAAGAAGTGGAGGTTGGCGACCAGGCCGCTGAAGCGCTGGCGGTTGGGGAGCGGATTGCAGGGCTGTTGCAGGCGAACAGCGACAGCCAGATTACCCTGCTGGGCTCGGACTACGTCAGTGCGAAAGTCGGTGAAGAACTGGCGGAGGACGGTGGCCTGGGCATGCTCGTGGCGCTGGGTATCATCATGGTGTACATCGCCGTGCGTTTCCAGTTCAAGTTTTCCGTGGGAGCTGTGGTTGCGCTCGCCCATGATGTGATTATCACCCTGGGAATATTTTCCCTGTTCAATATCGAGTTCAATCTCAACACCCTGGCGGCACTGCTGGCCATCATCGGTTACTCCCTGAACGACACCATCGTGGTGTCGGATCGCATCCGGGAAAATTTCCGTCGCGTGCGTAAGGGAACGCCCCTGGAGATCGTTAACTCATCCCTCAACCAGGTGCTTGGCAGAACCTTGATCACCTCCCTGACCACCTTGCTGGTGTTGTTTTCCATTCTCATCGTTGGCACCGAAGTTACCCGAGGCTTTGCCGTCGCCCTGATCATCGGCGTGGTGATTGGTACCTATTCTTCTATTTATATAGCCTCCAATGTGATCCTCTATATGAATGTGACGCGTGAGGATCTGATGATTCCCATTAAAGAGGGTGCCGAGCTCGAGGATATTCCCTAGTTGCCAGTGCGCACTTTGTCACTTCATTAAGTATCCTGCCTGCCATCCCTGGCGCGGCTTCAGTAATCTTCACCTATCCCAGCCCGCACATCCATGTGCGGTCGTTCGCCGCGCGCAAAGCTCTCGCTTTGCGTACTCCACGCGGCTCACCCTATCAAAGAAGGCGCCGAATTGGACGATACGCCGTAGTCCACAAAATCTTCGTTAAGACCATTTTCTTTTGTGAATTTTGTGCCTTTTGTGGCAAATAATTTGTGCTATTTGTGGCCACAAAAAAAGAATGGCCACAGAAGGCACAGAAAGCACAAAAAGGCTTACTTAGATAAAGCCCGCCATAAATCGCCCCGATATAGTCACAAATCGTCATAGAATTACCTCTTGGCGGTAGGTGGCAATATTGCTATGTTTTAGCCGCGATAAGCGGTTGGATTTCTTAGGAATTCAGGAATGGGCAGGGCAGTGAAAACTCAGGCAAACAGGGGTATGTGGCTATTGCTGGCCGGTTGCCTGCTGGCCGCTCCCGTGCTGGGCCAGAATCCCGAACTGTTTCCCCGCCCTCCAGAGCTGGAACCGGCCATAAACTTCTGGGTAAAGGTCTATACCGAGGTCGATACCCGGAACGGTTTTCTCCACGACGCCCGCGACCTGTCCATTATCTACGGCCGCGTCAGCCAGAATCGCCGCGAAATCAACACAACCCGATCCCGCATCCAGGCCGACCTCAGGGAACTGGCCACAGGCAAACGCACCAACCTGACCCGCAGCCAGCAACAGATTCTCGAGTTGTGGGGGCCCGACGTCACCAACCAGGCCCTGCGATCGGCGGCTTCCAATGTACGCTTCCAGCTTGGCCAGTCCGATCGCTTTCTCGCCGGCCTGCGCCGGTCGGGCGCCTACCGCCAGCACATTAACCAGGTGATCCAGGAGAAAAACCTGCCTATGGAACTGGGTGTGTTGCCCCACGTGGAGTCTTCGTTTAATCCCGGTGCCTATTCCAGCGCGTCAGCCGCCGGCATGTGGCAGTTTGGCCGCGCCACCGGCCAGCGTTTCATGCGCATAGATCATATTGTCGATGAGCGCATGGATCCATATATCGCCACGAATGCCGCCATGAGTCTGCTGGAATTCAATTACAGCGTACTCGGCACCTGGCCACTGGCTCTAACAGCTTATAACCATGGCGCCGGAGGTATTGCCCGGGCCGTGCGGGAGACCGGCACCACTGACATCGAAGAAATCGTCGCCAATTATCGTGGCCGGGCATTCGGTTTTGCCTCGCGAAACTTTTATGCCCAGTTCCTGGCGGTTATCGACGTGGAGAATGATGCCAGGCGTTATTTCGGTGATTTTCAGCTAAGCCCGGCGCCGGACTTCATCGAAGTGGAAATGGATTCCTTTATCGATGCCGAGGTGTTTGCCCGTTCCATCGGTATAAGCCTGGAGCAGTTACAGGCCGACAACCCGGCCCTGCGGCCCGTGGTGTGGGAAGGCAACAAGCGTATTCCCCGCGGCTTCCCGGTAAAGGTGAGACGCCAGGCCGTAAGTAACAATAATTTATTGGCCATGGTGCCTAACGACTACAAATTTGCGGTGCAAACACCGGACGTGGCTTACGTGGTGGAGCGGGGTGACAGCCTCTCGGTGATCGCGCGACGCTTTAATACCTCGGTTTCAAGGTTGGTTTCACTCAACCAGTTATCCAATCGTCATCGTATCCAGATCGGACAGCGCCTGTTATTGCCCCAGGACGGATTCAATGCGCAGCAGCTCGCCAACATCGATCCCAACCTGACCGAGAGTGATGGGGTGTATACCGTAACCCGGGGTGACACCGTTTCCCTGATTGCCGCGCGCTTTGGCGTAACCGAGCAATCCCTGCTGAACATCAACGGCATGCAGGACCCGGACCTGATTTTTCCTGGCCAGCCATTGCGCATTCCGGGGTTGATACCGGATACGGAGCAGCTCGCCGCTATCGACGCCAACCTTACGCCGTTTCCACCGACCCAACTGCAATATGACGGTGACGAGGAGATAAGCACCGAGGAACCGAGGCAGGAACCGATTACGATTGCCGCGGCACCCTCCATTCCGGAGCGCACCTCGCGGGTGACTCCGCCCCCGGTTACTTTATTACTGGAAGAAGAAGTGCTTCCGCCCGCCGCCGTGTTGCCGGACAACCAGGAGTTGGATACCGGTGTTTCCCAGGAGGAAGAAGAGGCAGAGGCACTGGACCCGGAAATCGACGTGGCCCAGAGCACCCAGCAGGTAACCGAGAACCTGCTCGCCGACCCGTCCAATTATTCCGTGGCGGCAAACAATACCGTCGAGATCCAGGCGTCGGAAACCCTGGGTCACTATGCCGACTGGCTGGGAATTCGCGCCTGGGATATCCGCCGGCTTAACGGCATGGCCTTCCGTGATCCCATCATCATCGGCGATCGCCTGCGCCTGGATTTTTCCCGGGTAAACATTGCCGAGTTCGAACTGAAACGCCAGCAGTTTCATTCCGACCTGCAGACCGAGTTCTTCAGCAACTATCGCATACAGGACGTGGAGACTTACTCGGTCAGGCGCGGCGAGAACATCGGCACCATCGCGCGAAATCGCTACTCCACACCGATCTGGTTGCTGCGCCAGTACAATCCGGAACTGGATTTCAGCCGCATTCAGATTGGCCAGGAAATCGTGTTCCCACTACTCGAGCCTGTCGAATGATCAAACTCCATGGCTTTGTAATCAGCAATTACTACAACATGGTGAAGTGTGTGTTGCTGGAACAGGGCATCGAATTCGAGGAAGTGAACATTCGGCCCAGCCAGGATGAGGACTACCTGGCCAGGAGTCCCATGGGCAAGGTGCCCTGTATCGAAACCGACCAGGGCTTCCTCAGCGAAACCAGTGTCATCATCGAGTACTTGGATGAAATCGGAGCAGGTCCGTCCCTGTTCCCGCAGGATCCATACGAAAAGGCCAAGGTGCGGGAACTCATGCATCTCATGGAGCTATACATCGAGTTACCAGCGCGGCGGCTCTACGGCGATGTGTTCTTCGGCCGCCCCGCCAGTGATGAACTCAAGCAGGAGGTAAAGGAAAAACTGGAGAAGGGATTCGCCGCCCTGTCGAGGGTCGCAAAATACGATCCCTACATTGCGGGCTCCGAGTTTACCTACGCCGACATATTTTTCCGTTTCAGTGTCGGGCTCGCCACCGTGGTGTGCCGCAAGGCGCTGGACTGGGATGCATTTAATGATTTAACCAATGTGCGTCCGCTGCTGGAACTAATCGACCAGCGCGAATCCGTGCAGCAGGCCATCGCTGACCAGGCAAAGGCAGCCTGACTCGAATCAGTTAGAAGGCGTCGCGTCCCGGTGGGGCGTTCTTTCCAGGATGCCCTTGTTCTCCGACATATCCAGTATGGTCTCGATATTGGCTTCGATATCTTCCACCGTGGCGTCTGCACCGAGGTCAACTCCCACGTTTTCCCGCACGTCTGCTGAGAAGAATCGGCCACCCATGGCCTGGATAATGCGGCCGTTGGGCGCCTGTTCACTGCACAGGAACACCACGGCCGGCGTAACCAGCTCCGGCGCCAGCCTCTCCTCGCTGTCCTCGAAACCGGGCAGGTCCACGGTCATGCGCGTGGCCGCGATGGGGGCGATGCAGTTGGTGTGGATATGGTACTTGGCGCCTTCGAAGCGCAGGGTGTTCATGAAACCCACCAGCCCCAGTTTTGCCGCCCCGTAATTGCTCTGGCCGAAATTGCCAAACAGCCCGGAAGTGGAAGTGGTCATCACCAGGCGACCGTATTCCTGTTCCACCATGATGGGCCAGGCGCACTTGGTGACATTCACGCTGCCGGTAAGATGCACGTCGATTACCGCATGCCAGTTCTCAAGTTCCATCTTGGCAAAAGTCTTGTCGCGCAGGATGCCGGCATTGTTAACCACGATATCCAGCCTGCCGAAATCTGACCTGGTCTTTGTCACCATGTCCTGCACTGCATCGAGGTCAGTTACCGAAGCAGAATTTGCCACGGCGGTACCACCCGCCGCGTTGATTTCTTCCGCTACCTGTTCCGCCGCGGAACTCGCGCCGGTACCGTCCACGGAACCACCCAGGTCGTTGACCACGACTTTCGCCCCACGCCGTCCAAGTTCCAGTGCGTGTTGCTTGCCGAGTCCACCGCCGGCACCGGTCACGATTGCGACGCGGTTTTCAAAACTGATGCTCATAACTATTCCTCGCTATCCCTGTGCCTTGCGGGCAGTGTGCCGGCAGTTGCGCCGGGTGCTGGCATTCTACGAGGCAGGCTTGCACGCTGCAATGCGTGCAGTGTGCGTGGGGGTGGCCAGTTGGTTACTATTGCAATCCAAACTGAAGAGGAGATCCCATGAGTCCAGGGTCGGGTGAGCCGGTTCCTGCTGCCACGGTGGTGCTGGTGCGAGAGAACCGGCAAGCCGACGCGGTAGAAGTCCTGTTGCTGAGACGCAATCAGCGGCTGGTATTCCATGGGGGTCACTGGGTGTTTCCCGGCGGCCGCATCGACCAGGAAGATTTTCAGCGCAGCGCCAGCGGACTGGAATATCACGCGGCACTGGAGGCGGCCGTGCGGGAAACCCGGGAAGAATCCGGCATCGAAATCAGCACCGAAGCCCTCATACACACCGCGCACTGGACAACTCCCCCCAGCCTGCCACGGCGCTTTTCCACCTGGTTTTTCCTCTGTCCACTGAGGTTGCCGGTAGAAGTACGGGTAGATAACGACGAGATCCTGGACTATCGCTGGATCTCACCCCAGGCCGCCCTGGACGAGGCCAGCGCAGAGAAATTTGTGCTGCCCCGGCCGACCCGGGCCACCCTGGAGGACATTCGTGGATTCACTGACCTGGACTCCCTGCTGGGTCATGTTCAGGGGGGAGAGATCCGGGTTTTTCCCGATGACTCCCGGCACTATCGTCCGGCGGAAATGGGCTACCTGCCTGATTAAATTCTGCGCATTTTCACGGCCGAAACGGGTCCGGAAAATATCCCGATTCTGGCGCCAATCCGGCGAATTCTAACCCTACTCAGACTGTCCTTCCGAGCAGGGGATTTGTCGGCTACAGGGCAGATAATCCCTTGCTTTTAAAGGCGATATAGTGGGATAGTTAAGTCCGTATTTTTGAAGATTTCCGGGTCCCTTCTCGGTCTCATCGAGGGGGTAGATCAGCAGCCCGGACGCGGTGCCGACCAGTCCCGGGCAGCGATTAATTTTTGCTGCCACAACCAAGGGAGAGCAGCGCAGTACCACAGCATTCTGCAACCAACCTGCGAAGAATATCCTCTATGCCCACCCAAACATTCGAAAGCCTTAGAGAAACTCTCAAGCATGTGCGTCGTCGTCGCAGCCTGCTGTTTACTCTCAAACAGGGCAGCCTGTTTGTGCTGGCAACCGCCATGGTGGTGCTGGCGGCGATTGCATTCAGCGCATGGCAGGAACTGGCCAAGGGTGGCACCGTTGTACTGTTTATTCTCACCGTGGCGATCATCGCCGCGCTGGCGGTTCGCACAGTAAGAAATCTTGCCAGCCGTCACACCGATGACAAGCGCCTGGCTCATTATGTCGAGGATCACATCCCGGACCTGGAGCAGCGCCTGCTCACCTCCCTGGAATTCACTGACGAGGAACTGGCCCACGGCCGCAGCGGTGTTTCCCACCAGTTCATCCAGCAGTTGTGGACCGACGCCCAGGCCCATGTGCAGCAACAGCAGAAAGAAGTCGAAACGGTTATGCCGGCGCGCAGCTCCTGGCTCAGTTTCGGCGCCTCCGCTGTCACGGTTGCGGTGGTCGCGGTCATCATCCTGAATTCCGATGCCCTGCTGCGAGCCGGCAGCAGGCTGGCCTGGCCCTTTGCCATCAGCGAACCGGTCATCGTGGTGGAAGTGCTGCCGGATATCGAGATCGAGGTAGAGCCGGGTAACCTGGAAATGCAACGGGGCGACAGCGTTACCATCATAGCCCACGTGAACAATGCCATTCCCGGTGCGGTAAACCTGCGCGTGCAGGATGACAATGTAAACTGGCGCGACCTGCCCATGACCCGGGATGCGTCCGGCAGCAACAGTGCCAGCTACAGTTACTTTATCCCGTCGTTGCAGGACGACACTTCCTACTACATCAGCTTCAATGAAAGGGGCGAACAGAGTTCGCCCCAGTACCAGATCAGCCTGTTCGATCTCCCCGAGGTGGAACAGATCGACGTGGCTTTTAATTATCCCGACTACACCGGTTTCGAAGACCTGGTGGAAGAAGACAGTGGTGACATGGTGGTGCCGGAGGGCACCGTGGTGGATCTCACCATTACCTTTAATAAAGCCATCGCCGATGCCACCCTGGAATTCGAAGAACAGTACGTGGATCCGGAGGATCTGAATCCGCCGGCTCCTTATGAAAACCTGGCGCTCCAGCTGGATGGCAATATCGGCCGTGCTTCTTTTACCGTAACCCAGGACGGGATTTACCGGGTCCAGGCCACGGACTTCGGTGACCTGTCCAGCATCGACCCGCTGGATTATTTTATCCGCGCCATCGAGGATACGCCGCCGGAACTGGTGCTGCGCCGCCCCGGACGCGACCAGGATGTCATGCCCCTGGAGGAAGTGGTGCTGGAGGTGGAAGCCAACGACGACTACGGGCTCAGCCGCTTCAACCTGAATTACAGCGTGATCGGCAGTGACGAGGTGGAAGTGGACTTCCTGCCCGAGCCGAACGTGCGCCAGGTAGCCGGTGATGAACTGATCTACCTGGAAGACCTGGCAGTGGAACCCGGCGACTTTGTCAGTTACTACCTGACCCTGGCGGACAACAACGGACTGGAAGGGCCCGCCGAGGTGATCTCCGATATCTACTTCCTGCAGGTGATTCCTACCGACCAGGAATTTCGCCGTTCCGGCATGCAGGGCGGCCAGGGTGCCGGCGGTGGCCAGGGTGGTGGCGGCGACAGCAGCGCACTGGTCAGCATCCAGAAAGACATTATTGCGGCCACCTGGAAACTGAAGAATCGTCAATCCCAGGTATCGCCGGACGAGTTCGCTTCTGACGCGGAAATCATCGCCGAATCACAACGTGAGGCGACGCAACGGGCGCGTATGTCCATCGACCGTCTCGCCGAGCGCCTGAACTTTTCCGACGACACTTACGATGCCGCCGTGGAGAACCTGTCCCTGGCCATCGACCAGATGAATCTCGCCGCTATTGAACTCGAGCAGCAGCAGATCACTTCAGCGCTCACACCGGAACAACAGGCCCTGCAATACATCCTCAAGGCGGAAGCCAGTATTAACCGCACCAACATCAGCATGCAGCAAGGCGGTGGTGGCGGCGGCGGAGGCGCGCGCCAGGAAAGGGAAGATCTTCGAGAGTTGTTCGAGATGGAAATGGGACAACTGGAAAACCGTTACGAGACACCCAATAGCCGTGGCCGCAGCCAGCAGCAACAGGAAGAAGCGGACAAGCTGGAAGAACTGGCACGGCGCCAGGAAGGACTGACCCGGGCCCAGCGCAACCTGGCGCGACGGGAAGACCAGATGACCGAAGAGCAGCGGCGCCGGGAACTGGAACGGCTGATGCGGCAGCAGGAACAACTGAGCCGTGAGGTGGAACAACTTGCCCAACAGATGTCACGGGGCCAGCAAAGCCGCGGTCAGTCACAGCAGGGTCAGCAATCTTCCAGCCAGCAGGCCCAGTCTTCTTCCAGCAGTTCCTCTTCCAGCGGTAGCCAGCAACAGCAACAAACCGCGCTACAGCGAGCCGCGCAACAAATGCAGGAAGCGGCCGAGAGTGATTCGCCTTCCATTGCCGCCGCCCGCAGCCAGAAGGCACTGGAAAGCCTGCGTGAACAACAGCGTGAACTGGATCAGCAACAGGACAGTTCCGTAAACCAGCTTGCGCAAAACCTGGGACAACGTGGTCAGCGACTGTTGCAACAGCAACGTGACCTGCAGCAGGCCATGGAGGAGGTCACCCGTGAACAGGGCCTGGGCCAGACTCGGCAGGAAGTACGCAACGATGAAGCCATGCAGGAACTGGTGGAAGCGCAACAACAGCAACAGCGCGATCTCGAGGAGATCGAAGACATGCTGCGCGCCATCATTGCCCGCGGTGACAACGACGACCAGCGCCTGATGTCACAGGCGCAACAGGCGACCAGGGACTTGCGGCCCATCCAGGAGGAAATGCAAACTTCCAATCGGGTGCTGCGCAACGGCATGGTAAACCTGGCGGTTGATATCGAAAGGGAACTGGAGAACCAGATCGAAGAACTGGCCCAGAGCCTGGTGGCGCTGAATCCATCCAGCCAGGAAGATTCCGCCTCGGCCTTGCAACAGGCGGCGCGGGATGTGGAAGCCCTGCGCCAGCAACTGGAAGAATTACAGGAGCAGGCACTGGCCTTTAATGAGAATGGCCAGCAGCCGGGACAGGGCGCTCCGTCCGTTGGCGAGATGCGCGATCAATTGCAGCGCTCGCAACAACTGGCGAACCAGGTTAACCAGCAACTGCAACAGGCCCAGGGTGGTCAGCAGGGGGGTCAACAGGGCGGCGCCCAGCAAGGCGGCCAGCGCCAGATCGGTGGTTCCCGCAGCGGAGCCCGCGGTGGTGATAACTACCAGAGGGGCAGCGGAGAGATTCGCACCGACGGCAGTAACCTGCCCTGGGGTAATGCCCGCTCCATTCGTCAGCAACTTACCCAACAGGATATTGAGGATTTCCTCAACCAGCCCGAATTATTCCGGCAATTGCTGCAACCTATCCTTGAACTGGAAGGCGCGTTAAGAGCACAGGCCGAGCTGGATAACATCAACAACAAGCTGTTCGCCCAATCCGAAGAAGATATTCCCGATGAATACCGGGATCTGGTACAGGAATATTACCGCGTACTTTCCGAAACCAGGGAGTCAACTGATTCGGAACAGTAGTGATGCAATCCACAGCACCTAATCTCTTCACGGCATTAGCGGAAGGCACCTTGAGCTTTGCCTACGGCATGAGCCCGCTGTTGTTCGTGATCTTCTCCGTGCTCATCGTCGCCGGAGTGTGGCTCAGCTATCTCAAAACCACGCGACCCCTCAGCCCGGGCTGGAAAACCTGGTTCGTGGTACTGCGTTCCAGCGTTCTCGTTCTCTTATTGTTTTGTTTGATGCGACCGGTCATCACCACGACCCAGGTCGCGCCCCAGGAAACCTACCTGGCCGTCCTGTTCGATGATTCCCAGAGCATGTCCGTGGAGGACATGGGTGATCAGTCCCGTCGCGATACCGTGACCGAGGAAATAATAGAAGGAGGCGTGCTGGAAGACCTGGCGGAAAATTTCCAGATTCGCAGCTTCAGTTTCGACAGTGCCACCCAGCGGGTAAACGAAGACGAGACCCTGTCCGGTGAAGGCACTTCCTCCGCCATCGAGCAGGCCCTGTCATATGTCGATGCCCAGCTTAACGGCCTGCCCCTGGGCGGTGTGGTGCTGGTAAGCGACGGCGCCGACAATTCCGAGATTGACCCGGTGCCCGCAGCCCAGAGCTTCGGCAACCGACAGGTCCCCATTTTCACCGTCGGTGTAGGCCAGGACGAGATTCCCCAGGACATTGGCATCGTCGATGTCAGCACCGCCAAGACCGTGCTCGAGGGTTCGGTATTTGATGTTTCCGTGGCGGTGAGTCACCAGGGTTACAGCGGGCGCAACTTGCGGCTGTCCATTCTCGATGGCGATATCGAGGTGGCCTCGGAGTCCGTCACCCTGGGTGTCGAGGGGGTGCCCCAGCGCTACGAGCTGGAACTTACGCCGGAACGGCCCGAGCTCATTGTCTACGACCTGGAAGTGGAACTGCTGGACGATGAAATTATATCCCAGAACAACAGTTATAGTTTCCTGGTGGACAACACGGAGAAACCACCCCTGGATATTCTCTATATAGAAGGCCATCCGAGAAACGAATACAAGTTTATCCGCCGCGCGGTGGAGAGCGATCCTACCATTCGCCTGGCCACCTACCTGCGTACCGGGCCGGAAAAATTCTACCGCCAGGGCATTGAATCCCCGACCGAACTTTCAGAAGGATTTCCGGAAGACAAGGAATCCCTGTATCGCTATGAGGCCATCATACTCGGCGACATCGAAGAGAACTTCTTCAACGCCGACCAGCTGCAGATGATTGACGACTTCGTGGCCGAACGGGGTGGCGGATTTCTCATGAGCGGCATGGTGGACGAGGAATTCATCGGCACACCCATCGAGGACATACTGCCGGTTACCCTGGTGGAAGAAGGCTTCCTGCCTTCACACCTGCGCGGCGGCATTCGCCGTGGCAGCCACCCTACGGGGGAATTGTACTTTCCGCGCCTGACCCGCAACGGTGAGTTTTCACCCCTGCTGCGCCTGGCCGCCGATGACGGCGCCAATCGCGCCGCCTGGGGCACTTTGCCGGAACTGCAGGGTGTTTACGTGACCGGCCGTATCAAGCCCGGCGCCTCAGTGCTGCTGGAACACCCCATTCTGCAATACCAGAACCAGGCGCTGCCGGTTGTTGTATCCCAGCGCTACGGCAGCGGTCGCGCCATGTCCGTTACCACCGCCAGCACCTGGCGTTACCAGATGATGATGCCGGCGGAGGATGAATCCCATGAAACCCTGTGGCGCCAGTTACTGCGCTGGATGGCTTCCACAGCACCGGAGCGCATCACCATCGAGTTCGATCGCGAGTTTTACAACGTGGGTGACGAGGTCAACATCACGGCGCGGGTACTGAATGACCAGTTCGAGCCGGATAACGACGCCACCCTGTGGATGCAAACCACCACGCCACTGGATTCCATCAGCGATACACCTATGGAATGGGACATCGAGGAAGACGGCGTGTACCGGGCGAATTTCACGGTGGAAGACGAAGGTGTGTTCAGCCTGCTGGTGGACGTGACCAGCGCCGCCGGTGAAGACGCGCGGCCCGACGTGGCGGAGAAACGCGCCGCCTTCGTGGTGACACCATCCCTGCGGGAGTTTAATAACGCGGAACGGGATTCCAGCCTGCTTACTCGCATCGCGGACGCCAGCGGCGGGCGCTATTTCCCCATCGACAACGTAGGTGCATTGCCCGATACCGTGGAGTTTACGCCTAACGCTTATTCTCGGGATACGCAGATCGACCTGTGGGATCGCCCCTGGTTGCTGGCGCTGTTAATCGTCATGTTGTGCCTGGACTGGATAACCCGGCGCCTGCGAGGTTTGTCCTGATGAAGCGTCTGCTGAATTTTCTATTGTTAATTTCCGTTAGCTGGATGGCTCCCGCACTCGCCCAGCAGGAAGACCCTGCCGGCGAAAAACTCCCTCTCTATTTTATGGAAAGCCCCGATGCCACCAAGTATGTGGTCATCATGGCCGGACCCACCGTGGGCGCGGACAATGAATCCATGTTCCGACAATGGGCTTTCTCGCTGCACGACATTCTTGCCCGCGACTACGGTTACTCTTCAGACACCATCATCCTGTTGCACGATGATGGTTTTGACCAATTCACCGGCGGTGAACGCATCGACGGCGCCGTGGATCGTGCCGGCATCGAACAGGCCTTTGCCGATTTGCGCGGTCGGGTAGGCACCGGGGACCAGATTACCCTGTACCTGATCGGCCATGGATCCGGTGCCGAAGAAGAGGCCAAGTTCAATATAGTCGGCCCCGACATCACCGGCGCCGACTTCGCCGCCATGCTGGACCAGTTCGACCAGCAGGACATCGTGATCATCAATACCACCAGTGCCAGTTACGGATTCTCCGCGTCGCTTTCCAGCGAAGGACGGGTGGTGATTTCTTCCACCCGTTCCGCGTCGGAACGCTACGACCCCATGTTCTCCCGCTACTTTATCGAAGCCCTGGACAGTCGCAATGGTGATCGCGACAAGAACAACCGGGTGTCCATGCTGGAAGCATTCAATTACGCCAAGGCCAACGTGGAAGCCTGGTACGAGGAACAAGGCCGGCTGGCGTCGGAACACGCCGGCCTGGACGACAACGGCGATGCCCTGTTCAGCCTCGATCCCACCCTGGAAGAAGCGGACGGCCGTCTCGCCGAGATCGCCTACATCGACACCCTGGTCAGCAACAACGAACAACTGACTCCCGAAGCCCTGCGCCTGAAGGGGCGCATGCAGGAACTGGAAAGAGCCGTATTTATACTGCGTGGTCGCAAGGGCGATTTCCTGGAGGCGGATTACTGGGCACAAATGGAAGACTTACTGGTAGACCTGGCACGTACGACAGGACAGTTTTATGAAATTACCGATGCAGACATTCCACAAAATCCTTAGCCTGGTCCTGCTGGCCTCGCTGTCTGTAGCTGCCAGCGGGCAGCCCCAGGTGGTGGGTACGGATAACCCGGTCAACAGTTCCCCGCTGTATCGCGGCGAGCAGCTGTTGATGACAGGTTCCTATGCCGCCGCCGCCGACGTGTTCCAGATGGCCGATGGGCTGGACCGTGCTGAAGGAATCGTGGGCGCCAGCAAGGCATTCTCCATGATGGGGAACTACCAGCAGGCCGTTGCCGTGGCCGAAGACGCCATCGAGGACCAGGATTATGCCCGCTTTCCCCTGATCAGCACGCAGTTGGCCGAAATGAAACGCGCCATCGGTGAATCCGCCGAAGCCATGGACATACTGCGTGTCGTGATCGATGAACTGGGAGACCAGGCCCCGGTGCGGGCCCTGGTGCAATACGGCAGCCTGTTGCAATTCGTCAGCCAGAAACAGGCATCCTACCAGTATCTAGACCGGGTGGTGGACCGTTATAACAATGGTCTCGTGTTCGCTTCCGAAGACGTGGCCATGGTGGCCCTGGCAAGCTGGTTACTGGGTAATTTTCACGACGCCAACAGCCTGTTCAACGAAGCCACCCGCGCCAATCCCAACAACCTGGAAGCCCATGTGCTGTGGGCCGACCTGTTCCTGGAGAAATATAACGAATCCGATGCGGAACGGGGTTACCAGGAAGCCCTGGACATCAACAGCCGCTATGGCCCCGCCCTGGTGGGAATCGGCAAGGTAGTAGGTGACGAGCGTGCACTGCAGCGAGCGCTGGCGATCAATCCCAATCACGTGGCAGCCCTGGAGACCTGGGGGCAGCTTCTGTTCCGCGCCGAACGGGAAACAGAGGCCATGGAGTATTTCACCCGGGCCCTGGCCATTAACCCGGAATCTTTGCACACCCTCAGCACCCTGGGCGGCATTGCCGCCATGGAAGAGCGCATGGACGATTACGGAGACTACCTGGCCCAGGTGAACGCCTTCAGTCCCAACAATCCCGAGTTTCTCACCAACGTAGGCGACATCTTTGGCAACAACTACCGTTTCACCGAGGCGGTGGAGTATGCCCGCGCAGCTATCGAACAGGATCCCGAGCACTGGCAGGCTTACACCATCCTCGGCAGCAACCTGGTTCGCCTGGGTGAAGAAGAAGAGGGTCAGGCGATGCTGGAGATCGGTTTCGAAAACGATCCCTTTAACGTGCTGACCTCCAACATGCTCACCATGTTCGACACTCTGGAAACCTATACCACCCTGCAGAGCGATCATTTCACCGTGAAGATGTCCCAGCGCGATGCCGACGTACTGTGGCCCTACCTGGAACCGTTGCTGGAAGAAGGCTGGGATACCCTCACCGCGAAATACGGTTTCGAACCGGAAGGACCGATTCTTATCGAGGTGTTCGAAGACACCGAAGACTTTGCCGTGCGCAGTGTGGGCCTGCCGGACATAGGACCTCTGGTCGGAATTTGTTTCGGCAAAGTGGTGACACTGATTTCACCGGACACCCTGTCCGCCAACTGGCAGGAAATCGTGTGGCATGAATTCATGCACGTTATCACCCTGCAGATGACCCAGAATCGCATGCCACGCTGGCTCAGCGAGGGCATCTCGGTATGGGAAGAGCGGGAAGGCCGACCCTACTGGGGTCGCGACCAGGGCCTGGACCTGGTGCGTGCCCGGCAACAGAACCAGCTCCTGCACATTTCCGAGCTGAACCGCGGCTTCAGTGGCGCGCGCAACAACGCGGACCTGGGCTTCGCCTACTTCCAGTCCTACCTGGTGGTGGATTACATCACCGAGGAACATGGTTTTGACAAGCTGCGTGACCTGATCCAGGAATACGGCCTGATCAAGGAAGATGCCGAACGCTTCCAGGCCGTTTTCGACATGAGCCTGGATGCCTTCGACCGCGGCTTTCGTGCCTGGGTCGACCAGCGCGTGCAGGAAATCAATGTGTATGTACATACCGAGGACCTGCCAGACGAAGGCGAGGGTCACGGTCACGGTGTACGGGAAAATTCTTCGGCCATCCTGGCGGAGCTGTATAACAACGCTTCCCTGAAGCAACACATGCTGAACCGCATCGAGGAAAACGATCGCGACTTCCAGGCCTACCTGCAGCTGGGCATCGTCCTGTTCAAGGAAGAGGCCTATGACGATGCCAAGGTTTACCTGGAGATTGCCTACGACATGTTGCCCAGCTATACCGGCTATCCCAGTCCGCCCCTGGTGCTGTCCCAGATCTACGAGGCCGAGGAAAACCGTGAGGAGCAGTTGCGCTGGCTGGAACTGTTACTGGAAAACCTGCAGCATGATTATGCCTCCGCCATGATCCTGGCCGAGGCCGCGCTGGAGGAGGGCAATGACGAGCGTGCCGCCTACTACATCGATCGCGCCCTGCAGGTGGATCCCTATCGCAATGACGTGCATGAACTGAAGGCGCGCTATGCCGACCTGATCGACGATCCACAACTGGCGGTAACCGAGTACGAAGTGTTGGTGAAACTGGAGATCAACGACCCGGTGGAGGCCCACACCAACCTGGCGGAAGCCTATATCCGCAATGGCCAGCGCGATGAAGCCAGGCAAAATGTGTTGAGCGCCCTGGAAATCGCGCCGAGTTATAGACGCGCTCAGGAAGTCCTGCTCCAATCAATAGAGGGATCGGGTGCGAACTAAGATAAATATTCTTGCTGTTGCATCCAGTGCTTTCCTGGCGCTGGCCTGCAGCAATTTCAGTTCTGCACAGGTCATGCAATTCGGTGATGCTGAAGACCTGGCCATCTACGGCACCGATGTCACGGAATTCACCTGGGTAAGAGGGCAGTACACCAACCACGGTGGTGGCCGCGGTGGCTACGGTTTCCGCCGTCGTGGTGGCTGGTGGGATACGGACTACCCGGACTCCGATGAGAACTTCCTGCGCGGGGTGCAGCGCTACACCAATATCGACACCAATCCGCGCAACCATACCTACCTGGAACTCACCGATCCGCGCCTGTTTGAGCACAGCTTCCTGTACATGAACTGGAAGCGCGTGCCCATCGGTTCATCCTACAGCGGTCCCAACTTTAACCCGGAAGAGATCGAGGCCATGCGCGAATTCATGGCCCGGGGCGGGTTGATCATGGTTGACGATTTCTGGGGCCAGCCTCATCTCGATGACATGTACATGGAGATCGGCAAGATTTTCCCGGACCGGGAAATCGTGAAACTGGATACCAGCCACGAAGTGTTTCATATCTTTTTCGACATCGACGAGCTGGCCCAGGTGCCGGGCCGCATGGTGACCTGGGATTTCGGTGGTTTCATGAACCTGGACGATCCCAATTACCCACCGGAAATTTACGCGGTGCTGGATGACGACGGCCGCATCATGATGGCCGCCCATTACAACACCGACCTTGGCGATGGCTGGGAGCATACCTTTTATGCAGGCTATCCAACCAAGTACACCAATGAAGCCTATAAGATAGGCATCAACTTTCTTATATATGCATTCAGTCATTGATAGACAGGAATAAACACATGGCAGAAACAGAAGCAGCAGTAATCGAAGATCAGGACGACCTCGGCCTGGTAAAACGGATGCAGGAGGGCAGGGAGCAGATCGTTGCCGAAATTGAAAAGGTCATTGTAGGTCAGCACGAGATCATCGATGAATTGCTTATTGCCCTGTTTGGCGGCGGCCACTGTCTGGTAACCGGTGTGCCGGGATTGGCGAAAACCCTGTTGATCAAAACCGTTGCGGACATCCTGCAGGTGGACTTCAGCCGTATCCAGTTCACCCCGGACCTTATGCCGGCGGACGTGGTGGGTTCCGAAGTAGTTTCTGAAACCGACGGTAAAAGAGAACTCAAATTTGTAAAAGGGCCGATCTTCACCAACATCCTGCTGGCGGACGAGATCAATCGTACCCCGCCCAAGACCCAGTCTGCCCTGTTGGAAGCCATGGAAGAACGCCAGGTAACAGCAGCGGGTGTAACCCATCCCATGGCGGAACCCTTCTTCGTACTGGCCACGCAAAACCCCATCGAACTGGAAGGCACCTACCCGTTGCCAGAGGCTCAGCTTGACCGCTTCATGTTCAAGATCAACCTGGACTACCTCAGCGAGGCGGACGAGGTGCAGGTGGTTAGCCAGACTACCCAAGTCCATGACAATCCCCTGGCCCATCCCCTGGGTGGCCAGGACATCCTGGATTTCCAGCGCATCGCCCGGGAGGTGCCGGCGGCGGAAGCGGTAATCCAGTACGCAGTGCGACTGGTGCATGCATCACGACCTCAAACCGAGGGCGCGCCGGACTTTATTAAGGACTGGGTAAGCTGGGGAGCGGGAATTCGTGCCTCCCAGAACCTGATTCTTGCTGGGAAAGTAAGAGCCTTGCTGCTTGGCCGTTTTAACGTGTCTTACGGTGACGTGCGGGCACTGGCGGCTTCGGTACTGCGCCACAGGATCCTGCTGAACTTCCATGCCGAGGCGGAACGGGTTACCACCGACGATGTGGTACAACGATTATTGGAAGCCGTGCCCGAGCCACAGTCAGACATCTAGCAGCAGTCTTCTTCCATGAGCGAATCATTAAACTTCCTCGACCCTTCAGTCCTCGCCGGGCTGAGCAATCTCGAGCTCCGCGCCCGGGTTGCCGTCGAAGGTTTTCTTTCCGGCCTGCACAAGAGTCCCCACCGCGGATTCAGCGTGGAGTTCAACGACTACCGTCACTACCACCCCGGCGATGACATGCGTCACGTGGACTGGCGCCTGTATGCGCGCAGTGACAAGTTTTACGTCAAGCAGTACGAGGATGAGACCAACGTGCGCTGTGTCATCCTGCTGGATACCAGCCAGTCCATGGCCTATGACTCCGGCAAGGGCAGCAAGCTGACCTATGGCATTACCCTGGCGTCGGCCCTGGCCTATTTCATCATGCGGCAACGGGACGCTGTCGGGCTCATTACGTTCGATGACCAGGTGCAGGACTACATCCCGCCCAAGTGCCGCCAGCCACACCTGATGCGAATCCTGCGTACCCTGGCTCACCTGGAGCCCGGGGACAAGACCGACGTGGTGAAACCCCTGATCGACCTGTCGGCATCACTGCACAAGAAATCCATCGTGGTGCTGATCAGCGACATGCTGGATGACGAAGAGCGCATCGTGAATACCCTGCAGAACATTCGTGGTATGGGGCATGACGTGCTGAATTTCCAGGTCATGGACGATGCCGAGCTCAAGTTTCCGTTTAACGAGGCTTCGGAATTCATCGACATGGAAAACAACGAGTCTTACATCACTTCACCGGCGGCCATCCGCAAGGCCTACCTGCAAAACCTCCAGGAATTCCTGGATTATTGCAAGAAACAGTGCCAGGGTAGCGGCGTGGACTACTGCCTGCTGAATACATCCGTGCCCCTGGACGAAGCGCTTTCGGCCTACATGGCCAAGCGGGCCAAGAGTTTCTAAATGGTTTTTCTCACTCCAATATTCCTGATTGGACTACTGGCGGCGGCCATTCCCGTTGCCATTCACCTCATTCGCCGTGAGAAACCGCCCAAGTTGATGTTCAGCACCATCCGCTTTCTCAAGAAAACCTCGAAGAAACTGGTGCTGTTCCAGCATTTGCAGCAACTGTTGCTGATGGCAATGCGCGCGGCGGTAATCGCCCTGCTGGTGGTGGCCTTTGCCCGTCCCCTGATCAATCAGTCCGTGGCGCGGCTGCTGGATTCCGATCCCCAGTCGGCGGTCATTCTGTTGGATATATCCATGAGCATGAATTACGAAGGGGTGTTCGATCGTGCGCGGGACGAGGTGCTGGACCTGTTGAGTGAAATGAATTCCGGGGATGAAGTGGCGCTTATCGGCTTTTCCAATTCAGCCGAAGTGGTGCGGGAGCTCACCACGGACATCGATGCCATCCGCTCCCTGGTGAATGAAACCGACAGTGCCGGCTATGGCAGCACGCGCTTCCTGCCCAACCTGCGCCTGGCCGACCAGTTACTGGAGTCATCCCGTTTCGATAACCGCCATGTTTACCTGGTGTCCGATTTCCAGGACACCGGTATGCAGAATCTCGACGAGGGCTGGAAGCTCGCACCGGGGGTGGCCTTCACCGGCATCGACGTGGGCCTGGAAGAGACGGTAAACCTGACTCTCACCGACGTGCGTTCACCGGAACAATTGCTGGAAGACGAGCCAGAGCAGCAAATCCTGGCCCGGGTGCGTTCAACGGGCACGCTGCTTCATGAAGAAGGCACCATCACCCTGTATATCAATGACGAGATCATCGAACGGCAGCCCATCGACCTCACCGATCGCTCCGAGGCGGTATTCGACTTCACTGCCAACTTCGAAGCTGAGGGCTCCTACCTGGGCGAGGTCAGGATTTCCGGTGACAACTTCGCTCCGGATAATTCCTATTACTTTACCGTGGATGTGTTGCCCCGTATTCGCGTACTACTGGTAAACGGCGAGGCCTCCCAGAACTGGTTTGACGATGAAGGTCACTGGTTCGGCCTGGCGGTGAGCGGCATGGAACGATCCCCCTTCGAATTGACCACAATCGAGCCGGCGGAAGTGACGGCGGCGGCGCTGCGTCAGAGTGATGTCACCGTACTGTTGAACGTGGGTGATTTTACTGCGGGCCAGGCCAATGCCATCAGCGACTACGTGGAAGGGGGCGGCAGCCTGCTGATCGCGCCGGGAGACCGGGTGACACCGGAGGTATTCAATCGCCAGTTCGCCGAACTGGCACCGGCTACTCTGCAGAACCAGGGCGACATGGGCTTCGATGACTACCTGGTCATCGCGGAATACGATCGCCGCCATCCCATCCTGCAACCCCTGGACAGTGACTGGACCGCGCGCTTCCAGGGACACTGGAGCCTGCTGCCTAATGAGAATGCCCAGGTGCTGATGCAGTTTGACAATACCGAGCCGGCCCTGGTGGAAGGGGACTTCGGTGACGGCAAAGTCATCCTGTTTGCCTCCGCCATGGACCTGGAGTGGAACAACCTGCCCTTGCAGGGGCTGTTTCTGCCCTTTGTACACGAAACCCTGCGTCACCTGGTGCAGGAAGAAACCGGGCAGCGTATTTACCAGGTAGGAGACGATTTCAGCCTGGCGCCGGTGGACGCCGAAGTCAGCGAGGCTGTGGATCCGGAAGGTAACGCTATAGAATTCAATAACGACAGTTATGTAATCGCCGCCACCCGGCCCGGCATCATGGGCGCCATGGTTAACGGGGTGCAAACCCGCTATGCCATCAATATTCTCCCGGAAGAATCCAACTTTGCCCGCACTGCTGTAAGCAACCTGTTCGACAGCATCATCAACCCGGACACCGACCCGGTGCAATCGCGGGAGGTGCAGACCCAGCAACTGATCGAGGAGCTGGAACGGCCGCAACGCATCTGGTGGTGGATACTGGCCCTGGTCATGGCCCTGGTGGTGCTGGAAGCGATTATCGCCAACCGAACCTACAGGTAGCTCTGCTCCTCATATTGAGCACAAAAGAAAATTAATTAGCCACAGAAAGCACAAAAGGCACAAAACTAATAATTTTGTGCCTTTTGTGCTTTCTGTGGCCAATCAAAACATCTGTGTATTCTGTGGCCAAACAAATAATAGGAAGGGGAAAAGCGAAGTAGGGCGCTAAAGCGGAAACTTGAAAGTCACTCGATGCTTAGAAAAGGGGGGAACAAAGAAAAACTTCCAAGCTCCGTGCTTTAGCTATTTACACCAGGCTTCATTTCCCTAATGCCGCCAGGGCGTAAACTGAGTCGATACTAACACAGGACTTTCGGTGCGCTTTTACCTGTTTCAATTTGTCACAAAGCCCGTGGTTAGTGGCTTTCAGGGCAACAGCTCATGCTGCGTAAGTGCGCAGATCGGCAGGATTCCAGGTAAAAATATCAAGCGCTCGCTCGATTTTTATGCCTTCTCCGCGGGCTCAGATTGTTGCCCAGCCACTGGCGGAACTATGCCCATACGTCGCGCCCGGCGTTCCCAGTTCTTCCGCGCCAGGGATTTCATGTCTTCGTCGCTGTCGGATTCATCGACGATCTGCAGGCCGAGAAGGGTCTCGATCAGGTCTTCCATGGTGACCACGCCTTCCATGCCGCCGAACTCATCCACCACCAGGGCCATGTGTTCTTTCTTTTCGATGAACAGGTCGAGCAGGGCGGGAATGGCCATGGACTTGGGTACCACGATTATGTCGCGACGAATCGTGCCCAGGGGAATGTCTTCCTCTGCATCCACCAGTTTTCGCAACATCTCATCTTCGAGCACATAGCCAGTGATGTGATCGTTTTTCTCCTTGTAAACAGGGATGCGAGAAAAGGGTGAATCTGGGTGCTCCTCAATAAACTCGCGCATGCCGGTGGATTCGCTGGCGCTTACCACCACAATGCGCGGCGTCATCACATCGCTCACCTGTACCTGCCTGAACGCCAGCAGGTTGTGAATGATGTTGCGCTCGCTTTCATCCAGCGCGCCCGCCTCTTTGCCCAGGTCGGTCATGATGGCAAAGTCGGCGCGGCTGAGCACCGGGCGATCCTTGTCTTTCTTCAGGTGGCGGGTGGTGAACTGGGTCAGCCAAACCAGGGGTGCCAGCACGAACAACATAGCCTTGAGTACGTAAACCGCATAGGGCGCCAGCAATTCCCAGTTGTTGGCGCCCATAGTCTTGGGGATGACCTCGGAGAAAATGAGAATGGCCAGGGTCATCAGCCCGGCAATCATCGCTTCCCAGCTGATGATGGTGACTCCGAACATCACGATGTAATTGGCGCCAAACAGCTGGGCTGCCTGGGCGCCCACGCCGATGGCGCCCACGGTGTGGGCAATGGTATTGAGGGTGAGGATGGCCCCCAGGGGTTCGTCGATGTCTTCCTTGAAGCGGCGCAGGTCCGTGGCAATGGACTCGCCCTCCTGTTCCTTCATGCCCACGTAGGCCGGGGTGACGCTCAATAGCACCGCCTCCAGGATGGAGCAGAGAAAGGAAAAGAAGATACTGATGAAAAAGAAGGTGAGCAGTAGGCCCATGGGGGTCAATGGCTTACAACGATTGGGCGATTTTCACACAGGCCGGGGAAAATCGCTATACTTGGCGCATGCACAGGTTCGGGCAGCTTGTTCGTCTATTGGTGGTGGTTGGTGCCTCTTCGGCCAGCTATGCCCAGGAAGAGGAAGCTATCGCGCGGGTCGTGGTGCAGCGAGGTGAGGTTGTAGCCATAGCGCCCGATGGCAGTCGCCGCAACCTGGCCCGGCGTAGTGAGATCTTTCCCGGTGACACCCTCGTCACTTCCGACGATGGCTTCCTCCAGGCCCGCTTCAGCGATCGCGCTATCCTGTCCCTGAGTTGCGGCAGTGAATTGGAGATTCGCGAATTTCAATACCTGGACCGCAACAACGACCGGGTGCACCTGCATTTAAATCGCGGCAAGGCGCGCACCGTCACCGGCGCCATCCAGCGCCGTAATTACCGATTTACCACGGACCTGGCCGAAGTCAGGATTGCAGGCACGGATTACGAGGTGGCGGTTGCGGAAGAAACACACTTCTTCGGGGTATACGACGGCGCCATTACTGTCAGCAATAGCCTGGATACAGTTTCAATCGGCGTGGGTGAATTGACGAACTTCGCCAGGATCGGTGCGGACGGAGCGCCGGAAGCCATTCCCCTGGCGCCGGCGCAGTTCTCCTCGAACGTCACCAGCGTCAGTGGTTGCTAGAAAGTACTAGCTGCTGACCGCTTCCTGTTTCGCGGGAAAGAACACCCGCCAGGCTCCCACGTAAACTCCCTTGATGCGCGCCGGCAGGGCCAGCATGGCGGGGGTTACGATCAAGGTTAGCACCGTGGCGAATGACAGGCCGAACACAATGGCGGAAGCCAGGGGCGCCCACTGGGAAGTAATGGGCCCGCCGGCTTCGATCTCGGCGCCGATCAGGTCCACCGACAGGTGCATGGCCAGGGGTAACAGGCCGAAGCCTGTAGTAAAGGTGGTGAGAAACACCGGGCGCAGGCGCTGGATGCCGGTATGCACGATTACTTCCTGCAAGGTCCAGTCAGTATGGGTGCGCCTGAGGTGATTAAAGGTATCGATCAGCACGATGTTGTTGTTCACGATGATCCCCGCCAGGGCGACGATGCCGATACCGGTCAGGATCACGCTGAAGACCTGGTCCGTAATCAACAGGCCTAACAGCACTCCTGTGGTAGACAACAGTACCGATGACAGGATCAGCAATGCCTGGTAGTAGCTGTTGAACTGGGTCACCAGCAGGATGGCCATCAGGGCCATGGCCAGGGAAAACGCCTGTCCCAGGAATGCCGCGGATTCTTCCTGCTCTTCATTGGCGCCGCGGAACTGGTAGAACACTTCCCGGGGCGGCGGGTTGGCTTCCAGCCAGGCTGCCAGTTCCTGCAGTTTGTTGTCCGCCACGATGCCCGGTGCCGGGTTGGCCCGAATGTAAACCACGCGGTTGCTGTCTACGCGCTGTATCGAGCTCACTTTCTGCTTCGGTTCCACGGTCACGAAGCTGCTGATGGGAACCGGTCCGTTTGCCGTGGGGATACGAATGCTGTCCATTTGTTCGATGCCGCGGTACTCCACCGGGTAGCGCACACGGATGTCCACTTCCTCTTCGGAATCGTCAGGGCGGTAGTCACCCATGAACATGCCGTTGGTCATCAGGGTTATTGCACTGCCGATCTCGGCCATGCTGGCACCGAACATGGCGGCCCGGGCACGGTCCACCACGATTTCCCATTCGATGCCGGGAATGGGCGCGGTGTCATCGATATCGATGAGCCCGGTCATCTCGTTTTCCATGAAGCTGCGGATGCGCGTGGCTTCGGAGAACAGCAGGTCCAGGTTTTCGCCGGCAAGTTCCAGCTGAATCTGCTTGCCTACCGGTGGGCCGGCTTCAACGCTGACGATTTCCGTGCGAATACCGGGGATGCCGGTAATTGCTTCCCGGTACATGTTCTCCACCTGGAAACCATCCACATCGCGATCGCGGCGGTCAGTCAATTCAACAAAGATTGAACCAACCAGGTCCGGCGCGCTTTGTTGGCCGCCACCGAGTTGCTGGCCGGCACCGGACTGGGTGACGATGCTCTTGTAGTGCCCGATATTCGAGATCCGGTTTTCAACATCCAGCATGATGTCGCGTATCTCTGCCGGCGAGAAATTACCCCGCGCGAACACCTGCACCTGGGTCTGCATGGGTTCCACGGCGGTGAAAAACTCGATGCCGCGGCCATAGCGACCATAAAGGACGACGATGGTGATCAGGGTAACGATGCTGAGCACGAATACGCTAAGCGGAAAATGCACGGCCATCTTGAGCACCTTGGCATAGACACCGGTGATGCCCGTCGCCTTATCCGGGTCCCCTTCCTCGAGATTGCGCAGGTAGGTCTTGTCGGCATCGCTGGATCGCCCGATGAGCGCGCCGATCGTCGGTGCAAACAGCAGGGCATAAAACAGCGAACCAATGAGCACCGCGAACACCGTAATGGGCAGGTAGCTCATGAACTGACCTGAAACGCCCGGCCAGAACATGATAGGCAGGAATGCCGCCAGGGTAGTGGCGGTGGATGCCAGGATCGGGAAAAACATGCGATCCACCGCGGCCTTGTAGGCATCGCGGCTATTCAGGCCTTCCGCCATCTTGCGGTCGGCAAACTCCACCGTAACGATGGCGCCGTCGATGAGCATGCCCAGGGCGAGCAGGAGCCCGAAGATCACCATGAAGTTGTAGGTGAAGCCCAGCATGTTGATGATAATGAAGCCGAAGAAAAAGGAGAACGGCACACCCAGGGTCACCAGCAATCCAGAACGAACACCAACGGATGCAATGACCACGATAAGAACCAGCACCATGGCGGTGGCCATGTTGCCCTGCAGGCCCATGTTTTGTTCCAGCACGATGGGCGCGGAATCATTGAGATAGGAAACCGTAACCGCCGGGGGCAGGGTTTCGCGCACGCGATCCACTGCTTCGTATACTCCCTCCATGGCTTCTATCTGGTTGGCGCCCTTTCGCTTGGTGACATTCAGCGCAATGGTCTGGATGCCATTGGAATAGGAATAGCGGGTGGCGTCCTTGAAGGTGCGGCGTACCTCGGCCAGGTCGGAAACCGTCAACACACCCTGGTCGTTGGCAGCAAGAGGCAGGCTATAAAGGTCTTCGCCGGTCTCGATCAAACCGGGTACCTTCACCGAGAATGCGCCCTGGCCGGTGTCCACCTGGCCCGCGGGAATCAGCCGGTTATTGCTGGTAATGGTCTGGAAGATAGCGGAGTTGGGAATACCATAGGTTTCCAGCTTGGCCGGATCCACCACGGCTTCCAGCAGTTCTTCCCGGTTGCCCACCATGGTGGCTTCCAGGATCTCCGGCAGGATCTCGATTTCCCGCTGCAGGTCCTCGGCAATGCGCAGCAGGGTACGTTCCGGAACACCCTCGCCCCCGATGGCAATCTGCACGATGGGGAAGGGGATGGCGGAGACTTCCTGGATAATGGGTTCTTCCGTGTCCTGGGGGAAGCGCGCCTGGGCGCGATTTATTGCCTCCCGCACTTCCGCCAGGGCGGCGCTGGATTCGAAGTCGATATCGAACTCGACGATGACGGTGGCGGCGTTCTCGGAAGAGAAGGAACTGACTTCCACGATGCCTTCGACGGTTTTGAGTTCCAGTTCCGCCGGCTTGGACAACAACCTTTCCGCGTCTTCCGGTGAAATACCCTCGTGAATAATCGTGGTCACGATAACCGGCACTTCGATGTCCGGGTTCATCTCTACCGGGATCGCCAGGTAAGAGGCAAAGCCCGCCAGCATGATCACCACGAACACACTGAGGGTTGTTCGTGCGCGATTAACGGCGGTATCGATGTAATTCAGTTTCAAGACGGCGCTCCCGCTCAGGGTGAATCCTGCAGATAGGCTTCAACCACCTGGCCGGGGAAAACAATTTCCTGGCCCACGGTGACCAGGGTGACGGTGCCACTGAGCCCGCTTACCCAGACTCCCGGGTTTAACTGGTTGGTGTTGTCACCCACCAGGGTGACATTGCGAAACTGCACACGGTTGTCCGCGCCGATGATCTTTACACCAATCTCGCCGTTGTCATCCAGGGTGAGGGCGGAGGAAGGAATCAGGTGAGCCATGATCTCCGAGGCGCCGACAAACAATTCGGCGGTAATACCGTCGCGAATGCGATCCTGGCCGGGATCCACCTCGGCCTCGATGCGATAGCTGCGGGATACGGCATCGGCGGCACGGGCCACGTAAGTGACGTGACCCTCCACCTGCTTGCCATTAACCAGTTCGGCGTGCACCGCGGCGCCGGTCTCGACGCGACTGACGTCCTGCTCCGGGACCAGGCCCACCAGCAACATGGGGCTGTCATCCAGTACCGAGGCGCACACATCACCGATATTCAGCAGGTCACCCAGTTCCACGGTGCGGGAATCCACCACACCATCGAAGGGGGCGATAACATTGATTTTCTCAAGGGCCAGTTCCGCGCGACTCACGGAAGCTTCGGCAGAAGCCAGGGCTGCGGCGTACTGGGCTACCGCCACGTCGGATTGCAGGTCACGGCGCTGCAGGTCCAGGGCGGCTTCGTACTCAAAGCGTGCCTGTTCGCGACGGCTGGTTGCTTCTTCCAGGTCGGTCTGGCGGTTGTCCACGGAAATCTCGCAGAGTACGTCACCGGCGCTGACCCGCGCGCCCCGGGCAACCGGTTCGGCGACGATGCGGCCGGCCTGTTCGGCCCGTACCTGTACATGGCGAAATGCCTGGGTGCGACCGCGTACGCGAATCTGTTCCACGTAGGGTTGCGCGGCGATACGAGCCGCGCGCACGGAAATCACATTGGGATCTTCAGACGGAGGCTGGTCACCGAAAGTGGCGACCACGGTCCTTTGACTGGTTTCGGGTTCTTCATTGGTGCTGGCTACGTCGCGGGGAACCAACATCCACGCTGCGACCGCCAGGAATATGAGTGCTGCGACCAGCTGCTGCTTCTTCACTCCTACCTCCGAGAATTCTGCTCTCTATTCAATCCGGTACCGGTTAGCACAACACGGCCTTTTCATCCTCCCGGTGGAGGTGACCCGGCGTATTGGATTGGTTGTTCGTCCCTGTTGTTTGATGTGCCCGTATGATCGGGCTTAGAGGATTGCCTGCGGCAATATCTGTGCGCTTCAGCGTGTTACGTATTGTAACTGTGTAAAGATCAAATGCAACGGAAAAAACATCGGTCTATCGAGCGAAAGCTCAGTATTTATCTGGCTTCCAGTCCGGGAATGGCCGTCGATTTGTGCTATCGTTCCCCGCCACTCCCCAAAGCGGTTATATTCAGTTACTAAATTCAGGAATTGGCCTGTTAGCTATATTAAAGAAGGAAGATTTGCCGGTGAAAGTACTACAAGATCGAGTCGCCATTATTACCGGGTCCAGCAGCGGCGTCGGGGCCGCCACGGCACGGCTGTTCGCGGGACTGGGCTGCAAGGTGGTGGTCAACTACAACTCCAAGCAGGCCGAGGCGGAAGCTGTGGCCCGGGAATGCGAGGAGCTGGGCGTGGAAACCGTGGTTTTTGGCGGCAGCGTGGCCAGGGACGAGGATTGCCGCGCCATGGTGCAGGCCGCCATGGACAAGTGGGGCCGGGTGGATGTGCTGGTTAACAATGCCGGGACCACCAAGTTTGTTCCCCACGCCAATCTCGATGGCCTCGACGAAGGAGATTTCCAGAGAATTTACGGCGTCAATGTCATTGGCGCCTACCAGATGGTGCGGGCGGTTACTCCCATCATGCAGCAACAGGAGGACGGCGGCGCAGTGGTCAACATCGCATCCACCGCCGGCGTGAACGGCATCGGCAGTTGCATCGCCTATGCCGCTTCCAAGGGAGCGATGATAACGATGACCCTGTCTCTCGCTCGCGCACTTGGACCGAAGCTGCGCATCAATGCCGTCTGCCCCGGGTTCATCGAGGGCGATTGGCTCAAGGACGGCTGGGGCGAAGAGAAGTACCAGCAGTTAATGGATTTTCAGAGGGGGAATGCGGTACTCGGCAGGGTAGCCACGCCAGAGACCGTGGCCGATGCCATTTTGCATTTTGTTACCGGTCCGCAACTGGTCACCGGGGAAACCCTGATGGTGGACGGTGGCGGCCACCTCAATACCACGCCCTTAACGCGGCGCTGATTTTCTATTTCGCCACCGGTCTTTTCTGCAGCTTGCGTTGCAGGGTGCGGCGATGCATTTTCAATTGCCTGGCCGTGGCGGAAATATTGCCGTTGTTTTCCTGCAGCACTTTCTGGATGTGTTCCCATTCCAGCCGGCGCACGGACATGGGCTCCAGTTCTTCAGGTTCAGTAATCGTCATGGTCGACTGGTCTTTCCTGTCCGTCAATGCCGCCAGGATCTCGTCGGTGTCCGCCGGTTTGGCGAGGTAGTTGTTGGCACCCAGCTTGATGGCCTCCACCGCGGTGGCAATACTGGCGTATCCGGTGAGGATGAGGATGCGCATGTCTTCATTCCTGCTGCGCAATTCCGGTATCAGGGCGAGGGAAGTTTCCGTGCCCAGGTTCAGGTCAAGAATAGCGAATCCGAAATCATGCTGAGCGGCCTGCTGCAGCGCATCGGTCCGGTTCGCCGCATGAGTAACCTGGTAGTTGCGCTGGGTCAGGGCCCGCTCCATGACCCGGGCGAAGACCTCGTCATCTTCTACCAGTAATAATTCGTTGCTGCTCATGCTGCTTGTCCGGTACCCAATTCAGGCAGGGGCACCTTGATCAGGGTTTCGGCGCCGCCAATCTTCAGGTTAAAAATCTCGATACTACCACCCAGCTTCTGGATGGCGGCATTGGCCAGGAATATACCCAGCCCCATGCTTTCCTTGCGGGTGGAGATGAAAGGCTCGCCCATGTTTTCCATTACCTTGGCGGGAATTCCCGGACCGTCGTCGTTAATGGAGATTTCTACCTGTCTGTGATCGCTGCCAATAACGCGGAAGTTGACGTTGACCCGGCTCTTCGCCGCCTTGATTCCGTTCTCGATGATATTGATGAGGGCATGTTTCAGGCTCAGTGCCGCGTTCACTTTCACGTCGTCGCTAGCTTCCAGGTTGAAGTTCACATTGGCGGCGGGGTGAATGTTCACGATGTAGTCCTTGATGTCAGACACGAATTCACCCAGGGGTATGATGCTGTCCGCGCTGCTGTCTTCCTTGTTGTAGTACTGGATGAGCTGGTTCAGCGATTGTTTGCAGCGCGCAACCTGGGAACGCAGCAATGATATGTCTTCCTTCACCCTCTCCTTACCCAGTTCGCTGGCGTCCATGTCATCCAGCTCGGCTAACAACACTGACATGGTGGAGAGGGGGGTGCCGAGGGCATGGGCGGTGCCGGCGGCAAGGGTGCCGATGGCGACCAGTTGTTCGTTGCGAATCTCGTTCTCCCGTGCCGCCGCCAGGGTCAGCTCCCGTTCCCTGATGGTGGTGGCCATGCGGGTAATAAACACGGAGATAAGAATTGCACTGACCAGGAAGATGACCCACATGCCGACCAGGTGTAGCTGGAAAGTGGTTTCCTCCGCGGCTTCACTGCCTGCCATGGTGTTGCCGCCGGTGATGTCGAGCACCAGGAAAAAGGTATAGACCATGATGCTGCCGATGGCGAAGCTGTAAACATAGAAGCGTGGCAACAGTGTGGCCGTAACCGCCAGCAACACCAGCAAGTAGGAAATAAGGGGGTTGCTTACCCCGCCGGTGTAGTAGACGAGAATGAATAGGAACACCACGTCTACCATTACGTGCATGAACAACTCGTTGTTGGTAATGGCCCAGTCCTTGTTCAGTCTCCAGTAACCCGCCAGCACCGACAGGAACACCGCGCTTATTAGCACCACGATAAATCCCAGGGGGATTTCCATGGTGGAAAAGAAATGAAAGATGTACAACCCCACGGAGCTGACCAGGGTAACGAAGCTGCGTAACAGCAACAGGCGCTGCAAGCCCTGGCGAGTCAGGCTGCTGCCTTCCGCCTCCACCGGAATCAGGAAGCTGACAAACTGGTTCAAGCGACTGGAATTGTTCATTGGCCCATTTTAACCCATTGCCCCAGCCGGTATGAGCCCGGGGACAATATGCCGCACCCCTAGGCAATATCGGGGCCGAAGGGTATAGTGCAGAGCCCCGTGGCTGAGAATGTAAGGCACGCAGTAAACCTGCTTTCGAGATGACGATGGATTCGCTGGCGGCACGGCGCGCGCTGGTTTCACAACTTCTGGAATTGGAGTTTGGCGACGCCCGGTCCCCGTGCTGGGGATTGCTGGAGCCCACCGCCAGTGGTGTTGTTTATGCCGATGCCCGCCTGCGGTTCGCCACTCACCTGTTGATGGAGCTGCGAAACCTGGCGGCACCACAGGACCGCATCTTACTGGTGGGTAACGAACTCGCTGCACTGGGAAAAGCGCTGCAGGAAGAAGGCATACACACCGACCTGGTTCCCGGTTTCAGGGACACCATCTTCGCCAAGAGTTTCGAGATCATCCTGGTGGCGGGGCCACTGCATTACCAGAACCAGTTGGGCGTTCTCATCGCACTGCGGCGCTGCCTCAAACCCGAAGGCCACCTGTTGATCTATGGTGAATTCCTGGACGATGACAGAGAAATCGCGCGTTCAGTCCTGCCCAACACGAGTTCCCACCTGCAACTGGCGGAACGACTTGGCTTCGAATTTATCGGGCCACGCAATTTCACCAACAGTGCCAGGCACAGCGTGAATGAGCTGCGCCGGCTCTGCAAGGAACACGAGGCGGCGCTGGGCAAGCAAGCCGGCCTGGACAAAGCGTCTATCGAAACAGGGATTGCCGAGCTGGAACTGGCTGCGGCGGAATTTGCCAGCGGGCGGCGTTGCATGCAGTTGTACCGGCATGTTTACCGCCCTGATGACAAGGTTCCTTACCCGGATTTGCAGTTTGGAGATATTACTTCCTTCCAGCCGGAAGAAGTAGCAGGCCTGTTCCAGAGGAGTTTCGACAAGGCTTTCGATGCCGAACTGTGGCAGTGGAAATACCAGTTGGGCAATGGCACCTGCGTGGTGGCCAGGCTCGGTGAGAAAGGCGATATCATTGCCCACTATGGTGGCGCTCCCCGGGAGATCGACTATTTCGGCGTGGACCAGATGGCCATCCAGCCCTGCGATGTCATGGTCTTGCCCGAAGAGCGCCGGCAGTACGGCCGCAACAGCCTGTTCTTCAAGGTCGCCGCTACCTTTCTCGAGCGGGAAATCGGCAATACCGTAGGACATCTATTAGGATTTGGTTTTCCCAACCAGAAAGCGATGAATATTGCATTGCGGCTGGGCCTGTATGAGAAGACCGATGACTTTATCGCCCTCGAATATCCACGGCCGGAATCCACCGATCTGAAGGAGATCCGGGTTGAACCACTGCGGATCGATGACTCTGATCATCGTGCCAGCGTGGACGCCCTGTGGCAGGCCATGCGGGGTGGGTTTGCCGAGGCCATTATCGGCAAGCGGCATGCCGGCTACCTGGACTATCGTTATTTCAGGCATCCCGGCGCCGGCAACGGCCAATACCAGTCCCTGCTGTTGAAACAGGGGGGTGAAGTGCTTGCGGCTGCGGTGTTGAAGAATACCGGGGAAGTGCAATTGCTGATGGACCTGGTCTGCCCCCTGAGCGCCATGCCGCAGGCAATTCAGGCATTAAATCAATGGCTTGCAGGCCAGGGCAGCGAGCTCCCCCTGCAGATGTGGATTACCCGCAACTGGGCCGATGCCATCCGCAGCGAGGGTGCGATTGAGCGCGAATTGGGTATTGAGATACCCTGTAACAGCTGGAATCCGGGGCCGTCATCGGACATTCTTTACGGCGCCTGGTGGTTGACCGCCGGGGATATGGATTTCATATAAAAGAAGAACGGAACCCGCCATGAGTAACACCAACATCTACGAGCAGGACCTGGACAAGGTTCCAGCCAATTTCGAAGCGCTCACGCCCCTGAATTTCATTCAGCGCTGCGCCAGCGTCTATCCCGGGCGGCCATCGGTCATTCACCACGACAAGACTTTTACCTGGCTGGAAACCTGGCAACGCTGTTGCCTGCTGGCCTCCGCCCTGGGTAAGGCCGGCATCGGCAAGGGCGATACGGTGTCGTTCATGGGCGCCAATACGCCGGAGACTTTCGAGGCTCATTTCGGTGTGCCCATGATCGGTGCGGTATTGAATGCCCTGAACGTGCGACTGGATGCCAAGGCCATCGCGTTTATCCTGGAGCATGCTGAAACCAAGGTGCTGTTTACCGATCGGGAGTATAGCGACACGATCAGGGCTGCCCTTGAGATCGTCCCCAACAAGCCCAGGGTGATCGACATCGATGATCCTAATTTCGAGGGTGGTGAATTGCTCGGTGAGATGGATTACGAATCGTTTATCCAGTCCGGAGATCCCGATTACCAGAACTTTCATATCGACAATGAATGGGATGCGATTTCCCTCAACTACACCTCCGGCACAACCGGTGACCCCAAGGGAGTGGTTTTCCATCATCGCGGCGCCTATCTCAACGCCATTTCCAATGCCATGTGCTGGGACCTCAACAACTTCCCCGTGTACCTGTGGACATTGCCCATGTTTCACTGCAACGGCTGGTGTTTCCCCTGGACCCTGGCGGCCTACACCGGCACCAGCGTGTGCCTGCGCCATGTGCGAGACCAGGCTATATTTGATGCCATCAAGAAACACCGGGTAAGCCATTTTTGCGGTGCGCCCGTGGTGCTCAATACGCTGGTCAATGCGCCTGATGAAATGAAACAAGGTATTGAACAAAAGATTAGCGCCATGACCGCCGGCGCCGCGCCACCCGCGGCGGTAATTGCCGGCATGGAGAACATGGGATTCAGCGTATCTCACGTCTACGGCCTGACGGAAACCTACGGTCCCTGCGTGGTGAGCGCACCCCAGGACGAATGGAATGAGCTGAGCGTGGAAGACAGGGCCGAAGTAATGGCGCGGCAGGGTGTGCGTGCGCCGCTGCAGGACCAGCTCATGGTGGCGGATCCGGAAACCCTGGAACCGGTGCCGAAAGACGGCGAGACCATGGGTGAAATATTCATGCGCGGCAACCTCGTCATGAAGGGCTACCTGAAGAATCCAAAAACCACCCAGGCCTCATTTGCCGGGGGCTGGTTCCACTCGGGCGACCTGGCGGTATGGCATGAGGACGGATACGCGCAAATAAAAGACAGATCGAAAGACATCATTATCTCCGGAGGAGAGAATATCTCTTCCCTGGAAGTGGAGTCGGTGCTGTTCAAGCATCCCAAGATCCTGGAAGCAGCCGTGGTGGCCGCGACCGATGAGAAATGGGGTGAAGTTCCCTGTGCATTTGTCTGTTTGAAACAGGGCGAAGACATGAGCGCGGATGAACTCATCGCTTATTGCCGGGAAGAACTGGCCGGTTTCAAGATTCCCAAGAAGGTGGCGTTTGGTCCCATCGACAAGACGTCAACCGGAAAGGTACAAAAATACCTGCTCAGGGAAAAAGCAGAGCAGGTGGAATACGCACTGAAGAAATAAAACCTAGGAGATCCTTATGAAGCGAACAACAATCCTATCGATGATCCTGTCCCTGCTGGCACTAAGCCAGTCGGCCTGGTCCCAGGAAGAAACCATTACCGTGACCAGCTCGGTGTTCGAACACCATGGCATGGTGCCACGGGCCAACTCCGCCTACGGCGACAACACCTCCATCGACCTGTCCTGGTCGAACCTGCCGTCGGGCACCCAATCCCTGGCGGTCATCTGCGACGATCCCAAGGTGGTGGAGATCGGCATGATGGAGCAGCCCTTTGTACACTGGGTTGTCTATAACATTCCGGCCAGCGCCGGAGGCCTGCCGGCCGGCATGCCCACAGACGCGGAAATCACTCTTCCCGGACTGGAAGGAGCGGTGAATGGCAACAGCGGACTGCGCCGTCCCGGTTACTTCGGTCCCCGCCCGCCGGATAACGGTGAACTGCATGCCTATCATTTCCGTGTATATGCCCTGGACTCTGACCTGGACTTGCCCACCGGCCTGAACAAGGATCAGTTACTGGAAGCCATGGATGGACATGTGCTTGCTACCGGTATGCTCATGGGGCACTACCAGTACCAGGAATAAGTTTTGCAATTCTGTTTTACCAGGGGGCGGGAGCGCCCCCTTTTCTTTTTTATTAGCGGGAAGCACTCATGATTCGAGATTTTCAGGCCGGGGACATGGGCTGGGTGATCTGCCAACATGGTGAGATCTACAGCCACGAGTTCGGCTTTAACGAATTTTTTGAACGGGATATTGTCGGCAAGGCCCAGGCCCTGTACCTGAACCAGGATGACTTCACCCGATTCTGGCTCTACGAGCACGAAGGAGAACGGGCCGGCTCCATCATCATCTCTCGGCAGGCGCCGGACGTGGCATTCATCAACTTCGTTATCGTACACCCCGATCATCGCAGCCGAGGAATTGCCCGGGAGCTGATGGAAGCGGTGTTGCAGCATGCCCGCGATCACAAGTTCCCGCGGGTGCGGCTGGAAACTTTCGATTGCCTGGTCAACGCCCGCAAGCTTTACGCCGACCTGGGATTCCAGGTGGTGGAATCGACCTCGGAGTATGAACGCTACGGCGTGGTGGTACAGCGGGAATTCTGGGAACTGTCCCTGTAACCCATTTGAGGTAGAATAGCCTCATATCTGACATGCCAAGACAGGGGGATGCCATGGCAAATCTGAAACGAACAACTCTTACAGCAGCAATCATGGGTGCCACCATGGCCCTGGCTGCGCCTGTGGCTGCTGCCCAGGACTCCGGTCGACCGGAACTCACCGGCACCTGGACCAACGCGTCCCGCACGCCGTTGACCCGCCCCCAGGGCATTGACCCACTGGTAGTGACTGCCGAGCAGGCGGCCCAGATCGTGGCGGAGATGTCCATTGCCGGCATTTCGGCGGAGAACATCGAGGCCGGGCCGTCGGTGGATGCGGACACCGGTGCACCTCCGGAAGGCAGCTTCGATTTTGGCCTCAGGGGATACAACCTGTTCTGGACCGATCCCGGCAGCACACTCGCCTATGTGAAAGGGGAGTACCGCACTTCCCTGGTAATCGATCCCCCTAGTGGCCAGATCCCCCGGGCCGAGAATCCGCGAGGATTGGATCGCAATAATTTCGGTGCCCGTTATCTCACCGGCGTGGGCAATGCCGATGGACCCGAAGCGCTTCCCATTTCCGAGCGTTGCCTGATCGGTTTCGGCAACACCGCCGGTCCCGGCATGATGGGCACCCTGTACAACAGTACTTACGAGTTTGTGCAAACCGATGATTACGTCATGATCATGGCGGAGATGGCCCATGATGCGCGCATCATTCCCATCTACGATTCGGCGGAAGAAGCACGAGCGAATCTGCGTCCCGCTGTGCACGCTCCCTGGTTCGGTGATTCCCGCGGCTGGTATGAAGACGGCGCGCTGGTCGTGGAAACCGTCAACATCAACCCGCTGCAGTTGTCGGAGAGCTCCGTGCCAATCACCGATGCCGGCACCATCACGGAACGCTTCAGCCGCTATTCCGATACGGAAATCGTGTACCAGTTCACCGTGGAAGATCCCAACCTCTACGCCCGGGCCTGGACAGCGGAACTCAGCTACCACGCCACCGATGGTGAGGTGTACGAGTACGCCTGCCACGAGGGCAACTACGCCATGCCGGCCATGCTGGCGGGGGCACGTCGCCTGGAAATCGAGCAGGAACTGGGCGAAGAGTAAGCGGACTTCCGCACTCCATTCCGCGGCCCGGGGCTCACCGGGCCGCGTATTTCCTTACAATTACCTAACATCCGTTAATGGCGTGTAGGACTCTTCCTGCCCATTTTAAATTACTCCCAATTGCAGTTCTTTCAATTAGTTACATCGCATATAATCCGCTACTGCCACGATTTTTGTGGTACAAAGAGTTGCCGTTCGTTGACGCGAATGTAATTAGAAAAAAGGAATCTGAGGAGAGGAGTCCAGGTGGCCAGCGGGAACACAGCAACTACGAGCTTGTTGGTTGCCGATGACGAAGCCGATATTGCGGAAATCGTTGCTGAAGTCGGTGGCGACATCGGCTTCTCCGTAACACAGGTCACGGAAGGCAGCGAGGTCGTAGACACGGTCCTCAGCGTCAATCCCCAGGTAATCATGCTGGATCTGCGCATGCCCGGTGCAGACGGTGTCGAAGTGATGCGCGCCCTGGGCCAGCACGCCTGCCAGGCCAGTATCATTCTCATGAGTGGCATGGACCAGCGAACCCTGTCTTCGGTGCAGGCCCTGGGCAAGGAACAGTCCCTGAATATCGTGGGCACGCTTACCAAGCCCATGTCCGTAGATGCAATTGAAACGGCGTTACTGCCTTTCAAAGACCAGGGCGATACCAAACCCGCTGCCCAGCCGAAACAGGCCGTGGCGGAATTCAATTTTGGCCTGCGCGTACTCTACGAGCCGGAATTTATTCTGCGCCAGGACGATAGTAAGCCCGTAAGGAGAGTTAGGGTGCACTATACCTGGCGCAAGGATGACGGTAACTTTCTGGCGGACGGACCGTTTTTGCTGTGGGCGGAAGAAATCGGGATTTCCAAGGGCATATTCAATGCTGTGATCAAGTTGTCCCTGGAAACCCTGCGGGTATGGTCGAACCAGGAATTCACACCGGAGCTTGGAGTCCGCCTGGACTCGGCATTGCTTACAGAATTGGACCTGCCGGATTTTCTCGCCAATCTCGTGGACATGAATCACGTGCCACGAGAACTGCTGATCCTGGAGATAAACGAATCCGCGATCCGCACAGGCAAGGACATCGTCTGGGATGTGTTGTCACGCATGAGCATAAAAGGCTTTAAGCTGGCGGTGCTGGCGGAAGGAAATGGCGAGAGTGCATTGGAACTGCTTGACAAGCTGGCCATCGACCAGCTGGTTGTGGATATGTCTGCGCTTCCCGACAGCGCCAATATGAAAGACGACATGGAGCTGGAATTTACCTATAGCTCGCTGGCGTCCATGGCGGAAAAGAAAGGCATAAGCATCTGTGCCGAAAACGTACATTCGGGCGATGAACTTGATTTTGTCAGGCGTTGTAATTTTCACAGCGCCAAGGGCCCACAGATTCACAGCGTAGACATCGCGCAAAACATTCTTGAGCTCTACAAGGAAGGAAAATTCAGTTAGGCACCCTGGGCAATGTCCAATCTATATGGCAGAAATTAAACTCGATATCGACAGGGACGCCGAACTAACAATCATCAAGGTAATAGGGGACCTTGCCGGTGGAGAGCTCAAACAGTTCATGGCGGATTATTACGCCCAGGAGCCCACCCGACTTATCATCATGGATTTCACCGAAGGTCATTGGCCGAAAATTTCCATGGACGGTTACATACGGGAATCACAGAATGCCAACCTGTACTCCAGGCCCAGTGGCAGGACCGCCCTGGTCTTTGCCAACCAGAGTGATTTTGGTATCGGTCGCCTGCTGGAAACTTACTTCGGGCTCACTTCCACCCAGACGGAACTGAATTGTTTCATGAGCCTGGCCGAAGCCCGGGAATGGTTGCACAGTGAAGACTAAAACCTGACACCTGCCATGAATCCCCAGCAATCCAATAATTCTCTCGGAAAGCTCAGCAACCGGTTTGGATTGTATACAACCATATTTCTGCCGCTATGCGTCCTGGCCATTCTGGTGCTGGGAGTTTATTTCTATATCGAATATGAATTCCTGCGGGCGGAAATCATTGCAGGACGTATAGAGGGGAGTATCCAGAATACCAATGCCGTCTCCCTGCTGTTGGCACACACGGAATCCTGGCTTGCCTCGGGCATCCTGGTAGCCACCATCGCCGCCCTGACGATCCTGGGCGGCTGGGTGATATGCCACGGCATCATGGTGCACGAGGCAGAAGCGAGGGAGTTGAATCGCAGCATCAGCCTGTACGAGGAATTCTTCAACAAGAATCCCAACATCATGTTCGTTAAGGGCCTCGACGGCACTTACCGGCTCGCCAATGAAAAATACCTGGAGTTCTCCGGCAAGGAAGGACTGGTGGGTGCGGACCGGACCACCATCTTCGAAGGTGAAGAGGCGGAATACATGGCGGAGCAGGACGAAAAGGTATTGAGAACCCTGGAGCCGCAGATGTTTCCCGGCAAGCAGGTCACGGAAGAGGGCGATCGCTACTTCCAGATCCTGCGATTTCCCCTTTTTGATGAAAACGGCGAACTCTATGCCATAGGTGGTATTGCCTTGGAGAACACCGCAGAAGTCGAAGCCACCAAGGCGCTCAAGGCCGGGGAACTGCAGCTTCGAGCCCTGGTGGAGTCGGCGCCGGAAGCAATCCTGATTACGGATCCGGACGGTGTCGTAACCCTGGCCAACCAGCAAGCCGAAGTGCTGTTCAGGACCAGGAAGAAGGACCTGATGGAAAAGAAACTGCAGGAATTGCTGCCGGACTTCAGCAAGGAACTTCTGCTTGCTTCAATTGAAATCAAGGCCGCCAATCCGCGCAGTCACAGCGATATCAAGATGCTGGCGATCCCGAAAGAAGGTGCATCGGTGCCCGTGGAGGTGTCTGTTTCCGGAATTATTTTCCAGGACAGTTCCTCGGTGCGGGTGATGATCCGGGATGTGAGTGAGCGGGTAAAACTCGAAACCCAGCTGCGACAGAGCCAAAAGATGGAAGCCATCGGTAAGCTGACCGGGGGCATGGCCCATGACTTTAATAACCTCCTGGGTGTCATCATGGGCAATATCGACCTGGCGGCGCGCAAGCTGGAAGAAGGTTCCCCCGCCAAGGACCGTTTGCAGACTGCACGCAAGGCCGCCGAAAGAGGGGCGGAACTGAGCAAGCGCATGCTGGCGGTGGCCCGGCGTCAACCCCTGCAACCGGAAACCGTGCTCATCGAAGAAGTACTGGTAGACATGAAGGACCTGCTGCCCCGCACCTTGGGTCCGGATATCGAAATGAAATACGGCAGCTTCAAGGACCTGCCGCCGGTGCTGGTGGACCTGTCCGGGCTGGAAAACGTGTTCCTGAACCTGGCCATTAATGCCCGGGATGCCATGCCTAACGGTGGCAAGTTCTATATTTCCGCGAACCTGCGTGAAATTACCGAGATGGACGCCAAGATAAAACAAGGTGAGCTAGACCCCGGTACCTATGTGTGCATCGCGGTCACGGACAACGGTACCGGCATGGATGAGGAAACTCTCACCCGGGTGTTTGAGCCGTTCTTTACCACCAAGGAACGGGGCAAGGGCACCGGTCTCGGCCTGGCCATGATTTACGGTTTCGCCAAGCAGTCCGGCGGCAGTGTGCAAATACTCAGTGAGCTGGGAGTGGGCACCACGGTAGAGCTGTTATTGCCGGCGGTTTCGGAGCACATAGCGAGCCAGGCGGCGCCCCGCAGTGCCGAGACCGTGGAGTTCGCTCACGAAAATGAAAAGATTCTGCTGGTGGATGACGAGTACGAACTTCTCGAGATCGCAACCTCATACCTGGAGGACGAAGGTTTCCAGGTACTGGCTGCCATCAGTGGTAACCAGGCGCTGCGCCTGTTGCAGGCCAATCCCGACGTGGACGTGCTGCTAACCGACATCGTGATGCCGGGCGGCATGGACGGGGAGGCCCTTGCCAAGGAGGCAAGAAAACTGAAACCGGAAATCAAGGTGCTGTATACCTCGGGTTATCCGTCGGGTGATCTCAAGGACAAGACCGGTGTACAACTGGATGCGCCCCTGGTAGGCAAGCCCTATACCAGGCAGTCACTCATGAAAGGACTGCAGCGGGTCATGGTAGACAGCGATCTGGATTCAGAATTGAGCGAGGATATCGCCTGAAGCTATACGGCGATCTTTGAATAACGCTCCAGCCACTGGTCGCGCCATTCCATCAGGTATTTTGAGCGCATCGGCTTGCCGATGAAATAACCCTGGGCCTGGTCACAGCCGCGGCGGCTGGAGAAATTGAAATCCTCTTCACTTTCCACGCCTTCGGCAACAGTCTTGACTCCCAGGTTCCTGGCCATCTGCATACTGTCGTCGAATACTTCGTGCAGCTTTTCGTTATCCCAGGCGGAATGAACAAATTCCCTGTCAATCTTGAGTTCGCTGATGGGAATGTTCTTCAGATCACTCATGCTGGCATTGCGATAACCAAAGTCATCGATGGACAGGTTAACCCTGCGCAGGCGCAGCCGGGTAAGCATATCCAACACCAGGGAATAGTCCTTAACCAGCCGTGATTCCGCAACCTCCAGGGTGAGATTCTGAGGGTCCAGGCCCGAGGTAGCGAGTTCGTCTTCGACGAAATTGACGAAGTCCCGGGTATTGAGGTTGTACATGGAAATATTCACCGAAATGGTGATATCCAGGCCTTTATCGCGCCAGGCACGGCTGTCATGCAGGGCATTACTGAGCACCTTGCGTGCAATGGTGTCGATCAGGTCAGCCTCTTCCGCCAGCTTGATGAACTGGTCGGGATAGATTTCCCCGTCTTCGGGATGTTTCCAGCGGACCAGTGCTTCCACGCCAATCAGTTCGCCGGTACTCAGCAGGACCTTGGGCTGGTAGACATTGAACAGCTCATCTTTTTCAATGGCTTCCTGCAGACGCTCAGCGCTGTATCTGAATAATTCCAGGTTCTCGTTGCTTGCCTGAAAGTCAGCCAGGATATTAGCGATCAGCTTGTCCAGTTCTTCGTCCTGGGCCGGCAATTGCAGGTTTTCGATGATCCTGAGCTCATAAGTGCGAGCCAGCTTGATTGCCTGGAGGGTCTTGATGTCGTCGCCGTCGGTCAGCAACGCGATCGATCCACCAAATTCAGTTTTGCCCAGCCGCTTGAGGAATTCCAGGCCGGAATTGTTTTCCATGTTGAGATCGAGAAAAACCACCGCGGAATGCATGACATGAGCGCTGAGGTGGTCCATGGCATTGAAAATATCATCGAAGGCGGTGATGGAGCGGAAAGAGGCGATAGAAAGCTGATTGGCCAGCAGTTTCAGTTGAAACCTGTTGTCTGACACAATTATAGAATCAATGTCTTGTAGCGCGGAGCCCATATTCGCTGCCTGCAGTATCGACAAACCATCCTTGTGATCTCTCACGCCAGTGCTTGTCATAACATTTATTCTACATAGGTTGTTTTTCTGAGTGCGCTCCTGGATTGGGACTGGGCGCGGCCATAGATCAAGAGAATTCACCGTAGATAAATCCCACGGTATTGTCTATGGCAAAATTCTCACAGCGCCGTAACATCTCGTTACAAATTGCAGGCGGCGGGCCACGACCTGTGGCCCTAACTTGTTGAATAACCGATGAAAGTTCTGCGGTAGCAATATAGCCGGGATACCCGATTTAATTCCAAAAAATCGGGGTAGGCCCGGACGCGCCGGGCCTGCCCGGCGTACCGGACTCCAGACTCACTGCAACTCCGAAACGGAATCGAAGTGCGAGAGCTAAGGTAACGCCAGTGCTACGAGGGAGCCGGGTTGGTCCGTCCGCGAGCTGCCACTCTGCACCACGATGTACTGCTTGCCGTTATGCATGAAAGTCATCATGCCGTATTGCGCTGGTGCCGGCAGTGGGGCGCTGGCGAGTATCTCCCCGGTGAACTTGTCCCTGGCATTGAGAGTCAGGGGGGCATCTGGCACGAGTTGTACCATGCCTTCACTCAGTGCCCTGGTCTGGACCAGGATGTCACCCATTACCATCTGGATGGACCAGCCGTTGCCACCGGTGTTGGGCACATCCACACCCTGCAGCAGGGGATGATTGCGAATCTGTTCCGGTGTTTCTCCCACGGGATGGGACCAGGCCTTGTCCCCGGTATTCAGGTTATAGGCAGTCAGCTGGTTATCCATGGGCTTGAACAGGCGCAGGCCATCAAGAGTCGGCAGTCCACCACCGCCTCCGGGCAACCACGCCGAAACCGTGGTTCCGGTCGTAGGAGTGCTGTTAGGTGTGGCGAATCCTTCCCCCGGAGTCGGGTAGTTGGGATTGTCCCGGTCCACGCCGTTGGTCGGGCGCATGAATCCCGGTGCGAAACAATTGCGCTTGTGGGAGTTGTACATCATGCCCGTGGACGGGTCCGCCACGGGGGGGTGGGGAATGATGTTACCGCCACCGATGCAACCGACGTTGTTAATAAAGTCATTGCCGTGGTCCACCGGAAGCGGTGGTACATAGAGTCCGCCTACCCGGTAGCCATTGAGAATCACCATGGCCTGTTCTTTCAGTTCCGGGGTGTAGTCGATAACAAATTCTTCCGTGAGGCCATCGGTGACAATGGGATCAACCGGTTCCGGCCTGGTGGGAAAGGGCTGGGTTGCCGCGGTGTAGTTGCCCGGTACCTCGGTCTGGATCACCGGTCTTTCCTCGATGGGCCAGATGGGCTCACCGGTTTCCCGGTTAAAGGCAAACACCAGGCCCTGCTTGGTGTTCTGGATGAGTGCGGGGATTTCCTGCCCGTTCACCGTGAGGTCCATGAGGATAGGCGCGGTGGGCAGGTCGTAATTCCACTGGTCACTGTGGTGTATCTGGAAATGCCAGCGGCGCTCGCCGGTTGCTGCATCCAGGGCCAGTACGCTGCCGCCGAAGAGATTGTCTCCCGGGCGATGGCCGGTATAGGTCTGCACCGTGGAGGCATTGGTTACCATGTAAACCATGCCCAGCTCCGGATCGGAAGAAGCCGGCGCCCAGGTGGACATGTCACCGGAGAATTGCCAGGCATCGTTATGCCAGGTTTCGTGGCCAACCTCGCCAGGCCGGGGAATGACATGGAATTTCCACAGGAATTCACCGGTAGCGGCATCGAAACCCATGATGTCACCGGGTACGTTTTCAATACGGGTCTGGCCGTAGCTGGGCTGGTGACCTACCAGGGTAACCAGCACGCCATTCACCACCAGGGGAGGTGCCGAACTGGTCACCATGCCCAGTTCCCGGGGAATGCCGTAATCCGGATCGTAGCTGCCGCCACTGACCATGTAGTCGTCCCAGCGGCCCCAGCCATTCAGCAGGGGCGGTAGCAGGTCCACCACGCCGGTCTGGGGAAAGCCTCCTACCGGGAATTCAGTGCCAAAGCCTTCCAGGGGCCGGCCGGTCTTGGCATCCAGTGCCCACAGGAAAAATCCCGGGGAAGTGACATAGATAACACCGCGGCCGTTTACCTCACCGTAGGAAACACCCTTGCCATAAGCCTGCCGCGGAGAACGCAGGTGACGAATGGTTTCCGGCTCGCGGAAGGTCCACAGGGTTTCGCCGGTGGCGGGATCGATGGCGATCACCTGGCGTCGTGGTGTGGCCACGGTGTAGAGGATGCCGTCCACGTAGATTGGCGTGGAGCGGAAAAAATAGTCCACGTTTGGACCGAAATTGTCGCTGCGCCAGGTCCACTTGACTTCCAGCTGGTCAAAATTATCCCGGTTGATCTGGTCCAGGGGCGAATACTTGGTACTGCCGCTGTCGCCGCCAATATAGCGCCACTCGCCGTTTTCCGTGCCAGGCAGGCGTTGAGCCAGGGCGCTGCCTGCCGACAGCAAGAGTAAGGCTGTCAGGGAGATTGAATGCAGGATTCGGAATAGAAGGGCGATTTTCATTGGTTTTGGACCTCTTTTTCACGGGTGGAGCCATTAAACCCTAAATATTCCCTAAGGAAAATCATCCCGGGAGCCGTAACTCTCATCAATAGCGGGAGAAAAAGGCATGACCTGGCAACTCATACTGGCACTGGTGACTACGATTCCAGCCTTGCTGATCGCCACGGTGCTGTTGCTGCTGATTTTCTACCGCCGCTACCGGGTGTTCCGCTTTAATCGAGCGCAATATCTTGCCGGGCCGCGCCATATCGATCACAGCAGTTGTCAGTGCCATTGCTGTCGCTGGGAGCGGGAGCAGGACTCCTTCGATTTCATCGCCTAGATTCCAGGCAATAAAAAGGGCAACCAGTGGCTGCCCTTTTCGTTTCTTCCTGAATACAGATTAGTAGTGGCGAACGATTTCCCCTACCCGGGCATCGCTATCGATGTCCAGGTCGGTTTCCTTGTACAGGTGAATATCCCCCAGCACTGAAGAGCTGCCGTCGATACGAATCTCCGGTGGGTCGTTATGCCAGTTAAACAGGCGCCCGAGGAAACTGCGGCGGCCTCGAATTACCAGGTCGCCTTCCACCACGGTTTCATCCTGCAGGTGGATATCGCCGTTGGATGATTCCACATTTCCACCCACGCGAGTGCGCTGCAATTCGATGCGGCCATTGACCGTGTCTATGTTGCGATCGACTTCCGTACCGGGGCCCGTGGTAATGCTGCCGTTTACGGTTTCCAGTGCGCCGCGAACGGACACGTTGCGGCCTACACGAATGCGGCCGTTGACAGTCTCTGCATCTGCCAACGAGGCTCCGTCTTCAATAATTATGCGTCCGTTTACGGTTTCCAGGTCTTCCGCAACGGCGCCACTGTCCAGTTCGATGCGTCCGTTAACACTGGATACATCGCCCACTTCCTCGTCCGATTCCACGTGGACGTTGCGGTTCACGTGGCTGATATCGCGGCCCTCTGCATGGGCCGATGCGGAATAGAGGTAACCGCTGAGCATCAGGGCCAGCAGGCTGGCCGCAGTTAATCGTAAGCTATGGTTTATGACTCGCATCTTCTTATCCTCCCAGCTCCTGGTGGTTCTGGTGTTAGTAGAGCAAAATCTTTGCCAATTTATTTAATTCTTAAATATCAAATAGTTAGCGTATTGAGACCCGTGGTGAAGCATTTTTTCTGGTGTGATTCACCACATATTGGCGGCGACCATCCATCCCGTTAAAGTTGATTTCCGGGGCACTGCCGGTAGGCTACTGTCCCAGACCGCCACTGTAATTGTCTGCTTAGACGCCGGTGGTTACCAAATAGTTACCAACAGGACAACAACATGAGAATACGGCGCCTTGTAGATTTAGTTTTGCTAGCAGTTTTCAGCCTGGGAGGGCTGGCTTTCGCCCAGGAGAACATCGTGGAATCTGACAGCCACCGCTTTGTTGAAGTAGCGGATGGTGTCTGGTTTGCCACCGGCACCGGCTCGGTATACACCATGAGCAACGCCATGATACTCGTTGGCGAATTCGATACCCTGGTGGTGGATTCCCATGTTACACCGGCGGCGGCACGCTCCCTGATCGAGTCCATTAACGTGATCACGGACAAGCCGGTACGCTACCTGGTAAATAGCCACTATCACTTCGACCATGCCCACGGTAACCAGGCTTTCCCAGCCACCGTTGAAATCATTGGCCATGAATTCACCCGTGCCAAGTTAAACGGCGAGATCGGCAACGTATTGGAGGAAACCACCTTTCGCAGTTTCTCCGATCCGGTGCCGGCGACCGTCGCGCGGCTGGAACAGCAGGTGAATGACACCAATGACCCGCGCCAGCGGGCGGAGCTGCAGGAGCGGCTGCGGGTGCAAACCGAGTACATGAATGCCATTGACGAAGTGGCACCCACGCCACCAAACATCACTCTCGATCGCAAGATGACCCTGTTCCAGGTCGTGGCAAACGGCAGCCGCGAGATCCAGTTATGGCATTTCGGTCGCGCCCATACCGGCGGGGACGTGGTGACTTACCTGCCCCAGGACAAGATCGTATTCACCGGCGACATGATGTTGCCAGGCCTGGCCTACATGGGTGATGCCCATGTGGACGAATGGCCATTGACCCTGGAACGCTTCAGGTCACTGGATTTCGATATCTGGTTGCCGGGCCATGGGCCGGTGATGCGGGACAAGTCCCCGATCGGCAATTTCCAGGCCTACCTGCGTGACCTGTGGGACAAGACCGAAGCCATGCATGAACGGGGTGTCAGCGTGGAGCAGGCCGCGGAGCAGATCGACATGAGCAATCACCAGGGCAACTACGCCCAGCTGCGCGGCCCGGGCGTGGACATTCGCGCGGTCCGGCGAATCTATGAATTACTGGATAATCCGCAGTAATTTATGGAGGACAAGGACGTTCCTATATTTATGAAGCCGGGACACAGTGCTGGTGACCTGGTTGAGTCCACCAAGTGGAAAATCCTCCGGGAAGAAACAGGCCTGGTGGAAGTGCAAGCCCATTTGCCCGCCCACCTGCTCAATCCCCGCAAGCAGCTATTTGGAGGATTTACAGGTACGTACGTTGACATGATCAGCATCTGGACCGTGCGTACCCTGTTCGAGGAGCGCAGCGAATTCAAATGGTCGGCTACGGTGAACATGCGTATCGATTATTTCGCCCCGGTCACCGGCCCCCATTTCAGGTTGCGGGGTGAGTTGATCAACGATGGCAATACCACCTGCCTGGTTGCCACCACCTTCGAGGACATGGAAGGCAACAAGCTGGTGTATGCTATAACGACATTGCGCAAGAACGCCTGAGTCTTGTCATGCCCACCAAAGAAGAACTAAAGATTGGCAAGCGTCCCGAGAGTGCTCAGTACGGAGACAAGCGGCAGTTCAAATACGGCCCGCTGGCATGGGGAATTATGGTTGCATCGATCTCCATTTCGCCGGTTATCAATATCCTGTTTCCCGATTTTCTGGGTATCTATTTCATTATTGTATTAGTGATTATTTTCGGCTTGCGTCCTTTTTTGGAAAAAACCGGTTTGTATCGCAACCTAACCCACTTTCTTGTGCTCACCGATGACAGGATTCACAAAAAGTTCGAAGAGAAAAAAGCCAGGGAGGTATGGCAAAAACGGCGCGACGACAGTCACCGCAAGCGCCGGCGCAAGCACCCGGACCTGCCGCGAAACTGGTAGTTAACTCAATCGCAGTCCGGGTTCAGGCCGCGGTTGTTTGCCGCCAGTTGCAGTAGTTGCGCCGATTCCAGCCGGCTCTGCAGGTTGGCGATGCGGGTTTCGGGAGCAGGGTGGGTAGAGAGCAATTCAGGCGGGCGCCGGCCACCTTCGGCGCTCATGTTCAACCACAATTCAATACTGCCGGCCGGGTCGAAGCCGGCATTGGCCATCATGATGATACCGATGGTATCCGCTTCACTTTCCTGGGTGCGATTGAATGGCAGGAACAGGCCCAGCTGTGATGCGGTATTGAGGGTGCTGATGGCGGAGTCGGAAGCGCCCAGAACCTGGGCTGCCACCAGGCCGATATTGCCCAGGGTTGCCTGGCTGGCCCGTTCGTTGGAATGGTTGGCCAGCACGTGCCCGACTTCGTGGGCCAGTACCGCGGCCAGTTGGTCCTGGTTTACCGCCACGTCCAGCAGGCCGGTGTAGACACCCATCTTGCCGCCGGGCAGGGCGAAGGCATTGGCCTGGTCTTCGTCGAATACCGTGACCTCCCACTGGTAACGAAAGCGATCGCCCTCGTCCAGGCCGGCAACGACTGCGGTGGCGACACACTGCACGTAATCCACCACGACACCATTGGTGGAAATGGGAATCTCGCCGCGCATTTCTTCGTAGGCGGCAACACCCCGGCGCTCCATTTCCTCATCGGAATAGAGAATCACCTGGCTGCGGTTTAAAGGGGAAGTGGTGCAGGAGGAGAACAGAAATAGAAAGACGAATACCAGACCAGCTCTGACCATGACCAAGTTCACTGCGAAAAAAGGGGCCGGAGAGGTTTCTCCGGCCCCTTCTATATTACATGGAGTAACCCTTCTCGTCGTGATCGGTGATATCACAACCGACCTGTTCCTGTTCCGGGCTTACCCGGATACCGGAAGTCACGGCGGATACGACCTTAAGCAGGATAAAGGTCACGATCGCCGTATAGACAGCGGTGGCCACGATGCCGGTCAGCTGTACGCCGACCTGTGAACCCATGGCCATGCCGTCGGCATAACCGTTTCCGCTGAATACTCCCAGGTTGCTGGATACCAGGATACCGGCGAGGAAGGTGCCCACCATGCCACCGACACCGTGTACCGGGAATACATCCAGGGAATCATCGATCTTCAGGCTCTGCTTCATGAACGTGGTGGCGAAGTAGCAGATCACACCACCGAACACACCGACAACCAGAGCGCCGGCCGGGCCTACCGATCCGGAGGCCGGGGTAATGGTTGCCAGGCCGGCCACCATACCGGTAATGGCGCCGAGCCCGCTGGGTTTGCCGAACTTGATCCATTCGATGACCATCCAGCACAGGGCGCCGGTGGCGGCGGAGATGTGCGTGGCCAGCAGGGCCATGCCGGCACTGCCATCCGCGGCCAGTGCGCTGCCGGCGTTAAAGCCGAACCAACCCACCCAGAGAATTGCGGCTCCGGTAAAGCTCATGGTCATGTTATGGGGCAGCAGTGCGGATCCGGGAAAGCCGTCGCGGCTGCCGATTACGATGGCGGTCACCAGTGCGCCCACACCCGCGGTGACGTGCACCACGGTGCCGCCGGCGAAGTCGATCAGGCCCATGGAGCCGAGCCAGCCGCCGCCCCAGACCCAGTTTGCTACCGGAAAATACACAAACAGGGTCCACAGGATGCTGAACAACAGCATGGATGAGAACTTGATGCGCTCAACAAAGGCGCCGACAACCAGGGCCGGCGTGATGATGGCGAATGTCATCTGGAATGCGGCAAACACGGTTTCCGGGATATCCCCGGACATGGAGTCGACCACGACACCGCTGAACAAGACCTTGGACAGGCCACCCCAGTAGGGGGATTCCGAGGGTCCGAAGGCGATGCTGTATCCCACCACCAGCCACAGGATGGAAATCACCACGGCGATTGAGAAGCATTGCATGAGCACGGACAGTACGTTCTTGGTTCTGACCAGGCCGGCGTAAAACAGGGACAGGCCGGGCAGGGTCATGAACAATACCAGCGCGGTCGAGGTGAGAATCCAGGCAGTGTTGGCACCGTTCAGTTCCTGGGCTGAAGCAATGCCGGGAACGAGCAACAGCGCCAGGAACGCGATTATTTTTTTAGTTCTGGTATTCATTATTGGGTATTTCCTCTAGAGGGCGTCGTTGCCGGTTTCGCCGGTTCGAATTCGAATGGTCTGTTCCAGGTTGCTGACAAAGATCTTGCCATCACCGATCTGGCCGGTATTGGCTGCCTTGCATATCGCGTCGACTACGGCGTCGGCGAGGCTGTCTTCCACGGCCACTTCCAGCTTGGCCTTGGGCAGGAAATCGATGACGTATTCTGCGCCCCGATAAAGTTCCGTATGCCCTTTTTGCCTGCCGAAGCCTTTGACTTCGGTGAGGGTCATGCCGCTTATTCCCAACTCGGACAAGGCTTCGCGCACATCGTCCGATTTAAACGGCTTAATAATGGCGGTAATCAGTTTCATTATTCTTCTCCTGCTTCAATTTGTGTCGCATTCAATACCGTGCTGACAAGACTGCACCGAATCGGACCATTTCGCCACGGAATGCGTCGAAAACTTTATCACGCTGCCACTGAAAGCTCCATTAATAAGCACTTGGACAAGCATGGATGCACCTAAACGGTGCCAATTTCGAAGAAGATAAAAAAATAGGGGATAAGCGTTCGCGGGAGGGAGGATTGAACGCTTATCCCCTGAGGGGGGAGGGTTTGCTTATGCGGCCACGCTTGGCCGAATTCGTTTAACCGACTCGATCAGCGGGAGCATGACGATCAGGAACAGCCCGATCGAGCAGACTCCAAGCACTGTCAGTGCCGATTGCATGCCGAATACTTCGGCGACATAGCCCACCAGCGGACCGGTGGTGATAAACGAAAGCCGGAACAGGAAACTGGTAAACGAGTTTGCTGTTGCCCGGAATTCGCTGGGAACGCGCCGGTTCAGCGCGTTGACCAGGATGACCTGGGTCAGTCCCCGGCTGGCGAATAACAGCATGCCTATGGCGATGCCGGCCCAGCCCTGCAATGCCGCCATGCCGAAGTGGCCGATAATGGGCATGCTGCCAATGAGCACCAGTGAGGCAGCCGCGCCATACCTGCGTTCGATGGCAAAGCCGAACTTGTTGGCCAGGGCCACGCTGAGACTCTGGGCGCACCACAGCACACCAAACCAGGCCAGGGATAATCCCTGCTGCTCCCAGTAAGGCTGCACCAGCCAGGCGACATGAAAGGTGGCCAGGCTGTAAAGCGGTATCGCGATAACGACCTGGCGCAGGATCGGGTCGCCATTGAACAGGTGGCGCAGGATCTCGCCAATCTGGATGCGTGGGCTGTTCCCTTCGTCGCTGCGGTAGGGCGGCTCTACGACCACCAGCGCGAGGGCAAAACACATCCATGCTATGGCCGACTGCACCACGATCATCAGGTCGAAGGACCACATGGCCAGCAGGCCACCGACCAGCGCTCCAAGCGCTTCGGCACCGCTGCGCATAAATCCGAGATGGGCAATACTGGAACTGTGTTCGCTTTCCTGCTCCTGCTCTTTCTCCAGTGCCTTCTGAGTGTCATAGAGCAATGCCAGGTCCGCTCCGGACAACAGGCTCATGGATACACCCATGGCTATCTCGAACAGCACCAGCCCGCCGAAGTCATCCACGAAATTCAGGTAAAAGTACCCCAGGCCATGGATCACGCTGCCGATTAACAGCGCATTTCTACGACCGAAGATGTCCGCGAAGTAACCTGAAGGTGCCTCCAGCACGACGATGACCGAGGCGAAGATCGCCTGCAGATAAAAAATCTGGGCGAGACTCAGCCCCTTCGACATGAAGAAGGGCACGATAACGGGCATGATGACCATGAAGCTGTGAAAAAACGCCAGGCCATATATCGCGTTAAAGTTTCTGTGCAGTTTTTTATGCACGAGTTCCCCTGTGCCCGCAGCATGTACGAGCGATAAATAAAGTTGATGCAAAAAAAAAGACCTCTAGGCTTTTGCGCTTAGAGGTCTTTTCTTTAAATCTTTACTGATTCTATGAGTCAGAAAGTCACTCCAAGCAGGTCTCCCAGTTCTTTTCCACGCGCACGCAGAACAGATGACCGGTTGCGGTCACGTTCATTAGGGTGGAAATTGTATAAGCTTGCGTGTTCATCGGACTAAATCCGCTTTCAAATAACTCTGGAGTGCGCATTGTAGTCAGATATGGCTCAGTGTCAAGCAATATGTGGCTTCCAGGGTAATTTTAGAATGAGAAATATAAATGTATTTATAACTTATTCTCATCCTTGATCAGGTATTCCAGGGAATCTCTCTTTCTGCCCCACACCGATGCCAGTATGGAACCGGAAATATTGTGCCAGACACTGAACATGGCGCCGGGCAGTGCCGCGGTGGCGGAGAAAAACTGCAGGGCCAGGGCCACGCCGAGACCGGAATTCTGCATACCGACCTCGATGGCAATAGTCTGGCTCTGACGAATATCGAATCCCAGCAGTCGGCTGAGGTAATAGCCACCGGACAGGCCACACAGGTTATGCAGGATGACCGCCACCAGGGTCAGCATGCCGATGTCCCCCAGGCGATCGGCATTGAGTGCCACTACGATGGCAATAATAAGAAGAATGAATGCAATGGCGGCGCTGGGCAAAAGTGATTCCAACGGGGCGATGTAGCGGTGAATCCCCTGGTTGACCAGCACACCCGCTGCAACCGGCAGCAATACGATCTGGCAGATGCTGAGCAACAGGCCCAGGGTGTCTACCTCGATAGTTGCGGATAAATAGAAGGAAGTAAGCAGGGGTGTGGCAACAACACCCACCAGTGTCGACATCATGGTCATGCTGATGGACAGGGCCACGTCGCCTTTTGCCAGGTAGCAGATCACGTTGGATGCAGTACCACCGGCACAACAGCCTACAAGCACCATGCCCGCGGTGAGCTGGGTATTGAGCTGCAGGGCGGTAGCCAGGGTAATGGCGGCTACCGGCATTAAAATGAATTGCAATGCCACACCCACCAGGACCGGCCTGGGATCTTTGGCGATGCGCCGGAAGTCCTCCATCTTCAGGGTCAGGCCCATGAGGAACATCACGCCCGCCAGCAGCAGCACGATGGCGCCTTCCATGGCGGCAAAGAAATCCCGGAAATAAACCGCCAGCAGGGAAAGCAGCAGGGCCCATAGCGGGAACAGTCTATTGAAATGGGCCAGCACGAGGGGAGATCGGGGGTGGGTCTATTCAGCTTTGGTTCAGTTAGCCAGCCTATCATGGCAGGGTCCGCAGCTGTAACCTTTTACCGGGTACGGCGTCTTAAGAAGGATAAGGGCCGATCCGGCCAGACCAAGAGCAAGCGTAAAGCGGGGACGTTTACATGTTGAAGAATGCACTTTTGTTGATTTTCGGGCTGACACTCACCGGTTGTCTGATCAATGTCGATTCAGACTCCAGGTCGTTGCAAACCGTTTGGGACGAAGCAGACGTGGCAAGAATGCAGGTGGGCCGTAGCGACGAGGAATTCGTCCGGCGAACCTTCGGCGAACCGGGCACCAAGCGGACCTATGCCGACGGCACGGAAATCTGGAAGTATCGCAATCGTTCCGAGAAGGACACCGAGGTGGGCGTCATGTTCATCTTCAGCGTGGATGTCGAGGAAGAGCGTACCGAGACACTGTCCATCGAATTTGTCGACGGAATTGTCGCCAATTATTGGATAGAAGAAGATACCTTCTAACGGAGCTAGCTGCGTTGCCGACTCTTCGTTGAAAGCCCGCTCGATATCGGTCACTTATAACCGATAAGCTCCCTCTACCTCGCGGGCTTCCGCCTCAATTCGGCTGCCTCGCTAACGCTCCTCGAACTTAGTGAAAGATTCGGGGAGCGATATCCTGCTTCGGTGGGGAAGTTCCAGCTTGGAGCTACTTCAGGCCACTCAACCAATTCTCCAAATCATCCCAATCTGGGCGAAAAGTATGTTTCGCGTCGGGCATGATCGCGGCGTCCACCCGGGCGCCGCCAGCGGTGAGTATTCCCACGGTCTCATCGAACCTGCGGTTCCAGTGGAAGTTGTCCTTTTCCCCCACCCTTAAATACACCTGCAGACCATCCAGGTCTGAAAATTCCGCCGCGTCCTTGATTCGGCCCGGTGTCGCCACCACGCCCAGGTAATTTTGCGGTTGCCGCGCCGCAATGATCAGGGCGGCGCTGCCGCCGCTGGATACACCCACCAGTAGCGGTTTGCTCGCGCCCAACTCGTGGACTTCATACAGCCGCGAGATGAGATCAGGTATCAGCTCCAGGTTTTCAACGAAATATTCCCTTCCGCCCGGTGAAATGGGCATGGCCACGGCCCAGCCACGACGCACCAGTTCCCGCCCGATCCAGTACTGGCCCCGGGCCATAAATTTGTTGTTAGAACCGCCGGTCACGAAGACCGCCAGGGGTGGTGCGGAAGTTACTTCATCGGGCTGGAAGAACAGCACTTTCAATTCCACGCCGTCGCCTACCACAAAGATATCTTCGGCAGCATGGAGCAGGGGTGCCGCGAGCAGCACCAGGCAGGCTATAAAGGTGTTACGCTTCAGCATGGCGGATGAGAGCTTGTATGAATTTCGACCAGTTCCCTGCTGGTCCGCTGGCGAGTATAGCAATCATAGCGTCCCCTGCGCTAAACCTTGAGATGAATTACCCTGTTAAACCGTTGATTTTCCTGCCTCCGGGGGTGATTTCCCCTGCTGTAACCTTTTTCCGGGGTAACCCGTCTTTAGAGTCAAATGTTAGCTGAGTATCGACAGGCCATCGACCAGCACAGGCAACGGGTGTTTTCCTTTGCCCACTACAGCCTGCGCGCCAGGGAAGACGCGGAAGATGTCACCCAGGAGGTGTTCATCAAGCTGTGGCAGCACTGGCGCAAAGTTGACCATGACAAGCTCGGAGCCTGGCTGATGCGAGTGGCCCACAACGCCATCATCGATCACGTCAGGAAGCGCAAGAGTAGCCAGGGCAACCTGGACCAGTACTCCGAAGTGGAAGAGCAGGCCGAGGATCGCGACGAGACGAAGGAGCTGGACAGGGAGTTGTTCAAGGCTCAGTTGCAGTCCGCAATCAAGTCACTGGACGATCCCTTTCGTTCCATACTGGTCATGCGGGATGTGCAGGGACTCAGCTACAGCGATATCCAGGCGAGCCTGGACATGAGTGAGAGCCAGGTGAAAGTGTACCTGCATCGCGGCCGGCGCAAGTTAAGGGAAAACCCGCGCCTGCGAGAGTTATTTAACAGTCTTACAGAGGTGAAGCATGAAGGACAAGCACATACCGGATAGTTCCGAATCCCAGTGTTATTTCGTGCAATTGCAGATCGACAGCTACCTCGATGGAGAGCTGAACGACGCCCAGCGGGAAGAATTAATGTCCCATGTGCAGGGCTGCCCCGCCTGCAGCAGGGAATTTCAGTTTGCCCAGACCATCCAGGACACGGTGATGGACCTGCCCATGGTGGACTGTGATGAATCCGTGATGGAGCCCATTCACCGCCTGGGACGGCAGCAGGCCTCCGCTGGTGGTGGTTTCAGTTTCAGGGACTGGTTCGCCGTGCAACCGGTATTCCTGCGCTATGCCATGCCATCGCTGCTGATTGCAGCTTTGGTTACTGTGGTTTACACCAATCTTCCTGACCCGGACCCGGCCACTGTGCCCCAGGTCGTGGCGCAGCAGGAGCCGGATTTTGACCCGGAAGAGGTCATGCAGGCCATCCAGGATTTGAATATTGCTATTGATTATTTGAGTGAAGTAAGCGAACGCACCGAAGCGATGGTAGGCAGTCGCTTCTTAATGCAACCACTGCAGGATTCCCTGAACGCATCTTTCGAGAATATTCGGAGAGCGAACACGGACCCCCTGCAGGATGACCCGATTTAACGTTTGAGTGAAATGGTGCTTATCCGAACAGGCAAGCACCGAATGAGGTGAGCTATGAAAAAACTGTATCGCGCATTACTACCCATACTGGCACTGGCCATTGTTCCAGTAGCCGTGGCCGCGGAGGATCCACTCACAGACCATCCTGGTTTCGTGGACTTCACCGTGCTGACGGCCATTGCCAATACCGAACCCGTGGTGGAGGTGACGCTCAAGGAGCCGATCCTGAACATGGTGACGAACCTGATTCGCGCCGAGGAAGAGGCAGCGGCGGATTTTATCTCCAAGCTGCTCCGGGTAACTGTCGATGTTTATGACAGCCGCGAGATCGATGTGGATGAAATCGCCGACTCCATGGAAACCGTGGCCGCGGACCTCGACGACCTGGGCTGGGATCGTGTGGTTCGTGTCCGTGAAGACGAGGACCATGCCGACATCTACATCAGGATGTCCCCGGACGGGAATATGATCCATGGCATCGCCATCATGGTGGCGGAGCCTGACGAGACCGTGCTGGTTAATATAGTCGGCGACATAAGCGGGGACGACCTTGCCGCCATGGGCCGCCGCTTCGATATCGACGAATTGGAAGACCTGGACATCTAGGTCAAACTAAAGGACGGAATTCGCCATGAAAATAATACTAAGCGGACTGGCGCTGCTTCTGCTCACGAGCTGCATGTCCTTTTCCGATCGCGAATTGCGTCCGGTGCGGGATTCCATCACGGCGCAACTCCCCGATGTAACCCTGAAGAAAGAATTCGCGGTGTCCATGGGTGCCGGCATGTTTCACTTGCTGGACCTGGTAACTTTCAATGAAGCCGATCTTTCCGAGCTGGACCGGGTGCGGGTGGCGGTTTATGAAATCGAGACCCGGCGCCGGGATCCTGTGGATTTGCGCGAGGTTAATTTCAATAACAGCTTCGCCGCGCGTTATCCGGGCCTAAACTGGGAAACCATCGTAAGGGTCAATGAGCAGGATGAACGGGTCTGGGTCCTGGCCGGGATGAATCCCAGGCGCCAGGTGCTTGAAGCAGTATCAGTCATCGCCCTGGAACATAACGAACTGGTGCTGGTCTATGTCGACGGCGATTTCGAAGACCTGATCGAATTTGCCCTGGAACCCAGCCGCCGCTCCCATCGCTACGAGGCCTAACTCATGAAAGCCGGTTTCACTCTTGCTTCATTAATCTTCGCGGGCTGCGCCGCCCTGGCGAGTGGCCCGGAAATCACCCTTGACCAGGAGATAGACCTTTTCTCCGCCAGTGAAAACTGGCTAGAGGCCGTGGATATCCCCGGGGTGAACCTGTCAGCCCTGGGGCAGGTCACGGTATCCATGTATACGGTTCACGCCGAGCCGGGACAGGACATCGATTTTCGCGAACTCGGCCTGGAAGACAGGCTGCGACAGAAAAATGCCGAACTCTACTGGGATACCATCGTCCGGGTAAACGAAGACGACGAGAAGGTATGGGTATTTGTCGGCATGGACCTGGAACGGGAGGTTCTGGCCGCTATCGCCGTGTTCCAGCTAGGTGATGACGAGCCCGACGACGAAATCAGCTAGCCGGGGAAACCTGTACCAGAACTGACTTGAATCCCGGGGTGCGGCTGCGCACATCCACCGACTGCGGAATCAGTACATTGGCTTCCGGGAAATAGGCCATGACGTTGCCCGCCTTGATGGCAAAGGGTACTGCTTCCAGGTCTAACATCTCGCCGGTTTCATTGCGCGCATCGACGCGCTGCCCCGCACTGATCCCCATGTGTTTCATATCCCCTTCGTTCATTAATAATACCTGGCGGTGCTGCTGGCGCCGGTATACATCTTCCTCGCTGTAAATAATGGTGTTGAATTGACCTTCACTGCGCATGGAAGTGAGCATGAAACAGTTGTCATCACTTTCCTGTTGCTGTGCGCGGCGTTGCCAGTCGGTGTATTCCGGCAGGGCAAAATGTGCCCTGCGGTCCGGGGTGTTGAAATCCGGTTTCTCCAGGTGGCGTCCGGCGATATGGAATTCTTCCTTGCTTGCGTCCAACGTCGCCATGGCATTGAAGCCTGGCACCAGCTTCGCGATAGCGGCGCGAATGTCGGCATGACGGTGGAACTGGGAAAAATCGAAGCCCGCTCCCGCCAGCACCCTGTCCGCGATAGCGCAGATTATTTCCACTTCAGACTTCACGCCATCAATGCGCTCGAAGCCGCCGTCACTCATGCGCACGAAATTGAACATGGACTCCTGGGTTGTGGGCTGGGTTTCCTCGTCCCTGACCCGGATCGGCAACACAATGTTTTCGCCAGCCACGCCATTGACGTGGGTTTGATTCAGGGTCGAATTAACCATGACCTTGAAGGGAATCTTATCCAGTGCGCGGGTGGAAAACGCGGTGTCGGGATTGGCGGAAAACAGGTTGCCGCCGAGAAACAGGGCGAAATCCATCTCGCCTTTATCCGCGGCCTGCACGCAGGCCAGGGTATCCATGCCTTGGTAGCCGGGGAGATCTACACCGTATTCGTTCTCAATGGACTGAAACAACTCTTCTTTTAATTTCGGCGTGAATCCCATGGAGCCCACGCCCTGCACGTTGCTGTGGCCGCGCAGGGGCAACAGGCCCTTGCCCGGGCCGGCGATCATGCCCCGTAGCAGGGCGAGGTTGGCCAGGGCCTGGACGTTATCGGTGCCGTTGCCGTGGTGGGTCATGCCCATACCCCAGGCAAACACCACCCGTTTCCCCGCGGCGTAAACTCCTGCAATTGTGTCGATCTCGGTTTTGCTGACTCCCGATTCCCGTTCGATGTCACTCCACTGCAGTTGCCCGATGAACTCCTCATAGGCGGGAAAGTCTGCGCAGTAATTTTCGACAAACGTTTGATCAATGTGATTCTTTTCCAGTAAGGATTTGGCCATTCCGGATATGAACGCCACGTCGCCGCCCACATGGGGTTGCACGAAATGAGATGCCACGGCCCCGCCACCGCTGATCATGGACTTGAAGTTGGAAGGGGAGGCAAAACGAACCAGGCCCGCTTCCCGGGCCGGGTTAACGATGACTATCTCACCGCCGCGCTGGCGGCACTCCAGCAATACTTTTACGAAGCGCGGGTGGTTCGATGCCGGGTTGGCGCCAAACACGAATATCTGGTCGGCCCGGTGCAGGTCCGCATACTGGATGGTGGCGGTACCGGTACCGATGCTGGCGGACAGGCCAACGCCGGAGGCCTGGTGGCAATAATAGGAGCAGTTGTTGATGTGGTTGCAGCCGTAGAGGCGGGCGAAAAGTTGCAGGATGAATGCGGCTTCGTTGGAAGAGCGTCCGGAGCCATAAACAAACGCCCGCTGCGGGTCCGTTTGCCTCATGCGCGCGGCAATCCTGTCAAAGGCGGTGTCGAAATCGATGATCTGGTAGGAATCCGCTCCCGCGGCTTTATACAAAGGATGGGCAAGCCGGCCCAGGTCTTCCAGTTGCTTGCCGCTCAGTGCTCGCAATTCAGTGATCGTGTTGTGCTCGAAGATTTCCCGGGGAATGGGATCGCGGATGTCACTGAGCTGGGCCTGGATATTCTTGTTGCAGATCTCGATGAGTTTGCTGTACTCATTGTGCAGTCCGCCCCGCTGACCCCCGGTACCGAATGCACAAGCCTTACAAGTGTTCTTGGATCTAACCGCGGCCGCCAGATTACCGGTGCCCACCCGGTTGGCAACCGACATGACGTACTTGATTGCCTTGAAACCGCCCGCGGTGTTACTCATCGAGACCTTCGATTTCCATGCGTTCACTGCCGGCGACGGTGATACTGGTACCTTCGACAGTGGTGAAGCTGCGCTCGCCTAGCTGGTACTTGTAGACCTGGTAGGAAATGGGAGCCCCCTGGTTGTCGGGATGGAGGGTTATGGTCAGCACGGTATGGTCATCGCGCCACTGGTAGTAATACATGCCCGCCGCCACGGCGACCATCATGACCAGGAAACTCCAGGCCATGAAACGAAACTCGCCCGACTCCCGGTCTTTTTCTTCAGCCTGGCTTGCAGTGCCACCCTGTTCCGCAATGGCCCGTTGCCGGATGACGAAAAATGCAATGACGATAACGAGGCAAGTAAGGAGAATCTTTCCCAGCATGGCGATAGATAATAACATCAGGGCTATTACTTTCTTCTATCCATGGCCGCAGGCGGGCTCCAGTGACTGATCGAGACTCAGACCAAACTGCCTATGTGGCGCCGGGGATGCCACCGCTGGACCTCAGCGGTCGCAACACCTCGTTCTTCGAATTCTGGCCCACCTGGTTGTTTTACGTGCCGGTCGTGTTGCAGTGGCTGGTCCTGTCCGCGCGCTACGGCAGCCTCAGCCTGCCCCTGATTGCCAATCCTTCGGTGCACCTGTCCGGCATGGTAGGTGCGGCCAAGTCCACGGTTTTTGACCGTGCCGGTTCCCGGGCCAGAGAATGGATCCTGCCCTGGGCCGTGTTGCCAATCGATGACGCGCCACTGAATCGACTTGTGGAGGAATCAGATCGCCTGATGCGGGACAGCGGACTGGAATTTCCGGTGGTGGCCAAACCGGATTTCGGCTGCCGCGGCGCCGGGGTGAAACTGATCCAGGATCGGGAGTCTCTCGCTGCTTATATCGACGCATTTCCCAGCGGCGGTGCCATCCAGCTGCAACAGTTGTGTAACTGGGAGGCGGAAGCGGGCGTCTTTTATGTCAGGCATCCCGATAACCAGGCCGGGGAAATTACTTCCCTGACCCTGAAGTACACGCCTTTCGTGGTAGGGGATGGGGAACGCACCCTGAGCCAGCTGGTGCGGGCGGATCCGAGAGCAGGTGAGCTGCTGCACCTGTACCAGGAAAGGCATGCGAATTCCTGGCATGACGTACTGCCCGCGGGAGAACCCTACCGGCTGGTGTTTTCCGCCAGTCATTGCCGAGGCGCGGTGTTTCGGGATGCCGGACACCTGATCACCGATGAACTGCGGGAGGCGCTGGATCATATATTCCATGACATCGAGGGCTATTATTACGGCCGTCTCGACATCAAGTTCAAGGATGTTGCCAGCCTGCAGGCAGGTCGGGATTTCGCCATTATCGAGATCAACGGAGCCAGTTCGGAGTCCATCAATATCTGGGATCGTGACACCAGCATCGGTAATGCCATGAAAACCCTGTTGCAGCAGTACAACACGCTGTTTAAACTTGGCAGCGCCAACCGCAAGCGCGGCCATCAAACGCCCGGTCTAGGTGCCCTGTACCAGGCCTGGCGCTACGAAAGACAACTGGTTCAACAATATCCACAAAATGACTAATCCCTGCAGGTTGCCAATCAGACCTCGAGTGCTGGGATTGGCACTGGAAAAAATACTGGGCCTGATTCCCCTGGGCCGGATTTACGAAAATCGGCCCCGGGGGCTGGATCCCCATGATTTCCTGCAGTACACCCTGGATGCTGTCGGGGTTTCGGTTACTGTCGAGAACGAAGGAAACCTGTCGGAGATACCCACCAGCGGCCCCCTGGTAATCGTCGCTAACCACCCGCTGGGCGGACTCGAGGGCGTGGCCCTGGCCCGGGTAATCGGCAAGATTCGCCCCGATATCCAGGTGCTCACCAACCGGCTGCTGTGCCTGATCCCGGAACTGTCACCAATCTTCATCGGCGTGGATGTGCTGTCCAACGATGCCGCATCCGGTAACGTGTCGGGACTGAAGAAAGTGCACAAGCATCTGAAATCCGGCGGCGCGGTGCTGATATTCCCGGCCGGACAGGTATCGGCCTACGATTTTGGCCAGCGCCGCATCCAGGATCGCACCTGGAACCGGCTCGTGGGCCAGCTGGTGAAGCGCTATGAAAGCGCCTGCCTGCCAGTACACGTGGGCGGGCGTAATAAATGGTACTTCTATGCCGCCGGGGTGTTGCACCCGCGCCTGCGGACGGTCCTGTTGCCGCGGCAGCTGGCCAACAAGAAAGGTTTTGACCTGTCCCTGACCATCGGCCGGCCTATCATCGGTTCGGAACTGCGGCTGTTGCAGAATCCCCGGGCCATTACGGAATACCTGCGGGTAAGTACGGATGCCCTTGGCATAAAAGAGGGCGGCAAGAAGCCCGTTCCCCAGGAGGGCATCGCCGATCTCCATGCCGTGGGCACGGCGGATGAAATAAGCCGCTCCATAGCCGAGCTGGAAGAGTTTCGACTGGTGGAGCACGAAGAGATGGACGTGTACTGCGCGCCCTTCGACTGCCTCGGCGCCATCATGGAGCAGATCGCCATCGCCCGTGAGATTACCTTCCGTTCCGTCGGCGAGGGCACGGGCATGGCCCAGGATTCGGACGAGTTCGATCCCCACTACCTGCATTTATTTCTCTGGGACAAGCAGCAACAACGTATCGCCGGTGCCTATCGCGTCGGCCTGGTGGACGAGATCGTAGCCAAACACGGGGTTCATGGCCTCTATACCCGTTCCTTATATAAGTACGATGAATCGTTTATCCGCAAGCTGGGGTCGGCCATCGAAATGGGCCGTTCCTTTATCCACCCGGATTACCAGCGCAAACCCCTGTCCCTGACCCTGCTGTGGCGCGGCATCGGGGCGATCCTGGTGCAGCGGCCCACTTATCACACCCTGTTCGGTTCCGTGAGCATTTCCCGTGAATACAGCGACCTGGCACGGTCCCTGATTGCCGACACCCTGCTCACCAACTTCAAGGCCAGCGAGTTCGAACCCCTGGTCAAACCCCTTACGCCACACCGTGTCGCCAACCGGGTGTGGACCGACGAAATGTTGGAGGAACTGTCCAACGTGAAGATGCTGGGTAAGCTGATCGGCCGCTGCGACCCGGGCAAGGCGGTACCGGTACTGTTACGGCATTACCTATCCCTGAACGGGCGGTTGGTGTGCTTTAACATCCATTCCAATTTCAGTGA
>CAYFKD010000003.1:528853-609377 GCA_964343795.1 uncultured Pseudohongiella sp.
GATTCCCTGGAAGGATTGATCATCGTCGATACCCGCAAGACCGATCCCAAGACCATGATCCGCTTCCTCGGGTCCGACGGCTACCAGCACTTTATTTCCTTCCATCAACTGCAAGACTCCGCCTGAGCCATGACCAGATTTATTGCCGGACTGCGCATGTTCGCGGCCCTCGTGTTGAGTTTGCTCGCCCTCGTCACCCTGGTGAACCTGGTCCTGTTCGCCACCAATCCCGACACCATTTCCGTGGTCAATGCCATCGTCGGGCAGGGGGTAATCATCATCGCCCTCAGTGCCCTGGCCACGATCCAGTTCCGCAAGGGGCTGAAGGAATGGCGCGAATTGTCCAATGGGGAAGGCAGTTAGGCTATAATCCTGCGCTTTTCGGTCCCCGGCCCAGCCCATGATTATTATTGAAGACGCCAGCCAGTTCTCCCAATTCGCGGAAAACTGCGTGGCCACCATCGGCAAGTTTGACGGGGTGCACCTGGGCCACCAGCTGATCCTGGACCAGCTCACGCGCAAGGGGGAACAATACAAGTTGCCGCCCCTGGTAATCCTGATCGAACCCCATCCCGAGGAGTTTTTCGCCGGGGTGGACGGTGATTGCCCGGCGCGACTGTCCAGCATCAAGGAAAAACTGGAGCTGCTGGAGGGGTTCGGTATCGAGTATGTGTTGAAACTGAAATTCGACAGGGAATTGAGTGAGCTCAGCGCCGAGGATTACATCCAGCAAATCCTGGTGGAAGGATTGGGCATAGCCTGTTTCATCGTGGGCCACGATTTTCGTTTCGGTCACCAGCGCAAGGGTGATTTCAAATTGCTCGAGAAGAAAGGGCAGGAGGCCGGGTTCGAAGTGATGGAAACGGCGGCTTATGAATACAATGGCCAGCGCATCAGCAGCACGATAATTCGCGAGGCCCTGGCGCGCAGCGAATTCGAACTGGTGGAACAATTGCTGGGCCGGCCTTACTCGATAAAAGGCACGGTGGAGCAGGGACAGAAGCTGGGCAGCGACCTGGGTTACCCCACCTGCAATATCGATCCACAACGCATCCGCATACCCCTGCACGGGATCTATGCCTGCGAGGTAAAGCTCTGGGATGGTCTCCATCCCGCGGCAGTAAGCATTGGTTACCGGCCCACGGTGAGTGACGACGGCAAGGCTCTGCTGGAAGTGCACATACTGGATTTTTCCGCGGACCTGTATGGCAAGCCCATCGAGGTGATCTTCCGCAACAAGATCAGGGATGAAGAAAAGTTTGAAAACCTGGAGCAACTGAAACTCGCCATGGATGCCGATATAAAACGAGTACGTGAAATTCTGCCGGCAGCGAGCCTGAGCGTTAGCTGAAGCCAAAGCAATGAGTGATTACAAAGACAGCCTTAATCTACCCCACACCGAGTTTCCCATGAAGGCAAACCTTGCCCAGCGGGAACCGCAGATGCTGGAAAGGTGGCAGGAACTGGATCTGTACCAGCGCATCCAGGAGAAGAATGCGGGCCGTGCAAAATTTATCCTCCATGACGGACCGCCCTACGCCAATGGCGATCTGCACCTGGGTCATGCCATCAACAAGACCCTCAAAGACGTCGTGGTGAAATCCCGTGCCATGAGTGGATTCGATGCGCCTTACATCCCGGGTTGGGACTGTCACGGGCTGCCCATCGAACACAACGTGGAGAAGAAGAAAGGGAAAGCGGGGCAGAAGATCTCTTTCCAGGAATTCCGCCAGGCCTGCCGCGACTACGCCAGTTCCCAGGTTGAAATCCAGAAGAAAGGATTTATCCGCCTGGGAGTTCTCGGCGATTGGGACAATCCCTATCTCACCATGAACTATGCCACCGAGGCGGACATCATCCGTGCCCTCGGCAAAATCGTCGCCAACGGCCACCTGGTTAAAGGCTACAAGCCGGTGTACTGGAGCGTGGTGGGTGCCTCGGCCCTGGCTGAAGCGGAAGTGGAATACCAGGACAAGACTTCACCCGCCATCGACGTGCGCTTCCAGGCTGTCGATACAGCGGCGCTGTCACAAGCGTTTAACACCGGGCCGGTGGATGCCGCATCCGTGGTTATCTGGACCACCACACCCTGGACCCTGCCATCAAACCAGGCGGTGTGTCTCCATGCCGAGCTGGACTATGCCCTGGTGCAGGCCGACGTCGGCGCCGGTGCGGAGTTAATGGTGCTGTCCAAGGACATGTTGCCAGGCATCATGTCGCGCTATGGCAGCGAAGAATATGAAGTGCTCGCCGAAGCAAAGGGCGCGGCCCTGGAAGGGCTGGAACTGCAACACCCGTTCTATGACCGCAGGGTACCGGTCATCCTTGGCGAACACGTGACCACGGAGGCGGGTACCGGCGCGGTGCACACGGCGCCTGACCACGGTCTCGATGACTTTTACGTGGGCCAGGTCTATGGGCTCGGCACCCTCAACCTTGTGGATGAGAACGGCGTGTTCGCGGACGCGGCCGGGCAGTTTGCCGGCGCTCACGTGTACAAGGTAGATGAAGATATCGTCGCAGCGCTTAAGGACAATGGCGCGCTAATCCATCACGAGACCATCACCCACAGCTACGCCCACTGCTGGCGTACCAAGACACCACTGATCTACCGCGCCACGCCCCAGTGGTTTATCAGCATGACTGAGAAGGACCTGCTGGGTTCTGCATTGAAAGCGGTAGAGGGGGTGAACTGGATCCCGGACTGGGGCCAGGCCCGTATTGAACTCATGCTGAAAGGCAGCCCGGACTGGTGCGTGTCCCGGCAACGCACCTGGGGTGTACCCATTACCCTGTTTGTAAACAAGCAATCCCAGGAACTGCATCCGCGCACACCGGAATTGATGGAGGAAGTGGCCACCCACATTGAGCGGGACGGTATCGATGCCTGGTACGAGCTGGACATCGAAGCAGTGTTAGGCGAAGAGGCCGCTGATTATGAGAAGGTTACCGACACCCTGGATGTATGGTTTGACTCCGGCGTAACCCATTTTTCCGTGATGCAGAGGCGCGAGGAACTGCAATTTCCCGCCGACCTGTACCTGGAAGGATCGGACCAGCATCGCGGCTGGTTCCTGTCTTCCCTGAAAACCGCCATCGCCATGTACGGTGAGGCACCTTATCGACAATGCCTCACTCACGGTTTCTTCGTGGATGCGGAAGGGCGCAAGATGTCCAAGTCCCTGGGCAATACCGTGGCCCCGGAGCGGATCTACAAGGAATACGGCGCCGACATCCTGCGCCTGTGGGTGGCCGCCACGGATTACCGCGGCGAGATGACTGTCTCCCAGGAAATCTTCAAGCGCGTGGCCGACGCATACCGCCGCATCCGCAACACTGCGCGTTTCATGCTGGCGAACCTAAATGGCTTCGATCCGGCGCAACACCTGTTGCCGGCGGACGAAATGGTCGCCCTGGACCAGTGGATCGTGTACCGCTGTGCCGAGTTGCAGAAAGAAGTGATCGAGCATTACCACGCCTATAATTTTCACCTGATCTACCAGAAGATTCACAACTTCTGCGTGATCGAACTGGGCGGCTTTTACCTGGACATCATCAAGGATCGCCAGTACACCACCCGGGCCGACAGTGTGCCACGCCGCTCCACCCAGAGCGCCATGTACCACATCCTGGAAATGCTGAGCCGCCTGATTGCGCCCATACTGAGTTTTACCGGCGACGAAATCTGGCAAAACATTCCCGGTGAACGCGCCGAGTCCGTGTTCCTGACGGACTTCGAATCCGTGAGTGCCGGGTTTGAATCCCCCGGCGCATTCAGCGACGAGTTCTGGGTCCAGGTCATGGCCGTGAAGACCGAGCTGAACAAGGAGCTGGAGAAGAAACGCGCCGACAAGACCCTGGGTTCCAGCCTCAGCGCCGAAGTGGACCTGTTCTGCAATGATTCCCTCGCGGCTGCGTTGGGCAAGCTGGATGAAGAATTGCGCTTCGCATTGATCGTTTCCCGCGCCACCATCAAGGCGGATTCCGAAGCAGGCGAAGACGCGGTGGCCACAGAAATAGACGGCCTGAAACTTTCCGTTGCGGCATCGGCCAACGAGAAGTGCGAACGTTGCTGGCATCACCGCGCCGACGTGGGTGAAGTGGAATCCCACCCCACCCTGTGCCGGCGCTGCGTGGAAAATGTCGAGGGCGAGGGCGAGGCCCGGGCTTTTGCCTGATGGCCGGGAGTCATCCCGTGAAAATCCAGAAAGGTAGCAGGGTAACCCTGCATTTTTCCCTGGCCCTGCCTTCCGGCGAACTCATCGATTCCAATTTCGACAAGTCCCCGCCCAGTTTCCACCTGGGCGACGGCAGCCTGCTGCCGGGCTTCGAGCAGTGCCTGATTGGCCTGAAGGCAGGGGATGAGAAGGAAGTGCGGTTGCCGCCGGCACAGGCATTCGGTGAGCCCGTTGCTGCCAACTGCCAGCGCTTTACTGTAGACAGGTTTCGCCATTTGCTGGAAGATGACCTTGTGCCCATGAAACCGGGAGCGATAGTTTCCTTCAAGGATGGCGCCGGTTTTGACCTGCCAGGCGTGGTGAAGTCCATGACCGACCAGCACGTGGAAGTGGATTTCAATCATCCCCTGGCGGGCAAGGAAATCCTGTTCAGGGTACGAATCGTAAACGTGCTCGACCCCGGTGAAGACGCGGTAGAAGTCAAACTGTAACCATGAACATCAAGCTTAACGCCGAAGCAGATGCCGCCATCAGGCTGGCCAATCCCAGGGGATTTTGCGCCGGAGTGGACCGTGCCATCGACATCGTCAATCGCGCCCTGGATATATTCGGCGCGCCGATCTACGTGCGTCACGAAGTGGTGCACAACAAGTTCGTAGTAAATACCCTGCAACAGCGCGGCGCCATCTTCGTCGATGAACTCACCGACATTCCCGAAGTGGACGAGAAGGGACGTTCATCTATTGTTATCTTCAGCGCCCACGGCGTGTCACAGAAAGTGAAACAGGAAGCGGCGGAAAAAGGTTTCAAAGTATTCGATGCCACCTGCCCACTGGTAACCAAGGTGCACCTGGAAGTTTCCAAGTTCAGCCAGGCCGGCCGCGAATGCATTCTCATCGGCCATGCCTTTCACCCGGAAGTGGAAGGCACCATGGGTCAATATGACGACAGTAATGGTGGCGCCATCTACCTGGTGGAATCGGTAGAGGATGTGGCGAAACTGGAGGTGCAGGATCCCGAGCATCTTTCCTATGTCACCCAGACTACCCTGTCCATGGATGACACCGCGCGGGTCATTGATGCCCTGCGGGAACGCTTCCCTTCCATCAAGGGTCCGCGCAAGAAAGACATCTGCTATGCCACCCAGAACCGCCAGGACGCGGTAAAGCAACTGGCCCTGGAATGTGACCTGTTGCTGGTGGTTGGCTCCCCTAATTCCTCCAACTCCAACCGCCTCAAGGAACTGGCGGAGCGTCTCGACTGCGAGTCTTATTTAATCGATCGGGTGGATGACATCGACCCTGCCTGGTTCGAAGGCAAGTCCCGCTTCGGTGTCACCGCCGGAGCATCGGCGCCGGAAGTACTGGTGCAGGAAGTGGTGGAGCGGCTCAGGGAGATCTGCCACGTGGAGCCGGTGGAGCTGGAAGGGGTGGAGGAGAATATTACCTTCAGTATGCCGAAGGAACTACGGCAGACTGGTTGAGTTCCCGCTCATCCTGAATAAAGACTCCACTGCCAGTCCGTAGTCCATGGTTTCACCCAGCCAGGCTGTTTTTGCCGTGTGCTCGTCGATTGCTATTCCCTGTTCTTCATGCTGCCGTTCGATGGCCAGGGCTGTTACCGGGTCAACGTTTTCCGGGGCGAACAGGGGATAACGTGCCCGGGGCATTGCTTGCTTGTTCGGATTGGTGAAGCGGGGGATTCCCGTTTCGTCCATTTTTATCTGGTAATTCTCTTCGTGTATCAGGCGGTGATGCTTGCGGCACAGCAGCACCAGGTTGTCCATTTTTGTTTCGCCACCGTCACACCAGTGGTGAATATGATGGGCATCGACGTATTTCGATTCACAGCAACCCGGGAAACGGCAGCCCTTGTCACGCTGGATCAGGGTGCGGCGGATCGCTGGGGGAATTGTGCGAGTCTTGCGGCCCACATCGAGTACATTGCCCTTGTCGTCTTCCAGAACTGTTATTAGTGAGGAGTCGCTGGCAAGCCGTTTAACCGTGGCGGGGGAGAGTACCGGGCCGTTTTCAATGTGAGCCGGTGGGGTTAGGGAATCCGGGTTGGTATTAATGTGCACAACCACCTGGTACTTGTCACCACTGTTGATCGGGGCGGGGCCATCCTCCCCTGTGGCGAGATAATGCTCCGCCATCCTTGAGAGGGCATCGGCCCGTTTTTGCGAAAACGTTTCTGCGGAAACGTCTTTGCTCAAATTTTGATCAGTTTCTTCCGCTCGTTTCTGCTGAAATTTTTCCTCGTTCACCTGGTGCATGACGGCATCCATGGCCTTGACGAACACCGCGCCGTCTTCCGGCGCCAGCCGCCCCCTGAACACCAACATGCCGTCGTCGTCGGTGTACCAGGAAAATTCCCGAGCGTGGGATTGGGTCTTGCAATGGTCATTTTTCGACAGCCGCTCTGCGCGCTCATATTGCCTGACCAGTTTCTCCATGTGACTGGCGGTACCGTGCTGCGCGATTCGCAACAGGAAGGATTCATTTTCCGGCGTCGCCGCCCGGGTCATGGCCCGCACCATGGAATAGGAGATCTCGCCGCGGCTGAACGCCCCATCCACCATGGGTAGCTTCGCCAGGGCCAGGGCAACCCGTACCTTCTCACGGGCCGGGCCCAGGGAAATGCCGCAGTAATAGTTCAGCCAGTGGGCCGGCGACCTGAAACCCGGCTCCGCCCAGGCCTTACGCTCCACCAGCGCCGCCAACAGTTTCAGGAAGCGGTAATTGGCGGCATTGATGTGACCGGCGAGGCGAGTGAGCTCGTGGCCGAGTTCGGTGTTGTCGTCGGGAATGGGCTGCCTGAAAGCAGATGAGGATGGGGAGATATTAGAGGGAATCTGGGGCTGAAAACTGGTCATTTCTGCTCGTCCCTGAGTGTGTGGAATGAGCGGTTAGTTTAGCATTAAGTGGTTGTTAAATATAGAAAAAGGTGGGTATTTGGAGTGTTTTTCGGGTTGAAATTCTGTGCTGGAATTAGAGCTAAACTCAACTTTAAGCATGGCTCAGATCGTCACTACTGCCGTGTGGAAATCCCGCTAATTCGGTAAGATACTGCCCATCTTAGATTAATGTGCGTCAGTGAAAATTTAGCCTCTATATTGAAACTCTGAACCAAGTACGCGAGAAAAGAATTCAATTATGTACAGCTTGATAGTTTCCTATCCTAAGGAAGAAGTATTTGGTCCATTGGTCGAGATTGACCGAAGCCGGTTTCTTGAGTACACGAGTGAATTGATTGACGGACAGTTATCTAATCTATCTGTTGAGGCGAAAGAATGCTTGATGGCATGGCCAGCGCTTCTAATGCAAGAAGGTCGGGGTGATGAAACTATCCACTTGGTCAGAATTACTGATATTCAAGATGAATTTCGTCATATCAAGATCGCACTGAAGTTTGTGCTGGGAAAGAACGTTCTCGTAAATGACGCATTGTGGAAATTGCGCGAAAGCCTCGATATCGCAGATTTCGAATTTAGTCGAAATCACTGGGCTGTAAAGAACAGAAATTTACTGAAAGTGCTTTCTAATGGTGGGTATACGTTCGAACAGTCAGAACTTAAACTTTATGAGGAAAAACCGCTGCCAGCACCAAGTCGAGCACAATTGCTGGCAGCTCGAGACATATTCAGTAAGTGGAGTCATACTGAGATTGATGACTTGCTTCTCGAAGTAGGCGTACAAGATCTTCAAGCTGATCGCGAAGTGGGAAGTCGCCGGGATCGCGCTAATGCAATCATCCAATTTGCGCTCGATTATCCGCAAGCTGTAACGGCTGAAAATAATCTTCTATCAGCATTCTTAAATCGAAAAGTTTCGGATGAAGTTGAATCCGAGGAGATTGGCGATGATTTTGAGCCTCCTACTCAACTTATATCGTATCCAAATGAAAAAACCAATAAAGACCGTAAACGAGTTCCAAATCGCGTTTTTGTTGTTCATGGTAAAAATGAAATTGCTAGAGGACTAGTTGTAGAAAAACTAACACGAGTTGGATTAGAGCCTGTAGTTCTTCATGAGCAGCCCAATATGGGACGACATCTACTGACTAAATTTATCCAAGAGGCTGATTTGGTTACATTCGCAGTGGTTTTGATGACCGATGATGATCTTGGATCCAGAAAAGGGGATTCACCATTACCAAGAGCGCGACAAAACGTAATATTAGAGCTCGGTTATTTCCTCTCTCACCTGGGTTCCCCTAGAGTATGTGCACTTATCACTCCTGGACTGGAAACTCCTTCAGATTTCGATGGGATAGTTTACATAAGAATGGATAAAGAGGGTTCTTGGAAGCAAGAATTGGTTCGAGAGCTTCGCGCTGCCCAGCTGCCTTTAACTGACGACTCTTATTAGTTGTATAGAAATAGAATCACTCGGAGTAGTTAATGGGATCATAATAACTATACTGTTTTGTTAAAGTACTCTGGCTCCAGTGTTTATTATTGCGTTTCATGATCCAAGTTCCACATCGAATGAATTCCCCATGTGATCAATTCATCTTAGAAGTTGGGAAGAATTTATGAATGAGTTTACGAAATATATAAAACGAGCAGTTGAAAACACAATTGAATTCGGTGACACCGACATTTTTCCATTTCCTATAGATAATTTATTTTTTAAAGATGAAAAAGAAAGGGTTATCAGTTTAATAGCCAATTTACATAAAAACTTTGAACAAGCTGAGATTACTTTCCCCATAAACCAAGAAAGAGCACTCCAGGCAGTTGGTTATTATGGTTACAGATGGGGTTCCCAAATAGAACCACTCTGGAATGCCTATTTTCTAGCTCTTGTGTTGTCAATTGCTGAAGAAATTGAATCTTCTAGAATTTCAATCAATAAACGTTGCGTCTTCTCATATCGTTATTCATACAATGAAGAAGCTAAAAGTATGTGGGACAAAGAGTATAACTGGAGATCATTTACAGAGACTGCATTAGAAAAATCGGATAAATCACAGTATGTGTTGAAATGCGATATTTCTGATTTCTACCCTCGCATATATCACCATAGCATCAAAAACGCACTAAATAAGGTCACTGATAACACTAATATTATTGTTCGAATATGCCGAATTCTGGAAATTTTGTCTAAGAATGCTTCATATGGACTGCCTGTTGGAGGGGTTGCGGCCAGACTGTTAAGCGAGCTCTTATTAAACAGGGTTGACAACTTACTAGTGGTTTCGAAGATTAACTTTTGTAGATATGCGGATGACTATTTAATTTTCGCTGACTCTTTACAAGACGCTTACGCTGCACTAATTATTTTAAGTCAGAAACTTCATGAAAATGAAGGGTTGTCAGTGCAGAAGCAAAAGACTCAAATAATGACCTCGGAAGAATATCGCATTACTAATGAATACTTTGCTGATTCTGAAGATGAAGGAGCAAAGATTGAATCGAACTTTCTTCGCCTTAGACTTTTCTATGACCCATACTCGCCAACTGCTAATGAGGATTATGATGCTCTAAAAGATGAACTAAAAAAGTTCGATATCGTTGGAATGCTTGGAAAGGAAATCGCAAAAAGCAGAATTAATCAAGCGTTAACAAGACGTCTAATAGACGCAGTTAAATTTCTAAAGAAAGGCACGAAACGCTCGGCAATTAGATCGCTTGCAGAAAACTTCGAAATTCTATATCCAGTGTTTCCCTCCGTGATGATTTTGCTAGGTAAGATCATGCCAGATCTAGATGAAGCAACTAAGGATTTTGTATTTGGAAAACTTCGAGAATTATTTATAAAGGATTCCTATATCGTAAAAGTTACTTCAAATACGGCATTCGCTGTAGGTGTCCTAGCCCATGACTTATCCAACGAGACAGACCAAATTCTAACAAAGCTCGGGGAAAATAGTGATAGCACTATGGTGAAGCGTGATGCGATATTGGCGATGGCTCAGAGAAATATTCACTACTGGATATCAGATCGGTTAAATCATTATCAGAATCTTAGCGAGTGGGAACGACGCTCTCTACTACTTTCCTCTTACATTCTAGGCGACGAAGGAAGCCACTGGAGGAATAGGATCAAGAAAAGCTTATCCGACTATAACAAAGAAATATTGGATTGGTTTGCTAAGAGATATAGCTCCAATGGGTGGGGAAATCTATTTTGATCTCAGAGCTAGATTTCGCGAGAAAACATAGCTCTTTTTGGAAAAAGAGTTTCCCTTTCATTTCTCGTGTTGTAAGGAAGCTTAATCTACAGAAAGAGCGTTACTGTGAGCATATAGTTAGTAAAGTCGATTCTGGTAGGCGTGCTCTAGTAAATGAAACTGGATTTCGGCTGTATGAATATCAAATCAATAACAATCTCTTCGATCTGGTTGAGATTTCAAATGATGATTTAGAAAAAATAAAATCCAGGTGCTTGGAGTATATCGCTCGATTGCAGGGGAAAGTTCGGTATGCAACCCTTGGAGAGTTCACTAAAGAAGAGTTGAAGGAAGCCTATCAAATAGCTTATTCAATATACGCTTATTTTGAAGACTATGAGGATAGAGATAGTTTGATCGTTTCGCCTTCGTTTCAGGGATGTGGATTGCTAAATTCTTGTTATGGGGATGTTTATTGCAATTCTACGATTTATGAGATTAAAGCCGGGGAGAGAGACTTCAAAGGAGATGATGTAAAACAGCTTTTGATCTACTGTACTCTAGCCAATTTGCAGAAATTGCATCACATTAAAAATATCGGCTTACTAAACCCTAGAAGCGGCGAATATACGTGGGTTGCTGTAAGTGAAGCAATAGGTATTGCTTCTGGCATGGAGCTTCAAGAAGCTTATAGCGAAATTGCTAACTATTTGGACTCGCCTGAAGATTTCAGGTAGATTGTGATGATTCAACCTTGATCCGACTTGTATCTGGTTTAGTTTGATAAACGGTGACCTAATTCCTGATCGTCAACTCTGACTTGAAAATAATATTGGTCATCAAGCCCGGTAAAAGAGGGCGTATAGTTGTGGTTGATGTTTATAGCTAACATTGGTTGGCAGAGAGGCTATTGCATTTCCTCCAATGATTTTAGCTTTTCTTTAAGCGCCGCTAGGGCCCCAGACATCTCCTTCTCCTTCTCCCTCTCCTTCGCAACCACCGCCTCCGGCGCATTCTCCACGAACTTACTGTTTCCCAGCTTGCCTCTAACCGCCTTCAGCCCGGCCTCGAGCTTGCCAATCTCTTTTTCGAGCCTTGCTGTTTCCGCCTCAACGTCTATAAGCCCGGCCAATGGAACCAATACCTCAACCTGTCCATGCAATTGCGTGGCAGCAGCGGGGGCCTCACCCTTGTCCGCCAGCCACTCGATACTCTCCAGCTTGGCCAGCTTCATTAAATAAGGTCGGTACTGTTCCAGCTTGTCCTGGTCCGATGCCTCCGGGCTGTACACCAGGGCATTGATTGCCTTGGCCGGCGAGATATCCATTTCCCCGCGGATATTACGTATCGCCACGATCACACCCTTCAACCAATCGATATCCTGCTCTGCTTCAGCATCGATAGCATTGGCATCGATCAGTGGATAGGGCTGCAACATGATGCTGTCACCCTCGATCCCCAGCATGGGCGCCACCTTCTGCCAGATCTCTTCGGTAATAAAAGGCATGAAGGGATGCAGCAGGCACAAGCTCTGTTCCAGCACCGTCAACAACACGCGCCGGGTCTTTTCTGCCCCCGCCGGATTTGCCTCGGCATCCCACAGTACAGGCTTGGACAGCTCCAGGTACCAGTCGCAGTATTCGTTCCAGATAAACTCGTGCAACACCTGGGAGGCGATATCAAAACGGTACTGGCCCATGGCCTGTTCCACTTCACCAGCGGCGTGCTGAAAGCGGGAAAGAATCCAGCGATCTGCGGTGTTCAGCGCGGCGGGATCGATACTGTCGGCAACGGCCTGACCCTCGGTATTCATCATCACGTAGCGCGCTGCATTCCATATCTTGTTGCAGAAGTTGCGGAAGCCCTCGGTGCGGCCCAGGTCGAACTTGATGTCGCGGCCGGTGGAGGCGAGGGAGTAATAAGTGAAACGCAGGGCATCGGTGCCGTATCCGGTGATGCCTTCGGGAAATGATTCCCGGGTATGTTTTTCGATCTTCTCTTTCAGGTGCGACTGCATCATGTCCGCGGTGCGCTTCTCAATAAGGTCATCGAGTGAAATGCCGTCGATCAGGTCGATGGGGTCAAGTATGTTTCCTTTCGACTTGGACATCTTCTGGCCGTGCTCATCCCGCACCAGGCCGGTTATGTAAACCTGCTTGAAGGGAATCTCGCCGGTGAACTTCAGGGTCATCATGATCATGCGCGCGACCCAGAAGAAGATGATGTCGAAGCCGGTGACCAGAACATTGGTTGGATGAAACCTGTCGAAATACTCGCGGTCGTCGGGCCAGCCCAGGGTGGAGAAGGTCCACAGGGCGGAGGAAAACCAGGTATCCAGCACGTCTTCGTCCTGGCGCAGGATCACCGAGCCATCCAGGCCGTGTTTTTCCCGTACCGCGGCCTCGTCATGGCCCACGTAAACGTTGTCTTCCTGGTCATACCAGGCCGGAATGCGGTGACCCCACCATAACTGCCGTGATATGCACCAGTCCTGGATATTGCGCATCCACGCGAAGTAGGTGTTCTCCCAGTTCTTGGGTACGAACTCGATATCGCCGTCTTCCACTGCCTTGATAGCCGGGTCCGCCAGGGGCTGGATCTTCACGTACCACTGGTGGGTCAGGTAGGGTTCGATCACCACGTGGCTGCGGTCGCCCCGGGGCACCTTCAGCTTGTGGGGTTCGATCTTGTCCAGCAGGCCAAGTTTTTCGAGATCGGCTACCACCTGCTTGCGCGCCTCGAAGCGGTCCATGCCCCGGTAGGCTTCCGGCGCCTCGTCGTTGATGGCGGCGTCGATGGTGAGGATGTTGATTATTTCCAGGTCATGCCTCAGGCCAATCTCGTAGTCATTGAAATCATGGGCCGGGGTGATCTTCACACAGCCGGTACCAAATTCCGGGTCCACGTAGTCATCGGCAATAACCGGAATCTGCCGGTTACACAGGGGCAGGTCGATGGTCTTGCCCACTAAATCCTTATAACGTTCGTCATCCGGGTGTACGGCGACGGCAGTATCCCCCAGCATGGTCTCTGGCCGGGTGGTGGCGATGGTGACGAAACCATCAGTGCCGCTGATTGGATATTTAAAGTGCCACAGGGAACCGTCTTCTTCCTCGGAGATGACTTCCAGGTCGGAGATGGCGGTATGCAGCTGGGGATCCCAGTTCACCAGGCGATTGCCGCGGTAAATCAGGCCCTCGTCGTAGAGATCAATAAAAACTTTCTCCACCACCGCGGACAATTGCTCGTCCATGGTGAAGCGTTCCCGGGACCAGTCCAGGGACGAACCCATGCGCCGCAGCTGCTGGGTGATGATGCCGCCGGATTCTTCGCGCCACTGCCAGACCTTTTCCACGAAAGCCTCGCGGCCCACTTCCTGGCGGCTGCTGCCCGCGGCTTCCAGTTGCCGTTCCACCACCATCTGGGTGGCGATACCTGCATGGTCCGTGCCCACCTGCCACAGCGACGGGCGGCCATGCATGCGCTGGTAACGGATCAGGGCATCCATGATGGCATGCTGGAATCCGTGGCCCATGTGCAGGCGCCCGGTGACGTTGGGCGGGGGAATGACTATACAATATGGGTCGCCGTCGCCCTGGGGCGCGAAATAGCCGCGCTCTTCCCAGAGCTTGTACCAGTGGGCTTCCAGTTGTTGCGGTTGGTAAGTCTTGTCCATGGAGGTGCCAACGAGAGCTGGCGCGGGTTTAGCCGGTTTTACAAAAGGCGCAAGTATACAGGATCGAACGGATCAGGACTTGAATGATGACAGGTAATCCACCAGCAATCCCACCGGGCGTCCGGTAGCGCCTTTGAGGTTTCCACTGTTCCAGGCACTGCCGGCGATATCCAGGTGAGCCCACTTGAACTTCTCGGTAAAGCGGGACAGGAAGCAGGCCGCGGTGATGGTACCGGCCTTGGGGCCGCCGATATTGGCGATGTCAGCGAAATTACTGTCCAGCAGGGGCTGGTACTCTTCCCACAGGGGCAGTTGCCAGGCCGGATCGAGGCTGTGCTGGCCGTGCTCAAGCAGGGCCTCGGCGAGGTCATCGTTATTGCTTAAAAGGGCGGAAACCGTGGAACCGAAGGTGGCCACGGCCGCGCCGGTCAGGGTGGCGATGTCAATGACGCTGCGGGGCTTGAATCGTTCCGCGTAGGTGAGGGCGTCACACAGGACCAGGCGGCCCTCGGCATCGGTATTGAGCACCTCGATGGTCTTGCCGGACATGCTGGTTACGATATCCCCCGGCTTGGTGGCCTTGCCGCTGGGCATGTTTTCCGCCGCCGCCACGATGCCAACTACGTTGATGGGCAGTTTCAGGTCTGCCACACAGCCCATGGTGGCGATCACGCTGGCGGCACCGCACATGTCGAATTTCATTTCGTCCATGGCGAGACCGGGTTTGAGACTGATGCCACCGGTATCGAAGGTTATACCCTTACCCACCAGCACCGCCGGTTTGCTTTCTGCTTTCGCGCCCTTGTAATTGATAACAATGAGCTTGGCTTCCTGGGAAGAACCCGCGGCAACGGATAACAGGGAACCCATGCCCAGGCGGGCCATTTGTTTTTCGCTCAGTACCTGGGTGGTGACGGACTTGTACTTGGCCGCCAGGGCCTGGCCCTGTTCGGCAAGGTAGGAAGGAGTGCAGATATTGCCCGGCAGGTTGCCCAATTGACGTGCCCGGTTAATACCCTGGCCGATGGCCTGGCCTTTTTTTTGCGCGGCTTCCTGGCTCTTGCGCCGTACCCCGCTGAACGGGGACTGGGTCACCTGCTTCAGTGAGATGGCCGTGGCCTTTTTGCTCTTGGTGGTGTCGTACTGGTAGAGGGTGGTTTCCGTGTCCTGGGCCAGGCGTGCATTGACCCAGGTCCCATCCCGGTCGCTGACTTCCAGGCTGGCGATGGCGAAGTGGGCGCTGCGGCCATTCAGCTTCTTCAGCGCTTCTACCGCCGCCTTGAACATCTTGGAGGTCTTCTTGCCGTCCAGTTTCTTGCGCTCACCGCCACCCAGCAGCAAAACGCGTCGGGCCTGGCAGCCGGCCAGGTCATGCAGTACCAGCGTATCCGCCAGTTTTCCCTTGAAGTCACCGCTGCCCAGTATCTTGCTCAGTTGCTTGCCGCCGGCCTGGTCGATTGCCGTGGCCTCGTCACTGAGCGTGCCTTTGTTCCAGACCACCACGACTACACAGTCGCTGTTAACCTTGTCCGGTGCGGCGGCATTGATTGCATACTTCATATCAGGGAAAACTCCAGTTCAGGCTTACAAAGTGCTTAATTTTTGATCAGATTCTGCGCGGAGCAGTCATCCTACGGAGAAACATTGTGCGAAGCAATAGGGAATACAGGGGCTTACGAATACTGTGGAAAAGCGGATTTTTTTCCTGCTAAGATTTCCGGGATTCAGTTTGAACGAATCGCTTTTTGCGTTGTCCTAGCTCTACCCACTATGAGTTTGCAACGGAGTCCTCATGCCACGAGTCAAGATTTCCCCACCTGATCGATTTTTATACAGCATGGAACGCAGCGTGGGGATTAGCGACGTCAACTACGCCAAGCACCTGGACAGTGTCGCCATGGTGCGCATTCTTCACGAGGCGCGCCTGCAGTTTCTCGCCAGCCTGGGATTTACCGAATCCAATATCTACGGTCTCGGCATGGTAGTAACCGACCTGGCGGTGGATTACCGTTCCGAGTCTTTCGCCAACGACCTGCTCATCATCGATGTGGGCATCGGCAAGTTTAATCGTTACGGCCTCGACATCTGCATGCAGGTTACCAACAGCGCACTGGAGTCGGTGGTGAGCAATGCCAAGATGGGCGTGGTGTTTTTCGATTTCGACAAGCACCAGATGACGGAAGTGCCGCGAGCGTTTCGCGCAATCCTGGAACATCCCAAGACCCGCGTCGCCTAGGAACCACTGCCTTCCGCGGCGCGTATCGGGTAGACTGGCCCCTGGCCGATACCGGATACGCAACAGCTTGATACTATTCAGATATTTCACCCGCCAGGTGCTCCAGGTCATGCTCGCCGTGACCCTGGTGCTGTTACTGGTTTCCCTCACCAGCCGCTTTATCCAGTACCTGAGCCAGGCCGTGTCCGGCGAACTGGCTTCCGATGTGCTGTTGTTGCTCATGTTCTACCGCCTGCCGGACTTCTTACTGGTGATCCTGCCCCTGTCTTTGTTTCTCGGCATCATGCTGGCCTATGGCCGTATGTACGCAGACAATGAAATGGTGGTGCTGCTGTCCAGTGGCATCAGCAAAATAAAATTACTGGTGCTGGCCTGCGGCAGCGCTGGCCTGGTATTGATTGTTATGGCGGCACTGAGCATGGTGATTGCTCCCTGGGGTGTACGCAATACCGAGGCACTGAAGCAGAACCAGGAACAGCTCACCGAAATCGACCTGATCGTTGCCGGGCAGTTTCAATCATTCGGTTCCGGCGAGCGGGTCACCCATGCCGAACAGACCCAGAACATCGCCGGACAGGGCAGGCGCCTGGAAAATGTATTCGTGGCCATCAACGAATCCGTCGAGGGTGAAACCCAGGACCGTTTGCGCATCATCGTGGCCGACAATGCCAGGCCCCAGATCGACAGAGAGACAGGGGCACGATTCATGCGGCTGGAAAATGTTCTGCAGTACGATGGCTTGCCGGGAGAGGCAAACTTCAGCGTGGGCCAGTTCGATGTGCAGGCAATCCGTTTACCCGATGCCTCGGAATTTGAAGTAATCCTGGAGGAGGAGACGCTTACCACGGGAGAATTGTTAGGTTTCGATAACCTTGCCTACCAGGCCGAACTGCAGTGGCGCATCTCCATCATCCTGTTGGTGCCAGTCATTACGCTGATCGCGGTGCCCCTGAGCCGGGTTAACCCGCGCCAGGGCCAGTTCAGCAAGCTGATTCCCGCCGCCTTGCTCTATGCGGCGTACTTTATCCTGTTGCAGCTTTCCCGTGACATGATCGATGCCGGGGAACTGTCGCCCATGCCGGGCCTGTGGTGGGTGCATGTATTGTTCATCGCCATTGGCATAGTGATTTATAACTGGCCTTTCTTCAAACCTTCCCAGCTGAGACGCAACGGCAATGCAAAAGCTTGATCGTCACATAAGATCCGCGGTGTTGTGGTCCATGCTGGTGGTAGTGGCGCTGGTGGTGGTTGTGGATGTGGTGTTTTCCCTGGCCGATGAACTGGCGGACACCGACGAGAACTATACGGCGGCCAGCGCCCTGCGTTACGTGTTTTACACCGCGCCAACCAGTCTCTATGAACTGCTTCCTTTCACTGCCCTGGGCGGTGCCATCATCGGGCTCGGCGTGCTGGCTTCCCATAACGAACTGGTAGTCATGCAGGCCGCCGGTGTGCGTGTCTGGCGTATTGTTTTGGCGGTATTGCAACCCACCCTGGCGGTGATGCTGCTGGGGTTGGTGTTGGGGGAATATGTATCGCCACCCCTGGAGCAGATTGCCCGCAGTGGCAAGGCGATTGAACAAAGCGGCACCGACACGATTAATTCCGAGCAGGGCACCTGGCGCCGCATTGGCAACGAGTTCATTCACATCAACGCCATCGCTCCCGGTGGCACCGAGCTGTTCGGGCTCACCCGTTACCGCTTTGATGAACAGAGGCGACTGCAGTCCGCCAGCTTTGCCGTCAATGCAAACTACGAGGAACAGAACGGTGACGGATTCTGGCGCCTCAGCGAAGTCAGGGTGAGCCGCTTCGATGACAATCGCGTCAGCACCGAATCCTACCTGCAGGAAGACTGGCGGGTAGAACTGTCACCGGAACTGCTCAGCGTATTGCTGGTGGAACCGGACCAGCAATCCATCTCGGGCCTGTATCGGCTGGCGAATTTCTTTGCCCGGGAGGGCCTGGACAGCGCGACCTATTTCCTGGCGTTCTGGAAGAAACTGCTGCAACCCCTGGCAACCTTGGCGCTGGTTATTCTCGGTATAGCATTCGTGTTCGGCCCACTGCGCGAAGCCACCATGGGTTCGAGAGTGTTCGTGGCCCTGGGTATTGGCCTGGGTTTCACCATTCTGCAGCGAATGATGGAGCCGGCCAGTTTACTTTATGGATTCAATCCCTTGCTGGCGGTGATGACACCCATCATCCTGTGCGCCGGCCTGGGCTGGTATTTTATCGGCAGGGTGCGTTAAACCTGCGAAGGAAAAAAACTATGAAACTGAATCGTATTTATTCAATTGCCGCTGTGACTGCTATGACAGTCATGGGCTGTACGGCGCTGGCGCAAAACACACCCCAGGGCTGGTACCAGCAGGGCCGTGCAACGGTAGAGCGAAACCTGCAATGGCGCAATGGCGACGTGCCTATGGCGAAAAATGTCATCCTGTTTGTTGGCGATGGCATGGGAGTGTCCACGGTTACCGCGGCGAGAATCCTGGAAGGGCAGCTGCGAGGAGAGAACGGTGAAGAGAATGAACTGTTCTTCGAAACCTTTCCCAACGTGGCACTGTCGAAGACCTACAACGTAAATGCCCAGGTAGCGGACAGTGCCGGCACCATGACCGCCATGGCCACGGGCTACAAGACAGACCGGGGCCTGATCAGTGTCGACCACGACGTAATCCGGGGCGATTGCAATTCCCAGCAGGGCAGAAACCTGCTGACCTTCCTGGAGCGCGCCGAGATGCGTGGTTTGGCTACCGGGGTGGTCAGTACGGCGCGTCTCACCCACGCCACACCCGCCGCAAACTATGCCCATATCATGGATCGTGATTTCGAGAGTGACGCCAATGCGGCTAGTTTCGCCAACCCCGGTGACTGTGCAGACATCGCCCGGCAGCTGATTGAATTCAGGGATAACGTGCTGGGCAGCGATGGTCTGGAAGTCGCCCTGGGCGGCGGGCGCAGTGCCTTTATTCCCCAATCAGTAAATGATCCAGAGACAGGTGACCCGGGGGCCAGGGTGGACGGGCGCAACCTCGCCTCGGAATGGGAGCAGGCATACCCTAACGCCCGTTATGTGTGGAACCGTGACCAGTTTTCTGAAATTGATCCGGAATCCACCGATCATTTACTAGGCCTGTTCCAGCCTGGCCACATGCAATATGAACTTGATCGGGAGAACGATACCGGTGGCGAGCCCAGCCTGACGGAGATGACGGTCAAGGCTATCGAGATTCTGCGGCAGAATGAAAATGGTTACTACCTGAATGTAGAAGCGGGACGCATCGATCACGGCCATCACAGCACCAATCCGATTCGTGCGCTGACCGATACCATAGAATTCGCCAATGCCATCGAAACGGCTTTTAACATGGTGGATATGGATGAAACCCTGATCATCGTTACTGCCGATCACAGTCACGTGTTCACCATTGCCGGCTATCCTGCCCGGGGCAACCCTATACTGGGCAAGGTAGTGGGACTGGACAGCAGCGGTGAGACTCGAGAAGAATTCAGCCAGGCATCGGACGGGCTGCCCTATACCACTCTCGGCTATATCAACGGCCGTGGCTACCACGACACTGCCGCGGAACGGGGCAGCACTCGCATTGATTTAACCGAAGTGGATACCGAGGCGGAAGACTTTTTCTCAGAAACCCTGGTGCCGCTGCCCATGGGGGCGGAAACCCACGGCGGTGAAGACGTGGCAATCTACGCGGCGGGTCCCGGTGCCGACCTGGTGCGGGGCGTGATGGAGCAGCACGTGATCTTTCATGTCATGCTGGAAGCCAGCGCTCTCGAAGATCGCTGATGGCCGAAAACCCTGAAAGATTGATATAGATCAGGACGCCACCGCGGCAGCAGGGCAAAATCCCGAGTACAGCGCAAACCGAAGTCTCCTCACAATAATAATGAGCTGAAGCTCGGGATTTAGTGCAACCCTGGTGGGAATTGGCGAGAGCCACTTCCCATTTTTCTTTTTGGGGATTCCTATTTCAGCGGTGCCGCCGACTTGGGCAGCACCACGACCTTGCAGCCCGTAACCCTGTCATGCAGGGTGTCGCCGTTTTCATCCAGGTAGAGCCACAGGTAGCCAAAGCCCAACAGGAAAAAGGCGGGCCAGGCGGCGAGCCAGCGCAGCAATCCCTGCCTGAGATCCACCATGTTGCCATCGAGATCCTGGAGCTGCATGCGCCAGGCCAGCATGCCCAGGGTCTGGCCGCTGCGCATCCAGAACCAGATATAAAATGAAGCAGCGCTGACCAGCATGAGGGTGAAGATGATGGCGCCCAGCACGGGATCGGTCTGTACCTGGCCGTCCACCAGCCGGTTGCCTTCGGTACCGGCGATTACCTGTACCACGAACCCTAACAGCATCCATATGGCTGCAACCAGGAAGCTGTCGTAGAGCAGGGCGGCCAGCCGCCTTAAGAGTCCGGCGCGAGGGAGGTCGGCGTTACTCAGAGCTCTTTCACCGCCTGGATTAACTCACTGGCGGCCTTCTGACCGTCGCCGAACAGCATCTTGGTGTTGTCAGCGAAGAACAGAGGGTTCTCGACACCGGAGAATCCCGCGCCGCGACCGCGTTTGATCACGATGACATTTTCGGAATCCATGGCGTTGAGTATGGGCATGCCATACAGGGGGCTGCTGCTGTCGGTCTTGGCCGATGGGTTGACCACGTCATTGGCGCCGATTACCAGTGCCACCGTGGTGTTCTTGAAGTCGGCATTTACGTCATCCATGTCATAAATCATGTCATAGGGTACGCCGGCTTCCGCCAACAGCACGTTCATATGCCCGGGCATACGGCCGGCAACCGGGTGAATGGCAAATTTCACGGTGACGCCTTTCTCAGCCAGCAACTGGGTGAGTTCCCAGATCTTGTGCTGGGCCTGGGCCACTGCCATGCCGTAGCCAGGAATTATTATCACCTGGCTGGCGAAGGCCATGAGGATTCCGGCATCCTGTGCCTGGATCTCTTTCATCTCTCCCTGTTCGCCGGCTTCTGCGGCAGCACCTGTGCCGACCCCGGCGAAAAATACGTTTGCAACAGAGCGGTTCATGGCTACCGCCATCAACTGGGTCAACAGGGAACCGGCGGAACCCACCACGATACCGGCAATAATCATGGCGGCGTTGCCCAGCACGTAGCCTTCGAAGCCCACGGCAAGACCGGTTAGGGCATTAAACAGGGAAATGATCACCGGCATGTCGGCGCCGCCCACAGGAACGGTAATGAAGATTCCCAGTACCAGGGCCAGTCCATAAAAAACATAGATCAGCGTGAGGTCGGCACTGAAATAAATGGCGATGGCGAAACCGACGGTGGCCAGGGCGATGATGGCGTTGATGAAATGCTGTCCCGGCAACAGGCGGCTTAAATGCAGCCTGCCGTCCAGTTTCGCCCAGGCGATGATACTGCCGCTGAAGGAAATGGTGCCGATGATGGCGCCCAGTATGCCCAGGATCGCCACGTCGGGACCGAGGGCGTCGGCAACTGTAGCAAACTCGGCGGGGTGGGCTTCCACTTCGGAAGTGGCTTTTAACAATTCAACCGCGGCAATGGTGGCCGCGGCACCGCCGCCCATGCCGTTGTACATGGCGATCATCTGCGGCATGTCGGTCATGGCGACCTTCTTGCCGCTCCACCAGGCAAAGCCGCCGCCAATGGCGATAGCTATTACGATCAGCGTGATGTTGGTGCCGGCCTGATCGCCCTGCAGAATCTCCGGTACACCGAAGGTCACCACGGTTGCCAGCACCATAGCGGCACCAGCCCAGACGATGCCGCGCCGTGCCGTAACCGGCGAACTCATTTGCTTGAGGCCGATGATGAACACCACCGCGGCAACGAAATAGGACGCCTGGATCAGGGTTTCCATGATGCTGCTTTCCATTACGATCCCTCGCTACCGGAGGCTTCTTCTTTCTTGCTGGGCTTGAACATTTCCAGCATGCGCTCGGTGACCACGTAGCCGCCGACGGCGTTGCCGGCACCCAGCAATACAGCGATAAAACCGATGACCTGCTCGGTTGTGTTATCAGCGATTCCCAGGGCGAACATGGCGCCCACCAGCACGATGCCGTGTACGAAATTGGAACCGGACATCAGGGGAGTGTGAAGGATCACCGGCACCCGGCTGATGATCTCGAAGCCGGTAAAACCCGCGAGCATGAATATATAGAGGGCAGCGAGACCTTCGATCATTGGTTTGCTCCTGACTGTTCCTTGATGGCAGCGTTGTGCACCTGGCCGTCGTGGGTCACCAGGCTGCCGTCGATAATTTCGTCTTCCAGGTCGATCCTGATCTCGCCTTCCTGGATTAACAGCTCGAGAAAATTCAGCAGGTTCTTGGCGTAGAGTTCACTGGCATGGTTGCCCACGGTGCTGGGTACATTGATCGGGCCCACGATGGTGATACCCTTGTGCTTTACCTCTTCCCCTGCCTGGGTCAGTTCGCAGTTGCCGCCGCCTTCCGCGGCGAGATCAATAATCACCGAACCGCCTTTCATGCCGTCCACCATGGCGGTGGAAATAATGCGCGGGGAAGGGCGGCCGGGGATGGCGGCGGTGCTGACAATCACGTCCGCCGCTGCCACGTGCTTGGCGAGAATTTCCTGTTGCTGTTGTTTTTCTTCCTCGGTGAGTTCCCGGGCATAACCGCCACTGCCTTCCGCCTTGATTGCGATATCGACAAACTTGGCGCCCAGGGATTCCACCTGCTCTTTTACTGCTGCGCGCACGTCGTATCCCTCGACAATGGCGCCGAGCCGTCGCGCAGTGGCGATGGCCTGCAGCCCCGCCACGCCGGCACCGATTACCAAAACCTTGGAAGGACGAATGGTTCCTGCTGCGGTGGTGAGCATGGGAAAGAACTTGCCCAGGTAATAGGCAGACAACAGCACCGCTTTATAACCGGCGATAGATGCCTGGGAGGAAAGCGCGTCCATGGCCTGGGCGCGGGAAATACGTGGAATCAGTTCCACGGAAAAAGCAGAGATATTCCTGGCGGCGAGTTGCTGGAATCTTTCCAGGTCGGAATGGGGATTGAGGAAGCCGATGAGAACGCTTCCTTCCTTTAATTGACCGATCTGTTCACTGGTGATGGGATTCACCATCAGGGTGATGTCGGCCTGGCCCAGCAGGGCGGAAGCATCTTCTATAATAGTCGCGGAACTGTAGTCCTCGTCGAAATAACCTATCTGGTCGCCAGCGCCGGCCTGAACGCAAACTTCGAGTTCCTGCTTGACGAGGCGATTTACGCTATCTGGTACCAGTGCCACCCGTTTTTCGCCTGCGCGAATCTCCTTCGGCACACAGATCTTGATCGCCATGTAAAACCCCAAACTGCTCCCTTCTTACGGAGCCCGCAGTATATAACGATGGTGCGGCAGTGCAAATGTAACTGCTTGTGTCAGCGGAGGTTTTATCGCGTCAGGTGTATCTGTTAAACTTCGTTCCCCGCCGGAAACCCGGCCCCCGCATTGACTCCAGGAATACCTGAAACCCATGGCCAATAGCAGCCAGCCTCGTCATATCAGCCTGATGGATACCACGCTGCGTGACGGTGAACAGACCCAGGGCGTTTCCTTCTCCGGCACCGAGAAGGTGAACATCGCCCGTGCCCTGCTGCAATCCCTGAAAGTGGATCGCATCGAGGTAGCGTCCGCCTGTGTCTCGGAAGGGGAACGAGAAGCCGTGTCGCAGATTACCTCATGGGCGCGGGAAGAAGGCCTGGCGGATCGTGTCGAGGTACTTGGATTTGTCGATCACCGCCGCAGCGTAGACTGGATCAAGCGTGCCGGCGGTGAAGTGATCAACCTGCTCAGCAAGGGTTCGGAGAAACATTGCCGGGAACAACTGGGAAAGAATCTCGAGCAGCACATCGAAGGCATTGCGAACACTGTCGAGTATGCTCACGAGCAGGGCTTGTCAGTCAATATGTATCTGGAAGACTGGTCCAACGGTTATCGCGACAGTCCGGATTATGTTTACGGCCTGGTGGAGGGCACCAAAGAACTCGGCATCAGGCATTACATGCTGCCGGATACACTTGGTGTTTATTCCCCGGAAGAGGTGACCGCTGCCCTGTCTGACATGATGGCGCGCTTCCCTGGCGTGGATTTCGATTTCCATCCTCACAACGACTATGGGTTGGCCACGGCGAACATCATGGCCGCCGTTGCCGCCGGCATTAATAATGTTCACTGCACGGTCAATTGCCTGGGTGAACGGGCGGGTAACGCCTCCCTCGCCGAAGTTGCCGTGGCATTGAGAGACAAGATGGGCATGGAGCTGTCCATCGATGAGACCCGCATCACCATGCTGAGCCGCATGGTAGAAAATTTTTCCGGCAAGTGGATTGCCGCCAACACACCTATTGTCGGTGCCGACGTGTTTACCCAGACCGCGGGCATACATGCAGACGGTGATTTAAAGGGCGACCTGTATAAAACCAACCTCAGTCCGGAGCGCTTCGGCCGCAAGCATACCTATGCCCTGGGCAAGATGAGCGGCAAGGCGTCCCTCATAAATAACCTGGATGAGCTGGGCATCAGCCTGTCAGAGGAAGACCAGGTCAAGGTGCTGGAGCGTGTGGTGGAGCTGGGTGACAGCAAGCACACCATTACTTCTGAGGACCTGCCCTTCATCATCGCCGACGTAATGGAAAGCAAGGAATACCATCACATCGAGTTGCTCAACTGCTACATCAACAGCGGCCTGGACGTGGAAAGCACCGCCAGCATCCGGGTACGAATAAAGGATGAAGAGTTCCAGGGTTCCGGTTCCGGCAACGGTGGCTTCTCCGCCTTCATGGACGCGGTGGAAAAGATCCTGGCACAAAAGGATTTCGTCATGCCCCAGCTGGTGGACTACGAGGTGCACATTCCCCGTGGCGGCCAAACCAGCGCGCTAACGGAATGTATTATTTCCTGGGAAGCCGATGGCAAGGGATTCAAGACTCGGGGCGTGGACGCCAATCAGGTGCTGGCGTCAGTAAAGGCCGCCCTGCGCATGATCAACATGAAGTTGCACGCAGGGGAATAGTTCCTAGCTGAACTTCTCGACGACGAGATCGCCAAAACCATCGGTAGAAATCATCTTCACCTTGTCAGTATCCCGCGACAGGTCCGGCGTGGAATAACCCGCGGCGAATACATCCTGCATGGCCTGCCACAGCCTGTTGGCTTCTTCATCCAGGCCGAAGCTCATCTGCAGCATCATGGCTACCGAACCGATCATGGAATAGGGATTGGCCACTTTCTGCCCGGCGATATCCGGTGCGGAACCGTGAGATGGTTCATAGTAGGCCTTGTCCGGTCCAATACAGGCGGAAGGCATGAGACCCAGGGAGCCGAGTATGCCGCCACCCTGGTCGCTTAATATGTCGCCGAACATGTTTTCCATGACCATGACGTCAAACTGACCCGGGTTGAGACAAAGGTAAGTCGCGGCGGCGTCCACCAGGATATGGCGAATCTCCACATCGGGGTAATCCTTGCCCACTTCTTCCATGATCTCGTTCCACAGCACGCTGGACTTCAGCACATTGCTCTTGTGAATGTTGTGCAGCACTTTCTTGCGGCCTTGTGCGGTGTCGAATGCCACTTTCGCGATACGGGTGATCTGGTCCTCGTCATACTCCAGGGTTTCTTTCACGTAACGTTTGCCGTCATCGGTGGTCCCGGTTTCCTTCTCGCCGAAGTAAAGCCCGCCCACCAGTTCGCGGATGATCATGATGTCGATGCCGTCGCCGATGATTTCCGGTTTCAGCGGCGAGAAGTGGGCAAGTCCGCTGGATAATTTCACCGGGCGAAAATTGGCGAAGGTGTCGTAGCGGCGACGCAGGGGCAGCAGGGCGCCCCGTTCCGGTTGTTCGTCCACCGGAATCTTCGCGGATTCTTCGTGGTTCAGCCCGATCGGGCCCTTGAGGATAGCGTCGGCGCCGTCGCAGGCCGCTTTTGTTTCATCGGGAAATGACTGTCCATGGCTGAACCAGGCGCTGGCGCCGAACGGGGCATGAATCAGTTCGAAGTCGATGTTATTGCGCGGGCCAACCAACTCCAGGATCTTGACGGCTTCCGCCATGATCTCAGGGCCGATGCCGTCGCCATCGAGCAGGGCGATTTTGTAGGTGGTGTTACTTGTCATCTGGGGGGTCTTTCGGGCTCAAATCGGGAAGGCGCGTAATTTAGCACGAGCCTCGTGACAGTAACAGTTGCAATGGGAAGTGCAGGCGGTTGCCTGCGTGTATTCGGGGGGGGGGAGGCCTGTTTTAGTTCAGGGACTGCAGGACTACCACGACCTGCCTGATGAATATAAGTGTGAGAATGATGACGATGGTGTATACGACGCCATCGCTCAGTTCCAGGCCGAAGAAAGTCTTGGGCTTCTTGTCGCTGCTTTCCGACGTATTGTTTTCGTTGTTTTCTTCGTCAAAGCTCATGGGCGGATTCTCCTTTCGGCGTCACTGGCGCCAGGTCGTCCATCTTTTATTTTATCGGCTTGCTAAAGTGCTTCTACAGCCCACTATCTGGACTTGCCGGATGAATGGTACCAGCGGGCGGACTCGAACCGCCACGCCCGTGAAGGCAATGGATTTTGAATCCATCGTGTCTACCAATTTCACCACGCTGGCCGTATTCCTTGGTTCGGGAATTATACCAGTTGACCTAACCCTTGCAATTTGGGGTCTTCAGATGCTCCATGGCTTAAACTAGGGGTTGGCTAGGAAAATTCTGACAAAGGAGTGCAAATCCATGGCGATCTCGCCCAAGGATTTCGGCTATGAACTGCCCGAGGAACTGATCGCCCTCTACCCGGCGACCAGGCGCCGCGACAGCCGTCTGCTCTGCCTGAATGCCGACACCGGCAAGCGGGAACATCGACAATTCAGTGAATTTCCGGGCCTGCTGCACCCCGATGACCTGCTGGTGTTCAATGACACGCGGGTGATCCCGGCGCGCCTGTTCGGACACAAAGACAGCGGCGGCAAAGTGGAAGTCCTGCTGGAGCGGGTACAGCCGGACAACCGGGTACTCGCCCAGGTTCGGGCCAGCAAGTCGCCGAAGCCGGGATCATCAATCTATTTTGGTGTGGTACCGGAACAGGTCGAAGCGACGGTTGAGGGCAGGGATAGTGAATTCTTCCTGTTGCAGTTTCCCGCCGGGATCGATCTTGGCGAGGTGCTGCTGCAGCACGGGCAGATACCTCTTCCTCCTTATATAAGACGGGAACCGGAAGCCGCGGACCGGGATCGGTATCAAACGGTTTATGGCAAACGGGACGGGGCCGTGGCGGCGCCTACGGCAGGGCTGCATTTTGACGACGAGTTGTTGCGGGAAATTGAGCAGCTCGGCATAGCCACCGCCTACCTGACGCTGCACGTTGGTGCCGGCACCTTTCAACCGATTCGCGTCGACGATATCGAACAGCATTCCATGCACAGTGAATGGGTGGAAGTAAGCCAGGAAGTCTGCGATACGATTTCACAATGCAGGCAGAGAGGTGGCCGCGTAATCGCCGTGGGAACCACGAGCGTGCGTAGCCTGGAGTCCGCTGCCGCCGGCGGAGAAATCAGGCCCATCTGCGAAGAGACGGATATCTTTATTTATCCCGGTTACCAGTTCCGGGTGGTGGATGCCATGGTGACCAACTTTCACCTGCCCGAATCCACGTTAATCATGCTGGTGAGCGCCTTCTGTAAAGACAAAAAAATGCTGTTGGATGCCTACCGTGAGGCGGTAAAAGAAAACTACCGCTTCTTCAGCTATGGCGATGCCATGTTCCTGCACCGGTGAACACCGTCGTGCTGCAGGGGCAGTGATTTTTGGTATACTTCGCGGCCCATCGTCACCACTGATCACTGAAAACCGGAAACCCATTATGAAACAACCTGTGCGCGTCGCTGTCACCGGGGCAGCGGGACAAATCAGCTATTCACTACTTTTTCGCATCGCCGCCGGTGAAATGCTCGGGCCCGACCAGCCCGTAATCCTGCAATTGCTGGAGATCACCCCGGCCCTGGAAGCCCTGGCCGGTACCGCGATGGAGCTGGAGGACTGCGCATTTCCCCTGGTCGCCGGCATCGTGCAGAGCGATGACCCGGAGGTGGCATTCAAGGACGCGGATTACTGCCTGCTGGTGGGTGCGCGGCCGCGTGGACCGGGCATGGAGCGCAAGGATTTGTTGCAGGCCAACGCGCAGATCTTTTCCGTACAGGGTGCGGCCATCAACAAGGTTGCCAGCCGTGACGTGAAGGTCCTGGTGGTGGGCAACCCGGCCAACACCAACGCCCTGATTGCCTACAAGAATGCACCGGACCTGGATGCGGGTCAGTTCACTGCCATGACCCGGCTCGATCACAACCGCGCCATTGCCCAGCTGGCCAACAAGACCGGCAAGCACAGCACCGATGTGAAAGGCATGATTATCTGGGGTAATCACTCCGCCACCCAGTATCCTGACGTTCATCACTGCAAGGTTGACGGACAGGATGTCACCTCCCTGGTAGACCAGGATTGGGTGGAGAACGAATTCATTCCCACCGTGCAACAAAGGGGCGCCGCCATCATCAAGGCACGTGGCCTGTCCAGCGCCGCGTCCGCCGCTAATGCCGCCATCGAACACATGCGCAACTGGGCCCTGGGCAGCGACGGCATAGTCAGCATGGGCATTCCCAGCGACGGCAGCTACGGCATAGAAGAAGGCCTGGTCTACTCCTATCCCGTGACATGCGAGGGCGGAAATTACAGCATCGTGCAGGGGCTGGACATCAATGATTTCAGCCAGAACCTGATGACCGCCACGGAGCAGGAATTAAAAGAAGAAAGAGACGCGGTCGCGGAACTTCTCTAGTTTTCCTCCCCATTCTTAATATTTAGCCTTCCTTGCATTACTCTTCGGGTATGAGCCTTTCTCATACCCGGAGCACTACGTGTCGCAGGCCATAAGCACCCCCCTGGCGGGAGTCCGCTTCCAGCAATTCTGGATATTCCAGCTGGTGGGCTGGTCTATCTGGGTATTCATGCTGGTGCTTCGCGACCTGCTTTTTGTGCCGCCGGAGTACCTGCTGCCTCGAGCCCTGGTATTCGCCGTGGGCGCCTTGTTGGGTATGTTATTAACCGGGGGACTGCGACAGCTTTACCGGCTGGTCTGGGATAATGCGCCCGCTACCCGGGTCGTGGTTGTGTTCTTCGGTTCCCTGGCCGCCGCCATGCTGTGGCAGCCGTTCCAGAATTTTATTTCCCTGCTTCCCTTCGGCGAAACCATCGACCTGGACAATACCAGCACGGAAGACCTGTTCGATGGCCTGTTCAGCGCCGCCTTTCCCCTCATGTTGTTGTGGAGCGGACTGTATTTCATGATCAAGTACTACCAGTTGTTCCAGGTGGAGAAAGAAAAGAACCTGCGTTCAGAGGCCCTGGCCCACCAGGCGCAATTGCTCATGCTGCGTTACCAGCTTAACCCCCATTTCCTGTTCAATACCCTGAATGCAATTTCCACCCTGGTGCTGGCCAAATCCACGAAACAGGCAAACGAAATGCTCACCAAGCTGAGCAAGTTTCTGCGCTATTCCCTGGATTACTCGCCATTGGACAAGGTTAGCCTGGCCCACGAACTGGAAACCAGCCGCCTGTACCTGGATATCGAGAAGGTGCGCTTCGCGGAGCGACTGCGCCTGTATGTGGACGTGGAAGACCGGGCGCGCAACGCCCTCGTGCCCAGCATGATCCTGCAACCCCTGATCGAGAATTCAATCAAGTACGCAATTTCCCGCTCGGAAAACGGCGGTACTATTTCCATCCGGGCCGGCATTAAAGATGAAAACCTGGTGCTGGAAGTTTCCGATGACGGACCGGGTATCGCAGAATCCGGTGAGCACAGCGAACCTGGCTTTTCCCAGGGGGTGGGGATTAGTAATATCCGCAACCGGCTACAGGAAATCTATGGAGCCAATCACCAACTTGTTTTTGAAAACGCCCCGGAAGGCGGCCTGCGAGTAAAAGTTGTAATTCCCTATGACCCCAAACGATCCTGACAAGCTGACTGCGCTGATCGTCGATGACGAAGACCTGGCACGCCAGGGACTGGAGATGCGCCTGAAAGAAAATGACCGGGTGGAGGTGCTGGCCAGTTGCGGTTCCGGCAAGGAAGCACTGACGGCGATACTGGAGCACGAACCCGACCTGTTGTTTCTCGACATACAAATGCCGGGCATGACTGGCTTCGAGTTAATCCGGGAAGTCCAGTCCGACATCCTGCCCATGATCATTTTTGTTACCGCCTACGATGCGTTCGCCATCGACGCATTCAAGGTGCACGCCGTAGATTACCTGTTAAAGCCAGTGGAGAACGAGCGCCTCAATGAGGCCATCGACCAGGCACTGAAGCAGAAGGCAAATGAATCGGTGGCGGCGGAAAAAGAAAAGCTGCTGGAGCTGGTCATAAGCATTACCGGCAAGTCGGCCACTGCCATCGACGAAATGCTGGAAGACAAGGATGCGGATTCCGCCCATGCCGACCGGCTGGCGATCAAGGACGGTTCGTCCATTACCTTTGTGTCGATCCTGGATATTGACTGGATCGATGCCGCCGGTGATTACATGTGTGTTCACGTCAAAGGTGAAACACACATCATGCGTACTACCATGAAGGAGCTGGAAGCGCGGCTGGATCCTTCAATATTCCAGCGTGTGCATCGGTCCACTATTGTGAACCTGCAACGGGTGGAGAAAGTGTCATCCCATATCAACGGTGAATTCCACCTTACCTTGAGTTGCGGTACTTCGCTCAAGATGAGCCGCTCCTATAAAGAGAAGGTAAAACATTTCTTTTGAAAGCTAACAAGCTCCTCATACTGATAAGCGGAGCAGCGCTGAGTCATTGTTCCCCTACTGAATCCGGTCCTGGCTGGCCGCAGTACCGGGGCGATCTCTCCGGCACCGGCTATTCCGAGCTGTCCCAGGTTAACGCGGCGAATGTGGGAAACCTGGCCCTGGCCTGGGACTATGAACTGTCCCTGCCGGCAGGCGACGAAACCCGCCGCGCTAATTCCCAGGTCACCCCGGTAGTAGTGGATAACAGGATGTACCTGCCCGCCGCCGGCAGGGTGGTGGCCCTGGATCCGGTGACCGGTGACCAGATCTGGTCCCATGACACCGGTGATGCCAATCCATCGCGCCGCGGGGTGTCTTACTGGCCCGGCAGCGGCAACCTCGGGCCGAGAATCTATTTCACCAGCGGGGATTCCCTGCACGCCCTCGACGCGGAAACCGGCACCGCTATCACGGATTTTGGTAACGGAGGCGTAATTGCCCTGGGTACTCCCTATAACTCGGTGCCGCTGGTCTATGAAAACATCATCGTGGTGGGCGCCAATACCCCGCGGGGACAAGCGGGCGGTATCGGCAATCCCCGTGCATTCGATGCAGTTAGCGGAGACGCCCTGTGGGAATTCAGTTCCGTGGCGCAACCGGGGGACCCGGCCAATGCCACCTGGGATGGTGACAGCTGGGTGGATCGCCTGGGCGCCAATGCCTGGCCGTTCTACTTCACCGTGGATACGGAGCGGGAACTGTTATACGTACCCCTGGCATCCCCGATTCCCTTCGCCTATGGTGGCGACCGGGCGGGATCCAATCTCTATGCCAATTCCATAGTCGCCCTGCATATACGCACGGGGGAATATGCCTGGCATTATCAGACCATTCATCATGATCTATGGGACCATGATCCACCGGCACCACCGACCCTGTTCGATATCGGCAGTGGTGAGCAGGCCGTGCCGGCCCTGGCGGTTACTACCAAATCCGGCTACCTGTTTCTGCTGAATCGGGAATCCGGTGAACCGCTTTACGAAATCGAGGAGCGGGTGGTGCCGGCCAGTTTAGTGCCCGGTGAGGACAGCTATTCCACCCAGCCGATTCCGGTCAGTCCTCCGGCCATCGCCCGGGTGGGATTCGGTCCGGGCGACCTGGTGACGGCCGCGGACACCAACGCCGAACACGCCCAGGCCTGCGCCGAATTGCTGGCGAGCATGGGGGACGTGGTCAACCAGGGGGCCTATACACCCTGGGTATTGCGTCAGGTCGCGGAACAGCCGGTAACCACGTTGTTGTTCCCTGGCCTCGGTGGCGGTCCCAACTGGGGCGGGGCGGCATTCGATCAGGCCAGCGGCATGGTGTTCGTGATGGCGGCGGACATCGGCACCTTCGGCTGGCTGGAATCGGCTGGGGACGGCAGTGAATTGCCTTACCAGTTGCGTACGCCGCGACCGTCGGGATTCGATGTAGCCATGGCAGGCTCGCGCTGGCCCTGTCACAAACCCCCCTGGGGCCGGCTTACCGCGGTGGACACCGCCAGTGGTGACATTGTCTGGCAACAGCCCCTGGGAATAACGGAAGGATTACCCGCCGACAGGCAGCGCACCGGCCGTGCCGGTCGTGCCGGCGCGGTAGTGACGGCATCGGGATTGCTGTTCATCGCCGCCACGGATGATAACCGCCTGCGGGCGCTGCGAGTCAGTGATGGCGAGGAACTGTGGCAGGCACAATTACCCGCCCGGGGTAACGCCAACCCGCTGACCTACCTGGGAAGTGATGGCCGCCAGTACATTGCCATCGCGGCCACAGAACAACTGTTAAGCTTTGCGCTGCCCTGATCAGGTCTTGATGTGGTCCAGGGGAAGCTCCGTAGTATTTACCACTTCCCGCAACATGAAACTGGAGTGCACATCGGTCACCCCTTCGATGCGGGTGATCTTGTTGAGCAGGAATTCCTGGTAATACTCCATGTCCGGCACCGCCACTTTGAGCTGGTAGTCGGCGGACTGTCCCGTAATCAACAGGCACTCGATTACCTCCGGGTATTGCCGTACCGTTTTCTCGAACTTGTCGAAGCGATCGGGGGTGTGCCGGTCCATGCTGATCTGGATTAGCGCCGTGAGCTTGAGATCCAGTTTCGAGGCGTCCAGCAGAGTGACGGTCTTGCGAATAAAGCCGGCGTCCTCCAGCTGTTTCACGCGGCGGGCGCAGGGTGAGGGGGACAGTCCCACGGATTCCGCCAGCTCCAGGTTGGTGATGTTGCCGTCTTTCTGCAGGGCGCGCAGGATGCGGCGGTCGATCTTGTCCAGGGTCATTTCAGGCTCCAATGGCGACTGGTGGCAAGCTTTCTTCTATGGATGGTGATTATATCCAAAATATTGGATGATCATAGTGATAAATAGCCAAATTATGGCGAATTAGTGGAAATTATGCGTAGAAATGCCAACGCCATTTCACTATGCTTTGCATTCTCGAGAGAGGGCCCGGGGCCACAAGCCACGGGGCCTGCAACAAGCGGATCTCACGAGGATCCGGAAGCAGGAACAAAGAAGGATTTTTGCCATGTTTGATCACACGAAGTACAAGCCGTTTCAGCCCATCGACATCAAGGACCGCACCTGGCCCGACCAGGTGATCAGCGCCGCCCCCACCTGGTGCAGCGTCGACCTGCGCGACGGCAACCAGGCGCTGATCGAGCCCATGTCTCCCGCCCAGAAGCAGAAGATGTTCGACCTGCTGGTGGAGGTTGGCTTCAAGGAAATCGAAGTGGGATTTCCGGCGGCATCGCAACCGGACTTCGACTTCGTGCGCAAGCTGATTACAGAAAAGCGCATCCCCGATGACGTGACCATCCAGGTGCTGACCCAGGCCCGGCCTGAATTGATCCAGCGAACCTTTGAATCCCTCAAGGGAGCACGCCGGGCGATCCTGCACGTATACAACTCCACTTCCGTGGTGCAGCGGGAAAAAGTTTTCAAGACCGACAAGCAGGGCATTATCGATATTGCCGTGGCAGGGGCCGAAGAAGTAAAGCGCTGCGCCGAGGCGGCACCGGAAACGGAATGGGTTTTCCAGTATTCGCCGGAGAGTTTTACCGGCACCGAGGTGGATTTTGCCGTCGAGGTTTGTGACGCCGTCACCGAAGTCTGGCAGCCCACACCCGAAAACAAGTGCATCATCAACCTGCCGTCAACGGTGGAGATGGCCACACCTAATATTTATGCCGACCAGATCGAGTGGTTCTGCCGTAACGTGGCACGGCGTGACTCGGTCATCGTCAGCCTGCATACCCACAACGATCGCAGCTGCGCCATTGCCGCCGCAGAACTGGCGGTCATGGCCGGTGCCGAAAGGGTGGAAGGCACCCTGCTGGGCAACGGCGAACGCACCGGCAACATGGATGTAGTGATCATGGCCATGAACCTGTACAGCCAGGGCATCGACCCGAAGCTGGACCTCCATGACATGGACCGCATCGTCTCCGTAGTGCGCGAATGTACCCAGATCGATGTGCATCCCCGCCAGGCCTATGCCGGTGACCTGGTTTTTACCGCGTTCTCCGGTTCCCACCAGGATGCCATCAAGAAATGCCTGGATATATATGAAGAAGGGGCTCCCTGGGAAATCGCCTACCTGCCTATCGATCCAAGGGACATTGGCCGCACTTACCAGGATGTAATCCGGGTGAACAGCCAGTCCGGTAAAGGCGGCGTAGCTTACGTATTGTCCAACAAGTTTGGTTTCGAGTTACCACGATGGTTGCAGATCGAATTCAGCCGGGTAGTGCAGAAGGTCACCGAAGACAGTGGCCAGGAAATTCACCCCGACCAGATCTGGGAACTGTTTAACACCCATTACCTGAACAATGAAAAGGTACTGAGCCTGGAAGATTTTTCCATTGAAAAACACGAAGGCAGGGAGACCTTCAAGGCCCAGCTCAACTATTTTGGTAAAGAACTGGCGATCAGCGGTCACGGCGAAGGTGTACTCGGTGCTTTCGTGGAGGGTCTCAAGAGCGCCATCAATATCGATTTTGAAATCATGGAATACGGTGAACATGCCCTGGGACAGGGGGCCGATGCCGAAGCCGTAACCTACATCCAGATTCGCTGTGACGGCCGCCGCTACAGTGGCGTCGCCATCAGCAAGGACATCATCGCTTCATCACTGGATGCATTCATGGGTGCAGCCAGCCAGATGCTGAGCGAGCAACAGGCCGCGGCCTGATCCCGGCTTCTCAGCCAGACGAACAGTTCGCCGAATTCTCATTACGTCCACAAGACGGTCCCGAATGGGTCGGGATGAGAATTCGGCGCACTGCCTCCTTTTGCCAGCCCCCAAAATCCTTTCTCGCGGCCCGGCCATGGTCTTTGAAATTAATTTAAAATCTAAATGAGAATGATTTGCATTTAGATTAATTATGACCTATGCTCCTGCTCATTGATTAACCAGCAGTAGGACCGGGGTGCAGCGCCCCGGCCGGAATCAAGGAGCATTAGTGAACATCCCCGTTAGGCGACTCGCCGCCGCCGTCACCCTGGCCTGCATCAGCAGCAGCCTCGGCGCCGCGGAAAATACCCCGACCATGGAAGAAATGTGGGAGCTGATCCAGGCACAGCAGGCCGAAATCGAATCCCTGCGCGAAGCCCTGGAAAACAACCGGGACCAGACCGAGACCGTCCAGGTCCAGTCCCTGGAAAACAGTGAACGCCTGGAAGCCGTGGCTGAGGTTATCGACCAGCCACGCAGCGGTGGTGCTGCAAGCTGGGCGGACCGTACCCAGATCGGTGCCTATGGCGAGGTGTTGTACAACCATGAAACTTCAAGCGCCAACACCACGGAACTTGACGTGCAGCGCTTCGTGATCTTCCTGGGTCACCAGTTTAATGATGACCTCCGTTTCTTCTCCGAACTCGAAGTTGAACATTCCTATACCGCCGATGATGCCCGGGCACCGGGAGCGGTAGAGCTGGAGCAGGCCTACCTTGAGTGGGACTATGCCAACGACCACAGCGTGCTCGCCGGCATGCACCTGGTACCCATCGGAATACTCAACGAAACCCACGAACCTAACACCTTTTATGGGGTGGAAAGAAACCGCATCGAATCCAGAATTATCCCCACAACTTACCGTGTAAACGGGCTGAAATTTGCCGGCCTGCTGGGTGGTGGATTCAGTTACGACCTGGGCATTCACGAAGGCCTGTTCTTCGAGAGTGGAAACGGCGGTGAACTGGCCATCAGGGATTCGCGCCAGAGCGGAGCCCGTGCCGAAATGGATGGCCTCGGCTATACCGGCCGCGTTCGTTACACCGGAACACCCGGGTTGGAGCTTGGCCTGACCCTGCACTACCAGAGTGATATGACCCAGGATGGCAGTACCCGCGGCAATATCGGCCGGGATGGCGTAATCGATATTTTTGGCAACCAGGTTACTGACCTCGATGGATTGCTTACCGAGGCCCATGTCATTTACCAGACCGGCGACTGGGGTGTGCGAGCGCTATATGCAAACTGGGACATTGATTCGAAGATCAACCTGGTGGCAAACAATGACCTCAGCGTGAACGGAACCGGCCGTGATAAGCAGGAAGGTTTCTATATCGAACCATCCTATCGATTCACGGACAATTTTGGCGCATTCCTGCGTTACGAATACACCGATGAACGTGCCGGCAGCGAGCTGGGCGCGGCATTCGATTCCGCTACCAGGCGTACCCTGGCCGGGTTCAACTGGTGGTTGACGGATAATGCAGTGGTCAAGTTTGATTACCAGTTCGAGTCAGACGAGCGAGATCGCGGCCTCGATGGATTCAACCTGGGAGTGGGCTGGCAATTCTAAATATGAAAACAAAAAAATCATCTTCATTCCTTATTATCTTTTGCCTGCTGTTCGCCGCTTTGCAACCGGTTTCCTTTGCCAGTGACGATTTCATCGCCCCGGAAGAATTCCTGCAAAGGGCATTCGAGGGTGACACTCCAGGCAGCAATACGGTGTGGATAACCGGGGACACCAAGGCCGCGGCCAGGGAAATTCTCGGCCACGACCCGGACTTCCTGCGCATGCGTTATTGGGGCGATGAGGCGCGCTCTGCCTGGATCATCGATGAGATTGGCAAGACCGAGCCTATTACCATCGGCATCGTGGTCAGCGGCGATTCCATCGAATCCATCGAGGTGCTGGCCTTTCGCGAATCCCGGGGCTGGGAGATCAAGTACGATTTCTTCAAGCGGCAATTTTTCGGTGCGGGCCTCGCGCCCGATCACAAGCTGAACCGGGACATCGATGGAATCAGCGGTGCCACGCTCTCGGTCCGAGCCATGACCAATGTTTCCCGACTGGTACTGTTTCTGGCAGAATCCGTCAGCACCTGAATTCAGCGGCCAGCCATGTTTTGAAACCGCCAACGTCTCCAGCACCCAGGTCCAGGACTGCAAGTAAATTTCCTGCCCTGCTTAAACTACATCGCCGCATTGGAATCATTGCGGCGTTGTTCGTTGTGTTGCTGAGTATTTCCGGTCTCGCCCTGCAGCACTCCGCGACCCTTGGTCTTGATACGGGCCAGGCCGGGACTGGCTGGATGTTGCGCTTCTATGGCATTGACCGGCCCCAGGTTGCGGCATCGTTTTCGGCGGGCGGCGATTATGTCAGCGGTATTGGCAATGCGCTGTATTTTTCCGAACAACGCCTGCAGGGAATCTTCGCCCCGCTGCGGGGAGTGGTTGCCACCGCCTTCGGTTTTGCGGCCGCCACCGGCAATCAACTGGTATTGCTCACGGAAAACGGCGAACTCGTGGAAACACTAACCGCGGTGCACGGCATACCCCGCAACCTGCAACGAATAGGATTGGCCGGAGATACGGTCGTATTACAAGCCCTGGTAGATATTTACAGTATCGATCTCGATACCGCGGAAGTCGTTCCCCTGGACCAGGATCAGCCTGTTCGCTGGAGCGAAACAATTGCTACCCCGGCAGATACGGCAGCCGTTATTGAGCAGGACTATGCTGCATCCCTGATCTCCTGGGAGCGTATCCTGTTAGATGTACACAGCGGCAGAATTCTCGGCAGGGGCGGCGCCATACTCATGGATGTCATGGCAATACTGTTCCTGTTCATGGCGGTGACCGGAATATTTCTCTGGACCAGGAAAAGAGGCTATTGGAAGTAGGGATCATGTCCAACACACTGCTTGTTACGGCCACGGTATTTTCCTCTTTCTTTTTTGGTCTGTTCGGCATTGATTGGGACAAGATCGATCGCCGAATCGAGCGTGAGTTCCCCACCGTGGAGTTTGTTGAACAGGCCGCTATGCTTGAACGTATTCTTGGGGGAAATGAGCAAGTCCCCTTGCTGGTGGATGTGCGGGAGCCCGAAGAATACGCCGTAAGCCACCTGGAGGATGCGTACAACTTCCAGACCGCCGCTGACATCGCCAGCCGCTTCCCGGACCGCGACAGCGACATCGTGGTGTATTGCTCCGTGGGTTACCGTGCCGCTGCCGTGGCCGCCCGGTTACAGGAGCTGGGTTACACGCGTGTATTGAACCTGCGCCACGCCATCTTCGAATGGGCCAATAACCACCGTCCTATGAGCAATGACCGGGGACCCACGGAGCGGGTACATCCCTACAACCGGGCCTGGGCTTCCCTGGTAAATCCCGAGCTGCGCCAGTTCGGCCCGGAATAGCCAGCCTGGGGCAAACTTTCCCACCACCCCCTGCGACATATATGCCAGGAACCTCGAAAAACCGGTATTCTGTGCCAGTGCACGAATGGTCTGATTGACCGATAGATATAGAAAGGTGGCCTGCACGGAATGAGGAACAGATGAGCCTGATCGACGAAGACGAGGCATTAATAGCTGCAGCTCTTAATGGGTCGGCCTACGCGTGGGAAAAATTGGTGAAACGCTACGAGGGGCGCATCTACAACATGGGCTTGCGTCTCACTGGCAATCCCAGTGATTCCATGGATCTGATGCAGGAAGTTTTTCTCGGCGTCTACCGGAACCTGCACCGATTCCGTGGCGATGCGAAGTTCAGCAGCTGGTTGTATCGCATCGCCCATAACAAGGCGGTGGATATGACCCGGCGCAAGAAGCTGTTCGTGAATCCGCCGCGAAATGCCGAGGACGATGAAGATCCGGCAATGAACATTCCGTCGGATAACAGCGTGGAGCCGGAAACCAGGATAGGGCAGCAGGAACTGAATATACAAATCCAGCAGATGCTGGCGCAACTTCCCGAGGAACAGAAACTGGTTGTGGAATTGAAGATTTACCAGGCACTGACATTCGAAGAGATCGCCGACATGCAGGATATTTCGGTGAATACTGCGAAGACTCGTTTTTATACGGCACTTAAGAAACTGAAAGTAGTTTCGGAGGAACAACATGTCTTGTCCTAAGACACAACATTTATTGCAGGAATACTTTGCCGATGATCTCGCGCCACTGGCACGGGATGAGCTGGATAAACACCTGCAGTCCTGTGCAGACTGCAATGGAGAACTTGAAAAACTGATTCTCGCCCAGCAACACTTGTTGAATTGGGAAGACCAGAAAGTACCCCATTGGGACAGGGGGCTGGATTTGTTCAAGCGTGAACACAGGGTTGGCACACCGCTGCAGGGATTCTGGCAGGGCTGGCAATGGTTTCCCACGGCTGCCTCACTGGCCATGCTCTGCCTGATGATCTTCAACGTTTCATTTGTCTCTACCGGGGCGGGGTTCTCATTGTCATTCGGTGGTTCTTCCGCGGATGTGCAGGCGCAGCTGGCCAGCTTCGAGGAATCGCAGCGTGATGAAATGCAGCAGCTGGCAACACGCATGGAGCAGCGCCAGGACAACAACAATATCCAGCTCATGCAGGCGGTACTCGAACAGACACAACAGAGCACGGCGGAAAACTTCGACCAGATCTATACCTACTTCGAACAGCAACGCCTGCGCGATTTACAGGACATGCGGGTCAGCTACCAGCAATTGGTGGATAGCGACTACGAAACCATTCGTTCGCTGGAACAGCTCGCCACATTTGTCAGTTACCAGGAAAACGTTCGCTAGGGGAATGGACAGACAGACGGGGTAAAGGACTATGAATATCTGCAAGACAATTGGTATTGCGTTGGCGGGCATTGCGGTATCCGCTTCAGCTTCCGCGCAGGACACGCCGGTGCAGCAGATCAAGGAGAACATCGAAATCTTCTCCGGCATCCTGCAGCAGTCCCTGGATCTCAACCAGTCCAGTGGGCTGTTTGGCTTATCCCGGGGCGGGGTTGAGAGTTCCTACCTGCTCGGCCAGGGAGCGGTGTTCGAAGTGCAAACACCATTGGCAAGCCGGCGCAGTCGTATTGGCCTGGCTTCGCTGAACAATGCCCTGCAATCCTTGCAGAGCAGCGGCAATCCGCTCGCTATCATCCGCCGTCCCGCCGGCGCGGAGGAATCGGCCACCGCTACGGTCGCAATTCGAAGCAGCGGTGCCAACACTTACTATGTGGAGATGATGGACCGCATCGCCAATGTGGATTACAGCCTGGCGGTGAATTCGGCACTACAGCAATCTTACGACGCGGCCCGGTCATTGCTCAGCCTGGGCAACATCGATGAACAGGTATACCAGGACCTGCGCGACGAGCTCGATGCCCTGAATGAATCCATGGAGCAGAAGTTTGCCGAGATACGGCAGATGCAGGTCGAAGCACAGTCCGGGCAGGTGGCAGAAACCGATGCAGACTCCCCCAGCCTGCAGGAACGACTGGACACGCTGATCGCCGAGATTGAGCCCCTGCGTGAACAGGTCATTGCCCGGGCCGATGAACTGAAACTGCGCAATGAACAGGCGGCGGAAGAGTACGCCAGGAACTGGCGCGCCGAGGTGGTGGACTTTGAAGACCGGGTATACGCCATCATGTGTGACTATGGTGCGACCCTGAGATCGGTACCGTCCTCGGAAAAAATAACCATTATCCTGAGCGGTCTGGGTGAGGACAGCGAAGACAACAGCCTGACTGACAAGATCCACGTGTTCAGCAAGGCTGATGTGGAGCAGTGCCAGGGAGGAGGCATAGACGTTTCAGAGCTGAAGTCTCGAACCGATTCCTATAGCTATTAACGAGTGTTACCTACCCACCCACATTGGGGCAGAGTCAGTAGCCAAGCCCATATTGCCCAATTTTCCCGTAGTCTTGACCGCTGGAATCTTATAGAATCCGGCACTGCGGCTGGGTTGAAAAGATGCAGGTTTTCACTGGCAGGCAAACGATAAGCAAAATGAAAATACGGGCCATGATGGAGAATCAGCAGCCCGTCGGATAGAAAAGTCATATCTGAGGAGAACAACAAGATGGACTGCCCGAAGTGCAATTCAGAGATGCAAGAATTGAAAATCGAAACCCTGCATGGCCAGGTGATTATCGATAAGTGTAATAACTGCAAAGGGCTGTGGTTCGATCCAGGCGAAGCCGAACAATTAAAGGGCGACTGGATGGCGGATTTTGCCGACAGCGGTGACCGCGAAGTGGGTAAGACCTATAACACCGTACGGGACATCAACTGCCCCCGCTGCGGCAAGCCCATGACTAAAGTGAACGATCCCAAGCAGAAGCACATCGAATACGAAGCCTGCGAAGAACATGGGATGTTTATGGATGCCGGCGAATTTACCGACTACAAACACGAAACCCTGCTGGATATCTTCAGGGACGTAGTTTCTACATTGCGCAAAACCTGATTCGCGCAATCCAATCGGATCAAGAATGCCATATGGGGTGCTCCCATATGGCATTTTTTATGGTCGACTCATGGAGCGGCGGGAATTTACCAATGTCGGTCCAGTGTGCGGCCGCATCATGAAAATCAGAGCCGGCAGACACGTAGAATTCGTTCTTCAGTGCCAGCTCCGCCAGGAACTTGCCGGTGTTCGCATCCAGGTTGCCGTAACTCACTTCCATGGCTTCGCCGCCGGCCTCGAGAAATTCTGCCAGTAGTCGCTGCAGCCTGGCCTTGCCCAGGGGATAGCGACCGGGGTGCGCGACTATGGCAATACCTCCTGCGTTGACGATAGTCGTAACCGTTTCTTCCAGGCTGCACCACTGGATCGGCACGTAGAGGCGTCCGCGCCGGCCCAGGTAGCGCTTGAATGCCTTGTCACGGTTCTTGCAAATCTGTTGCTCCACCAGGAAATCGGCCACGTGGCTGCGGGTATAACTGATGCAGGGCAGGCCCTGCATATAGGCCATGAGCCCCTGCCGGCCTTCCTCAACAAGCAGTTTATCCATGGCCTCTACCCGTTCCCTGCGAGCCTGTTGCTGCTCCGCCAGCATGGTTCCCAGGGTGGTATCCCCGTAGTCGACAAAGAGTCCGACGATGTGAATTTCCAGTCCTTCCCAGTCGCAGGAAATTTCAACACCGGGAATGATAGAGAGTGAATCAACCGGTTCAGTAGCAACTGAATTCACCGGAATGAAGTCGTGATCCGTGATGGCAAGATGGCTCAGCCCTTTTTCCCGGGCCCGGGCCAGCAGGAACTCCGGGGCATGTTTGCCGTCAGAGAAATGTGAGTGACAGTGTAGATCGACGCGCATAGGGAATTGCTGATAGCTGCGGGAATAATACTCAATGCACTTTATTGTAATAAACCCCCCGCTTAGAGGGTCTTTGAGCATACCGGCGGAATGTCACAAATGCTCACAGGCGCCCCATGGGGGCACTACAGGCCCTGTGCTATAGTCGTGACAGGATATCTGCCGATAACCGTTAAACGGCGCGGGTCGAAGTGTTGGGGATATGAGCAAGCACGAAGCAGTACAAACCGGGAGCAATAGCGATATCCAACACTTGCTGGATGGCTGCCTGTATTGCGTCGGGCAGTGCGCGGACCTGCTGCAACTGGTCCCGACTGAGACCTACGTGGTAACACCTCGGGATAACGCTTCCGTGGGCGCCCACATGCGTCATATCCTGGATCGCTATCATTGCTTCTTCCGCGGCCTCGGCGACGGTTGTATCGATTACGATAACCGGGGTCGTGATCCGGAGATTGAATCCAACCTCGAAGCCGCACGATTCTCCGTCACTTCATTCCAGAAGCGCTTTGAAGATCTCGACATGGACGCCATCGAACGCCAGGTCCAGGTCAGGGAAGCGGTACACCGTGAAACCGGTGCCGTTACCATACCCAGCACGGTGGCCCGGGAAATGATGGGGCTTATTACCCACAGCGTGCACCATCTCGCCATTATTGCGCTATTACTGAAAGCCCGTGGGATCGCCGTGGATCCGGACTTCGGCAAGGCGCCTTCCACCCTCATCTACGAACGATCCTGACAGGCCTCCCTGTCACATTCGCCCCCGGCGGATATACTTGACTAAAACTCTCAGGTATTTGATAATTTTAACTGTTTTTCACGAAAACCGGGTGTTCCCATGCGCTTAACAACCAAAGGTCGGTATGCGGTAACTGCCATGCTGGATCTGGCTTTGCACAAGAACCAGGGGCCGGTGAGTCTGGCGGACATTTCCCAGCGCCAGGCGATTTCCCTGTCCTACCTGGAACAGCTCTTCGCCAAGCTACGCAAGTCTTCCCTGGTGAGTAGCGTACGCGGGCCGGGAGGCGGCTATGAGTTGCAAAGGCCGTCTACGGACATATATATAGCCGAGATAATTGACGCTGTTGATGAATCCGTGGACTCCACCAAGTGTCAGGGCGCCGGTGATTGCCAGGGCGGGGAGATCTGCCTCACGCACTATCTGTGGGAAGACCTCTCTGAGCAGATTCACACCTTCCTCGAAGGTATCAGCCTGGCGGACCTGGTTGTGCGCAGTGAAGTGAAACAAATAGCAGAACACCAGGACCGCAAGCAGCAGCTTGTTAGTGAAAACCTGAATGATTTGAGAGTGCCGGCTACCAGCCTTTAAGGTAGCGGAGGTTGTTAATACATGCATTTACCTATATACCTGGATTACTCAGCCACCACGCCGGTGGACCCACGGGTCGCCGAGAAAATGGCGGAGTGTCTTACCCTGGAAGCCAATTTTGGTAACCCGGCTTCCCGTTCCCATTTGTTCGGCTGGAAGGCGGAGGAGGCTGTGGAAACGGCGCGTCGCCAGGTCGCCGACCTGCTCAACTGTGACCCGCGGGAAATCGTCTGGACTTCAGGCGCTACCGAATCGGACAACCTGGCTCTAAAAGGAGCAGCTCACTTCTACCAGAAGAAGGGCAAGCATGTAATTACATCCAAGATTGAACACAAGGCGGTACTGGACAGTTGTCGCCAACTGGAACGGGAAGGTTTCGAAGTCACCTACCTCGATCCCGATGAGAAAGGATTAATTTCACCCCAGTCGGTTGAGGCGGCAATCCGGCCTGACACCATCCTGGTTTCCCTGATGCACGTGAACAATGAGATTGGCGTGGTCAATGACATCGAAGCCATTGCCAGGATCACGCGGGAAAAGAAAGTCATCTTCCACGTCGACGCGGCACAGAGCGCAGGCAAGCTGGATATCGACCTGCAGACCATGCAGGTGGACCTGATGTCCATAACCGCGCACAAGATTTACGGACCCAAGGGAATCGGTGCCTTGTATGTGCGGCGTCAGCCCCGGGTTCGCATCGAACCGCAAATGCATGGCGGTGGCCACGAACGGGGCATGCGCTCAGGTACCCTGGCTACGCACCAGATCGTGGGCATGGGCGAAGCTTTTCGTATCGCCAGGGAAGAAATGCACGAAGAACACGCACGAATTCTCAAACTCCGTAACCGCCTGCTTGATGGTCTCAAGGATATGGAGGAAGTCTATGTAAACGGTGACCTGGAACATCGCGTCGCCGGCAATCTGAATATCAGTTTCAATTTCGTAGAGGGTGAATCCCTGATGATGGCGCTGAGGGATCTGGCGATGTCTTCGGGCTCCGCCTGCACATCGGCAAGCCTGGAACCTTCCTATGTATTGAGGGCGCTGGGCCTGAATGACGAACTGGCGCACAGTTCCCTGCGCCTTACCATCGGTCGTTTTACCACCGAGGAAGAGATTGATTTCGCAATCGGGAAAATTCGTGAAGCGGTTGCCAAGCTGCGCGAGCTGTCACCGCTTTGGGATATGTACAAGGATGGTGTTGATTTGGATCAGGTTCAATGGGCTGCCCACTAGGCAGAAGAGGACAACATGGCATACTCAGATAAAGTATTGGATCACTACGAAAATCCCCGCAACGTCGGCAAGCTGGACGACGAGGACGAAAACGTGGGTACCGGCATGGTGGGTGCACCTGCCTGTGGTGACGTAATGCGCCTGCAGATCAAGGTCGATGACAAGGGTGTGATCGAAGACGCCAAATTCAAGACCTATGGCTGTGGTTCGGCCATTGCCTCCAGCTCTTTGCTCACCGAGTGGGTAAAGGGACGCACCCTGGAACAAGCGACGGAGATCAAGAACAAGGATATCGCCGAGGAACTAAACCTGCCCCCGGTGAAGATTCACTGTTCGGTGCTTGCGGAAGACGCCATCAAGGCTGCCATTGCCGATGTGAAACAGAAGCGAGAGGCGAAGTAAGTGGCAATATCCATTACCGAAAAAGCAGCAGAGCACGTAGCCAGGCAATTGGCCGATCGCGGCCATGGCCTTGGGATCAGGGTGGGCGTGAAAACTACCGGCTGCTCCGGTATGGGCTATGTCCTGGAATTTGCGGACAAGCTGGATGTGGGTGACCAGGTATTCGAAGACCACGGCGTCAAGATCGTGGTGGACCCGAAGAGCCTGGTTTACATCGATGGCACGGAAATGGATTACGTGAAACAAGGCGTCAACGAAGGCTTCGAATTCAAGAATCCAAATGCCAAGGGCGAATGCGGTTGCGGCGAAAGCTTTAGCGTCTGACCGGGTAACTCCTGGAAACTGAATCCTGGTTATTGGCTTTATTCATCCTGTTTTTCGTAACGAGTTAAGCGAAGGGAACAGTGCCGCAAGCCAATGACAATTACTTTCAGCTCTTCGATATTGAGCAAGGCTTCGAAGTGGAGCTGGAATCCCTGGAAGAAAAATACCATCGGCTGCAAACCCAACTGCATCCGGACCGGTTTGCGGACGGTTCCGAGGCGGAACGGCTTCACGCCGTGCAAATGTCCAGTTACCTTAACCAGGCATACAACACATTGAAGGACCCACTGCAGCGGGCAGCCTATCTGCTGAAGTTGCAGGGTCGTGACACGGAAACGGCGGCCCAGGAAGAAATGGGAATGGACCTGATCATGGAACAAATGGAATTGCGCGAATCCCTGGAGTCTCTTCCTGCGGATGAATCCGCGATGCCGCAACTGGCTGTCATGAAAGATCAGGTAAAGCTAAAGCTGGCCGCGAGACAGCAGGATTTTGCGTCGGCGATTGCCGGTGCCGAGATCGACCTGGCCAAGCGTCACTTCCACGAGATGCAGTTTCTCAGCAAGCTCATTGCGGAAATCCACCAGGGCGAAGAAGCCCGCCTTGGTTACTGAAGCGAATTCCTCCTGTCATGGCCCTGTTAAAAATATCGGAACCCGGTGGCAAGCCTGCCAAACCCAGTTACCGGCGTGCCGTCGGGATCGACCTCGGCACGACGAATTCCCTGGTGGCCGCAAGCTGCGGTGGCGCGGTAACCACCCTCGCCGATGATGAGGGCGAACACCTGTTGCCTTCGGTGGTGCACTATCGCGCGGGCGCGACCCCCGAAGTAGGCAGAAAGGCGAGGCAGGGCGCGGCAAAAGATCCGGACAACACCATTACCTCGGTAAAGCGATTGCTGGGCAAGAGCCTTACCGAGTTGCGGAAACTGGGACACGATCGTCACTACCGCTTCGACGAGTCACGCCCGGACCAGTCGCCGGCGCTGTTAACCGATGCCGGAAGCAAGGATCCGGTAGCGGTTTCCGCGGACATACTCAGCGCACTTGTGCAAAGGGCCGAGGCCCGCATGGGTGGGGAAATCGAAGGAGCGGTAATTACCGTACCGGCTTATTTCAATGATGCCCAGCGCCAGCAAACCCGGGATGCGGCGAAACTGGCCGGGCTCAACGTGCTGCGCCTGCTCAACGAACCCACGGCGGCGGCAGTTGCCTATGGCCTGGATAGCCAGGAGCAGGGCGCGGTGGTGGTGTTCGATCTCGGCGGCGGCACCTTTGACGTATCCCTGCTGAACATGCGCCAGGGAGTGTTCCAGGTACTCGCAACCGGGGGTGACACGGACCTGGGGGGCGACGATTTCGACCGGGTGATCGTGGACTGGGTCCTGGATCAGTCCGGGCAGAAAGCGAGTGATATCGGCGCCGGCATCGAATTATTGCACGAGGTAAACGCGGCACGGCACGCGCTTACCGACGGGGAACAGGCTGAAATCAGATTCGGGGACTGGCGTGGTTCCCTGGACCGGGAAACCTTTCGCGACCTGTGCCAGGAACTGGTCACCCGAACCATCAACACCTGCCGCCGGGTATTGCGTGATGGTGAGATGGAAACAACAGGTATTGACAACATCGTCCTGGTTGGGGGCGCCACGCGCATGCCGGTTATTCGCGAAGCGGTTGCGGATTATTTTGGCAAGCAGCCTCTGACGGACATCGACCCGGATCGCGTGGTAGCCATCGGGGCCGGAATCCAGGCCGATGTACTGATCGGCAACAAGGCGGCGGATGATTTCCTGCTGCTGGATGTGAATCCATTGTCCCTGGGCATCGAAACCATGGGAGAACTGGTGGAAAAAATTATTCCCCGCAACACCACGATCCCGGTATCGAAAGCCCAGGAGTTCACCACCTACAAGGACGGACAAACCGCCATGTCCCTGCACGTGGTGCAGGGGGAGCGGGAACTGGTCAGCGATTGCCGATCCCTCGCACGGTTTGACCTCAAAGGTATTCCGCCCATGGTGGCGGGGGCGGCCAAGGTTCGGGTCAGTTTCCAGGTGGATGCCGATGGGCTGTTGAGCGTCAGCGCCACGGAGTTGAGTACGGGTCACAGCGCGGAGATTCAGGTGAAGCCCAGCTATGGCCTTGATGTGGACACCATAGAACAAATGTTGGGTTCTTCCCAGGAGCACGCCCAGGAGGACCTGGAAGCACGATCACTTCGCGAGGCGCAACTGGAGGCGCAGCAATTGATCGATTCAATACACGGTGCCCTGGAAGCGGATGGAAGCCTGTTGCAGGCGGAAGAATCTGAAACCATTAGCGTCGCCATTGCCGAACTGGAAGCGGCCATGGCCGGACAGAGTAGTAACCAGATTCGCGAACTGACCGATCGTCTCAACCGGGTCAGTTCGGAATTCGCCGCGCGGCGTATGGATCTTCACATCAGCAAGGCGCTGAGAGGTGAATCCATCGACAAGATTGAAGCAAAACAGGCGCAGGACCAGGCGCAGCAGTAGGTACCGGAAACTCCATGCCAAGAATCAAGATATTGCCCCACGAAACCATCTGCCCGGAAGGGGCGGAGTTTGATGCCGACTCCGGCACCAGCATACTCGATGCCGCCCTGGCCCAGGGCGTGGAAATAGAACACGCCTGCGAGAAATCCTGTGCCTGCACTACCTGCCATGTCATCGTGCGGGAAGGATTCGATTCCCTCGAGTACGCCGAGGAAAACGAAGAAGACTACCTGGACAAGGCCTGGGGTCTGGAGCCGGAATCGCGGCTCAGTTGCCAGGCGAAAATCGCCGACGAAGACTTGGTGATTGAAATCCCCAAGTACACGATTAACATGGTCTCAGAGAATCACTGAATCACCGAGGCCGACACACGAGCCCAGCTATGAAATGGACCGACGTTTTTGAGATTGCCATGGCACTCGCCGACACCCACCCCGATGTGGACCCCCAGTATGTGAATTTTGTGGACCTGCACCAGTGGGTGTGTGAGCTGGAAGGGTTCGAGGACGATCCCAATCGCAGTGGGGAGAAGATTCTCGAAGCCATCCAGGCGGCCTGGATAGAAGAAGCCGCCTAAATACTCAATAAAAACAATAAGATATAAATTGTGCTCTGAATATTCGAGCGTGCCCGACGGGATCGTTATAGAGGTATTCCGGGATGGCTTCGCGTATAATGCGCGCTCTTTTTTTGGTAGACGCAGGAACAGTGGGAGCGGTAATGGCGATAGAACGTACTTTATCCATCATTAAGCCCGATGCCGTGGGCAAGAACGTGATCGGCGAAATTTACAGCCGTTTTGAGAAGGCCGGTCTAAAAATTGTGGCTGCAAAGTTGTTGCAGCTGGACGACGAGTCCGCGGGTGGATTCTACGCCGAACACAAGGGCAAACCATTCTATGATGACCTGATCGAATTCATGACTTCCGGTCCGGTCATGGTGCAGGTGCTTGAAGGGGAAGATGCGGTAGCGCTTAACCGCAAGCTGATGGGCGCCACCAATCCCGCTGAAGCCGATCCCGGCACCATACGTGCGGATTATGCCCAGTCTATCGATGCCAATGCAGTACACGGTTCTGACTCGACCCAGTCCGCGCAGCGTGAAGTGAGCTATTTCTTTAGCGACGCGGAGATTTGTTCCTAGTTTTCGAGGTATGAGATGACAGACAAACCCAACCTGGCCGGATTGAGCCTGGAGAAACTGCGGGCATTGTTTGTCGACATGGGCGAGAAGCCTTTTCGCGCCCAGCAACTGGTCAAGTGGATTCACCAGCGCGGTGTTCTGGATGTCGATGCGATGACCGACATCAGCAAATCCCTGCGCGAGAAACTCAAGCAAGAAACCGAAATCACCCTTCCCGATATCGTGGCGGAATATCCCGCCGATGACGGTTGCCGCAAGTGGCTTATCGAAGTCGCCAGCGGCAGCCGCGTGGAAATGGTGTTCATACCGGAAGCCGGTCGCGGCACCCTGTGCGTCTCGTCCCAGGCCGGTTGTTCCCTGGACTGTTCATTCTGCGCCACTGGCAAGCAGGGCTTTAACAGTAACCTCACCACGGCGGAAATAGTGGGGCAGTTATGGTGGGCCAACCAGCTACTGGGCGGCTTCGACGGTAAACAGCGGCCGGTTACCAACGTGGTGATGATGGGTATGGGGGAACCGCTTCTGAACCTGGACCATGTCCTGGATGCGGTGTCCCTGATGATGGAAGACAGTGCCTATGGGTTATCCAAGCGCAAGGTAACCATCAGTACCTCCGGCGTGGTGCCGGCAATCGAAGAGATGTGCGGACGTACGGATTGCTCCCTGGCGATTTCCCTCCACGCGCCCAACGATGAGTTGCGCAGCGAGATCATGCCGATCAATCGCAGGTACCCAATCCGGCAGTTGCTGCAGGCGGTGCGTAAGTACATGGATGGACTTGGCGACAAGCGAGTACCCCTGGTGGAGTACGTGCTTATAAAAGGAGTTAACGACCATCGCCAGCATGCACGGGAACTGGCTCAGTTGCTCCAGGACTTCCCCTGCAAGGTTAACCTGATCCCGTTTAATCCATTTGCCCTGAGCGACTACCAGCGCTCCAGTGATTCCGCGGTGAGTAATTTTCGCCAGATCCTGCAACAGGCTGGGTATACGGTAACCGTGCGCACTACCCGCGGGGATGACGTGGACGCGGCCTGTGGCCAGCTGGTAGGCGTGGTGGATGACCAGACGCGCCGAAGTGCCCGCCACCTGGCGCGCCAGCAGGCGTCAAAAGTGCTTGAAAATACTGATAATTTAGCCACAGCGGCCGACAGAGTATAGTGATGCAACGACGCGTTTTTGCAAGCGCAGGAGATCGACCCGTGACCGGCCGAAACTCGCTGTCCCTGGCCCTGGTGTGCCTGCTGCTGGGCCTGTTGCCGGGGTGTATTACCACCACCACCGGGGGCTTTACCGTGGAAGCCTCCGAAGAACAGGCGTTGCAGGATTATATTCAGCTCGCCGTGGGTTATTACGATGCGGACGACCTGGGTAACGCTCGCCGCGCCATCAACAGCGCCATGGAGATCGATGACGATCGTTCCGAAATCTATAATGTGCTGGGCCTGGTCCTGCAGCGGGAAGGGGAACTGGACCTGGCCGAGTCGAACTTTCGCCGCGCCATCAGCCTGGATCGCAACAATTCCACTGCCCGCAACAACTACGGAGTATTGTTGTTCAGCCGCGGAGATATCGAAGGCGCCCGTGAGCAATTCGAGCGAGTCACCGCCGATACCAGTTACGAAGGACGTGCCCTGGCTTTCGAAAACCTCGGCAGGGTTGCGCTGCGCATGGCGGAGCTGGGCGATGCCGAAGCAGCATTCGGGCGTGCACTGCAATTAAACAGCAATCTTTATGTATCGGCACTGGAGCTTTCCGTGCTGAAGCTCGCCGGTGGTGACTGGCAGACAGCCCGGGACATGTTTCAGCAATACATGACCACGGTTCAGTTCTACGACATTCCCCATTCACCGCGGGCGCTGCTGGCGGGGATACAAATCGAGGGCTATTTCGACAACAGCGAGCGGGTGAACGAATTCGTGCGCATCCTCACCAGCAATCACCGGGATTCACGGGAATTCCAGATTTACGTGCAAGCAACAAATGCAAACTGACCCCGATATAGAAAACCAGGCGGACAACGACTCTGAGGAGAATGGCAGTCAGCAATCTCCGGGCAGCGTTCTGCAAGCGGAGCGGCTGCGCCAGGACCTCACGGAAAAGCAGGTCGCCGACAGGCTTCACATCACTATGCACTATGTGCGTTCGGTTGAAGACGACCGCTACGACAAGTTGCCGGGTGCCGTATTCGCCAAGGGATATATCAAGAGTTATGCGGAGTTGCTGAGACTGGACAGTGACGAGCTGGTTTCGGCCTATGAGAACTACGTCAGCAATCGCGAAGCAAGGAAAGAAGAGAAGCAACGAATTCGCAGTGAGCGCCGCCGCGCCCGCAACCTACCCTGGGTGTATGCATCCGTAGTTGGCTTTGTTGCTGCCTTTGGCGCGCTCTGGCTGATCAACAACATGGGTGATGAAGATACCGAAGTGGTTAACCAGGCACCTGCCGCTCAATCCACCCCCACCAGGATTGTCGGGCCCGGCCAGGCGGCACCGCCGGCGCCGATTCCCGAGTCCGATCCCGAACCCGTCGAGGACACTCAACCGGATTTGCCTACGGTACTGGGCGAATTGGCACAACAGGCGGAGGCAGAATCCGGGCCTAACCTGATCGAGATAGGCAGCAGCGGCGACGACCTGTTGCGCATCAGTTTCAGCGGTGAGAGCTGGATCGAAGTAAACGACGAAGGCTCCAACACGGTATACCGCGACATACGCGAGGCCGGGGATATCCTCGAGATTCACGGCACGGCTCCGTTCAACATCCTGCTGGGGGATGCCCCTTTTACCCGTCTTTCCTTTAACGGTACCGAAATCGACGTCAGCGAAGATATTCGCATCGACAATTCCGCACGCCTCACTGTAGGCTTGTAATCATGAGATCAGGCCAGACTATAACCCGTCGCAAGACGCGGCAGATCATGGTGGGAGATGTTCCTGTCGGTGGTGATGCGCCAATTTCCGTGCAGAGCATGACCAACACCGAAACCTGCGATGTGGAACAAACTCTGGCGCAGATCGGGCGCCTGCAGCACGCCGGTGTAGACATCGTCAGGGTGTCGGTACCGTCCCCCGATGCCGCGGAAGCATTTAAAAAGATTCGCAGCGAAGTGAGCCTGCCCCTGGTGGCGGACATACACTTTGACTATCGCATCGCCCTGAAGGTATTGGACTACGGTGTCGATTGCCTGCGCATCAACCCGGGCAACATCGGCAGCGAAGAGCGCATTCGCCTGGTGGTGGACAGCGCCAGGGACAAGGGAATACCGCTGAGGATAGGCATAAACGCCGGATCTCTGGGCAAGGCACTGCTAAGGAAATACAAAGAGCCCAATGCGGAAGCCATGGTGGAGTCGGCCCTGACCCAGATCGACATCCTGGACCGGCTGGATTTCCAGGACTTCAAGATCAGCCTCAAGTCCTCGGAGATTTTCATGACCCTGACGGCTTACCGGGCTCTTGCCGGACAGATAGACCAGCCCTTTCACCTGGGCATCACCGAAGCCGGTGGTCTGCGCTCGGGCACGGTGAAATCCTCCATCGGACTCGGTGCCTTATTAATGGAAGGTATAGGCGACACTATAAGGGTGTCACTGGCGGCCGACCCGGTTGAAGAAGTGAAAGTGGGCTTCGACATTCTCAAGAGCCTGGGCCTGCGGCATAAGGGAGTAAACCTGGTTGCCTGCCCCAGTTGTTCACGCCAGAACTTCGACGTGATCGCCGTGGTCAATGAACTGGAAAACCGGCTGGAAGACATCATCGAACCCATCGACGTGGCAGTCATCGGTTGCATCGTGAACGGTCCGGGGGAGGCCAAGGTGGCGGAGATCGGGCTAACTGGTGCCAGTCCCAATAATCTTGCCTACGTAGAAGGGGTTCCCGATCACAAGGTCAGCAACGACCGCCTGGTGGATGAACTGGAAACCATGGTGCGCGAACGCATTGCCCAGCGTAAAGCAAAAGAAAAAGATCTGATCGCCACGGGTTAGCTCAAGTATGACAAAGTTACAGGCAATCCGCGGGATGAATGACATCCTGCCCGAACACACGCCGGCCTGGCAGTACCTGGAATCTGTTTTCCAGGCGGTGGTCAGGCAGTTCGGCTACCAGGAAATTCGTTTTCCCGTGGTGGAACACACCGAGTTGTTCAAGCGCTCCATCGGTGAAGTCACGGACATTGTCGAAAAGGAAATGTACAGCTTCGACGACCGCAATGGAGACAGCCTGACCCTGCGGCCGGAAGGCACCGCTGGATGTGTGCGCGCCGCGGAACAACATGGCCTGCTGTACAACCAGCAACAACGACTGTGGTATGCCGGTCCCATGTTTCGGCATGAACGACCGCAGAAAGGCCGCTATCGCCAGTTCCACCAGTTCGGCGTGGAAGCCTTCGGCATGACCGGCCCCGATATCGACGCGGAAATCATCCAGTTGTCCGCCGAACTCTGGCGCGCGCTGGACCTTTCCGATCATCTTCGCCTCGAACTCAACAATGTCGGTTCCGCCGAAGATCGCCAGGCTTACGCGGACGTGCTGAAAAATTATTTCCAGGGGCACTCGGATCAACTGGACGAGGATTCCACGCGGCGGCTCGACAGCAATCCCATGCGCATTCTCGACAGCAAAAACCCGGCCATGCAGGAACTGATCGCCGCGGCGCCGGTAATCAGTGACCATGTCAGCGAGCAAAGCAGCAAGCACTTCCAGCGCTTATTGGAATTGCTGGACAGGGCGGGGATTTCATACCAGGAAAATTCGCGCCTGGTCCGGGGCCTGGATTACTACAACAACTGTGTTTATGAATGGGTGACTGACACCCTGGGTGCGCAGGGAGCCGTTTGCGGCGGTGGCCGCTACGATGATCTCGTTGCCCAGCTGGGGGGCAAGCCGACCACAGCCGCCGGTTTTGCCATCGGCGTGGAGCGGCTGGTGCTCATGCTGGAAACCCTGGACAAGATACCTGCCCATATCCGACCCGGCGTGGATGTGTATATTGCCGTCATTGGTGATGAGGGCCTCGCCGCCCAGGCCCAGCAGCTGGCCCTGGACATTCGTGCCGCCAATCCCGGAGCCCGGGTTCTTTGCCATTGTGGTGGTGGCAAGTACAACGCCCAGTTGAAAAAGGCCTTTGCCAGCGGAGCAGACTGGGCCGTGGTGCTGGAAGGCGCGGCACCCTTGGCCAGCGCCAGGTTGCGTGAGCTGACGGACGATGGCGCGACCCGGGAGCTGGCGCTGGCTGAGTGCCCGGCCGCCCTCGGTGAGTTACTGCGGAACCGGGAAAATCCTTCGGAATAGCCTGCATTCGTGCCAGCAGCGGCACAAACAGGTAGAATCGCTGTCTTATTTGTGTGGCTCCCATGGTTTCCGGGGGAACCGGGAGGAGCCAGTGCGTTTGAATTGCATCAGGAGAGTTTTACGTGGCCTTAACCGCGGCGGAAGAAGAGAGTATAGAAGCGCTCAAGCGCTGGTGGGATGAGAATGGCAAGCAGCTGGTGGTGCTTGCCATCGTCGTGCTCGGGGGCTATAGCGCCTGGCTTTTGTGGCAGAACTCCCAGGCTGCCAGCAGCGCCGAGGCATCAGACCTGTATGAAGAAATTCTCGGTCTTGCCGTGGTTGATCCCGTCTTGGGCCCGGCTGAGGATGCGCCGGTGCGAATCCGCGAGCTGGCGGACCAGCTGCGGGAAGATCATGGCGATTCAGTCTATGCGCACTATGCCAGCCTGTTCTCAGCCCAGCAGGCCGTAAACCTGGGTGAACTGGAAGCCGCCGAAGCAAACCTGCAATGGATCGTGGATAACCAATCCGGTGGCGCCTTCAGCGATGCCGATGAAGGCCTGTTGCTGACAACAAACCTGCGCCTGGGTCGTGTCATCCTTGCCCGTGGCGATCCTGAACGGGCACTGGCCCTGGTAAATTCCCTGGATCCGGGTGAATTCGAAGCCGGCTTCGCCGAATTAAGGGGCGACATCTATGCTGCCATGGGTCGCATGGTTGACGCCCGTGATGCCTATCTCGCCGCGCAGCAGGCCGGTTCCGCCAGCGATTCCCTGCGCATGAAGCTGAACGAACTTGCCGACCAGGGTTAACGCGATACGGGATATCTTCCATGGCCAGCATAGAATCTCTTTCCCTAACAAGCATCATGGGTAAAAGCTGGCGCTTTTTACGGCTCATTCTGCTTTCGTCATTGTTATCCGCCTGCGCCGGTATCAATCTCAATCCCCTGACCTGGTGGGGCGATGACGAAGTAAATCCTCCTGCCAATCTGGTCAACATCGACGAAGAAGTTGAACTCGACCGTGTCTGGAGTGTCAGCATCGGCAACGGCCAGGGTGACAATTACACCGAGCTGACACCGGTTATCGATGGTAATGCTATTTTTGCTGCCAGCGAAAACGGCAATGTATTGTCCGTGGAGCTCGATTCCGGTGACACGCTGTGGCGAACCCGTCTCGAGAGCGAGATCACCGGTGGTGTGGGTGCGGGCAACGGCATGGTGTTGGTCAGCACCCGGGAAGCGGAAGTCATTGCACTGAATCAGTTCACCGGGGATGAGCTATGGCGACGACAGGTGTCCAGCGAAGTACTGTCTGCGCCACAGACAAACGGCGATGTCGTGGTCGTACAGACCGTGGATGAAAAACTGGTGGCCCTCGATGCGGTGGATGGCAGCCAGCGCTGGACTTACGAAACAACCCTGCCGCCCCTGACCCTGCGCGGCACCAGCAAGCCGGTCATCGCCACCGGTTCCGTCATTGCCGGATTCAGCAATGGCACCCTGGTCAGCGTAGCCGCCGAAGATGGAGTCTGGCAATGGGAGGAAAGGGTCGCCGTACCGGAAGGGCGCTATGATATCGACCGGGTTATCGATGTGGATGGTGACCTGATGCTGGATGGCCAGCGCATCTTTGCTTCCAGTTACCAGGGCAACCTGATGGCGCTGGATATTGCCACCGGGCGAATCGTGTGGGGTATGCCGGCATCAAGCTACCATGGCATGGCGCGGGGACTCGGCAATATTTACTACTGCAGCGAAAGCAGTCACGTGGTGGCGGTACGGGATAACTCGGAAACCGTAACCTGGGAGAACACCGATCTCGAATACCGTGCCATCACTGCACCCACCGCGGTTAACAACTATGTTGCCGTCGCTGACTTCGAAGGTTACGTACATCTTATCTCCCAAATCGACGGCCGCATCGTGGGACGCACTCGTGTCGACAACGATGGGGTCAGGTCAAATATTCTAAACCGGGACGGCAGGCTGTATGTGTTTGGCAACAGCGGACGCCTGACGGCCCTGGCACTTCAGTAACACCACAGCCATGAAGCCTGTAATTGCCCTCGTTGGTCGTCCCAACGTGGGAAAATCGACCCTATTCAATCGCCTGACCCGCAGCCGTGATGCCCTGGTGGCGAACATTCCGGGACTGACCCGGGATCGCCAGTATGGCGAAGGCAGGATCGACGAAAAAGACTTTATCGTCATAGATACCGGTGGAATAACTTCGGGGGACGATGGCATCGACAAGGAGATGGCAGCCCAGTCGCTGCAGGCGATCGCCGAAGCCGATATCTGCCTGTTCCTGGTGGATGCAAAAGACGGCCTGACCCCCGATGACAATCACATCTGTGACCACCTGCGCAGGAACAACAAGAACAGTTTCCTGGTGGTAAACAAGGTCGATGGCATGGAAGAAGAGCAGGCCAAGGCCGATTTTTACAGCCTTGGCATGGGAGAGCTGTTTGCGATTACCGCCAGCCACGGCCGCGGTGTCAAGCACATGCTGGCGCGTGTGCTGGAAGAATTTAATGACGAGCCGGAAGAAGGGCTCGAGGCAGAAGCGGCCACCGACTCCATTCGCATAACCATTGCCGGTCGCCCCAACGTGGGCAAGTCCACCCTGGTCAACCGTATGCTGGGGGAAGACCGGGTAGTGGTTTACGATGAACCGGGAACGACGCGGGACAGTGTTTATATTCCCTATACTCGCCGCGATCGCAATTACGTGCTGATTGATACCGCGGGCATTCGCCGCCGGGGAAAAACGAAGGAGAGCCTGGAAAAGTTTTCCGTGGTTAAATCCCTGCAGGCAATCAAGGATGCCCACGTGGTGATTTATGTCATCGATGCCCGTACCGGTGTGGTGGAACAGGATTTGCACCTGCTGGGGTATGTGATCGAGTCCGGCAGATCGCTGGTAATAGCATTGAACAAGTGGGACGGTATGGAGGAAGAAGACAGGGCCCGGGTCAAAACAGAATTGTCACGCCGCCTCGGCTTCGCCGATTTCGCCAATACCCATTTTATCTCCGCGCTGCACGGTACCGGTGTGGGCGATCTCTATAAGTCCATTCACCGCGCCTATGAATCGGCCATGTGCAACCTAGGCACTTCCCAGCTCACCCAGATGCTGGAGCGAATCCAACAGGATCATGCGCCGCCGGTGGTTAATAATCGGCGCATTAAATTGCGTTATGCCCATGCCGGCGGTCACAATCCCCCGGTGGTAGTGATTCACGGCAAGCAAACCGGCAAGCTGCCCGGTAGCTACAAGCGCTACCTGGAGAAGAGTTTTCGCCAGCTCCTGAAACTGGAAGGCACACCACTGCGCATCGAGCTGCGCAGTGATGAAAATCCCTATATTAAAGGCGAAGAAAAACTGACCCAGAAACAAATTGCCCGCAAGCGGCGCATCAAGAAGAATCGAAAGCAATCCCGATGAGACCGGTAAACCTCGAAGACATCCAGTCCGCCAGTTCGCGCCTGCAAGGCGTGGCGATTCGCACGCCATTGCTGCGATCCGCGCTGCTGGACGAACACTGTGGCGCAAGGGTATTAATCAAGCCGGAAAACCTGCAGCACATCGGTGCTTTCAAGTTCCGTGGCGCCTATAACCGACTCAGCCAGTTGCAGGGAGGCGAGCGGGAGAAAGGCGTAGTGGCATTTTCTTCCGGAAACCACGCTCAGGGAGTTGCCTATGCCGCCCATCTGTTAAGCATGCCTGCCACTATCGTCATGCCCAGCGACGCGCCGAGAATAAAACTGGAAGGTACCCGGCACTGGGGGGCGAATGTCAGGTTGTACGACCGGGAAACCGAGTCCCGGGAAGAAATCGCAGCGGACATCGCCCGCGACACCGGCGCCACCCTGGTTCCCGCCTTCGACGATGTGCACGTAATCGCCGGACAGGGCACGGTGGGACTGGAGCTCATGGAGCAGTGCGGGGAACTGGATTTACAGCCCCGGCATGTGCTCGCACCCTGTGGCGGTGGCGGTCTGCTGGCGGGAGTTTCCACCGCGGTAACGGCAATGAATCCCACGACCAGGGTATATGGCGTGGAACAACAGTACTGGGATGATCATCGCCAGTCACTCAAGGCCGGCGAGCGGGTTCGTATCGACCCGGAACAGGACACTTCCTGCGATGCCCTGATGGCGACCGCGCCCGGAGAAATCACCTGGCAAATTAACCGGGAAACGGTGACCGATTTCCTGGTGGTCACGGAAGACGAGATCGGTGACGCCATTCGCTTTGCCCAGCGCGTGCTGAAACTGGTGGTTGAGCCCGGTGGATCCGTTGCACTTGCGGCCGTGCTAAGTGGCAGGCTTCAGGCTGCGGGTGACACCGTGGTCATCGTACTCTCCGGCGGAAACATAGACGCCGCGCGGCTGTGCGCCTACCTCAGCCCAGCCTGATACTGCCGGGCTGTGACATAAGTTCTGGACAATCCTTGGTTTTTTCTGATAAACACACTGTATGGGTGTGTATTCGGGGTGGTTTCACGAAAGCCTTACGGGCTCTGGCGGTTCTACTCTGAAGACCTGATATCGCCCATCCAGGAGAGTCCAGGTGAAGAGAAATCTGGCGCTAGTCAGCCTGCCTTTGCTAACACTACTGAGTGGATTGCTGCCTGCCCAGGATAACCAGAATCCAGGGCAGGATCCTGAATTACAGCGGTTTAACCTGGCGCTCTATGCCCTGGAAGACCGCCTTGGTTACACCGACCTCGCCCTGCTCGAACCCCTGGAAAGTATCGCCGACCAACTGATGTTGGAGGGGCGCTTTACCGAAGCCCACGCCACCCTTGATCGCGCCCAGCAGATTGCACGGCTTAACGAGGGGCTGTACACCAAGTCCCAGTTGCGCTTCATCGAGAAGAAGATCGCCAACTTCGCCAATGCCGGTGACTGGGACAGCGCGCGCCAGTTGCAGGACCACCTGTTCTGGCTATACACGCGGCGTTATGACGGTCCTGACGAGCCCATGATCCGCGGCTTGCTCCGTGCCGCGGACCTGCACCTGCGCGGCGTGACCGAAGACGGTTACAACTACAACGGTTACCACTACCGGGCCGCCGGCATGAGCGCGCGCATCGCCCTGGGCATTGCCGATACCATCTGGCACCCGCGGGATCCCCGGCTGAGCCAGATTCTTTACGAACAGATAAAGCATTCCTACCTGCAGGCCCTTGCGGTCGAAAAAGGTTCCGTTCCGCTCAGTTCCCGGTCCTTGCGCCAGCAACGTTACGGGCAATCCCGCCTCGTGGATGAACCGGATCAACCCCGGAGCTGGGCCGAGGAGCGCTACGCCACCATTAACATGCATCGCCAGAACGGCCTGATCTACCTGCGTCGCCTGGAGGAAGTGTTCGCCGATCGCCAGGACCCGAATCTCGAGGGCGCGGCCATGGTGAAACTGTACCAGGCCGACTGGGAAGTGTTGTTTCACCGTCGTAACAGCGCGCTGGAATACTACAAGGAAGCGTACTACGGTTTAATGGATGCCGGTGTACCGGTGGAGCAGGTTAACGATTTGTTCAGCCAGCCAGCCCTGATCCCGGAATCGGACTTTTATGCCACGGTGGCGGGTTCCCTGAACGCCCGCAATGACTGGGTGGATACCCGGACTCTCAGTACCGAACTGGATATTCCGATCCGCCTCACTTTCAGTGACTGGAATGCGGAACAGGGGGAGGAGCAGCAATATCCTCAACTCGAGTCCCAGCCCAACGTGGCACTGTTTTCGTTTAACCTGAATCCCGCTACTGAAGACCCCAACAGGCGGCGTGATCGCGGCTTCCGCCAGATCGGTGTCGCGCAAAACCTGGCATTGATGGAACAGGTTACGGATTCGGCGGAGCAAGAAAATTCCCTGCTGCGCAACCTGCACTGGCTGCGTTTCCGGCCCAAGCTGGTGGATGGGGTACCCCAGGCGGTAAGCGGGGTGATCAGTTACCTGGTTGCATCCGGCAACTAGGGCTACATCGAGTCGATTTTTTTCTGGCGCTTTTCCTGGCGCCGCATCTCCAGAAATGCATCCACGCTGAACTGACCGGCACCGAAGCTGAATATGGCCAGATACACCAGCAGGTACATGAATGCCAGTTCGCCATCGTTTACCGTCGGAAACCAGGCCAGGTGCATGATGGCATAGGCCATGATCATCTCCACCAGCGCCAGCAGGGCGGCAATATGAGTCCACAGCCCGATGAGTATGAGCGCACCGGCGAAAAATTCGATTGTGCCTGCTATAAAGAAGGCATTGAGCTCGAAAGGAATAGGCCACGATACGACTTCGGCGATATTGATGACGGTCATGCCGTCGCCACGGAAAGATTCCGGATTTTCACCGAACAGTTTCTCAAAACCATGGGTCATGAACATGGCGGAAACCAGGACCCGCATGAGCAGCCATGAGGATTCCTTCAGGCCGCTCGAACTGCGACCGATATAGGCATTGAGTTTGGTCAGCATGGTGTCGTCTCCCTTGGCGCTTCCCCGGAATTAATCCTGATGTCTACAAAAACACTCATCATAAAAACCGGCACCACTATCGAGAGCATGCTGGACCGGGGACAGGATTTTGAAAACTGGTTTACCAAGGGTATCGGTCTGCCGCCGGATAAGTTTCAGGTAGTTTCGGTTTTCCTGGACCATTCATTGCCGCCCCTGGAAGAGGTCAACGGCATCATCACCACCGGTTCCGCGGCGTATATCACGGACCTGGCGCCATGGAATTTCACCACCGCCCAGTACCTGAGGGAAGCGCTGAAGCGTGGCATCCCACAGCTGGGAGTTTGCTACGGACACCAGCTACTGGCCTGGGCTTTTGGTGGGGAAGTGGATTTTCATCCACTGGGAAGGGAAATTGGCACCGTGCCACTGCGGCTGACCGCCGCAGCCCGGGAAGATGAGCTGTTTGCTGACCTGCCCCCGGAGTTCAGTGCCCAGGCCTCCCATCAACAGACTGTAATGGAATTACCCCCGGAGGCCGTTTTGCTCGCTGCCAATGAGTTCGAGCCCCACCATGCATTTCGTCTCGGCAGCTGTGCCTGGGGTGTGCAGTTTCATCCCGAATTCGACGCCGCCATTATGGCCTGCTACATCGAAGAGCGACGGTCACATCTGCAGGCGGAAGGGCTGGATCCCGATGCGCTATTGCACGCCGTCGCGGCGACACCGGTGGCGGCCGAACTGTTGCGGCGTTTCCGGGAAATTATTTCCCGGCGGGAAGAATCGGACTAGTTGCCGGCGCTCGCGGATTCAAACTCTTCCTGCACCAGCTGGATCAGGCGCTGGGCGCTGGGTTGTCCTACCATGCGGCCATTGATAAACAGTGTGGGTGTGGAACGTACGCCGGAACGGGTGCCGCCACGCTGGTCATTGCGAATCTTCTGGGCGACTTCTTCCAGTTCCATGTCGGCATGAAGCCGATCCAGATCCAGGTTTAATTGCAGGGCGTAGCTGTCAAACTCTTCCTCCACTTCCGGCAGTCCTGACCAGATGGCCTGGTTGCTGAACAGGAAGTCATGCATTTGCCAGAACATGCCCTGGCGCGAGGCCGCTTCCGCATAGAGCGAGGCGGTCCAGGAGTGCTGGTGGGTAGTTGTCAGGGGGTAGTGCCGGTAGATCAGGTGTGACTGGCCCTGGATTTGTGGCCAGACCCGGGCGAATGTCTGGAATTCGGTCGCACAGGCCGGGCACTGAAAATCGGCGTACATGACTATGCTCACCGGCGCTTCGGGTTCGCCGCGGAGATGATCATCCGGCGCAATCTCCACCGGTGAATAGGTTCGTCCCTGGCTGAGCAGGGTATAGACAACGAACAGGGCCAGCACAGGCGCCACAACGAACAGGCCCACCTTTGACATGATGCGCACTGTTTTCTGTTTCTGCTGGGCTGCTTTTTGCTTCTGTTCCTTAACCTGGCGTTGTCTTTCCCGTTTGCTGGCCATACTTCCCGCTGACTCCCCTTGCTTTTGCCCGATTGCCGCTATGGCAGGCAATATTACCAGAATTAGTTTTACGGGGTGGAAGAAGGGGGAGGGTTACAGCAGGAAGCAGTAGGCGACCTTGCAGCCGATGTGGATACCCTGGTCCTGGTGCACTGAAATCCAGCCTTCACACTTGGCAAAATCCGTCGCCCAGTGAATGACGAATTCCACCAGTCCCAGCAGCAGGCTGTTGGTGATGAGGTACACGACGCCTCCATGCACCAGGGCATGGGCGGTAAGCCAGTACCACCAGTCAGGGAACAGGCTGTGTTCCTTGTCATGAATCTTGTCGTTGCGGTTCTTGCCATATCCCATGGCCTCGGGCTGCAGCACGAAGTCCGCGAGGGCATGCCCGAACAACAACTTGAAAAGATTTTCCAATAACAACATATAACGTCCTGTCAGATGCGATTAACCGGCCACGACCTGCACCCTTCGCTTGACCGGGCTATTTGTTGATCTTATGCATATTTGGTACCGGTGCCAGTCATTCTAGTACCAAATTGCTAGCTGATTCACAATTAGTGGGAATGTTATCCCTATTTTGACCCATTGCCACTGAAAAAGGCGCCTAAGCAGCTGAATTTTAGGGATTTTGTAAAAAAAACCTACAGGTCCTGAAAGAGCAGATCCTGCCCTAAAAGCACCGAGATTGACCATTAGTGTCAGTCTTGGGAGAGGTTTAAATAACCTAATCCACCAGGAATAGCTGGGGATCGACGCGGGTATTGTTCAGGTTGATGCTCCAGTGCAGGTGCGGCCCGGTAACCCTGCCGGTCTGTCCCACCTTGCCGATTTGCTCGCCGGTTTCCACCCGGGCGCCGATTTCCACATCGATGGTATTCATGTGGCAGTACAGGCTGATCAGCCCGTGGCCATGGTCCACGATAATGGTGTTCCCGTTAAAGAAATAGTTTCCGGTGGCGAGCACGATGCCCGGGGCCGGCGCATAGATGGGGGTGCCTTCAGGCGCGGCGATGTCCATGCCGGAGTGGGGATTGCGCGGCTGGCCGTTGAAGAATCGTCTCAGGCCGAAGGAGCTGCTGCGAGGTCCGGCTACCGGCGCCTTCATGGCAAATACCGGGGTCAGCTCGTTGTTCCAGCTGGAGAAGGCGCGATTCATTTCCGCGCTTTCCCGGTTTATGCGCACCATGTCCTCGGCGTTGGGATTTACCTGGCGCTGATTGGTAATGGTGAGATGCTGTTCCACGTATTCCTTGTCTTCCACGGAAAATTGCAGAGTCTCGATACGTCCGTCTGCATAGCTCAGTGAAAACTGTTCCGCTCCGGGGCTGACGCTGAGGGGAATTCCGATGACCGCGTACTGTTCGCCCTGGTAGTCGGCCAGCAGGATGCGTTGATCACGGTATTCGCCGCTGATGGCATCGGTTGCGGTAGGAATTACCGCTACACCACCGGGCACCATGGAAGACTGGGGCAGGCCGGAGATGCTGACCTGCGCCCACAATGGTGTCATGGATACCGACAGCAACATGCTGCCTAACAACGTTCTTATGAAATAGTTGATTCGCATTAATCCTTGTTATCGGCATTCCCGCCGGAAGTTTCCACCTGTTCGATCGAGGAGGTGATCCTGCCCCGGTGCAGGCGGGTAATCAGCTTATCCCCGGTCTTAACCGAACGGGAGTCCAGCACGACTTTTCCGCCCGCGTCGTAGCTAATGCTATACCCTCGGGCCAGGGTGTTCAGCGGGCTCACCCCGTGAAGTCCTCGGCTTAGCTCGCCCAGTTGCGCCAGCCTGGTCTTGAGCATGGTCGACATGGCCTGCCGTGCACGTCGCGCCAGGTTGGTGTTGTTGAGCATGCATTGTTGCAGCCTGGCACGGGGCGAATGGGTTAACAGTTTTTCTCCATAGCTGGCCAGGTTCCGCCGGTGGGCGTTCATATTCAGGGAAACGGCGCGGTGTAATCTTGCTTCCAGTCCATCAAGGTGCTGGGCCCGTTCCTGCAGCCGCCGATCGGGACGCTGCAGACGTTTACCCAGCCACTGCAGTCGCTGCTGCTCCTGGCGCAGCCTGGATGAAACGAGTTGGGCGAGCTGGGACCGCCAGGCGGCAAAGCTGTCAAAATATTCCTGCTGCGACGGACTCATCAGTTCAGCCGCTGCCGAAGGCGTGGGTGCGCGGAGGTCCGCCACGAAATCGGAAATAGTGAAATCTATTTCGTGGCCTACCGCTGAGGTCAGCGGCAACTCGCTGGCGTAAATGGCTCGAGCCACGGATTCCTCATTGAAAGCCTGCAGGTCTTCCAGCGAGCCACCGCCGCGGCCGATGATTAATGCTTCGATGCCCAGTTTATTGCTAAGTCGATTGGCCAACTCGATAGCAGCGCAGATATCCTGTGGTGCATCCGCACCCTGCACCGTAACCGGAAATACCGTAAGGCGAATTGCCGGGAAGCGACGGGAAAATACACTAACCATGTCACGAATCGCCGCACCGGTGGGTGAGGTCACGATGCCGATATGGCGAAAGCCGTCGTGAATCTCCTGTTTATCTTCCGGCTCGAACAGGCCTTCGGCCTGTAGTTTTGCTTTCAGCATCTCGAAAGCGCGGCGCAGTGCGCCGGCGCCGGCTTCTTCCATGGTATCTACAATGAGCTGGTAATCACCGCGAGCGTCGTAAATGCTCAACCGGCCCCTGACCAGGACTTGTTGTCCGTTTTCCGGTTTGAATCGAACCCGGCGATTGCGGCCGGCGAACATGGCGCAGCGCAACTGGGAAGATTGGTCCTTTAGCGTGAGGTACCAGTGTCCCGATGCGGGAGTGGCCAGGTTGGAGATTTCACCTTCCACCAGCACAGCGGGAAAATTGGTTTCCAGCAGGGAGCGGGCGAGGCGGTTCAGGCTGGTAACCGAGAGTACACTTTCCTGTCCCGGGACTTGATCCGGTATTGGTTCATCCATGACTGCATACTACCCCAGCAGCGCGGTTCCAATCACGGTCGAATAGGCATATGCTGTTGTGGATACAGAACAGGGGTCGAATCTCATGGCGCGTATTCTCTTCATCGTTTTGGTTTCTATACTCGTCGGCTGTTCCAGCACTCCCCAGGCAGTGGATGTCGCCGAGCTGGGTGCCGTGCTTACTGACAATCCCGGACGGCCGCAAGCCGACAAGGACCGTGATTCCGATCGTCGACCGGCGGAAGTCCTGAATTTTCTCGGTGTGCAACCGGGCATGACTGCAGTCGACCTGGTTGCGGCCGCAGGCTATTACACCGAAGTGTTATCCCATGCCGTGGGGCCGGGCGGCAGGGTGTATATGCAAAACTCGCCCCAGTCCCTCACTGGCAATCGCGGCGCCCGTACGGCGCAAGCTATCGAGGCGCGGCTGGCCAACAATCGCCTCGCCAACGTGGAGCAACTGGTTGCGCCCCCGGACAACCTGCCACTGCCGCCGAATTCCATCGACGTTGCCGTAATTGCGCTGGAGATTCATGAGTTCTACCGTTCTTCTGATCCTGAAGCCTCGGCCAGGTTTCTCACCGAGATGCGTCGCGTGCTGAAGCCCGGTGGTGTCCTGGGCATTATCGACCACGCCGGTACACCGGCATTCGATCCAGGCCCGTTGCACCGCGCGCTGGAATCCAGTGTGGTGGCCGATGCCCAGGCAGCGGGCCTGTTCGTGGAAGCCAGCAGCCGGCTATTGAGGAACCCCGATGACGATCGCAGCGGTGGCGTGTTTGATCCTGCTATCCGCGGCAAGACCGATCGCTTCCTGTTACGAGTGGTCAAGCGCCGCTAAAGTAGAAGCTTCAGGGGCAAGTCAGTGAGCAGTACGCCGGCAAGCGCTGCAGAAGGTTTTACCTTTTTCAGCAACCGCGGTTCACGAATCTTCGAGCGGGCATTATCCCCCCTGGGGGGCAGTGCCTGGGTCGAAAACAATCCACCGCCCGACCTGCTTTACTTCGACTCCTACGGCGGCAAGCAGGCGCCCACCAGCGAGGCACGCTTCAGTCTCATTGACCGGCAGCGCACCATTCCCCTGGATCACAAGGCACAGATGACAGCGGCATTACTCGCTGCCGGTCGCAGTTTTCCACGGGTATATTTCGAGCTGGAGCAGGTTCCCCACGAGCCGGGTTCCCTTTGGTTTATCAAGAATCCCACTTCCACTGCCGGCAAGGGTACAGAGGTTGTTCAATTTGAGGAACTGGGGGATCACTACCGCGACAACTGCATCATCGAAGAGGCGATACAGGACGTTAGTCTTATCGATGACCGCAAATTCACCCTGCGTTTGTACCTGCTGGTGCTGGCGGGCAAGCTGTATTTCTATCCCGATGCCATAGTCTTCTTGCATGGACTGCCCTATGTACACGGAAGCTGCGATCCCCAGGTGCAGTTTATTCATGATGGTTACATGGATCCTGACAGCCCGGTTACCTCCCTCACTTCCGATGACTACCCGGACTATCCCGATGTGCGGGAACGCCTTGCCCAACTGGCACTGGAAACCTTCAGGGTGTTTGCGGATTTACTGAAGCACGAACCACCGGATCGGTATTGCCTGTTTGGAATTGATGCGCTGGTGCGCTCGGACCACAGTGGCGTCATCGTGGAGATTAATGACCGGCCCAATATCGTGCACACCCGCAATGTAAACGAGGGAGTGAATATTCCGATGATTCGCGCGATGTATTGCATACTCGACCCCCGGGCGGGATCGAGTATGGAAGAGAGGTCAACTCGCTTCAGACTGCTTGGCGAGTTGTAACGGGCGCTTTACTCGCCGACCAGGATGACCGGTGCTTCGTTGCTGAAGTTCTCGCTGTTGCGCAGGGTGCCATCCACGTCGAAAGTGGTTAGCTCGATCTGGCCGCCGGCCGGACCAAAGGGAAACTTCAACTGTACGAAGGCTGGTGTGCCGCTGTTGGTGACCAGGCCCGCCGTAATGGCGTAGCTCTTGGACATGCCGATGGCACTCCATTCGCAGGCGCCGTCGCCACTGGACTCCAGCTGGAATAACTCGTCGCCGTACTTGTGCTCCGTGGGCAGGCTACTTATGACCAGGGTGCAGGATCCCTGCCCATCGCTGTCGCCGGGAGAATAATAGGTGCCGTCAATGAGGGAGTCGGCCAGGGAGGCCGGCAAATAAGCCAGGCCCGCTGCCAGCGCAGCGTGTTGCAAGATTTTTTTCATGGGTTTCAGCCTCGTTGCGAATACCGGTTCGAGAGAACTTCCAATCCGAAACTGATGGTACCGGTGGCATCTTGCCCAGGCTTGATCCATGTCAATAAGGGCTTATTTAACCCCCGGGGCCCGGCTGTTGCGGCGCCAGCCCCAGGCGGCAAACAGGAAATTACCGTGCAGGAGCAGGGCGATAGTCCATTCGAAACTGTCTTCGTAGTCATCGTAGTTTTCCAGCACCGCGTCCAATAGCAGGGTAAGCAGGCCGATAGCGAGGATCAGGCCAAGCAGCGCCTGTTGCCAGTGACGGCTGGGATCGGGGAGGCGCAGGCGCCCGAGCTGGTAGACCACCAGCAACTGGGAAAGGTAAACAAAGGTAAAATAGAAAATGATGCCGATGCGACGGGTAAGCTGGTAGGCATCGCCGATCGCGCCCAGGACCAGGGTGTAGCAGACCAGTGCAACGGCCGCGATGATTCCAATTGCGGGTATAGCCCGGCCTGAATAACCGGCGACGCGCAGGCGCTTCGCGGTACTGCGCCAGTACCAGGCATACACAAACGCCAGGGGAATCATGGTAGCTTTGAAGAAGTAGAACGCCGAGCCCTCGCGACCAGTGGCGCTGATGGAGGTGCAGCCTTCCCAGTAGGGTACGCACCAGGGTACGTATCCCTCGGCGGCAGATATCAGGTAGTTCAGATTTATTACAATGAAAGGAACAATGCCGAGCACCAATGCCAGGGCTGCAGTTTCATCGAGCTTCCATTCAGTCTTCAACACTCGTTCTAATCCACCGGACTCAAAGAAGTGCACAGGCTCATCTTAACATTGTCCTGCCTGGCCACGCTTTGCGCCAGAACCGCATTGGCGGCGGAAAGCGACCTGCTGGCGGGGTGCAGTTCGGCGCCTGAACTGGCGCGCCCGGGTTACAGTTTCATCGCGGAACACCCGGACTTTCCGGAATTTTCCAGTAGCAGGATAGGGCAGGTGTACCTGACCCGCCTGCCAATCTTTAACGAGGACAATCCCCGGGAAAATAACACCGTGTTTCGCTGGGCCAATCGTTTTCACGTGCTGACCCGGGAAGGCACGGTGTCACAACTGCTGCTGTTTGACAGCGGTGAAAACTATGACCTGCGCGTGCTGGACGAAACGGAACGCCTGCTGCGCAATGAAAGTTATTACCATGATGTGGACATCCGGCCTGTGCGTTCCTGCAATGGCGAGGTGGATGTGGAAGTCATTACCAAAGACACCTGGTCTCTTACCCCTGGCTTTTCCTATGACCGCTCCGGCGGTGAGAACACCCATAGCTTCAGCCTGCGGGATACCAACCTGCTGGGACTTGGCAAGACTCTTTCCATCGCAGACAAGAAGGATACAGAAAGGAATTCAACGGAACTGGTGTACCGGGACAACAACGTGCTGGGCACGCGTATTCGCAACCGGACCAGCTATATCCACAGCGACGATGGTTCCACGCGCCTGTTTGAACTTGCCCTGCCATTTTATGAACTGGATTCTAGACGGGCCTGGAAGGTATTCGTTGAAAACGGGCAACGCATAGACGCGCAGTATTTTCGCGGTAAAGAAGTAACGGAAGTGCGACATGATGTGGATGACTACCGCCTGGAGATGGGAGTCTCGGCGGGTTTACGCAATGGCCGCAGTCAGCGCTGGAGTTTCGGTGTAGCCAGGCGCCAGAACCGGTTTACCCTGGCCCCGGACCTGCCACCGCCGACAGTATTTCCCGAGAACCGAAGGCTGGTATTCCCCTTCGTGGCCTACGAGATGATCGAGGATGATTACGTTACCGTGTACAACTTCGACCAGATTTACCGCACCGAGGACATTCACCTGGGCGGCCGCTTGCAGTGGCAATTCGGTTATGCCGCGGAAGCGTTTGGTTCGGACCTGGATCGAATTACCCTAAGGGGAAGCTGGAGCGACACTCTCAGGTATAACGAGCGCCGCTTGTGGCAGTACAGTCTCAACTGGCAGGCTTACTGGAATCTCGATCGCGAAGAGGCGGAAGAAGTGCAGGTGAGTTTCGAGAGCCGCTATTTTCGGCGCTGGAATGAATCCCATTCCCTGTTCGCATCCGTAGAGGCGGTTTACTCCCAGGACCTGAACAGCAATCAGCAGATTACATTCGGCGCCCTGCACGGCGCCCGTGCCTTCGAGAATCGCTTCCAGGTTGGTGACCGGCGCTGGTCATTTACGGTTGAGCACCGGTACTACACCGATCTGCACATCCTGAACCTGTTGCGCGTGGGCGGCGCGGCATTTTTGGATGTGGGACGGGCCTGGGAACCGGGTGTCGCCAGCGGCATGCCCGATTCCGTGCTGGCGGACATCGGCATAGGCCTGCGCCTGGCATCGAGCAAGGCGGCATCCAGCCGTATCGGTCACCTGGATTTTGCCTTTCCCCTTAGCAACAGGGACGACCCCGCGGTGGACAACTTCCAGGTTGCATTCACCATCAAGGGATCTTTTTAACCCCTCGCTTGCCAAGTGCTTGGATTGCGGAGCGGATTCGGGCATTCTAAACCATTACTTCAATTAATTGCTTGACATCAGCCGATGATTGCCAATCTCTGGTTATTGCTCCGGAATATTGTTGCCATTGTGCTCTTCCCTGGAGTTGTCACGGTATACATTCCCTACCTGATCCTCCGGCCTGTCCGATTGTTAGCCATCAATGAATGGTCGATATCTCAGATTGGTTCCTCGCTGGTAATTCTTGCCGGTTTAACGATACTGATGGCGGCCATATGGCCATTTGCATATCGGGGGAGGGGGACGCTGGCGCCATTTGACGAAACCAGGCAGCTGATAGTTTCCGGCCTGCATCGTTATGTCAGGAATCCGATGTATATCGGTGTGATGTTAATGCTCATCGGCGAGAGCTGGTTTTTCCAATCCCTGGAAATGTTATGGTATTCACTTGTTTTCTTTCTGATTATAAATATCGTGGTGGTTGCCTACGAAGAAAACAGGCTTCGTTTCAAGTACGGTGAAGAATACGAACAATACCTGAAGAATGTTGGGCGCTGGATTCCCCGAAGACCGGCAATTAAATAGCCGTGGACAAAAGGGCCAGGGTGCTTCAATCCTGGTTAGTGAGTAGATCGTTGTAATTCAACGTGGATCAAACTACTCTGGCTCCTTTTATCTGGGTAAGCAATGCCACTTTCACTCAACGATATCGAACAGGCCGGGGAACGTATCGCACCGGCAATTGTTAATACGCTGTTCGAAAAATCCCACACCTTGTCGGCTATTACCGGGACCGAGCTGTGGCTGAAATTTGAGAATTTTCAGTTTACTGCCTCGTTCAAGGATCGAGGCGCGCTCAACAAGCTGTTATTGCTGCAGGCGCAGGGTTGCAGCCAGGGTGCGATTGCCATGTCGGCCGGTAATCACGCCAAGGCCGTTGCCTATCACGCCCAACGGCTGGGCATGCCGGCAACCATCGTCATGCCGCGCAACACCCCCCATGTGAAAGTGGAAGACACCAAGAGTTTCGGAGCCAGGGTCATCCTGCAGGGTGATACCCTGGACGAGTCCGCCTGCCATGCCCAGGACTTGGCCGAAAGCGAGGAATTGGTTTTTGTCCACCCGTTTAATGACCTGGATATTATTGCCGGCCAGGGCACGGTGGCACTGGAAATGCTGACCGCAAATCCCGACCTTGAAACCATCGTGGTCCCGGTGGGCGGTGGTGGTCTCATTGCCGGTGTTGCCACGGCGGCCAAGGCGATTCGTCCGGACATCCGCATTATCGGCGTGGAGGTGGAGGCCTATCCCAGCGTACACGGCGCACTCCATGGTCACGAACGATACACGGGTGGAGCAACCATTGCGGAAGGCATTGCGGTCAAGCAACCCGGTGAATTGACCCTGGAAATTATCCGGCGGCTGGTTGATGACGTGCTGATTGTGCAGGAATCCCTTATTGAAGAGGCGATCTACCTGTACCTGAGTATCGAAAAAACCGTGACTGAAGGCGCCGGAGCTGCTTCCCTCGCCGCCGTATTATCTCAACCGGAGTACTTTGCTGGTCAGCGTACCGCTCTGGTCCTTTCCGGCGGGAACATCGATTCCCGAATACTGGCTTCGGTGTTAATGCGCAGGCTGGTAGGCAAGGGCCGTATCGTGCGCTTTCTCATCGAGATCGATGATGCCCCCGGCAGCCTGTCGGAGGTGGCGGCAACCATCGGTGAATTTGGCGGTAATATCCTGGATGTATCTCACCAGAGAATGTTCGCCAGCGTGCCCATCAAGCGCGCCGACCTGTACCTCACCGTGGAAACCCGCGATGCAAACCAGAACCAGGAAATCCTTGAAAAACTGCGGGAGCGTGGCTATGACGCGGAGTTGCTTAAGGAATAGCCGCGGAGTTATTGCGCCAGCTTGAACACATACAAAGCGTTATGACCGTCCGGGCTGGTCAGTTCCGGCGCCAGGAAATTTCCGATGCGCCAAGGGCTGCCTCCCTGGCGGCCCGCCGTAACCGCAACGTACTGTTCGCCATCGATGGCGAATGAGACTGGAAATCCCTGGACCGACGTGGCCAGGCGCGTGCGCCACAGCTCTTCCCCGGTTTCCACGTCATAGGCATGGAAGTAGCGATCGTAGTCTCCAATAAACAATAAGCCTCCGGCGGTGGACAGGGCGGCGGTAAGGAATGGTGCCCGTTGTTCCACGGCCCAGGTTTCGTCCAGTGATTCCACGTCGTAGGCGCCCAGCTTGCCAAACTGGCCGTTGGTGCCGGGCATCTCCATCCATACCCGATCCCCCAGGGAACCGCCGGAGCCGATTTCAAAGGTGGCTTCCCGGGGAGACATTTCCATGCAGGACTGGCTCAGGGGAATAATGAGCTGACGCGTGGGCTCGTGATAGCTGCTGGCCTGCCAGTTGTGGCCGCCGGCGGTGGAAGGGCATACCGACAACCATTCGCCGATCTGCATGTTGCGAATGTCTTCACGGTAACGCACGTCACCGGTTTCCAGGTTTATCTCCGGGAATACGTTCTGGTACACCGTCTCCCGCAGCCCGAGAAACTCGCCGGTGCGGCGATCCAGTTTCCACAGGATGCCGCTCTTGCCAATGGTGAGCAGGTAGGGTTCATCGAACAGGTCTACCAGCACCTGCTCGAAGGCTTCGTCCATGTCCAGGGATTCACCCGGGACATGTTGTCGGTACCACACCAGTTCCCCGGTCTGAGGATTGATGGCGAGAGTGGAGTTGGAATACAGCGCGGCATCGTCGGTGGTCATGCCGCGACTTGCAGCCATCCAGGGCTTGGGCTGGGCGGTACCGAAGAACACCAGGTCCAGTTCCGGATCCCAGCTTCCGGTCATCCACACATCCACACCCCCGCGGAACTCAAGTGGCAATCCACCCCAGCTGTCTTCATTGGGATCACCGGGCTGGGCGATGGTGTAGGTACGCCACAATTCTTCGCCTGTGCGGCCGTCGTGGCCGGTGATGAAACAACTGTCTTCGAAAAATCGCGTACAGCCGGTAATGCCATTAACCACCACGCCGTTGGCAACGATGGGTCCGCTGGTATTGGAAAAGCCTTTTGACTCGTCAGCAATTTCCGTATCCCATCGCACCGCGCCGGTGCGTGCATCCAGTGCCACCAGGTGGGCATCCGTGGTGGCGACATAAATCATGTCTTCCCACATGGCCAGGGTGCGCAGGGGGCCGCCCTGGCGGCCACCCTCTGGAAACTGGCGGCGGTATTCCCACAGCAGGTTGCCGTCCCGGCCATCCAGGGCCTGTACCACGTTGCCGAAATTGGGAATATAGATGATACCGTCCCGAACCAGTGGTGCCGGTTGGCTGCGACCCGACTCCATGCCCCAGGACCAGGCCAGGGTGAGGCGGTTTACGTTTTCGGTATTGACCTGGTCCAGTGGTGTAAAGCCATGGCTGGATGGTGTGCGGCGCCAATAGGTCCAGTCTTCCGGTGGCGGATTGCGCAGGGTGTCGGTGGTGACATTGCGGAATCCCTGCACCGGTTGCAAGGAACGGGTTCGCGCCCCTTCGCTTTGATATATGGTGGCGATTTCCGGGATGGAATTGCGGGCAGTGGGAGAGGGGATAGTGCCGGGTATTCCCGGCAGCGGTGTGCGCGCAGGAACCTGGGTTGCGATGTCCGCCTCACCGGCAAAAACCACGTCGCCGGAATCGGCGAGTAGCGCCGTACCGGTTGCGGCGATCCCGTTTTCACTGAGCAGGAAGGCCACCAACTGGGCATACTCGCCATCATTCAATGAACCCGGCGCCTGGGGCGGCATGGTGCGGCGCAGCAGGTCCACCATCTGCCCCACGGTTCGGTTGGTCCAGCGATCTATAAAGGAAGCATCTCTTAAAGCAATTGCTTCAAAAGATCCTTGCAGGTCAGGGAGATGACAGACCGCGCAGTTGCGCTGGTAGACACCGGCGCCGGCTTCTGCCTGGGACTGCTCAAAGCCTGCCTGTTGCAGTTGCTGTGCCAGGCTCGCTGGACTGCCCAGTAAATAAACCAGGCAGGCCCCCGCGATACTTCTTCGAACTGCTGACACCGCCATAGCCGGTCGCGATTAATTTTCCAGGGACAGGGTTTCCTGCCGTGCCCGCCGTTCCGCCACGGCGGTGGCGTACTGTTCCTCGTCGATGTACGAGATGCCGACCCAGGCATGGCTCATTTCATCAACGCCGCGACGGCCGAACACCACCCACTGTTCCGGATCGGGATTGATCGGGTTGTTGGCGGTGTTGTCGAATACGGAGGTGAACTGCAACACGGTACCGGTGGGTAACAGGGGCTTTACGTCATCTTCGTAGATGTAGGCGATCTGCCAGTTGTGGTTGTACTTGTTAACCTGGCTCAGCACTTCCTTGTGACCGTCGGGATAGATTGCTTCCATGGTCATTACCTTGCCACGCATGTGCAGGTGTGGCCGGTAACTGTGAATGACCGCGGGCTGCTGCAGCACGTGGGTTCCGGTCAGCACCTGGTAGCCGTGGGGCGGAACCATGATGTCCTGGCCACGAGCCATACCGTTAAGCCCGTCGACACGAAACATCACCTCACCATTGGTTTCCCGCTCCGGCACCTGGTCATCGGGATAAAACCACAGGCCCACTTCCACTACGTCCTGGGGCACCGAGGTACCCACTGGGAAATAATGCAGGTTCCAGGCGATTCTGCCGTTGGGCGGCACTCGCATGCCGGTTCCCTCGGGAAATATTTCCCAGGATTTGCCTACGCCGTAGCGAGCCAGGCCGATGGAACGATTCTCACCTTCGGGAATCAACACGGCGTGACCGTGGTGCACTACTTTCTTGCCCAGGGGGTAGGCCGGTTTGAACTCGGCGGCGCGCAACCAGCGTTCATCTTCCATTCCGGCAAAAGGCACCCGCGGTTCCCACCACTGGTCCTGTCCGTTGGCAATCACGTCATAGGGCGTGGACTTGATGATTACATCCGGCGGGCCCAGTTGCTCTGCAAGCTGCCAGGCATTGCCATCGGGCAACTCCAGGGGCGGGGGCATGTCCGCTGGATTCCCTTGCGGAGCGCCGGCGTCAACCCAGGCTGCGATGGTCGCGATCTGCTGGTTGCTCAGTGAGGCATCGTTCTTGTACTGCTGGATGCCCGTCGTGGGGTCCAGGTGCCAGGGCGGCATGATGCGCTTGCCGGTACGGTCCTTGATCAGGCTAGCGAAAGGGCGCACCTGGTCATAAGTAAGCAGGGGCATAGGGCCGATGCCGTTCGGGTTATGACAGCCGGCACATTTCTCCTGCAGTATGGGAGCCACGTCGCGGGAATAAGTCGGTGCTTCCTGGGCGAGCGTGGTGCTGGTAAATAAAGTAAGAGCAGCTACAACTATTCCGGCTCGGGATAGGTTTGTTGAAATGCTCATACGAGTCTCCTCACTGGTTACTCACGTTAACGTGAAAATAAGCATTGGTGTGACAGCAATAGAATTCGAATGCGGCAATGCTGTCGATTGTTTGCATGCGAACCACGTATTGCCCTGGTTCACTGAATGTAGCATTGGTTGTTGCCCGGCCATCGGCCGTCTCGATGGTGTATTCCTTTTCACTGAACGTGACGCTGCCGGGACCGCTATGGTGAGACCAGCCAATCCAGACCTCGTCTTCCGGGTGTTCCACCCAGGCGTTCAGGCTTACCGGTTCGTTAACCCTGACATTGATTACCTGGTCATGATGAATGCCGGTACGACCGCGTACGGCTGAACCGTTAGTCGTGGTTTTTACCAGTGGTGCGATATCACCGCGACCATTGGATGCCGGTTCATCCAGAACGTAAGGCGGTATTACCTTAAACGGGTTTATCAGTTCCTGGCCATTGGCGGTGAGGTGCCAGTTGATTCGATGGGAAGTGTTGAATCCTTCCGGCACGGTCACGGTAAAGGCGCAGAACACGTGACGGTAACGAGGTGGTAGCGGATCGAAATGGGTGGGCAGCAGGGCGCCGCTGAGATCCAGCCCGGGGTAGTCGGTTTCCAGGTAGTTGTGTGGTCCCCGGGGTATGTCCAGGGCCTCCACGTGATTCATGTTGAAGTAGCCGAAACAAATGGTCTTGCTGCCGTCTTCGTTCGGGTACCAGCCATCGTAGAGTGGAATCACCGGCTGGCCGGAATCCCGAATGACTTCCGTGGACCACACCTGGTTAGGCAGGCCGATTTCCTGGCCGGTGGCAACATTTGCACTCAGCAGGCCGGTGCACAATAGAATGCGGCTGAATATCCGGAAAGGGGTGCTAGAGGTCATGGTACGGCGGCCGTTTGCAGCTCTTGTTGGCGTCGATAGTACTTGAAAATCAAGCAGATGTCTTGAATTCCCAGGTTCCTGGTCCGGGTCGGCCGCCGCCGCAACTGTGCTAGACTCGATCCATCACTGAGGGGATGGCGTCTTGAAAAAAACCAAACTAATCCTGCTGTTGCTCACCCTTTGCATTCCTTTGCCGGCCCTTGGTCAGGCCGGGGCGCCCGCTGGGGAATGGCCTACCTACGGTGGCGACCTGGGCCATACCCGCTACTCCGCCCTGGACCAGATCAACGCCGGTAATTTCTCCGAGCTGGAAGTAGCCTGGCGATTCAAGACCGACAACCTGGGTCCCAGGCCCGAGTACCGGTTCCAATCCACGCCACTAATGGTAGATGGTGTGCTGTATTCCACCGGCGGTTCCCGCCGCGCCGTGTTCGCCCTGGACGCCGCCAGCGGGGAGATGTTGTGGATGCACTCGCTGCGGGAAGGAGCGCGGGCGGACAATGCACCGCGCCAGTTGTCCGGGCGCGGGCTTTCTTACTGGAGTGGGGATGATGAGAACGGACCGCGCATAATTTACGTAACCCCGGGCTACCAGATGCTCGCCCTGGATGCCGCCACCGGCAGGCCGGTAAATGGATTCGGCAACGACGGCATCGTGGACCTGAAACAGAACGCCGACCAGGTCATCGACCTGGACACAGGCGAGATCGGCTTACACGCCACTCCCATTGTGGCAAAAGATGTGGTGATCGTGGGCGCCGCCCATCGCACCGGGGGTAATCCCCGCTCCCGTGAAAACGTAAAGGGATTCGTGCGCGGGTTCGATGTCCGCAGCGGCGAACGCTTGTGGATATTCCACACCATCCCCATGCCTGGGGAATACGGCTTCGAATCCTGGCAGGGAGATTCCGCGTCTTATACCGGCAATACCGGTGTATGGGCACAGATTTCTGTGGATGAAGAACTGGAAACGGTTTACCTGCCGGTGGAATCAGCTACCGGTGACTACTACGGCGCCTATCGCCCCGGCGACAACCTGTTCGCGGAAACCCTGCTGGCGGTGGATCTCCATACCGGGGAGCGTAAGTGGCATTTTCAATTGGTGCATCACGGCATCTGGGACCATGACATTCCCTGCGCGCCGATCCTGGCGGATGTGCTGATAGACGGGCAGCTCAGGAAGATCGTAGCGCAACCCACCAAGCAGGCTTTTCTCTACGTATTCGATCGCATTACCGGCGAACCAATCTGGCCCATTGAAGAACGGCCCGTGGAGATTGGCGATGTGCCCGGTGAATATTATTCCCCGACCCAGCCCTTTCCAACGAAACCTCCAGCCTACGACCGCCAGGGAGTGTCAGAAGATGACTTTATCGATTTTACTCCAGAGCTACGGCAACGAGCGCTTGAAATAGGACGATGGTACAAGCTGGGTCCCCTGTTTACTCCGCCGGTGGTCAGTAACATAGATGGTCCGTTAGGCATTCTGATGGCTCCGGCAACCGGTGGCGGCACCAACTGGCCCGGCGGTTCCTTCGATCCCGAGACCGGCATGCTGTACGTGTCATCCAACAGCTCGGTAGTGGGGCTGGGTGTGGTGCCTCCCTACCCGGGACAGTCGGACATGGCCTACATCCAGGGCAACGCGGTTAGCGGTCCCCGTACTTCCGGCGGCGCCGGTTCCAGCGCCGGCGGTGGCCGCACCGAATTCCAGGTCCAGCAAGGGGAACGACCGCAATCCACTCGCGGCAATCCGCCACGTAGTCTGCTGGTGGAAGGATTGCCACTGCTGAAGCCCCCCTACGGTGTAATTACCGCAATCGATATGAAGACTGGCGATATCGCCTGGAAGATTCCCCATGGCGCTACCCCGGACCGGGTGCGCAACCATCCCGCGTTACAGGACATGAATATTCCCCGCACCGGGCAGAATGCGTCCGTGGGTACACTTGTTACCAGCACGCTGCTGATCGCGGGGGAAGGCCAGATGACCACCTCGGAAGACGGTGTTCGCCGTGCCTGGCTGCGTGCCTATGAGAAGTCCAATGGCAATGAAGCAGGGGCAGTGGCCTTGCCGGCACCCCAGACCGGCTCCCCCATGACCTATATGGTGGACGGGCAACAGTACCTGGTAGTGGCTGTGAGCGGTAGCCAGTATTCCGGTGAGCTGATTGCCTTCCGCGCCCCGTGACCAGGCGACGTTTCATATGGCAACTCAGACTGAAAACAAGACCCGCCCAACCCGTGCCAGCGTGAAAAAATTCATCGACGGAGTGGAAAACAAGACTCGTCGCGAAGATGCCCGTGTGTTGACGAACATGATGCAGGAAATATCCGGGCAGAAACCGGTCATGTGGGGACCTTCCATAATCGGCTTCGGTTCTTACCACTATAATATATGAAAGCGGCAGGGAAGGGGATATTCCCCGCATCGGATTCAGCCCGCGCAAGGCGAACCTGGCCTTTTATATATATTGTGATCCGAAAATGCTGGAGAAGCTGGGCAAGTACAAGAAAAGTGTAGGATGCATGTACATCAACAAGCTGGCCGATGTGGACATGAAGGTATTACGACGTATGATCGACAAGGCCTGGAAACGCTCTATCAAGAAGTCGCCTCTTTGTTAAATCCATTCATTCCTCTCGTTTAGAAGTACGGGTTAATCGAGTAATAACCGGTATTGAGTTTATACTGTGCGGAGAAAAGTGATTTTCCGTATTACAAGGAGTCATCATGGAAAAATTTGGCATAGGACAACCCGCCGCCCGCATCGAAGACCGCCGTCTGTTAACCGGCGAGGGCAAGTACCTGGATGATTTCCAGGCCGAGAACCAGTGTCATGCCGTTTTTCTGCGCTCACCCTATGCCAGCGCCAGGATAGTTTCCATCGATACTGAAGACGCCGCGGCTGCACCCGGTGTGCTGGCGGTTTATACCTGTGAAGACCTGAAACAGGCTGACGTGGGTAACGTCCCCTGCCTGGCACCGGCACAGAACCATGACGGTTCCCCCCCATACATGCCGCCACGGCCGGCCCTGGCCGACGGCAGCGTGCGCTTCGTGGGAGATACGGTTGCCATGGTGGTGGCGGAAACCCTGCAGCAGGCACGGGATGCCCTGGAGTTGATTTACGTCGACTACGAAATGACCGATGCCCTGGTACATACCGCCGATGCCCTGGAATCCAATATTCGAGTATGGCCCGAGGCGGAGCAAAACCGTTGCTTCGACTGGGAAGCGGGGGACCGGGAAAAGACCGGCGCGGCTTTCGATAATGCGGCGCGGGTGGTGGACCTGTCCCTGGTCAACAATCGCCTGTTGCCCACTTCTATGGAGACCCGGGGGGTTATCGGTGACGTCGATCCCGAATCGGGGAGACTGAAAATGCGTGTCTCCTGCCAGGGGGTTCATCACATGCGGCGAGTCATGGCCGGCATCCTCGGCTGTGAGGAATCCGACTTGCTGGTGCAGTGTGACGACGTGGGCGGCGGTTTTGGTATGAAACTGTTCCTCTACCCTGAATACGTCGGCACCATGTTTGCCGCGCGAGCATTGGGAAGGCAGGTAAAGTGGGTATCGGATCGCACCGAAGCCTGTCTCAGTGATTGCCATGGAAGGGATCACATCACCCAGTTGCAACTGGCGCTTGATGATGATCACCGTATCCTCGGATTGCGGGTAAATACCGTGGCCAACCTGGGTGCCTATCGCTCCAATTTC
>CAYFKD010000003.1:609387-742419 GCA_964343795.1 uncultured Pseudohongiella sp.
GCTCCGTTCGTTGCCACCGCAGCGGGAGTTCCCATGCTGGTGGGTTGTTATGACATAGCCGCCGCCCATGTCAGGGTGCAGGGCGTATTTACCCATACCGCACCGGTGGACGCTTACCGTGGTGCCGGCAGGCCTGAAGCTATTTATGCCATTGAACGCTTGTTAGATGTTGCGGCGGCGGAAATTGGTCTAAGTCCTTACGAAATTCGCAAGATAAACTTTATCAGGCCGGAGCAAATGCCTTATCAAACGGCATTGGGCTCCACTTACGATTCGGGAGATTTCCTGGCTAATCTCGACGATGCTATCAAGCTATCGGATTGGGCAGGATTTGAATCACGCCGGCAGGAGGCACTGCAGCGCAACAAGTTTCGCGGCATTGGCCTGGCGACATACATTGAGCGCTGTGCGGGAGGTGCGCCGGAAACGGCCCGGCTGGAAGTAGCCGCCGATGGTCATATAACGCTTTATATCGGGACCCAGTCCAATGGCCAGGGTCACGAAACCGCCTTTCGCCAGATTCTTTGCGAGAGACTCGGGGTAGAACCCGGGGACATCACCTTCGTGCAGGGGGATACGGATCGTGTTGCTACCGGTGGTGGAACCGGCGGTTCCCGTTCCGTGCCCGTGGGTGGTGCCGCCCTCTCCGCCTGCGCCCTGAAAGTAGTGGAGAAGGCGAAAGAAAAAGCTTCGGACCTGCTGGAAGCCGCCGTTGCCGACGTGGAATTTGAAAGTGGCGAGTTTCGAATTGTGGGAACCGACCGCAGTATCAGTTTCAAGGAAGTAGCGATCCAGAGCGCCCCGGCCGATGGCGGTCCCAGCTTTGATGAGAGCGATGATTTCGCGCCACCGGAGGCGACCTACCCCAACGGCACCCATGTGTGTGAACTGGAAATTGATCGCGACACCGGCGTGCTGGAGATTGTTTCCTACGTGGTCGTTGATGATTTCGGCAAGACCATTAATCCCAGGCTGGTTGCCGGCCAGGTCCATGGCGGCATCGCCCAGGGCCTGGGCCAGGCCCTGACCGAGAGCGTTGTTTACGAGGACGATTCCGGCCAGCTCACCTCGGCCACCTTCATGGATTACGCCATGCCGCGGGCGGATGACCTGTCAGATATTCGTTTCGAACTGAACGAAGTGCCCTGTACCACCAACCCTCTGGGCATCAAGGGGGCGGGGGAGGCCGGGGCAATCGGTGCGCCACCGGCCATCATCAATGCCATCGTCAATGCACTGGAGTCGCTGGGAGTTCGCCACGTAGACATGCCCGCCACCGCACAGCGCCTGTGGCAGATCATGCAGCGGGCCGAAGCCGCCTGATCCTTATCAGGGATTGGGCGCAGCGAGCCAGCGAGGGTCCGTAGCCAGTGGCGCGGTCAGGGTGAGCAGGAATGCTTCCAGTTGGCGCAGTTCCACTTCGCGCAGGCCCAGTGGCTTGGCCTCGTTGTGACTGAGCATGGAAACCGGCGCCTCATTATAGTGTTCCAGCACCTCTCGCAGTGATTGCTGCTGACCGGTATGCATGTAGGGAGCCGTTTCCGCAACATTGCGCAGGGTCGGAGTCTTGTGGGCGCCAACGAGAGTATTGTCATCCCGGGCGAAGCGCAGTTCGATACAGGCGGACTCATCGGCATCGCTGAACTCACCAAGACAATTAAAGGGATCATTCCGTGCTTCCCGAATCCCATCGTAGCGTCCCATGGATGGGAGCTGGTTATTTAAAGCCAGAATACCAGTGTTATGAAACTCATGATTGGTGAACAGCGGCCCATTGTGACAGCTCACGCATTGCGCCTTGCCGATAAACAGGGCCAGCCCCTTTAGCTCTTCCTGGTTGAGCTGGCCGCCACCGGTGATGTCCGGTGAATCAGCCAGGCTGTCTGCATAGTCGTCGAACCGGCTGCGCCCCGGTTGCAGCTTGCGCTGGTAGGCGGCTATGGCCTTGCCCACGTTGGCGAAGACCCGGTCCGTATCAGAAACATTGGGGATCGCACCAAAAACCTCGCTGTAGGCCTGCCGGTAGTGGAGGTCTTCCACCAGAAGCCGCACGATAGCAAGGCGATCCGTGTTGTGCTCGATGTCACTCTCCAGGGGCGCCAGTGCCTGCGACCACTGGCTGTCCTTGCGCCCGTCCCAATAGAACCAGGGGCTGTGTGCCAGCCCTACCAGGGAGGGGGTGTGGCGCTGACCTATACCGGCGGCCACCGCCAGGGGCAGGCCGTCGGTGAAAAACAGTTCGGGCTTGTGGCAACTGGCGCAGGAAACACTACCGTCACCGCTAAGCCTTGTGTCGAAATACAATCGTTGGCCCAGTGCTGCCGCCGCTTCCGAATCACCATATTGGTTGCTCGGGTCCGGCGGCAATGGTGGTAGGGCGCTTAGGGAGAGGGAAGCGATCAGGGCGGCTTCATGGCTTTGCCATTGCTGCGGCAGGGGCGGTGAATAGAAACGCCAGGTCAGCAGGATCGCAACCAGGCAAGCGACAAGAATGAACAGGGACTTGTTCATTACAGTGAGAATTCCAGGACAAAGCTTTCGCTCACTGAACCATGACTGACTTCGATGGAAATTTCCCAGTCCCCGGGCATATGAAAGCGCACACCTTCCAACAGGTAAACCCCGTTTACAAGCTCAGCAGTAACTCGCGGTGAGGTTGGCATACCGTGGTCGTGCAGGGGCATGCCGCCGGACACCTGGATGGTCGCGCCGGTAACAGGGTTATCCTGGGCATCGATTAGCTGCAGGCGCCAGCTATGAATCCGGTTAATCTGGATGGGATCCAGGTCGCTGCTCACCAGCAGTTGTGTACCCCTGGATGAATTCGAGCGAAACAGTGGATTCTCGCTGGCAATTGCAGGGAATGCCAACAATCCGGTGAGCATTAAGAGACTGAGGATTTTTTTCACTGTTACTTCGGCTTCGAACGGGGTGCCTATTGTAGCAGAACAGAACGAACGCTCTATCGAATTTAGTAAAGAGGAGGGAGAGAAATTTGAAGAGAATTGAATCGAGGGATTTTTTGATTCGCGCAGTGTTCATAATAAAAAATTCGCGCAGGTTTTTGAACAAAAATAATTTATTTTTTTGTTTTTGCCTGATTGCGCTTCACAGCCTTGAATATTGGGTTATACTCCGCGCTCGTCACCTCCTGGCGAAATCCTCCTGCTCACTTGGTTCAGTCCAACCTGGACAAGGAATCGCGGTTTAATGAAAGATCTCACCCAGGGATCCGTTGTCAAAACGATCCTCGCCATGGCTATTCCCGTGGCCGCCAGCATGTTGTTCCAGACCCTGTACGTGCTTATCGACCTGTACTTCGTGGCCGCCATTGGTGAAGACGCGGTGGCCGGGGTGGGCACGGCCGGTACTCTGATGTTCATGATCATGGCCATTACACAGGTGCTTGGAGTCAGTGCCGTGGCTCTTATTTCCCAGGCGGTGGGCCGCAAGGAACAGGATCAGGCAAACATCATATTTAACCAATCACTTGTACTGTCATTCCTGTGCGCGCTCATAACACTTGTATTGGGGTATGCCCTGGGCGGGAGATTTTTGGCGGGCATCTCCGCGGATCAGGGTGCTTTCGAGGAGGGAATGACCTTCCTGGTCTGGTTTCTGCCTGCCATGGCGCTGCAGTTTCCCATCATCGCCATGGCTTCTTCGCTGCGTGCAACCGGTATCGTGCAACCGACCATGGTGATCCAGATCGCCACGGTGCTGCTGAATATTGCCCTGGCGCCCGTGCTTATTGCCGGTTGGGGACCTGGACCGGCCCTTGGAGTCATGGGGGCAGCCCTGGCAACCACCATAGCTTCTTTCGTTGGGGTCCTATTAATTACCTTCTATTTCATCAAGCTGGAACGCTATGTGGCCATCATGCCATCCACCTGGGCGCCGCAGTTCAGGCTTTGGTGGCGCATGCTGGATATCGGCCTGCCCGCCGGCGGTGAGATGCTGCTCCTGTTCGTCTACTTCGCGGCGGTGTACTGGTTGATCCAGGATTTCGGTTCTACCGCCCAGGCTGGATTCAGTATCGGCGGCCGGGTCATGCAATCCATCTTCCTGCCGACCATGGCCATTGCTTTTGCCGTGGGGCCTATCGTCGGCCAGAATTTCGGTGCCGGATTTCCCCGGCGGGTGCGGGAGACTTTTTACAAAGGGATATTGCTCAGCACCGTGGTGATGTTTACCGTCACCCTGATTTTGCAATGGCGACCGGAAGTCGTGGTACGGGTATTTACCGATGAGCCGGACGTGGTGCGGGTGGCTTCCGTGTTCCTGCAAATCGTGTCCTGGAATTTCATCACCCAGGGCATTGTGTTCACCGCTTCCGGAGTGTTCCAGGGCCTGGGTAATACCAGGCCGGCTCTACTCAGTTCCATGTTGCGAATCCTGATATTTGTGCCCCTGGCATTGCTGGTCAGCAATCGCGACGGGTTCGTGATAGAGCACGTGTGGTACGTATCTGTGGTATCGGTGGTGCTGCAGGCCTGTTTCAGTGTGTGGCTGGTGAGCCGGGAATTCAGAAAACGTTTCGGCAGCAGCCAGGAAGTCGACGGTAATAGGAAAGAAGAGGTTGGCGTGGAAGCCGGGGGTGGATAAACCGATGGTTTTCCCTTGCTACTCAACCACCCAGGGATCCATTCGGAAAAACCATACATCGTTTGGCGGCTCCTGGGGTGGAGGGCCGAGCTCAGCAGGCGCGAAATATCCGCGTGCTAATTCTTCCAGCTCACTCCGCAATATCGCATTGAGCTCCGGGTCATCCACTTTGACGAAATTGGTTCTGTAGATCTTCTCACCATCGACTCGTATTAGCCCCCTTCCATCCTCTACTGCATCGGTATGCCAGCGCTTGAAGATGTATAAGAGATTCAGCACACGTTTCGTGGTTCCAGGCTCCAGGCGATTCCAGATAAAGCCAAGATCACAGGTCATATAGGCCTGGCCGTCATGCACGATGTAACCGGCTGTGCGCGACGTACCAAAACCCACTAACTCAAATTCAATGTTACTCCCCGCCGCAAATGACCAGTCTGTTACAGGTTCTTCCACCAGCTCACCGCTCTTGAATGAACCTCCCTGCAGCATTTCGATAGGGCCATCGGAAACTCTTTGCGTAACGAATACGGCAACAATTGCGATGCCGATTAGTGACCCCAGAGTTATACCGAGATACTTTAAACCCTTGCGCACCATTTTCCCTTCCTTTAGTTTCGATTCGACCTTCCACTTCACAAGCAATAAGAAACACTACGGCAGGGGCCATCAGAGCTGCCCAATCTGGATTTTATAGCTGCGAGGTGAACTGAAACTGAATCTTTTTAAAGGCGTCAGAGTGAATAGTTTTACTACCTGCGCGCCCGCAACCACCAGTTCATGGTGGAAGTGACCAGTTCCGCGGCATCCTGCTGCACGAAATGACCGGCACCGGGTGCAGTGACAATAGTCGTATCGGCATTAATCCAGTCCCAGGTGTTGTTAAGCCCGTCGGAATGCAATGCGGTGTCTTCCAGTCCATGAAAGATCAGGACCGGCATGTTGAGGATCGGCGGCGGGGGAGGCGCTGCAGCCGGAGCACTGCTGCCACCGGGATAATTCTGCTTGTAGTAAGCCAGCATGGCATTGAAATCCGAACGCTCAAAGGCCTCCACGTAGTAGGGGCGAACGGCATCGTTGCTAACCCAGCCAGAGAGAGTCTGTGGAGTCATGGGGCCGCCGAAGAAAATATCCGGGTCGCTGGGTGAGCCATTGATAAAAGTACGGGCGTAACCGCTGTTTTGTTGCTGTTCTGCATTGGTGGCCAGTTCCCTTCCCATACCATTGGGGTGGGGCAGGTTCAGAATAATCAGCTTGTCCACCATCTGCGGCAGGTTGAATGCGACTTGCCAGGCTACGGCACCACCCCAGTCGTGGCCGACGATAGTAGCCTTTTCTTCGCCGAAGTGGCGAATGACGGCGGCAATATCGCCAACCAGGTAGCGCATGTTGTAATTCGCTTCCCCTTCCGGCTTGTCGCTGCGGTTATAGCCGCGCTGGTCTATGGCCACTACTTTGAAGTTATCCTTTAATCCTTCCATCTGGTGATGCCAGCTGTACCAGAAATCCGGGAAGCCGTGGATCATGATCACCAGGGGTCCTTCCCCCACGGTGGCATAGTGGATTTTTACTCCATTGCTGTCGGCGTAGCCCCGTTCGGCTTCGTCCCACAGGTCGGCGAAGGCGGGTAAGTTCAACAGCATGGCGGCGCTGAAGACCAGGGAATTCAGAAACGACTTCAGTTTCATGGCGGTATCCTGCTTGGGAAATGAAGAGTCCCGATTAAATCAGATTTGCCCGCATTTAAACACTGCGGCAAGGAGATGCCCGGGATCTAATTAAGCTTGCGCTAAATCATGACAAGGGGAACCGGCCCGGGGATAATCTGCTAATCCCAAAACAGGAGCAAGGGCATGGTAAGCGCAATCCGTTCTCTCATTGTCGTCGCGGCCCTGGTTGCTTTCATCCCGGGTTCGGCCCAGGACAGGCAAGCCGGGGAGATGACCGAGAAGGAGCTCATGAACGAGCTGATTACTCCAAGCACCAATACCATCTGGGGAGCCTACCAGTTGCAGGGAGATCAGCAGTGGGCGGAAGTGCGGGACGCTGCCGCGCGATTGCTGGTTGCCGGCGAAGCCCTGGTTGAGGGTGGTACTGGGGAAGGTGAACGCACCATGGCGGGTAATGCCGAATGGCAGACCTTCACTGCCCAGATGCTGGAGGCTACCCGCAAGGTCCTGGCCGCGATCGAGGCCAGGGACGAGGAGGCCATGTCCGCCGCAGGTAACGATGACCTGTACCCGCCTTGCGAATCCTGCCACCGCCGTTTCCAGACCCGCTGATTTATACCACCAGGCTCGGCAGCCTCTCGATAAACCAGTAGGTGGCGATACAGCCTAATCCGTAGGCGAGGCCGCGCTGGATACTGGGAACCAGGGGCGCGAGATAGCGGGTGAACACGAAATTTACTGCCAGCAGCAGGCAGATGAATCCCACCTGGCCGGCTTCCACCCCGAGATTGAAAAACAACAGGGCCAGGGGAATGTCACTGTCGCTCAGTCCCAGCTCCCCCAGCGCACCGGCGAATCCGAAGCCGTGCACCAGGCCGAATGCGAAGGCAACGATCCATGGTTTGCTGTGCACCAGGGTCTTATCGCCGCGATTGCCCATAATGATTTCCCGGGCCAGGAACATGATGGACAGGGCGATCAGCACTTCGATGGGTGCGTTTGGAACCGGAAATATCCCCAGTACCGCAAATGCCAGGGTAATGCTGTGGGCGACGGTAAAGGCTGTAACGGTTTGCACCAGTTTCCAGAAACCCTGCAGTAATAACAACAAGCCCAGCACAAACAACAGGTGATCAATACCGAACAGGATGTGCTCCGTCCCCAGCACCAGGTAACGGCTCGCCAGGGAGGAAAGGGAGGCGGCACCCGCCTTCAGTTCCGACATGGGGACTTCCACCGCGGTGCCGTCCCCGGGGAAATAAGCGGACAGGCTTTCTCCATCAGCCCAGCGCGCAACCACCACGACTCCCTCGAAGCCCCAGGGAAACAACAGGCTGTCGTCCACATTCAGTTCCGGTTGGCACTGGAAGCGATAGGAAAAAGCGGAGGGATCCAGGCCCTGGCAACGATCGGGCAGTACCCGTTCGACATTGAACAGGGGCGGCACCTGCTGGTCGACAATGGAAAGGCGATACTGACCATCGGCCGCTTCATCCAGGAAGACTCTCGCTACCCCGGTTACATCGATGTCGTGGGCAAGGCCGGCGTTGCTCAAGCTAAACAGCAGCAAGCAGTACAGGGAATGACGGATACTGTTCACGGCCTACTCGGTACTGTTGTTGGTGATAATTATGGAGTACCGGTCCCAGAGGCGGTCTACTTCTTCCTGCAGCAGGGCTTCCTCTTCCTCGGCGATCCAGTCCAGGCGCACCCGGTCGACAATCTCTTCCAGCTCCGGCTGGGTGGCAGGAGTGCGTTCCACCACCCTTAGCCAATGCTGGCCGCGGTTGCTCACGTAGGGTCCGATCCATTGCTGCGGTGCAGCGCTGAACACTGCATTGCCAAATTCTTCACTGAAAATATTGCGCAAATCCATTTGGTTGGCATTGCGCAGCAGGGATACGCTGCCAGTTTCCAGTTCGAGCATGGCGCCGGCCTCCGCGCCTTCGCCTAACATGCGTTGCACGTCCCCATCCAGTTCCCCTTCGTCATTGAATACCAGTTCTTCCGTGGTCACGGTGGGCAGGGTGGTATAACGTGCGCGATTGTTATCAAAATATTCGGCCAGTTGTGTTTCGTCCGGCTGAATGATGTCCCCGCTGAGTACGTGACGCATTTTCTGCGCCAGCATGTCATGTATGCGGGCGTCATTATCCAGGCCCATCTTTTTCGCTTCTTCCACCAGGATTTGTTCTTCTATATATAAGGCCGTAATCAGTTCCCGTTGTTCATCGGTTACTGCTTCACCGCTGGCCAGTTCCTGCATGAAGATTCGGGCATCGATCTCCTGCTGGCTGATTTCCAGCACTTCCCCATGGCCGCCCTGGCGCAAGGCATAAACGGCGAACAGCAGGGCGGCTATGAGAACGAAGTGCAGGGTTGGCTCACGCAGAGCCTTGCCAAGCGGGGTCGAGGGATCGCTGCTGGGATTCATAAGTGCTTTCTTGTTATTGGGAATGGATAGTTTCTCCAGTCGGGCCTCCCGATGCAAGTAAGCCCGGCCCTTGTGTACAAGGCAAAATCCGATCTGTATAATGCTGTTTTTGCGGAGACTGGAAATCTCATGTTACGTATTGCTGAAGAAGCTCTAACATTTGATGACGTACTTCTTCTGCCCGCCCACTCAACCGTCCTCCCCAAGTCAGTTAGCCTCAAGACCCAACTGACTCGCTCTATCGCGCTGAACATACCCCTTATTTCTTCCGCCATGGATACCGTTACCGAGGCGCGCCTCGCTATTGCCATGGCACAGGAAGGCGGCATCGGTGTTATTCACAAGAGCATGGGTGTAGACAAGCAGGCGCGGGAAGTTCGTCTGGTTAAAAAATATGAAAGCGGAGTTGTAAAAGACCCTATAACAATTCCGGTTACTGCCACCATCCGAGACCTGGTGGCACTGATGAACGAGAACAATATTTCCGGCATGCCGGTGCTGGACAGTTCGGGACTGGTTGGCATCGTCACCAGCCGCGATGTGCGCTTCGAAGCCAATCTCGATGCCACCGTCGATACCATCATGACACCTAAAGACAGGCTCGTGACTGTAGGTGAAGACTTCGAGCTGGATCACGTCAAGGAATTGCTGCATCGCCATCGCATCGAGAAGTTGCTGGTGGTCAACGGCGATTTTGAACTCAAGGGTTTGATTACCCTGAAGGACATTCGCAAGTCCGAAGATTTTCCCGATGCCTGCAAAGACGAGCTGGGGCGATTGCGTTCCGCCGCCGCCGTGGGAACCGGTGCGGATTCGGCCGATCGAATCGACGCAATCGTGGAGGCCGGCGTCGACGTGGTAGTGGTGGACACCGCCCACGGTCATGCCCAGGGTGTGCTGGACCAGGTCAAGTACATCAAGTCGAAATACCCGGAGATCGCCGTGGTAGGAGGCAACATCGCCACCGCCGATGCGGCGAAGGACCTGGTGAAAGCGGGTGCGGATACGGTGAAGGTCGGTATCGGGCCGGGTTCCATCTGCACTACGCGTATCGTTACCGGTGTCGGTGTGCCGCAAATTTCTGCGGTAGCCAACGTGGTGGAGGCGCTCAAGGGAAGTGATGCCTGCGTTATCTCCGATGGCGGCATTCGCTATTCCGGCGACATCGCCAAGGTAATCGCTGCCGGCGCCCATGTTGTCATGGTAGGTAGCCTTCTGGCCGGTTCCGAAGAGGCGCCCGGTGAAGTGGAGCTGTACCAGGGTCGCAGCTACAAGGCCTACCGGGGTATGGGTTCCCTCGGCGCCATGGCCCAGTCCCAGGGTTCCTCCGATCGCTATTTCCAGGATATCGAATCGGGTACGGAGAAGCTGGTTCCGGAAGGCATCGAGGGCCGGGTTCCCTACAAGGGCCCCATGTCGGCAATCGTGCACCAGCTCATGGGCGGATTACGAAGTGCCATGGGATATACCGGTTCGGAAGACATCGACCAGATGCGCACGAAATCCCAGTTCGTGAAGATTACCGGGGCAGGGATGTCGGAATCCCATGTGCATGATGTGAGTATTACCAAAGAAGCACCCAACTACAGGGTTTCCTGACTCGCGTAGCGTCGTATCAAGCAGAAATTTTTCTTGATCGGAGATAACTCTTCGAGGACTTTCTATTTACTAAGAAATGACAGCCAACATCCACAGTCAAAAAATCCTGATCCTGGATTTCGGATCCCAGTATACACAGTTGATCGCACGCCGGGTGCGCGAAGCCGGCGTGTATTGCGAAATCTGGGATTATGACGTGGACGAGACTCACCTGCGGGAATTCGCCCCACAGGGAATGATCTTCTCCGGTGGACCGGAGTCCGCCAACACCACCGAATCCCCATTAGCAGCCAAATTCATCTACGAGTTTGGCGTACCCATACTGGGAATCTGCTACGGCATGCAAATCATGGCGGAACAGTTTGGCGGCAAGGTGGAATCATCGGACAAATCCGAATTTGGCTTCGCCCAGGTCAACACGACTGGCCATAGCCCCTTGCTGGATGGTATCGAGGACCGCATCAACGATGACGGCCAGGCCCAGCTCGATGTGTGGATGAGTCACGGCGACAAGGTCACGGAACTGCCCCAGGGATTCCAGCTTGTCGCCGCAACGGACAGTGCTCCCATTGCGGCCATGGCCGACCTGCAACGGGCGTTCTATGGAATCCAGTTCCATCCCGAGGTTACCCATACCCTGCAGGGACAGCGCATTATCGAACGATTTGTCCATGACATCTGCGGCTGCGAATCCCTCTGGAACCCGGCCAGTATCATCGAGGACGCTATCGCCACGCTTCGAGCCAGGGTCGGCAGCGACAAGGTGCTGCTGGGTCTGTCCGGCGGGGTGGATTCCTCGGTGGTTGCCGCTTTGCTCCATCGCGCCATCGGCGATCAGCTTACCTGTGTGTTCGTGGATAATGGGCTGCTGAGGTTGCACGAGGGTGACCAGGTCATGGCCACCTTCGCCAAGAACATGGGCATCAAGGTAATACGGGCAGATGCGGAAAAACAGTTCCTGGACAAGCTTGCCGGGGTGGAAGATCCGGAAGACAAGCGCAAGGTCATCGGCAATACCTTCATCGATGTATTCGACGCCGAGGCGCACAAGTTACAGGACGTGAAGTGGCTGGCCCAGGGCACGATCTACCCGGACGTAATCGAGTCCGCGGGATCGAAGACCGGTAAGGCCCACGTCATCAAGTCCCATCACAACGTCGGGGGCCTGCCCGAAGAAATGAACCTGGACCTGGTGGAACCGCTGCGGGAATTGTTCAAGGACGAGGTACGCAAGATCGGCGTGGAACTGGGCCTGCCCCATGAGATGGTATACCGCCATCCGTTTCCCGGTCCAGGTCTGGGTGTAAGGGTGCTGGGTGAGGTGAAGAAAGAATATTGCGACATCCTGCGGCAAGCCGATGCGATTTTCATCGAAGAATTGCACCAGGCTGACTATTACAACAAGGTTAGCCAGGCCTTCGCGGTATTCATGCCGGTGAAGTCCGTTGGCGTGGTAGGGGATGCCCGTCGTTATTCCTGGGTCATCAGCCTGCGCGCCGTGGAGACCATCGATTTCATGACCGCGCGCTGGGCCAGGTTGCCAGCGGAATTGCTGGAGACTGTTTCCAATCGCATCATGAACGAGATAAAGGACGTATCCCGCGTCACCTACGATATTTCTTCCAAGCCACCGGCTACCATCGAGTGGGAATAGGGCATAGCCCGTGAAGCTCAACTACATCACCATCGGTACCAACGACCGGTCAGCGGCGGAGGCGTTTTACGACCAGCTGCTCGCGGGATCGGAATTTGAAAAGATCTACAGTGAGGACCGCATGACCATGTGGGTCAGGGATGGCTTCATGTTTGCTCTTGCCGAACCATTCGACGGCAATCCCGCCAGCATCGGCAACGGTTCCATGTTTGGCTGGCAGGTAGAAGCCGACGAGGAAGTGGACCGGCTGTATCAGCTGGCTCTGTCCCTGGGTGGCAGCTGCGAGGGCGAGCCCCGGGTCCGCAGCGAGCACCATTCGGCTTACGTGCGTGACCTCGATGGCAACAAGATGTGTTTCTTTGCCTGATAAATTGAATATGTAAAATGACTGCCGAGACGGACAGTTCTCATCACTCTCAATATATGGCGAAAGCCCTGGCGCTTGCAGAACAGGCGGCTGCGCAGGAAGAAGTGCCTATCGGAGCAGTACTGGTGCGTGACGGTGAAATAATCGGCTGCGGATTCAACCAACCCATTTCATCCTGCGATCCTAGCGCCCATGCCGAAATCGTTGCCCTGCGCGAAGCCGCGAGTCGCTGTGGCAACTACCGCCTGCCGGGGTCCACTCTCTATGTCACCATTGAGCCCTGTACCATGTGTGTAGGTGCCATGATCCACGCCCGCGTCGAACGCCTGGTATTCGGTGCCAGGGAGCCCCGGGCCGGGGCTGTGGTGAGTCAGCAGGATTTAGAGCAACAGGACTTCTTCAATCATCGCATCGTAGTTGTGGAAGGTGTGATGGCCGAACCCTGCGCAGAGCTCATGGAGACATTCTTCGCCGCCAGGCGTTAACCAGGCGCAAGGCCGCAATTAGTTTACAACTATTGGAATGGGTCCGGCCCTAGACGCGGGCCGCTTTTCGCTGGTACTGGCCGACGTCGATCTTGTAGCGGGATATACGCCGGCTCAGGGTAGGTTCGGACAGGTTGATCAACTGCGCCGTACTGCGCTGGCTGCCGTTGGTGGCGCGCAGGGCCTGGCGGATTCGTACTTCATCCAGGCGGTCAATGATCTGGTCGATGGAAGACAGGTCCTTGATCTTGAGAATCTCGATAATGGACTTCAGGCGCAGGGACAGCCAGAACAGGTTGCCATTGGTCTGCAACAGCAGTACGAACAGGAAGATAGTGGTCGCTATGGGCAGGCTGATGGCGGAGGATGAATTGAAGCCTTTCAGGCGCAGCAGTACAACCCCAAAGGCAACCAGGAACAGGGGGATCATGGCGACCAGGTTGACCCGGGTGCGATCCCTGATTTCGAAATTTTCACTGAAGGTGGTCTTGACTATCAGATAGCCCACTGTGCCGACGGTGTTCAGTAGTATGTAGCCCATGGCAACCCCGTAGTACTCGCCCGGGGTGGTGATCGTGCTCCAGCCGAGGAATTCGAACCCGGAGATGACATAGCCGCCGGCATGGGCCAGGGTGATCAATCCGGCGAGACTGAAGTTTACAACAGAAATCATGCGTGCCGTGGGGGAACCGCCAAGGGCGAGTGCCAGTTGCATCACCGCGGGGAACACAAAGTACAGGGTGACCATGTAGATGTGCACCATAAACAAGCCGATGTCTTCCTGGCCGGTCAGGTAGGTAAAGTAACCGAGAAATTCCGCGGCATTTTGCGCCAGGAACAACAGGCACAACACGGCAAAGCACTTGGATATAAAGGACTTGATCCGGGTGTGAAACAGGATAACCGCCTTTAACAGGAAGGCGATCAGGGCGAACATTCCCAGGTAAATATAGGGGCTTTGATCCATCGGTTAGCATCCCAACTCAAAGCTGAGCCACAGCAAACTCCGGGGAGTATATCCCAGCGTTTTTGGGGGCGCTACCGAATATTCCTACAAAACCATGCCCAAATATGTGACGACGATTCCACTACCGGAAGATGCCATCAACATTTTCTTTCCTTTCTCCAGGCGACCCTGGTCTTCCAGCATGTCGTAACAAACCGGCAAGGTGGCCGATGCCAGGTTACCGAGCTTGGGGTAGGTTGCGATTGAGCGATCGGGAGTAACGCCAACGATTTCCAGTACTTTCTCGAAGGGGCGGGCTCCGACCTGGTGCGGGATGAACAGGTCCACGTCATCCGGTGACCAGTTCAGGTCCTGGTAGATCGGGCCGATCAGGTCCTTGCATAGCTTGAGAGTTACGGCGCTGATCCTGCCCATGTCCATGTTGAAGGTCACGGTACCGGATTCCTCGTGCTTGTAAGAGCACAGACCGTGGTAGTCACTGATGGCGCCACAGCGAAACTTGCTGATTCCCCGGCCACTGTCTTCTTCCACCGGGCCGATTATCATGGCCCCGCCGGCATCCCCTACGGTGAACGCCCCCACGTGGGACTTGATGGCGGAATAGTCCAGGGCGCCGCTCTTGAACATTTTGGTGACGATCTTGGTGACCTTGCTGGACAACTCTGCAGTCACCACCAGGGCGTAACGTATTTCGCCGGACTTGATGAATGAGCTCACGATCTGCAGGCCGCTGCCAAAACCGTGACAGGCATTGGCCACGTCGAAACACATCCTGGGCCTGAGCCCCATGGTGGAGGCAATAATGTGAGCGGTGGCGGGCTCGGAGCAATCGCGCTCGATGCCGCAATAAATTACGCAGTCAATGTCTTCAGGGGCGATCCCTGACTTGTTTAATGCCTTCAGGCCGGCAGGAATTGCCAGGTCGGAAGGCTTGAAGCAATCCGGTGCATGGCGCACTTCGGATATACCCAGGGAAGACTCTACCAGTTCGGTATCCTCAATCTTTGCATCTTCGAGCAGGTCGCGGGTGGACACCACGTAAGGCGCTATTTCCGAGCCACCTGCGTAGATTTGTGCGTTTTGCATGGCTAGAGGTCCTAATGTGAAACTTTCACGGTCCGGTCGATGATTTGCCTTTCAATTCTAATCCTATTTTTCTAATTGAAACAGAAGTTTATGGGAATTTTTCAGAATTGAAATCGAGTGATTCACCGATATTTATCAGTAACTGAAATCTGCCGAATGGCAAATCAATGACTTACGTCACAGTCGACCGGTCAGCAGTTCCTATAATCTGGTTAAAAGGTGACCAACTTTAACCCAGCAGGGATTCAGGAATCTCTACTCCGGATTACCGCCTGTCGGCAGTGGATTCCCGGGAAGGGGAATCAAGGTCCTGGAGTTGAGCCCGGTTGTGGTTGTCGGCATGGGCCGCCACATCTTGCGGGATGTTTCCGGCACCAGCTTTCCCTGCGTTTACTCCGTAGTCTGCGTCCGGGCGGCGCGATTACAGGAACAATCAGGCCTTGCCGATAGCTTCTAGGTACATCCGAGCTGTGACTATGCGTAACTTCTTGATAATAATGGCTTTGGTCGCGTTAAGCGGCTGTTCCCAGGTAAGCGTTTACAAGGCATACCTGGGTGAATCCCTGTCACCGGGACGGGTTGCCACCATCGAGGGCTCGACGTTTTTCCGCCAGGACCTGATCAATCGCTATGTTGACGCCGTGCGCTTTCTGCGGGTGGATGATATCGGCATCGAAAATTCCGTTGAGCACGGTGCCATCGAAGTGAATCCCGGATTCCATGAGGTCACTGTGTATTTTCACTGGGACATGGGGAACGAGCGGGGACTTGCTCCGGCGCTGGTCAACTACGCCGCCGGTCGTGACACCATGAGCCGAACCCTGCGCTTCAATGCACTGCCCGGTGAGCGTTACACGGTTCACGCCCAACCCTACTTCAGTGATTTGCCCCGGGATATCACCACCCTTTCCCATGTGGATTTCTGGGTGGAAGACAGCCGGGGTATAGCCGTGGTATCCCTGGCCCAGGGCGCCTACTTCCCCGGACGCTGAACACATCGGCAACAGGCGCCGAAGAATTTTCCGGAATACCTGAATTTGATCGCCAAACCCTTTATCATTGGCGCTTTCATTTCAGGCGTTGCCAGAAACCACAGGGATTGGAACCCATTCGATGCAAGTGTTCTTTGGGGCATCAGCTCACTCTGCATTCAAGCGCGCCAAGCTTCTCCACACTCTAAAAACATCAATACCAAGGCTTGAAGCAATCTCTACCAGGTTCGTACACCTGGTGCAGGGGGAACAACTATCCGACAGCGAGCGGGAACGGCTGGAATCCCTGCTGCATTATGGCGAGACTTTCGTCGAAGCTCCTCCATCTGATCTCTCAATCCTGACCCGGTTCGTCGTGCCCCGGCCGGGTACGATTTCACCCTGGTCCAGCAAGGCCACGGATATCCTGCACAACTGCGGACTGCATAAGGTGCAGCGTATCGAGCGGGGCATATTGTTTACCGCCAGTTTTAGCGGGGATACTGCAGACCTGGATATCGCCGCACTGGATGCGGGCCTGCATGACCGCATGACCCAGGCGGTGCTGGACGATGTCGATTCCGCCCACTGCCTGTTTGCCGCCGCCGAACCGCGGCCGCTGCAATCCGTGGACATTCTCGGTGGAGGGAAAGAGGCGCTGGAAACTGCCAATGCCGATATGGGCCTGGCCCTGGCGTTGGACGAGATCGACTATTTATATGCGCAATTCTCCGCCCTGGGCCGGAATCCCACCGATGTCGAGTTGATGATGTTCGCCCAGGCCAACTCGGAACATTGCCGTCACAAGATTTTCAATGCGTCCTGGGCTATCGATGGCGAGGAACAGGAGCATTCCCTGTTCGCCATGATCAGGCAAAGCTACCAGCATTCTCCCGCCGGTGTATTGTCCGCCTACGAGGACAATGCGGCAGTAATGACGGGCCATGACGGCGCCCGTTTCTTCCCTGAGCCATCGAGTCGGGAATACGCATACAGCGCCGAACCAATCCACGTGCTCATGAAAGTGGAAACCCACAACCATCCCACGGCCATAGCACCTTTCCCGGGTGCGTCCACCGGCTCCGGCGGTGAAATTCGCGACGAGGGAGCGACCGGCCGCGGCGCCAAGCCCAAGGCGGGACTCACCGGCTTCAGTGTGTCCAACCTGCGCATTCCCGGCTTTCCGCAACCCTGGGAAGAAGACATGGGTAAACCGGGCCACACGGCATCGGCCCTGGACATCATGATCGAGGGACCTATTGGGGGTGCCGCATTCAACAACGAGTATGGCAGGCCCGCCTTATGTGGCTACTTCCGAACTTTCGAGGACCGGGTCAGTAATAACGGGATGGAAGAAGTGCGTGGTTATCACAAGCCCATCATGATTGCCGGTGGCATCGGTAATATCCGTGAAGACCACGTGCAGAAAAATGAGTTTGCCGCCGGTACCCACCTGATCGTGCTTGGCGGGCCGGCGATGTTGATCGGGCTTGGCGGAGGCGCGGCATCTTCCATTGCCGCCGGCAGCGGCAGCGAAGATCTCGACTTCGCCTCGGTACAACGGGACAACGCCGAGATGGAACGGCGCTGCCAGGAAGTGATCGACCAGTGCTGGCAGCTGGGGGAAGCCAACCCAATCCAGTTTATCCACGACGTTGGGGCAGGGGGACTATCCAATGCCCTGCCGGAGCTAATAAAAGACGGCAATCGCGGGGGCAGTTTCCAGTTGCGCAACATACCCAACGCGGAACCCGGCATGTCGCCGCTGGAAATCTGGTGTAACGAGGCTCAGGAAAGATACGTGCTGGCAATCACTGATACAGATCTTGCCCATTTCGAGCAGATTTGTACCAGGGAGCGCTGTCCCTTTGCGGTGGTTGGCACGGCCACCGAAGAAATGCAGTTGCGGCTGGAAGATTCACGCTTTGCCAACAATCCCATCGACATACCCATGGACCTGTTGTTTGGCAAACCGCCGCGTATGCATCGGGATGTGCAAAGTGGTCATGGCAATTTGTCGGAACTGGAAACCGGGGACATGGACACCGCCACTGCCCTGGAGCGGGTCCTGTCCCTGCCTGCCGTGGCCAGCAAGAGTTTTCTCATTACTATCGGTGATCGCACGATTACCGGCATGGTATGCCGGGACCAGATGGTGGGCCCGTGGCAGGTGCCTGTTGCCGATGCCGCGGTGACCACCAGCGATTTTCAACACTATACCGGCGAGGCCATGACCATGGGGGAGCGCACACCCCTGGCCTTGTTGGATGCGCCGGCCTCCGGGCGTATGGCGGTCACCGAAGCTGTAACCAATATGCTTAGTGCGGACCTGCGCTCACTGGCTGATATCAAGCTATCCGCCAACTGGATGGTGGCGGCGGGTCATGGCAGCGAGGACGCCGCGCTCTATGCCACGGTCAGAGCTGTGGCCGCCGAATTCTGTCCACAGCTTGGAATCTGTATACCCGTGGGCAAGGATTCCATGTCCATGCGCACGGTGTGGGAGCAGGACGGAGAGATCCGCAGCAACACCGCGCCGCTGTCACTGATAATTTCCGCTTTCGCCACCGTCGCGGATGTGCGGGAGTCACTGACACCACAGCTGGTAATGGACAGGGGTGATTCCAGCCTGGTGCTCGTCGATCTTGGCCGTGGCCGCAATCGTCTCGGCGGATCGGCGCTGGCACAGGTGTATCGACGTATCGAGGCGGTGCCTCCTGATCTCGATGATCCCCGCGACCTGGTACGGCTGTTTGATTTCATGCGCCGCTGTCGCGAAGAAAAGCTGCTGCTTGCCTACCACGACCGATCCGACGGTGGCCTGGTTACCACCCTGCTGGAGATGGCATTCGCCTCCCGTTGTGGCCTGAGCATTCAAACCCGGGAACTGGGAGATGCCATACCGGCCTTGTTTTGCGAGGAAGCGGGTGCCGTGGTGCAGGTTGCAAGTGCGCATTTGCCCAGGGTGCTTGAGATCGCGGCGGAACTCGGGCTCGCTGATTGCATTCATGAGGTCGCAAAACCCGTTGCAGCGCAATCCATCGAGATTCATCACGGCGAGGAATTATTGTACCGGGCCAGCCGGGCCGAGTTGCAACGGCAATGGGCCGCCACCAGTTATCACATGCAGTGGATTAGGGATAATTCGGAATGCGCGGAACAGGAATACCAGCAAATTGATGATGACAGTGACCCGGGTCTGAACATAGCCCTTTCATTCCAGCTCGACGAGGATATAACTGCGCCATATATTAACAGTGATGCCAAGCCGCGAGTCGCGGTTTTGCGCGAGCAGGGGGTGAACGGACAGGTGGAGATGGCCGCGGCCTTCGATCGCGCCAGGTTTGCCGCCATAGACGTGCATATGACCGATTTGATTTCCGGCAGGACTGATTTGCGGGATTTCAACCTGCTGGTTGCCTGTGGCGGTTTCTCCTACGGAGATGTGTTGGGTGCAGGTGGTGGCTGGGCAAAGTCTGTCCTGTTTAACGAAGTGCTGCGCGAATCCTTTCGTGAATTTTTCAGCAATCCCGATACCCTGAGCCTTGGCATCTGCAACGGTTGCCAGATGATGTCATTGCTTGCTGAATTAATTCCCGGCGCCGGAAACTGGCCGCGTTTCGAACGAAACCGCTCCGAACAATTCGAAGCCAGGCTCAGCCTGTTGCAGGTGGAAGCCAGCCCATCGGCGTTCCTGGCCGGCATGGAAGGTTCCCGCTTTGCGATTCCGGTGGCCCATGGTGAGGGGCGTGCGGAGTTCAACACACCCGGAGATCTTGAAAACATTTCCGACCGCATTGCGCTGCGTTACGTCGACAACCACGGCTCGCCGACGGACATGTACCCGGCAAACCCGAATGGTTCCACCGCGGCAATCGCCGGCGTGTGCAGTAACGACGGCCGCGCCACGGTGATGATGCCGCACCCGGAAAGAGTATTTCGCAGCGTCCAGAATTCCTGGCATCCGCGGGAATGGGGAGAGGACGGGCCCACCATGCGCCTGTTCCGTAACGCCCGAACGTGGTTTGATTAAGCAACCGTGACTGAAGCTAATCTCTACAAGATCGAATTCTACGTCCCCCAGTCCCACGTGGAAGAGGTGAAGTCGGCCATGTTTGGCGCCGGGGCCGGCCGGGTCGGTGATTACGACAGCTGCGCCTGGCAGACCTCCGGCCAGGGGCAGTACCGGCCACTGGAAGGCAGTGACCCCTACCTGGGGCAAACGGGAAAGGTGGAAACCGTTGCCGAATTCAAGGTGGAAATGATCGCCGCGGCTGACTGCATAAAGGAAGTAGTGGCAGCGATGAAACAGGCCCATCCGTACGAAGAAGTAGCCTATAACGTGGTGCGCTCGGAAAATTTTGACTGATCAGCGCGGACTCAGGCTGATAAGTTGAATATCGAAGCTGCGATCTTCACCGTGATGGACGTTGAACATGCGCACCGGGAAATGCTGCTGGCTGCGGTCCTCGAAATAGTTCTCCAGGGTACTTCTTACCACGGGAAAAGCGATTTCCTGCCAGGGGATTTCTTCCTCAGAAAATAGACGAACTTCTTCCGATTCCAGTCCCGGGCTGAAATCCAGGTCCTTGAGGCTGGCACGGAAAAACATGTAAACCTGGTTGATGCGGGGAAGATTGAACAGGGTGTAGAGCGCATCTTCCTGGACCTCGACGCTTGCACCTGCTTCTTCCAGGGTTTCCCTAATAGCCCCGTCCAGGCTGGACTCCCCGTTTTCCATGAAACCAGCAGGCAGGGTCCATAAGCCCCTTCGCGGTTCGATGGCGCGCTTGCACAACAGGATCTTGTCATCCCAAACCGGCAGGGTGCCCACCACATTTTTCGGATTCTGGTAAAACACCACGTCACATTTCACGCAGTAGTGCCGTTCCCGGTCATCCCCCTCGGGAATTGTCAGGGTGAGTTCGGTGGCACAGTGGTGGCAGAATTTCATGGGGCAGACAGCTAACGGAATACGGCGGACAGGTTATTTTAGCACCTGTCTGCCGCGAACTGTCTGCCAGGTTTATATTCTGTTGAGCTGGCAGTGCAGGGCGAATTTCTTCGAGGTCATGAAAGCCTCGATCTCCCGCAGGCGCATTTCCAGGGTATTGTAGATTTCGCTGCATTCCTTGCGGCTGTAGCTGGGTTGTCCCTGTTCCGATTCAGCATCCGCGGCTGCTTCCACTACATCATCATCTTCGATCTCGATCTCGACATTGACATAGCCATTGCGCCGCCTGGCCTGGTAACGCTTGCGCCATTTCTCATGACGCTTCGCCCGCCGTTGAGCCTTGGCTTCGCGACGTTCGCGGCGCCGGGCACGAGAAGAGGACTCGGGCATGTGGGGATCCGGTTCAAAAACGAACCAGCAGATAACATAGGCCCAGAAGGTGAACGGACCGAACACAAAGAGTGACAGGATCGTGATCAGCCGTACTGTGAAGTGGCTTACTTCCAGGTAGTCCGCGATACCGGCACATACACCACCTATGCGCTTGTCCCGGGTATTGCGGTACAGCGGCTTGCGGTAATTCAGTTGCCTGAAGTGCTCCACTGTCGCCGCGTTGGAGAAGTACTCGCGCATGCGATCCGGGGTAATGTCCTTGTCCAGGCACAAATAAAGAATGAAGTAACCGAGGATCAGCGGTGGCCAGGCCAGGGCACAGATAATAAAGACTACCCGGACCAGGGCCGTGGGAACATCGAGCCACTCGGCAATGCCCGAGCATACGCCCAGGCAGCAACGGTCTTCGGTGTTGATATGGAGGTTATTCGGTCCCGTTGCCATGCTGCTCCCTCCAGTCAGGAACTTCGGCATCGAGAATTGACTCGAGAATGTCGATTCGTTCCTTCAGCGAATCTGCCATTGAAGACAGCTCATTCAGCTCGTAACTGCCATGTGGCTCCAGTGGTTGTTGTTGCTTGCGTCGGTCCTTTCTTAACAGGATGATCCATACCGTGATGGCGGTGAGGACCATCGCTATAAGCGATGTGACGAATTCAAAAACTTCCATGGTGAAATCCTACTTGCTGTTAAGCTTACTCTTTAATTCTTCCAACTCTTTATCAATGGTTTCCTGCTTTTCCAGCTCGTCGAATTCATTTTGCAGACCACGTGCTTCGATGGACGCGCTATCCATCTGGCCTTCCATTTGATCGATCTTCTTCTCATAATACTCAAATTTGTCCATAGCATTGTCAATAGCGTAGCTATGGAGGTGACGGTTAACATGCAGGCGTGAATTAGTCGCCTTGGTGCGCATCAGGATCGTCTTTTGACGAGCACGCGCATCATTTAACTTGGCCTGCAACTGTTCTATCTCTACGCTCAGCTTGTCCAGTGTCTGGTCGAGTTTCTCCAGATCTTTCTCGGTGATTTCAACACTGGAATTGATATTGGATTTCTCCAACAGGGCAGCCTTGGCGAGATCCTCACGACCCTTACCCACTGCCATCTCCGCTTTCGCTTCCCAGTCACTGGCTTGCTTGCGCAATTGCTCCAGGCGACGGGTCAGGGTTTTCTTCTCGGCAATCACCTTGGCGGTTCCGCTGCGTACTTCAACCAGGGTCTCTTCCATCTCCTGGACTACCATGCGGATCATTTTCTCCGGGTTCTCCGCCTTGTCGAGCATGGCGCTGATGTTGGAGTTGATGATGTCCGAAAGTCTCGAAAATATGCTCATTTCTAATACCTCAAATGACGCTGTAGTCATGTATCCAAATATTTGGATTAATCAGTATTGAGCAGGGACCGTGCCAAGAATTTTGACGTTTTAACATATTGATATATAAGGGAAAAATATAGCAGTGAGTATTGAGTAGCGGGCACGATAGTATAAAAACCTAACAAGTGGTATTTTTCGCTATCGTTTTACTGAGAATTCCCGGCAGCTTCGTGATACAACGGCGTCGCCTCGATCAATTTCCCTCCATTCACCTATCTCCCTGATTTAACACTAAAAATGGCTCAATCAAGCGCAGCTCCCCGCATGATCGGTGAATCCGCCAGCTTCCTGGAAATGCAGGAGCATATCTCCGTGGTGGCTCCCCTGAACAAGCCCGTGTTAATCGTCGGTGAGCGAGGAACGGGCAAGGAACTGGTGGCGGCTCGATTGCACTACCTGTCCCGGCGCTGGGAACAGAGTTTCCTCAAGATCAACTGCGCCGCCATGAGTGAAACGCTGCTCGAAGCACAGTTGTTTGGTCACGAGGCCGGGGCCTTCACCGGTGCCACCAAGGCACGCAAGGGCTTCTTCGAACGAGCCCACGGCGGCACCCTGTTTCTCGATGAGCTCGCCAACACCGCCATGCCCGTACAGGAAAAAATCCTGCGCGTTATCGAATACGGAGAGTTTGAACTCCTGGGTGGAAACGACACTATAACAGTCGATGTACGACTCATTGCGGCCACCAATGAAGACCTGCCGGAACTGGCGCGTAAACACAAGTTCCGCGAGGACCTGTTGGATCGCCTTGCCTTCGATGTAATAACCTTGCCGCCGCTCCGTGAGCGGGCGGAAGATATCATGGTACTGGCGGAATACTTCGCCGTGGGTATGGTCAAGGAAATGGGTGGAGAGTTTTTCGCCGGATTCTCCGACAAGGTGGAAAAAGCCCTGATGAATTATTCCTGGCCGGGAAATATACGCGAACTCAAGAACGTGGTGGAGCGGGCCGTGTACCAGAACGGGGATGGCCATGTTACGGAGCTGGTGTTTAACCCCTTCGAATCACCTTACCGACCCGTAAAGCCTGCACAGGTCGCTGAAAAATCTGGGACAGGAGAGGAAGCCGAAGTCATTGCACAGCCGGCCAGTGGCGAGTCCTTCGACTTCAAGCAGCAGGTGACGGATTACGAGATTGCTTTGCTTAAACAGGCGCTCGAACAGAACCAGTTTAACCAGAAGAAGGCTGCCGAGTTCCTGAACCTGAGTTACCATCAGCTCAGGGGCTACCTGCGTAAGTACGACCTGCTTGGGTAGCTATTGCGCAGCCAGGTAGGCCTGCAGCCTTTGCAATTGCCCGAGTTGGACCTGGTCCACCGGTTCGGCAAAAACGGCGAGTCCACCCGGAACGAACCCTGACACGCTGTAGGTGTAACTGAGCACGGTTTCATCGTCCCCCTGGGCACTTAGGTTGAACAACATGGAACCGGTAACCGCCATCTCCTGCAGGGGGCCGAGGCCGCCATTGAGACGCAGGGTGCCGGCGGGATCGGCATACACCACCCGCATGTGTTCCACTTCGCCGCCGCCGGGTAACTCTTCACAGAAGCAGCCGCCGGCGCGGGCATCGAGGCTGAAGTTAGCGGCGTCGCCGGAAAATGAGTGTGAGCCGTCCCACCACGATGCGATCTCATCCGTAAGGGCCCGGTACGCGTCGGCGACCGTGCCTTTGAGTACCAGGCGATGTGATGAGACGAATCCGTTCTCGCTTGCCGCGGTGACCTCGGCGCCGGACTGCACGCTAACAAGAGCGCAGAGCAGCAATATGGAAAGAGATGCTAATCGCATTGGCTTGATTGTCGTTCCCGTAGTCCCTAGTTGGCCATGGCTTCATACACCGCGGCCAGGGCGGTATTGTTATTGAAAGGGGCTCTCGGTCCACCCATCTTTTGCTCCATGTAGATCATGAAGAAATCATTCTCCCGGTCTACGGCGAAGATGGTGCCGCCGATTCCACGCCAGCCAAAATTGAACGGGCCATTGGGATCGTCGGTGGTGGGTTGCAGGTGAAAGCCAAGGCCCCAGTCACCCCGGTTTCGGTAGAAGTAATACTCACGGGATACTTCGGTTCCGATATGTTTCACCAGCATCTGGTCAAGGGTACTTTCTTCTATGATGCGGTGGCCGCGATAAACACCACCATTCAATAACATTTCCGCGAAGCGGACATAGTCCTCGGTTGTGGAATTCAGCCCGCCATCACCGGAGAGCATCATTCTGGGGATGGTATTGTCGGTCATCGCCCCGTGAATCGGCTCGGCTATGCGGCTTCTCTTTTCAGGGGCGACCCAGAAAGTGGTTTCGTCCATGCCCAGGGGATCGAAAATTCGTTCCTTCAGCACCAGGTCCAGGGTCTTGCCCCCGGCAACTTCCAGCACCGCACCCAGCACGCTGGTGGAGTGGCCGTAGTGCCATGCGCTACCCGGTTCAAAATAAACAGGAAGGTCTCCAATAACCGCTGCCCAGTCCTGCAACATCCTGTCGCCACGCAGCCGCTCGCCATAGAGTTTCCCCAGTTCGCTGTCGGGTGAAAAGCGTTCCTGGATGACGCCGGATTCGTGGGTGAGCAGGTTGCGTATAGTAATGCTGCTTTGTGCCGGTCGGGTTCTCCCGGTTTCCTGGTCCATGACTTCCAGGTCTGCGAAAGCAGGAATGTATTTTTCCACGGGATCATCGACACCAATGAGTCCGTCTTCGACCATGGTCATGACCGCTACCGAGATGATGGGTTTGGTCATGGAATAGATGCGGAATATGGTGTCTTTGTTGACCGGGTCCTGGGTACCCGGCGCGCGATAACCCACGCCTTCCAGTACGCCAATGCCGTCAGCATTGCCCACCAGGATCAGGTTGCCGGCGAGCATTCCGCCGTCCACCGATTCTTTCATGCGTGCCTTTATGGCTTCTATTTCTGCCTGGTCTATGCCGAAATTACTGGAATGGATCAGCTTGATGGAGCTGAGGCTGTCATCGGCGTGATCGCCATGACTGAGTGGGGTGAAAGCGGCGAGCAGGGTGAAGAGAATAATCAGGCGTCGGGTAAACATCATCGCGGTACCTCTTTTTTATAGTCTTGCGCTGAAGAAGCAGGCGTTGGATGTTAGCGCAAGCACCGGGTGCTCACAACACGGATGCCGCGGCGGGTGGGATAGAGAAGACGAGTTAAAAAACAGAACTAATTAGGAGAAATCACGCAGCAGGGATTGGGAAATTTGCGGGGACAGGGGGTCGGTCTGGTGCTGGTAGTTCAGGTGCTCGCTGCGAATTATCCACTGCGCGCCGTCGCGGGCGGACTGGATCATTTCCGGCGTGAATTCGAAACGGAGAAAATGTACCGAAGACGTTTTTTCGTCCGTGGAGCGGGGCAGGTCTTCGTTTGCAATTGGGTAGACCGGATCATGGTCGCCAATTTGAATCGAGATCAGTTCCTCGATACCAATGAGTTGCGACAGACGTTCCTTGCGTTCAACCGGATCCGGGTATTCCAGCATGAAGGTGACTTTCAGGTTGGAGCCGTCCGGTATTAAAGGATTGTAAGCTTCCAGTTCCTCCTCGAGATCCGCCTGTGCCGTAATTTTTTCGGCGCGGATCAGTTCCAGCACCTGGTAACGCATGACCATGTAGTCCTCGAAATGCAGCATGGCATTCGGGCCCAGGGGAACACGCCGGGTCTGTTTGTGCTCCATGATTGCCTGCCGGATGGCAGGTCGTTGTACATCGTAGTCCTCTATGGGCATCAGGTCGGCGAGTGTGAGTTTTTTCATGGCCTTAGATTCCGTAGGCGATGCGCAACAGGTCGATGGGATGTACCGCTTCCTGTTCGCTGTCGAGATTGTTTTCGAGGTGTTTCCCCGCGATGGGGCAATCACTGCCGTAGTAATCCGGTTGTTTCTGGTCGATCTGGCGCACAATGGGCCGCGCAATCTTGTTGGCGAACTGCATTGTCTCGCTTTTCACGCCATAGGTTCCGTCGTGACCGGAACAGCGCTCGATGCTGTCAACAGAAGTGTCGGGTATCAGCTCCAGCACTTGCCTGGTCTTGGGTCCGATGTTCTGCACACGCTGGTGACAGGCAACGTGATAACTGATATTGCCCAGTGATTTTTTAAAATCAGTTTTCAGCTTACCTTCCTTGTGCAGCTTGTACAGGTACTCGAAGGGATCGTAAAACGCATCTGCTACCGCCTTGACCTGTTCATTCCTGGGAAACATGAGAGGCAACTCCTGCTTGAACATAAGGACGCAGGACGGCACCGCGGCGACGATCGCATTACCTGCCTTCACGGTCTCGTAAAGTGCAGGGATGTTCTTGTCCTTGAGCAGGGTTACGGTTTTAAGGTCACCCAGTTCCAGTTTGGGCATGCCGCAACAATGCTCTCTCCGCGGCAAGTCGATGCCTATGCCGTTGTGTTCGAAGATTTTTATGACACTGTCGGCAATATCCGGTTCGTTGTAATTGCAATAACAGGTGGTAAACAGCGTTACCCGTTCCTGGAATGAAGTTTCCTCGGTGCCGCGGGAGGGATTGAAAACCTTAACGGCATTTTCACTGCGAGTTGGATTGCGGGAATAGGAAGGAAGCCTGGCATCTTTGTGAATTCCCAGGGTGCTGTCCAGCATGCCTCGCATGGCCTTGTTCTTTAATCCGCCGTTAACCAGGGAATTGATTACCGGGGCCGAGGCCGCCTTACCCATCATGTCCGTGCTGGTTATCAGCTTGTCGCGAAACTTTGTATCACCTTTGCGAAATTTTATTGCCTTGGCGCGCAGCATCAGGTGGGGAAAATCCACGTTCCATTCGTGGGGAGGCACATAGGGACACTTGGTGAGATAGCACAGGTCGCAGAGATAACACTGGTCCACGACCTTGGTGTAGTCGGCGACCGCGACACCGTCCACCTCCATGGTTTCGCTCTCGTCCACGAGATCGAACAGGGTGGGGAAGGCATTGCACAGGCTGACGCAGCGACGGCAACCGTGACAGATGTCGTAGACCCGTTCCAGTTCCTTGTTCAGGTCGTCTTCATCCCAGAAGCCGGGGTCATCCAGGTTCAGTGGGTGACGAGTAGGCGCATCAAGACCGCCTTCCCTGCCAGTGTCAGCCATCAAGCGTCTCCAGAGAAAGAGTTGGGTTTTTCAGGGGAGCCCTGCCGCCGCAGGGGCAACAGGGCGGGGCAAGCCTAGTCGTCCAGCTGGTCCAGTGCTTTCTGAAAACGATTGGCATGGGAACGCTCGGCCTTGGCCAGGGTTTCCATCCAGTCGGCAATCTCATCAAAACCCTCGTCCCGGGCGTCCTTTGCCATACCGGGATACATGTCGGTGTACTCATGGGTTTCACCGGCAACCGCGGACTTCAGGTTGTCTTCCGTGCTGCCAATAGGAAGACCGGTAGCCGGATCGCCAACTTCTTCGAGGTATTCCAGGTGGCCGTGGGCGTGGCCCGTTTCGCCTTCCGCGGTGGAGCGGAACAGCGCGGAAACATCGTTGTAACCTTCGACGTCTGCCTTCTGGGCGAAATAGAGGTAGCGGCGGTTGGCCTGGGATTCACCGGCAAAAGCGGCTTTCAGGTTTTCTTCAGTCTTGGATCCTTTAAGCGACATGTCTTTCTCCTGTCTAAGTACTGATCGGTCACTCGTACTATTGTTAATCACTCCCGGAGGGCGGAAGCTTTTGTAATGATCAGGCATAACTTAAGGCAATTTCAGTAACAAATCTAATTGGTTTTTTATGATGTATTGATCGGAAAAAGCGATTAGAATCGGCCCATGGGACCATCCATCAAGCAGCTGAAATACCTCTGCGCCGTGGCCGAACACCGCCATTTCTCCAAGGCGGCAGAGGCCTGTCACGTTACCCAGTCCACCCTCAGCGCCGCGATCCAGGAATTGGAACATCAGCTCGGCGCGGAAATTTTCGAGCGCAATAAAAAGACGGTGCTCATAACTCCCCTGGGAGAAAAGCTCCTGGTCCAGGCGCGCAAGATTCTTGGAGACGTGGAAGACTTTGTCAGCATCGCCAAGGCGCGGGAAGGCGTCCTCTGCGGTGAATTGCGGCTGGGAGTCATTCCCACCATCGGCCCGTTCCTGTTGCCGTCCATATTGCCTGACCTGCGCAAGTCCTATTCCAAGCTGAAGTTGTTTCTCAAGGAAGACCTCAGCGCCGCCCTGCTGCAACAATTACAACAGGGCAGTCTCGACGTAATTCTGCTGGCGTTTCCCTATCCCATGAAAGATGTCGAAACAATTACACTGTTCGACGACGAATTCCTGTTGTGCCTGCCGCCAGGACATTCCCTGGACAAGCTCAAGCAGGTGAAGCAGCAACAATTAAAAGGGGAAAGCCTGTTGTTGCTGGAGGAGGGGCATTGCCTGCGGGATCACGCGCTGGAGGCATGCAAGCTGGAAACCGCTGATGCGGACCTGGTGTACCAGGGTACCAGTCTCCATACCCTGGTGCAGATGGTGGCAAATGGGCTGGGCATTACCCTGCTGCCTTCCATGTCGGTAAAGAGTGACATCCTGGGCGATACGGATTTACACCTGAAGCATTTCAGTAACGAACATGTCAGCCGGGAAATAGGCATGGCATGGCGCAAGTCCGATCCCCGAAGCGAGGAATACCACGCCCTGGCCAAGTTCATCCAGGATCATTTCTCGACCGAAGTATAGAACGAACAGTGGCGCGCAGGTGTGGCACGGTTTCATTCTCGAAAAATGAATTTTTGCGCAGCCAATGGGTGTTGCGCGGAGAAGGGTGGGGCATGACATAGATTTCCGGTGCCCGCTCACGCCATGACCTGACCCGGTCCGCCAGGGTCTTGTGATTGTCCGGGCTGTAATAGGCATGGGCATACTGGCCTATTAACAAAGTACATTGAATTTCGGGCAGGCGATCCAGAATCAGTTTATGCCATTGCGGCGCGCATTCCGGACGCGGGGGCAGGTCACCGGATTTTCCTTTACCGGGATAGCAGAATCCCATGGGCACGATGGCGAACAGGGACTCGTTGTAGAATTCCTCGTCACTCACACCCAGCCAGTGTCGCAGGCGTTTACCGCTGGCGTCGTTCCAGGGAATACCGCTGGCATGGACTTTTGTTCCCGGCGCCTGGCCCACTACGAGGATATTGGCGCGGGCATCGGCGATGAGTACGGGATTCGGCTCGGGTATGTGGCCTGCACAAAGCGTGCAGGCGCGAACCTGTCGCAGGATGGTCGTAAGATTTTGCGCGGTGGCCCGGGCCATGGTGAAAGTATAACAACGGTGATCGAGGAGAGTTCATTGCGGGTTTTCGCGGTTTCTGACATCCACGCAGACTACGAGGAGAACCTGGGCTGGGTTACCTCCCTCAGTCGCGAGGATTATCGGGACGATGCCCTTATTCTTGCCGGAGATGTCAGTGATGACATGGATATCCTCGCCCGGGTATTTGAAGCTACCCGGAAATCTTTCGCCCACGTGCTCTTCGTGCCGGGCAACCATGAGTTGTGGGTACAACGGGACGGTTACGATTGTTCCCTGGAAAAGTTTGCGGCGGTAAACGCACTGTGCAGTCGCCAAGGGGTGGAAACACAAGCCGTCGTGCTGTCAGGCATCGGGTTTGTGCCCTTGCTCGGCTGGTATGACTATTCCTTTGCCTCCCCGGGTAGGGAATTGCGCCTGGGATGGCGCGATTACAAGGCTTGCCGCTGGCCATCTCATCTCGACAGTTGTACCGCCATCAATGATCATTTTCTTGAGTTGAACGAACCCCGGCTTGAATTTGTAGCAGAAACCGTCATCAGCTTTTCCCATTTCGTGCCAACGATCGAGGTGATGCCCAAGCAGATTCCTCAACATCGACGCACCGTGTACCCGGTGTTAGGAAGCGAGAAGCTGGGTAAACAGGTGAAGAAGTTGAAGCCGCTCATTCACGTTTACGGCCACAGTCACGTGAACCAGTCAGTGCAGATAGGCGGTACACGCTATATTAATAACGCATTTGCCTATCCATCGGAACACCGCATAGCGCGCAAGGAATTGCACTGCATTTTCGAATGCCCGGGAGCCAGGGATCATGTTGCCTGACAATCATGAGTTTCACCTGTGGCACCTGCACCAGTCTGACTTTGAGTTGCAGGGCCTGGGTCCATTCGAAGACTGGCTAACCGCGGAAGAATTGGCTCGTTACCGACGTTTCCAGTTCGACCGGCACAAGCGGCAGCTTCTGCTTGGAAGAATTCTGCTGCGATCCGTGTTGAGCCGCTACTATCCTGAATTGCCACCGGCACAATGGCAGTTTAACTACAACGAGCAGGGCAAACCGTCCCTGGCGCCGGGCCAGGCAGCACAGCCGCTGTATTTCAATCTTTCCCATTCCCGTGACCGAATCCTGTTGGCGGTATCGGCTCACCGGGACATCGGAGTCGACATCGAGTACTGCCAGCGCCAGCGCAAGGTTGATCGCCTGGTGCAGCGTTTCTTCTCCGGGATAGAAGGCAAGGACCTGCTGCTGCTGCCTGAACAGGAAAGACTGAAACGCTTCTACCAGCTTTGGACGCTGAAAGAATCCTATATCAAGGCCCTGGGCCTGGGTCTCGCCCTGCCCCTGGACAGCTTCAGCTTCGGCTTTCCCGAGGCAGGAAGCATTCGATTCACCCTCCATGAAGATGAAGCGGCTCCCAGGCAGGAGCGGTGGTTATTCTGGCAACTGGATTGCGGCCATGACTATGCCGCGGCGATGGCGGTACACCCGGAACAGGAAATCCTTGCCCCAGGGATTTCCGGCTGGCGCATGACCAGCCCTGGGGAGTTCGCAGAAGCTTCTGTGGGAGTGCGGGCGAGCAATCAGTCCTGATCTTCTTCGCTTTCAGCTTCCGGTGCTTTCCACATGCGCACCGTGCGGATCATATTGTCCTTGATCTGGACGATCTCGGCACAGTAACCGTCCAGTCTTATGCCGACCGAGGAATCGGGAATTTCCTGCAGTAATTCCACCAGCAGACCGTTGATGGTTTTCGCGCCACCGACATCCAGGTCCCAGTCGAGATGTCGGTTGATATCCCGCACCAGTGTCGTGCCATCGATCAGGAAGCTGCCGTCTTCTTCTTCGTGGATGTCCTTGCTGTTGGTGGCGAAATCGGTAGTGAATTCGCCAACGATCTCTTCCAGTATGCCTTCCAGGGTGACCAGTCCTTTCACTGCACCGAACTCGTCCACTACCACGGCCATGCGTTCCTTGCGATTCTGGAAATTAAACAGCTGGGTGTGCAGTGGAGTGCTCTCCGGAATGAAATAAGGCTCGGTGGTTTCCGCCAGCAACTGGGCCTTGTTCAGTGATTGAAGTTTGAGAAACCGGGCAGTGCTGCGCATGTGCAGGATGCCGATGATGTTGTCTATGTCGCCCTTGTGCACCGGTATCCTGGTGTGGTGACTTGTGGCGATCTGGTCCAGCATGTCCGAAATGCTGTCGTCGATATCAATGCTTACGATATCGTTCTTGGCCACCATGATGTCGTCCACGGAGACCTTTTCCAGGTCCAGGATGTTCATCAACATGCCATGCCGCCGCCTTGGAATGCGTTCACCGGATTCGTAAACGATAGTGCGCAATTCCTCGGCGCTTAACTGGCTGTGTTCTTCAGCCCCATCGGAACGAAAACCAAGCAGCCGTACCAGCCCGTTGGAAAAAAAGTTAACCAGCCATACCGCCGGGTACAGCAGTTTGAGCAACAGAATAAGGAGGATACTGGACGGGTAGGCAATACTTTCCGGGTAGAGCGCGGCAATGGTCTTGGGCGTCACTTCCGCGAATATCAGCACGACTATGGTGAGAATGATCGCGGTTGTTAATGGTGCCGGGTCTCCCACCAGGACGATTGCTATGGAAGTGGCAATGGAAGCTGCCAGGAAGTTGACAAAGTTGTTGCCGATGAGAATTACACCGATCAGCTTGTCGGGAGTTTCCAGCAGTTTGCTGGAGCGGCTGGCTCCCGGGTGATTGCGCTGCGCAAGATGCTTGAGCCGGTACCGGTTCAGCCGCATCATGCCGGTTTCGCTGCTGGAGAAATAAGCCGAAGCGAGGATTAGCAGTCCGAAGGACAGCAACAGCATCGACAGTGACGGTTCTTCCGCGCTCATTAAGTGACTGGTTCTAACACGACGGGGAGGTTAAAGAATCAAAAATTCCAGTACGAACTTGCTGCCATAGAATCCGATGATCAGTAGCACAAAACCCACCAGGGTAAATCGGATTGCCGTGGTGCCGCGCCAGCCAAGCTGGTGGCGCCCCCATAACAAAACGGCAAATACCAGCCAGGCGAGGATGGAAAAGAACGTCTTGTGGATTACACCATCGATGCCCCAGACATTGTCGATAAACATCAGGCCGGCCAGTATGCCCAGGCTGAGCAATAATTCACCCACCCATAACAGGTCGAACAGGAACTCTTCCATGTCCTGCAGTGGCGGCAGTTTACCCACCAGGCCGCCGGCATGGGCGTGTTTGAGCTGGGAGTTCTGGTAGGCCACGAAACCGGCCTGCAGTGCCGCAATGGTTATAAAGCTGTACGCGACAATGGATAACAGTACGTGGCTGGCCAATCCGGTGCTGAGGTTGGTTGGCGGATAATTGCTGCTGATAGTCAGTGAAGCAATGATCGTTACGATAGCCAGGGGAAACAGGCCGAGAAACAGGTTCTCAAGGGGTCGCCTGATACAGGAAACCAGCACCATAAGCGAAATGGACGCTGCGATCAGGGTGCTGATTTCTGAAATGCCAAAGTGGAACCCGGATGTGGTTCGTATTACGCCATAGGCGGATATGCCGTGGGCGCATACCGCGATGAAGCCGAACAGGAATACCTGGTTGCGGGTGTTTTTGCTGGACGTGAAGTTCATACCCTGGAATATGGACCCCAGCAGGTAAAACAATACCGCAAATAATCCTGAAATAACCGTCACTTGCATGGAGATGGGCGCTTGCTCGCGAAGCTCAAAAGTGTCGCATAAGAGCAACAGTGGTTGAAGCAATTTTTTGGGTCCGGGAATTCCGATATACTGCCGCCTCTCTGACTGACGGGGCATGACGTGTTTGACAACCTGACTGAACGCCTGGGCGGAACTTTTCGCAAGCTGACCGGCAAGGCGACCCTCACCGAAAACAATATCCAGGAAGCGCTGCGGGAAGTGCGTCGTGCATTGCTCGAAGCCGATGTTGCCCTGCCGGTGGTGAAGGAGTTTATCGAACGGGTCAGCCTGCGGGCAGTGGGCCAGGAAGTTTCCAAGAGTCTCAGTCCGGGCCAGGCATTCATCAAGGTGGTCCAGGCCGAGCTGGAATCCCTCATGGGGAACGTCAACACCGGCCTGGAACTAAAAGCGGCTCCTCCGGCTGTCATATTAATGGCGGGTCTTCAGGGTGCGGGTAAGACAACTACCGTGGCCAAGCTGGCAAGCTGGCTAAAACGGGAACAGCAGAAGAAAGTTATGGTAGTGAGTGCCGATGTGTACCGGCCCGCCGCCATTGAGCAACTCAAGACCCTGGCTTCAGAGGTGGAGGCAGACTTCTTTCCCAGCAACGCCGGTGAAAAACCTTCTGCTATTGCGGAAGCAGCCCTGGCCGAGGCAAAGCGCAAGTTCGCCGACGTGCTAATCGTGGATACTGCCGGGCGGCTGGCCATCGACGAAGAAATGATGGCGGAAATCAAGGTGCTGCACGAACAATTGCAGCCGGCGGAAACCCTGTTCGTGGTAGACGCCATGACCGGACAGGATGCGGCCAATACCGCCCGTGCATTTAACGAGGCGCTGGCGCTCACCGGTGTCATTCTCAGCAAGGCGGACGGTGATGCCCGCGGTGGCGCCGCACTGAGCGTGCGTCATGTCACCGGCAAGCCCATCAAGTTTCTCGGCATGGGCGAGAAGACCGATGCCCTGGAGCCGTTTTTCCCCGATCGCATCGCATCCCGCATTCTCGGCATGGGAGATGTGCTCTCATTAATAGAAGAAGCAGAACGCAAGGTCGACAAGCAGAAGGCCGAGAAGCTGGCCCGAAAAATCAAGAAGGGCAGTGGCTTCGATCTCGAGGATTTCAAGGAACAGCTCAAGCAAATGCAGAACATGGGTGGCGTTGCCAGCATCATGGACAAGTTGCCCGGCATGGGCGCACTGCCCCCGGGGGCGGCGAGCATGGTGGATGATTCCCAGTTCCGCCGCATGGAAGCCATCATCAACTCCATGACCATGAGAGAAAGGGTAAACCCTGCCATATTGAATGGATCAAGGAAGCGTCGCATTACGATGGGCTCCGGTACCCAGATCCAGGACCTCAATCGCCTGCTGAAGCAACACAAGCAGATGCAGAAAATGATGAAGAAAATGAAGGGCGGCAACATGGCCAATATGATGCGCGGATTGGGTGGTATGCAGGGTCCGGGTGGCATGCCGCCGGGCGGAGGTAAATTTCCTCGCTTCTAGCTCCCGTAATTAGCCTGAAAATCTTTAAAATTCCTGACCTTAGGCCAAATCCCCCGGCGCCTCGCCATCTTCCATTAAGCACTCGATTGCAATAGAATACCCGCCTTTTTTATCCGCCCGAGCCTCGGCGCAGGCGGATAACCCGGCGAAGCCCGTGAAATAGCTGGTTTCGGGCCGAAAACTACGATTTTGCAATCCGGGTTTATCCGGCGTAGCCGTAGACGAAGCCGGGTTTACAGAATTTTTTTGAATTTTTTATCAGGAATTAACTATGGTCACTATCCGACTCTCCAGGGGCGGAGCCAAGAAGAAGCCGTTTTATCACATCACGGTAAGCGACAGCCGTCGTGCCCGCGATGGCCGCTTCATCGAACGCATCGGTTTCTTCAATCCCATGGCCCGTGGCCAGGAAGAGCGGCTGCGCCTCGACCTGGATCGCATGGCTTACTGGCAATCCCAGGGCGCGCAGGTGAGCCCGCGGGTGAGCAACCTGGCCAAGGATGCCGCTGCGGCCTCCACTACCGAGGCCTGATAACGGAGCCACGCCGGATTGTCCATTCCGAGTCTCGATGAACTCTGACCTCGTAGTTCTCGGCCGTTTGGGAAAGAGCCATGGTGTTAAGGGCTGGATTCGTCTGACTTCTTATACCAATCCTCCGGAAAATATATTGGGTTACCCCGGGCTCATGGTAATGCGCGGGGATGAACGGATAAGCCTGCAACTGGACGACGGCAGGCAGCAAGACAAAGGCATGCTGGTCCATATCACCGGTTTTGACACGCCGGAGCATGTAAGTGAATTAAGCGGCTCGGAAGTCTTCATCAGCAGTAGTGAATTGCCGCAGCTGGAAAACGGTGATTTCTACTGGCACCAGTTGCAGGGTATGCAGGTGGTGAACCTGGAAGGGCAGTTGTTTGGCGCGGTGGATCGCCTGCTGGAAACCGGCGCCAACGACGTTTTAGTGATTAAACCCCTGGCGGAGAGTATCGACGACAGGGAACGCCTGGTCCCCTATGTCAGGGACAAGGTGATCAGGGAAGTAAACCTGGCTGAAAAGCTTATTCGCGTCGACTGGGACGCGGATTACCTGGAATAGTTCAACCGGGCTCCGGAGGCAGTCATGCGGATCGAACTGGTTACCCTGTTCCCGGAGATGTTTGCAGCCGTCACGGAATTCGGTATTACCGGGCGCGCGGTGAAGAACGGCCTGGTTACCATGGGATTCAATAATCCCCGTGACTACGCCGAAGACAAGCACCGCACCGTTGACGACAAGCCATTCGGCGGTGGTCCCGGCATGTTGATGAAGACCGGCCCCTTGCTGGCGGCGATAGAAGCAGCGAAAGACAGGGCAGGGGGACCGGATGAAAGGCCGGTAGTGGCATACCTGTCACCCCAGGGATCGCCTTTAACGCAAGGTTCGGTGACTGAGCTTGCGAGCAGAAAGACAATGGTTCTTGTCTGCGGTCGTTACCAGGGTGTGGACCAGCGAGTGCTGGACACGGTAATAGATGAAGAATGGTCGCTGGGGGATTTCGTGATCAGCGGCGGTGAACTGGCAGCCATGGCCTTGCTGGATGCCATGATCAGGTTACAACCCGGCGCCCTGGGTGATGAAGATTCCGCAGGGCAGGACAGTTTTTCTGGAGGCCTGCTGCATTGGCCCGAATACACCCGGCCGGCGGAGTATGAAGGCAGGCCCGTACCGGAAGTGTTGCTGAGCGGTGATCACGAAGCGATTCGTCGCTGGCGCTTGCAACAAAGCCTGGGGGCAACCTGGCGCAAGCGCCCGGACTTATTGGACAGTTTAGACCTGGACGGGGAGCAGCAGGAATTGCTGCGGCAGTACCAGGAAGATTTTTACAAACATTCGTCCTAGCAAACGCTAGGAATTGGGAGCATCTCAGATGAGCAAGAGCAAGATTATTCAGCAAATCGAAACCGAACAGATGGGCAAGGAGCTGCCCGAATTCGGTCCCGGTGACACTGTGGTGGTGCAGGTCAAGATCAAGGAAGGTGATCGTGAACGCCTGCAGGCATACGAAGGTGTTGTCATCGGCAAGCGCAGCCGTGGTTTGAATTCCACCTTCACCGTGCGCAAGGTCTCGCATGGCGTTGGCGTGGCAAGACCCTTCCAGGCATACAGCCCCCTGGTGGACAGCGTAAAGGTCAAGCGCCGCGGTGACGTGCGCCAGGCCAAGCTCTACTACCTGCGTGAGTTGACCGGTCGCGCCGCACGTATCTCCGAGAAGCTGGACAAGAAAGCCGCGGAATAATCCCGCCGCCGAACTTTAGCAGCCGGCCCCGCAAGCAGATAACTCTTTCGGCGGTCTGCATAGATGGAAATGGTGTAAACTGGCTGGAAACGGAGGATTCTATGGCTAGCTCCAGTGCTCGTGCATCTCGTGTTCCCCAGGTGATCCGGGCGTTCTCCCTGCTCGGAGCCAGCCTGTTTGCCACCGCCCTGTTTGCCCAGGAAGCCTCGCAGCAGCTACAGGACAAGCTGGCCCAGGCCATTGAAGTTGCCTCCCAGAACCAGCTGGAAATCGTCGCCATTACCCCGACTCCCCTGGATAACATCTTCGAGGTGGAGCTCAACACCGGAGAAATTCTCTACAGCGATGCCAGTGGCGACTACCTATTCGCCGGCGACATGTACCAGACCACCGATGCCGGGTTGCTGAATCTTTCCGCCGGCAAGCGCCAGGTTCGCAACAAGGAACGAATCGCCGCCATTGACGAGTCGGAGATGATCATCTTCACTCCCGATGAGATCAAGACGACCCTGACCGTGTTTACCGATGTGGACTGCACCTATTGCCGGGCCCTGCACCGGGATATAGAAACCCTGATGGATTACGGCATTGAGATTCGTTACCTGGCCTATCCGCGGGGCGGGGAACTGGCCGGGTCCTTCGACAAGATGATCTCGGTATGGTGTTCCGACGATCGCCAGAAATCCCTGACCCAGGCCAAGAACGGGCAGAACCTGCCTACTCGGGAATGCGAAACCCCGGTGCTGCAACACTATGCTCTCGGCAATGAGATTGGCATCAGCGGTACCCCGGCAATTGTCTTTCCCGATGGCCGTGTTATTCCGGGTTACCTGGATGCGGCCAACCTGGCGGCAATGCTCGGCCTGAATTAGTTCCTGGCTGCCAGTCCCACACCTTCTTCTTTTATTATACTTCCGGCCCGCGTCCGGAAGCCTGTTGCAGTATAATCCGCGCTTTGCCGCCAGTCGGCCCTGTTAATCGAGTGAGAAATCGTTGAGCCCGAAACCCTGCAAAGAATTTCGCATAGGCATCTGCGGCCTCGGCACCGTGGGCGGTGGCACCCTGCGCCTGTTATCCAGCAACAGCGACGAGATACTTGCCCGCAGCGGCGCCCGGGTATCCGTTACCCATATCGCTACCCGTTCACTGCAGCCGGAGCAGTCAGGCCTTGCCGCCACAACCGGCACTGACCCGTTCGCCGTGGTCAACGATGCCGACGTGGACATCGTGGTGGAGGCTATGGGTGGATATGATCCTGCCTTCGACGTGGTCATGCAGGCCCTGAATAACGGCAAGCACGTGGTTACCGCCAACAAGGCCCTGATCGCTGAAAGGGGGAATGACCTGTTGCAGGCCGCCCGGGACAACGGCGTTTGCCTGGCATTCGAGAGCGCAGTCGCCGGTGGCATACCCATCATCAAGGCGCTGCGGGAAGGCCTGGCCGCCAACCGTATCCAGTGGCTGGCCGGGATCATAAACGGGACCGCCAATTTTATTCTTACCGAGATGCGCAGTGCCCGCAGGTCCTTCGCCGAGGTATTGCAACAGGCACAGGAACTCGGATACGCCGAAGCCGACCCAACATTCGATGTCGAAGGCATAGATGCAGCCCATAAACTGACTATTATGGCGTCGATTGCATTTGGCATACCCCTGCAGTTCGATAAGACCTACACCGAAGGCATTAGCGGCATTACACCGGAAGACCTGGCTTATGCTTCGGAGCTGGGATATCGCATCAAGCACCTTGGAATTGCGCAGCAAACTGAAAAGGGTATCGAGGTGCGTGTGCATCCAACCCTGGTTCACAAGCGCCAACTATTGGCGAATGTGCGCGGTGTCGGTAATGCGGTACAGGTGCACGGCGATTTTATCGGCTCTACCCTGTATTACGGACCCGGTGCCGGTGCCGAAGCCACCGCCTCGGCCGTGGTGGCCGACATCATTGATATCATGCGGCTGGACATCGCAGGAGCGAAACAACCGGCAATTCCGCTGCTGGGTTACCTGCAGGAAGATCCCGATAAGCCTATTGTCTCCATGGATGAAATCGTAGCGGAATATTACCTGCGCATCCCGGTGCAAGACCGGGTAGGGGTCATGGCCCATGTTTCCGGAGTGCTGGAAGAGAAAGATATCAGTATCGAAGCCATAATCCAGAAGGAAGCAGTCAGCGACAGCGTGCCCATCGTTATCCTCACCCATGAGACTCCGGAAGCCCGTATCAACGAAGCCATCAGCGCCATTGAATCCCTGGACGATGTTATCGGCGAAGTGGTGCGCATAAGAGTGGAATCTTTCGCGGACAGGAAAGCCTAGATGCGTTACATCAGCACGCGCGGTGGCTGTCCACCCCAGTCCTTCGAACAGGTTTTATTAACGGGGCTCGCACCGGATGGCGGGCTGTTCGTGCCCGAAACACTGCCGCAGCTCAGCCGGGAAGATATCGCCTCCCTGGCCAGACTTTCCTATGCCGAGCTTGCCCTGGCCCTGGCACGGCTCTTTATCGGTGACGAAATAGAAGAATCCGCCCTGGCGCGGATTATCGAAGAGAGCTACGCGGAATTTGATCATCCTGACATTGCGCCGCTGACCGGGCTGTCCGATGGCATCTGGATGCTGGAGTTATTTCATGGGCCCACCCTGGCTTTCAAGGACTTTGCCCTGCAGGTGCTGGGACGATTGCTGGATCACGTGCTTAAGAAGAACCACCAGCACGTGGTAATACTGGGAGCAACTTCCGGCGACACGGGTTCAGCTGCGCTGGAAGGTTGCCGCCATTCCGACCACGTGGATATCTGTATTCTCCATCCTTACCAGCGGGTATCGGAAGTGCAGCGCAAGCAGATGACCACGGTGGAAGGAGACAATGTATTTAACCTCGCGGTGAAAGGAAATTTCGATGATTGCCAGCGCATCGTAAAGTTGGCATTCGCCGATCAGTCTTTCCTGCCGGAAGACCGGCAACTGGTTGCGGTGAACTCCATTAACTGGGCCCGCATCCTGATGCAGATCGTTTACTATTTTTCCGCGGCCCTGCGGCTGGGCGCGCCGGAACAAAAAGTATCTTTTTCCGTACCAACGGGAAACTTTGGTGATATCTATGCCGGTTATCTTGCCAAGCAAATGGGCCTGTCCATAGACCAGTTGATAGTCGCTACCAATACCAATGATATCCTGCATCGATTTATCAGCGGCAATGACTACTCCATTGCCGAGCTTACACCGACTTTTTCACCAAGCATGGATATCCTGGTTTCCAGCAATTTTGAACGCTACCTGTTTGATCTTTTCGATCGAGATGCGGTTGCGCTGACAGAATTCATGACGCGATTCGGCAAGGAAACCCTTAGCGTATCGCCGGAACGGTGGCAGCGGGTAAAGGAAACGTTTGCCAGTGCCAGCGTGGATGACGATGTCACCTGCGCGCTAATAGCCGAGTTGTACCGGCAGCAGGGCATTCTGGTGGATCCCCATTCCGCAGTAGGTATCAAGGCGGCCATGCTGTGTCGCGGCGACAGCGATCTGCCCATGGTGGCGCTGGCCACGGCTCATCCGGCCAAGTTTGCCGAGGCAATAGTGGCCGCCGGCCTCGACAAACCAGCGTTGCCGGACAAACTGGTGCAACAGTTCCAGCGGGAAGAGCGTTACCAGGTGGTTCCCAATGAACTGGATGCGGTAACCGGGTTCCTCGCCACCGAAGTCTGCAACCGGGGTAGTTAATGCCCGTTAGCCTGCGCCGCCGGGAACCAGACCAGGCATTGAAGCTGCCCGGTGACCTGCACCCCTTGCTGCAACGCATCTACCGGCAGCGATCCATCGGCAGTGCCGAAGAAATCATTCTGGGTTTCGAACACATGCTGGCGCCGGACGGTCTGAAAGGGATCGATGGAGCCGTGGAACTGCTCTGCCTGGCACTGACCGAACAGAAGAAAATCCTCATTGTGTCCGACTTCGACGCCGATGGCGCCACCAGTTGCGCACTTGCTATCAGCGTACTGCAGGGTTTTGGTTACCAGCACCTCGACTACATTGTTCCCAACCGTTTCGATTACGGCTACGGCCTTACTCCCGAAATAGTGGAGCTCGCCGGTACGCGGGAGCCGGACCTGATCATAACAGTGGATAACGGGATCTCCAGCATAGAGGGAGTTCGTGCTGCCAGCAAGGCGGGAATCAAAGTGCTGGTTACGGACCATCATCTTCCCGCCGCGGAATTGCCAGCCGCGGCCGCCATCGTAAATCCCAATCAACCCGGCTGCAGTTTTAACAGCAAGTGCATAGCGGGCGTAGGCGTCATCTTCTATATTCTGCTCGCTTTACGCGGCCGCCTGAGAAAGGATAACTGGTTTGCAGACAACGGGCTGGTGGAACCCAACATGGCGGACTACCTGGACCTGGTCGCCCTGGGCACCGTGGCAGATGTCGTATCCCTTGATCGTAACAATCGTATTCTGGTCAACGAAGGCCTGAAGCGGATTCGAGCGGGTCGTGCCAGACCGGGCATAGCAGCCCTGTTGAAAGTCGCCAATCGCCAGCCCTATCGGGTTTCCGCCAGCGACCTGGGTTTTGCCCTGGGGCCACGGCTTAACGCCGCGGGCAGGCTGGATGACATGTCCACCGGCATTGAGTGCCTGTTGGCCAATGATGAAAATTCAGCCTACCAGCTGGCCCTGGAACTGGACACCATGAATCGTGACCGTCAGCAAATCGAGGCGGAAATGCGGGACCAGGCATTCCGGGCCCTGAACAGCCTGGACCTGGATGAAAAGAAATTACCGCCCGCACTCTGTCTGTTCGATGAGCGCTGGCACCAGGGAGTGGTTGGCATTCTCGCTTCCCGGGTCAAGGATCTTTACCACCGCCCGACTATCGCATTTGCTCCGGCGGATTCCACGGGTGACAGTGATGAACTGAAAGGATCCGCCCGGTCAATCAAGGGATTGCACATCCGCGACGCACTGGACGCGGTGGCTGCCCACCATCCCGGCCTGGTCACAAAATTCGGCGGTCATGCCATGGCGGCAGGCCTGAGCCTGCCACGGGACAATTTCCAGGAATTTGCTTCGGCATTCGAACAGGAAGTAGGGCGCATGCTCGATCCTGAACTGCTCCAGGCCAGCCTGTATAGTGACGGCGAGGTGGAAGCGCAGTGGTTCACACTGGAAACCGCGCAACAACTGGTTGCCGCCGGTCCCTGGGGCCAGGATTTCCCGGAACCGGTGTTCGATGGCCGCTTCGCGCTGGTGAGTCAACGCAGGGTCGGGGAGAAGCACCTGAAGATGGTGTTGAGCCCGCCGGAGAACCCGGAACTGCACCTCGATGCCATCGCCTTTGCCGTTTCTGACGAAGAATGGCCAGCTGCCGACGCGGCAAGTGTGGAGATTGCCTATCGCATGGATGTGAATGAATTCCGCGGCTGCCAGTCCCTGCAGCTCATGGTGGAAAAGCTCCTGTCCTGGGTCTAGACCCGGGTCAATCGCAAGCCGTAGCCGGATTGCACGAAATCCCGGGAATCCGGGTCTTATAGGGCAGCAGCAGGGTCTTCAGCGGAAGCCGATTCTGCCGACGCCTTCAATGACAGCCAAAGGCCTATTTGTTACCTTTTGGCACAATCCAGGCAAGGTGAAACACTTAAAATTTACCTTTCCCGGACCGGGGAATTACCAGTTTATGCTCCGTAACATACTGATATTGATAGGTATTATCTGCCTGCCGCTGTCGGCGTCCGGGCAGGTGCACCGTACCGACCAGATTGAGGTCGAACTGATCGCGGAAACCACCAACGTGGTGCCGGGGCAGACCCTGTGGCTGGGCATACGTCTCGATCCCATCGAGGACTGGCACACCTATTGGAAGTTCGGCGGTGACAGTGGCCTGGGGACGGAGACCAGTGACTGGCAATTGCCGGCCGGTGTGGATATGTCGGTCGTTGGCGATATCCAGTGGCCCATCCCGGAATGGACCCCGTTCCTGGGCAGCGACCTGGTTACTTTTACCTACCCCCGGGAAGTGGTGCTGCCACTTCCACTCTCTATACCTGCAGATTTCACCGGCGACAGCTTTGCTTTCAGTACCACCATAGACTGGCAGGTATGCGAAGAGATCTGTATTCCGGGTAATGCCGAATTCGCATTGTCGCTGCCGGTTTCCGATAACCTGGACCCTGATCCACGCTGGCAGGCTGCCTTTGCTGAAAACCGCGCCATGCTGCCAACACCTTTAGGTGAGCACGAGCTCCAGGCACGCTTTAACCACCAGGACGGCAAGGTCAGTGTCATGATCGAGGGCAGCGAAGAGCTGTTCGCCGACCTGGATGATGCCTGGTTCTTTCCCACCGAACGCCGCATCATGCAATACGCGCCTTATCGCGATGTGATGCTGGACGGCAATCGCCTGCAGATCAGCACGGAACAACACCGCCGCTATCCCGCCGACCTTGCAGCAATGAACGGCCTGCTTGCCTTCGTCGACGAGGAAGGCAACACGCGCGGTTACGACATTCAACCCACGGTCACCAGTGTGGCCTGGGATCACAGCATTGAAGTCGAGCTGCTCAGTGAAACCACCACAATCGTTCCCGGTGAAACCACCTGGCTGGGACTGCGCCTGGATCCGGCGGAGCATTGGCACACCTACTGGAAAATGGGTGGTGACAGCGGCGAACCCACAAGCCTCAACGAATGGTTGGCGCCGGAAGGAACTATCATCGGCGAGATCCAGTGGCCTGCGCCGTATTGGCTGCCTTTCTACGAAACAGACCTGGTCAATTTCGGTTACGAACAAGAGATTCTGCTGCCGGTCGCGGTAACCATTCCCGCGGATTACGAAGGTGACAGTGTCGAGTTATCCACGTTGGCGTACTGGAACGTGTGTGACCAGATTTGCATTCCCGGCGAGATGCGCCTCGGCATTTCTCTTCCCGTGGCGGAGGTGGCGGAGCTGGATGCGGCCAATGCAGCCCTGTTCGAAGACAGCCGTTCTCGACTGCCCGAAGCTGACCATGATATTAATTCCCTGATCGCCGTGGCTGGTGAACGAGTGAGCATCGGTTTCGAATCCGAGGAACCGGTATTCGGCGAGCAATACGTGGATGCCTGGTTCTTCCCGGAACAAAGAAGGGTGATCAAGCCCGGACCGCTGCGTGACGTCACCATCCAGCAAAATTTCATTCAGATAACTCATCAGCAGCCCCGTCGCATGCTGGAAGACCTCAGCGAGGTTTATGGCACCCTGGTACTGGAAGACCGGGACGGAAACCGTACTGCCTATGACTTCGTAAACCCGGCCAGCGCCGCCAATGAGACCACCATAGCACCTCTGGCTGCACCCGGATCCAACAGCGGCGAATCCGGTGGCAACCTGTTGCTCTATGCCCTGTTTGCCATGCTCGGTGGCATGATCCTCAACCTGATGCCTTGTGTATTCCCGGTGCTGTCCATGAAGGCGCTGAGCTTCGCCAAGAACGCCGGTGAGGACATGCATCGCCATCGCATGGAAGGCCTGGCCTATACAGCGGGCGTTATTGTCATGTTCGTATTGCTGGCCAGTTTGCTCATTGCGCTGCGGGCCGGTGGTGAGCGCATCGGCTGGGCCTTCCAGTTCCAGCAGCCCTGGTTCCTGGCCTTTATCGTGTACCTGTTCTTCACCATGGGATTGAGCCTGTCCGGCGTATTCGAAATGGGCACCAGCCTGATGGGAGCGGGCAGTGGCCTGGCCCAGAAGAAAGGTTACCAGGGCTCTTTCTTTACCGGGGTCCTTGCCACCACGGTGGCCACACCCTGTACCGCGCCATTTATGGGGCCGGCCATCGGTTTCGCACTGACCCAGAGCTGGGTCGTGGCCATGGTGGTGTTTGTATCCCTGGGCTTCGGTATGGCGCTGCCCATACTGGCACTCGCTTACTCGCCGGCGCTGGAGCGGCACCTGCCCAAACCGGGGCCGTGGATGGAAACTTTCAAACAGTTCATGGCCTTCCCCATGTATGCCTCGGCCCTTTTCTTCCTGTGGGTCCTGGGTAACCAGGTTGGCGTCATGGGCATGTCTATCGTGCTGGCGATTTGCGTGCTGCTGGCCTTCGCCGCGTGGTTGTACCAGCGCCGCCTCACCATGGGACCGGTATTTCGCAGTGTCGTAACCGGTTTCGGTGTGCTGGCTATCGCCCTTGCGCTTTACGTTATGCAAACGCCTTTCCTGCAAACCCAGGCGTCGGCACCCGTGGCAACCCTGGATGAAAATGGTGAACCCATTGCGGCGAACTACGAAGTGTTCAGCCAGCAACGACTGGACGAGTTGCGTGGTGAAGGTAAGAACGTGTTCGTGAATATGACAGCCGCCTGGTGTATTACCTGCCTGGCCAATGAACAGACCACCCTGGGCACGGAGCGCGTTCAGCAAAGCATGGCAGACAACAACATCGTATATATGAAGGGAGACTGGACCAACGAGGACCCGGAAATAACCGCGGTGCTGGAATCATTCAACCGGCCCTCGGTGCCGCTGTACGTGTTGTACCCTGCCGATACCAGCGTCGAGCCGGTAATTCTTCCCCAGATCCTCACCCCCGGCATGGTCGCCGAGGCTTTCTCCTCGATCTAGGGCTGCGAGTCGCCTGTTGCCAGGCATTCCCCATGTTATTCAAGCAGAAAGATCTTGCCGGCATCGCTTCCGGTGAGATCAGTCTCGCGTTCAGGCGCTGGAAAAAGCCTGGCCTGAAAAGTGGGGGAAGCCAGCAGATGCAACTGGGGCAGTTGCATATCCGAAAGGTAACACCCGTAACTCTGGGCAGTATTACGGCAGCCGACGCGCGAAAGGCGGGCTACGAATCCCTACAGGAGTTGCTGCTGCAGTTGCGACGCAGCAGTGAGGGCCGCGTCTACCGGATCGAGTTTGGCGAGCTGGTGGCGGACCCGCGAGTGGCCCTGCGTAACACCCGTCCGAACAAAGAAGAGATCAACCAGTTGCAACGCAAGCTGGAAAACATGGACAGGCGGGCGGACCAACCCTGGACCATCTCTTACCTACAATTGATCGCGGATAACGAAGCCGTGCGTGCCGCCGACCTGTGCCGCAAGGCGGGAATGGAAAAAGACAAGTTCAAGATCCGGGTGCGGCGCTTGAAAAATCTCGGCCTGACCGAGAGCCTGGGCACAGGTTACCGGCTGGCACCCAGGGGCGCGGCACTACTAAAAGCCTCAGGCAGGTGAGCGACTACAGGTCGGTGAGGAAATTTCGAATCGCGGCCCGGGTCAGGAGAAACCCGCTTACCGACTTTTCACCGTATACGAGGGCAGGATACCGCTTCACGCCATCTTCTTTCATGGCCTTGCCATTACCCAGCACTTCGATTTTCTCGATTTCCATATCAGGAAACTCTTTCTTGAGCTTCTTCAGTTGCCTGTTCGCCAGTGCGCAGCGAGGACAGATAACCGAGTGATAAAATTTGATTGATTTCATAGTCAGGAATTCTTACGAATAGAGCGATTGTTCGGATTACTTCGAACCGGCAATTGCGGCTTTGCCGGATTCTGGAATATTCAGGATCAAAGTGCGTAAGCCCTTTGATCCCTTGATATTACTTGGTGTAGCCTTGGTGGGCAATCGGTGCAGCCGGATCTCTGGCAGGTGCTCGGAAACTGCGAATTAACATCAGGAGAATGCTCGATGATAACAACAAGAAAATGGCTTTCATCACTGGCGGTAGCCGCGGGTGCCCTGGCGGCAATGCCGGCCGCCCTGGCTCAGTACGGAACCAGCGTGTACGAGGGAGACTGGCCGAATATCCACGGCAGCGTGTCTGCGAATCGCTATTCTCCGCTTGACCAGATCAACGCGGACAACGTAGCCGACCTGGAAGTTGCCTGGACCTTTTCAACCGCTAACTTAGGGCCGACAACGGACTTCGTGAATCCCTCAACACCCCTGGAAGTCGACGGTGTGTTGTATGCAAACGCCGGCAGCACCCGCAATGTCATCGCGATGGATGCCACCAATGGACAGTTATTGTGGCTATACCGATACCAGGAGGGTGCCCGGTTTGACGAGGCGCCGCGCAAGGGAGCCGGTCGTGGAGTTGCCTATTACAGCAATGGTGACAAGGCGCGGGTAATTGATATTTCTCCCGGATACCAGCTTGTTTCCCTGGATGCGGCGACTGGAATACCCGATCCGGAATTCGGTGACAACGGCAAGGTGGATTTGTATATCGGTGTGCGCAATGGCGACGATCCCCGTTACCCATTTCCCGACATTGGTATATCGGCGCCACCCCTGATCATGAATGACGTCATTATCGTTGGCGCCGCTCACCGTACCGGTGGCAGGCCGCGGTCCAAGTTCAATACCAAGGGAGACATCCGTGGATTCGATGTTCATACCGGCGAGTTGTTGTGGACCTTCCATACGATTCCGGCGCTGGGTGAGTATGGTTACGAATCCTGGCTCAGCGGTAATGATATAACCGGCAACTCCGGAGTCTGGGGAGCAATCTCCGGCGACCCGGAACGAGGCCATGTATACCTGCCCATAGAAGATCCCACCGGGGATTACTATGGCGGTGATCGTCACGGCGACAACCTGTTTTCCAGTGGCATCGTTGCCGTGGACGTGCAAACCGGTGAACGGCAGTGGCATTTCCAGTTTATCCATCACGACATCTGGGACTGGGATGTTCCCTCGCCACCCATCGTTGCCGATCTGCCCAATGGACGCGAAATCGTGATGTCGGTGACCAAGCAGGCCTGGGTTTATACCTTTGACCGGGAAACCGGTGAGCCAGTCTGGCCCATCGTGGAACGACCCGTACCCCGGGGCGATGTTCCGGGTGAGTGGTACTCGCCCACACAACCATTTCCTACGCGGCCAGCAGCTTTTGATCGCCAGGGTTTTACCGAAGCCGACATGATCGACTGGACTCCGGAAGTCCGCGCGCTGGCCCTGGAGTCCGTGGAGGGGTTTCGCCTGAGCCCCAGCATTTACGAGCCGCCGTCTTTGGCGGAAGCTCCCGACGGTACCCGCGGCAGGCTGGGCCTTCCGTCTTCCACTGGCGGCGCCAACTGGGAGAGTTCCGCGCTGGACCCGGAAACCGGGATACTGTACGTGCCGTCGAGGACCGTACTGCAGGTGCTGGCCCTGGCCAAGAATCCGGATTCGGACATCGACCTCAGCCAGGGTTTCGGCATACGGGCTCCCCGCGTGCAGGGCCTGGACATCGTCAAGCCGCCCTACGGCCGCGTCACCGCCATCGACATGAATTCCGGTGACCACTTGTGGTGGATTGCCAATGCCGATACCCCGGAGCGCATACTTAATCATCCTTTATTGGAAGGCGTGGAACTGGAAGAACGCATGGGCATTCCCACTCGCGCCGGCGTCCTGTTAACCAAGACCCTGCTGTTCGTGTTCGAAGGCACCGGTGGTCCCGGTGCCAGCCCAATCTTCCGGGCGGTAAACAAGGAGACTGGCGAAATCATCGCCGAGCTGGACCTGCCGGACAACCAGACCGGCTTGCCCCTGACTTATGAGCATGACGGCAAGCAATACCTGGCGGTATTCGTCGGTGGCAGGGGACAGCCCGCGCAACTGGTTGCTTACGCGCTACCCTAGATCCACAGGGAGATTCTGATAGAAGGCGAGGGCCCGGTTTTTACCGGGTGTTTGTTTTTAATCGGCCAGGTAAAACTCGATCTTCAGCCGGTTGATCTCGATGACGTCGTGATTTTCCAGCTTCACCGAGCGTGAGCCGATGGCTTCGCCGTTAACGCTGGGCGGGTTGCCCTTGTCCGCGGCGTCGAGACACACGATGAAATGGCCATCGGGGCGCCGGTTTATCTGCACGACTTCCTCGCCGGCCTTGCCCAGTTTCACCGACGACTTAACCAGTGGCAGTTCCTTGCCTGCGCTCTTGCCGTTGAGTATTTGCAGCCTGGCCCTGTCCTGTTCCGCAGGCTTGCTCCCGGCATCGCCGTCGAAATCGATGGTCTCGATTTCGCCGCCGGGCGCGGTCTTGGTGGCCGGAATAGTTTCTGACTTGGGCCGGATTAGCACGGTTTTCTCGGCATCATCCGCCACGTTGGCGCCTTCGTTAATGTATTTGAGTTCGTGCTTGCCGATTACGATTACGTCGCCATTGCTCAACGGGTGCTTGTCGATGGGCTTGCCATTAACAAAAGTACCGTTCGTGCTGTCGAGATCTTCAAGAAATGAATCTTCAAAGATGGTTAGCAGGCGTGCATGGTGACCGCTGACGGCAAGATTATCGATACGTATATCGTTATCTTCCTTGCGGCCAATGGTCATTACTTCCTTGTCGAGTACATACTCGCCTAACTTGTTTGAATTGAAGCTGAATTCCAATTTACCCGGCATTGTCATAACTCACTTAGACTGTATTCAATCATCCTGATCTTTTTTGCTCATTCAACTATCGCTTCCTGTTCGCTGTCGACTGCGACAACTTTCATCAGGATTACTGAAATATTGTCCTTGCCTCCATTTCTGTTTGCCAGTTCGATAAGTTTACGAGCAGCATTTTCGAGGTCATCGCCCCGTTTCTTCAGTGTTTCTTCAATCAGCCAGTCGTCTACCATGTCTGATAGCCCGTCTGAGCATAATAGCAGCAGGTCCCCATGGGCCACTTCCTGCTGGATTGTATCGACTTCAACCTCGGCCCTGGTGCCCAGGGCGCGGGTTACCACGTGACCGACATTTGCATGACGGGCTTCTTCCTCGGTGTAGAAACCCTTGTCTATCAAATCCTGTACCAGGCTATGGTCCCGGGTAATTCGTTGTAATCGTGAATCCCTTAATAAATACAAGCGGGAGTCACCTACGTGTCCCGCATATATTTGCGAACCTACTACTATGGCTGTCACCAGGGTGGTTCCCATTCCCTGGTGTTCCTCGTCTGCTTCCGCCGCCTGGTAAATACTCCTGTTGCTGGCGGAAATTGTATGGGATACAAACTCCAATAACTGAGAACTGCTTATCGATGCGGCGCTGTCCCGGTTGATCAGGTTTCGAAAGTTTCCCAGTACCGAGTCAACCGCCATTCGAGCCGCGATCTCTCCCGCCTGGTGACCACCCATGCCATCTGCCAGTACCGCCACACCCAGTTCCTGGTCGAACCCGATGTGATCTTCATTGATTTCGCGGTGCAGACCCTTGTCAGTAAAGCCGGCTATAATCAATTGGACCTGGCCCCTGGTTATCTGTTTTTCCGAGCAGGAGTTCAAATTCGTTCACCACCCTGGTGTATACCGCTGGCATACTCTGGTTTATTTTTTCTTGTCCATCGAACAGGAACAGGTATTGGGCGTAAACCAGTACCAGCAAGCCGAACAGAAGACCCAGGCGCCTGGGTACGCTTGCGGTCCTTCGCTTGCCGGCCAGGTGTGCTTCACCCAGTAATCTGGCCTCTGTCTTGTCCGCGGTATCGTCTTTCTTCCTTTTTGTATCACGATGGGGTTTTTCAGTAAACGCACCGGTCTTCCGGGCACCCAGGTGATCCTCGAAAACAGCCAGGGCTTTCTGCAGGCTCATGGGATCACGCTTTTCCGGAATGGTGGAAAGCATGTTGGTAATCAGGTCCTGAATGTCCTGGGGCAGCTTGCTGAAATACTTGCGGATCACGAATTGTGAATCATTCTGCCGGTAGGGCAGGCAGCCGGTGAACAGCTGGTACAGGATAACTCCCACCGAATAGAGGTCCGCGGCCTTGGAGGGTGGTTCGTGTTCCAGCCGGTAGTACTGGGCGTTGGGAACATCGCTGAGGTCTTCCTTGAGAGAAAAATCCGTGACCTTGAGCTGGCCGTCTTCGGTGAACAGGATATTCGTAGGTCGCAAATGCCCGTGCACGATTCGGTTGTTGTGGGCAAAAATCATGGCGTTGCACAACTGGCTTGCCAGTGTCAGGGTTTCGCGCCAGTTCAGTTGGAATGACAGTTTGTCCTGCAGGGTGCCCCCGGACAGGTATTCCTGCACCAGTATAAAGAAATCGTCATTGCGAGAAGTTGCCAGGGTGTTCACGATGCTGGGGTGTTCCAGTCCGGCGAGCAGGTTGCTGGCTTCATAACCGGTGGAGGTATTCATCTTCTTCTTGATGATGAGCAGGGTGCCGGTGGTTTTCTGCTGGTAAAGGTATACCGCGCCGAACTTGTCTTCGCGCAGAATGTCCAGCAGCATGAACTTGGTCTTGATCTGGGTGATGCCCTGAACCGCGCGCTGCTTTTGTTCTTCGGCAAGGTGGGCGCCGCTGGATATCGTCAGTAGCTGGTTTTTCAACTCTTCGGCGGAAGCGGGACGTTTGCCGGGATCGCTGTCGAGACACTTGAGTATCAGTTCGTCGAGTTCCGCTTCCACCTCTTCGTTAAGTGACGACGGCTTGGGGAAACATCCAACGGGAAGCTTGCCGGTAAACAACTCGTACATCACCACGCCAACGGAATAGAGATCACTCTGCACGGTCACGTTTTCAGAAGACTCCCGTTGCTCCGGTGACATGTAGTTATAGGTGCCCATGATGGTACCGGTGCTGGTGACATCATCCTGCTTGCTGCGGTCTTCGTAGAACTGGGCGATACCGAAATCGAGAATCTTGATGTGCCCGTCCTCGTCTACGAGGATATTGTCCGGCTTGATGTCGCGATGAATTACATTGTTCTTGTGAGCGTAGGAGAGGGCCTTCAGCACCTGGATAATGATATCGATCTTTTCCTGGTGGGAGATCTCACGCATTTTGCGCGCGGTATTGAGCTCGGTGCCTTCAACGAACTGCATGACGAAGTAAGGCATGTCGTCATCGTTAATGCCCCGGTCGATAACATGGATGATGTTGGCGTGGTTGAGCCGGGCAATGATGTAGGATTCGCGCTCGAATCGGCGCCGTGCCTCTTCGTCGAGGCACAGGTCGTTGATCAGCAGCTTGATGGCGACAGGACGCTGCAGTGAATCCTGTATGCCCCGGTAGACCTGGGCCATGCCACCTTCGCCGATCTTCACAAAATTGGAATATCCGTCGATATTCATGGCATGTGTAAGACTTTTCGCGCGATTTCGGTGTAGGTATTACCTACACTAGAGACTAATCAGTGGGCGCCGCTGAAAATGTGATATTCTTCGCAAAATCACGGTGTTAGGGCCACTATGTGAACCAACTCACAGGAATTTCCAGGCTATGAAGACGGTAAATTACATGGCTACGGCAATTCTTGTCGTGCTCGGTTTCTACCTGCTCGATGTCGGCGAGTCCCTGTTACTGCCTTTGGTGATCGCCATAGCCCTTTGGTACCTGATCAATACCCTGGCCCGGGCCTTTGCCCGCGTCAACCTGGGCAATTTCAGTTTTCCCATGCCGCTGTGCCTGACGGCTTCTCTTCTGACTTTCGTCGCGGTGATCTGGGCCGTAGTTAATTTCCTCAGCGCATCCTTCGGTGATGTGATGGAAGTGGCTCCGGAATACCAGCGCAACCTGATCAGCCGTTTGGAAAACCTGCCCTTCGTGGACACGGCGATTTTCAGCGAAGCGAGTTTCCCCCAGCTTATTTCCGAGTGGATCGATTTACCGGCTTACGCCGGTTCCCTGGCGGCATCGGCGGCGAGCATCCTGGCCAATGGTGGTTTGATTATCATCTACATGGGTTTCCTGTTTTTCGAACAGGGGCATTTCAAGAAGAAGATCGCGGCGTTGGCCAGTGACCCACAAAGGGAAAAAGCCATTAACGACATCATCAACCGTATTCGGGACGACATTCAGAAATACATCAGCATCAAGGTGTTCACCAGTTCGCTCACCGGTATCCTGAGTTTTACCTTCCTGTCTATCGTTGGAATCGACTTCGCCGGCATCTGGGGCCTGCTGATTTTCCTGCTTAATTTCATCCCCACCATTGGCTCCATTATCGCGACCATCTTCCCCGCCATGATCGCCCTGGCCCAGTCCGAGGGTTACACCTTGTTCCTGCTGGTGCTGCTGGGAGTAGGTGCCTTCCAGATGGTCATCGGCAATGTGATCGAACCCCGCTTAATGGGCAGCTCCTTTAACCTCAGTCCCATAGTCATCCTGTTGAATCTTGCCCTGTGGGGAATCGTCTGGGGTATACCCGGCATGTTCCTGTGCGTGCCGTTCCTGATCATCTTTACCATCATCCTGAGCCATTTTCCCCAGACCCGGCCCATCGCCATCATCCTGTCCAGCGACGGTGACCTGCAGGTACCGCTGGAGGAAGCCCTGGAGAATTTCCAGTTCTCACCCAGCGGTGCCATTCCCCTTGGAACCGATGCGGGCAGCGAGGGTGAAGATCAGCCCCAATAGCAGTAAATCCCTGCAATATCGCCGGTTTAAGGCTATAATCCCCTGCTTTTTTGGTTCGCCTCCCGGCTCCACCGGCCGCCCGCGAATACATCGCTCCACCTACATCATCTGGCACCATGAACAGCGCTGAGATCAGACAAAAATTTCTGGATTTCTTTGCCGCCCGGGGACACGAAGTTGTTCCCAGTAGCTCCCTCGTGCCCGGCAATGACCCGACCCTGTTGTTTACCAATGCCGGCATGGTGCAGTTCAAGGATGCCTTTCTCGGCGAAGAGCAGCGCGACTGCCCCCGTGCCGCATCATCCCAGCGCTGCGTGCGTGCGGGTGGCAAGCACAACGACCTGGAAAACGTGGGATATACCGCCCGCAACCATACTTTCTTCGAGATGCTGGGTAATTTTTCCTTCGGCGATTATTTCAAGCGTGAAGCGATCCAGTACGCCTGGGAACTGTTAACCGAGGATTTTGGCCTGCCGGCGGAAAAACTCTGGGTAACCGTATTCCAGGATGACGATGAGGCCGCCGCCATCTGGCTGGACGAGATCGGTGTCGACAAGGACCGGTTTTCCCGCATGGGGGAGAAAGACAATTTCTGGGCCATGGGAGATACCGGACCCTGTGGCCCCTGTTCCGAGATTTTTTATGACCACGGCCCGGATGTGGCAGGCGGACCACCGGGATCTCCCGACGAAGACGGCGATCGCTATATCGAGATCTGGAACCTGGTGTTCATGCAGTATGAGCGCAAACCCGATGGCAGCCTGTTACCCCTGCCCAAGCCCTCGGTGGATACCGGCGCCGGTCTGGAACGCCTTTCCGCGGTGCTGCAGAACGTGCACAGCAACTACGAAATCGACCTGTTCCAGAGCCTGCTCAAGGACATCGCGAAGATTACCGGCGAGAGCGATACCGAAAACACATCCCTCCGCGTTATTGCCGATCACATTCGCTCCTGCGCTTTCCTGGTGGCCGATGGGGTAGTACCGGCAAACGAAGGGCGGGGCTACGTGCTGCGCCGCATCGTGCGCCGCGCCGTGCGTCACGGCTATCGCCTCGGGGTTTCAGAAATTTTCTTCTACAGGCTGGTGCAATCCCTGGTCGATGTCATGGGGGAAGCGTATCCGGAGCTGAAAGAGAAGCAGGACTTTGTCGAGAAGACCCTGAAAGAGGAAGAAGAGCAGTTTGCCCGCACCCTGGAAAACGGCATGGCCATACTGGAAAAAGCCATAGGTGAATTGCAGGGCAAGGAAATTCCCGGTGAGACCGTATTCAAGCTGTATGACACTTACGGATTTCCGGTAGACCTGACCGCCGATGTTGCCCGTGAACATGAACTGACCCTGGATATGGATGGATTCGAGCAGGCCATGGGCAACCAGAAACAACAGGCCCGGGCCGCAAGCAATTTCGGCGCGGTGGAAAAGCTCGACCTGGAATCCGGAACCATAACAGAGTTCATTGGCTATGATGAGCTGGTTGGCGAGGCCCGGGTAACCCGATTGTTCAACAGTGAAAATGAATCCGTAGGCGAAGCCAGCGACCAGGAAGTGCTGTTAATCCTGGATAAGAGCCCGTTCTACGGCGAGTCCGGGGGCCAGGTTGGTGACACTGGCGTGCTGGAGAGTGATAGCGCACGGATAGAAGTCATCGATACCCAGAAGCAGGGTGATGTGATTATCCATCGCGGGAGAATCACCCAGGGTAGATTGAAGGCAGGGGACAGTATTCGCGCCCAGGTTGCCGCTGACGAAAGGGCAGCCACTACCTTAAACCATTCCGCCACCCACCTGATGCATGCCGCATTGCGGAATGTGCTGGGCGATCACGTGACCCAAAAAGGATCCCTGGTGGATGCCGAGCACTTTCGCTTCGATTTTTCCCATCCTTCAGCGCTTACCGATGAGCAGTTGAATGAAATCGAGGATCAGGTCAACGAGGAGATTCTGCGTAATTCCGAAGTGAGCAAGGAAGTCATGCCCCTGTCGGATGCAAAGAAGAAAGGTGCGTTGGCCCTGTTCGGGGAAAAATACGGTGACATGGTTCGCGTCGTCAGCATGGGCGGGGAATATTCCATCGAGTTTTGTGGCGGTTGCCACGTTAACCGCACAGGCGATATAGGCCTGTTCAAGATTGTAAGCGAGGGCGGCATTTCCGCCGGTGTGCGCCGTATTGAAGCGGTTACCGGGAAAGGGGCCCTGGCTTTTATCGCCCGTGGCCAGCAAACCATTCGCCAACTGGGCGAGCTGGTAAAAGCTGCACCGGAAGAGCTGGTAAGCAAAGTCTCTCAACTCAGTGCTTCCAACCGCGCACTTGAGAAAGAAGTGGAGAGACTAAAAAGCAAGATGGCTTCCAGTGCCGGCAGCGACCTCGCCTCCCAGGCCGAAGACGCCGGCGCTGCGAAGATGCTGGTAGCCCGAGTAGATGGATTCAATGCCAAGGCTCTGCGCGATACCGTGGACCAGCTCAAGAACAAGTTGGGATCGGCAGTCATCCTGCTGGCAACAGCGGATGAAGACAAGGTAAGCCTGGTGGCCGGTGTTACTGCCGACCTAACCGGAAAAATCAAGGCAGGGGACCTGGTTAATGAAGTCGCCAGCAAGGTCGGTGGCAAGGGTGGCGGCCGGCCGGACATGGCCATGGCCGGTGGCAACGATGTTGCCGCCCTGGGGGAAGCGCTGGAAGGCGCCAAACCCTGGATAAAGGAAAGAATTTAAGGGACTGACCATGGCGCTGATAGTGCAAAAATACGGTGGCACTTCCGTCGGTTCGGTGGAGCGTATCGAAGCGGTTGCGGACAAGATCGCTTCCTTTCGCGAAGCAGGGGATGACGTTGTGGTAGTGGTGTCCGCCATGAGCGGTGAAACCAATCGCCTTACCGATCTCGCCCACCAGGTTATGGATTACCCCACGCCCCGGGAGATGGATGTCCTCCTGTCCACCGGTGAGCAGGTGACCATCGCACTGTTGTGCATGGCCCTGGAAAAACGAGGCCATGGCGCGCGCTCCTTTACCGGTGGCCAGGTTCGCATTCTGACCGACGGTGACCACACCCGGGCACGCATCCAGGAAATTGACAGCACTCGAATGCATGCACAACTGGAGCAGGGCAACGTGGTGGTTGTAGCCGGTTTCCAGGGCGTTACCGAAAGCGGTTGCATTACCACCCTGGGTCGCGGCGGTTCCGACACCACCGCTGTTGCACTGGCAGCGGCCCTGGGCGCGGACGAATGCCAGATCTACACCGACGTGAATGGGGTGTATACCACTGATCCGCGGGTAGTCGAAGGTGCTCGACTGTTGAAGAGCATCACCTTTGAAGAAATGCTGGAACTGGCCAGCCTCGGCGCCAAGGTATTGCAGATTCGTGCCGTGGAATTCGCCGGCAAGTACAAGGTACCGCTGCGGGTATTGTCGACTTTTGAAGAGGGGCCAGGCACCCTGATCAGCCTGGAGGAAGATGAAGATATGGAAGATCCAGCCATTGCAGGAATCGCTTTCCAACGCGATGAAGCCAAGCTGACCGTTAAGGGTGTGCCCGATATTCCCGGTACCGCTTACCAGGTGATCGGACCGGTTAGCGAAGCGGGCATAGAGGTGGATGTCATCGTGCAGAACGCGGCGGCGGATGGGACTAACGACATTACTTTTACCGTAAAGCGCGGCGACAGTGACCGTGCCAAGGAAATCCTGGACAAGGTGATACCGTCGCTTAATGCGAAATCCGTGGAACTGGACAAGAAGATCGGCAAGGTTTCCCTGGTGGGTGTGGGCATGCGATCCCACGCCGGTATCGCCAGCAAGATGTTCAAGGCCCTGGCCGATGAAAATATTAACATCCAGATCATTACCACCTCGGAAATCAAGATCTCCATCGTCATCGAGGAAAAATACCTGGAACTGGCTGTACGCGCCTTGCACAGTGCCTTTGAGCTGGGTGAGGAGGAGCCGGAAGCGACGGGAACCGGCTAAAAATCGGCCAGATTCTATTGGCAGGAGGCCAATATAGGCAGATACTACCCCCCTATACCGGTGGCAGCTTGGTGGACATGCCGCCGGAATGGCTTCCCGCATGCAGTGGAGCCGGGGGCCGACCAGGAATTGCAATGGATTGAGGAATGGAGAAGCACCATGTTGATACTTACCCGTCGTATCGGTGAGACGTTGATGGTTGGGGACGACGTAACTGTTACCGTTTTGGGAGTGAAGGGGAATCAGGTTCGAATCGGTGTAAATGCTCCCAAGGAAGTCGCAGTGCACCGCGAAGAAATATATCAGCGCATCCAGAAAGAGAAAGACGGCAGTGCAGGTTCTGCCGAAGACTCCGAGTAAATTCCCTCCTTATTTGTATGTAGGTACGTCATGAAGACGCCCTATGCTATGATTCGCGCTCCGGAGAAGTGGCCCTGCTGAGGGGTAAGGACAAGCGCTTTCAAAGCGCCAGCTTTGAGCGACGTCCGAACGACCGCGATCTACGATCGCGGGCTGGACTGGACCCACAGTCTTGCACTCCCATCAATACTAATTAATGAATAACCACAAAATTCTTCCAGCGGGTTCTTGGGCCTGTTTCCGCTGTGTTATGATTCGCGCTCTCACGGAGAAGTGGCCGAGTGGCTGAAGGCGCACCCCTGCTAAGGGTGTATAGGTTTACCCCTATCGAGGGTTCGAATCCCTCCTTCTCCGCCAGCATATAAACCCAGCATAAGCTGGGTTTTTTTATGCTGGCGGAGAAGGAGTATTGAGAACTCTCGCGGTTCGACAAATTGCGCCAGCAATTTGGACGCCCGAAGGGCGCCCCGTAGGGGTGAGGAATTTGGCTCAGCCAAATTTCGAATCAATCCCTCCCCACATCTTCTGCAAGATGGATATCAAAGCCGGATTAGCCCAATGCTCTCTATTACCACTACTTATAAAATGTCTGTATATTCTTGAATTCGAATTATTGAGAAAAGTTATGCCCGGCCTCTACTTCGAAGAACTCGACATCGGCATGGAATTCGAACACAGCCCTAACCGTACTGTCACGGAAACGGACAACCTGCTGTTCAGCACCATGACCCACAATCCGCAACCGCTCCATATCGACCTGGAGTTTGCGAAATCAACCCAGTACGGCCAGATACTGGTGAACAGTTTCTTCACCCTGGCACTTATTGTGGGTCTCTCGGTGAGAGATACGACCGAAGGCAAGACCATCGGCAATCTCGGCATGGAGAAAGTAGAATTCCCCAACCCGGTTTTCCTGGGCGACACCCTTAGAGCTGTGACGAAAGTGGTCGACAAGCGTGAATCCAAATCCAAACCGGACAGGGGCATCGTCTGGTTCGAACACCGGGGATACAATCAACGCGGTGAATTGGTTTGCGAGTGCCTGCGCAAAGCCATGATGATGCGAGCGCCCTAACGGTACTTACATGGACAGGTTGCGACGCTCATTGCATTTCGTTCCCGGCAGTAGTGAAAAAATGTTTCACAAGGCGCTGACCCTGCCTGCCGACTCCCTGATCCTGGACCTGGAGGATTCCGTGGCCTCGCCGCAAAAAACCCATGCTCGATCACAGGTCTGCGACTGGCTGCAACAAGCCGATTTTGGTGTCCGGGAAAAACTCGTGCGCATCAATCCCCTTGACTCTGATTACGGACGGGATGACCTGGAAGCGGTGATAGCCGCGAAGCCGCAGGGGCTCGTTATTCCCAAGGCGGAAGATGCCAAGATCCTGGTTGCCCTGGACAGCACGCTTTTGGAGTTGGAAAAAGCCAACGGACTGGAGCCCGGTGCAATCAAACTACACCTGGTTGCCACGGAGACAGCGGCTGCCGTATTCAACCTGCGCGACATGGCGGAACTGGATAGGGTTGCTGGCATGAGTTGGGGCGCGGAAGACCTGTCGCTATCACTTGGGGCTAAATCACGCCGTGATGAAAACGGGGAGTACCTTGACGTGTTTCGTGTAGTTCGCTCCATGACCCTGCTGGCAGCGGTGGCGGGTGATGCTCAGCCCATCGATGCGGTGTATGTCGATATTAAAAACTCCAGCGGCCTGAAGCAGGAGTGTGAGCAGGCTGCGGCCATGGGTTTTACCGCCAAGCTCACCATTCACCCGGACCAGATTGAAACCGTAAATAATGCGTTCACCCCCAGCGAGGAGGAGATCGCCGCAGCCCGGGCGCTGGTGCAGGCGTTTGCAGAGAATTCCGATCGTGGTGCCTTTCTTTTTGATGGCCAGATGGTCGATATTCCCCACCTGAAAAAGGCGCAACGCTTACTGGTCACGGCGGAGTTGTTGCAAGCGAGCTAGGCGTCCATGGAGTTTTCAGAATCTGAAGAGCTCGGCCTGATCCGGGAATCCATCCGCAAGCTCTGCGCTGATTTCCCGGACGAGTACTGGGAAGAGAAAGACCGTACCCAGACCTTTCCCCAGGATTTTTTCGACACCCTGGCCAGGGCTGGCTGGATCGGCACCGCAATACCTGAAAAATATGGTGGGGCCGGTAAGGGAATTCAGGAGGCGGCAATCGTGCTGGAGGAAATCGCTGCCTCTGGCGCCGCCATGAATGGCGCCACTCCCATTCATTTGTCCATGTTCGGCCTGCACCCGGTGGTTAAACACGGCAGTGAATCATTGCGTGAAACTTACCTGCCGGCGGTAGCCCGCGGAGAACTTCATGTAGCTTTCGGTGTGACCGAACCTGATGCCGGCAGCGACACGACCTCGATTACCACCTTTGCCCGTCGCGATGGGGACCGCTACCTGGTCAAAGGGCGCAAGGTCTGGACTACCAAGGCCATGGAGTCACAACGGGTTATGCTGCTGGTGCGCACCACTGCCAAAGAAAAACTGCAGCGAAAGACCGACGGGCTCACGCTGTTACTGGCGGAACTGCAGCGGCCGGAGGTGACCATCTCGCCTATCGAAAAACTCGGGCGTAATGCAGTACAGACCTGCGAAGTTGTCTATGACGAATTACCGGTAGCCTGTGATGATCGCGTAGGGGAAGAGGGCAAGGGATTTTATTACCTGCTTGATGGGCTTAACGCCGAACGTATCCTCATCGCTGCAGAGGCTCTGGGTATTGGCAAGGCCGCCATGCACCGGGCAGTCTCCTATGCCAACGAGCGCGAGGTGTTCGGGCGGCCCATCGGCAAGAACCAGGGAATTGCCTTTCCCCTGGCAGAAGCCCAGGCAAAGCTGGATGCGGCGGAGTTGATGATCCGCAAGGCAGCGTGGTTAATCGATAAGGACCTGCCCTGTGCAAAAGAAGCCAACATGGCGAAATGGCTGGCGGCGGAAGCCGGATTTTTTGCCGCCGATTGCGCCCTGCAAACCCACGGCGGTTTCGGCTATGCGCGGGAATACCACGTCGAGCGTTACTGGCGTGAAGCGCGGCTGATGAAACTGGCGCCGGTATCCCAGGAAATGATTCTCAACTATGTGGCCGAACACGTACTGGAGTTGCCGCGCTCGTACTGACTTGAAATTCAGTCTCCGAGCAGTTCCGCGGCGCCAGTGGTTTCGATGTCCAGGTCCCTGCCAATTTCCGGGCGTGTAAGCTCGCCTTGATATACATTGAGACCATTGAGCAGGTGGGGATCATCCCGTAGTACAGCCACAATACCTTCTTCAGCGAGCTTGCTGATAACGGGCAGGGTTGCATTGTTCAAAGCTTCGCTGGCGGTAACAGGCACTGCGCCGGGAATATTCGCGACGCAGTAATGAATAACTCCATCGACGGTGAACACCGGATCTTCATGGGTGGTGGGTCTTGAATTTTCACAGCAACCGCCCTGGTCGATGGCAACATCGGCAATGACCGATCCCGGTCGCATCTGCTTCACCAGGTCGGCGGGCAGGATCTGTGCAGACTTGCCGCCAGGAACCAGTACGGCTCCGACCACCAGGTGCGCGCCCGGTACCAGTTCGGCGATGGATTCAGGAGTAGAGAGCCGGGTATTCAGGTTGCGGCCGAAACTTTTCTTCAGTTGCTTAAGTTTTTCTTCTGAGCGGTCCAGTATGGTTACTTCGGCGCCCAGGCCGGTGGCGACCCTGGCCGCATTTGTGCCAACGGTGCCACCGCCGATTACAACAACCTTGCAGGGTTCCACCCCGGTGGCGCCACTGAGTAAGACTCCCATGCCGCCGCGATGTTTCGCCAGGAAGCCGGCCGCTTCCTGTACCGCCACGCGGCCGGCGATTTCCGACATGGGGGCGAGCAGGGGCAGGCTGCCGTCGTCAGCGGTAATGGTTTCATAAGCAATGCAAGTTGCCTGGCTTTGCATCAGGGCCCGGGTCAGTTCGGCGCTGGCTGCCAGGTGCAAATAGGTGAAAAGACAATGCTCGGGTCTTAACATGCGGCACTCGTCCAGGTTGGGCTCTTTCACCTTGACGATCAGTTCCACAGCTTCAAACAACTGGGCGCAATCGCCGGCTATGGCCGCTCCGGCGGCGCGATAGCTTTCGTCGCTGCAACCGATTCCCAGCCCGGCGTCTTTTTCTATCCACACTTCGTGCCCGTCTGCGACCAGCGCAGCAACGGATTGCGGAGTGAGTCCAACCCGGTATTCCTGTTTCTTGCTCTCTTTGGGTGATCCGATTCTCATGGTTGCGGTGCTTCCGGTGCCAGTGTGATTGTTGTGGCGCGCGGAGTTAAACCGAAATTGTAATTTATTGCAATAGCTGGCGTAGATGCCGCCATTTATTGTACCCGGCCAATCTATGAACGTTAAAATAGACGCTGGACTAGTGGTTCCACCAGAGGTGAATTATGAGAGTTTCCTGGTTAATTTTGTTGCTGGCCCTGGTTTGCCCCCGGGCTCTTACCCAGGAACTGGATCCCAACGATGACCCGGGGCAACAGTATGTCGAACCCTTCCAGGTATTCGACAATCTCTATTACGTGGGTGCGAAATGGGTGTCATCCTGGTTGTTGGTGGGCGACCAGGGGCTGATTCTGTTCGACGCGGCATACGACGATCTCACGGACATGATTATCCAGAACATCCGTGACCTGGGTTTCGATCCCGATGATATTCGTTACGTGATCGTGAGCCATGCCCACTACGACCATGCCGGAGGGGCGCGCAAGTTCCAGGAACAGTTCAGCTCGGTAGTGATGATGACCGAAGAGGACTGGCAGATGACCACCCAGTCGCCGGATTTCCGTGAATACCCCACACCCATTCGTCACCTGTCAGCCAACGATGGCGCCTTCCTGAACCTGGGGCGTACGCGATTGCGCTTTTTCCAGACCCCGGGTCATACCCCGGGTGTGCTCTCCACTTCGTTCACGGTCTACGATGACGGCTTTCCTCACACGGCCTTTTTGTTCGGTGGTGTGGGCTTGACCTTCAGTGGAGTGGAACGCACCGAGCAGTACATCCAGAGCGTGCAGCGGTTACAGGCATTCCAGGATATCGAAGTAAATATTTCAAACCATCCAGAAGAAGGAGACATTTTCGCCCGCTACGAGATGTTGCAGCAGCGGCAGGATGGGGATCCTCACCCCTTTGTGGATCCGGAAAGCTTCAGGGCCTGGCTCGACCTGTTATTGATCCGGGCCGAGGCGAAACTGGAGCAGGAAAGGGCGGCGGCGCAGAACTAATTGCCTGCAAAAAACCCGCGGCAAGCCTCATCGGCTGGAAAATAACTTTCAATCAGCAGCTCCTCCATGCCCGTATCCAGCGCGGTGCCGAACTGGCTCAGGGTGGAGAACATGGAAAGAGTCGTGTCTCCCACAATAAAGTCCACGGTCAGCATGGGCCCGTCGTCCGGTTCGTCATCCGGCTGCTGCCAGTTTTCCGGTGGTGACATGGCGAGAATTTTTTCAAGCAGTTCCTTGTGTCCCGGGTTAGAGTAGGCCAGCACCTGTTTCTTCAGGCGGCGCAGTAAATGTCCCGCGACTTCCTCCCAGTTGGCAATGCGGTGCCGGAACAATTTCTCGTGAAAGACTGCCTCGATGATGTTGCCGGTGGCGACGTCCGGCATCTGGCCGAAAATGGATCCCGCCAATTTCTGTTGTGCCGTGTTAGCCATCAGGGCGTTGTAGCAGCCATCCATGACAATGGCCGGGTAGGGATTGTGGTTATCCAGCATGAGCTGCAGGGCTTTCCGCACCGGTTCAAGCTCTTCGCTCTCGAATTCCAGGGAAGAATAAGCGGCGGCATAGCCGCCTGAGTTAAGCAGCAAATTGCTGTCGCGATGGGTCAGGTTGAGGACGTCAGCCAGGCGCATCAGCATGTCGCGGCTGGGCCGGGTGCGCCCGGTCTCAATGAAACTGATGTGCCGGGATGAAACATCGGCCAGCAGGGATAAATCCAGCTGTGACAGGCGGTTACGTTTCCGGTACTCGCTGAGTAATGGGCCCACAGCAGACATGACATGGCTCCAGTAGTGATTGTTGGCGCCATTCTAGACTGGAGGAGGTAGGGAAAACCATTACCTCTAAGGTAATGGCAGGGGATCTGGATTCAGAATTCGATCTGCCAGCGGGCAAACAAGCGCCGGGCTTCCCGCAGTTGCTCCGCGTCCAGGCGCGGTTCCAGATCCGCGATAAAGCCTTCCGCTTCTTCGTGCTCATTGCGCCTTGCCTGGTTCGCCCAGGCATGGGACTGCACCAGGTCCCGCTCCAGCATGTCACCGTCGAGGTACATGTTGGCGAGGGCGAACGCGGCATTGGCATGGCCGGCCCTGGCGGCCAGGCTGAACCATTCCACGCCTTGCTCGATATTCTTTTCCACGCCGCTTCCTTCGAAATACAGGGATGCCAGGTTGGCCTGGGCATTCACATGTCCCTGCCGGGCAGCGGCTTCGGTCCACTTGAATGCCAGCTCCAGGTCCTGGTCCACACCCTGGCCGGTGAAATAGAGGATTGCCAGGTTGTACTGGGCCAGGTCCAGGCCCGCTTCGGCGGCGATGGTGAACTCCCGGAATGCGGTATCGAAATCCCCGGCAAAGGCGGCTTCGACGCCGTCTTCGTAGTCGGCGGAAGCTGAGTTGGCAAGAAATATCGTAAAAAGAAATATAATTAGGCGGGAAGGTTTAAGCTGCATTACTCAATGGTATTACAGGCGTTAATTTGAGGGAACAAAGTTGCGAGAGCGCCGACAGGGCCGCTAGGAAAATGCCGAATTTTCAGTATAATAGCCGCCCTTCGCGAACATCAACATTCGCAAAAAGCACCTGTAGCTCAGCTGGGTGAGCACGAGCGCTATGGAAGCGCAAGCTTCCAGCGAGTGCGAACGACCGGCCATGGATGGCCGGGCTGGGATAAGAAAGAAGCGCAGCTGTCGCGCCAGGGATGGCATGCAGGATATCTAGAGAGGAAGAGGTATTGCCCATCGAAGGGAGTTGATTAAATTTTAATCAGAAAGCAATTTGTAAATTACGCACCTGTAGCTCAGCTGGATAGAGTACCTGGCTACGAACTAGGGGGTCAGAGGTTCGAATCCTCTCAGGTGCGCCACACACAAGACAGCCCGCTGCAAGCGGGCTTTTTTGTGTGTGGCGCACCTGGGCTGCGATGAGAGCCGACCTTCGACAAATTGCGAGAGCAATTTGGACGCCCGAAGGGCGCCCCGACGGGGTGAGGAATTTGGCTTAGCCAAATTTCGAATCAATCCTCTCAGGGAGGACCGCGAGGCGGGTCCTCATTTAGACGAATACAGTGATGTGCCAAGTATCTCCCCGGCCCGCGAGCATAGCTCGCGGTCGTTCGCGTTGCGCTGAAAGCTGTCGCTTTCAATTCGCTTGCGCTCACCCTCTCAGGGAGGACCGCGAGGCGGGTCCTCATTTAGACGAATACAGTGATGTGCCAAGTATCTCCCCGGCCCGCGAGCACAGCTCGCGGTCGTTCGCGCTGCGCTGAAAGCTGTCGCTTTCAATTCACTTGCGCTCACCCTCTCAGGTACTCCCTATACTTTCACTATCTTCCAAAAACTTCCCTGACATCGTCCAAAAATCGTTTCTGTCCTTCGGTGGCGTTTTCAATCAATCCCTGCAGCAAGCTGAGCAACGACCTCCGTTGCTCATCGGTAAATTCACCTATTACTGGAGCAGCGATCTCCCTGACTTTATCCGCGTAGTTGGGGTCAGTACTGATCAGGTAAGAGGCATAGCTGTACATCTCCGCCGCATCATTCGCCGAGAATTTCAGCTCTTCCTGGTACAGCCTGAGAAGTGCGTTTTTCTGCTCCGAGGTGAGGTCGCCACCACACTTGAGCAGGGCAAATCCGAGCGTCGCCACAAGATCCCGGGGTTTTTGAATTGTGAACAGTGGTGTGATGTTTTTCTTTTCCCACTGCCGGCGCCTGATTTCCCGTTGCAGGTTAACAATGCCCCACACAAGGCCAGAGAGAACGACAGCTAGGATGAGTGCAATGTGCATAGTTTGGCAGGGTGTTATTATCTGCCAGCATACTAATCAAATTCGTGGGTAGGCGTCCAGCGGGACGAGTGGAAGATACCTGCCAATATTTGGTTAAATTCTGGACCAATGCTTTTCTCTTCCTGGTAGAAATAACTGCGATCACAATTATGAAAAATAAGCTTTCTCTAATACTGCTATTGGCGTTTGGCCAGCTTTGCTTTGCCAACCAGGGCACCATCGCCTTCGTCGGCGCCACCCTCATCGACGGCACTGACGCGCCGCCCCTGGAAAATAGTGTCATCCTGATCACGGACGGTTATATCCGTGCCGTGGGTTCCGCCGGTGACGTCACCATCCCCGCCGGTGCCCAGCGTATCGACGTTGCCGGGAAGTACATCATCCCTGGCATGATCAACGCCCACGGTCACGCCGGTGATACCCGTGGCCTGAGCCCGGGGAATTATAGCCGGGAGAACCTGTTGGACCAGCTCGGTCTGTACGCACGTTACGGCATCACCACGGTATACAGTCTCGGCGGTGACCTGGCCCCCGGCTTCCAGGTGCGCAATGAGCAATTCACCCCGGAACTGGACCGGGCACGATTGTTCGTGGCGGGAACCGTGGTGAGCGGAGATGACCGGACTTCGGTCATCCGCCAGGTGAACGGCAATGCGGACATGGGCGCCGATTTCATCAAGACCCGGGTGCAATCTGGGGGTGAGCTGCCCACAATTGACCGCGAACTGTTCCAGACCCTGGTTGACCAGGCTCACGACCGGCGCCTGCCGGTAGCCGTACACATTTACTACCTGGGTGAAGCCAAGATGGCGCTGCAGGCCGGCGCCGACCTGATTGCCCATTCGGTTCGTGATCGCATTATCGACGACGAATTCATCAACCTGCTCCGTACCAATGACGTATGTTATATACCGACCCTGACCAGGGAGATATCAACATTCATCTATGAAGATGTACCGGAATTTTTCGCTGACCCGTTCTTCCTCAAGGAAGTAGAACCTGCCATCATCGAACAATTGAGTACGCCGGAATACCAGAGCCGAATTCGTAACTCCGCCTCGGCACAGCAGTTCAAGGCCGACCTGCCCAACGCCCTGGCCAACGTGGGGATGCTGCATCGAAGCGGCGTAAAGGTAGCCATGGGCACGGATACCGGGCCACCGGCAAGATTCCAGGGCTATTTCGAGCACATGGAAATGCAGATGATGGCCAATGCGGACATGAGCCCGCTGGATGTCATTCGCTCAGCTACCGGAGTGGCAGCCGAGTGCATGGGGGCGGGGGATATCGGCACCATAGAGCCCGGCAACTGGGGAGACCTGGTGGTACTGGGTGCGAATCCGGCAGAAGACATCGGCAATACCCGCACAATTGAAAGCGTGTGGATTGCGGGGAACAGGGTGCCTGACTAGCCAGTCAGGATGTTGCTACCTCCAACTTTCTGCTTTTTTTGCGCTTACTCAAACCATTTGTTCAGCGGAACGTCGCTATGTTTCCTGCCAACGATGGCAAAATAATAGAGCGGCTCTCCCTCGATAGAGAGACGATGGCGGTAACGCTCGATATGGTGCACATCGAAATATTCCGAGTAAATCAGTTTGCGGATAAGCTTGGAAAATCCGGTCTTGTCTCGCTTATCGAAGAATGATTCCTTGATATTGAAGGCAACCCATCCCCCATTTTCGATGCAATTCAATGCGTTGACAAAAGCGCTTGTTGGAATATCGCCAAAGCCAAGTGCGGCCACTGACACCATGCAGTTACACTGCCAGGAAGCGATTTCTTCGAGCTTCTCTACCGGGAGCGCGGCAAAGTCTTCCACGTAGTAGGCATCATACAGGCCAGGCCTGTCCCGGATGGTGGCATTGTAAGCCTGCTCGATAATATCCACGCCAACGAGCCTGGAAATTCCCTGCTTAGTCAATTCTTCACCCATCATGCCATTGCCGGCACCGAGATCCAGAACTCTCAGTTCGCTGGAGTTCAGCTCGGATTGGCGCACAGCCTTGGTCAGGATATCCGCTACTTTGGATGGTGAATTGCACTGTAAACGATCGTAGAACACCTGCTCATACAACCCGGGCACATCATAAATTGCTGCATAGTCATGAAAGCGAATTTTCTGCTTATTGTCGCCCTGTTGCAGGTAAAAGAACGCTTCATCCTGGCCCAGGTCGGTAACATCCTTGCGCGGAAACTGAATCCGATGCCTGCGCGGGGAAGCCTTGGTGGCGGGAATGAATGGGGAAACTCGTAAATTATAAGAAGTCATATATACCTCGTAGTGCTTCAGGAATCCTTTTGCAGTAATTCCAGAGAGGCGTTAAGTAATACATTGCAGCCCTTCTCCACGTCGTGCCAATGGCTCCATTCATCCGGCGCGTGGCTGACGCCGCCAACACTGGGAATGAACAGGAGGCCCGTCGGTGTAATGTCCGTAAAAAACTGCGAGTCATGACCCGCGCCGCTGGGCATTACGATTGTTTTGTAACCCATGCGTTCGGAATGTGATTTCAGTATATCCATCATTTCCGGCGAGCAGGGCTTGGGTTCTAACCAACTCATTTCTTCGTACTCAAACATCAGTTTGTGGCGACGGGCGATGGCCGACAACACCTTGCGGCAGGATTCGGCCAGATTATTCATCACCTCTTCCGACATATCCCGGCCGACAAGGGTGAATTCCACCTGCCCAGGCACGGTATGGGCGAAACCGGGTTTCAGTTCCAGGCTGCCGATAGTAAGCCGGCTCTTGTCGGTGCCTTCTTCCTCGATGATGCGTGCTATCTCATGAGCAAAATCGGCTACCCCGGTAAAGGCATCGCTACGCAGGTTCATCGGCGCCGTGCCGGCATGGTCAGCCTTTCCGATCAGGCGTATAAACCATTTGAATACACCGGAGATTCCCTCCACCACGCCTATATTGTTCCCGGACTGCTCCAGCACCGGACCCTGTTCTATATGCAATTCGAGGAATCCGAGCAACTGTTCCGGATCACGGGCCGCTTCCATGGCCAGATGGTACGGCAGCTGGCACTTGGCCATCGCTTCGCGTAGCAACTCACCGGTGTGGTCATGTGCTCTCTCCAGCCAGTCCAGTTTCAGGTTGCCGGTCAGAGCCTGTGCGCCCAACATTCCGCCGAACCTGCCTTCTTCTTCGCTGGTAGCGATTACTTCCAGTGCATGGTGCAGGGAAATGTCGTGGTCCTTGATCACCCGCATACACTCAAGCCCGGCGATCACGCCGAGCACGCCGTCAAACATTCCCCCGGCAGGCACCGAGTCCAGGTGAGAGCCGATCAGCAGTGCCTTGCTTTCGGGCTCGCCGTAGCGGCCGATCACATTGCCGGCGCCATCCATGTAGTTAGCAATGTCGAGATCGCCGAACTGATTCATCAGCCAGTGCCTGGCCTTAATGTCTTCTTCGCTAAAGCCCTGTCGGTAGATACCCTGATCTTCGGGGTTGTAACCAAACCGTCCGAGGGTGTAGAGGTCATGTTTTACCCGTTCGATGTCAACCTGGTAGGTCATAGCTAGTCTGCTACGATGTTGCAGTTGTTTGCGCTATCGCGCTGTTACCACTCACGAGCCAGCCCAGTTCTTCGGCACGCCGTTGCGCAAGCGCTGGCATATCGGCTTCGACAAAATGCTGGTACAGAACCTGCACGCCAATCAAATGATTAATGACAGCGTCTATCTGAACTTTTTCTGCGTCACTTGTTGTTGGATCATCATGGCGTGCGAACAGTTCGCTGACGCCATCGTGGGATAACAATCCGGTATCTGCTATACGTTCTTTTGAAAGGTGCTTGTCCGCCAGTACTCTCATTTGCTGCCATTTAACTTCGTCGGTATGGGCCGGCGGCGCCATGAAAGCAAATTTCTCACGTCTGTAGAGCACGTCCGGCAGGATACCTTTCATTGCTTCCCTTAATACGTATTTTTCGATCCTTCCCTTGATGCGGAATTGCGGGGGAATATTTACCGCCAGCTTCGCCAGATGATGGTCCAGAAATGCAGGTCGGGCTTCCATGGAGTTGGCCATGTCCACGCGGTCGCCTCCCCAGGTAAGAATTTGACCCTCGAGCATGGTCTTGCACCAGACATATTGGGCCTTGTCCAGGGCATGACGCCCTTGCAACTGATCTAAATCCAGGGTGTCTGCAATGGCCGACCCGGGCTGGTAATGTTTGAGCTCATCGCGAATATCATGGTGTAACAGAGGAGGGATCAGCTCGGCACAGGCCAACCAGGGTTGCAGGCAACTGGGTGTGAAACCCACAGTGAAGTGCAGTGACGTGTTGTCGATTTGTTCCCGGGATAGCATTGCGCCAGTGAAGATGGCGTTGGACTCATTTAACATCGATTGCCATTGCGCGCGCTCGTTCCGATCCAGTGAGTCGAGGCCATGAAGGAACATGTCGCGGCGAAACGCGGGGTAACCCCCGAACAACTCGTCCGATCCTTCGCCAGTCATCACCACCTTGTAGTTACTGGCATTGACGTGCCGGCTCATCAGCAGCTTCGCTACGGCGAGTGTGTTGTAAATCGTGCGCTCGGTATGCCACAGGGTTTCCTCGAAGTGGCCGTACAGTTCATTTCCCGACAGCCGCATCACGTCCTGTTCCGCTCCGCAGCGCTCGGCCATCTGTCGGGCAATGTGGCTTTCGTCGTAGTTCTCGTCGTCAAATCCGATTGTAAAGGCGCGCACCGGGCCCTGGCGGCAGGCGGATGCGAGGCCGATGATGGCGCAGGAGTCGATACCACCGGAGAGGTAACTGCCCACCGGCACGTCGGCTTCCAGGCGCAACGCTACAGCGTCAAGCAACCCTTCCCGGGTGCGTTCAATGGCTTCTTCTTCCGTCATTTGCGGTCGTTCCACTTCTCGCGGGAAGTCCAGGTCCCAGTACTTGGACTCGGTGATATCGAGTCGATCGTCTTTGCGCTGAATTCGAACGATATGGCCCGGTTTCACCTGGTGTATGTTTTTGAACGCCGTGGTTCCCGGCACCATGGTCTGCATCAATTGGTGGAATAACCCCTCTGATGTAAATTCTGGTCTGACATCGGGGTGGGCAAACAGGACTTTCAATTCGGATCCAAATACCAGTGAATCGCCTGCCTGGGTCCAGTACAGTGGTTTGATACCGAAGCGATCCCTTACCAGGTACAGGGATTGGGTGTCGCGGTCATACAAGGAGAAGGCAAATTCCCCTCGCAAGTTTTCTATGGTCTTCTCGATACCCACCCTGGGGAAGAGGTGAAGAATAATTTCTGAATCGCTCTTGGTAGTGAAAATTGCTTCCTGGGCAGTCAGGCGGGCGCGAATTCGCTGGTAGTCATAAAATTCACCGTTGTGCGCCAGCATTAGCCGCCCGTCCGAGCTGACGAACGGTTGCTTGCCGCGGTCTTCGTCGAGGTCGATGATAGAAAGCCGTGCGTGGCTAAAGCCCACACCATGATCGGGAAAGCTGTTCACACCAAACCCGTCAGGGCCACGGTGATATTGAATTGCCGCCATGTTGGCGAGAGTTTGCGGCTCAATCGGGGACTGAGGAGCCGCGCGCATAATACCTGCGATACCGCACATTGATGATTACTTTCCTTTTTCGTGAATTAAACTACGTCGAGCACACGACCCTTGCGATGCACCAGGCACGTAAGCAAGGCCATGCGTACAAATACAGCGCCACGGGCCTGGGAGAAATACCAGTTAAATGGCGTGTCATCCAGGTCGGTTGATAATTCGTCCCCCCGGGCTAGGGGATGTAACACAATCGCACTCTCTTTAAATGGAGTGCTCTTGCTAAGCCTGAATTCGTTTCCGAAGGTCTCAAAATCGTCGCCGGTCCAGGCGATGGCGTTGATATAGACTACATCCAGCTCAGGTACTAGTGCTTCGAAATCGGTATCAGCCTGGACGACATTCAGTCCCCTGCGTTGATACTCATCCAGGTTCTCTCTCGCGCTCTTGTCTTTTTCATCGTTGAAGAGATATACGTGTGAAAAGGCATGGGAAAATATCGAAAAAATCTTGAGAAGACTGCGTACTGTGCGCATCTTTTCAGGTACTCCGATTATTCCCACCTTGATACGGTGCCCCGGATCCAAATCCTTCTTTAGAAGTGCGGGCCGCCATTTAAAGATAGTGTATAAATCGGCCATGGCCTGTGTCGGGTGTTCGTCCATACCATTACCCGCATTGATGATAGGGATACGCAGTGATTGCTGCATTTCGCTTAAGGATTCTTTCCGGGTATCCCGTAGCACCACACAATCGGCGTAGTTGTTAAACATTTCACCGACATCTGACAGGGACTCTCCCTTGGCAATGCCTGTCGTTGAGCGGTCGGTAATGGACATGATGTCACCTCCCAGGCGATGCCAGGCACTCTCAAATGACAGGCGCGTTCGCGTACTGGGCTCATAGAACGCGGAAATCAGAATCTTTCCTTGCAGCGGTGAGCTGAATCGGTCCGGATTGGCTTCATATTTTGCAGCAAGCCTGAATAGCTGAAGCAGGGTTTTCGCATCGAATTGATCGGCACTGAGAATGTGCTGGTGTTCGAGTGGCAGTAGGTGATCGCCATCCTCGATTATGGTGCGCAATAATTGCTTCGGATGTGCATCACCCTGTACATCTGGTTTATCTCTCGATCCGATGCTAGCTTCATTTTTCACCATGAGATTCACCACAGTTCTCCTTGCTTCCAATCCCGGATAAGCATTACAAGAAGTATTACTGGAATAGCGGCAGCCATTCCGATTGCGGCGTAGATCAATAGTGATAACGCGCCAAGGGATATCATGCAGTTACACCTCTGTCAGTGAGTGATTCGAAATTAAACTGTTTTCCTTCAAGCAGGCTTGCTGTCACGATCACCGCCAGTGATACGGCACAAGAAGCGAGCGCAGCCACATAGAACCCGATCTGGTAGTAGGCCACCAGACCCAGGCCGGTGCCGGAAATCATGGCCAATGCGGCAGCCCTGCCGGTGGCCCAGCGAAAGTAGAGGCCGAATACTATGGGCCAGATTGCACTGGCCACGAATGCGCCGGTGAAATAGAGCATTGAGGCCAGAGTGGTGAGGCGGGGCAGGCATAGCAACCAGGTGCTGAACCCGAGTAGCAGTATTATCCAGCGGCCGGCACGGAAACAGGTAGCATCGCTGGCCCCGGGATTAATGTGTCCTCTGTAGATATCCTGCGTGATCAAATCCGCGGTCGCCGCAAGCAGGGAATCGAGACTGGAGGCGAGAGCGGCAAAGATCACAATAAAAACCACGATGGCACCACCAGTCCCCAGGATTCTTCCCGCCACCAGAGGGCCGACCATGTCAGCCGCGGGAACGTTGATGCCAAGTGATGGAGCAGCCAATGCGATAAATCCGGCGACAATGGGAATTGGCAGCCAGAACAGGCCTGCAATGCAATAGGCCCTGGCGCCGGTGTCCTGCCTGAAGGCAAAGGCGCGCGACCACCAGACATTTGAGTGGAAGATTTCGCCGACCCCGAACAGCAAATTATTGAACAGGAACATGATTGAAGCGGGAAACAACAGGGTGAGCAGCATGGGGTGCTGAATTTCCAGGTCTGCATAGACCTGGGAGAGGCCAATATTATCGATCACCAGGAAGGCTATGATGAGCACCCCAACTACGATAATAATCGTCTGTATAAAGTCGGTGGCGATAACTGCCCTGAGCCCTCCCAGCAGGGTATAGGAGACACAGACAAACAGGATGACACTCATGCCGAGGTGATAGGACACTCCGCTGAGCGCATTGACCAGTATGCCGCCGGCCATGCCCAGGCTGATTAGCCAACCGAACGCATAGAATAGTGAAATCAGCAGAAATACGCGCCAGGCGAAAACGCCATAGCGTTTGCGAATAAAATCACCGGATGTGAAACCATGGGGTAGAATCTCTTTAATCCGTCTCGCCAGCGGCGCGAACAGAATCAGGCCGATTGCACCGAGGGAATATCCCACCATGCCCCAGACGCCCAGCTGGTAGGTGAGTTGTGGAGCCGTCATGGTGGTATTGCTGGTAACCCAGGTGGCCATGGCGGTGGCCGCCGCGAATGCGAGGCCAACATTCCTTCCGGCCAGCATGTAATCATCTAGGGTTTTGTTGTTTCGGCCCAGCCAGTAGCCGAAAAATATCCATAACAAACCAAATATGGCTAATATAGTTAGCGCCGCTGCCGGCGAAAGTGCATTTTCTTGCATTGGATTAATCCCTGGCTCGATTCGTGCCGATTAAAATTGTCGTTACCAGGGTTATGAAAAGTGCCAGGCCAAGTAGAAAGAAGAGCAGGGCGCGGGTAAGACTGTGATGCAACACAGAAACAGTCAGCAAATTTGAGACAGCACCGCCGTCCCGTTGTAACCGAAAGTGATAATCACCGTCCGTCAGGCCGGTAATGGTGATTTCTCCTGAGCCGGGAATTTCGCGGGCGAATGGGTTTTGAAAGTCAGACGAATTCGATTGCAGTAATGTGACTGAATCGAAGTCCGTGCTCCAGCTTAGAACGAAATAGCCTTCGGTGGCCAGGGTGGTATTGGTAGTGAGGGAATTTTCAGCAGCCCAGAGGGGTTGCTTGGTTGTGAGTATCAACAACCAAAGTAGCAGGGTCTTCCATGCTGCGCCTCGCGCAGAGCGAATAAATCCTCCCTAAAAACCGACCAGTGTGCTGGGATCGACTGATCCCGGATTAGCTGCCAACAACCACAGACACGGTTCTTTTAATCGCACGCCGCAAGAATACGCGATTAAACTCAATAATTCCACCGCGTTCTTTAATGTGATTTCTAACTATTGGCTTTAAATGGCTATTTATTATGCAATTTGTATGAAACTGAGTTTCCAGAATAAATCACGGTGCCGGCGATCGCGTTGTTGCGTAGGGGTTGCAATGCCGATAAATCCGGGTCCTGCCGATAGCTCTCAAACGCCGCTGCACTGGCAAAGACGAGAGTATGGATCTCTGTGCGGTTATCTGAACTGCGGAAGGCGCTGACGAGATTTCCCCCGTATCGTTGCATGATTGACAGCGCCTCCTGCTCAAATTCAGAGAATGCGTTTGGGTCTGCTATTTCAAGGATGGCAACAACGTGAAATCCAGTGGCGGTCACGGGCAGGGATCTTCTCCCTGTACCGGCGTCGCGCCCGAGGGCAGGAAGCGGCATGGATCTGCGCCTTCCAACGATACCCTGGCACCGGTACGAATCAGGGCATTGGTGCCGGGGCCCTGGAAAAAGTTGTAGCCGTCCCGCGAGGTCATCCACGCAACAGGACCACCTACATGTTTGCCGGCATTCTCGGTGGCGGATTTAACCCGGGTAACCAGTGCTTCGTACTCGGGATCTCCCTGGCGGCGGCCGCTGAAGCTGCCGAGATCCGAACTGGCCACGAACACCACGTCGACGCCGTCCACACCGGCAATAGCAGCGGCGTTATCCACCCCTTCCAGGGTCTCGATCATGGCTATTACCATGATGTTGTCATTGGCGATCTGTCGGTAATTGCGTCCGTAGAGAGCGCCGTACTGGCCGCCGCCCTGGCTGCGCCGTCCCTGGGGCGGGTACATGGCAAACTTGACCGCATCTTCCATTTTTTCGGGGTCGTCAACCATGGGTACGATGATGCCCAGGGCGCCTATATCCGTGGCCTTCTGGATGTCCCCCTCGGTGGCATCGGGCACCCGTATAAAAGGAACTGCCGCGGCATCGCGGCAGGCGAATATCATCCGCGCCACGTCGGTATAGTTCAGGTGGCTGTGCTGCATCTCGATCCAGATGAAATCGAATCCTGAATTGGCCATGGCGCAGTAAATATCCGGATCCGGCGTGGACACAGTGCCGCCGATGACCTGCCCGCCACTGGCCAGCTTGGCCTTTACCGGATTGATGATGTTTGCATCCTGTGCATACGCACTGACACAAATCATGGCAACTAGCCCAGCACCTAGATTTACAAGTTTTCTGATAGCTTTCGTTGTTTTCATTGCTATATCCTTGCCCGCAGGCAGGTCTTGGGCACTGGCCCGGATGACTACATTACTATCACAAATTTTTTCGCGATTGAATTTCCCTGACATGAGATCAAGCAAGCGCATCTTCCCAATTTTTGTATTCACATTGTTTCTTACGGTTGGCCAGTCCGGATTGGCCCAGCAAGGAGGGGTATCCATGACTGAAGCTTCCCCGATCGATGGAATCACGTTCCAATCAGTGCAGAGCAATGGCATTACTATGCGCCTGGCCAAGGCCGGTGACTCTGGCCCCTTGGTTTTATTGGCCCATGGCTGGCCGGAATCCTGGTACAACTGGCGGCACCAGTTGCTGGCACTGGCGCAAGCGGGGTACCGCGCCGTTGCGCCGGACATGCGCGGCTACGGTGCCACCGATGCACCTGAAGCGGTGGAAGATTACGACATCGTGCATACCAGTGATGATATGGTAGGTATCCTCGATGCTCTTGGCGAAGACACGGCAGTCATGGTTGGCCATGACTGGGGTGCCATGGTGGCCTGGAATACCGCCATGCGTTATCCGGACAGGTTCACCGCGGTGATCGCCATGTCAGTTCCCTACGGCGGACCTTCGCCGGTTTCTCCCATGGACTCCTGGCGCCAGGCATTCGGCGACAATTTCTATTACATCCTGTACCACAATGAACCCGGTGGCGTAGCCGAAGCGGAATACGATTCAGATCCCCGCGGGCTTATCTCCATGCTTTATGCCTCGCCCACCACACCGCGGCACCCACCAACTATTACGGATTCCCGGCGCGCGGCCGGCGGCTGGATAGGCAGGATAGGTGCACCCAGGGAGTTACCGGATTGGTTGAGCCAGGATGACCTGGATTACGTGGTGGGCCAGTTCGAACAGGCGGGATTCAGGGGCGGGATAAATTACTATCGCAATTTTCAACGCAACTGGGAACTGGCGGCCGACCTGCCCCAACGGGTTACGGTACCTGCCTTGTTTATAGCCGGGGAACAGGACGTGGTCATTGCCGGCGCCAGCACGGAGCAACTCACCGCCTCCATGGGCCGGGTAATGGATGACCTCAGGGGCGTGGAATTAATCCCCGGTATTGGTCACTGGGTACAGCAGGAAGCACCGGAGCGCACTAACGAGCTGATGGTGGAGTTCCTGCGGGGACTTTAATCCGGCAGCACTGGCAATAGCAGGTCACTGCCCACCGCCCGCTGTACATCGAATGTCTTCAGGGTGGTGGCCACGAAAAAGTAATAGCCCACCAGCCCGGTGAGGTCCATCACGCCTTCCTCACCGAATATCTCCAGTGCCCGGGCGAAAGTCTCGGACGAGACCTTGTCCTCGCTCACCAGTTCCCGCACGAAACGCACGATGGTTTGCTCGGTTTCGCCAAACCCGTCTATTGCTGGCAATGAATCGAGGTCCTTGCGGAACCGCACCACGTCGATGATTTCCTGTTCCAGTCCCGCCGCCTGAGCCAGGGGCTCGTGGGCGCTGTATTCATACTGGCTGTTGAATTCCCGGGCATGGGTAATGATGGCTAGCTCGGTCAGGCGCTGGTCCTTGGCATTGCCGTAACGTACCCGGTGACGCACATCGAATATGGCTTCCGCCAGCACCGGGCTGTGCATCCACATGCCGATGGGGCCACGCAGCCCATTCTCATAGCCGGTCCCGGGTGACACCCAGGTGTCGAAGGCGTTTCGCCCCACGGCATCCAGGTCTTGCCGTTGTACCTCGGGCAGGCGCGCCAGGGAATCCATGTGAATATCGTCGGGAATGCTGGCCTCGGTTTGGGGTGGGAGAAAGCGGTAGTCTGATTCTGCTGCCACGACCACAGGATGATTTACAGTGAAAAGCAGAATGGTCAGGGTTAACAGGATGGCTCTGTTGTTCTTTTTCATGACAAGCCTCATATGTTTAGATTTACCCGGGAATTGAAAGGAGGACTTTTGTGTACTTTGTGCCTTTTGTGGCCAATCCTAAGCAACTATTTTGTGGCCACATGCTGTACGAATGCCACTATTTCAGATTGAAAAATACGGTTTGCGGTTTCTTTTTTCTTCCTGTGGCTACTTTACCTCAGGAATTGATGGCCACAAAAGGCACAGAATACACAAAACCAGGTCTAGATGACCCGTGCAGCCCTGAGCTCAGCGATTTCGTTTTCGTTATAACCAAGCTCATTCATTATCGAGACAGTGTGCTCACCCAGGGTGGGTGCTCGGTGCCGAATCTCGCCGGGAGTCTCTGATAACTCTACCGGCGTTTTCATAACCGGCGCCGCTTGTTCCAGTCCGGGAAAATCAACGGGCTGGAACAGTCCCTTGGCCGCGATATGGGGGTCATCCAGGACTTCCTGGGGTGAAAGCACCGGTCCGGCAGGCAGGCGGGCCTCTTCCATGGCCTCCAGCACTTCCGCGGATGTGCGTTCGGCGCACCATTCTGCCAGCCGTTGGCTGATGATCTCGCCGTTGTCGCCGCGGCTGATGTCATCCTTGAAGCGCTCGTCTTCCAGCCAGTGGCTCTCTCCCATGAGTCTGGCCCAGCGCTCGAACAAGGGACCGCCCACGGATTGCACCAGCACCCAACCGTCTTTTGTTTTAAAGGTATCCGCCGGCGCGGAAGTTTGCGACCGGTTCAGGGTGGCAACCCGGTTGCGCTGGATGGCATCCTGCTCGATGGCGGTGCCGTTCATGATGGTTAGTGCCGTGTTGAACAAGGATCCGGCAACGATCTGTCCTTCCCCGGTTTTCTGCCGATGGTACAGGGCTGACACGGTTCCGAACGCCGCCAGTCCGGCGGTACCGAAATCCACGAATGGTCCATAGGCCTTTACCGGTTGGTCCGGCGTTCCAGACATGTACATGCAACCGGACATGGCCTGTCCCAGGCCGTCGAAACCGACCCGGTTGGCATAGGGCCCGCCCTCGCCGAAAGCGGTAACCATGGTCAGTATGATATCGGGCTTGATCGCCTTGAGGCTGACGTAATCCAGTCCCATGGCAGCCAGTGTATCCGGCGGCAGGTTTGCCACGACCACGTCAGCCGTTGCCACCAGTTTTTTTACGATTTCCCGGCCTTCTTCTTTCATGGGATTCAGGGTGAGGGATTTTTTATTGCGGGCCAGTTGCATGAACATGGCACCGTTACCGTCTTCCGTAACCGGTGAAAGGTATCGATCTTCCGAGCCGTCTACTTTTTCTACTCTTATTACTTCTGCCCCCATGTCACCGAGCAGCGTGGCGCAAAACGGGCCGGCGATATAGCGGCCAAAATCCAGTACGCGAATACCTTGTAAAACTTCACTCATTCCTACATCCCGGTACGATTTTTTCACAAAATCTCACGGATGGTAGCATAAGTGCTTGGTTTGTAAAGAAAAAATACTTGAGCAAAAATCAGGCATTCCTACGTTTTTTTGTGAAGCAGATAACAAATTCCCTAGCGTGGTTTTATGCATAATCAGTCCCATGAAAGCAGTAATCCTCCGCTGAACGGGTCTGCAAATCAGTAAGCAAGAAGTATGGAGTAATAAAAAATGGCGGCGGCTGAAAAGTCAGTAAGCAATAACAAGGCAATGGAAGAACTGCAGAAAATTCTGCGCAAGCCTTACCAGGATGCCTGCAACGTGTGCAAGGGAAGTGGCCGGATTACTGAAAACAGTGCCTGCCCCAAGTGCCAGGGCAGTGGCCAGCGCCTCCTGAGACTGCTTTAAACTTATTCCTCAAACTCGGTAAACCTTTACGCCTTCACGGAATCCCGGTTCCTGGAGGCGTTCTTGTTTCCGCCGGTCGCGCTGTAATAGACTCAAGTCCCTGGCTTATTTCACGGGTGACCACCATGGCCAAACGCCTGCTGTTCCTGCTGACCTGCACCTGCTTAATCTACCTTCCCGCACAGGGCGCCGAGCATCCCGGCTACATCGATGCACCGGAGCGGCGCACCACCGGCATCGGAAAGTTTTACATGGGCCGGGAAATCTCATTCGTCATGGGGCACCAGGCAGCGGCCTGGCTCAATCGCCCCGAAAGGGAACGGGAGGAAATGCCCGACGCCGTAGTGGAGAACATGAACCTGGCTCCTGATGAAGTAGTGGCCGATATCGGTGCCGGGTCGGGATATTTCTCGTTCCGCATAGCCGGCAAGGTGCCCCAGGGCAAGGTAATGGCCGTGGATATACAGCCAGAGATGCTGGACTTGATCGAGCAGCAGAAACGGGCCAACGACGTGGTGAACATCGAGGGCGTGCTGGGGGAGGTGGACAATCCTAACCTGGCGCCGAACTCCATCGATGCCGCCATCATGGTGGACGCCTACCACGAATTTTCCCATCCCTTCGAGATGATTGACGGCATCTATACCGCGCTGCGTCCCGGTGGCCGTATCTTCCTGCTGGAGTACCGGGGCGAGGATCCCAGTGTGCCCATCCGGCCCTTGCACAAGATGACCGAGGAGCAGGTGGTAAGGGAAATGAGTGTGTTCGGGCTGGAATGGACGGACACGCTCGACTTCTTGCCTTGGCAGCACATGATGATTTTTACGAAAGTGGAGCCCTGAGGAAAGGATTTCATTACCCCCGGGTCATTGATTCTGGCAGCGCCGGGGAGCAGACTCGAGTTTCCCGGTAACTTTTTGTCCAGGGCAGCGTCTTAGTAGTATGAGGGCCAGGGTGCCCCGTGTGCCTGACCGGCAGGTGGTACTACTCATGAACCATCGCTATACCCAGATTCTCAAGCCCATTGACCGCTACGTGGCTCAACTGAGTCCGTTGCAGCGCCGGTTCGTCAGTGTGCTGGAAGGCTCACTTCTCATTTTGCTGGTTACTTCGGTTGTCTTTTACGTAGCCTGATATAGTGCCTGCGCAGGCATAAAAAAACGGGAGCCAATGGCTCCCGTTTTTCCTATCACCAAATTGGTTAAAACGTATGCCTTACACTTAGAGAGTATACGGGACCGCGGCCGGAGCAGTAGTTTTCAATTTCTTCCACGATACCGTTCACCATGGCGCCGTCGAAGCGAATACGCTCGCGGCAGTTGAGCCGGTCATTGGCATCACGCACGTTGAGGCGAAAAGTCATGCCACCAAATGCTTTTTTCTCGGCAAATAGTGACAGGCCGTAATCCTGGTATTGCCGCTCGATATCGATGATGTCGAACGTGGTGCGAGCGGTGCCTTCCTGGGATGAGACAAAATAGTTCACACCGTAGCTGAACCCCCAGTCGGTGATGTCATGACGGAAGCTGCTGCGTCCAAACCAGCGGTTGTTCCAGCGCAGGCGGCGCTCCACACCGAGAAACGGGTCTGTGACTTCGGAATCGGATACCGAGAAACCCAGTGTCAGCAGAGCAGAAGGCAGGCCAATGTAACCGAGGCGGCTGCTCACACTGGTATTGAGCCCGTAGCGAATGGCATCGCCTATGTTGCCCCGCGCTGAAACCAGTTCATCCGGGCTGGGTGATACGTCGACCCGGTCGATGACGTCGGACAGGTCATGGTAAAAGAGTTCCGTATTCAGTACACCGATGTTATTGGGCAGGCGGTATTCCAGGTTCAATGAATAGTTCCAGGATTGCTCCTGAACGATCTCGGGATTGCCGGCCTGTGTATTCTGGTCGTCGTCTTCGTTATCGCTGGATGCACTGAAGTCAGAGAAGCTGAGTTGATTTACCACTTTTTCGATAGTGGCGCGCAGCTGCACGGTGGGGGTGATGTCGAAGCGGTAATCCAGCTTGGGGCGAATGAAATCGAAATCACGCTTGTTATACACGTCGCCCGTCTGTTCGATTGTGGAAGTCTCAAAAACCAGTGTGCTTTCCAGGGACATGCGGTCATTCAGCTGCCAGTTGTGTACGGCGAAATTCTCAACACGAATCTCTTCCACCGTAGAGGTGGCGTTGTCTATGGCAACCGCAGACAGGTTGCCGTGGTCGGGAGAAGGTAAGCCAGGAATGCCGGCCAGTCCCAGCCTGAGATCATTGTCGCGAATGGTTTGAGCGCCTTCCACGCCGAGTTCCAGGCCCTGGCTGTCACTGAGGTTCCAGGTGTACGAAGTGCGTACGATGCGTTCCTGGTCGCGACCCGCACTGAACAGGAACAGGTCTTTCTGTTCTCCGCTATCCAGCACGTCGAAGCGTTCACGCGTAGACTGAAATTCACGGTCATTGGCGATAAACAGCACGCGGTACTTGGCGCCGTTGGAAAAGCCATATTCATAGTCACCGCCCACTTCCCAGTTGCTGCGGCTGCGATCGGTAAATTCCCGCTCACGGGAAATAACGGGGGCGCCGGAGGTAAAATCCGTAATGCTGCGGTACTTGTCTTCCGGTGGTGAGTCTTCTTCGTACAGGCCGTTAAACTGGATCAGGCTGTTGTCGAACTGGTAACCCAGGTTGAAGCTGGTGGCGAAATCGACCTGGTCGCGAAAACTCTCCTCGTGCCGTGTTTCCAGAAGGTTTCCGCCGGCGTCCACGCTGGTCTCATTGGCAACGGTGTTCTCGTAGCGGGGTTCCGCCTCGATGTGGAATAGGTAATTGAAGCGGCCATCCTGTCCGGTGTAGGACAGCCTGGCGCCGGGCTCGACGCTGTTGTCCTGGTAATGATCCATGTTTAGCTCGGCGGAAATGCTGGATCGGGCACCTGTATCCAGCAGCACGATGTTCACCACCTGGCCGGATCCGCGAATGTCCAGTTCTTCCGAGGTGCCGCGGATGATTTCGATGTAGTCCACCTGGTCGGCGGTAATGCGGCTGAGCTGGGCGCGGCCTTCATTGCTCTTGCCGGTAATGCGCTGGCCGTTGATGAGGATTTCGTTTTCCCCGGCACCGAGTCCGCGGCGATTGCCGCCATGTCCACCCGGTCCGCCCCGGCCCATGGCCAGTTCTATGCCGGGTATGCGGTCGATCATGTCGTTGACCGAGACCGGGTCGTATTGCTGGAAATAGGTGGCGGGATAGACCACGCTGGAATCGTCTTCCGCCGCGATGGGAGTGTCCTGTGAGTAGCCGAGGCCGGAAATGGCCCACATCAGGGCGAGGGATGAGGCTTGCAGGGCGCGTCGATAAGAACGACTCATCTTGAATGGCTCCGTGCGGTCGGGCTGAACGTGAATATCTACAGTTCGCGGCTGAATCCGGATCGGTTCCTGACCGCCTCGGGATTTACCCCACAAAAACCGTCGGAATTATAGGGATTCAGCCGCCCCAATACTGTGACAAATTGTGCATTTACGACCATAAAGCGCCTGAATTTAGGCGCTTTCGACGAGATACAGCCAGGCGGGGATGGGAGGAGGCCGGTGCCCGCTTCAGGGATTCGCGGACGTCCATAAACCCGGAATTTCGGGTTTAGAAAGTACCTCTTATTTTGATGGCATATTTCTCACCGGCGTGGCTGCAGGAAGTTTCTACTTCGTCCAGGATTCCTGTGCCGATAGTGCCACCCACATAACGCGAGCGAATTCGGCAACGCTCCGACTCGTGAGTATTGGTTGCCTCAAAGCGGTAGGTCAGATCCCAGGGGCCACGCAGCTCAAGAAACGCCATGATGAAAGGCTGCGCGTCGTAATCTTCAATCTTGTTGACGTCGTAGGCGATGCGACCGCCTTCGAAGCTGTCATTGAAGTTCAGTCCGTAGTTGATATTTTGCGCGGTCAGGTCATGGCGGAAACCCAGCCGGTAGCTGCCACGACCCTGGCGGCTGAGGCGCCGGTCCACACCCAGAAACGGATCGATTACGCTGCCGTCTTCCACTTCCACTCGCGAGGTCAGCAACAGGTTGGGCAGTTTAAAACTGGTCATGCGCAGGCTGGCATCGACGGCAATACCGTAGCGCTCACCATCCCCGATATTGCCATTGGCGGACTGGATACTGTCCGGGGTGGATGCATCGATGCGATCGATCACGTCTTCCAGGTCGTGATAATAGAGGTTGGTATTCAATACCCCATTGTCATTGTCGAAGCGATATTCCAGGTTAAAGTCGTAACGCCATGACTGTTCCTGCCGGATTTCCGGGTTGCCGGCGACCTCGTTGCGATCGTCGTCGGAGGAATCGGCACTGGCGGTAAAGTCATTGAAACTGAGTTGAGCCACATCCTTTTCGATAGTGGCGCGCAGCTGCAGGGAAGGGGTCAGGTCGAAGCGGTAATCGAACTTGGGCCTGACGAAATCGAAATCCCGGCTCCGGGTAACATCACCGCTCTGGGAAATTTCCGATTGCTCAATAATTAAAGTGCTCTCCAGTGACATGCGGCTGTTAATCTGCCAGTTGTGCACGGCGAATCCTTCGTAGCGGATTTCTTCCACCGTTGCATTGGAGCTCGACACCGGGGAAAGGCCGCCGAATTCCGGCAATGCGTTATCAGTATTTCCCAGTAGGCCCAGCTTGAGGGTGGAAAACAGGGTAGTTTGTGCGCGCTCGATGCCGAATTCCACATCCTGGTTCGCACTCAGGCCCATGGAGTAGGAACTGCGCACAATATTTTCCTGGTAACGGTCAAAGGTGGACAGGAACAGGTTCTTGGTGCGGATGTCACCATCGATCTGCAGCCGGTCACGGCTTCTCGCGGACTCCTTGTCGTTAACAATAAACAGGGTTTTCCAGCGATGGCCATTGCCGAATGTGTGCTCGAAGTCGCCGCCGATTTCCCAGAAATCATTTTTCGCCTCCACCACGTCGGCCTCGAAGGCGTCCACCTGGGGGAATGAAAGGTAGTCTCTTATGAAGCGATCTTCTACGTAGGGTGCATCGCTGTTCTGGGCCTGGATGTTGAGATGCCCGATATTGCGATCGTTAAACTGGTAACCGAGATTCGCGCTGGCCACCATCGGTTGGGAGTCGGTTACGGTATCACGCTTGATGGTTTCATTGACGGTTCCGTCGGCAAGTCTTGAGATCTCGAATCCGGTGCGGTACTCCCAGCGTGGCTCTGATTCCACGCTGAGCAGGTAGTCAAGGCCACCACTGGAGCCGGTAAGGGATATCTTGCCACCAGGTTTCACCTCTCCATCATGGTAGTGGTCTGCATTGGCTTCCCAGGCGATCGAAGACTGGGATTGGGATTCAAGCAACACGATGTTTATTACCTGGCCGCCGCCACGCACGTTGAGGTCGCCGGAAGTGCCGCGAATGATCTCGATGAACTGTACCTGCTCCGCAGGAATGCGACTGAGCTGGCTGTTTCCCTCGTTCTCCTTACCGGTAATCCTGCGACCGTTGATCAGGATCTGGTCTCCACCAAGGCCAAGGCCACGGCGGCTATTTCCGCCGGAGCTGCCCGGCCCGCCCTGGCCCCCACCGCCCTGGCGGGCGACATTAATGCCGGGTATCCGGTCGAGCATGTCATTGACCGAAAACGGATCATATTGCTGAAAGAATGACGCCGGGTAGGTGATGGTGGCGTCCTCATCGATCGTGGGCTGTGCCTGGGCGTGCAGGTTGTTTGGTTGCAGGCTGAATACAGCGGCCAGTGATAACAGCAGGGGGGCTTTGCGGTAATTCATAAACTACTCCGAATCTTCCCCGGTAGTGGATTCTCCGAATGGATTCAAATGTTAGTTGGGGCTCAAAAAGCGCGTAAGTATGCACGTAATCGACCGGTGCCCGAACAAATCCCAGCCAGATTTTTGTGACATTTTGTAATGGCTCTCACGTCCCGGGATTTTTTGCGCTGATTTGGTGAATTGAGGATAATGATTGGCCCGCAGTATCTGGCGAATCAATCCCATACAAGGAGCAAGAATGGAACGCGAATCCATGGAGGTCGATGTAGTCATAGTCGGCGCGGGACCGGCCGGCCTGGCTACAGCTATTCGCCTGTTGCAACTCGCCCGGGACGGCGGCAGGGAACTGTCAGTTTGTGTGCTGGAAAAAGGATCCGAGATTGGCGCTCATATTCTGTCCGGTGCCGTGTTCGAACCTGCTGCACTCAATGAGCTGATCCCGGACTGGAAAGAGAAAGGCGCTCCACTGAACACCCAGGTTACGGGTGACGACGTCTATTACCTCGGCAGTGCCAATTCCAGTTTCAAGTTTCCCGGGTTGTTGATTCCCCGGCCCATGCACAATCATGGCAACTACATTATTTCCCTGGGCAACCTGTGCCGCTGGCTGGGTGAACAGGCCATGGAGCTGGGCGCCGAAGTTTTTCCCGGTTTTGCTGCCGCGGAGATTCTCTATAACGAAGACGGTTCGGTAAAAGGTGTTGCCACCGGCGACATGGGTGTCTCGGCAAGCGGTGAGCAGAAACCGTCTTTCGAACCCGGTTTCGAATTCCACGCTCGCTACACCATCCTGGCCGAGGGTTGCCGCGGTCACCTGGGCAAGGAAATCATCGAAAGATTTCAACTGGATGCCAACAGCGATCCCCAGCATTACGGCATCGGTATAAAAGAGGTGTGGGAAATACCGGAGGACAAACACCAGGAAGGGCTGGTCGTACACACGGCCGGTTATCCCATGATCGGTGACAGTTATGCCGCCACCAGTGGTGGTTTTCTCTATCACATCGAAAACAACCAGGTATCCCTGGGCCTGATCGTGGATCTTTCTTATTCAAATCCCCACATCAGCCCCTTCGATGAATTCCAGAAACTGAAACACCACCCGGTAATCAGCCAGTACCTCGATGGTGGCAAGCGCATCAGCTATGGCGCCAGGGCGGTGAACAAGGGTGGCCTGAACTCACTGCCCAAGATGAGTTTTCCCGGCGGACTGCTGATTGGCTGCGATGCCGGCACCCTGAATGCAGCCAAGATAAAGGGCAGCCATACCGCCATGCGTTCCGGCATGCTGGCAGCGGAATCGCTGTTTGCGGCGCTGGGACAGGAAGATTACCAGGCTGAACTGCTGGAATACGATGACAGGGTAAGGCAATCAGATTTATACGAGGAATTGCACAAGACCCGAAACTTCAGTTCAGGGTTTCACAAATTCGGATTCTGGCTCGGCAGTGCCCTGGTGTTCATAGAGCAGAATATTTTCTTCGGCAAGTTCCCGTTCACCTTCCATGACCACAGCAAGGACCATTGCCAGTTTAAACCCGCCGCGGAATGTAATTCGATCCAGTATCCCAAGCCCGATGGCAAGATCAGTTTCGACAAGTTGTCTTCAGTATTTCTTTCCAATACCAATCATGCCGAAGACCAGCCCTGCCACCTGCAGTTAAAAGATGAAACCATTCCCATCGAGGTCAACCTGCCTATGTACGATGAACCGGCGCAGCGTTATTGCCCGGCGGGAGTCTATGAAGTAATAGAAGAGGGCGGCGTTAAACGCTTCCAGATAAATGCGCAGAACTGTGTGCACTGCAAGACCTGTGATATCAAGGACCCGGCGCAGAACATCAACTGGGTGGTGCCCGAAGGCGGCGGCGGGCCCAATTACCCGGCCATGTAGGTTGCTCAGGCGCAGTGCGGCGGGCAGGGTAGCCCCGGTGTCCGTGTCTTCAGTCCCCCGGTTGGGCATGATAAAGTGAATCCGGCAGTATGCGCTGAGGCCGGATTATCATGACCGCTAAAAGCCGCCAGAATCAATTCCTCACTCTCTTAGTAACCCTATGCCTGCTGATTGCCGGCACTCCCCTGTTGCATGCCCAGCAACAACAGGTCAGCCCGCGCCAGTTGCGGGAAGACATGCTGGATGCGCGCTGGCGCCAGTTACAAACCGAACACTTTACTATTTACAGCCAGTTGTCTTCGCGGCGAACCCGTTCCCTTGCGCTGGAACTGGAAGCCTGGCGCCAGGCCGCCGCGGCAGTGCTGGGCCTGGATGGTGGTTTCCCTCCTGCAATAGTGCCCAACCTGGTTTATGTATTTGACGATAGCGAGGACCTGCAGTCTTTTACATTGCAGGACGATGTGGCTTTTTTCACCTCCACGCCCAGGGACAATTACCTGGCCATAGTCGATGACGCTGATGATTCCCTGCAACGTGGCCTGCACCATTATGCCCATTTCCTGGTCCGGAATTTTATCGATCTGCGTGTGCCCCGTTGGTATGAAGAGGGCGCCGCCGGTTATCTGTCCCGCATAGGGATCAATCGCAGTAACCCGGAGATAGAACCCTATTCCTGGGAGTTTAATTACCGCATGGCAACGGTAAGTGAACAATTAGCCATGGAAAGGATGTTATATAACGATGCGTCCCTTGTGTCGCCACGGTTAGTCCAGATTGCCAATATCAAGTCGGAAGTATTGCTCCATTACTTGTTCCATGGCGGTGAAGAAGAGGGCTTTCCTGATCGCAGGGGGAACCTGCAGGCTTACCTGGGGTATTTGATCGAGGGACAGGACCATCGGTCGGCTTTTGACCTGGGTATGGGTGTCACTCCCGAGGAGTTGGATGAAGAATTGCAGGAATACCTGCTCAACTCTGCCCGACCGGATATTGACCTCGGGATCACACCGGATGTGGTGATAACAGAGGAAGTCACCGAAGCCAGCGAGGAACACATGGCATTGCGTCTGGCTGAGCTGGCATTAAACGCCGGGGAGTACCCGGTAGCCGAAGAATTTTTCCGCTACCTGGTGGTGAGTGACAGCGAGCGGGCGCGCGCCTGGTCCGGACTGGGTGATGCCCTGCGTTTCCAGGAAGACAGGGCAAGCCACCAGGAAATCGCCGGCTACTTTGCAAGCGCTCGCGAATTGGCGCCCCGGGAAGTTAATACCCTGCTGGATTTCGGTGAGTATTGGGAATCGGAACTGGTGGATTGCAACCGGGAGTTTCCTCCAGCGCAGCGCAGTGCGCTGGAACGCGACGTTCGCCAGGCCTTTGAACAGGCGCTGGAGCTGGCGCCGAACAATCCCGAGGTACACCTGGCACTGGGCCAGTTTTACTTGTTCGACGGCCAGGACTGGCGGACCGGAAGGCAGCACCAGCGCCGGGCCTTCGAATTATTGCCGGCAGACAGCTTCATCATGGAGCAGGCCATACGCTACGCCATCAGTGCCGAAGAGTTCGATGAGGCGGAGCGCCTGATCGCAGAACTAGCCCAGCCCATGCATTTTTACGATATGCCGCCCTGGGTGGAGGCACTGCAATCCCGTATGTATAGCCGGCGTGCCGGGGAATCTTACGATGCCTGCAATGATGAATAGGTGCGCCGGCTGGTTGCTGTTGGGCTGTCTCTGCCTGTCCCAGGCCATGGCGGAACCGCTTGATGATCTTGGCGGAGACCCGTTCCTGGCCACCCTCGCCGATGCCCTGAACGCCTATGGTATCGACGTGACCGCCAACCTGAATCACCCCGATCTTGCCCGGGGCAGGATAGATCGCCCCAGGCTGGGTCGCTTTCCAGACCTGCCTGCAGACAGCCTGCCGCTTTCATCCGAGATCGAATACTGGGAAGGTGATTATGCTGCCGCCAATATTGGTGGAATTGTAGTTGCCGGTCGCGACATTGATACGAACATGCCCTGGAGACAACAATGGCTGGATTCCAGTTCTTCCGGACGTATCTTCATCACTTTCGATATAGGTGATATCGAGTTCGCGAACAACATCGCGGAAGTAGCCGGCGCCTATGGGTTCAAGGTATTACTGTACGAGTCGGTTGGTGAGCCATCGGAAGCTGGATATTTTTATGCCACCGCCGCACAAAGACTCGCTTTGGATACACCGAATGCAAGGCGCTACCGGGGTGAAGTTACTGAGCTGAATTTCCTGGGGGAGCGGGTGCGGCGCGATTCAGATTCCATTTTTCGTGATGTGGGCAATCGCGATGACCGCAGCCTCAGCCGCAATGAACCAGAGGTATTTCTAAAGGAGTCATTGGGCGATGAGTTTACCCGGTCGACCATAAGGGAAATCATCGTACCCGGTGGTATTGCCCTCGGTGAAACCGCCAGCATTCCCGATGACATTGCCGCCATGAGTTTCGACGGCAATGAGCTCTGGCTTCATGGCGGCGATGGTGAGTCCTGGCGATTACCGCCACTGGCGCCGGAATCGGCCAGGGCCCTGTTCGATTTCGCCCAACGTTCCCGGCGCATTGCATCGGATTCCATCGTGGATATCGATGAGCGGAACCGGGTGCGAATGTCTTCTGCCCTGCGTGATACCGATGTAGGGTACAAGCTGATGCAGGCGGATACGGTTCCATTCGATTACGTGCGCAATCTGGATGTCATCAAGTCCGTTATCGTGGATACCGACGTGGAATGGTTTCCCCGAGGGGATACGCTGAGCTTCGATACGGCTTTCGAGGTTCGCTTCCTGTCATCCAATCGCATGCGAATCGCTATTACCCGAGTCGCCCTGGGCTATGAATATGAAGCCGGTACGGGTGCGGTAAGTCACGGTGATAACTGGGGGCCGGATGCCCGCCGCCTGAGTGATAAGCTGGATTATGCCGGTCTTGGTAAAGATGTGGCCGAGGTTGCCCGTTATGGCGGCTGGATCGCCCTGTTCCGGGCCCTGGATGAGGCGGGTCTGCCATTTCTGCGGGGCCGATACGAATTCATGAAGCTGGACAAGCTGGGTGCGGAAACACCGGCGCGATACTGACAGGTCAGAATCAATGACAGCACCAGGGGAATTTAGGCATTACCAGTTCTGCAAGCAATTGCGGCACATGCTTGTACTGGCCTCTGTCTGCGCGCTCGGCGCCTGTGCCACCATCGACCTGGAAACGGATTTTCAAATCGATCCGGGATTGCACGCCCGGGTGATCGATCAGGACACTGACCGCTTTGCACATATCGACCCCCTTTATCTCAGCGAAGAGATCAAGCAGTACATCGATAGCGAAATAGGACATCGCGCCAGCGATGAAATAAAAGTTCGCGAATTGCAGCAATTACTGTTTGGGGAAGATCATTTAAATCTTGTCTACTCCGACCTGAAAACCCATACCGCGGTAGAAGCCTTTGAAGCCCGGGAAGGGAACTGCCTGTCGACGATGAACCTGTTTGTCGCCATGGCGCGGTATGCCGGCCTGGATGCCAATTTCCAGACCGTAGCAGTACAACCAACCTGGGACCTGCGCGGCAACCTGCTCGTATTAAACCAACACATAAATGCCACCGGCCGCCTCACGGTTCGGCGCCGCTACGTGGTCGACTTCGCCCCGGAAGTCGCGCTGCAGCAGCTTACCGCCCGTGTCGTCAGCGATCGTGAAGCACGGGCGCTGTACTTCAGCAACCTGGGGGTTGAAGCCCTGGTGGCTGGCAACCAGGAGCTGGCGCTGGAGTATTTCAAGAATGCGCTATACCTGGACAGCGAATTGCAATATGCCTGGAACAACATCGGCAGCACCTACAGCATGCTGGGCGAGATGGAGCTGGCGGAATACAGCTTCAAGATGGCGTTCTGCTGGGATAACAGCAATGTCACCGCCATCAATAACCTGGCACGCTTCTACCAGCGCCTGGGGCAGGATCGGATGGCCGGGGAGTACGTGCTCGCAAGCCAGCGTTTCAACCAGCGCAATCCCTATTACCACTACTCCATGGGTCAAAGCGCCATGGCGGCAGGTGACCTGAACGGGGCACTGGCGTACTTTCGCCGGGCTGCGCGCATGAAGGAAGTCGAGCCCCAGTTCTTTCTTGCCATGGGTCTCGTTTACGAACAGTTGGGGGAAAAGACGCGGGCCGGTGAAATGCGCAGCCAGGCGGCGGAGCTGATCGCCGCGAATTCAGAGATCTATCAGCCCAGTGACCAGAAGATGCGGATTATTGATTCCTCTTCGATCCTGCGGGATTCCTCGCCGGGTATCAGTATCCTTTTGCCCACAGGCACGTCGCCCCGGCGGGAATGAGTCGACTCTCCGGATCTAATTGAGGTCGCCGTCTTTCCAGTAGCGCGTTCCCTTGACGGTTGCCTGCAGGGCGAGGCCGCTCTGGGTAATCTGGTACACGGTTACATTGTCCACGCTTGCTTCGCCGCCAACGGCGCCGCCCAGGTCACCGGCTTTCGCCGCCGCGTCGGCCTGTCCGCCGAAGCCGATTCCGACATCGATGAATCTTTCCAGTGCACCTTCGGTGTGAAACACAAACACGGCGCGGAAATCCCTCACTCCGGCACCAATGCCGAAGCCAACTTCTCCCATGCGCATGAAAGTATCGGTCCCGGTCTCGTTGTCACGCACCACGCCCACGCCGCCACCAAAGCTGGCGAGGATCAGGTTGATATTGGCGTTTGAGAACACGGCGTAACCCGGCGCGCTGCCGATTTGTACCCGGGTATCCGGTTTCAGGTCGTAAAGTTCCTGGAGAACCTCTTCGCGCATTTCCAGAACTGCGACCCGGCGTTCCTCCGGCTCGCTGCTTAACATGCCGCTGGAGGCGCAGGATGCCAACAGGACGCTGATGGCGAGCGCTGCGATGGCAGTCTTAATGCCCCTAGCAGGAATAGATGCAGTAGAAAGAAAGGAGTGAATGGTGTTCATGGCTGTCTCCAGGATCAGAGCCGGGTTGCCGGAATCTGATGGCCTAATAATCGGTCGGTCTGTCGTTCAATTTTTGCACGGCTGGCCCCGGCGCATTGATACGCCGGTCACGCTTTGCTCTGAACTTTGTCTCAGGTACTGCGATTAACCGCGAATTCCAGCATTTCCGCAAGACCGTCCCGGTATTGCGAAACGGGGATACGCTGTAATTGAATGTCGGCCAGTTCGGCCTGATTCTGAGCCAGGGAGCGGGTGTAATCGAGGGCGCCGCTGTCCAGCACGATGGCGATGACTTCTTCCAGTGTGCTGGCTTCGACGCGGTCCTCCTGGATGCAGCGCCTGATCAGTCCGGCCTGCTGCGCCGACCCGTTTTCCATGGCATAGATCAGGGGGAGAGTGGGCTTGCCTTCCGCCAGGTCATCGCCGATGTTCTTGCCTAGCTCGGCGCTGTCGCCGGCATAGTCCAGCACATCGTCAATGAGCTGGAAAGCAATCCCAAGATGCATGCCGAATTCCCGTAATTGCTGACGGGTTTCGTTGCTGGCCCCGGCCAGCACGGCGGCGCTGTGGGCCGCGGCCTGGAACAGGATGGCGGTCTTGTGCTGAATGACCTGCATGTAGTCCGCTTCGGAGGTGGACGGGTTGTTCTTGCTTATCAGTTGCAGGACTTCTCCCTCGGCGATCTTGTTGGTGGTGTCGGCCATGATTTCCATGATGTCCATGTCGCCGATCTGCACCAGGATCTGGAATGCGCGGGAATAAATGAAGTCTCCTACCAGTACACTGGAAGGATTGTTCCATTCCGCGTTTACCGTGGGTCGTCCACGGCGCAGTTCAGACATATCCACCACGTCGTCGTGCAGCAGGGTGGCGGTGTGGATGAATTCGATTACCGTGGCCAGGGAAACGTGGCGGTCGTCCTTTACACCACAACAGTGGGCCGCCAGCAATACCAGTATCGGGCGCAGGCGCTTGCCTCCCGCCGCCACGATGTAGTGACCGATGTTTTCCACCAGGTTAACTTCCGAGTGAAGCTGGCTGACGATAAATTCGTTTACCGCGTCCAGGTCCGCCGCCACCAGGGAACGGAAGTTCTGGCCTGCCGGGGTAGCTGCCGGAGCTATGTCGGGTGATAGATTCAAGATATTGAGGAGGGCTGCTTTCTGAAATCGAATGCTAGGGAGCGAGCCCCGGGCTGTCAAGGGAGTGATGCTTGAGAAACTGCTTAAAATCAATATCTTGGCGGTGTTTACACTGCGGCCAGCGAGCCTATTTACTCTTGCTTCGGGCCGGGTGTTCCCGTAAAATGCCCGCCCCTAGAAAACCCACCCACGAATTGGATTATTACGATGTACGCAGTAATTGAGAGCGGCGGCAAGCAACACCGCGTAGAAGAAGGTGAAGTGCTACGCCTCGAGCGCCTGCAAGGGGAAGCTGGAGACACCGTCAAATTTGACAAGATCCTGATGCTCGGTGAAGGCGAGTCGGTAAAGGTCGGCACGCCCTACGTAAAAGGTGGGGAAGTGAAAGCCGAGGTCCTGAAGCAGGGCCGTGGCGACAAGATCAGTATCATCAAGTCCAATCGTCGCAAGCATCATCGTCGGCAAATGGGCCACCGGCAATACTTCACCGAAGTGAAGATTACCGGTATCAAGGGCTAGGAGCAGAGCATGGCACATAAGAAAGCGGGTGGTAGTACTAATAACGGTCGCGATTCCATATCCAAGCGGCTGGGTGTCAAGCTGTTTGGCGGCGAACAGGTCAAGGCCGGCAATATCATTATCCGCCAGCGTGGCACCAGGATTCACGCCGGGGAAAACGTAGGATGTGGTCGTGACCACACCCTGTACGCCAAGGCTGACGGCGTGGTGAAGTTTGTCACCAAGGGCCCGCACAAGCGCAAATTTGTGAGTGTCGAGTCTGCCTGAACCCGGAATTACCTGAAAAAAGCCTCGTCATTCGACGGGGCTTTTTTATTTGTGCGCAAGCATATGGGAACACCCAATGAAATTTGTCGATGAAGCAGAAATCACGGTGGAGGCAGGCAACGGGGGTAACGGTTGCCTCAGTTTCCGTCGTGAAAAATACATCGAAAAGGGGGGTCCCGACGGCGGCGACGGGGGAGATGGCGGCAGCGTCTACCTGCAGGCCGATACCGCGCTAAATACCCTGGTGGATTTTCGCTTTCAGCCTCGCTACCGGGCGGAGAATGGCCGTCCCGGCCAGGGCCGCAACTGCACCGGGGCCGGTGGCGAAGACCTGGTCATTCGCGTGCCCCAGGGCACCAGCGTCATCGACGTGAATACCGAGGAGCTGATCGCCGACCTGAACGATCCGGGTGTGCCGGTCATGGTTGCCCGGGGCGGCGTGCACGGGCTCGGAAATACTCGCTTTAAATCCAGCACCAACCGGGCGCCGCGTAAAACCACTGACGGCAAACCCGGGGAGAAACGGGTATTACACCTGCAACTGCGCCTGGTGGCGGACGTGGGATTGCTCGGCCTGCCCAATGCCGGCAAATCCACCCTGATTCGCGCCGTCTCCAAGGCTCGCCCCAAGGTTGCGGATTATCCCTTTACCACCCTGGTGCCCAACCTGGGTGTGGTCAGTCTTGGGCTGGAACGCAGTTTCGTAATGGCCGATATTCCCGGCCTCATAGAAGGCGCCGCAGAAGGCGCCGGCCTCGGTATTCGTTTTCTCAAACACCTGTCACGTACGCGACTGTTGCTGCACCTGGTAGATGTGTTGCCGGTGGATGGCAGCGATCCGGTGGAAAATGCCAGCAAGATTATCGGGGAGCTGGAGAAATTCAGTCCTACCCTGGCTGCCAGAGAACGCTGGTTAGTATTGAACAAGGTTGATTTGCTGGACGAAAGTGCAGTCGAAGCACTGGAACAGAGAATGTGTGATGCACTTTCCATCGACACACCACTGCGCCGGATTTCAGCACTGTCTGGTGATGGCTGCGGGGCGCTGTGCGAAGAATTAATGGCGGCTGTGGAGGCGCACCGGCAAAAACTGGCTGAGGATGGAGACTATCGCAAGTTGCAGCTGGCGCAGGAACAGCAAATGGCGCTGGAGATTCGGCAGAGCATCATGCGCAGCAAGCCAAAGCGTAGCGTAGCTGCGGCCGATGAAGAGGAATGGGAAGACTGGGAGTAAGGACCAAATGGATGAAGCGCGACGGCAAATAGCCGGGAGCAAGCACTGGGTCGTCAAGATTGGCAGCTCCCTGATCACCGATGATGGTCGCGGCCTGGACCTGGCTGCAATCCAGGACTGGGCTGCCCAGTTAGTTAAGCTGCAGCAACAGGGAAAACAAACGGTGCTGGTATCATCGGGTGCCGTAGCGGAAGGAGTTTCCCGGCTGCAGTTACCGGGACGTCCTACCGAAGTACATGTGCAGCAGGCTGCCGCCGCGGTCGGGCAGATGGGCCTGGTCCAGGCCTATGAAAACTGTTTCAAGCAACATGGCACCCATGCCGCCCAGGTGCTGCTGACCCACGCCGACCTCAGTGACCGTACCGGATACCTCAATGCTCGCAGCACCCTCAATACACTACTCGGTATGAACGTGGTTCCGGTCGTTAATGAAAACGATACCGTGGCCACGGCAGAACTGTGTTTCGGTGACAATGACACGCTTGCCGCACTGGTAGCAAACCTGGTTAACGCCGACCTGATGGTGGTGTTAACGGACCAGGATGGACTGTTCAGCACCGATCCCCGCGCCGACGCGTCGGCGCAGCTGATCGGAACCGCGTCCGCCAATGATCGCAGCCTGCAATCCGCGGCAGGCAAGGGCAGCAGTCTCGGACGCGGCGGTATGATGACCAAGTTGTCCGCGGCAAGGCTGGCGGCACGGTCCGGAACCAATACGATTATCGCCAATGGGCGCCTGCCCGATGTGCTTACCAGGATCGCCGCCGGGGACGACATCGGCACCCTGCTGCAGGCGGACAGTGAACCGATTGCGGCACGCAAGCAGTGGCTAGCCGGACAGCTGGCTGTGAAAGGAAGGTTGCAACTGGATGCGGGCGCGGTACAGGTGCTAACCCATTCCGGCAGGAGCCTGTTAGCAGTGGGAATTAAATCGAGTTCCGGTAACTATGCCCGGGGAGAACTGGTGGCCTGCGAGGATGAGCAGGGCAACGAGATTGCCCGCGGCCTGGTGAACTACAACAGCGATGAAGTTAACAGGCTGGCGGGGAAAAGCAGCGATCAATTCGTGGAACTGATCGGGTATATCAGCGATGAAGAAATTATCCATCGCGACAACCTGATTCTTGCTGATTAGCCTGCTGAAAGAGAGCGTAAAAAAACCGGCCTTGGCCGGTTTTTTTAGTTTAGCGCCTTGACTGCACTATTGAGCCGGCTCTTGTGCCGGGCTGCCTTATTCTTGTGAATGATGCCCTTGTCGGCCATGCGATCGATTACCGGAACGGCAGCCTGGTACGCTTCCGTGGCTGCGCTCTTATCGCCGGCGGCGATAGCGGCATCGACCTTCTTGATGGACGTTCGCACCATGGATCGAAACGAGGCATTGTGCCGTCTGCGGGCTTCACCCTGGCGTGCACGCTTGCGGGCTTGAGCTGAATTCGCCAATGTAGGCTCCTTTTACTGGGGTTCAAACAGTTGCGGCTGTGCCAAAGGCTTGCCGCCGTTTTTGAAGGGGCGACACTATGCCCGCTCCACTGCTCCATGTCAATAGTGCCGCCGGGGCTTCAATGAACGCCCGGGAGACACCGATATAAAGAAGAATGAGGTTTTGGTGCCGACCGTGGCAACTGCGATAATCGGGCGATGAACAAGAGCGAGAATAAAGTGAGCGAGCAGCAGGAACCGGTGCTGGAACTCTCGCCGGCCGGTGGTGAAGCTGCGCCAATGGAGCGGGGCCTTTTGAAAGCCAGCGGTGTAACCGGTTCCATGACCATGGTTTCTCGCGTGCTGGGTCTGGCCCGGGATATTGTCATCGCTCGCCTGTTCGGTACCAGCGATGGCGCCGACGCTTTTTTCCTGGCAAACAAGATTCCCAACTTCATGCGTCGCCTGTTCGCGGAAGGCGCCTTCAACCAGGCATTCGTGCCGGTACTCTCGGAATATCGCAGTCAGCGCAGCCTTACCGACGTACAGGGGCTGATCAATGCTGTAGCAGGAAGCCTGGGCGGTTTCCTGGTGCTGCTCACGGTAGTCGTAGTATTGGCTGCGCCCTACATAGGTTTCGTAGTGGCTTATGGGTTCACCGATGAGCCGGTAAAGTTTGCCTTGTTTGTGGACATGTTCCGCATCACCTTTCCTTACCTGTTACTCATTTCCATGACCGCCCTGTGCTCGGCCATCCTGAACAGTTATGGACATTTCGCCATTCCCGCGATCACACCGGCATTGCTGAATATTTCCCTGATAAGTTGTTCTTTCCTGCTTGCACCTTACATGCGCGAGCCTGAACTGGCCCTTGCCTGGGCAGTACTGATTGCCGGTTTCGCCCAGTTGTTTTTCCAGTTGCCATTCCTGGCTCGTATGCGCCTCATGCCCTTGCCGAAACCCGCCGCCAGCCATGAAGGTGTGAGCCGTATAAAGAAGTTAATGGTACCGGCACTGTTTGGAGTTTCCGTTAGCCAGATAAACCTGCTGCTAGATACCTTTATTGCATCCTTGCTGGTGGCAGGAAGTGTTTCATGGCTGTATTTTTCAGACCGGCTCATGGAGCTGCCCCTGGGCACCTTCGGCATTGCCATCGCCATCGTGGTCTTGCCAAGCCTGTCTCGCAAGCACGCCGAGAAGTCCATGAGCCAGTTCGCGGAAACACTGGACTGGGCCTTTCGCCTGGTGTGCCTGATCGCGATTCCGGCCACCCTTGGCCTGGTATTGATCGCCGAGCCCCTGCTGGTAACCCTGTTCCAGAACGAGCAGTTCACCGTGCTGGACGTGGAGCGGGCATCGGGAAGCCTGCGTGCCTACGCGTTGGGTCTGGTGGCGTTTATGGCGGTCAAGATCTTTGCGCCGGGCTTCTTCGCACGCCAGGATACGGCGACACCGGTACGCATCGGGGTGATCGCCATGTGCCTGAACATGGTGCTGAACCTGGTGTTCTATCTCAGTGGTCTCGCTCACGTGGGCCTGGCCCTGGCCACCAGCCTCGCAGCCTTTGCCAATGCGGGACTGTTACTGCGCGGATTGGTGCGGGAAGGGGTGTATCATCTGCAGTCCGGCTGGCCGCTATTCCTATTGCGTTTACTGCTGGCGAACGCTGCCATGGGGCTTTTCCTTTGGAGCATAGGCGGGAGCTGGCAGGACTGGCTGCAATGGAGTCTGTGGCAACAGGTAGGGCAACTGGCATTACTGGTTTTGGGAAGCATCGGCGTCTATGTCCTCGCCCTGTGGATTAGCGGCTTGCGCTGGCGTGATGTGTATCACTGATGGAACGGGTATATATAGCAGACAACGCGGCTCTGGCCTGGCATGTGCGCAATGTGTTGCAGGGTGAAGGCATTGCCGCCACGGTCAGAAACGATGAGCTTTATTCCGTTTCGGGAGAGGTTCCGTTCATGGAATGCTGGCCGGAGGTGTGGGTAAGCAACAGGCTGGACTATGATCGCGCCAGGCGCCTGGTCCGGGAAATGGGATTGGCGGAGAATCCAGGTGCTGATGCACAGGAATCCGTTAGCTGGGCCTGCGGGAACTGCCGGGAATCCTCTGCCGGGAATTTTGATATCTGCTGGAACTGCGGATCGCCTCGCCCCGAGGAGGGCTGATCCATGGGAATGCCAACCGGGCGGTTTATCGCTTCATTGCTCTTTTTCCTGCTGCAATCCGCGGCCGCGGAAGAGTGTGTGGTTTTGTTGCACGGGCTCAACCGGGTATCCAATTCCATGGGCGAGCTGGAACGGAAGATGGCGCGGGCGGGATATACCGCGGTTAACATCAATTACCCTTCTCGGCGGTTCGAGGAAGCTCAGCTCGCCGATGACGCGGTAGGCCGGGGCGTATCCCGATGCCGGGAGACCGGTGCAACTGCGATTCATTTCGTAACTCACTCCCTGGGCGGCATCCTGCTACGGGTCTACTTGCAGGACCACGAGCTGCCGGAGCTGGGCCGGGTCGTCATGCTGGGGCCTCCAAACCAGGGCAGCGAAGTCGTCGACAACCTGGTCGCGGTACCGGGTTTCGGATTCATCGTGGGGCCCACGGGCAGGCGACTGGGCACCGATAATGCAAGTCTGCCGGCGCAACTCGGTCCGGCGAATTTCGAACTGGGAGTAATCGCAGGGGATCTAAATCTCAATCCCCTGGGCTTCCTGTTTTTCTCTGAAGCCAATGACACGCTGGTGAGTGTATCCAGTACTCGCGTGGAAGGCATGAACGACCATATTGTATTACCCGTAACACATTCGTTGATGATGCGAAACAACGAAGTCATCGATCATGCTATTCACTTTCTGAAAACCGGGGGCTTTATTCCGCAACCGGAGTAATGGCAGCAATGCATCCTACTTCCAATCAGCTATCACTTGCCTCTGAACTCGACATCGAGCTGAAGTCCGATGCTGAAGTGAGCGAACTTGTAATTCGCATAGAACAAGCGCTAGGTGAAAAACTGCTACCGGAATTGTGTCGCTGGTTTATTGTCAGTGCCTATCGCTATCGCCAGCGGGAAAACTGGACTCATCCGGACGAGAGTGACCTTGATAAAGAACTGCAATACTCATTGGCCAGGGCCTTTCTCGAAACCAGGGACGGCAAGACATCCTTGCAGGCGGTACTGCGCGATCCTCGTTTTCGCTTTACCCTGGTTGGATTCGGCAAGAACCGGAACGCAGATGCCCTGATCCTGTCTTCCAGCACCAAGGCATTTCGCCGCGCCCAGCAGGTTATCGGCCAGATTCCCCGGTTGCAGGGGCAGGGGGCGGAGTCCGCTGCGGACTCAACTGAGACCGCGGAGGCGCTGGTGGTGGACCGGCGCGCTCGGCGTCGCGGCTACTCCGGAATCGATGTGGATAACCTCGATGCCCCGCTGCCAGAAGATCCCGTCCGCATCTCCACGCCGGTTGCGGAGCCAGAGACCCTGATGAATGAAGACGATTACCAGGCGCTGGAGCACGAGCTGGAAAACGCCGTCCCGGCGGAAGACCGGAATTTCAGTTATCGCAGCTATGAAGACAAGATCAGCCTCGCCCTGGGCATGGCCTCTGGCCTGGTCCTGTTCCTGCTGGCTTTGTGGGTATTCTGAGTCCTCTTTACTCTTTGAATTCCCTGCCGAATTTCACCATAATGCCGCTCCTGCGATTGGGGTAGACCATGGCTGACCGCATCAAGGAAATCGATAATTTTCATATCACCGGGTACGAGGAGTTACCGGCGCCCGGTGCGTTGAAAGATGAAATGGAGCTCAGGGGCAAGGCGCTGGAAACCGTGCGCGCCGGGCACCGTGCGGTCAAAAATATCCTCGATCGCAAGGATGACCGTCTCATCGTTGTGGTCGGCCCGTGCTCGATCCACGATCCAACGGAGGCGCTGGAATATGCGCGGCTGTTAAAACCCCTGGCCGATGAGCTGGCCGATCAGTTGTGCATTCTCATGCGGGTGTATTTTGAAAAACCCAGGACCACCGTCGGCTGGGAAGGTCTCATCTACGATCCACACCTGGATGGTAGCCATCGCATCGATCATGGTATCCGCATCGGCCGCCAGCTCATGCTGGACATCGCGGAGATCGGATTGCCCATCGGTATCGAGGCGTTGGACCTGATCTCTCCCCAGTACCTGCAGGACCTGGTGACATGGACCGCTGTTGGTGCGCGCACCACCGAGTCACCCACCCATCGCAAGCTGGCCAGTGGCATATCATCCGCCGTAGGGTTCAAGAACAACGTGGATGGAAACGTAATGGTTGCCATTAACGCCATCCGTTCCGCGTCCGCCAACCACAGTTTCATCAGTGTAACCGAAGCAGGCAAGGTCGCAGTGTTCCGCACCGAGGGCAACCCACATTGTCATGTCATCCTGCGTGGCGGGGACAAACCTAATTACGATGCGGAAAGCGTGGCTGCCTGTGAAGTCGAGTTGGAAAAGGCCGGATTGCCGGTAAACATCATGATCGATTGCAGCCATGGTAATTCACAGAAAAACCACAGTAACCAGGCAAGGGTCCTGCAAAGCGTAGCCGCCCAGCTACAGGAAGGTAACAAGTCTATAATCGGTGTCATGCTTGAGAGCAACCTGGAAGAGGGCAACCAGCCCATTCCCGATGACCTGTCCGAGATTCGCCCGGGCATCTCCATCACCGATTCCTGTATTGGCTGGGAGACTACGGAAGTACTGCTGCGCGACCTGGCTTCCCTGGTAGCGGACCCGCTGAAATCCCGCACTGCTTGACCTAAATCAAGGGGCAGCGCCCCACGCTACACTACACTTGCCGAAGTCAAATTGGCGAAGGTATATCGGACGCCTTCGCAGGAGTAGTGGCTGTGAGCGAAATAGGCAACCTGCTGGTAGCAGTTGATCTGGGTCCCGAATCCGATGCCCTTATTCACAGGGTAATGGACCTGTACCGCCACGCCGTTCACCGGATAAACGTAGTGCACGTGGTTCGCCGCGATACCTTTCTCAGCTGCGGTGCCGCTAACGATCCTCACGATGACGCCCATGCCCGCCGCATGCTCGACCATGTTGGTATCCGGGTCAGGGACCTGTTCCGTCGCCACGGAGTTATTCTTCCCTCGGCAAACATTCACGTCGCCTGTGGTGAACCCGCTCACGAAATCAAGAAACTGGCACAGTGCATATCCGCCGAAGTGGTAATCGTCGGCAGTCATTGCAAAGAAAATGATTGGCTCGGACTACCCGGCAGCACCACAAACTGCATGCTGCAGGGTATGACTTCCGACGTCATGGCACTACGAGTCTAGAAATTACTGCATAAGCGCGCAAGCGGGCGCATTGCTTCGTTGCATCCTCGCTCGCCCATCGTCTATCGAGTTTGATATGCCTCCGGGTCTCGCTGCGGTGCGCCTTGCACTGCATCCCGCTAGCACACTTCTACAGCAATTTCTGTAGCCATAGAGATTTTCGGCTTCGAAACTAACCCGCCAATACTTCGGCAATACTCGCCGCGAGATACTCGATGTTGCTGTCGTTAATCCCCGCCACGTTGATGCGACTGGAATTGACCAGGTAGATGCTGTAGTCGTTTACCAGGGATTGCACCTGTTCGACGCTGACCCCGAGAAAGGAAAACATGCCTTTCTCGTTCTGGATAAAACTGAAATCCCGACCGACACCGGCGGCCTGCAATTGGGTCACCAGCTTGGCGCGCAGACCGTTGATGCGATTGCGCATGGCAGTGAGTTCCTCATCCCATTCGCTGCGCAATGCAGGATCGGACATGATGGTCTGCACGATGGCCGCACCGTGATCCGGTGGCATGGAATACATGGCCCGGGCCGCCGCGGCCAGCTGGGTGGTGGTAACAGCCGCGGACTCATCGCTGTCACAGATCACGGTCAGTGCGCCAGTACGTTCGCGGTAGAGACCGAAGTTTTTCGAACAGGAACTCACCACGATCAGCTCCGGCAGGGATTCCGCCATCAGGCGCACGCCATATACGTCTTCATCCAGGCCATCGCCGAGCCCCTGGTAGGCCAGGTCGATAAACACGGTAAAGCCGTTCTTCAGCGCCAGGTCCCTGACGGCCTGCCATTGTTCCTGGCTCAGGTCGGCGCCGCAGGGGTTGTGACAACAACCGTGTAAAAGTACCAGGTCGCCGCTGCCTACCTTGTCCAAACAGCTCATCATCTCGTCGAAGCGCACACTGTGACTCTCATAATCGTAGTAGGGATACTCTTCGATCTTGAGGCCGGCAGTGCCAAGCAGGGGAATGTGGTTGGCCCAGGTAGGACTCGATACCCACACGGTGGCATCTGGGCTGGCTTTCTTGATGAATTCCGCCGCCAGGCGCAGGCCGCCACAACCGCCCGGTGCCTGAATGGTAACCCGGCGCTTGCCGATGTTCTGTTTCAGGTCCGTGCCGAGGATCATCTCGGCAACGGTGTCGTTAAAATCCGCCGCGCCGGTGGGGCCGACATAGCTCTTGGTGGACTGGGAGCTGAGAATCTTGTCTTCCGCTTTCTTTACCGCGGACATTACCGGTGTATTGCCGTTCTCGTCCTTGTATACGCCTATACCCAGGTCGATTTTTTTTGGGTTTTCATCGGCCCGGTAGGCGGCCATTAATCCGAGAATTGGATCGGCGGGGAGGGTCTCTAATGACTGAAACATGTTGGTTTCTCTATCTTCGTTGATACGCTTTGAGGGTGTTTTGCAGCAGGGAAGCGCGGGTCATGGGACCCACGCCGCCGGTGACGAACGTAATATAAGAACACTTGTCTTTCACGTTTTCAAAATCCACATCGCCTACATTGCGGAATCCCGACTTGCGGGATTCATCAGGCACGCGGGTCTGGCCGACATCGATAACCACGGCGCCTTCCTTGACCATGTCGGCGGTAACGAATTCGGTCTTGCCGATTGCGACGATGAGTATATCGGCGCTGCGGCACAGCTCGGCCAGGTTTCGGGTCCGGCTATGGGCCAGGGTGACCGTGGCATTGCCCGGCTTCGTGTTGCGGGACATCAGTATGGATATTGGGGTGCCGACGTTATTGCTGCGCCCCAGTACCACGCAATGCTTGCCTTCGGTCTCGATATCATAACGCCGCAGCAGTTCCATGATGCCGTTGGGAGTGGCGGATACGAAGGTGGGGAAGCCCAGCACCAGGTTACCCAGGTTTTCCGGGCAGAAACCATCCACGTCCTTGCGCGGATCGATGGCCAGCACCACCTTGTCTTCATCTATATGGTCCGGCAGCGGCACCTGCACGATAAAACCGTCGATGTTGTCATCGCCATTCAGCTCGGCGACCTTGTCCAGCAATTCCTGCTCGGAAATGCTTGCATCCATCTTCACCAGGGTGGAGTCGAACCCCACTTCCGCGCAGTCCCTGACCTTCATGTTGACGTAATTCTGGCTGGCGCCGTCGTCACCCACGAGGACCGCAGCGAGATGGGGCGGGCGGCCGCCACCGGCCTTGATTTTTTCTACCTCTGCGGCGATTTCTTCGCGAATTTGTTTGGAGCAGGCGCTACCGTCGAGTAATTCCATCTAGTCTTCTCTCACTGGAGTGTCTTGCTTGAGATTTGCCGTGCTGTCAGAGCGCGGAATCGCCTCTGCTCGAAGGGGAGGCAGTTTAACTGAGGAGCGCTTGTCGCTCAAGTTTGCGGCGGTACGGGTTGCTCTACCAGTGCCCGGTGTTCTCCATGCTCGCCCAGGGTTCCTGGGGAGGCAGTGGCTCACCCTTTTGCAGCAGCTCGACGGAGATATTGTCGGGGGAACGAATGAACGCCATGTAGCCATCGCGAGGAGGGCGATTGATGGTGACGCCACCGTCCTGGAGCTTCTGGCAGGTATCGTAGATGTTGTCCACGGCGTAGGCCAGGTGTCCGAAGTTACGGCCCTCGCCGTATTCTTCCGGATCCCAGTTGTAAGTCAGTTCCACCTGGGCATCTTCGTCGCCGGGAGCCGCCAGGAATACCAGGGTAAAACGACCCTGTTCACTCTCCTTGCGGCGAATCTCGGTGAGGCCGAGCTTGTTGCAGTAAAAATCCAGTGACTTGTCCAGGTCGCTGACCCGGACCATGGTGTGCAAATATTTCATAAGGTGGTTTCTTTGTAATCGGTTTCTAGTAAATCACGACGGAACGAATGCTCGCACCCTCATGCATGAGGTCGAATGCCTTGTTTATGTCTTCCAGTGGCATGGTGTGGGTAATCAATGGATCTATCTCGATCTTGCCATCCATGTACCAGTCCACTATGCGGGGCACATCGGTGCGGCCGCGGGCACCTCCGAATGCGGTGCCGCGCCAGACGCGTCCGGTAACCAGCTGGAAGGGACGGGTCGAGATTTCCTGACCGGCACCGGCTACACCGATGATAAAGGATTCACCCCAACCCTTGTGGCAGCATTCCAGTGCCTGGCGCATGGTTGCCACATTGCCAATGCATTCGAAACTGTAATCGACGCCGCCATCGGTCATGTCGATGATCGCCTGGGTGACGTCGTCCACGTCCTTAGGATTGATGAAATCGGTCATGCCAAAGGATTTGCCAAGGTCCGACCTCGATGGATTAATGTCCACGCCGATTATTCTCTCTGCGCCGACCAGCTTCGCTCCCTGGATTACATTGAGCCCGATGCCGCCAAGACCGAATACCGCCACGGTGCTGCCTGGTTCAACCCGGGCATCGAATGCCACGGCGCCCACTCCGGTAGTTACCCCACAGCCGATGTAGCACACCTTGTCGAAGGGGGCGTCGCTGCGAATCCTGGCGACGGCTATTTCGGGCAATACGGTGTAGTTCGAAAATGTGGAGCAGCCCATGTAATGAAGGATAGGTTTTCCATCCAGGGAAAAGCGGCTGCTGCCGTCGGGCATCACGCCCTGGCCCTGGGTGGAACGAATCGCCTGGCACAGGTTTGTCTTGGGATGCAGGCAGAAATCACATTCGCGGCATTCCGGGGTGTACAGGGGAATCACCGTATCGCCCACGGCGACCGACTTCACATCGGGACCAACTTCCACGACAACTCCAGCTCCTTCATGGCCGAGAATAGCTGGAAAGGCGCCTTCCGGATCTTCTCCGGACAGGGTAAAAGCATCGGTGTGGCAGATTCCGGTGGCCTTGATCTCCACCAGCACCTCGCCGGACTTCGGTCCTTCCAGGTCCACCTCGACGATCTCCAGTGGCTTGCCGGCTTCAAATGCAACTGCTGCGCGTGATTTCATTCTTATTTTCCTGTTATTTGTACGGCGGAAGCCATTGTAAAAGGCGTATAATTCACGGGCAACCAGCGAGGACGACAAGGCTCAAACTATTTTTATTCTCCCGGACTTCCCTCGGTAACGGCCGGCGGGATCAGTACACATGGTTCTAGACTTACTCCTTGCCGCCGCCGTCGTCACGCTCGGTTCCTATGTGCAGAGTTCCATCGGCTTTGGGCTCGCCATCATCGCCGCGCCCATCCTGTTTTTCATCGATCCCTTCTATGTTCCGGCACCGGTAACCGTCAGCGCCCTTACCCTGTCTCTGGCCAACGCCCTGAAACACCGGCATGCGATTTCATTCCAGGGTCTCAAGTACGCCATCATCGGGCGCATACCGGGAACCATACTGGGGGGAATGCTGTTGTTGTGGATAGACCAGCAGGCATTGGCACTGTGGATCGGCATATCAGTGATTGCAGCGGTACTGTTAAGCCTTAAGAATGTTGCCTTCAGTCCCAACAACCCGGCCATGTTTACCGCCGGATTCCTGTCCGGTTTCATGGGTACCAGTTCCTCCATCGGCGGACCGCCCATGGCGCTGATCCTGCAGCACCAGAAGAATGATTTCATCCGCGCCAACATGGCGGCATTTTTTGTCGTGAGCTGTCTTATGTCCCTGGCCATGCTGGCCACGGTTGGGCATTTCGGCCGGGATCAGCTGGTCCTGGCTCTGCCCCTGGTCCCCGCCTGCCTGGTCGGTTACTGGCTGGCCATGCGCACGGTCCACCTGATATCCCACCAGAACCTGCGGCGATTTTCCCTGGCACTTTGTGCCATGTCCGGCACTTTTGCCGTGGTGTCCTACTGGATTTGAGCCAAACAAGCCGAATTGCACCCTATTGGGGCAGATTGCCGGAGTAATCTGGAATCATCCGTTATTCTCTCTTAACAGACTGGAATTATCGTAATACACTTGCCCGCTTGTCCCGTTCGCCGTGAGCGAGTAGTGACCGTCATGAGTAACTGGCCCCACGAGATCAGCCTCGAAGCCTTTAAGCAAACCTGGCAGCTTGAGGGCGAACCGCTATGGCGTAGCGTGTTCGATATGCACAAGGATAAGATGCAGATCAAGAATCCCGCCATCGCCATCGGTAACCTGGAAAAAATCTTCACCGCCACCTTCAACCTGGCCAACAGCAAGGGTTTCCAGGCCATGAGCCTGAGGGATCTCAGCCGTGAGACTGGTATCAGCATGGGCGGCCTCTATGCCTACATCGGCAGCAAGAATGACCTCGCCTCGGTAATCGAGGGGGTGCTGCGCAACTATGTAGAGCGTGCCATTGGTGGGTTGTCCGAACTGAACCTCGATCCGGTAATGCGGCTCAAGGCGATAGTTTATGGTGAACTCTACATGATGGAGATCATGAGCCCCTGGTATTACTTCTGCTTCATGGAATTGAAAGGCCTGCCCAAGGAACAGCAACAACAGACCCTCGACCTGGAACTGCGATTTGAAGGCATTCTTATGGAAGCATTCAAGGCGGGTGTGGACCAGGGCCTGTTTAACTGCCGCAATCCCGAGTTGCTGGCGGCTCAGGTTACGGCGCAGTTGCAACAGTGGCACCTCAAGCACTGGAAATTCAAGCTGCGCGATGTCAGCACCCAGCAATACGGTACCTTTGTATTCGATGAGCTGTTGCTGAGCCTGGGTTATGACGCGGGAGTGGACAGACAGTCACAGCCCGACCTGCGCCAGGTCATGCATTCCATTTGACAGTTTCAGGCGTTGGCGGGGTTAAGTCCCTGCTTGTGTGAATAAAATTCCCTGATCGCTTCCATGTCGGCTTCGATTTCACCACTGGGGTGGAAGAAATCGGCAAATCCCGCTTCCTTTTTTGACGCATCCACGTAGCCGAGCAGAATGGGTACACCGGCGTTGTTGGCAATGTGGTAAAAGCCCGTCTTCCACTGCTTCACCTTGCTGCGGGTTCCTTCCGGCGGTATCAGTACGATCAACTCATCGTGTTCCCGGTATTGCCGTACCGTTTCGTGAACCACGTTATGGGAAGCGCGGCGATCGATGGGAATGCCGCCCAGCCATTTCATCAGCCAGCCAACCCCGAAGGGAAACAAGGTATGCTTTCCCATCCAGAACAATTTCAATCGCAGTTTCAGCACCACCATGAGCATGAGTGGGAAGTCCCAGTTACTGGTATGGGGCGCGCCAATCAACACCAGCTTTTTTTCTTCGAGGTCGCCACCCCGGGTGCTCCAGCCCAATATCTTGAGAATGACAATTGAAATTCCCCGTAGAACAGGTGTAATGACAGGAGTGGAAAATATCGTAGTGCGCATATTCAGGGGAGAAAGCCGGTGCCGGGTTAGTCTTCGTCACCAAACAGGCGTTTCAGTTCCGCCAGCGCCTTGTCGGATTCGGATTGAGGGCTTGCTTCCTGCTTCTCTTCCTCAGCGGAAACCTCTTCACCGAACAATTCCGCCAGTTTCGCGCGGGCGGCCTTCGCTTCGCTGTCATCGCTTCCTATATACGCCTTCGGATTGGGCTTGAAATAATCACAGAAGTTCGCCTTGTCCTTGTCCAGCACGAAGTCGGCGCGGTCTTCCTTGCAGGCATCGGAAACATTTGGGTCATAGTGACGGCAGGCAATACACACGTGCAGGTCTGCCTTGCAGGTACTGCATTCTTCGTAGCGGGAAAAAGGCAGCAACAGGTTCTTCAACTCTGTACCGCATTTCCAGCACTGCATGTCCATGCTGCGACTGCCCACGCTTACCAGTCCTCGAAGTATTCGCCCACATCGGGATCATTGAGATTCTTGGTGCCACCGCTAATGGTGCCCATGTAGAGAAAGCCGATAATCTTCTCGTGGCTGCCCAGGCCGAGCCCGGATTTTACGGTTGGGTGATAAGCCAAGGATCCGGTGCGCCACATTGCCCCCACGTTCTGTGCATGGGCGGCAATCAACATGTTCTGAGCGGCAGCTCCCGCCGAAATATCCTGTTCCAGTTCGGGCACCTTGGGATGTTCGGTAAAGGCCGAGATTACAACCACGATAAGCGGCGCCCGCAGGGGCTTCTGCCGCAATTTGAGTTCGTGCTCCTCTGCAATGGTTCCGCTGTCTTCCCTGGCCGCCTCGACAAACAGGTCACCGAGCCGGTGTCGGGCATCCCCGTGTATGCGCAGAAAGCGCCAGGGTTTAAGTACGCCATGGTCAGCCGCTCGCAGGGCGGCCTTGTAAATATTTTCCAGTACCGTCTCGTCGGGAAGGGGATCGCCCAGGCGAGGGACGGAACTGCGTGTGTGCAGGGCTTCCAGCGCGTTCATGGGTACTGGGTCGTCATCGGCTTGCATCTGGGGGCAAGAGCATAATGCAAAGCTCACTGGCTGAAAACCGCGGGCAGGCAATGATTCGTCTTAACTCCCTGCAAGCTATAGGGTTTTTCCGGAGGCAATAATCCCAAACCGCGCAAAGGTGATATACTTTCCCACGCAGCAGTCGATACACTCAGTGACCCTCAATCTGGATTCCCCACAGGAAACGCCGAGCATGAATTCCAAGGCCGATGTAATCGCCGTCAGTACGGACAGGCCTCCCTATCCCAGGGACAAGTCCCGCTGGTTTGGCTCGGTAAAAGGAAAGAAGTTCCGCCTGGTGTTTTCCTTCTATTCTCCCGATGGCAATGAAATTGCAATGCCTATCGCGAGCATGTCGGCCTACCTGAAACGGGATTTCCCCGATGTGGAAGTAATGCTGCACCCGGTACTGATCCTGCGCGATGCGGAGAAGTACTCGCCGGAGAATTATGCCCGTTCCATAGCCGAACTTGATGCGGATCTCATCGCCTTTTCCGTCATGAGCCCCCACTGGTTCCCCATGGAGCCTTACTTCGAAGAAATAAAGAAACTGCAACCGGATCTGCCCATACTCATAGGCGGTTACCAGGCCATGTTGTCCCAGGAACAGACCATGGCCAATCCCAACATCGATTTTATTTGCGTGGGCGATGGCGAGTACGCCATTGGCAACATCATTCAACATTTGCGCGGCAGCCAGGAAGGGCCCGCCGACGGCATGTGGGAGAAGCTGGTAGACGGGGAGATATACAAGACCGAGGCGCACCAGATCGGTGACCTGCAGGCCCTTCCATTCCCGGACTATGACATCTTTTCCAAGGAGGACGGTTTCGAAGATGTGAATTCTTCCATCTTCGGCCCCAAGGGCAAGCTGGTACTGCCGGTGATGACCGGACGAGGCTGTCCCTACCGTTGTACTTATTGCTGCAACACACCGCTATTGGAAGGCTGGCGTTCGAAGAAAGAATTCCTGCGCAAGTACGAGCCTGAGGCCATGGTTGCCGAACTGGAACGACTGCGTGACGAGTACAACGTGGGCTATTTTGAATTCTGGGATGAGCTGTTCTTGTCCAACCTGAAATTCGTGCGAGCGTTCTTCGAACTGTACAAGGAGCGCATTCACCTGCCGTTCTCCATCAATTCCCGTGTCGAGGTAATGAACGAAGAGTTCTGCAAGACTGCGGCGGAAGCCGGCTGCCATACCATCTGGTTTGGCATTGAAAGCGGGGATGAAGATTATCGCAGCCGTATGCTGGGCCGAAAGATGAAGAATGAGCAGGTCATCGCCGCCGCGGATAACTGCAAGAAAGCAGGAATAAATCGCCTCACCTTTAATATTGTCGGCGCGCCACTGGAAACCGCGGAGAACATGCGCCAGACCCTGAAGCTGAACCAGCGCATCGCACCGGAACATTTCTTCTTTTTCCCTTATATACCGCTGCGGGGAACTCCGTTGTATGACATCGCTGAAAAAGAAGGGCTGCTGCTGGATACCAAGAAAAACCTGCACTACCTGTCCGCGGCAAATGACCGCCAGTTCACGCTCAACATGAAAGAGCGGCCGGAACTGCTGACCCAGGAAGAATACAACGAGATCTGCATGGAAATGCTCGCGTTCCAGGAGCGGAACAACCGGCTAACCTATGCCGACGAAGACGAGGCTCCAGCCACGGTAGAAGACAAGAGCTTCACCCTGGTTGAGGATACGGAGCCACAACCGGCACCGGTGCCCGTTACGGAGGAGAAATCCGGCTTCGTGAAAGGGGTTATCAACTTTTTCGGGCGCTGATTCCCCGTCAGCCTCTATCCTTCCTGCATTGATTCCCGCAATGACTCCTGTTCGCCGTGCAGGGCGCGGTGAAACGTACGCCAGGAAATCATCGCCATCAACAAGTTACCGGTTACGGCGCCGGCAAAGAATCCCGGCAATCCGAAAATCCTGCTGCCCAGGAAAGCCAGCGGCACATAAAACACGAAAAACCGGGCCAGGCTCAGGTACAGGGCATTGAGCGGCCGGTGCAGGGCATTTAGTGAGGAATTGGTCAGGATTATGATTCCCTGCAATCCATATCCCAGGGGCATTATCCAGATAAACAGCTTGATGGTGTCACTCACCGAGGCCTCATCTGAGAATATCGTAGCAATTAACGGTGATCCGGCAGCCAGCACCAGGTAAACCAGCAACTGCCACCACAGGACGAATTTAATGGACATGGTATAAGCTTCCTGTACCCGGTCCAGGCGATTGGCGCCGAAATTCTGGCTGATCAGGGGCGGCAGGGAAGAGGACATGGCCAGCACGATCAATGTCGCTATAGGCTCAATACGGCCACCCACACCGAACGCGGCCACGGCGGTGTCCCCGAACCCCGCGGCGATAGCGGTCATGATGCCTGCTGCCAGGGGAGTCATCATATTGGCGCCCGCCGCCGGTGCGCCGATGCGCAACATCTCCCGGCCAGAGCCCAGGATGACCGCACGTGATGGGATGGCCTTGCTGACCATTTCCATGCGAACCACGAGTACCCAGCCCAGCCAGATCGCGCCCATGGACCAGGACAGGACCGTTGCCACCGCCGCGCCCTGGATTCCGAGGGCGGGAAAGGGACCTGGGCCAAATATAAACAGGGGATCGAGTACGGCGTTACTGAATCCCGCCGCAGCCATCAGCAGGCTGGGAGTCTTGGTGTCACCGCATGCCCGCAGCACGCTGTTGCCCGACATAATGCATACAACTAAAACGCTACCGGGAAACCATACCACCATGTATTCAGCGATCAGCACGCGCAGTTCACTGCTGGCGCCCATCACAGTGAATATAGGGTCCATGAATATCCAGGCAATGGCTACGGTAATTACTGCCAGCGAAAAGGAAACGTAGTTTATAACCGTGGCGGATTCCTTTGCCCGTTCCATCTCGGCGCGGCCAATGTACTTGGCCACTACAGCCGACGCGCCTATGCCAAGGCCAATGGCAAGACTCATTACCGTAAAGGTAACGGGGAAGGTGAAACTGATTGCGGTGAGGGCCTCGGTACCCAGCAGGCTGATGAACAGCGTGTCCACCAGGCTGAAGGTAAACAACATGAGCATGCCCACGATCATGGGCAGGGTCATGCGAATCAGGGATTCCCGAATGGAACCTTCGGCCAGGTTGCGATGATTATTGCCGGGTTGCTTGGTCATAGTTGACGAATACCAATGTACAGTTCAACACCCTGTCAACGTAGGGCCCGGCGGAATCGCGGGGAGTTATGCCTGGTTGGATCTGGGCTGACTATACCGGAATTTAACCAGGATGCTTGCAGCTTCATGGGCTTTTGTCCTGCGAGCCAACGCCCTGTCGCAAATGCAATAACTGCTTGCACAGCCGGGGATTGGCAAAGAGTAATTCCTTGCCCTGCTGTGGATCGGGGTGGCCGCTTTCGCTGCATGCCAGGCCTCCCGCTTCCTTCAATATCAACAGGGCGGCATCCAGGCCGGGTGACGCCTGCAGTTGCATCCATCCCGCCTGCAGCTTGTCCGCGGCCGTGTAAACCAGGTCGATGGCAGGGGCGCCGGAACTGCGCACAGTTGCGCCGTTTTCGAGCAGATCCGATGCCAGCGACTCACCGCTTTCCCGGTGGTGAATTGCCACCAGGGTTCCTTTCAACTCGGTTGCCGTGCCCACCCGAATGCGCCTCGAATTCAACTGAGCACCGGCACCGCGGCTGGCCCAGTATTCTTCACCCAGCATGGGTATGAGCAGTACCGAATGCTCCACAACTGCGCCGGACTTACAGGCGATGCCAATGCCGAACAGGGGATGGCCGTGGTAAAAATTGCGGCTGCCAATGAGAGGATCGATTAACCAGGTGGTGCCGGAATCGCCGTCGATGGTCAGGCCGACACGGCTAATGAAGCTGTCCTGGGGGTACGCTTTCTGCAGGTGGTACAGGATGGTTTTCTCGGATTCCTGGTCCGCCGAGGTTACGAAAGAATCGCCATCATCACTGACAATTTGCAAGCGGTCGCGTCTGTCGACCTGTTGCAGGAGAAGCTCCGAGGCAGCACGAGCTGCCCGCAGCGCCATGTTTATTAGAGGCTGCATATACCACCTGGACTGGAAAAGAACACACGGGAACCGGGCCCGTTTACACCGGGACGCATCATAGCAGGTTAACCATGGTGCCTGAAGCAGTGAGCAGGTGAGCTATTGCTGCAGAGGCTCTATAATTCGCGCTTCCCGGATCATCGGTACAACTATGCTGGATTTTGACAAAGTCTCCGTGGTGCTGGTCAATACATCCCACCCCGGCAACATTGGCGCCTCGGCGCGGGCCATGAAGAACATGGGGCTGAGCCGCCTGGTGCTGGTGAATCCCGAAGACTTCCCCAGTGGAGTTGCCGTAGGACGCGCCGCTTCAGCGGTGGATATACTGGAACGGGCCGAAGTAGTTTCAAGCCTGGAAGCGGCGGTTGCCGATTGCGGCCTGGTGATAGGTGCCAGCGCCCGCTCGCGTCGCATTCCCTGGCCCATGCTGGACCCGGAAAAATGTGCGCGCAAGATCATCGCGGAGCAGCAAGACAACAAGGTGGCGCTGGTTTTTGGTCGTGAGGATTCCGGCCTCAATAACGAAGAGTTACAGCTCTGCCATTTTCATGTCCAGATTCCGACCAGCAAGGATTACAGCTCCCTGAACCTGGCCGCCGCCGTTCTGATACTCTGCTATGAGTTGCACAAGGCGACCCAGGTTGATGAGGCAGAAACCAATGCGCTGGAACAAAACTGGGACCAGCCTTTCGCCACGGGTGAACAGGTGGAACACTTTTATGAACACCTGGAGAGAGTTCTGGTCGCAATTGATTTTCACGACCCGGACAATCCGCGCCAGTTAATGCAGCGCCTGCGCCGACTCTACGGGCGTATTCGCATCGATGAGATGGAGATGAATATTCTGCGCGGAATATTGACTCATATCGAATACAATATAGAAAAAAGAAAGCAGTAGTGTTTAGCAACATACCAATATTCCGATAAAACGGCTAAACATGGAGCGAAAAAAATTCTACTTCAGCGACGGACCCTACCTGCAGACCCTCAAGGGTTTGTACAAGGCCCTGTCCCAGCCTGAAGCCTTTGTCACGTTGCTCGGCAATTCCAATACGGGCAAATCTTCTCTCTGCCGGCTGCTAAATAACTATTTGCAGCGCAAGGAATTTCGCACAATCTATTTTCACTACGCGATCGAATCGCCGGAAATGCTGCGTACCATGTTGTCGCGGGAGCTGGACATACCCGAGTCGGCAAATTTTCCCAGGCTGGTGGAGGACGCATTACTCCACGGTGACGGCAAGCCGGTCATTCTCATTTTCGATGATGCCCACCTCCTCACCGATGTAACCCTGCTGGAGATTTATCGCCTGGCGGAGATACAGGCGAACAACAAGCGCATGCTGAATATCCTGCTGTGTGGAGAACCCCTGCTGGAGCAACACCTGCTATCCCGCAAGGAATTCAAGACCCTGCTGCTCAATATCTCCCACAAGTTCGTTATCGAGCCCATGGACGTGGAGACGCTGCAGCAGTTTGTCGGCAGCTACCTGCAGAAGGCTGGTTTACCGGGAGTAGAGATCGAACCTGCGGCCATGAACTATTTCCTGAAATCCAGCAAGGGTTTTCCGGGTCCAGCCACCAGCATTTGCCGAATTATCCTGGAAGAGAAAGCGGGGCAGGCGGAACTGACTCCCCTGAGCAAACAGGAGCTGATGCAGTTGGTGCAAAGCAGCAGCGAGGTGCGTTCGGTTACCGGAATCAGCAAAGTGGACAATAACCAATGGCGCCTGTTAGGCCCCGTAGCCGCGGTGATGGTTATCGCCTCGCTTGGCTTGATCTACCAGCAACTGCAAACCGACAGTGAACCCGGGGAAGGGGAAGTGATGCTGCTTGCCGACGGGGAAGACTCTCCTTTTTCTGAAGTTCCGCCCGTGGAGACAGATACAGAGGCGGAAAGCGAGCCCGAACCGGTGCCTGTCGCGGCTACTCCGTCGCCAGTCGACCCCGTAGCCGCGGCAGACGTCGAGGTTGAACCGGAGATTACGGATTCCGCCCTCGCCCTGGTTACCGCCGCGGAACGAGGTATCGACCAGTCTGAGCTGGTTGCTCCGGAGTTTGAGGACCTGGATAACGCACCGGCAGAACAGGTGGCACCCACGGTGTTACGCCTGGAAGACAACGCGGAAGTTATTGTGCAGGCGCCGCCGGTAAATGTGCCCGAGCCTGAACCCGAAATAGAAACCCCGGCCCAAGCCGAACCTGATACCGGTATCGAGACCGACGGCAATGTCGAATCTCCGCTACAGCTAGCGGCTGCCGAAGAAGAAGATGAAATCATAGCGGAACCAGAACAGGCAGACCTGCAGCCAGAACCAGTACTGGACCTGGAGCGGCAGCTTCTCTCAAGTGTCGAACGCTGGGTAGATGGCTGGCAGCGCCAGGACCTTTCCGAATACTTTGCCGCCTACCATCCTGGATTCGAACCCCGTTACCAGGACAGTGTCAGCCAATGGCGGGCAAACCGGGAACGGGTGATTGGTGGCGCGGAATGGATTCGCCTGGAGTTGACTGAATTCGAGATCGTGGCCGAGCTGGACGGACAGGTCGAGGTGAATTTCTGGCTGGCCTACGAGTCCCCCACCTACAGCGACAATACCCTGAAAAAGCTGGTGCTTGGTACCGATGGCGGGGACTGGCTAATCCTGGAAGAAGTAAACCTGCAGGTCAGGCGCTAGCGGTACCACAGTAAATTTTTCATCCCCACTTTTGAGATTTATGTGCCTTTTTGTGGCCATTCCTCATGAAGCTATGTGGGCCACTAAATTTGGAATAGATTTCCATTCCCAATTTTTAATGACTTTTGTGGCCGATTTCACCTCAGTATTTGATGGCCACAAAAAGGCACAAAAACCACAAAGGGCTGGTTCCAATATTCCTGGCTTCATGGCCGCTATCGTCGTGACGACCGGCGATGGCTGTTGCGCTTTTTCTGTGGTGCAGGTATGAGCTGTTTGCGGCCGTTGCCAATAAGGTCTTTCCTGCCCAGTTTCTCAAGCGCCTCTCTTAGCATGGGCCAGTTCTTCTCATCGTGATAGCGCAGGAAGGCCTTTTGCAGGCGCCGTTGTTCGATGTCCTTGCACACATACATTTTTTCACTCTTGTATCGCAGCTTTTGCAGCGGATTACGCCCGGAATAGTACATGGCCGTGGCCAGGGCCATGGGAGAAGGGTAGAAAGTCTGGACCTGGTCCGGCTTGAAGTCGTGCTCCTTAAGCCACAGGCTTAGCTCCAGCATGTCTTTTTCATCACAACCAGGATGAGCGGCGATGAAGTAGGGAATAAGGTACTGTTCCTTGCCGGCCTTGCGGGAAAACTTGTCGAACAGCTTTTTAAATTCATCATAAGTGTCGATACCGGGTTTCATCATCTTGGCCAGGGTCTCATCTTCGCTGTGTTCGGGAGCGATCTTGAGATAGCCGCCAACATGATGGGTTACCAGCTCTTCGATGTATTCCGGATCTTTCAGGGCGAGGTCATAGCGCAAGCCGGATGCAATGGCGACTCTCTTGATGCCCGGCAGTTTACGAGCCTTGCGGTACAACCGGGTCGTAGCGCTGTGATCCGTATCGAGATGCTTGCAGATCGTGGGGTAGACGCAGGACAGGCGCTTGCAGGTTTTCTGAATCGCCGGCGAGGAACAATTGAGCTTGTACATATTCGCCGTGGGTCCACCGAGATCGGAAATCGTGCCGGTAAAACCAGGAACCTGGTCCCTGATCTTCCCGATTTCCCGCAGTATAGAGTCTTCCGACCGGCTCTGGATGATGCGCCCTTCGTGCTCGGTGATGGAGCAGAAAGTACAGCCGCCGAAACAACCACGCATGATGTTCACCGAAGTCTTGATCATGTCATAGGCAGGGATACGCGCGTCGCCATAACTTGGGTGGGGCCTGCGCTGGTAGGGCAGGTCGAATACCCAGTCCATTTCCTCGGTGCTGAGCGGAATAGGCGGGGGATTCACCCACACTTCCTGGCTGCCGTGGCGTTGCACCAGGGTGCGTGCGTTATAGGGATTGGATTCCAGGTGCAGGATGCGCGAGGCGTGGGCATAGAGCGCCGGATCGTTGCTCACCTTGTTGTAAGCCGGCAGGCGGATATAGGTGACTGACGGATCGATCTCGTGTTGCCGCTGCAGGGGCAGGGGTATGATGCGCAAGGCTTCGGTGTCGGGCTTTGCACTGGATTCCTTCGCCGTGTGGCCCTGGTGAAAATCATAGGGATTGGGCAGTTCGTCGATTTTCGCCGGCCAGTCGATGCGGGTGGAATCGATCTCGGTCCAGCCCGCCGGTAATTCTTTCCTGACTATGGCGCTGCCACGGAGCTGCCACAGTTCTTCTATGGCATGACCGGCGGCCACCTGGTGTGCCAGTTCCGTGAGGGCCCGCTCGGCATTGCCGAAAAGCAGGATGTCGGCATTGGCATCTATGAGGATGGAACGCCTTACCTGGTCACTCCAGTAATCGTATTGGGCGATGCGCCTCAGGCTGGCCTCGATACCGCCAATAACAATAGGCGTGTCATAGAATGCTTCGCGGCAGCGTTGGCTGTAAACGATGACCGACCGGTCCGGCCTTTTCCCCGCCACGGCATCCGGTGTATAGGCATCATCGCTGCGCAGACGCAGGTCCGCGGTATAGCGATTTATCAGGGAATCCATGTTGCCCGCGGTCACGCCGAAAAACAGGTTGGGTTGACCCAGGACCTTGAATGGTTCGGCGTTATCCCACTGTGGTTGCGCGATGATACCGACGCGAAAGCCCTGGGCTTCCAGCAGGCGTCCAATCACGGCCATGCCAAAACTGGGGTGATCTACGTAGGCATCGGCGGTCACCAGGATGATGTCGCAGCTATCCCAGCCCAGTGCGTCCATCTCGGCCCGTGACATGGGCAGGTAAGGTGCTGTATCGAAACATTCCGCCCAGTAGCGGGGATAGGAATAGATCGGGCGCGGTGCCTCAGTGGAAGGCGCGCTACTGCTTGCGGATTGCATGAGTTTGCTCAGAGAAACTGATCCAGCGGTACCGCTTCGCCATTGAGAGTAAGCTCACCGCCGCTGAGGGTTGCCTGTGCGCGAATACGGCCGTTGTCCACCACGATATACCCTTCCTGCACGTAGGGATCGACCATATCGGCAGCGGGGCTGCGCATTACGGCGTCCAGGTGGAGGGAGACATCGAGATTAATTTCCAGGGCATCCAGCATGGCGTTGGTGTCAAGGTTGCCCAGGTTATCCACATCCGGCAGGCCGGCCCAGTTCATGTCCAGCACGATGGCGTGGTCACCGTCATAGGCCATCACATCGACCTGGTTGTTGAAAGTGAGGGGATTCTGGATCAGCAACAGCCCGATCTCCTGGATCAATTGGGCTGCCTGGGTGTTCACGGCGGCCTGGTTCTGCAATCCGCTGGTGAGGGCGGAGTAGCGCCGGAAGATCTCGCTTTCGAGTCCCAGCAGGTCACTTTCCCAGCTCAGGCTGGACAACGGTATTTCACCCGTAACATCTGTTATGGAAAGTTGTTGCAGCATGTCGATTTTCCCAGGATTCTGTGTCGCTGGTTGCAACCTGGAATTGACCTGTAGTTCTCCCACGCTGATCTCTGCAACGCCTGTGCTGCTGAGTTCGTTTATGGAGAGAACGGCAGCGCTGCTGGCGAGAATATTGCTCATGTCTTCGGTATTGCTGCTGACACTGAATCCGCCCAGGGAATAACCCACACCGGTACCGCTGTCGCTGGCCTCCATGCTGTTCATGTCAAGACTCAACCGGGCGGACCTGTCTGCCTGTGCCAACAGCATGCCGTTCATGCCACCGAAACTGAGATGGCGATCGCCTTCATCGTATTCCAGGGAGGCAATGTCGAGCGTAACGTGCAGCGACTGGTCGAAACGGGAGTAGAGCTCGATAGAGACCGGGGGCAGGGTAAAAGGAAGCTCCTGCAACTCCTGCTGCAGCGATTCTTCCAGGCTGGGGGTAATGGACGCATATGCCAGGCCAACGGCAAAACCGTTTTCGGTACGAAGTATGGGCCCGTGGGAAATATCAAAGTCCAGGCGCAACAGGAACTCATCCATTCCCAGCGCCTCGTAGCGCACTTCCAGCGCCACCTGGCTGGAAAACCAGCCATTGCTGAATTCGGTTTCTTCGATCTGGAACTGGTTGCGGCTTTCCGGTGGCAACAGGGCAAGCAGGTTGTTAACGGTATTGTCGCGGATGCCGATCCCGATCACCTTGGGAGTGGCTATTAGAAAAACTGCTGCTGCGACAACAGTAACCAGTAGTGATTTTCGGGCCATGGGCGCAACCGAAGCTGACAGACGGGGAGTGCTTACTATATCAGGAAAAAAAGGGCTTAGCGGACGCCGCGCGGGATCAGGCTGCCCTGATGCGATAGGCACACCGACGTGCACCATTCAACAGATGGTCGACGCGCTCCACCACCGCGGCGGGTGCCAGCAGTTGCTGAAAGGTGTCCAGTTCAGTGCGGCAAAAACCCTGGCAGCGGGCCGCCGCAGCGCTGATCGGGCAATGGTTCTCGATCAGCAGCCAGCCTTCGGGTACGAGTCGAACCTCCGCCATGAAACCATCTTCGCTGCGCAGTTCCGCCAGGCGCTGCAGGCGGCGGGGCAGATCCTGTTCCGACCCCGCAAGCTGGCGCTGGTAACGGTCGGTAATCCGGGAATTGCGGCGAGAAATCAGCTCATCCAGGCTTGCTTCCCCAAGGCTTTCCTGCACAACCTGGATCAGGTCTGCCGCCAACACATCATGGGTGTCGCTGAAATGCCCGTGCCCGGACCGGGTGAGCTGCCACAGGTGCACGGGCCGGCCCCGGTTCTGCCGCGCCTCGGGATTTTTCTTCACCAGGGCTTTCCGTTCCAGTTCGGCGAGGTGCTGGCGCACCCCCATCGTGGTCATATCTAGCTGATTTGAAAGGATTTTTACGGACTGTGGGCCGCGTGTCTTGAGACAATGCAGGAGTTTGTCCTGGCTCGTGGGTAGATCCATGGCCTCGCTACCGGGGATGTTTAACGGGCTATCGGCAATTAAAGCAAAGTGTTTACTTTCGTTTCCAGTGGCGGGCCAGCTCATATTAATAAAGTAATAACTTTACTATATATCGGAATCGCCTCCTGCCACCCCGAGGCTTGAGATGTAGCAGGTCTGGGCTGCTTTCCCTCGTTCCCGGCCATGGGATAGCATGTTGCGCACCACCCTTGTCACGGATCGTTCGGGTTTGCCCATGGATTTCGATGGACCGCTGCTAGTCACCTTCATTGCCTACCTGTTGTTGATCCTGTTTCTCGGCCTGCGCGCCTACCGCCGGACCCATAACCTGGGGGATTACATCCTGGGTGGGCGCAAGCTCGGGGCCGTGGTTACGGCCCTCAGCGCCGGTGCCTCGGACATGAGCGGCTGGTTGTTGCTGGGACTACCCGGTGCAATCTACCTGTCCGGGCTCAGCGAGGTGTGGCTTGGCGTAGGGCTGGTGATTGGTGCCTGGTGCAACTGGCGATTCGTGGCCAAGCCGCTGCGGGTATTCAGCCATGAAGCCAATAACTCCCTGACCTTGCCGGACTATTTTGAAAACCGGTTCCAGGATTCCACGCGCGCCCTGCGGGTAGTGTCGGCGGCGGTGATCCTGTTGTTCTTTACGTTCTACACGGCATCGGGCCTGGTCGGAGGAGCAATCCTGTTTGAAAACAGCTTCGGTCTCGATTATTCCTTTGCCCTGCTCGCCGGAGCCGTGGTGATCGTAGCCTATACCTTTATAGGTGGGTTTTTTGCGGTGGCCTGGACCGACGCGATCCAGGCGCTGCTGATGCTGGCGGCACTGCTGATTGCGCCATTGGCTGTCGTGATTGCCAGCGGCGGCTTGTCATCGGTTACGGAACAGATGCAGGCGGCTAACCCGGGCAGTACCGAGCTGATTGCCGGTGCCACGTTCATGGGCCTGGTTTCCCTGCTGGCCTGGGGCCTGGGCTATTTTGGCCAGCCCCATATCCTGGCCCGGTTTATGGCCAGTAAAAGTGCCAGCAGTCTTGCACCGGCACGGCGCATCGCCATGTCCTGGATGGTCATCGTATTGCTGGGCTCGGTTACCACGGGACTGGCAGGGATCGCCTATTTCGCCCAGGACCCCCTGGAAAATCCCGAAACCGTTTTCATCGCCCTGAGCCAGACCCTGTTTAATCCCTGGGTTGCCGGCATTATCACCGCAGCAATCCTCTCCGCAATCATGTCTACCATCGACTCCCAGTTGCTGGTGTGTTCAAGCGTAATCAGCGAAGACTTTTACCGGGTGTTTGTGCGCCCCGGTGCCGGCCAGCGAGAGCTGCTTGCAGTGAGTCGTGGCGCGGTACTGGTTATCGCGGTAATCGCCCTGCTTATCGCCAGTGATCGCGACAGCCGCGTACTGGACCTGGTGAGTTATGCCTGGGCCGGTTTCGGTGCTGCATTTGGTCCGGTAATCCTGTTTTCCCTGTACTGGCGTAAGATGACAGCGCCTGCGGCATTAAGTGGTATGCTGGTTGGGGCTCTAACAGTTGTAATATGGTCAAACCTGAACGGGGGGATTTTTGATCTCTACGAAATCGTTCCGGGATTTCTGTTTTGCAGCTTGCTGATAGTCACAGTCACATTGCTCAGGCCCCAGGATAAAGAAGCTGCCCTGCAGCGGTTCGACAGCACGTCGGAATTGATTGCTCAGTCCTGATCCGGAGACAGTCGCATCTGGATATGGGGAATGCCGTCTTCGTCATAAGGCTCGGAGACTGTCGTGAATCCCAGCGCGCCGTAAAAATTTTCCAGGTATTGTTGAGCCGAAATCGTTAATGACGCCTGGGGCCACAGTGCCTGCCCCCGGGCGATGGCTTCTCTCATCAGCAGTACCCCCAGCCCGCCGCCGCGACTGCTCTTGCGCGTGACCACCCGGCCGATGGAGGGTTCGGGAAAGCGGGTGCCGGGAGGCGTAATCCTGGCGTAACAAACCAGTTCTCCGTTTTCATATCCGCACACGTGCAGGGATTGCTGATCCAGCCCATCCGGGTCCTGGTAGACGCAGTCCTGCTCAACCACAAACACTTCCGCACGCAGACGCAGAATCCCGTAGAGATCCTCGCTGGAGAGTTCGCCGAATTCGCGGCAGGACCAGTTCATGTAAGACATTTGTTAGCTGGGTGGTTTCAGTGCAGGGTGCCCCCGGCTGTTAGTGGCGCCCCCGGCGGTTGATGGTGCCCCCGGCTGATAGTGGTGCCCCGGCAGGAACAGTAAAACAACCATTAACTTGTTGTAATTTAAGTAATAAATATCTTATATGTGGATTTAAATGTTACTATGAGTGTAACTAAAGCTGAAATTTGGATTAGTGAAACTAGACATAGAAGCATCTTTCCCACAAAATTCATCCCTTCATTTGTGACACCCCTCAAAATTTTAGCACCCAAAAAGACTTGCAGCCTTGAAATTCTTGGCCGAATTAATAATAAGATGAGAAAGCAGGTATTGGACAGCGATGACGCCGGCGTCTGAGACTGCTTACGAGGATTTCTTAAACCCGAAATCGATGCTAACCCCAGCCGGGGCTAGTGCGGTGGTTGTCCTAATTTCTGGGGCGCTTTTTAGCGCTTTTGCATTATCCATTCCAATAGTATCCATTATTTTAAGTTTCATGATAGGCTACATCGTGTTCTACAGTGCCGATTACAGACGTGGTAGCATCCCCGCACCAGTGAAGGCCATTATTTACATATTGAACTCTCTGATTATCTTCGCTGTAGCCACCGGTGCTCACAGTTCTCTCGCTGCTGAAGCCGAGCCTCCTGTAGTTGAAAATACAATTTCCCTTCATTCTGCAGCCTGGATGATAGATCCCAATGATGCCTGGGATATCAGAGTCTCAGCTGCAAATGGGAATGCAATTCCAAGAGCAATCGAACAAAAACGCCCATTTTTTTATGATTGGTTAAACGGTGATCAAAAACTGAATAGCCCTGACTATGTTAACCCTGTGAATTTAAATTCATGGTTCGCAGAAAATGGAGAAGCTTTTTACGGAGAGCCAAATATAATTGCTCAGAAAAAATCACACTCATTGACTGATGAGCACGGCAACAAAATTCACTATAAGTCTTGGTCGTTGCCGGTTTTAGATAATCAAAACGAAGAGATACTGGACGCAACAAATTTTCCTATTGCTTGGAGTAGTGCAGATGGATCGCGCTCTATATTGTTCGGTTCTCAAACTCACTCTGAAGACCAGTTAATGGGTTATGCCTTAACAACTACATGGGAGCCTATTGAAAGAAAAGGTCTGGCAGATGTTTTGGCAAGATTTGGGGTTTTAACTCCAGAGTACGTAGTAAACATCGCGCTTTATCCATTGGATTGGGATGGTGAGACGGGGATGATTTCAAAGGTTGAAATGGTTCTCCCAGGATTTGGATTGCCACAAGATACTTTGGAACTTAGCTCTATTGATTCTGTTTCTGGTATTACTGTTAAAGCTTGGAAATCATTTCCTGTAAGCACTACAGTCTACACTCGCGATGGGCACATCAACTCCACAAATTATTGGATAGGTCTTTCGGCTGATTTTTGAACGTTATTTAAGTTTGAGCATATGCATCAATATTGCTCAACGCATATATTGTTGTTCTGAATTTCAATTTCATAGTACCTCCCAAACCGAAGTCTCTGCTATTTAGTTATATTTACTACTAAACTGGTTCTGATAACCCATGATGAGAACTTATTGGTTCGGTGGTCGTGAGTTACCTATACTAGTGTGGTTGCCAGTATTACGGCTTGTGATTGTAAATCGCTTTCACTAATGTTGTGGACACAATAAGAGTCCTCGCGTTATGGCCCGTATTTCATTGCTTCTAACCCTTGTCTGCTTGCCGGTTCTAGGCCAGCCACTGCAAGAACCCGGCATACCTCAAACACTTGAGGACGGCCCAGCCAGACAGGAAGTAGAGATTGCGAACGTTGCCGCACTCATCGAAGCGCTCCAAACAACGGTAGATTATTTGAGCCGCCAGGAGGCCGCAATAAACTATGGTGATGATTACGCACGGGAAGGCTTGGTTCTCCAGCGTCTAGATTTAGGTGCTCAATCTAGCATGGCGTCATCGAGCAAATGGATGGTTATTTGGGCGCTTGTTGGGGTAGTTATTTCAGGAGTCGGAGTCGTATTGCTAATTCACAATATTGGACTTACCCGACAAATAATTAGGGCAGATCGGGCGTGGCTTAGTGTTAGATATGAAGCGCCAAGTGAAGTTATTGGTAATCCTGATAACCCAGAATTTCGAGAATATGGATTTGCATTAGAAAACACAGGAAAGACACCAGCTGTTCGTTACCAAGCTATAATTCATTATGAAAAAGCGCCTTGCGAAATCAATGCGGCCGGAATAATAGAAGAGATGCGGAAATCGCCGGCAAGCTTTTTAGCGCCGGACGAAAAGATTTATAGAAAATGGCGTATGAATAAGGAGATGCTTCGAGAGTTCGCTAATGAAAATATAGAGTGGGCTATTTATATTTGCTGCGAATATCAAACCATTTATGGTGAGAAATTTATGATTGAACAGGCTTATCGAACTGAAAAAGCAATAGTTGACGGAAGGGCGTATATAAATTTCGTTAACCGTGGGGATCGTAGTCATATTGTAAAGGTTAATGAAGACGGTTCGTTCACCACGTTAGAATGAAGCGGATTAGTGAGGGCTAGAAGCTTACATACCTTTTGCTTTTGCCTTTTTAGGGTTTCAAAGAGGAGTGGGCAAATCGCCTCGACAATCGTTGGAACAGATTTTCGTTGCAAAGAGCGAAGTTGTTCCTCAGCTTTCTGTTGCTAAAGTAAGGTTTGATCCTGTTTAATCAATTTCCGTCGCGTACTTTTTGATTAGAAATTATTGATCTTGAGTTATGGAGATTGCGAAGAGAATGTTTGGTTAGGGGGATTGGTAATTCTTTCGGCTCAATAAGCATCCAGTAGATCGATTGTCCCTATCAACTCTCTTTCTCCACCATACCCATAATATACGTATTGTATTAGTGAATCCCACAAACTTACGCCTCGACCTCCGGAGGGGACGGCGTCACAAGCTCCGCTATTTCTAGCATTGGGTGGAATATTCGATGATTCTTTTGTGTAAACAACTAGGAAAAATCTATTCGCAGCGCGTCTACACAATTTATGCGCATGCAAGACCCGTATTTGAAATTGTCTGTTGAACCGTGATCGTCTGATTACCAGAGACATCCAATAAAATGGGCGCAAATGTGATTCCATTTGATACGTATGGATCACCTAGCGCAATTCCTCAATACTGATTAGTATCCAATATTAATTTTTAATTCGAAGAAAATCCTATGAATTCACTGAATAAGTTGAGTTTGCTGCAACATATTCAAAGGCATCTTAGAACGGATATCTCAAATGAGTTGCATTTTAATATGGATTTGGATCGTAAAGCTCTTGCTTGGCTGGCTAAGATTGATTTTATTGAAGTGCAACGAACAGCGGTTTCTGAGCATATGAAAAATCTTTGTAAGGAATTAGGAAATGAGGAGACTAATTTGGATCTACTCACCCAACACTATTTAAACGCTCTTTTGTCAGAAGAGAAAGCTACGTCCGAAATTTTTGACGATTTTGTGCAAATGCTAAGTAGTGAAAGCGTCGAGGAAATTATTAGATTAGCCCCAAACTTTTCAAATACCCAGGAAGTGCTGAGTGAGAAAATAATTGAAATGCGGAATCGAAATCCTGACACCTTGAGAAATCTGTTCTCTAATGCTTGCGAAAAATTCAATTCATACACTTAGAATTCATAACTAAGTTTACTTCAATATGTAGGAAAGTTCTTACGTGATGTAGTTCACTACTGAACTCGCAGTATGCCTACGCCGACTGCTCGATAACTATTTCCTGTCCCTCGTACCAAAAGGTTGCAACTTTTTGGACAATCATTATAGTCAATTTCGTGGGAGCCACTAATTTCGTGGTTCCGCCTGTTGCTAAAAGAAAATAGGAGGATTGGCAATGGTCCAATTTGACAAAAATTTAGGAGAACACAATGTGGATTAAAAGAGTGATCACAATCTTATTGGCATATGTGCTCGTGCCTACCGCAATCGCCCAATCTGATAGATCAATCCCTCAGTCTGGGGCCGCAAAGCCAGGGGCTATTCAGGATTACATCATTCAGGGCGATGCGCGAAGAAACCTAAATGCTGTGTTACAGCATTTGTCATCAGAAGTTAGAGCTGGAAATTCGCGAAAGATTAATCTCAATATTACTTTAGATGGAAACGTTATTGTGGAGCTAATTAGATTAGATATGTTCGCAATTCAAAAGGCAGCTATTCAGCCTTATATGATTGAAATATGCGATCGGCTTGATGATGAAGAAATCAATGTGTTGCGAATCGCGGACTTGTTTACAACTGCCTTCGATGCAGAAACTAACGCCATAGTTGATACGTTCGATTCAATTACATCGAAGCTTAGAGATGATGCCTATTTACTTGTTCAAGATTTAAGAGCAAACAGTATAAGTGGAAGCAATGAAACAGAAGTAGATTGGGTACGATTTTCTGAAGACCATCCAACTTCAGCATTAGTACTGTTTAAAAGAGCTTGCTCGAAATTTGAAGATCCTTCTTATTATGGCGATATACCAATGGCTTATGAGGGACTAGGAATTTAGTTAATTTCACAAATCTACAAATTCAGTTCTTTCACTTGCAATAATTAAATTCTCTAGAAGGAGAAGGTCATGCCCTTATTAATAAAAATCGCTTTTCTATCGGTAATAGCAACTCTCTTAAATTTTGCTCCAAATCAAGCCCATGCGTATAACATGTATTGCACGAGAAGTTCATTGCCAGGATTTGACACGTTGATATGTACATTTAGTTGGACTTACGCAGAATCTCTTATTGTTACAAGAAGGCGTCAAAGTACGTTAGCACACAGCACAGTTACTGGTTATGGTTCGCTTCATACAACAGGAGGTGTTGGGTCACCATTCGAAAACACTCATTTCATTAGTAATCCTTCTGGACTCATGGAGATAGAGAGCAGGGGGTGGTTAGAATGGGAGGAAGGAGATGAAACAGGAAGTACTTGGTGGGAATCATTGTATCCTGATCCGGCTGAAGATTTCACAACCTCCTTATTTCCATATCCATAGCAAGTTCGAACTATCCTCGCATTTGTCTTGTGGTGCGAGGATAGTTCTTCGCTCCAACCTAAAATGGTCTGTAATTTTTGTTTGATCCAGACAGTTCATGCTTGGATCAAATCATGCTGGGCATCCTCTCAGAAAATTTAGATTGAAGTCAGACTATCCTTGTCCTAATTTGCTGCGCTTCACCTCCCCTAAAAATTGAGGTACAGTCATCCCTCTAACTTCAAGGGGTGAAAACTATGAAAAAAGCCCTGCAAATCTGCTTTTTTGCGGCCTTTCCGCAACTTCTCCTAGCTGACCTCGTAATCAAGCACATTGACGTAAATCAGGCGGATTCCACGCTATTCATATCCCTAGTGGCAACACCATGCTGATCGATACAGGGGCTCACGGTTCCGGTGATGAGATATGTAAAGTGGCTACCCGGGCAGGGGTAACTGACATTGACATCCTAATTACCACGCACTACCACTCAGACCATTTTGGGGGTGTGGATGAGTTGGATGCTTGCGGCCTTACTATTGGGCAGGCATTTGACCGAGATGACTGGCCTGCGCCAGCAGATCGTGGGGCTAGGTTTGAAGACTATGTAGACACTATAGAAGCTGTGCACCAGACGGCTGTCTTTCCTGGACAAGTAATCACGCTAGATCCTGAAGTCATGGTTACAGTTATTGCAGTTGATGGAAATACGACTGCAGGAAATCAAGCAGCTGCTGATGAAAATGACGCAAGTGTCGCTGTATTGGTATCTTTTGGAGAATTTACCGCATTCTATGGCGGGGATATTGAGCAGCACACAGAGCAGTTCATTGCTGACAATGATCTAGTGATGGATGTAGACCTCTATCAAGCCAATCATCACGGCTCCCATACCAGTTCTATCGATGATTTTATGGAGGATTTAAGCCCTTCGGTAATAATCATTTCAAATGGCAGTCACCGCACCTTTGCGCATCCCAGGGCAGAAGTATTGGATCGATACGAAGACTTAGCGTCTTCTCCAGATGTTTATCAAATGAATATCTTTGATGATGAGAGTTGCGCGAACTGCCATCTTGCGGGGAATTTGGATGATGAATTTATATTGGATTTAGAGTCGGATGACGGCAATGGGTCGATAGATGTCATTGTGAGAGATGATGGAACGTTTAATGTCGAATTCAACTTTATCCAATCCTTTCCCCCTCAGGATTTTTAATCCAACACCTAGAAAATTGAAAATAAGAAAGAAAAGAGGAAATAAAAATGGCTGACAACAATGCACCGACCCCTTCCTTTTGTAAGGGCTGGCCTGAAGCAAAACGAATCCTGGAGGCCATGGTTGAGTCTGAAAAGAACGATCCCAAAGGCAAAAAACAAGTGATTCGCAGATTGGAGAGGGCGATAAAAATTGGGGATGAAAAATGCCCTAAAAGCGCTGCACCAACTCCCTCGAATCAGAAGGATGAAAACAAATCTCCTTGGCCGAAATCTGAAGATAAAGGAGATGAACCGAAAAAGAATAGGGGAGACTCCGACCTTTAATCGGAATCAACTTAGATTGTAGTTCAGAGTAAAACTATGCCTATCTCTGAATCAGACCCTTTTGCTCGAAACCTTATGGTTTCATCTCTCCTTATGATTGCGTTCTATTGGGGTGGCGGCACACTACCTCCGAATCAATCGCTTACTTTGCCCGTCACAAATCTGCAGTTTACTAATACGGCATTTCTCGGCTGGATGGCCTGGGCATTGTGGGGTTGGTTTCTTTTCCGATTTTTCCAAATGCATGGTTTTTCACTATCAAAAGATTCCGAAAGGGATTTACAAATAGATTCCTGCAAATCTGTCGCCATTAAATGGGCTGTGCGCCAATTGAAATTGGAAGTTGGGCTAGGCAAGTGGGAAATTGATGGTACGTATTATCGATACAAGCAAGTGCGAATTTCCAACTGGAATGCCAGACTGCTGAATCGAGTACTGCAAGTAGAGGAAATAGTGTTCGAGCGTTTACAAGAAAATCAGCCAGTAGGAACACATCACCATATCGCTACTCATAGCATTGAGCTGGCTAAGCCCCAGGCAGCTTTACTTAGAGCGAAGGTATTTGCCATTGCAACACTCAGGAATCCAGGATTGCTGTCCCAATACTTTCCTTACGTTCTATCTGCTGTAGTAGCAATAACAGGAATAAATTCGCTATTTAACTGAATTCAAAAAAATTTGAGTTGGCTCGAATTTCATGTGGGTTGGTAAAATGTGTGCTGAAGCCTGCTATCTGCTAATGCTCTTGTTCTCATTAAAATAAATTGACGAGGCACAAGCTCAGTCCTTAATACCTCTCGATAAAACGTAGCCTAGTCCTTTCAATAAATAGTGCTGTCCGATTTATTTTGATGTATTCGAAAACTAAACAACCAGTAATATATAGTTTGTCTTCTTTCGAAGAATTTGAAGACCGTGTTGAATTAATTCGAAGAAAACTAGAAGACCGTGGGAGTGAGCTGTTATTCAGAGGGCAAGAAGATTCTTCTTGGGAGCTTACGTCTACGCTAGAAAGAAGAATTATAGGATCTCCTGGTCATTATTCTTGTAACGCTTATTTTGCTCAAATACTTGCCATTAAGCCGGAAATAGAAGCCACTACCGGGAAAAATTGGACTCAAATTCTAGACACGGATGCAGCATTTGATCTAGATGACGTAATACACCGATTGTCATATTACAATGGATTTTTTGAAACCCCGTTTCCATATTCAGATTATCTAGCCTATTTAAGGCACTTTGCATTTCCTTCCCCATTTCTAGATTGGACCTTATCCGAATACGTAGCTGCATTTTTTGCATTTAGTAAAGCCAACCCTGCAAAGTTAGAGAAAGATATATCGATCTATGTTTACTGCGAGAAACCAAAATCTCAGAAATCTGACTCAGCAGAAATTCCAAGTATTAGAACTATAAGGTCAGGTATTCGAAGCCAAAAAAGACACTTCAGCCAAAAGAGTAGATATACAATTTGTGGAAGTTGGAGTGAAGAAAAATCCAGGTGGTCTTTTGTGCCGCACGAGTTAATACTACGTGATGATCGACGGCCTCCAGAACAAGACTTTATTTGGAAATTTAACATTCCAGCGAGAGAGCGAAATAAAGTACTCCGGAAGCTGGAAATGTATAATTTAAACAGTTATTCACTATTTGGGTCGGAGGAGGCTCTACTGGAATCTTTAGCATTTAGAGTCTTTGACAGATTCAACAGGAAGCAGTAGATAACTAAAACTCCTAACTGGTTTAGGGCAAATAAATACGTGCGTCACTAATATGTTGACGAAGCTGGAATTGGCTCACCAAGTCATGAGTCTTTTACTGTGGTATGTGGATTTCTTCTTCATATTGATACTCAATATGACATGCTCCAAAAATACCTACTAGACATGGCCGATGACCTTGTTGCCCCTGCTAACATTAGAGCAACGGCTACATTGCTGAAGTCAGGGTAGGGGCGTTTCTAAGCGTGACAATCCGGCCGATGGAGGGTTCGGGAAAGCGGGTGCCGGGAGGCGTAATCCTGGCGTAGCAAACCAGTTCTCCGTTTTCATATCCGCACACGTGCAGGGATTGCTGATCAAGCCCATCCGGGTCCTGGTAGACGCAGTCCTGCTCAACCACGAACACTTCCGCACGCAGGCGCAGAATCTCGTAGAGATCCTCGCTGGAGAGTTCGCCGAATTCGCGGCAGGACCAGTCGATGTAGCTCATGGGAAATTTTCTAAAATAGGAACAAATCCAATTATAAGAAAAACGCTAGTGATGCAGGAGACCGGTTCCGGTCGAGGCCTGTAGAGTCTCGCTGGAACAATCGAGCTTTCTTGCTAGATAGACACTAACCAGGAAAGCATGATTGTAGCACTAAGGCTAAATTTATTGACTAGTTCTCAGTGTTTGCGCCGAAATCCACAACGCGGAAACCATTGATTACCGCCCACCCTTTTCGGCCTTGTAAATCAGTAACGCTTGGCAACCAAAGGTTCCCATCGCTGTCGAGAATTGCTTCAGAAGTGGGGTAAATTTTCCCAAGGCAATCCTGGAAATCCCGCCAGTACAAGGTGTCTCGTGACAGCAAAATAGTTGGAAACATGATCGAGAAAAGATCGTCGCTGTGATCACAGCCTACGGCGTGGCCGATTTCATGCAGGATTACTGAAAACTCCATTCCAGCATTGAGACTGGGTAGGGGTTCGAGCAGGTCGATATCTGCTTCTACAATGACCCTGTTTTGATAATAGAACCTCGCCCGACCAAGAATTGTATTGCCTTCTATATATTTACTTTCAACGACAGTGAATCCTGGTTGCACTAACGCAGGAGTATCCGTAATTGAGGCTACGCAATTCACCGTGTTCAATCCGTTTTGCAAAGACGAACCAATCGTAATGTCACTGGCTCGAATGGTGGGAACAAAGTGAGAAATGAGGTTGAAACCTTGTTCTATTAAGTCCGGATTTTCGCAGTCCTGGGATATGCGGTAGGTATAAATACCGTTCCACCGGGGCTCCCCTTCGTAAGGGGCCGCCTCCACCCGGCTTGTTAATGCTGAAGTGATGAGAACGGCTGATACCAAAACTGCACTGGATAATGCGAAATCAATGCGAAGAATTTTGCAAAAGTATGATCGGGAAGTTTCTGGAAACGTACATATTGAAGCGGAGGCTTTGATCGCTATTGTATCGATAGTGAAGAAATATCGGCGCTTGATGTTTTCCATGGTTCCCGCTTGCTACAACCGGCGCTTCTTTTTAAAGAAGCTGTTTGGTTTCCGCTACTGTTTCGTAATGTGGTTGCTGAATGAAGACACAATACGACTGATGAGCGAATCAGCTTGAGAAAAAACATGGTCAGTGCTGTAAGAAATTTTTACGCCCGCGTTCTTTGCGCGGTGAGAGATTTTTTTTAAATCACCTGGCTGTTGCTGCGTGAATTTAGGCACAGAGAATTGATTAAAAAATAATCAATTCTTATTGCTTGGGGTGGGGCGTGTGAGAATTTTCTGTTGATGGCGCACCCACTTGATCGGGGTGCCCCCGTTTCGAAAGCGGTGCCCTCGGCAGTTGATGGTGCCCTCGGCAGTTGATGGTGCCCCCGGCGGTTGATGGTGCCCCCGGCGGTTGATGGTGCCCCCGG
>CAYFKD010000004.1:0-243213 GCA_964343795.1 uncultured Pseudohongiella sp.
GCCTTCTAAGCCGAGGGTAGCAGGTTCGAATCCTGCCGGGCGTGCCACACAATCAAACCCGCCTTTAGGCGGGTTTTTTTGTGTGCCATGACTGGTAGTTATCGTGAGGCTGCCGGTTCGACAAAATCGCCGGGAGCCGACCTTTTCAAATTCATACAAGCCATCCTTGGCGCGGCTTCAGAGATTTTCACTGGCCCCAGCCCGGCCATCCATGGCCGGTCGTTCGTGCTCGTTGAAAGCTCATGCTTTCAACACACTCGCACTCACCCCGGAGGGCGAGGTGCAGGGATGCGCCGAGTAATCCTGCCGACTGTGCTCTTTAAGACTCGGTGCCTGCCTTCCCTGGCGCGACAATTGTGTTCTTTACTCAATCCAGCCCGGCCATCCATGGCCGGTCGTTCGGCTCGCACGATGCTGGCGCATCGCGTACAACGCGAGCCTCACCCTGTCGGGCGTGCCACACACCAAAAACCCGCCTTTTGGCGGGTTTTTAGTTCCGGTGTCAGAAACACCCCATTACGAATTCAACCAAAAAACAACAATTTACTAAAGAAACCTCCAGTAAAGCCGACTAAATGGGTATGCAACACCTTAGGGGCCTGGACTAGGATTGGATTCTTAGTGCCAGGCCTTTTTTATGGGGCCAAAACACTGGTTCCAGACCTGCCGGCAGGTAAAGGGGATGGGCCGGTTCTCCCCCGATATTCAGGCGCAGCACGTGAAGGTCGCCGCACAGGCCACGCACGGCATTGGCCCTGTCCCGGTACCTGCCGTGATTGCCCCAGCATGCCACGACCATGTCGGCCCTATTCAGTCCATTCAATATCCATAGGTCGTTGTCCGGGCCCACGGGATCGACGGCGAGTTTGAGTTCCCGCGGGTGCGGTGAGCGCCAGGCGAACAGGTTTACCACCTCGAAACTACGGAATCCCCAGTCCCGGGCGAATCCGGCGCAGCGCCGTATGGTGGGATCATCCTGTTGGGCATCTGCCTGGGATGGATTCAGCCCAATGAATAACAGCCGGCCCCTGCCGCTGTGAAAGCGTCGCAACAGGCTGTAGCGATAGCGACCGCAGCAGGAAATGCGGGCGTTTTGTGATTCGTATTGCATTTTCATCACGCCATAACCGGCCAGGGCTGGTAATTCCGACGGATTGGATAATAATCGATACAAACGGGACGCAGAATCTTTCTGCTATCCCCGCATAAGAACAGTCTTCGCGAAACCTTGACTGGCTAGCCTAGACCCTATGCACCAGCCTCCGGGAGGAGCCAGCAGTTCCTCCCGGTAAGGCTTTCCCCGATTTCCCACTCCCCATTCGTTGCCATGCAGACAGGGCTGGTTTATGTTGCCCGCACTGTAATGGCAGGATGCTTATGTACGCGATCATCGGTGGTACCGGGCTCTCCCGGCTGAGTGGCTTTTCCGACCTGGGAACGGACGCGGTTGCCACGCCCTATGGTGAGGAACTGGTTTGCCTGTTCCGGCACCAGTCCGCCGGGGGAGAAGTCCTGTTCATTCCACGCCATGGTCCGGACCACAGTGTCCCGCCCCATGCCATCAATTACCGGGCCAATACCTGGGCGCTGAAAGAAGCCGGCGTAGAGGGCATCTTCGCCATCAACGCCGTGGGCGGAATTCACGACCGGCTGGGACCAGGTAACCTGGCAATTCCCGATCAAATCATCGATTACACCTGGGGTCGTGACTCCACTTTTTTTGACGCGGCGGGGGAAGTGGAACACGTCGATTTCAGTCATCCCTATGATGCCGGGTTGAGGGAAAAAGCCCGGACGGCAGTTGAATGTGTCCTAAAGTCGGAGGAATTCAGTGACCGGGATTTGCTGTGCGGTGGTGTGTTTGGCATCACCCAGGGCCCACGCCTGGAAACCGCGGCGGAAATCCAGCGCATGGTACGGGACGGTTGCGACATGGTAGGCATGACCGGCATGCCGGAAGCCGCGTTAGCCCGCGAACTCGAGATTCCCTACGCCTGCCTGGCGCTTTCCGTAAACTGGGCCGCGGGAATCAGTGATGAGCTGATCAGCCTGGATGAAATTAACAAGGTGGTGGAAAAAGGGTCGGTTTGCATTAATGTCATCCTGCAACAGCTGCTTTCCTGAACCGCTAGTTTCCATCCGGCTCCACACCCGGGGTAAACGGATCGCCTTCCAGCTCAGACAGTTCCGGCACTTCGTAGGGTTCGACCGTAATGATTAATCCCATGGCGGGGTGATCGAGGTAATGAAACTCGGTGCTGCGCATCTCACGGCTCTGCAGGAATCGGTAAATTCGGCGGATGGATTCGCCCGGCAACAGGTTCTGGCCCGGATTGAGGGCGGGGTACGCAAGATCACCGCGAGTCGGCGGCGTTGGCCATAACTCCTCTTCTGCAATATCGAAACCCAGTTCGACCAGCCACAGGTCGGCGTCGATCACCACACGATCGCGATTCTCATTGAAGCGAATGGTGATAGAGCCCTGGAGTTCGTGGAAGTCGCCGAAATCGATGCCGCCCTCGATGTATGTTGCCCGGGCCTGCTGCGGATCCGGAACCGGTTGGCGCCAGCGCCCGGCGAACAATACACGATGATCCCCATCACGCTCCAGGGCGCGATTGGTTTGCTGAAAATCACTGAAGGAATCCGGTAACAATACGAATGGGTCACGGTCCAGGTCGAAAAATTTGAAATCTGGATCGGCAGCTAAGGGCGATGGTCCGGTTTGTTGCAGGCGCAGCAGGTCAGGATCCGGTTCTTCTAACAACAATTCCATGGCCGCAGCATCATCGGCAATTACCGGTTCAGGCTCTGGTTCCTCCGCGATCACCAGTTCATCGATCAGCAATAAATCCAGCAAATGATCAAAGCGGTCAATGTCATCGGGATACTCGAGATCGAGCCGGTTGGGCGTCCAGGTTTCCTCCAGGCGGTCGGCAGGATTTTCATTGCTGAAGATGGTCAGCTCCACCTGGTACCAGTCCTGGGCGGCAACGGGAACCGCAAGCAGGAGTCCAGGAATTGCAGTTCCCAGGCGGCGGATAATGGAAGGAATCAGTTTGCTCAATACCATGGCAACAAGTGTACTAGATTAACTCAGGCGGCGGCCTTTTCCGTCAGCCGGAACCTGTCCATGATGGATTCAACCAGGTCCAGCTTGGTTTCAGCCGTGTCGCAGTCGTGCTTGAACTGCAGCTGGTTGGCGCCGCCGAGCTTGAATGCGTCGGCTTCCTGCTGGATCAGCTGGACCAGTGACAGCGGATCGATGCGGGTGGAAGGAGTGAATTCCATACGCCCCGAGCTGACATTCATATCGATCTTGCCGATGCCGAAGTCCTGGGCGCGCAGTTTTATCCCGGTAAGGCGGAACAGCAATTTCAGTGGCTCGGGCAGCAGGCCAAAGCGGTCGATCATTTCCACCTGCAATTCATTCAGTTCGCCCTCGGTGGAACAGGCGGAGATTCGCTTGTACATGATCAGGCGGGTATGCACATCCGGCAGGTAAGTCTCCGGAATGAGGGCAGGGATGCGCAGGTTGATGTCGATGGCTTTCTCCGCTTCCAGGTCAACCGACGGGGTACGACCGGCCTTGATGGCATCAACCGCTTCTTCCAGCATCTCGGTATAGAGCGAAAATCCTATTTTCTGCATGTGGCCGCTTTGTTCTTCACCGAGCAGTTCTCCCGCGCCGCGAATCTCCAGGTCGTGGGATGCAAGGGTAAAGCCCGCACCGAGAGTCGTAGCCGCCTGAATCGCCTCGATGCGTTTCTCCGCGTCACGGCCCAAACGGCTGTAGCTTGGCAATAACAGGTAAGCATAAGCCTGGTGATGAGATCGCCCAACCCGGCCCCGGAGTTGATGCAGTTGGGCCAGGCCGAACTTGTCGGCGCGGTGAATGACGATGGTGTTGGCGCTGGGTATGTCGATGCCGGTTTCGATAATCGTGGTGCACACCAGGATGTTGTAACGCTTGTGGTAAAAGTCCTTCATGACTTTTTCCAGTTCCCGTTCCGGCATCTGGCCGTGGGCCACGGCAACCCTGGCCTGGGGAATCAGCTCGCGAATGTGGTCGGCAGCCCGATCGATGGTTTTTACTTCATTGTGCAGGTAGAAAACCTGGCCACCGCGAAGCAACTCGCGGGATACCGCTTCCTTGATCAGCCCGTCCTGTTGTTCCCGCACAAAAGTCTTTACCGACAGGCGCCGTGCCGGCGGCGTGACGATAAGGGATAGATCACGAATACCGGATAGCGCCATGTTGAGGGTGCGGGGAATGGGTGTGGCAGTCAGGGTGAGGATATCCACGTTGGCGCGTATGGATTTCAGTTTCTCTTTTTGCCGCACACCGAAACGGTGTTCTTCGTCGATTATCAACAGGCCGAGATTGCTGTAATCGATATCCGAGTTCAGTAGCTTGTGGGTGCCTATGAGGATGTCGATCTTACCCTGGGCGACTTGCTGGAGGGCCTTCTTCTGTTCCGCGCTGGTCTTGAAACGGGAGATGACTTCCACAACGAAGGGCCAGTTGGCGAAGCGATCCTGGAAACTCTCGAAATGTTGCTGGGCCAGCAAGGTAGTTGGAACCAGCATTGCCACCTGCTTACCGCTGGACACGGCAACGAACGCGGCACGCATGGCGACCTCGGTTTTGCCAAATCCCACGTCGCCGCATATCAGCCGGTCCATGGCGCGGGTACTGCCCATGTCATCCAGCACGGCGGCGATGGCATTGTCCTGGTCCGGTGTTTCCTCGAATGGAAAGGCTGCGCAAAATCGTTCGTAGTCAGCCTCATCCCAGCCATAGGCATAGCCTTTCTTGGCCTGGCGGCGGGCGTAGATGTCCAGCAGCTCGGTGGCAACGTCGCGAATTTTCTCCGCCGCCCGGCGCTTGGTTTTCTGCCACAGGTCCGATCCCAGGGAATGCAGCGGTGCGGCTTCCTGCTCGGCGCCGCTGTAGCGGCTAATCAGGTGCAGGGAGCTAACCGGGACATAGAGTTTCGAACCGCCCGCGTATTCCAGGGTCAGAAACTCGGTGGCCTGGCCGTCGGTGGTGATGGTTTCCAGTCCCCGGTAACGTCCCACGCCGTGGTCGAGGTGCACCACGGCATCATCGATATGCAATTCGGTAAGACTCTTGACGATGAATTCGGTATTACTTTCGTTGCGGGAACGGCGCCGGCGCTGGGCCACCCGTTCCCCCAGCAGTTGAGTCTCGCTGACCAGTGCAATGTCTTCCTGCTGCAACAGCATGCCCCGTTCCATGGGGGCGATGGCAATACCGAAGCGTGTGGAGGAATCCAGGAACTGGTGCCAGTCACTGACTTCCCGGGGCTGAATTTCAATCTGCTTGAGCAGTTGCAGCAGGGCTTCGCGGCGACCGGCGCTTTCCGCGCAGAACAGGACCCGGCACTGGTGCGCCTGCAGGAACTCTTCCAGCTTCTGAAACGGTCGTGCCAGCCGGGCATTGCTGGCGAGATCAGGCAGGGGAGCCGAACCAAAACCTGTCTTACTGTCCGGGCTGAATCGAATCTCGGAAAACTGCTTTAACTCGCGCAGCACATCACTGACAGGGACGAAGATCTCATCGGGATTGAGAATGGGGCGATAGCGATCATGGCTGCGGTCACCATGGCGTGCTTCGATGTCGGACCAGAATTGCTCCCCGGCAGGAGAGGGATCACCCATTTTCACCACGATGGTGTTGTCCGGCAGGTAGTCGGACAACATGCTGAGCCGCGGAAAGAACAGGGCCAGGTAATATTCCAGTCCCGGGGAGCCCAGGCCGTCGCTCACATCCTGGTATAACGGGCACTGGCGCAGGTCCACATCAAAACGCTCCCGGAACCTGGCACGAAATTCCATGATGCCGGCTTCATCCAGGGGATACTCCCGCCCGGCCAACAACTTGATGCTGTCGACCCGGTCGCTTGAGCGCTGGGATTCCGGATCGAAGATGCGAATGCTGTCCAGGTCATCGTCGAACAGGTCGAGCCGGAACGGGTGAGGGGAGCCCATGGGAAAGAGGTCGATGATGGAACCCCGTACCGCGAATTCCCCATGTTCATAGACCGATTCCACCCCGCTGTAGCCAGCCAGGGCGAGCTGGCCGCGCAACTCTTTCATGTCGATACGCTGGCCCCGTTCCAGGTCCAGGCTGTTGGCGGCAACATAGTGCATCGGCGGCAGGCGGTGCATCAGGCTGGGTACGGAAACCACCAGCACACCGCGCTGCAAACCGGGCAGCCGGTACAGGGTGCTCAGGCGCTCCGAAATAATGTCCTGGTGTGGTGAAAAGCTGTCGTAGGGCAGGGTTTCCCAATCGGGCAGGCTGAATACAGGAAGGTCTTCACCATTGCCGCAGAAAAACTGCAGTTCCTGCAGCAGGTGCTCCGCCGTCTCATTGTCGGGAACTACCACCATGATCGGACCTGCTGCAGTCGCCGCCGCGGATGCGATTGCCAGGCTGTCGGCGGCACCATGACCCGGTGGCCAGTAACAGCTGAGGCCGGACTCGTCGGGCAGGGGTGGTTTCAGTATGGACATGGATTAATTCTGTAAATTACGGGCGCAAGCGACGCCGCATCCTTGTTAGATCCGCGCGGCAATTGTATCCCAGCTACCCGGCGATGGCATGACCGGTCCGATTCGACGGTAATTTGATCCGATTGCTCAAAAACAGCGCAATGCCTTTAGTACCGGCGGCTTGAGCCGATGACTTCAGTTGCGAAGCGACGGTAATAAAAAGATAATAGCCGGCTTCAAAAATCCGGGGTCCAGCAATGGGAGAAGGGGAAAGCGTGAACCGTCCAAAACCTGACGATTATTTTGCCGATTGGAAGCAGCGGGAAGCCCTGGTGCAGGAGATGATTCCTGTCATCGGCCGCCTGTTCAGCCAGCGAAATGTTGGTATCTATATCTATGGACGCCCCCTGCATAACCGCTCGGTTACCTTCATCATGAAGTCCCACCGCTTCGTGCGCCAGGTCGAGCGCAACGAGATGTCAGAGTTCGAGACCCACCCGGTACTTATTGCCCTGGCCAAGCTGGACCTGTGGCATGCCCAGATCGACCTGGGCAAGCTCACCGTACGCTTCATGGAGCACCAGGACGCCGAAGGTGAAAGGGCCATGGGTGTGGATGAATTTGTTGCGGACCAGCTCGCCTACCTCAACGGTGTCAAGACCAAGCCCATCGCCAAGTCCCAGGACGTGGTGCTTTATGGTTTCGGCCGAATCGGCCGGCTCATGGCGCGCCTGCTGATTGAACGTACCAGTACGGGAGAGGTCATGCGCCTGCGCGCCATCGTGGTTCGCCCCGGCGGTGAAGGTGACCTGCAGAAACGGGCCAACCTGTTTACCAACGACTCCGTACACGGTGCATTCCAGGGAACACTGCGCATCGATGAAGATAACAATGCACTGATTGCCAATGGAAACGCGATCAAGGTGATCTATGCCAACAGCCCCGAGGAGATCGACTACACCAAGTACGGCATCGACGATGCATTGATCATCGACAACACCGGCAAGTGGCGAGACGAAGAAGGCCTGTCGCTCCATCTCAAGGCGAAGGGCGCTGCCAAGGTTATTCTCACGGCGCCGGGCAAGGGCAACCTGAAGAACATCGTGTATGGCATTAACGATGAGCAAATCACCCAGGACGACAAGATCATCACCGCCGCTTCCTGCACCACCAATGCCATCGCGCCAGTTCTGAAAGTTATCAACGACGAATACGGCATTGTTCACGGCCACGTGGAAACGGTACACGCCTACACCAATGACCAGAACCTGATTGACAACTATCACAAGGGTGCTCGCCGTGGCCGCAGTGCTGCTTTGAACATGGTGCTAACGGAAACCGGCGCAGCCAAGGCCGTGGTCAAGGCGGTACCGGAACTGGAAGGCAAGTTAACCGGTAATGCGGTGCGCGTACCCATTCCCAACGTGTCCATGGCGATCATGAATCTCACCCTGGAGAAAGATACTTCCAAGGACGAGATAAATGAATTTCTCCGGCAGATCGCCCTGCATTCGCATCTGCAGAACCAGATCAACTACACCCAGTCCGCCGATGCCGTTTCCTCCGATTTTGTCGGTACCCGGGAAGCGGGAGTGGTGGATTCCAATGCTACAATCGTCGACGGACGCCATTGCGTGCTTTACCTGTGGTATGACAACGAGTTCGGATACTGTTGCCAGGTCGCTCGCATGGTTTACAAGATGGCCGGGGTGAGATTCAACGAGTACCCGGTGGACGAATTCAGCCGCGCCGCAGCCTGATGCCTTGACAGGATTTCGCGCTGCCCCTTGCGCTGCGCGGTAGCCGATACTTTCGCGGGTAACCCTCATGCAGGAGATTCTGCGTCGTCACAGTTTTTCGATCGCCTTCGGGGTGATCATCTTCGGCTATATATTTATTTTTACCGGCCGTGGTGAAGTTCAGCAGATTAACGGCTTCACCATGGGTACCACTTTCCAGGTACAGATCGTGGACATGCCGCGCAGCCTGGAGCGCTCCGAGCTGGTTGCGGAATTAAATGACTTGCTCAGCCGCATGGACCGCGAGGTTTTTTCCACCTACGAGCCACAATCGGAATTGTCCCGACTTAACCGACATCCGGTGGGTGAACCCTTCCCGGTGTCGGAAGAATTGCTGGAGGTCTTGTTGCTGGCTCGTGAAGTATCGGAACTAAGTGGCGGCGCCTTCGACATCACCGTTGGACCCCTGGTGAATTTGTGGGGCTTTGGCCCATCGTCCACTTCAGGCTCGCAACCGGTTGCGCCCGGCGCAGCGGCGATAGCGGCCGCCCTGGACCGGGTTGGATATGACAAGCTGCTTGTGGATGCGGGCAACGGCGAAGTGACGAGACTGGCGGATATCTACGTGGACCTCAGCGCCATCGCCAAGGGTTATGCCGTGGATGAACTGGGGGAATACCTGGAATCACTGGGAGTGGAAAACTATTTCCTGGAGATTGGAGGAGAGCTGAAGATGAGGGGCTGGAAACCGGACCAGGAAAGCTGGTTACCCGCGATCGAGACTCCGGTAGAGGGAGCAGCTTCCGTGCGCCAGGTAATCGCGAGCAATGGAGACAACATCGCCATCGCGGGTTCCGGTGACTACCGTAATTATTTTGAAGCCGACGGTCGCCGTTATTCCCATGAGATCGATCCCCGCACCGGCGCTCCGGTAAACCATGCCATGGCGGCGGCCTACGTGTTGAGCGACAACGCGGCACGGGCGGATGCAATGGCTACTGCTTACATGATTCTCGGTCCGGAACAGGGTAGGTCCCTTGCATCGCGCCTGGGTCAAGCGGTGTATTTCATCAGTCGTAATACTGAAAATGAATTCGAAGACTATGCCAGTACGGAATTTGCCAGTTACCTGCAGTAGTTATCATCATCGCGACAACGCAGGCATTACAATAGTTCTATGAAATATGATTTTGATTTGATCGTGATTGGCAGTGGCCCGGCCGGCGAAGCGGCCGCCATGAATGCCAAGAAGAAAAAACGCAGCGTCGCGGTGATCTGTGATCTGGATTATGTAGGCGGCAGCTGTACCCATGTCGCCACTATACCCTCCAAGGCTCTGCGCCACTCCGTAAAGCAGGTTATCGACTTTAATACCAATCCCATGTTTCGGGATTTCGGTGACGCGCGAAAGCTGAGTTTTCAGCAGATCCTCAAGCATGCCGATCGCGTGGTTTACGAGCAGGTACGCATGCGTTCGGATTTTTACGAACGCAACCAGGTACCGGTCTTCAAGGGGCGCGCTTCGTTCCTCGACAAGCATACGATCAAGCTGGTGGGCAAACGCAAAAAATTAACGGCGCGGTATTTTGTTATCGCCACCGGTTCCCATCCCTATCATCCACCCAATGTAAATTTCGACCACCCCCTGGTGTTCGACAGCGACACCATCCTTAGCCTGGATCACATGCCGCGCAAGGTGACGGTTATAGGCGCCGGTGTTATCGGCTGTGAGTATGCATCCATATTCGGTGGCTTGGGTTGCAAGGTGGAGCTCATCAATCCCGCCGCCAGCCTGCTGACGTTTCTCGACACCGAGATATCCGATGCGCTCGCCTATCACTTGCGCAATGTGGGAGTGCGATCGCGGCATAACGAGGAATACAGGAAAGTCGAATACCACAAGGATCATATCGTTACTTACCTGCAATCGGGCAAGAAGATACGCAGTGATATCCTGTTCTGGGCCAATGGCCGCACTGGCAATACGCGCAATATGGGGCTGAACAATATTGGCCTGAAAGCAGACAGTCGCGGCCAGTTAAATGTAAATGGCAGGTACCAGACCCGGGTGAAGAATATTTATGCCGCCGGTGACGTGATTGGTTGGCCCGCTCTTGCCGGCGCCGCCTACGACCAGGGCAGGGCGGCCAGTAATGCCATCTTCGCCCCGGAAGAAAGCTACCCGGTGGAAGAAGTGGCTACCGGCATTTACACTATTCCCGAGATCAGCACCCTGGGCAAGACCGAGGCGGAGCTGACTGCCGCAAAGGTCCCCTATGAAGTGGGTAAGGCCTTTTTCAAGAACACGGCTCGGGCCCAGATCACCGGGGAGCAGGTGGGCATGCTCAAGCTGATTTTCCATTTCGAGACCCTGGAGCTCTTGGGAATCCACTGCTTCGGAGACCAGGCATCAGAGATCGTGCACATCGGCCAGGCGGTGATGCGGCAACCGGCACCGAACAACACCATGAAGTATTTCCTCACCACCACGTTTAACTATCCCACCATGGCGGAGGCCTATCGTACGGCTGCCCTGGATGGCTTGAACCGGGTCTTCTAGGCAGCCGGATCCGGCCTGGTTCGAGCATTCGCTCGGGCTGGTGGAAAATCGCGCAAAGCCCCGAATTTAGTGCCTTTGAGAGCAGCGACCGAGGACAAAGTACTTGCCTTGAATGGCCTATGCGTGTACATTCTCATCCGCCTGCGAGACACCGCCCCCTAAAGGCGGTGTTTAAGTTTCGGGAGCAGAGGTCGTAATAGTTGATCGCCCAATTCGGCGGTGACTGCGAGCTGATTACAACACCAAAAACCGCGCCTGTACCCGAATCGGAACATGCATTGCAGTACCTGGTACCGAACCCGTTTCAGTAGATTCAGTATTAATATAGAAGCAAGAACAGGCCTTTAACTTCCGCTTCAGCGCAGGTAATCAATTGGAAGTAATCAGCGAATTCAGACCGTTTCTCGTCTATCTCGTTGCCGTGTTGGCCGTGGTAGGCATCATGCTGGGCCTGTCTTTCTTCCTCGGCACCCGCATCAACCGCAAGTACAAGAACACCCCGTTCGAATCCGGCATCGTGTCCGTGGGCGATGCCCATTTCCGCACTTCGGTGCACTTCTACCTCACTGCCATCCTGTTCATCATTTTCGACCTGGAAGTGGTGTTCCTGTTTGCCTGGGCAGTTTCCATCCGCGACACCGGCTGGGCCGGTTTTATCGAAGTCACGATCTTCATTCTTATCCTGGTAGCGGCCCTGTTCTACCTGTGGCGCATCGGCGCCCTGGACTGGCGCACCTCCACCCAGCGCCGTGAGCTGGCCGAACTCAAGGGCCCCGGTGGGGTAACCAACCGCAAGGAATTCAAACTATGAGCTACGAGCTGCAGCCCGTAAACGAAGCCTCGTCGGTGCAGCCCGGCGGCAGTGGATTCGACGAGTTCATCCGGCGTAACGTGATCATGACGACACTGGAAGACATGGTGGCCTGGGGCCGCAAGAATTCCCTGTGGCCATTTAATTTCGGCCTGTCCTGTTGCTACGTGGAAATGGCCACGGCGATCACGGCACGACATGATGTGGCCCGCTTTGGTATGGAGGTCATCCGTGGTACGCCACGCCAGGCCGACATGATCATCATTGCCGGTACGGTGTTCCGCAAAATGGCGCCTGTGGTCAGGCTGCTCTATGACCAGTTACTGGAGCCTAAGTGGGTTATCTCCATGGGTTCCTGCGCCAATTCCGGCGGCATGTACGACATTTATTCCGTGGTCCAGGGCGTGGACAAGTTCCTGCCCGTGGATGTGTATGTTTCCGGTTGCCCGCCGCGGCCGGAAGCGCTGCTGCAGGGGTTGATCCTGTTGCAGGAAGAGATCGGGCGGGAACGCCGCCCCCTGAGCTGGGTTATTAACGACCAGGGGATCATCCAGAAAGAGGCCACCCCGGTGCAGCGCCAGGTGCGTGGACCGGAGCGAATCGCGGCCCGAGAGCTGCGCAGTCCGGATGAAGTTTAGTAATAGATATCAGATAGTTAAGACGTTTTATTAAAGTAAGCTAGATTCATGCAATCCGCCGCCGCAGCCGAAATACAGGACAATCCCGTGCTGACCCACCTCCGTGGCCAGTTTGGTGAGCGTATCCTTGCCGAGCAGGCTACCTGTGATGGCATTGGCACGGTGTGGGTAGATCGGACTGACGTCAAGGCGCTGCTCACCGAGCTTCGCGACAAGACCCAACCCCGCTTCGAGATGCTGTTCGATGTCACCGCCATCGACGAGCGCATGCGCACTCATCGGGTCGGCCAGCCCGACAGCGAATTCACCGTGGTGTACCACCTCATGTCCTTCTCCGGGAACTGCGATTTCCGCGTGAAGGTTCCGCTCATGGATGCAGACCTGCATTGCCCAACCGTGGTGGATATCTGGCCCAACGCCAACTGGTACGAGCGGGAAACCTGGGACATGTTCGGTATTACCTTCGACGGTCACCCGAACCTGTTCCGGCTGGTGCTGCCGCCCACCTGGAAAGGCCATGCCCTGAGGAAGGAGCACCCGGCCCGGGCCACGGAAATGGATCCCTTCTCCATGGACGATGACAAGACCGCTTTCGAACAGGAAGCGCTGTTATTCAAGCCGGAGCAGTGGGGTATGCAGCGTCACTCGGAACAGTCCGAGTTCATGTTCCTCAACCTGGGGCCAAATCATCCCAGCGTGCACGGTGCCTTCCGCATCGCCCTGCAACTGGACGGCGAGATCGTGGTAGACGCGGTGCCCGACATCGGTTACCACCACCGCGGCGCGGAAAAAATGGGCGAACGCCAGTCCTGGCATACATTTATTCCTTATACCGATCGCATCGACTACCTGGGCGGGGTAATGAACAACCTGCCCTATGTCATGGCGGTAGAACAGATGGCCGGCATTACGGTACCGCCGCGGGCACAAACTATTCGCGTCATGCTGGCGGAAATGTTTCGTATCTGCAGCCACCTGTTGTTCTATGGCACCTTCGCCCAGGATGTGGGGCAGCTTTCCCCCATCTTCTACATGTTTGTAGAGCGGGAACGCATTTTCAATATTGTTGAATCCATCTGCGGCGCGCGCATGCACCCGGGCTGGTTCCGTATTGGAGGCGTGGCCCAGGACCTGCCCAAGGGTTGGGAAAAGCGGGTGCAGGAACTGCTCGATTTCATGCCGCCGCGTCTCAAAGAATATGACAGCATGGTCATGGATAACGGAATTCTGAAAAGAAGAACCCAGGGAGTAGGCGCCTATAACACCCAGGAAGCCTTCGATTGGGGTATTACCGGTGCCGGCCTCAGGGCCACGGGCCTGGAATGGGACTACCGCAAGCAGCGCCCCTACAGCGGATATGAGAATTTTGAGTTTGATGTGCCCATTGCCATTAACGGCGACTGTTATGACCGCTGCGCTATCCGCGTGGAAGAAATGTACCAGAGCCTGCGCATCATCAAGCAATGCCTGGACAACATGCCCGGCGGCGATTACAAGGCGGATCACCCGCTCACAACACCGCCCCGTAAAGAGAAGACACTGCAGGACATCGAGACCCTGATCAATCACTTCCTCAGCGTGAGCTGGGGCCCGGTGATTCCGCCGAACGAAGTGACCACGGCGATCGAAGCCACCAAGGGGATTAACAGCTACTACCTGGTAAGTGATGGCAGCACCACATCTTACCGTACCCGAATCCGCACACCTTCGTTTGCCCACCTGCAGCAGATCCCCGCGATCAGCAAAGGCTTCATGGTGGCTGACCTGATTGCGATTATCGCGAGTATTGATTTCGTTATGGCGGATGTGGACAGGTAATGACTGAAGTAATAGCCACAACAGCGATTAAGGCGCGCGAGCTCACGGATGAGGAAATCCACGAGATCGAGCACGAAAAAACCCTCTATCCCGACGTCCAGGCGGTTGGCCTGGAGGCGTTGAAGATTGTGCAGAAGCACCAGGGCTGGGTGTCCGACGAATCCCTGTTGGCCATTTCCAATTACCTGGGAATTCCAGTGAGTGAACTGGAAGGGGTGGCGACATTCTTTAACCTGGTTTACCGCCAGCCCGTGGGACGAAACGTCATCCTGTATTGCAGGAGTGTTTCCTGCTGGATCATGGAGTGTGATCGCATCAAGGAATATCTCTCGGGGAAACTGGGCATCGACTACGGTGAAACAGATGAATCCGGTGATTTCACGTTGCTCCCGGTTCCCTGTCTGGGCGACTGTGATCGTGGGCCGGTGATGATGGTTGGGCCGGATTTGCACCGCAACCTGACTGAAGAGTCTATCGACAAGATCATTGAGCAGTATCGCAATAAGGCATAACAGTTAACAAATGGTATCGAATCCACTTACAAAGAATATCGACATGTCCCGCCCACCGCTGGACATTGATGCCTATATTGCCAACGACGGCTACCAGTCGATAGAAGCTATTGCCAGGGGCCTCAGTCCTGCCGACGTATTGCAGCTGGTCAAGGATTCGGGGCTGAAGGGCAGAGGCGGAGCCGGCTTCCCCACCGGGCTGAAGTGGAGCTTTGTTCCCATGGAGCCCGAAGGCCGCCAGGCTTACCTGGTGGTGAATGCGGATGAAATGGAGCCCGGCACCTTCAAGGATCGCCTGCTGATGGAAGGTGATCCACACCTGCTACTGGAAGGCATGATCATCGGCGCCTATACAATCAAGGCCAGCAAGGCATACATTTTCCTGCGTGGTGAATACACCGTATCCGCGGCAACCCTGAGCAAGGCTATTAGCGAAGCCTATGACAAGGGTTACCTGGGCAAGAATATCAAGAACACAGGCTTTGACCTGGACATCATTCTCCACACCAGTGCCGGCCGTTATATCTGCGGTGAGGAAACTGCACTACTCAATGCCCTGGAAGGTAAGCGCGCCAATCCCCGCGCCAAGCCACCGTTTCCCCAGGTCAGCGGCCTGTGGGGCAAGCCCACCATCGTGAACAACGTGGAAACCATCTGTAACCTGCCGGGCATTCTTACCTATGGCGTGGACTGGTACCACGGCCTGACCAAGGGGAATGATCACGGCACCAAGCTGTTTGGTGTCAGTGGCAAGGTGAAGAATCCCGGTACCTGGGAACTGCCCCTGGGCACGCCCATACGCGAATTGCTGGAAGACAAGGCCGGCGGCATGCGTGATGGCCTGCAATTGAAAGGATTCCTGCCCGGAGGCGGATCAACGGATTTCATGTTGCCGGAACACCTGGACCTGAACCTGGACTACGACGAGATCGCCAAGGTAGGCAGTCGTCTCGCTACCGGCACCATGATCATACTCGATGACCACACCTGTCCGGTGGGCATGGTGGGTAACCTGATGACCTTTTTCAGCCACGAATCCTGTGGATTCTGTACTCCTTGCCGGGATGGGCTGCCGTGGGTGGATTCCATCTTCAGGCAACTGGAAGAGGGCAAGGGCGATGAAAAAGACCTTGAAGTACTGGCCATGCACGTGGACTACATGGGACCGGGTAAAACATTTTGCGCCCTGGCGCCCGGTGCAACCGCACCACTTGGCAGCGGCCTGAAGTATTTCCGGGAAGATTTCGAGCGCCATATAAAGGAACAACGATGCCCTTACCGGCATTAATGTAAACGGGAACGAGTTTTAACAGTGTCCGATAAGCAGAAAGCGACAATCAGCATAGACGGCGAAGCCTACGAGGTGACGGCGGGCAACAACCTGTTGCAGGAATGCCTGTCCAAGGGCCTGGACTTGCCCTATTTCTGCTGGCATCCCTGCATGGGCTCCATTGGTGCCTGCCGCCAGTGCGCGGTGAAGCAGTACCGGGACGAGGATGACGAAAAAGGCATGCTGGTTATGGCCTGCATGACCCAGGCAACAGACGGCGCAATTCTTTCGATCGAGGATGCGGAGGCAAAAGCCTTCCGGGCCAACGTCATAGAAAGCCTGATGATCAGTCACCCCCACGACTGCCCGGTTTGCGAGGAGGGCGGCGAGTGCCACCTGCAGGACATGACCCAGATGTCCGGCCACAACTATCGCCGTTATGATTTTGACAAGGTAACCCATAACAACCAGTACCTGGGGCCGTTCATCAATCACGAAATGAATCGCTGCATCGCCTGTTATCGCTGCGTGCGTTTCTATGATGACTACGCTGGTGGTACGGATCTTTCCGCCCAGGCTTCCCACCATCATGTGTATTTTGGCCGCCACGAAGAAGGCACCCTGGAAAGTGAATTCAGTGGAAATCTTGTCGAGGTTTGTCCTACCGGCGTGTTTACCGACAAGTGTTTCAGCAAACACTACACCCGCAAGTGGGATCTTCAGACTGCACCATCAGTATGCACAGGCTGCGGCGTTGGTTGTAATACCACGCCGGGAGAACGCTACGGCAGCCTGCGCCGCATCGTGAATCGCTACAACAGCGAGGTGAACGGTTATTTCATCTGTGACCGCGGCCGATTCGGTGCAGGTTATGTCAACAACGAAGACCGGCTCGACACTGCACTGGTAAAAGAGGGGTCCACCGAGCAGGTGCTGGACGAAACCGGGGCGGAAGAGCTGGTTAGCGAATTCAAGGCCGCGGGTGCAATTGGCATCGGTTCGCCCCGAGCCAGTAACGAAGCAAATTTCGCCTTGCGTGCACTGGTTGGAGCGGAGAACTTTTACGCCGGTTATTCCGATGGCGAACACGAGTGCGTGCAGTTGATGCTGGCACTGAACCGGGACAAGGCGTTTCACAATCCTTCTATTCGGGAAATCGAACAGGCGGACGCCATAGTCATCGTCGGTGAAGATGTCACCAACACCGCGCCGCGGATCGCCCTGGCCCTGCGCCAGGCGGTGCGCAACCGCGCCCTGGAACTGGCGGACAATAGCAATATTCCACGCTGGCAGGATGCCGCGGTACGGGAGCTGGCCCAGCACGAGCGCAGTCCGCTGGCCATACTCAGTGGTTATGCCACGCGCCTGGACGACGTGGCATCAGACCTGATCATCGATGCCCCGGCGGTACTGGCCGATACGGCACAGGGGATTGCGGCAGCTATCGATTCTGCCGCGCCTGGGGGAGCCGGTACTGAAAACGGCGAAGCGGTTGCCCGTATTGCGCAGCAACTGGCCGAAGCGAAACGGCCCCTGGTAATTGCAGGCAGCAGCGGTGGTGATCGGGAACTGATCAAGGCCGCCGCAAATATCGCCCGCTCTTTAAGCAGGAAATTGGACAAGACAATAGATCTCAGCCTGCTGACCCCGGAAGTGAATACGCTCGGCTGTGCCTTGCTTGCCGGCAATGACACCCTCGGCAACGCCCTTGAGAAGATGTCCTCCGGCAGTGTCAGCCATGTCATCGTTCTGGAGAATGACCTGTATCGCCGTGCCAATCATGAATTGGTCGAGAAGGCTCTGGGTGCAGTTCCAAACAGGATGGTGCTTGATGTATTGCCCAGCGCGACCACGGCAAAGGCTACTGCATTGTTGCCTGCCACGGCATTTTCGGAACACGAGGCCACCTACATTAATTACGAGGGCAGGGCGCAACTGAGTTTCCAGGTGCACCAGTGTGGCCTGCCGGCACGGCCTTCCTGGCGTTGGCTAAGTGGCAGTGAGGGTAATACCAGCAGCTTCGTCAAGCGTTGCTCGGAAGAGATCGCAGCCATGAAGGATCTGGATGAGGTACTGCCCGCTGAATCGATACTGATTGCCGGAATGAAGGTGCCGCGGCAGTCACACCGCTACAGTGGCCGCACCGCCATGATTGCCAACATCAACGTGCACGAGCCGAAACAGCCCCAGGACACCGATTCCATCCTGTCTTTTTCCATGGAAGGGGTATCACCATTGAAGGATGCAACTATCCTCGGTTCATCCTGGGCGCCGGCATGGAACTCCAACCAGTCCATTACCAAGTTCCAGGACGAGGTGAACGGCGAATTGAAGCAATGCCACACCGGTTCCCTGTTATTCGAACGCAGCGAGAGCGGTGATTATCTCGCGCCGTCCATCGAGGGTAACGCCGATGCCCAGGGATTGGCAGTTACCCAGGCATTTCAAATTTTCGGCAGTGACGAATTATCGGCCCATACCCATACGGTGCAGGAACGCATGACCGGTCCCTATGTCAGTCTTGCGCCTGCCGATGCCGAGGCATTGGGCGTGGCCTCCGGTGACAGCGTTTCACTGGATGGCAACGGCAACCTGGTAACCGTGTGTGTACGCAGCCGCATGAAGCCCGGCACCGCAGCGGTGTACTGCGGCAACGACATCGACGCCCATGCCCTGGGCAGTCACGTGGTGCTCAGCAAGAGCGATAGTAATGCGGCTAAGGGCATAAAGGGATTGATTGTCAGCGACTTGATGGAGGCCGGTTACTGATGTTTCAGTTCGAGATTGGATCCGGCATCACCATAGCCGCCATCATGACGGTGGTCATTGGCGTTGCCGCCATGCTGATCTGGGTGGAGCGGCGCCTGCTGAGCCTGTGGCAGGAACGTCTTGGTCCCAACCGGGTAGGCTGGTTTGGCCTGCTGCAGGTCGTGGCGGACATGATCAAGATTTTCACCAAGGAAGACTGGGTGCCGCCGTTTGCCGACCGGGCAACGTTTGTTTTAGCTCCGGCCATCATCATGACGGTAGTGCTGCTTAGTTTCGCCGTGATTCCCTTTGCGCCGAACATCGGCATTGTGGACAGCAACATCGGTATCTTGTTCGTATTGGCCATGGCCTCACTGGGCGCGTACAGCGTCATGCTGGGTGGCCTGTCTTCAGACAACAAGTACGCGCTGCTTGGCAGTCTGCGCGCCGCGGCGCAAATGGTTAGCTACGAAGTGTTCATGGGTATTTCCCTGTTGGGCGTGGTGGCACTGGCGGGCACCTTTGACCTGCGGCAAATAGTCGAGGCCCAGGAAGGTATGTGGTACGTGGTACCGCAGTTTGTCGGTTTCGTTATCTTTTTAATAGCCGGGGTCGCCGAAAGTCATCGCCTTCCGTTCGATATTCCGGAAGCGGAACAGGAAATCTGCGCCGGCTATCACACCGAATACTCCGGCATGAAGTTCGGCATGTTCTTCGTCGGTGAGTACCTGGGCCTGGTGCTGGTGTCTTCCCTTATTACGGTATTGTTTTTCGGCGGCTGGCTCGGACCTTCTTTCCTGCCGCCCATATTCTGGTTTGGCGCCAAGGCTTCGGTCTTCATCGCATTCTTTATTTTGTTACGGGCAGCAATACCAAGGCCACGTTATGACCAGTTGATGACTTACGGCTGGTTGTTCCTGCTGCCTTTGTCCCTGATCAACCTCCTGGTAACAGGTGCAATTATCCTGGTGGGGCTTGAGTGATATGAGCAAAATGTACGCATTGGTTAAAGACACGCTGCTAAGCCAGGTGCGAACCCTGTGGCAGGTGTTCAGCCACGCCTTTGTGAAGGCGGACACCGTGGAGTACCCGGACGAGCAACCTTACATGTTTCCGCGCTGGCGCGGACGCATCATCCTGAGCCGCGATCCGGACGGGGAAGAGCGTTGTGTTGCGTGTAACCTTTGCGCCGTGGCCTGCCCGGTGGATTGCATCGCCCTGCAGAAGACTGAAGACGAAGACGGGCGCTGGTACCCGGAGTTTTTCCGCATTAATTTTTCCCGCTGCATCATGTGTGGTTTCTGTGAAGAAGCCTGTCCCACCAATGCCATCCAGCTGACGCCGGATTTCGAGATGGCGGAATACATTCGCCAGGACATGGTTTGGGAAAAGGAAGACCTGCTTATTGACGGCACCGGCAAATATCACGATTACAACTTCTACCGTGTCGCTGGCAAGAGCATCAAGGGCAAGGGCAAAGGCGAGGCACAACACGAAGCAGCTCCGGTTAACGTAAGGAGCCTGCTGCCATGATTTTGCTGTTTTATTTAGCCGCGGCGGTAGCCATCGCTTCAACCCTGCTTGTGATCCTGCAGTCCAACATCGTGCATGCGCTGTTGTACCTGATCCTGTCCCTGTTGGCAGTGGCGGTGATGTTTTACGTGCTGGGAGCGCCCTTTGCGGCGGTGCTGGAAGCGATCGTGTACGCCGGCGCCATCATGGTGTTGTTCCTGTTTGTCATCATGATGCTAAACATGGGCCAGCGCAGCCGCGACCAGGAGAAGGCGTGGACCCATGGCCGTGTGTTTATCCTGCCGGCGATCATGTCGGGGCTGTTATTGCTGCAACTGGTAAATGTCATGGCCGGTGCCGGTGAAGCACTTCCCCTGACCCGGGTAGGAGTTAACGAAGTCAGCGTGATGTTGTTCGGCCCTTATGTGTTGGCGGTGGAACTGGCTTCCATATTGTTACTGGCGGGCCTGATTTCTGCCTACCACCTGGCGAAGAAGTAAAGAGAGAAAGCTAAGGAATGGAAATAATTCCAGTCGAGCATGGGTTGATTATCGCAGGCATCCTGTTTTGCCTGGGGCTCATCGGTGTACTGACACGACGTAACATCGTGTTCGTGCTGATGTCCCTGGAGATTATGATCAATGCCAGCGGCCTGGCGTTTATCGTAGCCGCCTCGCGCTGGGAGCAGGCCGACGGCCAGATAATGTTTCTAATGATCCTGACCCTGGCGGCGGCGGAAGTTGCTGTAGGCCTGGGATTGATTATCCAGATGTACCGTCGCTTCAAGACGGTGGACATCGACGTACTTAGCAAGATGAAAGGATAAGGAAAGAACAAGGACATGCTCGACCTCATCTGGCTATTACCGACTTTCCCCGCACTGGGCTTCCTGGCCCTGGTGCTGACCGGTGGCCGCCTTGGCAAACCCCTGGTGGCGCTCATCGGTGCCGGCAGTGTCGGCCTGTCCTTCCTGGTGGCCGCCATGATCGCGGCACAGTTCCTCTCATCCGGCGAAGAATATTTCGTGCGGGAAGTGTGGACCTGGATGGCCGTGGGCGATTTCAATCCCGGCTTCAGCTTTTACCTGGACGGCCTGTCACTGGTCATGATGCTGGTGATAACGGGTGTCGGATTCCTGATACACCTGTATGCAACCGGGTACATGGCGGAAGACCCGGGCTACAGCCGTTTCTTCTCCTACATGAACCTGTTTGTTGCCGCCATGCTGATGCTGGTGCTGGGAGACAACCTGGTTCTGCTGTACCTGGGCTGGGAGGGCGTGGGCCTGTGCAGCTACCTGTTGATTGGCTTCTGGTACACCGATCCGCACAACGGCTACTGTGCGCGCAAGGCCTTCGTGGTGACCCGGGTTGGTGACACCTCAATGGCCATCGGCCTGTTCCTTCTGTTTGCCCATTTCAGCACGCTGAACATCCAGGACCTGATGCATGCCGCCGAAGTGGAGTGGGCCGTAGGGTCAAACCTGCCGGTTATCGCCTCACTGTTGTTACTGGGCGGTGCCGTGGGCAAATCCGCTCAGCTGCCGCTGCAGACCTGGTTGCCGGACGCCATGGCGGGCCCGACACCCATCAGCGCATTGATCCACGCCGCCACCATGGTAACCGCCGGCGTCTACCTGGTCGCGCGAACCCACGTGCTGTTTGAACTGGCGCCGGACGTGCAGATGCTGGTGGCCTGGGTGGGACTGATTACATTGCTCATGGCCGGATTTACCGCCATGACCCAGACCGACATCAAGCGCATCCTGGCGTTTTCCACGGTGAGCCAGATCGGTTACATGTTCCTGGGCCTGGGAGTAGGTGCCTGGTCCGCATCCATCTTCCACCTGATGACCCATGCCTTCTTCAAGGCGCTGTTATTCCTCGGCGCCGGCTCGGTTATCCTGGCCATGCATCACGAACAGAACATCTTCAAGATGGGAGCCCTGCGCAAAGTTTTACCCTTTTCATTCGCTTGTTTTCTGATTGGCAGTTTAGCCCTGACAGCATTTCCCTTTACCTCGGGCTTTTTCTCCAAAGATGAGATATTGCTGGGGGCCTATGAGCTTGAGGGCGTCGGTTTCTGGCTCTGGCTGGGTGGCGTGATCGGCGCATTCTTCACCGGCATCTACACTTTCCGCCTGATGTTCATCGTGTTCTTCGGTGAGAACCGGGGTCATCACTGCGAAGGGGAATACGGCGGCTGGAACATGTTTGCGCCTCTGGCGGTGCTCATGGTGTTGTCTGTGTTTGGCGGCTGGATTCACATTCCGGTGGATGCGGTGTTTGCCCATGGTGAAGTGCACGAAGAACATCATGCCGGCGTCCTGATCGAAGGCATCATGATCGCGGTGCCACTGATCGGTATCGCCATTGCCTACCTGTTTTATGGTTCGAAGACTTTCTCCGTCGACAAGATGATGGCGTCACCCCTGGCGCAGAACCTGCACAAGTTCTGGCACAGCGGCTGGGGCATGGACTGGCTCTATGACCGCCTGTTCGTGTTCCCGTTCATGTGGCTGGCACGCATTAACGCGGCTGACATCGTTGATGGTTTCTACGCCCTGGTGGTGGAAGTGAACCAGGCCGCCCATCGCTTGATTGCCCGCACCCAGACCGGCTACCTGCGCTGGTACGCACTGTCTTTCGCCGGCGGTCTCATCCTCGTGGTTTACCTGGGAGTAATGCTGTGATCCTGGTAACCCTGATCAGCATCCTGTTCATTGGCGGGTTCGTCGCCTGGCTCAGTGAGCGTATCAACCCGACCCTGCCACGGCTTGTTGCACTGGTAGTGGTGCTGTTGGACCTGTTGCTGATGCTGACCCTGGTCGGGGCAGGGGATGGCAGCTCACCCTGGGTTGTAAACATGAACGCCCCATGGCTGCCGCGCTTTGGTATTTCTTTCCACCTGGCCGCCGACGGGCTCAGCGTACTGCTGCTAATCCTCACCGGCTTCCTCGGTGTGATCGCCATCGGCTCCGCCTGGTCCGAGATCAAGGAAAGAGCCGGCTTCTTCTATTTTAACCTGCTATGGACTCTTGCCGGGGTGCTGGGTGTATTCACGGCTTTGGATCTGTTCCTGTTCTTCTTTTTCTGGGAAGTGATGCTGATCCCAATGTATTTCATCATCGCCATCTGGGGTCACGAGAACAAGAACTACGCGGCCATGAAGTTTTTCATCTTCACCCAGGTCACGGGCATGCTGATGCTGGTATCCATCCTGGTGATGGCCTACATCCACTACGTGCAGTTTGGTTTCTTCAGTTTCGATTACTTCGACCTGCTTAACGTAACCGTGGGCGAAGGAATTGCCATGTGGGTAATGCTGGGCTTCTTTGTCGCCTTCAGCACCAAGCTGCCCAGCGTGCCGTTCCATTCCTGGTTGCCCGATGCTCACAGCCAGGCGCCTACCGCCGGTTCCGTGATCCTCGCCGGAGTGCTGCTCAAGACCGGAGCCTACGGCCTGATTCGCTTCGCGGTGCCCCTGTTTCCTGAAGCCTCCATGGACTTTGCGCCGGTTGCCATGACCCTGGCGGCGATCAGTATTCTCTATTGCGCCAAGGTGGCATTTGCCCAGTCAGACCTGAAGCGATTGATTGCCTATACCAGTGTCAGCCACATGGGTTTTGTTACCCTGGGTGTTTATGCCTGGAACGAACAGGCTTTGCAGGGCGCCATCATGACCATGCTCGCCCACGGTCTTAGTGCCGCCGCACTCTTTATGTTGGCCGGTGGCCTGCAGCATCGAATTCATACTCGCAACATGAATCATATGGGTGGATTCTGGCCCAAGGCGCCACGCATGTCCGTGGTAGCGTTGTTCTTTTCCATTGCCGCCCTGGGTATGCCCGGGCTGGGTAACTTCATCGGTGAATTCCTGGCCTTGATTGGTGCGTTCCAGGCAAACATTCCCATGACCGTGGTTTCCGCTTTCGGGCTCATTCTTGCCTCGGTGTATTCACTTTGGGTAATCCAGAAAGTCTTTCACGGCGAGTACCGCAATGCGGACTTTGATGACAGCCACTTCGATGATCTTTCCAATCGGGAGATGGCCTATTTCGCCGCCATGATGCTGGGCCTTGTCTGGATGGGGATGTATCCGCAATCGTTCCTGGACATGTCGGCACCGGTGCTGGGCGAATTGCTGGCAATGGTTTCGGTGACAGATCTTTCAGGGGTGGCGGGGCTTTAGCATGACGATTACCACCGCAGATCTGCTGTACCTCTTACCAATGCTGATCGTCACCGGCGCTGCGGTGTGGGTGATGCTGCTAATTGGTATTCGCCGCAGTTACACGGCCACCGCTGGATTCACCGTAGCCGGGCTGTTGCTGGCGACCCTGAGCGCCGCAGTCATGATCGGCGATGTCAGTGAACAGGTAACGCCACTGTTGCTTGTGGACCAGTACAGCATGTTTTTCACCATGGTGGTGTGCGGGCTGGCCATGTTTATCACCGTGCTCAGCTATCCCTACCTGGCAAGCCTGGACGACCAGCGTGAAGAGTTTTACCTGCTGCTGTTGGTGGCAACCATCGGCGCAATCGTCATGGTGAGCACCAATCATTTCGTTGGCGTCATACTGGGGCTGGAAACCCTGAGCATGTCCCTCTATGGCATGGTGGCCTATACGGTACACAGTCCCACTGCGGACAAGTATCCCCTGGAGGCCTCGGTGAAGTACCTGGTGCTGTCGGCGGTGGGTTCGGGCCTGGTGCTGTTTGGCATGGCGCTGGTTTACGCCCAGACCGGTACGCTCATGTTCAGCAGCCTGGTGATGCTGGACGCGAGTCTCGGTGACGGCTATTCCATTATCGCCTTCCTGCTGATATTCGTCGGCGTCGCCTTCAAACTTTCCCTGGCTCCGTTCCACCTGTGGACGCCCGATGTGTATGAAGGATCGCCACTGCCTGCCACCGCGTACCTGGCGACAATCGGCAAGGCAGCCATGTTCGTCATCCTGTTGCGATTGGTGGAGACCAGTGGCGTACTGGCATTCGAATCCGTGATTACGGTTATCTCCCTGATCGCCGTGGCATCCATGCTGGTGGGTAACCTGCTGGCACTGTTGCAAACCAGTCTCAAGCGCATTCTCGCCTATTCCTCAATCGGTCACATGGGTTACCTGCTGGTGGCGCTGGTCGCCGGTTACTTCGCGGACAGCAGTATTAATGTAGAAGCGGTTACGTTTTACCTGGTTGCTTACGTCGTCATGTCCCTGGGTGCATTCGGTGTGGCTACACTGATCTCCGACAGCGACGGGGAGAAAGACGACATAATCGATTACAGCGGGTTGTTCTGGCGTAATCCATGGCTGGCACTGATCTTTACCGGTATGCTGTTGTCACTGGCCGGCATACCACTCACCATAGGGTTTATTGGCAAGTTCTATCTGTTTTTGAGCGGCGTGGAAGCCAGCCTGTGGATGCTGCTCGCCGGCCTGGTCATTGGCAGCGGCATCGGGCTCTACTACTACTTGCGTATTATCTATCGCATGGTTTTAGCGCCTGAAGAAGCGGTGCCATATAGCATCGATGGCTCCCGTTTCGCCGGCAGCTTCGGCGTACTGGCCATTCTCCTGATTCTGTTGCTGGTGCTTGGTGTGTACCCGGCACCGCTAATGACCCTTATTGCCGACATCTCGGCCACCATTTAAAGACGCGTCGCATCCTGCTGGATCGATGCCAGCCACAGGCCATAGAGTGAGCTTCAAGGATCACTTCTCCGGTCACGCGGCCAGTTATGCCGCCGCGCGACCCACTTATCCCGATTCCCTGTTTGCCTACCTGGCCGAACAGAGCCCTGCTCTCGACCTCGCCCTGGACTGCGCCACGGGCAACGGGCAGGCTGCCCTTGCGCTTGCAGCACACTTTCGAAAAGTAATTGCAACCGATGCCAGCCAGGCGCAAATCGACCAGGCCAGTCCCCATGAGCGCATCGAGTACCGATGCCATCCGGCAGAGGCCGAGATACTGCCTCCTGGTTCGGTGGATTTAATTTCGGTAGCACAGGCGTTGCACTGGCTGGACCTGCCACTGTTTTTCAACAGTGTGCAATCCATGTTAAAGCCCGGGGGTTTACTGGCGGTTTGGAGCTACGGAATTCATCACATTACGCCGCAAGTGGATGAAGTTTGTGCCCGATACTACGACGAGATCGTCGGTGCCTACTGGCCCCCGGAGAGGAGAGTGGTGGAGTCGGGCTACGCGGATATCGAATTCCCTTTGCCCCAGATCACTACGCCGGAGTTTGCCATGAGTAAACTGTGGCGAATTGAGGACTTGCTGGCCTACCTGAACTCCTGGTCAGCGACTCAGCGCTACATGCTCGAGCATGACAGCAATCCGCTGTTGTTGGTTGAACAGGAAATGGAAGATGCCTGGGGCGATGCAGACACACGGGAAATCCACTGGCCATTAACACTGAAGTTATGCCGCAATTCCTAGTATCATTGCCGCGGACCAATGCCATGGGTAAACAATGAAGATAGACAAGGTAGCGGTAATCGGTGGGGGCAGTTTCGGCACGGTAATCGCCAATATCATTGCCGCGAATGGCTACCCGGTCAGTTTCTGGATGCGCAGTGGCAACCTGGCCAGGGTCATTAATGAAACTCACGAGAATCCACAGTACCTGCCCGGTCATCCGGTAAACGAAAGTATTGCGGCAACCAATGACATGGAAACCGCGGTACAGGACAGCCAGTTGATATTCGTGGCAGTGCCCAGCGATTCGTTTCGCGCCGTTGTACGCCTGCTGCGCCATTTTGTTTCCCCCGATGCCATCATGGTAAGCACCACCAAGGGCATCGAAGAGCGCAGCTTTTTGTTGATGAGCCAGGTGTTGCGCCAGGAGCTGCCGAATTCCCGCGTGGGTGTATTAAGCGGCCCCAACCTCGCCAAGGAGATCGCCAAGGGAGACCTCACCGGTACCGTGATTGCCAGCGATGTTGAAGAAGTGCGCGACACGATCAAGAACCTGCTCAAGTCCGAATCGTTCAGGGTATACACCAATGACGATATGTTTGGCGTGGAACTGGGCGGTTCCCTGAAGAACATTTACGCCATCATCGCGGGAATTGCCGCGGCAATCGGCATGGGACACAACACCAACAGCATGCTGGTTACCCGGGCGCTCACGGAAATGGCGCGATTTGCCCGGGAACTGGGAGCCGACCCCATGACCTTTCTCGGCCTGTCCGGGGTGGGCGACCTGGTGGTGACCTGTTCAACGCCATTGAGCCGAAACTATCGTATTGGCCTGGCGCTGGGGTCCGGCAAGAACATCGATGAGGCCGTGAAGGAAGTGGGCCAGATTGCCGAGGGTGTAAAAACAGTAAAGGCGGTCAAGGAAAAGGCCGATGAGCTGGGGGTGTACATGCCCCTGGCCAGCGGGCTTTACCGCATCATCTATGAAGGGGAGTCCATTCGGAATATCATTTCATCACTGATGCTGAGCGAGCAGGCCCTGGATGTGGAATTTGCCGCGAACATCGACAAGCGACTATGAGGTGACACATGTCAGAGGAAATGGATGAGATAGTTGAGCACCTGCGGGAACCTTCGGCGTGGATCCGGATATTGTTCATGATCGCGTTTGCCGCGGTGCTGTATATAGTCATCGCTCCACTGGTGCTGGTGCTGATGCTGGCCCAGGCGCTGTTCAGTATATTTACCGGCAGTTCCAACCAGAACCTGCGATACCTGGGTAACGCCTTGTTGCAATACATTTCCCAGATACTCAGTTTTATTACTTACAATTCTGAGGACAAACCGTTCCCGTTTTCAGACTTCCCGGCGCCTGACGCGGAAGAAGAAACCCAGCGCAGCAAGCCAAAGACTGCGGCGAAGGCGAAAGCCAAACGCGCCCCGCGCAAGAAATCGGCGGCGAAGAAGAAATCCGCCCCGAAAACAGACGAAGCAACTGATACGGAATAGGCTGCCCGGTGCTGGTCTACCTGTTTCGTCATGGCCGCGCGCAAGAACAGGCAGCCAGTGATGCCCAGCGCGAGCTCACGGAGGAAGGCAGGGCGCAGGTGGACAGCATCATTTCTCAGCTTCAGCAGCAACAACCGGCCATTGATCAGGTTCTCTGTAGCCCCTATATCCGCGCACGCCAGACCGCAGATACCCTGGCTGAATCCCTGGGTGGAGTGCCAGTGAGTGAATTTTCGGGTCTGCTGCCCCAGACCAGTGCCCCTGATCTGCTGCGGCAACTCGCCGAGTTATCCGGTACGGCCACCGCCCTGGTAGGGCACAATCCCTTGCTTTCCCAGCTCTTATCGCTCATGGTAGATGGACAAATCGATTCTGGCCGCAGCCTCGGCACAGCTAACTTCGCCGCGATCGAATGCGAGGTTCCTGCAGCGGGGTGTGGCGAATTGATGTATTTACTGCAACCCGAATCGCCTGATTGACCTGACCCAGCACTCAAGCGTTATGCGTATCTACTGCAAGCCCCTGAAAAAATCCTTGTTGTCTCTTCCCATGTTGTTCCTGGGCCAGCTTGCCGGTGCCCAGCCTGCAGCCGTTCCCGATAATTTTAGCGACCATCCTTTGTTCGATCGCTTTGCCTATTCGGAAATAATCGAATCGGAATTCGAAGAAGATACCAACTACCGTGTTGTGCTCGGCAGTCTGCAGCGTACCCGGGGTGTAGTTTCAGCGGAGGATTCGCGCCTGGTCCGGGGCGATCTGACCAAGATCGTTTACGAGGTGTCCCAGGAATTTAATGGCCAGGATGTGTACGAATTCTTTCGGGAACAAATGGGCGAAAAGGGTTACACCGAATTGTTTTCCTGTGAGGGCCGGGGATGTGGCAGCAGTAACTACTGGGCCAACGACATATTTCGCAACCGTATTCTCTATGGACCGGAACGCAACCAGTTCTACCTGGTCATGCGTGCCAACCTTGGGCTTGAAGAAGACCCCTATATTGCCGCCTACATCATCACCCGGGGCAACCGCCGCATTTACGCCTATCTTGAAATAATCGAAGTGGGTGGCAGTATGGCGCCGGTCTATCACCTGGACAACAGTGAGTTGCTGGAATCCCTGCAGCGAACAGGAGCCGTGGTTGTTCCCGGTATCGGGTTTACGAGCAGTGATGGCCTGACCGCGGATACCGATCTTGGATTTCTGGCGGACCTGCTGATCGCCAATCCGGAACTGAGGATCTACCTGGTATCCCACCTCGCCGGTCCCGGCAACCTGAACACATTGCAACGCCGCAGCAGGGTGAGAGCAGAAAATGTGCGCGCCGCACTGATTGAACTGGGTGTTAACAGTCAGCAGGTCGATGCAGAGGGAGTCGGTCCATTGGCGCCGTTCTGCGATGGCTTTAACTGCGCGGAACGAATCGAATTGGTATTGCGGGAAGCGCTTCCTTCCCCGGAGCCGGGATTACCTGTTAATCAGTGACAGGAACTCGTTACGGGTGCTCTGGCTGTTGCGGAAGGCCCCCAGCATACAGGATGTGGTCATCACCGAATTCTGTTTTTCCACGCCACGCATCATCATGCACATGTGCTGGGCCTCGATAATCACGGCAACGCCTGTGGCCTGGGTTTTCTCCAGGATACATTCGGCTATTTCATTGGTCAGGTTTTCCTGGATCTGCAGGCGCCGGGCAAACAGGTCTACGACCCGCGCAACCTTGGAAAGGCCGATGACTTTTCCTTTCGGAATGTAAGCCACGTGGCACTTGCCGATAAAGGGCAGCAGGTGATGCTCACACATCGAATACAGTTCGATGTCTTTTACAATCACCATTTCGTCGCTATCGGAAGGAAACAGGGCATCATTAACGACCTGGTCCACGTCCAGGGAATAACCCTGCATGAGAAATTCCATGGCACGGGCGGCCCTTGAAGGGGTGTCTTTCAATCCCGGGCGATCAGGGTCTTCCCCGATTTTTTTCAGGATTTCGAGATAGGCGTCTTCCATGCTCATGTGGTCATACCAGGGCAGCTGATTTCCGGAAACGGGATTCTATACTCATGGGACCCATAATTGAAAAGAAATACATTCAATCGGGCCGCGGCAAATATAAAGTTTGCGCGGCGGAACGCCGCTATTGAGTCTGATAACCATGGAATTGCTTGAATACATCGAGGAACTGGCCCAGGGCTTCGAGGAGGCCGGATTGAGTTTCAGTCATGGTACGGCCACTGCGTACGATGAAGCGGTGTACCTGGTGTATGGCAGTCTTGAACTGGATTTCAGCAAAGATGCCACTGAGTTGAACAGACCGCTGAACGAGGAAGAATTAAGCCTGCTGGATCAGAGGGCAGAGAAGCGCATCGAGAACGGAATTCCCGTGGCTTACCTGGTGGGCAAGGCCTGGTTTGCCGGATACGAATTCCTCTGTGATGACAGGGCGCTGGTACCACGTTCCCCCATAGCTGAACTGATAGGAAATCACTTTGCCGGTTTGCTCACACGGGAACCGGAAACCGTACTGGATATTTGCTGTGGCGGTGGATGTATAGGATTGGCAACCGCACTGGAGTTTCCCACAGCGCGGGTTGACCTGGCCGATGTATCCGCCGAAGCCCTGGCGCTTGCGCGGGAAAATATTACTCTGCACGAATTGGAGTCCAGGGTAACTTTAATTGAATCCGACTTGTTTGCTGGAATTGAAAAACGCTATGACCTGATCCTGTGCAATCCGCCTTACGTTTCGGAAGTGGAATACCAGGCATTGCCGGAAGAGTTCAAGCGGGAACCGGAACTGGGCTTGGTCAGTGACGACGACGGACTGGAAATACCGCTGAAGATACTGGACAAGGCGGGTGAGTACCTCAACGACGATAGTTTGCTCATCATGGAGGTGGGATTCAGTGCAGCAGCGCTGCAGGAGCGCCTGCCAAAAACCCCATTCCTGTGGCTGGAATTCGAACAAGGCGGGGAGGGAGTTTTCGCCCTAAGTGCCGATCAGCTGAAATTATGAAGAAATACCAGTGTTGCAGAATGGGAGGCGGCACACGGAAGTGCCGCCCGCGGCAGAGCCGGCGGGAGGAAGTGAAATACCAGCAAATCCACGCATTTGCGCCAGTATTTCACGACCGTGCGCTTGATAGATCAGGACGATCAATCAAGCGCAAGTAGGTAAATTGGTATACAATGCCGTGCTTTTTTGTGGCCTTCCGCAGTTTTCGTAGTACCACAGCCCTGAGTAGAGATTGAGATGTCGGGAAATACCTTCGGCAAATTGTTTACCGTGACCAGCTTTGGCGAGAGCCATGGGCCTGCGCTCGGCTGCGTGGTGGATGGCTGTCCTCCTGGCCTGGAACTCAGTGAAGAAGACATGCAAAGGGATCTTGACCGGCGTAAACCAGGTAAATCCCGATTCACAACCCAGCGCAAGGAAGCCGACCAGGTCAGGATTCTGTCCGGAGTGTTTGAAGGAAAGACCACGGGAACGCCAATCGGTTTGCTGATCGAAAACACGGACCAGCGTCCGAAGGACTACAGCAAGATAGCCGATCGGTTTCGCCCGTCACACGCCGATTACAGTTATTTCAAGAAATACGGCATCCGGGACTATCGTGGCGGCGGACGATCCTCCGCCCGGGAAACCGCCATGAGGGTTGCCGCCGGCGCCATTGCCAAGAAGTACCTAGCCCAGGCCTGTGGCATCTCCATCCAGGGCTACCTGAGCCAACTGGGCCCCATTGCCATTGAGTCTGTGGACTACGCAGAGATCGAAAACAATCCGTTTTTCTGTCCCGATGCCGGCAAGGTAGAGCAAATGGAAGAGTACATGGCGGCGCTCAGTAAGGAAGGCAATTCCGTGGGAGCGCGTATTACCGTGTGCGCCCATGGTGTGCCCGCCGGCCTGGGTGAACCTATCTTCGACCGACTCGATGCGGACCTGGCCAAGGCATTGATGAGCATTAACGCAGTGAAAGGCGTGGAAATCGGCGCCGGATTTGACAGCGTCAGCCAGAAGGGAACGGAGCACCGGGATGAGATCACCCCCGATGGTTTTCTCAGTAATAATTCCGGGGGTGTATTGGGCGGCATCTCCAGCGGCCAGGATATAATTGCTTCCATTGCCCTGAAGCCAACCTCCAGTATCCGACTGCCGGGTAAATCGATTAATATAGAAGGCGAGCCCGTCGAAGTAGTCACCACCGGGCGCCATGATCCCTGCGTCGGCATCCGGGCCACCCCCATCGCCGAGGCAATGGTGGCACTGGTACTGATTGACCACCTGTTACGCGACCGCGGCCAAACCGGCATCACCCGCCAGTCCGCGGACCTTGTCTGAAACCTTCCCGGTTTCAGCAATACCCAAAACACAGTAGGTAATGAAAACTTTCCGAATTTGGTAGTGAAGTAGAACGAGTTATGAGCGGACGTACCCTGTATGACAAGATCTGGGATTCTCACCTGGTCAGCCAGCGCGATGACGGCACCTGCCTGATTTACATCGACCGGCACCTGATCCACGAGGTCACCTCACCCCAGGCATTCGAAGGCCTGCGCCTGGCCGGGCGCAAGCCCTGGCGCGCCGACGCCAATTTCGCCACGCCGGATCACAACATTCCCACCACCCCCGACGAGCGCCAACAGGGACTGGAGGGGATTAAGGACCCGGTGTCCAAGCTGCAGGTGAAAACCCTGGACGAGAACTGCCAGGAATTCGGCATCTTCGAGTTGGCCATGAACGATACGCGCCAGGGCATCGTGCACGTGGTGGGCCCGGAGCAGGGCGCCACGCTGCCGGGCATGACCATTGTCTGTGGTGATTCCCATACCTCCACCCACGGTGCGCTGGGCGCACTTGCCCATGGTATTGGCACCTCGGAAGTGGAACACGTGCTGGCAACCCAGTGCCTGATCCAGAAGAAGGCGAAAAATATGCTGGTGCGGGTGGACGGACAACTGGGGTTGGGCTGCACGGCAAAGGATATTGTGTTGGCCATAATCGGCGAGATCGGTACTGCCGGCGGAACAGGGTACACAATTGAATTTGGTGGCGAAGCCATCCGCGCGCTGTCCATTGAAGGACGCATGACCGTGTGCAACATGGCGATCGAGGCCGGCGCCCGCGCCGGACTGGTGGCGGTCGACCAGAACACGCTGGACTATATAAAAGGACGGCCGTTTGCCCCCGCCGGTGAGTTGTGGGATGAAGCCTGCGCCGCCTGGCAACAACTGGTGAGTGATGAAGACGCCGAGTTCGACCGGGTAATAACACTGGATACCACGAGCATCGAACCCCAGGTCACCTGGGGTACGTCACCGGAGATGGTTGCCCCAGTGAGCGGGAGCATTCCCGACCCTGCTGCGGAAGCGGACGAAACCCGTCGCGGCAACATGGAGCAGGCCCTCGGTTACATGGGCCTCAGTGGCGGTACGCCCATCAAGGACATCAAGCTGGACTACGTATTTATCGGTTCCTGCACCAACTCCCGTATCGAGGATTTGCGTGAAGCTGCCCGGGTGGTCGAGGGCAAGCAGGTAGCCCCGAACGTGGACCTGGCCATGGTGGTACCGGGCTCCGGCCTGGTGAAACAGCAGGCTGAGGCGGAAGGCCTGGACAAGGTATTTACCGCCGCCGGTATGGAATGGCGGGAACCCGGTTGTTCCATGTGCCTGGCCATGAACGCCGACCAGTTACCCGCGGGCAAGCACTGCGCGTCCACCTCGAACCGCAATTTCGAGGGTCGCCAGGGCTTTGGCGGCCGTACCCACCTGGTGAGCCCGGCCATGGCTGCCGCGGCGGCGATACACGGCCATTTTGTAGATGTTAGAGAGCTTAATTAAATAAAATTCAGATAGTTAAGAAAGATATATGAAGAAGTTTCTAGTTGAAAAAGGCGTTGTCATGCCCCTGGACCGGGCCAACGTGGACACGGATTTCATCATTCCCAAGCAGTTCCTGAAATCCATCCGCCGCAGTGGTTTCGGCGTCAACCTGTTCGACGAGCACCGCTACCTGGACAAGGGTGAGCCCGACAGCGACAACAGCAAGCGGCCCCTGAACCCGGATTTCGTGCTGAACCAGCCCCGCTACCAGGGTGCCACTATCCTGCTGGCGCGGGATAATTTCGGCTGTGGCTCCTCCCGGGAGCACGCTCCCTGGGCCCTGGACGACTACGGTTTTCGTGCCATCCTGGCCCCCAGCTTTGCCGATATCTTCTTCAACAACTGCTTCAAGAACGGGCTGCTGCCCATTGTTCTTCCCCGTGCCGAGATAGACGGCTTATTCAGAGAAGTTGCAGAGGTCGATGGCTATCAACTCGAAATCGACCTGGCGCGGCAGACCATCACCCGGCCCGACGGCAGTACCCTGGAATTCGAGGTAGACGGGTTCCGCAAGCACTGCCTGCTCAACGGCCTGGACGACATCGGTCTGACCCTTGAAGAGGCACCTGCCATCCGTGAGTTCGAGCAGCGCTGGCGTCAGCAATCACCCTGGTATTTTACTTCAAGCAAGTAAACTAACCATCTGAAATATATACATATTACGATTTAATTACAGAGAGTCATTAGCATGTCTGGTTACAATGTTGCCGTAGTGGGCGCAACAGGTGCGGTGGGGGAAGCCCTGCTCAGCATCCTGGAAGAACGGGATTTCCCGGTGAATGAGCTATTTCCCCTGGCCAGCGAGCGCTCAGCGGGCTCTACGGTCATGTTTCGCGGCAAACCCATCACCGTGGGCAACCTGGCGGAATTTGACTTCACCCAGGCGGAAATCGGCCTGTTTTCCGCCGGGGGCAGCGTATCCGCGGAATACGCCCCAAAAGCCGGGGATGCGGGCTGTATCGTCATCGATAACACCTCCCATTTCCGCTATGAACCCGATATTCCCCTGGTTGTCCCCGAGGTGAACCCTGACAGCATCGCCGATTACCGCAATCGCAACATCATCGCCAACCCAAATTGCTCGACAATTCAAATGGTTGTGGCGCTCAAGCCGATCCGTGACGCCGCCGGCCTCAGGCGCATCAGCGTGGCGACCTACCAGGCGGTATCAGGCACCGGTAAATCCGCCATCGAGGAGTTGGCGCGCCAGACCGCGGACCTTCTAAATGGCCGTGAGACCGAGTGCCAGGTCTATCCGCGCCAGATCGCCTTCAATGCCTTGCCCCACATAGACGATTTCCTGGACAACGGCTACACCAAGGAAGAGATGAAGATGAACTGGGAAACCCGCAAAATCTTTGGGGATGACAGCATCGAGCTGAGTGCCACCTGCGTGCGAATACCGGTGTTCTATGGCCATTCCGAGGCGGTCCAGGTGGAGACCCTGGAGCCCATCAGCGCCGACGAGGTGCGGGAACTGCTGCAAAGCGCCCCAGGAGTCACGGTTATTGACGAGCAGGCCGATGGGGGCTATCCGACGGCAGTTCACGAATCTGCGGGCCAGGACTCAGTTTTCGTGGGTCGGATTCGGCAGGATATCTCGCTGCCCAATGGTGTAAATCTGTGGGTGGTTGCCGATAACGTGCGAAAAGGGGCAGCTCTTAACTCCATTCAGATTGCTGAGGAGTTGATAAAAAGCTACCTATAACGGATACTTGCAGGCTGTAGTGAAGAAACTATCTTAGCAAGTTTGCAATACGGTCTGGAGTATTCACTAACCCCAAAACACGGGACTCCAGAAACAGGACACGATTGCATGCCTGCACGGTGTTGGCGAACAGGGACAGGCAAGCATCCTGTTGAGAGAAATAGGGACTATGCTACGTAAATCTGGTGTTCTACTGGTCTGGCTGCTGAGCAGCCTGGCTACACAGGTTTATGCACTCGGACTGGGTAATACCACTGTTGAGTCTGCGTTAAACCAGCCGCTAAGGGTTCGCATCCAGATCGTGGACCTGGGCGATACCCGACTCGAAGACATCTCGGTTTCACTGGCCAGCAGTGACGATTTCGAGCGATTCAACATCGAGCGCCTCGGGTTTCTCACTAACATTCGATTCACGGTAGAAAGCACCGTCCAGGGCAATTATCTCGTCCTCACCACCAACCAGGTGGTGCGGGAACCTTATCTCAGTTTCATTCTCGATACCCGCTGGCCCAGCGGTCGCCTGTTGAGTGAGCACACCATTCTGCTGGACCTGCCGGTGTTTACCGACCAGCAGGCCACTCCGGAAGTGCGTCAGCCCATCAGCCCGGTACTGCAGCCGCCCAGCGATACCTCTCCGGCTCCGGCGCCGACACCTGTGCAACCGGAACCGGCTCCACCCGTGGTGGAACCACCGGTGCAGCAACCTGAAGTGGAACCATCGCCCGAAGTCGAAGCCGTTGAGCAAGAACCTGAAGCGCTCGAACCGGATCCGCAATTAATCGAACCCGAAGAGCCCGCACCGGAACCTGAAGCCCTGCCCGATGAATTCGTCGGCGCCGATGACGACGAAGAAGCTGTCGAAGAACAGGTTGCGGCAGTACAAGATGAACCAGTCGATGTCGATGAAGAAGTGGCGGTCGTCGAGGAAGAACCGGCAGAGGAAGAGGTCGCGGTTGTTGAAGAAGAACCTGCTCCCCAGGTAGCCGCCGACGATGCCGTGGATGCCAGCCTGGCGCCGGATCCCGCCGATGCGCCTGAAGACACCGTTACAGCCACGGATGCGGACACCCTGTCGTCCATCGCACTGCGGGTACGACCGAACAACAGCGTGACCCTGCAGCAGACCATGATCGCGATTCAGCGCCTGAATCCCGACGGTTTTATCGACGACAACATCAACCAGTTGCGCAATGGCGCCGTGTTGCGGGTGCCTTCCCTGGCGGACATCCAGGCGGTAAATCCCCAGGATGCCATCGACGAAGTTAACCGCCAGAATCAGCTGGCTACGGTTGGCGCAGAACCCGTAGTTGCCACCAGTGATACCCCCGCCGCGCAACCGGCAGAGCAGCAGGGTCAACTCAGCGTGGTCACCGAAGACGCCATCGATGCCAGCAGCGCCTCCGGAGCGGTGGATTCGGAAGAAATGGCGGAACTGGATGCCCGCATCGCGGAACTGGAAAACCAGTTGGCGCTGCGCCAGGAAGAAGCAGACCGGGCCCGCATCGAGCGTGAAGAGCTGGAAAGCCGGCTCAACGAACTGGACAAACAAATAGCCGCGGCCCAGGAAATTATTCGCTTGCAGGATCTGCAACTGGCCCAGCTGCAGGAATCACTGGCCGCCGCAGCGGAAGAAGCAGCCACTGCCGCCGCCGAAGCTGCTGCCGCGGCAGCATTGCAGGCAGAGCTGGATGCCACCCAGCCCGCGCCAGCGTCCGGCTCATTGCTGAATGATGTGGTGCGCATACTCACCGGCAATATCATGTTCATGGCCCTTGGCCTGGGACTGGTGGTGCTGTTGCTGGTATTCCTGCTGATGCGCCGCAACAAAATCAGTTTTGCCCTGCCGGGTCGCGGCAGCGTGGATGCTGAAGAGCTGGAAGAGGAATTTGCTGCCGAGGAGCTCGCCGAAAGCACTGCTATTGAAAGTGACGAAGAAGACGACCTGGACAGCGAGCTGGAGGACATACTCGAAGAGGAAGAAGATGAGGACACCACGGTCAGTGCCGGTGATCCCATGTCCGAAGCATCGGTGCACATGGCCCATAACCGTCTGGACGATGCCGCCAGTGTATTGCGAACCGCCCTGGATGAGGACGAAGACGACACCGAACTGCGCCTGAAGCTGGCAGAGGTACTTTCCAGGCAGGGTGACCTGGCCGCTTTCGAAGAGCAGGCGGACCTGTTATCCCAGCAGGATGACCCCTCCATCGACACCCAGATTGACAAGTTCCGCGAAGTGCTGGCATCCGGTGGTGAAACCGTACTGGAATCACCGGAAGAAGCAGCGGGCGCGAAAGCAGAAGCAGCGAAGGGCGAGGAAGACACGGAACACAGTTCATTCCTGGATGACCTGGGTATCGACCTGGATTCATTCGGCGATGACGACGAAGACGTACTCGAGCTGGGCGAAGAGGACGAGGAGAAGGCGGAAGATAAGCCCGAAGCCGAGCCCGCCAAGACGGAAGATGATGACTCCGACATGGACCTGACATTCGACCTGGGTGACGGAGACGACGAGGCGGAAGCCGATGCCGGTGACAAGGAAGCGGAAGAGCCTGAAGCGGAAACTGCGGATGACGAATTGTCCATGGATGACTTCAACCTGGACCTGGACGCTGGCGAAGAGGAAGAACCGGAAGCCGCCGCCGAGGAAGAAACCCTGGATCTGGATGATGGCGGACTGGAGCTGGACGCGGAAGAAGGTGAAGCCGCGGAACTGACCGGTGGTGCCAGCAAGGAACCAGAAGACCTGGAAATCGACAGCCTGGACTTCGATGCCACTGCGGCCCAGGAGGTAACCCGGGAAGAAGAAGCAGAGGAACCGGAGCAGGACGTGGAAAGCGTTGCATTCGACACCTCGGACCTGAAGCTGGACGAAGTGGCGGAGGCACCGGAAGCCGCTGCTGCGGAAGCTGACGATAACGCACTGGATTTCGATTTCGATAAATCCGAGATCAAGCAAGAAGAAGAGGAGCCGGAGCAGGAAGAAGAACTGGAAACCTTCGCATTCGATACCGAGTCCAAGCCCGAGGCAAAAGCCGAGGAAGAGGCTGAGGACGAAGTCAGCCTGGACCTGGGCGATGACGAAGATGCTTCAACTGAAACGGCGGAAGACGATGACCTGGATTTCGACCTGGACGCCATCGCCGAAGCAGGCGAAGAAGACAAGGAAGAAGAGGTCGACTTTGACCTGGGTGGGGACAGCGAAGACAGCGCCGGTGAAGAAAGCGAAGACGATGATGATGACTTCCTGGATCTTGATGCCGCACTGGAAGATGCAGGTTCGGAAGAAAGCGAGGCTGCCGCGGACGACGTGGAAATAGAAATCGACCTGGACGACGAAGAGCCGGAACCCGCTGCCGCCGAAGTTGAAGAAGATGAAGACGACGAAGACCTGGACTTTCTGTCCGACGATGAAGACATCGAAATAGAAAGTGTGGGTGAAGCAGAAGAGCTGGACACCCTGTCCGATGCCGATGAGACCGCCACCAAGCTGGAACTGGCTTACGCCTACCAAAAGATGGGAGATGCCGAGGGAGCCCGTGAAATCCTGCAGGAGGTCATCAAGGAAGGCTCCGAGGAACAAGTGAAGGAAGCCGAGGAACTCCTGGCAAGTCTCGACAAGTCCTGATCACCCGATCGACCGCGCTGATCAGTGAGCCCAAGCAACCGAATTGCCCTGAGCCTGGAATACGATGGCTCTTTTTTTAGTGGCTGGCAAAAGCAGTCCAATCCCGAACTCGATACCGTACAACAGGGCCTGGAAACAGCCCTGAGCCAGATTGCCGATGAACCGGTTACTGTGACCTGTGCCGGCAGGACCGATGCCGGTGTGCACGCTACCAGCCAGGTAGTGCATTTCGACTGCAGCAATGCAAGGGATCACGAAGCCTGGGTGAGGGGAAGTAACAGCCTGTTACCCGCCGCCATCAGGGTCCTGGATTCGGCCATGGTCGACAGCGAATTCAGTGCGCGCTTTTCCGCATTGTCACGCCGCTATATTTACGTGTTGCATCACGGCAATATTCCGTCCGCTTTTCTCCATGGCAAGGTGACAGCGTTGCGGGAATCGGTGGATGTGGACGCCATGTCCGAAGCGGGGCAGCAGTTAATTGGCGAGCACGATTTTTCCAGTTTCCGCGCTGCGGGTTGCCAGTCCAATTCGCCTTTTCGCAACGTCAGTGAATTGAGTGTGCGGCAACAGGGAGAATTTATCCTGGTCGAAATCTGTGCCAATGCCTTCCTGCAGCACATGGTTCGAAATATTGTTGGCGCCCTGCTGGAAGCAGGCCGGGGCGAACGGCCTCCATCCTGGCTTGGTCAATTGCTGGCCGCGCAGGACCGAACCCTGGGTGCGGTGACCGCGCCACCGGTCGGGCTCTACCTTGTGCAGGTGGAATATCCTGCAGCCTGTGGATTCGTGCCGCCGTTGCGGCTACCGCCTTTTCTCGGCGCATAGGCTGGTGTCCTGGAGTCTGTTAGAATGCGCCTCCGTCGCGACAGGAAGACATAAGTGGCAGCTGTCTGGATCAAAATCTGCGGCATTACCCGCCGGCAGGATGCCGAATGGGCACTTTCCTGTGGCGCCGATGCGCTGGGCATGGTGTTGTTCCCGGGCAGCAAGCGTGCCGTTGATGTAGCCCGTGTCTCCAGTGTATTCGCTGACCTGGAGACGCAGACCTTTGCACTGTTCGTCGACCCCACGAAGGCTGAAGTAGACGCGGCATTACAGACCGGGTGTTTCACTGGCCTGCAGTTTCATGGCGCCGAAAGTGAAGAGTTCTGTAATTCGTTTGACCTGCCTTACATGAAAGGTATCAAGGCAGGGGGTGGCACCGACCTGGCCGAGGCGATTGAGGGTTACCCCAGCGCCGAGCGCATACTGCTGGATACCTATGACAAACATGAACCCGGTGGCACGGGTAAGACTTTCGACTGGAAGCTTACGGCGGCTACCGGTATCGATAATACACAACGCCTGGTACTGGCCGGAGGGCTGAATCCGGGTAATGTCGCAAGCGCGATTGGCAGTGTTAATCCATTTGGTGTTGATGTAGCCAGTGGCGTGGAGTCGTCACCGGGAATTAAAGACGCGGATAAGGTAAAGAGTTTTATAGAGGAAGCAAGAAGTGTCCGAGGCTGAACAACAAGCAATGTTTGATGGACCCGATGCGTCGGGTCATTTCGGACCATATGGCGGCTGTTTTGTCGGGGAAACCCTGATAAACGCCGTGGAGGAACTGGCGCGGGTTTATGCAACCCTGTCAAAGGACCAGGGATTCTGGGACGAGTTTAATCACGAGTTGAAACACTATGTTGGCCGGCCGTCACCACTTTATTATGCGGAACGGCTTACCAAGGCCTGCGGTGGTGCACAAATTTACCTGAAGCGGGAAGACCTGAATCATACTGGCGCGCATAAGGTTAATAACACCATAGGACAGGCGTTATTGGCAAAGCACATGGGCAAGACGCGCCTGATCGCGGAAACAGGAGCGGGGCAGCACGGAGTTGCCAGCGCTACGGTTGCAGCACGGCTGGGACTGGAATGTCATGTGTACATGGGCAGTGAGGACATCGAGCGCCAGGCTCCCAATGTTTATCGGATGAAATTACTCGGCGCCAATGTGGTGTCGGTTGATTCAGGTTCGAAGACCCTGAAAGACGCCATGAATGAAGCCCTGCGAGACTGGGCCACCAACGTGGACAATACCTATTACATCATCGGTACCGTGGCCGGTCCTCATCCCTATCCGCAACTGGTGCGGGATTTCCAGTGTGTCATCGGTCGTGAAACCCGGGAACAGAGCCAGGAACTTATCGGTCGCCTGCCCGACGTGCTCGTTGCCTGCGTAGGTGGCGGATCCAATGCCATTGGCCTGTTCCATCCCTTTCTTAAAGATGAGCAGGTGCGCATGGTGGGTGTAGAGGCCGGCGGTCATGGCCTGGAAACCGGCGAGCACGCGGCGCCACTCAACATCGGCAAGCCCGGTGTGCTCCATGGCAATCGCACCTATTTGATGACCGACGAGGGCGGCCAGATCATGGCGACCCATTCCGTTTCCGCCGGCCTGGATTACCCCGGCGTGGGACCGGAACATTCCTGGCTGAAAGACCTGCAGCGGGTTGAGTACACCGCGGCCACGGACCGGGAAGCACTGGATGCCTTTCACCAGCTGACCCGGCTGGAAGGCATTATCCCGGCCCTGGAATCCAGTCACGCCGTTGCCCACGCCATGAAGCTGGCCGCGGACATGGACAGCGACAAGGCCATTGTGGTGAATCTGTCCGGTCGTGGCGACAAGGACATCGAAACCATTGCCAGGCTGGAAGGAATCGAGCTGTAAACCACCATGAACCGTATTGAAACCATTGCCTCCCGGCGCAAGCAGGATGCCGGCAAGTTGCTCATTCCCTACCTGGTGGCGGGTGATCCCGATATCGATACCACCCTGGCCGTAATGCACGAACTGGTCAGCCAGGGCGCGGATATCATCGAGCTGGGTATTCCATTCAGTGACCCTGCGTCAGACGGGCCGGTGATACAGCGGGGAGTTGAGCGGGCCCTGGCCGCTGGCACCACCCTGGCCCAGGTGCTGGACCTGGTGGAGCGCTTTCGCCAGCAGGACACTGATACCGGTATCGTGCTCATGGGCTACCTGAACCCGGTGGAGATATTTGGTTACCAGGCCTTCGCCGAGCGCTGTAAGCAGGTGGGGGTGGATGGTGTGCTGGTGGTGGACATGCCGCCGGCAGAAGCCGATACACTGGCTGCCGCGCTGAAATCCCATGGTGTTGAACGAATTTTCCTGGTTGCGCCCACCACCAGCGAGGCACGGGCCAGGGAAATTGCCGATAGTTGCAGTGGATACCTGTATTACGTGTCTCTCAAGGGTGTCACCGGCGCCGCCATCAGCGACCGGGATTCGGTGCAGGACAACGTGGCCAGGCTGAGACAAATGACTGACTTACCTATAGTTATTGGCTTTGGTATAAAAGACGCCGACAGCGCCAGGGATATGGCCCAGCTGGCGGACGGGATTGTTATCGGCAGCGCCCTGGTGGACAGGATCGGGGCCCTCGGCGCCGCTGCTCAGCAGGACCTGGGCGCCTGTTGCAGCGTCATCGGGGCAGCCCGGGAAGCCATAGACAACATTAATTAGACATTGTAACTAATTGATATTAAAGTACTAATATGAGCTGGATAGACAAGATATTACCGTCAATCTCCACGGACAAGGGAGACAAGTCCACGGTACCGGAAGGGGTGTGGAAGCAATGTCCCCGCTGTGACTCCATGCTCTATCGCAGGTCCCTGCTGGAAAATCACGAGGTCTGCCCCAAGTGTGACCACCACCTGCGCATCAGTGCCCGGCGCCGCATCGAGTTGTTCCTGGACGAGGGAGGCCAGCAGGAACTCAATGCCGACCTGGAACCGGTGGACATGCTCAAGTTCAAGGATTTGAAGAAGTACCGCGATCGGCTCAACACCGCCCAGAAGGGTACCGGTGAGAAAGACGCACTGGTGGTAGTAAAAGGTACGGTAAAGGATATGCCGGTGATCGTGGCGGCCTTCGAGTTTGGATTTATTGGCGGTTCCATGGGAGCAGTGGTAGGTGAGAAATTCGTCCAGGCCGTTAACCACTGCCTCGAGCATGAACTTCCATTGGTCTGTTTTTCCACCAGCGGTGGCGCCCGCATGCAGGAAGCGCTGGTTTCCCTGATGCAGATGGCCAAGACTTCCGCCGCCCTGGAAAAGATGAAAGAGGCAGGCCTGCCGTTTATCTCGGTGCTGGTTGATCCCGTGTACGGCGGAGTGTCCGCCAGCCTGGCCATGCTGGGAGACGTAAACATAGCGGAACCCAATGCACTGGTGGGCTTTACCGGACCCGACGTGATTCGGCAGACAGTGCGGGTGAAATTACCGGAAGGATTTCAGCGTAGCGAATTCCTGCTGGAACATGGCGCCATCGACATGATCGTGCACCGGCGCGATCTGCGAGACCGCATCACATCCCTGCTGGACAAGATGCTGCATTATCGCCGCAATGGCAGCTACTCCTGACCCTGTAATCCCATCTTCAATACCGGCGACCCTTGACGCCTGGCTGCAGCACATTGCGGCCGTGCATCCCCGCGAGATCGAACTGGGCCTGGAGCGCATCCGCGAAGTCGCGGCGCGCATGGGCATTACCCGGCCCGCAGCCCGGGTCATTACTGTCGCAGGCACCAATGGCAAGGGTTCCACCCTGGCGCTGCTGAACCAATTCCTGGTGCAGACAGGACAACGGGTCGGGCTCTACACCTCACCCCACATGCACCGCTTCAATGAACGCATCCTGGTGAATAATGCCGAGGCCAGTGACACCATGCTTTGCGATGCCCTGGCCATGGTGGAACAAAGCCGCGCGGACACCAGTCTGAGTTATTTCGAATTCGCCACCCTGGCGGCGCTGTGGATCTTCCAGCAATCGGAGCTGGATTTCGCGTTGCTGGAAGTAGGGCTGGGCGGCCGTCTGGATGCAGTGAACATCATCGATGCCGACATCGCCGTGATCACCAGTATCGAACTGGATCACATGGACTGGCTGGGCAACAGCCGGGAACAGATCGCGCTGGAAAAAGCCGGCATCCTGCGCCCGGGACAGACCGTGATACTGGCCGAGCCCGAGCCACCGCAATGTTTGACGGAGCGGTTACAGCAACTGCAGTGCCAGTGTTTTCGACTGGGCGAGGAATACAGGTTTACGGAACAGGCGGACGGGGAGAGCTGGGACTGGCAGGGCTCCTTCGGTGCTGGAGAACGTGGCCTCAACGGCCTGCCGCTGCCCGGACTGCCCCTGGCCAGTGCCGCCACGGCCTTACAATTGCTGGAAATCCTGCGCATCACCCTGTGCCGGGAAACCATCGAGGGCATTCTCAGGGATATCGTGGTGCCCGGGCGCTGGGAATTGCGACGGGAGCAATCCAGCGGACGGTTGCTGCTGCTGGATGTAGCCCATAACCCGGCGGCGGCCGCATTGTTGCACCGGCATCTTCTGCAGATGAAACAGGCGGGTAATTACAACGGCAAAGTCGCTGTAGTCCTGGCGGCGATGGCAGATAAAGATGTGGAAGGTATTGTGCTTTCCTTAGAATCCATATCCCATATCTGGTATATTGCCCAGCTTGACGAGCCCCGTTGTATGCCGCTTTCCGAGCTCGCCGGGCGCATCGAGGCAATACCGGGGGAACGGTTGCTAAGCGTGCACGACACAGTAGGGTCGGCGGTGGCGGCCGCCATTGACGCCACCACGGAACAGGACCTGGTAGTGGTCACCGGGTCGTTTATGACCGTTTCCCAGGCCAGGGCATTGAGTACAGCAATATGAGCAGTAGCATATTCGCAGCGCACCGTAGCTATATGGCAGTCGGGGTGGACCAGGCTTGAACCAGGGCACCAAACAACGCATCGTCGGAACCATCGTCCTGCTGGCGCTGGCGCTGATCTTTCTTCCTATATTATTCGACGGCGAGGGCAGCTATCAGCCCGAAATCGCCAGCCGTATTCCCGATCCCCCGGCAATTGCCGTGATGCCGGAACCGACCCAGTCGCGGCCGGTTATCGTGGCCGATACCCCGGAAATAACGGACATTGAAGAACCCGAAATCGATCCCGATATTACTGCCCCGGCACCAGGAAACGCGGCCGTAGAAGAATCGCGGCCGGATTTTGTGCGCGAGGTACCGCAACTGGACGAGCAGGGCCTGCCCCAGGGCTGGGTGGTGCGTCTCGGCTCCTTTGCCGAATCCGGCAACGCGGTAAACCTGGTGCAGCGACTGCAGGCGGCGGGGTACAAGGCCTATACCCGGGACCTGGACAGCGGGCAGGGTGAATTAACCGCGGTGTACGTGGGGCCCTGGCTGGACCGTAACCGGGTGGATGACTATCGCCAGCAACTCCAGGAGGAATTCCAGTTATCCGGTATGGTAGTTCGCTACGAGTTGGAACAGCTCTGACAAGGCCTGATGAATCAAATCGATGTAGCGATTCTGGTAGTTTGCGCGTTGTCCTGCTTTTTCGGCCTGTGGCGGGGCCTGGTCAAGGAAGTGTTGTCATTGTTGACCTGGGTCGCAGCTTTGGTGATTGCAAGGGTATACAGTGACCCCGTTTCAGGCAGCTTGGCGGGCATGATAGACAACGAAAGCGTACGCTATGTCACGGCATTCGTATTGCTTTTCGTGGTGGTGATGATGCTGGGAACCGGCATCACCCACCTGCTGAAAAAACTGCTGACCATTACAGGTTTGCGCCTGGTGGACAGGATTCTTGGCGGTGGTTTTGGCATATTGCGCGGCCTGGTGATCGTGATGGTGATCGTGTTCATTACGCGGCCGTTTGTTTCGGAAACCGAGGTATGGCAGCAGTCGGGCCTGGTACCCTATAGCGTCGCCCTGATCGAATGGTCCCAGGAGATGCTGGGGGAAGAGCAGTACACGGCGCCGGTACCGCAGTTGCCGGCTATTTAACAGCGAACATAATCTGAGTATTGGGCGGGAATTATGTGCGGGTTGGTGGGAGTTGTAACAAAGAAGGATGTAGGCGTCTGCATCTATGACACACTGACGGTGCTGCAGCATCGTGGACAGGATTCTGCCGGCATCATGACCAGTGATAACGGCAAGCTTAACCTGCGCAAGGATAACGGCCTGGTTCGGGACGTGTTTCGCAGCAAGCACATGGAACGACTGACCGGCCAGATGGGTATAGGTCATGTGCGTTATCCCACCGCAGGAAGTTCCGGTCCTGCCCTGGCACAACCGTTCTATGTAAATTCACCCTACGGTCTCAGTCTTGCCCACAATGGCAACCTCACCAATACCCTCGAGATAAGCCGGGACCTGTTCAAGGAAGACCTGCGCCACATTAACACCGATTCCGATTCGGAAGTGTTGCTTAATGTATTCGCCCATGAATTGCAGAAGCGCGGCAAGATCAAGCCCACCGCCGAGGATGTGTTCGCCGCCGTGGCCGGTGTGCACAGGCGCTGCCGGGGCGGTTACGCCGTTATCATCATGATTACCGGTTACGGCATCGTGGGATTCCGCGACCCGAACGGCATCCGTCCCCTGGTATTCGGCAGCCGCACAAAAGATTCAGGAAAAGACTACATGGTGGCGTCGGAAAGCGTCGCGCTCGATTCCCAGGGATTCGAAATAGAGAGAGACGTGGGGCCGGGGGAAGCGGTGTACATGGAAGTGGATGGCCGTATTCATACCCAGGTGTGTTGTGAAGCCAGGGAACATACGCCCTGTATTTTTGAGCATGTGTATTTCGCGCGCCCCGATTCCCTCATGGACAGTATCTCGGTGTACAAGGCGAGACTGCGCATGGGTGAGAGGCTTGCGGAAAAACTGCTGCGCCTGCGTCCGGATCACGATGTGGATGTGGTAATTCCCATTCCCGATACCTCCCGCACCTCCGCGTTGGAAATGGCCAATCGCATGGGCGTGAAATACCGCGAAGGCTTTGTGAAGAACCGCTACATCGGCCGCACCTTCATCATGCCGGGGCAGAGCCAGCGGCGGAAGTCGGTACGCCAGAAACTGAATGCCATCGAGCTGGAGTTCCAGGGTAAAAATGTACTGCTGGTTGATGACTCCATCGTGCGCGGTACGACCTGCAAACAGATCATCCAGATGGCCAGGGATGCCGGCGCCAGGAAAGTCTATTTCGCCTCGGCCGCTCCCGCCATTCGCTATCCCAACGTCTATGGCATCGACATGCCCGCGGCCAGCGAGCTGATCGCCGCAGGCAAGACCGACGACGAAGTGCAGGAGGCAATCGGCGCAGACTGGTTGCTTTATCAGGACCTGGATGATCTCATTGCCGCTGCCCATGAAGGCAACCCCGATATCACCCGTTTCGAGTGCTCGGTGTTTAATGGCGAATATGTCACCGGGGATGTCGACGAAGTGTATCTGCGTCGCCTGGAGAACGCCCGTAACGATGCTGCCAAGAAGGCAAAGAAGAAGTCTCGTAGCCAGACCCAGAACCTGGTGGCGGACATGAACGCGGATTGAGTCCGCCCGTTCCCGGAGTACGGTAAGCCAGAGTCTCATCATGTTTTCCCTTAACCTGGACAAGAAACCGGTTGCGGCCGAAGTAGTGGACAACCGCTACTCACAGCAAGTGCAGCGAACGGTGAGCGAGGTCAGCAAGGCCTTGCTGGGCAAGGATCACCAGATTCGCCTGGCGCTGTGTTGTTTGTTCTCCGGTGGCCACCTGTTGATTGAAGACCTGCCGGGTATGGGCAAGACAACATTGTCTTACGCCCTGGCCAAGGCACTAAACCTCGGCTACAACCGCGTCCAGTTCACCAGCGACCTGTTGCCGGCGGATATTCTCGGCATTTCCGTGTTCGACCAGGCCAGTAGCACCTTCAGTTTTCATCCCGGTCCCATCTTCAGCCAGCTTGTTCTGGCGGACGAGATCAATCGCACCACGCCGAAGACCCAGAGTGCCTTGCTGGAAGCCATGGAAGAGCGCCAGGTGACGGTGGAAGGGGAAACCCGAAAACTGCCAGACCCGTTTTTCGTGATTGCTACCCAGAATCCCGCCAACCTCGCCGGCACCTATCCCTTGCCGGAATCCCAGCTCGACCGCTTCCTCATGCGCCTCAGGCTCGGCTACCCCGACCAGAAGGCGGAACGTGAACTGCTGGAGATGAACACCGAGCGCGACAAGGTAGAGGGCATAGTGCAGTGCCTGGATTCTTCAGACGTGGCACGTTTTCGCCAGCAGTCGTCAGAGGTCAAGGCCAGTGATGCCTTGCTGGACTACGTGCAGCGACTGGTGGATTACACCCGTACCCACGAAGGCTTCCACTTCGGCCTGTCGCCCCGGGGCAGCCTGGCCATCATGCGTGCCGCCAAGACCTGGGCGCTGATGTGCGGGCGCAATCATGTCGTCCCCGAAGACGTGCAAACCATCCTGCCCCCGGTAGTGGAACACCGCCTTCGCGCTAACATGGACGAGGACGGGCACACCGGTGCGCCACTTGTGCAGCGGTTGCTCAACGAGGTGGATGTTATCGAGTAGTTTCTGCTCAATCTGACCAGCGAACCTGTTATGGCCATAAGCATCAACGCAAACTGGGACAAGCGCTTCCAGGAATGGGCCAGAAAACGTATCAAGCCCTGTGACGAAGTCACCCTAAACCGCAAGATAATTTATATCCTGCCCAGCGCAAACGGGTTGTTCGTGCTGGTTGCCGCAGGGCTGATCTTCATTGCCGCCATCAACTACGCCGTCAGCCTGGCGTTCGGGCTTGCCTTTATGATGGTGAGTATTTTTATCCTCGGCATTTTCTATACCTTTAACAACCTCAACCAGCTTTCCCTTGCCAGCCTGTCACCGGCATCGGTGTTTGTGGGGGAGGAGATTGCCTACCGGGTACAGATTTCCCGCGCCCCCGGGCGTCGCCACGAAGCGCTGGAATTCAATTTCCCCGGGGAAAACATCACCACGGCAGACCTCACGGACAACGACCAGGAAGAAATTCGTGTATTCACCGAGGCGAAAACCCGTGGATATTTCCCGGCGCCACTGTTGAGGATCACTACCTTCTATCCACTGGGCCTGGCCCGGGCCTGGTCATTGGTAGACCTGGACCAGCGTTGCCTGGTCTATCCCAAGCCAATACCATTTGTTATGGACCAGTTTACCCATGGCGGGGGTGGCAGTGATGACTCAGCCATCATCAAGGAAGGCAGCGAAGACTTTTACGGCCTGCGTGACTATGTCCCGGGTGATCCCCTGCGCCAGGTGGCATGGAAAAATGTGGCCCGGGGGCAGGGCATGCAGGTCAAGCAGTTCGTGGATTACGTGGACAAGCGTATCTGGCTGGACTGGGATATGTTTTATGGTTTTAACACCGAGGAGCGCTTGTCACGGCTTTGCTATGGCGTGTTAATGTTGGCCAAGGGCGGGCAGGCATTCGGAATGAAGCTGCCCGGAATCGAGATTGCGCCGGATTGCGGGGCTGCACACAAACAAAAGCTGCTGAAAACCCTGGCCCTGTTTGGCACCGAAGAGAACGAGGGCGCCTGAGTGGATATCTCCTACCAGATACCCCGTAATTCCCTGTTCTGGGTGCTGCTCTGTGTCACCCTGGTAATCCTGCCCCAGGTCATCAATACACCGTTTTGGGTTTCAATCATCGCGCTGATCTGTATTGCCTGGCGCTTATTGATTTTCAGCGGCGTGCTCAATTACCCGGGACGCATGCTGCGAGTATTGATCGTCATCTTTACTCTTATCGTATCGGCGAGCCAGATTAGCAATATCGGCGTGGGCCTGGACTCGGCGGCCAGCCTGCTGACCCTGGGCTTCGTCTTCAAGCTCATCGAAATGCGTTACAAGCGGGACATCTACGTGGTGATATCCCTGTGTTTCGTCATGTCCATGATAGCTTTTATCTATACCCAGAGTTTCGTGATGACTGTTTATCTCGCCGTGGTTATCACATTCATTATCGGGGCCATGATCTCCCTGAATCGTTCCAGCCTGGTGAAGGATAACTTCGGTACCTATCGCATGGCAGGCAAGATCTTTCTGCAGGCCTTGCCCCTGACCGTGGTGCTGTTCATGGTCTTTCCCCGCATCGCACCGTTATGGGCGGTACCCATTCCCAATACGGGCAATACCACGGGAGTAACCGACGAAATGTCCCCGGGTTCCCTGAGCCAGCTGGGGCGTTCCGCCGACCTGGCATTCCGGGTCCAGTTTGAAAACGTGGCGCCACCGCTGCATGAAAACCTTTACTGGCGCGGCCTGGTACTGGATCGCTTCGATGGTGAAACCTGGGACCGCCGCCGCGGACGGGGCTCTTTCGGCAACGGCCAGTTCGGCAATGCCCAGTTCCTGGGGGAAGAGACCCTACGCGTGGAGAGCAACCCGATTCGCTACAACGTAATCCTGGAACCAACCCAGCAACCCTGGGTGTACGGATTGCATCTCGCCGAGGCGGAATCACGCAACCTGTTCCAGAGCAACCGGTTCGAGCTGTTCAACAATGGCCCCGTAACCCAGCGCCTGAACTATGACCTGCGCTCTTACCTGGGCAATACCACGAACCTTTTCCTGCTTAACTATGCCAGGGAGGCGAACCTGCAACTGCCTCTTTCCGGCAACGAGCGCAGCATCGAATTTGCCCGGGAGATGCGCGCCAGTGTGAATACCGATCGTGATTTCGTTTACCAGGTGCTGGCCTACTTTCAGCAGAATGAATTCTTCTACACCCTCAATCCGGCGCTGCTTAATGAAAATCGCGTCGATGAATTCCTGTTCGACACCATGGAGGGGTTTTGCGAACACTATGCCAGCAGCTTCGCCTTCCTGATGCGGGCGGCCGGCATACCGGCGCGGGTGGTAGTTGGCTACCAGGGCGCGGAATACAATCGCTTCGAAGATTACATGATGATCTACCAGTACAACGCCCATGCCTGGAACGAAGTGTGGCTGGAGGGTGAAGGCTGGGTGCGCTTCGATCCCACCGCCGCAGTCTCCCCGGAACGCATTCGCCTGGGGGTAGAGGCGGCTTTGGGCAGCGATCCTGCGTTTCTGCAGGATTCCATGTTGTCCCAGCTTGGTTTCGGTTCCATGGGCTGGCTCAATACCCTGCGCCTGCGCTTCGATGCAATCGAGTACGAATGGAACCGCCGCGTGGTGAACTACGATGAAGAAGTGCAGTTCGATTTCTTTGAACGCATCCTGGGGAATGTTACCGAGCAAAAGGTCATGGCCTTGTTCATCGGACTGACTGCCATCGTCATATTCGGTATCGCCCTGACCGTGATTCGATTCGAGCCTCGTACCAGGGTGAGGCCGGTAAACAAGTTGTACCTGGAAGTCTGTGCCGAGCTGGGCCGCAGGGGGCTGGCGCGGCAACGGGGTGAAACTCCCTCGGCCTATTGTGATCGCGTTGTGGCGGCGCAACCGGAACTCAGGCAGGCCATGACCGAGCTTACCGAGTTATTCCTCGACCTAAATTACCGCCTCGAAGAAGGGCCGGGCCATGAGGGGCAGGGTATGAGGCAACTCAGGCAACAGGCCGGTGTGGTCAAGCGTCAGTTGCGCGGTCTTCGTTTCCAGTCCTAATCCCTTATATTTTCTGCGGGCATTAACCAGCCGCGTCACCATGACGCAGCAATCCGGGCATGTGCCGGCAGGGAAAATCTGTTAAAACCCGATACCTGCACTGAAAAAAATGAGGAGAACACCATGAGCGGCGTACGAGTATTGGTGGGAACGCGCAAGGGCGGTTTTGTGCTGAGCGCGGATGAATCCCGGCAGGATTGGCAGGTTGACGGTCCTTTGTTTGCTGGCTGGGAGGTGTATCACATGAAGGGCTCGTCGGTAGACCCCGACCGCATCTATGCCTCGCAAACCTCGGAATGGTTTGGCCAGATCATCCAGCGATCCAGTGACGGCGGTAAGACCTGGGAACAACCGGGCAGTCCCAAGGGATCGCCATCTACAGATGAACAAGGTATGCCGGTTGGTGAGAGTAATAAATTTGTCTACGACACCAGCGACGAGACCGGCAAGGAGCTGACTACGCACCAGTGGTATGACGGTACGCCTCATCCCTGGGAATTCAAGCGTGTCTGGCACCTGGAGCCATCTCTGCACGATGCCGACGTGGTTTATGCCGGTGTCGAAGACGCGGCACTCTTCCGTTCTGACAATGGTGGGCAGACCTGGAACGAACTGGCAGGATTGCGTGGCCATGGCACGGGCAAGGACTGGACGCCCGGTGCCGGCGGCATGTGCCTGCATACCATCCTGCTGGATGCCAACAACCCGGAACGGATCTACGTGGCGATTTCCGCCGCCGGTGCATTCCGCAGCGACGATGGCGGCGCAAGCTGGAAGCCCATTAACAAGGGGCTGGTGTCTGATTTCATTCCCAATCCCACCGCGGAGATCGGTCACTGCGTGCATCGCATCGACATGCATCCGTCCAATCCCAATGTGCTTTACATGCAGAAGCACTGGGACGTGATGCGCAGCGAGGACTGTGGAGACAATTGGACCGAGGTGAGCGGAGACCTGCCTTCGGATTTTGGCTTTCCCATCGCAGTGCATGCCCATGAACCGGAGACTATCTACGTGGTGCCGATTCTCAGTGACTCCCTGCATTATCCACCGGAAGGCAAGCTCAGGGTTTATCGCAGCAGCAAGGGAGGGGACGACTGGGAGGCGCTCACCAATGGGCTTCCCCAGGAAAACTGTTATGTAAATGTATTGCGTGATGCCATGTGCGTGGACAAGCTGGATTCCTGCGGCATTTACTTCGGCACCACCGGGGGCCAGGTGTATTGCTCTCCCGATGGCGGTGACAATTGGAATGCTATCGCCAGGGATCTGCCCCCGGTATTGTCGGTAGAGGTTCAGACCCTATCCTGATTTACGGCAATGGTCAGAATCCAGATTCCCTATCACCTGCAGAATTTGTCAGGGGCCGGCTCCGAGGTGGAGTTGGACCTGTCCGGCCCGCTGACGGTGAAAGACGTAATTCGTGCGCTGGAAGCGCGCTATCCCATGCTGAAGGGAGCTGTCCTCGATCACGAGAATGGTGCGCGCCGCCCCAAGATTCGCTTCTTTGCCTGTGGCGAAGATGTGTCACACGAGCCTGATGAATTTGTCCTGCCAGAAGCAGTTAGCGAAGGAAGAGAACCCCTGATGATTGTTGGGGCAATTTCCGGCGGTTAGCTTGGGGAAGGTTTTGGTTCTGAGCTCTTAGCGAGTTGGATTATTAATCTCGCGAAGCACGCCAAGCACGCAAAGGGTTTGGGAAGGGCAAGCCACACCGTGCACTCCGTGTGCTCCGTGAGAGCCCAAGCAATACTGGAAAAAACTGCGCGGTAAGATATTTGACGAGTGGCTCGTGTATTCCGCGTGTTCTGGCGCTTCTAGCACTATCGTTAGTTTTCTCACGGAGCACACGGAGTGCACGGAGTTTTTACTGGCAATCCTTTGCGTGCTTGGCGTGCTTTGCGAGCCAATTCAAAAACAGTTGGACAAGACTCCAATCTCAGGTGCTAGCCACCGGACGCTTTGGTATTTGGGTAATCCTTTGCTAATTCAGTCACCAGCTTGTCCCGATGGTCACCCTGGATCTCAATGGTGTTGTCCTTAACAGTGCCACCAGTGCCACAAAGGGCTTTCAGTTTCTTTGCAAGCTGCTTGAGTTCGCTTCCCGCCAAAGGAATCCCGGTTATCAAGGTTACAGTCTTACCGCCGCGGCCTTTGCTGTTGCGGGAAATCCTGACCGGACCCTGCGAAGACTCTACAAGCGAATCGGCACCACACTGGCAAACGCTTGCCACCATACCGCATTTCTTACAATGGGAACTGCCTGCGGTGGAATAAACCAGCCGGGAGTTTTTCACAGGCCGGATTTCAGGTTTTGTACAAGGGCGGCAGGGCGTAGCGTTGCTGGTCCTGCTGTTGCTTCTGGCGTCTGCGCTTTGCCTTGCGCAATCGAGTCACCAGTTCAATGAGCCGGGGAGTGTCGAAGGGAACGGAATTGGGGTCTTCCACATCGGGATTGAACAGGGTGGATTGCATGGCCATGGCATGTTCATGCAGTTCGGATACTTCACGCTGCTGCAGGATATCTTCCATGGTGAGGATGGCGCGACTGTCCAGGAAGTGATTGCACCACACGATGAGTGCGGCCCGGATATTATTCAGGTCCTTCGATGCGCAGGCTCGCTTGAGATTGCTGAAGGCAACCCTCTCGTTATTTTCCGGATCGTAATAGTCGGCGATGTCTTCCCGGCGCTGCCGGTACCAGGCGATGACGATGTGCCAGTTCGGCGCAAGCACCAGGGCGTACACACTCCAGGCCACGATCAGGAAGGCTCCAATGATGAAGTAGTTAAGCCAGTTGGAGTCCACCTCAATGAATTCTGCCTCTGCCTGGGCGTCGATCATGGCCTGGTCCAGCACCGGGTCCGCCGCCAGTAATTCTTCCAGGTCACCACTGCTGGCAACGGTTTGTTCCGCGGGCACCACTCCCTGGATACCGGCGATATTGATGCGCGTGGCCGGAAGCACAGTGACCTCGGCCTGGTCGGTGTTGATATTCCACCAGATAATCGAAATCTCCGGAATTTCGAAATTTCCGGCTTCGGTGAACACCATGGATACCGACTCCGTACGAGAACCGACGATGCTGCCTTCAACAAAAGAACGGTCTATCTCCGGCGGGTTGGGGTACTGGTTGATTCCCACGATCTGGGATTCGGAAAAAGGGGGCAGCACGGCGCCATCCAGGCCGTGAGCGGTCATGGTAACGGTGCGTTCAACGGTATCGCCGATGCGCAGATTGCCCAGGTCCGTGCTCCAGGTTTCCTCCAGCTCCAGGTCAGACACCGGCAGCCAGAAGGCGCTGTCTCGTACTGATGCCGGGCGTTCTTTTACCTCGATGCTGACACCTTCGATAAAGGCAGTGACGCGCCGGGTGTTCAGGTTGCGGAACACGAAGTTGCTGGAGCCATCGGTGACTTCACCGCGGAACAGGATGTCAGGAATCTCCAGTTCCCCACTGCGCTGGGGGAAAATCACGTAGCGCTTTTCGTAGACACCATAGCGCACGCCGTCGATGAGACGTTCGTACTGGTTCGGTGAGCCGATTAGCTGGATGACCGAGTCTTCCATTTCCAGTTCTGTGAACTGGGGATTACGTATGCCGTTAATGGTGTAGTAGAGGCGAACAGTGAACAGCAGTTGTTCCTGTACGTATACCGAATCCCTGTTGGTTTCTATTTCCAGGAATAACTCATCGCTGTCCTGGTTGGAGCGTGGTCCTTCGTTGCTGACCACGATCTCGATGGCGTCCGTCTCGGTATCATTTACCTGGATTGGCGGGATAGTGAGATTGCCTTCCTCCAGGGGGAATAGGGTAACGATGTAATCAGTCCAGGATTCTACAGCGCCATTTATGGAACGAATCTGGCTGGAAGTACGGGTACCCAACACATCGAAACTTTCCGTCAGCGGAGTCAGGTCCAGTTGCATGCCCTGGCGCTGGTCGTAAACCCTTATGGTATAGGTGAGGGTTTCGCCCCGGGCCAGTTCGGCGCGATCCACGGAAGTTTCGATTTCCTGTGCGGCGAGGTTGCCGCTGAACATTAACAGCAGCAGGGCAAGAGATTGTCGTAAGCGCTGCATCACCAGATCTGTCCCCCGTTCTGCAGGCTGTTGGCAGTACCGTTCAACTGTCGCTGGCGATACTGGTAACGGAATTTGCGCCGGAGCAGTTCACCGGGATCATCCTCGATGCGGCGCAGCCACTGCTCCAGGGATTGCTGTTCCTCGAATTCCTCGTTGCTGTTCTGGCTGGGGGTGTTTTGTTCGCTGTTGGACTCGGATGTCTCCTGGTCTTCAGGGGCTTCATTCTGCTGCTGTTCCTGCTGCTCCTGGTCCTCGTTGCCTTCCTGGCTTTCCTGGTCCTGTTGTTCGCTGTTTTCCTGTTGTTCCGATTCGTTCTGGGAATTCTGCTCGGACTGTTGCTCCTCGCTTTGTCCGTCCTGATTTTCACCGGATTCGGATTCTTCCTGCTCTAACAGTTGTTCGATGATTTCCTTATTGTAGATGGCATCGGAGTGATCGGGATTGAGTTCCAGTGCGCGATCGTAAGCGGCGATGGCTTCCGGGTAGTTGCCGGTGAGGGCCAGGGCGTTGCCGCGATTGTAATGGCCATCGTCGGTGTCGAGGGTGCTGAAAGCTGCTACTGCCGCTTCATAGTTCTCGGCGCGGTAGTTCGCTGCACCTTGCCACCCGGGTTCCTCGAACAGGGCTGCCGCCTCCAGGTGCTCCTCGTTGGCGAAGGCCTCGGCGCCACGCTGGTCCCGGGTCTTGAAGAAATCCAGGAATTCCGCGGCCATGACGGGTTGAGGCGCGCTCATTCCCGCCAGGCTTCCCATTAATACGAAGGAAAATAACCAGCCACGCCGGAAACTCAGCGCCACCATGGGCAATACCAGCAGCAGGAGAAAGGGCCCGGTCTCATACCAGATATCGAACTCCTCCTCGACGTCACTCAGTTCCGGGTCTTCCAGTATGTCGATGTCGGGCAGCAGCGCTTCCAGGTCAGCGTCGGATAGCTGGATGTCGTGGTAGCGGCCGTTGAGCCTGTTGGCCAGGGTCTGCAATACGTTGCGATTCAGGGTGGGCACAACCATGTTGCCCCGCTCATCGGTGAGGAAATTACCGTCGCTGGTGCGAATCGGTGCCCCCTGTTCGGTGCCGATTCCCATGACCAGCAATTCGTAATTGGTGTCTTCCAGGCGCTCGATGAGGCGTTCCGCTTCGCCAAAGCCGTTCACGCCATCGGTCATGAGCAATATCTTGCCGCGATTGGCCTCGATGTCATTCAACAGGTCAATGGCCATGTCGATGGCGGCAACGGGATTGCTGCCGAACAGGGGCATGATGTTGGGACTGAGGGAAGGGACTAATGCCTCGATGGTAACCACGTCGTCGGTCAGAGGTGTGACTACATGGGCATCGCCTGCATAGACCACCAGCCCGGTCTGGCCTTCGTCACGCAGGGAGAGGATGTCCCGCAACTTGCGCTTGGCCAGGTCAATTCGTGACGGTTCATGGTCCGGCGCAAACATGGACAGGGACAGGTCCATGACAATAACCAGGGAGTCTTCCCGCTGTTGTACCGGTTGCGGCAATTGTTCCCATACCGGTCCGGCCATGGCTACGGTTGCCAGTAACCAGGCAGTGAACAGCAGTAATAAAGGTGTGCGTTGAGCGCCGCTCTTGCTGCGATCCAGAAGATAGGGCAGCAGGGACTTGTCGATGGCCTTGTCCCAGGCGGTCACCACGGAATTGATGCGCCACATGGCGATGAAAAACACCAGCGTGGGAACCAGGGCCAGTAACCACCACGGCCTGAGAAAATGAAAGTCGTTAAGCAGGCTTACGGGAATGCTCATGCGCCGGCACTCCCTTCCGCGGTATCGGTCATCGCCGCTTCATCTTCTTCGTATTCCCGAATCTTTGCCTTGCCCGAGAGTGAAGTCCAGGGAATGGTCACAAGGGCCAGGATAAAGCTGATGATGATGGCGGCACCCAGGGGCCAGTAAAACAATACCCGGGTGGGGCGGTAGGTCTGTTCGTCCTGTTCAATGGTTTCCAGGCGATCCAGTTCCTCGTAGATGTCCACCAGGTCATTCACGTCACGGGCGCGAAAATAGCGACCGCCGGTGGATTCCGCGATCTGGGTCAGTACGGCTTCATCCAGTTCCGCCGAGGGATTGATGGCCCGGGCGCCGAAGAATGTTCGCTGCACTACCTGGTCGGCACCGATACCGATAGTGTAGACCTTGATGTTCTCCTGTCGAGCCAGTTGTCCCGCCTGTTGCGGCGATACCGCACCGGCATTGTTTACCCCGTCGGTGAGCAGCACCAGTACCCGGCTGTTTTCCGGCCGGTTTCTCAGGTGAATAACGGAAAGCCCTATGGCATCGCCGATGGCGGTTGCGGATTCCTCGATGATGCCAATGTCCGCTTCCTCTAACAATTGACCTACGGTTTCGCGATCAAAGGTCAGGGGCGCCTGGACATAGGCATGGGCTGCGAACAGGATCAGGCCGAGGCGATCGCCTTCGCGGCGCACAACGAAATCACCTACGACATCTTTGACCACATCGATGCGGGAGACCTGGCGGTTCGATACCACCATGTCCTGTGCTTCCATGCTGCCGGAGATGTCCACGGCCAGCATCAGGTCACGGCCGGTAGAGGGCAGTTGAACAGGCTCACCCAGCCATTGCGGCCTGCTGGCGGCGAGGATGATAAGCAGCCAGATCAGGGTGCAACAAATGAGATTCAGCAGGCGACTACTGCTGATGTTTTCGTTTTCCGATTGCAGCCGCGACAGTACGGCGAAAAATGGCACGTACAGGGCAGCGTCCTGGCGTGGCGCCCGGTCCAGCAGTTTATAGACCAGTATGGGCAGGGGCAGCAGGAGAAATACGTAGGGCCAGGTGAATTCGAGCATCGGGTTCCTATGTGGTCTCTGCCGCGGAAGTGGCTTGCTGTTGCGAGGGTGTTGTATAGAGACTGGTAATCCAGTTGCGTCCCATGCGGTCCAGGGCCTCCACATCCACCTGGTATTGGGGCTGGAATCTGCCGTAACTGAGGGCTGCCTCAATGTCCTCGTTCACCAGGGAAGGGTCACCTTTTTCCTTAATAAAATCAACCCATTCCCGGCCACCGAGGCTTGCCACGCGATGGTCCGGGAAGTGCACCAGGGCAACCCGGCGCAGCACCGCATTGAACTGGTTGAGGTAGTCAACCGCGGCATCGCTGTCATCGGAATCGGCAAATTCTTCATAGACACGGTGAAGCTCAGCCAGGGCATGATTGAGGATCAGTCGTTCGCGGCGCAACTGCAGCAACTTGCGGGCCAGGAACACAGTGGCGGCAATGAGCAATAGCGCCAGCACCCACCAGCCCACGGCCGGGGGCCACCAGCTCACGTCGCCCGGCAAGTGAATGTCCGCCAATTGCGCTAGAAGTTCTTCGCTATCCATTCCCGGATCTGTTCCACCACCAGTTGATTGGTACGTATCTTGATCAGTCGTATCTGCAGCCGGTCCAGTTCTGATTCCAACAGATCCATACGATCCTTGAACTGGTCACGGTAGTTTCTGCGGGCTTTGTTGCTATGGGTATTGAGCGCGCCTTTGCGGCGGCCGTCGGTAATGCTGTAGACACCGGGCACTGGCAGTGATTCTTCCAGCGGGTCATAGACGATGCAGCACACGACGTTGTTGTGGCGTGCGAGCTGGTTGAGGTATTGCAGCGCGCGTTCGTCCATGGTGACGAAATCAGAAATTACATAGAGCGTGCTGCCGGGCTTGGTAATGCGGCGAATCTGGCCCAGGGAGTGGGCGAGTCCCGGTTCAAAGCCGTCTTCCGGTGGCGGCAGGTTTTCCGGGTGCGGCGCTTCCTGCAATTCCTGGTTGAACTGGTAAACCTGGTTCAGCAGGTGCAGGGCGGAACGGCGACTGCGCTTGGGCCGGACCAGGCTGGCGCGGCTGTCGTTAAACACCAGTCCGCCGACACGGTCGCCGTTGTCGATAGCCAGCCAGCAGAATACAGCCGCGGCCTGGGCGGCGATAACCGACTTGAAGGCCACCTGGCTGCCGAAATACATATTGTGAGTCTGGTCCACGGCGATGATCACCGGCCGTTCTCGTTCTTCCCGGAACACCTTGGTAAAAGGCCGGCTGGTGCGTGCGGTAACGCGCCAGTCAATCAGGCGGATATCATCCCCGGGCTGGTAGGGGCGGAATTCCTCGAAGTCGATGCCGCGGCCGCGCATCTTGGACAGGTGCAGGCCCGAAATGCCGGCGATGGAACGGGTATGGGCCAGGTATTCAAGAGTCTTGGCGGCATAGCGCTGCACCAGTAACTGTTGCAGGGATATGACGGCACCGGTGCTCTGGTAGCGCGCGTGCTGGGGGTCGATCTGCAGCCGGGCAGTAGCCATGGATCGCTAACCGTTTCAGGCCGAGGGGACGCGTTGTCGAACCGTTTCCAGGACCTTATCGGGGGTGACACCACTGGCTTCCGCCTCGAAAGACAGCAGGATGCGGTGCCTTAACACGTCAAACAGGATTTCCTGGACGTCGTCCGGTGACACGAAATCCCGGCCCTGTATCCAGGAGTGGGCGCGGGCGCAACGATCCAGGGAAATGGTTCCCCGGGGACTGGCGCCGTACTCCAGCCAGGAAGCCAGGTCGTCGCCGTAAAGTTCCGGCTTTCGCGTGGCCATGATGAGCTGGATGATGTATTCCTCAACTTCCGGCGCCATGTGCATCTCCAGGATTTCCTGGCGCGCCGCGAACAACTCTTCCTGGGCAATCTGCCTTGGAGGTTCCTGTGCCTTGTTTGCGGCCTCGTCACGAACCAGGTGCAGGATATCCCGTTCCGCTTCGATGGCGGGGTAATCGATTGTGACATGCATGAGGAAACGGTCGAGCTGTGCTTCCGGCAGCGGGTAGGTGCCTTCCTGCTCAATCGGATTCTGGGTTGCCATAACAAGAAACAGCGGTGGCAGGGAAAAGGATTCACGCCCCACGCTCACCTGGTGCTCCGCCATGGCCTCCAGCAGTGCCGACTGCACCTTGGCCGGTGCCCGGTTGATCTCGTCCGCCAGTACCAGGTTATGAAAAATGGGACCCTGTTGGAATCGGAATGAGCCATCCTCGGGACGGAACACCTCGGTACCGGTAATGTCGCTGGGCAGCAGGTCGGGGGTGAACTGGATGCGGTGGAAGTCTCCCTCGATGGCCCGGGAGAGGTCCTTGATGGCCTTGGTCTTGGCCAGGCCGGGTGCGCCTTCCACCAGCAGGTGGCCGTCAGCCAGCAATGCTATTAATAGACGATCGAGTAAGCGCTCCTGCCCTATAATCTGGTGTGATAACCAATTTTTGAGTTCTGTTATTATCCCGTGATGGCTCATATTTTGGGGTTCTCTGACGTCTTTTGAGCGCTAGCCCTGCTACTGTTTCAGGATCGGAACGCGGGCAACAGGCAGTGCGGATTGAGGGAATTCAGGCAGGATTCTGGCCCAGGCCAGCTTCACACAACCGCAAGGTCCGATTTTTCACGTCCGATCAGGTTCGGATTGCCGCGGTGCTTGGCGGCACAGTTGACCCTAATCCTGAAAAATCAGGGAATTTACGGCTAGTTACCGCTTTTTTCGTATATCGGGGCAACACGAAGACAGGGATTGTAAACATTTTATAGTTATTGTCTAGGCGCAGATTGTAGCGGTTTGTAGTAGCCAGGCGGGGCTAAAACGGGCTCTGACCGGGGTCTGGATTCGGTGCCAGGGACGAGTTTTTTTACACAGCCAGAGAAGCTAAATGAGCAGTTCGCCCAGTATCGAAAACGTACTCCTGGTTCCCGTCCTGAAACGGGTACGCTCGCGCTTTCGTGGCAAATCCGCGGAGGCACTGACCAGCTTCACCGCGCAATTTTTCGCCAGTTCGGCCCACAGCGAACTGCAGAAAAGTTCCGACGACTATATCTACGACACCGCTGTGGAGACCTGGCAGTTCATCCAGGTCTTCGCCGGCAACCGTCCCAAGATCAGTTTTTACCAAACCCTCGACAACGATAAACCAGTTACCCGCATCCTGCTGTTGCAGAAAGACATGCCGTTCATCGTCGATTCGGTGCGCCAGGGCATTAATCGCGCCGGCTTCAGCATCAAGCGCATCAACAACACCGTGGTTCATGTGTCCCGCGCCGGAAAGGACAGCAAGCAGGCGGGCAAGCTGCGCCAGCTCTCGCCGGTGCGGCGCAGCAACTACAGTGCCGAGGCGATTTGCTGCATCCACTGTGCCCACATACCCGACGCTGAGCTGAAGCAACTGGAGCGGGAAATCCGCGACATACTCAAGCATGTGGCCGCGGCGGTGCGCGACTTCCGTCCCATGTGCAACAAGGCGCTGGCGATACGCGATTCACTGCAGGCAAATTCCCGCAATGTGCCGGTAAGTGGAGCCGAGTTGCGGGAATCCTGCGAGTTCATCGACTGGCTGGTGGATAACCACTTCACTTTTCTCGGCTACGAGGAATACCGCATTCGCAAACCCAAGACCGGACCGGTTATCGAGTTGCAGAAGAAATCCCTGATGGGTATTTCCCGTTACAAGAAAGGCCTGTTTCCCCGTGTAGCCATGGCCGACTTGCCAAAGGGAACGGGCAACCTGATCCTGAAAAAGCAGGTGTGCAACTTCGCCAAGTCGGCAACGCTTTCCAAAGTGCACCGTCCTGCCTATTACGACTATGTGTTGATCAAGGAGTTTGATCACAAGGGCAATGTTGCCATCGAGCATCGCTTCGTGGGCCTGTACACCTCGTCGGTGTACTACGTGGAAGCGCTGGAAATACCCCTGGTGCGCAACAAGGTTAACCGGGTACTTGAACAATCCGGATTTTCACCGAACGGACACAGCATCAAGGACTTGTTGCAGGTTATCAATGTGTTCCCCCGTGATGAGCTTTTCCAGATAAAACCGGACCAGCTGTATTCAACGGCGATCGAGATTGCCCGCATCCAGGAGACTCGCACCAGCAAGCTGTTTATCCGCCGCGATTCCTACGGCAAGTTTTTCTCCTGCCTGGTGTACCTGCCCAGGGACAATTACAACACCCGGGTGCGAGTACAGATACAGGACTTTCTCAAGGAAAAACTGCAGGCGAAAGAAGCGGAATTCAATATTTACCTGTCTGAGTCGCTGCTGGCGCGCATCCATTTTGTCCTGCGCGTCGATGACATTTACCGGGTCAAGTTTGACGCCGCGGCGATGGAGCAGGAGCTCTCCGCGCTAATCAAGCCCTGGGACGACGGTTTCCTGGAAACACTGCAGATGAGTCGCAGTGAAAGTGAAGCCCTGTCCCTGTTTAACCGTTACGGCAAATGCTTCCCGGAAGGTTACAAGGAGGCCTATGACACGGCCACGGGTGTGGAAGACCTGCGCCATGTGGAAAGGGTGGTGCAGAGCGGCGAGCTTGCCGCCGACCTGACTCCCTGCAAAGGCGATGGCGAAGAAGGGGCCGAATTCACCTTCAAGATCTTCAGCTTCGAACAGCAGATCTACTTATCGGAAGTGGCACCCATCCTGGAGAACCTCGGTCTCGGCATCATCAGCGAATATGCGTTTCACCTGTCGCCGGATCAGAGCTGCAGTGTCTGGCTCCACGACTTTTCCGTGTACCGCAAGGACAAGTCCATCCCCGTGGACGAATCCATCGAGACCCGGTTCGAAGAGGCTTTCTACGCAATCTGGTCCCGGCGCACCGACGACGACAGCTTTAACGCCCTGGTGACTAACGCGCAGCTTGACTGGCGTGATGCGGCCCTGCTGCGCGCCTACGCCGCCTACCTGAAACAGGTCCATTTCGGTTACTCCGCCCAGTTCATAGCGGAAACCCTGGCCAACCACAGCCAGCTCACGCGGCAACTGGTGCAATATTTCAAGCTGCTATTCCAGCCCGGCCAGGGGCGCAATGCGCCGGTGAAAACAAACAAATGCCTGGATGCCATCATGGCGGCCATTGACGCCATCAGTAACCTCTCGGAAGACAGTGTATTGAGAGCCTATGTCAATGCCATGGATGCCACCCTGCGTACCAATTACTTTCAACCGGATGGAACTGGCAAGCTCAAGGATTACTTCTCATTCAAATTTGACTGCGCTCGCATTGAATCCATGCCCGAGCCCAGGCCCATGTTCGAGATATTTGTCTATTCACGACAAATAGAAGGTGTACATCTCCGGGGCGGCAGGGTGGCCCGGGGCGGGCTGCGCTGGTCGGATCGCAGGGAAGACTACCGTACCGAGGTGCTCGGACTGGTGAAGGCGCAGCAGGTGAAGAATTCGGTAATTGTGCCGGTTGGCGCCAAGGGCGGATTCGTCATGAAACAGGCACCAGTCGGTAATGACCGCGATGCCTTTATGGCTGCCGGTATCGAATGTTATAAAACATTCATCCGCGGATTACTGGACATCACCGACAACCTGAAAAAAGACAAGGTGGTTGCCCCGAAACTGGTTGTGCGTCGCGATGAAGATGACCCGTACCTGGTAGTGGCCGCGGACAAGGGAACGGCCACGTTCTCGGATATTGCCAATGGCATTGCCGCGGAATATGGATTCTGGCTGGGCGATGGTTTTGCCTCCGGCGGTAGTAACGGTTACGACCACAAGCAGATGGGAATTACTGCCCGGGGCGCCTGGGTGTCGGTACAGCGTCATTTCCGTGAACTGGGCGTCAATGTGCAGGAGGAAGACTTCACGGTGGTCGGCATCGGCGATATGTCCGGTGACGTGTTCGGTAACGGTATGTTGCTGTCCAGGCATATTTGCCTCGTGGCCGCCTTCAATCACCTGCACATATTTATCGACCCGGATCCCGACTCCGCCCGCAGTTACCGCGAACGCCAACGCCTGTTTAATCTGCCCCGCTCGGGCTGGAACGATTACAAGGCCGAATTGATTTCCAAAGGCGGAGGCGTGTTTGAGCGCTCCGCAAAATCCATCAGCCTGTCGCCGCAGATGAAGCAGCGCTTCGACATTTGTGAAGACAAGCTGACCCCTGACCAACTGATCAACCGCCTGTTGAAGAGCCCGGTAGACCTGATCTGGAATGGTGGTATTGGCACCTACGTGAAGGCCGGCGGCGAAAATCACGCCGAGGTGGGGGACAAGACCAATGACGGGCTCAGGGTAGATGCCGATGAGTTACGCTGCAGGGTCATCGGAGAAGGCGGCAACCTGGGGCTGACCCAGCGCGCCCGGGTGGAATACGGCATCAACGGCGGCATTTCCATTACCGATTTCATCGACAACTCCGCCGGCGTGGATTGTTCCGACCACGAGGTGAACATCAAGATCCTGCTGAACAAGCTGGTGGCGGCGGGCACGCTCAGCGAGGGCAGGCGCGACAAGCTGTTGCAGGCCATGACCGACGAAGTAGCGGCCCTGGTGCTGGATAACAACTACAGCCAGGTCCAGGCCATCGGGGTCGCCAACTACTCCATGGACCAACGGCACCGGGAGTTCGGCGGCCTCATTTCCTGGCTGGAGAGCCACGTGGGGCTGGATCGCCGCCTGGAATACCTGCCCGATAATGAGCTGGTCGAGGAGCGAGCCACCAAGAACCAGTTCCTCACCCGGCCCGAGATCGCAACTCTTACTTCTTATATTAAGATTTATTTGAAACGAATCCTGGTGGCAGCGGAGTTCATCGACGACGACTACCTGTTGCCCTACCTGGGAAGCGCATTTCCGGCGCGACTGGCCAGGAACTACGGGGAGGAGCTGAGCAGGCACCCGCTGCGGCGGGAGATTATTGCCACCCAGCTGGGAAACCGCATCGTCAACCAGTTGGGCCCGGGTTTCGTTTACCGCGTGGTGGATTCCACCGGCGCTGATCCCTCGGAAGTGGTCAAGGCGGCGGTGGTGGCCATCGACGTGTTTAACCTGGAGAAGTACTGGTCCCAGATCGAGGCGCTGGACTACAAGGTCAGTGCGGAGCTGCAGGCGCAGGTGATGACCGGCCTGGGGCAGCTGATGCGCCGAATGACCCGTTGGTTCCTGCGTAATCGCCGCTATGCACTGGATCTCAGGGAAACCATAGGCAGTTTTGGCGCAGGCATGGGGCAGGCTATTTCCCTGTTCCGCAGCAAAATGCCCGCCGAACTGGAGTCAGGCTATGAGAGCCGTCGCCAGCATTTGCTGGGTGCCGGGATTCCGGAATCCCTGGCACAGATGGCGGCCCTGTCCGATTACCTGTATCCCATCCCGGGATTCATCGACATAAACCAGAACACCGGCTGCACGCTGGCCAAGGTCATGGAGATATATTTCGCCATTGGTGACAGGCTCCAGTTAAATGGCATCAGCAACATGATTAACGGGCTTCCTGTTTCAACCTACTGGCAGGCACTGGCGCGGGAAAGCTACCTTGATGACCTGGCATCCCAGCAACGTGCACTGACCCGAAACGTCGTCGCATGCAGCGATGGTGGCTCGACACGTGCCATGGTAGACAACTGGGTTGCGGGGCATACCGACGCGGTAAAACGCGTGCAGACCATGGTGTCCCAGCTCCAGGGAGAACGGCAAACCGACTACATCATGTTTTCCGTGGCCATGCGTGAACTGCTGAACCTGGTGCAGCTGACCCGGCCGGCATCTTTGAGATAGGGTGTGCAGTGCCGATATAGGTTCTATAATCACGCAGCCCAACTGAACCGACTCGAGCAGTACTGACAAGTGTATCCAATCCTGCGCCGCCTGTTGTTTTTCCTGCCAGCCGAATCCTCCCATACGCTGGCAATGGTGGGCATTAACCTGGTTTACAAGCTTGGCCTGTCCAGGCTTTTACGCGCCCAGCCGCGCAAGTCCCCAACAAGTGTTCTCGGGTTGGATTTCGCCCATCCGGTGGGACTCGCTGCGGGCCTGGACAAAAACGGGGACTACATCGACGCCCTGGCTTCCCTCGGTTTCGCCTTTATTGAAGTCGGCACGCTAACACCGAGGCCGCAGCGGGGTAATCCCAAGCCAAGACTGTTCCGGCTCGGGCCCGAACAGGCCATCATCAATCGCATGGGGTTCAACAACAAGGGGATCGACCATGCCGTGGCGCAAATCACCCGGCGCAAATCCACCGTACCCATTGGCGTAAACATCGGAAAGAATCTCGATACGGCGGTGGAGGATGCAAACGAAGACTATCTCCATTGCCTGCGAGCCTGTTACCCCGTGGCAGATTACGTAACTATTAATATTTCTTCGCCCAATACACCGGACCTGCGCAACCTGCAATTCGGTGAATACCTGGATGGGCTGCTGAGGGCCATGAAGAAAGAGCAGACCAAGCTGGAGCAGCAACACGGCCGTTACGTTCCGTTGTTGGTGAAAATCTCCCCGGACCTCGATACCGAAGAAATCGATGCGGTCTGCCACAGCATTCGCTCCCATGGCATCGACGGCATTATCGCCACCAACACGACGATTTCCCGGGAAGGGGTTAGCGGGAGCCCCTGGGCGGACGAAGCGGGGGGCCTTAGCGGCGCACCGCTCACGGCCAAAGCCGCGCAAGTGGCTGCCCAAGCCCAGCAGAATGTTGGAGACCTGGTGCCGGTCATCGCCGTGGGAGGAATCATGAACGCGGCGGATGCCGGTGCCCGGCTTGCTGCGGGCGCCAGCCTGGTACAACTGTATACCGGTTTTATTTACCAGGGCCCCCAGCTCATCACCGAGATCACCAGGACGCTCGATGACTGAGCTTATCCTGTTCACTACCTCCGGTTGTCACTTGTGCGAGGAAGCGGAACAAATGCTCTATGCATTGCAATCAAGCCACGATTTCAGCCTGGTAAAAACCGATATTGCCGACAGCAACGAGTTGATTGAGCTCTACGGTATCCGTATACCGGTGGTGAGGAACGAGGCGATTCAGCAGGAAATCGGCTGGCCATTCCAGCCGGAGGACATTACTAGCTTATTTTAATGTGCCAGGGCTCGAAACGGACACCGAACAGGTTGTCCGTGGGATAGCGAATGTCCACGTAATTCAACCGGGCTATCTTCTTGTACTCAGTGGTGGATGAGAAATCCGCGGTGAAGTTGCGGGCACCGAATCCGATCTTGCCGATATCAAAGTCGCCCACGCCATGATAGGAATGTCCCGGAGGTGCCAGGGAACGGGAAGCCCGTGACAGGTTACCGTTTGCCTCGACAGCCTTGGCCAGGAACAGGTGCATTTGTTTTACTACCGAGCGCACTCCTGAGGTAAGTATCAATTCCTCACCCACGTCGTCCTTTAAACGGTTGTACAGATTCAGGGATTCACCCCGCAGCAGGTAATGCCCGCTGCGCGCAATCTTGGCGACGTCCTTACGCGGAATGATTTCAGTCAGGGAATGACTGATTTTCTTGCCGAAGAAACCGTACCTGTTCGGATTGGCGAAAAATACTTCCTCGAGAAAATTCAGCTCATCTGTTTCGAATGCCCCGATGGCGGAAAAATTCCGGCCGGCGGTAAGCATCTCGTCGAAACTCATCAGGTTGAAATTGCCGTGACCCATGTAGGACTCAACCCGTGACATGTGAAGGGTGGTTTTCAACAGCAGCTGTTCATAGCTGGGATCGAGAAAGATATCGCTGGCGAATACGGCATCGAAATTCCGAATTTTGCGCAGGTAACTGTCAACCTGTGCATCGCTGAACCTGCCAACCTCAATCGCCTTGTCCAGGGTCGGCGCCTTGACCGGAATACCCTCGGCGGGGCGTGTGGACTGGATCTCGATGGGGGTGAACTGGAAGGCCTCGCCCGGATTTCGGGTCAGGGTGCCCGGTGCGGCGACGGTACCGGTGCTGCGGGCCAATTCCGCAGCGGGCGCTGCAGTTCCCGGGCGCACCACGAGGGTGTCCGGCCGCTGCATCCGCTGCCACATGAAATGGCCGCCGAAAGCAACCGTGCTGGCGGTTAGAAACCCTTCTAGAAATGCTTGTTTATTCAAGGTGTTAACTACACTTCGTAATGCACTTTCGAGCTTGTTATTGGTAATTTACAGGGGGAGAGCGAAACCGAGCGGCTGCCCGCGAAGCGAGACATACCGGCGTCTGGAGGCCATCCACACCTGTGAACTGCTGCAACCGGGAAAATATAGCAAAATCAGCGGGGGGCGTTAATACGAAGCCCGTCACAGATACGGATTTCGCCGAAGACGGGCTGTCAGGGCAAATTGAACAACCGGCGTGCGTTGGCGGTGCTTGCTGTCGCCACGCTCGCGGGATCCTCATCCCGGCAACGGGCCACGGTGTTCAGCACTTCGCACAGGTATTTCGGTTCATTGCGCCGGGTCTTCGGCCGCGGCTGCAGGCTCCTGGGCAACAGGTAGGGCGCATCGGTTTCCAGTAGCAGGCGATCGGCGGGGATGTCCCGCACCATGGCCTGCAAATCCAAGCCCCGCCGTTCATCGCAAATCCAGCCGGTGATGCTAATGTGCATGTCCAGCCCCAGGTATTCTTCAAGGGCTGCGGCGGAATCGGTAAAACAGTGCACCACGCCTCCTGCAAGACGATCGCGGTAGCGCTGCAGCAAGGGCATGAATTCGTCATGGGCGTCCCGCTGGTGCAGGAACAACGGTTTGCCGCACTGTATCGCAAGTTCCAGGTGCTGCTGGAACACCACGAGCTGAACATCCGGCGGCGAGTAATTGCGATTGAAATCCAGCCCGGTCTCGCCCACGGCGACCACCCGCTCCTGTTGCAGCAAAAGGCTCAAAGCCTCAAGGTCGGAATCGCTGAAGTCGCTGGCAACATGGGGATGAAAACCGGCGGTGGCGCTGAAGAAGTCCGGTTGCTTCGCGGCAAACTGGCTGGATACCGTACTGGTTTCCAGGTCGGTACCGGTCAACATGATATGAACCACTCCGGCATCCCGTGCCGCGGCCACCACCTCTTCGAAATCCTGTTCAAAAGAGGAGTGGGTCAGGTTGGCCCCGATGTCTATCAGTTCAATATTGGTCACTTCGATGAGCCCGGCAAATTTGATCGCGCAGCAAGGTAGCATTGCCCGCAGCCTGGCGCCAGTGCAGGTATTGTGGCCATTACAGGCCCAAAACGGGTAATATGTGGGCCTTTCCGGAAGTACCCCTCATGGACGCCAAAGTCAAAAAGAAAGACCTGAACTGGAGCGAACTGGGTTTTCAGTATCGCCGCACCGATTTTCGCTATTCCGCCCTGCACACAGATGGTGCCTGGCAGGAAGGAAAGCTGGTGGACGATGAAAACATCCTGATCCATGAAGGCGCGCCATCCCTGCACTATGCCCAGCAGTGCTTTGAAGGCATGAAAGCCCAGACCGCGGCGGATGGCCGGGTGTTGTTATTCCGGCCGGACCTCAACAGCGAACGCATGAACCTGGCGGCGGGGCGGCTGCTCATGCCTGAAGTACCACGGCAGATGTTTCTTGATGCAGTCATGGAAACGGTACGAGCCAATTATGCCTGGATACCGCCCTATGGCACTGGTGCTTCTTTATATATACGACCCATGCTGATCGGCATAGGGGAAAACCTGGGGCTTCGACCGGCAACGAGTTACGAGTTCAGGGTATTCGTTTGCCCGGTAGGGCCTTACTACAAGCAAGAAGGCATGGCGGTGATTTCCCTTGCCGTGTCCGATATCGACCGCGCGGCCCCCAATGGCACCGGCAGCTTCAAGGTGGGTGCCAATTACGCCGGTGGTCTGATGGCTACGCGCAAGGCCCAGGAGCAGGGTGCCAACGAGGCCCTGTACCTGGATGCCGCCGAGCATCGCTTCATCGACGAGGCCGGTTCCGCGAATATCGTTATCGCCATGAAGGATGGCAGCTTCGTGGCGCCTTCCTCCAATGCCATCCTGCCTAGCATCACCCGGCGTTCCATCACCGTGTTGGCGGAAGAAGTCCTGAAACTGAAAACCGAGAACCGTCCCGTGGAGTTACGCAAGGAAATCCAGGACTTTGCGGAAATGGCCGCCTGCGGTACTGCGGCGGTGTTATCACCCGTAGGAAAACTTTTCTTCGACGACGGCTGGCACAGCATCTACCAGGACGGTGAAACCGTCGGTCCGGTCATGCAGCAACTGTATGACCTGCTGATCGGTATCCAGAAGGGCGAACAGGAAGATCCCTTCAGCTGGTGCCACGAAGTAAGCATCTAACCCGCTACGCTTCACTCCCAAAAAGTGCCAGGCACTTTTGTTCTCCATAGGCGATTTGTATTGTTTTTATTGCGTATGAATCAAGCATTTGATGCGCGATACAGCCCATTGTGATGATTAAAATTCGGGCACAGTGGAAAAAATTAATTTTTCCGAAAACTTGACCGATTCAATTCTTGCCCTTATATATGTGCGCTGCTTGAAAATCCGAAATCGAGAAAAGCGGCGATTACCGCTTAAAACCTATGTCAAAGTCCCTGGTCATCGTTGAGTCACCGGCCAAAGCCCGTACTATAAACAAGTACTTAGGCCCGGAATACGTGGTGAAATCCAGCGTAGGTCACATCCGTGACCTGCCCACCAGCGGCAATGGCAAGGCCATCGATACCAAGGCCCGGGCCGCGGCAGCCGCCGCCACCCGCAAGATGGATCCCAAGGAAAAGGCGGTCTATCAAAAGAAAAAAGCCAAGCAGCAACTGGTTACCCGCATGGGTATCGATCCGGAGAAAGGCTGGAAGGCCAATTACCAGATTCTTCCCGGCAAGGAGAAAGTTGTTTCCGAGTTGAAGAAGCTAGCCAAGGATTCAGACCGCATCTACCTGGCAACGGACCTTGACCGCGAAGGGGAAGCCATCGCCTGGCACCTGAAAGAAGCCATTGGTGGTGATGACGACCGTTACAAGCGGGTGGTGTTCAACGAGATTACCAAGCGCGCCATCGAAGAAGCCTTCGCCGAACCGGGCGAGGTGGACATGCGTTATGTCGAGGCGCAACAGGCACGTCGTTTCCTCGATCGTGTTGTCGGCTTCATGGTGTCACCGCTGCTGTGGGCAAAGGTTGCCCGTGGATTGTCCGCCGGTCGCGTGCAATCCGTCGCCCTGCGTCTTGTGGTAGAGCGGGAGCGGGAGCATTCATTCCGGAGGAGTACTGGGAACTCTATGCCGATCTCAACACCGGCAAAGAGGAGAAACTGCGCTGCCAGGTTGTAAAGGAGAACGACAAGAATTTTCGCCCCAATAACAAGGAAACCACGGACAAGGCCCTGGCTGTCCTCGAGAATGCCGATTACAAGGTATTGAAACGGGATGACAAGCCCACCTCATCAAAACCCCGCGCACCGTTCATAACATCCACCCTGCAGCAGGCCGCAAGCACGCGATTGGGTTACGGGGTGAAGAAAACCATGCTCATGGCGCAACGCCTGTACGAAGCAGGTTACATCACCTACATGCGAACCGACTCCACGCACCTGAGCAATGACGCCATCGCCATGTGTCGCGACTACATCGACAGTCACTACGGCAAGGAATACCTGCCGGAGAAAGCCAACATCTATACCTCAAAGGAAGGGGCGCAGGAAGCACACGAGGCAATTCGCCCGACCGATGTGCGTATGTCGGCGGAACTGCTGAACAAGATCGAACCCGATGCCCAGCGCCTGTACACCCTGATCTGGCAAAACTTCGTGGCCTGCCAGATGCCACCGGCCCGCTACCTGTCCAGCACCATCAGCATTGGCGCCGAACAATTCGAGCTACGCACCAAGGGTCGCATCATGCAGTTCGACGGTTACCTCAAGGTCATGCCGTCGAAAGATGAAGACGTGGTGTTGCCGGATGTAACAGTCGGGGATGAGCTGAAGCTTGGCAAGCTGGAAGAATTCCAGAACTTTACCAAGCCACCACCACGTTACACCGAGGCCAGCCTGGTGAAGGAACTGGAAAAACGGGATATCGGTCGTCCGTCCACCTACGCTTCTATTATTTCCACCATCCAGGATCGCGGTTACGTCAAGCTGGAGAGCAAGCGATTCCATGCCCTGAAGATGGGTGACATCGTTGCCGAACGCCTGGTGGAAAGTTTTACCGACCTGATGGATTACGATTTCACCGCCAAGATGGAAGACTCCCTGGACGACGTGGCGGAAGGGCGCACCGACTGGAAGAAACTGCTGGACGATTTCTACAAGGGTTTCACCAGCCAGCTTGCCAAGGCGGAAGCGAAAGACGGCGGCATGCGCAAGAATGATCCCACGGATACGGATATTCCCTGTCCCCAGTGTGGGCGCAACATGCAGATACGCACCGCATCCACCGGTGTATTCCTGGGTTGTTCCGGTTATTCCTTACCACCAAAGGAACGCTGCAAGAGCACGATCAACCTCACTCCCGGTGAAGACGCTATACGTACTGACACGGCGGAAGAGGCGGAAGAGCAGGAGAACATCCAGTTTCGCAAGAAACATCGTTGCAAGACATGCAATACCGCCATGGATGCCTATCTCATCGATGAGAAGCGCAAGCTTCACGTGTGTGGCAACAACCCGGATTGCCCCGGTTTCGAAGTGGAGCACGGTGAATTCAAGATACGAGGTTACGACGGACCGGTAATAGAGTGTGACAAGTGCGGCGCCGACATGCAGCTCAAGACCGGGCGCTTCGGCAAGTATTTCGGCTGCACCAGCGAGGAATGCAAGAACACCCGCAAGCTATTGCGCAACGGTGAACCGGCGCCACCGAAGATGGACCCGGTGGATATGCCGGAATTGCAATGCGAGCACGTGGAAGACCATTACGTACTGAGGGACGGTGCCTCGGGCATGTTTCTCGCCGCCAGCCAGTTTCCCAAGAACCGGGAAACCAGGGCGCCCTACGTGGAAGAACTGCTACCCCACAAGGACGAGATTGATCCCAAGTACGCGTATTTGTTTGAGGCTCCACTGGAAGATGACAAGGGCAACAAGACCCTGGTGCGTTACAGCAGGAAAACCAAGGAACAGTACGTGCAGACTGAGATCGATAAGAAGGCTACGGGATGGAAGGCCTTTTACCGCGATGGCAAATGGGAAGTGACCAAACCGGTCAAAAAGAAAGCCGCGCGCAAGAAAGCACGGAAGAAAGCCAGCAAGTAGGCTGCAAGGTTCAGTGCGTCAGCCTTGCTGCTGACAAAGATTGATTACCTGGCGCGGCAATCACATACCGCGCCGAATTACTCCTACGGAAATCCCCTCGATCGCAAAATCACTGCTGCGCAGGTCCACCTCGATGGGTGCGAAATCGGGATTCTCCGCGATCAGGTTCAGCTTGAACTTGCTGCGGGTGGTTTCCAGGCGCTTGACCGTGACCTCATCGTCTATACGTGCCACCACGATATCGCCGTTATTGGCGCGGTCGGTCTTGTGCACCGCCAGCAGGTCGTCTTCGTAAATGCCCACGTCCACCATACTGGTGCCCTTTACCGTAAGCAGGTAGTCCGCCGACGGGGAGAACATATCCGGTGGGATGTCACAGTAATCGGCAATGGATTCCTCCGCCAGGATTGGGCTGCCGGCAGCCACCTGGCCGATGATGGGCAGGCCCAGCTGCTCGCTGATGGGCAGGCGCAGGCCCCGTGAAGTCCCCGGAAGCATCTCGATAGCGCCTTTACGCGCCAGGGCGCGAAGGTGTTCTTCCGCGGCATTGGGGGATTTGAAGCCCATTTCCTGGGCGATTTCCGAGCGGGTGGGCGGGAACCCGGTGTCACTCAGGTAATCCTTGATATAGGCAAGAATCTCTTCCTGCCGGGCAGTTAGCTTGTGCATAGCCAGTCCTCAGCCACGATCGATAACTGTAATTATATACAGTTATCCGGCTAGGACAACAAAACTTTAGGGGCTTAGGGGTATATGGGCGGCCGGTTTTTGCTCCTGCAAAACCGGCATACCGTACGTCCCTGTACATAAGCGAGGACGCAACGCAATAATGGGCCCGCTTTGCTTTGATTTAGTGGTTCACAAGATCTGGAAGTCGTCGCCCAGGTCCATTAGATCCGGTTCGATATCAGCGAGCACGCCAGAGAAATTCTCCGGAACCTGGGTCTGGTCGGAATAGGCCTGGTCTTCGCTGTTGAGCTCGTAGGGATTGCGCCAGTCTTCTGGGGGTTCCGCTTCGGCGAGATAGAGCTGGTCCCAGGTTGCGGCATCGTACTCGCTCACTTCGCCATCCAGCAGCTGCACCTCGATGGTACCGCTGGCGTCGTCGATGGCGACCACTTCAAACAGGGTATTGCTCACCAGGTCCTGATACCAGGTTGCAACCTGCGGAATGATCTTGTTCATGGCCCGTCTCCCGTATTGCAGGAAGCCGACTACTCACGAAGTGCTGGCGTTTACGTTGTTATATCCTTCTGCGGTTTCGCTAAAAAATGATCGGAACCGGTTCTTACTATAGATACATTTGAATACAAATTGAAAGTGTTTTCGGCAGTGTTGTAACAGGATTGTTCAGCTTTCGATTGAAACAAGCTTGCTAACTGTCTGACTGGGAAAGAGTTGTAGGTTTTGCCCAATAAAAATGTTGTGTGATAATCCGGCGGCAACTCACTGAGCACAATCCTATGGAAGCACCCGGCGTACTCATGCTGGACCTGGAAGGGCCGGTACTCACCCCCGAGGAAAGCGAAATACTGCTTCGGCCCGAAGTGGGCGGTGTCATCCTGTTCGCGCGCAATTATGTAGCTCCACAACAACTGCGGGAGCTGGTGGCGTCGGTACGGGAAATTGCCCCCGGGGTTCTACTCGCGGTGGACCAGGAGGGGGGACGGGTGCAACGCTTCGGCGAGGGATTCCTGCGCCTGCCGCCGTTACGGCGCGTCGGGGAATGTTTCGAATCCAATCCGCAGCAGGGAGTGGAACTGGCCCGGGAATGCGGCTGGGCCATGGCAGCGGAAGTACTGCACTATGGCCTGGATTTCAGCTTTGCTCCGGTGCTGGATTTGCACAACAAGGCGTCACAGGTGATTGGGGATCGCAGCTTTGCCGCCGATCCAAACACTGTCAGTGAACTGGCCCACGCTTACATCGGTGGCATGCATGATGCCGGCATGGCGGCCACGGGCAAGCACTTTCCGGGTCATGGCAGCGTAGCCGCAGACTCCCATCATGAATTGCCGGTGGACGAGCGAGGCTGGGAAGAAATTCGGAACAGCGACCTGCAGAGTTTCGCCGCCTGCACCGATGTGCTGGATGCCGTCATGCCCGCCCACGTGCTGTTTCCTGCCGTGGACGACAAGCCCGCTGGTTTTTCAAAAGTATGGATACAGGAAAAGCTACGCGGCGAGTTGGGCTTTGACGGCGTGGTGTTCAGCGATGACCTCAGCATGGATGCCGCCCACAGCGGCGGGGACATACACGCGCGAGTGGATCAGGCGCTCAGTGCGGGTTGTGATATGGTGCTGGTTTGTAATGACCGGGCGGCAGCGCTGCAGGCAGGGGAGTGGCTGGACAAAAACGGCATCGGGCCTTGTGAAAAACTGGCGACCATGCGGCGCCGGGATGATAAGGGCAAGGAGTCTCTGTATGATTCCAGCCGCTGGCAACAGGCAAGTACCGCGATAGCAGCCATGGCTGACTGACAGAGCACTCGCGGCAAACGAATAGCACGAGGGATTTATGGAAGACATCATTACGAGCTTGCGGGACCTGGGCTGGGGTGCCGAAATATTCGCAACGGTCCTCGTAACACTGCTGATACGGTTTATCGCCATGCGCGTGCTGGATGCCCTGGGCAAGCGCCTGCGCGCCACCGAAAATCTCTGGGATGACGCTCTCTTCATCGCGGCTCACCGCCCCCTGAGCTGGCTCATTCTCATCCTCGGGCTGATCTTCGCCATAGAAGTCAGCGACGGCTATATCGACACGGACCTGTTCACACCGCAGAACCTGGATATCCTGCGCCAGCTTACTTTCATAGCACTTATTACCTGGTTCCTGCTGAAATTCATGTCCCTGGCAGAACAGCGCCTGCTGGAAAACATCGAGGCCGGCGCAGGCGATGACGAATCTCGCATGGACCCGACCACACTCCATGCCCTGTCCAAGCTGTTTCGCCTGGCGGTAATCATCTCCTCGGTTCTGATCGCACTGCCCACATTCGGTATAGAGGTTACTGCCTTGCTCGCCGCCGGCGGGGTAGGTGGTATTGCTATTGGTTTTGCCGCCCAGGACCTGCTCTCCAATTTCTTTGGCGGCCTGATGATTTACCTGGATCGACCCTTCGCCATTGGTGACTGGATTCGCTCCCCGGACCGGGAGATCGAAGGCACGGTGGAACACATCGGCTGGCGTCTCACCATCGTCAGAACCTTCGACAAGCGCCCCTTGTACATACCGAATTCCGCGTTTACCAAGCTCGCCCTGGAAAACCCGTCGCGCATGACCAATCGTCGTATCTACGAAAAGATCGGGATTCGTTACAGCGATTCCGCGAAGATGGGCGCCATCGTTAATGATGTGAAGGAAATGCTGCAGGCCCACCCCGATATCGACACCAGCCAGACCCTCATGGTCAATTTCAATGCCTACGCCGCCTCGTCCCTGGAATTCTTCGTGTACACCTTTACCAGGACCACGGTCTGGGCCGAGTATCACGAGATCAAGCAGGACGTGTTACTGAAGATCATCGAGATCGTGCACGGCCACGGCGCTGACTTTGCCTTCCCCACAACCACCCTGGACGGCCTGGATGTATTAAGCCAGGTTAACCCGGAACCCACGCCCTGAAGTGATATGACGCTTACCCCGGCTGACATCAGGCAGGTTCAGTCGCGGGCGCGTTGTCTTTACAGTGAAGCCGAAGTCGAGGCGGCGCTGGATGTCATGGCGGGGCAGATAAGCGAGCGCCTCGCCGATAAGAATCCGCTGCTGCTGTGCATCATGAACGGCGGGCTCATCATCACCGGCAAGCTGGCGACACTACTGGATTTTCCCCTGCACCTGGACTATCTCCATGCCACTCGTTACCGGGAGAAAACCAGCGGCGCCGATCTGCAATGGCATAAGTATCCCAGTCATGATCTTGCCGGCCGTGCCGTTCTTGTAATCGACGATATCCTCGACGAAGGCATTACCCTGAAGGCCATCATGGATTATTGCCGGGAGCAGGAGGCAGCCAGTGTTTACAGCGCGGTGCTGGTGGAAAAACTTTTGCCGTCCCGGCCGGTGGATATCGAAGCGGATTTCATCGGCCTGCGGGCCGAAAATGCCTACCTGTTTGGCTATGGCATGGACTACAAGGGATACCTGCGCAACGCCGCCGGTGTATACGCCATAGATTCTTCAGACCTGGACTGAGTTTCAGTTCAGTTCCAGCAATTCCGGCAGGTCGGTAAGCAGCAGGGCAAGCCTGATTTCCCTGTCCCGCTCCGTGGGGAGTTGCTGCATGACATCGCGATAAAAGCGCAGTTGCTCGCCGTGGCTTTGCAGTTGTCGCGACCTGAACTGTTCCTGCGATTCGCCCTCGTGTATTTCCGCCGACTTGTAATCGATGATCCAGCGGCGACCGTCGCTGTCCAGCAGGGTGCGATCGATGCGCAGGGTTTTCATTGCGCTGCCTGCCATGTAGTTCAGGGCAAGTTCGCAGTCACTGTGTTCTCCTGAATGATCGAATACCCAGGCCAGCTCTTTCGCTTCCCAGGTTTGCCGCACCGACTGTTCGATGAACGCCACGGCTTGCTCCAGCTCCCCATCCATGGCCAGGCCGCCAAGCTGGGCGCGCCAGTAGCGTCGCATATTCGTCAGTTCAGGTTCCTGCAAAAGAGCGGCGCCGTGCTCGGTCAATGCCTGCAGGGCCCGGTGCACCAGGATGCCCTGGGCAGCCCGGAGCTGTTGTTCGCTGCCGCTGATGTTTGCCGATAATGTTTCATCCTCAGCAGAGGCTTCGGTTTCTACCTGGGGCAGGTCTGGAACCGGGAGCGGGTTGCTCAGTCGCCGCAACAGGCAGGGGTCTGCTTCAGCGTCTTGGGCAGGCGTACTGGTTTCCGCCAGGGGCATGATTTCCAGTTCACTCCACTGCCGCAGTTGCGGCCAGATGGTAGCCAGCAGGCTGCGCTCGGGTGGCTTCAGTTCGTCGCGTTGCTGCAGGGTGGCAAGCAGCAGGGCGGACTGTCGCGCCCGGGTAACGGCGATGTACATCAGGCGCGTGTCTTCCAGGGCAAAGCGTTGCTCCTGTTCATAGCGTAACAGTTCATACATGGGGTCGCTGTTCTGGCCACGGGCACCGCGAACGGCGAGGAACAAGCGTTCCTGCCCTGAATTGTTTACCCGTTCATACCAGCGCATGAGACCGTGGCGGTCCGGTGGTTTGCCGCGGGAAAGACCGGGCAGGATGACGTGATCAAATTCCAGGCCCTTGGCCTTGTGCACCGTCATGATCTGTACCGGGTTTTCCTCCTCGCCAGCGCGGGGATTGGGTACAAACGCCGCGTCCAGCATGGACTCGAACAGGCTCATTTCCGTGTTTACCTGCTTCTGTTCGAATTCCTCCAGGATCTCGATAAAGCGCCTGCTGCTGTCCCGGTCCTGCAGGGTAGGATACACCCCTTCACCTCCTAACATGCTCCATGAGGAGAACACTCGCTGTGATAACGGTAGTTGCGAGCCTGTGTTCATGGCCAGGGAGAGAATGTCCCGCAGCGAGCGTAATCGCTCGCTGCCATCGCCGCTGACTCCGGCGATAAGATCCAGGTCTTGCAGGCAGTGCCAGATACTGGAGTCCCTCGCTGCCATGGCCACGGCATGAAGGTCGGCTACCAGTAATCCGCACCAGGGTGCCCGTAACATGGCGAGCCAGGCGAGGCGGTCCGCGGGGTTTGCCAGGGCGCGGGTAAGGCTGAGCATGTCCTCAATAACCGGCAGTGAACGCAGGCGGTCGATATCGGTGGCCTGCCAGTTAATTTCGGTCTGCCTCAGCATGTTTACGATTGCAGGCAGGTGGGTGCGGGCTCGCACCAGGATGGCAATGTCGTCACCGGGATGTTGTGCGCGGATATGCTGGATATGAGCCAGCACCTGTTCGGCTTCCAGTTGCTGCGCAGCGTCTTTGCAGTCTTCTTCGTAGGTAATGATGCGCGCGCTGATTGCCTGCTGCGCGGTAATGGTTGAGTAGGCGGATGCTTCGGTGTAGGTCACCGCGCCACGGCTGATATTGGATTGCCCGGGGAAGGCATGGCGGAAGATGCCATTCACCCATTCCACCACCGTGGCATTGGAACGAAAGTTCGTGCCCAGGTCCAGGGGCACCGGTTCCAGGTTGCCGAGTCCTTTTTCCCGGGCGGCAACAAACAGGCCCACGTTGGCATTGCGGAATGCATAACAGGATTGCATGCCATCGCCGACGATAAACAGGGTGCGTCCGTCATCGGCTTGCCAGCCCTCGGTAAGCCTTTCCAGTAACAGGTTCTGGCGTGTCGAGGTATCCTGGAATTCATCCACCAGGATGTGCTGGATCTGGTAGTCCAGTGCCAGGCCGAGATCCGAGGGACGCTGCGGGTGACCGAGGGCATCGATGGCGGCGATTGCCTGCTGGGTATAGTCGATTTTACCGTGGCGCCCAAAGCTCACGTTCAGCTGGGCAATCAGGAAGGGAAGCACATGGGTCAGGCTCTGGATGATGCGCCATTGTTCTTCCATGTAACCGCTGTCAGGAATACGGCGAAGGTAGGACAGGGCATGCAACAGGCCTGGAATTTCCGCAAGAGTTTCCACCAGCGCAGTAAAGCGATCCTTGTATTCCTTGCCCTTGTTGCCGGCGGGAAATCCATTGCGCTTGTCTACTTTCCTGCGGAAAGCCGGGGCTCGCAGATCCTGCACCAGCAGCATGTCGGCGATGTCCTGCCACCAGGCGAGATCAATAATGCCTGTCCCGGGAAACTGCTCCAGCGCATTAAATAACCCAGTTTCCTGACTTTCGTCCCGCAGGTTGCCACCGGCATACAGCGCAACGTCCAACAATTCATCCTGCGCATCGAACAAGGCATCTCTCACCGGCTCGATGGATTCAGCAATCAATTCTTCCAGTGCCGCCTGCAGTGATTCCCGTGCCCGTTCCGGTGACTCTCTAATCTCCAGCAGGTTGGCAAGCCACTGGTCGCGACTGCCCAGCAGTTCCACCAGCAGTGTTTCCACCTGGCCCAGGTCATTGTCGAGATGGAGCAACAGGACCGACAAGTGCGCGACAAGTGCGCTGTTGCCCTTTAATTCCTCCAGGGTATTGCGCACCGCTTCCAGGTAAATCTCGCTGTTGTCCTCATCCACCTGTGCGCCGGCGCCCAGACCGGATAACAGGGGCAGGCGCCCGGCAAGATAGGCGCAAAAACTGTCAATGGTCTGGATGCGCAATCGAGCCGGGTTGTCGAGCAGTTGCCATTGCAGTTCTCTATCCCGGGCCAGCACTTGTATGGCGGCGGCATAGCGGTCCTGGTCGTGGGGAGACAGGCCGCTGAAATCTCCTTCTGCTTCCAGTGCCGCGGCCTGTTGCAGGGTGCCCAGTATTCGATTCGCCATCTCACTGGCGGCCTTGCGGGTAAAGGTAATGGCCAGAACCGCCTCCGGTTCTTCCACCAGTGCCAGCAACTTCAAAAAGCGCAGGGTAAGCAGTTCTGTCTTGCCGGAACCGGCGGGCGCCTGCACGGCATAGGAATCCGTGACATCCAGCGCCGCCTCTCTTTCCGCGGCATCAGCCAGCAGCGCCTCATTCATGGTAGTCATCCGCCTCGTACAAGCCTGCTTCGTCCTGGATTTCATCGCTATGGATGCGGCACAGGGAATGGAGATCGCAATACTGACAACTGCGCATTGGATCCAGGGGATCGATGCGGGTTATGCCTTCGCTGAATTCACGGCCGAGGGAATCGACGGTAGCGGGCCAGTCCCCGGAGAGTCCTGTCCAGTCGGGGCGGTTGCGCAGGGGTTTCAACCAGCCCGTATCAGCCTGGCTATTGATACTGCCATAGTACTGTTGCCGTTCCACATGAACCTGCAACATGGCCGCCCCCGTAACGGGTGTTATGTCCGAGTCCAGCAGGCTGGTGTAGTACAGCGCGAGCTGCAGGTCTTCGGGTCGCTCTCCCTGCCACTTTCGGGTATCGATGCTGCCGCGGCCAGACTTGTAATCGATCAGGAAGTAACTGCCGTCTTCCAGTCGATCTATACGGTCCGCCTGCAGGTTTAGGCTGAAGCCGGGCCCGTTCCAGTTCAATTCCTGTTCGCGATGGGTAACGGTGAATGCCGGACGGCTCCGATCAAGCTGCAACTGGGTTTTTAGTAATTCACGCAGCCGGGATTGTTCCAGCTTCGCATAGGCCGGGGTGACGGTTTCCGGGTAATCCTGGCGCAGCTCCGCGGTGGCAATTTCGCAGGCCTCGTTGAGCAATTCTTCCTGTTCAGCCTCGTTGAGCCGGTGCAGAGCCTCGCTGCTTTCAAGACGTTCCCAAACCACGCGCAGCGCAGTATGCAACAGGATGCCCCGGGCCATGGTGTCCGGGCCACTGGAAAAATCCGGCAGGGCTTCCGCCTGCAGGCGATGGTGGGCGTAACTGCGAAAAGGGCAGTGGGACTGGTCGGTGAGCAGGCGTGCCCCACCGACAACGGATTCTTCCGCCTGCAGGGGAAGGTTTTCGCAGTCCAGCAGGGTAGTGACCGATGCTTCCTGGCCAACATATTCTCTTAACACCGGTTCTATGGCTGAAATGCCATGCAGCAGGGGTGAAGGTCTCAGCTCCTGTTCTTCATCGCTTTTGCTGTAACTGCAATGCATGGACCCCCCGCATGCCTGTTGCAGGCCCAGGTATTGACGGGCGGCTTCCTGCCGTTGCCAATCGGCACTGTTGCGGGGCATGCCCAGGTCCTGTTGCAGGGTATAAGGCAACAACGGATTGGGCCTGGCGGCTTCAGGCCATTGCCTGTCGTCCATGCCCAGCACCCACATGCCATCGATACGAAGGCCGCTGCATTCATCCGGGTTCGCCAGGGTGACCTGGGTGTTAACGTCAAAGCTTTCGCCTGCCGTTACCGTGTTGCACAACAACCTCATGGCAGCCAGGGCCTGTTCCAGCTCCAGGGAGCCATGGTGGGCGGTGAAGCGACGCAGGTTTCCCAGGGCGGATTCACAAACCTGCCGGGCGATCCGCCCGTTCGTGCCACTGTCTTCCCCGGGCCAGCGCGCTGCTTCCAGCTGGGACTGGAACAGGTCAGCCCATTCCCGGGGCGGCCGCGCACCGGCCTTGCGCTTGCCGTGATCGAAAAGCTTTAACAGCTCCGCCAGGGCAGGACAGTAATAGGATTTTCCTTCGACGGACATGCGGCGGCGCAGTTCACCGACCCGGATACTGGTTTCCATGTAACGCCTGAGATGAATCTCAAGCATTACCCTGGCATTGGTATCGGCGCCGGGAAGTATGTTGCCGGAACGCAGAATACGGCAGGCATCGGTACTGGTAATCAGCTTGCGATTGCATTCCAGCAGTGTCAGTACCCCGCGCAGGGGTTCATTGAGATTCGGATTAAAGCGGGATTGAAACGTATTAAAGAAGCAGACATCTCCCTGAAGCTCACCCGGTCCGCTCAGTTCGGAAGCATCCAGGAACGCTTTCTCGATTTCCCGGGCGTATTCGAGATGACGCCGGCTGACAATGGCGAAGTGGCCTGCGGGATTGGCCTGTTGTTGTTCCTGTATCCATTGCACGCATGCCTGGATTTCATCGCGCCGATCCTGGGCCGCCACCAGCACCGGACTCACCGTTTCGCTTTCATCCTGGGGCCGAGAGTTGCAATAAACCATTGTGGCACCGTGATGGTCCACCATGTCCTGCAACAGGGACTGGTACAGGGGAGGGGGATGTTCGAAATTAACCAGCAGGCTATTTTCGGGGACATTCAGCTCACCTGCCGCCAGCGCCGTCTGCAGTTGCCCAGTCATGTCCGCCAGGCTGATGACCGCGAGTTCTTCGCAGCGTTTCTGAAAGCGGGATTTCCAGCGCAGGAAACTGGCCACATCCGGCAGGCCATCGAAACCGCGCAGCGCCTCTTCTTCAAGCTGCCACTGCTGTAGAAGCTGGTAGGCCTGGCTGGCCAGCCTTGCCGTCGCCTGGGTATTGATCAGCAGGGACTGCTCCGCGTCGGATTCAATAATTCCTATCCATAACAAGTGTTCTTCGACAGGATTTAACAGGCGATAATTACAGAAGGGATTCTTGCCGGTAGCCGCCTGTTCATCCCATAGCTGTTGCAGCCACAGGTCGATGGCTTCAACCCGGGGCTGGCTCCAGGCCGTAGCTTCCTGCAGGGATGCGCAGGACAATAAGATTGCATCCCGGGTACGGTTATTCGCAGTAATGATGAGATTGCCGGCATCCAGGGCAGGGCGCAGTTGCTCCAGCCGGATACGGGCAATGTGATTCCTGGCCGGCTTGCTCAAACGGATCCTGCCGCCGTCTTTGCCCGGGGCTGCTCGTTCATGCCCCCGGCCCATTGCAGAAACTCATCGCGGTCGCCACGAAACACCACCCGGGGCAGCTTCTTGTGCATCTGGTATTCGTACATGGGATCGTAATAATCCCGCAGCAGTTCCACGATCCAGTCTTCATGGGCACGCTGGTCGCCTTCCTCGAGGTGGGCGGCGAGACTCTCTGTCATGATCCCCCTGATTCGCTCATAGCCTTCACCACCCAGCCTTTTGCGAATCTTGGCCAATGAACCTTCCAGGTATTCGGTAAACAATTGCTGGTAGTCACCTGGATGAGCCGCCTTGAAGCGGGCGAAATTGTCCTCTATGTAATCCCGGCGAATGATTTCGCTGCGACGTTCCAGTGATTCCTCGATCAGGGCAATGGGTGATGCACTCATGCGCTGGTACAGGGCAAGGGGAACTGACAGGGAACCGATGGCATGACTTTCGTCTTCAACGAAGATCTTGTTCAGGGTGTCCGGCAGGCGCAGGAAATCGATGGCCAGTTCATTTTCAAAGTTCACCTGGTTGGGTTGGCCGCCGACCAGGGTGCCGAAGGCGGAACCGCGATGACCGGCCCGTCCTTCCAGGTCGACGTGTACCGGCAGCTGCTTGATCAAATGGGTCTTGGCGCTGCCGGTCTTGCCTGCCACCACTATAAAGCGGTCCTGGGCAGCCTGTTGCTCGAGAACTTCCATCAGCACGCGACGCATGCGCTTGTAGCCACCTTCGATGCGGGGAATGGATATTCCGGCAGCGGCCAGCCATTGCTGCACCAGCTGTGAACGCAGGCCACCGCGAAAGCAGTACAGCACAGCGTCTGGATTATCACCGCAGAATTTTTGCCAGGCGCCCATGCGCGCATCCCGGGTACTGTCGCTCACCAGTTCGTGACCCAGGGCGATGGCGGCATCCCGGCCATGCTTCTTATAGGTTTTACCCACCTGTTCCCGCTCATTATCTTCCAACAGGGGGAGGTTTACCGCGGTGGGGAATGCCCCGCGCTGAAATTCAACCGGTGCCCTCACGTCCAGCAGGGGGACGCAATCCTTCAGCAGGGTAGGGATTTGAGAAGACGAAACCAGCTCGGTCATGGGCGTAGGACAGTAAACAATCAATTCACTAGTTTAGCATCGGCTCCCGATGCATCCCTAACTGCGGGGGAATTGACTTGGACAGCAACCCGGTGCCAATTACACTGGGGCAACTTCAATCGGGGGGCGGGTCATCAGCAACGAGGAACAACAGGTCGAAACCGTGGATCCCTTTGCCATGGTGCGGCGCATCAAGCGCAAGGGACCGGCACCCGTGCACCTGTGGAACCCGGCGCACAGCGGCGAGATCGACATGCGCATTGCCCGGGATGGCACCTGGTACCACGAGGGCAAACCGATTCGCCGCATCCCCATGGTGCAATTGTTCGCCTCCATCCTGCGGCTGGACGACGACGGTGAGCACTACCTGGTCACCCCGGTAGAAAAGGTACGCATCGAGGTGGAGGACTGTCCCTTCGTGATGGAACTGATGGAAATCGAGGGTGAAGGCAAAGACCAGGTAATCCGTTTCAGCAACGCCCTGGAAGAAACCGTGGAAGTGGACGGATCGCACCCGCTGACAGTTACCAGTGACAGCGAGACCGGTGAACCCCATCCGGTGGTGGAAGTCCGCTCCGGCCTCAAGGGCTTGCTCAACCGTGCGGTGTTCTACCGCCTGGTGAACAGCGCGGAACAGCACCAGGACGGTGATGAATCCGTAACCGGCGTGTGGAGCAAGGGGCAGTTCTTCGAGCTGGGCCGGGTGGCCGTGGAGCAGGCCTGACCCCGCGGACATATTGACCGGTCAGGACAAAGGCGGCATCATTGCCCCCTTTTTTTGGCCCAGCTCTATCGGACCAACTATCCCTGAAGAAATACTCTGGAGAATCCATGAAGGTTCTTGTGGCTATCAAGCGCGTCGTCGACGCCAACGTGAAAGTACGGGTCAAGTCCGACGGCAGTGGCGTCGACCTGGCCAATGCCAAGATGGCGATCAACCCGTTCTGTGAGATCGCCGTGGAAGAAGCAATAAGAATGAAAGAGGCGGGTTCCGCCGAAGAAGTCATCGCCGTTTCCATCGGCAGCCAGCAATGCCAGGAACAGATTCGAACCGCCCTGGCCCTGGGCGCAGACCGCGGCATCCTGGTGGAAACCGACGCCGAGGAGGTAGCCCCCCTGTCCGTGGCCAAGATTCTGAAGGCTATCGTGGAAAAAGAGGGCATAGACCTGGTGATACTGGGCAAGCAATCCATCGATACCGACAACAACCAGGCCGGCCAGATGCTGGCGGCACTGTGCAACTTCCCCCAGGGCACCTTTGCCTGCAAGGCGGAACTGAAAGACGGCAAGATCGAGGTCACCCGGGAGATAGACGGCGGCGAGCAGACCGTGCTGCTGAACCTGCCCGCGGTGGTTACTACGGACCTGCGTCTTAACGAGCCCCGTTATGCTTCCCTGCCCAACATCATGAAGGCAAAGAAGAAGCCCATCGATACTATCCCGCCTGCCGACCTGGGCGTGGAGATCACCTCCAACCTGAAGACTCTGTCTGTGGCACCACCACCGGAACGTTCCGCGGGCATCATCGTGGAATCGGTGGAAGAGCTGGTTAATAAATTGAAGACAGAGGCGAAGGTGATCTAGATGTCCATACTGGTTATTGCAGAACACGACAACGCCGCGCTGAAGAGCGCGACCCTGAATACCGTTTCCGCGGCCGCGGCCATTGGCGGAGACATTCACGTACTGGTGGCCGGTTCCGGTTGCCAGGCTGTGGCTGACGAAGCCGCATCTATCAGCGGCGTGGGCAAGGTACTACTCGCCGACGCGGCAGACTACGAACACCAGTTGCCGGAAAACATCGCACCCCTGGTGCAACAACTGGCCAGTTCTTATGGCCATGTACTGGCACCGGCAACCACCACGGGCAAGAACGTCATGCCGCGGGTCGCGGCACTGCTGGATGTGGCCCAGGTTTCTGACATCGTTGCGGTGGAGTCGGCGGACACCTTTGTGCGGCCGATCTATGCAGGCAATGCCCTGGCCACGGTACAGTCCAGTGACAGCATTAAAGTCATCACCGTGCGCAGCACCGGCTTCGACGAGGCAGAGAAGGGTGGCAGTGCCGCAGTAGAAGCCTGCGACATCGTCAGCAATCAGGATATCGCCCAGTTCGTCGGCGAGCAGCTCTCCGTATCGGAACGGCCGGAACTGACTTCCGCTTCCATCGTCATTTCCGGTGGCCGCGGCATGGGTTCCGGGGAAAACTTCGCCCTTCTGGAAAAAGTGGCGGACAAGCTGGGAGCAGCCATCGGTGCCTCACGGGCCGCGGTGGATTCCGGTTTCGTGCCCAATGACATGCAAGTGGGGCAGACCGGCAAGATTGTCGCGCCGGATCTCTATATCGCGGTGGGCATCTCCGGTGCCATCCAGCACCTTGCCGGCATGAAAGACAGCAAGGTGATCGTGGCTATAAATAAGGATGAAGAAGCGCCTATCTTCCAGGTCGCTGACTACGGTCTTGTTACCGATCTGTTCAAGGCCCTGCCAGAACTAGAGGCTGCGCTGTAGATACGAGTACGCTATTGTTTCTCGCGAAGCACGCAAAGCACGCAAAGAAAAAAGCCCGGTTAACCCGGGCTTTTTTGTGTGTGTCGAAAAGAACTCTGAGTGAGCCCAGGGATGGGCGACATTTGCGCAGCAAATGCGAGCCAACAAATCACCAGGAGAATCACACTTCTTCGCCAGTGATTTGTTGGCGTGGTTAAGAAAATTCAGGGACGAATTTTCTTAACCAGTAGGTAGACTAGGAGTTCTCGGCTTGCTGACGCCGCCGGATTTCCCGGGGGTCATTAGGCGCGCGTCCGGTGCCGATGGCAGCGGCGGGCGCTGCTTCTTCCTTCGCTTCAACTTCCGGTTCCGCGACCACGGGCTCCGGTTCGGGTGCCGGTGGTGGTGGCGGTGGAGTCACAGGCTCCGGTTCGGCTACGGGCTGTTCCGGTGTAGCTGATACGGGTTCAGGATCCGGTTGAGGTTCGGGATCGGGGTCCGGTGCCGAAAACTGTTCCTCGATCTCGGGCACGATGGGATCCACGTTGAACTCCAGCGGCGCATCGGACTGCTCCTGTGGATCGACGCGGTTGCCGTCCACGTCCCCTTGTTCGTCCAGCGCTTGCTGGGAAACCGGAGCGGTGTCCACCACGGGAGTTGCTTCAGCCACTTCATTTATTACCGGGGTCTGCTCCACGGACTCATTGCTGGCCACGGGTGTATCCACTACAGGCGCTTGTTCAACTGGCTGGTTTTCCTGGGCCGCCACTGCTGGCTGTTGATCCTGCTCCTGCTCGGGACGGGGACCGCGCTTGCGCTGGCTGGTTTTCTTGGGGCGCTTGCTGGCGGGACGCCGGCGACCGCGACTGTCATCGCTGCCCTTGTCATCCCGGGCTTCCCGGTTGTCCTGGCGCTGACGTTTGTCTTCTCCGCGCTTGTCGTCACGCTTGCGTTGCCGGCCTTCACCGCGGGGCTTGCGATCGCGATCACGGTCGCGACCCTCGCCATCACGACTGTCGGCACGTTTGTCCTTGCGTTCGCCTCGCTCACCGTCGCCCCGGTCCCTGCGCTTGCGATCTCGATCTCTATCCCGATCGCCACGCTCGCGGTTACCGCGACCACGGCCCTTGGCCTGTTGACCACGCTGTCCACGATCACGATCCCGGTCGCGATCCCGCTGCTGTGGCCGGCGTTTCTGGGCGCCGCGCTTCTGGGGTGGTTTCTCTTCCTTTTCGGAAGAGCCGAACAACCAGCCGAAGAACCGTGCGAACAGGCCCTTCTTTGCCGGCGGGGTGCGCGGCGGCTGGGGTACATTGCTTACCGACGGACGTTGTACCGATTCCGACTGGCCATCCTTCTTCGCGCTGACCGGGGGTTCCGGTTCGGAAGTAGCTTCCACCTCGTATTCTTCGGCGTGGCGATTCAGGCCGGTGATCTCGAAATGGGGTGTTTCCATCTCCGGGTTCGGTACGATGACGAGGCGGGTCTTGCTGTGCTCCTCGATCTCGGAAATAGCCGCGCGCTTTTCATTGAGCAGGTAGGAGGACACCACCAGGGGAACGGTGGCTTTCACTTCCTGGCTCTTCTGCTTGCTGGCTTCCTCCTGCAGGATGCGCAGGATGGAAAGGGACAGGGATTCCACGTCGCGGATCGTGCCCTGGCCGCTGCAGCGCGGGCAGACAATGGCGCTGGTTTCACCCAGGGAAGGGCGCAGCCGTTGCCGCGACATCTCCAGCAAACCGAAACGGGATATACGACCCACCTGGACCCGGGCGCGATCCGCTTCCAGGGCTTCGCGCATGCGGTTTTCCACGTCGCGCTGGTTGCGGTTGGAGGTCATGTCGATGAAATCAATGACGATCAGGCCACCCATGTCCCGCAGGCGTAGCTGCCGTGCGATCTCGTCGGCGGCCTCAAGATTAGTATTCAGTGCAGTCTCTTCGATATCAGAACCCCGGGTGGCGCGCGAGGAATTGATGTCGATGGAGATCAGTGCTTCGGTAGGGTCCATCACGATGGAACCTCCTGAAGGCAGTTTCACTTCCCGTTCGAAGGCGCTCTCGATCTGGCTCTCGATCTGGAAGCGGCTGAACAGGGGCAGCTTCTCATCGTAGTGCTTGATGCGGCTCTCGTACTGGGGCATCACCTGCTGCACGAAACCCAGGGCCTCTTCATAGGAGTCTTTGGTGTCGAATAACACTTCCCCGATTTCCTTGCGCAGGTAATCGCGGATGGTACGGATGATCACGTTGCTTTCCTGGTAGATCAGGAAGGGCGCCTTTTTCTCATCGGAAGCCACCTTGATGGCGTCCCACAGGGACAACAGGTAATCCAGGTCATACTGCAGTTCTTCCTGTTCCTTGCCCACACCGGCGGTGCGCACGATCAGGCCCATGCCGTCGGGGATATTCAGGTTCCTGAGGGCTTCCCGGATCTCGGAGCGTTCATCGCCCTCGATGCGCCTGGAAATACCTCCAGCCTTGGGGTTATTGGGCATCAGCACCAGGTAACGCCCGGCGAGGCTGACGTAGGTGGTGAGGGCAGCGCCCTTGTTACCCCGTTCTTCCTTCTCCACCTGGACGATGACTTCCGTGCCTTCGGGGATCAGCTCCTTGATGTTGCGGTCGCCGTTGCCCTTGCCGGTGTAGTAGTTGCGGGAAATCTCCTTGAGCGGGAGAAAGCCGTGGCGTTCGGCGCCAAAGTCCACGAACGCGGCTTCCAGGCTGGGTTCAACCCGGGTCACCTTGCCCTTGTAGATATTGGCTTTCTTCTGAACGCGGGTGCGATTTTCGATGTCGAGGTCATACAAACGCTGACCATCAACCAGTGCTACCCGGAGCTCCTCCTCCTGGGTGGCGTTGATAAGCATTCTTTTCATTGCTGTAACTTCCTGTAGTGCAGGAAGCAAGGAGGACTATTCAATGAATCCGCGGAACGGACTCGGCAGGCGGCGGGTAAAACCCGTTTTACATCGTGATTACGGCGGCTACGTGATGGTCAACTGGAAACCACAAGGGCTGACGTCGCTGTTGGCGACGAGCCGGTGGAGTTAAGTTGGGTCCCTGGTAAATGCATGTAATCGGTTGTTCTTTTAAAACTGCTTGATGTCGCTTACACCTGGTTGCCTTGGGCCAATGGCCACTGACCGGTGTCTGAATAGAATTCCTTTGCTTCCGTATGCCAGCTTGCTGGCTTTAGGGGGCTATGCTGCCTTGGCAGTCGTGCCCAAATTAGTAAAAAGACAGTTCTCTTCGCACTCTGCTGGCCGGTGGCGAGTCTGACGAGGCTGGATGGCTGTCTGTATCCTGTCGGTAACCCTGCGTAGTTTCTAAAGTACTGGTTACCCGGCGCTTTCAATTCGGGGCCGGGGCAATGCGTGATGTTGCGATGCCGGGCCCGGTTGGCGCCACTGTCTTCGCTTCCGGCCATGGCGGATCAATCACACCCACGGGGGAGAACGGGGACAATCACCGGGAATCGCATGCCCCGTGCTCGGGGTGGCGCTTCCCGCCGACAGAAGGCTGCAAATTCGGCTCTTTCTGTCAGCGACGCAATATACCAGCAATACCCCGGTCACTCAACCGATTTGGCCCATCTGGTCCGGAATTTTTTTCGGGAAAACAATAACCTGCAGCCCTGTCCACAGGGGTTTTGAGCCCCCGGAGGATAAGCTGTGAATAGTTTTAACCACTCCCAGTCCTTGCTTGAAAAGGCGGAAATGGTGCGGTTACAATGGCCGGCCCACGTGGCTTTGCCGGAACAAGGACACAAACCGGTAAACCAGGCTCGGCGCCAACCGCGGCCCACTGAATAAAAACAGCAGGGGCCACAACAAGCGGAGCGCTGCCAGGACCAGCCGGCATGGGCGCCGGCAAGAAAAATAGCAGGGCCACACTGGCGGGGACCAACCCAGAGGGTTACTCAGAACAATAATACGAGCTGGCCGCGTGAAGGCGCACCGGCTGGTTGGCACGGGATTTTTGCCATGACGATTTACTCTTATTGCCGTACTTCCGAGCTCGAAGGGCAGATGGATCAGGACGAGCTGGAAGCGATTCTCGAACCCGAAGCACTCTCCATTCAAACCTATTGCCTCAGCAACCAGTGGTACATGACCGAAACCCTGCGGGACAACAACTGCCCGTGGACCCAGGAATTCGACAAGCGTGAAAAGGGCAAGAAACTGTTGTCCATGCTGAAGTCCGGGGACGTCATCCTGGTGAGCAAGCTGGAGCGGGTATTCAGTTGCAGTGAAGAGGCGGTGCGCATCATCCGCAAGCTGCGTGACAAGAAGGTGCAGTTGCACATCGTGGAACTGGGTGGCGATGTTACCGATAAGGGTTTCAGCGTGGGTTTTGAAATGGCGGCCCGCCTGTTTTCTTCCCTGGAAAAACGCCGCGCGGCGGAACGCATCAAGAGCGTGAAGCAACGCCAGCGCAAGCAGGGCAGGTACCTCGGTGGCAGCCGCCCCTTTGGCTACATGATTCACGAGAACGGCCGCCTCATTGAGAACCCCATGGAGCAACGCGTGCTGAAACGCATCATGGAACTGAAGAAGCAGGGCAAGTCACTGCGGGCAATCTCCAACGAGGTTTCCACGCCGATCATGCCCATCAGTTTCAAGACCGTGCAACGATTGCTGCAGCGCCACGCGGACCAGTTGTAGGCCGGTTCCACTCCATCGCGTTGCCTTTAAGCCAAACTGCCTGCACACTTTATTGCGTCATAGGGCAGAGGCACGTCGATGTTTAAACCATTTTCGGTATTCGTGGGCTTGCGCTATTCGCTAACACGCAAGCGCAGCCTGTTCCTGTCCTTTGTTTCCCTGATTTCCATGCTGGGCATCAGCCTCGGCGTGATGATTCTCATCGTGGCCCTGTCAGTAATGAACGGCTCCATCGACACCCTGCGCGGCGAAGCCCTGAAATCCGTACCCCATGTCACCCTGTCCGGGCCGGCGGTGGCGGACTGGGAAACCCTGGTGCAGCGCGCCGATAACGATCCCCGTATCCTCGCCGCGGCACCATTTCTTGAAGGAGAGGCCACCTTGCAATACCAGGGCCAGACCCAGTTCCTGCGCCTGCGGGGTGTGGTGCCGGCACTGGAGGCGGAGGTGGTAAACGAACCCCTGGGATTCCAGCGCGACGTGTTAAACGACCTGGCACAGCAGGGCGACGGCATTGTGTTGAGTACACAACTGGCTGGGCGACTGCGGATCTTTCGCGGCGACGAGGTCAGCGCCATCTCCCTGGACAACCTGTTAGGACGTTCCCTGCAGGAAGGCAGGGGCTTCCAGGTGGTGGGTTTCGCCGATTTCGGCATTTACGCCACTGACAACATCGCGTTGATCAACCTGGAACCCGCCACGGCGTTCTTTACCGACGCCCCAGGGGTGGAACCGGTACTGCGCCTGCGGGTCGACGACCTGTTCGCGGCACGGGAGATTGCCGAGGATGTTTACGGCGATATGGAAGGAATCGAGATTCGGCCCTGGTACGAGATCCAGGCCAGCCTGTTCAATGCCCTGAACATGGAGAAGATCATCACCACTTTCATGTTGCTGATGATCGTGATCATCGGCGCGGTAAATATCGTATCGACACTGGTGATGGTGGTATCGGACAAAGGTGCGGACATCGCCATCCTCAGGACCATGGGCGCCAGCCGCAAAACCGTCATGTCGGTATTCGTGGTGCAGGGCATGATTGCCGGCATCATAGGAACCTTGTTAGGCGCCGGGCTGGGTCTGTGGTTGGCGCAAAACGTGTCCGGCATCAGCCTGTGGCTGGAGCGCATGATCAACTCGGTGATGCAGGACGGCAACGTGTATCTAATCTCGCACCTGCAGACCCAGACCGACGGCACGGAAGTGTTGCTGATTTGCGTCGCGGCCCTCCTCATCAGTTTCCTGGCAACCCTGTACCCGGCCTACCGCGCCAGCCGCGTGCAACCGGCGGAAGTACTGCGTTATGAATGAGCAGCAGGCGGTCATAGAGTGCCGGGGCCTGGGCAAGACCTACACACAGGGTCCCCAGGATGTGAAAGTGCTGGACGGCATCGACCTGGTGGTGAATCCGGGAGAACAGCTGGCGGTGGTGGGCAGCTCCGGTTCCGGCAAAACCACCCTGTTAAACCTGTTAGGGGGGCTCGACCTGCCTACAGCCGGTAATGTGTGGGTGGCGGGCAAGAACCTGGCGGAGGTGGATGAAAATGAGCGCGGCCAGCTAAGAAACCGCTACCTGGGTTTTGTTTACCAGTTCCATCATTTGCTGGGGGAATTCACCGCCCTGGAAAACGTGTGCATGCCGCTGTTAATTGGCGGCATGGACGTGGCCAGCGCCAAGACCTGGGCCGCCGCCATGTTGGGCCGAGTCGGTTTAAGTGAGCGGCTGGAACACAAACCGGCGGAACTCTCCGGCGGTGAGCGCCAGCGCGTGGCCATTGCCCGTGCCCTGGTGACCGAGCCCCGTTGCGTGTTACTGGATGAACCCACCGGCAACCTGGACCGCCGTACCGCGGAAGAAATCCAGGCCCTGATGGCCCAGCTCAACCGCGAACTGGCCATCAGTTTCATCGTGGTCACCCACGACGAGGCCCTGGCAGGGTCCATGACGCGCCGCCTCGTTCTCGCCGATGGCAAGCTGGTGGAAGGAGACCATGAGTAAGCCGGTTTCCCTGCCGCGCATGGTAGCCCTGCGCTACATCAGCGCCGGCAAGCGCAGCCACCTGGTGTCTTTTATTTCCGCCATCTCCATCGGCGGCCTGGCCATCGGCATTGCCATTCTCATCACCGTATTGTCTGTGATGAACGGCTTCGACCGGGAGATGCGGGAAAACATCCTGGGCATCGTGCCTCACATCACCCTGGGCAGCGAAGACAACCTGTCCCAGGGCGCATGGCAGGAAATCGAAGCCATCGCGACCAACGAATCCCGGGTGGTGACCGTGTCACCGGCTATCGAATACGCCGGGGTAGTGGCCACACCTGCGGCCAACCGCGGCGTGGTGATTAACGGCATCGAGTTGGACAGCGCTATTAACCGTGACGCCCTGAATCGATTCATGGACTCGGGTAGCCTCGATGGACTGGCGCAGCAGCGCTGGGGCGTGGTGCTTGGTGCAGGCCTGGCCCAGTCACTGGGCGTGGCAGTAGGGGACAGCGTAGACCTGTTCTCCCCCAATGTATCCCTCAACCCCCTCACACCCCTGGCTACCTTTCGCCAGTTCCAGGTAACGGGCATTTTCCGGGTGGGCACCCAGGAACTGGACAACGACCTGGTCATCGTCAATATCGCCGATGCCAGGGCGCTGTTTCGCATGCGCACACCCTACAACAGCCTGCAAGTCGCCACCGCCGACGTTTTGCAGGCCGATGCCGTGCGTGACTCCCTGTTCCAGCAGTTGCCCGGCGGCATTGAAATAAACAGCTGGACCAGCCGCTATGGTGCGGTGTATGAAAACATTCGCTTCTCCAGAAGCATCGTAGGATTCCTGTTATGGTTGTTGATCGCCGTGGCCGCCTTCAACCTGGTGGTCTCCCTTATAATGATTGTGAGGGATAAGCGCGGCGACATCGCCATTTTGCGTACCATGGGTTCGTCACCCAATACCATCAGCCAGATTTTCCTCTGGCAGGGTTGTTTGATTGGCACCATCGGTATCTCCATCGGCGTGGTACTGGGCATCATCGGTTCCCTGCAGGTGACGCGACTGGCCGGGTTCATCGAGCAGGCCTTTTCCATCCAGCTCCTCAATGCCGAGGTATATCCCCTGGACTTTCTTCCATCCCAGTTGAGTAGCGGTGATGTGCTTGCTGTGTCCGCCGGTGTGTTCTTGCTGTGCCTGCTGGCAACCCTGTACCCGGCACGGCGCGCCGCCGCGGTACAACCGGCCGAGGCGCTGCGCACCGAATAAGCCGTTTATTCGCGCTCCTGCGAATCTGCGACTACATTTAGAGTAATCCTGCATACCAACACGGACTGGGCCGCCTTGCGCCTGTTTCTCTGCGCCTATTGCCTGGGCATTGCCGCCGCGACCCTGATGCAGCACCCCGGGGAGTTGCTGCCAGTATTGGCGCTGCATTGTGCAGTTGCACTTTTCTTACTGTGGGCACGGTACCGGGAAATCAGGAGAGTGGGCTGGCTGCTGCTGGGCCTGACCCTGGGATGCCTGTGGCATGCCCAATGGGCGGAGCGGCAACTGGCAATGCGCCTTCCGCAATCCCTGGCAGGCGTGGACATGACAGTCACCGGGGTCATCAGCGGGCTGCCATCCCGGCGCGAACAACTGTGGCGCTTTGCCTTCGACGTGGAATGGTCGGACAGCGGTTTCGCCCCGCGACGGGTATTGCTTAGTTACTACGGCGAGGAGATACCAAGGGCAGGGCAACGCTGGCGCGTTAGTCTGCGCCTGCAGCCGCCCCATGGCTTCGCCAATCCCGGTGGTTTCGACTACGAGGCCTGGTTGCTGCAACAGGGAATCAGTGCCCGGGGCTATGTGCGGGAAACTGAAACGCCGGTTCTGCTGGAAGAGGGCGAGCGCCGCCGGCGTCGGGCGGGTCCAGGTGACGCGGGCGGGGCAGCTCGCCGATCCGCACCCGGCGCTGGTCGCCCGGGACGGCGCCGTCGTGGTCGGCGTCGGCGAAGATGGCGAGCGCTGGTGGCTGGGCCTGCGCCAGTCCATCCGGGACCGATTACACGAATGGGGTGATGACTATCCCGCCACCGGCATCATCGCGGCGCTGGTTACCGGGGATCGCGACGCCATAGGCCCGCGGCAATGGCAGCTGTTCGCCGCTACCGGCACCAATCACCTGTTCGTCATCTCCGGCCTGCACATTGGCCTGATCAGCCTGTGTGCCTACATGCTCTTGCTGAATCTTTGCCGCCTGGTTCCCTCAATGGGCATGTATATCCCGTTGCAGAAGATCGCCTGGAGCGGGGCATTACTCGCTGCAATTTGTTATGCCTTGCTGGCGGGATTTACCCTGCCGACCCAGAGAGCGGCTGTTATGTGCGGGGTATTCATCCTGGCGCTGCTGTTAAATCGGCATCTCAGCGTGAGCCTGCGCTACCTGCTGGCCCTTGCCCTGGCATTGACGCTCAACCCCCTGGCCGTGATGAACATGGGGTTCTGGTTCTCCTTCCTGGCAGTAGGGGCACTGCTATTGGTTTACCAGGATGGCAGTGCTTCGCGGGTAAAGCGTTGGCTAAAACCGCAGCTGGCGGTGTTCCTCTTGTTGGTCCCGGCTTTGATTTATTTCACCGGCCAGTTCAGCCCCTGGGCGCCATTAGTAAACCTGGTGGCCATTCCCCTGGTGGGACTGGTGATCGTGCCCCTGTGCCTGATCACCGTCGCCGGTTTGTTCCTATGGGCAGACCTGGGTGAAGTGCTGCTAACCGCGACGGACTTCCTAATCATTCACAGCCTGGAAGTTCTCGGCTGGGTCGCCGACCACGGCGGCGCGGTGAGCATCACCACGGGTTCAAGTCCCTGGCCACCATTATTTGCCGGGCTGGCGGCACTGCTGTGGCTGTTACCCATGACTGCCCGGCTGCGCCTGCTCAGTATTCCCCTGTGCCTGCCCCTGTTACTGCCACGGCATACCCCGGGGCCGGAACCGGGGCAATTCCACGGCCATATACTGGATGTGGGGCAGGGATTGGCTGTGGTCATTCAAACCCACAAGCACACCCTGCTGTACGACACCGGCGCCTGGTACCACGAGGAATTCGATCTCGGTGAGGCGGTGGTGGTGCCGGTGCTGCGCTCACTGGGCAGCAAACTGCTGGATGGCGTGGTAATCAGTCACTGGGACAACGACCACGCCGGTGGCTTGGAGTCCGTGCTGGCCAGTTTCCCTGTGGCGCGTCGCTATGCACCGGATACAGAACTGCCCGGCTGGCAACACTGTGGCGCCCGGTCCTGGCAGTGGGATGGTGTCGAGTTTCAATTTCTGCGCGGCAATCAACCGGGGGAGGGCAATAACAGCTCCTGCGTTTTACGCATCAGTACCGAAAGTTACAGCCTGTTGTTACCGGGCGATATCGAACGGGCAGTGGAACGTCAACTGGCCGTCAACCACCCCGAAACGCTCCACAGCGATGTAATGCTGGCACCCCACCACGGCAGCAACACCTCCTCCAGCTGGCCCTTCATTAAGAAAGTCGATCCACAATGGGTGATTTATTCCGCCGGTTTTGGCAACGCATTCGGCCATCCCGCCACGGTGGTTCAGGAACGCTTTAAGCAACTGGGCGCCGGGGCACTCACCACCCATGCCACGGGCATGATCACCCTGCAGCCCGATCCCGCCAGTGGCGCGCCGCAATTCACCCGGTATCGTGACCGCCATCCCAGATATTGGCATTGAAGCCGGGGAAACCCCCGCGCCAGGTCGCGGTCAGATAATATGGATGGAAGCCGATAGATAGAGTGGGAAGAAGTAAAATTCGGCCCGGCTTTGCCGTGCACGGCGGCCAGGGGCCAATCAGTACAAACGGAGACGATCAAGTGGTAGAAATCATCAGGGCAGGCGGCTGGATCATGCTGCCCATCATCCTGTGTTCGATCGTGGCCATCGCCATCATCATCGAACGCTTCTGGACCCTTAACGCGGCCCGCATTACCCCCAAGTACGTGCTGGCCCAGGTCTGGACCTGGCTCAAGAACAACCAGCTCGATTCCAACAAGCTCAGGGAACTGCGCCTGTCATCGCCCCTGGGCCAGATCCTCGCCGCGGGGCTGCTCAGTTCCAAGTACGGCCGCGCCGCCATGATCGAAGCCATCGAGCAGGCCGCCGCCCAGGTTGTGCACGACCTGGAACGTTACCTGAACACCCTGGGCACCATTGCCGCCATCACCCCATTGCTGGGATTGCTGGGTACCGTGGTGGGCATGATCCAGGTGTTTAACGAAATCATGTTGCAGGGCACCGGTAATGCCAACGCCCTGGCCGGAGGAATTTCCGAGGCACTGATCACCACCGCCGCCGGACTCACCGTGGCCATTCCCACTTTCATGTTCCATCGCTTCTTCATGCGCCGGGTGGATTACCTGGTGCTGAACCTGGAGCAGGAGTCGGTAAAACTGGTGGATGCCCTGCACAGTGATCGCCGGGTAGAAGTTAAGCAGTGAGTTCAACAAATACACTAGCGGCACAGGGAAGTGCCGCCCGCGACAGAGTCGCGCGAGTGAGCGAATTGCCAGGAAATTCACACATTTTCGCCAGCAATTCGCGAGCGTGTGATCAAATAAATCAGGAAGATTTGTTTGATCACGTAGGTGAAAAATGAAATTCAAACGCGGTAACCGGGAAGAGCTTTCTATCAATCTCACGCCACTGATCGACGTGGTGTTCCTGCTGCTGATTTTTTTCATGGTCACCACCACTTTTAACCGCGAGACTCGCTTGCTGGTGACCTTGCCGGAGGCCAATGCGGAAACCGCGGAAGCCATCCCCGACGTGCTGGAAATCATCGTGGCTCGTGACGGCACCTATTCGATCAACGGCCGGGTGCTGGTCAACAACCAGATCGACACCCTGATGCGCGGGCTGGAACTGGAATCCGGTGGCGACCTGAACCTTCCCATCCTGCTCATCGCCGATGCCGAGGCCACCCACCAGTCCGTGGTCACCGCCATGGACGCCATCGGCCAGTCCGGTTTTACCCGCCTCAGCATTGCCACCCAACGCCCAGGGGATGGGGCGCCCGAGCCAGACGACGGCGGAATTGGGGTAAACTAGCCCCTGATTTCCACTCGCACCCCCTCATGGTCAGCATCGACACCGGGACAATCGTGACAGCGCCCCCCGCGAAACCCACCGGCTGGGATCTCTACAAGCGGCTGCTGCATTACACCCGCACGCACCAGCTCGCCATCTGGCTGGCCATCCTGGGTTCCATCATTTTTTCCGTGACCACCACCGCCGGCGCCTGGTGGTTGCAGTTCACGGTAGACGCCATCTCCTCGGAAAACTTCGAGGAACTGCGCATCATCGCGCCGCTGTTGTGTATCGCTATCGCCCTGGTGCGGGGCATCGGCAGTTTTCTCAGCGGCTATTCCCTGGCCCACATCGCCAACCATGTCATTCACCGGATGCGCTGCCAGCTCATCGACCGACTGGTGAGCCTGCCGGCCACCTATTTCGATTCCAACAAATCCGGCCGCCTGGTATCCCGCTTCACCTACGACGTCATCCAGGTCACCGAAGCCACCAGTAATGCTTTTGCCGTACTGGTAAGGGAGGGCTTTACCGTCATCGGCCTGCTGGCCTACATGATGTACATAGACTGGATGTTAAGCCTGGTGTTCCTGGTACTGTCGCCCCTGGTGGGACTGGTTGTCAGTGCCGCCTCGAAACGCTTCCGCCGTTACAGCACCCAGATGCAGGATTCCATCGGTGAGGTCACCCAGATCAGCAACGAGACCATCAAGGGCTCGCGGGTGGTGAAGATCTTCAACGCAGAACACTACGTCAGCAAGCAGATGCACGAGGCCAGCGAAGCCAACCGCCGCCAGAACATGAAGATGGCCATTACCGGTGGTATCAGCACACCCCTGGTGCAGTTAATCGTCAGCGCTTCACTGGCGCTGCTGGTGTGGCTGGCCATGTCACCGGAATTCTTTGCCGAGAAAACCTCGGGCCAGTTCGTGGGTTTTCTCACCGCCGCCGGCCTGCTGGCACGCCCCATCCGCCAGCTCACCCAGGTGAACGGAATCATCCAGCGCGGCCTTGCCGCATCGAAGAGCATCTTCCGGGTACTGGACGAGGAACCGGAACCCAACACCGGCACCCACACCGCGGAGCGGGTACAGGGCCGCATCGAGTTCAACAAAGTGAGCTTTGCCTACAACGACGAGATCGTGGCGCTGAAGGACATCAGCTTTGTCGCCGAGCCGGGCCAGTCCATCGCCCTGGTAGGCCGCTCCGGTTCCGGCAAGTCCTCCCTGGTGAGCCTGTTACCCCGTTTTTACGACTATGGCAGTGGCAGCATTACCCTGGACGGGGTGGAGCTGAAAGACTACGACCTGCACAACCTCAGACACCATATATCACTGGTTAGCCAGCAGGTGGTGTTGTTCAACGGCACCATCGCCGAGAACATCGCCTATGGTGAGGAAGGGGCCGATCCCGAACGCATCAAGCAGGCCGCCATTAACGCCCACGCCATGGAATTCATCGACCAGCTGGAGAACGGGTTGGATACGCAAGTAGGGGACGACGCCAGCCTGCTGTCCGGCGGCCAACGCCAGCGCCTTGCCATTGCCCGGGCTTTATTGAAAGACGCACCCATCCTGATCTTCGACGAGGCCACCTCGGCCCTGGACTCGGAATCAGAACAACACATCCAGGAAGCGCTTGAGACCCTGGTGCAGGGCAGGACCACGTTCCTCATTGCCCATCGCCTGTCTACCATCGAGAACGCCGACCAGATACTGGTCATGCACGACGGGAACATCATCGAGGCCGGCACCCACAGTGAGCTGCTGGCTAAGAAGGGCCATTACTCCCGGCTTCACGCCATCCAGTTCACCGAGAATTCACTTAACCACAGCGAATGACGCAATCGGAAGTAGTGTTATACCAGCGCGGTGGGTGGCGACTCCTGTTGCTGCCGCTGTCCCTGCTGTTTCAGTTACTCACCGCCGTTCGCCGCACGCTGCAACAGGGCCGGGCGAAACCGCCCGAGCCCCGTGTGCCCATCGTCATCGTCGGCAACATCACCCTGGGCGGCACCGGTAAGACACCGCTACTGATCAAGCTGGTGCAGTATCTTGAAGCACAGGGCTACAAACCCGGGGTGGTAAGCCGCGGTTACGGCGCCAATGCCAAGAGTTTCCCGGTGGCGGTCAATGCCGATTCATCCAGTGAGCAATGCGGGGACGAACCGGTGGTGATTGCCCGGGAAACCGGCTGCCCGGTGGTCATCGATCCCGATCGCAATGGGGCACTGAATCTGTTGCTGCAGAACTTCGATGTGGACGTGGTGCTCAGCGACGATGGCTTGCAGCATTACAGGCTTTATAGGGATGTGGAGATTGCCGTGGTGGACGGCCAGCGCCAGTTCGGTAACGGCATGTTGTTGCCGGTGGGACCTTTAAGGGAACCGGTAAGCCGCCTCAGGCAAGTGGACTATGTAGTGCTTAACGGCGCCGTGCCCGATGAAAACAAGCACCCGGCGTTAAAAGATGCGTTGGTCATGGAAGTGCAGCCCCAGTTCCTGATTAACCAGGTCAGCGGTGACAAGTTGCCGTTTTCCGGCGCGCCGTTTCACATGGGCACCAAGGTGAAAGCCGTGGCCGGCATCGGCAACCCGCAACGCTTCTTCGATGCGGTGGAGAAACTACCGTACCCGGTGGAGACCTTCGCCTTTCCCGATCACCACGCGTTTACGCCAGAAGACTTCAGCGAGCTGGGCATCGACGAACATCAGCCGGTCGTCATGACGGAAAAGGATGCGGTAAAATGCCAGGACTTCGCCGGCCCCAACTTCTGGACTTTAACCATCGACGTTGACCTGCCCGAAGAATTTTTCCAGGGCATCAGCGACAAGCTAACATCAATCAGCAACGAATCCTGAACCATGCTCGACCAGAAACTTCTCGCCATACTCGTCTGCCCCCTGTGCAAGGGCAACCTGCATTACGACAAGGAAGCCGCGGAACTGATTTGCACCGCCGACGGACTTGCCTATCCCATTCGCGATGACATCCCGGTGATGCTCAGCGACGAAGCCCGGGAAATTTCCCTGGAAGAACGGGAAAAATATTAGTGGCCTTCACCGTCATCATTCCCGCCCGTTACGGCGCCACCCGCCTGCCGGGGAAACCGCTTCTGGACATCGCCGGCAAACCCATGGTGCAACACACCTGGGAACGGGCCCGGGAAAGCGACGCGGAACGGGTGGTGATCGCCACCGACGACCAGCGCATCCTGGATGCGGCCAAGGCATTCGGTGCCGACGCCATGATGACGGCGGAAGACCACCGCAGCGGCACCGACCGCCTGCATGAAGTAGCAGCCAATCTCGGACTTGACAAGGACTACACCGTGGTCAATGTGCAGGCCGACGAACCCTTGCTACCCGCCAGCACCATCAACCAGGTGGCGGCGGACCTGGATACCCATGAGGCCGCGGGCATCGCCACCCTGTGCGAGGTCATCGGCGACCAGCAGGAAGTGGAAGACCCCCACGCGGTGAAGGTGGTCATGGATGCCCAGGGCTATGCCCTGTATTTCAGCCGCGCCACCATTCCCTCCAATGCCAGCGCCTCGGCCCGCAACTGCTTCCGCCACGTGGGCATTTACGCCTACCGGGTGGGGGTGCTGGAGCAATTCGTGCAGTGGCCCGCCTCGGAACTGGAGGTGGGGGAGAAGCTGGAGCAGCTCCGGGCCCTGGTCAACGGCATCCGCATCCACGTGGCGGTGAGCGAACACGCCATCCCGGCCGGGGTGGACACGGAGAAAGACCTGGAGGCCGTGCGCGCCGCCCTGGCGCGGGCCTGATCCATGTCCCAGATCCACGTACTCATGGTGTGCCTGGGCAATATCTGCCGTTCTCCCACGGCGGAGGCCGTGTTCCGAAACCGTATTCAAATCAAAGGTATGGAAGACCTGATTAAGGTCGATTCTGCCGGAACCGGGGATTACCACATCGGCGAGGCTCCCGATCCCCGCTCCCAGGCGGCGGCGGAGGAACGGGGCTATTCCCTGGCGGAACAGCGGGCCCGGCAGGTGGAAGAGGCGGATTTCGGGCGTTTCCACTACATCCTGGCCATGGATCGCAACAACCTGAAGGAGCTGAAGCGGCGCTGCCCAACCGCCCACCAGGCCAAGCTCCAGTTATTCCTGGATTACGGCCAGTCCGGCGAGGATGCGGTGCCCGACCCCTATTTCAGTGGCGCCGCCGGCTTCGGCCTGGTCCTGGACCTGGTGGAGGAGGCCAGTGACGCCCTCATGGACCACATCCTCGCCAATCACTTCGCCAGTTCAGATATTAGCTGATGAACATCGTCCATCATGCTGATTTACAACCACTAAACACCTTTGGCATACCCTGCCAGGCAAGGCACCTGGCCGCAGTTACCGGCCCGGAGGACCTGGAACAGGCCCTGGCCTTCGCCGCCAGTGAGGGGGTACTGGTGTATATCCTGGGAGGCGGCAGCAACGTGCTGTTCCTGGACGACTATCCGGGGCTGCTGATCCACGTGCAGAACCGCGGTATAGAGCCCCTGGACGACGCTGGACGGGTCAAAGTGGCGGCGGGGGAGAACTGGCATGAGTTTGTCAGCCACTGCCTTAACAACGGCCTGTACGGCCTTGAAAACATGGCACTAATACCCGGCAGTGCCGGGGCGGCCCCGATCCAGAACATCGGCGCCTACGGGGTGGAACTGGCGGACCGGGTGGAATCCATCGAGCTCTATGACTGCCAGGCCCGGGAACTACTGGTCTGGAGCGCGGCGGACTGCCAGTTCAGCTACCGTGACAGCGCCCTGAAACGGGACCCCTCGCCCTCGAAAGTGGTGCTGTCCCTGACCCTGCAGCTGTCCCCGGACCCGGTTACCAGCATCGAATACCCGGCCCTGGCCCAGGAACTGGGCTCGGACCAGGCCACGCCCCGGGAGGTGTTCGAGGCGGTGTGCGCCATACGGCGCCGCAAGCTGCCGGATCCGTCCCTGCTGGGCAATGCCGGCAGTTTCTTCAAGAATCCCATTGTTTCACGTGACAAGGCCGAGACCCTGCGCCAGCGCTACCCGGACCTGCCCAGCTTCGACGTGGAGGACCCGGACATGGTGAAACTGGCCGCCGGCTGGCTGCTGGACCAGCTTGGCTGGCGCGGCAAACGCCGCGGCAATGCGGGGGTGCACGAGCACCACGCCCTGGTCATCGTCAACCATGGCGGCGCCACGGGGGAGGACATCCTGCTGCTGGCCCAGGACATGAGCGCCGCGGTGCTGAACGAGTTCGGCATCGCCCTGGAACCCGAGGTACGGCTCGTCTAAGCCCCTGCATTGCGCTACCGACACCTGCCCATTATGTGTACGAAGTACACTTGGGCGTCCCGTCAAAAAAGTGTGAACCAGGTCTTGTTTTAGCTGCCCAAGTTTTGAACAATGTGATCCATTCGTGCTAGTAAGTATGCAGAATTCCAAGAATTCTCCCCGCCTGACGGTGTAGGCCAGGAGGCGGGAGCAGCAAGAATCCAACTTACCACCAGCACATAAGAAGAGCTCAGGATGTTCATGATGACCGCCAACGATAAGATCGACCTGTTACTGGTCGACGACCACGAGCTGGTACGCACAGGCATCGCCCGCCTGCTGCGCGACGAACCCGATATCGACGTGATTGGCGAACTCAGCAGCGGCGAGGCCGCCCTGGAGTTCGTCGAGCGTTACCGCCCCGACGTGGTGCTGATGGACGCGCGCATGCCCGGCATCGGCGGCACCGAGGCCACCCGGCGTCTGCTTGCTGACTACCCGGACCTGCGCATCGTCGCCATTTCCTCCATCTCCAGCGGGGTGATCCCATCCCAGATGCTGCGGGTAGGGGCCATGGGCTTCATCACCAAGAATGTGCCGGTGGATGAAATGATCAAAGCCATTCGCATGGTGAACAGCGGCCAGCACTACGTCACCCCGGAAGTGGCCACGCAACTGGCCATCGATCCCTTCAGCCAGAACGAGAAGGACGTGTTCGAGCGCCTATCCCGTCGTGAGATGCAAATCGCCCAGATGCTCACCGACGGCAAGAAGGTCAGCCAGATTGCCTCCTACCTGGATCTCAGCCCGAAGACGGTGTACAGCTACCGCTATCGCATCTTTGAAAAGCTCGGCATCCGCAACGACGTGGAACTGACCATCCTGGCGGTGAAGTACGGCCTCACCGACGACGGTCGCGAACTGGAGAAGTTTTTCGAGATCAGTCGCGCCGGCTAACAGCGCAGCGAATCAATCAACGGGAAAGGGAGACAGTGTCTCCCTTTTTTGTGCCTTTGCGGTTTGTACATTGGTATGAGTCCTTTTTCGATATCTCTATTTCTCTCGCCAAGCACGCTAAGCACGCCAAGAGCTTCTCGCATTTGTCATTGAACTGCCCAAAATCGTGGCAGGAGACATTACCCACATCGTTTATTTGTCTCACGGAGCACACGGAGTTCACGGAGGTTGGTTCAGTGATTTTCTCCGTGTTCACCGTGTGCTCCGTGAGAAAACTAGCGATACCGTAAAGTAGCTGGAGATCTTGAGATGAGCTTTTCATTAAAAGCTTATGGTCTTCCTTGGCGTGCTTAGCGTGCTTGGCGAGAGTCCTTCTGCATTTTCCTGTCCTGCCCAAAGTGGTAGATTGACCCCGTCATGAACAAGCCGGCTAAAAAGAAAGCCAAGGCGAAAGCAAAGGCGAAAAATAAATCGCCGAGTCACGCCTTCGATCACAAGTCCTTCCTCGCCACCCTGACCAACCGTCCGGGTGTGTACCGCATGCTGGATAAAAAAGGGGAAGTGCTTTACGTGGGCAAGGCACGCAACCTGAAGAACCGCGTTACCAGTTATTTTCGCGCCTCCGGTCTCACCACCAAGACCATGGCCATGGTGAACAAGATTCACGACATTGAAGTGACAGTAACCAACAGCGAAACCGAAGCGCTGCTGCTGGAACAGAGCCTGATCAAAACCCATCGCCCGGCTTATAACATTCAACTTAGGGATGACAAATCCTATCCCTACATCCTGTTAACGGAAAACGAAGACTACCCGCGCCTCGGTTTTTACCGGGGTTCGCGCAAGCGCCGGGGCGTGCGCTTCTTCGGGCCGTATCCTTCCGCCCATGCCACCAGGGAGACATTGCAGATTCTGCAAAAGGTGTTTTGCGTACGCCAGTGTGAAGACAGTTACTTTAAAAACCGTTCCCGCCCCTGCCTGCAACACCAGATAGACCGTTGCACCGCGCCCTGTGTCGGCGCCATCTCCACCGAGGACTACGCCCGGGACGTGCATTACTCCACCTTGTTCCTGCAGGGCAAGAGCGACAAGCTGGTCAAAGAACTATCCGCCAACATGGAACGGGCCTCGGCAGAGCAGGACTTTGAAAAAGCCGCGGTAATCCGCGACCAGATCATTGGTTTAAGGCGCATCCAGGAAGACCAGTACGTGGCCAACCAGGGATCCGATGCCGACGTGCTCGCCGCGGAACTGGCCCAACCTTATGTGTGCATTCATGTCATTTACGTGCGCAGTGGCCGCATCATCGGCAGCAAGAGTTTCTACCCGCGCATGCGACTGGCGGAAAACGTCAACGAAGTTATTTCCGCGTTCATCGCCCAGCAGTATCTTGGTGACGACAAGAGTGCGTCCATTCCGTCAGAGATCATCGTACCGGCGAAGCTGGAAGACGGCAGCGAACTGGAAGAAGCATTAAGTTATGTTGCCAACAAGAAAATCAAACTGGCGCAGCGGGTACGCGGGCATCGCGCCAAGTGGTTGCAACTGGCCGTCACCAACGCGCAACAATCCCTGCAGGCGCACATCAGCAACAAGCAAAACACCCTGCAACGATTTCAGGTGTTGCAGGAAAAACTGAAACTCGATGCCATGCCCACCCGCATCGAGTGTTTCGACATCAGTCACACCCGTGGCGAGGAAACCGTAGCCTCCTGCGTGGTATTCAATGAAAGCGGCGCACTGAAATCCGATTACCGCCGTTTCAACATCAAGGGCATTACCGGCGGCGATGACTACGCCGCCATGGAACAGGTGCTGGACCGGCGCTTTACCCGGCTCACCAAAGAGGGCGACAAGGACGAGGGCAAGATCCCGGACATTCTGCTCATCGACGGCGGCAAGGGCCAGCTCACCCAGGCCCACAACATCCTGGAGAAGTTCCAGCTGCCGGAGATCACCCTTTTAGGCATTGCCAAAGGCATCAGCCGCCGCGCCGGGCAGGAGACCCTGTTCCAGTCCAGCGGGGGCCGGGTGCGGGAGATCGCCATGGATAGCAACTCCCCGGCTTTGCACCTCCTGCAGCAGGTACGGGACGAGGCCCACCGCTTTGCCATCACCGGGCACCGCCAGCGTCGCGGCAAGGCGAGGAAGATCTCCCGGCTGGAGGAAATCCCGGGACTGGGGCCGAAACGGAGGAGGGAGCTGCTCAGGCACTTTGGCGGCCAGCAGCAGGTGGCCAGGGCCAGCGAGGCGGAAATCGCAAAAGTCACTGGCATCAGCAAGAAATTGGCCGAAAACATATATGCCTACTTGCACAATGTTTAGCGCAGACTCAGTTAGCAGGCACTAACACAGTCCCACGAAGGTGCTGTGCTTGTGCGCGCTTGCTTTAAAATTGAAGTCTAGGTGTCTGAAACAGTTGGGGAATTTTTTCTAGAATTCACATGAATTTTGCGAACTGGGTCACATATTCCCGCGTCCTGCTGACCCCGGTCATCATCGTTTTCTTCTATTCCCCGAGCGAAAACGGCCGCCTGATTGCGGCCATTTTGTTCACCCTGGCCAGCATTACCGACTGGCTGGACGGCTACCTGGCCCGGCGCCTGAACCAGACCTCCAGTTTCGGCGCCTTCATCGACCCCGTGGCGGACAAATTGCTGGTGGTGGTAATGCTGATCGCCCTGGTGGCCCAGTATTCAGTGCTGTTGCCGGTGGTAGCGGTGCTGATCCTGCGGGAAATCGTGGTCTCGGCCCTGCGGGAGTGGATGGCCGGCATGGGCAAGCGGGATGCAGTGGCGGTGGACTTCACGGGAAAGATCAAGACCACGGTGCAAATGCTTGCCATGATTGCACTTTTGCTCTATTCCGAATCTTCCCCCGAGCTGGTCTGGCAGGCCGGTTTCTGGCTCATCCACCTCGCCGGGGTCATGAGCCTGCTGTCCATGGGGGTGTATTTCCGGGGCGCCTGGCGGGCCCTGCACTGAAATCGCTGCAGCCCCCGTAAAACCTGACAATCCCGGCTTTAGCGCTTGACTAGGCGGCGTTTGGAGCTAGAATATGCGCCTCTTTTCCGCGGGAATAGCTCAGTTGGTAGAGCGCAACCTTGCCAAGGTTGAGGTCGCGAGTTCGAACCTCGTTTCCCGCTCCAATCTCCCTTTCGCAGCATCACCCCGGCCCCCGTGGCCGAATGTTCTGTTTTGTGATGCTGTTAACACCCTGTAAATCAATCTGTTTCAAAGACTTAGCGCCTGATTCATACCCAAAGTCTATTTTATCCCCCATTTGACCTGCCGCTGGGGCCCAAGCGGGTGTAAACTCCCCAAATTCGCTACTTTTGAGACCAAGGAACGACCATGAGCGACCTGCTGGACAAGGCCCAGTGCGAGGAAGAACAGGAAGACCCTTGCGAGGCCATCAAGCTCATCCTGGAGCCCCACAGCACCGATCTCGGTGATTTCACGGTGATGCGGGTGCTGCCGTCCCGCACCCAGCGCCAGGTGGGCCCCTGGGTGTTTTTCGACCACGTCGGCCCGGCTCAGTTTGCCCCGGGCAGTGGCGTGGACGTGCGGCCCCATCCCCACATCGGCCTGTGCACCGTGACCTACCTGTTTGAAGGCGCCTTCCTGCACCGGGATTCCCTCGGCACCGAGCAGATCATCAACCCCGGCGACCTGAACCTGATGGTGGCGGGGCGGGGCATCGTCCATTCCGAACGCACCCCGCCGGACCTGCGGGAAAGCGGCCATACCCTCCACGGCCTGCAACTGTGGCTAGCCCTGCCCGAGGAAGAAGAGGAAGAAGAACCGGCGTTTCATCATTACCCGGCAGACCAGATCCCCATGGCCCACATGGGCGGCGCGGCCATTAGAGTCATCATGGGCCGGGCCTACGGCCGCATGTCCCCGGTACGCACCTACGCCCAGACCCTGTACGTGGAGGCGGAACTGAACAAGAACACGCCCCTGCAACTGCCTTTCGCCGAAGAGCGGGCCATCTACGTGGCCAAGGGCTCGGTGACCATCGATGGGATTGCCATACCCCAGTTCTGCATGGCGGTCCTCAATCCCGCGGCACGGGACCTGGTGGCCACCGAAGACAGCCAGATCGTCATCATCGGCGGCGAGAAACTGAAGGAACGTTATATCTCCTGGAACTTCGTCTCCTCCGAGGAAGCCAAGATCGCCCAGGCCAAGGAAGACTGGAAGTCAGGCTACTTTCCCAAGATCCCCGGTGACGAGGAAGAGTTCATACCCTTACCCGAGTCACACGAATAGTCTCAGGCTCAAATGGTTAAATTCCGATCAACAAGAAACGGCAGGGCCGTAATTTCCCCATGCCCGCAGCCCGCGTATTTGGTATAGTTCGCGGTCTTTCGCCACAGGTGAAACATTGAATTTAGCCGGGTGACGGGGTGGTAATGCAGTCGACTGCGTTTAACGACCTTAACCCGGTTCGAGCACCGCGAAGCGGTGCCAAAATTAGATTAAAGGCTGGATGGCAGAGTGGTTATGCAGCGGACTGCAACTCCGTTAACGCCGGTTCGATTCCGACTCCAGCCTCCATTATTACTTCAGGTAATCTGAAGCCCCTCCAATAGAAATCTGCGCCCATTGCCCGGGTGGTGAAATTGGTAGACACAAGGGACTTAAAATCCCTCGGTAGAAATACCGTGCCGGTTCGATTCCGGCCCCGGGCACCACTTCACTAATGCTTAAATCTGGCACTTGCCCGGGTGGGTGAGGGGAGCGCTTTTCGCAATGCGCCAGCATTGCGCGACCCGAACGACGCCAATCTGTGATTGGCGGCTGGATGATATTGGTAGTGCAAGGGACAAAATCCCTCGGCCATTGCGGCCGTGCCGTTTTGATTTCATCACTACGCACGAAGCATTTGAGATTCGGCAGTCTGTAACTTTTCGTATATCCCTGGAATAAGGATAAATGGTTGTAATGATCGGTTCATTATTGTATATACATACAGCACCGAATTTGACGGGCATGTGATCTATATCACCTGGTCAAAAAATCCAAATCCATCTCTTAACTTGTAGCCATAAATCACAATCAACTGGAAGGCTTCTTAGGTCAGAGGAAGATTGATGCACGACTATACGATTGACAAGCATCCAAAAGAAAAAGTTCTTTTTATCCTCGCCGTGTTAGCAATAACCTTTTCGCCTATTCTGCAAAACTTTGTTGAGTATTCTGTAAGACTGTTAGAAGTGAACACTGCTTGGAGCTCACCACCGGTTGTAGCAATTCCAGTTTTTGGACTTTTTTTAGGTTTGTATTCACTTTTTAACAAATATCTATGGAGGATTAATAGTTTAAGGCGAATTTTATTGGTGCCGGATTTAAATGGATCTTGGGAATGTGAAGGACACACCATACTAAAGGATGGTGAGCAGAATCCATTTGATTGGAGTGCTACAGTTAATATTACTCAGTCTTGGTCAAAAATATTGATTCATTTGCAAACGCTTCAGTCTGAGTCAAAAAGTATATCAGCTAGCATTTTTCATGAACCAGGTGTCGGTTATCGGCTTTTATACCAATACGTTAATAATCCTAATGCAAACGAATTGGATTTATCAACCCACTCGGGATCAGCCGAAGTTCTTTTTTCGGAGGACGCTATATCAGCGGCTGGATCTTACTTTACTGATCGGCACAGAACCACAGTTGGCACGATTACATTAAGGAGGAGGGATTGATTTGTCTCGTATAGATAGACTAAATAAGCGCAGGATAGACGAGCTGGTTTCTGAAGCCAAGCTAGTTAACGAATCTTATAGAGAAATAGAGCAATCCGACTCTGTTAAATATGTAATTGGGTCAATGCAGCCAATCGATCCTGACTACACCAGGAATACAATCATTCAAGCTGAGCGAGTAAAAACTCAATTGGAGAATCGACTAGAGGATTACTGTGAATATGAATATCAAGGTTCCGTTACTAATGATACTCATATCAAGGCGAAGAGCGACATCGATTTACTGGTTCTAATTGACAAATTTTTTACTCTAGAGAAACCTCAAGTACCGAAATCGCCATACAAAGGAAATCCTGTTCAGGATCTGCTGGATCTTCGCCAACAGGCGGAAACTTCTCTTAAAGACGCATTCCCTAAGGCGTGTGTCGATTCTTCGGGGAGTAAATCAATCACTATAGAAGGTGGTTCGCTCACTAGAAAGGTAGATGTAGTACCTTCTAATTGGTTCAACACGAACAAGTATGCAGAAACGGGAAATAAAATCTATCGTGGCATTCAGGTCCTAGATGCCTCTGTACCTTGTAGAGTAAAGAATACACCATTTCTTCACAATGCTTGGATAGAACACAGAGATCAAGAAACCAATGGGGGTTTAAGGAAAGCATGCAGGTTGATGAAATCTTTAAAATACGATACGGACAATATTGAGCTATCCAGTTATGACATAGTCTCTATCGCTTTCAATATACCAATTCAGCATTTGAACTACCCTAAGGGTAGTGAGTTAACGATTCTTGCAAATTGTTTAAGTTTCTGCTCAATGCTTCGTGAAGATAAACCTTTACGAGAGTCAATATATGTCCCAGACAACCATAGAAAAGTCTTTGCAAACGGCCACGCTACAATGGATGGACTTGGGCAGCTAATAGGCGAGCTCGAAGATTTGCGAAATGATGTACTCAATGAGAATCAGAGATCATTTAGTAGGCTTGCAGAAGCCCGAGTCGATTATTAGTGCCAATCGCCATTTTTGGCAACGAATTCTAGAGTTAGAGTTAGTTTAGAACGATGCTTGGGGTGAATGAAGAGAGTAAAGATGCGGGACTAAACGGCTTATAGCATATTGATTTTGACGATCGTTTATAACCCTCAGTAAAAAGAGGATGAAACAATGAGAAAGATTATATTGATATCGCTAATTATATTGATAACCGGCTGTGCGTCGGTTCAAACACTAGCTCCAGAATATCAAACCGGCAGTTTTCCGAGTTTGAATGTCGTCACTACAGTCAATGTGGGTCAAATTATGGTTTCTGAATACGATTACCTCGCCCAAGATAGGGCTATCTTGAGAGAGAGTATCTCAGGCAGTTTTTGGTCAGGGAGAAATGCAGTCGTAGCTGGAAGTTCTCTCATTGCAGCAATTTCTGAAGGTCAAAAGATATATTGCATGCCGCCTGGAGGTGTTGGAGCTCCTTGCGTAAAAGATACAAATGGAGATGGTTTCTTTGATCGAGCCTCAACCATGAATGTTTACGGCATGCTTGTGAGTGAAACGAATATTAGTCCGGTAGGCTACAGACAAGCTGATCAGAATATTCAAGATGGATTCAAGTATGAATTGCTCTATCAAGGAAGAAATGGTGATGTTGTCAGAATCGCTTACAGAGAGTATACCGACAATCTTGCCAGGCCCGCATTTAGTCAAGATCTTACGTATACAATTGAATCCGAAAACCAAACAGCGGTACGATTTAGAGATGTCTCACTTACTATTCATAGTGCTGACAATAATGAGATTCAGTATATAGTACATTCTGGCTTCTAATAAGTATGAGCAGCGTAATTATTCCGTAGTTTCACCCTACCAATACTCACATTCCCCATAAACATAACGATCTTGACCAGGTTCCACTAAATCTATAGCCAACCTGTGAAGATCAGTAATCCGGAACAATACAGGATTAGATTCGCTCAACAATTGCATCCGCAGGTGATAGTTCCGAATCTTGTTGTCTCTATCGCAAGCCATAAACGAATTTACAATAAACTCATTAGTATCTAGCGCATAGCCACCCGAAGCCCCCGGCGTAGAAGGGTCCTGCAGCTCTACTTCTGTAACCTGTAAGATTCCCCCAACCTTGCTGAAATAATTCATCCTCAAGGCATATTTTTCATAGCTATCCAGAATTGTTGTGGAATCCGGAACTAGCGCCACAACCGGCAGTACCAATTCATCTTCCTGCCAGACAGCTTGATCTTCTTCAAATCGTAATTCAGCCTTTCCGGTTCTTACCAGCCAGTAACTGTTCTGATTAGTGTCGATGACAGGGTTTATGTAACTTGTCCTGGTACGTACACTCCGCGGCAAGATCGTGGTATTTCCACCCGGCGTATTGGCATTGATTGATAAGGCGCTGATAAGCGGGTAGGGGAAATCGCTAATTGGCGGCTTATCCGCAACTCTGCCGAAAGTTGTTCTGCCATCGCTTAACAAGTCACCGGTGTTAGTGTCTCCAATTAGCTCGATAAAATCATAGAGCGCATCATTTACCTCATCTCTCGAGTGGTACAGGTCGGCTGTCGTGGCAATGACGCCCCGGGCGTGCAGGTAATTCAGAATCAATTCTTCGACTTCACTGATACGCGCCATACGGTAGCCGGCCAGGTCCGTCTGCGAATCGAGTAAATCCAATAGCACAGATTCCTCGATGCCCTCTGCCGCATGCAGTTTGATCCAGTCATAGCCCGTGTTGGGGTCATGGACGATCAACTGGTCGCTGGTCTGAAAACTTCGTTCTTCCAGTGGGAGTCGCGATTGCAATTGCTTGTCGGGGTTTGGGGTAGGGCCACCCTCGGGGCCAATTACATTTATCTCGATAGGATCTCCTTCAAGCGTGACATTCAGATGACGGTCCTGTTCGTCCAGAACAGATACTCTAAGGTCTTGCAGGGAGAACGTTGCACTTTGCAGGAGTTCATCGCCGTAGTAGTAATCACCCAGATCCACAAGGATCGATTCACCAGGGTCAAAGCTGGCTTCAATTCCAAATTGGCATTGGTGAAAACAAGGATAGCGTTTGAAAGGTGGGAAAGGATCGCCGAATGAGCCGCCGAAAAGATTTGTGAATACGGATCGAACCGGAACATCACCAAAGTTAGTAATTCTTGCCAATAACTTGAAATGCTCGCCCGCATTAAGTTGGGACGGATAAATATAGTTCGCCAGTAGCAGCGGAATGGTCAGTTGGGGCAGAAATGTATTCTCGTCCGCCAGCAATGCCGCATCCCCGGTGCCGTCTACCGTCACAATGAAATAAGGGCGGTTGGCGCTGTAAACCCGAACGGCTTGCCCAGAAAGAGACAGGAACAATTGCACATTGGTTGCACCAAGAATGTCGCCGAACTGGACACCGTCTACGGCTCCTATTTGTTCGTAGGCGAGCAACATCGATTCACCCGGCTTTACTGGAAATTCACCTATCACAGGACACGGGAGTGTCGTTTCACACAGGGGCGATTGCAGGAATGGACTTGCAAAACCGGAATTAAATACCGGAATTGAACCGGTTAGTGAGTTTCTTCCGCCACCCGAGATTCCAGAGACCTCTACTCCTGAATCAATCGGATTCTCGATGATCAGATAAAGTTGCTGAGTATCTCCTGGCGCGAGAAAACCGGTAGGGTTGGTGAAATAGACCTGAACAGCGTCACTGGTGGGCAGCGATTGGCCGAAAACAGCGAGGCAAGCCATAGCTGTGGCGAGTGTAAGAGTGACTCTTAGATTTCGGCTGATCATGGCAGCGGACAATGTACACGAAATTGGTGGGTTTGTGATTCAATGGCATGTAACAATTTCCCCTTTACCGCCGTCAAAACAGTAATAATTGGAGTTCCTCGTAGGGAGAACACACATGAGCAAATTCCGCTGGCTACTCATCCCGTTAGCCTTAGCCCTTACAGCACCCGCGTTTGCGGCCTCCTCAAAACGCATTGAGCACACCATCGACGCGGCCGATCTCAACCACATTGACTTCGAGATCTCCGTGGCCGAGCTGGATATCGAGGTCTACGACGGCACCACCGACGAGCTGGACGTCAGCCTCCGGGCCCAGCGCAACTGGTTCCTGTTTGGCCGCCGCAACATCGATGATGTGGAGATCGAGATCGACACCAAAGGCGATTCCCTGGAACTGCGCCTCGATGAGCAGAATATCGAGCAGGACTGGCGCGTGCGCTTGCCGGCCCATCTCGCCGTGAGCATGGAAATGGGGGTAGGGGACGTGGACATCGACGGCTTTGCCAATGAGCTGCGCCTGGAACTGGGCGTGGGCTCGGTACAGGTTGACGTGGTTGACATGGATTTCGAGACCATTCACGTCGAGACCGGCGTAGGCGACTCCAGTATCCGTGGTTTCGACGGTGGAGCGGACAACGAGCGCAACATCGTGGGTGCCGATTCCTTCTACCAGGGCCAGGGTGAATACGTGATCGAAATCGAAGTGGGCGTAGGGGACGCCCGGGTCAGGCGCCGCCCGTAACTTTCAATCCCTGAAAACAACAACGCCGTGACGGTTTTGCCGCCACGGCGTTTTTTATTGCCTGGTTTTTAACCAGCTACTCGACGTTCTGCAGCGCCGCAATACGCTTCTCAATGGGCGGGTGGCTCATGAACAGCTCCGCCGTGGCGCGCTTGCCGGAAATACCAAAGGCGGTGAGCTGGCCGTCTAACTGGCTCTCCACACGATCCCCTGCAAGCCGTTGCAGCGCGGCGATCATCTTATCCCGTCCCGCCAGGCCGGCGCCGCCGGCATCGGCGCGGAACTCACGCTGGCGTGAGAACCACATGACGATGATGGAGGCGAGGGCGCCGAATACCACCTGGAATAGCATCACCGTGCCGAAATAAACAAAAGCGTTATTGCCGCCGCGGTTCAGGGCATTGGCCACGATGCGCGCGAAGAAATAGACAAAGGTATTGAGCACACCCTGGATCAGGGTGAGGGTGACCATGTCGCCGTTGGCGATGTGGCTTACCTCGTGACCCAGCACCGCTTCCGCCTCGTCTTGAGTCATGGAGCGGAGCAGGCCGGTGCTTACCGCCACCAGGGCATTGTTGCGGTTGGCGCCGGTGGCGAAGGCGTTGATCTCCGGGGAATCGTAGATGGCCACTTCCGGGTTGCCGATGCCGGCCTGCCGGGCTTGGGCGTGCACGGTATTGACCAGCCATTGTTCATCCTGGTTGCGCGGTTGCTCAATCACATAAGCCCCCACGCTGCGCTTGGCAATCCACTTGGACATCAACAGTGAAATAAACGAACCGCCCATGCCAAATATGGCGCAAATGAACAGCAGGCCACTGTTGGCGGACGAGTCGATGCCCAGCACCGGCATGAGGATGCTCAGCACGATGCCGAGGATGATCAGGATCGCGAAGTTGGTAGCGACGAACAGGAATACGCGTTTCATGAGGCTCTCCACGTATAGGGATTGGGCGCAGGTTTTGGCTGCGGATAGGGGTATATATCGGGGCGAAAGGGTGGAATTAAAGGTGTTTCGGCGTGGATTTGGGCGGCCCGTCTTCGCTGGGAGATTGCGGTTTCATAGCCACTGCTCATCTGCTGAAGCGGCTACAGATGCTGGAGATCGAGCTTTATGGCTACTCCGGGTATCGCATCTGCTTTGCAGATGCTCTCGCCCATAAAAGTAGGGAGCGTTACCGTAGGCCAGGTAACACTCCCATTGAGCGTAAGAGAGGTAGAGCGAAATTATTATTTTTGGTTATAGGAAGTTATTGGGCCATATCATGGCGCGCCACATATGAGCCACAGGGCTACCGTCGAAGCCCAGTCCTTCCTTGGGTTGCTTGAAGTTTCGTCCGATGATGTCGGTGAAGTCGTCCACGTCAACCACCACCCCTTCCTCGAAGGAATACAGGTCGTTGAGCGTAATCAGTCGCGAGGTCATGTACCACTTGTGGTTGCGGGCCTCCTGGTAAGCCTTTTCGATGTAGGGCTCCACCTCGTAGTCGGCGCCGAAGAAGCGGATGTAGGCCTCGGGGTATTCATAGCCCACGCTTTCATCCGGGAAGAAGCGCAGGGCCTGGTGTTTCTCGATGGCCCAGGCCACTTCCTCGTCCACATAGGGTTTTAACATCTGCGCGGCGAAATAGCCGTGGTCGGTGCGGATGAAGTTGCCCACGCACATGTCATGGAGCAGGCAGGCCAGGATGACTTTCTCATCCATGCCGTTGATCTTGGCCAGGCGCGCGCTCTGCAGGATGTGATTCGCCGGGGCGAAACGCAGCTTGAAGAAATCGATCAGGGTCGGGGCTTCCGGCATGACCGGAATGCGCGGGTCCTCGTGCTGGTACCAGGGGGCATCGGCCACCACTTCCGGGTCGGGCATGGGGCCCACGTTGCAGAACCAGGGCTGGGCAATCTTCTTGTCCAGCTCGACGCTCATGGCGTCTTCCAGGGCATCGGCCTTCTCGGACAGGGTGGCGTGACCGGCGATGGAGGCGACGGTGGCCGCACTCATGCTGCTGAGGAACTTGCGTCGATCCATGGATAATCCTCCTGGATGATCGGGTCGCGAGCAAACTGCGATTCAACCCGTAGATTTAACACAAAGGGCGGGCCTTGCCTACGAAAACCCGGCGGAAACCCGCCTGGGCGAGCCCGATATTGCTCGAAAATCAGGCAACCGGCGGGATTGGCGCAGAAATCGCGCGCAAATGTCGATAAGCTCTACAAAACCGAACAAGGACCCCCATGGACGAACCCAACGCGCTTTCCGTCATCCCGCCGCTGCTGGCCATTATTCTCGCCATCGTCACCCGCCAGGTGATCCTGTCACTGGGTATCGGCATCTGGGTCGGCTATTTAATCCTGGAATCCACCAACCCCATAGCCGGGCTGGGCATGGCCCTGGACGGCATCATCGCCGTGTTCGCCGACGCCGGCGATACCCGGGTGCTGGTGTTCACGCTGCTGGTGGGCAGTCTCATTGCCACCATCGAGCGGGTGGGGGGCGTCAGGGGCTTTATTCACCTGCTGGAGCACAGGGCCTGGGTAAACAGCCCGAAGCGGGCCCAGTGGCTGGCCTATTTCACCGGCATCGTGGTGTTTATCGAGTCCAACATTACCTTGCTGGTGGCCGGGGCCATCTCAAGACCGCTGTTTGACCGCTACAAGATCGCCCGGGAGAAGCTGGCCTACATCATCGATTCCACCTCGGCGCCGGTGTGCATCATGATTCCGCTGAACGCCTGGGGAGCGGTAGTTCTAGGCTTATTGGCCTCTTCGAATATCGAGCAACCGGTGAGTGTCTTTATCGCCGCCATCCCGATGAATTTCTATCCCATTGCCGTGATCCTGTTTTCTGCTTTTGTCATCGCCAAAGGACTTAACATTGGTCCTATGGTACGGGCACAGGAGAGAACTAGCCAGGGACAACTGTTATGGTCTAACGCCACGCCCATGGTGGACCCGTCCATACTGGGTGAGGCAAAAGAAGCCGAGGAGCACGACAGGGCCCGCTACATGATTGTGCCCATCGCGGTCATGGTGCTGGCCATGCCGTTGGGGCTCTATGTCACCGGCGAGGGCAACATGGCGGACGGGTCCGGTTCTACGGCGGTATTCTGGGCGGTGCTGGCGGCGATTGCCGCGGTGTGGGGTTTAAGCCTGTTTGGGGGCCGGAGCCGGCTCGATGAGCTGATGCAGGTGTTCCTGAAGGGAGCGGGGGGCCTGCTGCCCGTTGCCACCATCCTGTTGTTCGCCCTGGCCCTGGGGGACGTGGCCAATCTGCTCGGAACCGGCATATACGTAGCGCAGATCGCCCGGGAAACCATCCCGCCCATCTTGCTGCTGCCGCTGTTGTTCCTCAGTTCCAGCTTTATTGCCTTCTCCATCGGCTCGAGCTGGGGCACCTTTGCCATCATGATTCCCCTGGCCATGCAGATCGCCATTGGCCTGGAGATCAACCCGGCCCTGTTCCTGGGGGCGGTGCTGTCCGGGTCCGTGTTTGGCGACCATGCCTCGCCCATCTCCGACACCACCGTGGTCGCTTCCATGGCGTCCGCCACGGACCATATAGACCACGTTAGAACCCAGTTGCCTTATGCACTGGTCAGCGCGGGCATAGCAACCGTGGCCTTTACCTTGCTGGGCGCCGTAGCCCTTTAAAGCGATCAGTTTACGGATTAGGGGCAGGGGCAGGCACATGGTAAATCCTTTTACTCGTCATCGATCTGGATATCCCGGATCTCGGTGATGGGCAGCATCTCGATATCGCGGAACTTGCGATTGCTGCCGGTCTCTTCATTGAGCAGGCTGCCGAGGCTGGCGTAGGAATCCTTCACAAACACCTTCTCGTCGTTCCGTGTAAGGCGTGTTATGCCGAAACTGATACGGCGCCGGTCTTCTGACGGAATCTGGTTGAGCATACTCTTGGTGGCCCAGATGGAGCCGCCGCGGGCGAAGTCGGACACGCGGGAGGCGTGGTTGATGGTCTCGCCGAGGATGGTGAACTCCACATGACCACCGGCATGGTAGCTGCCGAACCACTCCTGGCCTTCATTAAGCCCGATGTTAAGAAAGATGCCGGTAAACCAGCCCTTGCGGTCCTGCCATTCCTGGGTGAGGCGCTTCATCATGTCCTGCAGCTCCAGGCTGCACTGGATGGCGTTTAGCTTGTAATCGCAGTCCGGCTGGGGAAAGAAGTAGTACACCATGCCGTCCCCCACGTGCTTGCCGTAGGTGCCATAGTATTTGCGGAAAATGGGTTCGCTCTGCTGCCAGATGGAGTTGATGAGCTCGAAATATTCTTCCGCGGGCAACTCGGAACAGATGCGCGTGCTGTTCTGCACGTCCGCCACCATGGCAACCACGTTAGTAAGATAAGGTTTGCGCTTTTTCAGCAGCTCGTTGATGACCTGGTTACGCTTGCTGAGAAAATCCAGCAGGAAATCTTCTTTCAGTTCCACCGGGCACAGGGTGAACAAAATGCCCTCGCGGTAAAAACAGATGTAGAGATCGGCGTATTCCGGCTCGGTGTCGTCCCCGGGCAACAAAATGGGGAAGTGCACCACCGGTTCCTGGCCCAGGGGCTCCACGTCGTCGTAGAGGTTGCGCATCTTGTGCAGGTGGCCCGAGTCCAGGGAGGAATACATCTTCACCAGGGTCTGCTGTGACAATCGGCGCTTGCCGGCGGCCAGGTGGGGCGCAATCAGGTCCTCCAGGGCGTCCTGGTCGGTGCGATAGCGGCTGTTAAACAGCATATTGAGCAGGTTACGGGCCTCCAGGTCTCCCGGGGGCTGTTCCTGCCACTGGAACAACCTGTCGGCGGCGGCCTCGTTCCACCAGATCAACTCGAAGTTGTTGTTGACCATGTAGGAGGGGCCGGGGAAGTTGTCGATGGAGGCATCCAGGGAAAAAACGGCGAGCGATCCCTGCTCGCCAGTTACCGAGGATTGCTTCCCTTGCTCTGTGATCGGGCGGGCAGGTGACTGGGGCTTGCCGATGCGTTTGGCGATTTCCGCCATGGACAGCCCTTCCTTTTTGAGCTGTCTAACCTGTTCTATACAGTCCACGGCATCGTCTTCGAAATAGCCCAGGCGAGTGGCCCGTCCGCCTTCCTCCACGCCGGTTTTCACCACCGGATGGGGGAGGATGCCCAGGGCCACGTAATTGTTCAATGTAGCCCTAGAAATCCCTGTAATATCAATAAGTTCCTTGCTACTTATCATGCTATTTATTAATATTTTGTAGTGGATTTTGGGCAGTATAATTAGACAATCTAAATAAGTCAACTGTCTAAATATAATGCCTAAGTGTCTAATTAGACAGTCGAAATCGGCTGGTAGCCCAATGAACACGGGCTTCTGGTAAAGTGGCGCCTTTTCAGGCCACGGAGCCGCTGTGAAACGAATTAACTGTGAGGACGCCAGGACCCTGATCGAGACATCAGGCTCCGGGGTGCAGATCGTGGATATCCGCGATGAGCAATCCTATGCCCAGGGCCACATGGACGGCGCGGTGCATATTGGCGGCAGCAACCTGCAGGCGTTCATCGACGACGCAGAGCTGGAGCAGCCCCTGATCGTGTGTTGCTACCACGGCCACATGAGCCTCAGCGCGGCAGCGTACTTCGAGGAACAGGGCTTTGCCGAGGTCTACAGCCTCGATGGCGGCTATACGGAATGGGTGCAGGGCTGTTCTTAAAAGTGCCTGACACTAGTGCCTGGCACTTTTCAGGGTTTAAGGTCTCAAATGCGGCCGAAAAGCGCCAGAGCACACCGATTTTAGGGCATTTCCGGGCGATGGTGCCTGACACTAGTGCCTGGCACTTTTCAGGGTTTTAGGGCGTCCTGCTCGTCGTGCTTGGCCAGGATGCGCCGTATGGTGAACAGCAGCACCATGTAGATCATGTTGAGCATGGCCCAGGCGAAGACCTCCAGGGGCCACAGCTGGTGGGAATCCCCGTCCTGCAGTCGGCCCAGCAGGATGACCGCCAGCCACAGGGCCAGGACGGCCAGCGAGACGGCAGCCGCGGCACGCCAGGGCGGCAGCGGGCAAGGCGGCGCTGGCCAGGGTTACTGCGGCCACAATGGCCAGGATGACCCATTGCCACAACTCACCCCGGGTGCCCACGGCTTCCCGCAGCGCGCCAAAAGCCGGATTCGCGGCCAGTAAGGCGACCCCGCCCAGGAGCGATTTCCCGAGGAATCGGCCGGGGGATGGATTATCATTGCCTGGCGACGGCACAGGCCTGGAGAGAGGGACTTCACGCACGACGCTGCCATTAGACCAGAGCGGCGCGGACACGGAAAGAATCTTGTTTTCCCACCCCCTTCACGCCAGCTGGCGAATCTTTAAGCAACTGAGCAGGACCAAGCCCGGACCCGAGCATGACCTCCGACACCATAGCGCGCTCCTATGAAAACCTGGTGGAGCTGAATTACCAGCTCTACAACGGCCTGTTTCTCACCTTGCCCCTGGACGCGGTGGAGCAGACCGGCCTGTTACTGCCGCTGTTGGAAGAAGCCTGCCACAAGGGCCTGGCAGCGGGGCAGAACCCGCGCCAGATCATCGAGGACTTTCTCGCCACCCACCGGCCCCATTTCAGTGACGACGACCGCGCCCAGTTCCTGTTCAAGGTCATCCAGTACGTGGAGCGGCAGATCGTGCTGGTGGACGCCCTGGAAGACGCAGCCTTTACCAAGATCCACCAGACCAAGGCCAGGAATGAGCTGCGCAAGCTGATCGACCGGGTCAGCGCCGACGGCCTGGATGACGAGCTGCAGGGTTTGCTGGCGGAGTTCAGTGCCCGGGTGATCCTGACCGCCCACCCGACCCAGTTTTATCCCGGCCCGGTGCTGGCCATCATCACCGACCTCACCGAGGCTATTGAGAGCAAGGACATCAATCGCGCCCGCAACCTGTTACAACAGTTAGGCAACACGCCGTTTTTCAACAAGGAAAAACCCTCGCCCTTTGACGAGGCGGTGAGTCTCACCTGGTACCTGGCCCATATCTTTTACCCGTCCATCTCCGAGATCGGGGACCGCCTGGCCCGGGACTGCGGCGGTTACGGCAACCTCAACAAGCAGCTATTAAGCGTGGGCTTCTGGCCCGGTGGCGACCGCGACGGCAATCCCTTCGTGACCACGGAGACCACGGCGGCCGTGGCCAACAAGCTGCGGAACCTGCTGATTTCCTGCTACCACGCCGACGTGCGCAAGCTGAAATACCGGCTCAGTTTCCGCGGCGTGCTGGAGCGGCTGGAAGCCATCGAACACCTGTTACACGAAGAGCTGGTGAATGAGACCCAGTATTGTTACGCCACCGTAGAAGAATTGTTAGCCGAACTGGAAGCCATCGAGAAAATCGTCGCGGAACAATACCAGGGGCTGTTCCTGGACCGGCTGCGTTCCTTTATTCACCGAGTGCGCTGCTTCGGATTTCATTTTGCCAGCCTGGATATTCGCCAGGATTCGCGGGTGCTGGCCGGTGTGCTGGCCCAGGTGAGGGAAGTGCACCCGGGCCTGTTTCCCGAGGATTTTGACGAATTGGACTCGAACCAGAAGGTGGCTTGCCTGCTGGACCTGGACGCCACCATGGCCATCGAGGGTTTCGATGACCCGCTGGTGAAGGACACCCTGGAATCCCTGCGCCTGGTTCAGACCATCCAGCGGCAGAACGGGGAACTGGGCTGCCATCGCTACGTCATCAGCAACTGCGGACGTGCCGAGGACGTAGCCGGCCTTATGACCATGTTCCGCCTGGTGGGCTGGGAGAAAGACCAGCTCAGCGTGGATATCGTGCCGCTGTTCGAAACCGTGAAGGATCTGGAACAGGCCGGCGCCATCATGGAGCAGCTATACACCCAGGACGCTTACATGGCGCACCTGCAGCGTCGCGACCATAAACAAACCGTTATGCTGGGGTTTTCCGACGGCACCAAGGACGGTGGTTACCTCATGGCCAACTGGGCCATCTTCTGCGCCAAGGAAGAACTGACCGCCGTATCCCGCGCCCACGGCGTGGAGATTGCCTTCTTCGACGGCCGTGGCGGACCGCCGGCGCGGGGCGGGGGCAATACCTACCGCTTCTATGCCGCCCTGGGCAAGAAGATCGAGAGCAACCAGATTCAACTGACAGTGCAGGGGCAGACGGTGTCGTCCTACTACGGCACCGAGGACGCCGCCATTCACAACCTGCGGCAATTGCTGGCGGCGGGGCTGGAAAACAATCTCTATGACCGGCCCGAGCGCGAACTGAACGAGGCCCAGCGTGCGTTGCTGGGCGAGATGGCGGACATCAGCTACCGCGCCTACCAGGAATTCAAGGCGCACCCGTTGTTCCTGCCTTACCTGCAGGAAATGAGCACCATGAACTACTACGCCCAGTCCAACATCGGCAGCCGGCCGTCGAAACGCGGCGGGGGTGGGGATCTGAAATTCGAAGACCTGCGGGCCATTCCCTTTGTCGGCGCCTGGGGCCAGTTAAAGCAGAACGTGCCGGGTTATTTCGGTTTCGGCACCGCGTTGAAAGAAATGGAGCGGGCAGGGCGGCTGCAGGAATGCCAGGACCTTTATAAACAGTCGCGATTTTTCCGCGCACTGCTGGACAACAGCATGCAGAGCATGAGCAAGGCCAACTTTGAGCTCACTGCCCACATGGGGTCCCATGAAAGGTTTGGTGAGTTTTGGCAACTGATCCGGGACGAGTTTGAACTGAGCAAGGCCATGACCCTGCAGGTGTCGGGCCAGTCGGTGCTGCTGGAAGACAATCCCGGTAGCCGTCACAGCATCGCGCTAAGGCAGCGGGTGGTGTTGCCGCTATTGGTAATTCAGCAGTATGCGCTGATGGAATTGCAGTCGGCGGACAAGAAGGATGCGGAGCGCTTCGAGAAGATGGTGATCCGGAGTATGTTCGGGAATATTAATGCGTCGCGGAATTCGGCGTGATATTAGTCAGCGCTGCGTTTTTTAATTTCTTGTTTTACATGGTCTACAAATTCTGAATAAACCGTATGACCATATACCTCTAAGAACATATCGAATCCCGGCTGCGAAAACCAAAACACGGCGGTTTCCAATTGAGGCTGCCACATCGCTTCATTCATCCTGCCTTCCTGAAAGTCGATAAACGCCAATTCAACCGGCCTGATTCCCGCAGCCATCATCAAGATGTAGCGCTGCTTTTCTTGTTCCGACAATTGCTCAGGATTACGTGAACCGCTCCAGAATAGACTGCAGAGTTCTGGATCGCCGGCAATCCAGCGGGTGCCCTCGGCTCTTCCAAGGAGAGTTGCCTGCCGCGATGCCTGTTTCACCGAATCGGTGTTGGTTCTCATCTGGGCGGCGAGATACCAGAGGGTACCAACTACCGCGATGGCCCCAACGATTTCACCAATTGCTCCGATCGCTTCCCAGTTCATTTTAATTATCCGTTCAGGAAAACTTGTTCTTATTTCGTGCTGCGATTACCTGTAAGCGTCACAAGTCCTTTCTACATATTCCGAGAAGTCAGCCCTTAAGAAATCCCGGTGCAGCGACCATGACTGCACGATTCCCTCATCCCTGGTTACATCACAAAAAATCTTTTCGTAGAAAAACCAGTCTTCGTCATCCATGACGCCTCGTGTCCACTGCGAATAATTGGTCTGGAACCTGACCCATTGATTTCGCATCAGAAATGTATAGGTCGGTATTTCTTCTGCAGTAAGCGAGGAGTATGAGGTACGTGCTTTTTCAACAAGCTGCGCCAGTTCAGGATTTTCTACGATAAGGAGGAGGAATTCATTGGAGGCATCCATTGCCGCCTGCAGGGTTGCAGACTCAACCGCTTCGGTATTTCGGTTCAGTTCCAGGATGATGAACACCAGGGATATGATTACCGCGACTCCAGAAACGATTTCCGCGATTGACGACCAATTGGATAGTTTTTCGCTGTTCATGAAGCTATTGAATCGCCAGAGAGTCCGGCTGCAAGTCGTATTCGAGGCTTATTGCTGTTATGCAGGACTGCGCTGCTTGGTCTTCAAGTAATCGATCACCGATTATCCTCAGGTCCGGGAACATCCAGCTTTCATTAGCATTCCACCAGTCCCTGCCGTGACTGGTCATAAACACAATTCTTTCCAGCTGGTTCGAAGCGTAAGTTTCCCAGTCGTATTCGAATCTTGCACTGACCAGGCCCATGTAATTTATCTGGTCGTAAATTGCCCGGTAGTAATTATCCAATACGATGATATCTTCGACCGTGAGTTCTTCTTCCAAACAGGCTTTTCTCAGAGCCTCGATTCCTCGGTCGCTAACAAGGTTTGATTTCAGGTCCATCCCCAGAACCAGAGCCTGTGTGCGAATTTCCGTTTCAGCAAGGTCACGGGTTTGTCTCAGCTCGTAAATAACCAACACCATTCCAATAATTACAGAGAAAGTTGTAATCAATCGGATGATGGATTCCGTGTTCAGATTTTTCACGAACGACCTGTGGAAAAAGTTATTCGGTTAAGTACCCGGCATCACAAATTCAACCGGAGCGCTCGGTCCCAGTGCTATACCCAGGATCACCCAGACAACGGTCAAGGCAATGCCGCTTATTAACAGGAAGATGGAATAGGGCAGCATGGTGGCGGCAAGACTGCCAAGACCAAAGTCCTTGTTCCAGCGCTGGCAGAACACCAGTATCAACGGGAAATAAGGCATTAACGGTGTGATGATGTTGGTCGCACCGTCCCCGACGCGGTAGGCGGCAGTGCTCATCTCCGGTGACAGGCCTATCAGCATGAGCATGGGCACGATAACGGGAGACAACAGCGCCCACTTGGCACTGGCAGAACCTATAAATAAATTAAGCAGTGCGCCAAAGAGAATAATAAAGGTCAACAGCAGGGCGTTGGGCATGGCGGCCGCTTCCAGCACGGCGGCACCCTTGATGGCCATGATGAGTCCCAGGTTGGACCAGGCAAACATGGCGATGAAGTGAGCGGCGGCGAATGCCAGGACCAGGTAGTAGGCCATGTCCTCCATGGCGCCGCTCATCATCTTCACCAGGTCGCGGTGATTCTTGATGGAACCGGAGCCGGTGCCATAGGCCCAGCCGGTTGCCAGGAACAGGAAAAAGAATCCCGCTACTAACGATTGATATAGGGGATTGAAACGGGCCTCCGCCGCAGCGGTTTCATCAACCAGCGGTGTACCCGGACCGATTACCAGGAACACCCACACGGCAATGATTCCCAGTGCCGCCCAACCGGCACGCTTTAATCCCTTTACCTCGTGAGCGTCGAGTCCTTCACCGGACTCTTTCATTTCGCCGGCGGTTTCGCTCTCGGTGGGTGTACCCCCGGCCGCATGGAGTCGCGGTTCGATGATGACGTCGGTGATGTACCAGATTACTGGCAGGAACACGAAAGTCATGGCGATAATAAAGTAGGCGTTGCCGGCGATGTTGGCATCCCAGGTGGGAAGAATGGTTTCTGCAGCGGCTTCGGTGATACCAAACAACAGGGCATCGAGTTGACCCGGTGACAGGTTCGCTGAGAAACCACCGGATACACCGGCGAATGCCGCGGCGATACCGGCAATGGGATGACGTCCTGCGGCAGCGAAGATAACACCCGCTAAAGGAATCAAAACTACGTAAGCCGCATCGGCTGCCAGATTGCCTAACATTCCTATTAGGGCGACTGCGGGAGTGAGCAGGAAAGTCGGAGCCTTTGCCACTGCGCCGCTCATGGCCACACCAAAAAATCCCGAACGCTCAGCCACACCAGCACCCAGCATTACCACCAGCACGTAACCCAACGGGTGAAAGCCGGCGAAGGTGGCGGGCATCTCGGTTAGCAGGCGCTGGATATTGGCGGCGGAGAGCAGGCTCTCGGCACTGACGATGACGGGATTGCCGGCGGCGTCCACCTGGGTGGGATGGGGCGCCGACACCCCGGCCAGGGCGCAGATGCCGCTGATGACGATGACGGCGGCGATACAGTAAACGAAGATAAAGACCGGGTCGGGCAGGCGGTTGCCGTTGCGTTCTATCCAGGCCAATACGCCTTTCATTTCATTGGCTTGCGGCGAAGTGTTATCGAGAGTTGTCATTATTTTTGATTCTTCTGATTCTAAAAGTGCCAGGCACCAGTGCCTGGCACTTTTTCGTTGTTGGGCGCCTGCGAGAGGCAAAGATAGGCGCTAAGTGTAGCGGGAGCACCGATAAGAAGCACGAATCGGCTGCCAAGGTGCCAGGCACTAGTGCCTGGCACTTTTAGCGGAGAAGGTTAAAGAAGTCCCGCAGGTCCTGTAGGTATAGTTCCGGCTGCTCCAGGGCGGCGAAATGGCCGCCCCGGGGCATTACCGTCCAGTGCCTGAGGTCGTAGGCGGCTTCCGCCCAGGAACGGGGCGTGATGTAGATCTCCGCCGGGAAGATGGCCGCGCCGGTGGGTACGTCGATGTACCCGATGGGCTTCTGGGTTGGGGTATTGCGGTTTTCATAGTAAATCCGGGTGCTGGCGGTGATGGTGCCGGTAAACCAGTAGATGGAGATGTTGGTGAGCAGGGCATCCCTGGAGAAATGCTCATCCAGGTCGCCCCCGGCGCCCTGATCCATGTCGGTCCAGCCGTGAAACTTCTCCACGATCCAGGCTGCAGTGCCCACCGGGGAGTCAGTTAATCCATAACCTAAGGTCTGGGGCTTAGTGCCTTGAATCTGCTGATATCCCACCTCGTTCTGCATGTAGGCCTGGCGGGCGCTGCGCAGCTCGTTTTCGGCCTCTGAGACCGCCTCGCGCTGTTCCTCGTCCCGGGGCGGGCCGGCCAGGATCATGTTGGAATGCATGCCAATCAGGCGATCCGGGTAATTATTGGCGATGTGGCGGTTGATGATGGCGCCCCAGTCGCCACCGGCGATGGCGTAGCGCTCGTAGCCCAGTCGCTGCATCAGGGCCGCAAGGATGTGAGCCATGCGCTCGGGGCTGTAGCCGCGCTCTGTAGGGATGCCGGAGAAGCCGAATCCGGGCAGGGAGGGCGCGATGACGTGGAAAGCGTCGGATTCCGCGGCGCCGTGGGCCCCGGGGTCGGCCAGGGGCTCGATAATCCCGGTAAATTCGCTGATGGAGCCGGGCCAGCCGTGGACGATCATCAGGGGAATGGCGTCTTCCCGCTGTGAGCGCTGGTGAATGAAGTGCAGACTTAAGCCTTCAATTTCAGTTGTGTACTGATCATATTGATTTAAAAGGGATTCCTGGGTTCTCCAGTCGAACTCGTTGCGCCAGTAGGTCACCAGTTCACGGAGGTAGGCACTGTCAGTACCGTATTCCCAGCTGGTGCCGGGCAGCTGGTCGGGCCAGCGGGTGTTATCCAGGCGCTGGTGCAGGTCCGCGATGGCGGCGTCGCTGACCTCGATGCGGAATGGCACGATGGGGGCCTGGTTCTGGGCCAGGCGGTCGTTGTCAGCCATTGCCAGGGGTGCACTGGGGGTGGAAAGGGGGCTGGTCAGGGACTGGGCCGCCAGGGTGCCCGTAAACAACAGGGCCAGCAGCCCGATCCCGCGTCGAATCAGGGTCATTATGGGTAGTCTCCATTAGCTATTTTTCCCACTGGGACAATACGTTAAACAGTATTGTTAAGGCTTCGTCTATTTCATCGGTGGTCACGTTCAATGGCGGCAGCAGGCGCAGGCTGTTGCCGCCGGCCTTGACCACCAGCAGGCCCGCCGCTTGCAGGGCCGGCACCAGTTCGCTGCTATCCAGCTCCATGTGGCACTGCAGGCCGCGCATCAGGCCCAGGCCGCTGGCGGAAACCAGGAGGCGGGGGTACTTGTCCACCAGGCGCTGCAGGCCCTCGCCCAGGTAATGGCCCATGACGGCGACCTGGTCCAGGAAGCCCTCGGCGGTAATCAACTCGATTACGGCGTTGGCCACCCGGGTGGCCAGGGGATTGCCGCCAAAGGTGCTGCCGTGGGTGCCGGCGGTCATGGTGGCGCCCACGGCCTCGGTGCTGAGGCAGGCGCCGATGGGAAAGCCGCCGCCCAGGCCCTTGGCGCTGGCCAGGATATCCGGGGCCACGCCCAGCTGCTGGTGGGCATACAGGGTACCGGTACGGCCGATACCGCATTGCACCTCGTCAAACATCAGCAATGCATTATGTTGTTCGCACAAGGATTTGATTCCATTGAGGTAATCGCTGTCGATTACCCGGATCCCACCCTCGCCCTGGACCGGTTCCAGGATGATCCCGGCGGTGTTTTCCCCCACCAGGGCGGCCAGGGCATCCAGGTCGCCGTAGGGCGCCTGGTCGAAACCGCTGTCGCCCACCAGGAAGCCCTCGATGTGGGCCGGATTGGCCGACGCCGCCAGGGGCGCCAGGGTACGGCCGTGAAAGGATTCACTGAGGGCGATAATGCGTTTGCGCTGGGGATTGCCGCTGGCGTGGTGATAGCGGCGCATGAGCTTGAAGCCGCATTCAACGGCCTCGGTGCCGGAATTGCAGAAAAACACCCGGTCGGCGAAGCTCAGTTCGGTCAGTTTCCGCGCCAGCTCCTCGCTGGAGGCGATACGGAACAGGTTGGAGGTGTGCCACAGCTTGCCGGCCTGGTCGGTGAGGGCGGCCACCAGGGCGGGATGACAGTGGCCCAGGCTGTTCACCGCGATACCCATGGTGAAATCCAGGTAGCGCTTGCCATCCGTAGCAGTCAGGTAACAGCCCTGGCCGTGGCTGAACTCCAGCTCGGGAGAGCCATAATTGGGCAGAAGGGCTGAATTCATGGGGGTTTAACCAACGATTGGCACTACAATAGACGACTGGCGGCATCATGCCCCATGTCCCGGGGTGATTCAACACACTGCCATGGCTTGATGCAGGCAAAACTTATTTAAGGAATTACTTAATGTTATTTGGTATTGGTGAGAAATCACTTGAACTTCCTGACCAGGCTACGGCCCTGCCGGACCGGGAACGGGCCCTGGAAATCTCCGGTGTTCATGCCGTGAACGGCCACACCATGGTGGAACCGGTGCCTGCGGGGCTGGAACAGGCGGTGTTCGGCATGGGCTGCTTCTGGGGCGCGGAACGGCTGTTCTGGGAGCTGGAGGGGGTGTACAGCACCGCCGCGGGCTATGCCGGGGGCCTTACCGCCAACCCCAGCTACGAGGACGTGTGCAGCGGCCAGACCGGCCATACCGAGGTGGTGCGGGTGTTCTATGATCCGCAGGTGATCAGCTACCAGGCGCTGCTGCAGGCTTTCTGGGAATCCCACGATCCCACCCAGGGCATGGCCCAGGGCAATGACCACGGTACACAGTACCGTTCCGCCATCTACACCACCAGCGCCGAGCAACAGGCCCAGGCGGAAGCCAGCCAGGCCACTTACCAGGACGCGCTAAGCGCTAAAGGTCTAAAAAATATAACGACCGAAATCAAACACCTAGACTCGTTTTTTTATGCAGAAGAGTACCATCAGCAGTACCTGCACAAGAACCCGAATGGCTATTGTGGGCTGGCCGGGACCGGTGCCTGTTACCAGCCACTAACGGTCGACCCCGTCACAGAGTGAAAATGAACCAGTTCACGGTCCCGGCGCGCTCAGTCACAGGCTGAAAAAACGCCGGATTTCCGTTTCCTTCTCCATGGCATCGGCATAGCCCAGCTCCCCCAGGGCCGTGCAGAAGCCCTTTTCGAACAGTACCAGGCTGAGCAAGGTGCCGGAGGAGTCGGACTTTATGTAGCGGGACAGGGGCCGGGGCAGCTCGTCGTAGTATTCCGTGGCCATGACGTTCAATTCCCGGCTTGGAGAAACCTCTAATAATTCGATGTGTTTCAAATTGATGTGCTCATTCCTTAAGATCCTGGCTGAGACATGGGGCACCACCTCGTTCATGTGGCGCAGGAACTGCAAATCGTTCTCCAGGGTGTCCACGAAGGCGCTGTTCATGATGTGCCCCAGGATGCGGGACAGGTTGGGGGATTCGTCCTCGGGGTCCGCCAGGGGCGCCGCAGTGCGGTTGCCGCTGACCCCGATGACAAACAGGCGCTGGGCGCCCAGGTGCAGGGCCGGGCTGGTGGGGGCCAGTTGCCGTACCGCACCGTCGCCGTAGAACTGCTCGCCGATCTGCACCGCCGGGAAAAACACCGGGATGGCGCTGGAGGCCATGAGATGGTCCAGGCCCAGGCGGGTGCGGCGGCCGATGCGGTGGGGCCCCTCCCAGTCCTCCACCCCCTGGACGGCCTGGTAGAAAGACACCGATTCCCCGGTGCCGTAGGCGGAGGCGGTCACACTTAAAGCATCCAGTAAACCACAGTCAATATATCTTTGAATCCGCTCGAATTTTATGACCCTGGAAAGCAGCTGGGACAGGGGGGTATTGTCCAGCAGCCGCACCGGGCCGTTGCGCTTGCCCGAGAGCATGTTCAGCAGCAGGCCGGAGGCACCGGTGAGCAGGTTGCCGGACTGGGGGTCGTAGATCTGCTCGCTGCGGATATTGCGCCAGATGTACTCCAGGGTGCGCACCCCGGTGCGCAGGCGCTGGGCGTGGGTGGCCAGGGAGGCGGCATTGAGTGCCCCCGCCGAGGTACCGGAGATCACCTGGAAGGGATTGCTGGCGCCCTTGGGCAGGATGTTGGCCACGGCACGCAGCACCCCAATCTGGTAAGCCGCCCGCGCGCCACCGCCGGACAGAATAAGGCCGGTGCGTGGTTGCTGCTGTGCGGAGAGAACGCCCATTGACTGGTATAACGACTGCGAAGGGGGCGCAGCTTAGCATTTGCACTGCGACGAAACGTGTTGCTGTTACACAATGAATGAAAATTGAAATGTTTTTCGTTTGCAGGGGCGGCGGATGCCATAATCGGGACTTGAATTGCACGGCCCGCAACCGCATAACGCTTATCACAGGGCCACTTCAAAGTGTGAAGTCCATCACAAAAAATTTTGTTAGTGAAATCAGAGTCCTATATTTCAAATTGAAACCGGTAATTTAGTAAATTTCAGTAATGTCCCGTAACTCGCAAGCCACCATAGACCCCCTGGTCATCGCCATTTCCTCCCGTGCGCTGTTCGATCTCGCCGACAGCCACCGGGTATTCGAGGAGGAAGGCATCGACGCCTACGAGGACTACCAGATCGCCCGGGAAGACGAACCCCTGGCACCCGGTGATGCTTTCACCCTGGTGAAGAAACTGCTGCATCTGAATGATTTGCTGGAAGAATCCCCGGTGGAGGTCATCCTGCTGTCACGCAACAGCGCCGATACCGGCCTGCGGGTCTTCAACTCCATCCAGCACTACGACCTGCCCATTTCCCGTGCCGCCTTCTGTGGCGGCGACAGCCCGTACCGCTACATCGAGCCCTTTAACAGCCACCTGTTCCTGTCCACGGACGGGGCCGATGTGCGCCAGGCCCTGGAGCGGGGTGTGGCGGCGGCCACCATCCTGCCGTCGAAACGGCCGGTGCAGGACCGGGAACTGCTCAAGATCGCCTTCGACGGCGACGCCGTACTGTTCTCGGACGAGTCGGAAAAGATCTACAAAACCAAAGGGCTGGAAGCGTTTACTGACAGCGAACGTGAAGCCGCCAACGAACCCCTCACCGGGGGTCCCTTCAAGCCGGTGCTGGCGGCCCTGCAGCAGATCCAGATGGCGTTCCCACCGGGGGATTCCCCTGTGCGCACCTGCCTGGTCACGGCCCGGGCGGCACCGGCCCACGAGCGGGTGGTGCGGACCCTCAGGCACTGGAACATCCGCATCGACGAGTCCCTGTTCCTGGGGGGCATGGCCAAGGGCGAGTTCCTGCGCGCCTTCGATGCCGACGTGTTCTTCGACGACCAGCAGGAACACTGCGAATCCGCCCGCGACCACGTGGCAACGGGCCACGTACCCCACGGTGTGGCCAATGAATAAAGCAGTTGTGTCAGGTAGTTATGGGAATTAGCTACAGCGCGGTGGGAAATATCACGTAATTCAAGCCCAGGCCCATCAGGATCACCACCAGGATCCCCAGCAGGATCTTGTCCGGCACCTGGCTGCTGACCCGGGAGCCAACGTGGATGGCGGGCAGGGAGCCAATCAGCAGTCCTACCAGCAGGGTCATGTCCACGTAGCCCGCCAGCAAGTAGCCGAAACCGGCGATGAAGGTCAGGGGCACGGCATGGGCCACGTCGGTGCCCACGATACGCACCGTGGGGGTCTTGGAGTAGATAGTGAGCAGGATGGCGGCGCCGAAGGCCCCGGCACCCACGGATGATAGGGTCACGCACACCCCCAGCAGCAGCCCCATAACCCAGGTGGCGGATTCCCGGTGGCGGTGCATGGGAACCATAACCAGTTCGGGCCTGTCTTCCTCCGCGCTTTTGCGGATTTTATCTCGGAAAATCAGAATCGTAGCGGTAACGATTAACATGATGCCTAAGCTCAGGGTGAGCAGGCGGTGGAACTCCGGGGTTTCCTGGAAGGCCGGGTTCTGCAGCAAGATCCAGTGCACGATGAGGGAGGTGGGGATGCTGCCCGCCGCCAGCAGGCCCACGATGCGCCAGTCTACGTTGCGGCGGCGGTGGTGGGACAGGGCGCCGCCGGCCTTGGTGATGGCGGCGTAAAGCAGATCGGTGCCGATGGCCACCGGGGCGGGGTAGCCGAATATCAGCAACAGGGGCGTCATCAGGGAGCCGCCGCCCACGCCGGTCAGGCCGATGGCGAAGCCCACTCCGGCTCCGGCGGCAATGTGTAGCAGTAATTCCATCTAGTCCGGCAGCTTGAGGTTTTCCTTGTGCAGGCCGCATTCCTTGATGGTGGCCTCTTCCCACCACCAGCGACCTTCCCGTTCGTGCTGCCCCGGGCCCACGGGCTTGGTGCAGGGCTCGCAGCCAATGCTCAAGTAGCCCTTGTCGTGCAAGGGGTTATAGGGGATTTCTAACATGCGGATGTAATTCCACACCTGCTCCGAGCTCCAGTTGGCCAGGGGATTAACCTTGATCACCGGGTGACCCTCTGAAGAGAAGCTGGTATCCATCGCCACCACCGGCACTTCCGTGCGCAGGGGGCTCTGGTCACGGCGCATGCCCGAGATCCAGGCATCGAAGCCGGCCAGGTGTTTGCGCAGGGGCGCCACCTTGCGAATGCCGCAGCATTCCTCGTGACCGTCCTGGTAGAAACTGTACAGGCCCTTGGCGGCCACGAAGCGCTGCAGTTCCACCGCGTCGGGGGAGAGCATCTGCAGCTCAATGCCGTAAGTTTCCCGCACTGTCTCCAGGTATTTGTAGGTTTCCGGATGGAGACGACCGGTATCCAGGGTGAATACCTTCACGTCAGGGTTGAGCTTGACGGCCATGGCCACCAGCACCACATCCTCGGCTCCGCTGAAGGCCAGGGTGCAATTGGGCAACTCCTCGAACACCCGGGCGAGAATGTCCCGGGGCTCGCTCTGGGCGAGACTCGCGTTCAGGGATTCGGCCTGGTCAGGGGTCATTGCTCGGGGCTCGGAGTGCCGGGGGCGGCTATTCTCGGGCATTTCCGGGGCAGGGTAAAGACGCCGAAAGGGCTAAAGTCGGGGCGGTAGTGGACCGATATATGTTCCACGTGGAAAACTCTAATAAAATTAAATAGTTAGACAGTATAAATGCAGTAATTCCACAAAATATTGTGGCCTGCATGGCCGGCAAATCTATATCTGGGCGGGGGTATTCCGACCCCATTCCTGTTCCCATACAGTCTAATCTGCTACATTTGCCCTCGCCGCCCAGCCGGGCGGCCTGCTTTACCACCGAGGAGCCCGAAATCACCATGGAAATCGCCTGCCTGGACCTGGAAGGGGTGCTGATACCGGAAATCTGGATCGGATTTGCCGAGAAGACCGGAATCAATGAATTACGTGCCACCACCCGGGATATTCCCGACTACGATGTGCTGATGAAGCAGCGCCTGCGCCTGTTGGAGGAAAACCAGCTGGGACTGGATGACATCCAGGAGGTCATTGCCACCATGGCACCCCTGGACGGCGCCAATGACTTCGTAAACTGGTTGAGGGAACGCTTCCAGGTGGTGATTCTGTCAGATACTTTCTATGAATTTTCCCAACCCCTGATGCGCCAGCTGGGTTTCCCGACCCTGTTCTGCCATCGCCTGGTGGCGGATGAAAACGGCCGCATCGTGGATTACAAGCTGCGGCAACCGGATCCGAAGCGGCAGAGCGTGAAAGCTTTCCACAGCCTCAACTACCGGGTGATCGCCGCCGGTGACTCCTACAACGACACCACCATGCTGGCGGAGGCCGATGCCGGCATCCTGTTCAAGGCACCGGATAACGTGATCGAGGAGTTTCCCCAGTTCCCGGCGGTGCACAGCTACCAAGAGCTGCAGCAGGAATTCATCAAGGCCAGCGAACGCCAGCTTTAACCGGCATGCTCTGCCAGTTCCAGGGCGCCGCTGTTCAGCAGCTCCAGCAACACCTCAGTTAACTCATCTTCCAATGGTGAGGGTAAGTTTTTCCCGTCGGTAAAAGCACTTGCGGCACAGAGTTCGGAAACGAATTCAATTGCAGTTGCCGGCAAGGGGTAGGCCTGGCCGTTGCAGAACAGCAGGATGGAGTTATTGGCAGTGTGGCTCCAGGCAAGGCGGGTGGCGGCATGGGGCAGCAGCCGCGCGGCGGCAGACAGGGTTGAGCGGTCCACGGTGTTTTCCGGCGGCTGTATCAAGTCGCTGTCCCGGGGTGCGGTGACATGACAGCCGAACCATTCCTGCAGGCCGCCAGTGTCGTCTGTGGCGAGTGCGCCATCCAGGAGTGAACGAACCTGTTGTACTACGGCCTCACTGATCTCACCCGGTTTGCCGAACATAGGGTTGTTTAAATTTTGATCAGTTACACCCGGATCTTCATAACGCCGGTCATTGGGCTGGCGTTCGGCCAGGTAATGACCATAGCCCAGCACCACGTCGGCCGCGGAAGGAGCGCGAAAACCAATGGAATAGCACAGGCTGTCATCCACGGATTCACCCCAGTGACTCACCCCGGGCGGAATGTAAAGCACGTCACCGGTCTCTAACAGGTATTCCTGGGTGGGATGAAACTCTTTTAATAATCGAAGCTCAGGATTGTCTTCTAAGGGAGTGTCTGAAGAACAGGGCGCACCGATGCGCCAGAGCCTTTGACCGCAGCCCTGCACCAGGAACACATCGTAATTATCGAAATGGGGGGCCACACCTCCTCCCGCCGTGGCATAGGACACCATCACGTCTTCCCGGCGCCAGGATGGAATGAAATCAAACAACCGACCCAGCTTCGCAACTTCGTCGAGCCACAGGTCCACGGCCTGGACCAGCAGGGTCCAGCTATTCTCGGGCAGGGACTGGAATTCACCCTCGACAAAGGGACCGAAACGCACCTGCCAGTCCTGCCTGCTACGGATGACCAGCCGCGACTCGGCGCCGTCTTCACAGGCCAGGCCGGCCAGTTCATCGGGTGTCAGGGGATCTCTCAGGCCCGGTACCAGGCCGCGCAGCAGGCAGGGGGACTGTTGCCAGTGCTGACGCAGGAATTGCGCGGCGTCGAAATCCGCCGCCAGTACCGGTTTCGTCAAATGTCCCGGGCCTGCTGGACCGCGCTGCCCAGGTAGGAACGGGGCGTCATTTCCAGCAGCGCCTGCTTCGCCTCGTCGGGAATATCCAGCCCGGATACGAATTCCTGGATGGCCTTCTGGTCCACCTGCTGGCCCCGGGTGAGCTCTTTCAGTTTTTCGTAGGGCTGGTCCACGCCATATCGGCGCATAACAGTCTGTATGGGTTCCGCCAGGATTTCCCAACAACCGTCGATATCCTGATCTATGGCTTCACTATTCAACTCTAACTTACTGATTCCCTTGAGCGCAGATTTGTAGGCTATGAGACTGTAGGCGAGGGCGCTGCCGATGTTCCTGAGCACCGTTGAATCAGTCAGGTCCCGTTGCCAGCGGGAGACAGGAAGCTTCTCCGCCAGGTGGGCGAGCAGGCTGTTGGCCAGCCCGATGTTGCCCTCGGAGTTTTCGAAGTCGATGGGATTCACTTTGTGGGGCATGGTGGAGGATCCCACTTCGCCCGCCACGGTTTTTTGCCTGAAATAGCCCAGGGAAATGTAGCTCCACAGGTCACGATTGAAATCCAGCAGCACCGTGTTGAAGCGGGCAATGGCGGCGAACAGTTCCGCCATGTAGTCATGGGGCTCGATCTGGGTGGTATAGGGATTGAACTCCAGGCCCAGGGCGGTGACGAACTGGTCCGCGGTGGCGGCCCAGTCCACGTCCGGGTGGGCGGCCAGGTGGGCATTGTAGTTACCCACGGCGCCATTCATCTTGCCCAGTATTTCCACTCTCGAAACGTCTTCAATTTGCCGCCGCAAGCGTGCAACAAAGTTAGCCATTTCCTTGCCCATGGTGGTGGGGGAAGCGGGCTGGCCGTGGGTACGTGACAACATGGGTTGCTCGGCATAGGCATGGGCAAGTTCGCGCATGGCTTTGGCCACCTGTTTCATCTGGGGCAACAGCACTTCGGCCCGGGCGTGCTTGAGCATGAGGCCGTAGGCCAGGTTGTTTATGTCCTCAGAGGTGCAGGCGAAATGGATGAATTCCAGTTCCGGGCCCAGGTCGGTTTCCTGCTTAAGTTTTTCTTTAAGAAAGTACTCCACCGCTTTGACATCGTGGTTGGTTGTGGCTTCGATTTCCTTGATGCGACCGGCGGCGTCAATATCGAAATCCCGCAGAATGGCTTCCAGCGCCTGGAAGCTCTTGTCGTCCAGGGGATCGCATTCCGGGATCGCCGGGTCATTGCAGAGTTGCTGGAACCAGCGTACTTCCACCTCGGTACGGAAGCGGATCAGGCCATATTCGCTGACCAGGGGGCCCAGTTCCTTGCACTTGTCTTGGTAGCGGCCGTCCAGGGGAGAGATGGCCATCAGGGGGAATGACTTGGCGTCTTCCATTGTGTCTCCTTGATCCTTGGGTTCCTTATCCTTCTTCTATGGAACGGCGATGGCGTCGCCTATACAGAACTTAACAGGCTGCGTCGGATATTGGCTGCAGTCTCTTGAATTCGCTTGCGATATAACAACAGGCGCCAGCGCCTGCCGCCCAGTTGATGCCACAGAAAGGCGGAACGGATACCGGCCAGCAGCAGGGCGCGAATGCAGTTGGCCACGTACTCGTCTTTCAGGTGCTCTATTTTACCCTGTACCTGGATGCGATAGGACAATGTGCTGATGGTTTCCTGGTAGAGGCTGGCCAGCTGGCCGATGGAATTGGCGAAAGGGCGCTCGTCTTCCTCATGATCCGCAGTTTCCGCTGCAGCTGTGCCGTTTAAGGGCCTGACCTGGCTCAGCTTTTCCCGGATGCGCTCCTGCATGCCGGCATTGCCCGCCAGGCGATTGCGCAGGATCAGCATGCCCAGCAGGTAGCGCACCTGGTAACCGTGCTTGCGTACCCGCTCGTTACTGAAGATGTCCTGCAGCACCTGCAGGCCGTGGCTGAATCGCCCGGGGGCGGGATAGACGTCAGCAACGGAGCCGGGATCCAGTACCAGCAGCGGATTCAGGGTATCGACGATCTCCTCGGTGGAGGCCGATCCTTCGGCTGCCAGCTTGTGCACCAGGGCGCTGGACTGGGCCACGGCGGCGAGTGACAGGACCTGGTATTCCCAGGGCGACAGCTTAATCGACATAGGCCTCGATGATAGCGCCGCCCAGGCAATGATCACCATCATAGAAGACGATATATTGTCCCGGAGTCACCGCCCGTTGCGGCTGATCAAACTCCACCCGCAGTAATCCGTTTTCCCCGGGCTGAACCGTGCAGGACTGGTCCTGCTGGCGGTAGCGAATCTTGGCGCTGCACGGGTGGGGGAATGGTGGTGCTCCATTGATCCAGTGCGCCTGTCCCGCCAGCAAGCCGCTGGAGAAAAGGTCTTCATTTTCATTGCCCTGGCCCACGATCAGGACATTTCGCTCGAGGTCCTTGGCCACCACATACCAGGGCGCCTCGGCGCGGTCTCGAATACCACCAATGCCCAGGCCCTGGCGCTGGCCGATGGGGTAATACATCAGTCCGGCATGGTCACCCACCACGGCGCCGTCGGCGGATTCGATCTTGCCGGGCTGGGCGGGCAGGTATTGCTCGAGGAAATCCTGGAATTTGCGCTCGCCGATGAAACAGATGCCGGTGGAATCTTTCTTGTCATGGGTCTTGAATGCCCTGTCCCGGGCAATGGCGCGCACGTCTTTCTTATCTATTTCACCAAGGGGAAACAAACTCTTGCGCAAACAAGCTTCACTGACTTCGCAGAGAAAGTAGCTCTGGTCCTTACCATGGTCCGTGCCCTTCATTAACCAGGTGCCATCGTCCACCTGGGCGGTGCGGGCATAGTGGCCGGTGGCGATGTAATCGGCGCCCAGTTCCAGGGCATAGTCCAGGAATGCCCGGAACTTGATCTCCCGGTTACAGAGCACATCGGGATTGGGAGTGCGACCGGCCTGGTACTCCGCCAGGAAGTGGGTAAAGACATTGTCCCAGTATTCTTTGGCGAAATTGGCGGTGTGCAGGTGGATGCCGAGGCGATCGCAAACCGAGGCGGCGTCCACCAGGTCGGTCACCGCGGTGCAGTACTCGGTGCCGTCGTCTTCTTCCCAGTTCTTCATGAACAGGCCTTCCACCTGGAAACCCTGCTCCTTGAGCAGGTGTGCGGCCACGGAGGAATCCACGCCGCCGGACATGCCCACGATCACCCGGGTCGCCTCGGCTTTCTGAGGCAATGCTTCAAGATAGTTGGCTGAGTTCATGAATCCAGTAAAGTTATTACCGACAGGGGGTAGCTGGTACCGAGGCGATAATCATCCAGTGCCCGGCGTACCAGGGGGCTGCGCAGTTCGGTGCCATGGCTGAGAATCTCATCATAGCTCAGCCACAACACCTCCAGGATGCCTTCATCAAGCGGCCGGCCATTTAACTCGTCCAGGGCTTCGGCAATGAAGCAGTGACGGATGTAGGTCTTGCCGTTATGGGGCGATGTGTAGTCGTAAATTCCCAGCAGCGCGGTTACCCGTACGCCCCAGCCGGTTTCTTCCGCCGTTTCCCGTTCCGCGGCGGCGAGCAGGGTCTCGCCTCGCTCCAGGTGTCCGGCGGGCTGGTTCAACACCGTCATGCCGTCGGCTTCTTCCCGCACCATGAGAAACCTGCCGTCACGCTCCACCACCACGGCCACGGTGACAGCGGGCCGCATAGTGATGGGGTTTTCATTGTCGGGATTCAAGGCAATTCCTTCGCTGTTGGGCAGGGTAATTCCTGATAGAATGCAGGGACGTAATGCTATCGCAATCAAACCCCTACACGCACTTGCTAAAACAGTATCTTACGGAAGAGCATTCTTTTGGCAGTACTGAAGCGATCCGGTTCAAGAGATAATCACCCCCATCATGAGCAAACTCACCCACATCGACAGCGAAGGTAAGGCCCACATGGTGGACGTAAGCGCCAAGGACAGCAGTGAGCGCGTGGCTACTGCCAGCGGCCGTGTCTGCATGCAGCCGGAAACCCTGGCCCTGATCGCCGAAGGCGGTCACAAGAAAGGAGATGTACTGGCGGTGGCGCGCATTGCCGGTATCCAGGCCGCCAAACAATGTTCCCAGCTGATTCCCCTGTGCCATCCCCTGATGCTGAACCAGGTAGAGGTGGAGCTGGAACTGGACCATGACAATTCCGCGGTCAATATCACCAGCACCTGCAGGGTAAAAGGCCGTACCGGTGTGGAGATGGAAGCGCTCACCGCGGCATCGGTGGCTGCGCTGACTATTTATGACATGTGCAAGGCAGTGGACAGGGCCATGGTGATCGATTCCATTTGCCTGCTGGAAAAAACTGGCGGCAAGAGCGGTGACTACCGCCGCGATGATGAGCTGAAATCAGTACCATGATTACCGTGCATTATTTCGCCAGCGTGCGCGAGGCGGTGAGCACGGACAGGGAAGAGCTGGAGCTGCCGGACAACGTGAACTCCGTGGCCGATCTCATTGATTTTCTGTCAGGACAACATAGCGGTCTCAGCGCCACGGACGGGGAAGGCAACCCGCTACTGGTTGCCGTAAATCAAACAGTTGTAGATCAAAGTTATACCCTTTCCGACAATGACGAGGTGGCTTTCTTTCCACCCATGACCGGAGGCTAAGGTGAACGCCCGCGGCAACATCGACAGCAAGGTACGGGTGCAGACCGAAGACTTCGACCTGGCCGCGGAGTATGACTCCCTGCGCGCCGGCACCGAGGATGCCGGGGCCATCGTCACCTTTACCGGACTGGTGCGGGAGCTGTACCAGGGCCAGGAAGGCAGCGGCCACATCGAGGAATTGTTCCTGGAACACTACCCGGGCATGACCGAGGCCAGCCTGGGGAAGATTCTCGACCAGGCCAATGCACGCTGGGACCTGGCCGATGCCCGCATCATCCACCGGGTGGGCGCACTCAGGCCCGGAGACCAGATCGTCTACGTGGGTACCGCCAGCGCCCACCGGGAAGAAGCCTTTGCGGCGGCCCGATTCATCATGGACTACCTCAAGACCCAGGCACCGTTCTGGAAGAAGCAAACCATGGATGGCCAGAGCCACTGGGTGCAGCGCCGCGATTCCGATGATGAATCCATGAGCCGCTGGCAACCGGGCGACTCCTGAGCAGCTGCACTAACTTCTTTCTATAAGTGTTTTACGCCGGGTTAAATTATCAGGCACCCGGGCCTGTACAAAAATCAGGCAGCCACTTCTTCTTCCCGCCACTGTCCCGGTTGCAGCTCACCCAGTTCCCAGTCTCCCACCTGGACACGCACCAGGCGCAGGGTGGGAAACCCGGTGGCGGCGGTCATGCGCCGCACCTGGCGATTGCGTCCTTCCTGGATACCGATGCGCAACCAGCTGGTAGGGATATGCTTGCGCTGGCGAATGGGCGGATCCCGTGGCCACAACTCCGGCTCCGCGATCGCTTCGGCACGGGCGGGCAGGGAAGAACCATCCTTCAGCTCGACTCCACTTTGCAATCGCACTATAGCCTCCTGACTTATCTCACCTTCTACCTGCACCAGGTAAGTTTTCCATTGCTTGTGCCGTGGTTCGGCGATGCGGTGCTGCAGGCGACCATCATCGGTTAGCAGCAACAGGCCTTCGCTGTCCCGGTCCAGGCGACCGGCGGCATAGACGTTGGGCACGTCGATGAAATCCGCCAGGGTGGCCTGGCCCGGCTCACCGGTGAACTGGCTCAGCACCCCATAAGGCTTGTTAAACAGGATTAGTCTGGACATGAATTTGAAATGCAAAGAGGCGCTACATTATCGCAGGCCCAAGGAAAACGCCCGCTGCAATTGAATGAATGCAGGAATTGCGATACTGACCGTTGTCCTGGCCCAGCCATTGCGGCATGGGCGCGCAGCAGTTGTTAGCCTTCGTTTGCAGCCGGTTCGATATCGGCGGCGTCAGAACTTGCATCCCCGTCTTCGACGGGTTCGGCTGTTTCCTGCTTGGTTGAATCGGACAGCGGCTTGATGTTGGTTGCGTGTAAACCCTTGGGGCCTTCCTGGGTATCGAATGAAACCAGTTGGCCGGCTTTCAGGGTCTTGTAACCTTCCATCCCAATCGCTGAGTAGTGTGCGAATAAATCATCGCCACCGTCGTCGGGTAAAATAAAGCCAAATCCCTTGGCATTATTAAACCACTTCACTTGCCCGGTGCTCATGGGTAACTCCGTACTTCTTATTATTCTTTCTTTGTATTTTTTTGTTACACGTGGCGTACCACCCGTCTGCTATACACCATTGATTTGGGAAAGTCAAAATCCCGGAAGTAGGGGGATAGAGCGGGCCTGGAATGGGATGACTTGATTTGCAGCGCAATGTCCCCATTTAACAGCTATGGCGCGGTATTCGGGCCATTCCCGCGATTCCAATTAAGGCTTTTCAACCCTGCGTTTCTGCCGCAAAATATCAGAAGTGCCACAGAACTTACGGCCTGCACGAAACGTCAGAGTATGTACAGCAAACAGTTACTGGATTTGAAAATGACCCGCTTGCCATCCGGTCCCAGGAATACAGGGGACGACGATGATGTGGCCCACGATCACGGCCTCAGCACGGTCACGGACAAGCCGAAACTAAAGCAGCCGCCGCTGTACAAGGTCGTGTTGATCAACGATGACTACACACCCATGGATTTTGTCGTAGATGTACTGCGTTCATTTTTCGGCATGAACGTGGAGAAGGCCACCCAGATCATGCTGAAAGTGCACACCGAAGGTAAGGGAGTGTGCGGCGTCTACAGTAAGGACGTGGCCGAGACCAAGGCGGCCCAGGTAAACGACTATTCCCGGGAATGTGAACAACCTCTCCTCTGTTCTGTCGAAGTCGACCGATAATGAACAGTAAGGAACGAAACTAAATGCTAAGCAAAGACCTCGAAGCCACACTCAATTACGCCTTCAAGGGTGCGCGCAAGAAGCGGCATGAATTCATGACCGTGGAACACCTGCTGCTCGCACTTCTGGACAATGAAGTGGCTTCCAGTGTGCTCCTGGCGTGTGATTGCGACCTTGGCCGTTTGCGCGGCGAACTGGTGGACTTTGTCGACGCCACCACACCGTTGATTCCCGAATCGGAAAACAACCGCGAGACTCAACCGACGCTCGGATTCCAGCGCGTGCTGCAACGGGCCGTGTTCCACGTGCAGTCTTCCGGCAAGCGCGAAGTCACCGGCGCCAACGTGCTGGTGGCCATCTTCAGTGAACAGGAAAGCCAGGCGGTTTATTTCCTCAAGCAGCAGGACATCGCCCGCATCGACGTGGTGAATTACATTACCCACGGCATTTCCAAGATTCCCGGTCACACTGGAAACGAATCACCGGCGGAACAACAGGAAGAAGAAAGCACGGCGGATGCCTCCGGTAATCCCCTGGAAAGTTTTGCCACCAACCTCAATGCCGAAGCGGAAGCAGGGCGTATCGACCCCCTGATCGGGCGTGAGGATGAAGTTACTCGTGTCATCCAGGTGCTGTCGCGACGGCGCAAGAACAATCCTTTGCTGGTGGGCGAATCCGGCGTGGGCAAGACCGCGGTGGCGGAAGGCCTGGCCAAGTTGATCGTGGAAGGCAACGTGCCCGAAGTTCTGGAGGAAGCCGAAATCTTTGCTTTAGACCTGGGAGCACTCCTCGCCGGCACCAAGTACCGCGGCGATTTTGAAAAACGCTTCAAGGCCTTGCTGGCGGAACTGAGAAAGAACGAACACGCCGTGCTGTTCATCGACGAGATTCACACCATCATCGGCGCTGGTGCCGCGTCCGGTGGTGTCATGGATGCCTCCAACCTGCTCAAGCCGGTACTGGCATCGGGTGCACTGCGTTGCATTGGCTCCACAACCTTCAAGGAATATCGCGGCATCTTCGAAAAGGACCGGGCGCTGTCGCGGCGCTTTCAGAAGATCGACGTGGACGAGCCTGATGTGGACACCACTTACAAGATTCTCAAGGGCCTGAAGTCCCGCTTCGAAGAACATCATGACCTTCGTTATACGGACAAGGCACTGAAGGCGGCCTCCGAACTGGCCGGCCGTTACATCAACGATCGCTACATGCCGGACAAGGCCATCGACGTGGTGGACGAAGCCGGTGCATTCCAGCGCCTGCAACCCAGCAGCAAGCGCAAGAAAGTAATCAACGTCACCGACATGGAAAAAGTGGTGGCGGCCATTGCCAAGATTCCACCCAAGCATGTATCGAATTCTGATATCGAGGCACTGCAAAACCTGGAAGGCAACCTGAAGATGGTTGTGTTCGGGCAGGACGAAGCCATCGATTCCCTGGCCACGGCAATCAAGTTATCCCGTGCCGGGCTCAACGAAGTGCAGAAGCCCATCGGCAGTTTCCTGTTCGCCGGTCCCACCGGTGTGGGCAAGACCGAAGTCAGCCGTCAGCTCGCCAAGATCATGGGTATCGAACTGGTACGCTTCGACATGTCGGAATACATGGAGCGTCACACCGTATCACGATTGATAGGCGCGCCTCCGGGTTACGTCGGTTTCGACCAGGGCGGACTGCTTACTGAAGCCATAACCAAGAACCCCCACTGCGTGTTGTTGCTCGACGAGATCGAGAAGGCACACCCTGATGTGTTCAACCTGTTACTGCAGGTCATGGACCATGGCGCCTTAACGGACAACAATGGCCGCAAGGCGGACTTCCGTAACGTCGTCCTGGTGATGACCACCAATGCCGGCGCCCAGGAAATGGCGCGGGCTTCTATCGGCTTTACCGAGCAGGATCACAGCACCGATGGCATGGAAATCCTGAAGAAACAATTCACCCCGGAATTCCGTAACCGCCTCGACGCCATCATCCAGTTTGGCGCCCTGGGTACAGATACCATTCGCACCGTGGTGGACAAATTCCTGGTGGAGCTGCAGGTGCAACTGGATGACAAGAAAGTGCTGCTGCACGTGGACGACGAGGCCGTGGACTGGTTCGTGGATCACGGTTACAGCGAGACCATGGGCGCCCGTCCCATGGCAAGACTGATCCAGGAAAAACTGAAGAAAGCCCTGGCCGAGGACATCCTGTTCGGCGAGCTCTCAAGTGGTGGCGATGTTTACGTGTCCGTGGAGGACAAGGACATCAAGCTCACCATCGAGGGCAAGAAGGACAAGGAAAAGAAGGAACTCAGCAAGGCTTCTGAATAAGCCCGCCTAAACTATTCTGTGTGATTGGACCCTATCGGGCTCGATAGGTAATGCGACCCTTGGTGAGATCGTAGGGGGTCAGCTCGACCCGGACCTGGTCGCCGGTGAGGATGCGAATGTAATTCTTGCGCATTTTGCCGGAAATATGGGCAGTCACGATGTGACCATTTTCGAGCTTCACTCGAAACATGGTGTTGGGAAGGGTGTCGACTACCTCACCTTCCATTTCAATCTGGTCTTCTTTCGCCATACAGGCTGTTCTCGCTGGTGGAATCGGGGCGCATTGTGCCCCATTTTCTGGGGAGAATCAAAGCAGGGGGAAGGGAATTTCTAGTTGAGCAACACCCACTTGCCATCGATCAACAGCTCGATGGGGCGGTACTCGCTCTTGTACTGCATCTTCTCGCAGCCCTTGATCCAGTAGCCCAGGAACAGGTAGGGCATTTTCAGATCCCTGGCTTTTTGCACCTGCCAGAGAATGACGAAGTTGCCCAGGGACCGGCTGGACATGGATGGATCGAAAAAGGTGTAGACCGCGGACAGGCCCTGGTCCAGAACGTCGGTCACGCTCACCGCCACCAGTTTTTCATCCAGGTAAAACTTGTAGTACCAGGTATCGTCGGTCGCGGTTTTGATGAAGGCATCAAATTGTTCCGGCGTGGCCGGATACATGTCGCCGTCGCGATGCCGCGTGTTGATGTAATTCTTGTAAAGCCGATAGGACTGTTCACAATTTAGATTCTCGGCGCGTACAACATCGAGATCCTGGTTGCGATTCCAGATCTTGCGGTGACGTCGTTGCATGGTGAAATTCTTTACCGGCAGGCGACAGGAAATACAGGCGCTGCAATAGTCACAGTCGGGACGATACAGGTGTGCACCACTGCGGCGATAACCCAGTTCGGTGAGCTTGCTGTTGATGTTCTTGTCGATGGGCAGGTCAGGATCGACAAACACGGTAGCAGCCTGCTGGTTTTCCTTGTAACTGCAGGAGTGGGGGGAGGTTCTGAACAGCCGAACCGTGTTAATTATCTTGGAACTGGAATTCATAATTTGCGTCGATTACATCTGCATCGAATTGCCAGGTATTCGTTACCGGGGGCAGTGCGGTGAGCTCATTCACCCGGGTGATGAACTCGTGCCGGCTTATTTCCTCCGCTCCCAGTGACACTAAATGATCGCTGCGAACCTGGCAATCAATTAATGGAAATTCCCAGCGCTTGAGCTGTTCTACCAGGTAAAACAGGGCCAGCTTGGAGGTATTGCTCTCCTCGCTGAACATGGATTCGCCAAAAAACATGCGGCCGATGACCACACCATAGAGACCGCCTGCCAGGCGCGCACCGTTCCACACTTCCACCGAATGGGCATGACCCTGTTGCTGCAGATTGCTATAGGCGGAAATCATCTCATCGGTTATCCAGGTGCCACCACTGCCGCGACGGGAAATCGCGCAATGTTCCATGACCGCGGGAAAGGCCCGGTCAATACTCAGGCTGTAGTCGTGCTTGCGGATCAGCCGGGCCAGGCTACGGGAGACCCGCAGTCGCTCGGTAAACAGCACCAGGCGGGGATCCGGGGACCACCAGAGAATGGGCTGGCCCGCTTCGAACCAGGGAAATATGCCGCGACCGTAAGCATCCAGCAACCGATCGACACCGAGGTCGCCACCGGCGGCCAGTAAACCGTCGGGGGAGGTCAGTGCCTGTTCCAGTGGCGGGAACGAATCGGTTGAACCGGGTTCCAACCAGGGCAATGACATCAGTTATCGAGAAACTTTTCCGCATCCAGTGCGGCCATACAACCAAATCCGGCGCTGGTGACAGCCTGGCGGTAGACCTGGTCGGCAATATCACCGGCGGCAAACACGCCGGGCACACTGGTCTGAGTGGCCATGCCGTCGATACCTGTTTTTACCGTGACATAACCGTTCTTCATCTCCAGCTGGCCTTTGAAGATGTCTGAATTGGGTATATGCCCGATGGCAATGAACACACCATCCACGTCCAGTTTTTGCGTGTCACCTGTCTTCACATTTTTAATATTGACCCCGGTGACACCCATGTCATCACCAATTACTTCTTCGAGCACATGATCCCAGGCCATGGTGACCTTGCCTTCGTCAACACGCTCAAACAATTTTTTCTGCAGGATTTTTTCCGCGCGCAGTGCGTCGCGACGATGCACCACGGTGACATGGGAACAGATATTGGAAAGATAAAGCGCTTCCTCCACCGCGGTGTTGCCACCACCGATCACGGCAACGGGTTTGTTGCGATAAAAGAATCCATCACAGGTGGCGCAGGCACTTACACCCTTGCCCATGTAGGCTTCTTCCGATTCCAGGCCCAGGTATTGGGCGGAGGCTCCGGTGGCGATGATCAATGCGTCGCAACTGTAGGTGCCGGAGTCACCCTTGAGTTGAAACGGCCTTTGCTTCAGGTCCACCTCGTTGATGTGGTCGAACACCACCTGGGTATCGAAACGTTCAGCGTGCTGCTTCATGCGTTCCATCAGGTCGGGCCCCTGCAGGCCTTCCACGTCGCCGGGCCAGTTGTCCACATCGGTGGTGGTGGTGAGCTGGCCACCCTGGACCAGCCCGGTGATGACCACGGGGTCGAGGTTGGCGCGGGCGGCGTACACGGCAGCGGTGTAACCGGCGGGTCCGGAGCCGAGGATGATGAGGCGGTGGTGTTGTACTTCTGACATAGACAGTCCCTTGTGTGATGGGCTACAGCGGGCAGCTCTCTCCTTAATGTGGCGCCATTCAGCAAAAATTAAAGCGGGTGCGCGGATTATTTCACATCATGAAAGGGGATTAGAGCCTAAGCTGGAAGACCGGTACCTGGCCTCCGGGATTGCGCTGCAGCCCTCATCCCACGGGCAATTGTGACGATAACCTAGGGAGTGAATGGGCGCTGCTGGCTCAGGCTTGCCCTCACGCGGAAAACCCTTAAAGAGTAAGCTCAAGTAACTGTTGCAGGTATCTGAAACTCTTGAAGAATGTAGCTATGTCAAAATCGCCGCCGAAGTCCGCCGACGTGGATTCCATGATGCAGCGCCTGCTGCGGGAAGGGAGCCTGATCCTGTATTTCCTGCTGGCCCTGTTCCTGGTGATCGCCCTGGTGAGCTATTCCCCCGAAGATCCCGGGTTTACCACCACCGGCACCGGCTCTGGCATCGACAATGCGGTGGGTGTCTATGGCGCCTGGCTCGCGGACATCATGCTGCACCTGCTGGGATACCTGGCCTACAGCTTTCCGGCCCTGCTGGCCTACAAGCTTTACACCGAATTTCGCGAAGCCGAGGACCGGGAACCCTTTTCCTGGGCCCTGTTCGGCTTCAAGAGCGCCGGCTTCCTGCTGCTGCTGATTGCCGCCTGTGGCCTGGCCACCCTGCATTTCGAGATATCCCCGGCGGTGCCGTATTTCGCCGGCGGCGTGGTAGGGGCCCTGGTGGTGGATTTAAGCCTGCCGGTGCTGGCGGTGCTGGGCAGCACGCTGCTGTACCTGGCCCTGTTCCTGTTTGGCCTCACCGTGACCATGCATATTTCCTGGCTGACGGTGGTGGACCGCCTCGGTGGCCTGACCCTGGCCCTGAGTCATACCCTGGTGAGCACCACGCGCAAGTGGACCGCCGCCCGCAAGGAAGCCATGGCCGCCCAGGAACGACTGGAAACCCGGAAGAAAGTGCTGGATGTCCACATCGCAAGGGAAAAGAAACGGGTACCGCCCACCATTACCGAGCCAGTGAAGAAAGCACCGGTGAAGAGCCAGCGGGTGGAGAAGGAACGGCAGGGCACCCTGTTTGCCGCCACCTCGGTGAAGCAACTGCCCGCGATCGGACTGCTGGATGCCTGGCATGAAACCAACGAGGCAGGTTTTTCCAAGGAATCCCTGGAAGCCATGTCGAAATTGCTGGAGTTGAAACTGAAAGACTTCGGCATCGAGATTGAAGTTACCGCGGTGAACCCCGGACCTGTGATTACCCGTTTCGAAGTGCAACCGGCACCGGGCGTGAAGGTCAGCCGCATCAGCAACCTGGTTAAAGACCTGGCCCGTTCCCTCGCGGTGGTGTCGGTGCGGGTTGTGGAAGTTATTCCGGGCAAGACCGTAATCGGTATCGAGATTCCCAACGAAAAGCGGGACATCATCCAGCTTAGCCAGGTGTTGTCGTCGCCGGAATTCGATCGTGCGTCGTCGCCCCTTAGCCTGGCGCTGGGCCATGACATCGTTGGCAAGCCGGTCATCGTGGACCTGGCCAAGATGCCGCACCTGCTGGTGGCGGGTACTACCGGTTCCGGTAAGTCGGTTGGCATTAACGCCATGATCCTGAGCCTGCTGTTCAAGAGCACGCCGGAACATGTGCGCATGATCATGATCGATCCGAAGATGCTGGAACTTTCCGTTTACGATGGCATTCCGCACCTGCTTACCCCGGTAATAACTGATATGAAAGACGCCGCCAACGGTCTCAGGTGGTGCGTCGCGGAAATGGAACGCCGTTATAAATTAATGTCCGCACTGGGTGTGCGTAATCTCGCCGGGTTTAACAAGAAGGTTACTGACGCCAAGAAGGCGGGCAAGCCCATCATGGATCCGCTATGGCAAGCCGATCCCATGTTGCTGGACGAAGAGCAGGGCGCCACGGAACTGGAACCCTTGCCCTGCGTCGTGGTGATCGTGGACGAGCTGGCGGACATGATGATGGTGGTGGGCAAGAAGGTGGAAGAGCTTATTGCCCGCATTGCCCAGAAAGCCCGGGCCGCCGGCATACACCTGATTCTCGCCACCCAGCGTCCCTCGGTGGACGTGCTCACTGGCCTGATCAAGGCCAATATCCCCACCCGTTTGTCCTTCATGGTGCAGTCCAAGGTGGATTCCCGCACCATTCTCGGTGAAGGCGGGGCGGAGCAGTTGCTGGGCCATGGCGACATGCTGTTCCTGCCGCCGGGCGGCGGCGTTCCTACCCGTGTTCACGGCGCCTTTGTCAGCGACGACGAAGTGCACCGCGTGGTGGCGGACTGGAAGGCACGAGGTGAACCGGTGTACATCGACGCCGTTACCCAGAGCGGGGAAGACCTGGACATGGGCAACATGTCCCCGGGCATTATGGACGACGGCGAGGATTCCGAAGGCGAAGACCTTTACGACGAGGCCGTGCGCTTTGTTACGGAATCCCGCAAGGCATCCATTTCGGCGGTACAACGCAAGCTGCGTATCGGTTACAACCGCGCCGCCCGCATGATTGAATCCATGGAAGCCGCCGGGGTAGTATCGGAGATGAGCAGTAACGGTTCCCGGGAAGTCATCGCGCCACCTCCGCCTCGCGATTAAGCAAAATCATGCGTAACTGGTTTTACTCCATGACGCCGTTCGTGGCAGTCATATTTCTTTTATTCAGCGCCCAGGTCGCGGCGCAAGACGATCCTGTTTCCGAACTGGATGATCTCCTCGGTGAAATCGAAACCCTGTCCGCCGACGTGTTGCAGTTGATTATCGAGAGTGACGGTGGCGTGCTTGAAGAAAGTGAGATCAGGATGCACCTGAAAAAACCCGGTGGTTTTTACTGGGAAACCATCACACCGTTTCCGGAACTGATCGTCACCGACGGCGTCAGGTTATGGAACTACCAGCCCGACCTGGAGCAGGTTGTGATCGAAGACTGGGACAGCAGCCGTTCCGAGCTGGCTGCGCAATTGTTGAATGGTGAGACCGGGCAGCTGGCCAGTGAATACGAAATCGACACCGTGCGCAGTGACAGTGATGAGCAATTAAGTTTTCAGCTCACTCCCCGGGAACTGGATAGCGTTTACGATCGCATTGCCATTAATTTCATTGCCAGCACGCTGGACAGCATTCACCTGGACAACAAGAACGGCGAACAGACCCTGTGGCAGTTCAACAACCTGGTTCGCAATATTGAGCTGGAAGATTCACTGTTTACATTTGTACCACCGGAAGGAATCGAGGTGGTGGAAAACACTTACGTCGATTAGGCAAAAAGAATCGAATAACAAGCCATGTACTACTACCTTGCAATCGCCCTGGGCGGAGCCGCCGGAGCAACTGCCCGTTACTGGCTGAGCACCACGGTGGAACGCTTCAATAGCAGCCAGTTCCCACTGGGCACTTTCATGGTGAACGTCATCGGCTCCTTCCTCATCGGCATCGTGTTCATTGTACTGATGGAAAAGGTGCACCTTGTGGCCACATGGCGCCCCCTGGTCATGATTGGTTTCCTGGGCGCCATGACCACATTTTCCACCTTCTCCCTGGAAGCCCTTCTGTTGTTCCAGCAGGGGCACTACAATACCGCCCTTTTTTACGTGATCAGCAGCGTGGTGCTGTGCCTGGCCGCCGCCTTCGCCGGCATGCAGCTCACCCGCGTACTGATCTAAGCGACCGGACCCGACATGATTGACCCGAAATGGATTCGCAACAATCCTGACGAACTTGCCAGCAAGCTGCGCAAGAAGAATTTTGACCTCGATACCGCGGCCCTGGCGGAGCTGGACGGCCGCCGCAAGGATCTGCAGCTTGAAACCGAGGCCCTGCAGAACGAGCGCAACTCACGCTCAAAAGATATCGGCAAGGCCAAGGCGGCAGGGAAGGATATCAGCGAGATCCTGAAAACCATGGAATCCCTGAAGCAGGAGCTGGAGCAGAAGAAACAGCAGCTGGACAACTTGCAGGAAGAGTGGAACGACTACCTGCTGGGTATACCCAATATTCCATTCGACGCAGTACCTGAGGGTGCGGACGAAAGCGCCAACAAGCTGGTGAGCGAATGGGGAACGGTACGGTCGTTTGACTTCGACGTGAAAGATCACACCGAGATTGGCGAACAGCTCAATTCACTGGATTTTGCCGCCGCCGCCAAGCTCACCGGCGCCCGCTTCGTGGTAATGAAAGGGCAACTGGCGCAACTGCACCGGGCCTTAATCCAGTTCATGCTGGACATTCACACGGGCGAACACGATTACACCGAAGTAAATGTTCCTTATATAGTGAATTCCGATTCCCTGATTGGCACCGGCCAGTTGCCGAAATTCGAGGAAGACCAGTTCAAGATCCAGGGCGAGCAGGAGTTCTATTTAATTCCTACAGCGGAAGTTCCGGTAACCAACCTGGTACGGGATGAAATTTTGGAAGCAGACAGCCTGCCATTGCGCTACGTCAGCCACACCCCCTGTTTCCGCTCCGAGGCAGGAAGCTACGGCAAGGACACCCGGGGCATGATTCGTCAGCACCAGTTTGAAAAAGTAGAGCTGGTACAGATAGTCACGCCGGACACGTCATCGGAAGCGCTGGAAGAACTCACCCACCATGCGGAAATCATCCTGCAACGGTTGGAGCTGCCTTATCGCAAGGTTGTTCTCTGCGGCGGAGACCTGGGATTCGGTTCGGCACTGACCTATGACCTGGAAGTGTGGCTGCCATCCCAGGAAGCCTACCGGGAAATTTCTTCCTGCAGCTGTTACACCGATTTCCAGGCAAGACGCATGCAGGCGCGCTGGCGCAATCCGGAAACCGGCAAGCCTGAGCTGGTGCACACGCTTAACGGTTCCGGGCTGGCCGTGGGCCGTACCCTTATCGCCATCCTGGAGAACTACCAGAACGCAGACGGCACCGTGCGCATACCCAATGCACTCAAACCCTACCTCAACGGACTCGAGACCCTGAGCTGATGGAATTCCTGCCCATATTCTTGAATATCAGGGACAGGAATTGCGTAATCGTCGGAGGGGGAACGGTAGCCAGCCGCAAGGCCAAATTGATTGACCAGGCCGGTGGACAGCTGCGAGTGATCGCCGAGAGCGTGAACGACTCCCTGGCCGAGCTGGTTAAAACCAATGGCGGTGAAATCCTGCGGCAGTCATTTGCCGAATCCTGCCTCGACGACGCCGCCCTGGTTATTGCGGCAACCGATGACCATTCAGTGAACGAAGAAGTCGCCCGGCTGGCCAGCTCCCGTGGCCTGCCGGTAAACGTGGTGGACCAACCGGAGCTGTGCTCGTTTATCATGCCGGCCCTGGTCAACCGCAGCCCGGTGCTGATTGCCATTTCCAGTTCCGGCCGGGCGCCGGTACTGACCCGCGGTATCAAGGAACTGAACGAGGCCATGGTGCCACAGCGCATTGGCGAGCTGGCGGAGCTGGTGAGTTCCTATCGCGATGCAATCAAGCAACAGATTCCCGAGTTTTCCACCCGTGTCCGTTTCTGGGAATACCTCATGGAAAGTGAAATCCCGGAACTGGTTTACGCCGGCAAGATGGACGAGGCCGCGGCGGCGATCGAATCCAGCTTGGAAGCGGCGGAGAAGTCTGTTGCAACAGGCGAGGTCTACCTGGTGGGTGCCGGTCCAGGCGATCCCGACCTGTTGACCCTGCGCGCGCTGCGCCTGATGTTCCAGGCCGACATCGTGCTTTACGATCGACTTGTCTCGCCTGAAATCCTGCAGCGGGTACGGCCCGATGCGGAAATGATCCACGTGGGAAAAGAGCGGGACAAGCATTCAGTTCCCCAGGGAACCATCAATCAAATGTTAGTGGATTACGCCCGTGAAGGTAAAAAAGTGCTGCGCCTGAAAGGGGGTGACCCTTTTATCTTCGGCCGCGGTGGTGAAGAGCTTTCCAGCCTGATGGAAGCAGGCATTCCTTTCCAGGTGGTGCCCGGTATTACCGCTGCCTCGGGTTGTGCCGCCTATGCGGGCATACCCCTGACTCACAGGGATCACGCCCAGTCTGTGCGCTTTCTCACCGGCCACCTGAAAGAAGGCTCGGTGGAACTGGACTGGGATGGCATGACGAATCCCCACGAGACCCTGGTGTTCTACATGGCACTGGTGGGACTGGAAAGCATATGTGAAAAGCTGATCGCCCACGGCAGGTCACCCCGGGTACCGGTCGCCGTGGTGCAGCAGGGCACCCTGAAGTCACAAAAGGTGGTTGTGGGTAACCTGGAAAACATTCACGAGAGGGTGCAGACGGCGGAGCTGCGCGCACCGACACTTACTATAGTAGGTGAGGTGGTAGGCCTGCGTGATGAACTCAACTGGTACCAAAGCTAGAACCAGCTAACGGTTCGGTCTGTCTCGCAACACAGTTCCACAAACTCGTCGTAACCTATCAACCCGGCTGATGGCAGCAAACGGTCACTCATACCGCGGGCCTGCACATCATCACGCAGGGCATAAAGTTTTACCGTTTCGGGAAGCTGCTCCAGCCGTCCCGGCAGAGTACCGTGGTATATCCCGTCTTCGATGAGGAGGATACGGTCTTTTGCCCCAACCGCTTTATGGCAATCCTGCCAAACTCCCGAACCGGGACTCTTGCTGATGATGTGTAAACTGCTCACAGGTTGACTACCACGTCGGAGTCTTCGAGGAGTTCCCGGATGGCGGCCTGGTCCAGCAGTTCCACCGGCACCACCAGGTCCTCGGCATCGAGACCACAGGATTCCAGCGCTTCCTCATCCACACAGGGTTTTTCCACGCCGTACAGGTCCAGGGCTTCCAGCGCATTACCCAGGGCCTTGTTATGCAATGAACGCACGTCCTGCTTCGACACGAGCTGCAATACACCTTCGCCAAGAAAAAGGTAATTGATGGGCTGCTCAAAAACTGCAGTAGCCAGTGCCATTTCCAGGCACTGGTGGGCGCGGTCCAGACCGTAGGGGGCCGACCGGGATACGAAGGTGAATTTTTTCTTACTGGTGTCAGTCATGATTGATGCCCGGCCTAACCGAAGCTCACAACTCTATCGGATTGCAGGGCGGCATCCACGAACTGGCCCAATCCGGCAATTTCCGAACTCTCGCGCAGGTTCGCCACACCGGTGTCGTAGCGCCGCGCTTCCATGGGATCCAGTATGCCGCGCTTCAGTGCCGAACTGACACAAACCACCGAATCCAGTTCATTGGCTCGAATCAGGTCGTCCCACATTTGTTGCAGATTGGTTTCATCTTCCGCAACTACCGCACTCTTGTCGACGTTGTGCACACCATCGCCGAAGAAGAACAGGCGAAATATCTCATGTTCCTGATCCAGCAAGGCGCGGGCAAAGTTAAGTGCAGTAACGGAGGCCTGGGAGCTGTAGGGCGCGGCCTGAACGACGAGGGTGAACTTCATGTTCTTATCGTATAAACGAAAAGCCCCGGCCAAGTGACCGGGGCTTGGGGATCAATTCACGTAAGGTTTGAGCTTGGATTTAGTCATCACCAGAGAATGCCATGAGCAGATGGATCAGGCTCATGAATATATTATACAGCGAGACAAACAGGGTAATGGTAGCAAGAATGTAATTGCGTTCACCGCCGTTAATGATCTCACTGGTCTGGTACAGGATTACCGCGCTGGAGAAAAACATAAAACCCACTGACATGGCGAGTTGCAGCGCGGGCATTGGCCATATAAGGCTGATTATGATTGCGGCGATCAGCACCAAGCAGCCCGCCGCGATAAAGCCGCGCAGGAAAGAAAAATCCTTACGAGACGTCAGCACGATTCCCGACAGTGCAAAGAAAATAAATGCAGTGCCGCCGAGTGCGGTCATCACGATCTCGGTACCGGTTTGTGAGGCAAACAGGAAGCCCATCAGGGGCCCGATACTGAAGCCAATAAAACCGGTAAAGCCAAAGGTGGTTACCAGTCCCCATGCGCTATTGGCAAGAGCGTGGGTGGCAAATAGAAAGCCATAGGCAACCAGCAGGAAGATCCAGGGGCTGAATGTTGGCGCATTCATGCTCAGCGCCGCGGTGAGGGCGCTGAATGCCAGGGTCATGCCCAGCAGCATGTATGTGTTTCTGAGAACCTTGTTTATTGCTAGAGCCGATTCCTGGCTATGTGCAATATTCAGTTCAACTTCGTTCATCGTAGTCTCCGGAAAAATGAATTAGAGCTTACACTCAATTTCGACTGACTGTTGTTTTGCTTGATATCCATATGGTGGCAGTTACCTGCGATTTCAATGTGTTAGCGCCGGATTTCCGCCTCAGTCGTAGAAATAATCATACCTGCGCCGGGCCCAAAATCAATGGATTTCGGCGAAGTGTAAATACAACAAGACGCCCAATTTGCAAAGGTGATAGAGGGTCTGAGATTTATGTGAGACATCGATTAGTGTAAGATTCGTGCTCCGCGGAGGGGTGGCAGAGCGGTTGAATGCACTGGTCTTGAAAACCAGCGAGGGTGAAAGTCCTCCGAGAGTTCGAATCTCTCCTCCTCCGCCAACTTCTCGCTTCGTGCCACATTCCTGCCACATTTAATCCGTAGATCGCCTTCATTGGAGGCGGGCATAGCTACATTTACTTGGTTTAATGAAGACTCAATCAACTTCAAATTGATTGAATCCTCCTAGAGCTCGACCCCGCTTGAAGGCCCTCGTAAGAGGGCCTTTTTTTATGGGATTGAAAAGATGGGCCTAACGATTGTCGGGAAGGTTGTCGACGCGGGAGATCTGGCGATCGCTTAATGCGATCCAGTCGGCCAGGATGCGGCCGCTTTCCAGCAGCAGGGGATCGGGTTCGTCCTCTTCTGCCTGGTCATCGGTCTCAGCACCATTATCACCAAGCAGGTCATCGTTGTTCTCGGGAGCCACGGATGCGATGGCATCGTCGGCTTCTTCATCCTCTTCCCAATCCAGCAATTCCATGCCCTTGAGCAGGCGGCGCATGTTCTCGGATTCGAATTCCTCGCGGCGATTACGCTCCCGCTCGGCCTTGACTGAAGCTTCGTTGAGAGAAAGTTGCTCCCGGTCGCGTAACAAGCGCGTGCGCTCTATCTGGTCGATGAGGTAGCGGAAGTCCGGGGATTCCAGCACACGACTTTCATGCTGCGCACGCAATTGCGGTAACAGGGCATCGATCGGGTGATAAGTCCTGAATTCAACCGGCCGCACGGTATCCCAGGGCAGGGCGCCGTCGAGGCTGCTCTCGCCGATGTCGTCATAAACATCGTAGATGTCAGGGAAGGTGATATCGGGAATCACGCCACGGTGCTGGGTGCTGGCGCCGGAAATGCGATAGAACTTGGAGCGGGTCAGCTTCACCTGGCCGTAATCCATGGGAATGATTTCCTGCACCGTGCCCTTGCCGAAGGTCTGACCGCCCAGTACCAGGCCACGCTGGTAGTCCTGGATGGCGCCGGCAAAAATTTCCGAGGCCGAGGCACTGGTTCGATTCACCAGTACCGCGAGCGGTCCGGTATAGGCCACCTCGGGATCGTTGTCTCCGAAGGCGCGGGTAAAACCGTTGCGCAGGCCAGAATAACGAATCTGTACCGTGGGTCCGGTGTCTATAAACAGTCCCACCAGGGCATTGGCTTCACTCAGGCTGCCACCGCCGTTGTTGCGCAGGTCCACCACGACCGCGTCCACTTCTTCCTGCTTGAGTTCTTCCAGCAACAAGCCAACATCGCGGGTAGTGCTCTTGAAATCCTCTTCGCCCGCTGCAGCAGCTTTCCAGTCGAAATAAAAAGTCGGTAAGTTAATGACGCCGATCTTGTAACTCTGGTTGTTGTGACTGAGTTCGATGACTTCTTTCTTCGCCGCCTGTTCTTCCAGCTTTACGGTATCCCGGGTAAGGGCGATGACGGTGGAAGAGGCTTCACTGACGGCGTCGGCGGGGATGATATTCAGCCGCACGACGGTACCTTTCTCACCGCGAATCTGGTCAACCACGTCATCGAGACGCATGCCGACTACGTCGCGCAGTTCTCCATCAACACCCTGGCCGATGGCAATAATGCGATCGCCGGCCTGGAGCTGTTCACTCTGTTCCGCGGGGCCGCCGGGAATTAACTCGACGATCTTGGTGTATTCATCCTCGGTTGTAAGCTGCGCGCCGATGCCTTCCAGGGAAAGGGAAAGGTCCATGTTGAAGTTTTCAGAATTGCGCGGTGAAAAATACGCGGTGTGGGGATCAACCGTGCGCGCCACCGTGGTCAGGTAAGCCTGGAAGATATCCCGCTCATTGGTCTTCAACATCTGGCTGAGCTGGTTGCGGTAACGCCGGCTCAGTTTTTCCTTTATCTCTTCATCGGTGTCACCGGTAAGCTTCAGGCTCAACACGCTGTTCTTCACACGCTTGCGCCAGATTTCGTCCAGCTCGGCAACGGTTTCGGCATAGGGTGCATCTTCGCGGTCAATGAGAATGTATTCCTCGACGCTGAAGTCCATATCAGGAATGTTATTTTCCACGCGGTTGATGGCGTAAATGAGGCGCTCGAGCACGCGCCGGTAATAAAGGTTGTACATCTCAAAGCCCGGCTCGACGTTGCCTTCCTTGAGTGAGTTATCAAGGGTGTACCGATAGGCACTGAGGCGGTTTACATCTTCCATGAGGAAGTAGAGATGGGAACCATCGAGGGCATCGAGATAGGTGTCGAACAGGATCGATGAAAAATTGTCGTCGATTTCTACGGACGAGTAATGCTTGGTCTGCAATTCCTGCAACAGGGCAATGGCGGTTTCGCCATGAATGGGCTGGCTCTCGATAACTTCGTACAGTGCATCGATGTCGAGAACCGTATTGAGCTGGCTGGGTTCATCCTGGGCAGTGGCGGAAGTTGCCAGTGCGAGTCCAAACAGGGTGGGTATCAACCCGATTTGAATAAGGGTCGACAGCTTGTGGCTCAAGATCTTCATATTGCTCCTAGATCAGTTACGTGACTCGATGTCAGTTGGATGACTCGTGATCTTGTTCAGTCCCTTGGAAAGGCCCAAGACTCGTAGCAGAGACTAAGCCAATTACCGAAACGAGAGAAGTGATTTTCCGTCATTTTTACCCAGTTTTTGTGAAGAATCACTCAGCGAATCAATTTATTACGGGCGGAGGCATGGCGTTCGGCCCGCTCCACGTCGATATAGCGATCGGTGATGGCACTGGAGCCATGACCGGCATCGTCCCGCACATGTTCCCGGGGCCGGTGTTTCACGTCTTCCGAGATTCCGGTATGGCGCAGCCAGTGCACGGTGGCGTCGCCGAGGCGGTCGGCATCCTCGGTAAACCCGTCCTTGCGCATGGCCGTGGCAGCCTCATCGAAGCACTGCTGCACAATGCCCCGAATCTGCCGGGTGCTGGTGATACCACCTTTTCCCCGGGTCTTGTGGATCAGGGGAGCCGGCTCCCCCGGGCTCGGCAGGGCTGGTAATCCGCGCGAGAGCCGATATCGCTTCAGCGCCTCCAGCATGGCGTCGCTGACAGAGATCTCGCGCTCCTTGTTGCCCTTGCCCACGGTGACGAACCACCAGTTGCCTTCCTGGTCCAGCTGAAAGTGGCCCATCTGGGGCTGCCAGCGGGGGGTTTCCACCAGTTCAGAGACCCGCAGGTACATGGCGAACAGGGCATTCATGATGAACAGGGTGCGTTCGTGGGTCTTGGGGTCCGCAGCAGCCATTTTCTCGGCGGTATCTGCCACGTAATCCCACTGCAGGGGCGACAGGCGGCGAATCTTGCCCTGGCTCTGGTGTTTGCGCAGGAACTTGCTCTTCTGGCGCATTTGGGAGATGGGATTGGCGCTGACCTGGCCTTCCTGGATGAGGAAGTTGAAGAAGCTGCTGAGCACGCTGAACAGGGACTGCAGGGCGGACTGGGACAGCACGTATTCGCCGTCGCCGGTTACGTAGGGCCGCCACTGGGGGTTGGGCACCCGGGCGCCCTGGGAGAGTTGAAAGCGGGGCACGTTTCGATCCCCGATCCAGCTCTGAGGAGGTTGACGGGAAAACTCCACATAAGATTCGATATCTTCCCTAACTATTTGATTCAGCGATTTTTTTGAAACCAGCCAACACCAGTGCAGGAAGTGTTCAATCTCCCTTCGATAGGTGCTGAAGGTATCAGGGCTGCCGCGGTAGCTGTAAATGAACTCGCTGGCCAGCTGGTAGTCCTTGAGGGCATCGGCAGGGGCGTCATCCAGCAGGTGTTCGAGGCTGGTTACCGGCACCTTGAAGGGATTGGGCATCTCTTCCAGGGTATCGAAGTAGGCCAGGGGTGATTTCGGGCTACTCATAATAACTTACATTAAATTAACGGTTTATCAGTATGAATTAAATAGGTTTATAAAATCAAGAATTCTGTATATCCTGGCCGGGAAGCCGCGCTGGAAGGGGTTTTCTCGACGCCATTTATATCTAGTCGGATGCCCGGGCCCAGACTTTACGAACCGGGTCACAAAGCGGGACATTGGGCGATTCCGCGATCCAGGGAAGCCCGCTGCAACAGATTGCACCGGCGGCCCACGCCCGCAATGCCCGCAATGCCCGCAGCGCCGCGGCTTTCCCGCCTGCGGGCAATTCAGTACACTCTGATCCAGACCCCAGGACGCCTGGAGAGCGGGCAGGCGCGAATCAACTGAAATCTAAGATCATTCTTTAGTAAACCTACTTAACTCTCTGACAGGACTGCGAATGCGCAAATTTATTCTGACAAACCTCATGACCCTGGCAGGCCTGCTGGTGGCTTCCGGGGCGATAGCCCAGGACTGGGAAATACCCAGGACAGCCTCCGGTCACCCGGATTTACAGGGGATCTGGACCAACAAGACCCTGACCCCCCTGACCCGGGCCCGGGAATTCGGTGAGCAGCGCGCCCTGAGCCCGGAGCAGGTGGCGCGCATAGAGGGTGCCAACCAGCAATGGCTCGACGCCGAATATGGGCCCAGTAACCCCGACCGGGTGGCGGGAGCGGGGGCCCAGGCCGGTGATGACGGCGACACCAACGATGGCTACAACGAGTTCTGGAAAGACGTGGGCACCCGGTACCAGGTAATTGACGGGGAAATCCGCTCTTCCATTATCATCGACCCGCCGGACGGCCAGATACCCTATATCGGTAACCCCATGGCCCGATTCCGCCGCGCACCAGGCTCGCCCGGGGCTTCTGACGGCCCGGAAGGCCGCCCCCTGGCGGAACGCTGCCTGCTGGCCTTCGGCTCCCACTCAGGGCCGCCCATGCTGCCGGTGATGTACAACAGCAACTACCAGTTCGTGCAGACCGACGATTACGTGGTAATCCTGGCGGAAATGGCCCACGACGCCCGTATCATCAGGCTTGGGGACGAAAATCACCTGGCCATGGAGAAATGGATGGGGGATTCCATCGGCTACTGGGACGAGGACACCCTGGTGGTGGAGACCCGCGGCTTCCATCCCCAGCAGAGTTTTAGAGGAGCTTCTGAGAACCTTTCTGTAACCGAAAGATTTACAAGGCTTTCTGAGGACCAAATCCTGTATAGTTTCACCCTGGAAGACCCCACGGTCTTCGCCAGCTCCGTAACCGGGGAGCTGCTGTTCACGCCACGGCCGGCGGAAGAGGGCATGTATGAGTACGCCTGCCACGAGGGCAACTATGCCCTGGCAGGAATCCTGGCCGGAGCACGCCAGCTGGAGCTGCAGCAGGAACTGGAAGAAGACTAGACAGCGCGAAAACCGGGAAGCGGGGCGTAGGCCCCGCTTTTTTATGTTTTGAAATTAATTAAGCTATTCAACTCTATGTAATTAAAGGCTTATTTAGGGTTTATTTATTCACTGAATCAGTCTGGTCGGGCGCTTTTAAGCCCCAAAAGGACGCAACAGGACAAGGAGATACTGTGCCATTCAGCGACAGCAACATGCTTAGCCCCATCGTGGGCCTGATCGAAGAGCTGCAGCCCCGCAGCATCCTGGACGTGGGAATCGGGTTTGGCCAGTACGGCTTCCTGTGCCGCACCAACCTGGAACACGTAGACCTGTTCGAGTGGGACGATGAGGGCGCCCGCAAACGGGGCAAAAACGAGTGGAAAATCCAGATTGATGGCATCGAAGCTTTCCCGGATTATGTCACACCAGTACAGGAATACGCCTACAATAACATACTGATAGGTGATGCTCTTGAAGTACTACCTAAAATGACCCAAAGCTACGACCTGGTCATGGCCATCGAGATCCTGGAGCACTTCGACAAGGACGATGGCAAGCGCTTCCTGGAGCTGCTGGACCGGCGCAGTCACGGTACGGTGCTGGTGACCACGCCCATGGAGTTCATTCCCCAGGATTATCCCGCCAATCCCTATGAAAACCACCGCAGCCTGTGGAGCAGGGAGGAGCTGGAAGCCCTGGGATTCAGCCGTTTCGAGGACAACCCCAACAACTGGATTGCGAGTTACAGGAAGTAAAAGGGGAGTTATTTCAGAGGATTATGGGACTAATCTTATCTGTTATGTGAGATTTGCCGGCATGGCGCTCAGTCTTCGTCACCGAGTAGCCAGTTCTGGGCATCTTCCATGGTGCGGAAGGGTCGATACAGCGCCGTGAGGCCTCTCACCTCCAGGTGGGATTCCAGCAGCCTGCCCAGCCCGTAGTCCGTATCCCCGGGCAGCACAAACGCGGTTCTGTAGCCTTCCTGGGTCAGCTTGCTGGCTTTTGCCACGTTGGCGACCAGGGTATCCGGCGGAATGCCCAGGAACGACGCTTCCCGCATATCCCACAGCACCCGTCGGGAACGGCCCCCGGTGCGTTTGAAGTGGTCCTGGGCGTGCCCCAGTATCTCTCCGGGCTTCGGCACACCGCGTACGGTAAAGACCGTCAGCTCCTGGTCCGGGAATTCATAGTCTGCGAAGTCCGCCATAGGCGCTTAGTTACCGAAAACCCGGTAATTCGGGCTCTGCGGGCTGTTTTCGCGCCGAAAGCAGGGCATCATGCGGCCTCACCGGTATCGTTAAGCAGCCAGTCCCTGGCCTGGTCTACATCCAGGAAAACCTCGAATTCGTTGTTAATTCCCTCATATTCGGCCTTGCCCTGGAACATGCGTCCCACGCCGAAATCCGTACTGGAGGCGAAAACCAGGGCGATTTTCTTGCTGGCGGGCACCAGGTGTTTGCTGGCATCGAATCCTTGCGCCAGCTTGTCCCCGGGCACTTTGGCCCAGGATGCCTGGCGGTAGTCCCACAGGCTCAGGTCGTTCAGCCTGCCAAACTGGGGGCTGCGGGTGAAAGCGGAGAGCTCTCCGGCCTGGATCTCACCAACGACCCGAACAACCCTGATATTGGCATCGTGGTCCTGTTCGACGGTAAAGCTGGCCATTTCACGATCTCCTGGGGCGGGGCGGCATGGACCCGATTATAGGCCTTGGGCCCCAACATCCAAGGCCTTCTCTTATTTCCGGTAATCTTTATTACCGGAAATAAAGGAATATGAGGATATAGGACCGATATAGCGTATATATAGTAATATCAGACTCTTACCGCCACTTCTTTCAGTAATTATTGCAATCAGGCGCTGTGCTGCTTGCGCTCGGTACGCATGGTGACCCATTCCTCGGCCAGGGTCGGATGAATGCCTATGGTTCGGTCGAAATCCGCCTTGGTGGCACCGCAGTTCATGGCCACGGCAAAGCCCTGTACCAGCTCTCCGGCATCCGGACCGGCCATGTGCAGGCCCAGCACCCGGTCCGAGACCTCATCCACCACCAGCTTGAGGAAAGCCATCTCGTCACGGCCGCTGAGCGTGTGCTTGAGCTGCCGTACCGTGGCCTCGTAGCACTTGATGCCATAGCCCGCCTCCCGCGCCTCTGCCTCGGTCAGGCCCACGGTGCCCAGGTTGGGATGGCAGAACACCGCCGTGGGGATATTGTGGTAATCCAGGGCGTCTGAAGCGCCGCCAAACAGGTTCCTGGCCACGATCTGGCCCTCGGCCAGGGCTACCGGCGTAAGCGCAACCCGGTCGATACAGTCGCCCACGGCGAAAACCCCGGGTTCCGCGGTCTGGAACTGCCCATCCACCTTGATTGCGCCGTTCTCCGCCAGTTCCACCGCCGTGTTATCAAGACCCAGGTCCGCACTCAGAGGGTCCCGTCCGGTGGCTGCCATCACGGCCTGGGCTGATAGCTCACGTCCGCTTTCAAGAACAACTTGTAGGTGTTTGTCTTTATTAAGTATTTCCTTAATATTATCTTCCAGGACCAGGTCCAGGTGACGGCCCATTTCAGCACTGATGAAGTCCCGTAAACCCTGGTCGAAACCCCGCAGCAGCTTGTCGCCCCGGTATACCAGGGTGGTTTGGCAGCCGAGACGGCTGAAAATGCTGGCAAACTCCACGGCGATATAGCCGCCGCCAAGGATTACCAGGGATTCCGGCAGCTGCGCCATGGTGAATACGTCATTGGAAGTGATCATCAGCTCCTTGCCGGGAATATCGGGCAGGGAGGGCCAGCCTCCCACCGCCAGCAGGATATTGGCGGCCCTGATGCGCTGGCCGTTGACCTCCACTTCCCGGGGGCCGGTGAGCCGCGCCCGCCCTTCGAAGGCAGCAACCTGGTTATTATCCAGTATTGCTTTATATATACCGTTCAATCGTTTGATTTCATTGTTCTTATTTTCCATAAGAACACCCCAGTCAAACTGGGGTTCCGGGCCCGACCAGCCGAATCCCCGGCTGTCTTCGAAGTCATCCCGGTAATGGGCGGCATAGCTGAACAGCTTCTTCGGTACGCAGCCCACGTTGACGCAGGTACCCCCATAATAACGCTCCTCCGCGGTCCCTACCCGGGCACCCAGGCTGGCGGCCACCCGGCTGGCGCGGACCCCGCCGGAGCCGGCGCCAATCACGAACAAATCGAAATCAAATCCCTGCAACTTCCTGTATCCTTTGGCGTGGGGAATGGAAGCGGCATTATGCATCAGCTCAGGGAGTGAGACAGCCACAGGTGCCCATGCAGGCCAATCTTTTCGACACCGACAGGGACCCCGGGCAGGTCATCCAGCACCCGCTGGGCGATGCGGTGCTCAGCGAATACCCGAATTTCTGTAACGCCCGGGAAGCCGATGCCCTGCTGGGCCGCCTGCTGGCCGAGATCCCCTGGCGCCAGGACAGCCTGCGTATCGCCGGCAAGGTCATTCCGGTGCCCCGCCTGCAGTGCTGGATGGGTGATCGCGAGAGCCACTACGGCTACTCCGGGATGCGCCTGGAGCCCCAGCCCTGGCAAGACGATGTAAGCCAGATACGCAGGCGAATCAAAGAGTTAACCGGAACTGATTACAATTCGGTTTTACTCAACTACTACCGCGATGGCCAGGACAGCGTGGCCTGGCATGCCGACGACGAGCGGGAACTGGGGCTCGAGCCGGTCATAGCCGCCCTCAGCCTGGGCGCCGAGCGCCCCTTCGAGTTACGCCCCAAACCCGGGAATCCGGGTAGCAAGCGCAGTATCCAGCTTCGAAATGGCAGCCTGTTGGTTATGGGAAAATCCATGCAGGACAAATGGATGCACCAGGTTCCTAAAGTAAAAGGGCTGGAAGATCCCCGAATCAGCCTCACCTTCCGCCAGATCCAGTCCTGAGCCATGGACAGGGTGGATATCTGCATTATTGGCGCCGGTGTGATGGGCCTGGCCTGCGCCCGGCAACTGGCCATGGCGCCAACCGGGCAAGGCAAGTCCATCCTGGTGCTGGAACAGGAGGGCAACCCGGGCCAGCACACCAGCAGCCGCAATTCCGAGGTCATTCACGCCGGCATCTATTATCCCGAGAACAGCCTCAAGGCCGGCCTGTGCCGACGCGGCAGGGAACTGTTGTACGGTTTCTGCGAGCAGTACCAGGTTCCCCATCGCCGCCTGGGCAAGCTTATCGTGGCCCAGGACGGTGAGCAGGCCATCCTGGAAGAGATCCAGGCCCGGGCGGCGCGAAATGATGTGGCGCTCGAGTTGCTGGATCAAAAGCAATTGCAGGAACTGGAACCCCGGGTGCGGGGCGTGGCCGCCCTGCTGTCACCCCAGTCCGGGATCGTGGACAGCCACCAGTACCTGCTCGCCCTGCAGCACCAGGCGCAGAATCATGGTGTGGAAGTCGCGCTGCACTGCCGCCTGCTGCGAGCCGCTCCCCGGCCCGGAGGCGGCTTCGAGCTGCATACCCAAAACGGTGAGGAGCAAACCCCTTATTCCCTGCACTGCGATTTACTGGTCAATGCAGCCGGTCTCCAGGCCCAGCAGGTGGCGCGCTGTATCGAAGGCATGGAAATGGACAACATTCCAACCCTGTTTCCCTGCAAGGGGGATTACTTCAGCTATACCGGTGCCAGCCCGGTGAGCCGGCTGGTCTACCCCGTACCCGAAGCCAATACCCGTGGCCTTGGCATTCACTGCACCCTGGACATGGGTGGCCAGCTGCGTTTCGGCCCCGACAGCGAATACCGGGAGCAGCCGGACTACAGCGTCGATCCAGCCAAGACAGCACACTTCGCCGACGCCGTGGCGCGTTACCTGCCATCCGTCAGTGCGGACCGTTTACAGCCCGCTTACGCCGGTGTTCGTCCCAAGCTTTCCGGACCGGGCGATGCCCAGGCGGATTTCTGCATCAGCAACAGTGACGATCATGGTATTCCCGGATTGTTGCACCTGTTTGGTATTGAATCCCCGGGACTGACCGCCTCCCTGGCCCTGGCCGAGGAAGTAGACAGGCGGCTGCGCTGACGCAAGTTACAGAGTGAAGGTCGGTTGCCCGGAATCCAGAGTGCTGCCGCAGCAGGCTTCGATGCGGGCGCGAGCCAGTTCCCATCTCTCCTGGAAATGAAAACCGGTTCCGGCCACCCGCGGTGATTGTGCCGGCGCGGGAGTTTGCCACACCGCAGTGGCAGTCAATGCGATCTTCGCCGGGTCATCCGGTAACTGCAGCAACAGGAATATGGTCTCACCCAGGGAGCAGGCTTCCGTGCCGGGAATGAATAGCCCGCCACGCAGTAGAAAAGGCATATACATCCGGTAAAGCTGGAGCTCATCCTTGATAACCAGATATTGAATGTTATGCATTCACGGGATTCCTTTCCCGATTTAAAAGGCTATTAGCTCTGACCTGAAACTAAGCGACTCTTGCCAGTTGTGACCATCGATGCAGCAAGGATTCCAGCAACAGGCGCGGATTGGGGTTGGTACTGCCTGCCAGTTGCCGATCTGCTCTACTCAGTTCCTGGTAGAAATCCAACAGGCTTTGCAATGACTTGCTGCCATCAGCTTCTCTCCCGGAAACTGCTTGTGCCAGGAATTCCAGTTCCTCACTGGCGCCCGCGGGCAACTCGGCGGTGGCCCGGTACTTGATCAATATAGTCGACAGGCGATGCAAATGCTGCAAAACCGCAGCTTCTCCCTGGCGTGCCACCCGGTTGACTGCCTCCACCAGGCTTAGCCTGCCCTGGGCCAACTGGCACAGGACCTGCTCAAACTCCTGCCGTTTTGACAGGTAGTCCTGTTCAAGCATTTGCAACAGGCGCAATGGCCGCCCACCGGCTTCCTGCCACAGGCTGGAGATGCCCGCTTCTCCCAGTTCCTCCACCAGGTCGTGCTTGATGCGCAGCAGCCAGTCCTTGCCCTGCTCCCATTCCGGGGCGTGGATTAACAAGCGCTGGCAACGACTGCGAATCGTGGCCATTAACATGCCGGGCATGTCGGTTACCAAGAACAAATAGGAATTGGCCGAGGGCTCTTCCAGGGTTTTGAGCAGGGCATTGGCGGAACTGGTATTCATGCGATGGGCATCTTCCATTACCACGATCTTGGCACGGCCGCTGTGACTGGTCTGTTGCAGGAAATCCCCCAGTTCCCGCACCTGGTCCACCTTGATGTCACGGCTTTCTTCCTCGCTGTGCAATACCATGATGTCCGGGTGGAACCGGGTACCACCGGACAGGCAATTACTGCACTGACCACAGGCGCGCCCGTCCAGGGGTTCGAGGCACAGCAGGTAGCGTGCAAAAGCCAGGGCAAACTCGTGTTTGCCAAGTCCGGAATCACCACACACCAGGTAGGCATGGGCAAGTTGTCCGTTGTCGTACTTCGATAACAACGCATCCCATTGCCGGCGCTGCCAGGGAAAGGGCGCCTCGTCGTCTTTCGGTGCGTCTGGAAAGAGATCACTCATGCTTCAATTAAACTACTTGTTGTCCTGCGCTAACTTGAAAAGTATTTCCCAAGCTTTTCCGCAAGTACCTGGCGCAGGTTCTGCTGCACCGTTGCCAGCTCGGCGGCGGCGTCGATGACGACACAGCGCTCCGGCTCCCTCGCGGCGATATCCAGGTAGGATTGCCTCACGCGGCGGAAAAAATCCAGCTCTTCGGATTCGAAGCGATCCTTGTCGCCCCGCTCACCCACCCGCTCCATGCCGATACCGGGATCAAGATCGAACAGTATGGTCAGGTCCGGGCGCAGCTTGCCCTGCACCAGTTGTTGCAGGGTATCGATCTGGGTCGAGTCCAGCCCCCTGCCCCCTCCCTGGTAAGCAAAAGTTGCATCGGTGAAGCGATCGCAGATCACCCACTTGCCCGCGGCGAGTGAAGGTTCAATCAGTTCGTTCAGGTGCTGGGCACGAGCTGCAAAAATCAGCAGCAATTCCGCCTCACTGGAAAAAGATTCCTCATGGCTTGCCAGTAACAAGTCCCGGATCTGTTCGGCGATGGCCGTACCGCCGGGCTCACGGGTTTGCACGTACTCCACTCCATGTTCATCCAGGAAAGACTTGATGGTTTCAAGATTGGTTGTCTTGCCAACTCCTTCTACACCTTCTATGGTGATAAAAACTCCCCTGCTTTCAGCCATCACAGGTTTTCCTGATCTGGTTGGGCGAGCTGGAAACGTTCAACGGCAGCATTATGTTCTTCCAGTGTCGATGAAAAATAATGACCGCCATCTCCGGTGGCCACGAAATAAAGATAATCGGATTCAACGGGATTCAGGCTGGCCCTGATTGATTCCAGTCCGGCCAGGGCTATGGGTGTGGGTGGCAGGCCTGCAATCCGGTAGGTATTGTAAGGGGTTTCTGCCTGCAGGTCGGCACGGGTCAGATCGCCATTGAATTGCGAACCCATGCCGTATATGACCGTAGGGTCCGATTGCAGCCGCATGCCTCGCTCCAGCCTGCGAATGAATACGCCGGCAATGTCACCACGCTCCGAAGTGGCGGCTGATTCCTTTTCTATAATAGAAGCAAGAATCAGGGCGTCATAGGAGTCTTCATATGGTAACGCCCCAAGACGATTCTCCCACTGCTCGCTTAAAACTGCTTCGAGTTGCTGCCGGGACCGCTGCAGCAGTTCCACATCCGTAGTCCCGGCGGTATAAAAATAAGTATCGGGAAACAGCATGCCCTCGGGATTGTCGCCTTCGAGCTCCAGCAGCGCGGAAACACGCGCCGGGTCATAGCTATCCAGGGTGCGCTGTATCTTGTTTCCCTGCCAGATCTGATCAAGGGCCTGGGCGACGGTCCAGCCTTCCACCAGGGTGACCCGGTATTGCACGTTATCGCCGGCCACCATCTTGTCCAGTAATTGCGCCGCCGACATGCCCGGAGTCAGTTCATATTCACCGGGCTTGATCTGGCCGCTGACACCACGTAACCGTGCCAGCCCATTTAGAAGGCGTGGAGATCGTAACAAGCCCCGGGATTGCAGCGATTCCCCAACCCGGGTCAGGGAACTGCCCGGGGCAACCTCGAATACCTGGGGTGTATCCAGTCCCGGCAGTGGCCGGTACAAGGCCCTGTCAAAGTAGAAGATAACGACGCCTGCTATTGCGACGCACAACAGGATTATGATCGTCCGCCTGCCGGCGGGCCGGTGTTGTAACAAGTGCTTCACCTGGAACTAATCACTGGGAACTGGCTGGATCAAACCATACCACAATCCTGCAGCAGCCCCGGCCAGGAAATTGAACGCTTACTGGAAGCGGGAAAAGATCAGGCTGCCGTTGGTACCGCCGAAGCCGAAGGAGTTGCTGAGTACGCGCTCAACTTTCTTTTCACGCGCAGTCTTTGGCACATAATCCAGGTCGCACTGTTCATCGGGATTTTCCAGGTTGATGGTTGGCGAAATAACCTGGTCCACCAGGGTCAGCACGGAAATGATTGCCTCTACGGAACCGGAAGCACCGAGCAGGTGACCAATCATGGACTTGCTGGAACTCACGGCCAGCTTACCGGCATGGTCGCCGAACACGGACTTGATCGCCTGGGTTTCCGCCACGTCCCCCGCCACGGTGGAAGTACCATGGGCATTGATGTAATTGATGTCTTCAGGGTTCAACGCGGCGCTGGCCAGGGCATTGCGCATGCACAAGGCCGCACCGGCACCACCTTCCGATGGTGAAGTGATGTGGTAGGCATCGCCACTCATGCCGAATCCCGCCACCTCGGCATAAATCTTCGCGCCACGGGCGCGGGCATGCTCCAGCTCTTCCAGAACGACGACACCGGCACCGTCACTAAGCACGAAGCCATCCCGGTCCTTATCCCAGGGCCGGCTGGCAGCGGCGGGATCGTCATTTCGTGTGGACAGGGCCCGCGCTGCACAGAATCCACCCAGGCCTACCGGTGAGGTGGCCATTTCACCGCCGCCTGCCAGCATGACATCGGCCTGGTTGTTGCTGATCATGTTGGCACCGAGACCAATATTGTGAGTGCCGGTGGTGCAGGCGGTGGTCACCGCAATGTTGGGACCTTTCAGACCGTAGCGGATGGAGAGGTTGCCGGCAATCATGTTGATGATGGAACCGGGGACGAAAAACGGAGAGACTTTTCGTGGCCCCGTCCTGTGCATGAGCAGCGTGGTTTCTTCGATGGTCTTGATGCCACCGATTCCGGAACCAATGGCAACCCCGGCCCGTTCCAGGTTCAGGTTGCCGTCGAGTACTCCGGAGTCTTCGATGGCCTGCACACCGGCCGCAATCCCGTAATGGATAAAGGGATCCATGCGGCGCGCTTCCTTGGGATCGATGTAGGCAGCGCAGTCGAAGTTCTTGATGGTGCCGCCAAAGCGTGTGCTGAAGGCCGTGGTATCGAAATGCTCGATACTGGCAATCCCGCTCTTGCCGTTCTTAAGTGCTTCCCATGATGCGCTGACGTCATTCCCTACCGGGGTAAGCAAACCCAGACCGGTAACAACGACTCTTCTTTGCTTCACGAATGCAACTCCCCCACAAACAAGTACACCAAATAAAGAAAAGCTACTCCAGAGAGCTCCGGAGTAGCTTTGCGTTATCCATCAATAAAATTTATTAATTCAGGTGTTCGTTTATGTAATCAATTGCGAGCTGGACAGTAGTGATTTTTTCCGCTTCTTCGTCCGGAATCTCAGTTTCGAATTCTTCTTCAAGGGCCATTACCAGTTCAACGGTATCCAGTGAATCAGCGCCCAGGTCTTCTACAAAAGAGGCGGACGGCTTTACCTCTTCTTCTTTCACGCCAAGTTGTTCGCAGACAATTTTCTTAACGCGTTCTTCAATGCTACTCATAACGATTATTAGCTCCTAATACTGTGTATCCAGCGGCAATTTTTTGCCTCTACACCGCGGTCATGCAGCCTTGACCGGTGATTTCAGAGACGCAAGTTTACCTCTATTTGATGGCATTGTAATGTGTAAATTTTATTGACTTTTCCAAAAACAGGCCCAAAAACAAACCCTTAGGAATCTCAATAACTTATGGCCTGTTTCGGCGGCCTCAGGCCATGTACATACCACCGTTCACATGCAGGGTTTCCCCGGTTATGTAAGCGGCCTCATCGGATGCCAGGAAGGCCACCACGGAAGCGATTTCGGCGGGCTGGCCGAGGCGCCCCAGCGGTATCTGGGACAGCATGGCTTCCGCCTGTTGATCAGACAATTCCCTGGTCATGTCGGTTTCTATGAAACCCGGCGCAACAGCATTGACTGTTATGCTGCGCGAGCCGATTTCTTTCGCCAGTGCACGGGTAAATCCCTCGATGCCCGCCTTTGATGCAGCGTAATTGGCCTGCCCCGGGTTACCGCTTGAACCTACCACTGAACTGATGTTGATTATTCTGCCCCAGCGTGCGCGAGTCATTGACTTAATGCAGGCCTTGCACAAGCGATACATGGAATTCAGGTTGGTCTCGATTACGCTATGCCACTCTTCGTCTTTCATGCGCATGAACAAGTTATCGCGGGTAATGCCGGCATTGTTTACCAGGACTGCCGGTGAGGCGAATTGTTGCTCTACTGCCTGCATCAGTTGACTTACGGATTCATCGGAAGACACATCCAACGCCATGCCCGCGCCGGCATTTCCGTTTTCCTTCAGGTAGGCGCTTATGGAATCGGCTCCCGCGTCGGTCGTGGCCGTACCGATCACCGTAAATCCCTGTTGCGCCAACGCCAACGCAATGGCTTTGCCGATTCCTCGACTGGCGCCCGTTACCAGGGCTATACGTGCCTCATCACTCATTCCTGTACTCCTGTGAAAATTCGCTAGTAATCGATCAGGCCTGTATGTCCGCTATGGCACTGTCCAGGCTCGCCGGATCATCACTGCCGGTGGCCAGCATCTCGGACTGAATACGCTTGATCAGCCCACATAACACCTTGCCCGGCCCACACTCCACAACGCGATTTATTCCAGCAGCATGGATCAGGTTGACACAATCCACCCACAAAACCGGGCTATGCAATTGCTTCACCAGGTTGGCGCGGATTTGTTCCGCATCCCTGGCAAGCTCGGCACTGGCATTTTGAATTACGGGAATCTGCGCCGTATTGAACTGCACTGCATTGAGTTTTTGCGCCAGTTGCCCGGCCGCGGACTCCATCAGTGCACAGTGTGAAGGCACAGAGACGTTCAAAGGCAAGGCGCGCCGCGCACCGGCTTCCTTGCACAACTCTATGGCTCGATCCACCGCTGCGGAATTTCCCGCAATTACCACCTGTCCCGGTGAATTGTAATTGGCGGCGGATACCACTTCTCCTTCTGCGGCCTGATCGCAGGCATCGCGCACCTGGTAATCATCCAGGCCCACGATGGCGGCCATCTTGCCTTCCCCCATGGGAACCGCACCCTGCATCAGCTTGCCCCGCTCATGGACAAGGGCCACGGCGTCGGCAAAATCCAGTACACCGGCACAGCTAAGCGCCGAGTACTCGCCCAGGCTGTGACCTGCAACCAGCTCGGGCATGGGGGCACCCCGATCCTGCCAGCAGCGCCAGATGGCTACCGAAGCGGCGAGCAACACGGGCTGGGTAATCTCGGTCTGGTCCAGGGAATTGTCGGAGTCCTGCTGGCAGATATGCCACAGGTCCATGTCTATGACGGCGGAAGCCTCCCTGAAGGTCTCCTCCACCAGGGGATTGGCCGCGGCGAGCTCACTCAACATGCCCAGTTTTTGAGAACCCTGGCCGGGAAAGACGAATGCGAATTTTTCCATTGGTATTGTTTTTTATCCTGAGCTTGTTTCCAGTTCTTGCTTTGTATCCGTCGCACCGGTGTTAATCCGGCTAGAGTTGCCCTCAGTTGGTGGCAATGATCGCAGCTACCCTGGTAGCGATCAATTGCGGTACCACATGCTCCACTTCCGACCAGGCTTGCAGGATGGCGTGGTAGAAGCCTTCCTCGGTCGCGTTACCGTGGCTCTTCACGATGCTCCCCTGCAGGCCGAGCAGGCTGGCGCCGTTGAAGCTGTGAGGATTGATCTGCGCCATCATTCGGTTAAGCATAGAACTGGCAAAATGAGCGGAGAATCGGGCCAGCCAGCTTTCCCGGATCTGTGCTTCCATCATTCCGCGCACCACATTGGCCACACCGGCACTGGCCTTGATCGTGACATTGCCGACATAACCGTCGCACACCACCACATCGGCCACGCCCTGGTACAGCTCGTTGGCTTCCACGAAACCCACGTAATTGATTTCCCGGCACTGCTCCAGACGCGCAGCCGCCTCTTTCACTTCTTCCGTGCCTTTGTGCTGTTCCGCACCGATATTAAGCAGCCCTACCCTGGCTGGTTCGCCGCGCAGTGATTCCGCCAGCACCGATCCCATGACCGCAAACTCAAAAAGTTGCTGGGCATCGCAGTCCGGATTGGCGCCCACGTCCAACAGGAAACTCTGCCGGGTGGCGCCGGGAATGGTTGCAACGATGGCTGGTTTCTGGATGCCTGGAAGAGTCTTCAGCAGGTGGCGCCCGATCAGCAGCAGGGCGCCGGTATTGCCCGCGCTTACCGCAGCCGCTACCTGCCCGGACCTGACCAGTTCCACGGCCTGGAACATGGAACTGTCCTGGCCGCTGCGGAGTACCTTCTCAGGTTTGTCCTCATCGCTGATCTGCCCGGGTGCGTGGTGAAGCTGCAGGCGTGGTTTCAGTTCCGGGCCTGCCTGGTCCAGCCGGGGCGCGAGTTGTTGCTCATCGCCCACCAGCACCAGTTCCAGCCCGGGTCTTGCGCCCAGGGCCCGAATTGCTGCCGGTACCGTGACATCGATACCGCTGTCCCCGCCCATAGCGTCGATCGCTATGCGCCTGGTTTCGGCCAAGGCCAGGATCCTATTCTTCGTCCAGTTCCAGGACCTTCTTGCCCTTGTAAAAGCCGTCTGCGGTCACGTGGTGACGCTTGTGGACCTCGCCCGAGGCCTGGTCGGTGGAAAGCGTGGCGCCGCTGAGGGCGTCATGGGTGCGGCGCTTGTTTCGTTTTGAGCGCGTCACCTTGTTCTGTTGCACTGCCATTAAAATACTCCAGGTATTTCTAAAATTAATTCAAACTTTTCCATCCTTTTCCTTAAGCGCCTTGAGCGCTGCAAAAGGATGCTCTTCCGCAGATGAGGCCGTTCCTGCTTCAACGCCATCTCCGCCAAATCTCGTCTCACCCAGGCAATCCCGGTCGCTGTGGTAGTTCACCGCGGGCAGGCACAGGATGAGCTGTTCTTCCAGCAATTCCGCAACGTCCAGCCGGAAATCCTGGCAAATCCATGGGTCCAGCGCCGGATCCAGGTCCACGGCCTGGGATTCCTGCTCCAGCACCGCAAGGTTTATATCGTCTTCAAGCCGGATCTGCACAGCGTCCAGGCAACGCTGGCAAGGCACCATCACCCTGGCCTCAACCCTGCCGGTAATGAGCCTCAGGCCATTGGCACCAATGGAACACTGTAACTGCGCGTGAATCTCCGCCTGGTCCCCCGCCAGGGCCTGCTGCAGCCTTGGCAGCCGATCCAGGGCCAGGTTGCCGGCTACTGCCAGCTCTTGCGTGAATACTTTTCGGGTATCCAGGTAGGCTGGTAGCGGGCTGGGCGACATAGGCGCGCAATTCTAGGCATCCGCCGCCACCCTGTCAAAGACTTCTTAATTGATAATATACTTTAGATACACTTCGTATTCTTTTGTATTTTATCTATTTTTCCATGGATTCAAGCAAGGATTCCAGATTGGAATCCAGCGGCGCTTCCAGCTCCAGCATGGCCCCGGTGGAAGCGGTCCTGAACGCGATGCGGCTGGCATGGAGACAGAGGTGCTTGTGTCGCCCCAGGGGGCTGTTTCGCCAGTCACCGGCGTACTTGGCGTCACCCACGATGGGATGGCCTGCATGCTGGCAATGTACCCGGATCTGGTGGGTGCGCCCGGTTACTGGTTCCACCTCCAGCAGGGTTGCTGCATCGCCGTAGTGCTGGCGTACCGTGAAACGGGTCAGGGCCGCCTTGCCCCGGGGGTCCACCCGTACCATGCGCTCACCGCTGCTGAGCTGGTTTTTCTGCAGCGGCTGTGACACTTCCCGCAGCTCGTCCGGCCAACGGCCGTGTACCAGCGCCAGGTACTGTTTTTTCACAGACTTGTCCTTAAGACCGGCCTGTATCTCTCTTAAAAGATTCATGTTTTTAGCAAATACCAGGCAACCGGAGGTATCCCGGTCCAGGCGATGGGCCAATTCCAGCTCGGCCCAGCCCGGGCGAATCTGGCGCATGGCCTCGATTACACCGAGGCGAATGCCGCTGCCGCCATGGACCGCCAGCCCGGCAGGCTTGTTTAACACCAGCAACTGGTCGTCCTCGTAGAGAATGGATTCCTCAAGCAAGCGACTCAGGCCCGCGGAAGGAGCTGCAGGGGCAGCTCGTTCCCCTTCGCTTACCGGTGGTATGCGGACACTGTCACCGAGCACAAGCCGCTGGTCGGGTTTACAGCGCTTCTTGTTCACCCGGACTTCGCCACGGCGGATCAGGCGGTAGATACGCGAGCGTGGCAGGTCCCCCAGCTCCCGGATCAGGAAATTGTCCAGTCGCTGGCCGGCATGTTTTTCCGTCACGGTGGCAAACTGAACCTCGGTACGTACTGCCATTTTCATTCTCAAGACGCGCTAAAACCGCGCATTCTACAGGAATCTTATGGTTGCCGAATGGTGTACAATCCCCTCCTTTTTCGACGGCGACCGGGCATGGAAACCCTAAAAAATTCGCTCTCTTCCCTGGTAGGTAAAGCTCTCGCGGAATGTTCCGGACAGAATTCCTGCGATGCTCATGTGATTACCGCCAGCAAACCGGAATTTGGTGATTACCAGGCCAACGGTGCCATGGCACTGGGGAAAAAGCTCGGCCAGAATCCGCGGGAACTGGCGCAGCAGGCCGCGGACCTGATTGAGCAACAGGACGGGGAGCTCATTGAATCTGTCAGCGTCGCCGGGCCGGGATTCATCAACCTTCGTCTGAAATCCGACGCCCTGGTTCAGCGCGGGGTCACGGTGCTGCATAACCCGGGCACCATGCTGAATCCCGTGAAATCACCACAAACTATAGTTGTGGACTACTCCTCCCCCAACCTGGCCAAGGAAATGCATGTGGGGCACCTGCGCGGCACCATCATCGGTGACAGCCTGGTGCGGGTTCTGGAACGCCTGGGGCATCGCGTCATCCGGCAAAACCACGTGGGGGACTGGGGCACCCAGTTCGGCATGCTCATCGCTCACCTGCGGGAATCCGCTCACTCTTCATCCGAGGAACTCATCGAACTGGCAGACCTGGAGAGTTTCTACCGGGATTCCAAGGAACGTTTTGATACCGATCCGGCCTTTGCGGAGACGGCAAGACAGAGCGTGGTAAAACTGCAGAGCGGCGATCCTGAGTATGTAGCCGCCTGGCAAAGATTCATTACAGAATCATTGCGTCACTGCCAGGCCGTATATGACAAGTTAGGAGTTTCCCTGACCGATGACGATCTGGACGCAGAGAGTTTCTATAACGACGAGTTGGAAAACATAGTTACCGAGCTGGACCAGAAAGGCCTGCTGTCTGTTTCCGAAGGTGCTCGCTGTGTATTCCTGCCCCAGTTCACCGGCAAAGACGGTGACCCGCTGCCGGTGATCATCCAGAAATCCGATGGCGGTTTCCTGTATTCGACCACCGATCTCGCCGCCGTAAAGTACCGCAGTTTTACTCTCAATGTCGATCGTTCACTCTACGTGGTTGACGCGCGCCAGTCCCTGCATTTTGAGCAGGTATTTGCAGTGGCCTGTGCCAGCGGGCTCGCTTCAGATTCGATTTCACTGGAACACATCGACTACGGAACCATGATGGGCAAGGACGGCAGGCCCATCAAGACCCGCAGTGGCGGTACGGTCAAACTGATCGACCTGCTTGATGAATCCGTGAGCCGTGCCTTCGACCTGGTCACTGAAAAGAATTCCGAATTATCCGAGGACGAGCGGCGCCGGATTGGGGAGAAAGTCGGCATCGCAGCGGTCAAGTATGCGGACCTCTCCAAGAACCGAACCAGCGACTATATTTTTGACTGGTCCACCATGCTGTCCTTTGATGGCAACACGGCTCCTTACCTGCTCTATGCCTATGCCAGGATCAGGAGCATCCTGCGTAAATCCGACGAACCCGAACGGGATTTCAAACTCAGCACCATCAGCGCAGCGGAGGAACGCAGCCTGTTGCTGAAGATTCTGCAATTGCCGGAAATCGTGGAAACTGTGGCGCGGGACTGCTATCCCAACCAGTTGTGTACCTACCTCTATGAACTGGCGGGTGTATTCATGCGCTTTTACGAAGCCTGCCCTATCCTCAAGGCGCAGGACGTTGAGCGGGAATCCAGGCTGGCGCTGGCCCAGCTCACCGCGGAGACCCTGCAACAGGGCCTCGACCTGCTGGGCATCGAAACCCTGGAGCGCATGTAAGGATTCAGTCTTCGGTCAGTTCCAGCAGCAACTTGTTCAGGCGCTGAGAGAAGTCACCGGGATCTTCCAGCTCTGTTCCCTCGGCCAGGGTGGCCTGGCCAAACAGCACCGCCACCAAGTCCGCAAACCGGTCTTCGTCCGCCTCCTTGTCCAGCCGCTGGATCAGGGGATGGCTGGGGTTCACTTCGAGTATGGGTTTGGTTTCCGGAACCGGTTGTCCCGAGGCTTCCATGATCTTGCGCATCTGCGCTCCCATATCGTGCTCGTCAACCGCCAGGCAGGCCGGCGAATCCGTCAGGCGATGGGTCGCCCTGACTTCCTTAACTCGCTCACCGAGAGACTTCTTGATGCGCTTGGCCAGTTTCTTCGATTCTTTCTCGGATTTTTCCTGCTCTTCTTTTTCTTCCTTGTCTTCCAGCTTGCCCAGGTCCAGTTCACCCCGGGAGATATCCTGGAACTGCTTACCATCGAATTCATGCAGGTGGCTCATGAGCCATTCGTCGATGCGGTCGTGCATGAGAATGACCTCGATTCCCTTCTTGCGGAATATTTCAAGGTGAGGACTGTTGCGGGCAGCTTTCTCTGATTCCGCGGTGAAGTAATAGATTTTTTCCTGGCCTTCCTTCATGCGTTCCAGGTAATCATTCAGGTTCTGGTCTTCCTTACCCTGCTCTGATTCGGTGGTGGTAAACAACAAGAGCCCGGCAACTTTTTCCTTGTTGGCAAAATCTTCCGCCGGTCCTTCTTTCAGTACGTGACCAAATTCTTTCCAAAGCTGGGCATATTTATCCTTGTCGTTTTTCTGCAACTTGGCCAGCATGTCCAGTGCGCGCTTGGTAATAGCACTGCGCATGGAATCCACTACGGGATCTTTCTGCAGGATTTCCCGGGAAACATTCAGGGAAATGTCATTGGAGTCCACTACTCCCTTGACGAAGCGCAGGTACAGGGGCAGGAATTGCTCGGCGTCATCCATGATGAACACGCGTTGCACATAAAGCTTTAATCCGCGCGCCGCATCCCGGTTCCACAGGTCAAAAGGGGCACGGCCCGGCAGGTACAACAGGCTGGTGTACTCCAGCTTGCCCTCCACCCGGTTGTGGCTCCAGTCCAGGGGATCTTCGAAGTCGTGACTGACGTGCTTGTAGAATTCCTTGTATTCGTCTTCGCTGATGTCCTTGCGGGACCGGGTCCAGAGTGCCTTGGCGTCATTTACCGCTTCAAATTCCGGCGCCGCTTTCGCTTTCTTTTCTTCCTTGTCGTCTTCACCGGGAGGTTCAGGCTTTTCCATCATCACGGGAATGGAAATGTGGTCAGCGTACTTCTTGACGATGCTACGCAGGCGAAAACCTTCCGCGAATTCCTCTTCGCCTTTCTTCAGGTGCAGGGTTACCACGGTACCGCGATCTTCCTTGCTCGCCTCCTCTACCGAGTATTCAGCCTCGCCGCTGGATTTCCACAGCGTAGCCTCGTCTGCTTCAGCGCCTGCTTTTCGGGTCAATACCTCAACTTCATCAGCCACGATGAACGCAGAGTAGAAACCTACGCCAAACTGACCAATCAACTGGGAATCTTTTTTCTGGTCTCCGGTTAGGGATTCGAGGAACTGGGCAGTGCCGGACTTGGCAATGGTACCCAGGTTGGCAATGACCTCATCCCGGGACATGCCGATTCCGTTATCACTGATGGAAATCGTATTTTGCTCACTGTCGTGGGTGATCCTGACACCCAACTCGGTGTCTTCCGCCATGAGGGAAGCATCGGACAGGGCTTCGAAGCGCAGCTTGTCCGCGGCATCGGAAGCATTGGAAATAAGCTCTCGCAGAAAGATTTCCTTGTTGCTGTACAAGGAATGGATCATCAGGTGCAGAAGCTGCTTTGCTTCAGTTTCGAATCCCCTGGTTTCAACTTTGGCTTCGGCGGTCATTCTCCTACCCCTACTTTTTTACTGGCGATAAAAAACCCGATCACGTCACCGTGATCGGGTCTTAGATGGGGGCTAGCCCCCGTATTTCAAGCGTCAGCCCTACTGCAGGGGCGGATAGGGCCGGTAGAAGTCAATGGCGTCGTTACGGCGCTCGGCCAGGATATTGAATCGCTCCTGGGTGCTGTTAATGAAGGTGATGTAGCTATTCGCCGCGTTCTGGTCGTTCTCGTCACCGGCTTCGGCCGAATCCCGGGCCGCTTCCCGTGCCTCGTCGAACTGCTCCAGCTCCACCAGGGAGCGGGCCAGGAACAGCAGGGTGTCGGCCCGGTTGTCCAGCTCACCCTTGTCCAGGGCTGACTGGAACGACTCGGTTGCCGCCTCGTAGTCGCGAATTACGTACTGGATATAGCCCAGGGTGTCGTAGCCATTGCCCGTGGGATCCAATTCGGCAAGTTGCCGAGCCGGTTCCAGGGCATTCTCATAATCACTGGCGATGAGGTGCATCTGGGTAAAGATCTCCAGGTTATCCACGTCCAGCTCGACGAACCCGCCGTCCACTCCAGTGCGGAAAACCGGAATGCCGGTAAGGGGGATATCCTGCCCCGCCAGGGACTGGGACAGGTTCAGGTATTCCGCGTCGTCATCCAGGATACCTTTCAGGTAGGCCAGGTTCAGGGATTGCACACGGCGTTCCTCCTGGTCCAGGCTGGCATAGACCGCACTGAGGTTCTGCCAGTCCGTTGGATCATCGAATAGCACGATCATGGACTTCACCAGGTCCAGGGCGGAATCAAAATCCTCGAGTACGAAATACAGACCACTGAGATAAGCATAGTCGGTGCGGGGCAACTCAGTTCCGGTGGTGAGTGCCATGTTCATGAAGTCCAGCCAGTAAGGCAGTGCCTGATCAAATTGCTCTAACTGGTAATGGGCATAGGACAGTCCCTTGAAGACGATTTCATCTTCTTCGAAGGAAAGCTCGCGCCATTGCACGTAATTGTTAATTGAGTTTTGCCAGTTCTCCTCAGCCGCATAGAGCTGGCCAAGGGATCGCAGGGTACGCAGGCGCTGATCTTCGCGCAGCTCCTCAATGTCCAGGATTTCCTCAAAGGTGCGTATGGCACCCAGGTAATCCTCTACACCGAGGTAGTAGTTGGTGTAGAAGCTGAGCAGCGTGGCCTTTTCGAAATCATTCATTCGCTCCCAGCGGCGTTCCCTCAGTTCATCCAGTTCGATCTTGGCCTGGGGCAGGTTAGGCTCGTCTTCTTCGTCTTCGGGCGACATCAGTTCCTGGATATCGGAAATGGCGCGCATAACGGCTTCGCTAAGCGTACCGGCGGTACGTGCTTCCGGTGGTGCGCGTTGTTCTTCCCCGGCCAATACAACAGAGGCAGGGAAAAGCGGCATCGCCAGAACGGAGACCAGGAAACCGAGTTTAAGCTTGTTTATCTTGGCCATGCCTAATCCTCGAGCTGATATCGAAACAGGTATTGGACGCCGGGCACTTCAACTCCGACCCCGTCCACTACTCTGGGTTGAAACTTGAACCGGGCGGCTGCTCGTTCCGAAGAACGGTCGAAAATACCCTGCGGCTCCGCATCCACCACCATGATGGTGTCTTCAACCACATTGCCCATACCGTCCACGGTGAAACTCACCAGGCACCAGCCTTCGATGCCGCGCTGTGCCGCACGGGTCGGGTACTGGGGCGCGATTGCCACCAGGGGCAGGTAGTCACCATCGGTGGCGGAAATCTGTGCCTGGGACAAATTGAGACCGGTGTCTACTTCCACCTGAGCGCGTTCGATGTTAAGGCTGGGACCGCTGTCCAGGGTGGTCTGACGTTCCGGGATTTCCTGCTCCTGCTCCACCACGTCTTCGATCATTTCCGGGCGATCAATTTCCTCGATCACTTCGAGCTCGATCTCAGGCATGGTGGCGTCCACGATCTTGACCACAGTTACGCGCTGCTCGAGGCGCTCACCGGTGGCGATCAGGAACTGCATGAAATAAAAGAGGCCCAGTGTAATACCAGCTGCCAGGACCATTGATGTTAACCATCGTACTATGATCATGATTTATGCCTCCGCAGAAATAGAAACGTCGCTGATATTCGCCTCACGGGCCGCCTCCAGGATGAGCATTACCTGCTCATTGTTGGCGTTGGTATCAGCTTGAATAATTATCGAGGAATTCGGTGCATCGATTAAACGCAGCTCGAAGCGGGAACGAATAAAGCGAGGGTCAATCTGCTCTCCATCGATCCAGATATCACCCTGGGCCCCTACCGCGATAAGAATCAGGTCGCCCTGCCGGTCATCGGCAGTGGAAGCCTCGGGCTTGGTGACTTCAATACCGGCTTCGGTAACGAATACCGAAGTTACGATAAAGAAAATGAGCAGAATGAATACCACATCGAGCATGGGGGTGAGATCGATTTCACCCGCTTCTTCCTGCTCTGCTCTTTTCATTAATCCTGATTTCATTGGTGTCCTTGTTCTTTTATATAGCTATGTCGGTTCAGACCAGCAATCAGTGAGTCAGGGGCAAGTGGTCTTCCAGCAACTCCAGGTCGCGATCCACCTTACCCTTGAGATAGTTGTAGGCGAAGATGCCTGATATTGCGCCTACCATTCCGGCCATGGTCGGGATGGTTGCCTTGGATACGCCGCCGGCCATGGACTTGGCGTCGCCGCCGCCGCTCACGGCCATGACGAAGAACACCTCGATCATTCCGGTTACCGTGCCAATCAATCCCAACAGCGGGCAGATCGTCACCAGCACCTCGATAATGGGCAGGGTGTTGCGTACGTCCAGGGAGATCTTGGAAATCATCATGGTGCGGATCTGGTGTGCGCTCCAGGACTTGGTGTCGGAGCGCGCGTTCCATTCCGCGAGGGTATTTTTAACTTTCTGCTTGTGGGTGGTGTTGAGATACCAGATTCGTTCGAATACCAGTGACCACTTGATAAGCAGCAGCCAGGCGATGATCCACAGAACCGGACCACCGCGCTGCATAAAAGTACTTACAGCATCAAGAATATCCAGAATCGCAAAGTACATAAGACTGTCCTCTGATTGACTGGATTAACTACCTGCTACCCTTTCGGCCTTCTGGGCAATCATGCCCGTGGCCTGCTCTTCCAGAATATGGATGATGTTATCGGCACGGCTCTTCACGATCGTGTGCATGAAGATCGTCGGAATCGCCACGCAGATACCCAGTACCGTTGTCATCAATGCCACGGAAATACCACCGGCCATGATGGTCGGGTCACCAGCACCGTAAACAGTAATTTGCTGGAACACCTGGATCATACCGGTCACCGTACCCAGCAGACCGCCCAGCGGTGCGATGGTAGCGATCATCTTGATGATCGTGAGCATGCTTTCCAGGCCCGGCGTCTCCTGCAGGATCGCCTCGCCCAGTTTCAGCTCCAGGGTTTCAGTGTCCGCAGTCGGATTGGCTTCGGCTACCAGCAGCACACGGCCCAGGGGATTACCCTTGGACGGCTTGTCGCTCTTCAGCTGTGCCCGAACCTTCATGGATACCAGCAGCAGCATAAGCAGGCGGAAGAAACCGATGAGAATACCGACGATACCGACGCCGATAATAATGAAACCGATTACACCGGAATTGTTACGTACCTGCTCCTCGATAGTCGGGAAGTTAATCAGGTTAGCCAGCACCTGGCCGCCTACACCACCGGTGGGATCGATACCAACACGGGTGAAGCCGGAACTGGCGCTTGCCAGGTCGCGGGCGGAAGCCACCACGCTACCGTCGGGCTGACGCGGCAGCACCTGCAGGTGGCCGATGGCGCCACTGTAGCTCAGGTAGTCACCTTCGGATACGGCATTGTATGCACCGATGCGGGTGATGGTGCGATTAACAGTGTCACCATTGGGTAATGCAACGTCACCGTTATAAGTCACCACACGAGCTGACTCGGTCAGTTCCTGGTGCATGTAGAACCAGAAGCGCTCGATTTCGTCCACGGCCAGCTGATCAATGGTACTGCCCGCTTTCTCGATGAAACCTTCGATGGATTCGGAGCGACCCGGGTATTGTGCAGAGATCAGGGAGTTCTCAAAAGTGCTGAGGAAGTCACCCATCACACCCTGCAGGGTGCCGAACAATTCGTTCAGGTCACCACGACGGTCGCGCAGTACTTCACGCAGGTCGCGAATGGTAATTTCGTTGGCGGCGAACTGGTCACTCAGTCGCGCCTGTTCGGCTTCTTCATCAAGAATCCGTTGTTCGGTGGTTTCGAGATACTGTTGCTGTTGATTCGCAGCCTGCTCGAATTCCTGCAGTCGCCGCTCATATTCAGCCGACTCGCGCACTCGATCCTGTTCAACCAGGTCCAGCAATCCGGCGAGACCGCTCTCCTGGGATGAAGCCAGGTTTGGAAGCAGCACCATGCATGCTGCAGCAGTAATAGATATTAATTTATTTGTAATTCTCACTGTGCTGTCTCCGGTGCTAGTACTGGCAGGTCAATAATGCGAGGCGCGTCCAGTTGCGCAACAACTCGCAGGGCGTCCTGTACCGCGGTGCGGTATTCACCCGGAGGTAGTTCAACCCATGCGCGGGAATTGTTATCCCAAGCGCCGGTGTTCTGACGGTCAGTGGTTTGATAGAGCAAGGCAACACGGCCAACTCGCACTATATTCACATCTTGCTCGACGCCATTGAGAGTAATGGTGTCGGAATAGGTGTCATTGGTGCGGCCGTATTGGGTCTCAGTCTGGTACATCACCAGGATTTGGCGAAACTTTTCCGCGATAGATACATCAGGATTGTCAATGGCATCGCGAGCGAACTGGAGCCGCGCCTGGCGCTCATCCAGCTGGAAGGGATAATCCAGCTCAACGAATTGCTCCATGGCTGCAAGCATTTTTTCCATCAGCAGAGGAATCTCACGAGTCACTTCTTCAACAGAATCGATGGACTGATTCAGAGTGGCAATGTTTTCTTCCTGGATGGAAATTGATTTGCGGTAGCCTGCGTTTAATACCAGAAGGGATTCCAGAGCATCGTTGGCGCGCTTGAAAGATTCAAAGGTAGAACTGGCGGAGTTGGCTAAACGGGTAATTTCCTGTTGCACCCCGGCAGACTCGGTATATTTCTCGCCCAGTGCGTCCATAGCCTGGTCGAGTACGGTGCTGTCTACGAGAATATCCTGCGCTTGGCTCGTGGTGAACAGAGCAGAGATAAGCAGCGCCGGAACAGCAATACCCATTTTTAAGATTCGACGGTTATTCATGTGCCATCCTATTTTCTTGTTTACAAAACCAGTCTAACTATATTTGAAGGTACTACAGTATTTTGCGCTTACTATAGTTAGACATAACAAATGATGATCCTATCCTTTACTGGTCATCCATTTCCCCCCTGCTACTGCCCGGCAATTCCATTTTGCTTCATCCGCGAGGGTTGGCAGTTTCCATAAAAAATTGCCGCGCGAAAGTTACCAATCTTCCCAACGTGTAGCAAGTTGAGGTGCCTGGTAACTACTCACTCGACAATGCCGGGATACGAAAGGTAACCCTGGCAATAGTCCCTTTAAATTCAGCATTTTAAGCTGAATTTTCGCGTAAGCGTATCACAAGATATCGAGCCTTTAGAACCTTTTACGGGATAAAGTTGGGACGTGATTTTTTGTGACTTCGGCCGTGCTCGATTACGACCAACCGGTTATTTCCTTGAGGCCATTTCCGATCTCGGCAAGGCTGCGAACGGTTTTCACACCGGCATCTTCCAATGCAGCAAATTTTTCGTCTGCCGTACCCTTGCCGCCGGCGATTATCGCACCGGCATGGCCCATGCGTTTCCCCGGTGGCGCAGTGACACCGGCGATGTACGCTACTACTGGTTTACTCACCTCGGCCTTGATGTAGGCGGCCGCCTCTTCCTCTGCGGTTCCGCCAATTTCTCCAATCATGACAATGGCTTCGGTCTGATCGTCTGCTTCAAACAGGGCCAGGATATCGATGAAATTTGAGCCCGGGATGGGATCGCCGCCGATACCAACGCAGGAAGACTGGCCGAATCCATGGTCCGTGGTCTGCTTAACCGCCTCGTAGGTCAGGGTGCCGGAACGTGAAACCACGCCGACCCTGCCCGGGAGGTGAATGTCCGCCGGCATGATGCCGATCTTGCACTGGCCCGGGGTAATCCCGCCCGGGCAATTGGGTCCGATGAGTCGCACCCCAGCCCGGTCGCACTTTTCCTTCACCACCAGCATGTCCAGGGTGGGAATACCCTCGGTAATACAGACAATTAGCTCGATTCCAGCGGCAACCGCCTCGAGGATGGAATCCTTGCAAAACGGAGCCGGCACGTAAATTACGCTGGCCTGGGCAGCGGTTTCGGCAACCGCTTCCTGCACTGTATTGAATACTGGCAGATCCAGGTGGGTCTGGCCGCCCTTGCCCGGGGTGACGCCCCCCACCATGCGTGTGCCATAGGCGATGGCCTGTTCGGAATGAAAAGTACCCTGGGAACCGGTAAAGCCCTGGCAAATCACACGGGTATTGCTGTCAACCAGGATGCTCATGCCCCACCTCCCGCCGCGTTAACTACTTTTTCCGCGGCATCGGCCAGGCTCTCGGCTGCGATAATGTTCAGCCCGCTCTCCGCCAGGGACTTGCGGCCGAGGTCGGCACTATTGCCCTCCAGGCGCACCACCACCGGTACACTGACTCCAACCTCTGAAACCGCGCCTATAACACCTTCGGCGATCAGGTCACAGCGCACAATGCCGCCGAAGATGTTCACCAGCACTGCCTTTACGTTGTCGTCGGAAAGAATGATCTTGAAGGCCTCGGAGACCCGCTCCTTGGTGGCGCCGCCACCCACATCCAGGAAATTGGCCGGGGTGCCGCCATACAGCTGCACGATATCCATGGTACCCATGGCGAGACCCGCACCATTCACCAGGCAACCGATATTGCCGTCCAGGGCCACGTAGTTCAGGCCCCATTCCGCCGCCTGGAATTCCCGTTCGTCCTCCTGGCTGGGATCGTGCATCTCCCGTACCCGTTCCTGGCGATACAGGGCGTTACCGTCCACGTTGATCTTGCCGTCCAGGCACAGCAGGTCGCCTGAGCCGGTTATTACCAGGGGATTGATTTCCAGCAGGGACAGGTCCAGCTCCTGGAAAAGCCTGGCGAGGCCCAGGAACAGGGATGTGAATTGCTTGACCTGGTTGCCGGACAAGCCGAGGCGGAAGGCAAGGTCCCTGCCCTGGAATGGTTGGGGTCCGGTTAAGGGATCGATGGTGGCCTTGAGGATTTTCTCCGGGGTTTCCGCGGCTACTTTCTCGATTTCCACGCCGCCTTCGGTGGACGCCATGAACACGACACGCCGCGTGCCCCTGTCCACCACGGCACCGAGATACAACTCCTGGTCAATTGCACTGGCGGCCTCGATAAATATCTTGTTAACCGGCTGCCCGTCGGCGTCGGTCTGGTAGGTCACCAGGTTCTTGCCCAGCCACTGATCGGCAAATTCCTCTGCCTCGGCAACAGAGTTCACCAGCTTCACCCCTCCGGCCTTGCCGCGCCCGCCGGCATGGACCTGGGTCTTCACTACCCAGCGCTCGCCGCCTATGGCGGCCATGGCATCTCGTGCTTCTTCCTTATTAGAGATCACCCGGCCTGCGGCCACGGGCAACCCGTATTCGGCAAATAACTGCTTTGCCTGGTATTCGTGTAAATTCATTAAAACTCCGAGTTAAAAACTTCCTAACGTCGTTTGCGGTTGCCAATATGCACGGCATGTCCGAGAGATGCCAGCGCCGCTTCGTGCACGGCCTCGGATAGCGATGGGTGGGAGAACATGGTGAGACCGATGTCTTCGGCGCTGCTGCTGAATTCCATGGCGATGACCATTTGTTGCAACAGGTCGGCGGCGCTGGCACCGATAATCTGGCAGCCAAGTATGCGATCGGTCTTGGCATCGGCCAGCAGTTTCACCTGGCCATCACTGTCATTCGCGGCAAGGGCTCGACCACTGGCAGCGAATGGAAAGGAGCCAACGTTGAACTCGATTCCTTCTTCTTTTAATTCATCTTCATTCTTGCCTACCCAGGCCACTTCCGGGTGGGTGTATATCACCGAGGGCACCAGGTCGTAATTTACCTGGGTCTTCTTGTCCGCCAGGCGCTCGGCGACCATGACTCCCTCTTCCATGCCCTTGTGAGCCAGCATGGGTCCGCGCACCACGTCACCCACGGCATAAACGCCGGGAACATTCGTGGCACAGTGTTCGTCTACCTTGATGAAACCACGCTCATCCAATTCAACACCAACGGCCGGGTCCAGGAGTCCCTCGGTATAGGGTTTGCGCCCGACGGCCACGATTAACTTGTCGAATACCTGGCTCTGTTCCCCTTCGCTGTCGGTGTATTCCACGGCGACGGTCTTCTTGGCACCACGGCCGCTTACTTTGCTGCCGGTTACCCGGGCACCCAGTTTTACGTTCAACCCCTGCTTGCTGAAAATCTTCAACGCTTCCCGGGCCAGTTTCCGGTCCAGTGCCGGGAGAAAATCATCCAGCGCCTCCAGGATGGTGACCTCCGATCCCAACCTGCTCCACACGCTACCCAGCTCGAGGCCAATCACCCCGGCACCGATCACCCCCAGGCGCTTCGGCACAGCCTGGAATTCCAGTGCACCGGTGGAATCCACGATGGTTTCCTGGTCTACCGGGGTCGGTGGTATATCCACCGGCACCGAACCGGCGGCAAGAATTACATGTTTAGCAGACAGTTCCTGCTTGCTGCCGTCGTGACCGGTGACTTCCACCTTGTTGCCGGTTAAGAGTTTGCCTACGCCGGCTATGCCATCCACCTTGTTGCCGGTAAACAAACCCTTCACACCGCCGGTGAGCTGGTCCACTACTTTTTCCTTGCGAGCGATCATGGCGGGCACATCGATATCGACTTTATCCACTTTGATGCCATGCACATCGAAATGGGAATTCGCTTCGACGAACTTGTGCGAGGTATCCAGCAATGCCTTGGACGGAATACAACCCACGTTCAGACAGGTACCGCCATAAACAGTCTTGTTGTCCTTGTTAAGCCATTTTTCAATACAGGCAGTCTTGAAACCGAGCTGCGCGCAACGAATCGCCGCAACGTAACCCCCAGGTCCCGAACCGATTACTACAACATCATATGCATTGGACATCGCTGTTCCTTAAATCTCTAAAATAAGCCGCGTCGGGTCTTCCAGCAGTTCCTTGATGGTAACAAGGAACTGTACCGCTTCCTTGCCATCGATCAGGCGATGGTCATAGGACAGGGCCAGGTACATCATGGGCAGGATCTTCACCTCCCCTGCAACTGCCATGGGCCGGTCTTCTATCTTGTGCATGCCGAGAATGGCGGTTTGCGGTGGATTGAGAATCGGCGTGGATAGCAAGGACCCGAACACGCCACCGTTGGAAATAGTAAACGTACCGCCGGCAAGTTCTTCAATGGACAGCTTGCCGTCCCGTGCCTTGATCCCGAAATCACGGATCTGTTCCTCGATTTTTGCCAGGCCCATGTGGTCGGCATTACGCAGCACCGGTACCACCAGTCCACGGGGTGATGACACAGCCACACCAATATCCTGGTAGCCGTGATAGACGATGTCGTTGCCGTCGATGGATGCGTTCACCATGGGGAAGCGTTTCAGTGCTTCGATACTTGCGCGCACGAAGAAAGACATGAAACCCAGCTTCACGCCGTCATGGGCCTGCTGGAATTCTTCCTGGTAACGCTTGCGGATACTCATCACCGGTTCCATGTTGACCTCGTTGAAAGTGGTCAGCATGGCGGTGGTCTGGGTCGCTTCCAGCAGGCGCTCGGCGACCTTTGCCCGAAGCCGGCTCATGGGCACTCTCTCTTCCTTGCGCCCGCCACTGGTATCTGTTGCAGGGGCCGGAGTCGATGTCGTTGTGGCAGGAGCTGCAGGAGCACCACCTTCCACCAGGCTCAGCACATCTTCCTTGGTAATGCGGCCGTCTTTGCCGGAGCCTTTGATTGCGTCCGCGGACAGGCCATGCTCCTCGATCAACTTGCGCGCGGCAGGACTCACCAATGCAGCGGCTGTTGCGGGTGCCGCAGCCGCGGCCTCGCTTGTTACCGCTGCCGCCGGTTCCGCTTCGGATTTTGCCGGGGCATCGCCGGGAGCGATGACACCGATAGCCTCGTTGCTCACAATGGTGTCGCCGGAGTTTTTCAAGACTTCCTTGAGCACGCCATCGGCGGGTGACACGACTTCTATCACGACCTTGTCGGTTTCTATATCCACCAGCAATTCATCGCGAGCGACTGGGTCACCGACGTTCTTGTACCAGGTTGCAATGGTTCCGTCGGGAACCGATTCCGGTAATGTGGGTGCTTTAATTTCAATGGTCATTTTCGATCCTGTGGCAGAAGCTCCTGTGCATCTGCGTTGTATTAGCCCTGCGCCTCACGCCGGACTCAAGACAAAGCCTCGTCGATAAAATCTTCCTGCTGTTTTATGTGCAATGCCGGGTAACCGGCAGCGGCAGCCGCCGAAGGTTCACGGCCGACATACTCCAGCCAGATTTCGGGAAAGTGTTCGTTCAACACGCGGCGAAAGTGATGTTGACTGGCATACCAGGCACCCTGGTTCATGGGCTCTTCCTGGCACCAGACGATGGACTTCACGTTCTTGTACTGCAGTATGCAGTTGAGAAACTCATCGTGTGGAAATGGGTACAACTGCTCTACCCGGATGATGGCAATGTCACTGATATTGCGCGCCCTGCGCTCTTCACGCAGATCGTAATAAACCTTGCCACTGCACATGACCACCTTGCGTACCGATTCCGCATCGAAACCATCGGTTTCATCCAGGATTACCTGGAAACTGCCTTCTGCCAGTTCCTCCAGGGTCGATGTGGTTTCCTTGTGCCTGAGCAGGCTCTTGGGTGACATGACCACGAGCGGTTTACGCAGGGGACAGAGAATCTGCTTGCGCAGCATGTGAAACACCTGGGCCGAAGTGGTGGGCACGCAGACCTGGATATTGTGTTCCGCACACAATTGCAGGTAGCGCTCCAGCCGCGCAGAGGAATGCTCCGGACCCTGTCCTTCATAGCCATGGGGCAGCAACAGGGTGAGACCACAAAGGCGTTGCCACTTGTGCTCACCACTGGTGATGAACTGGTCTATGACCACCTGGGCGGAATTGGCGAAGTCGCCGAACTGTGCTTCCCAGATCACCAGGGCATTGGGCATGGTGGTGGCGAAGCCGTATTCGAAGGCCAGCACCGCCTCTTCAGAAAGCAGGCTGTCGTAAACAGTAAACGCGTTCGGGTCTTTCTCGGTAGCAACCAGGGGAATATAGGGCTCACCGCTTTCCTGGTCATAGAGCACCGCATGGCGATGGGAAAAAGTGCCGCGGCCCACATCCTGTCCGGTGAGGCGTACCTTGTTACCACTGTTCAGTATGGTGGCATAGGACAGTGTTTCGGCGAATCCCCAGTCCACGGGAATTTCACCGCTCGCCATCTTGCGCCTGTCATCGATGACCTTCTGCACCTGGCGTTGCAGCGTGAAATCCTTCGGAATGTCCACCACCCGCCGGGCAAGTGCCTGCAGGTTTTCCAGGGGCATGGAAGTATTAAAGTACGGCGTCCAGTCGTGACCTATATATGGGCTCCAGTCGACGAACAGTTCCACCGAGGGTTCTTTCACCAGGCTCTTTACCACGTGCTCACCGGTGTCGAGCATGTCACGGTAGGTCTTGTTGAGTTCGTCGGCATCGCTCAGCGCCATGACATTTTCCGCAGCCAGTCTTTCCGCATACAGGGTGCGGGTAGTCTTGTGCTGCTTGATGGCCTTGTACATCAGGGGCTGGGTAGCGGATGGTTCATCGGTTTCGTTGTGGCCACGACGGCGGTAACAGATCAGGTCGATCACCACGTCCTTGTGGAACTGGTAACGAAAATCCATCGCCAGCTGGGTCACAAACAGGACCGCTTCAGGATCGTCGGCGTTTACATGAAAAATCGGTGCCTGCACCATGCGCGCAACGTCGGTACAGTATTCGGTTGAACGGGCGTCTTCCCGTTTGCTGGTGGTGAATCCAATCTGGTTATTGATGATGATATGAACCGTGCCACCGGTGTTAAAAGCACGGGTCTTGGACATCTGGAAGGTTTCCATGACCACACCCTGGCCGGCGAAAGCCGCATCGCCATGAATCACGATTGGCAGCACCAGCTTGCCTTCCTTATCGCCCCTGCGTGACTGCCGTGCCCGTACCGAGCCTTCGACCACGGGGGCTACGATTTCCAGGTGGGATGGGTTAAAGGCCATTGCCATATGCAACTCGCCACCGGGGGTCATGATGTTGGATGAAAAACCCTGGTGGTATTTCACATCACCGGAACTCTGGTACACCGCCTTGCCCTCGAATTCGTCGAACAAGTCGGCCGGGTTTTTACCGAGTATGTTTACCAGCACATTGAGCCGGCCACGGTGGGCCATGCCTAACACGATTTCCTTGGCACCATATTTGCCGGCACGCTGAACTAATTCGTCCAGGGCAGGAATGAGGCTCTCACCACCCTCTAGACCAAATCGCTTGGTGCCCGGGTATTTGGAATCCAGGTGCTTTTCCAGTCCTTCCGCTGCCGAGAGCCGGTCCAGCAGGTGCTTCTTTATTTCGTTTTCGAAACGGGGAAACCCGTCGTTGCTTTCAATGCGTTGCTGGATCCACTGCTTCTCTTCCAGTTTTACGATATGCATGAACTCGTAACCGATGGAGCTGCAGTAAATAGCTTCCAGGATATCCACGATCTCTCGAAGAGTTGCCTTGTCCTTGCTGATAAACAACGAGCCGGTCTGAAAGATGGTGGAAGCATCGATGGGAGACAAGTCGTGGAATTCCAGTTCCAGGTCTGGCACCCGTTCGCGGAACATCTGGCCCAGGGGATCGAGGCCGGCTTTCTGGTGTCCACGAACCCGGTAGGAACTGATCAGCTGCAGTACCTGGACCTGCTTGTGCTCGTGTTCGGAGTCGACAATGGCATCGGGACTGATGACCTGGGAATAGCGGCTGGTCTTGCCGAAGTCCCGGAAGTCTTTCTGGATGCGGGCGTGGGAAACGTCCTGCTGGCTGTCGCCATTGGTCGCAGGCAGGGCATCGAAATATTCCCGCCACTGGTCAGGGATGGAATCTGGATCGGCAAGATAACTCTCGTAGAGTTCCTCTACGTACTCGGCATTGGTGCCGGACAAGTGCCCGGTACTCCACATTAATTCCATCAGACTGTCATGCATTTCAGATCCTCTTCGCTTGCCTGGCTATCACTAACCTAACAAGCGTCATCTGTATCCGAGATAGGCTATCAAGTACCCTGCTCGATAAGCATGGACCGGATATGACCGATTGCACGTGTAGGATTCAGTCCCTTGGGGCAGACAGAGACACAGTTCATGATGCCGCGGCATCGAAAGACACTGAATGGATCCTCCAGCTCCGCCAGCCTTTCGGCGGTAGCGGTGTCACGGCTGTCCGCGAGAAACCGGTAGGCCTGCAGCAGGCCCGCAGGGCCGATAAATTTATCCGGATTCCACCAGAATGAAGGGCAGCTTGTGCTGCAGCAGGCGCAAAGTATGCATTCATAGAGCCCGTCCAGCTTTTCCCGGTCTTCCGGGCTCTGCAGGCGCTCAATTGCAGGTGGCGGCTCATCGTTTATGAGATAAGGCTTAATCTTTTCGTACTGCTTGTAGAACATGGACATGTCTACAACCAGGTCGCGCACCACCGGCAGCCCTGGCAAGGGCCGCAGGACCAGCTTGTTGCCCGCTCCCACCGCCTGTGACAGTGCGGTTACACAGGCAAGGGCGTTGGTCCCGTTAATGTTCATGCCATCTGAACCGCAGACCCCTTCGCGGCAGGATCGGCGATAGGTCACGGAAGGATCCTGGCGCTTCACCAGTTCCAGTACATCCAGCACCATCAGGTCGCGGCCCGCGGGAATATCGATGTCGAATTCCTGGGTGAAAGGCTTGCTGTCCGTTTCCGGGTTGTAACGATAAACGCTAACTAGCACTCGTTGATTCCTGCTTCTTTAACTGTGTATCTACAGGCCTGGGCTTAATAAGTCCTGACCTTGGGCTCAAAGGTATCCACGGTTTTCGGGGTGAAATTTACCGCCCGCTTGCCTACCTGTTTTTCTGCCGGCATGTAAATCGAATGGCACAGCCAGTTTTCATCGTCCCGATCACGGTAGTCATCTCGGGCATGGGCGCCGCGGCTCTCGGTTCGGGTATGGGCCGCGATGGCGGTGGCCTCGGCCACCTCGAACAGGTTTTCCAGCTCCAGTGCCTCGATGCGCGCGGTATTAAATGTATTGCTCTTGTCCTTCAGGTGTGCGTTGGCAATACGCTCACGCAGTTCCGCCAACTTGGTAATGCCTTCTTCCATGAAGGCACCTTTACGAAAAACACCAAAATGATTTTGCATCACCTGTTGCAGCTCGGCGCGCAGCTCGGGCACACTTTCCCCGGCAGTGGATTCGTTCAGGCGATGCAAGCGCTCCATGGCGAAGTCGATATCCGATTCTGACGGATCGACTCGCTCGATACCCTGGCGCAGCATGTCTTCGAGATACTTGCCCGCAGCCCGGCCGAATACCACCAGGTCCAGCAGGCTGTTGCCGCCGAGCCGATTGGCGCCATGGACTGAAACGCAGGCCACCTCGCCCACGGCAAACAGGCCGGGTATCACCTCGTCTTCACCGGCACCGTTTACGGTGAGTGCCTGGCCATGAATATTGGTGGGTATGCCTCCCATCATGTAATGACAGGTGGGTACCACGGGAATGGGTTCTTTTGCCGGATCCACGTGGGCGAAGGTCTTGGACAATTCCATGATGCCGGGCAACTTGGCATTGAGCACGTCGCCGCCGAGGTGATCCAGTTTCAGCATCACGTGGTCGCCGTCTTCGCCACAGCCGCGGCCTTCGAGGATTTCCAGCACCATGGAACGCGCCACCACGTCCCGGCCCGCCAGGTCCTTGGCATTGGGTGCGTATCGCTCCATGAATCGTTCGCCATCCTTGTTGATGAGGTAACCGCCTTCACCCCGGCATCCTTCCGTAACCAGGACCCCTGCTCCATAGATACCGGTGGGGTGAAACTGCCACATCTCCATATCCTGGGCCGGGAATCCGGCGCGCAGAGCCATGCCAACACCGTCACCGGTGTTGATCAGGGCATTGGTGGTGGAGGCGTAGATTCGGCCCGCGCCGCCGGTAGCGAAGACCGTGGCCTTGCAGTTCACGAATACAGTTTCACCGGAATCGATGCAGATGGCGATGACACCGACCACGGCACCGTCGACGTTTTTCACGATGTCGGTGGCGTACCACTCATTGAGAAAAACCGTGTTGTTCTTGAGATTGCCCTGGTAGAGAGCATGCAACAGGGCATGACCCGTCCTGTCCGCGGCGGCACAGGTGCGAGCCGCCTGGCCGCCCTTGCCATAGTCCTTAGATTGACCACCGAAGGGGCGCTGGTATATGCGGCCCTGCTCGGTGCGTGAAAACGGCAGGCCCATGTGCTCCAGTTCATATACGGTCTGGGGACCCTCGCTGCACATGTACTCGATGGCATCCTGGTCCCCGATGTAGTCGGAACCCTTCACGGTGTCATACATGTGCCAGCGCCAGTCATCGTTGGGATCGGAGCTGGCGATGGCACAGGTGATACCGCCCTGGGCCGAAACTGTATGGGAGCGTGTCGGAAATACCTTTGAAATTACCGCCGTCTTGTAACCGGACTGGGCCAGCTGCAGGGCGGCACGCATGCCGGCGCCACCGCCACCGACGATTACGGCATCGAACTCTATCGTGCGCATGGTCATGCCAGGCTCCAGAAGATCTGCAGGCCCCACAACAGGTAGAAAACCGTCAACAATGCACAGATTGCCTGCACCAGTATACGAATGGTGGTACCGGCCCTGCCCATGTGCCGGCTGGTGAGATAGTCCGTAGTCACGGTCCAGATGCCGATCCAGGCATGGGCACACAGTGCCAGCAGGGACACAATGCTGAAAACGCGCATGAGGGTGGAATCGAACATGCCACGCCACTGCGTGTAGCTCATCTCGGGGCTTAACAACAGGCTGCCCAGTATGCAAAGGAAATAGGCTGCCAGAATCACCGCGCTGAAGCGCTGAATGAGCCAGTCGGAAACGCCGGAGCGGCTGAAGCTGGTGGCACTTCTTACCATAACCACACTCCCGCCAGGATCATCAGGATGATGCCGATTACCAGGGTGGCGATGGCGCCACGCCTTGCCCCGGCCAGGGTTTCCCCGATACCCAGGTCCATTAACAGGTGCTTGCAACCCGCCACCAGGTGATAAAGCAGGCCCGCCAGGATGGTCCAGGTCAGGAACCGGGCCAGGGGTGAAAAAAGCAGTTCCGACGCTTCGCTATACCCTGCTTCCGAACTGAGGGACAACTCCATCAGGTACAGCAGCAGCGGGACACCCAGGAATATGTAGACACCCGAGATACGGTGAAGAATGGAGGTAATCGCCGGCAGGGGCCATTTGAACTTGAATAAATCGATGTTGGTGGGTCTGGGATCGTTCACTTTTGGCTGGTTATGACCCTTTGGGCAGGCTCAAGTCATCCTTGTGGGCAATCTGGATATAAAATCGCAAACTGCTTGAAATAATTAAATAAATTGGGGGTACCCGGGCGGCAAAGTATATGCTTTCAGGCCCCTGTTTACAATAAATCCGGCATTCGCCACGGGTTTATTGACAATATATTGTCGAGTTACGGTCAAACTTGCCGGGATTAGTGGCCGGCACTCCAAACCGGCTGCCGCCGGCCACCGGTGCAGCGCTTTGACCACGCCCGCAAGCCAATAGTCATGCAGGATTCGGGCCAGTAAAGATTTGACAAAGGAGACGCTAAATCCCTAGTATTGCCCTCCCGTTTCAGCCGCGGTTTGAACAAAATAACAGGCTGAATATAGCTTCATATCTCTTTGTTTTAATTCGAAATATCTGTTGCTACGGCGCAATTCACAGGAGTTCTGCATGAGTGAAAAAAAGGCCCGGCTGTCCATTGATGGCGTCGATGAAACCATTGAACTGCCAGTCTATGAGGGCACCCTGGGACCTGACGTAGTGGATGTGCGGAGCCTCGTGGGCAAGGGAGTTTTTACCTACGATCCGGGCTTTGTTTCCACCGCCTCCTGTGATTCCGATATCACCTTTATCGATGGCGGCAAGGGTGTCCTGTTGCACCGCGGCTATCCCATCGAACAGCTGGCGGAAAAGGCCAGCTTCCTCGAAACCTGCTACCTGCTCCTCCATGGCGAGTTGCCCGATGCCACGCAAAAGCAGGATTTCGAAAACACCATCCGCTACCACACCATGGTGGATGAACAGATTCACAAGTTCTTCAACGGCTTCCCTCGTGATGCCCATCCCATGGCGATGCTGGTAAGCGTCGTCGGCGCCCTGTCGGCCTTCTACCATGACAACCTGGACAACGATAACCCGGAGCATCGTTTAAGAGCGGCACACCGGGTAATCGCCAAGATGCCTACCCTGGCCGCCATGTGCTACAAGCACGGCGTGGGCCAGCCATTCATGTATCCGCAGAACAGCATGAGCTTCGCCGAGAATTTCCTGCACATGATGTTCAGCACACCCTGTGAAGAACCGAATATCAGCCCCGTTCTCGCTCGCGCAATGGATACCATATTCCTGTTGCACGCCGACCACGAGCAAAACGCGTCAACCTCAACGGTTCGCTTGGCCGGATCTACCGGCGCCAATCCCTATGCCTGTATCGCCAGCGGCATTGCCGCGCTATGGGGGCCGGCACACGGCGGCGCCAATGAAGCCGTACTGGATATGCTCAATGAAATTGGCGATGAGTCTCATATCGAAGACTATATCAAGCGGGTAAAAGATCCCGACGACCCGATCCGCCTGATGGGATTCGGTCACCGCGTCTACAAGAATTTCGACCCAAGAGCGAAAGTGATGCGAGAGATTTGTGATGAAGTGCTGGAGGAACTGGGTTCCCACGACGACCCCCTGTTCCGCATTGCAAGAAAACTGGAAAAGATAGCACTGGAAGACGATTATTTTATTCAGCGCAAACTTTATCCAAACGTGGATTTCTATTCCGGCATTATCCTCAAGGCCATCGGCATACCTACCAGCATGTTTACGGTTATATTTTCCACCGGCAGAACACCGGGCTGGATTGCGCATTGGAACGAGATGCTGAGCGAGTCCTACCGCATCGGCCGGCCCCGGCAGCTTTATAAAGGGCATACTCCAAGAGATTTGCCTTAAATTCTCCGAGCTCGACCGCTTCAACAGACAACAAACCCAACGTGCTTCTAACTACTTAGAAGCACGTATATTTATTCAGGGTAATTTTTAGTTGAGATGGTGGAGCCTGCCGGGATCGAACCGGCGACCTCAACGCTGCCAGCGTTGCGCTCTCCCAGCTGAGCTAAGGCCCCATAATCCTATTTAGTACATGCCGTCCCTGGCGGGACTATCGTGTACTGTATTCTTACCAGCCCGGCCTTCCGTGGCCGGGCGTTCGCCCCGCGCAAAGCTGGCGCTTTGCGTAAAGCGCGGGGCTCACCCAGCTGAGCTAAGGCCCCACAATGCAGGAAAGGGACGCGCATTCTATGCAGCGCCACCTACCCTGTCAATCGCGTCCCGCCAGCGCGGCGTACTCCTTCTCCAGGGATTTAGCGCCCTTCTTGGAGATTCCGCCAAGTTCCGCCAGGGCCTTGCGCAGCCTGGTTCTGACCAGGTCCAGGCCAAGGACTTCGATGGTGGCGAATACCGAAATCGACACCTTGTGGCCGGTAATTGCGAGAAACAACACCGGCATGAAATCGCCCAGTTTTATATCCAGGCCTGAAGCCAGCCCCTTCATGGCGGCTTCGACAGATTCATGGTCCAGTGTGTCCAGCTCTTCCAGGCGCCACAGGGAAAACTGCAACACCTTCTTGATTTCGGCCTCCCCCATCTTAAGGTCTTCGAAATCATCATCATCTACGGCAAGCTCACCAGCCAAAAACTGATGAGAGAGATGTGCAACATCGGTAAATCGTTCTACCCGTTCCTTTATTAAGGGAATCACCCGCTCCAGCTTGTCCGGCGCAAAGGCCCATTCCCCATATTGTTGCGCGAACTGCGCATCACTCAGGTCTTCACGGATATACCTGCCGTTAAGCCAGTCCAGCTTCCCGGTGTCAAATATGGGGCCACCGAGGGAAACGCGACTGATATCAAATTCCGCTTCCATCTCTACCAGGGAGAATTTTTCTTCCCCCGAGGGAAGTGTCCAGCCCATCATACCCAGGTAGTTGGTTACCGCCTGGGGCAGGTAGCCCATATCCCGGTAATAAAAGATGCTGGTGGGATTCTTGCGTTTGCTCAGCTTACTCTTGTCCGTGTTACGCAGTAGCGGCATGTGGCAGAACACCGGCCGCTCCCAGCCAAAGTAATCGTAGAGCAGTACGTGTTTTGGAGTGGAGTTGATCCATTCTTCGCCACGAATCACATGACTGATCTGCATGAGGTGATCGTCTACTACATTGGCAAAGTGATAAGTAGGCATGCCGTCTGATTTAATCAGGATCTGCATGTCGATCTGGGACCATGCAATGCTCACCGTATCCCTGAGCAGATCTTCAAATTCGCATTCACCGGATTCGGGAATCTTCATGCGAATCACATGAGGCTCACCCGCCGCAACTCTCTCCTCGACTTCTGACTGATCAAGCGCCAGGCAATGACCGTCATAACCGGTTTGCTGCTTCGCTTTCATTTGCTGTTCGCGCAGTTGGGATAACCTGTCCTCATCGCAGAAGCAGCGGAAAGCATGGCCGCTCTGTAGCAGTTGTTCTATGTGCCGGGTATAGATATCCAGGCGCTCGCTCTGGCGGTAGGGACCAAAGTCGCCACCGCAGTCGGGGCCCTCATCCCAGTTGAGCCCGAGCCATTGCAGGGCGGAGATAATATCTTGCTCGGACTTGCCCCTGCTCCGGTCGCGGTCCGTGTCTTCGATACGCAGCACGAAGCTGCCACCCTGTTGATGGGCGAAACAGCGATTAAACAGCGCTATGTAGGCGGTTCCAACGTGGGGATCGCCGGTAGGAGACGGCGCAATTCTGGTACGTACCTGGCTCATGAATAGGTCTGGTGCTGCGATCAAACAAGGCGCAGATTATACGTCATTGACCACAAAAGGGATGGTTAACTTTTGGCCACAATAAGCACAAAACTCTCAAAAGCTATTTAACAAGGAAGCGGAAAGGGCTCCGGCATTGGGAGCATGAATGTGCCAGATAAGGAATACTATTATTTGTGAAATTTGTGCCTTTTTGTGGCCAATTTTAAAAGATGATTATGTGGCTACTGCGGTAAAATCGCTGCTTTCCCGGACTTGCCGAAATGCCTGATCACAAATTTTGCGTAGCACCGATGATGGATTGGACCGATCGTCATGATCGTGTCTTCCTGCGCCAGTTCAGTCGGCACGCCCTGCTCTACTCCGAAATGGTTACCAGTGCGGCACTGAAACATGGAGATGCCGCTTATTTGTTACAACATGATCCCGATGAACACCCGGTTGCATTACAACTTGGCGGCAGCGATCCAGCGGAACTTGCCGAAGCAGCCGCCCTGGGTGCAGAGGCCGGATTCGACGAGATAAACCTCAATGTCGGCTGCCCCAGCGACCGCGTGCAATCCGGTGCTTTTGGCGCCTGCCTGATGGCGGTCCCGGCCCTGGTGGCGCATTGTGTAGAGGCCATGAGCGCTGAAGTCGAAGTGCCGGTCACGGTGAAATGCAGAATCGGTATTGACGACCAGGACAGCGAACAGCACCTGTTTAACTTCATCGAGACAGTAGCAAATTCCGGATGCGAAACCTTTATCATTCATGCCCGCAAGGCAATCCTGCAGGGCCTTTCACCGAAAGAAAACCGGGAGATTCCTCCGTTAAACTACCCGCGGGTATTTTCCGTAAAGCAGAATTTTCCCCAGCTCACCATTGTAATCAATGGCGGCATTGAAACCCTGGACCAGGCTAACGAGTTACTGCAACAGGTGGATGGTGTGATGCTGGGTCGTGCAGCCTACCAGAATCCCTATGTGCTTAACGGAGTCGACAGTCGATTCTTCGACGATGTCGATGGAGGCAGGGAACGCATGGATTTCCTGAATGACTATATTCCCTATATTGAGTCCGAACTGAACAAGGGCACACCACTGCACCATATGACTCGTCATATCCTGGGCCTGTTCAAGGGGCAGGCAGGGGGCAAGCTATTCAGGCGCCATCTGAGTGAACACAGTCACAAACAGGAGGCCGGAATCGGCGTCTTGCTTGAAGCCATCTCCTTTCTAAATTAACCTGTCCCCGCAGCAACTGGTAGCTAACCCTATGTTTGACACAATCAAGAGTTTTTTCGAATCCAGGCTGGTCAAGCAGGAAGCTGGCGAGAGTGACAGTTCTCCTATCAGGCAAATCGACCTGGCCAGCGCTGCCCTGCTCATCGAGGTGATCAAGGCCGACCATGATCTCGATGAACGGGAGGCGGACGAATTCCTTGAAGTGCTCAAGAGCAGCTATGACATCCCGGACCAGGAACTTCAGCACCTTAAAGAACTGGCGGAAGCGGAATCGCGCCAGGCGACCTCGCTCTACCAATTCACCAAGCTAATCAATGAGCATTACGACTACGAAGAGAAAGTCGCCCTGATTGAAAACATGTGGAGAATTGCGTTTTCAGATGATGAACTGGACCGCTATGAGGACCACCTGATTCGCAAGATTTCGGAGTTGATCTACGTGTCTCACAGCGATTTTATTCGCTCGAAGCACAATGCACGGGGCAAAGATAAGGAAAACGCCTGATCCGGGCTAGAATTCCCCGAAGTCGTCGAAATCGCCGAACGAGTCATCCACCTGGCCATCGTTCACCAGGTATTCCCGGTTCTGCAGGTAAGCTTCCCGGTAAAAGAGGTACCGGTCACCGGTAACGAGTTCATCCAGGGCTAATAAGCCACTGCGAAAATCCACTTCTTCGACGATGAACAGGGTAAAGCGAACCGATCCTTCCTCGTGCCACTGGATCGGATTGAACACCGTATCCAGAACCAGTCCGAATGAATCCCTCACCGTGCTGGTACCGAATACAGGTAATACCACGTAAGGTCCCGATCCCACTCCCCATGCACCCAGTGTCTGGCCGAAATCTTCCTAGTTTTTATCCAGCCCCCACTCCGAGGCCACGTCGAAAACACCTGCCACCCCAATCGTTGAATTGATCACGAAACGACCGCCATCTGACGCGGCGTCTTCAAGTTTCAACTGCAAAACGTTGTTAACGAATACATTTATATCATTGAGGTTGCTGAAGAAGTTGCCAATACCCTGGCGCAGGAATCTAGGCACGAAGGTGGTGTAGCCCTGGGCGAGGGGTCGCACCAGTATGGTGTCGAAATAATCATTAAAACGAAAAATTCGTTCGTTAGTGTTGCGCCAGGGGTCATAACTCTGGGCATGGGCGGCGGGCGCCAACATCGCGGTGGCGATTAACAATGCCGTGATAAAACTTTTCTTCATGGATTGTCCGCTTTCCGGATTCACATTATTTCTGGTTGGGCCTGCTGGCCTGGATTGGTCAGCTATATGACGTTCATGACCCGGATCAAGTTACTATTCAGTGCAGTCCCGGGTACTTAGACACTATTTATCGCGAATAAGTTCGATCTGCTTGCTGATCCGCTTCTCGGATACCGGGAACTTTGTTCCCAGGACCTGGGCGAACAGTGAGACCCTGAACTCTTCGATTGACCAACGTAACATATTTAGCGCCTTCTCGTCCCGCAACGCAGGATCATTGACCAGGTCCGTGAAAATGCCCCAGAGTTGGGATAATAACTCAGTGGCGGGCTGGTCTTTATCCCCCATATGGGGGACCTTATCCAGGCGCAGTTGTATCGCCTGCAGGTAGCGGGGGTACTCACCAATCCATTCCAGCCCACCGCGGGCTAAAAAGCCTGTTTGCAACAACTGTTGCAGTTGCTGCTCTACATCCTGTTTCAGGTAGTTAAGTCCGGACAGGCCGGATAGTTTCTTTTTCAGTTGGTAGTTCAGGTCCAGCACTTCAGCCAGGATCGCCAGCAGGCGTTCTGTCTCCGGCACCAGCCTGGCTTTCCCCCGGGACAACCGCTGCTCAAATTCTTCCCTGGTGCGAGGGATAGAGTCGTACAAATCGAATACGAACAGGTAGATAGCGGCAAGCCCATCCTCCACAATGTCATTGAGCTCCGGTGGCAGCTTCAACACCTGGGCATCACGAAAGCGCACCAGTTGCTTCTGTAACTGATTTTTCTGCTGAACACTGCGCAGCATGAACAGTCGCATCACGCCACGCCGGGAATGAGACAGGGCTTCGGCTTCACGGGGGAACAGTCTCAGGCTGACAGTCTGGGTATCATCAACCAGGCCGGGATAGCGGGTAAGCACGAGGTCGCCCTGCAACTCGATGCTTTCAGGCAGGTCACCAAAGCTCCAGTCTTTCAAACCACTCTGCTCAATAGCGTGATGGGTCTCACTCCCTCCTTGCCCGGCTTCCAGTTTCGGAATGTCCGGAATCTGACTGCACAGTTCAACGAGATTGGCTCCGGCCGCCAGTACTTTGCCATTGCTATCGAGCACACGTATTTTTGTTTGCAGAAAGCTGGGCAATTGCTGGTGCTCAAACTGATCCCTATCCAGGTCGAGTCTGGAGTTTCTGGCAATATAAGCACGCATACTGTCTACAAGGTCACCGTCGCTGCGGTGCAATTGCGGCAACATCGAGTCCACGTAGGCACTGACCGGGATAAAACGCTTCCGCATCGACTTGGGCAAGCCTTTGAGCAGGGTAATACACTTGTCGCGCAATAAGCCGGGTACTGCCCAGTCCAGGTCCGCCTGGGTGAGTTGGCCGACTAATTCAATCGGCACTTCGATACTCGCACCATCGCGGGCCGCACCCGGTTCGAAGCTGTAATCGATCTTCAGTTTGTTGGAGTGGATCTCGGCCTGGTCGGGAAAGGCAACACGCTGTTCCTCGGCCACCTTGCCGGTAAACAGCTTTGCCTGTTTCATGCTTAACAGCTGCTGTCCCGATTGACCCTGCTGGTCAAGCCAAGTCTCAAGATCGGCCGTGGAACAAACCTGCTCTGGCACTACTTTTTGATAGAACCGGCTGATTTCCCGCTGGGAAACCAGCATCTCGGGCTGCCGATATTTTTCTTCTTCTTTGCGCAGGCCTTCGAGGTAGGCTTCATTGTCGCTGACAAATGCCTGGTCGGATTTGATCGCACCGGAAACCAGCGCCTGTTCGATAAAAATCTCTCTCGCCTGTTCCGGATCGATGGGCGCAAGGGGCACAGGATTACGTTCGATGATTACCAGCCCATACAGGCTGACTTTTTCACAGATCATTGCCTGTTGCCGTGTATCGCTCCAGTGGGGATCGAAATATTCACGGCGTACCTGGTGCGCGGCCATTTCCACTACCCAATCCGGTTCGATCTGTGCGGCCATGGGCGCAAAGGTCTGCCCTGTCTCGATAAGCTCGCTCGTGATGATCCATTTCGCCCGTGTACCCCGGAGCGTTGAGGAAGGAAGGATTCGAAATTTGCGGTTACGGTTACCAAGAAATTCCCGTTCGTCCTGCCTTGAGGCCACCTGGTTCAGGGATCCCACCAGGATGCTCTTGTGGACTGCCGTATAACTCGCCGGCTTTTTGTTAATCCTGAATTTTTGGTGCTGACAACTCAATAACAGCTGCCTGTGCACCTCTCGCCATTCACGCATCCTCGGGTATGAAAGAAAACAGGATTTACAAAACTTCCGTAACTGAGACTGGCTGCGATTCTGCCTTTCCGTTTCGTATCGATTCCACAAGTTAACAAAGCTCATGAAATCAGATCGATCGTGGTTAAACTCCGCCAGTCTCTCCTGCGCCTTTTCCCTGTTGTCTGCATAGACTTCCCGTGGGTCCTGGATGGACAACGCGCTGGTGATTATCAGCAGCTCAGAAAGGCAGCCCTGTGCCTGCGCCTCCACCAGCATTCTCGCCAACTTTGGATCCAGTGGCAGGCGCGCCATGATCCGGCCGGTGGCAGTGAGCTTACGGGATTCATCGATGGCCTGTAGTTCCAACAACAGCTTAAAGCCTTCGTTGATAGCCCGCGGCTCCGGCTTGTCCAGGAATGGAAAAGCATCAACGTCGCCCAGTCTCAGGTTGAGCATCTGCAGAATAACGGACGCCAGGTTCGTGCGCAGAATTTCCGGATCGGTAAATGGTGGCCGGGCATTAAAGTCCTGTTCCGAATAAAGCCTGATACATATCCCATCAGTCAGGCGACCACAGCGTCCTTTACGCTGGTTCGCCGAGGCCTGGGAGACCGCTTCGATCGGCAATCGCTGTACCTTGTTTTGCAGGTTGTAACGACTGATTCGAGCGCGGCCGGAGTCAATAACGTAGGTAATTCCCGGAACGGTAATTGAAGTCTCGGCGACGTTGGTGGCCAGCACTATGCGACGCCCGTCATGGGGAGCGAAAATCCTCACCTGTTCGGAATGACGCAGGCGGGCATAGAGCGGGAGAATCTCCGTGTTGGCGAGGCGCTGCTTGCGCAAACTGTTAGCTGTTTCCCTAATCTCCCGCTCGCTGGCCAGGAAAACCAGGATATCCCCGGTCTTGTTACCGTCGGCAAACTTACCGGCGTGAATATCACGAACTGCGGATATGATTGCGTCGATCTGCTGCTCTTCTTCGCTGCCGCCTGCCTGAGTCACATCGAGTGGCACGTAGTGAGTAGTAACAGGGAACGTTCTTCCGGCAACATTGACTACGGGCGCGTTGTTAAAGTGTCGCGCAAACTTTTCCACATCGATGGTTGCGGAAGTGATAACCAGTTTCAATTCCGGGCGTTTGTGCAGTAACTGCCGCAAATATCCCAAAAGGAAATCAATATTCAGAGAGCGCTCGTGAGCCTCGTCGATAATCAGAAGTTCATAACGATTCAGAAACCTGTCCTGCTGTATTTCCGCCAACAGGATGCCGTCTGTCATTATCTTCAGATAGCTGGAGTCGCTGAGCTGCTCCTTGAACCGGATCTGGAATCCGACCCCCGAACCAACCCGGGTTCCCAGCTCCTCGGCTATGCGGTCGGCGACGGATGCCGCTGCCAGGCGTCTCGGCTGGGTATGTCCGATAAGGCCTTTGCGCCCGAATCCTGCCTGCAGGCAGATCTTGGGAAGCTGCGTGGTTTTTCCCGACCCCGTATCACCGGCGACGATCACAACCTGGTTCTCTGACAGGAGTTTCGCTATGCGTGGAGCCTCGGCGGATACCGGAAGTGATTCGGGAAATGAAATGTTTCCTGGGATGGCTGCATCCCGGGTCCGCACCAGGCGTTGAGACTGCTTTATGGACTCTTTTAACGCCAGTACCGCGTGACTCTCTTTGGTCAGTTGCTGTCGTGATATCGATTTCAGCCGGCGGCGCAGGCGATGTTGATCCAGATGCTGGCAGGTGGAAATTTCGGCATCCAGTTGTTTAAACACGGCGGCAACTGATCAGTCACGCAGTTCTTTGCGCAGCACTTTACCGATAATGGATTTGGGCAGGTCGTCGACGAAGCAGATCTCACGCGGTTGCTTGTAGGCGGTTAGTCCTTCCTTGCAATGCTCAAGAACTGTTTTCTCGTCAATCTCGTCACTGGCCTTAACTACGAACAGACGCACAGATTCGCCAGTGGCTTCATTAGGTATCCCTACCGCAGCGGATTCGACAATACCAGGATGACGGTTCACCCAATCTTCAATCTCATTGGGATAGACGTTAAATCCTGACACCAGGATCATGTCCTTCTTTCTATCGACGATGGTAATAAACCCTTCGTCTCCAATCGTGGCATAGTCACCGGTTTTTAACCAACCATCAGATGTTATGGTTTCAGCCGTGGCCTGTTCCTGCTGCCAGTAACCTATCATGACCTGGGGACCGCGCACCCACAGCTCTCCCGGTTCTCCTTCAGGGACTTCATTACCTTCCTCATCCACTGTCTTGATTTCGGTCTCCGGTACGACCTGGCCCACGGTGCCGGGACGCACCTGGCCGGGAAGGTTTACGCTCACCACGGGAGAACATTCGGTAAGGCCGTAACCTTCAAAAATCTCACAACCGGTTGCCTGCTCCCACTGCTCCATGACCGAGCTGCTCATGGCCATACCGCCGGCGCCACAGAATTTCCAGGTACTGAAATCGATACGGGAAAAATCGGGGTGGCGCATCATGGCGAGGTACAGTGTATTGATGCCAACCATGCCACTGATCTCATTGCTGCGAAGCAACTTGATTACGCCATTAATATCCCGGGGATTGGGAACCAGGAGGTTCAGGTTTCCAGCGTAGGGCATGGTCAGGCAGTGCAACAGGAATGCATAGCTGTGGTATAGAGGCAAAGGCGCGGCAATCGTCTCGACGCGGTCTTCAATAATCAGAAGACAACGGGAACGCAACTGCATCATATTGGTTACCAGGTTTCGGTGAGACAGCATCGCACCCTTGGCGAATCCTGTGGTGCCGCCGGTATAGAGAATCACGGCGACATTGTCTTCACCCAACAAGCCGGTTGGTTTTACGTATTCCCCTGCATATTCCAACATCGACTTGAACGGAATAATCCCCGCCAGTTCATAGGGCGGCACCATTTTTCTAACATACCTGGCCATGGTGTTGATTAAGGCGCCCTTTACCATGGGCTGCGCGTCACCGAGACTGGAAACGATGATAGTCTCTATAGCCGTGGCATGAAGAATGTCCTGCAGCTTGTCGCAGAAATTTTCCAGGATCACGATGGCTTTTACACCAGAGTCACTGAACTGATGCGCCATCTCCACGGCGGTATACAGTGGATTGGTATTGACCACTACCAGGCCCGCCTTTAAGGCGCCATACAGGGCAATGGGAAACTGCAACACATTGGGTAGCTGGATCGCGATACGGTCGCCAACCTCCAGCGCCGTTTCATTAATCAGGTATGCCGCAAACTTATTGCTAAGCTCATCCATCTCGCCGTAGCTGAGATTGGTACCGAAGCAGGAAAAAGCGGGCCGCTCTCTGTGTTCTTCGAAAATATATTCGAGCACATCATTCAGAGACGAGTAGCGCTCTGGTCGCAATTCTTCGGGAAGTTTTTCGATCATGATTATCGTGTGAGTGCGGTCATGGCCTCTTCGAGACCCTTGACCGTCATCGGATACATTCGCTCTTCCACGAGTTCGCGCACTATGCCGATGGAATAGCTGTGATCCCAGTATTCGCGAGGCGTGGGATTAATCCATACCAGGTGTTCATAGGCCTGCATCATGCGCTGCATCCATATTGCGCCCGCCTCTTCATTATAGTGTTCGATACTGCCGCCGGCGTGAGTGATTTCATAAGGCGCCATAGTGGCATCACCAACAAACAGGAGCTTATAGTCCTTGCTGAAGGTGTTAATTATGTCGTAGACCGGGGTGGTCTCCGCATGACGCCTGACGCTCTTGGTCCACACGGACTCATAAAGGAAGTTATGGAAATAATAGTACTTGAGGTGTTTGAATTCGGAACGAGCCGCTGAGAAAAGCTCTTCACACAGGCGCACATGGGGGTCCATGGAACCCCCTACGTCGAAAAATAACAGCACCTTAACCGCATTGTGACGCTCCGGCACCATTTTGATGTCCAGCAAACCACCATTCCTGGCTGTAGAGGATATGGTGTCGTCCATGTCCAGTTCATCGGCCGCACCGGTACGTGCAAACTTGCGCAGCCGGCGTAGCGCCATCTTGATGTTGCGCGTACCTATCTCGACCGAATCATCCAGGTCGCGGTAATTACGCCGGTCCCAGACTTTTACTGCGCGCTGATGCCGGCCCTCGTCCTGGCCGATGCGAATCCCTTCGGGGTTGTAGCCATGAGCTCCATAGGGTGAGGTCCCACCGGTGCCAATCCATTTGTTGCCCCCCTGGTGCCGTTTTTTCTGCTCTTCCAGGCGCTTGCGAAATTCCTCCAGCAATTTCTCCAGGCCACCCATGGCCTCGATGCGAGCGCGCTCTTCTTCGGTGAACAGCCGCTCCATTTCCCGGCGCAACCATTCATTCGGGATCTCGTAACTGAACAGGTCATCGAGGATCTCCACATTCTCAAAATATTTGGAGAAAGCCCGGTCGAATTTGTCGAAGTCTTTTTCGTCTTTTACCAGGCACATGCGAGAGAGATGGTAAAAATCATCGACGTTGGCAAAGATGATGTTCTGTTTCAGGCACTCGAGCAGGGTAAACAATTCCGTGAACGACACAGGAAGGCGCGCCTGCTTGAGCGTCATGAAAAAGTTAATCAGCATAGCGCATGATCACCGGTTTGCGCGGTGCATGAAGGCAAGCTTTTCGAGCAAATGAACGTCCTGTTCGTTCTTTAGCAGAGCCCCGTAAAGCGGCGGTATGGCGTTCTTGGAGTCGTGGTCCTTGAGAATATCCGCCGGAATATCGTCCGCCATAAGCAGCTTCAACCAGTCAATCAATTCGGAGGTGGAAGGCTTTTTCTTGAGGCCGGGAATCTTGCGCACTTCGAAAAAGATATCCATGGCGCGGGAAACCAGCTCTTTTTTGATGCCAGGATAATGCACCTCGACTATCTTCTCCATGGTCAGGGTATCGGGAAACTCGATGTAGTGAAAAAAGCAGCGCCGCAGGAAAGCATCGGGCAGCTCCTTCTCATTGTTACTGGTAATCACCACGATAGGTCGAGTCGTAGCCCTTATTGTCTCTTTTGTTTCGTAGACAAAAAATTCCATACGATCCAGCTCGAGCAACAGATCGTTAGGAAATTCGATGTCCGCTTTGTCGATCTCGTCGATCAGCAACACTGCTTGCTGTTCGGACTGGAACGCCTCCCAGATTTTTCCGCGCACAATGTAATTGGCGATATCCTGGACCTTGTCATCGCCCAATTGGGAATCCCGCAGACGGGACACGGCGTCGTATTCATAGAGCCCTTGCTGGGCCTTGGTAGTGGATTTGATATGCCACTGGATCAAAGGCAGGTCCAGGGCCCTGGCGATCTGCTCTGCCAGCATGGTTTTACCAGTGCCGGGTTCGCCCTTGATGAGCAGGGGTTTTTGCAGGTTGATTGCGGCGTTTACTGCGAGTTGCAACTGCTCCGTTGCAACGTATTCATCCGTGCCTGTGAAATTCATTGATTGGAAATCCGAAACTGCCTGAAAGGCGCGTATTGTATCAGCGGGTGAACCCGAATTCAGCGCGGTGAGCGCCGCGAGCAGGACTGGTCATCCGTCCGCGGCGCAGGTGGCTTGTGTTGTTCAGGCGTTCAATTCGATGAGGCGGCGACCCCTTTCGGTGATGTACCAGCGCACGCCCTTGCGCCCGCCTACCTTGCCGGCGAGTGACTTGAGAGTAAGGAAACTCAGCGTCTTCACCATAGTGGACTCATCGGTGTCCGCTTCCCGGCACAATCCGTTCAGGGATCGATAAATAAATCGACCACAACCCAGGGTCTTCAATACCTTCGAAGAAGTCGAATCCAGCTCATCGGGATTAGGCTCGGCCGCAGCTGCCGTTTCGGCGAGGCTGTCGTCTTCGGTTTCCGTATCGATCAGTGGCAGCAATTCCTCCTGCAGCTGCTTGAGTTGATATTGCAACATATCGACCCTGGACACGGCTGCACGGGCCTCCGCCAGTACGCTGTCTGTGGCATTTACCATGAAGAATCGCGGTGAAATGGCCACGGCGAGACAGATTGCCACGTAGTTGAGCAGGTTGGCTGGATTCCCTTCACTGTCGACGATCAGGGTACTGCCGAACACGCTGAGCACGAAGGGAACCAGAAAGGTAACGAGAATACCCAGCATGACACAGCGTCCCATCATGTTCAGATCCGACGCCTGGCGTGGAGATAATGTGTAGTAGTTGATCAAGCCCCCGGCGGCACCCACCAGGATCATGATTGAAACCATGGAGAAAAAATGACCAGTCATAGTGAACCTCTCTAGGCTAACGGCGCTAAGCTGTTGTTTTGGTGAACTATTTTGACTAAAACGGCTATAGGGCCGCCAATTCAAACAGAAAACCGGCTCACTGGGAAGGGAAACCGCGAAATTTAATTAGAAATTATATAAGAAACTGGTCGTATCTTATTGTTTAGAATAATTTTTAGACCAGGGCTTGCGGCGCAGGACAAACAGCAGGCCACCGCCGAACAGCACCGCGAGCAGGGCCAGAATGAGAGGCACCAGGGCCCGCGCCGCGGACCCTCCTCCGGAGGTAATGGCATCCAGCATGGCCACCATTAGCGCCGGCGCCAATACAGTCTGCTCGGAATTGGCGTACCAGGGAGTGACGATGATGGCTGCCATGATCGCCCGCAGGAAATAGGCGAGCCAGCGCGCCCTGGGGAACGCGGTGAAATACCAGAAGATGCTGTAAAACACTCCACCGGCCAACAGGTAAACAATCCACACCAGGTAGTAATTTGCGAAGGGCTGCATTAATTCACCCAGTTAACAACATGTTCTTCATAACCATCGGGATGCACATACTGCTCCGAAATGATTCTTCCCGCTACCCGTATACCTGCAGCCTCCATGGCATCCCGTGATCCGGTAAGCAAAGGATGCCATTCAGGTAAGGGCTCGCCGTGAAAGCGTAATCGATAGGCACAGGTTGACGGCATCCAGTCGATCTCGCCAATGTCCAGTTTTTTAACATCGAGACAGTCCGGTACCAGGGAGCTTCGTTGGGAATAGCGGGTGCAGCGGCTGGTTTCCTGGTCAAACAAGTGGCAAACCACCCGGGTGAATTGCACTTCACCAGTTTCAGTGTCCTGCAATTTCTTCAGGCAACATTTTCCGCAGCCATCGCAGAGTGCTTCCCACTCCTGCGCATCCAGCTCTTGTAAAGGTTTATCCCAGAAGCGCTCTTTCATTTCGCCACGACCTCGGCACCGGATGGCTGGGCCGGTTTCAGAATTTCAGCCAACTCTGGATTCAATATTTGCAAGCGCCAGTCTCGCCCCAGCTCAGAATCGTTTAAAGAGCCATGTTTTCGATGGTGCTGGATTATATCCATTAGCCAACGTTTACGCCCCAGGATCTCAGGCGCTATGGCATGTTGTTGCGCCTTATCTCTTACCAACACCTGGCATTGCTTCAGGAGTTTGCGCTGGGCGCCGGTCAGCGGAGTATTCAGCAATGAACGATCCACCGGTTCACTGGCCAGGGATTCATCGGACAGCGCAGCAAGAATTTTTTTGCCGTATCGATTTATCATGCGTTTATCCAGTGATAAATCATGCAATTGATCTATGGATGAATCGGAATCCTGTATTTCTCTGGCCACCAGGTACAGGTCGGCATCCCTGGCGATCCAGTTGCGCGGCTTATCCCTTGCGCGAGACTCCAGTTCGCGCCAGATGCAAAGTCTTTGCAGACGCAAAATTGCGGCATCATCGAGACGCCATGAATTACTGACGGTAGTGTACAAGGATTGCCAGGATGCTCGTTCTTCGACAGTGGCGGCAAGCAGCAACATGTCCTGGCACTCGGCATCAAACCAGGACTCCAGGCCGCGATCCCGAAGCCGTTGAATTTGGTGGTCATGCAATTCCAGTAAATGCGCCACATCAGCGGCCGCGTAAGTCAGCTGCAATTCACTCAAGGGCCGCTGCAGCCAGTCCGAACGGGTTTCGGATTTCGGCAATTGAATATCCAACACTTCGTCAACCAGCCCCTGGTAGCTGATGCTAAAACCGGTATCGAGGAAAGCGGCGGCTATCTGGGTGTCAAATATTTTTCGCGGTAATATTTTAAAATAGCTGGCAAACAGGTTGAGGTCTTCGCCACAGGAATGAAGCACGAAGCAGATGGCTTCGTTCTCAAAAAGCGCTGTAAAGCAATCCCAATCGTCAATGGTAAGCGGATCAATGAGGTAACAACCGGCGTTATCCGCTACCTGCAACAGACCGAGACGGGGATAAAATGTATTGGTACGGACGAATTCCGTATCAAGGGCCAACCGGGTCTTGTTATTCCACTGTTGGCAACAGTCCGCCAGCCGGGAATTACTGTCTATATATGCGGCCGATTCGGAAGAAGTGCGCTGCATGTCTAGCCGGCGTCACTCAATACCTTGCGACCAGAGAAGGCATGACTCAGAGTACCGCCATCGACGTATTCCAGTTCGCCGCCAACCGGTACACCGTGAGCAATACGGGAGACCACAACATCGAAAGTCTTCAGCTGTTCGGCAATGTAGTAAGCGGTAGCGTCTCCCTCTACTGTTGGATTGCAGGCCACAATTACCTCCTCAAATTCGCCCGCCTCAACCCTCTTTATTAGCTGATTGATACCGAGTTGTTCCGGCCCAATGCCATCAATTGGTGAAAGGTGGCCCATGAGCACAAAGTAGACACCGCGGTAAGTGCCGGACTGCTCAATGGCGAATACATCGGCGGGTGATTCCACCACGCAACACTGTTGCTGGTTCCTCGAGGGTGTGGCGCAGATACGGCAGGTTTCCTCTTCTGTCAGGGTGCGGCACAGACGGCAATTACCCACATTTTCCACCGCCGCCGCCAGGGCCTCGCTCAGAGCCTGTCCGCCCTTGCGATTTCGTTCCAACAGGTGCAATGCCATGCGTTGCGCAGATTTTGGCCCCACACCCGGCAGGCAGCGGAATGCTTCGATCAGTTGATCTATAAGGGGGCTAGAATTCATGTGTAGTCCAGACTGTTAATCGGGTGCTAGAAAGGAAATTTAAATCCTTCCGGAAGGTTCAGGCCTCCCATCATGGATCCCATGGCTTCCCGGTTTTTTTCTTCCAGTTTACGTACCGCATCATTTATAGCGGCAGCCACGAGGTCCTCCACAACAGATTTCTCTTCCTGCATCAGGTCTGGATCAAGCTGAACACGCTTAACATCATGGCGACCCGTCATCGTTACTTTGACCAGCCCTGCTCCGGATTCACCTTCCACCTCTACGTTAGCGAGATCTTCCTGTGCCTGCTTCATTTTCGCCTGCATCTGCTGGGCTTGCTTCATGATTTCGTTAAAATCAGTCATAACTACTTGTCCTTGGATTGGGGCAGCGGAGCGATGGTATCCCTGGCGACCGAGCCGGAAAAATGCTTGAGCAACTCCTGGACATTCTCATCCTGCTCAAAATCTTCCACCATGGCATCATAGTTTTCCTGCTTGACGCGCTGATACTTCGCGGCGGGGGTCTCAGCGGAAACCTCAGCAATGTTAATGCGCACGCTAATATCCTGCCCAAAATATTCCGCGAGGGATTGGGCCAGCCGGGGTAACAGCTCTTCGCTGTAAACCGCGGCCTGGCTGGTATCAAGATCGAAGACCAGGGCTTTGTCACCGGATTCAACCAGTACGCAATTTGCCAGTACATTTGCGACTATCCCGCTAAGCTCTAATTGAGGATAGAGTTCCAGCCATTTTTCATGGGTCAGGGACGCGAGGGTAGTCGCTGGATCTTCGGTGCCGGGTTTATCTTCCACCTGTCGCGCAACAGGTTCGGTTTTCGGTGGGTTTTTTGCTGGTTCTACCGGCTGCGGCCGGTCACTCTTTTTTTTTTGAGACTTGCTTTCCTGTGGTTTTGCAGCGGAAGTTTCATTGGGTTCGGGCGGTGATACCGAATCCTCAGTAGGTTTTTCATCCATGGCTACATAGTCGGGAGAGAATATAAGCATCCGGATCAGCAACATTTCGAATGCGGAACGCAAGTCGGCGGCGAACCGAAGATCTTCCCTGCCCTTGCTCCCCATCTGGTAGTAGAGCTGAATATCATCAGGACTGAATTTACCAGCGAACTCTTGTACGATTTTCTGGTCACCGAAACTATTATCTGTTGCCTCAGGAACTACCTGGGCAATGGCGATACGGTGCAGCGTACTCAACAGGGAATCCAGGGTATGCAGGTAATCCGGAGTATGTTCAGAAATGTCCTGTACCAGGGCCAGCAATGACCTGACATCATTGTCGACCATGGCCGAGAGCAGATCGAAAACCTGGCGTTGCTGTGGAATCCCCAGCATCTCCACTACCCCGGCGGCGGCTACCCTGCCCTGGCAATAACTAATGGCCTGGTCCACCAGGGTCAGGGCATCCCGCATGCTCCCGGCGGCAGCGGCTGCAATCTGCCACAGGGCATCCTCATCAAATTCTATAGATTCCTGCTCGAGAACATGTTGCAGGTACTCAGTGATGATCTGGGGACTGAGATTCTTCAGATTAAACTGCAGGCACCTGGAGAGAATGGTTACCGGTAGTTTTTGCGGATCGGTTGTGGCAAACAAGAACTTTACGTGTTCGGGGGGCTCTTCCAGGGTTTTCAACAACGCATTGAAACTGTGATTGGAGAGCATGTGCACTTCATCGATCAGGTAAACCTTGAAGCGGCCGCGAGTGGGCATGTACTGCACGTTTTCAAGCAACTCTCGGGTATCTTCTACCTTGGTCCTGGAAGCGGCGTCCACTTCGATAAGGTCTATAAATCTGCCTTCGCTGATCTCGCGACATGAATCGCACTGGTCACATGGAACGGATGTAATGCCTGATTCACAATTCAGGCATTTGGCAAGAATGCGCGCAAGGGTGGTTTTTCCAACACCCCGCGTGCCGGTAAACAGGTAGGCATGGTGCAGGCGCTGGTTATCCAGCGCATTGATCAGCGACTTCAGGACGTGTGCCTGGCCGGCAACCTGGTCGAATGTTCCGGGGCGCCACTTTCGGGCCAGAACTTGGTAACTCATTGCGTATGGAGCCTGGTTAATTCCTGCGAGTGGTAACCCCTGCCAGCCACACCGCGGCACATGAGTCAGCTACTACCGTTGCTCCCTTCCGGGCCTGGCGGGGTTCATAACCTATCATTGCGCGGGGACCGACAAGAGTTACCGCCGCGCATGATAGCACGAGCCGGGACCGGGCGGGCACGGGCTTACCCGGTTCAGGGTAGCGCAAGCGTTACCAGTCGCGCGTCCTGGCCACCCCCTACCGCTATGCTGATGTACTGCTTGTCATTCACCATGTAAGTCATAGGTGTACCCACCGGAGGCAGGGGCAATTCGATTTCGCGGATCACATCGCCGGTAGCCTTATCGAAAGCTCGCAGCAGGTTGCGGTCATTGTCCCGCTGCGCGAAAAACAGCAAGGTAGGGGTGAGTACCGGTCCGGTGGTGCTGCTGCCTCCTACCGGGCCCGGATCGAGGATACCCATATCGATGATTTGCTGGCGCGGTCCTTCGCCGTGGGGGATCATCCATTCATGGTCACCGGTATTGAGGTCTATGGCGGTAATGCGGCCATAGGGAGGCTTGGTCAGAGGCAACCCCTGGGGCCCGGCAACAGAGTTCGCACCGCCACGCACATATCCCATTTCTTCCCGTTGCCGGCGGGCTTCCCGCAACTGCACCACTATGGGCGCAGAATATGAAGGCACGTAGAAAAGACCTGTCTCGGGGTCAAATGCAGCACCATACCATTCGCCGCCGCCTCCCCAGCCGGGAAACTGGATTGTGCCCCGAAGCGAAGGGGGTGTGAAAAGCGGACCATAGTCAAACTCTTCGATAATCTGTAATGCTTCCTGCCTCAGCTCCGGTGTGAAATCGATCAGCGTCTCATCACTGATACCCTGGGGCTCAAATGCCGCCGGTTTTGTTGGAAATGGCTGGGTTGGCGATGCGACTTCCCCGGGCACGGTGCTGGGTGGAACCGGCCTCTCTTCGATGGGCCATACCGGTTCGCCGGTGACACGATCAAACACATAGGTAAATCCCTGTTTTGAAATCTGCGCGACCGCCATGATGGGACGGCCATCCACGGTGATATCTACCAGCGTGGGCGCCGCGGGAAAATCATAATCCCATAGTCCATGATGCACGGCCTGGAAATGCCAGATGCGTTCCCCGGTATTTACGTCCACCGCTACCAGGCTCTCCGCGAACAGGTTGTCTCCCAGTCGTTTGCCGCCATACCAGTCGTTGGTCGGGGTACCAGTGGGCAGGTATACGATGCCAAGCTCATCGTCGGCGCTCATAATCGTCCAGACATTGGTGTTGCCCGAATACTCCCATGATCCGTTTTCCCATGTGTCGTTGCCGAACTCACCAGGTTGGGGGATGGTGTGGAAAATCCATTCGACCTGTCCCGTTTCCGGGTTAAACGCCCGTACATGACCAGGAGGCATATCAATTGATCTTGGCCCATCATTAATAATGGAATTTACAATGACCTTGTCATTGCTCACGAGCGGAGGAGACACAACACCATAATCTCGGCGATCAACTTCTTTCCCCAATCCAAGTGTGAGGTCTACCCTGCCGTTGTCTCCAAACTGGGTGTCGGGAATACCATCATCGGCATTTACAGACCAGAGGTAGGCGTCATTGGTGGCAAGATAGATACGCTTTTTGTTTTCCCCTTCCCAATAGCCAACACCGCGAGTGTTGTAACCCAGGTTTAGTGGCCTGCCACCTTCCCAGGAACGGGTATCAAAAGCCCATAACTGGTTTCCACTGGCAGCATCCAATGCCACGATGCGCCCGAAAGATGTTGGGACGTACATGATCCCGTCGATGACTATTGGGGTTGCCTTGTAACCCGCAGGTACAGCAGATGAATTTCCAGCGGCAATGTTTTCTGCGACCGTAGCGTTGTCCACGCTGTTCCATGACCAGGCGATCGAGAGGTTGGAAACGTTTTGTGTATTGATCTGGGTAAGGGGTGAGTATTTGCGTGAGCCATTGTCACCGCCGTAGCTGGGCCAGTCCTGGGCGGCTGCGAGTAATGGTATTAAGAGTAGTAGTGTGACCGTGGTTTTATAGGAGACTTTCATACTTCTCTCTTGTGCATCAGGGAATTGGGGGATTGAGGATACTACAGATTTTTGGATTGGGGTTAGAGAAGGATTTGTACTCCTCGCTAATCGCCAAATAAAAAGGCCCCATTGGGGCCTTTTTGTTTTTGGCGGTGAGGGAGGGATTGATTCACAATTTGGCTTAGCCAAATTGTTCACCCCTGCGGGGCGCCCTTCGGGCGTCCAAATTGCTCGCGCAATTTGTCGAACCGCGAGGCTTCTCACCCTTCCCTCACCGCAAATAAAAAGGCCCCATTGGGGCCTTTTTGTTTTTGGCGGTGAGGGAGGGATTCGAACCCTCGATACGTTTCCGTATACACACTTTCCAGGCGTGCGCCTTCGACCACTCGGACACCTCACCGTTGTTTAGTTTCTTTCGTTAACTTCGACTCTCATCCTGCTGAATTAGCTCTTTCGACAGCTTCATTCAAAATTCTGCCTGCCGTCCATGGCGCGGCTTCAGCGCCTTTAATTGATCCCAGCCTCGCCATCCCTGGCGAGTCGTTCGCCTGCGCTGAAAGCTACCGCTTTCAGAACGCGCAGGCTCACCCTTCGCACTCGGACACCTCACCAAAACCGGCGTACTCTACCTGTCTGAACCTCTCAATTCAAGACTGGTTGTTTTCATTGTCTACTAGTCCTTGCCAACACCCTGTCTGTACTGATGGGAGACGAACTCCTGTACACATTTATATCCAGCCCGCCCCGGCGCAGGTAATTCATGGCCAAAAACAACTCCGCTGGCTGAGCGACCTGGGAAATATCCCGAAAGATCCGTTCCGCACATTCCTCATGATAAGCCTGGTGCTCACGATATGCGCAGAGGTAAGCGAGCAGCGCAGCACGGTTTATCTTGTTTCCGGTGTACTGGAAATACACACTGGCCCAGTCCGGCTGGCCCGTAACCGGGCAATTTGATTTGAACAGATCGCTGCGCAACTCTTCATCGAAGACGGAATCCTTATCCAACTGCAGCAGTTCAGCTCCCGGTTGCTTGGGGACAGCGGTTATAGATTCACTATCGAGACTACGCGCGGAATCCGGTATGGCCAATCCGACGTCTTCTTCGCCCAGAGCCTTCAGCTCTACCGTTACTTCGGATCGGCTTACCGCGGATAAATCATTCTTGATGATTTCCGCCAGGGCCGAACTGCTCTCGAATTGTTGCTGATGTAATGAGTTAAGGTAGAGCTTGAGTGACTTGGATTCCACGATATTTTCGGAATCTACGTCAAAATAGAATTCACCGGTGGCAACACGAGGCCTGCCGGATTCATCGAGCCAGCTAATTTCATAAGCATGCCAGTGATCAAATCCGTGCATGCGCAGCTTCTTGTCGATATCCAGCAGCGAACGAGCCGGCCAGCGCGGAATCGGGTAAAGAATACTGGGATCATATTTGCTGGGCAGTGGTACCTGTTCGCCCAGTGGATTATCGCTCATCGGCGTTAGTTCCTGATGCCTGTCCCCTTCCTGAGAAGCCAGATACAACTACTGTACAACACCGCGATAAAAACACCCAGTATCAGAAAGGCCCAGATTACTCCTACATCCGAACTTCCCAGGATGCCGTACCTGAATGTGTTCACCATGTAGAAAATGGGATTAAGACTGGAGACCACCTGCCAGAACTGGGGCAACAACTGGATTGAATAAAACACGCCGCCCAGATAGATAAGCGGAGTGAGCACAAAAGTCGGGATGATAGAGATATCGTCAAAAGTATTGGCGAATACCGCGTTGATAAATCCTGCCAGGGAAAACACGATGGATGTCATCAGGATTACCGCCACTGTGATAAGTGGGTGCTCAATTTGAAGATCGGCGAAGAAAAGTGACATCAGGGTGACGATGAATCCAACGGCCAATCCCCTTGCCATACCACCGACGATGAAGCCTGACAGGATGACATAGTTTGGCACCGGCGATACCAGCAGCTCTTCCACACTGCGCTGAAACTTGTGGCTGAAGAAGGAAGACACCACGTTGGAATAGGAATTCTGGATAACCGCCATCATGATCAGGCCGGGAACGATGAATTCCATGTACTGAAAACCGCCCATCTCACCAATGCGCCGTCCCACCAGGTTACCGAAGATGACGAAGTACAGGCATATGGTGATTGCCGGAGGCACCAGGGTCTGCAGCCAGATGCGGGAAAAGCGTCTTACTTCTTTTATTACTATGGTTTCGAAAGCGATGAACTTGTGGTTGGTAAACACGGCTGCGACCTAGTTGTCCTGGAGACGCGAAAGAACCAGCTCTTCGAGCCGGTTCGATTTGTTGCGCATTGATGAAATATGCAGGCCGCGATCGCTGAGGATAGAGAACACGTCATTCATTTCCCTGCCCCCGCTAATGGTTACCTCCAGGCTGTGCCGGTCAATCTTGTTGATACTGAGGTTTTCCATCTGGATCGAGACTTCATTGTCCATATCCTGGGTCGTGTCGAGAATGAAAACGTGGGTGTCGAGCTCCGCCAGCAGGCGCTTCATGCTGGTGTTCTCGATTATTCGTCCCTCGTCGATGAGGGCGATGTTTCGGCACAGTTGTTCTGCTTCTTCCAGGTAGTGTGTGGTCAGGATGATGGTCGTCCCGCTCCTGTTTATCTCCGTGAGAAAGTCCCACATGGAACGGCGCAGCTCGATATCCACACCTGCTGTTGGCTCATCCAGAATCAATAGCCGGGGTTCGTGCACCAGAGCCCGGGCAATCATCAGGCGTCTTTTCATACCACCGGACAACGACCGGGATCGATCCAAGCGCTTTTCCCATAAGCCCAGTTTGCGCAGGTATTTCTCGCAACGTTCTTTCGCCAATTTGCGTGGCAGGCCGTAATAGCCTGCCTGGGTGATCACAATGTCTTTTACTCGTTCAAACTGGCTGAAGTTGATTTCCTGGGGCACCACGCCCAGGTCAAGCTTGGTTTCATAGACATGGGTCTCTACGTTTCTGCCAAATACTTCAACCTGGCCCGAAGTCTTGTTCACCAGGGTAGAGATCACACCAATGGTAGTGGATTTTCCAGCGCCGTTAGGGCCTAACAGGGCAAAGAAGTCGCCCTGTTCCACTTCCAGGGAAATTCCCTTGAGCGCCTCGAAGCCATTGCCATATACCTTGACCAGGTCCTTGATTGAGATTGCGACAGTCATGCCGGTCCTTTATTAAGTGCCAAGAGTATGTGCGCTACACACGGGTATATCAATTCCAGCCAGGGCAAGCAGTTGACAGCAAAAAGCCTGACCACCGAGGAGATGGTCAGGCTTTGATTGGCGTCCCCTAGGGGTTTCGAACCCCTGTTGCCGGGATGAAAACCCGGTGTCCTAGGCCTCTAGACGAAGGGGACTGGATTGGACCCAGCTGGGGCCAATTCACGAAGCGGGGGATTCTAAGAATCTTGCCTGATCCAGTCAAGAGCAAACTCCTGCCAAGCCCTCGTGCCCGGCAGAGGACTCAGCAGGAAAGGCAGTCCAAAAGCTCCGGATTTGCCATTTCTTCCAGGATTAATCCTCGAAATTGTGAGTACCTTCAAATTTCCGAAGTCCTTCCTTTTATATACTCGCAAAGCGCGGTTCCTGTTCAGGGGACCAATCCCGGATGAACTGGAGCGAGCTAAGGCAGGATGGCCGCGTCCGCGGCAAGGATCGAACTGATGGTGGCAGCAATTTCCATAGTAATAGCGCTGAGCCTGCTCGGCCTCACGATCTATGGCCTGCACCATTTCCAGAGCAAAGAAGTGAAGCACACGGTCGAACGCAGCATGCCCCTGCCCTCCCTGGAAGCCAAATCTGGTGCCAATTTAGAACCTCGCTACAACGATCGCGAGAGTGCACCCGGCAGCGACTCGCCGGCAGACGAAACAAAAAACACAACCGGCAGCAACTCGCGCCTCAGGCCGGATAACTGGCTCGCCCGGGTAAACGAATTGAAAAAACACGATAAGTGTGAACAGGCGCTGGAACTGTGCATACGGGAGTTCCCGCTATGGAGCGCTTACAACCAGGCCTGCATTCTCTACCGTGCCAAGATTAAAAGTGCGCAGGAAGCGGGACAACCCATAGAATCGCTGCTTGGAACACTGTACCGAACTGCGGCGCAGGCAGAAATGCTGCATGAAGTCACCGCCGGATCACCCAAGCTAAGACTGGAACAACTGCGGCGCCTCGACCTGTCACGGCTCAGTGACCTGGAATTTCCCTACCACGACATCGGCTATACCCAGCTGCGACTGGTGCGCAAGCACGATATCAAGATGATGCAGCAACTGTGGGGAAGGCCTCGCCAGCACTCGACACCACGCCAGCTACACGAATCCACCTGGGAGTCTATGCGCACCGCAATCGGGTAAACCTTTACCCGGCTCTCTTGCCCCCATCAGCCGTGACGGCAATCTTGACCGCACAGTGCCGCTGTGACATTCTGAACCGCCGCTGCCGAAAATTCATACAATAATGCGGTACGCCTTCCGGCACACGGGGTGGAGAAAAAACGTACATGAGCGAAGCCAAGCAACAGGCCACGGGTGAAGCCGATAACATCAGTATTGATCAAAAATTGATCGAAGAAGGCACCGCCCAGCTCACCAGCGAAATCAAGGTGCTGGAAGCCTGGCTCAGGGAGCTGGATGCTTCCGACGCCGACGACGCCGAGGTTATTGCCGCACGCAAGTCATACAATGACATGCTGCGCAGCCGCAAAGAAATGCTCAGCACCCTGAGCAAGCAAGCAAAGATGCAATCCGCGACTTCCGATTAAGCCTTGCCCCGATTAACCTCCTGTTCAACTCCATACTTATAACGCTATGACGCTGTCACCTGAACAGGCAGTCACCATGCTGTCGCTACAGGCCGGGATGAATGCCCGGGTCGATGCGGACTGGATCAATTCCCGCTACCCCTACCTGCGCGCCGTGGTGGTAGAAGCCACGGAGGCCATCGAACACCATGGCTGGAAGTGGTGGAAACACCAGGAAAAAGACCTGGCCCAGCTGCAGATGGAACTCATTGATATCTGGCATTTCCTGCTCTCCGACATGTTATTGCGCCATGACGGTGACGAGAATGCTGCCCTGCAACTGCTAATGGATGCCATCGCTGCCAATGACCGGGGCATTCAATTCGACGGCCGGGCCTATGCGGTTGAACAGATGGACCTGGTGGAAAAACTGGAACTGTTGGCGGCAATCTCCGTAGCCAGGCGGCTGGAGTTGGGCCTCTTTGCCGCCATCATGGCGGATTGTGGTTTGGACTGGACCGAGTTGTATCGCCAGTACGTGGGCAAAAATGTATTGAATTTTTTCCGACAGGATCGCGGCTACAAGGAAGGCAGCTACCAGAAAACCTGGAACGGTCGTGAGGACAATGAATACCTGGTGGAGATCCTGGAGCGCCTGGATGCCGGCAGCCCGGCGTTTAAAGACGATATTTACCAGGCCCTGGCACAGGCTTATCCATCTTCCTAGCGCATTTTACTGATAGTAAGCGTTTTCCTTGATGGAGTGGTCGGTAACATCCCGTACTTCTTTCAGCTGGGGTATCTGGGAAAGCAGGGTTTTTTCCACGCCGTCCTTTAAGGTCACGTCCACCATACCGCAGCCCTGGCAACCTCCACCGAAGCGCAGCACCGCCACGTCCTCGTCGTGGATTTCCTCCAGGGTAACCATGCCGCCATGGGCAGCAAGCCCTGGATTGATCTCGTTGTAGAGAATGTAATTAACCCGGTCCTCCAGGGAGCTGTTCTCATCAATCTTGGGCAGCCGGGAGTTCGGCGCCTTGATAGTGAGCTGGCCGCCCATGGAGTCCTTCTGGAAATCTACCACCGCATCTTCCAAAAAAGGTATACTCGGCTTGTCGATGAAGGCCTTGAAGTCTTCATACTGTTTCACCTCGTCGTCCTCTTTTTCTTCTCCCGGCCGACAAAATGAAATGCAGGTTTCAGCACGCGGGGTGCCTGCATCCAGAATAAATATCCGCACCGCAATACCCTCGCAGTTTTGCTTTTCCAGCAATTCGGCCAGGTATTCCTGGGCAGGTTCAGTAATGCTTACCATGTATTCCTCTCTGAACTGGGCAACAGGGTCATTCTACTAGATCGGGTCCCGGCTGAAAATACCCGATTAAAACACTTGGTTATTTTGGTGGCGCCGTGGTTATTGCTAAAATTGCGCGCTTTTTGCGATGGATAGACCGCTCATGACAGCAGCTCAGGACAACGAACACACCTCGGAACGGCTCCGGGACGCGCTGGCCCAGCGCATCCTGGTGCTGGATGGCGCCATGGGGACCATGATCCAGTCCCTGAAGCTGTCCGATGCAGACTTCCGAGGTGAGCGTTTCAAGGATTTCCCCCACGATCTGTCGGGAAATAATGACCTGCTGTGCCTGACCCAGCCGGAGGCCCTGAAAAACATCCACCGGCAATACCTGGATGCGGGCGCCGACATTCTCGAGACCAATACCTTTACCGCCACGGCGACTTCCCAGTCTGACTACCACCTGGAAGATCTCAGCTACGAGATCAACCTGGAATCGGCCCGCATTGCACGCCAGGTTGCCGACGAGGTATCTGCCCTGACGCCGGACAAGCCTCGATTCGTGGCCGGCTCCATTGGCCCCACTACCCGCTCGGCTTCTATTTCGCCAGACGTTAACGATCCCGCTTTCCGCAATATCAGCTTCGATGACCTGGTTGCGGATTACGGCCAGTGTGCTCGAGCCCTGGTGGAAGGCGGTTCGCATCTGCTACTTGTTGAAACCCAGATAGACACCCTGAATGCGAAGGCCGCCATATTTGCTATCGAACAACTCTACGATGAACTGGGTTACCGCCTGCCCTTAATTATCTCCGGCACAATCCCTGATGCCAGCGGGCGTACCCTGTCCGGCCAAACCGTGGAAGCCTTCTGCAATTCCATTGCCCATGCCAATCCCATTGCAATAGGACTGAACTGCGCTCTTGGCGCCGAGCAATTGAGACCTCATATCGAATCCGTTTCCTCCTATGTGGATTGTTATGTATCCAGCCACCCCAATGCAGGTCTGCCCAACGAGTTTGGTGAATACGAACAGACGCCCGAGGAAATGGCTGAAATCATCGGGGAATTTGCACAAAGTGGATTTGTGAATATCGTAGGCGGCTGTTGTGGTACGACTCCCGCCCACATTGCCGCTATTTCCGCAGCAGTTACCGAATGCGCACCACGAAAGTTACCTACCATCGCTCCGGCCTGCCGGCTCAGCGGCCTGGAAGCCTTTAATATCGACGATGACTCCTTGTTTGTGAATGTCGGGGAACGCACCAACGTCACCGGCTCGGCTCGATTCGCACGCCTCATTAAGGAAGAAGACTATGACGAAGCACTGGATGTCGCCAGGGAACAGGTGGAGGCAGGCGCCCAGATCATCGATGTAAACATGGACGAAGGCATGCTGGACTCTCTTGCGGCCATGGAAAAATTTCTGAAACTGGTCGCCTCTGAACCGGAGATTTCCCGAGTACCCTTGATGATCGACTCGTCGAAGTGGGAAATCATCGAGGCCGGTCTCAAGTGCAGCCAGGGCAAGTGCGTGGTTAATTCCATCAGCCTGAAGGAAGGCGAGGAAGATTTTCTCGCCAAGGCCCGCTTGTGCCAGCGCTATGGGGCAGCGGTAATTGTCATGGCTTTCGACGAACAGGGCCAGGCGGATACCCTGGAACGAAAGAACGAGATTTGCCGGCGAAGCTATGAACTGTTGACAGCAAAACTCGGCTTCAATCCCAGGGATATTATTTTCGACCCTAACATCTTTGCGATTGCTACCGGCATCGAAGAACACAACAACTATGCCGTTGATTTCATCGAATGTTGTCGATTTATCAAGCGAGAGCTTCCTGGCGCGCTTATTTCCGGCGGTGTGAGCAACGTGTCATTTTCTTTCCGGGGAAACAACGCGGTGCGGGAAGCTATTCACTCCGTATTCCTGTACCACGCCATCGACGCCGGGCTGACCATGGGCATCGTTAATGCCGGGCAGCTGGCCGTGTACGACGACATACCTGCCGATCTCAAGCAGGCGGTGGAAGACGTGGTACTGAACCGCCACGGCGATGCCACCGAGAAACTGATGGAGGTGGCCCAGTCATTCAGTGGTGAATCGGCCCAGGAAAAAACCGAAGACCTGGAGTGGCGCGGCTGGGAAGTGGAAAAGCGCCTGGCCCACGCCCTGGTGAAGGGCATCACCCGGTATATAGAAGAAGATACCGAGGAAGCACGGCAGGCCGCCGCTCGCCCCATTGAGGTCATCGAAGGCCCGCTGATGAAGGGTATGGATGAAGTCGGAGACCTGTTTGGCAGCGGCAAGATGTTCCTGCCCCAGGTAGTCAAGAGCGCTCGCGTCATGAAACAGGCGGTGGCTTACCTCTTACCCTATATCGAAGCCGAGAAAGACGGCGGCAACATCGGCAGCAAGGGCAAGATCCTGCTGGCGACCGTAAAAGGTGATGTACACGACATTGGCAAGAACATTGTCGGGGTCGTGCTCGGCTGCAATAACTACGACGTGGTGGATCTCGGCGTCATGGTGAGCGCGGAGCGCATCCTGGAAGAGGCGCGCGCGCAAGACGTGGACATCATCGGCCTCAGTGGACTGATTACTCCTTCCCTGGACGAAATGGTTCATGTCGCCGGCGAGATGCAGCGCCTGGATTTTAATGTACCCCTGCTCATCGGAGGTGCTACTACTTCCAAGGCCCATACCGCCGTCAAGATAGAGCAGAACTACCAGAACGACAGCACTATCTACGTGCCCGATGCCTCGCGCAGCGTAACAGTGGTCAGTAACCTGCTCAGCAGTGACAACAAGGCGGACTATTGCAAGTCGGTACGGGAAGAATATGAAAACATTCGCCAGCGGACTTCACGGCGCAGCGATGCCCGGAAGCTATTGCCTTATGCAGAGGCAAACGGCAATGCACACCCGGTTGACTGGGACAGAACGGAGCCGGTTAAACCCGCCTTCCTCGGCACCCGCGTGTTTGAAGACTACTCCCTTATCGAGCTGGTGGATTACATCGACTGGACTCCCTTTTTCATAACCTGGGGGCTGGCCGGGAAATTTCCCGCAATCCTGGAGGACGAAAAAGTAGGAAAGGCTGCGTCTGATTTGTATCGGGATGCACGCGCACTGCTGGATGAGATCATAGACGGCAACCTGCTGACAGCCCGAGCCGTGCTTGGTTTCTGGCCCTCGATACGGAAGGGAGTGAACGATGTCGATGTTTTTGCCGATTCAATTAATGGCTCACCCGTCGCCACCCTGCACTTCCTGCGCCAGCAAATTTACAAGGACGAGGAACTGAGCAACCTGTGTCTCGCCGATTTCATAGCTCCGGAGAGTTCCGGCAAGCAGGATTACATTGGCGGCTTCGTGGTGACCGCCGGAATCGGTGCCGATGAGCTGGCGCAACAGTATGAAGCGGAGCACAATGACTACAAGGCCATCATGGTCAAGGCCCTGGCCGACAGGCTGGCGGAAGCATTCGCCGAACACCTGCACCAGAAGGTGCGTAAGGAATACTGGGGCTACGCAGCGGATGAATCCCTGGATAACGAAGCACTGATCAGGGAACGTTACCAGGGCATCAGGCCGGCGCCCGGCTACCCCGCCTGCCCCGATCATTCTGAAAAGGAAATCCTGTTTGAATTACTGGATGCCAGTGACGCCATCGGTGTTTCTCTTACAGAGAGCTACGCCATGACACCGGCGGCCACGGTCAGCGGTCTTTACTTCTCTCATCCCGAAGCGAAATATTTTTCGGTTGGGAAGATTACTTTGGAGCAGGTGGAAGACCTGGCAAATCGTAAGGGTATGGATGTAAAAATCCTTGGCAGATTACTGTCACCTAACCTGGAATGAACTGACAGTAACACCGGCATTGTTTACAATTGTCCGCCCACCCGAATGAACGCAAATTTTCGAGCATTAGTTCGAAAAACGGATAGATAAAGAAGCGGCATCATGTACAGGTACGATCAGTACGATCACCAGATGCTTGCCGATCGCGTCACCCAGTTTCGCGATCAGATGGCGAGGTATCTCGACGGCAAACTCAGTGACCCTGAGTTCCTGCCGCTGCGTTTACAGAATGGTCTCTACATACAACGGCTCGCACCGATGTTGCGCATCGCCGTGCCCTATGGATTGCTGTCGTCCGCTCAATTACGCAAGCTGGCCTACATTGCCAGGCACTTCGACAAGGGCTATGGTCATCTCACGACGCGTCAGAATATCCAGTTTAACTGGCCGGCTCTGGAAGACGTGCCCGATATTCTCGCTCATCTCGCGGAAGTGGAAATGCATGCCATCCAGACCAGTGGCAACTGCATTCGCAACATTACCACGGACCAGTTTGCAGGAGTCGCGGCAGAAGAGCTCGAGGACAGCCGGGCCTACTGTGAAATCATTCGCCAGTGGTCTACATTTCATCCCGAGTTCGCCTACCTGCCACGCAAGTTCAAGATCGCAGTATGCGGCACTACTGTGGACCAGGCCGCAACACAGGTCCATGACATCGGCGTCTACCTGACAAAGGGCGACGATGGTGAAACCGGATTCCAGATCCTGGCCGGCGGCGGGCTGGGCCGCACCCCTGTTATCGGCCAGGTGGTATTCGATTTCGTGGAGAAGGCGCAGCTGCTCACGGCACTGGAAGCAATCATGCGAGTGTACAACCGTGAAGGCAGGCGCGACAACAAGTACAAAGCGCGCATCAAGATACTGGTGAAGGAAACCGGCATCGAAGAATTTCGAGCCAGGGTCATGACCGAGTGGGAACGGCTCCGAAAAACCGAGTTAATCCTGACCCAGGAAGAAATTGACCGCTGCAAGGCATTCTTCACCGATCCACCTTATGAAGAACACACGGGTCAACCGGAACAGCTCACTCAGAAGCTCAGCGAAGATTTACTGTTCGCAAGCTGGTGTCAACAGAACACCGCCGCCCATAAAAAACCGGGCTACGCGATCGTTACGGTATGCCTGAAGCAAACCGGGGTAGCACCGGGCGACATTACTGACGCACAGCTGGAATTTCTTGCCGACCTGGCCGATCGCTACAGTTTCGGTGAAGTCAGGGTGACCCACCACCAGAACATAGTATTGGCAGACGTGGCCCAGGCAAAACTTTATGACCTGTGGCGTGAACTACAGTCCAATGCGCTGGCTACAGCCAACCTGGGCTTGCTAACTGACATGATTTGCTGCCCGGGTGGCGACTTCTGCGCACTGGCTAACGCCAAGTCCATACCCATCGCCGAATCTATCCAGCGCCAGTTCGTCGATGCTGATGAATTGAAAGAGATCGGCGACCTGCGCATTAACATTTCGGGTTGCATGAATGCCTGCGGCCACCATCACGTCGGCAACATAGGTATCCTGGGTGTGGACAAGAAAGGTGAAGAGTTTTACCAGATTTCCCTCGGCGGTTCTTCGAAGAATGATTCCAGCCTGGGTAAGATCATGGGTCCTTCCTTTGCCCAGGAAGAAATACCTGGCGTAATTCGCAAGATTGTCGACGTATACAAATCTTCGCGCCAGGGCCAGGAAACTTTTCTCCAGACCTACCAGCGTATTGGTATGGATCCTTTCAAGGAATCGGTGTATGCAGAAGCTGATTAAAGACGGCGTATTACACGATGACAGCTGGACCGTCCTGCAAACGGCTACCGGGCCGGAGGTGCTGCAGGTAATGCCACCTGGTCGCAATCTCATCGTGCCCCTGCAGTTCTGGAAGTCCTATCCCCAGGAACTGGAAGAATACAATGGTGAGTTTACGATCTGGCTGGACAGCAATGAAAACGTGAACGACATCGGCGAATCCCTGCACGATTTTCCCGTGATTGCCCTGAATTTCCCTGTGTTCTCCGACGGCCGTTCTTACTCCAATGCCAGGGAACTGCGTGAACACTTTGACTACAAGGGTGAAGTGCGCGCCATCGGCGATGTGCTGAGAGATCAGCTCTTTTACATGTCACGCTGCGGATTCGATGCCTTCGACCTGCGTTACGACCAGGACCCACAAGCCTGCCTGGCCGCATTCGAGGATTTCAGCACCAACTACCAGGCAACCGTAGCCGAACCCCTGCCCCTGTACCGCAGAAGGTAGCTGCGCCTCCAATGGAAACGGGCAACCTGCTTTTTTCCTTTTTCCTGATTTTCACCGGGGCCGCCCTGCTTTCCACCGTGGCTTTATTCCTGCGGCAACCGCTGCTGGTGGCCTATATTTTCATCGGCGTAATCCTGGGGCCATTCGGACTGGACTACGTATCCGATGCCGACATGCTTGCCGATATCGCCGAGTTTGGCATCATCTTCCTGCTGTTCCTGCTCGGGCTGGACATGCAGCCCAGCAAGCTCTTTGTCACCCTGCGCAAGACATTTCTCGTCACTCTGGCCAGTTCCCTGGTATTCCTGGTCCTGGGTCTCGGCACGGGCCTGTTGTTTCGCTTTTCCCTGACTGAATCCCTGGTCATGGGATTCGCCATGATATTTTCCAGCACGATTATCGGCATCAAGCTCTTGCCTACCACCGTACTGCACCAGAAGCACATGGGTGAGCTGATGGTTGGCATCCTGCTACTGCAGGATTTCGTGGCAATCTTCCTGCTGGTGTTCCTGGACAGCGGTGAAGTAGACCAGGCAACGGCATTGCGCGTGTTGCTGGCACTGCCGGCATTGCTTGGCATGGCCTATGTCTTTACCCGCTTTGTGCTGATCAGCCTCATCCAGCGCTTCGATCATTTCAAGGAATACATATTTCTGCTGGCTATCGGCTGGTGTCTCGGCTTTGCGGAGCTGGCATTGCAGCTTGGCCTATCGGCGGAAATCGGCGCCTTCGTGGCCGGCGTATCCCTGGCTACAAGTCCAATCGCGCTCTATATCGCCCAGAACCTGAAACCCCTCAGGGATTTTTTCCTGATTCTGTTTTTCTTCTCTCTCGGGGCACAATTCAACGTCAGCCTCCTGTCCCAGATAATTGCACCGTCGCTGGTGCTCGCCGCACTGGCGCTCAGTGTCAAACCGGTGGTGTTTCATTTCCTGCTGCTGCGTTTCAGCGAGAGAAACAGGCTGGCCTGGGATGCCGGATTGCGGTTGGGACAGATTAGCGAGTTTTCATTGCTGCTGGCATTCGTTGCCGTGCAGTCAGGCGTGATTAGCGAAGTTGCTTCCCTGTCTATCCAGGGCGCGGCAATTATTACCTTTCTGGTGTCTTCCTACATCGTGGTGATGTTCTGCCCCACGCCCATAGCCATCAAGCCATCCCTGCGCCGGGATTAACCACACTAATTAAAAGAAGCGTTTTGAGATTTTTGTGGTTTGTTCAGGACTGCAGGTTGAGAAGATAACGGCCCTGGGCCTGGCCTTTAAGAACCGTATCCAACGCAGAATCCAGCTCGTCCAGACTTATTTCTGTGGCGAGTCGATCCAGGCAGTCGAGCTTCCACTCCGCGCCCAGCCGATTCCACATTTGCTCTTTCAGCGACAGCGGAATTTCCACCGAATCTACACCCAGAAGGTTGACGCCGCGCAGGATAAAAGGAAAGACGCTGGCCTGGAACATGGGTGACTCTACCAGGCCACAACAGGCGGCACTGCCTCCGGGCAAAAGGGATTTAAGTACATTGAACAGGGTTTCCCCGCCTACCACGTCTATGGCGCCGGCCCAACGCGGCTTGAGCAGGGGTTTTGGGGAACTCTCACCCAGTTCGGCACGGTTAATCAACTCGGTGGCACCGAGCTCCCTGAGCAAGTCGTGACAGGATTCCTTGCCGGTACTGGCTTGGACATCAAACTCCAGCTTCGCCAGTAAGGCCACGGCAATACTGCCGACCCCGCCGCTGGCACCGGTAACCAGCACATCTCCATCCCCCGGGGATAGCCCGTTGTTGAGCAGCTTGTCCAGGCAGAGGGCCGCAGTGAGCCCGGCAGTACCAAGAATCATGGCTTCCCTCAGGCTCAATCCTGTCGGCCTGGGTATAACCCAAGCCGCCGGCACCCGCACCTGCTGACCAAATCCGCCCGCGGTATTCATGCCCAGGTCATAACCGGTCACGATAACCTCATCACCAGGGCTGAATGCGGAATCCGCGGACTCGATTACCGTACCGGCAGCGTCAATGCCCGGTGTATGGGGATATTCCCGGGTCACTCCCTTATTGCCCGTGGCTGACAGTGCGTCTTTGAAGTTAACCGAGGAGTATTGCACCGAGATTAAAACTTCACCCTCGGGAAGGTCGGTACTATCCCTGTCAATAACGGCGCGTGTGAATTGCTTTTCGCCTGTTTCTTCTACCCAAAGCGCCCTGAAACTACTCACTCGATTTTCCCTGTCTCACCCTGTCTGTTACTGGAAATCTGTATTGGCGGGTTTGTTCAACCAGTTCGACAAGACCCGGTCCAGGGAACTGTCCAGCACTTTGCCCAGCCTGTCCTGGATAGATTTTTTGAACTCGAAAACCACCTCGAATACATCGGCATCCTTGCAGGCATCCAGGATGCACTCATCACTGGTCTTGATGTCGTCCACCATGTAGCGCTCCTTGGCCTGGGTGCCAACCCAGGTTTCCCCGGTGGCAATCTTTTCGATTTCCACGCTGGGGCGATTTTCTTTCACCCAGTTCTTGAAGATATCGTGAATTGTTTCTACGTCTTCTTTTACCTTGTCCCGGTCTTTCTGTGTAATTTCCCCAAACGTGGTAAGCGTACGCTTGTACTCACCGGCACTGATCATTTCCCAGTCCACATCGTGCTTCTTGAGCACGCGATGAAAGTTAGGCATCTGCACCAGTACTCCGATTGAACCAATTATGGCGAAGGGTGCGGCAACCAGTTTGTCGGCGAGACAGGCCATCATGTAGCCGCCGCTTGCGGCCACCTTGTCAACGCATATGGTAAGGGGAATTCCGGCATTCTTGATGCGCATTAACTGCGACGAAGCAAGCCCATAAGCGTGCACCATGCCTCCGGGACTTTCCAGGCGAAGCACGACCTCATCACTGGCATGGGCCATGCTCAATACAGTGGTGATCTCTTCACGTAGGGAACTGACCTGGTGAGCTGCGATATCGCCCTTGAAGTTCAGTACGTAGACACGTTTTTTCTCAGCAGCGTCGCCTTCCACGTCACCGTCGGAAACCGTTTGCTTCTTCGCCTGCTGCTTTTCTTCTTTCTTCTCTGACTTCGCTTTTTTCTTTTCTTCCTTGGCGACCAGTTTCAATTGCTCTTTGTTAAGCACCGAGTCGCGCAATGCATCGTGCAGTTCTTCGAAATGCTCATTGAGCTTGGTTACCTTGATGCTGCCTTTTTTCTCGCCACGCTTCTGGCTCCTGCCGGCGGAAACAATAATCCCCACCACGATGGCAATCGCGATGACGATGGTGGCCGCCTTGGCCAGGAACATGCCATATTCAATCAGGTATTCCACACTTCCCCCGTAACCCTATATGTCGAAAACGGGGCATTTTCGCACTTTTTCCTATTCCAATTAAATAGATCGTCCAGATCTATTTAATTGGACGGTCGTGAAATGCTGGCGCAAATGCGTCGATTTACTTGCATTTCACTCCCTCACGCCGGCTCCGCCGCGCCAAACATTATTGCCATGGATGGCATGTATGCAGGCATTGCAGGAGCAAATGCCTGCCCATGTGCCGGTTTGCGGCATTGGACTATCAAAGCTTTCTCAGAGCTATCCACTCTTTATTTCTTCAATAAATCCTGTAATCAATTCCCCGGCCACACTGATCTTTGCGCTGGGGACTTCCGGGAACTCATGGACGGAAAACCAGCGAGCGTCGTCGATCTCCTCGCCGTCGGGAACTATTTCCCCGCCTGCGTACTCTGCCCTGAAACCAAGCATCAGCTGTGAGGGAAAGGGCCATGGCTGACTCTTGATGTATTTCACGTTTCTGACATCGATCCCGACCTCTTCCCGGACCTCTCGAATAACCGTCTGTTCCGGTGTTTCTCCGATCTCGACGAATCCGGCCAGGCAACTGTAGAAACCGGTTTTGCGCAGGGCATTCCGGGCCAGCAGCATCTCTTCGCCACGGGTGACGAGAACGATTGCACAGGGATTGATGCGAGGAAAACTCAACAATCCGCAGGAAGGGCACTGCATAACCCGATCCCGCTCATGGAAATCGTTGCGATTACCGCAGGCACCACAGTGACGATGGGTTCGATACCATTCGAGAATGTGAAAGGCACGGCCGGCCAGCGCGGTATGTCGCTCCTCCTCAAGATACAACAGGGAGCGCAGCGAACGCAGTTCCGCTCCGAGCGCCGAGGAGACATCGTCTTTCACATCTACCGCGATGACTACTTCCCCGGTGTCACGGGTTACGACGAAACACTCGGAGTCATCTGTAATTAGAGAGGTTACTTCCGAAAGTTCAAACAGCACCCGATCCCCGGCACAGACAAACTTGCCCGCCACGTGGAGCAGGAGGCGGTCACTGCTGCGCAGGTCATTCGGTGTAAGGAAGTATCTACGGTCGGGCACAGCGATTCGACTCAAACTTCAAGATCTGGATCCCAGAAAGGACAAAGGCCATGCCGCTAGTATAAACGGCATGGCCTCGTATCGGTTTCTGTATCCGGCTAACGTACGAGCGGGGTGGAGAAGAAATCCCAGAACACGTACATGATTATGGTACAGGTCACCAGGGTACCCAGCATCACCGGTAGACCTTTCTTCATCCACAACAGCGGCGTGATAGCGAGACTGGGATCCTTGGCATCCTTGGCCATCTTTTCCGAGATAGTCACGATAAACACGTTGGCCGTGGAACCGATGTGAGTACCGTTCCCACCCATGCCCACGCCGGCGGCCAGGCCCCAGAACAGCGGAGTCACGTTAATGCCCTGCTGCTCCATTCCGGCGATGATGGGAATCATGGCGGCGGTAAAGGGGATGTTGTCGATGGCAGCCGACAGGAATGCCGCCACCCACAACAGGATCAGGGTTGCGGTGAGCAGGTCTTCCTCTACAAAAGGAATAATGAACTGTCCCAGGTATTCCAGGAACTGACTGTGCTCTACCCCGCCCACGATGATGAACAGGGAGATGAAAAACATAAGCAGCGCCAGTTCGGTGTGGGCAAAGGACTCTTCCATGTCGATGTCCTTGCCGATGAATGCCAGCGCGGTCAAGCCCAGGGCGGTTACGAACCAGGGCTCCCAGTGTAGCTGGTTGTGCAGCACGAAGCCGATGACCATGATGCCCAGCACACCCAGGGCGCCATACCAGGTCTTGGGATCCGCCAGGGGCTCACGGTCCTTCAGGTCCAGGGGCTGAGGTGTAACGGCAAGTTCTTCCTTGAACAGGAAGCGCAGCATAACCAGTACCACCAGCCAGGCCACCAGCACCATCCAGCCCATGTGAAAGACGAAGGCATTAAAGCTGATATCAAATGCAGAGCCGATCATCAGGTTGGGTGGATCACCCACAAGGGTGGCCACACCGCCGGTATCGGAAAGCAGCGCTGCCGCCAGCAGGAATGGAATGGCACTTACCCGCAGGGACTGGCAAATCAGGATGATGAGGGGGCCGAAAATTACAACCGTGGTGACGTTATCAAGCAACAGTGACAGGCCAGTCACCAGGCTGCCTATCAGAGCCAGCAATAAGAACAGCCGTCCCTTGCTGAAATCCGCGGCCCAGTACGCGAGTTGCTGGAAACCGCCGGTTGGAATCATGATGGCGACGATGGTCATCATGCCACCCAGCAGGAAAACCACGTTCCAGTCGATGGCGTGAACCGCTTCTTCCGGATTGTAAAAGCCTAAAATCTGCCCGACTACGATCATGGTCGCGGCACCGGCCATGGCACATTTTACGCGGTGGACCTTGTGGATCTCTTCGGTGAATATCCCTATGAAGGTTAAGGCCAGGATAATTCCTGACACCATCATCTCGTTATTCCATTCAAGGGTTTCCATTAACTCAGGTCCTCTTCACTCACTCTGTACAGATTTTGATCAACGCCACTCACGCCGACCGGCGACATCGCCGGTTTCCGCCGGCTTTACTCAATTTATTGTATTTGTTCTCTTTTTTCCCGAGCTGCTACGCTCAAAAGCGCTAAATACTATAGTTTCTGCTGGGGTGGTTCAAGAAAAACTGGTCTGGATGCGGCTGGTCAGGCAGGCATTGCAGGGAGCCCTTACGGATTCTCCAGGGATAACCAGAGGCAACCCCGGTCAGCTTTTTCGTCGATTTCCTGCAGGCGCTTGCGATGCTCTTCCAGCTCTTCGGAATTTGCCTGGACCACTCTCAGCGACTGCCGAACTGATTCATCAAGCTTGCGCGTCCCGGCCCGGGACTTTTGCTGCGCGCTCTGTTCCTGTTTCAGGGAGAGACTGGATTGACCGCTGGTCATCAGCAGATATACATCGGCCAGAATTTCGGCGTCCAGCAAGGCACCGTGTAGCTGACGCTGGGTGTTATCTACGTCGTAGCGCTTGCACAGGGCATCGAGATTATTGCGCTGTCCGGGGTGCTTGGCACGGGCAAGTAACAGGCTGTCCTGCACCGAGCAAATCTCTTCGATCTTGCTGAGGGCGCTACCGGTTTTGCCCAGCTCACTGTTGATGAAGCCCACATCGAATGGCGCATTGTGTATGACCAGTTCGGCGCCGCTTACAAACTCGATGAACTCAGTCTCCATCTGCTCGAATCGCGGCTTGTCGGCAAGAAACTCGGTTGTTATTCCGTGGACCTCGATAGCGGCTTCATCGATTTCACGATCAGGATTAAGGTAACACTGGAAATGGTTGCCGGTGAGCCGCCGGTTCTGAATTTCCACACAACCAATCTCGATAATGCGGTGGCCCTGTTCCGGATCGAGCCCGGTAGTTTCCGTATCGAGTACTACCTGGCGCATATGCCATTCCTGCTTATGTTATTGCTCATCGAGTTCGTCGATTCCCTGGTTGGCCAACTGGTCAGCGATCTCATTTTCCGGATGACCACTATGGCCTTTTACCCATTCCCATTCTACCTCGTGCCGGGAGACGAGTTCATCCAGGCGCTGCCACAATTCCACGTTTAGTACGGGTTTCTTGTTGGCGGTTTTCCAGTTGCGGCGTTTCCAATTATCCATCCACTCGGTGATTCCGGAAAGCACGTACTTCGAATCCGTAGTCACGTGGACCTTGCAGGCCTTATTCAATGCTTCCAGGCCTTTGATCACCGCGGTGAGTTCCATGCGGTTATTGGTGGTCATGGCTTCACCACCGTGCAGGGTCTTTTCAACGTCGCCATAGCGTAACAGGACACCCCACCCGCCTTTACCGGGATTACCCCGGCAGGCACCGTCGGTAAACATCTCTACCTTCGATGTCATCTTTTTCCGATTCTGGGTGTCTGGCTGTGCATTAATGGATTCGGGCCCGCACGTTCTCGGCTGCCGGGATTACGGTAGCCCGGGATCGCAGTGGCCGCCAGCGTGGCAGGATCGGTGTAATCGGCAGGACCTGTTTGACACAGTGAATGCAGTAAACCCCAGCGAAGGGATTGTGCAGTTTGTTGCCAAGGTTTTCCCACCTTTGTGCCCGCGCCAGCAGGCTTTTCATTTTAAGCGGCGGAAAATGCAGCCCGGTTCCCACCTGGCTTATTTGCAGGTCTAACAGGCTGAGCCAGTCGGTAAGCCGACGCCGGGAAATAAAGCGTCCGCGCCAGGGAATATTGATCCTGCGCTTGAACAGTTTCCAGATTCCCCAGCTGCTGTAGGGATTGAATCCGATTATGAGCATGCGCCCACCGGGGCGAAGTACCCGCGTGACTTCCCTGAGCAGCCGGTGACTGTCCTCGGTGAAATCCAGGGCATGGTGTACCACGACGATGTCGATACTGTCCGAGGGCAGCGGTAATTCTTCGTTGTTTGCCACTGCACCCCGGATGCCCGGGCGAAAGCTGGGTGCAAACTTGATCTTGTGGCCTACCGGGCTGTCGTCGATTAATGAATTGCCGTAGCCACAGCCTACCTGGAGTATGTGATAGCCGAACATTCGCTCCAGCATTGGCGCCACGATTGCCTTTTCCGCCTCGAACACCGCCAGCCCCTGGGGCGACTGGAACCAGCGATCCACCATGCCCGCCAGCAGATCGGAATCCGGCATGCCGCGAAGCAGGCGACGGCGGGTTTCAAATCTGGAGAGAAGGTTCATGGTGAAGTCCGTTGGTGAATGCCCATTTTAAGGATGGGAGGAGTTTAGCCTGCCACCGCTGCGGTTGCCAGACCGGAAACTCTCGCAAGTACAATGACTTGTAATCGAAATCCATGTCTATAAACTGTCGGCTTTCGCTATCGATTCTGAATCATGATTGCTTCGATCCACCCAATTCCCGCTTTTAGCGACAACTACATTTGGACCCTTCAGGCTGAAGATGGCAACAGTGCCTGCGTGGTGGACCCCGGTGATGCCGGGCCGGTTGTGACATACCTTGAGGAAAATGGCCTGGCGCTGACGGACATCCTGATTACCCACCACCACCCCGACCATGTGGGCGGCTTGATGCGCCTGGTAGAGCGCTATTCACCACGGGTTTATGGTCCGGGCAGCAGCGGCATAAAGGGTATAAAGCAGGTAGTCCAGGAAGGGGATCGCGTTGAAGTTTTCTCTGAGGAATTTTCCGTGCTTGAGGTGCCCGGCCATACCATGGACCATATCGCATTCTATTGCGCGGAAAGTCGACTCGGGTTTCCCCTGTTGTTCTGTGGTGACACGCTTTTTGCAGCGGGTTGTGGTCGCCTGTTCGAAGGAACTCCTGAACTGATGCACCAGTCTCTCGGCAAACTGGCCAGCCTGCCGGCGGATACACGGGTTTATTGCACCCATGAATACACCATGGCCAATCTCAGCTTCGCCGCGGCCGCTGACCCGGACAATGCCATTTTGCATGAGCGCATCGACAAGGAGCAGCACAAGCGCGATGAGGGAAACCCTACCCTGCCCTCTTCCATCGGCCTCGAACTCGCTACCAATCCGTTCCTGCGTTGTGGCGATCCGGGAGTGGTGAAATCCGCCGCGGCTCAATTGGGACGCGACACTGCCGATGAGGTAGAAGTATTCGCCGCGATTCGTCGCTGGAAAGACAATTTCTAGCGAGCCGGGATAAGCGTAGTTTTGTTCTTCTTATTTTTTCACTCTCGTTATTACCTGACTCGCTTTCTTAAGCTCCTGCCAGTGCTGGTGACTGCCCTTGCACTGGCTTCCTGCCAACTGGCTGAATCGCCTGAGACCGCGAGCGAGGCCCCGCCCGTCACAGAGGTAGTTTCGACGCAAGCGCCTCCATCTCCTGCGCCGAAAGTAAAGGAACAAGAATCGGAACCCCTGCCTGTTCCGGTTACCGAGTTGTGGCAACGAATTGCACTGGGACTGGAACTACAGGAATTTTATGACCATCCCCAGGTACTGGCTCAGTTAGAAAATTACGGCAATAACCAGGCTTACTTCGACCTGGTGGCAGAACGGGCACGTCCGTTTCTTTATTCTATTGTTGAGGAAATTGAAAGTCGGGGATTGCCAATGGAGCTGGCCCTGCTACCCATGGTGGAGAGCACATTCAATCCCAATGCCTATTCCGCCGAACACGCTGTGGGGCTGTGGCAGTTTGTCGGCGCCACGGCAGACAGTTTTGGTCTGCAACGAGACTGGTGGTACGACGGCCGCCGAGATCCAATTGCATCAACCCGTGCTGCGCTTGATTATCTCGAACTGCTGTACCAGCAATTCGAAGAAGACTGGTTGTTGGCACTCGCCGCCTATAACACTGGTGATGGAAATGTGAGACGCGCCATTCGCCGTCATGGTGGCCAGCAGCCAAGCTATTGGGATCTGGGCCTGCCCCGGGAAACACGATTTCATGTTCCCAAGTTACTGGCCCTGGCAGCGGTAGTATCCGGCCGCGGACAGGAGGAGCTGGAATTACCCCCCATTCCCAATTTGGAAGTGACGGCCTCGGTGCCCCTGGAATTTCAGCTGGACCTGGCTACGGCTGCAAGACTGATGGGCCTGGAGGCACAGCAGTTGCGCCGATTGAATCCGGGCTACCTGCAATGGGCAACTCATCCCGACAACCCCCAGTCACTGCTGGTGCCGCTTGCAAGCGTTGATGCCCTGCTAACCCAGGTCGCCCTGCTGCCTCCGGAGGAGAGGGTGAGCTGGGATAGCTACCGCATTCAGCCGGGAGATACCCTGATTGGCTTTGCACGGAAACTGGATACCCGTGTTGACATCCTCAGGACAGTGAATTCTATTACCGGCAGTCGTATTATTGCCGGGGATACCTTGCTGATACCGAGGATCGATAATATCGGCCTGCTGAACCAGATTGCGCTGCCGGAACAAGCCCGGAGGACGTCACAGCCTGTCCCCAGGCAGTACCGGGTACGAAGCGGTGACAATCTCTGGTCCATTGCCAGGCGCTATGACCTTCATTCGGAAGATATCGCCCGTCACAACAACATCGAACTGGATGGGCTCTTGATGCCAGGGCAGATACTGAATTTCAGTTTTGCGTCCGGCGGCACGGCCGAGTAGTTCGGGTACACATTGAACAGGGTTGGATCAATATGACAGATATAACAACTACAACAACATCTAGTGACACTGAGTTCTTTGGCCACCCTGCCGGGTTATCAACCCTGTTTTTTACCGAGATGTGGGAACGCATGAGCTATTACGGCATGCGTGCGCTGCTGGTGTTGTTCATGACCCTGAGCATCCAGGAAGGCGGGCTCGGCATCACCGTGGCATCGGCCACGGCCATATACGGCCTGTACACCGGCGCAGTCTATTTCATGGGTCTGCCCGGCGGCTGGCTCGCTGACCGCCTCATTGGCAGCCAACAGGCAGTGTGGTACGGCGGAATCATAATCATGTGCGGCCACATCCTGCTCGCCATTCCCAGCGACCAGACTTTTTTCGTGGGCCTCATTTTCGTGGTAATGGGTACAGGCTTGTTGAAGCCGAACATCGGCGCCCTGGTCGGACAACTCTACAGCCCGGACGACGAGCGCAGGGACGCCGGCTATACCCTTTATTACATGGGCATAAACCTTGGCTCCGTTATCGGCTACCTGGTATGCGGCTGGTTGCAGGTTAACGTGGGTTACCACTGGGCCTTCGGTGCCGCAGCCGTAGGCATGGCCGCCGGCCTGGTCCAGTTTCGCTTCACCCTTTACAAGCTGCACGGTGAAGGGGTCGAGCCAACCCAGCATCTTTCCGTTAGCGGACGTCGCAATAGCAAGCTCGCGGTCATGGGTTTCACAGCGGCACTGGCGCTTTTAACCCTGCTGATGCTTAGCGGTACGATTACTATCAACCCGGTTACTCTCGCTCAATACGTTGCCATAACCATTACCGCCGTATTCCTGGCCTATTACGCCGGCATTTATACCTTTGCCAATCTAAGCGCCGCTGAGAAGAAATCCCTGGGAGCCCTGTTCCTGGTTTGCGTCGCATCGACTTTCTTCTGGGCCGGATTCGAACAGGCCGGCTCTTCCCTCAACCTGTTCGGGCGTGACTACACGGACCGCATTGTCGGGTCCTTCGAGATCCCACCAGCCTGGTTCCAGTCGGCAAATTCAATTTTTATTGTATTTCGCGACAAACTCGTATTTATCACAAAC
>CAYFKD010000004.1:243228-263900 GCA_964343795.1 uncultured Pseudohongiella sp.
GTGGATTTATCGTCATGTTTTTTGCCGCCCAGGTTGCCGCTTCCGGACTGCAGGCAGCTCCCTATTGGCTGGTTGCCACTTATTTCCTGCACACCGTGGGCGAACTCTGCCTGAGCCCGGTGGCGCTTAGTGCAGTCAGCAAGCTGGCTCCACGGCGCTTCGCCGGACAAATGATGGGGGTGTTTACCCTGACTTACTCCATAGGTAACGTGGTAGCCGGCCTGGTTGCTGGCAACTTCGATCCGGAGAATATCCAGGAAATGCCAAACCTGTATCTGCAAATCAGCCTATTTACCATCGCCATCGGTATACTGGTGGCACTGTTTGCACTGAAAACCAGAAACTGGGAATCGCTGATTAAACAAGACCCGGAACCAACTCCGGCTACGGCTTGAACACAAATTTTTAAAACTCTATCGGATTAAATATTTAACAAGGAACGACTGCTATGGGATTTCTCGCAGGTAAACGAATACTGGTACTGGGTGTAGCGAGCAAGCTGTCTATTGCGACCGGCATCGCCGAAGCCCTGCACCGGGAAGGAGCCGAGCTGGCATTTACCTACCAGAATGAAAAGCTGAAAGGCCGGGTAATCAACTTTGCGGAAACCTGGGGCTCGGTGCTCGTTTATCCCTGCGATGTTACCAAAGACACTGAAATTGAAGGGGTTTTTACCCAGTTATCCGATACCTGGGATGGTCTCGATGGCATCATTCACTGCCTGGCATTTGCGCCCGGCGACGAGCTGGATGGCAATTACGTGGATGTAACAACCCGGGAAGGCTTTCTCATGGCACACGAGATCAGCTCCTACAGTTTTGTTGCACTCGCCAAGGCCGGTCGCGAGCTCATGCGCGGCAGGAATGGTTCACTCCTTACCCTGAGCTATCTCGGAGCAGTGCGATCATTGCCTAACTACAATGTTATGGGCCTGGCCAAAGCGAGTCTCGAAGCAAACGTTCGCTACATGGCGGCCAGTCTTGGCCCGGAAGGAACTCGGGTCAATGCGGTCTCCGCCGGACCCATCAAGACCCTGGCTGCGTCGGGAATCAAGAGCTTCCGCAAGATGCTTGAACACAATGCAAGGCAGACTCCCCTGCGACGCAATGTCACCATTCACGAAGTAGGAAATGCGGCGGCGTTCCTGAGTTCAGACCTGGCGTCAGGGATAACCGGAGAAGTGCTTTACGTGGACGGAGGATTCAATACCACCGCCATGGGCAGCCTGGAAGAGCCCGCCCAGGACGCCTAGAAGCCTTCGTCACTGGCGAGGGCGGTTCTGATATCCGCGTTGGCGCGCAGGTTTAGCAAGTAGGATTGAAAATCGCTGCTGCCGAAATCAGTCTGCATGGTGCTAAGAATGTTATCCCGTTCGGATTCCGCAATCGTCTCGATCGAACCGGGATTAACCGCGTTCAACTCCACCACGACAAACGTGCCATTGGCAAGCTGTACCGAATTGTAAAGTGATTCGCCTTCCGGTCGCGGCATGGCAAATATCGCGTTCACGATTTCCCGGTTGACCGACGTGTCATTGCGCTCAACTGAAGTCGCGTCAATCCATTCGATGCCTTCTTCTTCCAGTATAGGCTGGATGTCTTCACCCTGTTCCAGGGCTGTCAGCAGGCGATCACCGGTTTGCTGTACCGCCTCGCGTTCCATCTCGGTGCGCAATATCACCGCGATTTCCGGTTGCACCTCTTCCATAGGCAGCACGGAAGCCTCGTTATACTCGCTCACCCGGAGTACCAGGGAGCGGGTCGGGCTAATTTCGATCACATCGCTGTTGTTGCCTTCCAGTAGAACTTCATCGGAAAACGCGGCTGTCAGAACCTGGGGGTTGGCCAGGTCACCGGCCCCACCCTGCCTGGTAATCGCCGCACTCTCGGCAATAGGCAGGCTCAATTGCTGAGATATGGCCGTCAGGTCGCCGCTTTCAAAAGCCAGGTTGGAAAGGTCCTCGAGGCGTTCCGCATAGCGCAGCTCTACCTCGGATGCTTTCAGGTCCCGCTCGATTCGTTCCCGCACCTCGTCGAAGGATGGATAGGTGTTTTCGCTGGCCTCGGTGAGCTTCACCAGGTGTACGCCAAACTCGGTGATAACGGGTTCGGATACTTCGTCCACCGCCATGGTCTCCAGGGCTTCTTCGATTTCCGGTGGAAAAGCGGTGCCGTCGGTATAACCGATATCGCCGCCGGCTTCGGCTGAAAGGGTATCGCTGGAGAGCTCGAGGGCCACTGCGCCAAATTCCTCTCCATCGAGCAAGCGCTGACGCGCCGTGGCGGCCAGTTCCAGCGCCTGCGCCTCGTTCAGGTCCGGGCCCACCTCCAACAGGATATGGGATGCTCGCTTCTCTGCGGAACCCTCGAAGGCGCTTCTTTCCGCTTCATACTGGGCTTGCAGTTCACCCTCGTCGACCTCGATCTCCTCGGCGATTAGATCCTGGTCCAGTACCACATAGCGCAGGGCCACGGACTCCTGTTCCGTGAACTGTTCCTGGTTTGCATCGTAATACTCCTGGATCTCCTCGTCGGAAATGGCTGTGCCCAGGGTACGGGTACCCATGGTCACGGACAGGTAACGAAAGTCACGGGTCTGGGCGCTGAGCTCGATGATTTTCTGCAATTCCGACTCGGTCACAAAGTTGGAACTGGTATAAGCATTGGCCAACTGGCTCAGCACCATGCGCTGTTGCAGGTTTTGTCGATACAGGGGAACACTGAAACCCTGGGCGGCCATGGTGCGAATTGCCAGGTCCGGATCGAAGCGGCCATCAATCTGGAATTGCTGGGTCTCGATGATGGCACGATCGATGCGATCACTGGAGACGGCCATGGCATTGTTCTCGGCATGCTGCAGCAACACCATTTCTTCTATAAGCTGGTCCAGGGCAATCTGCTCCAGCAGTTGCTGGTCAAAATCACCCGCCTGGGCACCGATGGAGTTCATCAGGTTCTGGGCATTGGTCTGAAGCTGGATATCGGTTATTTCCTCTCCATTTACTTCCGCCACCGGTGGCGTACGAATAAATCCGCCAATAATCGATTCGACCCCCCACAGGGCGAATACGGCAACGATTAAACCAACGATGACCTTGGCGATTACTCCCTGGGAGTTGTCTCTAATATCCTGCAGCATTTTCTGTTCCGACTGACTGAATGTTACTGGTTTCACTCTCCCGCCTGTTGGGCGGGAGGGCTGAAAAATCGTGCTATTTTAAACCAAAAAAGGGCGCATCGTAGATGCGCCCTGCTTATTTCTCGTATCGAGTGACTGTTCTGGCGTATCCCTGGCCGCCAGAGACGGTCAGGGGACGGTTGACTCCCGGATTACTGGGGTCAATCCGCAGGCCGGTTCAGCCATCAATGAACAGCGCCGGGATGCAACCCGGAGGTCGCGATGGCGCTGTCCGGATCAGGAGTTAACTGAATCCTTGAGAGCTTTACCCGCTTTAAAACTTGGTACTCTGGCTGCCTTGATCTGAATCGGCGCACCAGTTTGGGGATTTCTACCAGTACGAGCTGCTCGATTCTTAGTCTGGAAGGTACCGAACCCAACAAGTACGACCGGATCATCTTTTTTCAATGAATCCGTAATGGCGTCAATCATGGCGTCAATTGCACGGCCGGCAGCAGCCTTTGGAAGGTCCGCACTGGCGGCAACAGCATCTATTAGTTCTGACTTATTCACGTTATCCCCTTTTCAAAAGTTAGACGTTGTTTTTATCGAAAGATATCTACAGAAACTTGATTATCGGAACTCAAAATTCTTGCTTAATAACTGTACAAATAACGTACAAAAATTTTCGCAGAACAGGTGTTCGATCGACTGAAAATCGTTCCCCGATTTGACTCATACCCACCGTATGATCGGGCCTTTATACCAAGCGCCAGAAAGCCGTGTCAACAGGAAACACGCGGTATCAGTGGGTTTTTATGGGTTCCTCGTCAGAGCTTTTTTCAATCTCTTCCTGCTTACCCTCCTTCTCCTTTTTCTGATTTTCTTCTGCAGTCAAAGGAGTAGGTTGATACTGTAAAGCATATTCAAGAACCTGGTCAATCCACTTTACAGGAACAATTTCCAGATCGGATTTAATGTTGTCTGGAATTTCTGTCAGGTCTCTCTCGTTATCGGCTGGAATGATTACAGTTTTAATATTGCCGCGGTGGGCTGCAAGTAACTTTTCTTTCAGTCCACCGATTCGCAATACCTGTCCTCGCAGGGTGATCTCACCGGTCATGGCTACATTGGCACGCACGGGAATTCCAGTCAGCACTGACACCAGGGCGGTGCACATTCCCACGCCGGCACTGGGGCCGTCCTTGGGAGTTGCGCCTTCCGGGACGTGAATATGGAGGTCGAATTTCTCGTGGAAATTGGCGTCCAGGCCAAGGGTGGCGGCGCGGGAACGCACCACGGTAAACGCAGCCTGGATGGATTCCTGCATAACATCGCCGAGGGAACCGGTCTTGATGGTCTTGCCCTTTCCTTCCACGGCGACCGCTTCGATGGTGAGCAATTCACCGCCCACCTGTGTCCAGGCCAACCCGTTCACCTGGCCAATCTTGTTTTCTTCTTCCGCCTTGCCGTAATCAAATTTACGAACCCCGACATAGTCTTCCAGCAATTCGCTGGTGAGTTCGGGCGGCACCTTGCTTTCCTCTTCGAGGGAATGTTGCTTCACTACCTTGCGGCATATCTTGGCGATCTCTCGCTCCAGTCCCCGCACACCCGCCTCCCGGGTGTAATAACGAATCAGGTCGCGAATAACTTCTGTGCCAATTTTCAGTTCTTCTTCGTCGACGCCATTGTTCTTTAATTGCTTGGGTACGAGATAGCGCTCTGCAATATTTATTTTTTCGTCTTCGGTATAACCTGGCAATCGGATTACTTCCATACGATCGAGCAAGGGTTCTGGAATGTTCATGCTATTAGAAGTACAAACAAACATGACTTCGGAAAGGTCGTAATCCACTTCCAGGTAATGATCGTTAAAACTGTTGTTCTGTTCCGGGTCCAAAACCTCCAGCAGCGCCGATGCCGGGTCACCGCGATGGTCCATGCCCATCTTGTCGATCTCGTCCAGCAGGAATAACGGATTCCGCACGCCGACTTTTGACAGCTTCTGCAGCAGCTTGCCCGGCAATGAACCTATGTAAGTACGGCGGTGGCCGCGGATTTCCGCTTCATCACGGACTCCACCCAGGGCCATGCGTACAAACTTGCGGTTGGTGGCCCGGGCGATGGATTCACCCAGGGAAGTCTTACCCACACCCGGAGGCCCTACCAGGCACAGGATCGGTCCCTTGAGTTTTCTCACCCGCTTCTGCACGGCCAGGTACTCCAGGATGCGTTCCTTAACCTCTTTCAGGCCATAGTGATCCGCCTCCAGGATTTCCTCCGCCTTGCTCAGGTCCAGGCGCACCTTGCTGCGCTTCTTCCAGGGGATGCTTACCATCCAGTCCAGGTAGGTGCGAACCACCGAGGCTTCGGAAGACATTGGCGACATCATCTTGAGCTTGTTCAACTCCGACATGGCCTTTTCCTTGGCGTCTTTCGGCATGCCGGCTTCTTCGATCTTCTGCTTGAGCTCTTCCGCCTCGTTGGGCACATCTTCCAACTCACCCATTTCCTTCTGGATGGCCTTCATTTGTTCATTGAGGTAGTACTCGCGCTGGCTCTTTTCCATTTGCTTCTTGACCCGGCCGCGAATTCGTTTCTCCACCTGGAATAAATCAATCTCGGCCTCAATCAGGGCCATCAGGTGTTCGATGCGGGCTTGCAACCCGGCCAGTTCCAGCAGGTTCTGCTTTTCCTGCAGTTGCAGGGACATATGGGAAGCGATGGTATCCACCAGGCGGCCTGGCTCATCGATGCTGGATATGGAGGTCATGACCTCGGGCGGGATTTTCTTACTCAGCTGCACGTACTGGTCGAACTGGGATAAAAGGGAGCGGATCAGTAAAGCGGCCTCTTTTTCGGCCATGGATTCCGATTGCAGCGTGTTGATTTCGGCGCGGAAATGATCTTCCTCGTACATCACGTCGCGAATGCGCGCCCGTTCCAGTCCTTCCACCAGTACTTTCACAGTACCGTCAGGCAATCGTATGAGCTGCAAAATCGTGGCGATGGTACCGATCTGGAACAGGTCATCCACCCCCGGTTCATCCTCTGAGGCATTGCGCTGCGCCACCAGCAAGACCTGCTTGTCCGTTGCCATGGCAACTTCCAATGCCTTGATGGACTTGGGCCGGCCAACGAACAGGGGCTGTACGATTTGCGGGTACACCACCACGTCCCTGAGGGGGAGCAGAGGCAGTACGGGATTGCTGGTTGTTTCAGCGGACATATAAAAGACTCATTTCAGGGGCGCAGGTGCTAAAGATGGCGCCAAAACCCGGATTTTCAAGGCAGCAACGGCAGGCGCGCTGCCCTGGGCAGGATGCTATTCGTCCACCGCCGACTTGCTGGGTTGCTCGATATTCTCATACATCAGCAGGGGTTCTGATTCGCCTTCGATCACGGCGGCATCGATTATTACCTTGCTGACCTTGTCCAGGGACGGAATTCTGTACATGGTGTCCAGCAACACCGATTCCATGATGGAACGCAGGCCGCGAGCACCAGTCTTGCGCTCCTGTGCTTTGCGGGCAATGGCGCGCAGGGCATCTTCCCGGAACTGAATCTCGACCCCTTCCATATCAAACAGCTTTGCATACTGCTTGGTGAGGGAATTCCTGGGCTCTTCGATAATGCGCACTAGGGCGTCCAGGTCCAGCTCGTCCAGGGTGGCGATCATGGGCAGGCGGCCCACGAACTCCGGAATGAGGCCATACTTGACCAGGTCTTCCGGTTCCACTTCGCGCAGGGTTTCACCCACCTGCTGATCGTTCTCCTGGCTGCGTACTTCGGCAGTGAATCCGATGCCACTCTTGGCGGAACGATCGCGGATGATGCGGTCGAGGCCGGCGAAGGCACCGCCGCAAACGAACAGGATGTTGGAGGTATCTACCTGCAGGAATTCCTGCTGGGGATGCTTGCGTCCGCCCTGGGGTGGAACCGAAGCGATAGTCCCCTCGATGAGTTTAAGCAGCGCCTGTTGCACACCCTCACCGGATACGTCCCGGGTAATGGATGGATTGTCGGACTTGCGTGAAATCTTGTCGATCTCGTCGATATAGACGATGCCGATCTGGGCTTTCTCGACGTCGTAGTCACATTTCTGCAACAGTTTCTGGATGATGTTCTCAACATCTTCACCCACGTAGCCGGCTTCGGTCAGGGTGGTGGCATCGGCAATGGTAAACGGCACATCCAGCAGCCGCGCCAGGGTTTCCGCCAACAGTGTCTTGCCGGTACCGGTGGGGCCCACCATGAGGATGTTGCTCTTGCTCAGTTCAACATCGGTGCCGGACTTGTCGTAGTTCAGGCGCTTGTAATGATTGTAAACCGCCACGGAGAGAACTTTCTTTGCGCTTTCCTGGCCAATCACGTACTCATCGAGAGTGTTCTTGATCTCTTCCGGAATAGGCAGGCGTCGCGTGGTGGTTTCGGAATCCTTTTCCTGGATCTCCTCACGGATAATATCGTTACACAGGTCGACGCATTCGTCGCAAACGAACACAGAAGGCCCCGCAATCAGTTTGCGAACCTCGTGCTGGCTCTTGCCGCAAAAGGAGCAATACAGCAGTTTGCCGTTATCATCTCCCTTGTTGTAACGATCGTCAGACATAATTAATAAAACCCGTATGTATACGGCAAAAATCGGGCGTTTCTAAAATGAAGGCATAAAGCCCCAATTGCAAGCCCGCTTTCCCCACATTTCCCGGCGCCCCGGGATGGTGCAGACGATAATCCGCACTCACACCTCCGAACCTAATCGGAAGCCTCACTATCTGTATTATCTACTCTTCGCTGGATTACTTTATCCACCAGCCCGTAATCCAGAGCCTCTTCGGCACTCATGAAGCGGTCCCGCTCCGTATCCTGGGCGATAGTCTCCACGGACTGCCCGGTGTGTTCCGCCAGTAACACATTAAGTTTTTCGCGTATCTTGATGATTTCATTAGCCTGAATCTCAATATCCGAAGCCTGCCCCTGGGCCCCGCCACTGGGCTGGTGGATCATTACGCGGGCATGAGGCAGGGCAAGGCGCTTGCCCTTGGTGCCCCCGGCCAGCAACATGGCGCCCATGCTGGCGGCCTGGCCAATACACATGGTGCTCACGTCCGGCTTGATGTACTGCATGGTGTCGTATATGGAGAGACCGGCGCTGACCGAGCCGCCGGGGGAATTGATATACAGGTGTATGTCCTTGTCCGGATTTTCCGACTCGAGGAACAGCATCTGGGCAACAATCAGGTTAGCCATGTGATCTTCCACCTGCCCGGTCATGAAAATCACCCTGTCCTTGAGCAGCCTTGAATAAATATCGTAGGAGCGTTCACCACGAGCGGTTTGCTCAACCACGATTGGCACGAGAGCGGAGACTGTCTCCAGTCGATTAGTTGCCATTGGCAATTCTTCCTTCCTTATTAAGTATCTTTCTAAAAATTCCAAGCAGGATGGTTCATGTGTTACTCATCCCCACTGTCTTCTTCCTGTGTTTCCTCATCCCGGGGATCCGGCTTGATCACTTCCTGGTAGCTGACGTTCTTCTCCGTCACGGTGGCATTGTCGATGATGAAATCGAATACCTGGTCTTCCACAACTGCAGACTCGATGCTGGCGAGCTGCTCCTTGTTGCTGTAATACCATTTGATCACTTCTTCCGGGGATTCGTAGGTGGCCGCCAGTTCTTCCACGGACTCTCGAACGCGGGCCGGGTCGGCCTGGATGCTCTGTTGCTGGATAACCTCACCGAGAATCAATCCCAGCACTACCCGGCGCTCAGCATTTTCCTTGAACAGGTCGTCCGGCAACATGGCCGGATCGATCTTTTGCCCACCCATTTGCTGAATAGCCTGCTGGCGTAATTGGTCGATTTCGGCAGCAACCAATGCGGCCGGCGCTTCCACCTCAACCAGGTCGATGAGCTGGTCCATGATCGAGTTCTTTAGTTTGTTCCGGGAAGCGGATTTCAGCTCGCGCTTCATGTTATTCGCCACTTCCTCGCGGAAGGCTTCAACACCCCCCTCTTCCACCCCGAAACTGGTGAAAAACTCTTCGTTCACTTCGGGGAGAGTCTGTTCCTGTACCTTGTTGAGCTTAAGGTCAAATTCCACTTCCTTACCGGCCAGCTCCTCGTTGTGGTACTCCTCGGGAAAAGTCAGCTGCAGGGTGAATTCGGCTCCGGGCTCCTTACCTTCGATTCCTTCCTCAAAACCAGGGATCATGCGCTCGGAACCCAGGATCAGGTTGGTGCCCTCGGCACTGCCCCCCTCAAATTCCTCACCATCCAGTTTGCCGCAGTAATCGATTGTGACCAGGTCACCGCTGCCTGCCGCCCTGTCGACTTCCGACCAGGTCTGGCGCTGCTTGCGCAGTGTTTCAATCATTTCATCGATATCGTTGTCGGTGATGTCCGCCTGCAGACGATCTGCCGTTACCTTGTTGAACTCCGGCAGGCTGATTTCCGGGTAGATCTCAAAGGTAGCAACGAACTCGAGATCCTGGCCCTCGGCCATCTGGGTGGGCTCGATCTGGGGTTGTCCCGCGGGACGCAGGCTCTGCTGGCTTAATGCCTCATAGTAAGTCTGGCTCATCAGTTCACCCACGACTTCCTGTCGCACACCGGCCCCGAATTTATTCTTCACCACTTTCAGGGGCACCTTGCCCTTGCGGAATCCTTTCAGGTTCACGGTGCGGGCGGCTTCCTGCAGACGGGCATTGACCGCGGAATCCACACGGTCCCTGGGAACGGCGATACGCATCTTGCGCTCAAGCCCCTGCGTCGTCTCAACCGAAACTTGCATGGTTCAATCTCACTCTCACGGCTCTATGGGTGATGCGTCAGGGGCACAAGCGGGAAGCGCTGGATGGATGGGTCCGGGCTACCTGGGCAGACGGCCCTGAGTGCACACTCAATTTGAGCAAATTCAACAATTTAAGGCGCCTGGCGGCTCCTTTTCGGAAGTGCGCGATTCTCCCATATCGGTGTCTGGCTAGCAATCGCGCCACGTTGCCGGGCATGGCCCTCTCCACGTATGCTCCCCAGGGCTTGTGCAAGGAGCGTAGCAATGGAAATTGGCGGGGTCATAGTAGCCGGCGGCAGAGCCACCAGGATGAACCGTGAAACCAAGCCCCTGGTGAAACTACGGGGCATCACCCTGGTTGAGCACGTAATCGCCCGGGCCCGACCACAGGTCGATCACCTGGTGCTCAATGTAAACCAGCACGCGGAAAAATTCGCGAGCCTGCAATTGCCAATAATTGGAGACAGGATGCCGGCACAGACCGGGCCACTGTTAGGAATTGCCTCTGCCATGGCCTGGTACCTGGGTAAAGGCAAAAACCAGCAAGTTCCGCTCCTGGAACCGGAAGATACCCTGGCGTGTTTTCCGGCAGACGTTCCGTTCTTTCCCGATGATATTGTCAATACACTGCAATCCCGCATGAAAGATTCCAATGCGGAAGTTGCCCTGTGTCGAAGTGGCGAACAGTTACAACCGCTTTTCTCGCTGTGGTCTTTGCAACTGCACGACCGAATCGAAGCGTGCGTATTGGCAGGTTACTTCGGGCCGAAACAGGTTTATGAACAGTTTTCCCATGTAATAGTCGACATCGATTCCACGCATCCAGGCATATTTTTCAATATCAACTCGCCGGAAGATCTGCGGCAAGCCGAGGCACTGGCGGGAGTGAAAAACTAAATTTTTTTCACTAATTCAGCTCAAAAATTGATCAATAGAAAAAAATACCTGTTTTAAAAAGTTTCCATATCTTGTTGTTAAAGCTGGATAATTTGAGGCCTTGATTTTTCAATAAGAGCTGCCAAACCCTTGCCGGGATTGAATTTTTTAAAACGCAATGAATATTGAACAGATAACAGCACTAACAAGCAATGGCATATTTTTTGCGCTCTTCCCAACCGCATTCACTGAGATTATTGTGCCTGCACTCGCTAGTTTAAGGTTACTTGCTGGCACCATTGTCGGGGCCGATCTCTGCGATTGGCTGTAACCTTAAACTAGCGGAGACCAACTTAAAAATATAATAACAACCACTCATTCCAGTAAATCAATCACCCAAGAACGATACTAACGAACCCAAATAGGTTTGTTACGGAGCTTGTTGCTTCACCCAGAATCAGGAATAATCCGATACACCTGAAAATATCAATAAGAAATCCAGTACATGCCTAACCAACGCCAAACTGAAAGCCATCGCACCCAGCCGCCCGAGCGCAGTGAGCGCATCTACACGCAACAGGACCTTTGGTATTTCCGAACCCGGGAAGGGGAGGAAATTGGTCCATTCCGCTACAAATCCGAAGCCCAGAGCAACCTGGAGCAATTCCTTTCCAACCTGAAAAACCGCCTGGAACAGGACCTCTAAAGCCCCGTTACACCAGCGATTGCGGTATCCTGCCCAGGCAGCCAAAGATACCCCCTCCAGGTACTGGTTCTCGCTATAATCCCCGCCGCTGGGTTAAAATCAATGGAGTTATGCCTGGATTCAACTAATGAATTCCCTCTCCAATACGCAGCGAACAATCACTATCGCCTACGGTCCCGGCTACGCAAAAAGCGAAGTCTGGAACGATATTCGGTCGAAGCTGATTATCCCCACGGAGATCGTTTCCGTAACTGCGGCAAAACGCTATAACCCTGCACTGATCCTGCTCGACCATCACCTGCTTCGGGAAATGGACTACGCAAAATGGTCTGATGAATTCCCGGAATCAATCTTTCTCTGCACAGAGTCCATGGATGAAGACGCGGACCTGATCCTCAGTAACAGCCTGCCCTACAAGCAGACAGTGAAACTGCTGGAAATGGCTTGTTACCAGTGGGTGCTGAAGAGCGAAAAGACAGAACGGGCGCGGCTGCAGGACACCAGCTTTCGATATCTGAACAAGCTGGCGGACATCAGTATCTCGCTGTCATCGGAAGACGACTTGATGACACTGCTGCGAAAGATTCTTAACGAAGGACAAAACATCGCTTGCTGTGATGGCGTGTCTCTGTTTCTTATTAATGAGATTAACGATCACGAGAAAGAACTGGTATTCAAGCTGGCGCAGAATGACTCCATGGAATTCCCCTTCGAGGAAGTGAAATTCCCCCTGGATGAATCTTCTATTGCCGGATACGTGGCGCTCACTGACCAGGAGCTGAATATACCCGATGTCTACCAGCTTACGGATTCGGTGCCCTATCGCTTCAACCGCATGTTTGACCAGAACACCGGTTACCGAACCAAGTCGATTTTCGCTATTCCCCTGGCGAACAAGCAAAAGGAAGTTATCGGGGTACTGCAATTCGTCAATCGCAAGAAAGCCCGCTCGTTGAAAGTTACCGACGAGAAATCGGCCAATGCCTACACCCTGGCATTCGACAGTGACATTAACGTGCTCCTGCAGGCACTGGCGAGCCAGGCGGGTGTCGCCATTGAAAACACGGTCCTCTACAACGACATCAAGGACCTGTTCGATGGATTCGTCAATGCTTCGGTTGCCGCCATCGAGCAGCGGGATCCCACCACCAGCGGTCACTCGTTCCGCGTAGCGGACCTCTGTGTCGACCTGGCGCAATCCACGTCTATTTCCAATCTCACTCGACTGCGCAATGTGCGCTTTACTGATACCGAGGTAAGAGAGCTCAAGTACGCCGCCCTGCTACACGATTTTGGCAAGGTTGGTGTGCGGGAATCGGTACTGGTTAAAGAGAAAAAACTGACTGCCGGCAGCCTGGAGAACATCCAGTACCGTATCAAGTACGCCCAGGAAAAACTGCGTTCGCGCTCCCTGGGAAAGCAGCTCCAGCTGTATAAAGCCGGCAATCCCGACGAATCGAAACTGACCGAACTTGACCAACAAATGATGCAGGACATCAGGCTGCTCAATGAATTTTATGATGCCATTGTGGAAGTCAATGAGCCCACGATCCTGAAACAGGAAAACAAGGAGATGCTGGATCGCATCAATGCCCACCGCGTCGACGCGGGTGACGAAGAGCTTGCGGTTATTACACCGGAAGAATTTGAAATGCTTACCATCGCCAAGGGCAGCCTGACACCGATCGAACGCAAGGAAATCGAATCCCACGTGGTGCACACCCAGAACTTCCTTAATCTTATTCCCTGGACCAAGGAGTTCTCGAACATACCCACCATTGCTGGCGCCCACCATGAAAAAATCGACGGCAGTGGTTACCCCCACGGCATGACAGGAGACCAGATACCCCTGCCAAGCAAGATCATGACCATCTGCGACATTTATGACGCCCTGACCGCTTCAGACCGACCCTACAAGCCGGCAATGAATACCGAAAGGGCTATCGATATCCTGGTGGATGAAGCGAAGAAAAACCTACTGGACGAAGACCTGGTGTCGGTGTTTGTCGATGCCAAGGTGTTCAATGTTATCGACAACAAGGAATATGGCGCGCCGGGTGACATCAAGGCTTTCAGCAATCATCCCTGCGACACGGACCTGCACCCCCACGGCCACGATTGAGTGAGCAGAAATCAGGCTGCCAGCGCGCGCCGTATCTCGGTATAGCTGCGCAGGCGGCTGAATACCTCGTCCATTCCCGTAACGAAAAAATAATGCCCGCGATTGGGAATGCGGTAAAAACTGGCGTGGGGTATGCGAGCCGCCATGAACTCGCAGTCGGCACGCTGTGACAGGCGGTCACCGGATCCCTGCCAGATAGTCGTGGGAACACCCACCTCCTCCAGCCTGAAATCCAGCTTGCGAAAACACAAAGCGATGTCCTGGGCCAGTCCTCGATTACCCTGCCTGACCACTTCGTACTGATCCAGCATGAGTGCTCGTTTGACCCGGGGGTGTGCCAAAACCTTGCGGTCAGTGAAGTTCACATAGCCCTGCAGACGTTCGAGCAGGGATTGGGGAGAGTCAGGAAAGAGGGCCTGCTTCAGCCGCACCAGGAATTTAACCAGGGGCGGTGTTAATCCGTTGATGCAGGAAGCCGTGTATGACTTTGTGTCGCTTTCATTGAACACGCTGGCTGGTAAACCTGCCAAGTTTACCAGCATGCTGACCCGGTCAGGCGCCTGGTGTGCCAGGGTCAGGGCATAGATCCCTCCGGCTCCCAGGGACATCACACCAAACTGCCGTATCCCGAGGCGGTCCGCCAAAACAAGCACATCGTCACAGAATTCCCGTGGTGATTGCAGATCATAGTAGCTGGAGCAACCGACGCCGGGGCGATCGATGGCGAGGATTCGGTAGCCATAGTTGCGCGCACTGCGATGGAAAAATGCACTCTCCAGGCGCGAGCTGCCACTGTCATGAAAATAGACCAGGGGATAGCCATCGGCTTTGCCGTATTCATCATAGGCAAGCTCCCTTTCGGGGCCGATATTGATACTGGCGCTGGGCGTGGGAGGTGGGTTGAGGTCGCTGTGCTGGCCGTTACCGATAAGTAAATCCCTGGTCTTATTCAGTAATCCCGCTGCCATCTAAGCCGTCCTCTAGATGCAAAGCATCATGGAAAATCTATACTAGGTGGGAATAATTCCCACGTCAATATGTATCGCAAGCTACGGAAATTACTTTAAAAATTGACATATGTGGGATTAATTCCCACTTTTTTGTTATACTGCGGCCTTCCTGGTCTGGAAGCTACAGATAATCCATTTGAAACCAGGCAAACCGATCTATGACAGATGAGCACAACAACAACCCAGGCAGCCCGGCTGGTCCCCCGCCGGAGCTTCTTGGCGCCATCAGCAAGGTACTGAGGCCGCTGATAAAGCTCATGCTGTCCTACCAAATCACCTACCCTTTGCTCATCGCCCAGCTCAAGTCGCTGTACGTGGATGTGGCTGAGAAAGATTTCCAGGTCAACAACAAGCGCCAGTCCGACAGCCGCATCAACCTGCTTACCGGAGTCCACCGCAAGGACGTCAAGCGCCTGCGAGCGGAATCTCCCAGCGAGAGCGCCACACCTACCAGTGTTTCAACCGGTGCCCAGATAATTGGTGAATGGATGGGGTCACCGGAGTATCTGGATGAATCGGGCCGGCCTATAGCATTACCGCTCAAAACTGTGAACGGGGACACACCCAGCTTCGAGGAATTAGTAGAAAAAGTATGCAAACAAGACATTCGTCCCAGAGTGATACTTGACGAATGGCTACGATTGGATGTGGCACGACTGGAAGACGATCATGTGATCCTGAATACGGGTGCGTTCACACCGGACAAAGGCTTCGATGAAAAGGTGTTCTTTTTTGGTAAAAACACCCGCGATCACATCGCCGCCAGCGCCCATAACCTGCTGGGTCAGAAACCTTCCTATTTCGATAGAAGTGTTTATTATGACAGGCTTTCCGAGGCATCCATCGAGGAACTGGCAGAGCTGGCAAACACCCTGGGGATGCAAGCGCTGACCACAATGAATAAGAAGGCCCTGGAACTGCAGAAACGTGACCAGGAAAAAGCAGGATCAGACTACAGAATGAATTTCGGGGTGTTCAATTTTAATTCTGCCAGCAACGAAAATGATGACACCGACTAGGAGCCCGATGGGTTAAAATTGAACTGACTGGCTAACTGAATATCTAACTTTTACGAACGATATAAATACCAGAACCAAGAAATAGCGAAATGCGAAGCGCCACCTTAAATATCAACCGGAACCAGCTGGGTCTTGCCGCCATGCTTGCGGCTTTGCTGGTGTTGCTGCTGTTAAATTTCAGCAGCACAGGCGTTGTACGCCATGGTGGTGAAGAGGACGAAGGCAGCGGCATAGGCGGAACCGGCCGCATGCTCACGCCGGGCAGTGGATTCGGCGGCACCGGGCGCGCACCCACCGGAGGTAGCGGCCTGGGAGGTACCGGCTTCAGGCCTTTCCTCAGTGTTAACGATGCCCAGGAAGTTGAAATCAATCACTCCGTCGCTGACGCTGGAACGGCCCTGACCGCGTCATTGGATTTACAAATTGACGCAACGATCCCTGTGTCCGTAGATCCGGTGGAATCACCGATTGAGGTTACGGCGGAGCAATTTATCACTCGCGATTCGGGACCCATTAACATCACCGAATCAATCCAGGTTGCGGTTAACAGCAATGCCCTTGCATTCGAGCAATTGCACGAGCAACTGCAGGCCGAAGTAGAGGCAGTGGCCACATCGGAATCCGAGGCAGACCTGGTTTCCGATTCCGTTACAGACCTGGTTCAGGCGGAGGAGCCTGCCCTGACATGGAGTGCAGTGGCCAGTTACCTCGCCGCCAATATGCCGGAGCGGGATGAATCAACCGAGCTTGCCCTGAATCTAACCGACGTGGATTACGAAGAAGCCGATAGTGAACGTGCCGATCGACCGGAGAAGATTCAACGGCCAGTATTGCCACCGATCCAGCGTGCACGACCCATCCAGCGCGCGGCTATCCTGCCGCCGCGCGTCCAGCCTTTCAGGCTGTAGCTAACCTTTACCAGCTATAACTTAATTGCGCCTGTACCGCGCCATCGGCGCTGGCGTCTGTGAATCCCCAGATAAATAGTCCGGTTAAAGACCAGTCCGGTGTTATTTGCCAACTGAAATAGGGAATCAACTCGTGACTCTCCACCGAGAATACCGATGCCCGTTCCCGGAAATCATAGAACGCTCCGAGACTAACCGATTCACTCACCGGTGTGGCGAAACCTAGTTGGGCGAACGCGGAATCCTCAAGCCCACTAAACAGGTCCGACTCTCCGCGAAAGTAATAACCGGCCGTGGCGAACAGCACATTGTTGCCCCAGTTCTGGGTGAGATCCATCTGCAGGCTGTAGTCCACCTCTCCCGTTCCCAGGCTCTTGTGCTCGTCGGCAGTGGGTATTTTTACGTCCAGACGCAGATCGATGAACGGTGCCCAGGACGAGAATTGTTCCACCTGGTAGGTCACTGATGCCACTGTGTCGCCCACGCCGCGCTGCGTCATTTCTTCCGCGCCGGCCACCGCCCGTGTCACACCGCCGATATTAACCAGCACATTGCCGAGCCCGGTTACTTCGAGATAAGGCACAAGCACCTGGAATCCCCAATTGCCCACCCTGGCCTGGTAACTAAGCGGCAAATAGAAAATATCCGTGTCGCTGGATTCACCGTAATCACCCCTGGCCAAATAACCTCCAATACCCAGGGTATGTGTAATGGGAACAGCCTCTTGTGCCTGAGAATTCACGCCTACACTGAGACCGAGGGCCAAGCTGGCTACATAAAATCGCAATGACATGAGGTTTATTCCCAAGCGCTGGCTTTGCTGTATTTGCGGTGCATTGTAGAAGGATGGGCGGGAATAACGAAACCGGTCTGGGGCGGGATAGAGAGTGGCCGCTTAATAGGCCACACCCCCTGCAAACATCTGGATTGGGTAGCACGTTGAAGTTAGCAAGACTTCAACAATTGAGTGTAGGCCCGATGCTATCCAATTCATACTGCGATGTTCACAGTTTTAGGGGTGTGGGCTGCGTACAAAATCATTTGACTGATTTATGGCACATCACCTCCTCTAAGGTGTCTGGTTAAATTTCGAACTTCCTGTAATATTTTCCCACGAGCAGTATACGTGGGATATTTTCCCACGTCAATGGAATTAAATCCCGGAATCCGCGGTTTTCAGGGGGGAAATTGCCCGGATTTTGACTCGGATCACACTTTCGCCGCGCTATAGGTTCACCCCGTATTGATCCCAAAAACAGGGAGAGTAAAGTAAGACTTGCCCGTGCTTTTTTAATACAATCAAAAGGCTCCCATGTGCCGCCAAATCTACAGCTTGGGCAATTGAGCGGCATGAGAGAAACATCCAAAACAAAAAAATAAATCGGGATCCAGATGAAAAAGCACAGTCTGCTCTTTGCGCCATTACTGGCAATCTGTTTGCAGTTGCCAAGCATGGCGGCTGAAAACGGGTCTCCTGCCCCACGGATGGATGGCCTGATCGGCTCCGGCCAGTTTCAGGCGGCCTATGACCTGGGACAGGATAATCTCGAGGAATGGGAAGGCGATCCCCAGTTCGACTTCATGTACGGGCTGTCTGCACTGGAAGCGGGAGAGCCCAACGAGGCGGTATTCGCCCTGGAACGGGTAGCAGCCACTTCGACTGACGGCGTACTGCGACAACGAGCAAGACTGGAACTGGCAAGGGCTTACTTTGTGACCAATAACCTCACAGCATCGGAAAACCTGTTCAACCAGGTGCTGGCAAGCAATCCGCCCCCGAATGTTCAGCAGAATATCCAGGCTTTCCTGTAACTCATTGAAGCCAGACGCGACGCACAGACTTCATCGTTTAACTGGACCATAGCTTCAGTGTTAGGTTCAGATGGAAATATTAACAGCGCAACAAGTAATAGCCTTATTGATACCCCGTTAATTGGAGAAATCGAGCTGAATCCCGACGGTCAAAAGACCGACGACACCTATTCCAATACAACGGCAACCATGGTGTACAACTACCCACTTACGAGAGATCGCGCCATTACTGCCACGCTTAATGCCGGTCACCTGGATAACTTCTCAACCGACCAGTTTGACCTGGACAATATTCGTGGCGAAGTGGCTTACAACTGGGGTAACCAGACAGATCGCTTCAAGGCCGGAGTAACCATGGGCAAGGTCTATCTCAGTGGCAACGGCTTCCAGGATTCAACCGGCATCAACGGATCCTGGCAACGGAATTACGGCAATGGCTGGTACTCCACCGCCGTTGGCTCCTATTCCAGGCTGCGCTATGACGAAAGCGCGGGTGGCGCCCAGGCAAACCTGCGTGATGTAAACCAGTTTCTGCTTACCGGTGGTGTAACCAGGATTGATGGCGTGTTGACCCACTCGCTTAACCTGTATCGCGCCGATGAAAGCCCCGAGTTCGATGTCGGTAAACATAACGGCCGTGAATTTATCGGCCTGGCCTACAGCCTGTTGTGGCGATTGAATGCCCAGCACACACCGTACCTGCGTGCATCGATCCAGGACGTCGAGCATGATGCTAACCACCCGGTGTTTTTCGATACCGTCAGGGAAGATGATAACGAGACTGTATCCGTTGGATGGTTCTGGCAGGCGGACAGGAATCTGCAGGTTACTGCAGAAACTTCATATACGGACAATACCAGCAACATTCCCCTCTTTGATTACAGCCGTTTCAAGGTACAGGCAGGGGTTCGTTACAGGTTCTAAAAACTAAAAAAAATAGAAAATTAAAAAGGGAAATACAATTACAAGGTCTGCACAAACTATTGAGTTTAGCCGAGTCTGAATCATGAAAATCGCATCCAAGAATTTGCTCGACCGTTTGTGCTTTTACTTCCTGCTGCTGAGCCTGGCACTCTACTCGCCGGCTAATTTTGCGGCTGAAGAACAGATAACTGCCGGACGCGTCGTGGCCACTAATGGCCAGGTGTCCGCCTTGGACATCACTGGCAGTTCACGCAATCTGTCTCGCCGCTCCGTTGTCTATGTGGGAGACACGATTGTTACCGGCCCCCGCGGATTCACCCAGATCCGCATGGAAGATTCCGCGATCATTTCGCTGAAGGAATCCACCCAATTTGAAATCCTCGCCTATGCCTATGATGAAAATCCCGCTACCGATGTGTCTACGATGCGTCTCATCGAAGGTGGATTCCGAACCATAACAGGCAGTATCGGGGACCAGAACCAGGATGCCTATACCGTTGAGACCGAGTTCGCCACTATCGGTATTCGCGGAACCGACCACGAAGGTGTAATCGATACCGGTGCACTGTATACCGGCGTATACGAAGGTGGTACCCAGCTCGACAACAATGGCGGCACGCTGCTACTGGGTATCGGTGCCGACTATGACTTCGGCACCGCCAATGATCCCAATACCCCGCCCGAGGGCCTAACACTTCAACCCCAGCAACTCGGCAACATTCCCGTACTGAACGTCGATGATCCTGAGGAAGAGGATGATGGCGATGACGGCGATGGTGATGGTGACGACGGCGGCGATGGAGACGGCGACGACGGTGGTGATGACGGAGATGATGGCGGTGCCGACGGCGATGGAGATGGAGATGGAGATGGAGATGGTGCCGACGGCGACGGTGGAGACGGCGATGCTGATGGCGACGGTGGAGACGGCGGTGCTGATGGCGATGGCGGAGACGGCGGTGCTGACGGCGATGGCGCTGGAGCTGATGGTGGCGCCGGCGGAGATGGTGGAGACGCTGGTGCTGATGGTGGCGCCGGAGGAGACGGTGGCGCTGGCGGAACCGGCGGTGACGGTGGTGCGGCAGGCGTAGGCTTCGGCGCTACTGGAGGGTCCACGCCGCAGCAAACTCCCCAGGACACCCAGAACACTACAGGATTCGATGTTTCCGGCTCTACCAGTTCCGAGCAAAACAACGAGATTCAGACTAACCCTAACGAAACCAGCGGTGACGGCACCCTGGCCTGTACCCTGAACAGCACCAATCCAGCCTGTCGCCCTGAAGACGACGAACCGGAACCAGAGCCCGAACCCGAGCCGGAACCAGAGCCCGAACCCGAGCCAGAACCGGAACCGGAACCGGAACCCGAGCCGGAGCCCGAG
>CAYFKD010000005.1:0-113942 GCA_964343795.1 uncultured Pseudohongiella sp.
GCGTATTTGCGAAACGCCTGGTTTCCATAAACGATAAATGAACCTGCTCCATAGTCCTCACCGCCGGCGGAGAAATCCTCGCTGGCACGATGCACTTCCAGTCCGCCCCGCATCAGTACTTCCACCAGGGCTCGCGCTTCATTGGGATCCCATTGCGCGGCCGGAATTACGTAGGCAAATCGGTCAGACTCGGCCGCGGCGATCGAATCGCGACCCATGGAATAGATGCCATACAGCCAGCGCGAGCTCAGGTCCGCAGCAATATCCAGTACCGCCATGGATGCGGTGAAGGTGTAGCGTACCGGATCACTGAAACGGGAGTCACCTCCGGGCCAGGGGTAGGGATAAAAGATGTCCACACCGGAAGTAGGCGCCGACTGGCCGCGGCGGGGATTTCCCACCTGGGCCGGTCGTTCTTCCGGATCGTAGTATCGCGGTGAGGCGCTTGCGTGTGAGGTCTCAGTCAGGATGCCGATCATGTTATGGAAGTAGGGTACGGTGCGCATACCGCCGTTCCACCACATGCTGTAGATCATGTCAGAAACCGCCCCCGGCATCTGTTTCATGGCAAACCGGTTCGACATGGCAGAACCCACCAGGTTTACTCCGGTAGTCACCCCTGGATGAATGTTAGGATTCACCGGGTCGGCGAAAGGAGGCAGAAAGATGCGCGCCCAGGATGGGCCGGTCTGGTGATGGTTGTAGATGATCTGTGGATACCATTCTTCATACAGTACCCGGCTGACTGCGGCCGTCTCCGGCATGTTGTTCATAAACCAGTCGCGGTTGTTATCGTGGCCCACGTAGTGGTGGTAGAGTTCCGGCGGGCGCGTGGTTTCGAACGGCGTTTCCAGGTTTCGCTCATACCAGGTACGTACTACTTCCAGTCCGTCGGGATTCATACTCGGCATTAATAACAGAATGACGTTGTCGCGTATGCGGCGAGACTCTTCGCTTTCGTCCGTTGCCATGTGGTGGGCGAGTCTCGGCAGCATCTGGGAGGGGGCAACTTCCGTGGCGTGCAGTCCGCCGTCGATCCAGACTATGGCCTTACCGTCTTCGGCATGCTGCCTGGCGGTTGCTTCATCGATGCGGGCATAAGCCAGGTCCCGGCTGATGGCCTGCCAGCGATCCAGTTGTGCCAGGTTCTCCTCGCTGGAGATAAACAGCAACAGCAGGGGTAAGCCACGCACCGTGTCGCCAATTTCTTGCAAGCTTACTCGTGGGCTCGACTGGGCCAGTTGCCGGTAATACGAGGTGAGCTGCTCATAGCTGGCGAGCTTGTAATCGTCTCCCGGTTCGAATCCAAATACATCAGCAGGTGCAGGAACCTGTGCTGACAGTGGTAGCCATAGAACCAATGTGGTGAGAGCAGCAGCTATCCTGCCCCGGTTAGCAATCGTTGACATGGATGACTCCCGTGATTACCGCAGACGCTCGAATCGCAGCCGCTGAAGTTTGATCTACCTGTTCAATTCCTGATCCAGTTCCAGCCGGCGTGCACCTGCCAGTGAACCCGGCATGGAGTAATTGCCTTCGTGGCAGGCGTACTCGTATAGCTGGCCATCGGTGGCATAGAAACTAAGTTCCGCCGTCCAGGGCTGGCTGTAAATGTTACTGTCCTCCACGCTGAACTGGTAAAAGATCTCGTTGTCGGCGTAGCGGCTGAAGCGTTCGGTGATACGGCCCTGCTTGGTAATGGGCACCGAGCTCTGGCTTAACTGCAGTGGATTGATATTCACGGTTTCCACCACCAGTTCGCCATTCTCATACCAGCCAACCGAGTCTCCAAACCAGGGTTCGTGTACAACAGGCCGGCGATTGGCCCGTGCTTCAGTTGCCGATTCGTAAACAGGGATGATGCGGGCGTCGTGCACCATCTCCACCAGGATCATCACGTAGTCATCTGTTTGCACAAATTGGTAGGTGTTGTTGTACAGCGCACCCATCATGCCCGGCCCGGCCTTGTTGCCGAATCCCAGCAGGCAGCGTTCGGAATTGGGAAATGCCTCGGGACCGCTGAAGTCGGCGATACCAGTGGCATAGCGTGAGCCGAACTGCGAGCGTTCAAAATCGAATCGTGGATTGGGCAGGAATGGCACGCGGCCGTCCGCAGGATCGACTACATAGGAAGTACGGTACTCCCCCTTGATCAGGGCCAGGTTGGAGCCCGGGTCTACCCAGAAATTATTGTAGGCGCGTACGCCAAAATCATCGGCACCGGCTTCGGGTGTGTCATTTACACCGTCGCCCTCGTCGAGGCCGCCTTCGATGCCGGCGATGGGCGTGCGCGCTGCGATAATTCGCGCTTGTTCCGAGTCCACAACCAGGGAATCGGCGAATGCCGGGCGTTGCAGGTTGGTAAGGGAGGCATTGGTCCAGGTTCCTTCCAGGTCGGGCCGGCCGGCGCTTTGCGCCAGGGCGGCGGAGCAGAACAATGCCGGGCAGCATACCCGGATGATAAATCGGGTGCAGGTCTGGCTGAGGAAAATCATGGTGTGCCTCCGGTGGTTGCCATGACTTCGAATTGTTACAGAACTGCCGGTTGATTTGCCAGCCTGAATCGCCGGTATGGTCCGGGATTACGCCGCCCGGGCGAGTTGCTGGCGGCTGGAAAACGTAGTCCCCTGGCGATTTCCCTGTTACCTTAGTGGGCCCGGTCGCGGAGCAATAATAATGAAAAATGCTGTTCTCACCGTCGTCCTTCTCGCCGTAGCTGGCCTGGGATTGCCCGAGCCGGTAATGGGCCAGGCACGCCAGGTGCTGGCGCCCTCAGAACACTGTGCAGACTATTCCTCCGATGCCATAGTGAGCTTTGCTGACCCGGATCTGGAGGAAGTGGTGCGGGCGGCCCTGTCCCTGGGCCCGGATGACGATCTCAGCTGCGAACTTGCCGGCGGCCTGCGCCAGTTGGCGGTAGGTTCCGATGCCGAACGGGTGGTTTACGGCGGTACGCTGCGACCGTCGCCGGAGAAACCCTTCGAAAGCCTGGAAGGTATCCAGAATCTCACCGGGCTGACCACACTCAACATTATCAACCGCTTGATTACGGATATCGAACCGATCAGCGCGTTGACCAATCTGACTTTTCTCAGCCTGCACACCAACTGGATCAGTGACATCAGTCCCCTCAGCGGCCTCAACAATCTCGAACAGCTCATTGTCAGTGAGAACCCAATCTCGGACATCAGCCCCCTGGCCGGATTAACCAAGTTACGCCGGCTTCAGGTACATGGCCTTTACCCTTACCAGCTCGAGCATTTTCTCAGTTTAGACGATGGCCGTGATCCGGACGTGGTGTTCAATGGGATAACCGATGTCAGCCCCCTGGCCGGTCTGACGGAACTGCGGTTGTTGCGCATCCATCTCAATTCCATCACTGACATCAGCCCCCTGGCCGGGCTCACCAAGATGACTCACCTGCGCATCTACGACAACCAGATCGAGGACATCAGCGCGCTTGCCGGGATGGACGACCTGGTTCTGTTGTGGGCGCACAACAACAGGATCGATGACATCAGTGCACTGTCTGGCAAATCCGCAATGCTGCAGCTCGGTCTCAATGACAACGCCATCTCCGACGTCAGCGCACTGCGGGGCATGGGAAACCTGGAATACCTGTTTCTCAGTAACAACCATATCGAAGACATCGCTGCCATGGGTACTCTGCGCAACCTGAGGGTGTTGCGTCTTGAGAACAACGCCATCACCGACCTGAATGCCCTGGCCGGGCTGAATAACCTCAGGGAATTAAGCCTCGCCCGCAACCGGGATCTTTACAACGTGCAGCCTTTGCTTGCCAACGAGGGCATTGGCCGGGACGACGAGCTGGACCTGCGCTTTACCTATGTGCGCTGTTCCGACATGGACCTGTTTGCACAGCGGGGTGTAAACCTGTTGCGGGTGACGTCTTTGAACGGTTCCGCCTGCGGGCACCGGCGCCTGGAAGATCCTTAAACCTGGAACCTTGATGCTTTCTGACAAGTGAGAACATGAAGAAGAATAAAGCAAGGATATCGATTTTGCTCAGAATGATTACACCATGGCGGCTTGCGGCAGTCGCCTGTATTGTCTTCATCCTGCCTGCAACTACTGCAGCGCAACCATCCCCGCCACCTTTGAATGATCGCGACCTGGCCATGACCATGTCCGGGGACTTCACCGTGGCTACGGTTGGCGACCTGATGATCCGCCGCCCCGCCACCCAGCTCGGCGACGCAGAAGTGCAGGCGGTATTTGAATTGCTGCGAAGTGCCAACCTTGCGGTGGGTAACATGGAAGGAGAGCTGGCCAACCTGAATGATTTCGATGGACCACTCAATGGCTTTGTCGGCAGTCACCTGGTGGCGCCCGATCTCAGGCGCATGGGCATCGATATGGTGAACCGCGCTCAGAACCACCTGCTGGACGCGGAGTTTGACGGCATGTTCTCCACCAATGCCTTGCTGGATGAGGCGGGCATCGTCCATGCCGGCAGTGGCAAGAACCTGCAGGAAGCGTCTGCACCGGCATTCCTGGAAACCGAAAAAGGCCGCGCCGCGCTTATCGGCATGCATACGCCGATCTTTCCCGAACACTATCGCCTGGCGGCTACGCCCCAGATCGGTAACCTGGGCGGAAGGCCCGGACTCAATATGCTCAATTACCGTGAGGCAATCCTGGTATCGCGGCAACAATACGATGCATTACAACGGGTACAGGAAGAATTCCAGCAGTACCGGGATCGTTACGACAATCCCTGGCCCCTTTCCGCCAACTCCTCCAGCGACAGTGTGAGTATTCCCGCCTCCAGCTCCGGACGTAATGATCCCAACTATGTGATGGTGCAGGGTGACCAGACCCCAGGCACCGTTATTTACCAGGTGAGCCAAGCTGACATGGATCGCATCCTGCTTAATATCAGGAATGCGCGTCAGTACGCGGACTTCGTCATCGCTGCCGCGCACGTGCACCAGAGCCAGTCCGTGGTGGAACGGCAACATCTGAGCACGCGGCCGCCGGACTTCTATGTTGAGCTGGCGCACCGGGCAATAGATGCGGGTGCAGATGTATTTCATGGCACCGGCGTGCAGTTGCTGCGCGGTATCGAGATCTACAATGGCAAGCCCATCTTCTATGGCCTGGGTGAGTTTTTCCGCGAAGCCCAGTGGGAGCTGCAGGTGGTGCTCGGAAATGATCCGGCTGACCAGCGCCGGGGATTGCAGCAATTCGCGCGAAACTTCGGTGGTTCCACCCAGTCCCTGGAAAGCCTGGTGGCAATAAGCCATTACCAGGACGGGCAACTCAGCGAGGTGCGTCTCTACCCGGTAGAGTTGGGGATTAACGGTCCGGATTCCCGTCTTGGCATTCCCCGAATGGCACCGCCACAACAGGCTCGCGAAATCCTGCAACGCGTGGAACGATTATCAGAGCAGTGGGGCACTCGCATCAGTATCGAAGACAGCGTGGGAGTAATCCGAATCAGGTAGCTCCAACACGGGATTTCTAATCCCTTTCCAAAAAAGAGGTGTATATGAATACCCAATTGACTACAGGTCACCAGAGCGGAAAGTTGCGTTCTACTTTTTTTGCAGCATTACTAATACTGAATCCTGTCTTTGCCCAGGACGCGAACGTGCAACTGGACGCCTCGGGTGAAGTGCGCGACTCCGCCTTCGATTACATGCGCATGCCCCTGAGCGGGGAAGACCAGGTCTACGCGGATATCGAAGGGGATCATCTGAAGCAATTGATGGATGAGGTGATTGCCTTTTCCCACCGCAGCCGCGACGACGGCAACAAGTACTGGGGCCGCATGTCGGGCACCGAGTACGAACGCATGACCGCCGACTGGATTGAACAAGGTTTCCGGGATCTGGGCCTTGAGACCTACCGCGTGGATTTTCCCCTGGGACCACAGTGGATGCCCCGGGACTGGTCACTGACGGCGGTGGCAGACGGGGCCACCCTGGAATTCAGCAGTGCCTACCCTTCGCCACCTCGTTACATGTCCGGATCGGGTCGCGCTGAAAATATTGATCTTCCTGCACCTCCCCCGGTAATGCCGCGGGCCCTGGATGTAGAGGCTGTCTGGGTTGGGCTGGGTGCGGCGGCGGATTTCGCCGGTCGCGATGTACGAGGCAAAGCCGTGGTATTCCAGGCCATGCTCGCTCCGGGTCACATGGGTAATTCCAGTAACTGGGAACAGGTTACGGTGCGAGCCGAAGAATCGGGTGCCGCCATGACAGTCGGTATATGGGGTTACGCGGAAAACATGGGTGTGATCCAGATCGCCCAGGCCCAGGATATACCCACGTTTTGGATTGGATACGATGACGGAGCGCAGCTCAGGGACCTGCTTGGTGCCGGGGCGGTGAGAATCAACGCCAGCCAGGATGTGGACTGGGTTGAAGGTCTCACTACTCCCAGCCAGTTCGGCACGCTACCGGGGATGACTGACGAAACAATTATTATCACCGCCCACATGGACGGCTGGTTCGAGGCGGCCCTGGACAATGCCTCCGGCGTGGCAGTGATGATGGCCCTGGCTGAGCACTACAGCAAGATTCCCATTGCGCAGCGTCGTCGTACCATGATCTTTATCGGAACCGCCGGCCATCACGTTGGTTCGCCTAACTCTCCTTACCTGAGAGATACGGGCATGCTGGAAAACACCGCCTTGCTCCTCAATGCCGAGCATATCGCGCCGGTGCAGTTCCTCAACTGGGATACGGAAATGCGCCGAACCGCTGGCATCTCGCCGCGGCGGTGGTGGGTTCATGGCAGCGACGCATTGCTGGATATTTCACTGGATGCCTATCGAAGTTTCGGGGTCAGCCTGGTGGGACCCATGCATCCCCGAGCCTCGGGTGAGATCGGGCAGATTGACACGCTGGCGCCGTCCATCCAGTTAATACGTTCGCCGGAACACAAGCACACGGACCTGGACATCGGGGCGTTGGTGCCATCAGTAGGGCTGGAGGCGGTGGCCCGTTCCTTCGCCAAGATTATCGACGGGGTGAACACCCTGAGCCTGGAGGAACTGCGGCGGCCGTAAAGGAAGTCCCGACTAGAAGGTTGCCTGCACGCTCAGGGTAAAATCAGCGTCCACGCGCCAATCCTGGAAGTCGATGCGCCTGACCACCCCGTCGGCGATATGGCCGTCGTAAAAATATTTGTCGAAGGTACGTCCGTCTTCGTTACCGAAGTGTGAGCCTTCAAAGCGTACTTTCAAATTGGGGTTGAAGTTGTACTCTACCCAGGCGCTGTTTACATGAATCTCGAAATCCGTAAATTCATATAGCGATACATCCTGCCGGATTCGAGCAGAGCGGCGGTGGGCATCGAAGCCATAGGACCAGTTGGTGTTTTCCACATCGTGACGAAAGTCGATGTTGAAGTAGTAGGGTGTGGAAAACCGGGTAAGCCGCTCCAGGCCAGTGAATGGGTCAATAGTGTCTGACTCTTCATAGCGATAGGTGAATGTCATCACCGCAGCCGGAAACCCGATGAAACCGAACCGGGTGCTGATGTTCGTATCCAGCATCATCTTCGACGCATCACCGATATTGCCGGTACCGGAGTCATCGGTGCCGATCAGGATCTTGTCAATATGATGGGAAATATCCTCATGGGTCAGTTTGACTTCGATGGCACCCCCGTCATTGGCGAAGCGGTGTTCGTATCCTACCGAGTAGGCCCAGGTCGATTCAGGCCGCAGGTCGGGATTGCCGAAATTGATAGTGTCATCTTCCACATTGCGGCTGGCCACGAAATCGTTGAGATTTAGCTGGCTCACCGTGCGTTCCGCCAATAGTCTCACCTGGTCCGAGGGCGTCAGGTCATAGCGCAGTTCGACACGGGGCTTGAGGAAGTCAAAATCCCGCTCATTCTTTTGGCCATCCCGGTTCTGGAAGATGGTGGAGATTTCCTGGGTAAGCGCTGACTGCAGGCTAATCTGGTCGCTGAGCTGGATGCTGTGCGTGATGAAGAACTCGTAACGGTCTTCTTCGACAATGGCGTTTTCAAGTGGATCATTGTTGAAGGCAAAGGTTCGATCCAGGGTATTAAAAGCTCCTTCTGCGCCATACTCGATGGTATGGGAGCCAATAACAGACGTCATGGCACTGCGAACAATGGTTTCACCTTCGTCGAAGTCAGCAAAACTGGTGAAGAAACGATTGGTGACATCATCGACTATGGAATCCTGGAAAATCTCGTCGGTGTTCTGCTTGCGATTGAACACAAACATGGTCTTGAGCCGGCCGATATTGCCAACATCGAATTCCAGGTCGCCACCGATTTCATATTCCTTTCTGTCATCCAGGAACTGGGCCGCCTCGATTGCATAGGGAGCGGCAGCTTCGCCTTCGCGGCCAAGGAACTGGTCTTCATGTCGCAAGCGGCTGCTTTCACTGTCAGACAACAGGCCATTTAGTCTTAGCAATGTACCGTCGGCAAATTCATATCCCAGATTACCCGTTATGATATTGTTAATCCTTTCGTTTCTCTGGGATTGACGGCGAAATTCTCGCGGCGTGCGGTCTGCGTTAAAGATCTGCTCGTCGGTAAGTTCCACTCTTGGCCGCACTTCTCGTTCGTAGCTTATGACATAGTCCAGGGGACCATTGGATGCGTTGTAGGATGCCAGCACGCCTGGAGTCGGATCCATGCCATCTACATGATTCAGGCTAACGTCAACGAAGCTGGATGAGGAGCTGGTGGCACCTTCTTCCAGGATTACGTTAAACAGTATGCCTTCATTGCGAATGTCCAGGCCTTCGGCATTACCGCGTATCAGTTCGATTCTTTCCACCTGGTCGGCCCGGATGCGTGCCAGGGTGGTCGACATGTCATTGACCTTGCCGGACATGCGTCTACCGTTAATGAGAATTTGGGAATCGTTGGAACCGAAACCACGATTATTATTTCCGCCGCCTCCAGATCCGCGACCGCTGAGCATGGTGGCGCCACCGGGAATGTACTGGATCATGTCTTCCAGGGAGACCGGATTGAACTGGTCGAAATAGCTTCTTTCGTAGATAACGGTGGAATCGTCCTGGGCCGCAGCCATGGTGGCGACGACAGCAAGAAGCATGGCGAGAATCCGCGAAGATATGTAGTTGTGGGAATACATATTAAGTTCAAGGCGGTAGCGGAGAATTGTCAAATGTACATCAGTTTTTGACCGGGAGTAAAATAGGGCTTGTTCGCTTTATCCGCCATATATTTCATCCCCCCTCGTTAGATCGGGTAGCTCAATGGTCCAGTCCATCAAGGCAGGCTTTCTCTATTTCTTCGGTGTGTTCTGCGCCGGATTCCTGCTCGGTGGTGTGCGTATCATGTTGCTGCTTCCGGCCCTGGGTGAAACCCTGGCGGTGATAATCGAAGTACCGGTCATGCTGGTGATCTGCTGGATCCTGTGCCGTCGGGCTATCAAGTTATTCCTGGTAGCACCACGCTGGCCGAATCGACTGGTTATGGGGATTACCGCATTGGCGTGTTTGCTGATTGCGGAACTCTTACTCGCCATCGTTTTTTTCGGACAGACCACCACCCAGTTCCTTGCCAGTTTTCTGTTGGCCGCCGGGCTTATCGGCCTGGCCGGGCAACTGGTGTTTGCCTCGTTTCCCCTGCTGCAATTATTGTCACTGCCATCCAAACAGGAGCAGCCTGGTTAGATTTAGATCAATTCAGGATCAATCTCTAATTTCCCATCTTTTCCACCACAGAATATGCGCTAGAATGGTGCAGTCGTATCCGCCCGACGAGGTCCCGGCGAATGCCCGAATCCATGGCCATGCAGGCCTTTATCTTTGGCCTGATTTCCGCTGCCTCCCTGCCGCTGGGAGCACTGGCCGCCTTCATCTGGTCCCCCGGGAACCGAATCATCGCCTCGCTCATGGCATTTGGCAGTGGCGCTCTTCTGGCTGCACTTACCATTGATCTTGTGGGCGAAGCATTGGAGCGGGGTGATTTCGTGCCTCTTTCCATCGGTTGCCTGATAGGCGGTATGTTGTTTGTCACCCTTAATAAATGGATTAACAGCCAGGGTGGCTTCCTGCGTAAGGTCGGCACCACCATCACCCATCTGCGCCGCACCCGAAGTGCCGACTACAAGCGAGTATTCAAACGCCTGAGCCTGTCACCATTGTTCAATGCCCTGCCGCCGGAACAGATGCAGCACCTGGTTCCCCTGATCGATCGCAAGACATACTCGGCGGGTGAGGTATTAATGAAGCAGGGCGAAGCGGGAGACAGCTTCTACATCATCGACAAGGGCCGGGTGGAGATCGATGACGAAGAACGCCACCAGCAGGTTGCGGAACTGGGACCGAATGACGTAGTGGGTGAAATTGCGTTGCTGACCGGCGAAACCCGAACCGCCACCGTGAAGGCCATGGAAGACGTATCGGTGTGGGTGATTCGCAAGGAAGAGTTCGATGAGCTGGTGGAACACATTCCGGAATTTGCCAAAGCAATGATGGAATTAAGCAACACCCGCATCACGCAACTAAAAGATGAGCATGCCTTAAACGACAGCGAAGCGGACCGCTGGTACCGCGAAGTGAAGTACCGCATCGATGATGCCATCAGCGCACCCACGCCAATGGACGTCAAGGAAGCGGCGGAATCCATGAGTGCCGCGCCCATGGCAATCTGGCTGGGAATCTTCCTTGATGGCATTCCTGAGTCCTTCGTTATCGGTTCGAGCATGCTACATGCCAGCGTCAGCCTGTCTTTGATCGCGGGCCTGTTTTTGTCCAACTTTCCCGAAGCATTCTCTTCTTCCCTGGGCATGCGCGAGCAGAATTACAGCTTCACCAAGATCTTTACCATGTGGGCCTCGCTCATGATCTTCACCGGTATCGGCGCCTGGTTCGGCAGCATTTTCTTCGTCGGTGCCAGCGAGACTACTTTCTCATTGGTGGAAGGAATCGCTGCCGGCGCCATGCTTACCGTGATTGCAGAAACCATGTTGCCGGAAGCTCATCACCGCGGCGGCGGTGTTACCGGCATGGCAACCCTGCTCGGGTTCCTGGCGGCAATCTTCTTCACCACCCTTGAATAAACCGAAGTCTGGTATGATTTGGCAACTGCTCATCGGGGAGAGGCGGTCATGAAACTCGTACTGCGCATAATCATCATTCTTCTCGGGCTGGTGCTGATCCCGGTCACCGCCGTAGCCACCGCCGCCATCAAGCAACGCTTCGATGACGGCCCCAATCGAGTGTTTTCCGGTGGGCCATTGCAGGCCGGCGATCTTCACACAGGGCCGGACCCGGATTGGTCCTTCGTTAACTCCATTCCGACCATCGAAATGGAACTGGAATCCACCGGCACCTCACGCCGCATCTGGGTCGCCGAGTACGGCGGCAAACTTTATGTCTGGTCCGGCTACATGGGGTCCACCGTGGGTCGCATCTGGAAACAGTGGCCGGTGCAGGCCGAGCAGGATGGCCGCGCCGTATTGCGCATCGATGGTGTGCGCTATGAGCGACAGTTAAACCGCATCCAGTCCGGTGCCGAGCTGGACGGGATTACTGAAGTGATTTCCGGCAAGTACCCATCCCGAACCACCCGCGCCGCCATCGAAACTGGCAACGTGTGGTTGTTCGAAGCACTGCCGAGGTGAGCCCATGGACGAGATCATGGACAAGGTAATGAAATACTACCCCTGGGTCCTCGCCGCGGCCCTGCTGATTACCGTGCTGTCCGTACTGTTCGTACCCGGGGTGGATGACCAGGTGGAGCGTACCTTCCAGGTTTACCTGGGCCGCGCGGCCCGCTAGGCGGCGACAAATCGACCGATTCCGGTTGATATTGTGATCCGATCGGTATGAAATAGCGTTATACAGGTAAAGAATTTACCTATATATAGAAGCTAGATTTCCCAGCGCCATGAAACAACTAACTTTCTTACTCGTTCTTGCCGGGCTGCTCGCAGCCTGCGAATCCGGCACGCCCCCATTCCACCAAATGACGGAAGCGGAGCTGGTGGCCTACAACGATGGCCGGCCCCTGGAGCAAAAGGTGTTTTGTACCAAGGAGGCCGACACCTCCACCTACATTCGCAAGACCAAGTGCCAGACGATTCGCCAGTACATCAATCACAACCAGGCTGCCGCCATGCAGATGGACGTGATGGATTTTGGCAAGAACTTCAACGAAGGCATCGGCCGCCAGCGCGACTGATCAGTCACCAACTCCGAGTCGGGCTGCCAGATAGTCCAGCGCCTTCCTGATAATGCCGATTGACTGCGCTGAGTCATCCAGCAGGTCGAACCCGTGTACACCGTCCGGGTAATCCACCAACTCTACATCGGCATCTCGCGCCTTGAGTGCGGTCACGTATCGGTCAAGAGTTTCATTAAGTCCGGCGAACTGATCCTTCCCTGCCCGCACGATAAATAAAGGCGTATTCACTGGTATGAAATCCCGGTTGCCTGCAGGGTTACAAAAACCGAATTCCCTGGCCACTTTGGCCACATCGTCGTGGCCCTCGAGGTCAGCAAGGTAGCTGTAGAAAAATACCGCGGCACTGGTTTCCGGGTTGGTCCGGAGCAGGTTTAGCGCGGCGGGCCCATTTCCGGAACAGGCCCACAGGGCAAATCTTTGCATGTCCAGCTTCAGCTTTTGCTGATTGGCGGCAAGGTGGTCCAGCAGCAGGGGCAGGGCATGTTCCGGGTCGCTGCAACTGGCCAGCACTACTGCCACACCTTCACTGGCCAGCAGCCCGGCCCAGCTAATATAGGGAGGCAGGTCCTTGAGGCCCTTGCCCGCCTGCAGTTTGCGCGGGTAGTCCCCGAATCCGATCACCATCAATACCACCGGGGGAGGGGTATCGGACTCCGGCGGGTAGTAGATGTCGTAACAACACTCAAGTTCATCCAGGGGTTGGTCGTTGGCTACGTCACCCTGGTAATCCGCTTGCAGCACCACGCTGCGTGAAAACATGTCGTTTGCTTCGGCCATGGCTTTCTCCTGGTAGTTAAATGAGACGGCTGAAGTCAAAATAAAAAGCCCCCGCACCAATGGGTACGAGGGCTTTAAAACTGAGGTCAGTCTAGCAACGCCATCCGGAGGCGGTCAAGCCAGCGCCAATCTCTCGGGGCCGAAAAAAAGCAGCCATTTGCCAATAGGGTGCAAGCTTGCTCGAGGTGAACAGTGATAACATTTACAAAATGAGCTTGAAAATGAAGTTGGCGGGAATCCCTGCTATTGGGTAGGGTCAAAGGAGTGAAATGGCAAGGTCTGGTTGGCAGGACTGCCTGGCAAACTGTCTAATATGCGAAGCCGGTCACAACATCTCCCTTCGCCAGGCACCTAAGGTTTTAATTTCCCTTGAATTATTAAGATAGTGATGGAATCTACAATTTTGATCTATTCCAATAGTGTGTATTGGGAAGCAATGGCATAATCATCTCGCCCGAAATATAACTAGCGAATTTTCTTACTAACTTGGCCTGTCAAAACCATCCATCAGCACCAGTTGCCGCAGTCTGCAAGAGCTGCGGGGTAGACCTGTGCGGTGTTTGCGCCCAATTTCTCGAATCCGGGTCCTACTGCGAAAAATGCGCAAGGGTTGCCGAGGCGCAACAACACTTTTCCGATGAGCAGGAGCGCAAGGAACGGAAGCAGCAGGCGGCCAGTAAGGCTGCTCTACACGAGGTCGATCCCGAACTGGAGGCGCTGGAGCGTCGTCGGCGCAGTGACAAGCGCTACATCTGGGCCGGTATCATCGGTTCAGCCATCATGTTATTCGGGTCCATGGCGGTGTACGCATTCCCCAATATGCTGGAAGATCCCGTGGCCAGGGAGGCGCGCCTGTCGGAAATGGCCTTCGAAAACTGCAGGCAGATTTTCGAGGACATCGGTTGGGCGATGAAAGGTGGCGGGCAACCCGATCCGAACATGCGCTGTGAGGGCACCGTGGTGCCAAATATCGTGAGCCGCTCGGGTAATACCATCCGCGTATCCCATCCCAACCCGGCCCAGTTTGGGTTGACGGCGCTGTATGTCACCAGTGAATCCCACCAGGTTTTCTACGAAGGGTTCTAGGGCAATGCACGTCAGGCCAACACGCAATTCCGGATTCACCCTTATAGAACTGATGATCTCGGTGGCGATTATCGGCATCCTGGCATCGGTTTCCCTGCCAGCCTACGAGATGTATTCCAATCGGGCACGATTCGCGGAAGCGCCGCTTGCCATTAGCGTTTATCGCACGGCGATTGTCGTAGCTGCCGAAGCCAACCGCTTTACTGCATTGACTGACATTGACGAAGCCACCGCCGGAATTCCCGCCGCGCAACAGCGCACGGCGACCAGCCATGGCATCACCGTATTCGACGGCGTGATTCGATTTACCTGGCGCGACGATGACACTGCCCTCGATGGCATCACCTACACCCTGACCGCGCAAGACTTTGAGCCGCCGATCCGGTGGGCCGAAGGCGGCACCTGCCTCAGCAACGCGCTCTGCTAGATCGCGCTGCGGCGCATTCTCCTCAACTTAAGATAGCCAGGTACGGCCTAGTGCCGAATCCGTCGCGTCTCGCCCGGATTGGTAAACAGGTCCGCGTTTCTTAATTCTGCCGGCCGCCTCAAGGGATCAGCGGGAATCTGCATGGGCACATGAATGCCTACGTTGTTTTCCGCGCCGATGCGCAGGTCGAGGATTTCTTGTCCGCTGCGGGAGCCGAAGAACCAGTAGGGCGGGAACGCGGTGTGGGGCTGGTTGCGTTGCCAGAATTCGGCATCGTTGGCGAAATGCACGTCGCGGGGATCGGCATCACCCAGGTGCAGCACCGTGGTGGCATCATCCAGGGTGACACGCCAGGCGATGTTTTCCACGTCCAGTCTTGAATCGGGCCAGCCGCTGTGGGGAATGCGTACCGCCTCTACGGAAATGCCATCTATGGCCAGGCTTACCGGCGAGTCACGATATTCCAGCGCCACCTGGTTAACCCGGTCCATGATGGCTTCCACATCACCCTCGCTGCGCATGGCAATGACTGCCTGGGCCGGCGCAAATAACTCCAGTTCGGGATGTGCCTGCATCAGGCGCAGGATGTCTGCCGCGGAGAAATGGTCGCCGTGGTAGTGGCTGATGAATACCGCATCCAGCCCGTCGAAGGGTGCTTCGCCGTTAAACAGGGCGGTTTCCATCTCCGCGGGAAGAAGCAGGTACTGGCCGAAGCCGCTGCGAAATATCGGGTCGAAAGCAATCTTGGTGTTGCCATGGGTGACCATCAGGCCTTCATTCGCCATGTAGAAAGCCCTGCCTTCTTCGGCGTTGAGTGAAGCACTAACTGTCATCAGGGCGAAAAGCAGGGCAAACCTGGTCTCAGCTTTTTTCATTGCAGGGCTCCTGGGTTCCGGGAAGCGACGGGAATCCCGTGAATTACAACCCAATTCTCAATAATTGGCCAGAAAATGCCGTAATAGTGAATAAGTGCTGTTAATCGGCTGCTGATCCTGGCGTATATTTGACAGGTAGATGGTCGTATTTTGGAGGTGTCCATGGTATTTGAAACAGAGCAGCGTCCCATCGAGGAAACATCTCTCTCCTGCTACTTTCATAAGCGCATCCAGCGTTACGCGCAACGCTTCAGTCCTCCTCCCCATGAAGACACCTGCTGGTATATAGGCACCGTACTCGATCGCCTCGGCAGGTCTGAAAACCTGTATTCTTACCAGGATGGCCAAATGACATTGCGTCCATTAGCCTTGCTCTATGGTGATGCTATTGAGGCAAACAATGAACGGCAGCGTTGCCTCATCCTGCAACAACTGGGAGACATGGCCCTGTTCCTGGGTGCCCTGTTTCCCGGTCGCTACGCACGCCGCGGTATCGGCGTGGACTATTTCGTCGGCATGGGCGGCGGCGCCTATGATTATCTTTCGGAGAACGCCCGCGATAACCGCCACATATTCGCCGAACTGGCCAATACCTTTACCCGCATGCTGGAGATGGTGGCCAATGCCTGTTCACGCCGACAGGAACTGGGCACCGAGGAAATACTGGCGCTGTACCGGCGCTGGCTGCAAAACCGGAACCCGGTGATCGCCAGCCAGCTGCGGGCGATTGGAATAGAACTGGACGGTAGCGAACGACTCCAGTAAGTTTAGTGCTCCTGGCATACAACTCGTTGTATCCACAAGAATAAACAGTCAAGCGCAGGAGCAACACATGAGAGATTCTTTTCGCAAGACCCTATCCCTGCTGGCATCGGGCGTTTTAGCCCTATCCATCGGTTTCCAGGCTCTGGCCCAGAATTCCGCCGATGTCGTCGCCAGTGCCTTGCAGCACAGCGACCGACCGGCCGCCGACCGCGAAGACGATGCCCGGCGCATGCCGCAGCAGGTGCTGACCTTTGCCGGTATCCAGCGCGGCATGAACGTCTATGAAATGGAAGCCGGTGGCGGCTGGTATACCGAGATCCTGGCCCGTGCCGTTGGCGCCGATGGCAGTGTGATAATGCAGAACCCGCCGGCTTTCGACGGTTTCGTCGGTGATGCACCCCAGGCGCTGGCCGGCCGTCACAGCAATGTCACCGTTGACCGTACCAATTTCGACCAGCTCAATGCCGAAGACGGTTCCATCGACATGGTGACCTGGATACTGGGTCCACACGAGTTATGGTTTGAACCCCAGGGTAATAACCTCGGTGATCCCGCCGGCAGCTTTGCCGAGATCGCGCGCATTCTGCGAGACGGTGGCACCCTGTTGATGATCGATCACCACGCCGCCGCAGATGCCGGCCCGGAAGTGGGCGGTACCCTGCATCGCATTGGTGAAGGCGTGGTCAGTGATCTCGCCGAGGACGCCGGGCTTTCCCTGGTGAAGAGTTCCCGCTTGCATATCAATCCGGACGATCCGCTGGATATTGGAGTTTTCGATCCGGCCATCCAGGGACAGACCAGCAAGTTTGTCCTGCTGTACCAGAAGTAGAAGCCTGCTTGTAGCCGGGCCACCTGGTTGCAAGCATTCCATTCAGAACAGGGTCCGGGTACTTTGAAGCGGTTCAAAGTACCCGGACTTTTTCGTCATGACATCCCGAAACCATAAGCCCCCGGTCTCCCGGAGTCGCCGCGCGTTCCTGCAGAGGTTGGGCGAAGTGGGCGGTGTCGGCGCGGTTTACCAGGCCATGGTCACCATGGGGATGCTGGTACCGGGTGATGCCCGTGCCGTGGAAAACCGCGAGCGCTGGCAACAGGCTACATCGCGACTGGCCATGGAAGATAAGCCCACGGTTGCGGTGCTCGGGGGCGGAATCGCCGGATTGTGTGCTGCTTATGAACTGAAGAAGGCGGGATTTCCCTTTTTCCTGGTGGAGGCACGGGACCGTCCCGGTGGGCGTAGTCACACCGTGCGTTCGGGTTCGATTATTACTGAAACCGACAATACCCAGACCTGCAGCTTTGACAGTGACGAGGAATTGTATTTCAATGCCGGGCCTGCACGCATCTCCCATCATCATGAAAACCTGCTGGCCTATTGTCGCGAACTTAGCGTGGCCCTTGAGCCCTTCATCAACGACAACCGCGCCGCCTATATTCACAGTGCTTCCGCATTCGGCGGCCAGCCGAAACCGGCCAAGCAAGTCATCGCCGCCATGCGAGGTGCCATAGCAGAACTGTTAGCCAAGGCCATTAATACCGGCGCGCTGGACAGCGACATCAGTTTCGGCGAACGGGCGGCAGTGCTGGAAGTGCTCAAGGGCTACGGCGCACTCAATGCCAGTAACCTGTATTCCGGTTCTACCCGGGCAGGGATTGCAGACGGCAGTGGCGGGTTGAATCCCGATGTTCCTGAAACGCCCCTGGACTGGCACGAAATTTTCAGCCATCCGGACATTCCTTTTGTGGCGAATTTTGTTGAGGGCTACAACCATGCCGCCACCATGATGCAACCGGTAGGCGGCATGGATCGCATTGCCTTCGCCCTGGCGGAACAGGTGTCGGAAGCAGCCTATTACAACGTGGAAGTGACCGCGATCCGCCGCACCGAAACCGGCGTGCGCATCGAGGGTCGTACACCGGAAGTGGAAGGGTCGGCAGAGGCGGATTATGCCATCGTAGCCATCCCACCCAGTGTGCTGGGCAGTATTCCCTATGATTTCAGTACCGCCGCACAGTCGGCCATCACCGCTACCCAGTACGCCAACCCAACCAAGATTGCCTTCCAGTCAGCGCGGTTCTGGGAGAGTGAGGAAAATATTTACGGCGGCATTAGCTGGACCGACCCGGACATCCTGCAGATGTGGTATCCCTCCAGCGGACTGGGCCAGGCCCAGGGCATCCTTGTAGGGTCCTACCTGTTCGGAGGTAGCAACGCCACTACCTTTGCCAACCTGTCTCCCGCGGCGCGCATCAATCTTGCCCTGTCGGCAGGACAGGAGCTTCATCCCCAGCTCGCCGCTCAGGCACAGCACGGTATTTCTGTGGCCTGGTCCAAGGTGCCCTATACCCTGGGTGGCTGGGCCAACAGCAATCCCTCTTCCGTGCTGCAGGCACCGGACGGCCCCTTCCTGTTTGCGGGAGATCACCTGACCTACCTGCGCGGCTGGCAGGAAGGGGCGGTAGTATCAGCGCTGAATGCCCTGGCCAATCTGACTGAGCTGTTACCCGCGTAGTAACTGCTTGCTGCCACTTCCTTACCAGGCATTCCCTTGCGGCGGGCACGGGCCTGTGATGGACTAACAGTGCCGACAAGGAAACATTCCCATGACCGATTTCTTACTACTTGCCTTTATTTTTCTCATCTCCGGAGTTATCGCCGTACCTATTGCCTCGAGACTGAAGCTGGGCTCGGTGCTCGGTTTATTGCTTGCGGGCATTGCCATCAGTCCGCTGCTTTCCCTGCTCCATGTCGATGTGACTTCTATCCAGCACTTTGCCGAGTTTGGTGTGGTAATGATGCTGTTCCTCGTGGGCCTGGAACTGGAGCCGCGCATGTTATGGGAAATGCGCTCGAAGCTGCTGGGCCTTGGTGGCCTGCAGGTTGGCCTGACCGCCGCTGCCGTTACCGCGATTGCCCTGGTGCTGGGTCAACCCTGGACCATTGCAGTAGCCATCGGCCTGGTACTGGCGCTGTCATCTACCGCCATCGTGTTGCAAACCCTTAATGAAAAAGGACTGATGCGTTCTGACGGTGGCCAGTCCAGTTTTTCTGTGCTGCTGTTCCAGGACATCGCCGTTATTCCCATGCTGGCCCTGTTGCCCTTGCTGGCCATGCCGGAACTGATGGACGCCGCACCTGATCTGCTTAGCGGGGCAGGAGAGCTGACGGCTGAAGAAGACCATGGCGGTGGACTCAGCCTGGTGGAAGGGCTGCCCGGATGGCAGGCGACCCTGGTTACCCTCGCGGCCATTGCCTTTGTGGTGGTCGGCGGCAGCAGGCTTACCGGACCGCTTTTCCGTTTCATTGCAATGGCGCACCTGCGGGAATTGTTTGTGGCCACAGCCTTGATGATGGTAATCGGCATTGCCCTGCTCATGACCCTGGTTGGCCTTTCCCCGGCGTTGGGCACGTTCATGGCCGGTGTGGTACTGGCCAACAGCGAATACCGCCACGAACTGGAGTCCGACATCGATCCGTTTCGCGGATTATTGCTTGGCCTGTTTTTTATGACCGTGGGGGCGAGCATCGACTTTAACCTGCTCGCCGCCAACTGGATCAACATCCTTGCTCTTACCGCGGGTTTGATCGCGCTGAAAGTACTAGTGCTGTTTGTGCTGGCACTGAAGTTTAAAATCAGCGGCGCCGACCGCTGGCTGTTTGCCCTCGGCCTTGCCCAGGCCGGTGAGTTTGGTTTCGTGTTGTTGTCCTTTAGCGTGGGTATCTCGGTGATTCCCGCGTCCGTAGCAGACCAGTTGTTGTTAATCGTTGCCCTTTCCATGCTGCTCACCCCGCTGTTGTTCCTGTTGTTCGACCGCGTCATCGCACCGCGCTATGTGAAATCGGAAGATCGGGAAGCGGATGAAATCGAGAAGAAGTGCAAGGTGATCATCGCCGGCCATGGCAGGGTAGGGGGTGTGGTAAACCGCCTGCTGCGCCAGAGTGGTCACGAAACCACGGTTATCGATTTCAATTCCCATCACCTGGAAGTACTGCGGGCTTTTAACGTGCGCGCCTACTACGGCGATGCTACCCGGCCGGATCTGTTGCATGCGGCGGGTATCGCGGATGCAAATATTTTTATTATCGCCATCAATAATCGCGAACAGATCACGGAGTTGGCAAAGTACGTGTTGAAGCACTATCCGAAGGTTAAGGTGATTGCCCGCGCCACGGAACGGCATCATGTGTATGACCTGTGGTTCGCCGGGGTGCGTGAGATTATTCGCGACACCTTCGACAGCTCCGTGCGCATGGGAAGGGTAGCCCTGGAAAACCTCGGACACCCGACCGAGGAAGCGAGTGAGTTCGCCCAGCGCTTCGTCGCAAATGACAAGCGCACCATGCGGGAGGTGGCCGACCTCTATGACCCGGACACGCCGGTGCATCTCAACCCTGAATATGTAGCCAAGGTCACCCAGCTCAACCGGGAATGGGAGGAGCAACTCATGGCCGAACGCAAAGATAAGACCGAAACGGACCCGGTGCCGTTCGTGGAATCCACCGAATAAATCTCCTGGAATGGTGAGCCAAGGTTGATGACCCCGAAACAGTTGATAGAACAAATCCAGGATGACCGGGTAAGCGGCGCTACGGAACTTGCGCTGGTGGCCCTGGCTGGGGTGCGGGAAATCACAGTAGCCTATGATGGCGAAGATCCCGGCGAGCTGATCACCCCAATGCTGGCTCTTCTTCGGTCTCTGCAGTATTGCCGCCCCAGCATGGCCGCGCTGCAGAACCTGCTTGCGCGTGCCCAGGGCTGCATCGAATCCTCAAACACTGCAAATGTAAAGGACGCGAAGGCGAGCATTATCAATTGCTGCGATGAAGCCTCTCGTTTTGCCCAGGATGCGCAAGGGGCAGCCGTGGACAACATGGCGGCAAAGATTTCCACGGACGATGTCATCATGACCCACAGCATCAGTTCCACCATCAAGCGCCTGGCGGAAAGGCTCGCCGGGGAAAAACCCGGTGTGCGGTTTATCGTTACCGAGTCACGACCCGGTGACGAAGGCAAGCTGCTGGCCCGGTTTCTTGCCGACCTGGGCCTGGGCACGACCTACATCACCGAGGCCCAGGCGGACCTGGCCATGGCGGAAGTGAGCATGGTGATTGTCGGCGCCGACGCGGTGCTGGCGGACGGCTCGGCCATCAACAAGAGTGGTTCCACGCTGCTGGCGCTGTCCGCTCGACACCATGGCGTAGCTTTTTATGTGTGCGCCGAAGAATTTAAACAGAAAGCGGATAACGAATACGAACTGGAACAGATGGATACCGCGGAATTGGGATTCGATTCCCCCGGAGTTGAACTCAGAAATGTGTATTTCGAGCGGATTCCGGCCGAACTCATCACCGAGTGGGTTCATTAGTTCAAGAATTCAGGCAGTGCAATTTCAGCATCGAAGCGGGCGGGCATGTATCCGGCACATCCTGTATAGTCCCTCTCTTTGTTTACATAGATCGAGGAAGCAGCCATGTGCCCCATCGCCCCGGCGGAAAATACCCGTATCGTGCGCGGAGACAACCGCGCGGAGTATGACAGCGAGCAAATCGGGGCAATTCTCGACAGCGCGTTTGTTTGCCAGGTGGGTTTCACAATCGACGGCCAGGCGCACATTATTCCTACTGCCTATGTACGCATCGGCGATGCCATTTATCTCCATGGCCATTTGCAGAACCAGATGATTAATGCGCTACTGGACGGACAAACCGCCTGCCTGTCCGTCACCCTGCTGGATGGCCTGGTGCTGGCTCGTTCCGGCTTCAAGCACTCGGTGAATTACCGTTCCATCACCCTGTTTGGCAAGGCGGAAAGAGTGCCGGAAGAAGAAAAAGCGGCCAGTCTTGATGCCCTGGTGAATCACCTGGTACCGGGTCGCGCCGGGGAGATCCGGCCGTACACGCCCCAGGAACTTAATGCCACCCTGGTGGTTAAGATTCCTATCGACGAAGCGGCAGCCAAGGTCCGAACCGGACCGCCCCTGGACAAGGAACCGGACTATGACACCGACATCTGGGCCGGGGTGGTAAACATCGAAACAAAATTCGGGGCTATCGAACCCTGTCCCGAGCTGGACGAGTCGGTCCCGGTGCCGGAACACGTGCAGCAGTTAGTGGCTCGGGAAAAGCTTTACTGATTCGAGCAGTACGCCCGAGGTGATGATCAGTGATCGTGACCGCCGGCGTGGACGTGGCCGTGTTCGATTTCCTGCGGAGTTGCATCCCGTACTTCCATGACTTCCACTTCGAAATGCAGGGTCTGTCCGGCCATGGGATGGTTTGCATCCACGGTGACCTGTTCCCCTGATACTTCCGTGACCCGCACCTGTTGTTGTTGGCCGCCCTCACCCTGAGCGACAAAAGTCATTCCCGGTTCGATTGATTCCACGCCCTGGAACATGCTCTTGTCGATGGTCTGGATTAGTTCCTCGCGGATCTCCCCGTAAGCCTCATCCGGTGCGATGGAAGTATTGAACTTCGCGCCCTCGGTTTTGCCTTCCAGTTCCTTTTCCAGGCCTGGGATCAGATTGTTGGCGCCATGGAGATAGGCCAGGGGCTCGCGCCCCTCGGAGCTGTCCACAACGTCGCCGTCATCGTTTTTCAGGGTGTAGTTCAGCGCTACCACGCTGTGCTTGCCAATCATTAGTGCCATGGTTTCCTCGGTTGCTTGTTATGGTCGCTCTGGATGCAGAAAAACAGGGGAAAAGCAGCACAGAAACGGGCGGCTGGACGTATTTCTCGGTATCGGTGCGAGTTGGATTTGACGTTGCTGAAGGCGGAAGTGTAGCACTAGTGGCCCGTGATTTGTGACCGATGAGGGGCTATTGTTCCGCGAGGATGACCGCGTAAGCCTGGCGAAAGGCTGAGTCCAGATGTTGGCTTGCTTCGATGGTAAAGTTGGCGGCATGCAGAGTTCTGATCCTGGCCCACACATCGAAAATATCACTTCTCACCTCGGTGATTTCCGCACTGTCGGCGGCGTCGTAGGCAACCTCGTAATCGGGAATCAATCTTTCCAGGGCGCGGCCCATTCCTTCCGCCTGCCGTCGAACCTCCGCGGGCAGCAATGCGTAATAGGCAGTGATGATCTCCGCGGGAGCCGCAGATTCCTCCAGCTTATCAATTGCGCCAATCAAGTCACCTTCAATGGTGAGCAGGATTGGTTCTTCTTCAGCGGCGTTTGCTTTATCACCCAGAACCAGGCAGAGAGCCGCAATGCCCACGATCGTAGCTCTATGCATTTGGATCCTGGAAATCAAACGGTTCACTCTGGAGCCAACTTGAAGCTGATCAGGTAGTCGCCCCGCTCCAGTCCGATGTTGTCATAACCGCCTGCGGCTATGGCGATGTACTGTTCGCCGTCTATTTCATAACTCATGGGTGTGGCGATTGCCGCTGCCGGCAGGTCGTGGCGCCATAGTTCTTCACCACTGTTGATGTCAAAAATTCGCACCCGGTGTTCCGCCGCGGCGCCGATAAAGATCAAACCGGAACTGGTGAGCAGTGGTCCGCCCAGGTTGGGAATGCCCCAATTAAAATTGGGCACGATGCCCGGCGCGAGATTGCGTACGCTACCGAATGGAATCTCCCAAAGTATGGCTCCCACGGAAAGGTCCACCGCCACCAGCTTACCCCATGGCGGGCTGGTGCAAGGCAGGCCCAGTGCCGACGTAAACAGGCGCCTGGCCATGACATAGGGTGTTCCTTCCTGGCGCGCTATTTCCCAGTCCCCTTCAAATTCTCCCGCATCGATGCGCTGCTGTATTTCACCCCGCGGCACCAGCCTGACCAGGGTTGGTATCTGGTTCACGTTGGCGATGGCAATCTGGCGTTCACTGTCGATGGCGACACCGCCCCAGTTAGAACCGCCGGCGTAACCGGGATTCATGATCGTGCCCCGCAGGCTGATGGGGGTGAATATGCCATCGGAATCCGACTCCTCGATTACGCGGCTGCAAGCCTGCTTGTCGAAAAACAACAGGCCCCAGGCATCCTCCGGTGTAATGGCATCCTGGCTCGCCAGTGGCGGTATGGAAGAAAAGGGTTGGGTAGGGGAGAGTCGTTCACCGGTAATGTTGCTTTGGGGAACCGGTCTTTCGATGATTTCGTAAACCGGTTCACCGCTGGCCCGATCGAAGGCGTATAACATTCCTGTTTTGGTAACCACGGCTACGGCATTCCATTCACGGTCGTTGTAGCTGATCGTGGTCAGGGTAGGTTGGGATGGGATGTCATAGTCCCATGTATCGTGGTGAATGAGTTGCTGGCTCCACACCACTTCGCCGCTGCTGCCGTCCAGGGCGACCAGGGAATTGGCATAGAGGTTGTCACCCAGGCGTTGTCCGCCGTAGAAATCAGGGCTGGGGGATCCGGTGGAGACAAATACCAGGTTCAATTCTTCGTCTACCGAGATCGGTGGCCACACATTTGCTGAACCGGTAACCAGGCCACTGTTGTTTTCCCAGCTGGGCCAGTTTGGCTCATCCGGTGAGCGGGGAATGGGATCCCACAACCAGTTGATGGCGCCGGTCCTGGCATCCAGCGCGCGCACGATACCGCGCTCCTGGTCCACGGCACGGTTGTCGCCGATGGCGGAACCGACAATGAGTTGATCGCCCATTACCGCCGGCGGTGAGGTAATGCCGTAGTCGCCGAGGCTTACATCCCCTACGCCTATGCTCATGTCGGCCATGCCACCGTCGGCGAAATCCGGGCAGCGGTCACCGGTCAGGGCATCCAGGGCGAATACCTGGCCGATGAGCGTGCCGACGAAGATTCGGTCAGAACAGGTATCGCTTTCGCCATGCCAGATGCTGACTCCGCGGGATGCACTCTCGGAATACCCTATTTCCCGGGGCAACTGCGGGTCGAAACGCCACAGCTCTTCGCCGGTTCCTGCGTCTACTGCCAGCACCCAGTTGGCGCTGGTGCTGAGAAAAAGCGCGCCGTTCCAGAAGATGGGATTGGTCTGGAAAGAATGGCCCTTGCGGGCAAAACCCTGGTTGAGATCGCCGGTGCGAAATTCCCAGGCACGCTCGAGCCGGTCCAAGTTGCCGGCGTTAATCTGGTCCAGCTCGGTGTACTGTTGGCCGCCGGGACCGCCGTAGCTGTCCCAGTCTGCAGCCACCGCAGTGGCAGCGAATGGTGCCAGCACAAGCATCAGCAGGAGGCGGTATAACAATTTCATGCCTGCTAGATTAATGGGGTCAGAGTAAAAATACAGTAGTTTTTATAGAACTACTGTATTTTTACTCTGACCCCAAATGTCATTTAGGTATCATGCCCTGATGCTGAGCAGGCGACAAACCATACAACTGATGGGCATGACCGCTGCCGGGCTGCTGCAGCCCCTGGGATGGTCCCAGCAGCCTGCGACAGAAAATCCGCTGCGTATCCCGGCCATGGATAGCGGTGAACTGCAAGACAATGAGCGCCGCTTCCAGCTCAACCTGCAATCGGGCCGGACCGAGTTCATGCCGGGAGTGCAGACCTCTACCTTCGGTATCAACGGCAGCTACCTGGGTCCGGTGTTGCGCTTTCGCCGTTACGAGCGCGTATCCCTGCAGGTGAACAACCGGCTGGGAGAAGACAGCACCCTGCACTGGCACGGCATGCACCTGCCTCCCACCGCCGACGGTGGCCCACACCAGGTAATAGCCGATGGGGAAAGCTGGAATTCCCGGTACCAGGTGCTGCAATACGGTGGCACCTACTGGTATCACTCCCACATGTTGCACACGGCCGGCGCCCAGGTGAACAAGGGCCTGGCCGGAATGATCATCGTCGATGACGAGGAACTGCCCGCAGACCTGCCTTCGGAATATGGTGTCGATGACATTCCCATCATCCTGCAGGACCGGCGCTTCGACCGGGAAGGTGAATTCGAATACCTGAACCGCTACGAAGACATCGTCATGGGACAGATGGGGGATACCATTCTTACCAACGGCACCCTGAACGCGCAGTTTCGTCCCCGCACGGAACTGGTGCGCTTTCGCCTGCTAAACGGTGCCAATGCGCGCACCTTTAATATCGCGTTCAGCGACAACCGGGAATTTTTGCAGATCGGCAGCGATGGTGGCTTGCTGGAGGCGCCGGTGCCCATGCAGTCCCTGCGCCTGGCTGCGGGAGAACGAGCCGAGATACTGGTGGCGTTCACTCCTGGCGAATCGGTAAACATGGTGAGCCTGGGCCGGCCGGTGCCACCGGTATCCAATCCCGGCGCCATGAACCGCATGCTGGCTGTTATAAACAGTGAAGCATTTAATCTGCTGGCGCTGCATTGCGAATCCAGCCTGGAAGACCGCCACCCATTGCCCGCTCGATTAGCCACGGTATATCGCCTGCCGCAAGCCGCCGCTACCAACGTTCGTCAATTTCGTTTAGCCATGGGTTCGGGTATGCGCAGTGGTGAGGATCGTGGTCCGGGTGCCGGACCGCGCAATGGCACCGGCGGCGGCTTTGGCGGCGGCAACTATTTCATTAACGGTCGTGTGATGACCATGGACTTTATTAACGAGCGCATTCCGCTAAATACCACTGAGATCTGGGAGATACGCAATTCCTCCCCCATGATGCACCCGTTCCACGTACACAACGGCCAGTTCCAGGTGCTGGACCGCAACGGTAATCCACCGCCACCCGGGGAGATGGGCTGGAAGGATACGGTGCAGGTAGGCGGTGGTGGTACGGTACGCATTATCATGCGCTTCACCGATTACACCGATGAAGACAATCCCTACATGTACCATTGCCATATACTGGAACACGAAGACAGGGGCATGATGGGCCAGTTTGTGCTGGTGTGAGTCAATCCAACCAGGAAATAATTTCGAGGTAAGCCACCATGATAAAAGCAATCCAAGGCCTCACTTGTTCATTCTTTTTACTAGTGCCCGCACTGGCACTCACGCAACAGGACGATTTCCGCTTCTATTCGGAATTGGCGCGCAACTGGTACGAGCAGGGCGATTACTTTGAGTGGACGTCCACCATCGAAAACAACAACGGTGCTACGGTGAGCGTTCATTACCAGACTTTTGGTGACCCGGCCGACCCGCAGCTTCTTCTGGTACACGGCTTTCCCAATTCCAGTTTCGATTTTCATGCCCTGGTGCCATTCCTGCAGGATGACTATTACATCGCCACACTGGACTTTCCCGGTTCCGGGTTTTCCGACAAGCCCCTGGAGGGTTTTTCCTACCTGCTGGAAGACAATGCACGGCTGCTGGATTATTTCCTGCGGGAAATCGTGGAGTTTGATGACTTTGCCCTATATACACATGACCGCGGTGTCAGCATTGGCCTTGCCTTCCTGGGCCATTACCTGGACAACCCGAATCCAGCTTACTGGATCAATTACCACTTCCTTTCCAACAGCGGCATGTTCCTGCCCCTGGCCAACCTGGCGCCATTTCAACTGACTTTTCTCGACCTTCAGGACGGGCCAGCCCAGGTGGCACGCATGCAGGCGGCACCAAGGCAGACCGAGGGTGACCCGGTAAGCCTGGCCTACGCGGACATGCGCGCATTCAACGACGGCAATGGCGCCTTGTTACACGTAGGACGATACCTTCTGGAGCGAGAAGCCAACGAATACCGCTGGCTGGATAACTTGCCCCGCAGCCCGGTGCCCGTGGCCTACCTGTGGGGATTGCTGGACACGGTGAATCCGCCACGCATCGCCAACTACGTGTGGGCCAACTATCTCAATGAAAGGGAAGCACCGAGCAGCTACTGGTTACTGCCAAGCGCCGGCCACTACCCGCAGCGGGACGAACCGGAAGCGGTGGCCCGGGTAGTGCGCATGGCATTGAATGGCGAGCTGCCGGACCTGGAATCAGAAGAAGCCTTTATGCGGCAGTATGCGGGCCGCCGCGAGACCAATGACGCGGTATACATCGGACATTCCATCGTAGAGCCGTTGAATTTTCCAACTGAAATTCAGTACACCCCAGAAGGTTACGTGGAACAAGACGACTAGCGTATTGGTATATCTACACCAATGATTAAAACTGCAGCGTGCTGATAAATCGCTTCCCTTCGATTGCGGTTTCGAAGCCAATCTGCATGCAATCACAGTCCCTGACGATCGATTTCAATCCGAAGCAATCTGTGTGTTTCTCCGTAGTTGCTTCTGTAGCCATGCTGTTTTGAATGCGCAACCACGGCCTGGAATTATATTGACCTAATATTTCTATTCTTCTTTCTTCTGGATCAAGTTGCAGGCAGGCGGCGCAGGCGTTCTTCAGAAGATTCACTATCACTTTTGAAAAATCCAGTTTAGGTACCTGCACATTTTCCAGGTTTTCAACGCCCGTAATACTGAATTCAATCTCGCATTCCTTTGAAACCGCCTTGAACAGGTCGACGTAATCGAGCACCACGCTTGCCACGCCCACGTATCGACGGTCCTTTTCCCTGCCCAGGAAGCTCATGAAAAATTCAGACAGCAACTGGATCTGATCTTCCAGCAAGGACAGGCAGCGCTCCATTTCTTCGAAATCACCGCCGTTCAAAGATTCTCTAAGGGAACAACGAACGCCTTCGAGCACGGTAAGGAAATTCGCGCTGTCATGGGCGAAAGCGGGCGCGAGGAATGCATACTGTGAGAGCCCCTCAATGTCAGTACAGAGAGATTTGGGTTCAGGATTCATAGGCCTAGTCTAATTTCGACCTAAAAAAAATACCTGACAAAGAATGCCAACTTTTTGGCATTTTGTGATCAACGCGTTAAGAACAAACAGTTCCGTACAACTTAATGGATAACTCCTGCAAGAAGCTGTTCAGCCGTAGATTTCGCAAGTTTCGCAGAAGATGAATCACCGGTTAAATGTGCGGTAATAGTGGCGCCCTCGTACAACAGTGCCCACTCAAGAGCCAGTGTGTCTACATCGTTCACATTTGCTTCCACTGCCAATTGCCGGAAGCAGTCACGGAGGCGCAATGCTGCAGACTTTGTGAAATTTCGAATCCGGGAATTTCTATCCTTAAACTCCATTGCCGCCGCCATGAGCAAACAGCCATGGAACGATCGCTCTTCAAACCATTTTCCACAGACATCGAACAGGCAAAGCAATCGTTCCCTGGGGTCAGGGGAGCAATCTTTCACCCCGGTCATCAGGCGGTTTCGCTGGCGAATCTCGAACTCGCTTAATACGGCAAGAATCAGCTCTTCCTTGGAACTGAAATAGCTGTAGATCGTGCGCTTGGTAATGCCCGAGTGTTGAGCGATGTCATCCATGCCGGTGCCACTGAAACTATGGGCTCCAAACAACTCGGCCGCGCTCTCCAGGATTTGTGCCCGTTTGCTCATGGGAGATGCCAGTTAATGCCTATAAAATATACCAGGTAGTATATTACTATCCCAGCGTTATTCCAATGTTAACTCGTTGTTATTAAGATATTTTTGACAAAATTGTATAATATTTAAGCAAAAAATACTGTTGACTAATATACTGACTAGTATACAATGCGCGCCCTTTCTCAAACCAAGCAAGCATCGCGACAATGAGTAAGATCCGAGCAAGTCATCTGGTTGCTATCGCGCGCAGTGTCGTGGCCAGCCATCCCGACCTCCCGTTGGAAGAAGAGGTCGATGCCATCCTCGCATGCACCGAAAACAATGATGAATTTGTTGATGCGATGAAGCTCGCGGAGTTGCTCGCCCTTCCCGCAAAGATTAGCGGAGACCCCATTGCCAATTTCCGCACATTCTCCGGTGGCGACCTGTTGGGATTCGGCCTGATGGGTGAAATTTTTCTACGGGCACCCACATTGCTTCATGCCTTGCAAATGGGAGAAAAGTACCAGTTCAATCGCGGTGACTTCGCCAGGGTAAAGATATTCAAAGGTGAGGACGAAGTGGTAGTTCGTTACAGCTCGTTGATATGCAATGAGACTGATTTCGACTTGCAGTTGGCACTGCAAATGTCCTCATGGCGATTCATGGAACAGGCATTGGGAAAAGAATTACGTGTGGTCGCACTTAGCTACAAAGGAAACGTATCAAAAGACTACTTGCGTAAGCTGAGAGCTTGCTTTGATTATCCAATTGAAATCTCCACTGGGGAAATCGAAACAAGCTTTCTGCGTAGAGACCTGGAACAAAAACCCAGGTTCCATGACCCGGTGGTCTGGAACAACATCAGCTCAGCGCTGGCTACCGTAAGATTTCGCTATGATGTGGATAATGTCGAAAAGTCCGTGAATCGGGCCATTAATTACCACCTGGCCCGAGGTCGTCGTCCCAACGTTTCGCTGATTGCAAACGAGCTTCATATTAGCAAGAGAAACCTGCAACGTTCTTTGCGAGAGGTGGGCTCCAGTTTCAAACTTGAACTAAAAAAAGCCCTAATCGAGAAAGCGGAACTCCTCTTATGCAGTTCCAATGATTCATTGGCAAATATTTCCAATGCGCTGGGTTTTTCATCCCAGGATTCCTTCAGTCGATTCTTCAGGAATAATGCAGGAACCACGCCCAAGCAATTCCGCAAGACCTGTCACTAAATTTTCGACAAGCCCTGGCCCGATCACTTTCCGCTAACTCTCAAAACAAAAAAAGGGCGGAGGACATACAACATCCCTCCGCCCTTGCTTAGGGGCCGAGCTTGCTAGTTGATGTCGAAGCGGTCCAGGGTCATGACCTTGGACCAAGCGTCGATAAAATCTGCCACGAATTGCTCTTCGCCGTCGTCCGCTGCATAGAACTCGGCAACCGCGCGCAATTCAGAGTTTGACCCGAAAATCAGGTCCACCGGTGTGGCGGTATACTTGAGTGCACCGCTACTGTGTTCACGGCCTTCGTAGATACCTTCGGTAGCAGACGGAGTCCACTGCACGGACATGTCGAGCAGGTTGATGAAGAAGTCATTGCTCAGGGTGCCCGGGCGATCGGTAAAGACACCATGGTCGACGCCACTACTGTTGGCATCCAGTACGCGCATGCCACCCACCAAGACGGTCATTTCCGGAATTGTCAGGCCCAGTAAGGACGCTTTCTCAACCAGCATTTCGGCAGGATTGCGTGAATTACCGCTGGCGAAGTAGTTACGGAAGCCATCGGCAGTGGGCTCGAGTACCGAGAACGAGCGCACATCGGTTTGCTCCTGGCTGGCATCGCCCCGGCCTGCTACGAAAGGCACTTCCATTTCATAACCGGCCTGCTGTGCTGCGCGCTCAATCGCGGCGGCACCGGCAAGTACGATCAGGTCCGCCATGGAAACCTGCTTGCGGGAAGAGCGGCTGTTGAATTCATCCTGTATGCCTTCGAGCGCAGTAATAACCCGTGCCAGTTCGGCCGGATTGTTTGCCGCCCAGCCGTTTTGCGGTGCCAAGCGTACCCGTGCACCGTTGGCACCACCGCGCATGTCGGAACCGCGGTAAGTTGATGCGGAAGCCCAGGCGGCGCGCACCAGTTCGGCATTGCTGAGGCCGGAAGCCAGGATGTCTTCCTTGAGGCGACGCACGTCACGGTCATTGACCAGGTTGTAGTCCGGCGTCGGGATCGGATCCTGCCAGACAAATTCCTGGCCCGGTACCAGGTCACCGAGATAGCGGGAAGTGGGCCCCAGGTCGCGATGGGTCAGCTTGAACCAGGCGCGGGCGAAGGCATCTTCGAACTCTTCCGGGTTTTCCAGCCATCGGCTGGTTATCTCGCGGTAAATCGGATCCACTTTCAAGGCGAGGTCGGTGGTAAACATTATCGGCGCATGACGCAGGTCAGGATCATGGGCGTCGGGTACCAGGGTCGAAGCTGCACCGCGTGCCGGAATCCATTGCGTTGCTCCGGCCGGACTTTGGGATTGTACCCACTCATAAGTATAAAGATTGGTCAGGTAACCATTGGTCCATTCCGCCGGGCTGTGCGTCCAGGCGCCTTCCAGGCCACTGGTGATTGTGTCGCCCGCATTACCACTGCCGTAGCGGTTTAACCAACCCAGACCCTGGGCTTCAATATTTTCCGCTTCCGGTTCCACACCCACGTACTGAGCTGGATCGGCGGCACCGTGTGCCTTACCAAATGTATGGCCACCGGCTATCAACGCGGCGGTTTCTTCATCATTCATTGCCATGCGACCGAATGCTTCACGAATGGCATCGGCGGCAGCCTGAGGATCGGGATTGCCACCCGGGCCTTCCGGGTTTACATAGATCAAACCCATTTGCGTGGCGCCGAAGGGACGCTGTAGTTCACCGGAGGATTCGCGACGATCGGCGGCGAGCCATTCGCCCTCAGATCCCCAGTTCACCACGTCATCAGGTTGCCACGCATCGATACGGCCACCGGCAAAGCCTAGGATTTCAAAGCCCATGGATTCCATGGCGATGGTGCCGGCCAGGATCATGAGATCGGCCCAGGAAATATTGCGGCCATACTTCTGCTTGATCGGCCACAACAGACGCGTGGCTTTGTCGAGATTCGCGTTGTCGGGCCAACTATTAAGTGGCGCAAAGCGCTGCATGCCACCGTCGGATCCTCCGCGGCCGTCGATGGTGCGATAAGTGCCGGCACTGTGCCAGGCCATACGAATGAAGAACGGGCCATAGTGGCCGTAGTCTGCCGGCCACCAATCCTGGGAGGTGGTCATCACATCAACCAGGTCGGCTTTGACTTGTTCCAGGTCCAGGCTTGCAAATGCCGTCGCGTAGTCGAAGTTTTCATCCAGTGGATTAGACCCTGGTGAGTACTGGCGCAGCGGGCTCAGGTCGAGTCGGTTGGGCCACCAGTAATCATTTGTACGCATGCTGTCCTGAGCCAGCGCCAGGTTAACCGGTACCAGCGATGACATCGCGATCAATAGTATAGAAATTACTGAGATCGTTTTCCTGAACATTAAAGTTGCCTCCTATTGCCAAGAAATACATTGAATTGCTTCGATACTGGTTTGTACACGTTTGCCTGCAGCTGAATTTCTTATTGCGCCATTCTCCCGTAGTTCGACGCGACGGCTTGGCAAAAAGAACCCCCTCCGGGCGGACATGCATCTCTCCAGATTCAGGGTTAAACCTTAATGCGTGATGTGAAAACAGTGAAACGAGTAATTTCGATAATGTTGATCGGAAATTCCGAACCAATTCCAGGAGCCCGAATTATCTGTGCCTTCGAGGCAGTGTGGCAGGATCGCTATTTCTGACCCGCTTGCTTATTGACTCATATCAAGTTTTGAACTGTTCATGCCCGGATTACTACCGACTGCGACATCATGTCGCATACGTTTTCCACTGATTGCCCCTATCTTACGCAGCATCTGTAAATGCAACCCAGGAGTTTTGTTGTGAAATCGAAATCATTCTCTTTTGCAATTGCGTCGCTTCCTTTAGTCGCACTTGCACAAGAACCCCAGTTCGTCGATGAAATAGTGGTAATCGGGGTGCGGGATACCCACACCGTGGTGACCGACGATACCCTGGTGGCCCCGGCGGACACCGCCCAGATGTTGCGCAAGATGCCCGGCGCCAACATCAACAAGAATGGCGAGATTACCGGCATCGCCCAGTATCGCGGCATGTATGGCGATCGCATCCGGGTGTCCGTGGACGGTGCCCAGATCAGTGGCGCCGGCCCCAATTCCATGGACGCACCCCTGTCCTATGCGCCGGTGGCCCTGTTGCAGTCCCTCACCATTAACCGCGGAATCGCCCCGGTAAGCGCCGGCCAGGAAACCATCGGCGGTTTCGTAGAGGCGCAAACCTACGGTGGTGAGTTCGGCGATTCATCGGATTTCACATTTAACGGTCGTACCTACTTCGGCCTGCAATCGGTTAACGAAGGAACCGTCGCCAGTGGTTTCTTCTCCGCCGCGAACCGCAATCACCTGTTCCGTGCATTTGTCATGAATGAGAGCGCCGATGACCTGGATTTTCCCGACGGCAAGATTGTTCCTTCCGAGTACGAACGGGAACGCTTCGACCTGGGCTACGGTTATCGCCGCGGTGAGCATGAATTCAGTATCGACGTGGCAAGAAACAACACCGGGGACGCGGGAACTACTTCCCTGCCCATGGACATTCTTTCTATAGACAGTGACCTGCTGCGCTCCCGTTACACCTACAGTGCACTGGATTACAGAGTCACTGCCGAGTTCTACGGCAGCGATAACGAACACTGGATGACCAACTTCCACCTGCGCCGGCCACCCCAGGACAACATGATGACTCCCGGCACCATGCGTTATCGCCAGACATATGCCGCCAGTGACAACCTGGGTTTTGCGCTGAAGCTCGATCGATACACAAACGATGGTCAATGGAGTTATGGCGTCGATGGCCACTTCACTGATCACGATGCTACCGTGACCAATCCCAATGCGGCGCCTTTTTACATCGACAACTTCAACGGTGCCACACGGGATGTGTTAGGCCTGTTCCTGGAACGGGAGATTGCATTCAACGACACCCTGGGACTGAATGCCGGCCTGCGTTACAACCGGGTCAGCATGGATGCCGGCAATGTCTCGGCCAATCTCAATCCCATGAACATGATGATGGGTATGCCGGTGATGATGAACAATATGGCGGCCATGCTTGCCGGCCAGTTCAACAGCCAGCAACTGAACCAGACCGATAATAACTTCGATTGGTTCGCGCGTTTCAGCATTGAATCAGGCAATGACATTACCTGGTACGTGGGTGCGGCACGCAAAACCCGATCAGCATCCTACCAGGAGCGCTACCTGTGGATACCCATGGAATCCACTGGTGGATTGGCCGATGGCAAGACCTACATCGGCAAGGTGGACCTGGAACCGGAAGTTGCCCATGAACTTGAAGTGGGCTTTGACTGGGAAGCAGGACGGTTCAATCTCTACCCGCGCTTTTTCTACAAGGATGTTTCCGACTACATACAGGGCACGCCGTCGAGCAATGCCATGGCCAACCAGTTCGCCATGATGATGGTAAACATGGGCATGGGTGCAGTGAATCCACTGCAATTTAACAACACTGACGCGACTTTCTATGGCTTCGACCTGGAGTCAGACCTTGAGATCAACGACAGGATTACCCTGAGGGCGATTGCCAGCATCGTGCGGGGAGAGCGCGACGACATCAACGATAACCTGTACCGGGTGTCGCCGGACAACCTGTTGCTGGCGCTTGATTACCGCGGGGACAACTGGCTCGCTTCCCTGGAAAGCATCAGCTATGCCGACCAGGATCGAATTGCCTCAACCAACCTGGAGCAGGCCACAGACGGCTACTCTTTGTTAAATCTTTCCCTGATGGTTAACTTTACGCCGCAGACGGAATTACGCCTGGGTGTGGAAAACATGCTGGACGAGCACTATTTCGATCACCTGGCTGCATACAATCGCGCTTTCAATCCCGACATCGCCATGCGCACGCGCATGCCGGGGCTGGGCCGCAATTTCTATGGCCGCCTGATGTGGTACTTCTAGAGTCTTGCCAGGGAGGGAGTGAGTCACTCCCTCCTGGGCGGGAATATCTTCTTGAGCAGGTCTGAAAGGGTTTTCTCTTTCAGATCTGTCATTTCGCCGGCATCGAAAAACGTGGACCCGCATACCGGGCAATTTTCCGTCCAGATGTGAGGTTGGTCCTGGTCCTGAATCTTGTCCATTTGTACATTGCACTTGGGGCACTTGATTTCGTCGACCTTGTCGAAGCGCTGGCCGACTTCCACGGAACCCGAATCAGGATTCTCCTTCGCACTCCAGTTGTCCAGGATCTTGTGGGTAACTCCCGGCGGGACGAACAGTCCCTTGCACTTGTTGCACTGTTGAACTGAGATATCGTTCCCGGCGCTCTTGGCTTCCAGTTCTCCGTTACATTTCGGGCAATCCAGGTTTTCCATTTTTGTTCTGCCTTGACCAAACTACCGTTGTGAGGGGCCATAGAATAAAGTGGCGCAAGGAAAAAATACAGCACTGTATTTTTACCATGAACCGGTTTATTGTCTGACGACAGGGGTGAAAAGTCCTACATTATGGTCATGAGAATATTCGCAATTATCTTCCTCTGTTTGCCGGCTCCAATCCTTTCCGCCGCGAGCAACTTCGAGGGCATCTGGCTGTTGAACGGGCCCGGTACGGAAAGTGAAATCCGCCTGACAACCGAAGGCCGCCTCATTCAGGGCGAGTATGACTTGCTGGTGGATGACCCCAGTCTGCAATGTGTGCCCGCCAGCGCGTCCCGGGTATGGGCGAATCCCAATTCCCGTATCAAGATCGAGCAGTCCGAAGATCGCCTGTTAATCAGCTACGAACTTTTTGACTTGCGCCGGGAAATTCCCATAGGCGACGAATCGATGCTTGGAGAAACGCCGAGTACCCGCAACCTCAGTGGCACGTATTTCCCCGAGATGGGTTCATCTTTTGCTTATTACCGGGGCGACAATCTCGTGATTGAATCTCGCAATCATGTCCATGGCTATATTCGCACCTCCCGCGGCATACCCCAGGGGACGAATACTGTTACTACCGAGGAACTGGAGCTGGACGGTGATACCCTGAAGATTACTCATACCTACATGGATGATAGGATTTTCGAAGTGCCACTGGTGCTGGAGTACTTCTATGAGCGTATAGATGAACCCGATATTCTGCTCTATGAATGCACCGGTGCCGACTATGACTGGTTCCTGGAACTCAACAGCAATAATTAGGTGGAAGCCATGAACAGAATCTTGTTGGTTGCGATATGTTTACTTATTGCGCTCCCTGTCAGGTCTCATCACTCCACCAATGCCAATTTCACCCAGGAGATCATTACCGTCGAAGGCACCATAGAACAGGTGCGTTATGTGAATCCCCATGCCTCGGTGCTGATCAAGAACACCGATGCCGACGGCAGGGAAACCTACTGGTTGCTGGAAACCGTGGGGCGTACCACCCTGGACCGGCAGGGTATGAACATGGAGCAGATGGAAATCGGAGCCAGGGTAAGCGCAAGCGGCCGCAAGGGAAGGCGCGAGTTCACCATGTACCTGCACCGGATGACATTCGAAGACGGTTCGGAATTTAGCCCACTGCCGGATCCGGATTAAAAATGGATGGTTGAATTTGAACTGCACCTACAGCTGGCACAGGAATGTGTTGAAGTCACAGACCTCGAGCTTTGACGCGTGCTGCTCATGAATAACAGCTTATACCCCTGGTGCATTCTGGTTCCCTTGCGGGCAGATCTTCGCGAAATCCATGAACGGAATACTAATGAACCATTTATCGTTAGATTCTGAAAGCAGTATTCGATTAACAATATTTATTCTGGTATTTGTATTTCTAGCGATCGCGGAACTCATCTGGCCGCGACGTGTTCCCGCGCCGGGGAAAATGCGGCGTTGGTTTGCAAATATTGCACTTAGCCTGATTAACACTTTGGTGGTTCGCATGGCGATACCACTAGCCGGAGTGGCTTCAGCTATACTGGCGAGTGAGCGAGGATGGGGAATCCTAAATACCTTGGATACTCCCGACTCTGCTTCCATCTTCATGTTTATTCTGGCATTTGATTTCACAATCTATTGGCAACACCGCATTTACCATTTTGTCCCGCTATTATGGCGATTTCACCGTGTTCATCATACCGATGAGGATTATGACCTTACGACAGGCAACAGATTTCATCCGGTATCAATCGTCTTATCAGCGCTTATCAAAATTGGTCTCGTGTTTATTATGGGGCCTCCGGCAGTTGCTGTTGTCATAGGGGAAGTACTGCTTAACGCGACATCCATGTTTAACCACAGTAATATCCGCATACCTGCGATGGCGGATAGCTGGTTGCGGCGCATACTGGTCACCCCGGACATGCATCGTGTTCATCACTCGACTGACTTAACTGAGCACAATCGAAATTTTGGGTTTAATTTTAGCTGGTGGGACCGACTATTCGGGACTTATCTGAACCAACCCAGTAATCCACATCAGAATATGGCCATAGGAATCAACGGTATTAATGGCAAGCAGACAGCAGAATTACCGTCCTTATTGATTCAGCCACGATTGCGAATTGTTGAATAGCGCTTTTGTGTATCAGCCGAAAACCATAATTTAAATATATTAGTGAGGAAAGATTGAATGGCCAATGACGTAGTAATCGAAGCCTGGAACACGGTTCTTTTCGAAAAATTCTCCCGTTTTAAGTATTTATTTATCGAAGGCTACGCTTCCATCAGCGAGGAAGTCATTCGCCGCCATCCCCATGCCGAGGGTGCCCGGGTACTGGACGTGGGCTGCGGCTTTGGGGATTACACTATCGAAATCGCAAAATGCGTGGGTGAAAACGGTACGGCCGTAGGCGTAGACTGCGCCCAGAGCTTCATCGACGAATGCCGCCAGGTTGCCAGCGATGCCGGGGTGGACAATGCCGAGTTCATCGTGGCAGACGTGGAGGCGGAAGACCTTCAGGGTCCCTATGACGAAGCCTTTGCCCGCTTCGGTACCATGTTCTTCAACATGCCGGGCCGTGCCATGAAAAATATCCGAGCATCACTGAAACCCGGTGGCCGGTTTACCCAGGTGGTCTGGAGCAAGCGCGAGGACAATCCCTGGCTGCACGAAGCGGAGCTCTGTGTCAGCAAGATCGTGCCCATTGTTTCCCACGACGACACCGATGCCGTTCACTGCGGCCCGGGCCCGTTCTCCATGGCCGGTCCCGACATGGTGAGCGACATGTTGCAGTCGGTGGGATTCGAACGGGTTCAGTTCGAGCGATTTGATTCCGACATCTGCATTGGTCGCAGCATGGACGAGGCGGTGCAGTTCGCCCTGGAGATAGGTCCCGCCGGGGAGATAGTGCGGCTGGCGGAAGAGGAGGGGGAGCGGTTGCGGCCGCAAGTGCTCAAGGAATTAGAAAGAGTGATTGGCCAGTTTGAGCGGGAGGACGGCACCTTCTGGGCGCCGTCCAGTGCGTGGTTTATTACTGCCTATAATCCTTCGAGCTAACGATCTACCGCGTAGATGCCTTCAACGGTATTGAGTGAATTCACTGCATCCAGTAATTCGAATCCACCGACAAAGGTTTCACCTTCCGCGCCGGCGAAGATGCCACCCATGCTGCCTGTTATGGAAGTACTGATGGGGATCGTGCCACCGCCGAGGATCTGGCCGCCAATCAGGTCGAGGTTCGCGGCAAAACCACTAATAGCGCCACCGAATTGCACGCTCCAGGTCTGGTCCGGAACCTGTACATCCAGCGTGCCATCGAATATGGCGCCACTGTCGAAATCAACACCCATGCTGACTGCAACATTGGATATGGCGCCTGTATTGCCATGGCCGACAAAGGCTGCACTACTGCTGGCATACTGAAAATTACCGGTGAGATTGGCCACCGGCGCGGGATTTACGTCGGCAAAGAAATCGCTGGTAGTTATCTTCACCGAACCGTCTGTGCTTTCGATGAACTGCACCACGTCAAGGGGCACGGGATTATTCCAGCTACCCCAGTTTATGAGGGCAGGTAGTACTGTCGGGGTTGGATCCACCGGCGGTGCTGTCCCATCACCCGTGCTGGTATCGCCGGAGCTGTCACTTCCGGTTGTACCGCTGGAATCATCGGTACCGGAGGTGCCTCCGCTGGTATCACCGCCGGTGGTCGTACCACTGGAACCATCATCTGTGCCAGTAGTACCTGAATCGTCACTGCCGGAAGTACCACTATCGTTACTGCTGCTGTCAGTGCCGGTGCTATCGCCTCCGCTGTGATCGCCGGTACCTGTGTCGCTGCTTCCTCCGCCGGTGTCCGCAGAAGTGTCGTCGGAACCGGTGCTGGATCCTGTAGTGCTGTTGTCGTCGGAACCGCTGCCAATAGTTCCGGTATCATCCCGGCTGGTATCGCCTGTTGTATCTCCAGTGCTGCTATCAGAGCCAGAATCTGTAACGATGCCTGACACCGTGGTGTCACCACCGGTGCTATCGTTGGTAGTGTCCTGGTCCTGGCTGCGCAGAGCCAGGCTGGCCGTGCTTACTACCGAGTTCCCGTCACTGTCACTCACGGTGACATCGGTGCTGCCGTCCCGTACCTCGATAGATCCGTCACCGCGATTGTCATTGGGATTCAGGATCAGATTCTCAGGATCATCAGACACCTCGGTCAAATCAGTACGGCTGCTTGCGCCGGTAGTGTCATTTCCCGCCAGTAAGTTGTTATCGGGCAGTTCCAGGCTTAACTGGTTGCTGCCGTCCTCAGTCCTGGTGTCGCCGGTGCTGCCAATTGGGTCTGTGCGTGTCTCGGTACCGGAAGTCGTTCCAACGGCTGCGAAGCTGTTGGCGCTAATACCGCTGTCCCGGTCAGCGTTGGAACTGTCATCACGGTTGCCATCGCTGTCGTTGGATGCAACCGCGGAATTGTTGTCATCGCCTGCGGCGCTGCGGTCATCATCTGCAGTGGAATTATCATCGTCACTGCTGTTGTCATTATCACCGTCGGCTACCTGGCGTGCGGCATCTTCGTCGGCGCCATCTGCAGAACCGTCTTCCCGTTCCTGCTCATCTTCATCGTCATCCAATGCCGCCGTGGCATTTATGGCAATCTGGGTTAACTGGCCGGGTTGCTGGATTAGTCCCACCGGGGGTGATTGTGGATTTTCGATTATGCCGAAGTCGTAGTTGGCGCCGACACCGAGGTCGAGACTGCCAAGGTCATTACTGAATGTAGTACCGCCATCGTAAACACCGGTTACGATCTCCCCCTGCGGTGTAATCACAACTTCGAAGTCGGTTCCTCGAATGCCGATGTGAGCAAGGCTGCCAACCTGTGCGGAGTATGCATCGCGGTTGGCTTCCCCGATTGCGCCGGTGACCGTGCGAAATCCTCCGTGAATCAGGTTAATCACGGAGAGGTCGGAGTCAGGATTTTCTTCGTATGTGTACTCGACGATCTCGAACTCGGTGAATTCTGTCAGGGAAATGCGCGCGCCATCCACCATGCGAATCTGGGTGTAGGCATTGTCCATGGTAAAGATAGTATCGCCGACATAAATCTCATCGCGGCGATCGAGGCTTCGTTGTGCGCCACTGGATTCCATGGCGATCACCTGGCCGCGGGTCACGATGACACGACCAGCCACATCGCCTTCACCGGCCTCGGGGGCCTGGGCAAATGCGGTCAGGGGTGACAGGGAAAGGGCCAGCACCAGGAACAGGGCTATCCCGCGGGCTCCCCGCCGTGCCGGTGTGAAGATTCCTGTGTGATACAGACCTTGCATGATGCTGCTCTGAGTTCAGCTTTTAGTACATTTTATGCTATTTCACGGCCCGGAAAATGCCGTGAAGTCAATCGCAAGTGCCTGTAATACTGGGCCTTTTAGTGTGATGCAGTTAACAAAACCGCGGGAAAATCGCCCCGGCAATGGGGGCCTGAAGGGTCCCGGGAAGTGCCTGCCGGACCCTATGAATTCCCTACCTGTTGCTTTATAAATTCCCCTGGTTCTTATCCCTTTCCTGACAAGAAAAAGAGGCGACTATGCGAACAATATTTTTGGTACTCGGCACACTACTTCTCAGTGCCACGGTGTCGGCCCAGGTGGCCGATGAGTGGAAGATCATCCATGCCGGCACCCTGCTGTGGGATGCCAGGGAAGAGGTAAGCACAGAACAGAGCATCATCATCAGAAACAACGAAATCATCGAAGTACGGGATGGCTTTGTGTCTCCGGGTCAGGTCAACGGCACGGCCAATGCCCGGGTTATCGATTTGTCCAATCAGTTCGTGTTGCCGGGTCTGATCGATTCCCACACCCACATACTGAGCCAGCAGGAACCGAACCGCCGCGAGATTGCGGTAACTCGCACTTCGGAATTCAGCACCTTGCTGGGTGTGGAGTTTGGCATGCGCACCCTTCGCGCCGGTTTTACGTCCATCAGGAACGTAGGTGGATCTCGCAATGCAATCTTCGCCCTGCGCGATGCTATTAACCAGGGCGTTGTACTCGGGCCGCGCATCAAGGCGGCGGGGCGGGGGATAACACCAACCGGAGGTCATGGTGACGGTGGTGGATTCCGCGACGATGTCTTTGAAGAACCCCATTCCGGTGTCTGCGACGGTATCAGCGAATGCCGTCGTGCCGTGCGCACCCAGGTTAAGTATGGCGCCGACCACATCAAGTATGTGGCCACCGGCGGCGTGCTCAGCCTGACCGCAACCGGCACCGAGCAGCAATTCACCGACGAGGAACAAATAGCACTGGTGCAGGCGGCCCATGCCATGGGTCGAAAAGTTGCGGCCCACGCCCATGGCAAGACCGGCATGATGGCGGCACTGCGCGCCGGCGTGGATTCCATCGAGCACGGTTCCTATCTCGATGAGGAAGTAGCAGACCTGTTCGTACAAACCGGCGCCTACCTGGTGCCGACCCTGATCGCAGGACACACCGTGGAGCGAATCGCCTCGGAACGACCGGACTTTTATATTCCCGAGGTAAGGGCCAAGGCCCTGGAAGTGGGCCCAATCATGCGCAACGCACTGCGGATTGCCCATGAGAGGGGCGTGAAGATTGCCTTCGGTACCGATGCCGGTGTCAACGATCACGGTACCAATGCCTATGAAGCGGTACTGATGAACCAGGCCGGCATGCCGGAGCGGGATATTCTTGTCTCGGCGACAGTAAACGCGGCGGACCTCATGGGTGTGTTCGACATCACCGGCACTATCGAAGCAGGCAAGGACGCGGACATCATTGCGGTGAATGGCAATCCCCTGGACGACATTTCCGTGCTGATGCAGCCACGTTATGTCATGGCTCGTGGCAACGAGATTGACCTGGATGTGCCTCCGGTGGACCTGTTTCCCTGGCCAAACCCGTAAGCGGCAATACTGGACGGAGGAATAGAGATGTTTTTCAGCCTGGGAGAACAGAAACCGGAGATTACCGGCGAGGACTGGTTCGTCGCCCATAACGCCACGGTCATCGGCAAGGTCAGGCTGGAGAATAATACCAGCGTCTGGTTTAACGCTGTTATCCGTGGCGACTGCGACTGGATAATTGTGGGTGAGAATTCAAACGTCCAGGACGGTGCGGTACTGCATACGGACCCCGGTATACAACTGACTATTGGTAAAAACGTCACCGTGGGTCACAAGGTCATGCTCCACGGCTGCAGCATTGGCGATAACTCTCTCATCGGTATCAACTCAGTCATACTCAATGGCGCCAGGATCGGAAAAAACTGTCTCATTGGTGCCAACAGCCTGATCACGGAGAACAAGGAAATTCCCGACGGTTCCCTGGTGATGGGATCGCCGGCGAAAGTAGTGAAGGCTCTGAGTGAGGAACAGCAGGCGCAGCTTAAAGGAAGCGCCGACAACTATGTGCAGAACTTCAAGCGCTTCAAGGCAGAGTTGAAAGCGATAAATGACGTTAAATAAAAACGCCCCAGGCAGATAACAGCCCGGGGCGCCTTGTTAAGCAAGTAACTGTAATCAGTCCCTTCGCTTGTTGAAGATCAAAAGCTGGTTGTCCTGGTCCGTGTTGGGAAACTGGATCGAGATCGTGAGCTGCTGGTAATTGGGTGAAATAAACTTCGCGCCTATCTGTTGAACTTCTCCATCAAGGTATACGGTGTACTCCACCGTGGTGTCATTAATCCGGTTGTATGAAATCGTAGCCCGTGCGTCCTGGTTAAAGGTGGCCATCGCATACTTGTCACCACTGTAGGTGTAGTGGGAAGTTGAACCGGTTAAGGAACCATCCTCGGCGGTGGTGATTACCATGAATGTATAGGAATTGTCGCCGTGATCGAAATAGGTGCGGGACATGTTCGCTGGAGCCGTGCCGCTGCCAAAATTGGATGCCCGCAGGTCGATGTCCCAGGTCCCGATAAACGGGTTTGCACTCTGCGCGAGCACAGTTCCTGAAAAGGCGGATATAACCATCGCCGTGAATAGAAATTGTAGTTTTTTTAACATACTCAGTATCTCCTTGGAGTCGGCCGTAGCCCCGCCGAATTCAGCTTTGATCTTTGTGTCAAGTTACGCCCTGTGGCGCAAGAGGTGTTGAGGGAGATCAAGTAAAGAAGGGCGCAGTGGTTACTTTTTGTCACGGAGGTGAAGTCCGGTATAAGAATTTAGAATCCACAAAAGAAAGCGCCCCGGACCATCCAGTGGCCCGGGGCGCTGTGTTCCCCAAGGAGAGGAGCTACACTCAGGGAGTAACCGTTACCGGTACGTAGCCGTTTGACCAGCAGCACACGTTGTCAAACTGGCTGTCGGGAGCCTCAAAGTTGTCCACGCGCAGACGGATGACATAATCACCCGGCTCCGAAAACGTGGCTTGAGTGCTCACTTCGGTCCAGTCATTGGATCCGCTGCTGGAACTGCTTTCACCACCACCTTCGGCACGCTGGCGTCCGGTGATTCTTGCTTCAGAAAACTCCGGCCTGGCGCCTTCGGGACCCTGGTGCATGATCCACTCGGTACCCAGCGGGTAAAACATCATTTCGTTTTCCGGATAGGCCTGGCGTACACCGCGATCCTGCACATAAGCAGTCAGTGTTACGGGATCACCTACCGAGGTGGTAATCCGCTGCGCGTACAATCCGACCGGAGAAGAAGCTTCAGGGCCGTTGATATTGAAGCGAACAGCCGGCTTCAATGAACCCAGTGCACGTTCACCATCGCTCATCTCGTATGCGATGGAAGAAGTGCGGCCGGGCACGGAGTAGGTCTTGCCGCCGGAACTCAGGGTCCAGACAATATCTTCGTCTGCCATGTCCGCAGGCACCCTGATGGCGAATGAACCGCGCTCCTGCAAGCCGACAAATCCGCGTCGCTGGTACACAGGGAAATGGGTCGGCTGTACACCGTCGAATTGTGCCGGCTCGATCTTGTTGTTCGGGCCGAGTGGTACATCGACAATGGCTTCTCGGTTCAGGTTGGCAAAACCGAAGATCATGGTCACTGAACCGTCCTCGTTTTGAATCCAGCCATTGAACATCGGTGCAACCGATTCCCCGGTGGCGCCACGGGTGGCCAGGGGATAATCGCGCAGGTGCTCGGGCAGCTGGGCAAACAGGGGTGCAGCGACTAGCCCTGCGAGCAGGGCCAAGGTGGCCCTGCTGGCTAGATGCTTAACCTTGTACATTACTGACCTCCTCCGGAAGAGTTAGCCATCTCGCGCTGCTGGCGCTCTTTGCGCTCGGCCAGCATCTGCTCATAACCCTCGTCGTCCAGGTGAGTTACGGCGATCCAGGCGTGGGACATCTCATCGGTAGTCCTCTGGCCGGCGCCAACCCACTGGTCGGGATCCGGGTTATGGGGGTTATTGGCAGTATTGTCGTACCAGGCAGTCAGGATGATGGTGGCATTGGCCGGGATCAGCGGCTGATAACCATCTTCATAGGTGTGACTGTGGTTCCAGCCTGCATTCCAGTCGGAAGCCTGGCTCAGCACTTCGCGACGGCCGGTTGCCGGATCGGATATTTCCAGTGACATGGCCACGCCCCTGAGGTGCAGGTGAGGCTGCCAGCTGTCGAGACGGACCGGATGATCGAAGGAATGGAAACCCTGGGTCATCAGCTTACCGTGAGGCTCGATCAGGAAATCGCCGCCGGCACTCAGGCCATAGGAACGCAGGTCCTGACGATAGGAATCCTCTTCAACAAAGTTGTCCTCTTCGTCGTGGTACCAGATGCCTACGGTTACCTGGTCATTCGGTACGGCATTGCCATCGGGATAGTAATGGATGCTCCAGCCTACCTTCGAGTTAGCCGGAACTTTACGGCAGGCACCCTCGGGCACTTTCTCACCCAGCTTGCCGAAAGCGAACTCGGACAGGCGATCACCTCTTACCCACTCACCTTGTTCGTTCTGAACCATGAAGTGGGAATTGGCGTGGTGTGTTGAACCGTGTGCCGCGGCAGAGGGCAGGGTTTCTACCGCTTTGATGCAGCGCGATTCGGTGATGCCGGAAGGTACTTCAGGCTCCCACCACAGGTCCTGGCCATTGGCCGGAACGTCCCAGGGGGAAGACTTGATCATGTGGTCGGGCGGGCCAAGCTCGGCGCCCAGACGCCACTCACCAACCTGGGGATAATCCTTTGCTGGTGGCAGGTCTTCGGGATTGCCGAAAGGGCTTCCCGCGTTTACCCACTCGACGATTGTGTCGATGTCTTCCTGGGACATTCGCCAGTCATTCTTCAGTTCCTGAACCCCGACATCGGAGTCGTACTGGTAAGGAGGCATAGCCTTCTGTGCCACCTTGAGTTGAATCAGTGGCGCCCAGGGGCGTACTTCTTCATAGGAAGTGAAGGACATGGGACCGATCTGTCCCGGTTGGTGACAGATCTGGCAGTTGTCCTGAATGATTCGGGAAACTTCGTTTGCGTAAGTGGGGTGATCCTGGGCCCAGGACATTGCCGGCACCATTGCCAGCGCCGAAAACAGCCCAATTAATCTCATTTTTTTCATGGTGAACTCCTCTTCACATACAGATCGCACGGCCAATGTGCCAAAACCGGCATTTTTCGTGCATCTGAAGGGGAGTTTATAGGCGGGGGGATGCCCCATTTATTGATCTATATCAGGTAAATTCGAGCCGTGAAGGAACAGAACAATTAGACACATTTAGACACAAAAACTGCGGGAATCCAGGTTATTTCCAAGAGCCTGACTGGGCAGGGGCGAAAGCGGCTGAAAGCCCCGTATTCTGGCGGCTGTGGCGGATTTTTACCGGGTCCCGGGCCGGGGCGATCGGCCCCTACCTGCCCCAGCCGGCAAGAAAGCGCAGCAGCCACCCCTCGATGCCTTGCGCAACACCCGGCACGAAGATAACGATAAGTACAACGGCAACCAATATGCCGGCGGCGATCCAGTAGGATGATCTCACAACGAACCCCCGGCCAGGTCCCGTGGTGCCATCTCGAACAGCCACAAGGTTTCTGCTGCTACTTCGTCCGGGGTCATTTCGACCCCGTATTTACGGGTGAATGCCTCGGCGACTCGTGCGACTTCCGGTCCCGAACGGATACGGGTGAGCGTAACCGGATAACGCTTGCCCTGGATGCGCATCATGCCGCGGCCGTCTGCCTCGGCCTGGGCCGGCCATCTTTTCCAGTAGCGCTCCCTGAGCCCGCCCATGTAGTTGGAATTGAGATAGAGAGTATTATCCACCTCCACTATCCACAGGGTGCGGGAGCGGGGAGGGTCGAGAAGCTGGAATTCGAAAGTCCTGACGTCTTCCAGGAAGCTCCAGTCCGGCTCCCAGCCTGTGACCAGTTCACCGGATTCCAGAGGTCCACCTGCGAAAATCACCGACGGCCCGTCGGAGAATCGCGCCGAGACAGCGAGGGCGCCCAGAGTAACGACCGGGATCAGGAACAGCACCCCGACAATCAGGGCCAGGGTACGAATGACAGCCTTACGGTCGAAGTTCATGATGTATCCTCCGCTTGACTACTCTACCAATAGAGAGCCGCTATCACACGGATACTTCACGGCGAGGATCGTTAAATCCCCCATTGTTTACTAAAACCTAGGACCTGGGTGTCCAGAAGAACACTTCCCATTCGCGCAGCGGCTCGGAACCTGCATACAAAGGTTCATCGAGAGACCTGCCAGAACGTGCTGCCCACTGACTCATCATGGGAAGGCGACGATCATCCAGCACTTCCTCGGCGGTCATTTCAAAGGTCTGGTCTCCAATTCGGATCAGTCCGTCACCGCCACGGTCCCGTACGCGCTGCGCCCAGTAGCCGCCGTCGGGCCGGGTCGCTGTGATAACTCCATCGGGGGTTCCCACCCAGGAAAGATAGATGACCAGGGGCGGGAAACCGGCCTGTTTCATCATGATGGGGCCCTGGTGCGAGTCCATTAATGGGGTAAAGTCAGCCGGCGCTGCGGTTAATGTGCCGCCAATGATGACTCCCGGTGTGCGGCCAAGCCCCTGGTTGGACAGGTAGGGTGCGGTGGAAATCCAGCCGACGATGCCGGCCAGCAATACCACCCCGACAACGATTCCGGCAATCTTACCCTTGCTCATCCTGCAGTCTCCTCATTCTTGTGATTTATGGCATAGAAGGTATATGCAATTCGGTATTTTGTCGAATTCAGAAGTAATAATAATGAAGGAAGAGAGCATTGCTGAATAATCGAAGCTGACTGAGAGATCGAAAAGGATCAATTGATCTTTTGGCTGGAAATCCTATTATGGAGCGCGTTGCCCTTCAATATGGTGGGTATATGCGGCCCCAGTGACGCGGTGGTTTAGCGGCGACTGACTGCCATGTAGAAGTGCTGGATCAGACGAGGAATGGGTGATTCCCCCCTCGGCAAAGCCGCTCACATCCGGACAGGACAATGAGCAAATTGATCCATTATCCAAGTAACCGAGACAGGTGGATTATCAGGTGATTCCCAAATTTCAACTTCGCCTGCTCGTGGTTGCACTGATTGTGCTGATCATGGCGACAGCCCTTACTGTCGACTATTTTCTGTCATTCAGTCTAGCCACCGGACTGCTCTATGCCATGGCCGTGGTGGTGGCCTATTTCCTGCACAACCGGCGGGCGCTGCTGGTTACTGTAGCTGTCTGTACGGTGCTGGTCCTGGTTGGCTATGTGCTTGTAGTCGAAGTTGGGGGTGGTTCACAAAGCCTGGTGAACAGGTCAATGGAAATACTGACCATCTGGATGGCATTCTGGCTCAGCCTGCGAGCAGAAGCGGCGAACGAAGAACTGGAATTCAGAATTGAGGAGCGCACAAAAGAACTGAATTTTATAAAAGAAGAACTAGCGGATGCGGTAAGCAATGCGAAGCTTGGACACTGGCGCTATGACGAAGCGGCAAGACACTACAGTCTCGTATCCGAGGAATATGCCCAGATATTCGGATACTCGAGTGAGGAGTTTCAAAAACAATTTGATTCCCAGGGCAGCTGCATCAGCCTGGTACATCCGGAGGACCGGGATTGGGTAAGTGCCGCCTATGAAGCCGACGATCGCACCGAGATAGAGTTCCGTGTGCTGGGTGCAAAAGGAGCCGAGCGATGGGTCCATGAAATTCGCATGCTTTCCCGTGACGAGCAAGGAGCGCTAATTGAAAGTTGGGGCACGATGCAGGATATCACGGAGATAAAAGAAGCACAGATTGCCTCGGAAGAAGCCAATAAAGCCAAATCAAGGTTCATGGCAATCATGAATCACGAACTGCGCACGCCCCTCAATGGTGTCATCGGCATGATCGAATTGCTCAAGCAGAGTGACATGTCGGATGAACAGCAGCAGATGCTGAAGACTATCAATGAGTCTGGCGAATCCCTCCTGATGATCATCAACGACATACTGGATTTCTCCAAGATTGAATCGGGAAAACTCAGCCTGGAGCTTATCCCGATGTCATTACTGGAGATAGTAGAAGGAGCAGTACAGGCTCTTTCCGAGTCAGCAACAGCCAGGGGAGTTCGACTGATCAGTTATGTGGATCCAGAGCTACCACAAAATGTCATGGGTGACCCGGTACGTATGCGCCAGATCATCATTAACCTGGCAAGCAATGCCATCAAGTTTTCCGAAGAGGGAACCGTGCTTACGCAGCTTGAACTTTTATCACGGGATACGGGCGACACGATAAGAGTGCGCCTTTCGGTTCGAGATGAAGGAATAGGTATTTCTGAAGAAGCACAGGGGAATCTGTTCGAGGCATTCACCCAGGCTGAGGAGTCCACAACTCGCAAATTTGGTGGTACCGGACTTGGGTTGGTTATTTGCAGAATGCTCTCGGAACTGATGGGCGGCACTATAGGAGTAAACAGCAAGCTCGGCGAAGGCTCCGAGTTTTACCTTGAATTGCCATTCGCGATTGGCGCAGATGCTGAAGCAATTCCGGAGGATATTGAATTAGAAGACTTGCGAGCCTTGTTAGTCAGCAGCGAGGAAATAGAGCGAAAAACTTTCAGGAGTTACCTGGAACACTGTCGAATGATCGTCGATACGGCGGAACACTACCAGGGAACACTGGAACATTGTGTTAAGGCGATCGAAGACGGGAATCCATTTGATCTTGTTATCTTCGGTCCTCATTGGAGTCGTGAAGAAATACTCCCCATAGCAACTACTGCTCAAGCGAATCAAATGGATATCAAATTCATTTTTATCCTGGAAAAAACACGCAAGCAGAAACGCGTGGGCAAGGAAAAAATCGGGATTTTTCTCGAGGCGAACTCCATGAGACGCTGCGACCTGATTGCCGGCGTTGCGGCTGCGCTGGGCCTGGAAAGCACTCAGGCAGAATGTAGTACTGGCGCCAGTGTAAAACCGGTTGTTGCTGCACCCAGCATTGAGGAGGCAAGGAGCCAGGGTACGCTGATTCTTGTGGCCGAGGATAATGTAATCAACAGGGACATACTTGGCCGGCAACTCAAACTGCTGGGCTATGCTTTCGAAATGGTCGAAGACGGTGATCTCGCCCTGGAAGCCTGGAGCCGCAATGACTACGGATTGCTTTTGACTGACTGCAACATGCCGAACATGAGTGGTATAGATCTCACAAGAGCTATTCGGCAGCAAGAGGAAGGTAGCAGCAAGCATGGCAAGATCATCGCCGTTACAGCGAACGCCATGGAGGGTGAGGCAGAACGCTGCCTGGCTTCCGGTATGGATGATTTCCTGTCAAAGCCCATACGACTGGATGATTTGAAGGAGATATTGACGAAGTGGTTGCCCCGCGGACAGCCTGGTGATGGTGTTGCGCCGGAGACGATGGCGGGTGAGAAGTCGGTGCAGGCCAGCGAGATCGAGGAATCGACCTTGCCAATCGACGACACCCTGTTGAAGTCCAATTTTGGTGATGACCCGGAAATCGTCAAGCAGATTCTTCTGAGTTTCGTACAACCTGCGGATGATATATTCGAGGAGATCAATTCTGCCTATACAAACCATTCCTCAGAAGCGATCTGGCAAACCGCTCATAAACTTAAAGGTGCTGCGTTCAGCGTGGGTGCAAACGATCTCGGCGAGATTTGCAAAAAACTCGAAGTAGCAGGGCGCAATGACGAGTGGGAGGAAATTGAAAGCTACAGAGGAATTCTCGACGCCTCCATGGACAGGGTCAGGTCCTATATTTCCGGCCTGTAAAGCGCTGGTGGGAATAGCACAACCGCCGCGTTAGTGTGGGCCGGTCCAGTTATCCATGAAGTGGGCAAGATCTTCACTGCGCATGGGTTTGGCACAATAGAATCCCTGTACGTAATCGCAACCCAGTTCCTCCGCCAGGTCCCAGTCCTCTTTCGTTTCGGCACCTTCTGCAACGATCTCCATGTTGAGTTTCCTGGCGATACTTATGCTTGCTTCCAGTATGGCTCGTGAGCTGGGATCGTTTGCCGCTCCGTTCACAAACGCCCGGTCGACTTTCATTTCGGAGAATGGAATGTTTTTTAATTGCGCCAGGGAAGAGTGCCCGGTTCCGAAATCATCTATTGAGAGACCGTAGCGTTTAAGTCGCAGACTCATCAGTGCCTCGAGGCAATCTGTAGGAATATTCATTGCCTGGGTCTCGGTGATCTCGAGCAGAATTTGTTCTGAACCCAGGCCTGAATTTTCTCTGGTTGCCAATATGAATTCGCAGAATTCCGGGCTAGAAAATGAATTGACGGAAAAATTAATCGCGGTTCGCAATTCTTTTCCTTCCCTGTCCCACTCGGCAGCTTGGGTGAGCGCTGCCTCAAAAATCTTGTTCGTCAGGCTATCGATATTCCCTGAAGCTTCCGCTATGGGTATAAAGCAGGCCGGGCTGAGTACTCCTCTTTCCTGATTCCACCAACGCGCTAGTGTTTCGACACCGGTTATTTGACCGCTTTTAACATTTACCTTTGGTTGATAAACCAGGTGCAATTGATTGGTTGCCGATCCTCTTATTCCTTCAAGTAGTTCTGTTTCAGAAATGGATTTAACCGGCGCCGAAATTCGTTCTTCTTTATTCTTAGGTTCAAATTTGACCAGGATTTTTTCAATTTCTTCCGCCTTCAACGGCTTCTCCAGCGCACCCAGGACGTCAAGTTTATGCGTCCTGGCCAAACTTAGTGCGGTTTCGAGCATTCTGGAATCTTCGCCGCTGAGTATTAGGATTCCCCCGCTGTAGTCGCTGTTGCATGCATGTCGCATGAACTCAACTCCATCCATTTCCGGCATATTCAGATCACAAATGATCAATTGGTAGGGATCTTCCGCGGTAACGAGCTTTCCCAGGGCGATATTGCCATTGTTTGCAGTGTCTATGTTTTCATATCCAAGGCCTCTTAGTATCTTTTCGGCAATGTTGAGAACGAAAGGCTCATCATCAATAAGTAGTATGGATATGTTTTTGTTTTCAGCCATGCTGGGAATCCCCGGGAAATTTGCAGAGTGCGCAATGCGAGTCAGGGTTGCGTATGAACTACGGTTAAAAATACGGCAGCGCGGTGCTCTGGCGAATTTTGGCTTGTTTATATCGGAACTGGCGGGAAACCACAATAATCGCCTGCATCCTGTGCCAGAACCTGTGCCTCGATGATGCAGAGCCGATGAATCCAGTGCATCTGTCTCACAATGTCTCCCGCCACGGAATGGGGAGGAGGGTGGGTCAATTCCAGGCAGCTACCAACGGTCGGAGCGGATTGTCAGGCCATTCCCATGGACAATTTCGATTCCCCTGCCCGGTAATCGCGTGGCAAGCATTCCCGTTCCGGCAACGGCTTTGCATCGGTCTGCTAAGAGACGAAAAAATTCCTGCTATAATTCAATTAATCGCTAACTTATTGATAATACTGGATATTAGTAAAATTATTCGACGAGGCGATTTGAATAATCAGGTAGCTATTTTTAGTTTTTGGGAAGCCTTTTCGTTTCATAATCCTTTAAAATTTGCAGTTTGAATGGCCCGGATCAGGTGTGAGAACATTTGAGGGTCAAACCCCCGAGCTTCCCTACCGATTTTTGAGGAGACCAGAATGCGGGCACTAAAACTAGCTGGACTGATTTTCGCTGGCCTGGGCATGGTACAGATGGCCAATGCGCAGGAGATCACTTTCCACAAGGACATCGAACCGATCCTGCAGCGCAGCTGCCAGACCTGTCACCGTGAAGGTGGCGCGGGCCCCATGCCCCTGGTGAGCTATGAAGAGGTTGCGCCCTTCGCCGGCCTGATCGAGTACAAGACTTCCATCCGTGACCGCGCCGGTTCCATGCCGCCGTGGTATGCAGAGAAAGACATCGGCATCCAGCAGTTCAAGGGCGACATCTCCCTCAGCGATGAAGAGCTTGCTGCCATTTCCACCTGGGCCCGCACCGGCACACCCAAGGGTGATATTGCCGACGCACCCGAGCCCCTGGAATTCGACGACAGCATCAAGTGGAAACTGGGTGAACCTGACCTGGTGGTCAGCACCGAGGATTTCTTCATGGCCGCCGGCCGCCCCGACTGGTGGGGTGAGTTGCAGGCCGTGCCCACAGGCATGACCGAAGACCGCTACGTCAAATCAGTTGAAATCGTGGAAGTAAATGATGTGGACACCACCCAGGCCGCCAGCACCGTGGGTGGACGTTACATCTTCCACCACATGATCTGGCGCACCGAAGTGCTGGACGACGACGGTAATGCCATTCCCGGTGAAGCCGTTTCCTGGCCGGTACACGAAGTGGCCCGTAACGGCGACGTATTCGATCCGGAAGCCGGTCCGCTGCTGAAGGCCAACTCCGCTTTCTTCACCGATTCCGTGCACATGCATTCCAATGGCACCGACACCACCGGACACCTGGAAATCGGTTTCGTATTCCATGATGAGGATTACGAGCCCAAGTATCGCTCCGGCATCTCCATTCTGGGTAACGGTTCCGACATCAGCGTAGAAGGTGATGCCGAGAACCAGACTGTGCACGCCTACCAGGTACTGGAGCAGCACACCAAGGTCATTACCTTCGAGCCGCACCTGCACGCACCGGGTGAGCGCATGTGCCTGGAGGCCATCTGGGGTTATTCCAAGGAAACCCTTTCCTGCGTGGGCTATGACCACAACTGGGTAAGAGGCTATCCCTTCGAGGATGACTATGCGCCGTTGTTGCCGAAGGGCACCATCCTGCATATCACCGGGTACTTCAACAACACAGACACCAACCCCAACGTGCCTGACGCCCGCAACTGGCAGGGCTCCGGCAACCGTTCGGTGACCAACATGTTCATCGACCTGGGTATCCGCGTCACCATGACCGACGAGCAGTTCTTCGAGGAAATGGAAACGCGACGCAAAAACCTGGACCTTGGTCCCAATGACCACGTGATTGGTTGTCCCCTGTGCCTGACCCCGCTGGTCTGGCCCCTGGAGTCTGACGCGGACACAGAACTCGAGGACGACCTGGCAGCCAACTAAGCTGTCGTATCTGTAAAAAATCAGAGCCGCTGGTTGCCTGGCAACCGGCGGCTCTTTTGACTCAACTCAATCCAATTGGAGATCTTACTGCTAAGGTAAGAACCTGAACGAACATGAAATCTGTTTGCATGAATATTTCCCGAATAGTTGTAGCAGCCCTTGCCGCTGTGATTTCACTGACGGCGATGGCCCAGCTTCCCTATGAGTACGCGCAGAATTCCTACCAGCGCGGCCAGCATACCGAGGTTGCCTACGAAGGCTGGCGCGTCAATGACCAGGGCGAAACTGTCCTGACCTTTGGTTACTTCAACCACAACTGGGAAGAAGAGCTGGACATCCCCATTGGTGAGAACAATTTCTTCTCACCGGGGGAACAGGATCGTGGCCAGCCCACTCACTTCCTGCCGCGCCGTAACCGTTTCACCTTCGATATCATCGTCGATGCGGACTTCGACGCCGACGATGAGCTGATATGGGAAGTCACTTCCCCCAACGGCAAGACCCGTCGCGCTTACGGTACCTTGCGTGAAGACTATCGCCTGGACAATGTGGTAATCATGTCGGAAACCGGCGCCCTGGGCGCGGGCACCTCCGATGCCACACTGCGTGCCAACATCCCGCCTTCGGTGGAGCTTATCGGTGACAATATTCGCACCGCCCGGGTAGGCGAGGCCATCACGGTTCAGGCTCGCATTGCCGATGACGGTGTGCCCGAGCCCTACAACCCCATGGGCTTTTTGCGACTGGTCGGTGGTGCCGCCGCTGCATTCGCCAACCCGGACATGATCCGCCAGCGCATGATGATGACCCCGCCGCCACGGCCCACGGTCACCAAGCACAATGGACTGTTCCTGTCCTGGAATGTATACCGCGCTCCGGAAACCGAAGCGCGCGTACAGGATGTGGTGCATTTCTACCCGCCCCAGACCAAGCCCTGGGAAGACACCCGGCCTTCGGCAAATTCCCCCTGGAGCTGGCTGTGGGTACCGCCGGAACTGCCGGAAGATGGCGTGATCGAAACTTCTATCACTTTCGATGAACCGGGTACCTACCTGCTGTGGGGCCGTGCCGATGATGGCGGCCTCTACAACGACGCCTACCTGACGGTAAATGTCTCACCCTGACCGGTAGACAGAATCCAACAATGAAAAGGGGATGCATGGGCATCCCCTTTTTGTATCTGCGATAAAGGATCGGGTAGTCTTACCCCTAGGTAAGTATTTTTAACCATGCCCATGAAGAAAATAACTACAACGCTGTGCCTCACCGTTTTACTGACCTCCTGTGGCGGTGATGACTCCACGCCGGCGGCGCCGGCCGTTCCCCAGCTTGCTGATATCCAGGACAGTTCCTGGGAACTACAGGAAATGACCGTGCTGGGAGGTTTTGTCTTTACTCCTGAAGTCCCCGCTGACTACACCCTGCGCTTTGAGAATGACGGCAGGTTAAGGGGGCAATCCGATTGCAATACCTACACCGGCACCTGGGCCGTTGAAGATTCATTGACAGTAAGCGGATACAGTTCAACTCGCTCTCTCTGCGTCCCGGGCAGTTTGCACAATTACTATTCGTTGTACCTGCGCAACGTGAATGCCATGGAATGGCAGGGAGACAACCTGGTGTTGCGCACACCGGACGAGGGAGTAGGACTCAGGTTCGCCCAGGTACAGTAATCGAGTATTTGATAGGCAATTCGTTAAACCGCTGAGCATTTATAAGAATCAGGAATTCAGATGGCAATATACAGTTCAAATTCCAGACGAAATTTCCTGAAAGGCGCGGCGATGTTCGGCGGAGCGGCGACCCTGGGTGTCGGCTCTGTTTCCGCCCAACCCTCTGCCACCAATCCTTACCCACAGCACAATGACAGGACTCGGGGCTGGCTGCGCTTCATCTGGGAAAAGGCCACCACTCCCGATGACTGGGGCTATCACGAAGGCATCGAACTTCCCTGGGGAATCCAGCTTCCGCGAGGTGATATTGACTGGACTGTGCGCGACGACAGGCCCCATCCCTGGTGGGACCAGTATGCCGCGCCTCCGATGCTAAGCTATGGCCGCTTCGACCTGGCGGATTCAAGCTACCCGGTCTTATTAATGGCCGACCAGACTCCGGCCTGGCGCGAAGTCTACACCCGTATCATGGATGAACTGGCCAGCCGGCATACTTCTTACTGGGCGGCCATCGACTGGAATTCCTTTATCGGCCCGAGCCCACAACGGGACCGCTATAACGCATTCAACGCCTTTGGCTACCAGATGTGGCCCGAAGAAATTCGGGACAGTTACGATCGCCCCGGCTGGACTGCCAATGGCGTGGAGCCCTGGGGCCTGCAACCCGATCCTATCGGTGCCGATGGCAACCTGTTCTTCCGCGGCTGGTTGAACCTGGTGCTTTCTATATACAAGTATGTTTCCGGCGACGACAAGTGGGAACAACCCTGGGAGATCGCGGGTTACGAGAATGAACATTTCGAATGGACGCAACCGCGAATAGTTGAGCATCTGCACCAGCAATACACGGATCATCCGGAAGGCCCCCATTGCGAAAACACCAAGATCTGGCCGTTCTGTAATTCCGCGGCGGGCCTGGGTATCTATCTTTCTGACCAGCTCGGCGTCACCAATGCCCATGGCGCTTTCGAAAACTGGGTCGAGTTCATGAAAGACAATTACATGAGCATCAATGACCAGAACGAAATCGAATGGTCTACCATGTATTACGACCCGCTGGAGAATTTCAAGGTGAACATTCCCGGTGCCGGTGCAACCGGTGCAGGCACCGCCTTTTACTTGTTGCCCCAATCGCCGGAAATTGCCACGTTGCTCTATGAAGCCCTGGTCAATGCCAGCGGTTTACGTGACCCGTCCCGGGAGGTCCGGCCCAACGCCTTAGCCCAGGTTATGGCCAAGGCCCTGGGAGACGATGCCGTATTCGAGCGGCTCCAGTCTGCTGCGGAACAATTTTCGGCACCCACTTTTTTCGGCGATGAAATGGATCGCTTTAGCTGGTGGCCCAATCGCGATGAGCCCTGGCCTCGGGGTACTGCAACCGCACAGCAGATGATTAACGAGATTGCCGAAGGCAACTGGATAGAGGCCTTCCAGGTCAGGCATATGGACAAGTACACCGCACCGACTCTGGAAGGTGTGGACTATCCAAACCTTGGTGTGGATACCGCCTGGAATGACAAAGAGACCGGAGTGCTTCACATCGGCACTTACGCGGGCGAACGCAGTGCGACAGGGCAGGTAACCAGTTGGCTCATAACCAACCTGCCCGATGCCGCGAATGCCATCGTCACCGCCGATGGTGTGCGCATGAACAACGTGGAAGTGGTCAATGCCAACACCATTCGTGTGCAGACCGACATCAACCGGCACCAGTATGAGATTTACACCGGCTACTTCGGACAAGACATGGCGATCAACCAACCAGACCCAAGAACAGTAGCCAGTGCGTCGACGGTTGCCGCAACTATGCGCACGGCGGAACAAAACGCAAAGGCGGCGGAATCAATAATGCTGAGCGGTGGGGCAGGTTGTCCCTGCTGTGCGGGAGCTGGCTGATAAAAGAAAATCGCAGTTCAAGTATCTAATGCCTATTACATCAAGACACATTGAGCTGGAAGACAACTTCGCGGTACAGGAACATTTTCACAGCTGCGGCTGGACTGACGGGCTGCCCATAGTTCCGCCTACTCCGGAAGCAGTGGATGCCCTGCTTGAATGGGCCGGCATGCCGGCAGAACAGCTCATCGGTGTTGAGCCGGTTCGCGACACAGCAATCACCGCGGAAAAGCTGGCAATAAATTCCGTGATGGCCGGCTGCCTGCCGATTCATTTCCCCGCCGTAATCACTGCCTGGACAGCCATGCTGCAGGAAGAATTCCTGTTACATGGCGCAACCGCGAGCACTGGTGGCTGTGCCGTACTGATCGTGCTTAACGGGCCGGTACGGGAAGAGCTGGGCGCCGCATCCAGGTTTAACGCACTGGGTGGCGGCAGCCGAGCCACCACGGTGATTGGCCGTGCCGTCAGGCTGGGACTGATCAATATCCTGAATGTGAGCCCTGGCGCGATAGATCGATCCACGCTCGGACACCCGGGGAAGATCAGTTTCTGTATCGCCGAAGACGAGGCCGGAACATCCTGGCGGTCTCTTGCCGAAACCAGAGGAGTGCCAAAGGAAGTGTCGGCGGTGACCGTGATGGCAGTAGCCCCGCCGCGGCAAATCATGAATGAGTGGACGACGGTGCCGGAAGAGATCCTGGAGACTTACGCCGCCGAGATGCGCGCAAACATGCTGGGCTATTCGATCTGGGCGGGCAACTACGCGGTAGTAGTACCCAACCAGCATCGCGAACACCTGGAAAACGCAGGCTGGAGCAAGGCCGATGTCGCAACATACCTGTATGAAAACGCCCGGGTAAAACGTGGCGCCTGGAGTGACGTAGGAAAGCAGGCCGTGGTTCGCGACAAGGCGGATACGGAATATGCGGCACTGCCATCCCCGGAACACTTGTTAGTCATTGCGGCCGGGGGTCCTGCCGGAGGATTCGGCGCGATTATCCCACCCTGGCTGGGACTGAAGAGCCAGGCAGTTACCGTTCCTATTGGTGCCTGCGTAGACTGCTGATCAAACTCTGGAATATGTACCCATGACCCTGACTGTACTCGATCCAACCGCTGGCGAATCAACAGAGCAATTAGATCCTGCACCTCTCCTGGAATCTGTGGAGATGCTGCGCGGTGCCACAGTTGGTTTTATATCCAATGGCAAGGAAGGGACGGACGGTTTCTTCAGGCACCTGGAACGGTTGCTCAAAGAAATATTCCAGGTCGGCAAGGTTATCTCGCTGTGCAAATCTAATTACAGTGCACCCGCCGAGGCGGATATCATCGACGCCGCGAAAGACTGGACCCTGGCAATTACCGGGCTGGGTGACTGAGGCAGTTGTTCGTCGTGCAGTTTGCATGACGCGATTGCCTGCGAGAAGGCGGGAACTCCGGCGCTGGGGGTAATGACCAGCAAGTTTGTCAACGCGGCGGAATTAATGGCCCGCGTGCTGGGGATGCCGGACTATGCGTTTCCTGTTATCGAGCATCCGGTAAGCAGCGCCACCGACAGTGAACTCGAAGAGAAAGCACGATCCGTCGTGGCGTCAATCGGTGAGTTGAAGATTCGATCCTGAATTTATGGCCGTTTCATCACCACTCTTTCTAATTTTTACTAGTTTCCGGGTCGCTTGCGAACCAGCAGCTTCTGCTGGCCTTCCATGACCAGTTCGCGGTGCTGGTTGTGCACCGTGGATCTTACCGTAACTACACCGGTCGTGTTCTGCGGGGTTAATTCGATAATTTCCAGTGCGGGGTAAACCGTATCGCCGCAGTAGACGGGCTTGAGAAACTTCGAACTCTGCTCAATCAGCCCGATCAGGTTTTCACCCAGCACATGGGGTAACATGCCCGCGCCAGGCGCTGTCTGTATCAGAACCTGCATGCCGTGGGCCAGCAATTCAGGGTGTCCCTGCCTGCGACAGTACTCTACATCATAGTGAATGGGATGATTGTCCATTGATGCCATCTGGAAGGCGGCGAAGCTGGCGTCACCCAGGGTGCGGGAAGGAGCAGGGAAGCGCTGTCCGATTTCCAGGTCTTCAAGATAGTGCGCTTCACTGAGCACGTGTTTGGTAGGGTTGAAGTCAGAATCAATGTCTGCCATGGCTGAAAATCCCTGTAGATCGAGAGAGTGCCTTAAGGTTAACAGTACCTTCTTTATATAGACTGACCTAAATCGATACTTTGCGATACTGGCTCGGCGTCATGCCGTACTGCTTTTGAAACTGGTTATAAAAATGACCGATGTTCCTGAAGCCACTACGCCAGGCTACTTCGCCAATGGGCAGTCTGCCTCGGGCCAGTAGATCCGATGCGACCCGCAGACGCGCACCGGTGACATATTCCGAGAAGCTCAGGTTCGTGTACTGCTTGAAGCTACGGGTAAATGTGGACCGGGACATGTGGGACCGGGCCGCCGTGGAGTCGATACTCAACTCATCGGTGAGGTTGCCGTTAATCCACGCCAATATTTCCTGGATTTTTTCGTACTTGTCAGAACGATCGGATGTCCCGCCGTTATCTGTACAGGCGCGGTGATTCACCAGTACCGATGCCAGGATATGTTCCGCCTTTTCCCGTGAATGGGGATTGCCTTCATCCATCGCTTTTTCCAGCAATCTGATCAGTAAAACCGTTTCCTCCGCCATGGCTTTGTTCATGGCTGCGGCGGTAACCCGGTTGGTGACCAATGCATTGGATCCGGACTCGCTGGATTCACGGTAAAGAGACCCCAGTGAGCTGCCATCGAAGCAAACGAAAGTGACATCGGCACTCTTGCCATGGGATTCCAGTTCGTAATGGTGGGGAATTCCCGCCGGTACCAGGATGGTCTGGCTTGGGCTGATGACATACTGCGAGCCGTTGACGTGCAATACCGCCGTGCCCTTTGCGCCCGCGATAAATTCATGGACCACGTGGCTATGGGGCTGGGTATTCTTGCTGATTTTGGCGGAAAAAATACTGATCATCGGTTCTGCCGCTACTTGACCCAAAAGTGTAATAAATTTGTCCGCTACCGGAAAATACCCGGTTTTTGCGGTGTTAAGCTCGGTGCCCAAGCTGCCTGAAACCGTATATTCGTATACGCCGCACAATCCGTAAAGGAAAAATTCCAGCTATCCGGGCAGCCAGTCATTCTCCGAGGATGGAAAACATGCATCGAACCGGTTTCGTTTTCACCGCGTTGCTAGCTGCCCTGGCTATTCCCTCGCATTCGTTGTTTGCCCAGGGCAGGGAGCGTCCATTCCCCTTGCCGGATGAGGCCCTGGTGCTCGACACCTACGACTCCCGTATCGAAGTGTCTGTACTGGCCAGCGGTATTCCCCAGCCCTTCGGATTTGAGATCCTGCCCGATGGCGACATGCTGATTACCGACCGCTACACACCGGCACTCCGAGTCATTAGAGACGGGGTGCTTGATCCCGAGTCCCTGTCGGGCCTGCCCGAGATTCGCACCGGGTTCCATTCCGGCTTGCTGGATATCACCACCCATCCCGATTTCACGGAAAACCGGCTGGTGTTTTTTACCTACCACAAGGCGCTGGACGAGGAAGGAAGAAATTACGCCATCGCTTTGGGGCGAGCGCGCTATGACGGCGGATCGGCGTTGGCGGATTTCCAGCAATTGTTCGAAGGTACGCCGATGCAGTTTTCCGGCGGGTCGCGGTTAATCTTCGCTCCCGATGGCACAATATTTATCACCGTGGGCGGCGCCATCGACCGCCAGCCCCTGGCCCAGGACCTGATGCGACTGGAGGGCAAGGTGTTGCGTCTCAACGAAGACGGCTCGATTCCTTCAGACAATCCTTTTGTCGGTCGCACCGATGTGCGCCCGGAAATTTACTCCTACGGTCACCGCGACCAGTATGGCATTACCATCCATCCCGAAACAGGGGATTTGTTCCATGCTGAGCTGGGTCCACTCGGCGGTGACTCTCTCAACATCATCAGGGCCGGTGCCAACTACGGCTGGCCATTGTATGGCTACGGAGCCTATAACGATGGTGAGCCGCTTGAGCCTTTGCCCAGTGAAGGTATCGAGCCTTCACTCATGGTCTGGCAGCCGGGCATCGTGCCTTCCGGATTGATGTTTTACACCGGTGATGCCTTTCCCCAGTGGCAGGGTAATCTGTTTGCCGGCAGCATCCAGCGCGGCCGCATACCCGGCACCGGAGGACTGGAGCGGGTCGTGTTCGATGAACGCATGTGGGAACGGCAGCGTGAAACCCTGGTGCAGGAATTGCGCCAGCGTGTTCGCGATGTGGCACAGGGCCCCGATGGTTTTATCTATCTGCTCACCGAAGAAGAGAACGGGGCGGTGATTGGCATCAGACCGGCGCCCTGAAATTGCATATCGCGGGCCCCTATCTCACAGTAGAATTCATTCCCATTCTGTACCTGCCCCGGGAGGCAATAATGATCAAGAAAACAAGCAAGCTTATATCAATCCTGTCACTGGGCCTGTTCCTGGGAACCGGGTTTGCGGCAGACAGCAGCAAGCAGCTCGAGGTCACGGAAGATTCATTCAAGTGCCTCGCCGACATGACAAAAGCCGAGGGAACGATGTACTTCATCGACAACCTGCTTGGCAACCTGGCGGCGACATTGGCAGTGGCAACGTCGGACAGCGGCGGTACTTTTCCCGCAGGCTCGGTCATCTCCATGGTGCCGAACGAAGTGATGATCAAGCATGAAGAAGGCTGGAACCCGGCCTCCAATGACTGGGAGTTCTTCCTGCTGGGTGTCTCGGAAGAGGGCACCACGATCACCTCACGCGGCGGCATCGAGGTCAGTAACCAGGCCGGTTCCTGCATGGGCTGCCACGCCCTGGCCAGGCCGGAATGGGACCTGGTGTGCAGCATCGACCATGGCTGCGCGCCCATCCCGTTCAGCCGCGAGCAGATCGCGGCGGTGCAACAACGCGACCCCCGTTGCCGCGAGTGATGCGACAGTCTTCCAGGACCACCCGCACCATCGCCTGGGTACTGGTAGTACCCATGACCCTGTTCCTGTTCATGGCCGGCGGAACCAAGGTCGCCGGCATAAACCCGCTGGCCAGTATCGAAGCCATGTCCCCGTGGGTATTCTGGATCGGGCTGGGTGAGCTGACCGCCGCGGTGCTGTTCGCCATCCCCCGCACCTCCATCATCGGCGCCCTGGCCCTCAGCGCACACCTCGGCGGCGCGATCCTGTTTCATATCATCCGGGGCGAAGAATTTTTCGGCGCCATCCTCACCAGCTTCTGGTTTCAATCCACCATGCTGGCCTGTGTGTGGGTCGTAGTGTGCTTGCGTTACCCGGCCATCATGGATAAATTCGAGGGATCGAACTAGCCCGGATTGGCACCGGGGATGACAACGGCGTGATCTGGGGTGCGTCGGTGGGTGACCGGGAAGTGCTGAAGTTTGTCAGAAAATGAATAACAGCAACGCTACGCAGTAGTTAGCCCCGATTATTCTGCTTTTCAAGTGCCGCTTCTTCTGCGAAGATTTCCCGCAACTCGGGAGTCCGCAGCCGTTGGACAAATCGAGTGCGAACCTTTCAAACCTTATTGAACTACAGCGAGGTGGCGATGCATCGCCTGGTCAGATTTCTACCGTTGTTGCTTGCATTGCTCTTTGTGTCATGTGGCGAAGAGCCGAGGTCTATTGCATCGGGACAAGGCAATTCCAGCCTGGGGTCTTCAACCTGGGTGCGAACAGGCACTTCAGCGTTCACCGGGCGGGTGGCGAGTGCAGCCGGCGCAGTGGCAGTAGGTAGTCCCGTGATCGATGCCGGGCATCCAGTAACTGGTGCAATGGTCCACCTGGTTCCGACAAGTTCGATCGACACCACGTCGCAAATGACAGCCAGTTCGATATACAAAGAGCCCTATACGGCCGAGCAGTTTGATGAACCCCTCGAAGATGCCATCCGGAAAGCGGGAACTTCCTTTCCTTCTGCTACCACGGACAACGAAGGCAGGTTCTCAATATCCACAGTTCCCGACGGTAACTACTTCGTTCATGTGTCTCCGGCAGCAGAAGACCAGGAGCACCTGCCGGGCGGCGACCGAAGTCGCAAGGCCTATGCGGCAGAGGAGTTACGCGGCAGCGACATGATCATCGAGGTTTCCGGCAATCCATCTCCGGCGGCCAGGGCAGTAGGCAGTACAGTTTGCATGGGATGCCACCAGGACGAGCGACACTTTCAGGAAACAGGCCACAGGATTGGCTGGACGGTTCCGGGGGCCCCGGGGCCTATGCAGCAGCACAATCGTTTCCCCCAGTACTTTTCCGCGCTGGAGTCTTTCCCCAGTACTGTGAACTATCGTGACGGAACCCATCTCGAACTCGGGGACTATGATAGAACCAGGCGCGACGACAAGTTCAAATTGCGGGTGGCGGATGACCTGCGACTACCCATCGAACAAGTGTATGCTGATGTCTATCTCTGGCGCCGTTCCCAGGCTGATGGGCCAGACGCATACTTCATCACCCTGGAGAATCGATTAAACCCGGATGATCCCAACAGCCCGGTGCACCTGCCTATCAAGCTTCTTTATGGCGGTGCCGTGCACAATCAGCGCTACATAGTCTCGGTGCCTTCGGAGCTGGGAAACCGGCCCGGCTGGTATACGGTTCTGCGTTACAATCTGACCGGGCGCGATGAACGACTCAATCGTTCGCGACGCGTGTGGCATGATTACAAATTCTACCTGTGGTGGGATTCAGGCGAGGACGGGGACTACGGCAGCAATGACGATGTCATCAAGGCGCCGCCGATCAATGAAAATACCGTTCAAGCCATGTGCGCGGGCTGTCACCTGAATGGCTGGGAGAGATATACCGACACGGAGACGGGCCAGCTGTTGGTTCGAGCGGTAAATGACGTCAACGGCGCAATCAATATCGACGACGATCCGCAACTGGATGAAATCAATATAGGTTGTGAAAATTGCCATGGCCCCGGGTCAGAGCACGTTGCGAATGCAGGTCGTTCCCGATTCATTGTGAATCCCAGGCTGCTTACTGCGGCGCGCTCAAGCGCTGTGTGCGGTCGCTGCCATGATCGCAGGCAGGGCTATGGTGGTGAAATTGCCGGTTATACCCAGGCAGTCACCTTGCAGGGGGAACTCGCTCGTCCTGGAATAAGCCGCCACGAGCTCATCACGAAATTTACCGATCCGGCCAAGAAGGGCCCTACCATGCGCGAATCGGGTATGGGTGACAACATCTGGGCGGACGATGTGCACTCGAACCAACCCCATCAGCAGTATTCCGACTTTATCAAGTCCAAACTCTATCGCAACGACCGGCAACTGGTGGCCTGCTCAGACTGTCACAACCTTCACGGTGCTACACAATATGACCGCTGGCTGATCCACGACCAGAATGATCCGAATTCCCCTCTCTGCCAACGCTGTCATACCGTTAATCTGTTGGAACATATGCAGACCAAGCTTGGTGCCACGATGAAGGGTGAGTCGACCCGCTGCATCGATTGTCACATGGTTGCTACAGCGAATACCGGCGGAATCGCAGGATCCTATGGTCGCATGATCGGGACTCCGCCCTATGCAAGTGCAGCGGACGAAGAGCAGAACGCCTATTGGGAAAGTCATATCAGGTCGCATGTCTTCGATGTACCGCGGAAGACCAATGTCGCGGTACGGGGGGTGCCTCCCGGAAGGGCTATGCCTGTTCCCTATACCAATTCCTGCGGCACATGTCATGACGTCGACGAATTGCCATTCAAATAACACGGCGCGAGTACAACGATGAAAGCCTTGATGCCTGTTAAAACAGCCACGATCCGATTGCTCTGTATCTGCCTGGCCCTGGCGCCGCTCAAGGTTGCAGCCTATCGGCCATTTGAATCTACCGACGCGGATGTGGTCGACCAGGGAGAGACTGAGATCGAGCTGGGCTACCTGAACTGGGAGCAGCTGCCAGGGGACGACCTCTACCTCACGCCGCAGATCGTCTATAACTATGGCATTTCAAACACGCTCGAGCTGGTTGCCGAATTCGAGGTGGAGCACCCTGCAGACGGGAAATCTGAGCTGGTGGATCCGGCGATTTTCCTGAAGGGAATGTGGCGCGAAGGCGTGATGCAGGACAAGACAGGATTCAGTCTGGCGTGGGAAGCAGGGCTGTTATTGCCGTCGTCTATCGAGGGGGAAGACAGAACGGGATTCGAGGCGATTGGAATTCTCAGTGGCCAGATATCTTCCGTAACTTATCACATCAATTTCGGCGGTGGCCTGGACCGGGTCGACCACACTTCTTTTGGCCTGTGGGGCGTAATCGGGGAGTTGCCTCTCCAAGACAATCTCAAACTTGTGGGCGAAATTAACGGTGAAAGCCTGCGCGGTGAGCGGGCAGAAACATCGGCCTTGCTTGGTGTGGTCTGGGAGCCGAGCTCTTCGTCCGGGCTGTCGCTGGATGCCGCCGTGCGTCGGGGATTATCAAGCAACACCCCGGATTGGGCGGCCACTATCGGGGTGACCTTTAGCTTCTGAGACCGACAGGTTTTAAATCGAATTCAAAAATTGCGATCGCCCTGGCAGCCCTGGCAAGTCAGTTTTCATCAGGTGTATCCTGCCAGCTGAGAATCGCACGCTCGTTTTTGATTTTCTGATCGTTACCAGGTTTTAGAATAACCATGAGTTTTCAGCGAGATTCATCGACACGCGGCGGCAGACGGGTTTCAGCTCTCGCGCTGCTTTTCCTGTTGTTCTCCACTATCGGGCAAGCCCAGCCACCCCAATCCAGTTCCGCGGTTACTGAAAACAGTGAACGAGTTTCCTATGAAGCCGGTTTTTTCCGGGAGTACAACGTCATCACCGCGCTGGATATGGTGGAACAGGTACCGGGTTTCCAAATCGACCAGGGGGGTGAGCTTCGTGGTTTCGGTGGCACTGCCGGCAATATCCTGATCAATAGTGAGCGCCCCAGCACCAAGAATGATGATGCCGCCGCTATTCTCGGGCGCATCCCGGCAACCGCGGTCGTCCGTATTGACCTGATCCGGGGAGAAACAGCCGGGCTGAACCTGCGCGGGCAGGCGGTGGTAGTGGACGTCATTCTGCGTGGCGACGATGCCGCTTCAACCCGCTGGCAGGCGGATATCAGGACCACAGAAAACACCAGCACTGTCAATCCGCAAACCGAACTGTCCCACACCGGACGTCGCGGCCTTACTCGATTCACAGCAGGTATTTCTGCAGGAGAACCAAGGTCACACCAGCCCCGCGGTCCCGAGCTTCTGCTGATCGGCGGGCAAGTGGCGGAGGAAAGAGACGAGGTTGAAAATGAGAGTGGCGAGAACCTGAGTGCAAACATCAACACTTCCACACAGTTCAGCAGCGGAGCGTTGCTGAATTTCAATGCGCGACTGGGGAATGACAAGTTCGAGAGCCGGGAAGAATCGCGTCGGCTCGCTCTGTCTACCGGTTTGACATCACGCAACGTATTCGAAGGGAACGTCGAGGATAAGGACTCGATTGAGGTGGGCGCTGACTTCACTCTGCCCGTTTCGGGTAGCTTTGGCGCGAAATTTATTACCCTGTTTAATCGGGCAGATATAGCCGGGACGACATCGGTGCGCACAGAAAATTTTCAGCAGGCGCTGCTCTCATCTTCGATAGCCCATCGTGATACCGATGATCAGGAGTCAATTGCCCGGGTAGAACTGGACTGGAGCCGTGACAACGGACATCGCCTGGAGATAAACCTCGAAAACGCCGTGAATACCCTGGACAACTCATTGCAGTTGTTTCGAAACGAAGGCATGGGATTTGTCGAGATCAGTTTGCCAGGCGCGAATACTGAAGTAGAGGAAGATCGATGGGATCTGGAATTTAATTATTCCTTAAATGTAGGCCGGATTGCGGTGGATGGAGGTATTTCCTTTGAAGATTCCACTATCGAGCAGCGTGGCGATGCCAACAAGCGCAGAAGCTTTACCTATACCAAGCCGCGATTGATGCTGACCCATAGTTCGGGTAATTCCCGGCAGACCCGGATTCGTATTCAGAGAGAAGTTGCACAGCTGAATTTCAATGAATTTGTCACTGCCACTAATTTTGGGGACAACCAGGTGGATTTCGGGAATCCCGATTTGAAGCCAGAAACGATTTGGGTGACTGAATTCACCCTTGAACAGAGGTTCGGTGAATTGAGAGCGATCAATCTTACCGCATATCACCACTGGATCGATGACGTGCAGGATTTGCTTCCCCTGGGTGGAATATTCGAGATACCGGGAAATATTGGCAAGGGGCGACGCTGGGGCGTCAGGACTGAATTGACCTTGCCTCTGGACAACCTGGGTATGAAGGACACGCGCATCGACCTGACCGGCTTTCTGCAGGATTCAAAGGTAACTGACCCGGTGACTGGCGCCAGTCGGGTTTTATCGAGTGAGCCAGAATATTTTGCCAGCGTGGATTTCAGGAAAACATGGAACGGGGGCGTGCTCGCGCTAGGAGGCATGGTCGCCGTGCATGCCGAGGTGCCAAGATTCGGTCTGGACGAATACGTCGTCAGCAAGGGCATCGCCGACACCGTTGACATGGATGTTTACGTGGAAACGACGCGCTGGTTCGGGCTGCGCATGCGCCTGCAATTTGGCAATGTTTTGAATAGAACTTTTCACCGGGAGCGCCTGGTGTACAGTGGCGCCCGCGGCCTGTCACCGCTGGCTTTCGGGGAGTTGCGCGAGCGCACGCGAGGGCACTCGACGCAGATATCGATAACGGGTGTGTTTTAGAAAAGTAGGCAAAGAAAAAGGGGCGGGGGAACTAGTCTGCAATTCCACCGCCCCTTTGTTGTCTCGTACTAGTGGCCAGCCACCGCGGCGCCCGGCAATGCCATGGCGGTCAGCTTGGCACCGGTTTGCAGGATGATGTACTGGTGACCATCGTGCATCCAGGAGCTCATGCCGTAACGGGTTTGTGCAGGCGCTTCAATGCGGCCCAGCTCTTCACCGGTCTGCTTGTCGATGGCATAGAGCAGTGCGGTCTGGCCATCGGAGTCCAGGCCGGAATAGATCAACAGGTTGGCGGTGGTCACCATGGAAGGTGCACGGCCGTCACCGGTATCACCGATGTCCACGCCTTCAAGTGCCGGGTTGTTGCGAATCCGGTCCTGGGTCTCGCCGGCGGGAATACGGAAGGCGATCTCGCCGGTATTCATGTTGTAGCCGGTGATGCTGCTGTAAAGCGGCTTCACGTAAGGCAAACCGGAAGCCAGTCGCGGCGGCCGGCCACCGGGGCCATTGGCGTAGGCGGCGAAGGTGGTGCCGGTAGGCAGGTCGATGCGGGCATCGGCTTCTTCACCGGGGATCACTCGCTGCCAGCTGCAGTTGTTGGCCGAAGCAACATAAAGAAAACCGGTTGTCGGGTCTGCCGTCGGCGGCGCGTAAATATTTGCACCACCACCGTCACCCGGACACATGGATGCGCTGATCTTGCCTTCGGCATTGGTGTCGTGGATGGGCGGATTAAACAGCGGACCGATGGAGTAATTGGCCATTACTTCCAGCGCTTCCCGGCGCAGCTCCGGGGTGAAGTCGATCAGGTCGTCTTCACTCAGGCCCTGCATCTCGAAGGGCGGGGGCTTGGTGGGGAAGGGCTGGGTCTCGGCCAGCTTCTCGCCGGGTACCTGTGATTGCGGCACCGGTCGCTCTTCCATGGGCCATACCGGTTCGCCGGTGAAGCGGTCGAAGGTATAAACAAAGCCCTGCTTGGTGACTTCGGCCACGGCGGATACTGTGCCTCGCCCGGGGATGTTCAGGTCAAGCATGATGGGTGGCGACGGGTTATCGTAGTTCCACACATCGTGCTTCACGGTCTGGTAATGCCATACCCGCTCACCGGTTTCAGTATTCAATGCAATTACGCTGGTGCCAAACAGGCCGTCGCCCGGACGGAAGCCACCGTAGTAGTCGATAGTGGGCGGGTTGGTGGGAATGTAAACCAGGTTGTTTTCCGGGTCGGCGGTCAGCGGCGCCCAGGAGGAAACGTCACCGGTGTATTGCCAGGCATCGTTTTCCCAGGTCTCGTGCCCATACTCACCAGGGCGCGGAATCACGTTGAACTTCCACTTGAAGGCACCGGTGTGCTTGTCATAGGCAAGAATATCGCCCGGTACGTTTTCAATCCTCGCCTGCAGGTAACCCTGCTCGGCGGAGTTGCCCACCACGATGGTGTCGTTTACCACGATGGGCGGTGAAGAGGTGGTGATGTATCCCCGTTCCAGCGGAATGCCTTCATAAGGATCGTAGGGGTGGCCCAGGTCGGCCAGCATGTCCACGACACCGGTTTCAGGAAAACCTTCGACCGGTACCTGTCCGCCAAAGCCTTCCAGCGGAGTGCCGGTCGCCGCATCCAGGGCCAGCAGGAAGAATCCCGGGGTGGAAATATAGATAACACCCTTGCCGTCTATGCGTGAATAGGTAATGCCCTTGCCATAGGAGGCGCGCATGGAATATTCCCAGCGGCCGGTGTTGGGCAGTCGATAGGACCAGATCGTCTCACCGGTCTTGGGGTCGATGGCGACAACGTTGCGGCGCGGGCCGGAAACTGTGTACAGCTTGCCATCCACGTAGGTCGGGGTGGAGCGGCCGGAATAGCCACCGAAGCTGGAGCCGTCCCATTCCCAGGCAACTTCCAGTTCCTCAAAATTCTCAGCGGTTATTTCATCGGCAGGGGTATAGCGGGTGTGGGCATAATCGCCGCCCAGGGTATACCACTCGGCGGTATCGTCGGTGACCAGGTTCTGACTCAGACCGAGCTGGGGAACAAAACCCAGGACAGCAGCCAGCGAAACCAGTCGCGCGAACTTGCCGAAACCAGCAAAGTGTAGGTATTTCATTTACTTAGCCTCTTCACGTACAAAATCCATTGGCGGATACTATACGGACTGGTAGTAGATATAAAGGGCTCATGGGAGCAGGTAAAACTTTGTCACGATGAATGAATTCGGGGGGTTCAGGGAGCTTGCCTCCAGAGGGGAAGAGCGACTTAGTATTGCTCCTGCAACCCCATTCCATTCTGACCACTCGGGAGAGACGTGGCGTTGAAGAGAGAAATATGGATAACTGTCCTGGCCGGTGGCATGGCCTGGGCAATTACCTACAACTCGGTGTGGGTATTGGCATGGTTTGGATTTATGCGCCGGGCCTGGGCCGACGCTGCTTATTCCGCTGGCCTATCCATGCCATGGACTCTTCAGTTCTGGATCTTGTGGCTGCCAATGACCCTTGGTGTTGGCATGCCATTCATAGCATATCTCTCGGGGGTTGAGCAGCGACAGGCTCGTAACAAAAGCGCGATTCTGGCTATTCTGGTACTGTGGTTGCTGTTTTCTATTGGCATGGCAAGCTGGGCAGTTTTCGAGTCGGTGTCACTGGACATTATCCTGTTAGACTCGTTTATCAACCTGATTGCCATTGCTCTTGCCACATGTATAGGGGTGTGGAGTATTCGTGACTGGCCGGTGACAAAGAGCAATTAGATGTCGTGGTGTAACTCAGTGCGCGCAGAGTAATTGAGGGTATCGATGAGAATCGGATTAGACCTGGGGGGAACAAAGATAGAAGGAATACTTCTGTCTGCAAGCGGAGTAGTGGAGCAGAAACTCCGCGTCGACACCCCTGCCGACAACTATGATGAAACTGTCACGACCCTGTGCCGGGTGATTTTTCAGCTGCAATCAGAACTGGACGCCCGCACAAGTGTTGGCATCGGCACTCCCGGAGCGCTTACTCCGCAGGGCCTGATGAAGAATTCAAATTCCGTTTGCCTCAATGGCCGGGCTCTGAAACAGGACATCGAAACCACCCTCGGCTACGAAGTCAAAATCGAAAACGATGCCAACTGTTTTGCCTTGTCCGAGGCGCACTTCGGGGCCGGAAAAAATGCCCATTCGGTGTTCGGCGTAATCCTCGGCACCGGCACCGGTGGTGGCGTCGTTGTTGATAAGAAACTGCTTACCGGTCCCAACCGCATAGCAGGGGAGTGGGGTCACAACTCCATACCCGTCTCGGTGCGAGAGCTGATTGACGGCGACCGGGAATGTTATTGCGGGCGAGCAAACTGCATAGAGACGGTGCTATCCGGGCGGGGCCTGAAGCAGACATTCCTGGAACAGTCAGGCCGCGAGCTGGAAGCCAGGGACATAGCCCGGCTCGCAAAGGATGGTGACCAGGCGGCGGCAAAGTGTATCGACACTTATTGCCAGCAACTGGCGCGCTGTCTCGCCACGGTGGTCAATATCGTCGATCCTGAAGTCGTCGTGCTCGGCGGCGGGCTTTCCCATATTGAACAACTCTACGATTTAGTGATCGGCTACATGGAAGGCTTTGTCTTCACCGAGGGAGTATTGACGACGATCACCCAGCCAACATTTGGCGATGCCAGTGGCGCACTTGGAGCCGCCTGCCTTTGGCCTGCAAGCTGAAGAATTAGCAAAAAGGAGAAGTTTGGGGGATGAATTTCGTTAAAAGCCGTCTTGGCCTGATGATGTTTCTGCAGTATGCGGTATGGGGTGTGTGGCTGCCGGTACTGGCAACCTACCTGCAATCTTCAACCGCCGACGGCGGCCTTGGTTTTACGTCGGGGCAGGTGGGATTAATTGTTGGCTTGGCCGGTTCAATAGGTGCCGTGTCCGCGCCGTTTATTGCAGGGCAATTCGCCGATCGCTACTTCTCCACCGAGAAATTTCTCGCCGTATTACTGGTGTTAGGTGGCATCGTGAAGATCATCACGTCGTTCCAGGATACCTTTACCGCCTGGCTGCTGTTGTCTGTCATCTACAGCATTCTCTACATGCCGACTCTCTCCCTGACCAATTCCATGGCATTCGCCCATCTGGACGATCCCGATACGGAATGGCCGCGCATTCGTGTCATGGGAACGGTAGGTTGGATCGCCGCCAGCTGGCTGTTTCCCATGATCTGGTTGCAGACCGATCTGGAGTTCCGACTGTTGCCTCCCTTTTTCGTTGGCAATGAAGTTGCAGATGCCACCGCGCGACTGGGGGATACCCTGGTAGTGTCCGGTGTGCTCTCCATGCTCTACGCCGGATTCTGTTTTCTGCTTCCCAACACGCCGCCGAAGAAGGATGGCGTAGAAAAGTTGGCTTTCAAGAAAGCATTCGAGTTACTGAGCCATAGATCCTTTGCCATCCTGGTGCTTGCCAGCCTGCCCATCTCGGTCATTCACCAGATCTACTTCATGCAGACCGGTCCCTTTTTCGAGAACCAGCTCGGCATGCTGGTTACCTATATCGCCCCGGCGATGACCGTGGGACAGTTTGCCGAGATTGCCTTCCTGGCCATGCTGGGCATGTTCCTGGTGCGGCTGGGTTTTCGCTGGACTATCGTGATCGGTGGCCTTGCCTACTTCGCCCGTTATGCGATCTGGGGATTGATCAGCCTGCAGGATGCGAGCGGCCCCTCGGTGGACGCCGCCGGGCAGATGCTGTGGACCACACCGCTGATGATCGGTGTATTCAGCCAGGTACTGCACGGGCTCTGCTATTCCTGCTTCTTCGCCTCCGCCTACATGTACGTGGACCGGGTGGCCGATGTGGACATTCGCAATTCCGCCCAGACCGTGTTCGGCATCATCATTCTCGGCGTGGGCCCGGTACTGGCCGGGCCCTTCCTTGGTCTGTTGGGCAGCGTGTTCGGTGAGGCCGGTGTGGTAACGGATTTCGCGGGCATGTGGTTTACCCTGGCGATCATCGCGCTGTTGACCACGGTTTTCTTTGGCTTGTTGTTCCAGGATGAATCCGCGCAGGAAGACTCGCAGTGAAGCTTGTTTACTCAAGCCCCATCGCTGGTTCCCCGGCCCGGGATCGAATACCATAAATTTTCCCAATCCACTTAATACTAAGAAGCAGTGAAATTATCCCTGATCAATTCCATCCTGGTGATTGCCTGGCTGGGGCTTGTCGGCACTAAGCTTTCAGCGCAAACACCAGCGCCGAATTTCATTGTCATCATGGCGGACGATCTCGGTTATGGTGACCTGGGAGTTTACGGGTCGCGATTGATCAATACCCCGCACCTGGATCGAATGGCATTGCAGGGTGCGCGGCTGGACAGTTTTTATTCCAGCGCCAATATCTGCACCGCGGCCAGGGGTGGCTTGCTCACGGGCCGATATCCCATTCGCCTCGACCTGGTGAATGATGTGGCGCGGCCGACCAACGACATGCATATCGCCGACGAAGAAATCACATTGGCGGAAGCTCTTGGAGATCTGGGTTATCGCACGGCACTGTTTGGTAAGTGGCACCTGGGCAGTCGGCTGGAATGGTCACCGAATCGAAATGGCTTTGACGAATTCTTCGGCCTGCTGCATTCCAACGATATGACGCCGCTGGAACTGTATCGTGACGACACGATGATCGAAGACCCAGTGGATCAAAGCACCCTGACCGAGCGATACACCCGTGAAGCGATTCGCTTCATCGAATCTAGCCAGGACAACCCCTTCTTCCTTTATATACCTCATACCTTTCCCCATGTGCCGCTTTACGTTTCCAATCGCTTCAGCGGCCGATCCGAAGCGGGACTTTATGGCGACGTGGTGGAGACCATCGACTGGAGCGTCGGGGAAATACTTGCCACGCTGGACAGGCTGGGGCTCGACGACAATACCCTGGTGATATTTACCTCCGACAACGGTCCCTGGTTCGAGGGAAGCCCGGGTCCGTTTCGTGACCGCAAGGGAAGCTCATGGGAAGGAGGGCAAAGAGTTCCTTTCATCGCGCGATGGCCAGGTGTGATTCCTGCGGGCGTGGTATCCAATGAGCCGGCCATGAATATCGACTTATTCCCCACCCTGGTCAATCTTGCCGGTGGCGAATTGCCAGGGGACAGGGAGATAGACGGCCGGGATATGCTGACCATGCTCACGGACAACGCCCCATCACCCCATGAAGCCCTCTTCCTGTTTGATGCCGATCGCATCGCCGGTGTGCGTAGCGGCGAGTGGAAACTGGTGCTTGAGGCTTACTACCGAACAGCCATACCCAGCTTTGACAACCGGCAGTCCTACTATGGGCCCAATGGTTTGTTATTCAATGTGCGCCTGGATCCTTCGGAAACCTACAGCTTCACCAGGGAATACCCGGAGGTGGTGGCGAGGATGCGTGGCTACCTGGAGCAGGGCCAGCGGGAACTGAACAGCACCGTACTGCAGCAGATGTGGAACAGGCCAAACTAGTACGTAACGCCTGAATCCATAAGGAGTTTGTGATGAAAACAATAAAGGGCCCGGCGATTTTCCTCGCCCAGTTTGCCGGTGACGAGGCGCCATTCAATTCACTGGAAGGTCTCGGCAAGTGGGTGGCGAACCTGGGCTTCAAGGGTGTGCAGATTCCCAGCTGGGACGAACGGCTGTTCGATTTGAAAACCGCCGCAGAAAGCAAGGACTACTGTGATGAAGTAAAGGGCACATTAAGTAACTGCGGCATAGAGATCACAGAGCTGTCTACCCATATCCAGGGCCAGTTGGTGGCGGTAAATCCTGCCTATGACGAGATGTTCGACGGCTTCGCCGCGCCCGAGGTGCGGGGAAATCCCGCGGCGAGGCAACAATGGGCCGTGGAGCAGTTGATGCTTGCGGCGAAAGCCTCGGCGAACCTGGGCCTGACGGATCACGCAAGTTTTTCCGGGGCGCTTGCCTGGCCCTATTTCTATCCCTGGCCGCAGCGCCCCGCCGGACTGGTGGAAGCCGCCTTCGATGAGCTGGCCAAACGCTGGTTACCCATACTGAATGCCTTCGATGATGCAGGCGTCAACATCGGTTACGAGATTCACCCTGGCGAAGACCTGCACGACGGCATTACTTTCGAGATGTTTCTCGACCGGGTAAAGCAACATCCCCGCGCCAATATTCTCTATGACCCCAGCCACCTGATCCTGCAGCAGCTTGATTACATTGGATTCATGGATGAGTACAGGGACCGGATCAGGCTGGTCCATATCAAGGACGCGGAATTTAATCCCACTGCCAAACAGGGAGTCTATGGTGGATATCAATCCTGGATCGACCGGGCAGGGCGCTTTCGTTCTCTCGGTGACGGCCAGATTGATTTCGGCGCGATATTTTCCAAGCTGGCGGCAAACGATTTTGACGGCTGGGCCGTGCTGGAATGGGAGTGCTGTCTGAAGCATCCCGAGGATGGCGCACGGGAAGGCGCGGAATTCATTCGCGATTTTATCATTCGCGTCACCGACAAGGCCTTCGACGACTTTGCTGATGCCGGCACCGACGATGCTGCCAACAAGCGCATCCTGGGAATCGATTAATGAAACGCATCGCCATGGGCATGATCGGGGGAGGCCAGGGTGCATTCATCGGAGACGTGCATCGCATCGCGGCGCGTCTCGATGATCGTTATGAGCTGGTGGCCGGGGCGCTGAGCAGCGACCCGCAGAGGGCAAGGGATTCGGCATCAGGGCTGGGCATCGTCAGCGATCGCAGCTATACCGACTACAGGGACATGGCCACGGCCGAAGCGGCGAGAGAAGACGGCATCGAGGTGGTAGTTGTGGTGACGCCAAACCACCTGCACTTCGAGGTGGCAAAGGCCATGCTCGAAGCAGGCATCCACGTAATCTGCGACAAGCCCCTGGTAAACTCACTGGCACAGGCCGAAGAGCTGCAGGCCCAGGTTGCATCCAGCGGCTGTTTGTTCATGGTGACTTACAACTACAGTGGTTACCCAATGGTTCGGCAGGCGCGGGAACTGGTTCGCGGCGGCGAGTTGGGCGCTATTCGACTGGTGCAGGTGGAATACCCCCAGGACTGGTTGGCTACCAATATAGAAGCAAGCGGCATGAAGCAGGCGGAGTGGCGCACCGATCCCGAACGGGCCGGTCCCGGAGGCAGCATCGGCGATATCGGCACCCATGCTTTTCACCTGGCCGGGTTTGTCAGCGGCCTGGAAACCACGGAATTGCTCGCCGACCTGCACTCCTTTGTTCCGGGCCGCAAGCTAGATGACAATGCCCATATCCTGTTGCGTTATGAGGGTGGGGCAAAAGGCATGCTATGGGCAAGCCAGGTGGCCAGTGGCCATGAGAATGGACTGCGCCTTCGCATTTACGGCGAAAAAGCCGGGCTGGAATGGTTCCAGGAAGAACCCAACCAGTTGCATTTCAAGCCTTTGGGAGAGACCAGGCAAATTATTACGAGATCAGGAGCCGGTATTTCAGAAGTCAGCGCCGCATCCTCTCGCCTGCCTTCGGGTCACCCGGAAGGATTTATTGAAGGCTTTGCCAACCTGTACCGGGATTTTGCCGACCTGGTAGAAGCAAGACGCACCGGTGGGGATGCCGTGGTCGAGGATTCGCTCTTGCCCACTGTTGCCGATGGTGTGAAAGGTGTACGCTTCATCGAAGCGGCCGTTGCTTCATCCCGGGCGGGCGGCACCTGGCAAAACTTCGATTAGCTCAACAATTAATAAAAGGGGGAAGAGCTTGTCATTCGATCATTCCGATTCAATATATAAAGAACCAGGAATAAGCCGGCGTTCGTTTTTGCGCGGAGCTGCGATTGTTGCAGCGGGAGCCTCACCGATCGGGCACAGCCTCGCCCAGGGCAGGACGGTTCAGAATGTCGGCCTGCAGTTGTATACCCTGCGCAACGAAATGGCACAGGACTTCGAGGGCACCCTGGCGCGGGTTGCGCAACTCGGCTACAGGGAAATGGAATTCGCGGGTTACTTCGACAAGTCCCCCGCCCAGGTGCGTGCCACCCTCGACCGCAACGGGCTGACTTCACCGGCGGCACACATCCAGCTAAACGCGGTACGGGAAAATCTCGAAGCCGAGATTGAATCGGCACAAATCATTGGCCAGCGCTACATCGTGGTGCCAAGCCTGCCCGGCAACGAACGCAGCATCGCCGACTACCAGCGTCACGCGGAAACCCTGAACCGAGCCGGGGAAGCAGCACGCAGTGCCGGTATCAAGATGGGCTATCACAATCACAGTTTCGAATTCGAAGTAACCGACGGGCGCATTCCCTACGACATATTGCTGGAAGAAACTGAAGCCAGCCTGGTTGATATGGAGCTGGACCTGTTCTGGATAAGGAATGCTGGTGTGGACCAGACTCCTTACTTCAGCAAGTACCCGGGCCGGTTCACCATGTTACATGTGAAAGACATGAACAGCGCCGGCGCCATGGTGGATGTTGGCAGCGGCGAGATCGATTTTGCCGAAATCTTTTCGCACCAGGCCACAGCGGGCTTTCGACATTTCTTCGTGGAACATGACAATCCCGGTGACGGCATCGCTTCGGTATCACGCAGCATCAGTACACTGCACAACCTGGTTTATTAAAAAGAATTACTCGTCATCAAAATGACAGGAAAATAACATGGCTACAAGACGAGAAGTACTGCAAGGCCTGATCGTTTCCATCGGCGGTGCCTCCGCCCTGACTGCCTGTGGTTGTGTCGCCAATGTGCTGGCAACACGACCGGGATCTCCTGCTCGTTTCTATAGCGAACAGGAAATGGCACTGGTCTCCCGTATCAGCGAGCTGATTATCCCGCGTACGGAAACTCCAGGCGCCCTCGACGTAAATGTTCCCGGCTATCTCGATGGCCTCATGAGTGACTGGGCCAACGACGACACGCGCCGCGGACATCGGCGGGCGCTGGCGCTGATTGACGGTGAGCTGGCGCAAAGAGCAGGCGAGGATTTCCGAGTGGTGAGTGATGCAGCCGCCGAGTCTGCCCTGACCGACCTGGATGCCGAGGCGTTTTCTGATGGCAATGATCTTGGCGGTTACCGAACCCTGAAGCGCTACATCACCCAGTCCTACTTCGCCACTGAGGGTGGCGCGGTGGAAGAGCTGAAGTGGGTTGCAGTGCCGGGCCGGTGGGACCCATCGGTAAACATCGGCAGCTAAACATTGAATACGTATAAAAAGAAGATCGAGGAATAAATCGTGGCGGATTTCGATGCAATCGTAGTTGGCTCGGGAATGAGTGGCGGCATGTCCGCCAAGGAACTGTGCGAACGCGGACTGAAAGTCCTGGTGTTGGAGAGAGGCCCGGAAATCATTCCGGAGCGGGATTATACCGACCAGCTCACACCCTGGCAGACACCGAACCTGGATAACGTCTCCCAGGACGAGATCGCCGAACACTACCCAACCCAGTACGGCGGTGTGGCCTACGCCATCAAGGAATCCACCAAGCACTTCTGGGTGAAGGACGACGAACATCCCTACGAATCCACACCGGGCACCGAGTACGACTGGCTGCGGGGCTATCACACCGCAGGGCGCTCCATCATGTGGAGCCGCCAGACCTATCGGCTGAGCGACATTGACTTCGAAGCCAATGCAAAGGAAGGCTACGGTGTGGACTGGCCGATTCGCTACAACGACATCGCGCCCTGGTATGAAAAAGTGGAAACCTTTGTCGGCATTGCCGGCAGTTACGAGGGCCTGCCGCAGTTGCCGGACAGTGTGTTCCAGCCGGCGTTTGAATTGACCGACGCGGAAAAGGAATTCAAGGCGAAAGTAGAAACCACCTTTCCCGGCCGCAATATTATTCCGGCGAGGGTTGCCCATCTTACCGACGCCACGGAAGAGCAGCGCAGCCTTGGGCGAACCAACTGCCAGGCGCGCAACCGTTGCCACCATGGTTGTACCTTCCGTGCTTACTTCTCGTCACTGAACGCAACACTGCCCGCCGCGGAACGTACCGGTAATCTCACCATCGTGCACAATGCCATCGTACAGTCACTGGAGTATGACGCCGCGACCAATCGAGTCAGCGGCGTGCGCGTGATCGATGCCGAGAGCAATGCAAGAAGTACCTACACTTCACGAGTGGTGTTCCTGAACGCTTCCGCAATCGCCTCCGCCATGATCCTGCTGCAATCCACTTCGGAGCGCTTCCCTAACGGTCTGGCCAATGATTCGGACCAGGTGGGACGCAACCTCATGGACCATGTCAGCGGCGCCGGTGCCGCCGGGCTAATCAGTGGCTTCGATAACATGAAGGTGTTCGGGCGCCGGCCCAGTGGCGGTATTTACATTCCGCGCTACGCCAACGTGACGGAAAACGACAAGCCCTATTTAAGAGGGTTTGGTTACCAGGGCGGCGCCAGCCCCCTCGGCCATGCCAATGGCCAGATTCCGGGCATCGGCAGGGCGTTTAAGGAATCCCATCGCAGCGCCGGCCCCTGGCGCATCAATATCGGCGCCTTTGGCGAGCAACTGCCCAACCCCGACAACCGGGTAACACTGCATCCTTCCCGGCGTGATCGCTGGGGCAATCCCCTGGCACTGTTTAATGTCACTTATAGCGACAACGAACGCATCATGCAGGAAGAAGCACGCAAGGATGCGATCGCCATGCTGGAAGCTGCCGGCTGTACCAACATCACCTCGTCAGAGGTGAATCTCACCAAGCCCGGTAACCGCATTCATGAAATGGGCAGTGCACGTATGGGCAGGGATCCGGCCACCTCGGTACTGAACGGTTGGTGCCAGGCCCATTCGGTACCCAACCTGTTTATAACAGATGGCGCATTCATGGCGTCGTCGGCCTGCCAAAATCCATCCCTTACCTACATGGCATTCAGTGCGCGCGCGGCGGATTACGCGGCGAATCTCATGGCCGAGGGAACGCTGTAGCAGCCCGGATTTTCCGCTCAGGGAGTGAGCGGCAGTAATTCGATGGTTCTGAATTCCGTGGGGTGACTCTCCGCCTGGATCGATATGTATCCTTCCGTGAGTTCCAGGCCGTGGCCGGCGGCGATTAGCCGCTGCGCATCGGGGTCCCGTTCGTCCAGTTGAATGCCGGTATATTCGAATACCAAATCGCCATTGACGCGGTGGCGTATCAGTTCGTCTCCCCGTACTTCGATCTCGATAGTAATCCACTGGTCGCCATGGAAGGTTTGTGAACTGGAGTTTATGCAGTGCTGGAGAATGAGATCACCGTCGAGTACGTAGTTTGTGCCGGGTGAACACACGTTTGCCGTTTGCCGCTCGTCGCGGCCATTACCGCCAAGTAATTGCGCCTCGATAGATACCGGGAACTCCTGGTCCAGGGTCATGGACCGAGGGTCCTGGCCATGAAGCATCAGGCCGTTATTGCGGAAGGCCCAGCCCGGCCCCTGGTTCACCTGATCGCCGACGAAGCGGTACTCCGCCCTGAGCAGGTAATGGGAGAAAGGCTGGTCATAATGCAGGTGACCGAATTGCCCATCGAAATCCGGCCAGTTGTCATAACTCACCACCAGCGATCCGTTCTCCACGCGAAAAGTATCCCGGAAATTTACGCCGAGCTCGTAGCCGGTGAACTTGGGAATCCAGTTTTCCAGGTCACGCCCGTTGAATAGGCTGATCCAGTCATCGGATGTGGATTGGGCCGAAGCAGTGGTGGCGATCAGCAGTAGCGCTGGCAGTAAACAAATTCTGGGCATGGGGCAGAATACCATGTTTGCCCGGGCTTGCTGCAGGGAGCGGGGCGCTTTAGCCATACCCTACCTTTCGCCAGGAAATTCCAGTAGTCTGCCATTGCAGGAATCCTTGAATCCCGACAGCGTGTCCGAAACTCCAACAATAAAAGGGGTGTTTCCATGAAGCCCGATAGATCCAGCGCCAAAGAACCTTCCCTCAGCCGCCGCAAGTTCATGAAATCGGCAGCTACCGCTTCCGCATTCATGATCGTGCCCCGTTCCGTGCTTGGTGGTGAAAATTACGTAGCACCCAGTGACCGCCTGAACATCGCCGCGGTGGGCGCCGGCGGCAAGGGCCGCTCCGATATCCAGAGTGTCGCCCACGAAAATATCTACGCGGTGTGTGATATCGATGACAACCGCCTGGCGGATACACTGCAGCAGGAATTTGCGGCGCCGTTCCGGGAGCTGACCAAAACTTATCGCGACTACCGCGAGATGCTGGACCGGGAACCGTCGATCGATGCGGTATTGATCAGCACACCGGATCACATGCACACGCCCATTGCCATGCATGCCATGAACCTGGGCAAGCATGTGTACGTGCAGAAACCCCTGTGCCACACCGTGGCCGAAGCGCGGATCCTGGCGGCAGCGGCACGCAGGAATAATGTCGTTACCCAGATGGGCAACCAGGGCCACGCCGAGGAAGGCGCGCGGCTGATCAACGAATGGGTAGCCTCGGGCGAGCTTGGCACCATAGAAGAAGTGCATTGCTGGACCAATCGCCCGGTATGGCCCCAGGGAATCGGAAGACCGGAAGGGGACATGCCGGTCCCGGCCGCCATGGACTGGGATTTGTGGCTGGGGGCGGCGCCTTACCGTCCTTATATCGATCGTGCCTATCACCCGTTTAACTGGCGCGGCTGGCTGGATTTCGGCACCGGTGTGGTGGGCGACATGGGTGCCCATATCATCGACCACCCTTACTGGGCACTGGATCTTGGACTGCCTGAAAAGATCTCCGCCAGCTCATCCCGTTTCGGCCGTGACATGGAAACCTTTCCCATCGCTTCCAAGATTCATTTCGAGTTTGCCCCATCCGGCAATCGCCCCGCGGTGAAGATGACCTGGTACGACGGCGGCTTGTTACCGGAGCGACCCGAGGGCCTGGAGAACGGTCGCCAGATGGGGGATAACGACGGCGGCGTGCTGATCGTGGGCAGCAGGAATACACTGATGCACGGCGTCTATGGCCGCAATCCGCGGTTGATTCCTGAAGCCACCCATCTTGCCACTTCCGCTCCGGCGCAAACCCTGCCGCGATCACCGGGCATTTACAAGGAATGGATCGATGCCATAAAGGACCGCGGCAAGCAAACTACTTCCGGATTCGATTACTCCGGTCGCCTGACCGAAACCATGTTGCTGGGCAATATCGCCACCATCCGCGCCAGCGAGCACAAGGTGCTGGAGTATGATGGCACGGCCATGCGCTTTACCAATGATGAAGGGGCGAATGCCTACCTGGATAAGGAGTACCGGCCGGGCTTCGGTATCGGCTAGTCGTCCAGTTCTCGAATCCAGATATTGCGGTAAGACACGATCTGGCCGTGGTCCTGCAGGCGCAGGGGCAGCTTGCCCGTGCAATCCCATTCCTCTTCCAGTTGGTAGGCCATGCAGCGGGCACGGTATTCCGGCGTCGGCGTGAAGGTAGTGCCCTGGATTGCGCTGTGGTTCTGCACTAATACGCCGTTATGCAGGATGGTCACGTAGGCCGGACTGCTTAACTCTCCGTCAGCACTCCACCTTGGCGCGGTATAAATAATGTCGTAGGTCTGCCAGGCGCCCGGCGGGCGCGATGCATTAACCAGGGGAGGATGTTGCAGGTACACAGACCCCGCCTGGCCATTCACGTAGGTGGGATTTTCCCAGCTATCCAGGATCTGCACTTCATACAGAGACTGGAAAAAGATTCCGCTATTGCCCCGGGACTGGCTCTCGCCCACCACGATCGGGTTAGTGCGCCACTCGATGTGCAGTTGCACATCACTAAATGATTGCCGAGTTTCGATGCTGCCGGTGCGGGGCACCACGGTAACCGAGTCATCGTCTTCGATGCGCCATTGCGCGGGTCCGCCGTTGCGGATGTGTTGCCAGGCGCCGAGGTCGGTACCATCAAACAGGATGATCGCATCAGAAGGGGGCTCGCCATTGGCAGAGGTTGCAACCAGGGGCGGCACCGGTTCGAACACCTGGCGATCAGCTTGTGAACATCCGATCGCCGGCAGCAAGCTGAAAAATAACAGTAGTGCTTTACTTGTTTTCACTATTGCTCCCCTAGCTGATCAGGTTCATGTCGTCGTCCCACTCGGCGGTGATATCGCGCAGGGACTGGTCCACACATTTCGCCAGCCAGTCTGCATCGTATTGTTTACCGTGACGATTCAATACCGCTTCGGGCACGCCATCCCAGACATTGGGCCTGTTGCCCTGGTAGCCCAGGTCCCTGAATCCCAGTTCGGTAGTGTAGTAGCCGGTCATGGTGAGGTCTCTGACCAGTGAGAAGAAACGAATGCCCGGTTGCAACACCGGGTCTTCAACGTCGGGCCAGGCAATGGCATCGCAAATTGCCAGTCTTTGTTCTTCACTCACACTGACAAAGTTCGCGCCGTACTGATCGATGGCGTAGTTATCCAGCCACATCACACCGCCGCGCAGCGGTACTTTGTAGTTCTCCCGTTCCTTGGCCATGAACTCGACAAAGTCCGGAACGCCGGCATCCAGCGCGCCACCGTTGGGATGGTCACCGGGCAGGATGATGTCGCAGAGCACGGCGATGGTGACAAGCTCGTGATCGCTGAAGAAATCCTCGCCGAAGATCTCCGCGTCGTGAGCTTTTTCCGCATCGGTGCGGCCGTATGAATATTCCGTGGGCAGGGTAGTCCAGGTAACGCGGTTGCCGGCGCTGGGTGTTGTAGCGCAACCGGTACTGGCGATGACACCACTGCCGACGGTGCCGAGAAAAAGTGCCTTGAGTGATTCGCGTCGATCCATTTCTTGTACCCGTTACAGATTGCGTCTGTTCATCTGGTCGACGATGTAGTCGGAGGTTCGCCAGGCCAGTGCCATGATGGTCCAGGTGGGATTCTTGTCCGCCTGGCTCACGAATGGCCCGGCATCGGCGACGAACACGTTGTCTGCATCGTGTAATTGACACTGTGCGTTGGTTACCGAGGTCTCCCTGTCCGTGCCCATGCGGGTGGTACCCACTTCGTGAATAATCTCACCGGGCCGGGTCAGGCCGTAATCCCGGCTCGCCCCCGGCTTGTCACCGAGCAATATGCCACCGGAAGCCTCTAACAGGGCTTCCATGGTGTCCTGCATATGCCGGGCTTGGTTGATCTCGTGCTCGGTCCACTGGTAATTGAAGCGCAGCACCGGCATGCCCCATTCATCCACTACCGTGGGATCGAGTTCACAGTAATTGTCGTACTGCGGAATGCTTTCACCTCGGCAGGCGATAGAGAGGCGCGCACCGTAATAGCGTTTAATGTCATCGCGCAGCTGGTTACCGTATCCTCCCACCCGCTCACCGAAGAAACGATTGTACTGATTGGCGGCAAAACCGAAGCCGTAGCCTGGCATGGTCATGCCACCGCCGATCTCCAGGTGGTAACCGCGGGTGAAATCCAGGTTTTCACCCTCCAGCCACCAGGGTGTATAGATGTGCATGCCGTCGACGCCGTCTTCGTTGTAGATGTCGCGATCTATCAGGTCGGGCAGAAACGCGGCACGGCTGGCGCCGGTTGAATCATGCAGGTACCTGCCCACGTGGCCGCTGTTGTTTCCCAGGCCCTGGGGATGCACGCTGCTGCGGGAATTAAGCAGGATGCGGGCAGTGCTGCAGGCGGAGGCGGCCAGCACCACGGTTCGACCCTGCAGCTCGTTCACGCTGCGGTCTTCCTTGTTGATGTAGGTTACGCCCGTGGCACGGCCGGTGGCGTCGGTGTTCACCTCCGTGACCATGGCATTGGTCAACAAGTCGACCCTGCCGCCATTGAGTGCCGGGTAAATCAGTACGGTGCTGGAGGAGAAGTCGGCGTGTATGGAACAGGCGCGGGAACACTGGCGACAGTAATAGCACACGCCGCGTTCGTCATTGATGCGCTTGGTGAGTATGGACTTGCGGGCGGGGATGACCGGTATGTCGAGCTTGCGTGCGCCGTCGATGTAGAACAATTCGTGCAATCGAGGCTTTGGTGCAGGCAGGAAAAAACCATCGGGATCGTTGTACAGGCCCTCGTTGCTGCCGAACACACCGATCAGCTTGTCCACCTTGTCGTAGTAGGGCCTGATGTCCTCGTAGCCGATTGGCCAGTTGTCACCGAGGCCGTCTATATCCCTGCGTTTGAAATCCAGCGGGCCAAAGCGCAATGAGATCCTGCCCCAGTGGTTGGTGCGGCCACCCAGCATGCGCGCGCGCCACCAGCGAAAATCCGTGCCTTCGGCGTTGGTAAAGGGTTCGTCGTCCAGTTCCCAGCCGCCAATGCAGGCATTGAAATCGCCGAATGGTCGGCGCCGGGTGCTTGCGCCGCGGCGGGGCGATTCCCAGGGGTAACGTAGTTGGGTGCGTTGCTCGTCAGCGGCAGGATCGTAAAATCCACCAGCTTCCACCAGGGCGACACGCAAGCCGGCATTGGCCAGTTGATAGGTCGCCATGCCTCCGCCTGCGCCGGAGCCGACGATGATGACGTCGTATTGCTGTTGTGCCATGTAGCTGGCCCGGGTTTTTCTAGTTATTGTGAGTTGCAGACAATATTACGGGGCGGCAGGTCGAGGCGCAATGCGCAATCAACAGGACCAATCAGCGCAGTTTCAGGAACTCTTTATTTTCCAGGCATACCTCGCAAATGCCATGGGAGAAGTCCAGGTCATAGTTATCATGGAGATACTTTTCGAGAATCTCCCACTTCTCGTTTTCCGGATTTCGAATATTCTTGCAATAGGCACAGATTGACAGGTAGGAATCGATGTCTACGGCTGAAGATATTTCCTTGCCCAGGCTAAATGAACCAACTACTGTTGATTTGTCTGAGCCCTTTAGTAGCGAGTTGTCCCAGGAAATCAGGATTTCACTCCCATCCGTAGCCAGTACTGTATTGCTGTACCTGTTGAACGGCTCGATATTTCCTGCCATGAGTTCATTGAAAGTGTTAATTATGGTCTCGCGCTTATCTTCCGGGATAAAATTGTAGAACCAGTTTTTCCCTACGGCTCCTGCATAGGTTGAATTGAGAACCTCACAGCCTGCTTCGTTAATGTATGCAATCCTCCCATCACGGGTAAGAACAACGAAGATTGATTCCAGGTCGTCGAGGTGTTGAAGCGCCGATTTTATGTTCGTGAAATCGGGCTCACTTTTTTCTAACTCTTCAGTTAGTGAGAGTTGGTTCATTCTTAAAATCCTGGATTCGATTTCCCAATTCCCGGATCAGAACTGAAAAACGAAGCAGCAGGTGTATTCTGATAATGGCGCATTCTCGGGATTTGTACAGGCTTTAAAGTCAGGACTGTCCCGTTTCACGCCCATTTCCGATTCGAATACCACGTATCGCGGGGGAAAATCAGGTATTAATCGTCAATTCTGAATCAGGAGGGGGCAGGTCGGCTTGAATTAGATCAGCAGAAAAATGAGGTACGTGCCTGAGGCGCTATTTGATGCCCAGCCATGTTCGGGCTTCTTCTTCGTCTGTGAAGACATTAACCGGTATGCCCAGGCTTTTGGCATGGTCCAGCCCCGGTTCAAATGTGCTTACATGTGGTGCGTTGCCCAGGTAGGCGACCTTGAGCATCATTCCGCTGTCACGAATGTATTCGAAGTATTTTTCGACCGTATTCATTGCATAAAGCATTTTCTCCGTGGCTTTAGGCATGCCGCATAGTTTCCTGAAATCCACCAAAACCTTTTCCTTATCGTAATTTGAACAGGCATGCAATACGAGAGCAAACCATTGCGCAGCTTCGTTTAGGTCGTACTCACCTGTTACTTCGGCTAACAGATGATCTGTCTTGTTGTGAAATTTGGTATCAATTTTCATGGATGGATTTTATGCGATGTCGAAGCAAGTTGGAATTATCGAACCACCACGAAGGTTTTTCGGTAGATGTGTTGGTCATTCTCTAAATAGAGCAATACGTCCCTGATTTGATATCAGGTTGTGATAGGAAATTTGTCATAAATTTCGAGCAAGAACAGCTGAATACTATTGTATATTTACTCTGACCCCATTTAATAAATTAATATTCCGGCACATTGCGCTGGAAAACGCGCCAGTAGTGCCACTCCTCCGTAATGATTTCGTTCCCGTCAGCGTCCAGCTCTTTCACGATGGGGTCTCTTCCTCCGCGTAATCGAGCAACCTCGGCCCGGTCCCGGACTAGCACAACAGTCATTTCGTAAAGCTTGCCGCCAATCTTCAGGCGCACGCGTGGATCGCGCTCGACGTTTTTCCACCATGCCTTGCCGTTTGGAAACTCCTGGCCCAATCTGAATGTTTGCGCACTGGACATGAGGTAGAGTTCCTCGCCTCGAGGAACCAGCAGGACAGTGACGGAGTGAGGGATGCCGTACCAGGTTCGGGTCTCAAGTTCTGATGCGTTTTCGGCAAAGGCATCGCTGTATTCATTAACCCAGTCCCAGTTCGTCACCGGTTCACGGACGACCTCACCGGCCAACCACAATCCCGGCCTTGCTGACCGGCCGGCATTGGCGTACTCCTCGGCACTGGGCTTTCCCGGAGGCAGCCCGGTTATTCGTAAGGTCAAAAGTGTCCCCAGAATCAGGACGCTCACTACCAAGAGACCAATCTTTAAGGGTTTCACAATTTAATTTGAATCAATCAGCGCTTATTGAAACTGATTTCAGCGATAGCTATACCACTTTCACCCGCAACAGAGTACAACAGATAGGTCTTATCGCCTTCTTGGTAGATAGCCGGGTCTCTGAGTTGATGGACTCGCTCATCGATATAACCACCTCTCGAAGCTTCCATAGGCATATCGGCGCCTTCGTAATCCATCTCCGGCCGCAATACCTCTACTGGCTCGGTCGCTGTCCACTCATCCCAATCGTCTGTTAGTTCAATGGTAGAAACAAAGATGCGTTCTGGATTATCTCTGCGGTTGGTAAAGAATACATAAAGGTGAGCATCTCGAATCAGCAGGGCTGAATGACGCATGTCAGCGGTGAAAAACCTCGGGCCGGCTTCGAAATTCGACAGGCCGTCACGAGAGCGATAAAGGAACCCTGGCATGCTCATGGCGTAATGGAATCCTTCGTGCTCGACCACTCGAAAGTAGGCGCGCCCCAGATCTTCTTCCCGGCCTTCGAAATGAATGCCATCGAATGATACTGCCGCCCGGGTATACTGCCTGCCCACTCCGCGCCCATGGTAATACATCACTATTTGTCCAAGATCGTCACGCACGTGCACATCGGGTGAAGCAACATGGGCATAATACGGCGCATTGCTTCCTGGCGCCGGAGAACAGGGAGGGCAAGTAGTCGGGAAGAAGGAGTCTTCCAGTTTTAAGGTGCCGGGAGAATATACCGTCCACGGGCCGGTGACTTCATCGGCGTATGCCATTCGGATATAAGTACCGCGGTGGTCGGCAAAATACAGATAGTAGTTACCAAGGGGATTTTCTACCCACTCAGGCACCCTGATCAGTGATGGGCCCTGGATGTTGCCGCCCATTCGAGTATCCATATCAGGTGTGATAATAGGGCCATCGCCAAGGCGAGTGACTGAAAAGCTTGCTGGCTCCGCAGCGATTGAGCCTTCCGCAAGTGCAGACAGTGAGAAGAAAAGCAGGGTGATTATTGTTGTTCTTTTCATATCCGTTTTTCCTTATCTTTGCCTGGTCGCCGTGGCGCAGGAAGAAAACAATTCCGTGCGAACCTCAACCCCCTTTTCTGCCAGTCGTGCCTGGTCTGTACAGGAAACGTTGGTATGTCTTAGTTCGACAATATCACCTGCTCCTATTCCCGGATTCTCAAACAGGGCTTCTATATTGGTCAATTCAGGATTAAATCGAAGATCAAGTTGCATCAGATTCGGTAATCCGCTTAATGGGGTTATATCAGTAATTTTGTTGCCAGTAAGCTCAAGATACTGCAGGTTTGTGAGTCCGCGCAGCGGGCTGATGTCAGTGAATGAGTTGCCAGCTAAGCGCAACTCCTCCAGTGCGGTTAATCCACTTAGTGGCGTCAGATCACTTATATCCTGCGTATGAATATTTAGATCAACCAGATTGGTAAGATTTGCCAGCGGACTGATGTCAGTCACTGCATTGGTAAACAGTATGCCGGTTGCGCCCATATGGGTTCTGGGAACCTGGCCTCCGATGAAGTCACCGTGCCGGTGCATTCGCAGCACTCTCAAGTCAGTAAGCCCACTCAGCGCGCTGACATCTGTGAGTGGATTCTCGGCGATACGCAATCGAACCAGGTTGGTCAAACCGGCTAGTGGGCTGATATCTGAGATCCAGTTGGTATGGAGGTTCAGGTTTATCAGCCCGGTAAGCCCTGCAAGCGGGCTGATGTCGGACAGGCCCCGGTTCCTTAGCGCGAGGTCAGTCAGGCCCGTGAGATTCTGAATCCCTGACAGGTCATGGAACAGGTGATCAGGGTCCTGCCATTCCGGCGATCCCGAAACCGATCTCCTCGCGCCCGGACCAGATGCATCCAGTGCTGTTAATGCCGCGACCAGGTCGCAAGTCAGGGCGTCTTGCGGACCAATTGACAAGGCGTCGCGCACTTCGTTTTCCAGAACTGCATCGGCGAAGGTCACGATGTCAGATCCTGAGTGATCCCTGCAGTTGTCTGTGGGCTGCAGGATCTGCTGGGCCAAGGCGCCCGAGCAGAGTGCGAGTGAAAGTGCAGTCAGAATTACATTCTCAATTATTGGTTTCATTTCGAGCTTCTTTTTCTTGGTCATGTATTACCGGAATTACATTTACACTAGTCTCCGGGTTGGCGTCATCTCCCGGGTCATGGAAATAGCCTGCCTGAACACTCACGGAGACAGCCGGACTTTCTTCGGCGAGGCAGGCAATGACGTGATTGTCCGGATCATCATCAGCCAGCGAGAGTGGTTGCACGAGATTGTCATTATAAAGCAACACCGAGACAGCCGTTCGTTGGGCCTCGGTGAGGTCTGCACCCTGAGGCCCGGTAACCCCTCCCTCCCAGGTTAGCTGCACTGCCTGGGCAGTCTGTTCCGGGCATTCCCCAGCCAGGCCAGGAACATTGGGTGCGAAGCGTTCGGCGAGTACAAGACTGGGTCCGTCTTCAAGTGCTGTCACTTTCTCGCCTCTTAACCCAAGCAATGAGTCGCCGTCTACGTCTTCCAGCTCTCCTACTATTTCAACACCGACTGGTAATGACTCGCCTGAACTGAAAGCGCCGATGAGAAGGACAGTTCGTTGTTCAAGAGATTCAAGGGCTGGGCGTAGAGTTGCGCATAGGGGAGTGACGATCTCTCCAGCGGTGGTTTCCACCGCAAATGCCGAGGGAGAGATCGACTCCGCATTAATCTGCACAGAAAATACGACGGGCATTCCATCCTGGCCAGCAGCGGGTGGAAGTCCGCACAATCGCGTAGCCCTTGGGGGCAATGGATCTAGCCCATGGTAGACGGACAAGATTCTTGGGTTAGTCCCGCTCTCTTGTGCGACAGTAAACGCAGACACAAAGAGCAGAATAGTAGATGCCAGTAATTTCAAAACCTTCAGGGTCGCACTCGCACGTACTTCCTTAGGGTTCGAGCATTGCGATGAGGGTTAGGGACCGGCTCTCCTCCGTACAGGTTGCCTTCGCTATCGACGGTGACGAACTCCGCTCCGTTCCCCGGAAGGATGTTTGGATCCGCCCACGGGAAGCGAATGAACTCTTTCACCCATCCCGTCTCATATTCGCCGATACGAATTCCCATTTCATACCCCGGGTTCTGTACGTTATCCGACTCGGAGTCCGCGACGTAAATTCGACCTTCATCGTCAAAGGCGATTCCGCTCGGGCGCCCAAACTGGGTCCATGTGGCGGAATGGTTTCCTTCCTGGTCGAAGATTTGAATTCGGCTGTTGCTGCGATCTCCCACGAACACACGTCCATCCGGATCAATGGCGATGGCGTGCAGGGCACGGAACTGTCCCGGGGCGTAGCCAGTTTCTCCCCAAGTCATGAGGAACTCGCCCCGACTGTTGTACTTCACCACCCGGTTGTTGCCGTTCGCGTTGTGGCCGTCCGCTATAAATATGTCACCGTTGGATGCGATTGCCACATCACTGGGGGAAGTGAAGTGGTTCGGACCGTCTCCCTGCTCTCCGGGAGTGCCAAGCGTCATGAGCACTTCGCCGGTAGAGCTGAACTTGATGACGTGATGGCCTCGGTCGTCACCCGGTGGAATGTTGTTATCACTCACGGCGTCCGTCACCCACACGTTGCCATCGGCGTCAACGTCAATCCCATGGGGCCAGATAAACATGCCGCTGCCGAATGATTCGACCACGTTGCCGTCGGGATCAAATTTCAGGACGGGATCCAGGTCTGAATCGACGCACTCGGAACCGAAACGATCGGGACCGGCATCGCAACGGATAACGGCCCAGATATGGCGCCCATCGGGGTCAACCTTTGCTTTTCCGACAGCGCCCATTACCCTTCCGCCCGGCAGCTTCGCCCAGCCTTCGACGATCGCGTAGGGGTTCGTGGAGTTCTGCGCGGTAGATTGCAGTGGTACAGCCAATAAAGAGAGTGCGAGCATGGCGGCTACGGTTACGACTGGATTGCGAAAAGACATGGGGCACCTCGACGGGTTTTGTTTGAATTTTTGAGTATTAAGTGGAACAAAAGGTGTGCCAATTTGCAAAGATTATCGGGTCTGTTACTGGCCAGAATTGACCTCTAGTGGGTACCATTGAGCAGAGCGCTCAATGCAGTATTTCGATAAGGAGAAGAGGGAGTGACCATGAATTCTCGATGGAAAACAATCTTTTGGCTGACTGCCGGGTCTTGCATATTTGTGCCGGTCGCAACTGCACAAATTGATTCTACAGACCCAAGAACTGCTTTTCCTGCTGCCTGTATTGCGCCTTCGGAGCAAACTGCCGGATTGGATTTTGCTCCCGATTCGTCCTACCTCAACTCAAGTGGCACCGGTAGGGAAGCCTACGCATCCATCGATGGCGAGCGCATGAAACTCCTCGTCGAAGAGCAGGCCGAAATTGCACGACGCTATCGGCAGGCAGGTAATCAATATTGGGGGCGAATTATAGGCACCAGCGCCGATCACGAAACGGCAGACTGGATGATGGGTCAGTTGCACCAGTCAGGTGTTGAAAAACTTCGACTCGATTCTATTCCCTTGCCGACGCAATGGCTCCCACAGGGCTGGGAGGTATCTGTCGAGGTCGATGGCAGAACCACGGAATTGACATCTGCCTGGCCGGCTTATGGATCGGTTGGCACCTCATCTCTGGGTGAAACACTTGAATTGATCGATGTTGGCCTGGGTATGGCAACAGACTTCCAGGGCAGGGATGTTCGTGGGAAAGCGGTTGTTCTCCACTCTATTGCGACTAGCAGCACTGTGTTCAATACAGTGCGAAGAATTGGGGCTTTGGAAAGAGCGGAAGCGCAGGGCGCGGCAGCAATATTTATCGTACTCGAATTACCGGGCAATCTGCAGACCGCGTTTTACGATGTGGGCACTTCAATACCGACTTTTTCCATTGGTTCGGAAGATGGTGCCCTTTTACAGCGCTTGCTCAGCGAATCTGCCTTGACTGAACTAATTGAGATTCAGGTGCAGTTGGAAATTGATTATCTGGAAGGGCTCAGCACATCCAGTGTGCGCGGGGAGGTGCCTGCCGCATCACCCGATGCCGAAAAAATTGTTATCGTTGCCCATCGCGATGCCTATTTTGAAGGAGCTGCCGATAATGCCTCCGGTGTCGCGACCGCGCTGGAGTTAATGCGATACTTTGCCCGGGTTCCAAAAGCCGAGAGAAAGCGAACCATTGAAATAATTGGCACACCAGGGCATCACAATATCGCGAGGACAGGCTTCAGTTGGCTGTATGATAATCGCGAATCCATTCTCGATAATGCTGTTCTGCTAATTAACGCAGAACATACTGCCCATGCACTCATCGATCGTTTCGGCGATGATCTTTGCACGACCAATGCAATAGGGCCTTTTTCCTGGCAAATAAATGGCTCTAATAAACTGGCAGAAATAACACTACAGACCTTTGATGAATTTGGAATTCCCCGTTGGGCGGAGACCGGTGGACCCGTGGGGGAGATCAGAACCATAGCTGATCTTGTGCCCTCAATCGTGTTGATGCACGCGGGGCCATTGTTGCATACTAATATTGAGACTACTGAATCCATTCCTGCGATTAGCCTGGTAGCTACTACAAGAGCTTATGCCAGAATAATTGAGCAGGTGAACGATTTGGGTCTATCTGAGCTAACTCAGTAAGTAGATAAGTAGTTGCTCTATTGGCGCTGGCTCTGTCTGAGTTGGTTTAGAGCCGGTCCAAGAATTCGGCCAGATCGGTTATAACGATCCGGCATTGGCAGCACGTTGTTTACTTCTACATAGTGCTCATAGTCCGAGATCATTTCTTGCAACTGTTCAGGACGTTGTTGGGCCAGGTCGTTTGCTTCACCTGGATCGATTTTAATATTGAACAGATGCCACTCAGTATCATTCTGACCTGTGCGGTTCATCACGATTTTGTAGTCACCTTTGAACAGCGCAAAGTTTCCGCCCAGTTCATAGCCTATCGGTTCTGATTCACCATGAATTGGAGAGTCATCCCCGCTGAGGAATGCTTTGAAATCAGTGCCGATAATGGGCTCGACTTCATTATCCAACCAGTTACCACCGTGATCTTCCGCACCAACCAGGCCCAGAATTGTCGGCATCAAATCGGTCACAAACACGAACTCGTCAGTTAGTTGTCCCCGCCTGGCAATGCCGGGGCCGGACATCACCAGCGGTACCCGCAGGCCGCCCTCGTTGGCGTGAAACTTGTAATAGGTCAGGGGAGAGGCGGCGATAGTTGCATTGCTGGGGCCGATGGCGTTCCATGAGTTCCGCTCACCCAGCGTTTCATAATTAGAGTTATATCCTACCGCCTCGAACCAGGGAGTGAGCGCAGAGCCACCATCCGGCTGGATTATATTTGAACCTTCGGCGCCATTGTCAGAAGTGAATATGAAAAGCGTATTGTCATATTCATCGATACTTTCCAGGTACGCCATCAATCGACCTATATGTGTGTCCATTGCGTCAACCATGCCGGCATAGACTTCCATCCGGCGTGCATGATGTCGACGCTGCTCTTCGCTCAGGCTGTCCCAGTTAAGCGTGCCCGGTGTAACTACCGCAGCTGTGTTCTCCGGGATTACACTAGCTTCGATTGCAGCAAGGCGCCTCTTCTCCCGCATGACAGTCCAGCCCTCGTCGTACACGCCAGCGTACTTGTCCGAGAATTCCCGCGGTGCCTGCACCGGCATATGTACGGCCTGGAACGGGATATAGGCAAAAAACGGTTGCTCATCGCTGATATTCGAATCAATAAATTCAATCGTTTTATCGATGAAATATTCAGATGAATAGAAATCATCCGGCAAGGTGTGCGTCACGCCATCGGCATACCAGTTGGCCTGTTCATAGATAGGCAGGTAAGTGCGTTGTTCCCAGTTATCAGCACCCGTATCTGCCATGGCTATAGTTCGATCAAATCCGCGTGCCGAGGGAAGTAACTCAGGGCTGTGCCCAAGATGCCACTTGCCCGTCATATACGTATGATAACCGTCACTCTGCAACATAGTGGCGAGAGTGACCACCCGGTCGTTCAGGACGCCCTGATAATGGTCATAGGTCATTTGTTCCGGGGGCAGGGCTTCGGGAATATTGGGCACGCCATTGCGGTGACTGTCGACCCCGGTGAGCAACATAGCGCGCGCGGGTGCGCAGCTACCGGCGGTGTGGTAGTTGGTAAAAGAAAGGCCTTCCGCCGCCAGTCTGGCAATATTCGGAGTGCTTATCTCGCTGCCGAATGGCGAGATATCCGTGTATCCCAGGTCGTCTGCCAGAATGAGAACAACATTGGGGCGATTTGATTGCTGCCCATTGAGCGAGCCAGCAGCGAGCAGTGTTGTGAGCAACGTATAGCTGAGAATAGAGCTGCGCGTAATCTTCATGATAGTGACTTGATCTTTTCTTTGGATACCCCAGCATGTTTATAACACAGCAATCAAAACGGTCAGAGGACTTTTATTGTGGGCCAGGATTGGCTGCGCTGAAATCCAGCAATAGATGCTCTTGAGCACTGAAGCTGTCAAAGCGCTAGTGGTAGTGCGAATAAGATAGGGGTGATGGTGCCCAGGGGATCGATTTCGATAGGTTCATTGCTGCCCAATATGTGGCGACTACAATTGAATGAAGCGCGTTGGGGTTATCGAACCACCGACACGAGGATTTTCAGTAAGCAGCGCTCTGCGCTGCACTGCTCATCCCAGCCGGCGATCACAGATCGCCGTCGTTCAGGCTGCGCTCGAAGCTAGCGCTTCCACAGCGCTCGATCTCACCCAACTGAGCTACCTGGGCGAGATATTTTCAAAGTAAGAAGTGGTGCTCAGGGGATCGATACCAGCTAAATCTCTTTGATGGAGGTGGGCAACTTTTTGAATGGAGCGCGTTGGGGTTATCGAACCACCGTAAAAGAGTTCGATTCCGCAGTGCTGGAAAGAAAAGATTTGTTGGGAACAAGCACAGCGAAATGATGGTGCCCAGGGGCGGAATCGAACCACCGACACGAGGATTTTCAGTCCTCTGCTCTACCGACTGAGCTACCTGGGCGTTTTGATCTGTTGCGCTTGCTTACTCTTCGTTAAAGCTCGATATCTTGTTCGGTCACTTACCTAAAGTAAGCTCCCTCACTCGATTCGAGCTTTGCCGCGATTAAGCTTCGCTCACGACGCCCAAAACCTGAGAAGTGGCAAGGTGCGTCATTTCGAGAGCGGCGTATTAAATCGGTTTGGGCGGATTGAGTCAAGTGAAGCTCAGCTCTCCGGTGGCACATAGCCCTCCGCGATATCGTGCTCCTCATTGCTGAGGAACTTTTCCATTTCCCCCTCCAGGTACTTGCGCGCGTCAGGGTCCATCAAGCTGAGCTGTTTCTCGTTGATCAGCATGGTCTGCTGGGCCAGCCATTCCTGCCAGGCCTGCTGGGAGACGTTCTCGTAGATTTCCTGGCCCTTGGGCCCGGGGTAGGGGGGTACGGCCAGTCCGGCCAGTTCCTTGTCGTATTTGCGGCAATGTACGGTACGGCTCATTGGCTTTCTCTTAGCTGGCTCAGGATTTTCTTGATTGGGGCGGCCAGGCCCACCTCCAGTGACTGATCCAGAGGGTACCAGAGCCATGCGCCGGATTCAGCTACCTGGCCGGCCTCATTCTTTACCCGGCCCAGGACCGGCGTGATGTCCAGGTGGTAGTGGCTGAATGTATGCCGCAGCGCTGGCAGTTCTTTCTCCTCGGCATAATCCACGGGAAGCCCGGGGCCGCATACCAAAGCGGAAGCTTTGCCTGGTTTTCCTGAAGCATCCTTTAGCGGCTTGACTTCAAATTCCGGCAGGGAATACAAACCTCCCCAGATTCCACTGGGTGGTCTCTTCTCGAGCAGCACCTCACCACTGCTGTTCTGGATGATGGGCATGCGCACGGTCTTGACCGGTTTTTCTTTTCCGGGCTTCTTGCCCGGGAATTGATCAATCGTACTGAACCGCAGGGCCTTGCAATCGGCGCTTAACGGGCAGACGTCGCAAGCTGGATTGGTCCGGGTACACACCGTAGATCCCAGGTCCATCATGCCCTGGGTGAAATTGTCGACGCGGCTTTGTGGCAGGATCTTCTCAGACATGCGCCACAGCTTTTTATTCACGTCGCTCTGTTCGGGGTAACCTTCCACGGCGAAATAACGAGTGAGAACCCGTTTCACATTTCCATCCAGAATTGGCGCACGGATTCCCATGGACAGAGCCGCAATGGCGCCTGCTGTGGAACGGCCAATGCCAGGCAACGCCTGTAGTTTTTCCAGGTCATGGGGAAATTCTCCGGCGTGTTCGTCCACCACGAGTCGAGCCGCCTTGTGCAGGTTGCGAGCGCGGGCGTAGTAACCCAGACCGGTCCACAGATGCAGCACCCGATCGATGTTTGCATAGGCGAGGGTGTTTACATCAGGGAATGTTTCAAGAAATCGGTCGTAGTAGGGGATGACTGTTGCTACCTGGGTCTGTTGCAACATGATCTCCGAGATCCAGACGCGGTAGGGAGATGGATCGGTCTGCCACGGCAGATCATGGCGGCCATGTTGGTCGAACCAGTTCAGCAATTGGTTTGCTATGTTGCCCAAGGTCTGGGTTAGTTCGGCAGCAGATTATTGAGCAGGCCGCGAGCGGCATCACGCAGCTCTTCCGGCACCTGGTCGGTGATTTCTTCCTGCAGCCGGTTGCGTACGGCCTGGGTGGCCAGTTGCGCGAAAATATCCCGCACGCGTTCGAAATCAGGGCGGCAATACTGGCTTGCCGGAGCGGAAAATTCGTTGCTGCAGTCTACCGGCCAGGCGATGTTGTGGTAGCGCTCGTTGATAGGAATGGTCTGTCGCTGGGGTGGGCCCAGCACGGCGAACTGCATGTCGTAGTCGAAGCTGCCGGCATCCAGGTCAAGGGCGCCCGTGCCGCTGACATCGAAATTATCCATGCGCAATGCGATTTGCTGGGGGGATTCCAGGCCTTCCTGCAGCAGGATGGAGCCGCCCATTTCCGCGAATTGAATTACATCCGGCCACTGCTGAATAGTCTCGCCGCTGGGGCTTAATGCCGCGATGGCCGTAAACACCTGCTTGATCAGGGCAATGTTCACCGAGTTTTCCGTGACAGTGAATGCCGTGGAGCCGTTCACGGAATCTGTCAGGGCCGACAAGGTATTGCCGCGGGCAGTATAGCTGGATTCCAGGTTTAACCGGCCAGTGGTGACGTTCAGCCGGGAAACCGCCGGCGCCAGGTTTACCAGGTTCAGGTTCTGGGTAGCGAGGCGGGCATCCACGCTAGGTGTTGCGCTGCGGCCGTCTATGCGCAGCGATCCCTGCACGAAACCATCAAACACGCTGGCCGGTTGCAGCTCCAGGTCCAGCACGCCGTCCTCGACGTTGGTGAACAGGTTGACGTCCTGGAAAACAAAATCATTGGCCACCACGCTTTCGATGGCGATGGATCCCAGCAGGTTGAAACCGGTCAGAGTATCAAAAGGCAGGGATGATTCCGGTTGCGACGAAGAGGTGTCCGGAGTCGCAGCTTGCGCCTCGGTTTCAACCGGTTCATCAGATGATGCCATGAATGGAGAAAGATCCAGGGTGCTGCCAATAACATCATAACTGATGTTCATGGGGGTGAAGTCAGTGGCGAAACGGATGCTCGCATCGCCTTCCATTTCCGTATCATCCAGGTTGACCTGGAAACTGGATACTTCAATAGATTGGTTGTTGCCGGCAAAGGCAAGGGCGAAATCCAGTTGCGGCGCCTGGGTAACGTCACCGGTGAATTCGCTGTCTGTCGCCATCATGCCCAGGCTCTGCAGCAGGCCGAAGCTGTCGAAGCGATTGCTGCTGAAGTTGCCTTCGATGCTGGGCGAGTCATTCAGGTTGCTGGCACTGAGTTGGCCCTGCAACAGCATGGGGGTAACGCTGAGGTTCAGCTCATCGAGTGACACATTGCCACTATTGAGATCGGCGCTCACGTTGCCCGTCATGGCAAGGTTCAGGGTTTTTTCTTCGCCGCTGGCGGCGTCAAAACGCACCAGGTCGAAATTAATGTCCAGGCTGAAGGGCCGACCTTCTATGTTGGTGTCGCGGCTTTCGAGATTGACATTGTTAAGCTGGTAACGGCTGCCCTGGCCCAGGTCCTGGTAATCGACGCTGGCGTTCTCGATGCTGATGCGTTCGAAGGCGATGGCAACCGGTTCAGACTCGTCGACCTCGACATTGATATTGATGTTCTCTTCCTGGCCAGCCGGGCTGTCTACCATCCAGGGGCTGTTGCCGTTGGCATCCACGAAATAATTGATATGGAAGTCGTCCGCCAGCAATTCCTGGATCAGGATGCGGCCACGGAACAACTCGTTGCGATCCACCCGCAGTGATACGGCGGAGGTAGACGCAAGCTCCTGGGGCGCGGCGGGATTGCGCACGCGCACGTCATTGAGGGTCAGTCCAAGTACCGGGAAGATATTCAGGTCCAGGTCACCGGCGATAGTCAGCTCGTAACCGCTGTTGCGGGCAACGGCATTCTGCAACGCGGTTTTCCACTGGTCGGTGTTCACGAACAAAAGGACCCCAACGGCGAGAATTACCACGAGGGCCACCAGGCCCAGGAAGACTTTGACCAGTTTTTTCAGCATGACTTACTGCGATTGGGCGCGAGCGCTATATATAGAAGCACGGAAAACGGCATTCAAGTGTACCGAAAGCCCCGCAGACATGCACGGGGCGGGGCTTTGCGTGGGCCGGGGCCGGTTTGAGCAGGGGGATTCATGCGCTTTCCATGCCCCGGCGAGGGCTTTATAATGCGCGCTTTCCGAAAACCTATCGTTTTCAGGCTGTTATCCAACTCCATGCCAGGCAGCCATGTCTGAAGAACCTGCGGAATACCTCGTGAACAGCAAATCTCCAACTACCCGTTCGGCCAGCGTCGAGCGCAACACCAAGGAAACCCAGATAACCGTCAGCGTTGACCTCGATGGCAGTGGCAAGCTGGATGTGGATACCGGTCTGCCGTTCCTCGACCACATGCTCGACCAGATTGCCCGCCACGGGCTGATCGACCTCAGCATCAAGGCCAAAGGTGATCTGGAGATCGACGCTCACCACACCGTGGAAGACATCGGCATTACCCTGGGTCAGGCCATCAACCAGGCCCTGGACAAGACCGGCATCCGCCGTTACGGCCATGCCTACGTGCCGCTGGATGAAGCCCTGTCACGAGTCGTGATCGATTTCTCGGGCCGGCCCGGGCTGGAATACCACGTGCAGTTCGTGAAAGGCACCGTGGGCACTTTTGACGTGGACCTGTTCCACGAGTTTTTCCAGGGTTTCGTGAACCATGCCCAGGTGACGCTGCATATCGATAACATCCGCGGCAAAAACTCTCATCATCAGATAGAAACGATATTTAAGGCGTTTGGCCGGGCGATGCGCATGGCGGTGGAACTGGATCCGCGCCAGGCTGGCGTGGTTCCGTCTACCAAGGGTTCGCTCTGAATCATCATTGAACAAGTTCTCCGATGAACAACATTGCTGTCATTGATTACGGCATGGGCAATCTCCATTCTGTGGCGAAGGCCGTGGAACATGTCGGCCGTGAGCTGGGTGAGGAAGTCCGCGTCGACGTGACTCCGGACCCGGCCATTATCGCCGCGGCCGACCGCGTCATCTTTCCCGGCGTAGGCGCTATTCGCGATTGCATGGCGGAGATCAATCGACTCAATGTTGGCGAGATGGTTGCCGGCGCCATGAAGTCCAAACCCGTGCTTGCCATTTGCGTGGGCATGCAGGCCCTGGTGACGCGCAGCGAAGAGAATGACGGTGTCGATTGCCTGGATTTTATCGACGGTGAGGTCAGGTATTTTGGTGATGACCTGCGCGACTCGGACGGCAATCGCCTGAAAGTTCCCCACATGGGCTGGAACGAAGTTATCCAATCCCAGGAACACCCGTTATGGAAAGATATTCCCGACCGAGCCCGATTTTATTTCGTGCACAGTTATCACGTGCAGCTAGGTGATGAATCAAAGCAATGCGGATTAACCCACTACGGTACGGATTTCGTAGCCGCCCTGGCGGACGGCAACATCTTCGCTACCCAGTTCCACCCGGAAAAGAGCCAGAAGGCAGGCCTGACCCTGCTGCGCAATTTCCTGCAATGGGATGGAGAAGGATAGGGCGATGCTGGTAATCCCCGCCATCGATTTGAAAGACGGCCAGTGCGTGCGCCTGCGCCAGGGTCGCATGGAAGACTCCACGGTTTTCTCCGATGACCCGGTGCAAATGGCGGGCATCTGGTTTGCCAAGGGGGCGCGTCGCCTGCACGTGGTGGACCTCAATGGCGCCTTCGCCGGTACGCCGGTAAACGGCGAGATCGTTACTGCCATTGCTGAAAAGTATCCTGAGCTGCCTATCCAGATCGGCGGTGGCGTTCGCAGTCTCGACAACATCAGTTTTTATATTGATGCCGGTGTGAACTACGTAATCATCGGCACCCAGGCGGTGAAAGATCCGGATTTCGTGCGTCAGGCCTGCTCGGCTTTCCCTGGCCAGGTAATTGTAGGTATCGATGCGGTGGACGGCATGGTTGCGACAGAAGGCTGGGCCGAAGTGTCGGACATGCCGGCCCTGGAACTGGCAGACAGGTTCGGCGACTATGGCGTGAGCGCAATTGTGTATACGGACATAAGTCGCGACGGCATGATGAAGGGTGTGAACCTGGAAGCCACCCGGGAGATGGCGGATGAGTCGCCGATACCCATCATCGCTTCCGGCGGCGTCAGCAAGCTGGCGGATATCTGCGATATCAAGGAGATCGCTGAATCCAATAGCGGTGGTGGCATCCTGGGTGTGATTACCGGCCGGGCGATTTACGAAGGCGCACTAGACCTATCGCTTGCCCAACAATTGGCGGACGAGTAAACCATGGCTCTGGCAAAACGAATAATTCCCTGTCTCGACTGTGACAACGGACGCGTGGTCAAGGGCGTGCAGTTCGTGGACATTCGCGACGCCGGCGACCCGGTTGAAGTATCCAAACGCTACTGCGACGCCGGTGCCGACGAGATTACTTTTCTCGACATCACCGCCAGCCATGAAGACCGGGATACCACGGTGGAAACCGTGCGCGCCATCGCCGGGCAGGTGTTTATTCCCCTCACCGTGGGTGGCGGCATCCGCACCCTGGATGACATCCGCACCATGCTCAACGCCGGTGCCGACAAGGTGGCGATTAATACCGCAGCGGTGAAGAATCCCGAGTTCGTGCGCGACGCGGCACAACGATTTGGTTCTCAGTGCATCGTGGTGGCGGTTGATGCGAAACAGGTCTCTGCCGAAGGCGAGCCACTCAAATGGGAGATCTTCACCCACGGTGGCCGTAATCCTACCGGAATCGACGCCATCGAATGGGTAAGGAAAATGGTGGACTACGGCGCCGGCGAAATCTTACTGACCAGCATGGATCGGGATGGCACCAAGATTGGTTTCGACCTGGCGCTGAACAAGGCTGTCAGCGAAGCGGTACCCGTGCCGGTGATTGCCTCCGGCGGTGTTGGCAACTTGCAGCATCTCGTCGATGGCGTGTTGGAAGGGGAGGCGGATGCGGTCCTTGCAGCCTCTATTTTTCACTTCCAGGAATATTCCATCCAGGAAGCGAAGGAATACATGGCGGAGAAAGGAATCGAAGTCCGGTTGTAGATATTAGGAATTGTGCCAATAGCACATGCGAATATGTCTCTCGCAAAGCACGCAAAGCACGCAAAGCACGCAAAGCACGCGAAGGAAAACCAACTTAATACAAGTTATTTGCAAGACGCATATATCGATCCTGGCCAGGTAGGTCTTCCCTGATATATTTGCACAATGTTCAAACAAACTGCCGTTCCCTTAGCGTGCTTTGCGTGCTTGGCGAGAGAACAAAAGTGATTGGAAAACTCACTGCGCCCTTTTAAGAATCGAGATCCAATTTATGAGATATTTGATCGTGATAGAGAGTACAGAGGCAGGATATTCAGCCTATTCACCAGATTTGCCAGGTTGTGTTTCTACCGGCTCAACTCTGGAAGAGGCTGAAATTAATATGCGAGAAGCGATCGCCTTTCACATAGACGGACTGAAAGAAGAAGGGCTGGAAGTACCCAAGCCGACTTCTCGCTATTTATATGTAGAAGTGGCCGCTTAATACCAAAATAGATTTAGTTGAACTGCCGTCCAGCAAAATCACCCGTGCCCAGGGGGCGCAATCGACTGACCGCGTTCAGGCCCTTCAGCACATTCAGTGCTTCATTGAGCGGGTAATCATTTACTAACACTTCTTCTGCGGAAATCAGCGCCCGTGCCATAGCGTCGTTGATTTCTTCATCGCCATTGGCGTTTTCCAGGTGACCATCCAGGTCCCGTTCCGCGTACTGGGTGACATTGCGCGAGCGCCTGGTAACGAAAGCCTCGTCTACAGTGATATCCGGTTCGATGCCCTGGGCCTGGATAGAGCGGCCATTGGGTGTGTAGTAAAGAGAGGTTGTCAGCTTTATAGCGCGTTGCTCATCCAGTTGCATAACACTTTGCACCGAGCCTTTGCCGAAACTGCGGGTGCCCATGATGATGGCACGTCCGTGATCCTGCAGGGCGCCGGCCACGATTTCGGAGGCCGATGCCGAACCGTTATTGATCAGCACTACCATGGGAACATCGGGTGCGATGGTATTGGGCGTGGCGGAAAACTCCATGGAAATCTCTTCCACTCTGCCCTGGGTGTATACGATCTTGCCGCTGTCGATAAAACTGTCCACCACGCCCACGGCTGCCTGCAGAATGCCGCCGGGATTATTGCGCAGGTCCAGCACGATGCCTTTCAGGTTTTCGTTTTCTTCATAGAGCTGTCGCAGTTCCTGTTCCAGGTCTTCACCCGTGGCGGCGCGAAACACGGAAATGCGGACATAGGCATAGCCGTCATCGATCATGCGACTGCGCACGGAATTTACCGCGATGACATCGCGCACCACGGTGACATCGAAAGGCTCCACGCCTTCCCGGGCGATAGTAACGGTGACTTCCGTGCCCGGTTCGCCGCGCATGACATTGGCCGCTTCTTCCGGAAGCATTTCCCGCAGTGGGCGGCTGTCGATGGCGATGATGTAATCCCCGGCCTGGATGCCGGCGCGGTCAGCCGGTGAATTGTCGATGGGGCTGATAACTTTTATGTATCCATTTTCGCGACCCACCTCGATGCCCAGGCCGCCGAATTCGCCGGTAGTGGTTTCCTGCAGCGCATCGTAGTCGTTGCCGGAGAGATAAGAAGAGTGAGGATCCAGTCCGGATAGCATGCCGCGGATGGCATTTTCCAGCAGGGTGCGATCGTCCACTTCTTCCACGTAGGACATGCGAATCTGGTCCAGCGCCTCGGTAAACATGCGTACTTCGTCCAGGGGCAGGGGCAGTTGCTCGCGCTGCTGTTGCTGGGCGAAGACAGGCAGTGCCAGTCCGGTACTGAGAACCAGGATAACCAGCCTGTGCATAAATCCTGTGGTGGAACGATTGCCAATCATTTCGATTATCCTGCTGTGAAATCAGTGGGTTACTTCACGGGGTTTAATGGTTTCAGTTTACGGCGGAATAGGCAAATTCAGTTTGAAACGTATTGTGTCACCCGTGAAAGAACCTGGTTGCCAGGGCCCATTCCTTCTATATATGACCGGGATTGGGGAATTCCAGTGCCCGGCGTCGAAGCGAGGTCCGTGAGAGACGGGGGCGTACCGGGCTAGTTTCCCCGGGTCAGCCAGTCTGAAGGGTCCTGGGCCTCGCCCTGGTGGCGAATCTCGAAATACAGGCCATCCCATCCCGGTTCGCCGCCGCTGCCGGGAATCTGGCCGGAGGTTGCCAGCACCGTGCCGGAACCGGCCCGGGCTCCCGGTTGAACCGCCAACGCCTGGTTATTGCCATACAGGCTGAGGTAACCGTCGCCGTGATCCAGGATTACCAGCAGCCCCGCTCCCCGCAACCAGTCGGCAAATACCACTCTCCCCGGGTGAATGGCGCGCACCGGCGTACCGGGTTCCAGCCCTATGCTGATGCCCTGGCGGGTGAGGGCACCGCCACCGAAGCGGGCACCGAACCGGGTTAGCACCGGGCCATCAGCGGGGAAAGGCAATTCTCCTCGACGCGTGCTGAAGGCAACACCTTCCGCTACCGCAGGGAATCCATCCAGCGCCTGGTTGATCTGTTCTATTAACTGTTCCAGTTGTTCCCGATCGATTTGCAGTTGTTCCAGTTCCCCGCGGCGATTGGCAATGCGAGCACTAAGACTGGCCAGCGCAGCCTCCCGATCCTCCCGCGCTGTGTTCAGCGCGGCCAGTTCGGCATTGATCTGCCGCTGCTGGTCGTTCAGCGCATCCAGGTTTTCACGCAATCCCGTGTTTACCTGTTCAATCTCTGCCAGTGTTTCCCGATAGGCCGCTACCGTATCCACCTGTGCCCGGGTAAAGCGCTGGTAGTAATGCTCCATGCGATCCTGCCGTGCCGGATTCTCCATGTTAAGAAGCAGCTTCAGGGATGACTCTTCTCCCGCTATGTAGGCTGCGCGCAGTAATTCCATGAGGATTGCCGACTGCTCGGCCTTGTCCGATTGCAGTTGCTCACTGCGCGCCTGCATGCTGCGCAGTTCCGCGGTTGTTTCGTCGATGGAGACTTCAAGTGTGGCGACGGATTGGCTCAGGCGGCTGATATCTTCCTCGGCCGTTTGCAGTCGTATTTCTTCTTCTGACAGGCTGGCATCGGCCTGTTCCAGCCAGGACTGGATCTCGGCGATACCGGCATTTACCGCCGCCAGTTCCTGCTCCCGCTGGTCGAGATTCTCGGCGGCGTTGAGCGATGCACAGGTGAACAGTGCGAGAATAGAAACTAGTCTTGCTGGAGTTTTAACAGACAGGGCCGTCAAGCCTGGCTGGCCGTCTTCAGGCCGGTGGTGCCCAGCAATGGTTTGCCGGTCATCTCTTCGGGAATGGGAATGTCGAGCAGGGTGAGCAGGGTCGGGGCGATATCGCACAGGCTGCCATCACCGCTGAATTCCAGGCTGCTGCCACCTACATACACCAGCGGCACCGGGCCGTTGGTATGGGAGGTGAGGGGCTGCCCGGTATCTGGATCGATCATCATCTCGACATTGCCGTGGTCTGCAGTGATCAGCAATTCACCGTCTACCTCTTCGATGGCTTCAACGATTTGGCTCAGGCACTTATCAACTGCCTCTACCGCTTTTACCGAGGCGGCGAAGTCGCCGGTGTGGCCAACCATGTCGCCATTGGCGTAATTGCAAATGATGGCGTCATATTTCTTTGAGCGAATCGCTTCCACGAGTTTGTCCGTAACCTCGAACGCGGACATTTCCGGTTTCAGGTCATAAGTCTTGACCTTGGGTGAAGGAATCAGTTCGCGGTCTTCATTGGCAAAGGGCTCTTCCCGGCCACCGTTAAAGAAGAATGTCACGTGAGCATATTTTTCCGTTTCCGCGATTCGCAGCTGTGACTTTCCCTGGTCGGCAAGATAAGCCCCTAACACATTGTTTAGGGTTTCCGGCGGGAACGCGCAGCTTGTATCGATGTCGGCGGCGTACTCGGTGAGCATGACAAACTCCGCCAGCCCGGGTCGAGCTTCGCGTGTGAAACCATCGAAATCGTCTTCCACGAGGGCGCGGGTGAGTTGTCGTGCCCGGTCGGCCCGGAAATTCATGAACACCACAACGTCCCCATCGCTGACTACTGCCGAGGGGTCGTCGGCCTGCTGCACCAGGGTAGCCTGTACGAACTCGTCGTCTTCATCCCGTTCATAGGCGTTATTCAGCGCATCGGCGGGATTCGCCGCAGTGAATGGCGCCACTCCCCGGGTGAGCATGTCGTAAGCGAGCTGGACCCGGTCCCAGCGCTTGTCCCGGTCCATGGCATAGAAGCGCCCGCAGATGGATGCCACCCGGCCCTTGCCGGACTCACGCAGTTTCGCTTCCGCCATTTCCAGGGAAGCCAGGGCAGAACGGGGCGGAGTATCGCGCCCATCGAGAAAGGCATGGAGAAAAATTTTCTCTGCGCCGCGCTTAAGGGCCAGGTCCACCATGGCCATGATCTGGTCTTCGTGACTGTGAATGCCCCCTGGCGACAACAAACCGAAGATATGAACCGCGCCGTTACCCGAGACGGCCTTGTCCACTCCGGCACACAATGCCTCGTTGTCGAAAAAGCTGCCGTCTTCGATGGCTTTGTCGATGCGAGTCAGGCTCTGGTACACAACGCGCCCGGCACCCAGGTTCATGTGCCCAACTTCGGAGTTACCCATTTGCCCGGCAGGCAGTCCCACCGACCGGCCCGATGTATCAATCAGGGTATGGGGACGCTCCTCCCAGAGCCGATCCCACACCGGGCTGTCGGCACTGAATATGGCGTTGTTGTCGGTCTCTTCGCGGTATCCCCAGCCATCCAGGATCAGGAGCAGGGCAGTCTTTTTGGCAGTCATTAAATGCGGAAAACCATGGCTTTCAGAAGGCCGCTATTATCCTTGAATGCCTCAGGTAACGCGAGTTTGGCAAAGCTGATCACGATGCAAGTTTAATCGGGAGCCCACCAGGCAAGCAGGCTGCCTCCGGATCGCTTGCGCGGTTAACTCCGCCGGACGCTGCGGGTGAAGCTCGCGTAACACGCAAAGCAGAGCTTTGCGCGAGCTGAACGCCTCGCCAAGGCCGCTCCTGCGCATCCCTGAGCTCGCGGCATTCACACATCCATGTGTATCAGGGGCGAGGCTAGGGTGAATAGGGAACGACGGTGCCACGCCACGGATGGCATGGATGATTCAGAAAGTAGCTGCCATCAGTGCTCGCGTTTCCCCCTGCCCAGTTATGCACGCAAATACACGATCTGACTGGAGTCATCCTGCTCACCTGCCAGGCTCCCTTATATGGTGCCGACTCCCAGCGCAGCGGCCGCCCGCGGGCGGCCTTCCACCCCTCCCCAAGAGTAAAGATGTTTCAGGCCTGGGAAGTGGAGGAATCTGCACGCAGGGCAGACGTCCGAGGCATGGATGCCGAGGCCGAGCCCACATGGACGTGGGATTGCGTTCTGCCCAGCGAGTAGATTTCTCCACCAAAAATCATCTACAGGAACCTAGTTTTCCCCTGAACTTACACCGGCCTGAATCTTCTTTACTCACCCCCAGCCGTGTATACTGCCAGCCTTTTTACGCGGCCCCCGGCCCTCCGGGTTCCGCGACTTGATAGAACGAACAGGCATGGCGCAATTCATCGAATTTATTGGTAACCATCTGGTGCTCTCGGGCATGTGGGTGCTTACCCTGGTCGCCATCATCTTCTATCACCAGCGCACCGGTGCCCGGTCCGTCGGACCGCAGCAGGCGGTGCAACTGATAAACCGCCACGATGCCGTGGTGGTGGATGTGCGGGAAAAGAAGGAATTCGAATCAGGCCATATCGTGGATGCAATCAACATCCCACTGGCCAAAATGAAGAAAAGCCTCAACCAGATCAAGAAACACAAGGACAAGCCACTGGTGGTGGTATGCAAACTGGGGCAGCAGTCAGGAGAAGCCATAAAGACCCTGGAGATGGAAGGCTACAGCGACGTGTACCGGCTGTCAGGGGGCATTACCGAATGGAAGGCCCAGTCCCTGCCCCTGGTGCAGAAATAGTATTTAACTGGTTCCGGCGCAGGCCGGGCTCTGTAAACTGAGAATCAAAGCAAGATATATAAGGAACGAAGATGGCAGACGAACAGGACAACAATCAGCAACCGGAAGCAGGCGCGGCAGTTGCGCCGGAAGGTGGTGAGCAGCCCCAGGGCGCGCAATTCGCCCTGCAGCGCATCTACCTGAAGGACTCTTCTTTCGAGTCTCCGCGCAGCCCGCTGACATTCCAGCAACAATGGCAGCCGAAGGTAAACTTCGACCTCAAGACCCGCAGCAACAAAGTGCAGGATGACGTCTACGAAGTGGTGCTGGTATTGACTGCCGAGGCCAAGCTGGATGACCAGCCCGCCTTCCTGGTGGAGGTACACCAGGGCGGAATCTTTACCTGTAAGGATTTTACCGAGCAACAGCTGGAACAGTTACTGGCGACGGTATGCCCCAACATCCTGTTTCCCTATGCCCGTGAAGCCATCGACTCCCTGGTCACCAAGGGCAGCTTCCCGGCATTGATGCTGGCTCCTATCAACTTCGACGCGCTCTATGCCCAGCAAAAGCAGGCGCAGTTGCAGCAAAGCGTGCAAACCGATGGCGCCCCAGCCGGAGGCAATGGCGACGGCACAGAAGCGCCGCCGGCATCCGAGGAAGACAACTAGCAGGTTGACTGGCGGCGTCCCTCAGGCGCCGCCGGTAAATTCCATCTGGCGCCAGGCTTCAAACACAACCACTGCCACGGCATTGGCCAGGTTGAGACTGCGACTGTCCTCTACCATGGGGATCCGCAGCATGTGCCCGGCGCCGATTTCTTCCCGGATTCTATCCGGCAGCCCCCGGGTCTCGGGCCCGAATACCAGGTAGTCAGAACTGGTATAGCTCACCTCGTCGTAAGGCACACCGCCCCGGGTACTGATCCCGAAGCACCTTGAAGTGCCGGCTTCTTGACGGAACGCCTCCCAGTCCGGGTACACCGAAACCCCCGCATATTCGTGGTAATCCAGTCCCGCGCGGCGCATTTTCTTGTCCGCAAGGTCAAAGCCAAAAGGCTCAACCAGGTGCAGGCTGGCCCCGGTATTTGCCGCCAATCGGATGATATTTCCGGTGTTTGGGGGTATTTCTGGCTCAAAAAGCACGATATTGATCAAAATTTAACCACCTTGGCCTGTTCTGGATTTACGCTGTTCATTTCTCAATTTTTGAACCGACGGTTTTCCACCTTCCCGATTGCTGGATTTTTTCCCAACATCACCCCGCCCATTTGTGACCCCCTTGGCAGGGTCAAAAATCCGTCTTCAAACTTACCCTAGATTGACCCGGCGGTATCCAAATTTTGTTTTAGTATTTAAGGGCTTAAACGATATCCCTTAAAGGCATCTCTTAAGTTTTGTCGGCTCACGCCTGCAAGACAGGATTTCGGCCCCCTTCGAGAAATGGATTTCACTTCGGTAGTAACCGGGGCGGAGGGGGCAGAAAAAAACGAGTGGCGATAATGCAGTTATTTAAACGCAAAACAAAGCTAAAGACCCGGGTTGGCGTGGCAGTCAGCGCCGAACGGCTTGCTATCGCCCACCTTGAATCCCGCAACAGCGGACCGTACTTGCTCGACTGCCAGATGTTCCCCCTGGAGTCGTCACAAGATTTTGACGCTGTGCTGGAGAAAGCCGTCAAGGAAATGGAACTGGAAGACACAGCCTGCAGCTATGTACTGAGTCCGAGGGACTACAGTCTGCAATTGGTCGAGGCACCCAATGTCGAACCGGAAGAAATGAAGCAGGCGGTGCGCTGGAAAGTGAAAGACCTGCTGGACATGAAAGTGGAGGAAGCTGCCATTGACGTGTTCCCGGTGCCCGAAGACGCCTATCGCGGTAGGCAGATGGTGTATGTAGTGGCCACGGCCAGGAATCGTATTCAACAACTGGCGAGTTCAATTACCGAGGCCGGGTTGGAACTCGCGGTGATCGATATACCGGAACTGTGCATGAAAAACATCGCCAATCACTGCCTCGATGACAGCAACGGTATCGCCTTCATGGATCTGCGCCGCACCGGCAGCACCATGAACATCACCCACGAAGGTGACCTGTATTTGACCAGGCGTATTAATACGCAGCTGGACCAGGATGTTATGCAATCGGCGGACTGGGATAGCCTGAAGGACCGCCTGGTACTGGAGATCCAGCGTTCCCTGGATTACTACGAGAGCCAGATGAGCAAGGGGCAGATCAATCGCATTGTTATTTCCCCGCGCCAGCATGACTCGAAGGAGATGGCTCGCGCACTTGATGAGTCGCTGGCGCAGCAGGTGACTTCACTGACCGTGGGCGACTTTATCCAGAGCGACGTGCCTTTGACTATGGAACTGCAGCAGGTGTCCATCGCCGCAATCGGTGCAACATTGCGCGGGCTGGAACGAGCCGAGAAACCGGCGGCGCCCGATCCCGAGCAACCGCAGGAACAGGAAGCCGCCTGATGAAACAGCAGATTAATCTTTACCTGCCTGAATTCAAGGTCAAGAAAGACCCGGTCACCGTCCTGTTGCTGGGACAAGTGCTGGGTGGTGTCTGTGCGGTGCTGTTACTGCTCACCGTCTGGGACGTATTTTCCCGCTGGCAACTGGGCAACGAACTGGAACAGTTGCAGGCAACCCTGGCAGAGGAAACCCAGCGTACCGACGAGCTCGATGACCAGCTGGCACTGCGTTCCCAAAACAATGAATTGTCGACTCGCCTGCAGCGGGCCGAGGACAGGCTGGAAGCCAGCCGCCAGATTCGCGACTTTCTCAGCCAGACTGCCCTGGGGAATGTCGATGGCTTCAGCGAGTATTTCAAGGACTTGTCCCGAGCATCCATGGACGGCCTCAGCATTACCGAGTTTGCCTTTACCAATGGAGGCGCCGATGCGCGCCTGGTAGGGCAGGTAGTGGATTCGGCCATGGTGCCCCGTTACGTGAGTAACATTGAAAGAGGCAGCAGTCCGCTGCGCAGCAAACGATTCAGTCCTTCAATCGTGCGTCCCGATACGTCGATTGGTTTTTTCAATTTCACCTTGAGTACTTCCAATGAACGAGGTGATTAGACAACAGCTGGACAAGCTGGTCGCGAAGATCGAAAAGCGGCCCCGTTCCGAAAAGCTGCTGGTGCTGGGCATAGTACTGGCCGGCCTGGTGTTGTCATGGCTGACTTTTGCCTCCGATCCCCTCAAGGCCGGAAACACCCAGTTACGAGCTCAGATCGCCAATACCGAGCGCCAGATTCAAACGCAACAGACCATGTACCAGAACATGCTGATACAGAGCCAGGAAGACCCGAATCGCTTTGCCAATGAACGGCTTACCGTGGTGATTCGGGAACAACAGGAGCTGGATGGCGAAATTGAGAACCTGGCAGGGGACCTGGTGACGCCGAATGACATGACTCGCATCTTGACCGAAGTACTGGAGCGGCAACAGGGACTGGAACTGGTGGCATTTCAAAACAGCCCGGCATTGCCATTGCGTTCCGGTGTTTCCAACGCGGCCGAGATTCTCGAACAAACCGGTGCGGTGAACCTCGACCAGGTCGTGGAGCAGGATGTGGCGGGCCAGGTGTATGAACACGGCCTCACCATCGAGTTCGAAGGAGACTACTTCAGCACGCTGCGCTACCTGCTGTTCCTGGAACAGGTTACCGGCAGTTTCTTCTGGGATGCCATTCACTATGAACAACTGGAATGGCCCCGGGCAAACGTGCGGCTGGAAATTCATACATTGAGTACGGACCAGGGGTTTATCGGTGTTTAAGCTGAAGCTGACAAGCTTGCTCATAGTGGGCGCACTGAGCCTTGGTGCCTATGGTGATGTGATCGATGGTGAGGATCTGATGGATCCAACTCGTCCTCTAACCCGGCCGTCTCCAATTGACGGAGATGATGGTGATGATTTTTTTGAACGCTTCGCCGAAGTGTTGCCGGGCAGTTTCGAATTGAGCTTCGTGCGTGCGAGCAGCAGCTCACCCATGGCGGTAATTAACGATCGTCGCGTAACCATCGGCGATCAAATTGGTGGTGCCGAAGTCGTCGCCATCGATCGCAGTGGTGTGACTCTTCTTATAAATGAAGAAGAAACCCGAATTAATCTGTACGGCAGCAGTGTAAAAGCCGCAGCCCGTACACAATAGGCAATGCTCCGGTACAACCGGCGATTGACTGGTATAGAAATGACAAGGATTACAGTGGCAAGGAACCCAGGCAGGGCCAGGTCGAAATGGCTTTTGATCATGTTCGCCCTGATTATAGGAGGCTGCGCCACGCAACCGGCCAGCACACCAGACCTGGCAATCCTCGACGACATCCAGGTAACACTGGAAGAAGCGGCCACTGACATCATGGCGCAACCGGATACCCTGTCCGAAGACGAAGACGATCTTCTGGACGAACTCATACCAGGACTTTCCCTGGATGAGAGCCTGCTGACACCGGTAGAAGAAAGGGTGTCTATTTCATCGCCCAACCTTCCCGCTGACATTTTCTTTAACAGCCTGGTGGCGGATACCGAGTACGGTGTGGCGATCAGCGAAGACGTGGACGTTACGATTAATCTCAGCCTGCCTAACGTAACTATAGAAGAAGCAATGGACACGGTGGCTGAGATTTACAATCTCGACATCACCCGGCGCGGCAATATATTCACTATACGGCCGGGGGGTTTGCGTACGCGACAGTGGACTATTGACTATCTCAACGTGCAGCGATTTGGCAATTCCAATGTGCAGGTTAACAACAGCAACTCCCAGGGAGGCGGAGTCGGTGGTGGTGGCCTGAACAGCCAGCTCGGTGGCGGCATCGGCGGCGGTATCGGCAGTGTCGGGTCCAACCTCGGAATTGGTGGCGGCGCATTCGGCGGTGGTATCGGTGGTGTTGGCGGGCTCGGGGGACTTGGTGG
>CAYFKD010000005.1:113952-135662 GCA_964343795.1 uncultured Pseudohongiella sp.
GTCTGGGCGGCATAGGTGGCGCCGGAGGACAAATCTCCACGACAACCAGCACGGATTTCTGGTCCGACCTGGAAACGGCGATTACCAACCTGATCGGTGTAGAAGGTGGCGGCTCTTCTGCCGCGGCCAGCCCGGGAGTCGGCGGCAGCCTGTTCGGCGGCTTTGGTGGGGCAGGTTCGCGCAACCAGTCCACCGTAACCGAAGAGGGCAAGACTGTGCTGGTCCAACCCCTGACGGGAATCGTGATCGTCACGGCTTTTCCCCATGAGCTGGATCGCGTAGGGGATTTTATTGCTGCTGCCCAGGAATCCCTGCGCCGGGAAGTCATCATCCAGGTGCAGTTCCTGGAAGTAATCCTGGACAAGGGTTTTCAATACGCCCTCGACTTCAATACTTTTGGGCGCCAGGCAAACAACCCGCTAACCGGCAGTGGCGCGTTCGATGGCGATGCGGACGGGCTGTTGGGCAGTAACAATGACCAGGCCGCTGAATTTATTTCGGGAGAATCGGCTATCGAAGGCATTGCAAATCCCTTGCAGTTCAGCACCAATTTTGCGGATTTCGATGCAGTGTTTCGCTTGTTGCAAACTCGTGGAACAACCCAGGTGATCTCCAGCCCGCAGCTTCGTGTCCTGAACAACCAGAAAGCAGTTTTCCAGGATGGCGACCAGGAATTTTTCCAGACCCAGGCGGACACCACGACTGTTGCTGGCGCAGCAAACACCACGACCCAGGCAAACAATAATCTGCAGCAGTTCTTCTCCGGCATTTCCATGGACATTACGCCACAGATTAGTGCTAACGGCGAGATAACACTTCATGTACATCCGATTATCTCCGCCGTGGACGAGCAATCGAAAAATATTGGCGGTCAGATCGTGCCCCTGGCCCGAACCACGACTCGCGAAATCGACAGTGTCATCAAAGCGCAAAACGGCAAGATCGTCGTGTTAGGTGGCCTCGCATTTGAGCGGAACGTCAACGACGTGGCCGGTGTACCAGGGGTTAGCCAGGTTCCCGTGCTGGGAAGCGCTCTGGAGCAAAAACAAACCCAGACGGTAAAAAGTGAATTCATCATTCTACTGAAGCCAATTATCGCCAGTGCTGAGAATGATCGAAACTTGCTAAACGAGAGTAATGAACGTTTTCGCGAAATCAATCGAGCTATCGATCCATTCGCGAATAACTAGGAAACAGATATGTATTTGCAACACTTTGGCCTGAGGGAACTACCTTTCTCCCTGACGCCAAACACACAGTTCTTCCTGAACATGGCCAGTTACCACAAGGCATACAATATGCTGATGGTTTCGCTCGCCAACTCGGAAGGTTTTATCAAGATTGTCGGTGAGGTCGGAACCGGCAAGACCATGCTGTGCCGCAAGGTGCTCAATACCCTCGAGGAAGACAAGGAAAACTACATTACTGCCTACATCCCCAATCCGGTGTTGAGCCCGAAGGGATTGTTCCTGGCCTTTGCCGAAGAATTGAATGTGCAGGTGGACCAGGACGTGGGTCATCACCGCCTGCTGAAGGCTATCACCGAGAAGCTGGTGGAATTCTCCGCAGCAGGCAAGCAGGTGGTACTGTTTATCGACAAAGCCCACGCCATGCCGGAGCAGACCCTGGAGGCGCTGCGCTTGTTGACCAATATCGAGACCGAACAGGTCAAGCTGTTCCAGGTGGTCCTGTTCGCGCAACCGGAGTTGGACGTCTCACTGGCCCAGCCTTCGCTTAGGCAATTGCGGCAACGCATTACTTTCTCGTTTGAGATCGAGGCGCTTAACCGGGAAGGAGTGGAGCGCTATGTCGTACATCGCATGGCCACTGCAGGCTATAACGGCCCGTTCCTTTACTCCAAGCGTGCCATCGACTACCTGTTCCGCGCCAGTGAAGGTATTCCACGGGTGATCAATATACTTTGCCACAAGGCATTGATGGTGGCATTTGGCAAAGGAGAACGCAGCGTCAGTGTGGACCACATCAAGAGTGCCGCGGAAGACACGGAAGGGGTGGAGCTGCCATCTTCCAGCCTGATGCCGGCAATGATTGCTATCGGCGGTATCGCCGTAGGTGCTGCACTAATCTTTTATTTAGGTGGGTTTTACCAGTGAGCCTAGTCAATGACATGCTGCGTGATCTCGATCAGCGCAGAAAAGATAATTCCAACGGCGCTGCTGCTTCGGGCCTTACTCCTGCGTCGGAAGCCGTCCAGGAAGCTAAGACCCGGCTGTCACTCTACCTTGCAATGGCATTGGCCATAGCAGCAGCTGGTGTTGGCCTGGCCTGGTACTTCCTGCTCAACCAGGAAAGCGAGCAACTGAATATCCAGCCTAGTATTAATCCTGCACTGGTGGACCAGGAGAGTATTGATGTACCCCGGCAACCCGAAGAGTCTCCTGATGATGCAGATGTCACTGATACGGGCGCAGGTCAGGAGGCAGACCTGGTACAAGTCACCACCAACACACCGGAGATTACCGCACCGTCGACTGAGAATCAGCAGGAAGCAATTGAAAGTGTTGATTCCGAAATTGACGAAGCTGTTCCTACAGTTGTCGAAACAACCGATGAACGGGTGGAAGAAGAACCTGTCGAGACGACGGTCACAGACCTGGCATTGACGGAACAGCCCGGAGAGGAAAATTCCAGCATCAACGAAGCTCCGGTTCCCGATGTAACCATACCGGTTGGCGAACAGGGCTCGACGGTGGCCGAGTCCATCAGAACCGAGGTTGAACTTACACCGGAACAGCAGGACATGGCAGCCGTGCAGGAAGCGCTGCAACTGATTGCCAACAATCGCATGAGCGATGCCTTTGGCGTTCTCGATGATGAAATCGAGAGCAATCGCTATGCCCATCAATCTCGCGAGACTTATGCCAAGCTGCTAATCAGCCAGGGTGATTTTCCGGGAGCCCTGCGACTGGTAAATGCCGGATTACAACTGGCGTCAAATCATCCCGGTTTTAAAAAGGTCAAAGCGAGGTTGCTCTTGAATGAAAGCGATGTCGATGCGGCCGTATCCCTGTTGATCAGCCGGGCGCCGGAAGTCGCGGTGGATTCGGAATATCACGACATTCTCGCATCCTCGCAACTGGCAAATCGCGATTACCAGGGTGCCTCGGTAAGTTATACTTCCCTGGTACAACACGATCCAAGCCAGGGGAAATGGTGGTATGGGTTCGCAGCGTCCCAGGACAGGCTGGGTAACACCCGGGCAGCACGCCAAGCCTACGCCCGCGCCATGCGGCAACCCAATCTCAGCGCGAATCTTAGGCGTCGCAGCCAGGAGCGTTTAACCCAGCTTGGCCCCTGATTACCATGGCCATCACCAAACAAAAAATCCGCATTGGCGACCTGCTGGTTCAGAACGGTGTTCTGACCGAGCAACAGCTCGAGACCGCACTGGAGCAGCAGCGCGAGAAAGGGCAGAAGCTGGGCCGTGTTCTGGTTGACCTGGGCTACCTGGACGAAGAACGTTTTCTCGGTCTGTTAAGCCAGCAGCTGCAAATTCCCTATATCGATCTCAAGCGATACGATTTCGATGTCAACCTGATCCACCGCCTTCCCGAATCCTATGCTCGCCGGCATCGCGCTATAGTTCTGGAAGAACGTGGCACCCAGGTGCTGGTTGGGATGGCGGACCCAATGGATATTTTTGCGTTCGATGAGCTGGAACGCATTCTGGAGCAGCCTATTCAGCAGGCGCTGGTTCGCGAGGCTGAACTGCTCAATACACTGGACCTTGTGTATCGGCGCACCGAGGACATCGCCAGTTTCGCCGAAGAACTGGACGAAGAACTCACCGAGGGCCAGTTCGACCTCGAGGCCCTGACTCTCGATGCGGACGACAGTGAAGCCCCGGTCGTAAAACTGCTGCAATCCATATTCGAAGACGCAGTTCAGGTCCGAGCATCGGACATTCACATCGAGCCGGATGAGACTGTGCTACGAATTCGCATGCGCGTGGATGGTGTATTGCAAGAACAGGTAATGAAGGAACGTCGAATCGCTCCAGCCCTCGTACTACGTTTAAAACTGTTATCAGGCCTGGATATCTCTGAAAAACGACTGCCACAAGACGGTCGCTTCAGCCTCAAGGTAAAAGGGCGCAATATTGATGTGCGACTCTCCACCATGCCTATCGAAAACGGCGAATCTGTGGTCATGCGATTGCTGGACCAGACTGGTGGTACTTCAAGTCTGGATGAAGTGGGTATGCCTCCGGAGATGCTCAAACGATTTCGAAAACTGATTCACATGCCTCACGGACTAATTCTAGTGACGGGCCCTACCGGTAGCGGTAAGACCACAACGCTTTACGGTGCCTTGCAGGAACTGAACGAGGTCGGCAAGAAGATCATTACCGTGGAAGATCCGGTTGAATATCGCCTGCATCGTATCAACCAGGTACAGATCAATCCGAAAATCGAGCTTAGCTTTGCCCGAGTACTGCGATCAGCCCTGCGCCAGGACCCGGACATCCTGCTTGTGGGTGAGATCCGGGATACGGAAACCGCCGAGATCGCAATGCGTGCTGCCATGACGGGCCACCTGGTGTTGTCCACCTTGCACACCAATGATGCCGTGTCATCCGCCATGCGTCTGGTGGATATGGGCACGGAAGGATTCATGGCGGCAACTGCCTTGCGTGCCGTGGTGGCGCAGCGCCTGGTGCGCCGACTCTGTGACAACTGCTATGTTGATCATGAACCAGACGCAAATGAAAGTGCCTGGATTGAAAAAGCCCTGGGCAAGCCTGTGGAAGATATCAAGCTGAAAAAGGCCGCTGGTTGTCATCGCTGCAACAACAGTGGTTACCGCGGACGTATTGGCGTATTTGAGATGCTGGTACTGAATGATGAGCTCTCAGATGCACTGCGCCGCGCGGATTCGGCGGACTTTGTAAAGATCGCCAAACGCTCACCGGAATACCAGCCCCTGGTGATCAGTGCGCTGGACTTCGCGTCCCGACAAATAACCAGCCTGGATGAAGTAAGGCGTGTTGCCGAGCAGGTTGATGAGTCGGAAGATTTTATGGACGTCGCTTAAGCAGACGTACAACAGGATTAATTAATGCCCGTTTTTCAATACAGTGGAAGAGACAATTCCGGCACCCTGGTTACCGGCAGCATTGATGCGGGAAGCGCTGATGACGTTGCGTCACAACTCTTTGGCGACAGCGTTACGCCAATTGAAATCAAGGAAGTATCGCAACAGCAGGAGCGAGCACAAAGGCGAACCCCGCGAAGAGGTCAGGAAGAAGAAACCAAAGCATCCACCCTGGACAACATCAATGCGCTGCTGGCGCGCAACAGGATCGAGATCGATGATCTCATCATGTTTTCCCGGCAGATGTACAGCCTGACCAAGGCCGGCCTGCCCCTGGACAGGTCGATTAAGGGATTGAAGCAGTCCCTGACTAACCCCAGGTTTCGCGAAGTGCTCGAAGAGGTAATCGTCAGTCTTGAAAATGGCCAGACACTGGCTACTTCCCTGGGGCAACATCCGAAAATATTCTCACAGCTTTATCTAAGCCTGGTTCACGTGGGAGAAAATACGGGACGGCTAGACCTGGCATTCCAGGAAATAGGCAAGTACCTGGAGCTGGAGAAAAACACAAAGAAGCAAATCAAGAGCGCCACGCGTTATCCAATGTTTGTCATGAGTGCAATGGTGGTAGCGGTTGCGGTGGTTACCGTGTGGGTGATTCCGGTGTTTTCTCAAACGTTCGACAGGCTGGGTGCCGAGTTGCCGTGGCAAACCGTGGCGCTTATTACCTTATCTGATTTCGTTATTAATTATTGGCCGTTATTACTGGGTGGGGTCGCGGGAAGCGTATTCGCCTTCATGTCCTGGGTGCGAACCGAGCGTGGCCAACTGGACTGGGACAGGCGTAAATTAAAATTTCCATTAATCGGGATTGTTTTCGAGCGGGTATCCCTTGCCAGGTTTGCCCGAACTTTTTCCATGGTCATGAAGGCCGGACTGCCGGTCGTACAGGGGCTGACCGTAGTTGCCGGCGCCGTGGGCAATACCTGGATTGCAAAACACGTATTTGGCATGCGGGAGGGCGTCGAACGGGGTGAATCGTTACATCATACGGCCAGCCTTAGCGGCATGTTCTCGCCACTGGTATTGCAAATGATTTCAGTGGGAGAAGAAACTGGTGCAATCGATGACCTGCTCACGGAAGTTGCAGATTTTTATGATGCCGAGGTGGAATACGACATCAAGAAGATGAGTGATGCTGTTGAACCGATTCTTATTTCTTTCATCGCGGTGCTCGTGCTGATACTGGCTCTGGGAGTCTTTCTACCGATTTGGGATCTTAATACGGCGGTTAACGGTTAGAGCAAAACCCGCGCGGCGCCGGTTGCTGAGCCTATGCGATTCATGTCTACTCAAGCGGGCCCCACTCTACCAGCCGCAGCGGCGGGATTTTCCCTGTTTGAGTTGGTGGTGTTTATCATCGCCGTGGCAATAATCTACGCCACGGCCGCGAACCGGTTCTCGGAGTTTCCAGGCCAGGCGGAGCGCGCCAATTTCCTCGCTGTTACCACGGAAATTCAAACTGCCATCAACCTGGAAATGATGCTCGGAGTAAAGTCCGGTCGCATTAGCGAACTGGCTACACTGGAAGGAGCCAATCCCATGGACCTGTTGCTGGAACCCCCCAGCAACTATCTTGGTGTATTCGATGTCGTGGACCTTGAGCGGTTTCCCCGGCGCGTGTGGTACTTCGATCGCAGCCGTAGTGAGTTGGTGTACCGGGTTAATGATGTCAACGGTGTGTACCTGGTGCAGGATGGACGGGAAATTGCTACAGAGCAGATCCGGTTTCGCATGGCCCTGCGATTCAGCGATGTAGATAGAGCTACCGGTCTGCCAGTGGCGCTATTGGAAGCGGAAGGGGATACCGTCCCCGAAGAGAACAGGCGACGCCGTTTTGATGGAGTGTTAATGGAGCCTATAATCCCCTATGTTTGGGGGGAAGGTGAGGCTGAAACCATGTTGGCCCAGGCGCAGGGTGGCCTGGTGGATATAGGCGGCAGCCAGTAGCCCTAAATCTGTGATTTTGTTCACAGTTTTGGAAAACTGCGGGTTCCTATAATGGGGCATAAACAGGGAAGAAAAGCGGTTTTTGCCCTGTACAGTAGAGGCAATTTAACGAAAAATACTCACTCTTTTCGATTTACGAGAAATTGGGTTTATTTGATTCGTTAAGTTATTAATAAATAGGCCGTTATTAGTTAGACAATGTGGTACTGGCGATGAGGGGGAGTCATCCCACGATTTCAGGGGACTCACGGCAGCACAGGCATATTCCAGGGCCTTTTAACTAACATCATCTATTATTGCGCATTACTTTTTTTAGGGTGACAGGAATGAAAACTTTGAAGGTTCCAAGTATTAAAAATTCGGCGGAGTCGGGTTTCACGATTATTGAATTGATCGTAGTAATCCTGTTGCTGGGTATTCTTACAGCAACGGCATTGCCCCGGTTTCTCGATGTAACTGATGAAGCACACGACGCTGTATTTGATGCTGTGTTTGGTGGCCTCAATACCGGCCGCTCTCTGTTTCGCGCTGGCTTCATCGCCCAGGGTCAGCCCGCTTCAGGTACCGCTATCGCTTCATTCGGTGATGGCACTCTGAGAACCCATGCTAATGGCTACCCGTTAGGCACAGCCGCTGGTGTGGGTCAGACGCTGGACGCTCACTCCGAGTGTACCGAAGTCTTTAACAGCCTCTTGCAACAGGGCCGACCGTCTATTGTTGGATCAACGACTACTGGTATTGCGCCGACGAGTATCTCGGGCGGTGCAGACATCCAGGCAATTATCGATTCCAGCACGGACAATGTCTGCTATTACGCCTACACCGGCCAGTATTCGACAACGGCAGCGGTCACAGCAGTGGGTGATGATATTCCGGTAATTGTTTACAACGCTTCCACTGGAAGTATTACCACTACCACCGGATCCGCGCTGTAATAAATTAGTTTGGTCTTTAACAAGACTGAGCTGGCAAACAAAAAACCGAAGTTGATGGCCAAGGCTATTAACTTCGGTTTTTTATTTTCGGTCCTTAAATAAACTATCAAGATGCGCGAATCCAGAAGTATAGCTAGCGGTTTTACCCTGGTAGAGATGATAGTCATCATGCTTCTCATCGCCATTGTTAGCGCGGCTGTGGTTTCCAGGTTTATAAGCGCCAATGCGTTCAATGCCACGATACTGAGGGACCAGGTGATTTCCCTGACCCGGAGTGCACAACAAGCTGCGCTTGGGCGTTCAGGGGTAGCGCTTACTATCACACCCAGTGCAGGGGGAGATTCGGTGGTCGTAGAGACCAGTGATTCCGGTGGAACCATAGAGAGTGTTTCTCTCGATCTTGATGGAGTATCCCTCAGTGGTGATATCAATGACACTGATAGCTGCGGAACTACTCCCGGTGCCGACAGTATTACCAATGCCGCACCCATGACATTGAACTTCGAATCCCTGGGAAACCTGGGGAACAGCGGGGTAACGGGAAGCACTGGCGCGGTAAATTCGGCCCTTCGCGTATGCATAAACAATGATGTACTGGCGTCGGTTTGCGTATCCCCGTCAGGATTCGCCTACGCAGGCGACTGCGACGTATAGTTCGAATACCTCTATGCAGCCAAGGCCAGTCTGAGGTGGCCGGTTCACATTAAGGCTATAACCACATCCTCGATAGCATCTATCGATTCCTCCTGGCTGGGTAGCAGGGGTGACCTGTCGCTGTCTAGAAGCCTGGCAAGTCCAAGGTAAGTCAGCGCATCATTGTAGAACCCCGCCAGTGTGGCTATTCTCGCTTGTTGTACCCGGTATTGCACTTGGGGCGAGATTGCCAACACATAATCAAGCTGCTCTATAGCCAGTTCCGGCTCTCCAAAAAACGCATAGATTTCAGAAAACCGGACGTGGTACCCCCGCCTCCTGTTGATGTCCATGGGTAGTTCACCGATGCGTTCATACAGGCCAATTACGGTTTCCCGCTCGGGGCGACCACACCTGCCCTGTACAAGGTTGGCAAGGAACCTGCTGAGATGGGTACTGATGATGTCATGGTTATAGGAAAGATTTGGATCATTAATCAAATCCTGCAGGTCAAATGGCCTGGCTATTCCCGACTGGCAGGCCAGGTTCCAGATGAACAGCTTTATAGTGACTTCCTCCGGATGCTGCTCATGAGCAAGTTGCAGGTGTTCCATGGCCTGTTCCGCTAATCCAAGGTTCTGCAGTCTTTCGGCGTAGGTTAGCTGTGCCCTGACCGAGCCAGGCCTGAGCTCCGACCAGTACGACAAGAGAACATCCTCGTCTCTCCACACGTTGGTTAGCTGCCAGGAGACCCAGATCGAAAGGGAAACCAGGATGACCAGGTAGGCTCTTACGGCTCTAATTCGTTGTATCGATTCCGTTGAATCAATGACTTGTATCACGTACCAGCCAATGGCGAACAATGGGCCAACCATGGCCAGGTAGTTTCGATGTTCAAAATAGAGTTCCAGTGGCAGGTAGGTGGACTCCAGGATGTGCATTACGAAAAACCAGGCCACGGCAAAACTGTATACCGGGTGCTTGCGCCGGAAGTGGTATGCAGATCCGATCAGGGCGAGGATAAATACCGACGCGGTCAATGTAGTAATTGGATTGAACAAGCCTAACGAGACTTCAAAGTCGTCGTTAAAGAGACCACCGCGATATAAATTCGGAAGTACAATCTTTAGAAGATAAATCGATAAAACCCGGGTTTCGGTTAGAAGTCGTTCCACGACATTGAAATGCCGCACCTGGTAGAGGTCAAAATTCGCTGGCGCACTGATGATTAGATAACCCACAATAAGCAAGACAGGAATGATGACGCCTGCCTGATACCACATCTTAAAAAACTCGCTAGAATCTCTCTTGCTGAAGAACAACCGCTCCATGCTGACTATCAGTAACAGCAATAGTGCGCCGTTTTCTTTGCTCAGAACCGACAACAGGCCAAATGGGAATAGCGCGCAGCAAAAAAACACCCAGGAACGCGGCGATCCAGCCTCCATCGCCCGCCGGCCCATCAAATAAAAAACGATAGACAGGGTGGCGAACAGTGTCATTAACTGTGTCATGCGTTGTATGACGTAGAGCGTAGTACTGACATTGACCGGGTGGATTAGCCAGATGCCGGCAACCAATAGCGCCAGCTTGCTTCCCTGAAGACGGGTTAGCCCTAACAACTGGGCCAGCAAGAAGCTCATCCAGCAAATACTTATCCCGCATAGCAGGTGAATCATCAGGTTGGTGTACTTGAGAGCCGGGATCGGTGGTGGCCAGTTCTGGGCGTCCAGCAGGAATGACAACATGGCAACCGGCCTGCCGGTTGGTCCTGAAGAATTTCCAAACACGAAGTTACGGAAATCATCAAAAGTGCGCACTCCGCCATTGTCGCCTAATGGGCCCAGGTTGCCGTAATCATCCATGAGCAGCGGGCCAGTCAGGCCCGGCCAGTACAGCAGGCAAGTTAGCAGAAGCAAGCCAAGGAGACTTATTCCAAAAAGGATTTCCATGCGCCTCAACGCGAGACGACCTGGCAGAGAATTCCTGGATTCCATTACCTAGTTAGCGTCGCTAATCGTGGATTCAATAATACTTCAAACCGGGAGCCTGACGGGCTGAAATGTGGCGCCAGTATACCCGGGTGTTGTCTTGCGTGACCTGATCTTTCATGCTCCAATTATTTCTTCAGCACGCACCTGCAATCTAAGCAAATCGCGTGCCCTGACGATATTTCCCAATAATTGCTTCTCCGTGCGATTGTTTTCGATACGAAGCCACGAGGTCTACATGCTCCGGTTCCAGAATGGGCTAAGCCTGATCGAAATGATTGTCACGATTGTAGTTCTTGCGATCGCGCTTGTGGGCATTACGTTCATGATAAACGTAGGCCTCTCCCGAAACGCCGATACCATGATCCAGGTTCAGGCCGTGGCACTCGCCGAGGCCTATCTCGATGAAATAATGGGCAAGCGCTTCGACGAAAACACGCGCCCCAGCGGGATTCCTCCCTGCCGGGCCAGCGCGCCTCCCCCGAGACAATGCACGGCCGAGGGATCTTTTGGGCCAGACGGGGGTGAGACCCGGTCTCGTTACGATGATGTTGATGACTACCATGGGTTGGATGAAGGCGACGGCCAGGTAAATCCGATCCAGGATCAGCTCGGGAACACTCGCAGTGGTTACGATAATTTTCGCGTGCAGATTGATGTTCGATACATTAATGTTGGTGCAGGACAGGAAGAAGAGAACCTGGGAGTAAATAACGAGCTGGACGATGAACTGGATGCCAAGCTGATTACAGTGGCCGTGTCCTATCGAAACCTATCCGAACCTTTCTATTTCAGTGCATACAAGGGTAATTTTTAGACGTGCTCAAACCGCTTGTTCATAGGGCAGGATTTACACTCGTCGAGATTATTGTCGCGATTCTAATCAGCGCGATCCTGGCTATTGGCGTGGTGAGCTATATCGGTGACGTTGTTACCGGGATAAATTCCACGGGGGAGCGCAACCAGCTGGCATCCGCCGGAAGGCAGGTGATGGACCGCATAACCATCGAAATACACAATGCACTTCCCAACAGCATCCGCACTACGACTGCCCAAGCTAATGGGGACCAGTGCATGGAATTCGTGCCGGTTATCGGATCAACTTCCTATATTAATCCACCGTTTACCGGCTCAGGCGGCACGACTTTTGATGTCGTGGATTTTATTCCCTCGCAGCACGGCACTACAAGTGGTTACGCAGTGATTTTTCCTAACAGGCAAAACTTCTTGTACGACGGGGATAACGGGCCTTCGTCGGGTTGGCCGAACTTTCCTACTAGAAGACCTATTCAGGAAATTAACAACATTGCCGACAGCGCTAACCCGGACCAGAGCACGGTTACCCTCGTTAAAACGCACCGATTCAGGAGGCGTTCACCGACACGAAGATTTTTTCTTGCAGAAGACCCGATCAGTTATTGCGTGGTTGGGGACAAACTCTATCGCTATACAAACTATGGCTTCTACACGACCCAGGTAACGCAGGAAGAGGAGTCCGGTGTTTGCGAGGTGGCGCTGAATGATAGGTGTCTGCCCAACTACAGCGCAGCGCCGGACAAGATGCTCATAATCGACAGCATCGATAACAGTGGCTTAACCGCCTTTTCAGTAATCAGCCAGACGCTGCGCCGCAACGCCTTGATTGCTATTGAGTTAAACTTAACCAATGGAATTGATTCAGTGCGGCTAAATCATGAAATCCTAACTCGGATTGTTCCTTGAGTTGTCATGTGTATGATTAACAGAGCTACGAATTCACGATTTCAGAAAGGCGTTGGATTGCCGGTAGCGATTTTCATAATTACATTGCTCGCTGTGCTTGCTGTAGTAATCAACCTCCTGGTGGAGCAAAATGCACAAACATTTTCGGAAGAATTAAGCTTTACGAGAGCTTTCTACGCAGCGGAAACCGGAGCAGGGATCGGCATGAATACGATATTTCCGCCGGAAGAATTCCCAACTTATGGATCAACGGCGGAATGTGCTGCTGGTCCGAGAACTTATAATTTTATAGTTGATGGTCTGAATGCTTGCTCCGCCGAGGTTACCTGTACGGCAGTAACTATTGGCGCTCGTAATTATGCAACCATAACAAGCGAAGGATCTTGCGAAGACTCAACCCGAACGATTCGAGTCAGGACGGTCTATTGATTACTGGTTAGACCACAAGGCAAAGTAGAGAATGACCGAAACGATTGCGATGGTAACAACTGCTGTCAACCCGTAAGTGATTAGAGAACTCACCCCCACTGTCGACCGGTAGGCGTCGATATCCAGGTTCTTGTCGTTTTCCCGCTGGCTCGTACTACGCACCAGCTTTATTCGGTAATTGTCTTCCTTCTCATAGAGGCTCCATCCCGCCTTTGCTTCTTCGTCCAGCACTTCGTGCATTTTGCGGGTGTCGGAAAACAACGGGGTCTGGGCGGAAATCGTCTTGTATTCCAGGTCCATTGGCTGCCTCTATCGGGATTTTGGAATGTTAATTGCCAGCACGGCGAATGCCATTACCATCATTCTCGTTAGATGGCCGGGCGAATGCAATAGTAGCCACGGCTAGTCTCTTGTATCGGCTCAGAACGCCGCGATTTGAAGCCACACAACCCTTCTGGTCGCGGTGAATAACCACCCCGGATTAACCCGGAATTCACATGGCAATCGGAGGAAATAGGCCGTATTTTGACCCTGGAATTCACGAATTTTGGGGGCCTCAGCGCCTCCCCGGTCAATTTGGGCCGAAGAATGCCGATATTTTGCTAAGTACTTCAAATTATTGAGAAATATCACTTCAGGCTGGCAAACTACCATGCTTACATACCAGGTTGGGCCAAGTTCGCACCAGACCGCCTGAATCCATGACCCATAGCCCGGCACAGATTCGACCGACCCGCCCCTGGCACAAGGCCATAGCCTGCCTGCTGCTGGTGCTGCTGTGCACCCTCGTCTTTGTTCCTGAAGCCGAAGCCACCTGCCCTGGAACCTTTCCCACCGGCGATCCGGTGGAGCTGGTGGAATGTAGCGAAGCATCTTCTGGTAACTCCAATATCTCCAGCATCATCTTGCCGGTTCCTAATCCGGGCAGTGTGAGCGCTGGCGACTACCTGGTGGCTGTAGTCAGCCTCGCCAACAACGAAACCTTCAATGCAGTTTCGGGCTGGACCTTCGAAGGCAGCCAGAACAACGGTAACAACGTGGACCTGGGAATCTATACGCGTGTTTCCAATGGCGCGGAGCCGGCTTCATATACGTTTACCTGGGGCTCGAACGAGGAAGTGTATGCCTTCATGATGCACTTTACCGGAACCAGTGGTCTCGAAACCATTAACGCCAGTACCGGGAATTCAAACTCGCCTACCTCACCCTCGGTTACGACGACGATAGCGGATACGGTTATCCTCCGCATCGCCGGCTTCGACGACGACGACATCGTCATTAACCCTGCGACCATCATTGCCGGCCACACCAACATCACCCAGAACGAGAGCAGTTCCACCGCGGGTAATACTTCGGCGGCCGGTGCCTATGTCTCCCAGGCAGGCATCGGCGCCTCAGGTACCGCGAACTTTTCATTAACTGCATCGGAACAGTGGGTAGCGGCGACGTTGGCACTTCCCCCCGGTACGCCACCGTTCCTGTGTCCCGGAGTGGACGGCGCCATCAGTGGCAGTCAACTGGTGGTACTACAGGAGTGTACCGAGACCAAGGTAGCCACGAACAACACCACCATAACCATTGATGTGCCCGGCACGGCGGTTGAAGGGGAGTTTATGATCGCCGTGATCAATTCCGATGCTAATGAGACTTTAACAGAGCCGGCAGGTTGGGCGCCGATCATTGAAGGATCCAGTGGCGGCGTGACCGTAGGTATTTATTCCAGGTTCGCCACCGCCGGTGAACCGGCGAACTACACCTGGACCACTGGCACCAATGAGCGCAAGTACGGTTACATCATGTCATTTAGCGGTGCTTCGGGATTGATTGAGACGGGTTTTCAAAATGGGAATTCAACCACTCCTATAGCGCCATCGATCAATACGTTGGTCGACGACACTCTCGTGGTAAGGGCGGTGGGTCACGATGACGATGACCTGGTAACCGATCCGGCCACCATTGTACCGGGACAAAACAACATAACAGCCGACGAAAGCAATGCTGGCGCGGGAACAGTATCCGGGCAGGCGGTATACCTGAACCAGTCTGCATTGGGCGCAACCGGAGCTGTCAACTTCTCCCTTACAGCGTCGGAGGGATGGCGTGGCGCGACCCTGGGGGTCGAACCTCTGGAATTTCGCTTCAGCCACAGCGGCACCATGAGCCTGTGCAGCATCGAAGAAGTGACCATCCAGGTTACCGATCGCACCGGTGCGCCGGTTACCAATTTTGTTGGCACGGTAACCCTGAGTACGTCCGGTGTTGCCGGTGGCAACGGGGACTGGGCCATCGGTACCACGCCGGACCCCGGGCAGGGCACCCTGGATAACAGCGTGGGGGGCACCGGCAATGGCCAGGCCACCTACCAGTTTGTAGCCGCGGACAACGGTGAGGTCACCCTGGAGTTCACCACCGATACCGTAGGTGCCATGAGTTTCGACCTGGACTTCCTCGGCCGATTTTCCGAATCCGTGGATCCGGGCATGACCGTGGACAACAACTGCCAGTTCCGAATCAGCCATGACGGCACCGCGGGCACCTGCGGTCCGGAAAGTGTGACCTTTACCCTGGTAGACAGTTCCGGACTGCAGGCAGAGAACTACCTGGGCACCATGGATGTCACCCTGGACCTGGGTACCGGCGGCAATTTCAATGTGGTTTCCGGAGGCGGCACCCTGGTGCCTGACCCGGACAACGACGACAACGGCGCTGTGAGTTATACCTTCGTGGCCGGTGACCTGGGGCAGGTCATCCTGGGCTACGAAACTACTACTGCCCAAACCGTTAACTTCAACGCCAATGACGCCGGCAACGGCTATGGTACAGACGGTGGTTTCGACCCGAACCTGGTGGTAGGCAGCTGCGAGGTGGAGATTTCCCTGGGCAGCCCTACCTCCGATGTGTGCAGCCAGGCTACCGTGACTTTCACCATCACCGATCCCGGCGGCTCACCGGTTACTAACTTCTTAGGCACTATCAACATCAGCGCGGATAGCCTCTCTGGCACCTGGTACGACATCGATGGCACCAACCCGGTTAATGACGTGACACCCGGAGACGGGCTGGCCAGTTACACCTTCGATCCGGCGGACAACGGTTCGGTTAACCTGGGCTTTAACCAGCTTTCAACCAATCCGGCGGTAAACTTTGACGCCACCGGCACCGGCCTCACGGTGGACCCCGGCGCCGACCCGGACCTGCAGATCGATCCCTGTACCGCGGAGATTAATGTCAATGCCACCACCAATGTATGCAGTCCCAGTGAAACCATAACAATCACTATCCGCAACAGCCTGGGTGTTGTCGCCACGGACTTCGACGGCACCGTGGTTATCGCCACCAGCACCACCAATGGCGACTACATCTCAACCACCGGCGCAGGTGTGCTGGATAACGGCGCCGCCGATGACGGTATCGCTACCTATGATTTCGATCCTTCGGACAACGGCGTTGTTGATATTGAATTTGCCAGTGATCACGTGGAGACACTGGACTTCAGTGTGTCATCCACATTCATCACATTCGATGCCGGGGCATCGAATGAGAACCTGGATATACTGGCCTGTGAATTTCGCATTTCTCACAGCGGCAATACCGATGTGTGTTCCGTGGAGTCGGTGACGATCTCGGTGTTTAATTCAGCGGGCGCCGCGGTTACTGATTACGTGGGCACCGTAAACCTGTCTACTTCCACCGGCAATGGCAGCTGGGCCAACGACACCGGTAACGGTTCGGTGATTGACCCGGTGGCGGAAGACGGCAGCGCGACTTACGAATTTGTGGGTGCCGACAACGGCACCGTGGACCTGTTTTTCACCGACGCAACGGCGGAAACGGTGAATATCAACGTTAGTGATGGCATCACTACTGATTCCAATGCCAGCTTCGATCCCAATCTTGCGGTGGCGGTCTGTACCTTCCGCATCACCATGGTGGATGCCACCATGACCGCCTGTACCTCGGAAGCCGTTACCATTACGGTGTACGACAGCAGTGCCGCCATCGCCACCAATTACACCGGCACGGTGAACATCAGCACCGATACCCTGAATGGTAACTGGGCCGATGCCGGCGGTCTTAACGGTACCCTCACCGATACCACGCCGGATGACGGAGTGGCTACTTACGAGTTTGATGCGGCCGACAACGGCACGGCGACGTTTACCTTCACCACCCTTACCGTGGAAGTAGTGAATATCAACCTGGTGGATGGCTCCATCGTGGAAGACGGCGCCTTCGATCCCGACCTGGATGTCACCGGCTGTATTCCTACCATTGCCAACTCCCAGTGTTTCCCCGGCAGTGGCGGCGGCACCGGCAGCCTGGCGATCAACGGTGCCAGCCCGGGCCGCATGGTGGTGATGTGGATTTTCCATGTGGACGGTACGCCCCAGGATGTCACCAGCGCCACCTTTAACGGCCAGGCCATGACCCAGATTCACGAAATCACCAGCACCAACACGGCGGTGGAACTGTGGGGCATTCTCGATGCCAATCTGCCGGCGGGGGCGGGCAGCTACGCCGGAGCCTACACCTTCGATGCGGCACCGGCCAATACCGCATCCATGTGCATGATCGAATTCACCGACGTGGCGCAGTCCTTCCCGGCTACGGACACTCCGGCCAACGAGGGCCAGGTTAACGGCAATCCCTTTACGGACACCTCGGCGCCCAATGAGATGGCCACCACTATCCGTACCCTGGAGAACAACTCCATCATCATTTCCGGTGGTGTCACTGACTACAACCCCGGTGGCAACAGCTGGTTCAATGACGTGGACCCGGATCCACCCATGACCATGTTGTTTACCGGAAATAACGATGCCCGGCCAGTAGGGGGTACCGCGGGTGGCAGCTCCGGCAACAAGCCGGCGGCCGGTTCAATCACTGTTACTGACATCGATACCCAGGCCGCGGTGACCAGTTCGGCTCATATCGTGGCGGCATTTGCGCCTTTGGTTGCAGGTGATCCCGAGGCTGATGGCTATGAGCCAGTGCTTCTGTTTGACACACTGTCCGGGAACCAGAATTTTAAAGCCATAGGAAACACCCTGCGCACGGCATCCAACGGCAGCGGGGGCGCCTGTACATTTTACGCAGTAGGTACGGGCAGTACTGCCACCCTGTCTCTTCCAGCCGGGGCTACCGTGGAAAAAGCCTACCTGTACTGGGCAGGCTCCGGAGAGGATTTCGAAGCGGATTTCAACGTGGACTTCGGTGTAGACGGTGGCCAGACTCCAATCAGTGCAGACCTGACCTTTCTGATTGAGAACGTGGGTGGCGGCGGCAACCTGGATTATTTTGCCGGTTACAAGGATGTCACCTTCCTGGTGCCCGGTTCGGCAACTTATAGGCTCAGTAATCTGACCGTACAGAACAACCCGCCCTGGAGCAGCACCCAAGCCTGTGCCGGGGGCTGGGGCCTGGTTGTGGTCTACAACAGCAGCGAAGAAAGATTCCGGGTGACAAACGTTTACCACGGTTTCCAGCCATTCCAGAACAATAGTTTCACCCTGGTGCCGCGAAACTTTCGCATGGCCACCACCGATAACATGAATATTCCAAACGGCCAGATCGCCCATATAACGATAGAAGGAGACGAAACTCTGGCCACCGGTGACGAATCACTTGCCATCCAGGACGGGCCGGGACTGGAAACTTTCACTACCCTGAGTAACAGTTTTAATCCGCTCACCGCTGACTTTAACTCCACGGTAACCCGGCCCATCTGGGCATTTGACGTGGGCACCGGGTTCCAGGAATTCCAGCCCACCGCAGGCATCAATGCTGACGGTTACGAGATTGACCAGGCCGGTCCCGACGCCATTGAGGCAGGCCGTACCGGCGTGGAAATCGGCGCCAGCTGGGGTTTCGACGTGGATACCCACTACGTCCACGGCGCCGATGCCAGCGGTGTGCTCTGGGATTTCGCCCAACCCGGTGCCGAAGCGGAGGAGATCACGACCCGGTACAGTGCCGGCCAGGACCTGGTAATGCTGATCGCCGAAGTATTCAGTGTTACCAATTTCGATCTTGCCGACCTTGAGATATTCAAATCCGAAGCCGGTGATTTCAAGGTAGACGGTACCGGCCAGTACCTGTTTACCGTGACCAACAATGGTAACAATGCGTTGACTGGTGGCGAAGCCACGGGCCAGGTGGTGGTGGCGGATATTTTGCCTGCGGGTCTCACTCTGAATTCGGTTTCCGGAACGGACTGGGATTGCTCGGTGACATCGGCCAATGCCTTCACCTGTGTCTTCGATATCGCCACGGACTGCGATGCAGCCAGTGGATGTGTAACAACCGCGGGTCAACTGGAAAGCGGTGAGAGCCTGGCGACAATTACCGCCAATATAGATGTTGGAGATACCAGCTTCTTCCCCTTGCTGAGCAATAACGTCAAGAACGTGGCGCGCATGCAACACAACGGTGGCAGTTGTCCCGCCTTTGTTGCCGGTGTCATCCCGGACCCGGATGATTGCGACCGGGCGCCCCAGTTCGATTTCGTCAATGAACTGCAGGGCGGTGCTATCGACATCAATGACCTCAATGACAAGGAGCCGGACCAGAATAACGTGGACAGTATCATCACCGAGGTGCGCGGAGTCGAAACCGACCTGGGCATCACCAAGGAGGTGGATGGCATACTGGAGGTGGGCAACACCGGCAGCTATACCATTACGGTGACAAACTTCGGCCCCGATGACACCACTGGCGGGGCAGGTGGCACCATAACAGTGACCGATACCGAGCCGGCTGGAGTGACCTTTGACAATGCTTCCGGCACTGGCTGGTCCTGTAGCGTGGGTCCATTTAATTGTACCTATGCCGGCGTATTGCCCGTGGGAAATAGCGCGGTCATTACCCTGGATGTGACTGTTACCGGTTCTGCCGGGCAGAACGTGACCAATACCGCGGAAGTCTCGTCCGGCACCTTCAACTTCGATGACAACAGCGGCAATGATGCCGACACCGACGTGACCGCCATCGTGGCGCCGCCGGTGGCATCCAATGAGAAATTCCTGATGTCGGTATCCGTGCCAGGCAACAGCACCCAGATCGGCGGGCTGGCGGCATTCGAAAACCACGATTTAATCGAGTTTGACCCCCTCACCGACAATGGCAGCCTGTTTTACGACAACAGCGGTGAAGGTTTCAACGTCAACGATGCCGACGCGGTACACCTGTACAAGAACGGCCATATCGCCTTGTCCGCCGATGCATCCAGCACCGTGGGCAGCAATGTCCTGGCATTCGAACCGGAAGATATCGTGGTATGGGATCCCATTATCGGTACCGCCACCATGCTATTCGACGGCTCCGCAATCTTCGACGGGCCAATAGGAACAGATGAAAACATCGACGCAGTCTATGTCCGTGACAACGGCCGCATCCTGTTCTCCACCGCAGGCCCTGCCAGCATTACCTTTACTGGGCCTACCACCGTCGCATTTAACCAGGGCGACATCGTGGAGTACAACCCCTCCGACGGCAGTGTTTCTATCCTGGTGGATGCTTCCGATGCCAATATCTTTAACGGCGAGGTGCAGGTCGACAGTCTCTACCTGCGGGTGGACGACACCGACCCTGATCTGAACAAGGACGTATACGTGCTGTCGGTGGATGAAACTTCGGCCACTGTCGGTGCCTGTGGTTCCTGTGATCCGGTAACCGGCACTGTGCTCTCACGCGACGACATCGTGGAGCTGGATATCACCGGTGCCGATCCGGTTACCCAGAACCTGTTCGTGGGGGATATACCACTGGGTGTGTTCACCCCGGTGGATATTAACCGCACCATCGACGCACTGCATGTTGTGGAGGACGGCTATATCGGTCACTTCGCCATAAGCCAGTCCCAGGCCGGCAGCACCTGCGAAGCGGGCCAGATCACGATTCGCAAGCACCGGGGCCTGAGCCACGACATCGATACGGATTATGCGGGATCCATTCTTATCACAACCGATATAGGGCAGGGGGACTGGACCATCGCGGTAGGCAGTGGTATCCTTGACAACGGCGCGGCGGATGACGGTGCGGCGACTTACACCTTTGTGCCGGCGGATAACGGTGAGGTTACCCTGTTCCTGGCGGAAGACACGGTCAGTACTATCAACGTCGATGTGACCAACCACCTGCCGGACTTTGTAGACGAACTGGGTTCGGAAGACCCCAACTTCACCTTCAATAACGTTATTACCAACGTCACCTATCGCGACGAGTGGAGCAGCATCAGTTTCGGTAACAACGACGGCACTACTTTCTGGGCTGCCGACTGGGTCGAGCTGGACGGTGTCAGCGCGGGCCCGGCGGCGGGCAATATCCTGGTTAACGCCGGGCAGCTGGAGATGACATCTACTGTAGGGGATCCCACGCCCTCATTGTCTCGTTTAGCAGACCTCAGCCTTTTTAACGTTACCGAAACCGTCTTCCTCAATTTCGATTACAGCTACCAGTTCCTCAACTCCGGAAGCGATGTATTACTGGTACAGGCCCGGGCCAACAGTGGTGACGCATTTACCACGGTGCAGACTTTCTCCGGAATCGGCGGCACCAATCTTACACCCACCACTGTAAACCTCGATCTCACCACCTTACTGGGTTCACCCCTGTGGACCAGCACCACGGAGGTTCGTTTCGCGATTACCGGCGGATACACCGGTACCAGTCGCATGTTCTTCGACAACATTGAACTCGCCACGGGGACAACTGATTGCGGTATCGGTTCCATCGAACACTATGAGGTGCGTGTGGACGGTATAACCGGTCCGTCGGCAACACAGGTCAATGGCCTGCAATGTGTTGGCTCGGTGGTGACATTTACCGGTCACGACCTGAACCATTTCCCGTCGGCGGGTGACGAGTCCATTACCCTGCAAACCAGCACGGGTAAGGGTGACTGGACCCTGCTGGTGGGCACAGGGACGTTCAATAA
>CAYFKD010000005.1:135672-156959 GCA_964343795.1 uncultured Pseudohongiella sp.
TGCCCTGGGTGACGGTATCGCCACTTATACCTTCTCGCCACTGGAACAGACCGCCAGCTTCCTGTTCAACTACACCAATCCGCTCACCGACCCCGAACTGGTTAACTTCAACATGGCATCTGCCTATGGCATTAGTGCTATTGAAGACCCGACCCTGGCGGTGCAGCAGGCGGGCCTGCTTTTTTACAACGAGACCGCCGACAACCCGGTCAATATCTCGCCCATACCGACGCAGATTGCCGGCAAACCGGCGACGGTAGCGCCTGATCTTCGCCTGATCACCATCGAGGCTGTGCGCACCAGTGACAATGATCCCCTGGCCTGTTCGCCGTTGTTTGATGCCGGTAATACCCTGAGCATTGGTTTCGCCGCCGAGTGTGTTGATCCCGGCACCTGCTCGGCATCACTCACCGATCAATTCGCCGTGAACGGCACTGCAATGACTCCGGCGCCGGACAATGGCGGCGCCGGCACATCGGCTTCTTACACTCCGATCAGCATCCTGATGGTGGACCAGGGTGCCGGCCATGTCGGTGGCGAATTGGATTTCACCTACGCCGATGTTGGTCAGGTGGAGATTCATGCCCAGTACGAGTTGCCTTTGAACAACGATCCCGGTGGCACACCCACTGGTGACTTTATTTCCGGCAGCAGCCTGCCCTTCGTGGTGCGACCCTTCGGTTTCGACGTGGATTTCTCCGGCGACCGTGGTACTAACGGGCTGGGAGGTTCTTCCTATTCTGCCGATGCCGACGGTACCGTGTTTGCCACCGCCGGTGTGCAGTTCGATACCACGGTGTCAGCCATTGCCTGGCAACAGGTGGATGACCTCACGCCTACAGACGGCATTCCCGATGAGGGTGCGGCGCTATACGATAATCCTGTTACACCCAATTATGGCAATGAATCCACCGCCGCCGATTACGACGTGCTGGTCAGCCTGAACCAGGTGGCGGCACCGGCGGGTGGAGTGGGTACTCTCAGCGACAGCCTGTTCCCCACCTTCAGCAATGGTGCGCAGACCAAGAGCATGAAGTTCGACGAAGTAGGCATAGTTGATCTCGACGTGCAGCTGGTGGATTCATCCGACGGTATGACGCCGATCGACTTCATGGGCACCGGTATCGGCCTGCAAGGTAACGTGCGCAATGTAGGCCGGTTCATTCCGGCGGAGTTCCAGCTGTCCGGAGGCATGATTGTTTCCCGATCCCTGGCAGACAACCAGGCCATGTGCATCAATCCCATGTCGATCTTTACGTACATGGGTGAAGAGTTTGGTATCAGCGCCGACGTGGCCGCTTATAACGGCGAAGTGTCCGCGCAGATAACCCGCAATTACGTAGGCAGCTTCGCCAAGCTGGATAACCTGGACTTTGTCGCGAACCGATTCTTTGCCATAGAGGAGCTTCCCGGCGTGGACAATGATCTCAGTAGTCGCATGGCCGATCCCGTGATAGGCGCCAGCCGTACCATTGCCTGGAACTCCGATCCCATGGTAGATGGTGGTGAAGGCTTGTTGCTGGGCAACCTGGTATTCGATCGCCAGGCCAGTGGGGTGGAAGATGGGCCCTATGAAACATTAACTATCGGCCTCGCCACCACAGACAGCGACGGCGTGCCTTTCGCCCTCGATCTCGATATAGACGATGCCGGTGGCAATGACGTAGCTACCCTGGATACCGAAGAGTTCCGCTATGGGCGACTGATTATCGATAACGCATTCGGATCGGAACTGGAGCCACTCCCTGTTCCATTCCGCGTGGAGTACTACGACGGCAGTGACTTCCTGCTGAATTTCGACGACAACTGCACGACCCTGTTCTTCGAAGGGGACTCACCCCCAAGTGCGCTTTCATTCCTGACCGACGCGGGCAGCTACACCGAGAACCTGGCGGACGGTGAAGTGGAATTCGAATCGGGGACCGATGTGGAACTGGGAATCTACCTGGGGCGCACGGCATTGCAGGCCTCCGGTGCCGACCAGGATGTGGACCGGCCCCTGGAAACCACGGCGCCGGGCGAGGGCAACGAGGGCAGTGTGGTCATTGAGTTCGACCTGGATCACGGTTCACTGCCGTTCTCCCTGGACTTCCTGTCCTATGACTGGCGTACTCCGGGCGAACTGGAAGACGACACCCAGGATGGGGATTTTTCTGACAATCCCCGTTCACGGCTGGAGTTTGGCTCCTATCGCGCCCACGATAGAGTCATTAACTGGCAGGAAATTCTGAACTAATCCTCGATCCTGGCGTCAGGCCAGGGACAACTTGTTCTCGAATCGCCGGTACAGCCAGGCAATGGCAACTGCCTGGACGATTACCGACATCACGATTGCAATGGTAAAAAACACACTGGAACCGGATGCATCGATCGCAGTGTAGTAGGCGATGATGGGCCAGTAAGTGGGCAGTACGCCGCAGGCCAGGTGCAGGTAGCCGGGCACGAAGTACATGGCCAGGGGCAGCAGGATCACCGGGCTCATGCCCTTGCCGATGACAAACCCTTCGAGCTGATTTTTGCAAAAAGCAGCCAATAACAGCACCACCAGGGGCGTATTCAATGAAACGGCCATGGCGACCAGTACCAGTTGCCATAGTTCGATAGCTATGACATCGATTATCTCGTGCACGATAACAATTAGGGGTATAGAGATCAGTGTGTAAATAGTAATCCGCGTGAACAGGTAATTGCGCAGGCGAATCGGCGTCACCGCAACCGCCAGCAATACGTTTTCGTCTTTCTCTTCCAGTACCAGAAGTCCCAGCACAACGCCGTAGTAAAGCGGCGGTGTCAGGATAATAAGCGCAACGATCACCGGGAAGTAGTAGTCCAGGTTTATGTCCTGAAAGCGATCGGCCAGGTAAGGCAGCAGGTAGTGAAGCCCCCAGCCCAGAAGTATGGGAGCCACCAGGATGAACCAGAAAAACGGCTCAGCAGCAATCTTGCGCAGATCGGTGTAGATAACCTGGTTCCACTGGGTCGCGTGCACGACTAAGCTCTCACAGTTGTGGCCGGGTTGCGACGTAGCGCCGGAATGCACCCAGGCCGTACCAGTAGGCGAGTACCGTCCAGGCTCCGGACACGCCAAGGTAAGCCAGGTAAGTGGAAACCGGCATGTCCTGGAAACTTCCGGCCAGGGCCCACATCGCTCCGTGGCTCGGCAATAGCCACAGCAGAATCGATCGGTATATATCCAGGTAATCCAGGGCGGGTAGATTGAGTGGCCCCAGTGCCATTGCCAATACGAAGAAATAGTTCAGCACCTTATCGAAGGACACAGCAACCAGGAACCCGATGCTGGCAAAGAGAGCACCACAGACCAGCGTGGCGGGAATAAACCGCAACCAGTTAACCGAAGCGCGACTGGCAAGCAGGGTTATTAGCACGGCGCAGGCCAGGCACAACAGGCTGAGGTTCACCAGCTTGAGGGTCAACCAGGTTCCCGCCGGCACCGGCATGACCGCAGTGACATAGAGTGTTCCCTGGCGCCGCTCCAGGTAGAGCATGCCACCGATGAACAACAGTCCGATGGTGCTGAGGTCGAGAAAGATCAATACCGGTATCCAGGTGGTGGCAAACTCACCTCCTGCCGCAAACAACAGCAGTGACCACATGACGCTGATTGCCAGGGCCACGAACCAGAAGTAGTAGCGAAGCTGGAGTTTTAAATCCCAGCGCAGCAACCTGGTGAAGTTTGTAACGAACGCAATCATGACAGTTGCGCTCCGGTAGTCTTGATAAATACTTCTTCCAGGGAGGCTTCCTGGGAATGAATGGATTCCACCTTGCCCGCGTCAAGTAATTCGAGGAACTGCCTGTTGCCACCCAGGCCATCCAGTTCGAAGTGATGAGTTTCCGGCTGTCCCTGTTCGGAACGGATTACGACCTCAACCGACTTGCTACCATACTGTTGCTTCAATTTTGCCGGTTCATCAATCAGGCTCAGCTCGCCATCGACGATAAAGGCCACACGGTCACAAAGCTGGTCCGCGTCGTGCATGTTGTGAGTGGTAAGAAATATAGTTTTTCCCTTCTGCCGCTGTTGCCTGATGATGTCCTTGATGGTTTTTGCATTCACCGGATCCAGTCCGGCAGTCGGCTCGTCCAGGAACAGCAGGCTGGGGTCGTTGAGCAGGGCCCGGGCAAAATTCAGGCGCATCTTCATGCCCTTGGAATTCTCTCCAACCTGTTGCGTGGCCGCATCCTGTAAACCAACCATTTCCAGGAGCTGCATGGTGTCCATGACAAATAATTTTTCGTCACCGTAAAAGGAAGCAAACAGATCCAGGTTTTCCAGTCCGCTTAATTTGAGAAAGTGATTGGGCAATTCGAAGCCGACGCCGATGTGCCGGTAGATCTCGTGGTTCCAGTCCCGGGCCTCCCGCTCCATGACCTCCATATTGCCCCGGTAGTGTTTGAGCAGGCCGATCAGCAATTTCTGGGTCGTGCTCTTACCCGAACCACTGGGCCCCAGGAAGCCGAAGATTTCGCCCGGGGCAATGCTGAAGCTTATGCCGCGTATGGTGTCTTCGTCCTGGCCGGGGTAGCGATAGCACAGGTCCTGTACGTCAATCATGGCCTGGTTTCCCTTGGCCGCGACCCTGGATATTGTCGCGCTCTACTGCATGGTCGGCCAAAACAGGGCCGGGGTTCAACAAAAGCCCGACATTTTCCATGGGATCAGGATTGAAGACCTGCCCACACTCGGCCTGTGGACCAATAGCAGAAATGCCTGGCTCTACAGCGCGCAGCGATTCAGATAGACTGAGCTTGTCATCAGAATCCGTGGAGCAAGATGTGTATTTTGAAGATATTGAAACAGGCGCGGTGCGGGAGTTTGGCGAGTACAAGGTTACCGCCGAAGAAATTATCGAGTTCGCATCAAAATACGATCCGCAGCCATTTCATCTGTCTGAAGAAGCCGGCAGGCAAATGCATTTCGGCGGACTCTGTGCCTCGGGCTGGCATACCTGCGCCATGGTCATGAGGATGCTGGTGGGAGATCAGATGGGTGTGGAAACCGGTTCTCTCGGTTCACCCGGCGTCGATGAACTTCGCTGGACAAAGCCGGTGTACCCCGGCGATATCCTGCGGGTAAAAAGCACGGTAATGGATAAAAAGGAATCCCGTTCCAAACCCTATATGGGCATAGTGGTCTTGCAAAACGAGATATTCAACCAGAATGACGAACTGGTGCTCTCCTTCAAGCCCACTGTCATGTACCGCAGGCGCAACAGCGGAGAATAATTACTCTTCGGTTCCCAGTTCCTTGATCTTGCGGGTCAGGGTATTCCTGCCCCATCCAAGTAAAGTCGCCGCATCGCGGCGACGACCAGCCGTATGTTTCAACGCCACATCGATCATGGTGCGCTCAAACATGGGCGTGGCCTCATCGAGAATACTGGTATTGCCCAGGCTAAGTTGCTGATCCGCCCAGGCTCGCAGCGACTGGGTCCAGTTGCCGGTTTCACCGGCCTGGCCTTCCTGCTCGGCAAACTCCGGCGGCAGGTCGGACAGGTGTACCTCGCGGCTGGAGGCCATTACTGTAATCCAGCGGCAGAAATTTTCCAGTTGCCTGACATTACCGGGCCAGCTGAGGCCGGTGAGGTATTTCTCCGTTTCCGGGCGCAAGACCTTGGGCTCCACTTCCAGTTCCTTCGCCGCGCTCTGCAGGAAATGATTGGCAAGGCGGGGGATGTCTTCGCGCCGTTCGCTGAGCCGGGGAATATGGATTCGGATAACGTTGAGGCGATGGAACAGGTCTTCGCGAAACTTGTGTTGTTCCACAAGCTTTTCCAGGTTCTGGTGGGTGGCGGCGATGATGCGCACGTCTACCTTGATCGACGTGTGTCCCCCCACCCGGTAGAACTCACCATCCGAAAGCACTCTTAATAGCCGGGTCTGGGTATCCGCGGGCATGTCTCCAATCTCGTCCAGAAACAGGGTGCCACTATTGGCCTGCTCGAAGCGGCCGGTACGTTGCTGGGTGGCACCGGTAAATGCACCTTTCTCATGGCCGAACAGTTCCGACTCGATTAGCTCCTTGGGGATGGCCGCCACATTCAGCGGCATGAAGGGCTTGTCGCGACGGGGGCTGTGGTAATGCAGGGCATGGGCAACCAGTTCCTTGCCGGTACCGGACTCGCCGTTGATTAGCACGGAAATATTGGAATTGGAGAGGCGGCCAATAGCGCGAAATACTTCCTGCATGGCTGGGGCTTCGCCGATGATCTCCTGGTTCGGGGCGGCGGAAGTAACTTCCTCGCCCTGGTCGGATTCCCGGGCGTGCTCCAGGGCGCGCATGGTCATGGCCACGGCATCCTCGATGTCGAAAGGCTTGGGCAGGTATTCGAAGGCGCCGCGGTTATATGAAGCCACCGCACTGTCCAGGTCGGAGTGTGCAGTCATGATGATGACCGGCAACAGCGGGTGTTTTTCCTGGATGGTAGATAGTAAGTCCAGGCCACTGATGCCCGGCATCCGTATATCGCTAATTATGGCGTCGGGGGATTCCTGCTCCAGACGGTGCAAAAGATCGTCACCGTTATCAAATGTTTCTGTGTGTAAACCGGTCTTGCCCAATGACTTCTCGAGTACCCAGCGTATCGAGCGGTCATCGTCCAGGATCCAGACAGAACGGTTATCGTTCATTGCTTGGCAATTCCTCTAGTGGGTATGTTCTATCGGCAGCATGAGAGAGAAGCGGGTTTGGCCCGGTTCGCTTTCACATTCGATAAAACCCTTGTGTTGATTAAAAATGGCATTGGCGATGGACAGCCCGAGGCCGGAGCCGTTGGCACGGCCGCTGATCATGGGATAGAAGATCGATTCCAGCATGTCATCAGGAATGCCCGGGCCGTTGTCGATGATCTCTATATTCGCAGCCAGGCGATGAAAGGTGCCTGCGAAAGTTACATTGCGCACCACCCGCGTCCGCAGCAGAATGGATCCCATGTCATGGTCCACATTCGGGTTCTCCAGCGATTGCATGGCATTACGCACGATGTTCAATAGTGCCTGAATGAGTTGTTCCTCATCCGCTACCAGCGTAGGAATGCTGGGGTCATAATCGCGCGTTATCTCTATGCCGGTGCCGCGGCTCTCCGCTTCCACCAGGTTGCGTACCCGTTCCAGGATCTCGTGGATGTTCACCGGGCGCATGTCCAATGGCTTGCGAGAACCCATCATGCGTTCTACCAGGTTCCGGAGCCGGTCGGCCTCCTCGATAATGACATTGGTATAGTCGGTCAACTCCGGGTTCTCGAGCTCCTGGGCGAGCAACTGTGCGGCGCCACGGATTCCACCCAGGGGATTCTTGATCTCGTGGGCGAGGCCGCGAACCAGTTCCCGGGTTGTGGAATTCGCGGTGTTAACCAGTTCTTCCTTGCTGAAGTGGTAGGAGTGTTCCAGGGAATTGATCTCCATGAGCAGAAAGCTGGTTCCCGATTCCTCAATCGGATTCACCGCGTAATCCACATGTATCAACTTGCCATTCATGACTCGCAACTCTGCTCTGCGCTTGATAAAGCTGGCGTTATCCGCCAGCGCCGCCTCGATCTCCCCCACATCCTCATCGGCACCCACCAGTAGCTCGCCGAGGCCATGCTTCGAGGCCTTGCGCGCACTGATGTCCAATAGCTGTTCCGCCGCCGCATTCAGGTACTGGATGCGCAGGTTCTGGTCGATCAGGATTACCGCGGTATGGAGGCCGTCCAGCACTCTCTTGTAGTCGATTTCCAGCTTCACCATGGCTTAGCTGCCCTGAGGTGCCAGGCACTTGTGCCTGGCACTGAGGCTAAAAAACACGCAGAAATTTCCGGGAAGCTCGCTGAAAACCACTCCATTACTCATCCTATGCAATAAACAAACCAAAATTGGTGCGTCAAGAAATTGCCGTAATTTGGCGTATTTCGTGGCTTGTGACGGTATCGGGGATTGCCATCGGGGGTCAGGGGAGTGGATTGTGCACTATTTTAGTGCACCCGGCAATATCGAGCTGTCGGCGCTCCGGCGCGCTTTGATGGCACCAGAGGCTAAAAGTACATGTCTCTATCGCCTGGCACTTTTGGGGCAGGCATAAAAAAGCCCGGACCAGCCGGGCTTTTTCGAAAACCTGGGGGAGCTGCTCCTTAAAGTGCTTCCTTGGTGGTTTTGATGATGGCAGCAGCCACGTGGTAGGGATCGGCGTTGGAAGCGGTACGACGGTCTTCCAGTCGACCCTTCCAGTTATCCTGCACGGTGGCTACCGGGATACGGATGGAAGCACCGCGGTCGGAAACCGCATAGCTGTACTGGTCGATCGCCTGGGTCTCATGGAGACCGGTCAGGCGCTGGTCGTTGCCGGCCCCGTATACGCTGATGTGACGCTCGATGTTCTTGCCAAAGTTCTCACAAATAGCGGTGAACAGATCCTCGCCACCTTCGTCGCGCATCTTGCCATTGGAGAAGTTGGCGTGCATGCCGGAACCATTCCAGTCCAGGTCCTTGCCCAGGGGCTTGGGTTCCCAGTTAATGGCCAGTTCGTATTGTTCGGCGGTTCGCTCCAGCAGGTAGCGGGCGATCCAGCACTCGTCGCCGGCACGCTTGGCGCCCTTGGCGAATACCTGGAATTCCCACTGGCCCGCGGCCACTTCGGCGTTGATGCCTTCTATATTCAGGCCAGCTTCCAGGCACAGGTCGAGGTGGTGGTCTACCACTTCACGGCCATGGGCATTCTTGGCGCCTACGGAACAATAGTAAGGACCCTGGGGGCTGGGGTAGCCGCCCTTGGGGAAACCCGGTGGCAGGCCGGTCTTGATATCCCACAGGAAGTATTCCTGCTCAAAACCAAACCAGAAATCGTCATCGTCATCGTCGATGAGGGCGCGGCCGTTTGTTTCGTGAGGTGAACCGTCTGCGTTCAGTACCTCACACATGACCAGGTAACCATTGACCCGGTCTGGATCGGGATAGATGGCGCAAGGCTCCAGCAGACAGTCGGAATCATCACCGGTTGCCTGCAGTGTGGAACTGCCGTCGAATGACCACTGCGGACAATCCTCGAGGGTGCCCCCAAAGTTCTCCCGTACTTGAGTTTTGCTACGAAGGCTCTGGGTGGGCTTGAATCCGTCGAGCCATATGTATTCCAGCTTTGATTTCATTGTCTAACTATCTCCTAATAATATTCGACGACATGACTTTTGCTGTTCTCAGCTTCCCGAATGACTGAGCCGTTGCAGTCAGCGCTGCCTACTCTGCTCAACAAAGAAGCTAATCTAGTTCCTGCCATTTATTGCAAGGGGGCACCACACTCCAGATATACTGGGAACCTGAGACAAGTTCCTTTCATGGTTTGCCTTGTGTGCATGGGGGAGAGCAAAATATATGCCATCAACGGCGTCCCTGCAAAGCCCGATTTTACTGGCATAGGGGCCGATGGTTTTGTGTCACTGCACCACTAGCGAGCAATCGAATTATTAGCGCACAATATTGGTGCGCTCCAGAATAACAGGAAGACCCCGGCACTTTTTTAGTTCACGCACGAACCACGCGTGAAAATCCCGAAGTTCAGTCTTTAATGCTCTACCTCATCAAGCTATTTCCCGAGATCACAATAAAGAGCCGCCCGGTGCGGCTGCGCCTGGTGCGGCAGTTGCGCAAGAACCTGAAATCCGTCCTCACCCGGCTGGACCCTGGAATCAATGTGCATGGTGAATGGGATGCCCTGGAGGTGGAATGTGACAGCACGGATGCAAGTTTACAGTCGCAGATCCAGGAGAAGCTGAAATGCATCTCCGGAATCCATTCCATTCTCGCGGTGCAGCGCTACCCCTTGCCGGACATGGACGGCATGCTGGAGCTGGCAAAATCCCACTACGAGGAAAGACTGAAAGGCAAGACCTTCGCCGTACGCTGCAAACGCACCGGGCGTCATCCCTTTCGTTCCGTGGACGTGGAGCAGTACGTTGGTGGCGGGCTGAACCAGCAAACCGAGACTACCGGGGTGAAACTGGTGGACCCGGACGTGGTTGTGCCCCTGGAAATCCGGCACGAGGAGTTTTACGTGGTGCAGGACCAGTACCGTGGCCTGGGCGGCTTTCCCCTGGGTTGCCAGGATTCGGTGCTGTCTCTCATCTCAGGCGGATTCGATTCATCGGTATCCAGTTTTCACTCCATGCGCCGCGGCCTGCAAACCCACTATTGTTTCTTCAATCTAGGCGGTAAGGCCCACGAGCTGGCGGTGAAGGAGGTGGCGCTCTACCTGTGGATGAAATACCACAGCTCACACCGGGTGCGCTTTATTACCGTGCCCTTCGAAGCCGTGGTCAACGAGATCCTGGCCCAGGTCCACAATTCCCAGATGGGGGTGATTCTTAAGCGCATGATGCTGCGCGCGGCAGACAGAATTGCCGGGGAGCTGGACATTCATGCCCTGGTCACCGGGGAAAGCGTGGCCCAGGTATCGAGTCAGACCCTGGTAAACCTCTCCGTGATCGATGCCGTGTCCAATACCCTGGTGCTGCGACCCCTGGCTACCATGGATAAGCAGGACATCATCGACACGGCGCGTAGCATCGGCACCGAGGAGTTTTCCCGTAACATCCCGGAATACTGTGCCGTGATATCGGACAAGCCCACCACCCGCGCCAAGCCGGAACGGATCGAGAAAGAAGAATCACATTTCGATTTCAAGGTGCTGGATGATGCCATTGCCGCGGCACGCTACCAGCTCATTACCGAAGTAGTGGAAGATTTCGGCCAGGAGTCCGTGGAGGTGGCCGTGCTGAACAAGGTCGATAGGGACAGCACGGTAATCGATATCCGCCATCCCCAGGAACAGGAATCAAGGCCGTTTCCCGCCGCCCAGGTGGCAGCGGCAGCAGACGTTATCTCCATCCCTTTTTACAGCCTGCGCACGGATTTTGAAAAACTGGACCGGGACCGGCACTACCTTCTGTATTGCGATCGCGGCATGATGAGCCGGCTCCATGCGGCGCACTTGCTGGACGAAGGGTTCACCAACGTCGCAGTATTGAATTTGGACTCATAGAGTTTTCTACCAATGCCGTTGCATCGGGGAATCTTTCAGGCCTGGAATGCTGTCCCTCGCAAAGCACGCCAAGCACGCGAACAGGATTTTGAGTTCAGCCCCGCCAGTGTGCTGAACACTCCTCAGGAGATATTCCCCATGTCGCAAGGGTATCTCACGGAGCCCACGGAGGTCTGTACAAACGAGTCTCCGTGTTCTCCGTGGGCTCCGTGAGAAAACCAGTGGGGTCGGATAGTAAGTAGATGGCACGAGTCTGCCCCTGACTAAAAAAGAAACTACCTTTGCGCCCTTTGCGTGCTTGGCGAGATAACCAGCGATGACGGAAATTTTCTCCAGGCTCTCTATTGGGGCCATTCCCGTGTATACTCGCCGCCCATTTGGCGCCGTAGTTCAGCGGACCTTCGGTCGCGATCACTCCAATTCCACTAGCATGCAAACCATTCGTAACATCGCCATCATCGCCCATGTCGATCATGGCAAGACAACCCTGGTAGACAAGTTGTTGCAGCAGTCGGGCACCCTGGACTGCCGCGGTTCCGTGCTGGAGCGGGTCATGGATTCCAATGACCAGGAGCGGGAACGAGGCATTACTATTCTTGCCAAGAATACCGCCATTAACTGGCAGGACAACCGTATCAATATCGTGGACACACCCGGTCACGCCGACTTCGGCGGCGAGGTGGAGCGGGTACTGTCCATGGTGGACAGGGTGCTGCTCTTGGTGGATGCAGTCGAAGGTCCCATGCCCCAGACCCGTTTCGTGACCCAGAAGGCCTTTGCCCGCGGCCTCAATCCCATCGTCGTGGTGAACAAGATCGACCGCGACGGTGCCCGCCCGGACTGGGTGATCAACGAAGTGTTCGACCTTTTCGACAAGCTCGGAGCCAGCGAACAGCAGCTGGATTTCCCGGTGGTCTATGCGTCGGCCCTGGAAGGACGGGCCGGACTGGATGCCGAAAATCTATCCGGCGACCTCTTGCCCCTGTTTGAAACCATAGTCGCACAAGTGCCGCCGCCGGATGTGGTCGTAGACGCGCCCTTGCAGATGCAGATCAGCGCCCTGGATTACAGCAGCTATGTAGGTGTCATCGGTATCGGGCGCATCAGTCGTGGCTGCATCCGCAATAACCAGCAGGTGATTATCGTGGATCGCGATGGTAATCAGCGCAAGGGCAAGGTGCTGCAGGTAAAAAGTCATCTTGGCCTGGAGCGTATCGATGTGCCCGGTGCCGACGCCGGGGAAATCATCTGTGTGACCGGCATCGACCGGCTGAGCATATCGGACACCCTGTGCGATCCCGAGCGGGTGGAAGCGATGCCGCCGCTCACCGTGGATGAGCCCACCATCAGCATGACCTTCCAGGTCAACGATTCCCCGTTTGCCGGCAAGGATGGCAAGTACATCACCACCCGCCATATCAAGGAACGGCTGCAGCGGGAACTGCTCTATAACGTGGCGCTCAGGGTGGAACCCGGTGACACCCCGGACCGCTACACGGTTTCCGGAAGAGGGGAGTTGCACCTGGCAGTGTTAATAGAATCCATGCGCCGGGAAGGATTCGAACTGGCAGTGTCCCGGCCAGAGGTCATTGTGCGTGAAGTAGATGGTGTGCGGCAGGAACCCTATGAGTCATTGCAGGTGGATTGCGATGAGCAATACCAGGGGGCGGTAATCGAAGCGCTGGGCACCCGTCGTGCCGAAATGCGTGACCTGGTGCTGGATGGTAAAGGCCGCGTGCGCCTTGGGTTCACAATACCTACCAGGGGCCTGCTCGGATTTCGCTCCCAGTTTCTCAGCCTGACATCCGGCACCGGTCTCATGACTCACATGTTCGACCATTATGGCCCGTACCAGGACGTGGACCTGGCACAGCGCAACAATGGTGTGCTGGTATCCATGGTCAGCGGCAAAACCCTGGGATATTCGCTCTTTAACCTGCAGGACCGGGGTGAGCTATTCGTGGAACCAAATACTGACGTGTACGAAGGAATGATAGTCGGCCTCCATAGCCGCGATAACGACCTGGTGGTCAACCCGACCAAGGCCAAGCAGCTTACTAATATCAGGGCAGCGGGCAAGGATGAAAATATCCTGCTGACGCCGCCGGTGCGGCATAGCCTGGAACAGGCCATGGAATTCATCGATAACGACGAACTGGTGGAAGTGACCCCAGGCTATATTCGCCTGCGGAAAAAATTCCTTACCGAGAACGAACGCAAGCGGTACAGCAGGGGTACGGCTCCCCGCGGCTGAGCAGGGCCCGTATTTCCTCTTGTCATGGCAGGAATAATCCCGCCAGATGTCCTACTATATGAGGCGTCCCAGTAAGCGAAGCCAGCACCATGCTAGTACTGTTTCCTGAAATCAAACCCTACAAGCGGCAGCAGCTGCGGGTATCCGACCAGCACGAGCTGTACCTGGATGAAGCGGGTAATCCCGCGGGCATACCGGTGTTGTTTATTCATGGCGGACCCGGTGCAGGTTGTGATGCCAGTTCGCGTCGTTTCTATGACCCGGAAATCTTTCGCATCATCACCTTCGACCAGCGCGGTTGTGGCCGTTCAACGCCCCACGGCGAATTGCAGGACAACACGACCCAGGACCTCATCGAGGATATGGAAAAAATTCGTGAGCATCTCGAGGTGGACCAGTGGATGCTATTCGGCGGCTCCTGGGGTTCTACCCTGAGCCTGCTGTACGCCCAGGCCCATCCGGACCGGGTCAGCGCCATGGTGCTACGCGGAATCTTCCTGTGCCGGCAGACGGATTTCGACTGGCTGTATAAAGAAGGTGCCAATCGCGTGTTTCCCGACCATTGGGAAGAATTCATCAAACCAATACCCGAGGACAGGCGTGATGATCTGGTAGGGGCGTATTACGATCGTCTAACCGGCGAGGACGAGCTGGCGCGCATGGCGGCGGCAAAATCCTGGTCGGCCTGGGAAGGAAACTGCTCCAAGCTCAGGCCCAGTGCCGATACCCTGGCGAAATTCACCAAGCCCCACAACGCTCTGGCCCTGGCTCGCATTGAGTGCCACTATTTCATGGAGCGAGGCTTTATCACGGAAAACCAGATCCTGGAGAACATGGACAGCATCCAGCATATTCCCGGCCGCATCATCCATGGGCGCTATGACATCGTGTGTCCGCTGGACAATGCCCTGCACCTGCATCACAACTGGAACAACTCCGAGTTAAACATTGTGCGGGATGCCGGCCACTCTTCTTCCGAACCCGGCAATGTCGATGCGCTGATTCGCGCGGTGCGGGATGTCGGCAGAGAATTGCAGCCGGCCTCATGATCGCTCTTATCCAGCGCGTCAACTGGGTAAAACTCAGCATCGACAATAACCCCTTTAGCGAGACCGGCCGCGGCCTGTTGCTGTTACTCGGGTTGGAGAAGGACGACGACCTGGCCAGGGGCGAAAAATTGCTGGACAAAGTACTGGCCTACCGGGTGTTTCCCGATGACGAGGGGCGCATGAACCTGAGTCTTGCCGACATCGAAGGGGATCTCATGCTGGTATCCCAGTTCACCCTCGCGGCGGAAACCGACAAGGGCCTGCGCCCGGGATTTTCTTCCGCCATGCCGCCTGACCAAGCGGAACCGCTTTATGATCACCTGCTGCAAATGGTTCGGGAGAAACATGGCAGGGTAGAGAGTGGGCAGTTCGGGGCAAATATGCAAATTGCCCTGGAGAACGACGGTCCGGTGACCTTTAGCCTGAATAGCTGACGATCAGCCGGCGCTCTGTTGTTCGTGTTTTTCGCGCTCTGCGCTGCGCTTGCGCATAATCCGGCCGGCAAAAATCCCCACTTCGAACAGTGCCCACATGGGCAGGGCCAGCATACTCTGGGTAAAGGGATCCGGTGGCGTGAGCAGCATGGCGACGACGAAACAGCCGACGACCACATAGGGACGTTTTTCAGCCAGGGATTCCGGCTCCGCCAGCCCGGCCCATATAAAGAGAAACACGGCAATGGGAATTTCGAAAGCAATGCCGAATGCGAAGAAAATCGTGAGGGCGAAACTCAGGAAGCTGGCAATATCCGGCATCACCTGTATGGCTTCGGGAGCGACAGATATAAAGAAGCGAAACACGATACCAAACAGGATGTAGCGGGCAAACGCGATTCCAGCGTAGAACAACACCACACTTGAAATAAACAGAGGTATGGCGACTTGTTTTTCATTCTTGTAAAGCCCCGGGGCGATGAACGACCAGAGCTGGTAGAGGATATAAGGCATTGCGATAAGCATGGCCACATAAAAGGTCAGCTTGAATGGTGTAAAGAAAGGAGAAGTCGGATCTACCGCGATCATGGTTGATCCTTCAGGCAGCGCCTCGAGCAATGGATTTGCCACGTAGATATAAATGTCGTTGGCGAAGTAAAACAATGCCAGGAACAAAACGACGATTGCGACGACACATTTCAGGATGCGATCCCTGAGTTCCACCAGGTGATCGATCAGGGTAAGTTCTTTTTCGTCTTCAGCCGACGTCATCGCGTTTCGATCCCTGCGCCGGGTCTGTCTCCGCCGCCAGTTTGGGGTTCTTGCCGGAGCCGTAGAGCTCTTCGCCGACTTTTTCTACTTCTTCTTTTACCTCCGCAATCTCTTCCGAAATGGATTTTCCGCCCGTGGCGGCTGCCTCGGATTCCTCATCGGATAACTGCCGGTCTGTGGCTGCGGATGCGCCGGGATCGAAATTGGCTGAATTGACTATCTTGTTCACCGACTGCTCGGTATCTTTCGCAACACCTTCCACGTCTTTCCTGGTGTCTTCCAGCTCCGCCAGTACCGACTCGTTGTGGAGTTGGCGGCGAATTTCGTCGGCGTTGAGTTCTCTTTCTATTTCAGCCTTTACCTTGTAGAAACTCCTGCGAAAGCGACCAATCCACAGGCTGGCCGTGCGCACGGCAGAAGGAAGCCGCTCTGGTCCTATTACGATCAGAGCGACTATGAGAATGAGCAATAATTCAGTCGAATGAATATTGAACATGAAACGATTGCGCTACTGCGGTAACGCTAATTGCTGCAACTGGCAGTGAGACAATGAAAGGGCGAGGAATTACTTTTCCTCGACTTTCTCGGCAGTGGTTTCGATAGTTTCGCCGGCAGGTTCTTCTTGATCTTCGCCGTCGGATTCCGCTTCTTCATCCTTCATGGCGTTCTTGAATCCCTTCAAGGCGCCACCGAGGTCGGATCCGATATTGCGTAATTTCTTGGTGCCGAATAGCATCACCACGATCAATAATATGATCAGCAGTTGCCAGATACCTATTCCACCTACACCCATGTTAAACCTCCTGTTTCCGCGGCCTATTCCTGCTCGCCGGAAACTGATTGACGTGATGCCTTTTCTTCAAGGCCGGATATGTTAAAGCGTTTTTGCAGTTCCTCCAATACCTGGGCATGACTTAACCCGAGGTGGCTCAGCATAACCATTGTGTGAAACCACAGGTCCGCCGTTTCTTTTACGACGGCCTCGCTGCTGTCGCCGTTGTTCTCAACCCATTCCTTGGCAGCCAGTATGGTCTCGGTTGATTCCTCGCCTACTTTTTCCAGGATCTTGTTCAGGCCTTTCTCATGGAGGTTGGCCACGTAAGATTTGTCTGGCGAGGCTGACTTGCGTTGTTCCAACACTGTAGCCAATTCTGTCAGTACGTCTTTTTCCATTGGCATTGATTTACTGGTACATGGTTTCCGGGTCGACAATGACATCGTCCGTAACAGCCCATTGACCATTCTCCAGGCGCCGGAAAAAACAACTTTCCCTGCCGGTGTGACAGGCAACGCCGGCCTGGTTTACCCGGTAGCAAACCGCATCGCTATCGCAGTCCAGCAATACTTCGACAAGCTCCTGGGTGTGTCCTGAGTCTTCACCCTTGCGCCAGAGTTTTCCGCGGGAGCGGGACCAGTAAATCGCACGCTGCTCGTCGATGGCAGTTTGCAATGCTTCACGGTTCAGCCATGCCTGCATAAGCAAGCGGCCGCTGCCGGCATCGAGGGTGATCACAGGTACCAGCCCGTCACTGTTCCAATTTACTTCGTCGAGGAAACTGCTCATTGGTGAAGTATGCGCCCTCAGGCCTTAAAACTCAAAAGGTAGACCCCGCCCGCCCCCAGTAATAGCGTGACCAGTGGCATTTGCGACAAGTACTGGGAAAAACCCGGTAGCAGGCTTACCAGCGCCAGCGCCAGCAATACTTTTCCTGTGCTTCGAGCACGGCGTGCACGTTTTCTCTGGCGTTCCCTGTTTTGTTGTTGCTGATCAATAAGGCGTTCGTTCAGGTCGGTGAGTTTTTTGCTCTGGAATGCGGTCTCGATTATGAGCTCCGGCAATTCCGGAATCTGTTCGATCCAGTTTGGAATGTTTTCCTGTATGCGTGACAACAAAGTAAATGGATTGAGCCGTTTGCTGTTCCAGTTTTCCAGGTAGGGCATTGCGGTTTGCCAAAGATCCAGTTCGGGGTAGAGTTGCCGGCCCAGACCTTCGATGTTAAGCAAGGTCTTTTGCAAAAGCACCAGCGAGGGTTGCACTTCCATGTTGAAGCGTCCCGCGGTGCGGAATAACTGCAACAGCAACTGGCCGAAAGAAATATCTTTTAGCGGCTTCTCGAACACCGGTTCACAAACACTGCGCATGGCCGCTTCGAAATCACTAATGGGTGTGTCTTTCGGCACCCAACCACAGGCAACATGCAATTCTGCCACGCGCCGGTAGTCCTGCTTGAAGATAGCCAGCAGGTTCTTGGCCAGGTATTCCTGGTCGTCATCACTAAGCGATCCGATAATGGCGCAATCGATGGCAATGTACTTTGGATTATCGGGATTTTCTCTGGCAACGAAAATATTCCCCGGGTGCATATCTGCATGGAAAAAATTGTGCTCAAAAACCTGGGTAAAAAAGATGTCGACCCCGGTCTCCGCGAGTTTCTTCAGATTAACGTTTGATTGTTCCAGTTGAGGCACATCGGTAACGGGGATGCCGTGAATGCGCTCCATGACCAGGACATTCTGCCTGGTGTGTTCCCAGTAAACCCTGGGAACGTAAAGAACGCTGGAGTTTTCAAAATTACGCCGTAACTGGGAAGTATTGGCGGCTTCCATCAACAGGTTTAGTTCATTGAAGATTACTTTTTCGTAATCTGCTACCACTTCCACCGGACGCAGGCGCTTACCCAGGTCTGATCCATCCTGTAGCATCCTGGCCATCCACTTGAGCAGCCGTATATCGGCGGTAATGGTTTTCTCGATACCGGGGCGAATAATTTTTACAACTACTTCTTCGCCGCTTTTCAGCAAACCTTTGTGAACCTGCGCTACTGAAGCGGAAGCAAAGGGTACTGTATCCAGTTCCGTGAAAACCTCGTCGATGCTGCTGCCCAATGCATCTTCGATTATTTTGCCCGGGGCGGGAGTCGAGAAGGGTGGCACGTTATCCTGGAGAGACTGAAGTTCTTCCGCCAGTTCGGCATCAAGAAAATCCGGTCGCGTGGAAAGCAACTGGCCAAATTTGATATAGATTGGGCCCAGTTCTTCCAGGGCCAGGCGCAGGCGTTCATTGCGATTTGAACCCGGTGCCGGCAACAGTTTCCAGGGCAGGGTCAGGACGCCGATTGAAAACTTCAGCCAGCTAACTCCGTTCAGCGAACGCAGGAATTCCCCCAGCCGGTACCGGGCTACAACGGACGCAACGCGAAACAAGCGTGGGAGGTGGGACACCTGGGAATTCTTCACTGGTCAAAGGGGGTGCAAAGATACCACCTGCCCGCCATAGCCACAAGTTATTGGGCTGAATAAGCGCTTTAAATTCAGAGGGTTAGAATAGCCACAGATAGTTTAGGATTGGCCACAAAAAGGCACAAAAACCACAAGATTCATTGTCACTGTTTTTGTGCCTTCTGTGCTTTTTGTGGCAATTCCAGGAATCTGAGGTTGGCCACTGAAACCAGAAATTCTATTGCGGTAATTTTTTGGCTTTTTGTGGCAATTCCGGGGGTCTGAAGTTGGCACAAAAGGCACAGAAGGCGCAAAAAGTATTTGATAAAAAATGTTAACTGCAGAGCAGTCAGGCACCGTAGGAATTTTCAATGTTCATGACCTTGAGTGTTGAACTTGACTACGATGCAACCCAGGTTGGAAGGAGATTAACAAAATCCTTTTGTGAAATTTGTGCCTTTTTGTGGCCAATCAAACTATGTGGCTTTTGAGGCCAGTTGCGATTCGATTCGATGTAAGCGGGCCTCTGCCCGGTCGATGGATAATTTCAACCTGGCCAGATCACGGCCGAAGTGCTCGGCCAGTTGCCGGCCCGTGACCATCCGTGCTTCCTCATGCAGGTAATTCTTGAGGTTGCGTTGAACGTTTGCGCCAGCTTTGCTGCTCCACTGGTTGAGATCGGAACCGGCTTCAGCCAGCTGTTGTGTCAGCACGTCTCCGAACAGGGGCGCCAGGTAATCGTCCCAGCGCAGGTCCAGCCCGGCTATGCAATGTTGCAGGTCGAGCAGGAATTCAGCGTCACCGCTGATTTCCACGCGGGATTTGCCCGATTGGTCGTGGCCGTGTATCAACATGGACAGCAGTTCAATGGCATTGCCCCGCACAGTTGCATCGGGATTGAGGCCGACGGAACTGCCATCGCCGGCTATTAACCTGATGGACCCATCGTCGAAGGCGACTACCATATCCAGCGGTGGCGCGCTGCAAATAACGGCGAGGGCTTTGCCTTTGAATTGGGCCAGGGCTTTCTGGATATAGGTATCGGATCGCAGCAGGGTGTTGATAAACTGCTGCCCGGGAAATAACAGCACATCTCCTAACACTTGCTTCATGAATTCTCACCGGCTTGTTCAGGGTATGGCTTGAAGCCAACATGAATAGCGCAGATGCCGCTCATGACATTGTGATATTCGCATTCAGCCAGTCCGGCATCGGTCATCATTTGTTTCAGGGTTTCCTGGTCAGGATGCATCCGGATGGACTCAACCAGGTAACGATAGCTGTCCGAATCTCCCGTGACCAGTTTTCCAACTGCAGGCCACAACCCTGAATAGGCGTTAAAAGCCTTTTGCATGAGCGGATTGGCTGGCCGGGAAAATTCCAGTACCAATGCGCGCCCTCCTGGTTTCAGAACGCGCCTTATGGAAGCCAGGGCCGTATCCTTGTGGGTAATGTTCCTCAGACCATAGGCGATGCAGACGCAATCGAACGTGTCATCGGCAAAGGGCAGACACTCACCATTGACCCGGGCAATCTCTATGTTGCTTGCCAGTCCCGCATCGATTACCCGGTCTCTGCCCACGCGCAACATGGCTTCATTAATGTCGGCCAGGACTACCCGGCCCTGCTTGCCGACGATTTTGGCGAAGCGCATGCTCAGGTCACCGGTGCCGCCGGCAAGGTCCAGCACACTGTGGCCTTCCCGCAGTGCACTCAGTTCTATGGTGAAGCGCTTGAGCAGTCTATGACTTCCCAGTGACATCAGGTCGTTCATGATGTCGTAGCGGGTTGCCACGCTCTCGAACACCCGTGCAACACGGCCGGCCTTCTCATTCACCGGTACCTGTTCGAATCCGAAATGAGTGGTTTCGGAATCGGAATCTGTCTGTTTCTCTTCTGTCTCGCTCATTTCTCGAATCACTCAGAGGAGGCGGGGCGAATCCTTACTACCTGGGTATCCGCTGGAAGCGGGTTTCGGCTGGCCCGGGATTCACGCAGTTTATCCAGATACTGCCGCCAAAGCTTGTCCTGGTTTATGCAGAGGTGATGCAGGTAATCCCAGCTGTAGATGCCGGAGTTGTGACCATCGTCGAAGTCCAGCTTGATGGCATAGTTGCCCACGGGCTCGATGGCATTCAGTTTCACTTCCCGCTTGCCGGTCTGCAACACTTCCTGGCCCCGGCCGTGACCACGCACCTCGGCGGAGGGCGAATGCACCCGCAGGAACTCCGCGCTGAGCTGGTAACTGTTACCCTCGCCGAATGCCAGCTCCAGGGTCGCGGATCTCTTGTGCAGTCGAATATCTGTAGGAGTAAAGGAATCCATCACTAATTTGGCTGTTTAGCCTCAAGATGCACAGAGATTATATAGCCACAGAAAGCACAATAATCACAAAGCAGGAGTTCATATTTTTTTGTGTATCTTGTGCCTTTTGTGGCCATTTTCTCAATTAGCCACAAGCGGCGAGGAAGTTATTTAGCCACAGAAAGCACAATAATCACAAAGCAGGAGTTCATATTTTTTTGTGTATC
>CAYFKD010000005.1:157059-194408 GCA_964343795.1 uncultured Pseudohongiella sp.
TTGTGCCTTTTTGTGGCCATTACAAACCCATGTGCTTTATAGGGTAAATATTCAATTGACTAAAGAATGTAACGGCTCAGGTCCTCGTCGTTCGCCAGTTCGGCCAGTTGTTCCTCGACATAATTCTTGTCTATTGTCAGTGACTTGCTATCACCGACAGCAAGGTCGCTGGCCGAGAAAGACAGTTCTTCTAACAATCGTTCCATGACGGTATGCAGGCGCCGGGCTCCGATATTCTCGGTGCGCTCGTTTACCTGCCATGCCATCTCGGCAATCTTTTCGATACCGTCTTCACTGAAACTGATTTTCAAACCTTCTGTTGCCAACAGGGCCTGGTACTGCTCGGTGAGGCTGGCATCGGGCTCCACCAGAATGCGCTCGAAGTCTTTCGCTCCAAGGGCGTCGAGTTCCACACGAATCGGCAGCCTTCCCTGCAATTCCGGAATAAGGTCCGAGGGTTTCGAGAGGTGAAAGGCGCCGGATGCGATAAACAGGATGTGGTCAGTCTTCACACTGCCGTACTTGGTGCTCACGGTGCTGCCCTCGATGAGTGGCAACAGGTCACGCTGCACCCCCTCCCGGGAAACGCTGGCACCACTGTGGTCGTGCTTATTGGTAACCTTGTCGATTTCATCGATAAACACGATGCCGGTTTGTTCCGTAGCTTGCACCGCGCGGTTCTTGATGTCTTCTTCGTTAATAAGCTTCGCCGCTTCCTCGTCCTTTACCGCTTTCAATGCATCCTTGACCGCCATGCGCCGGGAACGCTTGCGGCCGGTGTTCATGTTGGAAAACATGGACTTCAATTGACTGGTCATGTCCTCCAGTCCGGGCGGCGCCATGATTTCCACACCGGCTGGTGATTCCGCGATCTTTATCTCGATTTCCTTTTCATCCAGGTCGCCCTGGCGCAGCTTCTTGCGAAACACCTGCCGGGCACTGGATTGAGAATCGGATTCCGCAGTTTCATCGCCCCTGGCCTGGGGCAACAGTTCATCGAGGATGCGTTCTTCGGCAAGATCTTCCGCCAGGTGTTGCACCTTCTGGATCTCGGCTTCCCGGATCATTTTCACCGCCACGTCCGCCAGGTCACGGACGATGGATTCCACGTCGCGACCAACGTAACCCACCTCGGTAAACTTGGTGGCTTCTACTTTTATAAAGGGAGCCTGGGCAAGCCGCGCCAGGCGTCGGGCGATTTCGGTCTTGCCTACCCCGGTAGGCCCGATCATCAGGATGTTTTTTGGCGTGATTTCAGCACGCAGCTCTTCTCCCAGTTGCATGCGTCGCCAGCGATTACGCAAGGCGATTGCGACGGCGCGCTTGGCCGCATTCTGGCCGACGATGTGTTTGTCCAGCTCGGAAGTGATTTCCCGGGGTGTCATTACAGACATGCCTGTTGCAGTACTGCTCATTAATACTTTAACTCTTCGATTGTTAATTCGTGATTGGTGAACACGCAGATATCAGCGGCGATACCGAGGCTCTTTTCCACAACCTCTCGCGCACTGAGATCTGTGTTGTGATACAGCGCGCGTGCGGCGGAAAGGGCATAGGGCCCACCCGAGCCAATTGCCATGATTGAATCTTCAGGTTCAATTACGTCGCCGTTGCCACTCACAATCAGTGATGATTCCGCGTCGGCGACAACCAGCAACGCCTCCAGGCGGCGCAATGCCCGTTCCGTACGCCACAACTTCGCCAATTCCACGGCAGATCGCACCAGCTTGCCGTGATGTTTCTCCAGTTGTTCTTCGAATCGTTCAAACAGGGTAAATGCATCGGCGGTGCCGCCGGCGAATCCCGCCAGTACCTGGTCTTTATGCAGGCGCCGGACCTTGCGGGCGTTACCCTTCATCACGGTATTGCCCTGTGAAACCTGTCCATCGCCACCGATGACAACGGCACCGTTGCGCCGGACGGAAAGAATAGTAGTGCCGCGATACTGGTCCAATCTCGCTCTCCTTTAATACCGGCTGAGGCCGGACACGGGGTCGGTAAAGTTAGCAAAAAGCAGGGGAATAGTCCCTAATCCAGAGATTGGGAGTCTCTATTGAAATTCAAGCCAATGCTGTAATTCAGCAGGGTAGAGGCGGGGCTACCTGAGCTCCAGGCGCATGCTGCGAATACTGTTGGAACGCAACAGGCGTTCGGCCGTGGTGAGTTCACCGCTGGTGCCATAGGGCCCGGCCTGGACCAGGAACAGGACTCGACCGGGAGTGGGAGATTCCTGCTTTACGGTGGCCTGTAGTCCCAGGCCGAGCAGGCGTTCCATTTCATTGTAAGCCAGCTCCCGTTGTTGAAAGGCGCCGGTCTGCAACATGGTATCGAAATCCAGTGGAGTATCGGGTCCGGGAGTTTCCTCGATTGGCACCGGTACCACATCATCGGGAATCGGCACTTCGTATTCCCTTAACTCGCGGTAGAACTCCAGCTCGAGTTCCGGTTCATCAGTGTTTTCTTCCACAGGCGCCACGTCGGCAACGGTTACCGCCGCCTGGACCGGTGCCTGGGTCAGGGGCGGCACATTTCCGGACATATATAAGAGGAAGCAGGCGAACACCCCGATGCTAATCCCCACCACGATGCCGGTCAGCATAAGCGACCAGGCAGGGGGTGCCTCTACCTCTCGTGTTTCAAGCAGGGGTTCGGGGCGAATCTTGGCGAAATCGTGGGTCATTCTTAATCCAAACTATTGTTTTTACTGCAGAAAATATTAGGGAAATCTGCCTGCCACCACCAATTATCGGTATTTCGGCGTCAAGCTATAGGCTGCCCGCGGCTGTGATCCGGGCGCACCGGATTCAGATCAGGTCGATGGGATCCACATCCACACTCCAGCGCAGGGAGCGAGGGTGTTTCAGCTTGTCGATTTCCAGGATCAATAGCTTCAGGAAATCCTGCAATTCTCCACGCGTACCACACTTGATTTGCAGCTGTGTGCGAAAGCGACCGGCACGGCGTTCCATGGGTGCAGGCAGTGGTCCATGAATGGCGACTTCATAGGGCCGGGTGTCACGGATCGTGATGCCGCTTTTTTTCACCGTGGCGAGAAAGTTTAAAGCCTGTTGCATGGATTGCGCCTCGCAACGAAATACTGCCAGGCAGGTAAAGGGCGGCATACTGGACTCACGGCGCTCGTCCAGCAAATAGTCAGCAAAAGCACCGTAACCATCATCCACCAGTTTATGCAGGGAAGGATGAGTAGCATGGCGAGTTTGAATCATTACTTCACCCTTGCGCTCTGCGCGCCCGGCACGCCCGGCAACCTGTATCAATGTCTGGCTCATCTGTTCCTGGCCACGAAAATCAGCGGAAAACAGGCCATGATCCGCATCCACGACAACCACCAGTGTGATGCCCGGAAAGTGATGACCCTTGGCCAGCATCTGGGTACCCAGCAGTATTGCCGGCCGGGTATTTTTCAGTTTTTGCGCCATGCGGTTAAAACTGTCCTTACCCCGTGTGGTATCGCGGTCGACACGGAACAGCGGAATACCGGGGAAGCGCTCGGAAAGAAACTGTTCCAGTTTCTGGGTGCCCTGGCCGAACGTGGTCAGGTCTGTCGATTTGCACACCGGGCAAATCGCGGGGATCGGCTGTACCGCATCGCAGTGATGGCAGCGAAGCCGGGGAGGCGAGCGATGCACCGTCATCTGGGCCACACAGTTATCGCACTCCGACTGCCAGGTGCAAACCTGGCAACTGAGTACGGGAGCGAAGCCACGGCGATTAATGAACACCAGCACCTGGTTGCCTTCAGCCAGGTGCCGTTGCATGTCCTGTTGCACGTTTTCGGCGATGCCTTCGCTGAGAACCTGTTCCGCTACGTCTACCAGCTGCATGATAGCCGGGGAAGATTTACCGGCCCGTTGCCGCAATTCAATTCTTACAAACTTCCCGTTATTGCTGTTGTGCAGACTTTCCAGGCTGGGGGTGGCGGAGCCCAGGACCAGAGGCAGTTTTTCTTCGCGGGCGCGATACACGGCCAGGTCCCGGGCGGAATAACGAAAGCCTTCCTGTTGCTTGAAAGAGGGGTCGTGCTCTTCGTCGAGAATAATCATTCCCGGATTGGCCATTGGCGTAAAAATGGCCGACCGGGTGCCAATGACGATTCCTGCATGGCCTGACTGAGCCTGCTTCCATCCTAACAATCGTTCCCGGTCACTGAGGTTAGAGTGTAGTGCAACCACGGGACAGTCAAAGTTTTCGCGAAAACGGCTAATGGTTTGTGGCGTCAGTCCAATTTCCGGCACCAGCACCAGGCACTGTTTACCTTGCGCCAGCTTGTCATGGATTAGCCGCATGTAGACTTCCGTCTTGCCGGACCCGGTAACGCCGTCCAGCAGAACCGGTAAGGGCTTCGGGCCGAGACCCCGAATAGAGTCAACGGCCCGTTGCTGTTCGGAATTCAATTGCAATGTCCAGGCCCGTTCGGCCGGTGCTGGCGTAAACGCCGGCATTGCATTCTCCCTGGCCTGGCCGCGCCGAATCAGTTCCTTGCGCTCCAGTTCCTTCAGCAGGGATGGATCGAAGCCCGCCGATTTCACTTGCTCCCGGCGTACCTTGTTCCCGGTTCGTATGAATTCCAGCAGCTCCTTTTGTCTGGGTGCGCGCTGCAACAGTTGCGGATCTTCCGGTCCGGCCTCCCAGTAGTCGTACACATCGCTTGTGTCTTCGCCGCTGCGCAGCAGGGCAGGCAGCGCCGTATGCAACACCTCTCCCAGGGGATGCTGGTAATAGCCGGCAGCCCACAGCAGGGTCTTGAACAGTTTTTCATGGAATACCGGGCTGCTATCCAGGACTTCCAGGGCCGGTTTCAATTTATCCGCGGGCAAGGAAGATTCATGCACTACCTCGACCAGCACGGCGACAAGTTTGCGCCGGCCAAAGGAAACTAACAATCGTATACCGGGAAAGAGATTTTCCGGATCTGTGTTTTCCCGGGGTGGAAGGTAATCGAACACCTGCCGCAGGGGGGAGGGCACCGCGACTCGTAACACGGTGCCTCGATATGGGGTGACCGCATTTCCGGGCATGGTGAGGGCAGGATCAACAGAAGCAAACAACTGAATGCATAGTAAGGGCTATTCCCCTTTTGCCACAAGAGGCATGGGAACCACGGCGGATAAAGTCCTTTTCTTTTGTGACTTTTGTGCCTTCTGTGGCAATTCCTGCGATCTGTGGTTGGCCACAAAAAGGCACAAATTTCACAATACCCTCTTCTTGCCTCGGGGGTTGGTACGTGACGAGGAAATCCAGTCTTTTTTGTTCCCTACCTTTGCGTTTTCTGTGCTTTTTTGTGGCCAGTTTCTGCAGCCTGGATTGGCCACAAAAAGCACAAAAGACACAAAAGGCAAAAACTACATGCTTCGCTTTTTGCGGACCTTTCTCTTTTTGTGGCCAACCGCGCTTGGTTTATACTCGACAACCCCCTTATATATAGAAGGACATTGGCCATGGCGGCGGACTTGCCTGCCGAACTCCTGGAAGTGCGCAAGCAGATCGATCACATCGATAGTGAACTGGTGCGCTTGCTGTCGGAACGATTCGCCCTGACCCACCGGGTCGGCATATTGAAGGCGAGCAATTCCCTCGATGCCGTGGATGCGGCGCGGGAATCGGAAAAACTGGAGGAATTGCGCCAGCTCTGCCGGGAATACAATCTCAATCCGGATCTGGTCAGCGAGCTGTTCAGCGCCATCATGGCCGAGGTTGTGAGGAACCACGAGGCCCTGCGCCAGTCCGGTGGCGACGGGCCGGGCAACGGCTGATTCCCGTCTTTCCGGGGTGGTCTTGGGATATGGTGGAGTTTTCTGCTAGAATCCGCAGCCCCTGAGCCGGGGCCCAGTGCCCGGGCCAAAGCAGATGTGGTGCAGCGCGGGACGCTGTGGCGACATCAAGTACGAGGAAGCAACATGAAACCTGAAATTCATCCCAACTACGGCTCCATCAAGGCGACCTGTAGCTGTGGCAACGTAATCGAGACCAAATCGACCCTGGGGAAAGATATCCTCATCGAAGTTTGTTCCGAGTGCCACCCTTTCTATACTGGCAAACAGAAGATCCTGGATTCCGGCGGCCGTGTGGATCGCTTCAAGAAGCGCTTCGGCAACCGCAGAGTGTAAGCTATTTTCTTGGAAATCCGCTTGGCGGCGCTGCGCGTCGTCGCGTCCTCATGTCAAGGCTCGCCTACACACTAAGGTATGTCTCGCCTCTCATTCCGGGGCTCCTCGCGCAGCATCCACCAATCGAATTTCTTTGCTATATCCTCTAAAAGTTATTTTCAGAGCGTAGTTCTCAAACACGCTCTGATCCCTTTCGAAAATATTAAGCCAGAGACTAGAAGATAGTTTCTGTGGAGAGGGGTTCTTCTTCGTCTTCGCTCGTGTCCACGCCCTGCACAAATCCCTCGGTTCCGGGTGCATTCTCTTCCAGGAAGAATTCGAAGATAGTATTGGGCTGTCCCGGCGTAGCCAGGGCGCCGGTGCTCTTGTCCACCAACCGGTCGACGATGCCATCGGGGCGGCCCATGGTTTGTTCCGGCATGCCGGCCAGTGCCTGTTTCATGTAATCAATCCATATGGGCACCGCCACGGTAGCGCCCTGCTCCCTTTCTCCCAGGGGCTCGGGCTGGTCGAATCCGACATAAACCGTAGTCGCAATGCCCTGGTTGAAACCGGAGAACCATAACTCCCGGGGACCATTGGTGGTACCGGTCTTGCCACGCAGGTCATCCCGGGCAATCTCCCGGTTTACCCGCGCGCCGCTGCCTTCTTCGATTACGGAACGCAACATATCGTTAAGGATGTAGGCCACCCGTGCGTCGATCACCCGTGGCGCGGGAATAATGGGTGTGCCTGATTCGTCAGCGCTAACCGGGCAGTCTTCGCAAACCATGGCCGGGTTGGCTTCATAGATCACCCCGTCGCCGAGATTGCTGATTTGTTTCACCAGCCACGGATCCACCTTGTAGCCGCCATTGGCAATGGTGGCATATCCCGTAACCAGCTCGAGGGGCTGTACGTCGCGGCTGCCCAGTGCCACGGTCAGATCGTTCTGGGGAAAATCCTGGGTCTGGAATCCGAAGCGGGCAGCAAAAGGCAGCACCTTGTCCGAACCCAGCTGGTCGAACAATCGTACCGCCGGCACATTGCGCGATTCTTTCAGGGCGTAGCGCAGGGTAATGGGGCCGAGGAAATTATTCTCGTAATTGTTGGGGCGATAGCTGCCGCGAGTGATTGGTGCATCGTTAATGGTGCTGGCCGGAGAATAGCCGTGGTGCAGCGCGGTGCCATAGAGAAAAGGTTTGAAGTTTGAGCCTGGTGGCCGCGGCGTGAGTACCCGGTTCACCTGGTTGAGGCGAAAATCGTAGCCACCTACCAGGGCGAGAATGGCGCCGTTGCGCGGTGAGATTGAAACCAGTGAGCCCTGGATGTCCGGCACCTGGCCAAGCTCCCAGCCGTTAGCAACCTGCTTGAGCCGGATCAGGTCGCCAACCGCTACCACGTCGGAAGCGGTCTCGGGAGGCGGCCAGGCATTGTTTCGAGTGATAAAGGTACGCGCCCAGGCGAATCTTTCGAACGGAACCACCACCAGCTCGCCGCTCTTCATCAGTGCGGTAAAGGACCGCTCCTGCACTTCGGTAACGATGGCCGGGTGCTGATTGCCGTATACCAGCACCGGATCCAGTTCTTCCTGCCAGTAGGGAATAGGCTCCAGCAGGTCGGGTGGGTAATTGGCCGCCGGGCCGCGGTAGCCGTGACTCTTGTCGTAATAAATTTCCAGCCCATCCACCAGCGCCTTGTTGGCGATGAGCTGGCGGTCGCCATCGATGCTGGTAATGACTTCGAAGCCCTGGGTGTAAGCCTCTTCCCCGTACTGCTCATACAACTGTTGCCGCACCATTTCCGCCACGTAGGGTGCGGACACCGCGATGTTGCGATTGCGGCGCAGCGCGGTAATGGGTGCGTTATTGGCCCCATCGAATTCCGCCTGGCTGATCATGCCCTGCAACAGCATGTTGCGTAGCCGGGTTTCGCGGCGGTCTATTGCCAGGCCGGGACTGGTCAGGGGATTGCAGCGCGACGGGCAGGGCAATACGGACACCATCATGGCGGCCTCGGCCAGGGTGAGTTCCTCCACGTCCTTGCCGTAATAGACAAACGCCGCGGCGCCGATGCCGTCGGCGCCGGCACCGAAATAAATGGTATTCAGGTACAGGGTGAGGATTTCTTCCTTGCTCAGTTCCTGCTGGATCTGCAGGGCAAAAGGTATTTCCTTGAGGGTGCTGAGATAGATATTGTCGGAATCGAAGGACAGGTTACTGGCCAGCTGCATGGTAATGGTACTGCCGCCACCGAGACTCTGCCCCGCGATGAATCCATAGAAAGCGCGTACCAGGCTGCGTACATCTACCCCGGGATGGGAATAAAAGCGCACGTCTTCGGTGGCAATGACGGCATCAATCAGGAGCTGGGGCAGGTCGGTGAATTCCACCGGGTTGCGGCGATTACCGATCTCGTCGATCAGGCGCCCGTCCTCGGTATAGATGCGCAGCGGTGTTTCCAGCTGCACGTAGCGGTAGTCTTCCGCTGGTGGGAGCAGTGGGGCCAGGTACAGGTAGGCGGCCATGGCTACCATGACCACACCGGCCAGGGCGGCAGCAGCCAGCAGGGCTGCCCATTTGAGAAATTTGCGCGCTTTTGCTTCCACCAACCTGTTGCTCCGTGAGCAGGAATGGCCCGGATGCCTCGAATTGCGCGGTTTTCCGCGATTCGGACCAAGCCAACCATTATACACTCGGAGACCGGAATTGCCCTGTAAATCCGCGACTTATGGCACGGATACTGCGCCTGACGTGATGGGTAGAGCAACAAAAGTGGTGCTTAAAAATCCACCAGACCCTGCTATTAGCTGTCCGAAATCGCTATAGTGTGGCCCATGGAGGCAGCGCGGATGGGGCTTGCCGACAGCACCGGGTCAAATCTCTGTAGCCCGCATGATTAAAGGCTTTCAGCGGCATCGGCCTGCCTGCAAACGTGACCTGATTCAAAGATTTTCCCGGGCCGATGCTCCATCATCCTAACTAAAGTTGTTTGTTCTGAAAGTTTGATAATTTGTTGAAAACTATAAATAATTTTTATTCGGCCGATACTGATTGCTGGAAGATTAAAAATTGCGCAAGCATTCGCTAAGGTTTTGTTATCATTAACATTATTTTTTGACTTCGCCCAGTGACCCAGGCTATGGGTCGGGTCGGGAGCCAGCTACAGCGCAAATATTAGCGGGCGACATTGCCCGCGCAGCACGAATTTGGGTGCGGCCGTGAGGCTGCAGAGGTGTGAGACGTGTTAGATCAGCTAAAAAGCATGATTCCCCTGTCAGTCGGGAAGAAGTCCGGGACCCTGCTCGGCGTGGACATCAGTTCCACCTCGATCAAGATCCTGCAGCTTAGTCCGGCCGGCAATTCCTATCGTCTCGACAACTACATCATCCGTCCCCTGCCGGCTAACGCCGTGGTGGAAAAAAACATCAGCGACATCGACGCCGTGGGCGAATGTATCTCCACCGCGATTTCCATCATGAAACCCACCATCAAGGATGCTTCGGTTGCGGTGGCGGGATCCGCGGTGATTACCAAGACCATCGAAATGAACGCGGCACTCAGTGACGCGGAGATGGAAAACCAGATCGTGGTGGAAGCGGACCAGTACATCCCCTATCCGCTGGACGAAGTCGCCATCGATTTCGAACGGCAGAAGCTGTCCGATCGCAGCCCGGAACTGGTGGAGGTTCTGCTCGCCGCCTGTAGAAAGGAAAATGTAGACGCCAGGGTGACGGCCCTGGACCTGGGCGGACTTACTGCCAAGGTGGTGGACATCGAGGCTTATGCCATTGAGCGTGCCTACACCCTGTTGGCGGAACAAATCGGGTCTGATGAAGAACAGACAATTGCCATCGTGGACATCGGTTCCATGCTTACAACACTGAACGTAATACTCGATGGCCGTACTATTTATACCCGGGAACAAATGTTTGGTGGCAACCAGCTATCCGAAGAGGTCCAGCGACGTTTTGGGCTGAGTGCGGTGGAAGCCGAGAATGCCATGAAGCGGGGAGAGCTTCCGGAAGAATATGAAACAGAGATCCTGGGCCCGTTCAAGGACATGGTGGCCCAGCAAATCAGCCAGACCCTGCAATTCTTTTTCTCATCCAGTCACTACAATGAAGTAGACCACATCATGCTTGCCGGCGGTGTGGCAGCCATCGAAGGCCTGACCGACCTGGTGCAGGAGAGCCTGTCTACGCCGGTTCGCATTGCGAATCCCTTCGCCAACCTGCAGGTCGGCTCCAAGGTTAACCAGGGTATGTTAAAGAATGATGCACCGGCGCTCCTGATCGCCTGCGGCCTGGCCATGCGAGGTGAATTCTAATGGCGAAGATAAACCTGCTCCCCTGGCGAGAACGGCTGCGGGAAGAACGCAGACGAGAGTTCCTTTCTATCCTGGGCGGCGTCGTGGTGATTGCTGCCGGTATTGTCTTCCTCGTAGACCGTTACTTCGACAGCAATATCAATACCCAGATCGCGCGCAACGAATTCGTGCGCACCGAGATTCGTATTCTCGATGAACAGGTAGAGGAAATTAACCAGCTGCGCCAGCAGAAAGAAGATATCCGCGCCCGTATCAACATAATCGCCGACCTGCAGGGTACGCGACCGGTTATCGTGCGTATATTCGATGAGCTGGTGAAAACCCTTCCTGAAGGCGTGTACTACGAATCCCTGGAGCGAGCGGAGGACAACATTTCCATCGAAGGGGTTGCGGAAACCTATCCGCGCATAACCGAACTGATGCGACGGCTTGATGAGTCAGAGTGGTTCCAGAACGTGGACCTGGACAACATCGCCGCCATCGCCACCGACTCCGCCGTTTCAGAATCCTTCCGTTTCACCCTGAGCATGGCGCTGGAGTTGCCGGCCGCGGACGAGGAGGTGTAATCCCATGTCAGCGATCCAGAACATAGTAAAAGAGCTGCAGGAGTTTGACTGGGCTGACCTGCAGGATATGGACACCATCGGTGTCTGGCCGACTGCCGTAAAGGTAATTATTACTACGTTGATTTTTATCGCCGTGCTCGTGGCCGGCTACTTCCTGCGTATCCAGAACATGCAACTGGAACTGCAAAATGTGACTGATGAGGAAGACACCCTGCGCACCGAATTCCAACAAAAGGCATTCCTTGCAGCGAACCTGGAGGAGTACCGGGCCCAGACGGTGGAAATGGAAGAAAGTTTTAATGAGCTTCTGCAGCAATTGCCTTCCGTGACCGAGGTGCCTGGCCTGGTGGATGACGTTTACGAGACTGGCCTGGGCAGCGGCCTTGAGTTCAACAACAGTGCGCTGGCGCCGGAAATTGAGGCCGAGTTTTACATGGAAACGCCGATCAATATCGATGTCGTTGGCGATTACCACGATTTCGGCATGTTCGTCAGTGGTGTGGCCAGCCTGGACCGCATCGTGACCCTGCATGATTTCACCATCGATGCTCAGGGGGAAAACATGTTGCAGATGAACATCCAGGCCAAGACCTATCGCTATAAAGATGTAGAAACGGGTTTATAAAGAAATAAAAGGGACAGTCGAGTAAGTGAAAACCACTTTTCGAACAATGCGGATGTACAGCCTGGGCGGGATGCTGCTGTTGGCTGCCTGTGGCCGGGTGGAGGACTTCTCCGACCTGCAGACTTTCATGGACGAGGTCAGGGCAAGGCCGGGTGCGGAAGTGGAACCGGTGCCTACTTTTGAAGCCTACGAGGGTTTTATTTACTCGGCGGCGTCGCGGCGCAGCCCGTTCCAGCAACCCATGATTATAGATACCGCCGATGGTGGTGTGCCCGCACAAGACGTAGAACCGGATTTCGATCGACCCAGGGAAGAGCTGGAAGGGCATCCCCTGAGTGAGCTGGCCATGGTGGGCATGATTTCCAGCAGTGGCAGGTACGAAGCATTAATAGAGGATTCTTTTGGAGTCGTGCACCGGGTTGGTGTCGGCAGTTACCTGGGGCGGAATTTCGGGCGTGTTACCGCGATCTCGAACTCCCAGATGAACCTGATAGAAATTGTTCCCAGTGGAACGGGTGGCTGGGTGGAAAGACCACAAACTCTCACGTTGCAATAGAACGTGGGAAGAGGTTAACAGTATGGACAAGAAATTCGGAATGCCGCAAAGGAAGATACACAGAATCGGCTTACTGTTTAAGGCTGCAGTGCTGGTGCTGGCAGGGCTTGTTGCCGGCATGGCTTCCGCACAGCAATCGGTGACGCTGGACAATATCGGCTTCGCCAACCTGCCCGGGGACAGTATCGAAATTCAACTGACCTTCGACTCTGCGCCACCGACACCTTCCAGTTTCGTGCTGGATAATCCGTCTCGAATTTCCATCGACCTGCTCGGTGTGGCCAGTGGTCTGAACCAGCAGCGATTCAATATCGATTCCAATAACGCCCAGAGTGTCATGGTGCTGGACGACGGCAGCCGTACCCGACTGGTAGTAAACCTGGATGAACTGGTGGCTTATGACATGTCTGTTGCCGGCAATGTACTCACAGTGCAGGTAGGTAATGACTCCGGCGATGGTGCCGGTGTTGCCGTGGCAGGCCAGGTAATCAGCGGAATCGCATCTGATGACAATGCCATTACCGACGTGACTTTCCGTCGTGGTGACGACGAGGAAGGCCAGATAGTAATCGACCTGTCCAATGACCAGGTCATTGGCAGCATCGAACAGGTTGGTGCCCGGGTATATTTGAGTTCGACAACACCTCCGTGCCCGATGATCTCAATCGCCGCTTCGATGTCAGTGATTTTGCCACCAGTGTCACTACGGTTGACGTATTGGGTCAGACCGATCGCGCCACGGTAGTTATCGATATCGACGGCACCTATGAGTACGTGGCTTACCAGAGCGGGAACCAGTACACGGTCAGCATCCGGCCTCCGGCCCTGGATGTTTCCCAGCAAGATGCTATCTCCCAGTACACCGGTGAGATCGTCGGACTCAGCTTCCAGGACATCCCGATTCGTTCGGTACTGCAGATCATGGCGGATTACTATGACTTCAGCCTGGTGGCAGGTGATTCGGTGCAGGGCAACGTGACCCTGGTGCTGGACAACGTGCCGTGGGACCAGGCCCTGGAGCTGGTGCTGCGTTCCGGTAACCTTGGCAGCCGCCTCGAGGGCAACGTGTTGTACGTCGCACCGGCGGATGAAATTGCCGCCCAGGATGCGCAGGAACTTGCGGCGGCACAACAGGCCCAGGCCCTGGCGCCGTTGTTCACAGAATTCATACAGATTAATTACGCCGATGCCAACGAGATCGTTGAGTTGCTAACCGGTGGTCCCGGCGGCGGTGGTGCCGCGGCAGCACCGGCTGCTATTCCGGTACCGGGAGCAGAAGGTGCCGGTGCTTTGGCGCCCACCGGTGGCGGTGGTGGCATTCTTTCTGCCCGTGGCTCCGCCACCGTGGATGACCGCACCAACATCATTATCGTCCGAGACATCGAAGAGAAACTGGAAGAAGTGCGGGCCATGATTGCCCGCCTCGACGTGGCGGTCAGGCAGGTACTGATCGAAGCCCGTATCGTAAACGTTTCTACCGACTTTGGCCGCGACCTTGGGATTCGCTGGGGTGGTGCAGGATCAGCTCCCACCGGCGACCATTTCCGCTACGGCGGTTCCCAGGCCGCGACCCTGGAACAGGCCGAGGCCTGGGTCGTTCGCGACGCAGCCCTGCAGGAGGCCGCGATTGCCGGTGAGTCGGCGCGCCTGCAGGCTCTGCAGGACGGCACGGATCCCAGCCTGATCGACGCATTGGTGAATGAGGCTATTGCCGGTGTATCGATTCCCATAGGAGGGATTACCTTTCCGGGTGCACTGGCGGTGGATCTCGGCGTCGCCGCGCCAGATGCCTCCAGCTTCTCCATCGGTTATACCGGTAACAGCGGTTTGATCGAACTGGAGTTGTCGGCACTGGAAAGCAGCGGTAACGGTGAGGTAATCGCCCGACCCAAGGTCACCACCCAGGACAAGGTGGAAGCCCTGATCCAGTCCGGTGTGCGGATTCCTTACCAGTCACAGGCCGGTGGTACGGCGGGTGGTTCCACTACTGAATTCGAAGACGCGGTGCTGTCGCTGCGGGTAACTCCCCAGATCACACCGGACGGGCGCATCAACATGGCCCTGGATATTCGCCAGGATTCCGTGGCGGCCGGTTCCGGCGCCATTCCCGCAATCAACACCAACCAGGTTACCACCAGTGCCCTGGTGAACGATGGTGAAACCATCGTGCTTGGTGGTGTGTTCCGGGAAGAGTCCACCACAACGGAAACCAAGACACCATTCCTTGGTGATGTGCCGTACCTCGGCCGGCTGTTTAAGCGTACCGAGTACGCCAGCCGCCGCACCGAGTTGCTGATCTTCATTACGCCAAAGGTCATAGCCGACATCACTATTCGCTAGCCCGGTTGATGCCGGGCTGGCTGCCATCCCGCAGCCGGCATTTTCCCTGCGCAGCCCTGTGCACTACAATCTCGCCGTTCTGCTGCGGGCCGTGGTCATTCCCGGCAGCAATAATTCAGTTTCGAAACAAGTTCATCAGTCAGAGCATGGGCAATGGCAAAGGCCGATAACATTTTTCTAATAGGTCCCATGGGCGCGGGCAAGACCACCATTGGCCGCCTGCTCGCAGAGGAACTGGGCAAGGAGTTCTTCGATTCCGATCGTGAAATCGAAGCTTCCACCGGAGCAGACATACCCTGGATTTTCGATGTGGAAGGAGAGAGTGGATTCCGTCAGCGGGAAATCCGTATGGTGGATGGCCTGAGCCAGCACCGTAATATTGTACTCGCTACCGGTGGCGGTGCCATCCTGGCGAAGAAGAACCGATCGCGACTGAAAAAACGCGGTATCGTTGTCTACCTGCGGGCAACCCTGAAGCAGCAGCTGGATCGAACCGCCCGGGACAAGAACCGGCCCCTGTTACAAACCCCGGACCCGGAGAAAACTATCCGGGAGCTGATGGCGATCCGTGAGCCCCTGTACCTTGAATCAGCCGATGTGATCGTGGACACCAATCGCCGTAACCCGAAAACCGTGAGCCACGAAATTGCCCGACAGATCGAGAAATTCATGGCGGACAATCCCGGGGTACTGGAAGACAAAGAAAAGAAGAAAAAGGACAGGGAAACGCAATAACATTACGCCCTTTGCGCCACGCCCACGGGTTAAGGTGCAGGCAGCAAAAGCAGTATGGAACCGAGCAACAATGCAAACCGTAACAGTTGAGCTGGGAGATCGCAGTTATCCGATTCACATCGGAGCAGGCCTGCTGGATGATGCAAGCCTGGTTGAGCCTCACCTGGGTAAAGGCCGGGTGGTGCTGATTACCAATGACGTAGTCGCCCCTTTGTACCTGGAAAAGGTGCAGCCCCTGTTCGCCGCCAATCAATGTGCGCACATAGTCCTGCCCGATGGTGAAAGTCACAAGAACCTGGACAGCATCAGTTATATCTATGACCAGCTCTTGCAGGGGAAATTTGATCGCCAGTCTACGCTGGTGGCTCTGGGCGGCGGCGTGATCGGGGATATCACCGGGTTTGCCGCGGCCACTTACCAGCGCGGCGTTAACTACATCCAGTTACCCACGACCCTGCTGGCCCAGGTGGATTCATCCGTGGGCGGCAAGACCGGGGTGAACCATGCCCTGGGCAAAAACATGATCGGTGCCTTCTACCAGCCCCGCTGCGTGATTGCGGACACCTCGGTGCTGTCCACGCTGCCAGGCCGAGAGGTGGGCGCCGGCCTGGCGGAAGTCATCAAGTATGGCCTGATCGACGATGCCGGTTTCGTGAAATGGCTGGCTACCAACAGCGAAGCGATTTGCCGGCTGGATCATGAATACCTGGTGCAGGCGGTGTCCGCCTGTTGTGAAAGCAAGGCAGCCATCGTGGCACGGGATGAACAGGAATCCGGTGTACGGGCGCTGCTCAACCTGGGCCATACTTTCGGTCATGCCATTGAGACCGCCAGCGGCTATGGCACCTGGCTCCATGGCGAGACCGTGGCCATGGGCATGGTAATGGCGGCGGACCTGTCCGCACGCATGGAGTGGCTTGGCTGGGATGAGGCCGCGCGGGTGCGTGAAGTGCTGCAGGACAAGTTCAAGCTGCCCGTGATCCCGCCACCCGAAATCGGCGTATCCCAGTACCTGGAATTGATGGCCACAGACAAGAAAGTGGCGGCAGGAAAAATTCGCTTTGTATTGCTGCGAGGCATTGGCCAGGCCGAGCTGACCGCCGATGTTGATCCCGGCCTGTTGCAACAAACACTCACCGCCGGCGAACAGCTTTGCCAACCGACGTAAATCCCAAGGAAGTTCCCAGGAAAACCAAGTGACACTGAAAAACGATCGCTTTCTGCGCGCACTATTAAAGAAGGAAGTCGATGTCACCCCGGTGTGGATGATGCGACAGGCAGGCCGTTACCTGCCGGAATACCGGGCTACACGGGAACAGGCCGGAGATTTCATGAGCCTGTGCCAGAACCCTGAGCTGGCCTGCGAAGTGACCCTGCAGCCCCTGCGCCGTTACCCCTTCGATGCCGCGATCCTGTTTTCCGACATTCTTACCATCCCCGATGCCCTGGGCCAGGGCCTCTATTTTGAAACAGGGGAAGGGCCACGCTTCCGCAAGGTGGTACGCAGCCCGGCGGATGTCGCCGCCCTGCCGGAGGTAGATATTGCCTCGGAGCTCGCTTATGTCACCGATGCGGTATCCCTCATTCGCAGGGAGCTGAATGGCTCGGTGCCCCTGATCGGTTTTTCCGGCAGTCCCTGGACCCTGGCCACTTACATGATCGAGGGCTCCGGCAGCAAGGATTTCCGTATCGCCAAGCAATTCCTCTACAACCATCCCGAAGCGGCCCATGAGTTACTGGCCAGGCTGGCCGACGCGGTCACCGATTATCTCAATGCCCAGATTGTTGCCGGAGCCCAGGCGGTTCAGATTTTTGATACCTGGGGAGGGATTCTCACTACCAGTGCCTATAGTGAATATTCCCTGCAGTACATGAAGAACATTGTGGCGAACCTGATCAAGGAACAGGATGGAGCGGAGATTCCCTGCATCCTGTTCACCAAGAACGGGGGCGGGTGGCTGGAAGACATAGCGGATACCGGATCTCATGCCGTGGGCCTGGACTGGACTGTGAATATCGGAAGTGCCCGCAGGCGCATTGGCGACAGGGTCGCCCTGCAGGGCAACATGGATCCTTCCATTCTCTATGCATCAACCGATGTGATTCGGCACGAAGTCGGGGCCATCCTGGATGCATACGGCAAGGGCGGCGGCCATGTTTTCAATCTTGGTCATGGCATAACCCCCGAAGTAAATCCTGATCACGTCGCCGCTTTTGTCGACGCGGTCCATGAGCTGTCCGCCGAATACCATGGCTGAAGCAAGTGCGGTTGTAGCCCTGGGGGCAAACCTGCCTTCCTTCGCAGGTGGTCCGCTGCGCAGCCTTCGCTTTGCCATCGAGCGCCTGAACGGGCTCAGCGTCGGAGATCTTCAATATTCTTCCCCCTACGGTAGCGCCGCCGTGGACTGTGAATCCGGGGCGCCGGATTTCGTCAATGCGGTGGCGATCTTTACACCGCTGCCGGTTTACCAGCCCGGCTCACTGCTACGGGAATTACAGGCCATTGAGCAGGAATTCGGTCGCCGGCGCTACGAATCCGGAATCAGGTCCCGGACCCTGGACCTGGACCTGGTCTGCCTCGGTGACCTGGTGCTGGATGGCCCCGAACTGGTCATTCCCCATCCCCAGGCGGTGGAGAGATCCTTCGTCCTCGCTCCCCTGGCGGAATTGGTTCCGGAGCTTGTGCTGCCGGGAACTGCTGTGTCAGTGCGCGAGCTGCTGTCAGGTTTGCCCCGGTCCGACTATGAGCTGGTGCGCCTGTCATGGGATGAATCATAAGTTATTGATAATTAACAATATATATCCAGCGTAGGTCGCGGACGGGCGAATCCGGCGGCGGCGAAACCTGGCGGGAAATCCCACCCGCACCATACTGAAATGCTACTGTTCGGCCGACTTAGATGGTAAGCTCTAATGAGTCGTGGTGCGTGCGCCGGACGCTGCCATGGGCCGAAACAAGAGTAAATTCCTGGCCCGGGATGAATGGGCGCGAAACCGCCAGCGACTCAAGGGACAACGAGATCAAATGAACAGGCAAAATCAGGTATTTCCAATGGCACTGATTCTGGCGGGCTTTATTGCCATGCCGGTTTCCGCGCAGGTGCTGGATTTACCCGGAGCCAGTGACGCCGATGACCTGGTGAGCTATCGCATCGTGCCCAGCGCATTGATGGACAAGGCGGGGCTGCTGTTCAGCATCGAACGTGACCAGGAAGAAAAGGATTTTCGCGCCTCGGTGATCGACCAGGCCATGAATTTCAACCTGGGAGTGGAAGTTACCCCGCTGGAAAACCTGAGCCTGCGTGCCGAAGCCTTTCGCATGACAGTGGATGAGCGGCCGGCGGGAAATAATGCGGTTACAGAAAACGACCTGCCCCAGATCTACCTCGATGAGCCCAGGATTAACGAATTCAATCTCGACAGCCCGCTGCTGGGCAGCAATGTGGAGACCAATGGTTTCGATTTCGGTGCGTCCTACGTGTGGGAAACCAGCCGTTTCGGCCAGTTCACCCTCAGCTCACAGACCACCTACGTGCGGGAATTTGAGAACAACGGCAGCCTGCTGGAGTTGGCAAATTCCGAAGTAAGCGGTATCGGTGACCGCGTGGTCAGTCCCGAATTGCAAACCAGCCTGATGCTGAGCTGGGAATTTGGAAACCACACGGCAAGTGCAATTACCAATTATTTCGATTCCTTCAAGGATCTGAATGAGCTGGATATTGAAGAGATCAACGACCTGGTTGAGAACATCACCACTGTTGACCTGGAATACGGCTATAGCGTGAATACCGGTTCCGGCGATCGCGCCATAATTTCATTCGGCATCCAGAATATCTTCGATGAGAAAGCGGCGCAGATTCTAAACTCCTCCACGCGCATACTCGATCAAAATGGCCGAGTGGCTTACGGTCGCATTAAGTATCAATTCTAGTAAAAGCGCACTGACGGGCGCGCTGCGGCGTTGCTGTCCTCGCTTATGTACAGGGATGTACGGTATGCCGGTTTTGCAGGAGCAAAAACCGGCCGACGCTCACCTAACCACTCCCCAGTAAGCGCTATACATGGATGTATGAGTGTCGCGTGAGGCAGGATGCCGGAAGCGACCCTCCCGCTGCGGAGCGCCTTGCAGCGCATCCCGTGATTGCGCTTTTACCGAAGCCTCTTTCGACTACAGTGCTGCCAATCGAAAGGACGAATTGCGACGCTGTTTTAATCTCTAAAAATCTTGCGCAAAAAAAACCCCGAAACTGCACGGGGTTAAAGGTCTGCTCTAAAAAAATTACCTGAAGGGAGATGTTTTCAGGCTCATGCCCATCTAAATTCCACGAGGATTCCAGTATAGGTTTTCCCCGTGGAATCACCGTGTTCGTCATCACAATTCCTACAAGATCTGCCCGGGTTCCGGTTCAGCGCTTCGCCCGGGCCAGGCACCATACCTCAACCCTGCATATTCCGTGGCTTTTGAGCACCCGTGCCAGTTCGCTGGCGGTACTCATGGTGGTCACCACGTCATCCACAATTGCGACGTGGTTCACATTGCGCGGTTTACGCATCTCGACCATGGCGAATGCACCCCGAAGATTACGCTTTCGCCGCGCGGCGGCGGGCAGCTCCGATTGCGCCCGGGTATTGCGTATTTTCACCAGCATCCCGGCATGGCTGGGGATCTTCAGTCGGTGTGAGAGCAATCGGCACAATTGCCAGGATTGATTGAATCCCCGCTGGCGTAAACGTGTACGGTGCTGGGGAACCGGTACCAGGAGCTGCGGCATCCCATCAGTACCTATTAATCCCTGCAGCTGTGTCGCCATGATGTTGCCAAGGGCAAAGCCGGCGGCAAATCCTCCGTGGTATTTAAAATCCGTAATTAGCCGATCCACCGGCGTGGCGTAATGGAAGGTGGGAAAACAGGTATCGAAGACTGGAGGATTGACCAGGCAGCGGCCGCATTGCCCCTGGAACAGCGAACCCGGTGAATGCCCCTCTCCACAACGCCGGCAGAAGTGTTCGATGTAGGGAAGGGCGGATTCGCAACAGCTACAGATACTGTGCGCTCCGGAACAGGACTGGCCGCACACCAGGCAGGCACCTGGAAACCGGTATTGCACATCCGGTAGAGCAAGCTTCGGAAAAAGTATTTGCACCTGAACCTTAAATATAGAAGGCAATATCTCCGGCGCCAGTTTTTACCCGGCATTGGTTTGCATATAATCCCTCCCACTTGGAAAAGGATTCGGGGGAATCACCATGTCTGATTACCATGCCCCTTTGCGGGACATGAAGTTTCTCTTGCACCGGGTTTTTGCCGTGGAGCCATTCTTTGCCTCCATGCCGGATACGGAGGAAGTCACCAGCGATCTTATCGATGCCATCCTGGATGAGGCCGGCAAGTTCGTTGCGGGAGAACTGGCGACTATCAATCGCAACGGGGATGAACAGGGTTGCCGATTTGAAGCCGGTGTAGTCACCACCCCCGATGGTTTCAAAGAGGCTTATGAGGCATTTGCCAGGGGAGGCTGGATGGGTCTCACTGGCAAGCCGGAATTCGGTGGCCAGGGCATGCCAAAACTACTGGCCGCCCTGGTGGAGGAAATGTCCTTCGCCGCCAACAGTTCCTTCGCGCTGTATTCAATACTCACTACCGGTGCCTCCCTGGCCCTGGCGGATCATGGCAGCGAGGAACTGAAACAGACGTATCTGCCCCGGCTTTACAGCGGGCAATGGACCGCGACTATGTGCCTGACCGAAGCCCACGCCGGCACCGATCTTGGCTTGATCAACACGCGAGCGGTTCCGGCTCAGGATGGCAGCTATGACATCACCGGCAGCAAGATCTTTATTACCGCCGGCGAGCATGACCTTGCGGAAAACATTATTCACTTCGTGCTGGCAAAGCTGCCCGATGCACCGGACGGAGCCCATGGAATTTCCCTGTTTCTCGTGCCCAGGCACCTCGTCGATGAAGCGGGCAAAGTCGGGGAGCGCAACAATGTTTCCTGCGGTTCCATCGAGCACAAGATGGGCTTGCACGGCTCTGCAACCTGCGTCTTGAATTTTGAAGGTGCCAGGGGTTACCTGGTGGGCAGTCCCCACAAGGGCCTGTCCCACATGTTCACCATGATGAACTACGAGCGGCTGTCCATGGGCCTGCAGGGCAACGGCCTGGCGGAACACTCCTACCAGGTGGCATCCCGCTATGCTGCGGAGCGTTTGCAGGGCAGGGCAGCAGTCGGGGGTGGCGACAAGGCCGACCCCATCCTGGTCCACCCCGATGTGCGGCGCATGCTGCTTACCGTGAGGGCCAATACCCTGGCCGGCCGCGCCCTCAGCATGTACGCCGCCATGCAACTGGATATCCAGCGATTCCATCCCGATGCCGATGCCCGGGCGCGCGCGGAACAATTAATTGCGCTCCTGATACCGGTGCAAAAAGCCTACTGCAGTGACCGCGGTTTTGAATCCTGTGTGCTGGCGCAACAGGTGTTGGGTGGTCATGGTTATGTGGCGGAATGGGGATTGGAACAAAACGTGCGCGACGCGCGAATCGCCCAGATCTACGAAGGCGCCAACGGTATCCAGGCGCTGGACCTGGCCGGGCGCAAGACGGTTAAGGGCGGCGGTGCATTGCAGGCAATCTTGCTTGAGGAGATTGATAAGGTCCGGCAACAACACGCCGGCGTAAAGCAGCTTGAAAATATTGGCAGCGCACTCGATGCCTGTGTCGCTACGCTGAAAACCTGTACCGACACTCTCATCGAGCAGGCGAAGTCGGATCCCAATGCGGTCGGTGCGGCCTCCTATGCCTATCTCGAACTGACCGGGCTCACCCTGTTCGGATTCATGTGGCTGCGCATCATGGCCGCCGCGCTGGAAGAATTACAGTCGGGCAACGACGAGCAGTCATACTGCAAAGCCTTGCTGCAAACGGGAGATTTTTATGCCGGCCGCATCATGCCGGAGCACCAGGCCCTGGCGGCAGTCATTGCATCAGGATCGGAAAACCTGATGGCGATGAGCGCAGATCAATTCCTTTGTAATTGATCTATGCGAAAGCATTATTTTGTCTTATTTAGGGGAATCGCTGAGTAAGCATGCAATAGGGATGCAGTGCGAGGCGCGCTGCAGCGAGACCCGGAGACATACCATTTTCGGTAGGCGATGGGCGAGCGAGGACGCAACGAAGCGATGCGCCCAATTGCATGCTTAATCAATGATTCCCTAGATTGACCAGCCGACTGTCGCTGCAAGCAACCCTTTCAGTTCGGCGAGGTTCTCATCCTTTTCACCAATCACCACGATATTGCCTGAGCCCGCGGGTATCACCAGGCCCTGGAAACGCTCGTCGGCAATCCCGAATTCAGTTTCCACCGGCGAATTATTGGTGACGATGACATTCACGGTGCCCTTGCTGCCGCGCACCATGAGGTGGGCGCTGTCGAATTCGTTAGGCGAAATCGGGCAGGGCTGGGCATAGTAAATGGGATGCCGGTTCAGGTCCTGGGACTGAGCGAGTTGGGAATCGGCATTGGCCATGACCAGGTTGGCTGAAGCCTGGGGAATGACTTCGGTCGTGGTGCCGTCGGCAATGCCGGCGATCTCGTTGGTCTCGATGTAGAGGTGGTTTAACACCACGCTACCGAATTGCAGGTTATCGGCGCTGGGTTCGGGCCGCAGGTTGGTGGCCAGGGAAATGCCAATGGCCATTACCAGGCACGCAGCCAGGGCGTAATACTGGAAAAAACCGTCATTTGCAGCCGATTCCAGCGCAGGATTGCCACCCTGGTCCGGAATCTCCTTGAGCCTCGCGGCCAGGTTTGCCGGTACCGGAATCGCGGCGAGATCCCCGGCAAGGCGGGCGTCGATGCCCCGGGCCTCGTCGACGATAGCCTGCAGGGCCGGGTTTTCGGCCGCCATGGCAAGCAGCTCCGGATCTATAAGTTCCGGATTTGCATACACTTTTTGTCTAAATTTCAACTCGTCCATCATCTAGCCAGCAATCATAGTGCAATCAGTATGGCGTGCAAGCGCGAATACTGCCTGCTTACTACCGTTATCGACCGCTCCAGTCAGACTAATCATTCACTGTCGCAGCCTGAATTTAACTGTCCCCATCCAACCCCTCTCCCGCGGGATCGATTCCAAATTCGTCCTTCAGCTTGGCCCGGGCCCGGAACAGGCGGGTCATTACCGTGTTGTTGTTCAGATTCATGATGTCGGCGATCTCTTTGCCACTGAAACCGCCGATGACCTGGAGCAGCAGTGGATCGCGGTACTCTGACTCGAGGCGATTTATGGCCCCGTGCAGCAATTCCCGTTCCATCAGGGTTTCCGGTTCATCGCTGTCTTTCTCAGCAATCGACTGGCCTTCGATATCAACCAGCTCGGGCCGGTAACGTTCATAGAGCCGGGCATTTTCACGGCGCAGGATGGTGAATAACCAGGCCTTCGCGGCCTTGTCATTCTGCAGGCTCTCCAGAGACCGCCAGGCACGGAGAAATGTTTCCTGGACCAGGTCTTCGGCCAGGGCCTGGGATTTGCACAACCAGAAGGCATAGCGGTACACGTCCTGGTACAAGGCATCGACCAGGGAGTTGTACCGCTCACGCTTGTCCTTGCCGTGAATGACGGGAGGTTCGTTCATGTTTTGTGGGTTTTGTTTTTGGCCCTGGCCCATCAGGCCCTGGCAGAGGCGGATCCGTCACCTCGGCCCGAGAGTGTGCCCAAATTGCCCGGTGCCATCAAGGGAACCAGAGCGCGAATTATTGTTATACGCCCTTTTTTGCCCGCAGGATTCCCATTCCCGGTAATTTAACTGTTAACGGTCAAGCCCGCGCAAGCGACCAATTGCCGCAGTGGCCCGGGCCCGATGCTGTATACTTGCGGGCTGCAGCAATCAGGACCCCATATCATGATTCAAATAGCCATAGCCGGAGCCGCCGGACGCATGGGTCGCACCCTTATCGAGGCGGTGGTGCGCAGTGAATCCAATATCGAAGTCTCCGCGGCCACGGTGGAAGCCGATGATCCCGCCCTGGGAATCGATGCCGGCCTGCTGTCCGTGGGCGAAGCCATTGGTGTGGAAACCTGTGTTGGTCCCGAGGGGCTGGAAGGCAGCTTCGATGTGCTGATCGATTTCACTTCCCCTGAGGCTACCGCCAGCCATGTGGATTATTGTCGTGAATCCGGCAAGGCCATGGTCATCGGCACCACCGGCCTGGACAAGTCCATCGAAGACCAGATTGCCGGAGCCGCCCAGCTTATTCCCATCGTCTACGCTCCCAATATGAGCGTGGGGGTAAACCTGTGCCTGAAATTGCTGGAGCAGGCGGCAGCGGTACTTGGCGATGATGTGGACGTGGAGATCAGCGAAGCCCATCACCGCTATAAAAAGGATGCACCTTCCGGCACGGCGCTGAAGATGGGCACGGTGATTGCTGAAACCCTAAACCGTGACCTCGATGAGTGTGCCGTGTATGGCAGGCAGGGAATGACCGGGGAACGGGACCGCAAGACCATTGGTTTTGCCACGGTTCGCGCCGGTGACATCGTCGGTGAGCACACCGCCACTTTCGCCGCTTTGGGAGAACGGGTGGAGATTACTCACAAGGCTTCCAGTCGCATGACCTTTGCCCGGGGCGCAGTGCGTGCCGCGGAATGGGTTGTGCAGCAACAGCCCGGCGTGTATTCCATGCAGGATGTGCTCGGTCTTTGATCGCTTATGCGGGGCGCGGTGAAATTAAGCGCCAATCCCCGTGGACAAGATTTAGTAGTTTTTCTACAATGCGCGCTCAGTATGTTGAGTGCTGAAACGAACAAAAGCGGAATGAAGGGAACCTTCATTCCGCTTTTTTTAGGTAAGGAATAACTTTGGGCAAGGCTCGCAAAGCAGTGCTGGCATTGGAAGATGGCAGCGTATTCAGGGGTAGAGCAATAGGAGCCGAGGGTTGCTCAACAGGGGAAGTTGTTTTTAACACCGCGATGACGGGTTACCAGGAAATCCTTACCGACCCATCCTACGCACAACAGATAGTCACTCTTACCTATCCCCACATCGGCAATACCGGTACCACGGTCGAAGACAATGAATCTGACAGGGTCTGGGCATCCGGACTTGTCATTCGTGATCTGCCACTGCTGGCCAGCAACTGGCGCAAGCAGGAAGACCTGGACGAATTCCTCAAGCGAAACAATGTCGTCGCCATCGCTGACATCGATACCCGCCGCCTCACGCGCTTGCTGCGGGATAACGGTTCCCTGAACGGTTGCCTGTTGTCGGGCGCTGAGCTGGAAAGCGGGGGTGAGGAAAAAGCCCTGGCCGAAGCCGGTGCCTTTCCCGGACTGAAGGGCATGGACCTGGCGAAAGTAGTTTCCGTCACCGAACAATACGACTGGTCCGAAGGCGGTTGGGACCTGGAAAGCGGCTACCGGCCGGCAGCCAAATCCAGCTTCAAGGTGGTGGCATATGACTACGGGGTCAAACGCAACATTCTGCGCATGCTCACCGACCGCGGTTGCCAGGTTACCGTTGTACCGGCACAAACACCGGTAGCGGATGTCCTGGCCATGAAACCCGACGGTGTATTCCTGTCCAACGGGCCGGGAGATCCCGAGCCCTGTGACTATGCCATTGCCGCCATCGGGGAACTGCTGGAACAGGGCATGCCCCTGTTTGGCATTTGTCTCGGTTGCCAGTTGCTCGGACTGGCCTGTGGTGCCCGGACTATCAAGATGACCACCGGTCACCATGGCGCCAATCACCCGGTGCAGGATTTAAAAACCGGCGTGGTCATGATTACCAGCCAGAATCACGGCTTCTGCGTAGACGGCAGCACGCTGCCAGAGAACCTGGTTGAAACTCACCGTTCCCTGTTCGATGGCACCTTGCAGGGCATAGAACGCACGGACAAGCCGGCCTTCGGTTTCCAGGGGCACCCGGAAGCGAGCCCCGGGCCCCACGATGTCGCTCCCTTGTTTGATCACTTTATCGAGTTAATGCAGGCCAATGCCCAAGCGTGACGACATAGACAGCATCCTGATTCTCGGCGCCGGGCCAATCATCATTGGCCAGGCTTGCGAGTTCGACTATTCCGGCGCCCAGGCCTGCCAGGCATTACGGGAAGAGGGTTACCGGGTGATCTTGGTGAATTCGAATCCGGCAACCATCATGACCGACCCGGCCATGGCCGACGCGACCTATATTGAACCGGTGCACTGGACCATGGTGGAAAAAATCATTGCCCAGGAGAAGCCGGACGCCATTCTACCCACCATGGGTGGCCAGACCGCGCTCAACTGCGCCCTGGATTTGAATCGCCACGGCATATTAAAGAAGTACGACGTGGAGCTCATCGGGGCCAGCGTGGAAGCCATCGACAAGGCCGAAGACCGTGAGCTGTTCGACAACGCCATGGATACAATCGGCCTGGAGACGCCACGCCACGGTTTTGCCCATAACATGGACGAGGCCCATGAAGCCCTGGAGAAAATCGGTTTTCCCTGCATTATTCGTCCTTCCTTTACTCTCGGTGGTACCGGCGGCGGCATCGCCTATAACAAGGAAGAGTTTGACGAGATTTGCAAGCGTGGGCTGGAGCTTTCGCCCACCAATGAGTTGCTCATCGATGAATCCCTCATCGGCTGGAAAGAATACGAGCTGGAAGTGGTGCGGGATAAGCACGACAACTGCATCATCGTATGCTCCATCGAAAACTTCGACGCCATGGGCGTGCATACCGGCGACTCCATCACCGTGGCGCCGGCCCAGACCCTGACGGATAAGGAGTACCAGATACTGCGAAACGCAGCCATCGCCGTTCTGAGAGAAATCGGGGTGGAGACCGGCGGTTCCAATGTTCAGTTCGCGGTGGATCCGGATACCGGCCGGTTGGTTGTCATCGAGATGAATCCCCGGGTATCCCGTTCCTCGGCCCTGGCTTCCAAGGCCACAGGCTTTCCCATCGCCCGGGTGGCAGCCAAACTGGCGGTGGGCTTTACCCTGGACGAACTGAGAAACGAAATAACGGGCGGCGTTACCCCGGCCTCATTCGAACCCACCATTGACTACGTCGTCACCAAGATTCCGCGCTTCACCTTTGAGAAATTTCCCGAGGCCAACGATCGCATTACCACCCAGATGAAATCCGTCGGGGAGGTCATGGCCATCGGCCGCAGCTTCCAGGAATCGATGCAGAAGGCACTGCGTGGACTGGAAGTAGGCATGTGCGGTTTTGATCCGGTACTCGATGTCGATCCCAGCGACGCCAAGGCGGAACTCACCCGGGAACTGACCGAAGCCGGGTCGCATCGCATCTGGTACGTGGCCGATGCTTTCCGCCTGGGCTGGTCTGTCAACACGGTATACGAACTCACCGGTATCGATCCCTGGTTCCTGGTGCAGATCGAAGACTTGATGCTGGAAGAAAAAGCGATGCAGGAGAAGTCTCTCGCCGACCTGGATCGCGATGAATTCCTGCGACTCAAGCGAAAGGGATTTTCTGACAAGCGCATAGGGCAATTGTTAGGCTGTGAAGAAAAAGATGTTCAGGCTGCACGCCACGGCTTCGACGTACGACCAGTGTACAAGCGTGTCGATACCTGCGCCGCGGAATTCGTTTCAACTACTGCTTACATGTACTCCACCTACGAGGAAGAATGCGAGGCGGAACCGTCAGACCGCAAGAAGATAATGGTACTTGGCGGTGGCCCCAATCGAATTGGCCAGGGCATCGAATTTGACTACTGCTGTGTCCATGCCGCACTGGCCATGCGCGAAGACGGTTTCGAAACCATCATGGTGAACTGCAACCCGGAGACCGTGTCTACCGATTACAACATCTCCGACCGGCTCTATTTCGAACCCCTCACATTCGAAGACGTAATCGAAATCGTTCAACTGGAAAAACCCCATGGCGTGATCGTGCAGTTTGGCGGACAGACCCCGCTTAACCTGGTAACGCGCCTGGAGCAGGCGGGTGTTCCCGTGCTCGGAACTTCGCCCGACGCCATCGATCGCGCCGAAGACCGTGAACGCTTCCAGCAATTGATCGAGAAGCTGGGGCTGAAACAACCACCAAACCGCACAGTGCGCAGCGTGGAAGAGAGCGTGGCAGAGGCAGACAAGATTTCCTATCCCCTGGTGGTGCGACCTTCTTATGTACTCGGTGGCCGCGCCATGGAAATCGTGTACAACGAAAAAGAATTGCGCCGTTACATGGAAGACGCGGTAAAGGTCTCCAATGAAAGCCCGGTGCTGCTGGATTATTTCCTGAGCTCTGCCATCGAAGTGGATGTGGACCTGGTCAGCGACGGCGAACAGGTAGTAGTCGGCGCCATCATGCAGCACATCGAACAGGCCGGTGTGCACAGTGGCGATTCTGCCTGTTCCCTGCCTCCCTACAACCTGCCCCAGGATGTGCAGGATGAAATCCGGCAACAGGTCTCGGCACTGGCCATCGAACTCGGGGTCGTGGGGCTGATGAATACCCAGCTCGCCTACCAGGACGGTGAGATCTACATCATCGAAGTGAATCCCCGGGCATCACGAACGGTTCCGTTTGTGTCCAAGTGCATCGGTCACTCCCTGGCCAAGATTGCCGCCCGTTGCATGATCGGTAAAAAACTGGAAGACCAGGGCTTCAGCAAGGAAACCATCCCCAACAACTACGCGGTGAAGGAAGCAGTATTCCCGTTCAACAAGTTTCCCGGCGTGGATCCCATCCTCGGTCCGGAAATGAAATCCACCGGTGAGGTAATGGGTGTGGGCAAGACGTTCGCCGAAGCCTATGCCAAGGCCCAGATGGGAGCGGGGGAGCGCATTGAACGTAGCGGAACAGTGTTTATCAGCGTGCGGGACCGGGATAAACCCTACGCCGCAGAAGTAGCCCGGCGCATGATAGACATGGGCTACAGCGTGGTGGCTACCGATGGTACCGCGGTGGTCATAGCCGAAGCGGGCCATGAGGTCACCAGGGTAAACAAGGTGGCCGAAGGTAGACCTCATATAGTCGATATGTTAAAAAATGATGAAATCCAGATCGTTTTTAATACCACTGAAGGCAAGCAGGCCATAGCCGACTCTTCTACTATTCGACGAACGGCGTTACGTCATGATGTCTATTGCACTACGACCATCGCCGGCGCTCTCGCCATATGCGATGCGTTGGAGTTTGGCGACAAGATATCTGTCTATACCTTGCAATCCTTGCATTCAGATTTAAACTGATTCCACACAGGTTCTTATAATGGGGCTTACCGTTTTCAATGGTCGGTCCTGACAGCTTCACATCGAGCCAGACTTAAGATGCCAAAAGTCCCAATGACAACTGTTGGAGCCGAAAAGCTTCGTGAAGAACTCAACGAGCTGAAAACTGAAGTTCGGCCGAAGATTTCCAAGGCGATCGCTGAGGCAAGAGAGCATGGCGACCTGAGAGAAAACGCGGAGTACCATGCGGCCCGGGAACAGCAGAGTTTTTGTGAAGGGCGAATATCCGAGATCGAAGGCAAACTTGCGGAATCGGAAATCATCGATATCACACAGATTGAACCCAGTGGCAGGGTAATATTTGGCACTACTGTCACGCTGGTAAACCTGGATTCTGATGAAGCAGTGACCTACCAGATCGTCGGCGAAGATGAGGCCGACGTGCCCAACGGTAAAATATCGGTAGGGTCACCCATTGCCCGTGCTGTCATGGGTAAGTCAGAAGGAGATGAGGTGGTGGTGAAAGCCCCTGCCGGTGATATCGAATACGAAATCGAAAGCGTGGAGCATATCTAGCTCCCTTTATTTACCTCTGGCTGTGTCTTACCAGGTTAGATAATTTGCGATCCTGATTCTTCGCCTTGCGATAGAGCAAAATTACCTGCCCAATACTCTGCACATTTACCGCATTCAGTTTAGTACAGATTTCATCAGCGAAAGCTTTACGGGCTGAGCGATCGGGAACGGCAATTTTTACCTTGATGAGTTCATGGCTTTCCAGGGCGCGGTCAATCTCCGCCATGATGTTCTCTGACAATCCGTTCTGTGCAATGATCACCACTGGATTAAGCTCATGTCCGATGCGGCGAAATTCTTTTTTGTCATTATTACTAAGAGACATGTCCGGGCTCTGATCCACTCTGCAGAATTGCGTTTATTTTACTCCAGGCAATCCGAACAACACACTCATACGTAGAACTGGTAATGGCTCGCAGCAAGTCCAGCAAAAAATGGCTAAAGGAACACTTTGACGATCTCTACGTCAAAAAGAGTAAGGAAGAAGGATATCGTTCCCGTGCCAGCTACAAGCTGCTGGAGATTCAGGACAAGGATCGCCTGATCAGGCCCGGCATGACCGTGGTCGATCTTGGTGCAGCACCGGGGGGCTGGTCCCAGGTGGCGGCGAAATTGCTGGGCGGCTCTGGAAGGCTGATTGCCAGTGACATCCTGGATATGGAGCCCATTGAGGGTGTGCATTTCATACAGGGAGATTTCACCGAAAACGAGGTGCTGGATGCCTTGCTGGAAGCGGTGGAGGACGCGGGTGCAGACCTTGTAATGTCGGACATGGCACCCAATATAAGTGGTATGAAGCAGATCGATCAGCCCCGCGCGGTATACCTCGCAGAGCTGACGCTGGATTTAGCTCGACAAATCCTGAAGCCGGGCGGAACTTGCGTCGTAAAGCTGTTCCAGGGTGCGGAATTTGTCGAATTTCGTGATTCCATGCGGGAAGTGTTTGCCAGCGTGAAGACGCGCAAGCCCCAGGCATCCCGGGCCCGCTCCAACGAGGTCTATCTGCTGGGGACCGGATTTGGTGGCTAAAATGCGGTAAAACCCGGCTGAAAGTGCCCTGAACAGGGGCATCTGGTTAAAAATTTGTGTAAACATTAGAATTGGCAGCAGAGCATTTGCTCGGTCCTGACTAGGGATCCCGGATGATCCCGGCAGAGCGCGTATCTGCGCAATCTTCAAAATAGTAGTGGGGATGAGCCCGTGAACGACATGGCAAAAAACCTGATTCTCTGGATGATCATCGCCGGCGTATTGCTGACGGTGTTCAACAACATTAATCAGGAAACAACTCAGGACGAGATTTATTACTCTGACTTCCTGCGCGAGGTGCGTACAGGCAGGGTAAGTGCCGTGGAAATTGCGGGCGTCAACATTACCGGTGTGCGAACCGACAACAGCCAGTTCCGTACTCTTATACCTCTTATAGGCGATGACCAACTCATCGACGAACTGCTTGAGAATGATGTCGACATCGTCGCCGAGGAACCAGAACAGCAAAGCATCTGGACCCAGTTGCTGGTAGCAAGTTTTCCCATCCTCATCATCATCGCCCTGTTCTTCTTCTTTATGCGGCAAATGCAGGGTGGTGGCGCCGGGGGCAAGGGCGGGCCCATGTCCTTTGGCAAGAGCAAGGCCAAGCTGCTGGGTGAGGACCAGATCAAGGTCACCTTTGCCGACGTGGCCGGTGTCGACGAAGCCAAGGAAGACGTTCAGGAACTGGTTGAGTTCCTGCGCGAGCCCGACAAGTTTCAGCGGCTCGGTGGGCGCATTCCCCGCGGTATCCTGATGGTTGGTCAACCGGGTACCGGTAAGACCCTGCTCGCCAAGGCCATTGCCGGCGAGGCAAAAGTTCCTTTCTTCTCAATTTCCGGTTCTGACTTCGTCGAGATGTTTGTCGGTGTGGGAGCATCCCGTGTCCGCGACATGTTTGACCAGGCCAAGAAACAGGCACCCTGTATTATTTTCATCGACGAGATCGACGCCGTAGGTCGTCATCGCGGTGCCGGACTCGGCGGCGGTCACGATGAACGGGAACAGACCCTCAACCAGTTACTGGTGGAGATGGATGGCTTCGAGGTAAACGATGGCGTCATCGTAATGGCTGCCACCAACCGTCCCGATGTACTCGATCCTGCGCTATTGCGGCCAGGGCGTTTCGATCGCCAGGTTGTGGTAGGGCTGCCGGACATTCGTGGTCGTGAACAAATCCTTAAAGTGCACATGCGCAAAGTACCTATAGATGACCGGGTCAAGCCCAGTGTCATCGCCCGCGGTACTCCCGGCTTCTCCGGTGCCGACCTGGCCAACCTGGTGAACGAAGCGGCACTGTTCGCCGCGCGCGCCAGCAAGCGCCTGGTGACCATGGAGGAATTTGAAAAGGCCAAGGACAAGATCATGATGGGCGCGGAACGCAAGTCCATGGTGATGTCCGACAAGGAAAAACTGAACACCGCCTATCATGAGGCGGGACACGCCATCGTGGGCCGCCTGATGCCGGAACACGATCCGGTGTACAAGGTGAGCATTATTCCCCGCGGCCGTGCCCTGGGTGTGACCATGTTCCTGCCGGAAGAAGATCGCTACAGCATCAGCAAGCAGCACATTCTCAGCCAGATTTGCAGCCTCTATGGTGGCCGCATCGCGGAAGAGATGACTCTCGGTAAGGAAGGTGTAACCACCGGTGCATCCAACGACATCCAGCGTGCCACGGAAATGGCCCGCAACATGGTGACCAAGTGGGGTCTGTCCGATGAATTGGGTCCTCTGCTGTATACCGAAGAGGATCATGAAGTGTTCCTGGGCAAGTCTGCGGGCACACCGCACAAATCCATGTCCAGCGATACTGCCAAGGCTATCGACAGGGAAGTGCGCAGGATCATTGACGAGTGTTATGAAAAGGCGGCAACGATCCTGGATGAAAACCAGAATATCCTGGAGCTCATGAAAGACGCGCTGCTGGAATATGAAACCATCGATTCCGAACAGATCGATGACATCATGAAAGGCAAGAAGCCGCGTCCGCCGGCAGACTGGTCCGATTCCGACAGCGATGATTCCGGTGCCAGCAAGGTAGAAGCGGAAAAGAAACCCGAATCCACCAAGGACGACAAGTCCGGCCCCATCGGTGGTCCGGCCAGCGAACACTAAGCCGTTCCCTCAAATGCCCGCGTATTTGCAAGCCGGTGACAGGCAGGTGAACCTGTCTGAACCGGTTTGCATGGGCGTTATCAATCTCACACCAGACTCATTTTCTGATGGCGCGCTGCTTGCAAACGCAACGGCCTCTGATTTCTGTGTTGACCTGGATAAAGCCCTCGACCATGCTGAAGCAATGGTGGAAGCCGGCGCCGCTATCCTGGACATCGGTGGTGAATCGACACGGCCTGGTGCGGCAGAGGTTTCTGAGTCAGAAGAACTGGAGCGGGTGCTGCCCCTGGTGGAAGCCGTAGCCAGTAGGCTGGATGTGTGCATCTCGGTAGACACCAGTTCACCGTCGGTGATGTCCCAGGCGATAGCCGCCGGTGCGCACCTTATTAATGATGTGCGTGCACTTTCTTGTAAAGGCGCAGTGGAAGTTGTTGCTCAATCCAGTGCCGCCGCCTGCCTGATGCACATGCGCGGCAGCCCCGCAACCATGCAGGACAATACTGAATACGATGATGTCGTTGCCGAGGTTTACGCTTTCCTGGCAAGCAGGCTGAACGAATGTATTGACAACGGAATTTCCTCTTGCTTAAACAATTGCCTCGTCTGCAGGAGTTGGGGGTACCGGTACTGGTGGGTATCTCCCGTAAGTCCATGATCGGGGACGCCACCGGTAGATCCGTGCACGAACGACTTCCAGGTAGTATCGCGGCGGCGACCCTGGCTCTGCAGGGAGGCGCCAGCATTATCCGCAGCCATGATGTAGCTGCCACCGTGGATGCAATTAGAGTAAACTGCGCCTATCGGCAGGCATGAACGCGGGCACGCAATGAATAAAAAGAAGAAATACTTTGGCACGGATGGCATCAGGGGCACGGTGGGTGTTGCTCCAATCACCCCGGACTTCATGCTCAAGCTGGGCTGGGCCGCAGGAAAAGTTTTTGCCAGCAGTGGTAACGGCCGCAACAAGATCCTGATCGGCAAGGACACCCGTATCTCGGGCTACATGTTCGAGGCCGCGCTGGAGGCCGGGGTAACTGCGGCGGGTACAGACATCAACCTTCTGGGCCCCATGCCGACGCCGGCCATCGCCTATCTAACACGAACCTTGCGAGCCCAGGCTGGTATCGTCATCAGCGCTTCTCACAACTCATTCGAAGACAATGGCATCAAGTTTTTTTCCAGTGAAGGAACCAAGCTGGATGATTCATTCGAGCTGGCCATTGAGGAGTTGTTGGAAGAAGACGTAACAACCGTTTCTCCCCAATCCCTGGGAAAGGCATCCCGCATTACCGATGCGGCTGGAAGATATATCGAATTCTGCAAGAGCACCATTGGTTCATCACTGAAGTTCAATGGTCTTAAGATCGTCGTGGATTGTGCCCATGGATCCACTTACCACATTGCACCGGCAGTGTTTGAGGAATTGGGTGCCAAGGTAAAAGCGATCGGGGTTGCGCCGGACGGGCTGAACATTAACGCCGACAGTGGTTCAACCTCACCCCAGTCCCTCGCGGACGCTGTTCTGGCGGAACAGGCGGATTTGGGTATCGCGTTCGATGGTGACGGTGATCGCGTCATCATGGTGGACCATCTTGGCAACATCGTTGATGGCGACGAGATTCTCTATGTAATTGCCCGTGACAAGCGCAAGAACAATATAGATTTTGGTGGCGTGGTGGGAACCGCAATGAGTAACCTGGGCCTGGAACTGGCGCTGGATGCGCTTGATGTTCCTTTCACCCGGGCGCCAGTGGGTGACCGTTATGTCATGCAGGAAATGCTGGAGCGGGGATGGAAACTGGGTGGCGAGTCATCCGGCCACATCATCTGCCTCGACATTACCACTACCGGTGATGGAATCGTTTCCGCGCTACAGGCCCTGTCCGCGGTCGCCAATGGTGGCCAGTCCCTGGCGGACCTGAAGAACAAGATGCGCAAATTTCCACAATCCATGGTTAATGTGCGACTGCCCGGCAGGGTGGACCTCAGTGACAACAAGAATGTGAAATCCGCCGTATCCGATGTGGAATCCCGGTTGGGAAAAAATGGCCGTGTTTTGTTACGCCCTTCGGGAACGGAACCGGTGGTGCGGGTCATGGTCGAGGGTGAAAACCTTGAGCAGGTTACAGCCCTGGCCAAGGAACTGTCTGAACTGGTGGAATCCGAAGTAGGCGCCTGAATTCCTTAAGCTACACAAGGTGCAGGCGAGCCCTCCGGTTGCAAGCCCTATACAACTTGGTTAGTATTGGCGCCCGTTTTTTAGGGCCCCCAGCCTACTCCTGAACTCCCTGGAAACCACTCGATGCGCCGAAAACTGGTCGTAGGTAACTGGAAGATGCATGGTTCCCGGGAAGGAGTGAGCCAGTTGCTCGGAGCCCTGTTGGCGAAAACGGCTGAACCGGTGCCCGGGGTTGAAATAGCGGTTTGCCCAACCTATCTACACATAGGTATGGCATCTGAAATGCTGGATGGGAGCAACATTGCCCTGGGAGCCCAGGATGGGCATCCGGAGATGGAAGGCGCATTCACCGGCGCAGTGTCTGCCAGCATGCTAGGGGAGTTTGGTGTCACGTATGTCATCGTGGGCCATTCGGAGCGACGTACACTGTTTGGCGAAACCGATGAAGTGGTCGCGGGCAAGTTTAATGCCGTCCAGGGCCAGGGATTGACACCCATACTCTGTGTCGGGGAATCGCTGCAGCAACGCGAGGCGGGCGAAACAGAAAACGTAGTGTTGCAACAGTTGCGTGCAGTCGTGGATAGCGCGGGTATAGCAGCGCTCAGCAACGCAGTAGTTGCCTATGAGCCGGTATGGGCAATCGGCACCGGAAAGACAGCGACTCCGGAACAGGCCCAGGAAGTTCACGAATTGCTGCGTAATGAGATCGCGACCCAGGACGGGAAGATTGCGCAAGAGATTCGCATAATTTATGGCGGCAGCGTGAAAGCGAGTAATGCTGCCGAGTTGTTCGCCCAGGCAGATATAGATGGTGGCCTGGTGGGCGGGGCCTCGTTACAGGACGAGGATTTTATTTCAATAGTTAACAGTGCGGTTTTGTAATCATGCAAACCTTGATAGTAGTTGTTCATGTCATAGTAGCCATCGCCATTGTCGGCCTGGTTCTTCTGCAGCAGGGCAAGGGTGCCGATGCCGGCGCCTCATTTGGTGCGGGCGCATCACAAACAGTATTTGGTTCATCGGGAAGCGGTAGTTTCCTGGTGAGGGCTACCACGGTCCTGGCAACGATTTTCTTTGTAACCAGCCTGGTCCTGGCAATCTATGCCCGCAACCAGTCAGGCTTCACCAGTACGGAAGGCCTGCCCGTGGTCAGCGAAGACATACTGCAGCAGGCGCAGGAGCCGGAACAGCTTTCCTTGCCTGATGAATTGCCGGCGGATACCCAGGAAGAGCTGCCCAGCCTTCCGGGTGACGATAACTAATAGGATTGAAACTGGCCGCAAGGCCGGCAATTTGCAGCGAGCAAGTTGCAGATTGGATTAAAACAAATTGCCGAAGTGGTGGGTGAGACCGAGCGCTTTCGAAGCGTCAGCTTCGAGCGACAGTCGAACGACAGCGAGCTATGCTCGCTGGCTGGAAGGGATGTTGGGGCTGCCCCTGGCACTCTTTAGAACAACAGAATTTGCCGAAGTGGTGGAATTGGTAGACACGCTATCTTGAGGGGGTAGTGGCCCACGGCCGTGCCGGTTCAAGTCCGGCCTTCGGCACCAGTCTTCGTTCCTCTGGCCGCGCAGCGGCCAGAGGCGCTACGACTGGCGGGCCAGCTTCATGCTTCCCGACGTTTCAAACACTTTTCCCGAAGCCCGATGCTCTGCCAGTCCAATTATCTAATGGGGTTCTGCGTGAAGCTGTCCGGCGTAGCTGAACTGGGCGCCCGCGCCCAGTGAAACGAAGACGGGCCCGTCAAATTCGTGAAAAGCCCGGTTTCTTCACTTCCTCATTGCTGCTAATAAGCCAAATCCCCCAAAATCCCGCAAACCCGCGTATTACCTTGACGTTGGGCTGTTTGCCCCCATATAATTCGTGCCCCCTTGGTAATGAGGCCCAGGCAACTGGTACTCATTTTTTTGTTTTAATATCAAGGGGTTATGATGAGTGGATGCGGGGTGGAGCAGTCTGGCAGCTCGTCGGGCTCATAACCCGAAGGTC
>CAYFKD010000006.1:0-19484 GCA_964343795.1 uncultured Pseudohongiella sp.
GGTGCCCCGGGTGTTGATGGTGCCCCCGGCTGATAGTGGTGCCCCCGGCAGGAATCGAACCTGCAACCTGCCCCTTAGGAGGGGGCCGCGCTATCCAGTTGTGCCACGGGGGCGGCGGTGCCGGAGTATAGCATGCAGGTTCGATTCGAACCGGTGGCACAACCCGTAACTTATTCAGCAACAGCTATATTAAAGATAGTTCCTGAGTCGAGGTCCGGCGAATTTCTTTGTGGGAGTCCCCCTTAGGAGGGGGCCGCGCTTGTGCCTCGGGGGATCGTCAATTGGAAATACTTGGCGGTGGTGCTTTTCACAGGATTGGAAAATAGCTCAGGCGATGCGCGCTGGTACTTCGGTGGTGTTCGTAGCCCTGGCAGGTTCGATTCGAACCGGTGGCACAACCCGTAACTTATTCAGCAACAGCTATTTTAAATATTGTGCTTGAGTCGAGGTCCGACGATTTGCTTGGTGGGAGTCCCCTTTAGGAGGGGACCGCGCTATCCAGTTGTGCCACGGGGGCGGGGTGCCGGAGTATAGCACGGGGTTTTTCACTACCGCCGGATAGGGAAACCTGCAGTTGATCGATTATTAACCAATCATTTTTTATCCAGCTCGATGGTTCTCCCCAAGATGCCTGCTAGGAGATTTCCCACAATTCCTGCGGGAAATTCCCAGTTGTAAATTGCAATCAAGAAATCCCGTAACAGATTCCCACATAACGTTAATTTCTCGGTCAAACTGGGGCTTTCAAATATGAAAAATGGCTCTAATTTCCAGTAATCAGTAATTGGTAAATTAAAATTTGAATAAATTTTTCCTTTTAAAATCAACGTGTTGACCAGCACGCCGGCAGGGCGCATTATCCAATCCCGTAAAATTCCTCATTGTCATAAACAGCCCGGCAATTCCAGGGGTTCCCAAGTCCCCAGGAAGCGCCAGAAACAAAAAGGCAGGCCACCATGGGAGAAGTTGTGCAATTAGACGATTACCGGCGCCAGGCTGAGGACAAGATCCCGGCGATAATGGCTACCGCGGCCGATGGCCTGTTGCCCATCGAATTCGCCGTGGGTTTTAGTGATCGCGAAGAATGCCTGCAGAAGATTGCAAAATACGGTGTGCGCGCCATTCACGTGCGCACCATGCATGGCCGTCCCGACACGCTGCTTTATTTCATCGGCGTGAAAGAAGCAATCTGGCTGAACAAGAAAATCCTGGAGCTGGAAGAAATTGGTGATGAGGAAATCTGCCAGCGTATCGACCTGATCCAGATGATGGAAAACATGGATCTGACCCTGCTGGACAGCCTCTGGTCTTCCTTCACCAACCGCGAACGCTCCAAAGCTTAATACCTGTCCTGAACCGGCTCGGTAGCACCGTGCCAGATTTACCCGTGCCCTGGTGCTTTACTCATCCTCGAAATAGGGCAGGGATACCAGGGTGAGCCTGGCTTGCTCCTGGTCTGAGAGGCCGAACTCCGCCTCCCCGGTAACCATGGCCGTATCCAAAACCGCCAGCAGGAAATTCGGTTCGCCTTCGCCGTTGCTGTAAACCAGGATTTCGCCATTGCGGCTCTCTTCCCCCAGCCTCTGGCTCACCTCGCTGGCATCGCTCACCGGTGCCGTGGCGTGCAACAGGTACATGCGCTGCTTGGGCTTACCCCGGTAATACATGCGCGCCACCACTTCCTGCCCGGTATAACAGCCCTTGTTGAAATCAATGACTCCGGAGATGTCGTAATTCAACAGTTGCGGCGTGTACTGTTCACTCATGCCGGGATCGACATGAATGATGCCGGCGCGCAGGTCTTCCCGCTGCCATGCCGGCAATGAAAGCGGTACATCTTCGCTGAAAACTTGTTCCAGCTTCGCTTCTCCCGCCGCGTTAAAACACCAGGCCTCGAAGCGCAGGCTGCACCCGGGAATGCGAATCAGGGCCAGTTCCTCGCTCTGCACAACGCCGTTGAATTCTTCCGGTGTGGAGTCCGCCAGCACCGACAACTCACTGCAGTGCTCGGCGATGAGGCCGAGTGGTGCGCTAGGCGGCTGGAAGCGCTGCAGTTCGACCTTGGAAAAAACCGCGTATTTAGACAGGGTTGTCAGCACCTGGTCCGCCATACCCGCCATTGTTTGCAGCAGGTAGTCGTCACCCTGTTGCAGCAGCCTGAAATCGGCGATCACCCGGCCCTTGAGGTTGCAAAGCGCACCACTGAGACTGCGCTCGGGGGAGAGCAAGTCGACGTTGCAGCTCACCTGGCCCTGCAGAAACTGGCGTGCGTCCGGCCCGCTGATGCGCAGAAATTCATGTTCGTTCAGTACAACAGTGGTCAAGTCGCTACTACTCCACTAATTCGCCCGCCATGCCGGAGATGGCACCTGTGGGATTCATTGCGCATAATGCGCGCTTCAGGAGAATCCATTATATGCAGGAATCCGACGGGCAAAAAATATTCTGGCACAGCCGCCGTGGCATGCTGGAACTCGACTTGCTCCTGGTACCGTTTGCCACCGAAGTCTACGAACAGCTATCGCCCAGGGAACAACTGTTATACCGGGAATTGCTTGAGCAGGAGGACCAGGATTTGTTTGCCTGGTTGCTGCAGAGGGAACCGCCGGTTGATACCCGATTCGAGCCTATCATTGCCCTGATCCTGGAACATCAGTCCACAGAATAACGAACTGCTGCGGCATTTTCCCGGGCCACGGCTACACTTGAGTCATGCCCGGCGATGCCGACAACCCGTTTCGCTTTACCCTGCAGCCATCCCGGGCCGAACTGGTGATCATCCTTGCCAGTCACGGCGCCGCAGCAGCTTCCCTGGCCATGGCCGCGATCCCCGGTTGGTTTTGCGTGATGCTGGGTGCCCTGGTAGGGGCTAACGGCTGGCGAGCCATTCGCTGTTGGAAACAGCCCGGTATACGGCACTTGTACTTATCGACTTCCGGCGTGCAGATCATGCAGTCCCAATGCCGGCGCGACTGCCTGCCGCCGCAGCTGTTGTACCGTTCGGAATTCCTGTTGCGCCTGCGCTTTCGGGCTGCAGATGAGCGCACCAAACCACGGAGCTGGGATCTGCTGCTGTTTGCCGACGCCATGCCGGCGCCGCAATGGCGGCGGCTGCAACGAGTGCTGCGTTTTGACCTGGCACCGCCGGCGGGCAGGGATATCTAGACTGTGTCCGGGTTGAGCACCGTATCCCTGGCACTATTCGCCAGGTCGGGGTAATCCAGGTTGTAGTGCAGGCCGCGGCTCTCCTTGCGATCCAGCGCGCTGCGGATGATCAATTCCGCAACCAGTACCAGGTTACGCAGTTCCAGCAGGTCATTGTTCACCCGGTGGCGGTCGTAGTAATCCCTGATTTCATCCTGCAGCAGGCTGATGCGTCGCTGGGCCCGGTGCAGGCGCTTGTCATTGCGCACGATGCCGACGTAGTCCCACATGCAGCGCCGGATTTCATCCCAGTTGTGAGAAACCAGTATCTCGTCATCCGATTCCGTTTCCCGTGGCGATACCCAGGGCTCGATACGGGCAACCATGTCGGTCTGTTCCATATGCCGGGCAATATAATTCGCCGCACCGAAGGCCACCACGAAACATTCCAGCAGGGAATTACTGGCCATTCGATTGGCGCCGTGCAGGCCGGTGTGGCTGGTCTCACCGATGGCAAACAGGTTTTCGATATCCGTGGCGCCATCGTGATCCACCACGATGCCGCCGCAGGTGTAATGAGCCGCCGGCACCACCGGGATCCGTTGCCGGGTGATGTCGATGCCAAAGTCCAGGCAGCGCCGGTAGATGGTCGGAAAGTGACTCTCGATAAACTGTGCCGGCTTGTGGGTAATGTTGAGAAACACGCAGTCACAACCGAGCCGTTTCATTTCGTGATCGATGGCGCGGGCGACAATATCCCGCGGCGCCAGTTCCGCGCGCTCATCAAAGCGGGGCATGAAGCGACTGCCGTCCGGCAATTCCAGGGTCGCACCTTCGCCGCGCAGGGCTTCGGTGATCAGGAATGATTTTGCATGGGGGTGGAACAGGCAGGTGGGGTGGAACTGGTTGAATTCCATGTTGGCCACCCGGCAGCCGGCGCGCCAGGCCATGGCGATTCCATCCCCGCTGGCGCCGTCGGGATTGGTAGTGAACAGGTAAGCCTTGCTGGCACCGCCGGTAGCCAGCACCACGAAGCGCGCACGGATGGTTTCCACCTGCCCGGATTGTTGATTTAGCGCGTAAATCCCCACACAGCGCTTCTGAGAGGCCCCAGGAGCCCTTTGTGTCACTAAATCTACGGCGGTACAGCCTTCAATCAGGTGAATGTCAGGGTGCTCCTCAGCGCGCCTGCGCAAGGTTTCAAACACGGCCTTGCCCGTGGCATCGGTGGCGTGAATGATACGGCGATGGCTGTGACCCCCTTCCTGGGTCAGGTGCAGGGAAGCCAATTCGGTGTCGCTGCTGCCGACCCGCTCGCGGGTCGCAATCGCGGTGGCGGATTCCGTGGTAAAAGGCACTCCCTGTTGCAGCAGCCAGCTGACCGCTTCCGCGCTGTGGGAAACGATGTGCTCGACCACTTCGGGATGGCACAGGCCTACGCCCGCGTTCAATGTGTCCGCGACATGGGCTTCGATGCTGTCCGACCCATCCAGTACGGCGGCAATTCCGCCCTGGGCGTAATAGGTCGCGCCCTGGTTGAGGTCACCCTTGCTCAATACCCCGACCCGGGCAAAACCGGCACTGCGCAGGGCCAGGGTCAGGCCCGCGGCGCCACTGCCAATCACCAGGATATCGAAACTGGCATCTGCCGGAAGGGGTTTGCTGATCATGGTTGTGCTGGGGAAAATCTGTTGTCGGGGAATATGCCCGCCAGGCTGATGGCTCTTGCACGGAGGCTGGAGAAGGCTGTCATAAATCGTCCGATTTTGCGAACTTTTACCCGGGGCGTTTGTCTGACCCTGATTACACACCTTTGTTCCTTGCCCGGGTGAGCAATCAGGCAGCTTAGGGATATCATGCCCGGGATTCATGGAAGCAAGGCGGTCCGGGTCCAAGGTTTAAAGGAACAAATGGCGGAAGATACCGACAAGCAGCTCGTAGACCGCGTATTGGAGGGTGACAATCGCGCCTTCAACCTGCTGGTGCTGCGTTACCAGAGCCGGGTTGCGGCACTGGTCAGCCGATTCATTCACGATCCCCAGGAAGTGGAAGACGTATGCCAGGAGGCCTTTATCAAGGCGTACCGGGCACTGGCCCTGTTCCGTGGGGACAGCGCGTTCTACACTTGGCTGTACCGCATCGCGGTGAATACCGCCAAGAATTACCTGGTATCCCGAAACCGGCGCCCACCCGCCAATGATCTCGATGTGGACGAGGCGGAGGTCTCGGAAATCGGCGCCATCCTGCGGGAGATCGAGAATCCCGAGAGCAGGCTGGCCACGGACAAGTTACGCCAGGCCATCGACAGCGCCATCGAGGACCTGCCGGAAGACCTGCGCACCGCATTCACCCTGCGGGAATTCTCCGGGATGAGCTATGAGGACATCACCGAGGTCATGGATTGCCCCGTGGGAACGGTGCGGTCACGGATATTTCGTGCCAGGGAGGCAATAGACAAAAAAATTCGGGAACTGCTGTAGCATTTGGCGGTCTTACAGATAATCATAAAAGCTATAAAAGCTGCACACGGGGTTACAGGGCCCGCAAGGCCCGGAAATCAACAGAATATGAGCGAATCACTCAGGGAATCTCTGTCCGCGCTGCTGGACAACGAAGCCGATGAGCTGGAGCTGCGGCGCGTATTGAAAGCAGTGGAATCCGATCCGGAGCTGCTGGCAAGCTGGCAGCGCTACAGCGCCGTACAGGCGGTGCTTCGGGACGGTGCCGTGCCCCTCAGTGCCGATTTTGCCAGCCGGGTAGCCCGGGAAATTGATAGCGAGCCCCCGCTCCGTGCCAGGGGCTGGGCGAGCTGGCAGCAAAATCTCACCAGGCTGGCCATTGCCGCGTCCGTGGCGGCGGTGTTTTTCGTGGCCCTCCAGGTGGGACTGACCCCGGCCAGGGATGAGACGCCCCAGGTCGTGGATGCCACTCCGGAATTGCCGGACAGCACAACGCTGTTGGCCGATACCCCGGAACAGGTAGACGTACAGCAAATGTCCGAGTTGCTGCGCTCCTATATCGAGAGCATCAATATCGACACCGACCAGCCCCCCATTACGGAGCACCTGCAGGACTCACCCCTGTATCGACTGGTCAACGAACTGGAAGACCAGTAGCCCCCCAATCCCCTGATTCACGGGCCCCGGCCCGGTGTTCTGCTGTAAGTCACCCCTGCCTCTGTGATAAAGTTACTGCCCCTGCGCGCCCCGGTTGGCGCGCTTTTGAATACTTAAGGCTATGGTTGCAAGGCGCATAATCCAGCTTCTTTTAATACTGCTCCCGGGTGGGATGGCGGCGGCGGCCGAGCTGCCCAATTTCGCCGACCTGGTGGAGGACAATGCCGCTTCAATCGTGGAGATATCAACCATTCGCAATGTGGCTATCAACCGGTCCATCAGTGACGAGGAGATCGAGGAACTGCTGCGCCGGTTCAATCCCGAGAATATCCCCGACCTGAATCTCGATGAAATGCCCGAGCAGCGCCGACGTGGTGCCGTGGGCTCCGGGTTCATCATGACCGAAGACGGCTATGTCATTACCAATAACCACGTCGTCGCCGGTGCCGATGAGATTCGCGTTCAGCTGAATGATCGGCGGGTTTTCGAGGCAGAAGTTGTTGGACTGGATGAGCCCTCCGACCTGGCCCTGCTGAAAGTGGATGCCGAGGATTTGCCGCAAGTGAAGTTCGGTGATTCCGATGACCTGCGCGTCGGCGACTGGGTGCTGGCCATTGGCTCTCCTTTCGGATTCGAATTTTCCGCCGCTGCGGGAATTGTGAGTGCAAAAGGTCGCTCGGTACCGGCACGAAATTCAACCTATAACTACATGGCATTTATTCAAACCGATGTCGCCATTAACCAGGGCAATTCCGGTGGGCCGCTGTTCAATCTCGACGGCGAAGTAATAGGTATTAACTCCCAGATTCTCAGTACCACCGGTGGCTCCAATGGAATCTCTTTTTCCATTCCCAGCAATGTCGCCCTCAACGTGATAGAGCAGCTGCGTGAAGAAGGCAGGGTGGAACGTGGCCTGCTGGGCGTGCGCATGAAGGAAGTGGATTTCGCCCTCGCCGAGGTATTCGGCATGGAGCGCCCCATTGGCGCCTTCGTGGATGAAGTGCAGGGCGGCAGCCCGGCGGCTGATGCAGGCATTCTTAACGAAGACATCATCATCGAGTTCAACGGTCACGAGATCGAGTATTACACCGACCTGCCGTTTTACGTGGGCCAGTATCGTCCCGGTACTCGCGCCCAGGTCGTGCTGTATCGAAATAACGAGTTGCAGCGGGTCGAGGTCATTCTCGGCAGTTCACCCACCAACACCATTGCCGCCGTGCAGGTAGAAGCCGCCCGGGTAAACGGCAATCCCCTTGGTTTCTCCGTGGCGGAACTCAGTGCCGAGACGCGACAGGTTACCGGTCTGGAAGGCGTACGCATTACTGAGATTGACGCCGGCCCCGGCCGCGATGCAGGACTGGCGGAAGGGGACGTGGTGGTGTCGCTGGATCGCCAGCCCACACCAAACCGGGAAACCTTTTCCAGTATCGCCAATGACCTGCCCGTATCCGGTTATGTTCCAATCCGCATCGTGCGGGAGGGGCAGGGCACAACCCTGACACTGGAACTGTCACCGTAGGAAACACGCAGCAGTTGCCTATCACTTTTTATATGGCCGACTTGCGTTGCATGTCAGCACTTAACGTATTCGATTAGTTGTACTGACTCCTGTGACAGACCTCAGCCACATCCGTAATTTCTCAATCATTGCCCATATCGATCACGGCAAGTCCACGCGCGCGGATCGCTTTATCCAGGTGTGTGGTGGTCTCAGCGACCGCGAAATGCAGGAGCAGATCCTGGACAGCCTGGATATCGAACGGGAGCGCGGCATTACTATCAAGGCGCAGAGCGTAACCCTTTACTACGATGCCCTGAACGGGGAACGCTACCAGCTCAATTTCATCGACACCCCCGGACACGTGGATTTCACCTACGAGGTATCCCGTTCACTGGCGGCCTGCGAAGGCGCCCTGCTGGTAGTGGATGCAGGACAGGGTGTGGAAGCCCAATCCGTTGCTACCTGTTATACCGCCATCGAGCAGGGTCTCGAAGTGATCCCGGTGCTGAACAAGATGGACCTGCCCCAGGCGGAGCCCGACCGGGTGCGCATGGAGATCGAGGAAATCATCGGGCTCGATGCCACCGACGCGGTTGAGGCCAGTGCCAAGTCCGGCGCCGGTGTGGAAGAAATCCTGGAACAACTGATTACCAAGATACCGCCGCCGCAAGGCGATGCCGACGCACCCCTGCAAGCCTTGATTATCGATTCCTGGTTCGACAATTACCTCGGCGTGGTATCACTGGTGCGGGTCATGGCCGGTACTATTAATACCGGTGACAAGATCGTCGCCAAATCTATCGGCAAGGCGCACGTGGTGGATGGTGTCGGGGTGTTCACCCCCAAGCGCCAGGAGAAGAAAACCCTGGCTGTGGGTGAAGTGGGATACGTGGTGGCCGGCATCAAGGACATTCACGGTGCGCCGGTGGGGGACACGATTACCCTGGCTAAGCACTCTGACGTTCCGGCCCTGGCCGGGTTTCGCAAGATCAAGCCCCAGGTGTACGCCGGCCTGTTCCCGGTGTCTTCCGATGACTTCGAGAGTTTTCGCGATGCCCTGGAAAAACTCACCCTTAACGATGCTTCCCTGTTTTACGAACCGGAAAATTCGGACGCCCTGGGTTTCGGTTTTCGCTGTGGCTTCCTCGGCATGTTGCACATGGAGATCGTACAGGAACGATTGGAGCGGGAATACAACCTGGACCTGATCACCACCGCGCCCACAGTAATTTACGAGGTGGTGCTACAGAGCGGTGAGACCATCATGGTGGACAGCCCCTCGCGCCTGCCACCGGTAAACAACATCGAAGAGATGCGGGAACCCATCGTGCTGGCCAACATCCTGGTGCCCCAGGAGCACCTTGGTGCCGTGATTACCCTCTGCGTGGAAAAGCGTAGCGTGCAAAAAGACATGCAGTTTATCGGCAAGCAGGTCTCCCTCAGTTACGAGCTGCCCATGAACGAGGTCGTGATGGACTTTTTCGATCGCCTGAAATCCGTCAGTCGTGGTTATGCCTCACTGGACTACCATTTCATCCGCTTTGAGAAATCCAGCCTGGTGCGTTTAGATATCCTGATTAACGGCGACAAAGTAGATGCACTGGCGCTGATCGTGTACCGGGATCATGCCCAGGCCAAGGGCAGGCAGCTGGTGGAGAAGATGAAGGAGCTGATCCCCAGGCAACTTTATGATGTGGCCATCCAGGCGGCCATCGGCGGGCAGATCATCTCCCGTCAAACCGTGAAGGCACTGCGCAAGAACGTCACCGCCAAGTGCTATGGCGGCGACATCACGCGCAAGAAAAAGCTGCTGGAAAAGCAGAAGGCGGGAAAGAAGCGCATGAAACAGGTGGGCAATGTAGAGGTTCCCCAGGAAGCTTTTCTTGCCATATTGAAGGTGGAGAACTAGGCGCGGGCAATGGATATCGATTTTTCAGTGGTGCTGGTTTCCCTGGTCGCGGTGTGTGGAGCGCTGTGGCTGGTGGATATCGCCCTGTTCCAGAAACCGCGGCTGGAACTGATTGCCGAATTCAAACGAGGCAAGGGTGCGAAGCTTTCGGAAGGAGAACTGGAAAAGTCCCTGGAAGAACTGGCGCGGGAACCGGTACTCATCGAGTACGCCAAGTCCTTCTTCCCGGTATTGTTAATCGTACTGGTGCTGCGCTCCTTCCTGCTGGAACCATTCCAGATACCCACCGGCTCCATGATCCCCACCCTGGAAGTCGGGGATTTCATCCTGGTGAACAAGTACGCCTACGGTGTGCGCCTGCCGGTTATCGGAACCAAGATCCTGGATGTGGATGATCCCCAGCGCGGCGAGATCATGGTGTTCATTCCTCCCCACGAGAACAAGTACTACGTCAAGCGCGTGATCGGCCTGCCGGGAGATACGGTGCGCTACGAGAACAAAACCCTCTACATCAATGGCGAGGAAGTGCCGAAACAGTATGTAGAGAACATCCTGATCGATACCAACCTGGGAGGACTGCCCGGCAGCCTGTACAGCGAAACCATCGGCGGAGTCGAGCATGCAGCCCAGTTTATCGATGGCGCCGGATCGCGCAGCCCCCGCACCACCTGGGTTGTTCCCAACGGCCACTATTTCATGATGGGGGACAACCGGGACAACAGCCTCGACAGCCGGGAATGGGGCACGGTGTCCGAAACCGAGATTGTGGGTAAGGCAATCGCGGTGTGGATGCACAAGGACCCGGGGCTGCAGCTGCCCACCTTCTCGAATAACCGCATGATCCAGTGATCCGGCTGCGGCAGATGGTGATTTTTAGTGTGACAGCCGTCGCGCATTTGGCAAAATAGTGGGATTGAGGCGCGACAAGGAATGTACAACTAGGCTGGCTGCCAGCAAAATAGGCTGGTTGGGCAGCATTAAAAAGGTGACGCCATGAAACAGCTTCTGCGCAAACCCCTGGCAAAGCAACGCGGAGTATCCAAGTTCGGGCTCGTGGTGTTGTTTATCCTGATTGCCAGCTTTCTCACCGTGGGCTTGAAGGTAGGCCCGATCTACGTGGATCATAATATGATCACGGGGATCTGCCGCGAGCTGGTCGAGAATGGTGAGGCGGCAAACATGTCGATTACGGATGTCAGGCAGAGAGTCTCCAACAGTTTGCGAATCAACAACGTCACCGGTTTCGATTTGTCCGATATCACCATGCGCAAGCAGAACGGGCAGGCTATCATCTCCGTGGCCTACGAGCGTCGTGTCGAGCTATTCGCAAACCTGGATGTGATAGCGAAGTTTGATACCGTGCTCCAGTAGATGCCCATCGATTACCAGCAATTAGAAAAATCCCTTAACTACCACTTTTCCAATCCCGCCCTGCTGCGACGGGCGCTGACCCATCGCAGCGCCCAGAAGGAACACAACGAGCGACTCGAATTCCTGGGTGACTCCCTGCTTGGCTTCGTCGTGGCTGATACACTTTGCGATAAATATCCCGAAGCCAGCGAGGGTGATCTCAGCCGTATTCGCGCAAATTTTGTTAACAAGCGTTCTCTGGTGAAAGTAGCCCGCCAGTTCAGGTTGGGCGAATTCATCGAGCTGGGTGCAGGTGAACGCAAGAGTGGCGGCAGGGAAAGGGACTCCATTCTGGCCGATGCGGTGGAAGCACTGATTGCGGCAATTTACCTCGATGGTGGCATGCAGGCCTGCCGGGAATTTATCGCCAGCTGGAAAGAGCAACCAACGGCGACCGCCAAGGACAGCAAGACCCTATTGCAGGAACTGGCCCAGAGTCAGTCCATGGCCGTGCCGCAATACCGCGTGCTGGAAATCAGCGGGGCGGCACACGAACAGCAATTCCAGGTACAGTGCGAGGTGGACCTGGTTGATGGACCGGTCCAGGGCAGTGGCAGCAGCAAGCAGAAAGCAGAGCAGGATGCAGCCGCTAAAATACTCGACAAGCTGGGGTTGGTGCCGTGAGCGACAATGCACAAGCAACGACCCGATGCGGCTATGTCGCAATTGTCGGCAGGCCAAACGTAGGCAAGTCGACCTTACTGAATCACCTGCTGCAACAGAAGATCAGCATCACTTCGCGCAAACCCCAGACTACCCGCCATCGCATTCTTGGAATAAGCACAGCCGGGAATGCCCAATGCATTTTCGTTGATACTCCAGGATTGCACGGTCGTCGCAACAAGGCCCTGAATCGAATCATGAATGAGACCGTGTACAACGTCATTGCAGACGTGGACGTGATCCTGTTCGTCATCGAACGACTGGTCTGGAACGAAGGCGATGAACAAGTACTCGAGGCCCTGGCCGAAGCCAGGGCGCCGGTATTGTTATTAGTTAACAAGGTCGACCTGGTGACGGACAAGGACCAGTTGCTTCCCCACATTGCCATGCTGCGGGAAAAATTTGATTTCAGGGAAATCGTGCCGGTTTCCGCACTGGCGCCCCACAACCTGGATACAGTCATGGAACTGGTTACCTCAAACCTGCCGGAGGCACCATTCATGTTCCCCGAGGACCAGGTCACCGACCGTAGTTCTCGTTTTCTCGCCGCGGAACTCATTCGTGAAAAAGTGACACGGCAATTGGGTGATGAATTGCCTTACGAGGCCAGTGTAGCCATCGAGCAATTCAAGCAGGTAGGTGAGGTAACCCATATTGACGCGTTGATCCTGGTGGAGAAACCGGGGCAGAAAAAAATCCTCATTGGGAAAGACGGCGAGCGCCTGAAGCGCATCGGCACCAGTGCCCGGGAAGACATGGAGAAGGCCTTTGCCTGCAAGGTTATGCTGCACCTGTGGGTCAAGGTACGTTCCGGCTGGTCAGATGACGAGCGGGCGTTACAGAGCCTGGGCTACATGGATTAACGCCATGCAGACCCGGATTCAACTGCAACCCGCCTACGTGTTACACAGCAGGCCTTTCCAGAATTCGTCCCTGTTGCTCGACCTGTTCTGTCTCGAACACGGCCGCATCCGCGCCATTGCCAAGGGCGCGCGCAGCGAGAAATCGAAATACCGGGCCCATCTGCAGTTGTTTCACCCGATTCTTGTCTCCTACAGCGGTAAGGGAGAAGTAAAAACCGTAACCAATGTTGAGGCCAGTACCAGTGCCATAAGACTGGAAGGAGAGGGCCTATTCAGCGGGCTGTATCTGAATGAACTGCTTACCCGGCTGCTGCACCTGCACGTGGAACACGGTGAGTTGTTCCGCGCTTACCAGGAAGCCCTGCTCGGATTACAGGCGGGGAGTGTTGTAGAGCCGGTCCTGCGCCAGTTTGAACTGGCCTTGCTGGCGGAACTGGGTTATGCCATCAACCTGGAAGAAGACTGTCGCAGTCACGATGCAATCGTTGCAGAAGCCCTGTACCGCTTCACGCCCGATGTGGGCTTCGAACGGGCGCAACAGAATGGAGAGGGTGGCTCGAAACTGTTTTCCGGTGCCCACATCATCGCCCTGCGCAAGGGTGAGCTGCAGGATGGCGAAGCGGCACGCTCGGCGAAACGGCTGTTGCGGGCTGCAATCAACGCGCACCTGGGTGACAAGCCGTTAAACAGCCGCAGCCTGTTTTCCTGAAGCCGGCCCGTTTCCCTGCTGTAGCAATCCGTGTAGAATTTTGCGCTCTTTTCCCCGCGCTTTGCTGTCATGGCTTACCCAACTATCGAAAACCAGATCGGCAACACACCCCTGGTGCGCCTGCAGCGGTTGCCCGGCGAGACCAGCAATACCATCCTGGTGAAACTGGAAGGAAATAATCCAGCGGGCTCGGTCAAGGACCGCCCGGCCCATTCCATGATTACCCAGGCGGAGCTGCGTGGTGATATCAAACCCGGAGACACCCTGATCGAAGCCACCAGTGGCAATACCGGTATCGCCCTGGCCATGGTGGCCGCCGTTAAAGGGTATCGCCTGATCCTGATCATGCCGGAGAACTCCACCGATGAGCGCAAGGCATCCATGACCGCCTACGGCGCTGAACTCATCCTGGTCAGCGCGGACGAAGGCATGGAAGGAGCCCGGGACCTGGCACTGCAAATGCAGACCGAGGGCAAGGGGAAAGTACTGGATCAATTCGCCAACCCGGATAATCCCAATGCCCATTACCTGCACACCGGCCCGGAAATCTGGCGCGACACAAAAGGTGCCATTACTCATTTCGTCAGCTCAATGGGCACCACGGGAACCATCATGGGGGTATCCCGTTACCTGAAAGAACAGAATCCCGAGGTGCAGATCATCGGTTTGCAACCGGGTGACGGTTCCCGCATTCCCGGTATTCGCCGCTGGCCCGAAGCCTACCTGCCGAAGATTTTCGATCGCAGCCGGGTGGACCGGGTAATTGACATTGAGCAGTCCGACGCGGAAAAAATGATGAAGCGCCTGGCAACGGAAGAGGGAATTTTCTGCGGTGTGTCTTCTGGCGGGGCGGTGCATGCCGCGCTGCAACTGAACAGTGAATTATCCGATGCCGTAATCGTGGCAATCATTTGCGATCGCGGTGATCGCTATCTTTCCTCCGGCGTGTTTAACGCCTGATTCAATACCAGTCACCTATTACGCCATGGCGAGACGAGGACGACGTCGCGACAAGTTGCCTGCCGAACCGGTGGAAGTTCAGGTGGAATCACTTAACCATGAAGGTCGCGGCGTCGCCCATCGCGACGGCAAGGTCATGTTCGTGGCCGGGGCGCTTCCGGGAGAAACCGTGCAGGCATGTTATGTCAGCCGTCGCAGCCAGTTCGATGAATTGCGCACCGTGGAAGTGGTGCAGGCGGCGGACGACAGGGTCACGCCTCCCTGTGCCGTGGCTGACCAGTGCGGGGGCTGTTCGCTGCAACACATGGATCCAAAAGCGCAATTGGCGTTCAAGCAATCTGTCTTGCTGGAAAAACTCGAACACGCCACGGGCCTCTCCGGAAAACAAATAACCCTGCTGGCTCCCCTATCCCATGGTGATCTGCACTACCGACGTAAAGCACGCCTTGCGGTGCGTATGGTGGCGAAAAAGGGCGGTGCCCTGGTGGGTTTCCGGGAAAAATACAGCAGCTTCATCACCGACATGGAAAAATGCCCGGTATTAAATGACGCAGTATCCAGGCTTATTCTGCCATTGCGGCAAACCATTTCAGGATTACAGGCGGCACGCCACATCCCCCAGGTTGAAGTCTCCGTAGGTGAGGCCGCTGCCCACGGTACATCGTTCCCCATAGCACTGGTGTTTCGCCACATGGTGCCATTGGCTGAGAGCGACATGGCAGCCCTGCTGCAGTTTGCAGAAGGTCACAATATCCACCTCTACCTGCAGCCCGGCGGCGCAGACAGTGTGCACCGTGTTTATCCAGCTACGGGAGAGGAGCGCCTGCAGTATTTCCTGCCGGATTTTGATCTGTGCCTGAAGTTTCATCCCCTGGACTTCACCCAGGTAAACGGGGACGTAAATCGACAAATCGTGACCGTCGCGCTGCAGCAACTGCAATTGTCGAACACCGACCAGGTACTGGATCTCTTTTGCGGCATTGGCAATTTCACTTTCGCCATCGCGCGCCAGGCCGGTTCGGTGTTGGGCGTGGAGGGCAGCGATGAACTGGTACAACGGGCCCGTGACAATGCCCGGCTCAACAACATCGATAACGCGGAATTCCACAAGGCAGACCTGTTCCAGCCCATGCAGACCGCAAACTGGTCACGGCATTCCTTTAACAAGGTCCTGCTCGATCCACCCCGCTCCGGTGCGCTTGAAGTGGTACCACAACTGCGCGGCATGGGCGTGGAGAAAATCGTCTATGTCTCCTGTAATCCCGCTACCCTGGTACGTGATGCCAAATTACTGCTGGATGAGGGATATCAATTGAATTCAGCAGGGGTAATGGATATGTTTCCCCACACTGCCCATGTCGAGTCCATGGCGGTGTTTTCGCTGCCCTGATTTCGACTGGTCCCACACAAACAGGGAAGAAATATGTGCGCTGCTCCAGCGACGGAAACCACCGACTTCGACAAGCTAAGCCCCGTCCAGCAACTGGTGCGTGTTATGGCGATGCTGCGCCATCCCGATCACGGTTGCCCCTGGGACCTAGAGCAATCTATCGAATCCCTGCTGCCCTATACCCTGGAAGAAGCCTATGAAGTGGCGGACGCCATCGAGAGTGGCGATCGTGCGGAACTGCAGGATGAGCTGGGAGACCTGATCTTCCAGGTGGTGTTTTACGCCCAGCTTGCGGCAGAGGAGGGTAGCTTCGACCTGGATGCCGTGGCTGAAACCATTACCCGGAAACTCATACGCCGTCATCCCCATGTGTTCCCCAACGGGGAAGTGAAAAACTTCGGGCAAAAGCCCGATCTCAGCGCAGACCAGGTGGTGGTGAACTGGGAAAAGATAAAGCAGGCCGAGAAATCTGAAAAACAACAGGGCACAGAACAGGAGCCAGGAATTCTGAGCGATGTTCCCCGCGCATTGCCGGCTCTGGAACGGTCGCGCAAGCTACAGAAACGCGCGGCCAAGGTGGGATTCGACTGGCCCGACATCGCTCCGGTAATTGCCAAATTACGGGAAGAGCTCGATGAATTCGAGCAGGCCCTGGAGAGCGATGACAGCGCGCAGCTGGAACACGAACTGGGCGATATCCTTTTTGCCGCGGTAAACCTTGCAAGGCATGGCAGGGTGGAACCGGAGGTGGCTTTACGCCAGGCCAATAAACGCTTTGAAAATCGGTTTGCCTGGATCGAATGGAAACTGCGGGAGCAGGGATCCAGCTTCGAGGCCAGTACCCTTGAGACTCTCGATGAGTTGTGGGAACAGGCCAAGCAACAAGAGAAATAGACCTTAGGAGAGAGCATGAGAATTATTCTGTTGGGCGCACCCGGTGCAGGAAAAGGCACCCAGGCACAATTTATAACGGAGAAATACGGGATACCGCAGATCTCAACCGGGGATATGCTGCGTGCCGCAGTGAAAGCACAAACTGAACTGGGTAAGCAGGTGGAACAGGTCATGGCCTCCGGTGGTCTTGTTACTGACGACATCATTATTGCGTTGGTGAAAGAACGCATATCCCAGCCTGACTGCAGCAATGGTTTTCTCTTCGACGGATTCCCTCGCACGATTCCACAGGCTGAAGCAATGGTAGAGGCGGGCGTGGAAATCGATGTGGTTTTGGAAATCGACGTGGCAGATGATGAAATCGTGAAGCGTCTAAGTGGCAGGCGGGTTCACCCCGGATCAGGCAGGGTATACCACATCGAATTCAATCCGCCGAAAATTGAAAACAAAGATGACGAAACGGGTGAAGACCTGGTGCAGAGAGATGATGACCAGGAGGAAACGGTGCGAAATCGTCTCTCCCTGTACCATCAACAGACCAAACCCCTGGTTGAATTCTATGAAAATCTTGCCGCATCCGGCGCGACAGTTCGCGTTGTAAAAGTGGATGGTGTGGCACCGGTGGATGAAATTAAAACTGCGGTACTGGCAACCCTGACAGACTAAAATCCACGCAAGCCACGAAAGCCCGGCCCTGCCGGGCTTTTTTGTGGGCAGTGCTTTTTGTTTTCAACGAGCGTGTTGGCGCTGTTTTTTTATCAAGGAAGTAAATCAGGCGGAACCGGTGGCTAGTGCATCTAAATTTGCAGATGTAATTCTTAACGCGGCATGTAGCATGCAAAATTGCATAATTGGCAAATTAATTGCTTACAAAAAGTAGTAAAAAGTTTAAAAAACACGCAAAAAAGTAACGCAAATCATCAAAAAACAGCATAAAAACTTGTTTAGAGCCTAAAAAACAGCTTTCACAACAAAAAAACGGCGAAATCTCCGCTAAAACTTTGTGCGGTACATCAAAATTTACGCAATTTTTCTGCGATTTATCATTTTTCTTTCCTTAAAGTTTTCATTTCAGCAAGCGAAATATATGTCTAACACCATTTTCTTAGTGGTGTTGTGGTATGGAAGACAAAAATTGGTTAAATAAAAAACAGTTTTAGTGTTTTTCGTTTACAGTTTATTGTTAGCCAGATAAATTTTGTGATATGTTGCCGCCGAATAGCGGGTACGATTGTTACACTTAAGCGGGTACGAACCTTTCTAGGTTTTAGTAGGTTCACGCAAACATGGCTAAAGTTCGTACAAGCGTAAAAGCTAGAAACCCGAGTAAAGCGAAAGCGAAAAAAGAAAAACACGGGAAACAAGCGAAACTTGCTGCAGATGCCAAGAAGGCAAGAAGCAAGTCGAAAACCAGGGCAAAGAAGACAAAGAAACAGGCACTCAAGAGAAAAAGCCCCGGTAAAGCTGGTAATTCGAAGGCTAGGCTGAAGAGCCAGTCTAAAGGCAAAGCAAGAAGAACAATAAAAAGAGCTGCCAAATCGAAATTAAGGAGTGCGGACTTAGATTCTGCGAAGGCGACTGTAGCCAGACTACAAGATGAGGCGAAAGTCGCTAAAAAGCGTGTAGCTACTGCCAGGAAGAAGCTCACGGTAGCGAAGAATGCGGCCAGCAAGGCGAAAACGGCCGCAACCAGGACTACCAGGAAAAAGGCAGTAGTCGTTGCGCAAAAAGCAGTTAAAAAGGCGGTAGCCAGGGCTGCCGCTATTAATGCAAGAACAAAGACAGCGAAGGCCAAGGCTAGGGCGGCGGAGGTTGCAGCGAGAAACAAGGCCAGAACGGCCGAGGAAGCTGCACAAGCCGAAGCCGATCTGAAGCAAGCGATCAAGGCCTTCACTGTTCAATGGAGAAAGAAGCGAGCCAAGGCAGATGCCGCAAAGTCGGCGAGGCAGGCCCGCAAAGATGCATTAAAGGCCCGACTTGCAGCCCGAAAAGCCGCCGCGAAAGAGAAGTTGGCGGTGAAAAAGGCTGCGGCGAAGGCCAAAGCTGCGGCCCGTAAGGCTGCAGCAAAAGAGAAGTCCACTCACAAACCAGCAACGAGAAAGGTAGCCAAGAAGCCCATGAAAAAGAAAGCCAAAGCGAAAAAGAAGGTAACGAAGAAGAAGGCAGTTAAACGCCGTACTGCCACGAAACGCAAAACTGCCAAGAAGAAGGCAGTGAAGCGTAAAGCACCAGCCAGGAAGAAGGCAGCTAAGAAAAAAGCAGCCAAGAAGAAGGCGGTGAAGAGAAAGGCTAAAAAGAAGGTAGCCAAGAAAAAGACAAAGCGTAAGGCTAAAAAGAAGGTAGCCAAGAAGAAGGCTAAAAAGAAAGCGGCCAAGCGCAGACCAGCCAAGAAGAAGGCTAAAAAGAAGGCCAAAAAGAAGGTAGCCAAGCGTAAGGCGAAGAAGAAGGCGCCAGCACGCAAGAAAGCCAAGAAGAAGGCCACCAAGCGAAAGGCCAAGAAAAAGACAGCCAAGCGTAAGACCAAGCGCCGCTCAGCCGCCAAGAAAGCGGTCAAGCGCAAGGTAAAGCGTAAGGCCACCAAGAAAAAGGCCACCAAGCGCAAGGCGAAGAAGAAAGTAGCCAAGCGTAAGGCCAAGCGTAAGGCGCCAGCTCGCAAGAAAGCCAAGAAGAAGGCCACCAAGCGTAAGGCGAAGAAGAAAGTAGCCAAGCGCAAGGCCAAGCGTAAGGCGCCGGCTCGTAAAAAGGCCAAGAAAAAGGCCACCAAGCGTAAGGCGAAGAAGAAGGTAGCCAAGCGCAAGGCGAAGAAGAAGGCGCCGGCCCGCAAGAAGGCCAAGAAGAAGGCCACGAAGCGTAAGGCGAAGAAAAAAGCCGCCAAGCGTAAGACCAAGCGCCGCTCAGCCGCCAAGAAAGCGGTCAAGCGCAAGG
>CAYFKD010000006.1:19584-38901 GCA_964343795.1 uncultured Pseudohongiella sp.
CCGCCAAGAAAGCGGTCAAGCGCAAGGTAAAGCGTAAGGCCACCAAGAAAAAGGCAAAGCGTAAGGCACCTGCCCGCAAGAAGGCCAAGAAAAAGGCCACCAAGCGCAAGGCGAAGAAGAAAGTAGCCAAGCGTAAGGCCAAGCGTAAGGCGCCAGCTCGCAAGAAAGCCAAGAAGAAGGCCACCAAGCGTAAGGCGAAGAAGAAAGTAGCCAAGCGCAAGGCCAAGCGTAAGGCGCCGGCTCGTAAAAAGGCCAAGAAGAAGGCGACCAAGCGTAAAGCCAAGAAAAAGGCCACCAAGCGCAAGGCGAAGAAGAAAGTAGCCAAGCGCAAGGCCAAGCGTAAAGCGCCGGCTCGCAAGAAGGCCAAGAAGAAGGCCACGAAGCGCAAGGCGAAGCGTAAGGCTCCGGCCCGTAAAAAGGCCAGGAAGAAGGCTAGACGCAGATAATACTGCCTGACAGCAGTATCTAGCCTGACAAGCGTCCACTGGAAGGGAGTCCCGCTTCCTTCCAGTAGACCTGACTCGTAGCTGAAAAAGATCCCTCTTGAGTTCGCTCAAGAGGGATTTTTCTTATTCAGGCTTCGCTCTTCGAGCTACGCCCTGACAGGCTGGGCCTGCCCGGCGAAGCCAAAGCCGTAGACGGGTTGCTAGAATTAGCCTCTCACTCGATACATTCAAACTACCTTGACCAACATCCTCCTAATTGACACCGCATCAAGCACCACTTCCGTTGCCCTGTGCAGGGGGGATGAATGCCTGGTGGAATCGGATGCCGGAAACCGTCGTGCGGCACAGGCCGCGCTGCCCATGATTTCCCGGTTGCTGCAGGATGCCGAACTGGAACTGGGTGAGATCGATGCTATTGCAGTGGTCACTGGCCCCGGTTCTTTCACCGGTATCCGGATCGGTATTGGTATTGCGCAGGGCTTGTGCCTGGCCAATGACATCCCGGCCCTGCCGGTTTCCACCCTGGCCTGGTATGCCCAGGCAGCCGTTCGTAGCCCGGGCGGGGAAAACTTTGTAGTTGTACTACCGGCACGGGAAGACGAAGTGTATTGCGGCTTATACCAATCCCGCGTCGATGGTGTGGTGCTGGTAGAGCGGGAGCAGGTCGCCGCCCCGGCGCAATTGCAGGCGCTGCAGTCGATATCCGAGGATCAGTGGACGGGAGTAAGCCCGGCAGTACAGGCATGGGGAGCTATTGCTGCGGCACTCGGTATCGAAATCGATGCCAGCAAGGATTTACTCCAGCCAGCACTGGCGGACCTGGTTGTCCTGGCCCGTTTCGGGCTGGACCAGGGGCAACAGGTAGAGGCCGCCGCGTTGCTGCCGAACTATGTAAAAGAGCACATGCAATACACCCAGGCTTAAGCACATGGCTACCGACCCCTTGCAGGCAAGTGTGCTTGCCATAGTCCAGGGACTGACCGAGTTTTTACCCATTTCCTCTTCCGGCCACCTGCTTATACCGGCTCGGTTGTTTGGCTGGCCCGACCAGGGACTGGCCTTCGACGTGGCGGTGCATGTGGGCACACTACTGGCGGTGGTAATTTACCTGTGGCGCGACCTTGCCGAAATCGCAACCGCCTGGTTGCGCAGTATTGCCGGCGGTGTCTACAGTGACCAGGCGCGGCTTGGCTGGCTGTTGCTCCTTGCCACGGCGCCGGCGGGCTTTGCCGGATTGCTGTTAAACGACCTGGTGGAGCAGTATGCACGATCCCTGTTGGTGGTGGCAGCAACCACGACCGGATTCGGGCTGTTGTTGTGGTGGGCAGACAGCCGTGGCAGCAGACAACTGGCAATCACCAGCCTGGGTTGGCGCCAGGCCCTGTGGATCGGGCTGGCCCAGGTGCTGGCGCTGGTACCCGGTACTTCCCGTTCCGGCATAACCATGACAGCGGCCCTGTTTTGTAACCTCACCCGTTCGGCCGCGGCACGTTTTTCCTTCCTCATGGCAGTGCCGATCATCCTGGCCAGTGGTTTGCTGCAAGGGCTGGAACTGTTACAGCAGGGTATTGCCGCGACAGACTGGCTAATCCTGTTATACGCCACCGTCCTGGCGGCAATCGTGGCAGGCTTGTGTATTCACTACTTCCTGATACTGGTGGAAAGGATTGGCTTCATGCCATTCGTCATTTATCGCCTGCTGCTGGGTGGCTTCCTGTTATGGCTGATGCTGGTGTAATAGCGAAGATAGCGGTTGTTCAAGAAGGGAAGGCGGCAGATGCCGGGGAGCTGGCCCTGGCACGGCAACTGGACGCTGAAATTTGCTCAGCTGAACAACTCCCGACCAGCTCCGCCGATTTCTACCTGCGAAGAGAAAGCGCGGGCCTGGGCCTGTATCGCAATCGCGGGGAGAAAACCGGCGCGGTGCGGGTGGACTTCGCCAGTGCAGCCGTGCGTCACCGTGCCGCCGACGGATTGCGCAGGCAGTCACTGTTAAAAGCGGCCGGGGTAAAAGCCGATTTCCTGCCCACTGTACTCGATGCTACCGCGGGGCTGGGCAGGGATGCCTACCTGCTGGCTCGCGCCGGATGCCAGGTCATGATGCTGGAACGTTCAAGCCTGATGTATGTCCTGTTGCTGGATGGCATGGATCGAGGAGCCGCGCTCGCAGAAGAGGAGGCCGCGGCAGTGAAACGCCTGAGCCTGGAACATACCGATTTTATGACCGCCGATCTGGCGGACCGGCAATTTGACGTGGTGTACCTGGATCCCATGTTTCCGGAAGCGAAACAACGGGCGCTGGTCAAGAAAGAACTGCAACTGCTCAAGGAATTGCTCGGTTTCCAGGATGGCAAGGGCATGCTGGAGCGGGCCAGGGCATTTGCAGGCAGGCGAGTGGTGGTGAAGCGTGGCAGCAAGTCACCTTGGCTGGACGATATAAAACCGGAACTCAGCTTCAGCGGCCGCAGCAGCCGCTACGATGTTTATTTCACCTGATTCAGGCGCAGCAGGATGGCTTGGTAAATCCGGCTCAGGCATTCCAGTTCGGTGGTGTCGATATGTTCGTTCACCTTGTGGATGCTGGCATTAACCGGCCCCAGTTCGATTACCTGGGCACCGGTCGGTGCGATAAAGCGACCGTCTGAAGTTCCACCACTGGTAGAGGTCTTAGGCTCGGTCCCTGTCTCCTCCCTGATGCAATCCCTGACGATTTCCTGGAGGAAATCATTTTCGGTGAGGAAGGGTGCGCCGGAATGTTGCCAATTCAATTCGTAGTCCAGCTCGTGGGAATCCAGCAAAGACTTCACGCGGTCCCGGATGGTGTCGGCGTCTGTCTCCGTGGAGTAGCGCAGGTTGAATTGCAGGCGCAGCTCATCGGGAATGACATTACCGGCTCCGGTACCGGCATTGATATTGGATATCTGCAGGCTGGTTGGCGGGAACGCGGCATTGCCCTGGTCCCACTCCATGGCAATCAACTCCGCCAGTGCGGGGATACCCTGGTGAATGGGATTCCGGGCCAGTTCGGGATAGGCCACGTGACCCTGTATTCCCCTTATGGCCAGGGTAGCGCTGAGTGAGCCGCGACGACCGATCTTGATGACGTCGCCCACACTGTCGCTGCTGGAAGGTTCCCCCACGATGCAGTAGTCGATCGCGGTATTCCTTTGCTGCAGGACTTCAAGAACCTTGCAGGTGCCATTTACCGCGTCCCCTTCTTCGTCACTGGTGATAAGAAACCCAATGCGGAAGGCCGGTGCTTGCGCTGCCATGAAACGTTCACATGCTGTGACCATGGCGGCCAGGGAACTTTTCATGTCCGCCGCTCCGCGACCGTACAGGCGTCCATCCCTCAGGCTGGGTTGGAAAGGATCCGAGTGCCATTCTTCCAGCGCACCAGGAGGAACCACGTCAGTGTGACCGGCGAATACAAACAGGGGCCCACTATCTCCAACTATTGCCCACAGGTTGCTGACCTCGCCGAAGTTTAATTGCTCACAGCTAAAACCAAGCTGCGCCAGGCGCGCGGCAATAATTTCCTGGCAGCCGCCATCTTCCGGTGTCACCGAAGGGCGTGCTACCAGGTCCTGGGCCAGTTGCAGGGTGTCACTCATGATCAGGAAAGTCCGGGGCAGGTCAGCCTAATTATGGCTGTGGAGTTCTTCATTGAGTTCGATGCTGGCGCGGGTTGGCACGCATTCCACGGCGCCGGTCAGTGAATTGCGGCGGTATAAACGGTTGGGAGTGTCGCTCAGCTCGCGAGCCTTGCAGGTCCTGATGAGTTCGCCATTTTCATCCAGTACGCTGACCTTGGTACCGGCGGTGACATAAAGCCCGGCTTCGACAATACAACCGTCTGGCAAAGGGAAACCAATGCCGGCATTGGCTCCGATCAGGCAGTTTTTACCAACCGAGTTTATTTCGGTACCACCACCAGAAAGAGTGCCCATGATGCTGGCGCCACCACCCACATCGCTGTGAGCATCAACCAGAATTCCGGCAGAAATACGGCCTTCGATCATTGCCGGACCCACGGTGCCGGCATTGAAATTGACAAAGCCTTCGTGCATTACCGTGGTGCCTTCGCCAATGTAAGCGCCGAGTCGAACCCGGGCGGTATGGGCGATGCGCACTCCCGATGGCACCACGTAGTTGGTCATCTTCGGGAATTTGTCCACGGACATGACTTCCAGCATGCCGCCATTCAACCTGGAGCGAAGCTGGCGCTGGGGCAGATCCTTCAATGAGATTGCCCCCTCGTTGGTCCAGGCCAGGTTATGCAGCACACCAAACAGCCCATCCAGGTTCAGGCTGTGAGGCCGGGCCAGGCGATGGGACAACAGGTGCAGCTTGAGAAAACATTCGGCGACGCTCAGCGGTGGTGAATCACTGTCCAGCACACACAGCACCAGCACCTGGTCGCCCTGTTCCAGGGTCTGCAATTCGCCGTCACTCTGGGTGAATCCCTGCTGGTTGAGGGCGTGGTGCAGCTTGTCTACGGCGTTTTCATCCAGCCGCGTATAACCGCTGTTCCCGGGTTCCAGTCCGGCCGCTTCGAGCAATAGCGCCATTAACTCCGGCGCAATATCTACCGCCGGGGCGGGGTAGAACACCTCGATTATTTCTCCACTGCTGTCCTCGGTGGCAATTCCGAAGGCATAGGCGTTGTTAATGTTTGCACTCATATGAGTTCCAGTTGTTCCTGTCAGGACCGAACCAGTTTTTCCAGCTCTGCTTCGTCGTAACCGAGCACCCAGTGCTTGCCACGGTTAAGCAGGGGGCGTTTGATCAGGGCCGGGTAGGTGCCAAGAAGCTTTACCAGCTGGTTTGAATCGGCCTGTGCCTTCTCGTCATCACCGAGCTTGCGCCAGGTGGTCCCGCGCCGGTTGAGCAATTGTTCGGCTGGAAATTCTTGCAGAAACCGGCGTATCAGGGAAGCCGGTGCGCCATCCTTGCGGTAGTCGTGAAACTCGAACTCGACGCCTCGATCCTGCAACCACTTCCTTGTTTTTTTGATCGTATCACAATTGTTAATACCATAAAGTGTAACGCCGCTCATACTTCCAGCTTGTCCTCCAGGGCTTCTTTTACTGTTTGCTGCACCCGGTCAATCTGTTCCGGGTCGGACAGGATGTGCCCGCCCTTGTCGGTAATGAAAAACAGGTCCTCCACCCGTTCCCCCAGGGTGGTGATGCGAGCGTCGCGGATGTCCAGATCCAGCTCTACAAAGGACTTGCCCAGGGTGGCCAGGATGCCGGGGTGATCCGGGCAGTTAACCTCCAGGGTAGAGTAGTCCTTGCCCGGTGTATTGATCAGTGTGGCTTCCACATGTTGACCGAAGTACCTTTCCTTGCGCGACCTGCGGTAAGTGGTCTGCTGGATTTCGGTGCCGGTCGCGGTGAGATAACTGTCAAGCACTGTTTCAATCTCTGCCAGCCTGCGTTTGTTGTCTCCCACCGGTTTGCCATTTTCCTCGAGCACGGTGAAGGTATCCATACAATAATCGTTAGCTGAAGTGAAAATCCTGGCGCTGAATATATTTAATTTTAGTTTTTCAAACGCGGCGGTGGTGCGGGCAAACAGGTAGTCGCTGTTACGGGTATAGATAAAAACCTGGGTAGCGCCTTCGTTACTGTCGTTCATGATTTCGTTGATGGAAATGAGCGGGCCCTCATCCGTGTGCCTGGCGATAGCGTCGCTATGCCATACGATGTTCGCCACGGATTCCCGAATAAAGTACTCGTCGTTGGCATTGGCCCAGACCGACTCGATCTGCTGCTGGCTGAGCCCGCGTTCCTGCAGGCGAATACGAGCGGAGCTCTTCTTGTCGGCAATGCGCTCTTCCCGGTCCATAGGGTTTTCCAGGCCGAGCCGCAGCATTCTCTTGGTGGAAAGGTACAATTTGCGCAGCAGGGAGGCGCGCCAGGAGTTCCACAATTCGGGATTGGTGGCACGAATATCGGCCACGGTGAGTGCATACAGGTAATCCAGGTGCAGCTTGTCACCCATCATGGTGGCGAATTCATGCACCACTTCCGGATCGTCAATGTCCTTGCGCTGCGCCGTCATGGACATGAACAGGTGCTTTTCCACCAGCCAACTCACCAGCTTCGCATCCCAGTCGCTAAGCCGGTGCCTGCGGCAGAAATCTTCCGCGTCTTCCTTGCCCAGCACGGAATGATCGCCGCCCCGGCCCTTGGCGATGTCGTGGTAGAGGCCCGCTATGTAAAGCAGCTCAACCTTGGGCAGGTTGCGGATGATATGGGCGGCCAGGGGAAAATCCTTTTCCGCTTCCGGGTAGAGGAAGCGGCGCATGTTCTCTACCACTTGCAGGGTGTGGGCATCGACGGTGTAGATATGAAAAAGGTCATGCTGCATCTGGCCGACAATCTGGCCGAATTCCGGCAGGTAGCGGCCCAGGATGCCATACCGGGTCATGCGCCGCAGTTGTGTCGCCAACAGGTGGGTCGAACGCAGCAATTCCATAAAGAATGTCACCGCGCGAATATCCTCGCGGAACTTGTCATCTATCAGGCGCCGGTTATCCCTGAGCAGGCGAATTGTGGAAGCACGTACGCCGAGAATGTCCGGGTCCTGGGCCATCAGAACGAATACTTCTAAAAGCGCGAAGGGTGAGCGCTGAAACACCTGGGGCGAGGTGACTTCGATATAACCGTTGCGTACCTGGAAACGACTGTTGATGGGAATAATCTTTTCCCGTTCGCCGCTGCGCAGGATGGCCTCGTCCAGGTGCTGCAGCAGCACGTCGTTCAATTCCCTGAGGTTTGCCACCGCCCGGTAATACTGCTGCATCAGTTTTTCCACGCCGAGACTGTTGCTGTCGTCTTCGTAGCCAAACAGCCGTGCCAGTTCCCGTTGCTTGTCGAACAACAAACGGTCTTCCCGGCGTCCTTCCAGCATGTGCAGGCCATAACGCAGTTTCCACAGGAATTGTTGCCCCTTGTTGATCATGGCTTCCTCGGAATCCTTGAGAAAACCCAGGTCTACCAGGTCCTTGAATGAATTAGCGCCGAAATGACGCTTCGCCACCCAGGCGATGGTCTGGATGTCCCTGAGGCCGCCCGGAGAAGTTTTTACGTTGGGTTCAAGGGCGTAGTCGACGTCGTGATATTTATCATGGCGCTCCAGTTGCTCGTCCCACTTGGCGCGCAGGAATTTCTTGATGGGCCATACCCCGCGACTGTTAATTGCCTTGAGCATGTCCCGGTGCAGGTCTTCGGGACCGATGATAGTGCGGGATTCCATAAGCGCGGTCAGTACGGTGATGTCGTTCTTTGCCTCCACCTTGCACTGCTTGACCGATCTCACGCTCTGGCCGATTTCCAGGCCGATGTCCCACAGGGTGGTGAGAAAGGTGGATATGCAGGTCTTGTATTTGCTGTGGCGGTCGCGGTGCGTAAGGATGAGCAGGTCGATATCGGAATGGGGCAGCAGTTCGCCACGACCGTAACCCCCCACGGCTACGAGGCTGATGTTGCGCTCATCGGGCCAGGCCTGGGATTGCCAGACCAGGGTGATGATATTGTCGATCAGCCTGGCGCGATCCTGGACGATGTCGGTGATGTTCTGGTTCGTCTTGTACCTGGCGTCTAGATCCGCGCCGGCGCTGGCAAGAGTGTCTCTAAATATCGCGATGACGTTTGTCTGGCCCGAAATTTTCCCGCGCAGTTCTTCAAGGCTCGGCAGGGAAGAGCGGGGCTCATCTTCCGCGCTTTCTGGAAACTGGATGCTGAGGGAATCCTGGGTCACAGTGATTCGTCGGGGCGCCGCGTCAACACTTCGCAGCCGTCGTGGGTAACGGCCAGGGTGTGTTCCCACTGGGCGGACAGGCGCCGGTCTTTCGTGGTCACGGTCCAGCCATCAGACTTGGAAAGCTTGGTAAAGCGGCTGCCGGCATTGAGCATGGGTTCGATGGTAAACGCCATGCCCTCCACCAGCTTCGTGCCCGTGCCCGGCTTACCGTAGTGCAATACCTGGGGTTCTTCGTGAAAAATGCGGCCAATACCGTGGCCGCAGTATTCCCGCACGATGGAATAGTGGTTGGCTTCACCGTGTTGCTGGATGACATGCCCGATATCCCCCAGGGTCGCTCCCGGCTTCACCACGTCGATTGCCTTGTACAGGCATTCCTGGGTAACCCGTACCAGGCGCCGGGCATGTTCCGCCACATCGCCCACGCAGAACATCTTGGAGGTGTCGCCGTGGAAACCATCCTTTATTACGGTGATATCGATGTTGACGATGTCGCCGCTCTTGAGCAGCTTCTTGTCGCTGGGTATGCCGTGGCAGATGACATGGTTTACCGAGGTGCAGATGGACTTGGGGAAACCGTTGTAATTCAGGGGTGCCGGCACGGCCTTCTGCACATTGACGATATAGTCATGGCAGATGCGATCCAGCTCCCCGGTACTGACCCCGGGCTGGACGTGGGGGCCGATCATGTCCAGGACTTCCGCCGCTAACTGGCCGGCCACGCGCATCTTGTCGATGTCGTCCGGGGACTTGATGTAGATCGTCATGAGGGCGGAATTCCAGGTTTCAGGGGCGTAAAGGCGAAAGCGGGCTATTGTAAATCAGCAAGCAGGCCCATTTATAGTGGCAGCAAGCCACGCCGGAGACATAAAAGCCAGGAATTACCGACACCTACGGGACAAGTCCCTACTTTATGGCCGGCTCCGAATATGGTATAAAGCGCCGCGCTGATTTGGCTGCCCTGCAGTCAGAACGGCCACTGAAAGGAACCTCTGAATAAGTGTGGAAGAGGGATGCAGTGCAAGGCGCCTCGCAGCGAGACCCGGAGGCTTATCAAGATAGATAGGCGATGGGCGGCCGGTTTTATGCTCCTGCAAAACCGGCATACCGTACATCCCTGTACATAAGCGAGGACGCAACGCAGCAATGCGCCCGATTACGCATTTATTCAGAGGTTCCGTATTTAACGTCGCACACGCACCGTCACATGATTCTGGGTGCCCGGCATAGCCCTGAGGGCGAATTCGGGTTGGACCATGGGGTACGTGGAGGCCTAACCCAAAAGGAAACAACATGTCTGTAAGTATGAAAGAAATGCTCCGTGCAGGAGTGCATTTCGGGCACCAGTGTCGCTACTGGAATCCCAAGATGGAGCCATACATCTTTGGCTCCCGCAACAAGATCCACATTATTAACCTCGAGCAGACCCTGCCAGCGCTGTCATCGGCACTGGAAGAGGTCACCGACCTGGCCAGCAAGAAAAAGAAGATCCTGTTCGTCGGCACCAAGCGTGCCGCCGCCAAGATCGTTCGCCAGGAAGCGGAGCGGGCGGGCATGCCCTATGTAAACCACCGCTGGCTCGGTGGCATGCTCACCAACTACAAGACCATTCGCGGTTCCATCAAGCGCCTGAAAGAACTGGAAACCCAGGAACAGGACGGTACCTTCGAGCAGCTCACTAAGAAGGAAGCACTGATGTTGAGCCGCGCCAAGGAGAAGCTGGAACGCAGCATCGGCGGCATCAAGGACATGGGCGGGTTACCTGACGCCATCTTCGTCATTGACGTAGACCATGAACGTATCGCAGTTACTGAGGCCAATAGCCTGAAGATTCCGGTAATCGGCGTGGTGGACACCAATTCCGATCCCGAGGGCGTGGATTACCTTATTCCCGGCAACGATGATGCCATTCGCGCCATTCAACTTTACGCCACTGCCGTGGCCGATGCCTGCCTGGAAGGCAAGTCTCGCGCCGGAGCAGACGTGGTCGAGAGTGAATTCGTGGAAATAGAGGAAGACGAAGTTCCGGCACCGGCAGCGGAAGAGAAAGCCGAAGCCGAAGAACAGGCACCGGCAGAAGAAGCAGCCGCCAGTGATACCGAAGAGGTAGCTGCCGAACCTGAAGCTGCACCTGTGGAAGCCGAGGCCGCCCCGGCGGAAGAAGCAACTGCAGAACCAGCGGAAGCCGAGGCAAGCGAACCGGCCAAGAAGAAGGCGCCGGCCAAGAAGAAGGCCGTAGCCAAGAAAAAGACCACGGCAAAGAAGAAAACAGTCGCCAAGAAAAAGACCACGGCCAAGAAAAAGGCGCCGGCTAAGAAGAAGGCAGCCGCCAAGAAAAAGGCTGCGAGCGGGGACTGAGCGACCGGCACCGAAAGCTCTACCGGAACAGCGCCTGAGCCTGGACCGGACTTTTAACTGGATTTTCAAGGGGGCGAGCAGCCCCCTTTTTACACATATTGAGAGTGCCCAACGGGGTACCTGAAGGATTCAAGAGAGACAGAAAATGGCAAACATTACTGCAAGCATGGTCAAGGAACTGCGTGAGCGCACCGGACTGGGCATGATGGACTGTAAAAAAGCCCTCAGCGAAGCGGACGGCGACATGGAAAAGGCGATTGAAGATCTGCGCAAGGCATCAGGACTGAAAGCCGCCAAGAAAGCCAGCCGCGTCGCCGCGGAAGGCATCGTCATGACCAAGATTGCCGAGGATGGCAACTACGGTGTCATAGTGGAAGTAAACAGCGAGACCGATTTCGTCGCAAGGGATGAAAATTTTCTCGAGTTTGCACAGCAGGCACTGGAATTGGCCTATTCCAACAAGGACGCCGACGTGGCCGGACTGCTGGATGCTGGGCTTGAAGACACGCGCCAGGCGCTGGTGCAGAAGATCGGTGAAAACATCAACCTGCGCCGGGTAGAACGGGCCAGTGTTAATGGCGCCGACACCGGTAACGTGGATAGCTACGTGCACGGTAACAAGATCGGGGTGCTGGTGGTATTGCAGGGTGGCGATGAAACCCTGGCCCGTGACGTGGCTATGCACATCGCCGCGGCGAGCCCCATGGTGATCCGTGCCGAAGATGTACCGGAAGAGGTGCTGGCCAAGGAAAAGGAAATTTACACCGCCCAGGCCCAGGATAGCGGCAAGCCGCCGGAGATCATCGAGAAGATGATCGAGGGTCGACTGCGCAAGTTCAAGGCCGAGGTAAGTCTGCTGGAGCAGCCCTTTGTCAAAGACCCCGATACCAAGGTCGGCAAACTGCTTTCTGGCGCCGGTGCCGAACTGAACAGCTTCGTGCGATTCGAAGTGGGCGAGGGAATCGAGAAAGACGACGACGATTTTGCCGCGGAAGTAGCTGCCCAGTTGGGCAATTAAACTTAAACTGGGCGCTGCTTTACCTAACAGGATTCGCCATGCCGAAACAGGAACGCAAGTACAACCGCATACTGCTGAAACTCAGCGGTGAGGCGCTTACTGGCGACGCCGAGTTTGGCATCGATCCCAAGGTGTTGGATCGCATGGCGGTGGAAGTTGGCCAGCTGGTCGGTCTCGGTGTCCAGGTAGGTATGGTGATCGGCGGTGGAAACCTGTTCCGGGGTTCGGCCCTGCATGCCGCCGGCATGGAACGGGTAACCGGGGATCACATGGGTATGCTGGCTACGGTAATGAATGCCCTGGCCATGCGCGATGCCCTGGAGCGTGCCAATATTTTGACCCGGGTGATGTCGGCCATCCAGATGAGCGGTGTGGTGGAACACTACGATCGCCGCACCGCCATCCGCCACCTGCAGTCCGGCGACGTGGTCATTTTCTCCGCCGGTACCGGTAATCCTTTCTTCACCACCGATTCCGCCGCCTGTCTCAGGGGTATCGAGATCGATGCCGACCTGATCCTGAAGGCTACCAAGGTGGATGGTGTGTATTCGGCGGATCCTCACACCAATCCCGATGCGGAAAAATTCGAAAGACTCACTTACGACGACGTGATCCAGAAAAACCTCGGCGTAATGGACTTGACCGCCATCTGCTTAAGCCGGGATCATCAAATACCGATAAAGGTATTTAATATGAACAAGCCGGGCGCCCTGCTGGATAATGTCATGGGCAAGCCGGACGGTACCCTGATCGAGTAACCATTCGCTGTATTGTCTGCAAAAGCAAAAAACTGAGGGAATAATAATGGTAGACGACATAATCGCCGATGCAGAAGAGAGAATGCAGAAATCCGTGGCCTCCCTGGAGGACGCATTCAAACGGATTCGTACCGGCAGGGCACACCCCGGTATCCTGGATGCCGTCATGGTCTCCTATTACGGTGCCGATACTCCCCTGAACCAGGTCGCAAACGTCAGCGTGGAAGAAGGGCGCTCCCTGCTGATCTCTCCCTGGGAAAAAAACCTGATCGGAGAGATCGAGAAAGCCATCCTCAAGTCTGACCTGGGGCTTAATCCTTCAAACAACGGCGATACCATTCGCGTTCCCATGCCGCCGCTCACAGAAGAAACCCGACGCGAGTACACCAAGCAGGCAAAACAGGAGGCGGAGAACGCCAGGGTCGCGGTGCGCAATATCCGGCGTGACGCCAATTCCGACTTCAAGGAACTGGAAAAGGAAAAAGAGATTAGTGAGGATGAGTTGCATCGTGCCGAGGAATCGGTACAAAAACTCACTGACAAGTACATCGGGGAAATAGAATCCCATTTCCAGGCCAAGGAATCCGACCTGTTGTCATTCTAGACCCGGTGCCGGTATCGGGCCGGCATGCGCAGGAACGAATTCTGCGATCAATACCAACAGAATAGATCCGGAATGACACAGCAGCCATGAACAAGCCTCAGCATATCGCCATTATCATGGACGGCAATAATCGCTGGGCTCGTCAGCATGGCTACCCCTCCAAGTCAGGGCATCGCTACGGAGCGGAGTCGGCTCGGGAAATTGTGAACTCCTGCGTCAAACGCGAGATACCATTTCTTACCCTGTTTGCATTCAGCAGTGAGAACTGGATGCGTCCGGTCAAGGAAGTACAGGGCCTCATGGCCCTGTTTCTCAGCGTACTCAAACGTAACGAAATCAATCAGTTACACAAGTCTAACGTGCGCCTTCGCTTTATCGGAAACCGCGATTCATTCTCCCCAAAACTGCAATCGAATATGCAGGAAGTGGAAGATCTGACGCAGCATAACACTGGTACTACGGTTATCGTAGCTGCTGACTATGGAGGTCGCTGGGACATTACCAACGCTGCCCGCTCCATGGCTGAAAAAGTAGCGGCGGGCAAGCTGACTCCAGATCAGATAGATATCGACTTGTTCCACTCCCACACCCAGTTGCAGGAGTACCCGGAACCGGACCTGTGCATTCGCACCGGCGGCGAACATCGCATTAGTAATTTTCTGCTTTGGCAATTCGCGTATACAGAACTGTATTTTACCGACTGCCTGTGGCCGGATTTTAATGATGCCGAATTTCAGAAAGCGTTGGACGATTTCGCCAGCAGGCAACGCCGTTTCGGCGGCCATGATGACCAGGATTCGGATCGGGGATAAGGAACCGCGACCATGGCCAAATGGGATTCCTTAAAACTCCGCATCATCACCGCAGTGATCCTGTTCCTGTTGCTGGCGGGGATTACTACCCAATTGCCGCCATTCTCATTTGCCCTTGTTATTGCCATCGTTGTCCTGCGGGCCGGATGGGAGTGGACGCGCTTCCTGGATGCAAGCAGCACCCAGGGAAAACTGTTATATCTCGGTTCCCTGGCACTGATGATAGCGGGCATCTTCGGTTTGCTGGGTATTACTCCCACTGCGGTTGAGATCGATGAGTTAAGGGCCGCCATGCTGCTTGGCCTGGGACAGTTCTTCTGGCTGTTCACCGTGCTGCTCCTGCGCGGTTATCCCGCGAACAAGGACGACTGGAATGATGACAGTCACATCGCGGCCATGGGTCTTTTTGCCCTGCTCCCGGTATTGGTTGCCATCGTGCTGCTGAAGTACCTGTTGCCCAATGGAGCCCTGGTTCTTGGGCTGGTGGTATTGGTCGCAGCGGTGGACGTGGGAGCGTACTTTACAGGTACCCGATTTGGTCACCGTAAGCTGGCGCCGGCGCTGAGCCCGAACAAGTCCTGGGAGGGCGTGTGGGGCGGGCTGGTTCTTTGCCTGCTACTTGCCGTGGCCATGACCTGGGCCCTGGATACCTACCTGTTGCCACTGTCCGCCGTTGAAGTGGCACTGATGTTGTTGCTGGCCTGTTTCGTCACCCTGTTCAGCGTAATCGGCGACCTGATGGAATCCATGCTCAAGCGCAACTGTGATCTTAAAGACAGCGGCAGCATTCTGCCCGGTCATGGCGGACTGCTGGATCGGGTGGACGGCCTCATGGCAGCCGCGCCATCTTTCGCCCTGGTGTTTCTCATCGTGATTAATCGCAGCGAAGCCCTATGAGTGACCCCCAGGCAATAAGCATTCTGGGATCCACCGGATCCATCGGGCAGAACACCCTGGATGTTCTTGGCAAGCACCCCGGCATAAGAATTCACGCCCTCACCGCCAACAGCAACAGCGAATTGCTGCTGCAGCAATGCCTGCAACACCGCCCCGGCTACGCCGTATTGACCGATGGCGACGCTGCCAGGACTCTCACCGAACAACTGCAACAGCAGAAGTGTGATACCCGGGTGCTTACCGGTGTCGATGGCCTGGTCCAGGTAGCAGCAGCCCCGGAGGTAGATACCGTGATGGCGGCCATTGTCGGTGCCGCCGGACTCGCGCCGACGCTGGCAGCAGTGGAGGCTGGCAAAAAAGTATTACTGGCTAACAAAGAGTCTCTGGTCATGAGCGGTGATTTGTTTATTGCCGCCGCACGAAAGGCAAGCGCCACCATTATTCCCATCGACAGCGAACACAACGCCATCTTCCAGTGCCTGCCATCGGGTCAGGACACCATCACCGGTAATAACACAGAGAACGTGGAAAAGCTGGTGCTTACCGCCTCCGGTGGCCCGTTCCTGGAAACACCGCTTGCCCAGTTTGATGCCCTGACGCCGGAACAGGCCTGCGAACACCCAAACTGGAGCATGGGACAAAAGATTTCCGTGGATTCCGCCACCATGATGAACAAGGGTCTGGAATACATAGAAGCCTGTTATCTGTTCGGGGTGGGGCAGGAGCAGCTCGAGGTGGTCATTCACCCCCAGAGCATCGTCCATTCACTGGTGTATTTCTGCGACGGTTCGGTGCTGGCGCAGATGGGCAATCCCGACATGCGGGTTCCCATTTCCACCGGCCTGGCCTGGCCCAGGCGCCTGCCCTCCGGAGCGGCAAGCCTGGACCTGGTGTCGCAACCGGCACTGGAATTTCGCCAGCCGGACCTGGATCGCTTTCCCTGCCTGGCCCTGGGCATGGACGCGGCGCGGCAGCAGGGCACCGTACCGGCCGCACTCAACGCCGCCAACGAGGTAGCAGTGGCAGCTTTTTTGCAGGAACAGATCCCATTTCCGCAAATTCCCTTAATAATAGAAGGAGTTTTGTCGAAAACACCTTGTGAAGCGGCAGCCAGTCTCGCTATTATTCTGGAGGTCGACAAGCAGGCAAGAATTTACGCTAAGGAACTGATAGATAAGCGTTTTCATTGAAGAACCTGCCCCGTATATGCCGTTTACAGAAGCGGCAAATTCCAGAAATATCTGGGCATAAAAGGAGCGCAAAACCCGGATGGAATTACTGATTAATTTCCTAATCAGCGGCATAGCCCTGATTGTCACCCTGGGCATTCTCGTGACTATTCACGAGTTTGGTCATTTCTGGGTGGCGCGCCGTTGTGGCGTAAAAGTGCTGCGCTTCTCCATCGGCTTCGGCAAGGCGGCGAAGCGCTGGTACGGCAAGGATGATGTGGAATATGTAATCGCGCCTATTCCCCTGGGCGGTTACGTCAAGATGCTGGGTCAGGAAGACACCAGTACCGTGGATACCAGTTCCATTCCCGCCAGCCAACGTTCTGTCTCTTTTGCCTGCAAGCCACTGTGGCAACGCTCCGCCATCGTGGCCGCCGGTCCCCTGGCCAACTTCCTGCTGGCCATCGTGGTGTACTGGGTGATCAACATCAGTTATGGCATCAGCGGTTATGCCCCCGTGGTCACCGGCATAGTTGAAGATTCCGCGGCGGAACGGGCGGGGCTACAGGTTGGCGACGAGATCGTGGCCGTGGATGGCGAGGAAACCATCATCTGGCAGCAGGTGGTGCTGCAAATGCTGTCGCGACTGGGTGAGACCGGCAACCTTGAACTCACCATCGATCCTGCCCAATCAAGCTCCCTGCGTAATGTCTCGATCCCGATTGAAGCGTGGATGGGTTATGACACTTCCCCGGACCCGGTCGGAGAGCTTGGCATCGTGCAGTGGGAAATTCCCGCGGTGATTGCCGGGACCCTGGCCAATGGTCGTGCCGAAGCGGGCGGTTTGCTGGCGGGCGATGAGATCGTCAGTGTCGACGGTCGTTCTATCCGGGGCTGGGGTCACTGGGTCGAGGTGATACAGGCTAATCCGGAACTCGACCTGCAAGTTGTTGTCCAACGGGGAGATTCACTTACGACTCTGGTCTTGCGTCCCGAGGCAAGCACCCTGGAAGACGGTGCAACTGTCGGTCGCATAGGCGCTTCCGTCGCCAATACCACACTGGAACAAATTCTCGGTGCGGATGCGCGGCGTACCGTGAACTACGGTCCACTGACTGCAATCGGACCGGCGCTGCAAGAGACCTGGGATAAATCGGTCTTTGTACTGGAGTCGGTTAAGAAAATGATAATAGGGCTGATATCGGTCAAGAACATAAACGGGCCGATAACCATTGCCCAGGTAGCGGGGGAAACAGCGAGCTATGGCCTGGAGGTCTATCTTGGTTTCCTGGCCCTGCTGAGCATTTCGCTCGGTGTGCTGAACCTGCTGCCTATACCGGTGCTGGACGGAGGGCACCTGATGTATTACTTCATTGAAGCGATAATCCGGCGCCCGGTACCGGAGCGAATACAGGCCTGGGGCCTGCAGCTCGGCCTGCTTATCATTTCAGGCATCATGGTGTTGGCGATTTATAACGATTTCAGCCGTATCCTCTAACAACAATAAATCGATACCTTGTAAACAAAACCCGCCGCCGAAACAGCTAAACCGGAAACTCAGCAGAACTTTATAAGATTTACTGATGAAGAAACTTCTCTTTTGTATGCTGCTGGCGGGTGGCATATCGAGCAAAGCACAGGCTCAGGACTTCACTATCGCCGACATCATCGTCGACGGTTATCAGCGCATATCCCCCGGCATTATTTACAACCTGCTCCCGGTAGGTATTGGCGACCCGGTTGATTCCTTCACGCCTTCCCTGATTATTCGCGAGCTGGCGGCCTCGGGTTACTTCGACGAGATCGAGGTTTCCCGCGAAGGCAACATCCTCATCATTACGGTCCTGGAACGCCCCTCGGTGGCAGAGATCACCATCGATGGCAACAGCGTGCTCGAAACCGAAGACATCATCGAGAACATGGCCACGGCGGAGATCGCCGAAGGCCAGATCTTTACCCGGGCCGCGCTGGAGGCTATTCGGCAGGGCATCCAGGAAGTGTATTCCGCCCGCGGGCGTTATGGCGCTTCCGTTGAGATCGAGGTAGAAGACCTGCCGCGAAACCGTGTCGCCATCAGTCTTGATATAAATGAAGGAGAAGAATCCCGCATTCGCCATATAAACGTTGTGGGGAACAGTGCCTTCGAAGAAGATGAATTGCTGGATTTGTTCGAGCTTGGAACCAAGCCATGGTACATGTTCCTGAGCAGGAAAGATCGTTATTCGCGGGAACAGTTTACCGGCGACCTGGAACGCCTGGAATCATATTACCTCGACAACGGCTACGTGGAATTCAATATCGATTCCACGCCCATCTCGATTACGCCGGATCGCAAGGAAGTCTATATCACCATCAATGTCTCCGAGGGTCAGCAGTTTACCGTTAACGAAGTCGACCTGGCCGGTGACCTGGTCAATGCCGAAGCGCTGTTAAGAGCGGCCATCTTCGTGCGCCCGGGGCAGACCTTTTCCCAGGCACTGGTTACCGGTACCGAAGAGATCATGGTGCAGTTTCTCGGTAACCTGGGCTATGCCTTTGCCGAGGTCACCGGTGTGCCCGAAGTGAATGACGATGAAACCGTCGATGTCACCTTCTTCATCGAGCCGGGCAACCGCACCTACGTCAATCGCATTAATTTCAATGGCAATACGTCTACTGCCGATGACGTGCTGCGCCGTGAAATGCGCCAGCTTGAAGCCGCGCCAGCCTCGAGCATGCAGATAGAGCAATCCAAGGTTCGCCTGGAGCGGCTGGGCTACTTCGAAACCGTAGAAGTGGCTACGGAGGAAGTGGCGGGCACGGAAGACCAAATCGATGTTAATTACGATGTAGTAGAGCAGAACTTCGGTGCCGTGAGTTTCCAGATTGGAACCGGCGGTGGTGGCGATTTCTTTGCCAACATCAGCCTGCAGGCGCAAAACTTTCTCGGCACCGGGCGCACGGTGGCGGTAGGTGTTAACAAGAGCCGTTTCATCAAGGGTCTTAACTTTCAGTACGTGGACCCGTACTTTACGCCCGATGGAGTAAGCCGCGGCTTCAACCTGTTCGCCCAGGAAATAGATTCACCATTTAACGTATCCAGTTTCAACACGACCTCTTTCGGTGGTTCCATCAGCTTTAGTTACCCCCTTAGTGAAATTCAGTCCGTGGGTTTTGACCTGGGCTTCTCCCACACCGAACTCAGTGCCGGCCTGGGTTCGGTGCAGGAAATTATTGCCAGCCCAATCCCGTTCGACAACGTAACCAACTACATCATTACACCGGCGCAACCTAATGCATTCGACGGGCCAATAATGGACGCAGTCGTTGGCAACATTGCAGACCTCAGCGATCTGCAACTGCAGAAAAACCCGGAACCGGGTTTCGTGGACAGGTTCGGTGATACCTTTGACAACGCTACGCTTACCGGTCGCTGGACGCACTTCGCATTAAACCGCGGACAACTGGCCACGGACGGTTCATTCTATGCAGCCGGGTTGGAA
>CAYFKD010000006.1:38911-50229 GCA_964343795.1 uncultured Pseudohongiella sp.
CACCCTGCCAGGCAGTGACCTGGAATATGCCAGGCTGACTTTCAACAGCGACAACTACTGGCCGCTGGAACCAACACGTCAATGGGTGCTGCACCTGCGCACTTCCCTGGGCTATGGAATAGGTTATGGCGACACCAATGAGTTGCCTTTCTTTAACCACTATTTTGCCGGCGGTCTCAATTCCTCCGGTGTGGTGCGCGGCTTCGAAGAAAACAGCCTGGGCCCACAGAGTACTGCGGGCGCGCGCTATCTCACCACGGGTCCGGTTACCCTGCAGCGTGATGAGAACGGCGAGATCCTGCGCAAGGAAGACGGTTCAGCGGCGAGATTCAATAACGATTTTGCCTACCAGACTACTGTGTTAACCGATGGGGATGGCAACCCGATCCTGGATGCCAACGGCAATGAGCAGGTTGCCCTGGCCGTGCAAACCTTCTTCCTGGATGAGGATTATGATAGTTTTGGTGGTAATATACTCACCACGGCCACGCTGGAACTGCTGTTCCCGCTCCCGTTTATTGAGGGCATTAATAACCAGCTGAGAACCTCCTTTTTTATAGATGCTGGTAACGTGTTCTCTTCAAACTGTACACAACGACAGAGACTGTTACGGAACTGTACGAATTTCGATCTTGGTGAAATCAGGTATTCGGTTGGTTTCAACCTGACATATATTTCGCCATTTGGCCCGCTCACTTTTTACCTGGCGAAGCCATTTGGTAAAGATAGTGACGACACCAAGACATTCGACTTCACAATCGGTACCGGATTTTAAGATTAATTAGATTGTTAGATTAGGAATCCCTGTGCTCTTCAATATAGTACCGGGCAACTGAATCGGAGATAAAGTAAGTGAAAATTATTAAATACCTCACACTGTGTCTGGGGTTAGCATTAGTATCCCAGGGCGCAATTGCGCAGGATACGAAGATTGGAATATTGGCTCCCCTGCGAGCATTGTTCGATTCAGATGCCGCGCAGGTAATTCAGGAAGAGCTCAATCAGGAGTTTGCACCGGATATCGAGAGAGCTGAACAACTGTCCGAGCAGCTCAATACGCTCGCCGAAGAATTTCAGCAGAATGAAGCGGTCCTGTCAGAAGATGAAATTCGACGCATGAATTCCAATGCCCAGGACTTGCAGGTTCAGTTGCAGCTGATCCAGGAAAGAGTGCAGCAGGCATTGCAGGAAAAGAACCAGGAATTTCTTGCCGGCATGCAGGAAGAATTAGCCGCAGCAGTCACAGAGGTCGTAGCCGAAGGTGGCTTTGACCTGATCCTCAACGCAGATTCCGCGCCATATTTTGCGCCCGTGCTCGATATTACACCGCGGGTGACTGCCAAACTCAACGAGATGGCGCCAGACAGCGAAGACTAATTTCCAGCCCGCAGGAACCGCCGGTGGCACATGAAAAAAGCATCACGCTCGGTGACCTGGCCAACCTGCTCGAAGCTCAACTCGACGGCGACGCCGACTGTGTAATTACCGGCCTGGGAACCCTGAGTGCAGCGGTTCCCGGGCAGCTTTCCTTTCTCAGTAATCCCGCTTATGTAGACAAGCTTGCAGACACTCGTGCCTCGGCGGTACTGGTTTCTGCCGACAACGCCGCGGACTGTCCCGTTAACAAACTCATCTGTGCCGATCCCTATGCCTGTTTTGCCAGGGCTTCGGCGTTGTTCGCACCCACGCTGAGTATGCCCCCCGGTGTTCATGGTGCGGCGGTAGTGGCAGATGGCGTAAGCATTCCGGAATCCGCCGCCATCGGTGCAAACGCTGTAATTGAAGCCGGTGTGGAGATGGGCGAGAACTGCATCATTGGTCCTAACTGTGTGGTGAGTGAAGCAGCGAGCCTGGGTGATAACTGTGTGTTACACCGTGCCGTAGTGCTCTATCCCGGCGTGCAAATTGGAAACAATGTTACTATTCACGCCGGAACGGTAATTGGTGCCGACGGTTTCGGCTATGCCTTCGAAGGCGGTCGTGCCGTGAAGATACATCAGCTCGGCAGTGTGCGAATCGGAGACGATGTCGAGATTGGTGCGGGCACTACAATCGATAGGGGGGCGCTGGAAGATACGGTTATCGGCGATGGCGTAAAGATCGATAACCAGGTGCAGATCGGCCATAACACGATCGTTGGTGATCACACCCGTATCTGTGGCTGTGTCGCTATCGCGGGGAGCGCCACCATTGGCAAGTATTGTGTGCTCGGCGGCGCTGCCGGCATGATCGGACATATCAGCATCGCCGATGGTGTGCAGGTAAGCGCCATGTCCCTGGTGTCACAAACCATCAGGGAGCCTGGTGTGTACTCATCGGGCACCGGGCAAATGGAAACGAGCAAGTGGAAGCGAGCCATTGTCAGGTTCCAGCAGCTGGAGCACATGGCGGCACGACTGAAAGCATTGGAAAAGAACGGCTAATACTAAGTAAAACCCGGACAGCGACCGATACAGGCACTAGACCGCAAACGGTTCTATGGCTGGGCTGACAAGAGAAAACTATGCTACTAGATGTACAGGAAATAAAAGAATATCTGCCACAGCGTTACCCATTTTTGCTGGTAGACCGGGTAGTGGAAATGGACCTGGGCAAATCCATAGTTGCCTACAAGAATGTGACGGTGAACGAACCGTTTTTCCAGGGACATTTTCCCCACCAGCCCATCATGCCCGGTGTTTTGATTATCGAAGCGCTGGCCCAGGCTGCCGGTGTGCTCGGCTTCAAAAGCCAGGAAAAGAAACCCAAGGACGGTTACCTCTACTATTTTGTAGGCGCCGATGAAGTGCGCCTGCGCAGGCCCGTAGTTCCCGGCGACCAGTTGCGCCTGGAGGTGGAAGTTATTACCAATCGTCGCGGCATATACAAGTTTGCCGGCAAGGCATCTGTTGGTGACGAGCTGGTCGGTACCATGAATATCATGTGTGCCGAGAGGAAAGTCAGTGTCGATTGATCCCAGCGCCAAGATTGATCCGGGTGCCCAGCTGGGGGAGGGTGTTAGTGTCGGCCCATGGTGTGTGATCGGACCCAATGTCACCATTGGCGACAATACCCAATTGCTTTCCCACGTCGTTATTCGCGGCAACACCCGTATCGGCAGCAACAACCAGATTTACCAGTTCGCATCCGTGGGAGAAGACCCGGCGGATAAGAAATTCGAAGGCGAGGAAACCTGGCTCGAGATCGGCGACGACAACATTATCCGGGAAGGGGTGACCATACATCGTGGCACCGGCAGCGGTGGCGGCATCACCCGGCTGGGTGATGACAACCTGTTAATGGCATACGCCCATGTGGCTCACGATTGCATCGTGGGCAGCCACACCGTGTTTGCCAACAATGTCGGCCTTTGCGGTCACGTGGAAGTTTCCGACTGGGCAATCCTGGGTGGCTATGTTGGTGTTAACCAGTTTCTAAAAATCGGGCCACATGCTTTTGTTGGAGGAATGGCTCATATCACCAGCGACATTCCGGCCTACATGATCGTAAGCGGCCAGCCGGCAGCGGTAAGAAGTGTAAACAGCATCGGCCTGGAACGGCGTGGTTTCGACAAGGCCAGCGTGGATTCCATCAAGAAGGCGTTCAAGCTCATCTACCGACGCAATCTCACCCTGCAGGAAGCCATTGCCCAGATCAGGGAATTGCCGGCTCAAGGCGAAGCCCTCGATGTGCTGATCGAAACCCTGGAAAGTTCTGAAAAAGGTATCCATCGTTAGTGTGCCCCTCCGTATATATTGTGACATTCAGCGGGTCGGAAAGGGGTTAGCCGCTAGGCATGACTCGCCGGGAATGGCGTCACCCTTGCCAAGAGGCATAACGCCGCGGATAGCCCCTTTCCGGCCCGCCCGAAGGGAGCACGCCTGAGCTGCCATTGCTGCGTTGCGCTCCTTGTAAAGGGTGGCGCCATTCACGGCGGAACGCGTCTTGCACTGACAGCTCAGGCGCACTCTGAACGTTACAATATATATGGAGGGGTACACTGATGGCTGAACCGGTCTCCTTTGGCATTGTAGCGGGAGAGAAATCGGGAGACATCCTCGGCGCCGGCCTGATGGAGGCCTTACGCAAGCACTATCCCGACGCTCGCTTCCTCGGCGTCGGCGGTCCCCAGATGATCGAATTGGGTTGTGAATCCCTCACGCCCATGGAGCGACTGTCAGTAATGGGCTTCGTGGAACCCCTGGGCCGGCTGCCGGAATTGTTCGCGCTGAAAGCGCGGCTGGCAAAAACCTTTGCCGCGAATCCGCCCCTGGCTTTCGTCGGTATCGATTCCCCCGATTTCAACCTGCGTCTAGAAGCCGACCTCCACGGCCACGGCATCAAGACCGTGCACTATGTCAGTCCCAGCGTGTGGGCCTACCGTTCCGGCCGCATCCACAAGATAAAGAAGATTGTCGACCTGATGCTGACCCTGTTTCCCTTCGAAACGGGAATCTACCAGGAGCATGGGGTACCTGTGCGCTGTGTGGGTCATCCACTGGCCGACCAGATCGGCTTTGATGACCAGCGCGAAACGGCCCGGCAGCAACTTGGCATTCCCCAGGATGAGCCAGTGCTGGCCTTGCTGCCCGGGTCCCGCAGCGGTGAAATAAAACGGCTGGCGCCTGTCTTTTTCGGCGCCGCCATGCAGGCCTTGCAGCACTACCCGAAACTGCGATGCATCATTCCCGCCAGCAGCGAGCAGAACCGCATCCTCATCCAGGACCTGTTGCAAAGCGAGGGATTGATCAGTGACGAGCTGTTCCAGGTGGTGGACGATTCCCGCGTGGCCATGGCGGCCGCCAACCTGGTATTGCTGGCATCCGGTACGGCCACCATGGAAGCCATGCTGCTGCGCCGACCCATGATCGTGTGTTACAAGCTGGCGGCGCTTACCTACATGATTGCCCGCCCCATGGTAAAGATTCCCAACGTGGCATTACCGAACCTGTTGGCGGGCCGGCAACTGGTGCCGGAGTACTTGCAGAACGATGTCACCGTGGAAAACCTGGGCCAGGAAATCTGCCAGCAGCTGTCACCGGAACAGGATCATGCTGAACTGCTTGCTGAATTCGATACAATTCACCGCAGCCTGCGCCTGGATGCAAGTAAGCAGGCAGCAGCGGCGATTCAGGAATTCCTCGGTCCGGCAGAAGAATAAGAATAGATGGAACAACTCGATTGCGTGGAACCAGTACAGCCTTTTCGCATCTGCGCCGGCACCGATGAAGTAGGGCGAGGGCCACTGGCGGGAGACGTGGTGGCTGCTGCGGTAATACTGGGTGACGACTGCCACATCCCCGGCCTCGATGATTCCAAGAAACTCAGCGCCGCTCGGCGCGAAACCCTCTATGAGCTGATAGTCGACCGGGTCGCAGCCTGGGCCCTGGGCCGGGCCAGTGTCGCCGAGATCGACCGGCTGAACATTCTCAATGCCAGCCTTTTGGCCATGGAACGCGCCGTCGCCGCCCTGCAAACCCGGCCGGAGTTTGTCTATGTCGATGGCAACCATTGCCCGGCCTGGGACTATCCGTCCGTGGCGGTTATAAAAGGTGATAGCCGGGTGCCGGCCATCGCGGCCGCATCGATCCTGGCCAAGGTCACCCGGGACCGGGAAATGGCGGAGCTGGACCGCAGTTACCCCGGCTATGGTTTCGCCAGGCACAAGGGTTATCCCACCGCCTTGCACCTGGACGCGCTGCAGCGGCTCGGCCCCTGTGCAATTCACCGCCACAGCTTCGCCCCCGTCCGCGAACTCAACTTTTGACAGGTTAATTGAATTTCTTGGCGTCCTTGGCGAGCTTGGCGCCTTTGCGAGATTCCTTCTCAATTAAGCTGGCTTTTTCTCACAGAGCACACGGAGATCACAGAGGGAGATTTATGTGTCTCCGAGCCTTACATAAGCTCCGCCACATTTTTAGACTTCAGCGCGAAAAACTCTCGCCAAGGCGCCAAGCTCGCTAAGGACGCGAAGGGGTTGAACTATGAGTCAAGGCGATGTTGCCAAATTGACGCGTAAACACAGTTCCAAGTGCTCATTTTTTGAACAGCTGGCCCCTTAAGCGATCAATTTTTTGGGGAAGGGTTTGAAACAGAGTATATTTGGTTTTTATTCTAACCCTCTAACGACCTCCGGTTTGCATGACTGACACCTCGCCGCCGCACCCCTTCGTACACCTGCGTCTGCACACCGAATTTTCCATCAGCGACGGCCTGGTCACCATCGATCCCCTGGTTGAGCAGTTGCGGGAACTGCCCATGCCGGCGGTGGCGGTCACCGATCTCTCCAACCTGTTTGGCTTCATCAAGTTTTACAGCCGTGCCATTGCCAACGGCATCAAGCCAGTTTGCGGTTGTGACCTGACCATCATCGACGACGACACGCGGGTGGCCACACCCCTGGCGTTGTTGGTTAAAAATCAGGCAGGTTACCGCAACCTTACCCACCTGATCTCCGAGTTGTACACCGCCAGGCTGGAGCATCATGAAGCGGCCATGCTGAAGTCGTCCCTGCAGGGCAAGAGCGAGGGCCTGATCGCACTGTCCGGTGCCCAGTTTGGTGACATCGGCAGGGCGCTGCTGGAAAACGAGGAAGAAAAGGCGAGGGAATTACTGGCGCACTGGCAACAACTCTTTCCTGATAGTTTTTACCTGGAACTGCAGCGCCTGGGTAAGGAAGACGAGGAAAATTACATCGAGGCGGCGGTGCACCTGGCTGCTGCCAGTAACACACCTGTGGTGGCGACCAACGATGTGCGTTTCCTGTCGGCGGAGGACTTCGAGGCCCACGAGGTGAGGGTGTGCATAAACGACCGACGCACCCTGGATGATCCAAGGCGCCCGCGCCTGTACACGGACCAGCAATACCTGCGCAGCGGCGCAGAGATGGCGGAACTGTTCAGCGACATCCCCGAGGCAATTGCAAACTCCTGGCAGATTGCCCAGCGCTGCAACCTGTCCGTGGAACTGGGCATACCGCACCTGCCCAATTACCCTGCGCCAGAGGGCAAGGGCCTGGACCAGTACCTGGAGGATCTCAGCCGGGAGGGTTTACAAAGGCGTCTTCAGCACCAGTTCGGTGACCAGGCCAATGACCCGGAAACCACGAAGCCCTATACCGAACGCCTGGACCAGGAAATCGGCATTGTCAACGAGATGGGATTCGCCGGTTACTTCCTCATCGTCATGGAGTTTATCCAGTGGGCCAAGGACAACGGTATCCCGGTAGGGCCGGGCCGGGGCTCCGGCGCCGGTTCCATCGTGGCCTGGGCCCTGGGCATTACCGACCTCGATCCACTGAAGTATGACCTGCTGTTCGAGCGCTTTCTCAATCCGGAGCGGGTGTCCATGCCGGACTTCGATGTGGATTTCTGTATGGAAGGCCGCGACCGGGTCATTGCCCACGTGGCCGAACTCTATGGCAAGGAAGCGGTATCCCAGATCATCACCTTTGGCACCATGGCGGCCAAGGCAGTGGTGCGGGATGTGGCGCGGGTGCAGGGCAAACCCTACGCACTGGCGGACAAGCTGTCCAAGCTGATTCCCTTCGAGGTGGGCATGACCCTGCACAAGGCCATGGAGGAAGAACAGGCGCTTTCGGATTTCGTCGCTGGCGACGATGACGCCCAGGAAATCATGGAGATGGCCTACAAGCTGGAGGGCATTACCCGAAACGTGGGCAAGCACGCCGGTGGCGTGGTTATCGCGCCGACACGGCTTACTGACTTCACCCCGCTGTACTGCGAAGAGGGTGGCGGGGGACTGGTCACGCAGTTCGACAAGAATGATGTGGAAACCGCGGGCCTGGTGAAATTCGATTTTCTCGGCCTGAGAACCCTCACCATCATAGACTGGGCGGTGAAGATGATTAACGGCCGCCGCGATGCCGATGAGGCGGCCATCGACATCAACGACCTGCCCCTGGATGACGAGGCGGTATACAAGTTATTGCAGCGCGGTGAAACCACGGCGGTGTTCCAGCTTGAATCCCGGGGCATGAAAGATCTTATCAAGCGCCTGGTGCCGAACTGCTTCGAAGACATCATCGCCCTGGTGGCGCTGTTCCGGCCCGGGCCTCTGCAGTCCGGCATGGTGGATGATTTCATCAATCGCAAACACGGCCGCACGGCGGTGGTTTATGACCATCCCGAACTGGAACCGGTGCTGAGGAATACTTACGGAGTCATTCTTTACCAGGAACAGGTGATGCAGATCGCCCAGGTGCTTGGCAGCTACACCCTCGGTGGTGCAGATATCCTGCGCAAGGCCATGGGCAAGAAAGATCCCGAAGAGATGGCGCGCCAGGGAGCCACATTCACCTCCGGTGCGGCGGCCCGGGGCATCGACGAGAAACTGGCCCAGTCTATCTTTGACCTCATGGAGAAATTCGCCGGTTACGGTTTCAACAAGTCCCACTCCGCCGCCTACGCCCTGGTGTCCTACCAGACCACCTGGCTAAAGGCACACGACCCGGCGTACTTTATGGCCGCGGTGTTGAGTGCGGACATGCAGAACACCGACAAGATCGTCACCCTGATCGACGAGTGCCGGGACATGGATCTCACCATCGTGCCCCCGGACGTCAACGTCGGTGAATATAACTTTACCGTTAACGATGCCGGTGAAATCGTCTATGGCCTCGGCGCTATAAAGGGTCTCGGCGCCGGCCCCATCGAAGCCATAATCGCTACCCGCGCACAGGGTCCAATCGAAAGCCTGCAGGATCTCTGCCAGCGCGTCGATGCCCAACTGCTTAACAAGCGTTCTCTGGAAACCCTGGTCAAGTCCGGCGCGCTGGATCGCTTGATGGAGGGGGATCGTCACTACGTGCGAGCCTATTTCAGTGTAACCTTGCCGGATGTCATGCGCGCCGCCGAGCAAAGCAATCGAAACCAGGCCAGCGGTGTGGATGACCTGTTCGGTGAAATTGCCGCCAGCAGTCCACAACAGGCCGTGGCGGGAAATCCCAATCTGCAGGTGCGGCCCTGGGGTGAGCAACACCTGCTGGCGGCGGAAAAAGAATCCCTCGGCCTGTTTCTTTCCGGTCATCCCTATAACGAGTACCGTAAGGAGCTCAAGGCTATCGTGCCCGAATCCATTGCCAGGCTGCGGCCACAACGGGGCAATCGCCTGGTTGCCGGTTTGCTTTACGGCGTGCGTACCATGAAGAGCAAGGCAGGGGATACCATTGCCTTTCTCACCCTGGACGATTGCAGTGGCCGCCTTGAAGTGAGCCTGTTCGCCAAGGAGTTTGAAAAATTCCGCGACCACCTGCAGAAGGACGCCATCCTGGTGGTGGATTGCAGTCTCAGCGTGGACGACTACACTGGCGGCACTCGTGGCCGGGGCAAGGAAGTGATGTCCCTGGATGAGGCCCGGGCCCGCCATGCCCGGCGCCTGGTGTTGCAACTGGATGAGGCCTCGGTAAGGCAGGAATTCTGTGACCACCTGGCCCATGCCCTGGAACCATACCGGGTAAGCCTGTCCCAGGAGGCGGCCCTGCCCGCCACCGGTACCGGGAATGGCCCAGACCTGCCCGCCGAATCCGCGACTGGTGATTCCTCTGCTGTGGGTTGCGAGGTCATGGTGCAGCTGCGGCGCCAGAGCGACAGTGGGTGTATAATGTTCGGCGATCAGTGGCGGGTAACGCCCAGGGAAGAACTTTTACAACGCCTCAAGGTCGAATATGGCAAGCACCGGGTTCGCGTGGAATACCAGTAACAGCCGAACTATTAAATCCCCTGGAACTGAATTGAACTAATCGGGTTAGAGCCCCGAAAGTAAGTGTTATGGATCCTAATTATCTCGAATTTGAACAACCCATTGCCGAACTGGAAGCGAAGATCTCGGAACTTCGCCTGGTGGGTTCCGACAATGAGTTGAACATCAGCGAAGAGATCCAGAACCTCAAGGACAAGAGCACCAAGCTCACGGAAAAAATTTACGCCAACCTCAGTTCCTGGCAGGTATCCCAGGTGGCCCGTCATCCCCTGCGCCCCTACACCCTGGATTACATTCAGCACATCTTTACCGATTTTGAAGAACTGCACGGCGATCGTCTCTACGCCGACGACCAGGCCATTATTGGTGGCATGGCGAAACTGGATGGCCGCCCGGTCATGGTGCTGGGTCACCAGAAAGGCAGGGGCACCAAGGAAAAGGTGCGCCACAATTTCGGCATGCCGCGACCGGAAGGTTATCGCAAGGCGCGTCGCCTGGTGGAGCTGGCGGAACGCTACCGCTTACCGGTGTTGAGTTTTATCGATACCCCGGGCGCCTATCCCGGCATGGATTCGGAAGAGCGAGGCATTAACGAAGCCATCGCGGAAAACATGGCCATGATGTCGCGAGTGCGTACACCCCTGGTTGCCACCGTAACCGGTGAGGCAAATTCCGGCGGCGCCATCGCCATCGGCGTGGCGGACCAGCTCAACATGCTGCAGTACTCCACCTATACCGTGATTACACCGGAGGGTTGCGCCACCATCCTGTGGAAGTCCGCGGAATTTGCTTCCGCCGCGGCCGAAGCCATGGGGGTTACATCCGAGCGCCTGCAGGAACTGGGCATCGTCGACCACACCATCCCGGAACCCCTGGGTGGCGCTCATCGCAATACCGAACAGGCCGCAGCCAACATCAAGGAAGCGCTGGTAGACCAGCTTGACCGGCTCACCGCCATGGAGCTGGACGACCTGGTGGATCGGCGTTACAAACGCCTGATGAGCTACGGCATCAGCGCCGCCTGATAGTTTCCCGATTCACGGACGCCAACCCCATGTCCGAATTACTCCAGCATCTGCAACAACAGTTGAACCAGCTGAAGCAGCCGTTGCGCCTGCTGGTGGGTCTCAGCGGTGGACTGGATTCAGTTTGCCTGCTGCACGGAGTTCAGCAATTGCGGCGCCAGGGAAAACTGGACTGCTCGCTGCGCGCCATCCATGTGAATCATGGCCTGCAGGCGGAAGCGGGCGCCTGGCAGGAATTCTGTGAATCCTTCTGTGCCGGGCTGGGTGTGCCGCTGCTCACTTCACGCCTGCGCCTGGATCCCGAAACCCTGAAAGGCAACCTGGAAGAACAGGCCCGCCGCGCGCGCTATGGGGAATTCGAACGCAAGCTGGGCGAGGGTGAAATCCTGTTGCTGGCCCATCACCTGGATGACCAGCTGGAAACCTTTTTATTGCGGTTAATGCGTGGGTCTGGCGTGTTGGGCCTCAGCGGCATGCCCGAGAGCCGCAAGCTCGGCCATTCGCGCCTGCTACGGCCGCTGTTGCACGTCGATCGTGAGCAACTGCGGGACTATGCCAACGATGCCGGGCTGCGCTGGAGTGACGATCCCAGTA
>CAYFKD010000006.1:50239-112310 GCA_964343795.1 uncultured Pseudohongiella sp.
CCTGGATCGGAATTTCTGCCGACACGAGCTGCTGCCCCTGATCGAATCGCGCTGGCCGGAATACCGGGACAGCACCGCCAAGTCCCTGTCCCTGCTGGACGAGGCGGCGAACCTGCTGGAAGAGTTGGCGGAGAATGACCTAGCCTCCGTGGCGACCGGGCAGGAGGCCATGATCGAACTGGCGGGGCTGCAGACCCTGAGCGAGGCACGGCAGCGCAATCTGTTGCGCTACTGGCTGAAACGGTTGGGACTCACGGTGCCCGGGTGGTACAGGTTGCGTCAGCTGGTAACCGAGGTACTGCCCGCGGCGGCAGACAGCAATCCGGAACTGGAGGAGGAGGGTTATAGCCTGTGCCGCTTCAACGACAGGCTCTATGCCCTGGATGGCTCGGCGCACCGGGCCCTGGATCCCGGTCAGCGCTGGAATCCGGAGGTGGACAGGATACTGGCCCTGGCGGGCAATGGAGTGTTGCAGGCAGGGAGCGGCACGACGCCGGCGCTGAACCCGGCCGTGGGGGAGCTGGAAGTGCGCTATCGCGATGGTGGTGAGTCCCTGCAGATGCCCGGGCGTCCCAACAAACCACTGAAGGAAATCCTGCGGGAATCCGGGGTTGAGCCCTGGCTGCGGGACCGGATACCACTGTTATACCGGGGCGATGTGCTGGTATGTGTTCCGGGAATCGGTATTGCCGAAGCCTTTGCGGCCATGCCCGATACGCCGGGTTTGCGCATCCACTGGCAACAACCCAAGTTATTGGCTAGCTGACCGTTAAACCTTTTATAGGCGCCAATCTCGGGAATCCGGCCCCGGATTCTGTAATTGAGGTCAAAGTGGCGTTCTGGTAAGCTGGCCATCCATCTGTGAGAGTCAGTCTGCTTCTGATTCGTTAACTATGGATGGGGTCCCCATGACGCGATATATCTTTATTACTGGTGGTGTTGTTTCGTCACTGGGGAAAGGTATTACTTCCGCTTCGCTGGCCGCCATCCTCGAGGCCCGCGGTCTCAAAGTCACCATGCTGAAACTGGATCCGTATATCAATGTGGATCCCGGCACCATGAGTCCGTTCCAGCACGGCGAGGTATTCGTCACCGAAGACGGTGCCGAAACCGATCTCGACCTCGGCCACTACGAACGCTTCAGCAACATCACCATGAAGCAGGCCAACAACTTTACCACCGGCAGGGTGTATGAAGAAGTTCTGAAGCGAGAGCGCCGCGGTGATTACCTCGGTGCCACCATCCAGGTCATTCCCCATATAACGGATGAAATAAAACGGCGCGTCATCGAAGGCGCCGGTGATGCCGACGTGGCCCTGGTGGAGATTGGTGGTACCGTGGGTGACATCGAATCCCAGCCCTTCCTCGAAGCGGTGCGGCAGCTGCGGGTGGAACTGGGTTCAGAACGGGCCCTGTTCATGCATCTTACTCTGGTGCCCTACATCTCCACTGCCGGTGAGATCAAGACCAAGCCTACCCAGCACTCGGTGAAGGAGCTGCGCTCAATCGGAATCCAGCCGGATATCCTGATCTGCCGCAGTGATCACGAGATCGACGAGGCGGCGCGGCAGAAGATCGCGCTGTTTACCAACGTGGAATCCAAGGCGGTGGTGTCACTGCCGGATACCGATACCATCTATCGCATTCCTTCCATTCTCGGTGCGGCCGGGCTCGATGACATTGTCGTGCGCAAGCTGCACCTGGAATGCCCGGAAGCGGATTTCTCCGAGTGGGACCGGGTGGTGGAAGCTCAGCTCAACCCGGAACAGGAAATCACCCTGGCCATGGTGGGCAAGTACATGGACCTGCTGGATGCCTACAAGTCCCTAAACGAAGCCATTACCCACGCCGGCATCAAGACCCGCACCAAAGTGAACATCAAGTACCTCGATTCCGCCGACGTGCTGGAGAAGGGCACCGGCATGCTGGAGGGCGTGGATGCCATCCTGGTGCCCGGCGGATTTGGCGAGCGCGGCTTCGAGGGTAAGATACTGGCAACCCAGTATGCCCGTGAGCACAAGATTCCCTTTCTCGGTATTTGTCTCGGCCTGCAGGCCGCCGTCATCGAATACGCCCGTAATGTGGCAGGATTGGAAGGCGCCAACAGTTCCGAGTTCGAGAAAAACTGCAAACACCCGGTAATCGCCCTGATCAGCGAATGGACCACGGAAACCGGCGAGGTGGAAACCCGGGATGAAGACTCCGACCTCGGAGGCACCATGCGCCTGGGTGGTCAGACTTGCATGTTGCGCCCGGACTCCACGGCTTACACCTGTTACGGCCGGGAAGAAATTGTGGAGCGCCATCGCCACCGCTATGAATTCAACAACGACTACCTCGAAACCCTGGAAGGGGCCGGATTGCGCCTGGCGGGCAAATCCGCCGACGGCATGCTGGTAGAGGTTATCGAGGTACCGGACCATCCCTGGTTCGTGGGTTGCCAGTTCCATCCCGAGTTCACCTCCACACCCCGTGAAGGCCACCCCCTGTTTGCCGGTTTCATCACCGCCGCGGTAGCTTATAATCGGAGTCCGCTGAAGGACGGGGACGTGACCTTAGGTCACGATACTGCAGACCTGCCGGCCGCTCAGACCGCACAAGCCGGACACTAGCCTCGAGGACTAAGGATCCTCTGATTCATGACAGCTAAACAAATCAGTATTGGCGACATTCAGCTCGCCAACGATCGTCCCTTTGTGCTGGTTGGCGGACTCAATGTGCTGGAGAGCCGCGAGCTTGCCCTGACTGTTGCCGAGCACTTCAAGGAAGTGACCCATTCCCTTGGCATTCCTTTTATATTCAAAGCCAGTTTCGACAAGGCCAATCGTTCTTCCATTGATTCATTCCGCGGGCCGGGCCTGGACAAGGGCCTGGAATGGCTGGCCGAAGTGAAACAGCAGTTCGAGTTGCCCCTGCTTACCGATGTGCACGAACCGGCACAGGCCACCGCCGTCGCGGCGGTGGTGGATGTGTTGCAACTGCCCGCCTTCCTGTCGCGCCAGACTGACCTGGTCACCGCCATGGCGGCAACCGGTAAAGCCATTAACGTGAAGAAGGCCCAGTTCCTGGCGCCAAAAGAAATGGGACACATCCTGAAGAAATTCGAACAATCCGGAAACGATCAACTCATGTTGTGTGAGCGCGGCACTACGTTCGGTTATAACAATCTTATTGTGGACATGCTTGGGTTTTCCAGGCTCAAGAGTTTCGGTTACCCGGTGCTGTTTGATGTGACCCATGCCCTGCAGATTCCCGGTGGTCTCAGCAGCGGAGCCGACGGTCGCCGTAACCAGGCCGCGGACCTGGCCCGGGCCGGACTCAGCCAGGGCCTGGCCGGATTATTCCTCGAGGCCCATCCCGATCCGGACAAGGCGCTCTGTGATGGCCCCTGCGCCTTGCCCCTATCCCGCTTGCAGGATTTCCTGGCGCGGATGCAGGAGCTGGATCAGCTCATCAAGTCCCAGGCCCCGCTGGATATCCGGTAGCTGCATAAAGGAGAATCCCATATAGGTTTTCTTGGCGTGCTTGGCGCCTTGGCGAGAGTTGTTTTCTCATTCAGCAATTTTTTCTCACGGAGCTCACGGAGTACACGGAGGGCTACAACAAGAAAGCTCTGTGATCTCCGAAACCAAAAAAGTGCCAGGCACTAGTGCCTGGCACTTATCAGCACAATGAAGAACCAAATGATTGATAAACAAGAGAATAAAAAAGTCGAGCTGCTCGAAAAGCGATCAAAATACTGATCAAAGTCCAAAAAGTGCCAGGCACTAGTGCCTGGCACCAAAGTTAACCAATTGATAAATGAAGGATTCAGATGTCTGAAATTGCACAGATCAAGGCGCGGGAAGTACTGGATTCCCGCGGCAATCCCACGGTGGAAGCCGATGTGATTCTCACCAGTGGAGTCGTCGGCAGCGCCTGCGCTCCATCCGGTGCTTCCACCGGTTCCCGCGAAGCCCTGGAGCTGAGAGACAAGGACCCGGATCGCTACCTGGGCAAGGGCGTACTCACCGCAGTGGGGAATATCAATACCACCATCCAGGATGCGTTGTCAGGAATGGATGCCAGTGACCAACAGGCCATCGACAACGCTATGCTGGAACTGGACGGCACCGACAACAAGTCCAGGCTGGGTGCCAATGCCATCCTGGCCGTGTCCCTTGCCAGTGCCAGGGCGGCGGCGCTGGATAGCGGTGTTCCTCTGTATGTGCACATCGCCCATCTGAATGGCAGCACCGGCGCTTATTCACTGCCGGTTCCCATGATGAATATTCTTAACGGCGGTGAGCACGCCGACAACAACGTGGACATACAGGAATTCATGGTACAGCCCACCGGCGCTCCCAGTTTTGCCGAGGCGCTGCGTTATGGCGCGGAAATTTTCCACGCGCTGAAATCAGTATTGAAAAAGCAGGGCCTGAACACTGCCGTGGGCGACGAAGGTGGCTTTGCGCCCAACCTGCCGTCCAATGCCGCCGCCCTGGATGCGATTAACGAGGCCATTAGCCAGGCAGGATTCACTGCGGGCAAGGAAATACAGCTGGCACTGGATTGCGCGGCATCGGAATTTTACCGGGATGGCAAGTATCACCTCAGCGGGGAAGGGAAGAGCTACGACTCGGGCGAGTTTGCCAACTACCTGCAAAAACTCAGTGAAGACTATCCGATACTGTCCATAGAGGACGGTATGGATGAATCGGACTGGGACGGTTGGGCTAAATTATCGGCACAAATAGGCGATAAAGTTCAATTAGTGGGGGATGACTTGTTCGTGACCAATACCTCGATCCTGCAGCGCGGTATCGACGAGGGTGTGGCCAATTCGATCCTGATCAAGTTTAACCAGATCGGTTCCCTCACCGAGACCCTGGCGGCCATCAAGATGGCGAAGGATGCAGACTGGACAGCGGTGATTTCCCATCGCTCCGGGGAGACGGAAGACACCACCATTGCCGATCTCGCCGTGGCAACCGCTGCCGGCCAGATCAAGACTGGCTCTCTGTGCCGATCGGACCGGGTGGCCAAGTACAACCGCTTACTGCGTATCGAGGAAGAACTCGGCGGCGATGCCGTTTACAACGGAATAAAGGAGTTCGCCAGGATTCGATCCTGAACCGTGACCACAGCCATGAAAATTCTCTCCGTCATCTGCCTGTTCCTCATCCTGGTATTGCAGTTCCAGTACTGGCTGGGGGAGGACAGCGTGCGCAGCCACAACCTGTTGCAGCAGGAAGTGGCTACGCAGCAGGCCATTAACGATGAGCTTCAGCAACGTAATGAACGACTGGAAATCGAAGTGCTGGACCTGAAGAACGGGCTGGAAGCGGTGGAAGAGCGGGCCCGTTCCGAGCTGGGCCTCATCGCCGAAGGCGAAACCTTTTATATGATCATCGATTGATGGTCTGCCCGGGCAATTTAAACCGCTATACTTGAGTCATGAACAGGATATGGGCCATTGTGCCTGCCGCCGGTAGTGGCAGTCGTGTACAGGCGGACCTGCCCAAGCAGTATCTCTCCCTGCGCGACACTCCCATACTGGTACACAGCCTGCAACGACTGCTGGCCATCGGTGCCATCCAGCGCATCGTGGTGACCCTGGCCGGCAACGACCAGCACTGGTCCGAGTTAGGTATTGAAGACGATCGCGTGCGTACCTGTACCGGCGGTCCCATGCGCCAGGATTCCGTGCTCAACGGGCTGATCAAGTTGTCCGCGGAAGCGGGCGACGATGACTGGGTGCTGGTGCACGATGCCGCCCGGCCCTGCGTCCGGGTTTCCGATATCGAGAAGCTGATCGCGGCAGTGACGCAACATGAAGTTGGCGGCCTTTTGGGCTGGCCTGTCGATAACACGCTGAAGCGGGTGGATGAAAATGGTAATGTGCTGGAAACCATTGAGCGGGAAAATTGCTGGAACGCCGCCACGCCGCAAATGTTTCCCATGGGTATGTTAAAAGAAGCCCTGTCCAATTCAGAAGGCAACAACTTAACATTTACCGACGAGGCGTCAGCCATTCAGTCCCTCGGTTACACACCGATAATGGTGGAAGGTGCGCGGGACAACATCAAGATCACCCACGTGCAGGATTTTTATCTCGCCGGTGCCATACTGGATCGCCAGGGCTCACTGACATGACGACAAATATTCGCATCGGCCATGGCGTGGACGTACATCGTTTCGCCGAAACCTACCAGGAAGACAAGCCCCTGGTGCTGGCCGGTGTCACCCTGCCGGAGAAAAAGAGCCTGCTGGCCCATTCCGACGGAGACCTGGTATTGCATGCCCTGGCCGATGCCATACTCGGTGCAAGTGCCCAGGGAGACATCGGTCGCCATTTTCCGGACAGCGATCCATCCATTGCGGGAATTTCCAGCGCCGACATCATCAGCAAGGTTTTAGACCTGGCACAGGCTGCCGGTTACTCCCTGGTGAATATCGATCTCACCATTGTCGCCCAGGCGCCGAAGCTGGCCTCCCACATGGCGGCCATGGTGAGCAGTCTCGCTGCAATTACCGGACTCGCTGAAGACGCCATCAACCTCAAGGCCACCACTACCGAGGGCATGGGTTACATTGGCCGGGAAGAAGGCATGGCCTGCCACGCCGTGGTGCTGATGCAAGGCGATGCCTGAGCTCGATCCAAGCCACCCGTCTTACCAGGAAGATATTCTCGCGACGCTGCCTTACCGGGCAGGGTTGCCGTCATGCCACGCTACCATCAAAACTCGCAGTGAAGATTTTCAGGTCACCGAAAACCTGGGATTCCAACCTACCGGCAGCGGAGAACACCTGCTGCTTTATGTGCGCAAGCAAAACCTCACCACCCTCGAGTCTGTCCAGCGCCTGAGCGAATGCACCGGCATCCGCCGCCGGGAAATCGGCTACTGCGGTATGAAGGACAAGTACGGTGATTGCCGGCAATGGTTCAGCCTGCCCCTGGCCGCCACTGCGGAGACCAGTTTGCAGGCACTGGAAGGCAAGGGTCTCAGCATCGAAGATCAGCAGCGGAACCAGCGCAAGCTGCACATCGGTAGCCATCGCAGCAATGTCTTCCGCATTCGCCTGCGTGAGATTGACGGTTCCCGGGAGGAAATCGAATCTCGATTGGAGGAATGCGCAGAACAAGGCGTGCCAAATTATTTTGGCGGCCAGCGTTTCGGCAAACGCCTGGGCGACCTGCAACAAGTCGGTGCGTTAATCGATACCGAGCAAGCAGCAAGGATGAAAAGGCGGGATCGCAGCATGTTGTATTCTGCGGCCCGGTCCCTGTTGTTTAACCAGGTCCTGGCGCAGCGGCTGCGTAGCGGGAACTGGTACAGGTATGTCGATGGCGATGTACTTAACCTGGACGGTACCGATCGTTATTTCGTGCTGGAAAGCGGCGCGGCCTGGGACGATGAGCTGCAGGGACGCCTGGAGCGCATGGATATCCACATCAGCGGGCCCCTCAGTGGTGCCGTTGAGGCGAAAGACAGGTATGTACCCCGTGGCGAAGCTGCCGATATTGAATTAGCAATACTGCAGCAATTTGCAGGGGTAGGGTTGTGGCTGGAAGCCCAGGGATTACGGGCTTCGAGACGGTCCCTGCGGTTCCGGCCCCGGGACCTTGGCTGGGAATGGGAGTCTGAATCGGAGCTGGTCCTGCAGTTTGAATTACACCGGGGCTGTTATGCCACCAGCCTGCTCAGGGAGATTTGCCGGGTCCGGGATGGCTCCCCCCGGTCGCAACAGGAAAGTAGTAAAGAGTCGTAGCAGATGAATTTAAGTGGAATTGGAATGACGTCCCAGCGCACCCGGGAGCGGTTGCTGGGGCGATTAATGGACCAGGGTATAAAGAGTATGGAAGTGCTGGACGTGATTCGTTCCACGCCCCGGCATATTTTTCTCGACGAGGCGCTGGCCCACCGTGCATACGAAGACGTGGCCCTGCCTATTGGTTACAACCAGACTATTTCACAGCCCTATGTGGTGGCGCGCATGACCGAGGCGATCATCAGGTCCGGTTCCACCGACAAGGTGCTGGAGATTGGTACCGGCTGCGGTTACCAGACAGCGGTCATCGCGCGGCTGGCGAAAGAAGTTTACACCGTGGAACGCATCAAGCCGCTGCTGGACCGGGCGCGCAAGAGCCTGCGCGCGCTGGGATTGAAAAACGTGTATTTCAAACACGACGACGGCAGCCTGGGTTGGCCGGAAAAGGGGCCCTTCGATGCCATCATGACCACCGCCGCACCGCAAACCGTACCCCGGGAGTTACTGGACCAACTTGCCGAGGGTGGGCGCCTGATAATTCCTGTAGGCGGGGAAGGTACCCAGGAGCTGCAATTGATTACGCGCCGGGGCGATGAGTTTGAAACCGAGGTGCTGGACCTGGTCCGGTTCGTGCCCCTGTTGAAAGGTCAGCTGCAACACTGAGTACCGCGGCGAGGACTGGCTGCTGCAGTGCTGAACCAGGAATCTGAACGCCATGCCCGAAGCTGTTTGGACATATTTGAAAGGCGTAGCCATGGGGCTGGGAGACTCCGTGCCCGGGGTATCCGGCGGCACCATCGCGGTCATCACCGAGATTTACGACCGCCTGATCTACGCCATACGCGCCGTCGATATCGAGGCCTGCCGGCTGTTATTCAGTGGCCGGCTGGCGGCGGCCTGGCAGCATATCGACGGCAATTTCCTGTTGCTGCTTGGCCTGGGCATATTGTCGGGCCTGCTGGTGTCGGCCAATACCGTACTGTACCTGCTGGATAACCACTTCAGCCTGTTGATGGCATTCTTTATCGGCCTGGTGCTGGCGACTTGCTGGATACTTCGCGACCAGTACCACAGCCTGGCCTGGCAGAACCTGTTGGCCATGGTGGCCGGTGCGCTGGTGGTCATGCTCGTGGCCGAGTTGCGGCCCCTGCAGCAGATCGACAGCCTGCCGTACCTTTTCTTCAGCGGCATGATCGCCATCAGCGCCATGATTTTGCCCGGCCTGTCCGGTGCCTTTATCCTGTTGCTGCTGGGCAGTTACCAGTCCATGTTGCAGGCGCTGCTGGATATAAACCTGCCGGTAATCAGCATTTTCCTGTGCGGCTGCGTGGTGGGGATCATGGCGTCTTCACGAGGCATCGCCTGGCTGCTGCGGCACTACCACCAGCGCAGCTATGCGGGAATAACCGGCATGTTGTTGGGATCCCTGCTGGTACTATGGCCCTGGCAAGTATTTGTTGAACGAAATATCGATGGCAGTGAAGAGCCTGTTATCGTGGACAGAATAATCATCGCTCCATGGAACTACGCCCAGGTAACCGGGAATGACGCATCCTGGTTGCTTAGCATATTGTTGTGTGTAGCGGGCGCCTTACTGGTCATCGCCTTGCATTCATTATTCCACCGAACGAAGGCCGGAAACCAATGATCAAGAGTTATAGACATATAACACTGTTTATTGGGTTTGCCGTGCTTGCAGGCTGTACCAGTTATAACAACGCGCCGGTGGTTGAGCAGGGCAGTGTGCTGGAAGTCAACCAGCCTCTGGTTCTCAGTAGCGGTGGCACTACCGACAGCGATCTTTTAAGAGAATCCAGTCCCCAGGTGAACAGACCGCAGGTAAACACCCCGGAAATACGATCGAGTCAGCCGGACCGGAGAGGCTCCGTGGTGAGCCGCGCTGCCAGCGCGGTGGCGGACACGGCAGTCAACGCGGCACTGAATGGCGCGGTGCACCGTGTACTTTCGGGCGATACCCTGTATTCCATCGCCTACCAGTATGACCTGGATTTTCGCGCCCTGGCCCTGGCCAATACCCTGCGACCACCCTATACGATTTTTGTCGGCCAGGAACTGAACCTGGATATCAACAATCCCACTGCAACCGGTGCCGGTAGTTCCACCAATATCGGAACCCGCGTGGACAATTCCGGTGTGGCCCGGTCCAGTGCCGGCAACGCCAGTTCCGGCGGTGTGCTAAGGCAACCCATCGGTGGTGCCGCGGCGGAACCGGACTGGCAATGGCCATTGAGCGGGGAAGTACTACGGCGCTTTTCAATCGAAACCAACAAGGGGCTGGATATTTCCGCCAACGTGGGAGATCCGGTGCTCGCCGCGAGCAATGGCGAAGTGGTGTATTCCGGTTCCGGCGTGCAGGGCAGCGGCAACCTGGTAATCCTGCGCCACGGCGAACGCTACCTCAGTGCCTATTCCCATAACAGCGAGATGCTGGTGATGCAGGGGGATATTGTGGCGGCAGGAGACACCATCGCCCGAGCCGGTACCAACAGCAGCGGCACCGCCATGCTGCATTTCGAGATTCGTCGTGATGGCCAGCCGGTGGACCCGGCCGTATTCCTGCCCGTTCGCTAAAAGTGCCAGGCACTAGTGCCTGGCACCAACCCGGCCGAAACTGTTCGATATCGCGTTCTGCGAATCGCAGTTTGTTGTGAATTCAATGGCTTGAAGGAAAAAGTGCCTGACACTAGTGCCTGGCACTTTTTTGGGAATAGTTATTTTTCCAGGTACTGCTTCTTGTCGGGCTTGTCGGCCCACTCTTCCGCTTCGGGGAGGGGATCTTTCTTCTCAGTGATGTTCGGCCACTTGTCGGCCAGCTCGGCATTGATGGCGAGAAATTCCTGCTGGTCTTCCGGCAGTTCGTCCTCGGCGTAGATGGCGTCCACCGGGCATTCCGGTTCACACAGGGCGCAGTCGATGCATTCGTCCGGGTGGATCACCAGGAAGTTGGGGCCTTCGTAGAAACAATCTACTGGGCATACTTCCACGCAATCCGTGTGCTTACATCGAATACAATTTTCACCAACTACAAACGTCATAATCCGCTACCTGAAATTCCTGTTTTCCAGGCGCCGGCCCTGTGTCCGGCGCGCGCAGCATTCTACCAGCTTTGGCGGAATCTTGGCCATTCAATCCTGGGTCCGGCTCTTGAGCTGGTACAGGATATCCAGTGCTTCCCGGGCGGTAATCTCATCGGGATTCAGGGTCTTGAGGTAATCCACTACCGGGTGCGGGGCAGTGGCGAATAATTCTTCCTGTTGCGGGCCGCTGGTGGCTACCGGCTGGGCATCGTCATCCAAGTGACGCTCGGTTTCCAACTGATGCAGCTTGTCCCGGGCCTGCTCGATCACTGGCCGCGGAATCCCGGCCAATTGGGCCACCTGCAAGCCGTAGCTGCGATTGGCCGGGCCCGACTTCACCGCGTGCAGGAATACGATACCCTGTTCATGCTCCACCGCGTCAAGGTGTACATTGCTCATGGCCGGGTAGTCTTCCGGCAGGCGGGTCAGTTCAAAATAGTGGGTGGCAAACAGGGTATAGGCGTGGATGTGCTCGGCAATGTATACCGCCGCCGCCCAGGCCAGGGACAGGCCGTCGAAGGTGCTGGTGCCGCGGCCGATCTCGTCCATCAACACCAGGCTGTTGGGGGTGGCGTTATGCAGGATGCTGGCGGTCTCGGTCATCTCCACCATGAAGGTGGAACGGCCACCGGCCAGGTCGTCGGAGGAACCGATACGAGTAAAAATTCGATCAATGGGGCCGATGCGGGCGCTGGCGGCGGGCACATAGCTACCGCACAGAGCCAGCAATACAATCAACGCGGTCTGGCGCATGTAGGTGGACTTGCCGCCCATGTTTGGCCCGGTGATGATGAGCATTTTGTGTTGTTCGTCCAGCGCGATGTCATTGGCGACGAATGCTTCCTCGCTGACCCGTTCCACCACCGGGTGACGGCCGCCCTCGATCACCAGCTCCGCTGACTCGGTAATCTCCGGCCGGCAATACTGCAGGGTACTGGCCCGCTCGGCGAAGTTACACAACACGTCCAGCTCGGCGATGGCGGCGGCACTGGCGATCTGTTTGCCCAGGGTCTGGGCCAGGGTATCCAGCAACTCGTCATACAGGGCTTTTTCCCGGGCAAGGGAGCGTGACTTTGCGCTCAATACCTTGTCTTCGAACTCTTTTAACTCCGGGGTTATAAATCGTTCTGCATTTTTGAGGGTTTGCCGGCGCACATACTCCGCCGGCAGTTCCGCGCCGGACTGTCCCTTGCTCACCTCAATGTAGTACCCGTGCACGCGGTTAAATCCCACTTTCAGTGTGCTGAGGCCGGTGCGCTCCTTCTCTCTTATTTCCAGGTCTACCAGGAACTGGCCGGCGTTGCTGCTGAGCTCCCGCAGTTCATCCAGCTCGGCATCGAAGCCGTTGGCGATGACGCCGCCTTCCCGAATCACCACCGGTGGGTTTTCTTCCAGGGCCCGGGTGAGCAGGTCATGCTCCTGGGGAAAGGTGGCGATGGTGCCGGCCAGTTGTGCTACATGTTCCGCTTCCATGGTTCGCAGCAGTTGTTGCAATTCCGGCAGTTGGCCATAAGCGTCGCGCAGTTTTGCCAGGTCCCGGGGGCGGGCACTCTTCAGGCCCAGTCGCGCCAGTATCCGTTCGATATCGCCTATGGCATTCAGTGGCGGGGAAATCTTTTCGAAGCTGAAGCGATCTAACAATGCTGCGACTGCTTCCTGCCGTGCAAGCAAATCTTCGCGTCGGCGCAGGGGGCGGTGCAACCAGCGTCCCAGCAACCGTGACCCCATGGCGGTGGCCGTGTTGTCCATCACCGCCATCAGGGTGTTGTCCCGCTTGCCGGCCAGGTTGATGTCCAGCTCCAGGTTGCGGCGGCTGGCGGCATCCAGGATCACACTGTCCTGGATGCGCTCCACCACCAGCCCATCCACATGGGGTAGCTCGGATTTTTGTGTTTCCCTGGCATATTGTAAGAGGCAGCCAGCAGCGCCGATGGCCGGTTCCAGGTCGGCGCAGTCGAAGGCGCTGAGGTCCCGGGTGCCGAAGTGTTCCGTCAACAGGCGCACCGCGTTGTCCAGTTCAAACGCCCATGGCTCCTGTTTCTTAAGAGCAGGATGCTTGAGTTGTTCCAGAACCTCGGCCAGGGTGGAATCCACCAGGATTTCTGCTGGCCGGATACGCTCCAGTTCCGCCGCCAGGGCAGGGAAGCCGTTCACCTCCACCAGCACCAGGCGGCCGCTGCTGATGTTCAATGCGGCAATACCATAACATTTGTTTTCTGGTGTGGCAGACGAACCTGCGGTAACCGCCAGCAGGGCATTGTCGATGCGTTCATCCAGCAGCGCCTCGTCACTCACGGTGCCGGGAGTGATGATGCGCACCACTTCCCGTTCCACCGGCCCCTTGCTGGTGGCGGGGTCGCCGATCTGTTCACAAATGGCCACGGAGACACCCGCTTCCACCAGTCTTGCCAGGTAGCGGTCCGCGGCATGAAAAGGGATACCGCACATGGGAATGGCTTCGCCGGCGGACTTGCCCCGGGCCGTGAGAGTAATGTCCAGCAGGGAGGCGGCGCGTTTGGCATCCTCGTAAAACAGCTCGTAGAAATCTCCCATGCGGTAGAACAGGAGCGAGTCGGGGTGCTGGGCCTTGATCGCCAGGTACTGGCGCATCATCGGCGTGTGTTGCTGAACATTCATGGAGGTCGTAGCTTATTGAATTCCGCCGGCAATTGCGACGGCCCACCATGGCACAGCACCGTTTGCCTCGGCTACTATTAGGCCATGGATAGTTGTACCGAGATCGAACAACTGGTTGCCCGGTTAGCCGATAAATTGCAGCAGCGGGAGCTGTTCCTCGCCACCGCGGAATCCTGCACCGGTGGCGGGATTGCTCAATCTTTAACCAGCCTCGCCGGCAGTTCCAACTGGTTCGACACCGGTTTCGTCACTTATTCCAACGAGGCCAAGCAGCGCCTGCTCAATGTTTCGCCAGCGCTGTTTGCAGTCGATGCACCGGGCGCGGTGAGTGAGGAAACCGTACTGGCCATGACCGCCGGCGCCATCGCCAACAGCCGTGCCAACATGGCGGTGGCGGTGAGTGGTATTGCTGGCCCGGACGGGGGCAGTGCCGACAAGCCCGTGGGCACGGTATGGATCGCCTGGCAGCTGGCAGACCAGGCCCAGGCCCGCCGTTTCCACTTCGACGGGGATCGCCGGGAAGTGCGGGAGGCCACGGTTTTAGAGGCCTTGCGCGGGCTGGTGGCGCTGCTGGAGGAAGAAAATTAAAGGAATTTTCCGTCCGGCCAATATACTGGTTGTATATACAGTAAAATTCTGCTGTAATCAGCAGCACTGGTTAAATATACAGTTTCCCGTCTTTTACGGATTCCAGGGAAATTGAGCATAAAATTAAGCAAGTAGCTTGGGACAGGCTACTTTTTTAAAGAACAACTGCATTACTCACGGAACCAGCATCAGTTGTAATTAACAGGCATGAATCGTGCGAAGGTTGTTAGCCAACAGGGTTAACGATTGTCTAGCGGCCCGGGCACGTCCAAGGAATAAATTATGATTGAAGACAACGGCAACAAAGAAAAAGCACTGGCGGCAGCGCTGTCGCAAATCGAACGCCAATTCGGCAAGGGTTCCATGATGCGTCTCGGGGATACCGAGCGCGAAGCGATCCCTGCAATCTCCACCGGTTCCCTCGGCCTCGACGTGGCCCTGGGCATAGGCGGCTTGCCCCGCGGCCGTGTAGTTGAAATCTACGGCCCGGAATCTTCCGGCAAGACTACCCTGACCCTGCAGGTCATTGCCGAGGCCCAGAAGGCCGGCGGCAGCTGCGCCTTCATCGACGCCGAGCACGCCCTCGATCCCATCTATGCCCAGAACCTGGGGGTGGATGTGGACAACCTGCTGGTAAGCCAGCCGGACACCGGCGAACAGGCCCTGGAGATCTGCGACATGGTGGTGCGTTCCGGCGCACTGGACGTCGTGGTCATCGACTCCGTCGCCGCATTGACACCCAAGGCGGAGATCGAAGGCGACATGGGCGACAGTCACATGGGCCTGCAGGCCCGACTGATGTCACAGGCGCTGAGGAAGATGACCGCCAACATCAAGAATTCCAACACCCTGGTGATTTTCATCAACCAGATTCGCATGAAGATCGGCGTCATGTTCGGTTCCCCCGAAACCACCACCGGTGGTAACGCCCTGAAGTTCTATTCTTCCGTGAGGCTGGATATCCGCCGCATCGGTTCCATCAAGGAAGGCGATGAAGTGGTGGGTAACGAGACCCGGGTCAAAGTGGTCAAAAACAAGGTGGCGCCACCTTTCCGCCAGACCGAGTTCCAGATCATGTACGGGCAGGGCATTCATCACCTGGGGGAAGTCATCGACCTCGGTGTGAAACTGGACCTCATCGAGAAGTCCGGCGCCTGGTACTCCTACAAGGGTGAGAAGATCGGCCAGGGCAAGAAGAATGTGGCCGAGTACCTGGAAGAAAATGCCGCCATCGCCAGGGAAATCGAGGACGAGATTCGCCGCCAGTTGCTGGGCGGTGATACCGGACCCGAGGCAAACGGCGAGCAAGAAGCCAGCAGCGACGACGTGGTCGTGCTGGCCGACGCCAAGAAAGCCAAAAAGGGATAACTCCCGGGCTTCAGGGCATTCCCATTTTGACATCTGCACTAACCGAGGCGGCGTCTACATCCCGGGACGCCGACCCCATACTCGATGTCCCCGTTCTCCGGCGGGCCGCCATGGATTTCCTGGCCCGCCGGGAACACTCTTTTTACGAGTTGCAACAGAAGCTCGGCAACAAGTTCCCCGACGCAGATCCCGAGCTGGTCAACGAAGTACTGACACAGCTACGGTGTGAAAACCTGCAATCCGATTCCCGCTTTGCCGAAGCCTACGTGCGTTACCGCAAGTCCCGCGGCTTTGCCTTTCATCACATCCGCGTCGACCTGGCTTCACGCCGCGTCTCGGAAGGCCTGATCAGCCAGGTTTTGTTCGAAGATGATGCGGACTGGGAAGTAATGGCAACGGACCTGGTTGACGGCCGACTCCCCCCTGGATCGCCATTGGAATTCGGCGGCAAGGTGCATCAGCGCCTGTTGCGCTTCCTGGAGTCCCGGGGTTATCCCCATGGCGTTATCAGGAATGTAGTAGATCGAAGACTGGGCCAACAGCGCAAAGCGGTGGCCTGATATTCGCCAGCAAGAGTTGCCTGATTTCAAGCCGGCCAGATGCTTGGCATAATAGGATCTTTGCAATGGAATCAGGCCATATTAATGTCCTTGAGTTGCCGAATCCGGTTCGTACTGTTCGGATTTTTACTGTGGTTTCCTGTCGGATTCGCTTCCGCCAATACCTTTATGCAAGTGACGGTGGGGGCTAATAACGAGGACAATGTTTCTCGCGGCCTGGATGCGCCCCACATTCTCGATGACAATTTTCTCTCTGCCGGTTTTACCCTTGGCAAACTGTTCCAGACCAGCCTGAACAGCCAACTGGTTATAAGTGGTACTGCCGCCACCGCCCAGTATGTTGACCTCGATGGCTGGGACAAGTACACGCTTTCAGTATCTGCCGACTATGGCTACAAGCTGGGATTCGGTGCCTATGCGCCGAGGGTGGGTGCTAACCTGACCGTGGCTAAGGAATTCCTGCCGGGACGGGCGAGAGACGTTGAGATGGTGGTGCTGGAACTGAGTTATTCTCGCCGCATCGATGCCGCCTGGTGGTTTTCTTTCGGCGTGGACTACCAAATAAACGATACGGCCACATTGCCACCGGACCAACGTTTGGCCGCCCTGGGCTATGCACCGGGATCGCAGCTGGGTCTGAAAATATTCGACTACGAGGCGGCCGCGCTATTCGGCACCGTGGAATACGCATTTGAGAGCGGCTTGCTATTTAATGGTAGTTACCGTCGAGTTAGTGGCGCCACCGTCGCCAGCACCACCATGCCGGATCTGAAAATCTACAAGATTTCCGATGCGTTCTATCCCGATCCGGCTTTCGCACAGGGCTGGTTCGCCTACCAGCTTGCGGCGACCATCGACGAGTGGTCTCTGGGCGTTAACCTGCCTGTTGCCACCGACACCTCACTGGACCTGTCAATGCAATGGCACGGCATCAATGGCCGTAATGGAAAGGATTACGACAATCGTGTCGTTGGATTTACCCTGGTGCACCGGTTCTAAGGAAGCAAGGTGATGCGATATTTGATGTCTCTATTGGTTGTTGGATTGCTGCTCGGCGAAACGCCTGTATTTGCGCAGCAGTTGTCCGTAACCCTAACCGATAGTGAAGGCAATCCCTTGCCCGATGCCGTTATCGAGTTAGTACCATCCCCGGGCGTTGAAATCTCCCCGGACTCTTCGATAATGGTGCAGGTGGACCAGGTGGACAAGGAATTTGTACCCACGGTCACTGCCATACCGAAGGGTGGAAAAGTCAGCTTTCCCAACAGCGACGACATCCTGCATCACGTCTATTCATTCTCACCCGCCCGCACCTTTAATATTCCTTTGTATGGCATGGGTGAAAATGACAATTATTTCGAGACCTTCGACAGCACCGGCCTGGTTGAAATCGGCTGCAATATTCACGACTGGATGCTGGCATACATCTACGTGGCCGAAAGTGACTTCACGGCAATATCAGATGAGCGGGGGATTGCGCTCATCGACGGAATAGCGCCTGGTACCCACGAGGTAAGAATCTGGCACTCACGCATGGATGCCAGCACCGGTCCTTTGACCCGGCAGGAAAATTTCGAGCAGGGACAAACAGTCGAAATCTCCATGAGCCTGGAACTTCAGCGCGACAGGCGGGTGCGGCGGGCTCCTACTAACAACCGTAACCGCTACCGCTAGTCATTAACCTGTAAACCGGATCCCTCCTTGGCCGAATCGACAGCACAATCCCTGTTCCCCGGCTTCCGTCACTTCCGCTCCCGGCTGCTGTTTTACCTGCTGGTTCTGCTGGTGCCGGTATTGGGTGTCATCTTTTACTATGTCAATCGCAACAACGCCGAGTACACGGAAGAAACTATCAATCGTTACCTGGAACTTGGCGCCGATGTGTTCGATTACACCCGTAATCAACAGGCCCTCACCCTGCAGGCAATCACCAACAGCCTCACCTGGGATTTTGGATTCCGCACCGCCTATGGTTCTCGCGACCCCGCAACCTTGTTCGATGCCGCTCTGAATGTCCTTGACCGTTCACTGGATAACGTCGACATGCTCATGATCGCCGGCCTGGACCTGGAGGTGGTGATCGATACCGAGATCCAGGGCTTTGAAACACTGGAAGGGCCGTGGCGGCAACTCGTCGAACAGGCAGACGCCGATGAATACGGCCAGGCGGAAATGATCCTTACCCTGGACGGGGATCCATACCAGTTGATTGCCTTGCCCTTGTATCTGCCACGACAGGTTGCCTGGATTGTTGGCGGATTCGCCCTGGACGGCAGTTTCGTGGAGCTGGTCAGTGAGTCGGTACTGTCGGAGGTGAGTATCGTGCGCTCCAATACCGGTAGCGATGTGGAAGTCATTCAATCGACCCTGGACCCGGCGCGTCAGTCCGCACTGGAGCAGCAATTACAGCTGTCTGCCGGTAACCTCACCTCGCTGCAACGCATCGATTTCGGTGACGAAGAATTCACCACCCTGTTTCGGCCACTATACGGCCAACCGGGCGAAGCGAATTCCGTCCATGCCGTGTTTCAGCGATCCTACGATGAAAACAATGAGAACGTGGTGCAGTTCCGGCAATTGCTGATCCAGTTTTACGCTGCAGTGTTCGTGTTCAGTTTATTGGGCGTAATCTGGCTGGCGCGGTCCATCACCAACCCGGTGGCTCGCCTGGCTGGTGTGGTGAAACGCATCGATGACGGTGATTACCAGCAAACCGCCCGGATTGAATCGCGGGATGAGCTGGGTCAGCTTGCAGAGTCGGTAAATTCCATGGCGAAGGGCCTGGCGGAGAAGGAAAAGGTCAGGGACCTGTTGGGCAAGGTGGTCTCTCATCAAATCGCCGAAGAGTTATTAAACAACCCGGTGGAACTGGGCGGCGAGGAACGGGAAGTCACGATTTTGTTTTCGGACATTCGCGGTTTCACCAGCTACTGCGAGGGTAAGTCACCGAAGGATGTGCTGGATGCGCTGAACCGGGTGCTTACCGCCATCAGCGATATTATCGAGCGTCACAATGGTGTGGTGGACAAGTACCAGGGCGATGCGGTCATGGCCCTGTTTGGTGCGCCGGTAAAAGGTGACCGGGATGCGGAAAATGCCATGGCGGCGGCACTGGAAATCATCGATGCGCTCTCGAAACTGGATTCCCAGTTGTCGGCCTGCGTCGGCATCAACTCCGGGCAGGTGGTGGCGGGCAACCTCGGTTCCCAGAACCGCCTCAACTACTCGGTCATCGGTGACACGGTCAACCTCGCTGCCAGGCTGGAAAGCCTGACTCGCCTCTACAACGTCAGCAACATCGTCAGTGAATCCGGCACCCTGGCGGCACCGGGTTTCGTCTACCAGGAACTGGACGAAGTAAGGGTCGCGGGCAAGCAGGAATCGGTGCGCATATTCCAGCTGCTGGGCAGGGAAGGCGACATCGGCAGCGACGACTCGGCCACACTCACCGCCTACGCCGCCGCCCTGAAAGCTTACCGGCAAGCCGATTGGGACAGTGCAGAGGAACAGTTTTCGGCACTGGCCCAAAAATGCGACAATGCGCCCCTGTGCCAGGAGTTTCTCCGTCGCATTCAAGCCTTCAGGGAACATCCTCCCGCAGCCGACTGGGGCGGGGTGATGACCTTCGGCAAGAAGTAGCGGTTCTCCCGGCAGAATTTTCGCTCCAGACCCGCACCACAGTACTAACCTGGCAATAAGGCATATTAATGAAGCTGCTTAAACCCTTTCGCGGCCTGCGCCCGCGTCGTGACCTTGCATCTCGTGTCGCCTCCCATCCCTATGATGTACTCAACCGGGAAGAGGCCTATGAACTGGCGAAGGACAACCCCTACAGTTTCCTGCACATCAACAAGCCGGAAGTGGATGTAGATTCTTCCGTCGATGTGTATGACCCGGCGGTGTATGCAAAGGGCGCGGAGAATCTCAAGGGCTTCATGGAAGAAGGCGTCCTGCAACGGGACGCAGCCGACTCGCTCTATGTATACAAGCAGGTGATGGGCGATCACGAGCAGGTGGGGCTGGTGGCCGCGGCATCGGTGCAGGCCTATGAAGACGGCTTAATAAAGAAGCATGAATTTACCCGCCCGCAGAAAGAAGACGATCGCGTTGCCCACATGGATGCCCTGGGTGCCCAGGTGGGACCGGTGTTTCTTACCTACCAGGCCGACACCGAAATCGACGCCCTGATTGCCCAGGTCACTGCCGCCGAACCGGAATACGAGTTCGATGCCGAGGATGGCACCCATCATGTGTTCTGGGTGGTGGCTGACAATGGACTGGCATCAGCCATCGAGGCTGCATTCGACAAGGTCAGCCATCTCTACGTCGCCGACGGTCACCACCGCTCTGCCGCGGCACAACGGGTAAAACATCTCTACGAAGAACGAAATCCAGATCATACTGGTAACGAGAGTTACAACTGGTTCCTGGTGGTAGTCTTCCCCCACAACCAGATGCAGATCCTGGATTACAACCGCATCATCGCCGATCTGAACGGCGCAACAGCCGAAGCTTTCCTTACCAGCCTGACTGAAAACTTCACGGTGGAACAAACCGATGTCGCTGCAGCCAAACCGGGCCGGACCCATGAGTTTGGACTGTATGTCGAAGGCCAGTGGTACAAACTCACGGCAAGCGAATCCCTGCTGCAATCAATCGACCCCACGGACCCGGTTCAGAGTCTCGATGTGGATATCATGCAGCGCGCCATTTTGTCACCGCTACTGGGTATAGAAGATCAGCGCACCGACAGGCGCATTGATTTTGTTGGTGGTATTCGCGGGCTGGAAGAGTTGGAGAAGCGGGTAGACAGCGGTGAGTGGCAGGCGGCGATTGCGTTATATCCCACATCTGTTGAAAGCCTGATGGCTATCGCCGATGCCAACCAGGTGATGCCGCCGAAATCCACCTGGTTCGAGCCCAAGCTGAAAAGCGGACTCATCGTCCACGTGCTCGACTGACAAGCGCCAGGCATTAACGCCCGGCAACGATTTCAGGGCGCGGGGCAGCAGTGGCAGGCTTCGTCGTAAAGCTCTACCACCTGCTTGCTTTCTTCATCCCGCAGGACCGAAGCACGAAACTTAAATCGCATACACACATAGTGCGCAAAGGCTTCGGCCAGGCTGCGTTGTGCTTCTTTCAAAATGTTCATGATCGTTTCCGTTATGGCAAAAGCGTGCTGCTTTTGCTCATTAAACGCCGTGACTGCCGGTTTGGTTTACAAGGATTCACCTTAGACCCGGGCGAAGGTCAAGTTCCGGCCCTGGATGCCAGATTCCGGCGCTATGGAAGGAAGTCCAGCGCCGGAACATGACAGGCATTTGTCAGGGATTCCCCTGCCAGGTAGTGCTACCCGGTTCCCGGCGGGGCTACACCCCTGACCGGAAAACCGGGTTCAGCGATCACGCCTCAGGCCGCGTCCTGCTTGGCCTCGCTGACGTCGATCAGCTTGCTGTCACCGCCGCCAATTGGGATCTGGCGCGGTTTCATGGCCTCGGGCACTTCCCGCACCAGGTCGATGTGCAGCAGGCCGTTTTCCAGGCGTGCTCCGGTGACCTTGATGTGGTCGGCCAGCTGGAAGCGGCGCTCGAAATTGCGGGCGGCGATGCCCTGGTGCAGGTAGTTGCGCTCCAGCTCGGGCTCGGCCTTGTTGCCTTTGACCACCAGGGTCTGGCGCTCGGACTGGATATCCAGCTCGCCTTCCACGAAACCGGCCACGGCCATGGTGATCTGGTAATGGTCTTTCTCCAGCAACTCGATGTTGTAGGGCGGATAGCCGGAAGAGTTGGTGTCGCTGCGGCTCACCGCGTCCAGCAGGTTAGACAGGTGGTCAAAGCCCACCGTAGTGCGGTACAGCGGTGCAAAATCAAAATTTCTCATGGTCATATCCTTTTCAGTAAGCAATATGGTTAAACGGTGCCCATCCTGCGGATCGGGCGCTTGCCAGGCCTCGATTGAGCGCCTGTCGCATCACTAAATGGGGATATTGCAGCGCATTTCAAGCCGGCAGACCGGGAGCAGGGCAGGCCGCGCCTGGATTTCAGTTAACCGGCAAAGTTGAGGTAGTTTCTAGCTTGTGAAGTGGTCCAATGAAAGGGGTGGGGTGGGCTCAAACCGGGCCACCACAAATCAAGCCTTTAGGGTCGGATTTGTTAAAGTAGTTTCTAGGTATGGATTTGAAAACAGTCAGCAGGTCAGACTGTTATACTTCAAATGCGAACTGGAGTTTCAGGAAATACAAAACCCTCACAAAGCTGTGAAGGCAGTCACGCATACAGGGTATATCGGCTCACAGTATGTCGCCTTGAGGAACGAGGCCAGCAAGGAAAAATTTTCCAGGTTCCGCACCAGTTAGTAGACGCTAACGTGGGTAATTTCCCAGCGACCCGATCATGAAAACGTGCAATCGGGGCCAGGCCCGGAAACTCAACCGGAGCCTGGCCCGTTCGGGCTAGATAACCAGCAGATCCATGAATTCATTCACGGGGGTGGCCTCCAGCCGGGACTGGTCCTTGCACAGGCCGTAGATCTCCTCACAGCGGGCTCCAGGGAAGCGTGTGGCCAGATTGGCCCGGAACTTCGCCTCCAGCAGGGGAATGCCTTCCTCGCGGCGCCTGCGGTGCCCCACGGGGTAATCGATGGCCACCTTGTCTGTGGCGTTGCCGTCCTTGAAGTACACCTGCAGGGAATTGGCGATGGAGCGTTTCTCCGGTTCCAGGTATTCCTTGGTGTAGGTGGGGTTCTCGTGGATCTCCATCTTCTCCCGCAGCTCATCGATGACGGGGTGTGCGGCATGGAACTCATCTTCGTAGTGCTCCGCCACCAGGGTGCCGAAGGCCAGTGGAACAGCCACCATGTACTGCAGGCAGTGGTCCCGGTCCGCCGGGTTATTCAGCGGCCCCACCTTGGAGATAATGCGAATGGCGCTCTCGTGGGTGTGGATGACGATCTTGTCGATCTGGTCCAGCCGGTCCTTCACCTCCGGGTGCAGTTTCACCGCGGCCTCGGCGGCAGTCTGGGAATGGAATTCGGCAGGGAAAGAGATCTTGAACAGGATGTTCTCCATCACGTAAGTGCCGTAAGCCATTGGAAATGAAAACTTATTCCCCTTGAACGAGACGTCGTAGAAGCCCCAGGTGGGGGTGGTGAGCACGCTGGGATAACCGATTTCGCCCCTGAGGGTCAGGTCCGCCAGCCGCACCGCCCGGGAAGTGGCATCGCCGGCGGCCCAGGACTTGCGGGGCCCGGCGTTAGGGGCATGGCGGTAGGTCCTGAGGCTGGAGCCGTCCAGCCAGGCCTGGGACAGGGCGTCGATGACCTGTTCCCGGCTGCCGCCCAGCATGCGGGTGACCACGGCGGTGGAGGCCACTCTCACCAGGAGCACATGGCATAAACCGACCCGGTTGAAGCTGTTCTCCAGTGCTAAAACTCCTTGTATTTCATGGGCTTTGATCATGGCCGTGAGAACGTCCCTCATGGTCAGGGGCTCCTTGCCCGCGGCCACGCGCTGCTGACTGAGGAAATCCGCCACCGCCAGGATGGCGCCAAGATTGTCCGAGGGATGGCCCCATTCCGCCGCCAGCCAGGTGTCGTTGTAGTCCAGCCAGCGGATGATGCAGCCGATGTCCCAGGCCGCCTTCACGGGGTCCAGTCGGTAGGAGGTACCGGGCACCCGGGCACCGTTGGGCACCACCGTACCTTCCACCAGGGGGCCCAGTAGTTTTGTGCACTCGGGAAAGCGCAGGGCCAGGAATCCGCAGCCCAGGGTGTCCATCAGGCAGTTGCGGGCGGTGTCATAGGCCTCGTCGGAATCCACCACGTAGTCGCAGACATAGTCCGCGATATCCACCAGCACCTGGTCCGGCTCGGGCCGGGTATTCAAATCAACATTCGCGCTCATATAAAACTCAATAAAAACATATGATTAATAGATAGTCTTCAGAACAATTCCCGACTGAGGCTAACCCCGGTCGGCAATATCCACCCAGTCCGAGGTTTCGGGGCCGGTGTACTCGGCGCTGGGCCGGATAATGCGGTTATTGGCCCGCTGCTCCTTCACGTGGGCGGCCCAGCCGGTGACCCGGCTCATCACGAAGATGGGGGTAAACAGCTTGGTGGGGATGCCCATGAAGTGGTAGGCCGAGGCGTGGAAGAAGTCGGCGTTGCAAAACAGCTTCTTCTCGCGCCACATCACCTCTTCGCAGCGCACCGACACCGGGTACAGCACCGTGTCCCCCACGTGATCCGCCAGTTGCTCCGCCCAGCGCTTAATGATGGCGTTGCGCGGGTCCGATTCCCGGTACACCGCGTGGCCAAAGCCCATGATCTTCTCCTTGCGCTCCAGCATGCCCAGGATGTGCTCCTCAGCCTCCTCGGGAGATTGCCAGTTCTCGATCATGTCCATGGCCGCCTCGTTGGCGCCGCCGTGCAGGGGCCCCCTGAGGGTGCCAATGGCGCCGGTGATGCAGCTGTGCATGTCCGACAGGGTGGAGGCGCAGACCCGGGCGGCAAAGGTGGAGGCGTTGAATTCGTGCTCCGCGTACAGGATCAGGGAGGCGTGCATGACCTGGGTGAACAGCTCAGACGGCGCCTCGCCAGACAGCATGTGCAGGAAATGGCCGCCGATGGAGTTGTCTTCCAGGGCGGTGTCGATGCGCACGCCGTCGTGGGAGTAGCGGTACCAGTAGCAGATGATGGAGGGGAAGGCCGCCAGCAGGCGGTCGATCACCGCGTCCTGCTGGGCGAAATCCTCTTCCATTTCCAGGTTGCCCAGCATGGAGCAGCCGGTGCGCATCACGTCCATGGGGTGGGCCGAGGCGGGGATGCGCTCCAGCACATCCCTCAGCTCCTGAGGTAGTTCCCGCAAACCCTTGATTTTATTTATATAGCCATCCAGTTCTGCCTGGGTGGGCAGGGCGCCATGCAGCAGCAAATAGGCCACTTCCTCGAAGCCGGCCTTTTCCGCCAGCACCTCGATGTCGTAGCCGCGGTAGGTTAGGCCGGAGCCGGTCTTGCCCACCGTGGACAGGGCAGTTTGTCCCGCCACCTGGCCGCGCAGCCCGGCGCCGCCCAGTTCCTTGTCAACCATGTAAGGATTCCTCGTGATTCATTCGCTTAATTGAAATTCAGTATTAATAAACTGTCTTTATTCTTTAAAATTATTCAATATTTCCTGCTATTCCCCGGCGTCCTGCTGGTCAAACAGGGCATCCAGCTTGGCCTCGTAGGCATGGTAACCCAGCACCTCGTACAGTGCGGTGCGGGTCTGCATGCGGTCCAGCATGGACTTCTGGTGGCCTTCCACGCTGATGGCCTGGTACACGTCCAGGGCCGCGGCGCTCATGGCCCGGAACGCCGACAGGGGGTACAGCACCATGGCCACGCCCACCTCCGCCAGTTCCTGGCAGGTGAACAGGGGGGTCTTGCCGAACTCGGTGATGTTGGCTAATACCGGTACTGAGACAGCCTCTACAAACTGTTGATATTGCTCCAGTTCCACCATGGCTTCGGGGAAGATGGCGTCGGCGCCGGCCTCCACGCAGGCCACGGCGCGGGCAATGGCCGCGTCCATGCCCTCCACCGCCAGGGCGTCGGTGCGGGCCATGACCAGGAAGTCCCCGTCGTGCTTGGCGTCTGCCGCCGCCTTGATGCGATCCACCATCTCCTCCTGGGACACGATGGCCTTGTTGGGGCGGTGGCCGCAGCGCTTCTGGGCCACCTGGTCCTCGATATGCACCCCGGCGGCCCCGGCTTTCTCCATGCTGCGGATGGTGCGGGCGATGTTAAACGCGCCGCCAAAGCCCGTGTCCGCGTCCACCAGCAGGGGCAGGTCGGTGGCGTTACAGATCCGCTCCACGTCCACCAGCACGTCGTTGAGGCTCGTTATCCCGAGGTCAGGCAGGCCGTAGGAGGCGTTGGCCACGCCGCCGCCTGAAAGATAGATTGCGTGGTGGCCGGCATCCTGGGCCAGCATGGCGCAGTAGGCATTGATCGTGCCCACCACCTGCAGCGGCTTATGAAGTTCGAGGGCCTGGCGCAGCCGCGCGCCGGGGGATTGCTTACTCATGATTGCCTCTCAAAGAAATTGCTTTAACGCTATGAATTTGAATGAAAAATTAGGTGTGACCTCGGTCACAAACAGTGGGTTTCTCGCGGTGACACAGGGCTGAGCCGCCCGCATTAGGGCATTGAGGGCCTGTGTCAGGCTCCCGGAACCCTGGCCTGCACAAGGTGCATTACCAATCGCATATAAGCCCATGAAATTAAATGGGTTATAAAACGTGGTGGCCGTCACACTTCCGCTCATTCTGCCGCCTCCTTGTCTGCAGGCTCGATCTGGAAGGCAGGGTCGGACTGCAGGCGTTGCAGCAGGGTATCCCGGGCATTGGCGATATGGCGCTGCATCAGCAGCTGCGCCAGCTCCTGGTCGCCAGCCTCGATGGCATCCACGATGCGATGGTGTTCCTTGAAGGCCTGTTCCGGCCGTGCCGGGGCGCAGCTGGTCTGGGAGCGGTACAGTCTCAGCAAGTGATAGAGCTCGCCGCAGAGCAGGTCAAACAGGCGCCGGTTGCCGCTGAGCTGGACGATCAGGTAGTGAAAATCCAGGTCCCCCTCCTGCTGGTAGTAGCGACGGCCGTCCTCGGAATCAATCTGTCGCTCGTGCTGGGCCAGCAATTCCCGCAGCTGGGAGACGCCTTCGGGGGTGATATGAGCGGCTGCAAGGCGGCAGGCCAGGCCTTCCAGCACCTCCCGTACCTGATAAATTTCAATAGCTTGGGTGTGATTAAGTGAAACCACCCGAGCTCCGGCGTTGGGCCGGATCTCCACCAGCTTGCAGCCCTCCAGGCGGCGGATCGCTTCCCGCAGCGGACCCCGGCTGATGCCGTATTGCAGGCTGATCTGCGGCTCGGAGAGCTTGGTGCCCGGGGCTAACTCACCCGTGGTAATGGCCGTGCGCAGCCGCTCGAAGGCGGTATCGGCGAGGGTGGCGGGGGAATCCGGCAGGTCGGGCTGGGTGGTATCGGGCATATTGTCAACAGAATTGGCAAGAATCTGGGAATAATACCCAGATTTCGTGTCAATTTGAAGAAATTGTTGACAATTAGGGTCGCTGAACCGATTCCCCGCGACCGATAGCGTAGTAGGTATAGCCCATGGCCGCCATTTTCTGCGGGTCGTAGAGGTTTCGGCCGTCGAATACCAGGGCATTGTTGAGCTGCGCCAGGATCTGCTCGAAATCCGGTGCCCGGAAATGCTGCCACTCGGTGCAGATCACCAGGGCATCGGCCCCCTCCAGCGCCTCATCCCGAGTATCCACCAGAGTGAGATCGCCTGACTCCACCTGCTCGGGATACAGGCGCTGCGCCTCGTCCATGGCCTCGGGGTCATAGGCCTGTACCCGCGCGCCGACGGCCCACAGGGCCTCCATCAGGCTGCGGGAAGGAGCCTCGCGCATGTCATCGGTCCTGGGTTTGAAGGCCAGGCCCCACAGGGCGAAGGCCTTGCCTGACAAGTCTTCCTTAAAATGCTGATTTACCAGGCTAAACAGCTTTTCTTTTTGAAAGTTATTGGCATCTTCCACCGCATCCAGGATGCTCATTTCATAGCCGTGCTGCTGGGCGGTCTTGCCCAGGGCCCTCACATCCTTGGGAAAGCAGGAGCCGCCGTAGCCGCAGCCCGGGTAGATGAACTGGTAGCCGATGCGGGGGTCGGAGCCGATGCCCACTCTTACATGCTCAACGTCTGCCCCCAACTTCTCCGCCAGGTTGGCGATTTCATTGATAAAACTGATCTTGGTGGCGAGCATGGCATTGGCAGCATACTTGGTCAGTTCCGCCGAGCGAATATCCATGTAAATCATGCGATTGGAGTTGCGGTTGAAGGGGGCGTAAAGCTCTTCCAACAGCTCCTTGGCCGCTTCGGAATCAGTACCCACAATAATGCGGTCCGGTTTCATGAAATCCGCCACGGCAGCCCCTTCCTTGAGAAATTCCGGGTTGGAGGCTACTGAGACCTCCAAATCTACACCACGGGCCTTTAGCTCGGCCTGCAGGGTGGTTCGCACTCGGTCTGACGTGCCTACCGGAACCGTGGATTTGGTCACCACCGTTTTTGCATTTTCCATGTATTTCCCGATGTTAGTGGCGATATCGAGAATGTGACTTAGTTCGGCCGAGCCTTTTTCGTCTGGTGGTGTTCCTACTGCGATGAGGATGAGATTACTATAATGAACTGCTGCTTCAGTGTTGGATGTGAATTTCAGCAGTCCCAGTCCCATGTTCTTCTGGACCAGGCTATCTAACCCGGGCTCGAATATAGGAACAACCCCGTCTTCAAGTTGCCGAATTTTCTCAGCATCCACGTCAATGCAGAGAACATGGTGACCCGCTTCCGCCAGGCCGGCCCCGGTTACCAATCCCACATAGCCTGTGCCGAATATAGATATTTTCATACCGTGCTATCCCTGGTGTTGACCTGCGGGCAATGAGATTCGAGTGGCTCAGTGTAGCTCCAGGAAACGAAAAGCCCATGACAGTCCAATGGTAGGAAATTAAGGCCGCTATGCATCTAATTCCAAGAACCTTGAAGAAATGACGTTCAAACCTTGAACACCTGATAAATGAGCGTACACTCGAGAGCCTACGTGTTCATTCTGTGAACACTTGTCCAGCACGTTCTGCCAAAGCGAGAACCTCGGCGGTAGCGTGTCTACAATTCACGAAGTAATAACTAAAGAACAAGAATAAATTGCTGCAACTCGCTGATATAGCAAAACAAACTCAGTCAAAGCATACATCAATTTGTGAGCGAAATTGGTATGTGGTTTATACCAAGCCTAGGCAAGAGCAGGTCGCTGAGGAAAATCTCCTGCGACAGGGCTACGATGTGTATTTCCCACGCTGTGAAGTAATAAAACGCCGCAAAACCTTGCTGACAGCCATCATCGAGCCGTTTTTTCCCCGCTATGTTTTTATCAATCTCGATCAATCCCGGGATAACTGGGCGCCCATACGTTCCACCCGTGGCGTCTCAGGCATTGTTCGTTTCGAGGGCATTCCTAAATCCGTACCATCCCCATTAATTGAAGCGCTCAAGGCAAACGAAAACTCCAAGCAGTTACAAAGACTTGCCAAGCAATCCTGGAGTCCTGGTGAAGAAGTGTCGATCGAGCAGGGCCCTTTCGCCGGCTACCGTTGTATCTTCCGGCAAATGCGTGGAATAGACAGGGTTTCCGTGCTCTTAGACATCGTAGGCAAGCGAACCCGGGCGACATTGCTAAGAAATGACCTCCAGACGCCACGCTTAGCCTGAATCGTTATACCGCTTAATAACCACTTTTCAAAGCATACCTAACTTACTGATCTGATTACAGTAATTAACACTGCAATCCCTGCAGGAGTCCGTCTGATGCAAGACGAAATCACCTACAAGATCCTCAAATCCATTGAGGAAAATCCGTCACAGTCTCAACGTGAATTATCTCGATCCGTGGGAGTTAGCTTGGGAAAACTCAATTATTGCCTGAGAGCACTCGTTGATAAGGGCTGGGTGAAAGCTAGGAATTTTAAAGAGAATCCGAACAAGATTAGCTACTTATACTTGCTCACACCGAGTGGAATCGAAGCAAAGACAAGAGTTACCATGCGATTTTTAAGGAAAAAAATCTCCGAATATGAGCAGATTGAGCAAGAAATCAATAGATTGCGTAAAGAAATAGAATAAACCTTCTGTATTTACTTGAGTTTTATTTGGTCAGATGTCATTAGGAAATCAGTTAAACCACTTGACGAATCAATTCTGGTACCAGTGGCGAAGAAATAGTTGGCTATTTTATGCACCGCGACTGTTTACCGATTACGAGCAAATATTGATCGACAGGCCAATTTTTTTGGTAGGAAATCAGGGAGAGGGTCTAACGTTATTGGGTCGAATGTTGAGACGGCATGAGTTGGCAGTATCCATAAGTGGAAACTCAAAGTATTGGAGTGGGGCTGATGAATTACAGGGTGTGATGAATTTGAGATTGCCGGAATCTCTCGCTCAAAAAGGGAAATGGTTTGGACATGGAATTGATCACGAAGTACTAACACCGCCCCATTCGTTCAGTTACGCCTCCAAGGAGCTGCTGCCTGTGTACAGGAAAACCGCAGATGACGCATCAGGGAAAGATGCCCAGAAACTAAAGTTTTTAATAAAGGAAGCTATTCATAGATTCGGCAGGCACCCCAGTGAATCTAGATTTATTGATAAAAGTCAGACATTTACGGTTAAAATTTCATTTGTAAACCAATTGCTGCAAGGCTGCAATCCCTTCTTCATTCTATTGACTAGAAATCCATTCGCTTCTTGTATCAGAGCAGCAACGGGAAAAGCGGGTGATATGAAGCGATATGCTAGATCGATGAGCCTGGAAGAAAGACTAAGAATCTGCTGTGAACACTGGGCAAATAGTATGCGCTGCGCGACTCAAGATGGAACTGCCATTAAAAACTTTATGTACCTAAGATTTGAAGATTTGTTGTCTGATCCGGAATCTTCCCTGAAACAGGTGTGCAAATTCGTTGGACTGGAGTTTTTCTCCGATATGGTGCCAGCTGCAGAACATAAACTGCCGCTTGGAAGCCGTTTTCGGGATCGCTGGTATCCAATGAGGACCGATGTCAATGACAGCTATATAAACAATCTCACCATTAGCCAAAGAGATCTGATCAATGACTACTGTGGAGAGCAGGCGAAGCAATTTGGTTATTCTGCGTTCGTTGCAAAAGCAGATTTAGTATAGAGATGTGCTTCGATGCAATTTACATATTGAAATCGCTGTTTGTAGCTGATTCAGTGAGCGAAATTGAGAGATTTGAATTATGAAATCTAAAGCGTTTAATACTTTGCGGATGAGTACATTTCTGTGTGTCTTTATTTTAGGTTCTGTTACTGGCTTCGCTCAACAAACGAATATCGATCCAGATTTACTCTTACAATTGGAATCGCTCAGCCAAGAAGAAAGGCAAGCGTTATTAGACAGCCAGGTCTCGCAGTCTATTAACCAGGAGCTTCCAGCTGAAGAAGTTGGAATACTACCCCGAGCTACAAATGTAACGACCCAGGACGGGATACAAGAAAATGTTACTAGTAGGTTGGGCGAAGAAACTTTGGATCTGGAGCCCGAACTGCAGATCACGCCCGCCCCTTTGGAACAGTTTGGCTACAACTTATTTGCCGGATCACCAACTACATTTGCCCCTGCTACAGACATTCCCGTGCCGGCAAATTACATCATGGGTCCTGGCGATACTGTAATAATTCAATTGTACGGTCAGGAAAATGCTACATATGAGCTGATTGTTACTCGTGAAGGCAATTTGTTGTTTCCAGAAATCGGACCAATTGCTGTAGCAGGCCTTAGCTTTGATGAGTTGAGAGATCAAATTAATAATATTGTGTCTACTCAGCTTATTGGTCAGAGTGTAGCTGTAACGTTAGGAGCGCTTAGGTCAATTCGTATATTTGTGTTAGGCGAAGCATTTCGGCCCGGCTCATATACGGTCAGCGCATTAAGTACAATGACGAATGCCCTATTCGTGAGCGGAGGTATTACCAATGTTGGGTCACTGAGAAACGTTCAGTTGAAAAGGCAAGGTGAAACTGTAGCTGAGCTGGATCTGTACGATTTGCTGCTTGAAGGCGATACCAGTGCTGATGTGCGTTTATTACCAGATGATGTGCTTTTTATTCCTCCTATTGGCAACACAGTAGGTATCGCGGGAGAAGTTATTCGACCGGCAATTTATGAGTTGAAAGACGAAGAAACTGTTTTTGAAGCCGTAATGTTGGCCGGAGGAACGCTGCCTACCGCATTTCCGCAAGCCTCAAGAATAGAAAGAATTGACATTGATGGGAGTAGGACATTAATAGACGTTGATGTAAATTCGCCAGAAGGGCAGGTAGTTGATATAGCGAACGGCGATGTGTTGCAGATCTATTCGATTTTGGATCGGCTTGAGAATGTAGTTCTAACTGAAGGTCATCTGCAGAGACCAGGTGGGTACCAGTGGACTGAAGGAATGAGAGTTTCGGATGTTATTCCCACGCTAGAAGTCTTACTTCCCAATCCTGATACAAGCTATGTGCTTATAGTCCGCGAAATTCCGCCCACTAGCACTCTCGAAGTGTTGAGAGTGAATCTTGCAGCTGCATTGGCTCAACCAGGATCTGATTCAGACACATTGTTGCAACCAAGGGATCGTATAATTACGTTCGCTGCAAATGAAGACAGGCAGCAAGCTCTTTCAGATCTTATTAATGAGTTAAATGCACAGGCCAGATACGAGAGGCCAGCCTTTGTTGTTTCCATTGTTGGAAACGTAGTGTCGCCCGGCAGTTACCCATTACTTCAGGGCATGACTATTAATGATTTAGTTGATTCCGCAAGCGGATTGCTAGAGAACACGGATACTTCATACAGTGTATTAGTTCGGCGGCGTGATAGTCGTGGTACCCTTGAAGTTCTTAATGCTGTCGAAGCCAGTGGGAGGGATCTAGATTTCGATCGTCTTCTACAGCCCGGAGACCAGCTGTACATCTTCGATACCGTAAGTGACCGTACGTTACTTTTAGCAGGAATTAATTCGCAACTACGAGCTCAGGCAGACGCTCTCGATAGATCACGCATAGTTATTGCTTCTGGGCAAGTGAGATACCCTGGTGAGTATCCTCTATTTGAAGGAATGACTGTATCTGATTTGCTAAGCGCCAGTGGAGGGTTTACCGAGAGCGCGCTTACCACAGAGGCTGAACTAACTCGCTCCTATATCTATGAGGATTCCGGGAGAGATGTAGATCATTTAAGTGTAAATCTCAATAATACCAGCAGTCTAGGTATGCAACTGCCTCTGGAAGAATTTGACAATCTTGTGATTCGACAACTTCCAAATTGGACTGAAAACGAAACTGTGCAATTACTGGGAGAGGTGGTTTCCCCTGGCACCTATTCAATTGCAAAAGGCGATACTCTAAGTTCCGTCATTGAAAGGGCTGGCGGATTGACTGAATATGCGGATTCAAACGCCAGTGTTTTTTTGAGAGCTGAACTAAGAGATAGAGAAAGAGAGATTCTGCAGCGATATCAGGAAAACCTGGAGAGTGACATCGCAGCTGTAGCGCTAGAACAGGATGATTCTGGAGATCAATCTGAAATACTCGCAATAGGTCAGCAATTGCTGGGTCAAGTGCAGGATGCTGAGCCTATCGGAAGGCTGGTAGTAGATTTGGGCACAATTCTCAGCAACCCTCCGGAGAGAGATGTTATTGCTAGAAATGGAGATCAATTGTTTATACCAAGGACGCGTCAAGAAATATCAATATTAGGAGAAGTTAATTATCCAACTTCACACATATTCAATCCCAGGTTATCAGTACAGGATTACATAGATTTGAGTGGCGGTCTTTCCCAGCGTGCAGATTCAGCACGTACTTATATTATTAAATCAAACGGAAGGGTAGTTTCTTTCGAAAATTCGAGATGGTTCTTCGAGCAAGATACACAAATCGAATCTGGCGACACTATAGTTGTACCATTCGATATCGAGCCTGTGAATTACTTAGCTTCGTGGACGAGCATATCACAAATTCTCTTCAATCTTGCAACAAGTGTCCTCGCGATAGAAAGTGTGCGTAATTAAACCACATGACAAGGTAATATGAACATGGAGCCTTGGGATATTAAGTTAATTGCAGCTGCATTTCGTAGGGACAGGATCGTAATAGCTGTAATTTTAATTTTGTGCTTGATCCTTGCCACTCTGTATGCAGTAACTAGGGACAATATCTATAGGTCGGAAGCAGTACTATCCTTGGCTACGGATCCTACAACAGAACAATCTGTACCGAGTCAATTGGGATTAGCGGCCAATTTCGTTGGGGTTCAAATTCCGAGTTCAGATGTACAAATATATCCTCTACTGGCAAGAATTCGATCAAGGGAATTTGCCCAAGATTTTATAGAACGCCATGACTTATTTCCGTTAATAGTTACGGGCTACTGGGATGAATCAGCATTTCAGGCGAGAATTGATGCCAAGCTCTATGATTCTGAATCTCAACAATGGTTAGGAGAATATGCAGATTCACCCCCTTCTGACTGGGACGCTTACGAAATATGGAGCGATATGCTTTCTGTGGACTACGACGAACGAACGGGGCTTGTAAGCTTGTCACTAGAGTGGATTGATCCTGTTAAAGTAGCGACGTGGACAAACGCAGTAATTGAAGACATTAATACGCAACTTAAATCACAAGATCAAGATGAAGCTAGAAATGCGATTAAATACCTTGAAGAGCAGCTGCAGCGAACACAGCTTGTTGAGATGCGTAGGGCTTTAAATCAGCTGGTAGAATCTCAAACCCGCACTCTCATGCTGGCGGATATTCGCGATGAATATGCTTTTGAAGTAATTGATCCTGCAGTGGTTTCAGAGCGAAAAGTCAGGCCTTCGCGATTATTGATCGTGGTTTTAGGGCTTGGAGCCGGACTACTGTTGTCGATGCTGTACTTGCTGATTAACAATCGAGATCTTTTCGAGCGCACGAGCAGATAGGTGTTAGTAGCACTTATAACTAGGTCAAATTGCGACGGATAGTTAAATACAGCTATTTGCTAGTTGTCTACCTACCAATTCAATTCTCCAAAAAAATAACGTTTTGACCAAACTTTACGAATGGATAGATTTTGACATCAAAGGTGATGTCAAAGGTAAGCTGGTTGCTATCGAATCACAAAAATCAGTGCCATTTCAAATTGCTAGGGTGTACTACATTTTTGATACCAAGGACGGCGTACGCAGGGGATTACACGCACATAGGATTTTGACTCAAATCGCTATTTGTATTAGCGGGGCCTGCTCTTTTCTGATGGACAATGGAATTCAAAAGAAAACCATTCGAATGGATAGCAGGAATAAAGGACTGATTATTTATCCTATGGTATGGCATGAAATGTTTGATTTCACTGCGGATTGTGTGCTTTTGGTTCTTGCTGATGGGCCTTATGATGAAGATGAGTACATTCGAAACTATCCGGATTTCATGAGACTCCTCGAAAATCCCTCAGAATAATTGTAGATCAGGTTATCTGGTCTAACTGATGTTAATCCCCTACGCAAAACGCTCTACGACGAATTTGCATATGTATTTCATGTCTTCTTTTCTTCTGAAGTGCTGATTGAGTGACTAAAAGCATTTGTATTGCTGGCAAGAACAAAATTGCAGTTCGGGCCCTGGGTTATGTCCTTTCAGCTTATTCTGGACTGAGAATATTATGTCTCGCCAATCCTGAAGACGACGAAAAAGATTCCTGGCAACCTTCATTAGCAAAATATGCAAGTGACAAAAACGTTTCTCTCGTAGACGTAGAAGAGTTGTCCTGCATTGAAGACTTAGTCCTTATATCCCTTGAATATTCCTGCTTGCTAAGAACAGATAAGTTTATTTCAAAAAAGTTATTTAATATTCATTTCTCACTTTTGCCAAAGTACAAAGGAATGTATACCTCTTATCATCCTATTGCTAACGGAGAGAGATATTCTGGAGTAACCTTACATAAGATTGATTCCGGGATTGATACGGGAGACATAGTGGATCAAATCCAATTTGAGATTCCAGAAAATTGCACAGGTTTTGAGTTGTATTCGATATACCTTGAGCAGGCATATGAGCTTTTCGAAAAAAATATTCATAATTTGATTTATGGAAAGGTTGGCTCATATGTACAGCCAATCACAGGTTCCTCTTACTACTCGAAAAACTCTACCGATTTCATGCAGAAAGAAATCAATTGTAGGGCAACAGCGTATGAGATATGCAATTGGACGAGGGCAATGGTGTTCAGACCATTTCAGTTGCCAACATTTTCAGGTGTTCAAATTATTCAAGCCGCTGCCGCAGATAGTAAAAGCCAAAGACCTCCTGGAGACCTTTTAGACGAAACGCTATTTCAATTTACCGTATCTACAATCGACTACAATGTAATATTCTATAAGGACTATTTACCTCAGCTTTTTTCTGCAGTCGAAACAGACAACGAATCTTTCATTGTAGAACTTCTTCAACACAAACTTGATCTGGATATCAGGGATTGTAGGGGAATAACTGCGTCGATGTTGGCTATTGAGAGCGGCAACTTGAAGATGTTGAAGTTTCTACTTGAGTCGGGTGCTGATGTAAACGTAAGGACCATCAGAGATGGTACGCTGTTGGATATTGCGCTTGAGCAGTATTTACAAACTCAAGATAGAAAAATCTTCGAGTTTCTACTTGGTAGCGGTATCTGTACGAATTCGAAAGACATTTACGATCAATCGATTCGGCATAAATTGAGTGATTCTAACTGTGTTGAATTACTTTCATTGTTGTGAGCAATGTAAAGCTGTCTGCAAGAACTGGAAGTACTAAACTCTACTTTTGCTTTCCTTTCAGAGGTGTGGGCGGCGTACCTCTATTATTCAGTCGGCTAGGAAACTACCTCGCCAAAATAGATCGTTTTGAGATTTATTTTATAGACTACTCCGATGGATTTTTGTCAAAACAAAATACTAGTGGGCAATGCAAACTACTGAACTACTGCGAGTCAGCACCGACAAGAATTCCAGGTGACGGCGTATTGATACTACAGTCGATGACACCTTGGTCGATTTTCGGGCAATTAGCCCCAGAGCCCAATACCAAATTACTGTTTTGGAACTGCCACCCATTCAATCTAGTGCCGCCGCTTCCTGGAGCGAGAAAAATTGTTCAAAGAAACAAATTAATTGGGAAGTGGATTCTACGTACCTTGCTGGCCAGCTATAGAGCGAAAATGCATAGATTCATCAGTATTTTGCTGTCAAATGACAGCTTAGTATTCATGGATGGTGTGAATAAGGAAATCACTGAAGAATATCTTGATCTACGTATTTTGAATCCCGTTTATGTTCCTGTATGCATGGAAACTAAAAATGTATTAGTTACTTGGAATCCTAATAGAACTTCTCAAGCAATCAGAGTTACATGGATAGGAAGGATCGTAGATTTTAAATTTTATATTTTGAAGCATGCGCTGTATGAATTGTCCAGATGTCAAAGAGTATTGGGAATGGACATAGTAGTTAATATTGTAGGGGATGGACCTTATAGAAAGGCATTAGAAAGTTACTGTAGTAAGTTAAATAGTCTGTCGATTTCGTTTCTGGATTTCGTTGAACCCGAGACTGGCATTTCAGAATTCGTAAGAAAAACCGATCTGGCTCTCGCTATGGGAACTTCAGCTCTAGAATTTGCCAGGCATGGTGTGCCAACAATATTACTAGATATGGCTTATGGCGATGTCCCGCGATCATATCAGTTTAAGTGGTTGTTTGATTCAAAAATGTTTAGCTTGGCAAATGTGGTTGACCCAAGCAATGAACAAAGAGGCAAAGATAGTTTGCTAGGCTTAATTGAAGAATATTTGAATAAGGCGGAGGAGTTATCCGTCTGGACGAAATCTTACGTAGATTCTTGCCATGATTTGGAAATTTCCGCTCAAAACCTTTTAGCGGCAGTAGTTAAGACAAAGTTGAAATGGAAAGATCTTTCCAGCTCAGGATTGCTACAGCGAGATGTGCCATATCGTGCACTGCTATTTTTCAGAAAGTTTCTGAAATCTGGTTAGTTATCCGAAACGATTGCTCAGATTGATAGTAGTGATTTAAAGCGAATCATGATAATCCCCTATTTATCATTATCATTGCTTAACAGCCCTTATGCAGAGGAGTTGACTCGAGCCGCACGTAGTGTGATCGAAACGGGTTTCTACATACGAGGAACCCAAGTAAAGAAATTCGAAGAGACGTTTTCCAAGTATTGTGGAACCGAATATTGTGTTGGCGTCGCCAGTGGTTTGGATGCCTTGACGCTTACACTTCGTTCCTGGAAGGAATTAAAGCGGTTGAAGGATGGCGATGAGGTAATTGTTCCTGCTAACTCATATATTGCTACTGTACTGGCGATTTCTGGAGCCAATTTAGTACCGGTTCTAATAGAGCCACAAGATGCAACATTCAATTTGGACCCTGAAAGGATAGAAAGTGCTCTAACTTCCAGAACAAAAGTTTTGCTCCCAGTCCATCTTTACGGAAATTTGGCAGATATGGAATCAATTAGCTCTATTGCTAAACAGAAAAATCTACTCGTTCTGGAAGACGCAGCTCAATCCCATGGTGCGCGAATTAATGACATGAGGGCTGGTAGTTTAGGGGATGCCGCAGCGTTTTCATTCTACCCAACCAAAAATCTAGGAGCATTAGGCGATGCCGGTGCTATTACTACTAATGACCCGGATTTAGCAAATACTGCCCGTTGTATTGCGAATTACGGAAGCGAAAAAAAATACGAGAACATCTATGTAGGAGTTAATAGTCGTCTAGACGAAATTCAAGCTGCATTTCTGAATATTAAGTTGCAGTATTTAGACCAAATAAATAGATCAAAGATTGAGATAGCTAATCAGTACACTTCACAGATTAAACACGAAGCAGTTGTTTGCCCAAAATTTACAGATAGTTGTTCACACGTATATCACATATACGCACTAAGAGTGCGTGAGCGAGAAAGGTTTCGCTCTTATCTTGCTTCCCATGGAGTGGGAACTGAAATTCACTATCCTATCCCAGTATTCCAGCAGGATGCTTATAAGGATAAATTCTGTTCAAAATTTGAGATTTCTCGAAAACTCCATTCTGAAGTTCTCAGCTTGCCTATTGGTCCGTATCTGGAGAAAGCTGAATTAGCATACATTACACATCTAATTAATGAATATTAAGTTAGTCTATGTGCTTACAACTGTTGAAACTGGTGTTCGCACAGTTTCGAACGCAATCTTGGCGAAAATAATTGCAGTAACCGCCGGCCCATCTGCTCTTGCAGTTTTGGGACAGTTTCAAAATGTCTCGACTTTATTTTCTTCGATTGCTAGCGGATCAATTCAAACTGGAGTTATTACACATATATCGAAAAGTGAAATTGCCGCACACCAGGTTAGTGTTTTTGCAACGGCATTGGTGCTGACAAGTACACTGTCGCTCATATGTCTTGTTCCAATCATATTTCTACAAGATTTAATGGCGCAGCTATTAGTGTTTGATAATTCGAAAACGTGGCTCGCACTGTTGTTTGCAGTAAGTCTTTTTGCATGGGGTTACAGAATTGTGGCCATTGCTGCACTAAATGGATTGAAGAGATTTTACGGATTGCTCACGGTTGGGTGTTTAACTAGTATCGTTCCCCTAATCATTACCATTATTTATTTCAGTTCCTTAGAAATCGATACAGTCTTGATTGCGCTAATAGCAGGGCAGATTTCAGGTGCAGTAGTAGGCTTGGTCTTGGTCTTTCTTTGCTTTCCTGACCACCGGTTTACTGAAGTATTGTTTGCTATAGATTGGAGCCTAGTAGTTAGGTTGTTGGGATTTGGAGTTGTAACATTATTAGGTGGGCTGATTGTATCTTCAATGCTTATTATTGCTAGAGTTGAGATTATACAGACTGGAAGTGTCGATGAAGCCGGAATTTGGGAGGCAGCGTATAAGATTGGAGTGTATTTTAAACTTTTAGTTTATACGCCTCTTTCAGTTTTCTATTTGCCTAAACTATCTTCGATGTCAGACCTTAAAGCTCTGATAGGAATTACAAATAGTATACTAATCAGAATCCTGGTCCCCATGTCGGTAGTTATCCTGATCGTAATTGGAGTTTCAAGCCGTTTAGTTCCTCTCCTTTATTCCGATGAGTTTGGCCCGGTAAGCAACTATTTGGTTCCTATTCTTATTGCGGAGGCGTTACGTGTTTGTGGTGGTGTATACGTGCTTGGTTTGTGGGCTCAAAGAAAACTAGTTGAGATAGTAGTGGTAGACCTTGCCTGCTTAGCTTGTTTTGTAATACTTCTGAATTGGCTGGCTGCTTGGGAAGATTCTGTGCAAATAGTAGCTTTCGCCTATTTGATATCGTCTCTTATATATTTGGGGATTTCATGGTTGCTAATGAGGACAAATATCATCGGTGTCCGACCGTACCGTTTTTGTGACTAATATGTATCGGTCTCTTAGCACTACATTGTTAATAAATATTACCTCGATAATGAGCAAGTGAAAAAAATACTCAGATCTACAAATCGAAAGAAGATTTATTTTCTTAATAAGTTAAGGAAAACATGGAATATGAAATTTGAGTTCGGCGATCTTATGTCTTCGGTTTGGTCGTCATGTGCGAATCTTCAATTAGGAGAGCAATCACCACTAATTCAATACCAAGTTATGTTGGGACTTATTTTGCAAAAAGGAGATATAAAAAGAGGGCTGGAGTTAGGAGGGGGGTACTCAACAGTTGTCCTCTCTAAACTTGCTCTGGACCAGGGAGTAAGGATTACTTCTATCGATATTAATCCAGCAAAATATAGTGCAATACTTCAAGCTAAAACTTTACGCACATTCCTTTTTTCACTAATTGATGTTCGATCGATACCATCTGTAAGTTTTCAGCGGATTGCTGATTACTATCAGAATGAATTCCCGTCAGTATGTCAAAAAATTGCACACTGCCCAGACGAAGGAATACTTGAATCATACATAAAGCCGTGTGATCAAAAGTTTGGCTCTTATATGAACCTAGACCGAATGAGATATTCGAATGAATTCATCAATAGAATTGCCGAGCAAGTTTACTCGAATACCCTATTCAATAAGGAGCGTAGATTTTTTGAATCGTCATCAATATCAGGTGATCGCGACTATATAGACGAAATTTCTGATTCGGAAGTAGAGTTTGACTTCATATTCTTCGATTGTGGTGAGCTCAGCTCTTTAGTGGAATTCCATTACCTTGAAAAGAGAATCCCAGTTGGCGGTTACGCATTTCTTCATGATATTTATTTCCCAAAGTCAATTAAAAATTACGTGGTTTCAGTCTTGCTCGAAATGGCTGCTAATTGGGAAATTGTTTATAGGGATACATCTACTCCCCAAGGATTTTTGGCTGCAAGGAAGGTAGGTACATGATATCTGCGTTGAAGATTTTCTATCACTTTCTGGCAAGCTTCTATACGATGCCGAGGAATTTGATTCAATTTGCATGGTTTAAACCTGACGCCAAAGATGATGTTTTGGTTGGCGCAATTAAGAAACAGGGATACTTCGTTTTTGAAGAAAAGTTGTCAGATAACGACACTCAAATCTTAGTTAAGAGCTTTGATGATCTTCAAGATAAATATGAGATTGATAACAGCGGGCAGCAAAATGGCAGAATCTTTAGACATGGAGCATTAGGCCCATTTTTGAATCCGTATATCCGAAGATTCGGAGAAATAGCGTCTAAATATTTTGGATCAGTTCAAACATGTATAGAGCTCTCTATGTTTCAGATTAGCCATGTCGAAATGGATCTAGATGATGTGCCTGGTGGAAAGTTTCATATGGACGACAACAAAAAGAATCTAAAGTTTTTTGTCTATTTGACCCAAGTTACAGAAAGAAATGGACCATTTCGCTATGTGCCAAAATCCCATGGTATAGGAAGCGCTTCGAAAGTATTCAATTGGTGGATGTGGGAGATTACTCATTCCAGGCGATATTTGTATGCTGGAGAAATAGATCAGGATCAACTCCAAACTAGTGCAATAGAAATTACAGGGGATGCAGGAACCGTATTTTGTGCAGATACAACAGGATTTCATGCTGCAAAACCATTAGAGATGGGAGAAAGGCTCGTGTTGGTGATAAGTTTCAGGCCGAAAAGATTGTTAGATTCAAGAGCTTTAGAAGTAGTGAATGTTGCTGAAGGTGCCTATTAAGTTCTTCTCTAGGTCTGCAAACCAATTCGAAAATAATTTGTATGACTCGTCCGCTTACTCAATTTAAGAATGTAATGCCATGTATCTGATTGATTGCACACTAAGAGATGGAGGCTATTATAACAATTGGGACTTTCCAATTAGCTTAATCGAAAAGTATCTCGTAGCAATGCGAGCTGCAAAAATAGATTTTGTAGAGTTAGGATTCAGAACAACAAAAAGCAGTTCCAAGTATCTTGGCCCATGCGCATATACAACAGATGAATTTATTGATGAGCTGAATATCCCGGAAGGTCTGAGAATTGGAGTTATGATTAACGCATCAGACGTTCTAGATTCGAGTGAAAATTGTAAGGAGACCCTTGAGAAACTTTTTAGACCTTCCCCTGAATCGAAAGTGCATTTGGTGAGAATTGCATGCCACTTTCATGAAGTTGAATCCGTAGTTTGGGTATTCGATTGGTTGAAGCGGAGTGGATATCAAACTGGATTAAATTTAATGCAAATTACTGAACGAGAAGACACTGAGATTGAAAAAGTGGCGTCATTGGCTACAAAGCACCCTATTGATGTTTTGTATTTTGCAGACAGTCTCGGAAGTATGAATGGAAGGTCAACTGCTGAAATAATTGAGAAAATTCGCAGAAACTGGAATGGGGCTTTGGGTATTCATGCTCATGACAATATGAGTATGGCCATTTCAAATTCAATTAAAGCAGTTGAAAAAGGCGTGTCTTGGGTTGACGGAACCGTTACAGGAATGGGGCGTGGCCCAGGTAATGCTCAAATTGAGCACCTTCTGGCTGAATTTGGAAAAGAGAGAGAAGCGAATACTGAGATATCTCCATTGCTAGAGCTAATTGAAGAATATTTCACCCCAATGAAAAAACAGTACGGATGGGGGACTAACTTTTATTACTACATTGCTGGGAAATATGGAATACATCCTAGCTTTGTTCAGGAGATGTTATCCGATCCTCGGTTTAGCCATGATGACAAGATGGCTGTTATAGATCACCTTCAAGCTACCAACGCAAGTAGTTTTAGTAGTTCGATTCTAGAATTTGCAAGAAACATTTACCACGATAATCCCGATGGCAATTGGAATCCTTCAAATACCATAGGCTCCAGAGAAGTTCTGATTTTAGGGGCTGGAAAGAGTCTTGTTTCGCACAAACTTGCATTGGAAAGCTTCATTAAGAAGAACAACCCCTTGGTGATAGGTTTAAATAATGTTTCGATACTAAAGGAATCATCTATTGCACTTCGAGTTGCGTGTCACCCGATCAGAATCATTGCAGATTCCAGTTCTTACTCAAGTTTACCGCAGCCATTGGTGACACCAGCATCGAAGTTACCAAAAGAAGCGCTAGATTCACTTGCGGACAAAGAAATATTGGATTTTGGATTGAAAGTTGAGGATGGCGTCTTCCTATTTAACGAACAATCTGCAGTTGTTCCTTCACCGGTAGTAGTTGCTTACGCGTTGGCGGTCGCAACTAGTGGTGGCGCATCCAAAATACTCCTGGCGGGTATAGACGGATTTAGTTCCGAAGACCCAAGGCAAAAAGAATTAGATATGATTTTTAGGAACTACATAGAAAATCCTGATTCAATCGAAATTCTGTCAATAACTAAGACACGCTGTGATATTCCTGAGTCATCTGTTTATGCTATCTGAAAACACAATATGCGAATAGTTTTGGCTATTCCGGCGAGATATGAGTCAAGCCGGTTACCTGGAAAGCCGCTTATTCCGCTTAACGGAATCCCAATGATAGCGCGCACCTATAAACAATGCGCGAAGGCGGTAGATCCCGCTCAAATATATGTATTGACTGACGATGCTAGGATTCAAGCAGTTTGTGAGTCTATAGGCGCGAAGGTCATTATGACGTCTAAGAATTGTCGCACGGGAACCGACAGGATAGGTGAGCTTTTATCTAAAGTTGATGCTGATTTATTCATCAACGTGCAAGGAGATGAGCCGCTTTTCGATCCGAATGATTTGCTAAAACTAATTGCTGTCGCAGAAGAAAATCCTCATGAAATAATCAATGGATTTTGTCCAATCTACGATGAGGCTCAGTTTAACAACCCAAATATACCCAAGGTCGTAACTCGCCCCGATGGGCGGCTGCTATATATGTCTCGCGCCGGAATTCCAACTGGAAAAGATTTTGGGTATTCGAAAGCCTTTCGACAGGTATGCGCATATGCATTTCCAAGAAAAGCACTGGAAGAATTCAGTAAATCGGAAAAAAAAACCGAATTGGAGTCAATAGAAGATATCGAAATACTGAGATTCCTTGAACTTGGTTGGGAGATTAGAATGATCGAGATGAGTGGCTTATCGATAGCTGTCGATACACCGGAAGACGTAGAACGAGTTGAACTGGAGCTTAGCCGACTGCAGCAAAAGTGATAATTGAGGTGGAGAGGATTCTTGAAGGTTATCGCACACTAATTTTTGACTGCGATGGTGTAATACTGAATTCAAATCAGATAAAAACCGAAGCGTTTTTTCAATGCGCACTTCAATTTGGGCATAAGGAAGCAACTCTCTTCAGAGACTACCATATACGAAATGGGGGCATTTCTAGATACAAAAAATTTGAATATTTCTTTCGGGTCATACTTAACCGGAATCATATCCCTAAAGAGGAACTTGCAAAACTGCTTGACCAGTATGCAACAATAGTTAGAAAAGGTCTTTTAACTTGTGGAGTAGCGCATGGTCTTTCAGAGCTTCGATCATTATCCGCTGAAACTCGATGGCTTATAGTTTCTGGTTCGGATCAATCGGAGTTGCGAGACATCTTCAATGCTAGAGCTCTATCGCACCTTTTCGATGGGGGAATTTTTGGTAGTCCTGAAGACAAGATATCGATACTTTCCCGAGAGCTTGGTTCCGGAAATATTATGCTTCCTGCGTTGTTTTTTGGCGATTCGAAATATGACGCAGAAGCAGCGCAAAAGAGCGGAGTAGACTTTATCTTTGTTTCAGATTGGAGTGAATTGGGGAAAGCAGACTCTGTAGCTTTCCGGCGAATTCCTAATCTGGGATACATAAGTACGCTCCTGAATAGAGCGTGAACCACTATTGGAAAAACAGTTACCTGGCTAGTTACCAATGAAAGTTGTTGACCTATCTGGCTATTCGTTTTCCGGAAAGAGCGCGGTATATGACTGGTTATCAGAACACCCTTGTGCTGTTTCATTCGGTATGGAGTTCGAATTTGACCTTATTCGTGCCCCCGATGGCTTGCTAGACCTCAAACACAAAATAGCAGACCACTGGTCTCCGGTGAGATCAAGCGAAGCTATAAGTCGATTTAAACGATTAGCTCACAACCTTGGTGGTGACGGAGGGATTTTATCAAGACTTACCAGAGCGGGAACACACTATGATCTTCTATTTCCTGGATATACACGAGCTAGTAAAGAATACTTGCGTAGCCTGATCAAAAGTGAATGGCGATCTTATTGGCCATTTTCGTATCTTTCGGAGGACGGCCTACAATTGTTTATACAAAAACTTTGTAGAAAAATTCCATCTAGTTACTTAAATTCCAATGCAGTCTACTTTTCCCGAATTGAACAGGAGAGTTTTATCGAACTTACGCGAGACTATCTTGATAACGTATTAAGTTCTGCCCTAACTAGTGACTCAAATACAGTAATTGTAAGCAATGCATTTGAACCCAATCAGCCTCAGAAAGGCATGGAGCTGGTCCGAAATTCCTTCTGCATTATCGTTGATAGAGATCCTCGCGATATTTATGTATCGGCATGGACAAATAGTAAGAATTCACGATTGTCGATTGGCAAAGCAACAATCGGTGAATCAATTAGTGATTTTGTCTGTCGTTACAAGGGCATGAGAATGGATCCTGATATTTGCAATGATTCAGTTATCAAGATTCAATTTGAGGAATTTATCCTAAATCATGAAGAAGTTTCGAAGGACATATTAAGCAAAATCGGCTTAGAGGATTCGGCGCCAAGTAATTCGTTTAATATAGAGAGAAGTAAGGAAAATATAGGACTTTGGAAAAGCTTTGAAGATCAATCAAAGATCAAGTTCATCGAGGAGAACTTAGGTGATTTTTGCAGTGAATACTAGTTACTGGTGGTGGCATTGAAAGTATTGATATTGGCAGGTGGATTGGGTACCAGGCTAAGTGAAGAAACAGAAACCATACCCAAACCAATGGTTGAGATAGGTGGTAGGCCCATATTGTGGCATATCATGAAAATCTACGAAAAATACGGCTTTGTCGAATTTGTAATATTGCTGGGTTATAAGGGGCATCTAATTAAAGACTATTTTTGTAGTTATGCGATGCGTCAAAATGATCTATTAGTAGATCTTACCGATGGCAGCATTACTCAGCTGGGTAATGCTAATGAGTCTTGGAAAGTTTCACTTATTGATACCGGACTGCACACAATGACTGGTGGAAGAATCAGGCAGGCAAGAGATTTGGTAGGTGGGTCACGATTTCTTCTAACATACGGAGATGGAGTAGCTGATATCGATATAGCTCGACTAGTTGAACATCACGACGAAAAAGCAAAATTAATTACAATGACCGTTGCGCAACCTGACGGAAGATTCGGAGCTTGTACTATAGACTCTAACGACTCAATTCTTGAATTTAGGGAAAAACCGAAAGGGGATGGTAGTTGGGTAAACGCTGGTTTCTTCGTGTGTGAGCCCGAAGTTATGGATTTCATCGAAGATGATGAGAAAACAATATTCGAAAAGCAACCGCTAGAAAGATTGGCTGGCGAGAATCAGTGTGCCGCTTATAAACATCAAGGATTCTGGATGCCAATGGATACCATTAGAGACAAGAATCTTCTCAATGACTTATACAAGAACGGGAACGCTCCTTGGATAACATGGTAATTATCTACTGGGAAATTGTTTTCAGAACTTGAACGATTAACAATTTTTGTAAGAATTTGGTTTTGAAATTTACTGCATTTGAAAACAAAAAAGTCCTGATTACCGGAAATACGGGATTTAAAGGATCGTGGTTGAGTTCCTGGCTTCTTCTGCAAGGAGCGCGGATCATCGGAATATCTGATAACTACAGGACAACTCCATCTGTATTTGAGGCACTTTCACTCGAAGAGCGGATATCTCACAACGAAACCGATATTCGGGACCAAGAGTCTGTAATGCAGATCGTCCATTCAGAAAAACCTGAATTTATTTTCCATTTGGCTGCTCAATCTATTGTATCTACTTCATACTCAGAACCACTAAAAACAATAAGCACGAATGTGCTAGGTACAGCCAGTCTTCTAGAAAGCCTTCGAAATGTCGACTGGGAATGCAATGTAATCGTAGTTACAAGTGACAAATGTTACGAAAATGTAGAGTGGACTTGGGGATATAGGGAGAATGATAGGCTGGGGGGTAAGGACATTTATAGCGCCTCAAAAGCGGCGGCTGAATTGGTTATTAGATCCTACAGTGAATCCTTTTTTTTAAACGACCGTACATCCGTAAAACTTGCAATTGCCAGAGCAGGAAACGTTATAGGTGGCGGGGATTGGTCGCCAGATCGCGTTGTAGCAGATACATTTCGCGCCTGGAGTCAGAAGGAGACAGTTGTCTTAAGGAGCCCGCAAGCTATTAGACCATGGCAGCATGTTTTGGAGCCGCTTTCAGGCTATTTGTCATTAGCTATTAAGTTGGCTGCCAATGAAATTATGAACGCCGAGCCTTTCAATTTTGGTCCCAGAGTTGAAGATATCGCCACGGTTAAGGAGTTGATTGATGAGCTCTCTGTCTATTGGCACTTTGACAAAGGTTTTCAGCCAAGCAAAATCGATGAAACTAACAGGTTTCACGAGGCGGGAATTCTTAAGCTGAATTGTGACAAAGCTTTTGATTTGCTTGATTGGAAACCGACGCTTAATTTTTCACAGATGTCAAAAATGGTTAGCGATTGGTACGCAGCGTTTTACAGCTCTCAGGAAGACATGACGCAATTTACTACAAGACAAATTCAATCTTACATATCCAAAGCTGAGGAAATTCATCAGTCATGGGCTCAAGAATAGCTTCCGTCTCACTATCATCTGAAAAAAGGATAAAAAACGAAAAAGGAGATATTCAGCACTTTTTGAAGAGCTCCTGTTCAACCTATGAAGGTTTCGGTGAAGCGTATTTTTCCCAGATAAACCCTGGGCAAACAAAAGGATGGAAGAAACACAGAACAGCCACGCTAAATTTATACGTAGTGTCTGGGGAGATAAGATTTGTAATTCACGATTCAGATGAAATCGGATCCATACCACCAGATATATTGGATATATCGCTCAATTTCAGTAGCGGAAAACGTCTCACAGTACCTCCTGGATTGTGGATGGCATTTAGTTGTGTAAGTCAAGATGCTGCCACTTTAATCAATATTTCCAGCGAATCACATGAGCCGGGCGAATCAGATAATGTCGCGCTCAATGATTTTCCTGTCAATTGGTAGCTAAGAAAATTGACCAAAATTCGACTTTCTAAGTGTTCTTTAGGAAATGAGGAGATTGCCGCTGTTGAAAAAGTTTTGGCGAGTGAATATCTAGGGATGGGAAGAGAAGTAGGTGAATTTGAAAAAGAACTGAGTGAATATTTCGGACATAAAAAGGAGGTTGTCTGTGTAAATACAGGCACTGCGGCATTGCATCTTGCAATTGAGTGTTCTGATATAGGCCCTGGAGATGAAGTTCTTGTTCCTAGTATCACTTATGTAGCTTGCTTTCAAGCTGTGATAGCTACAGGAGCTAAAGCAATACCCGTAGACGTCTCTGGAGAAGATTGCTTCGTAGACTTGAATGATGCTCAAAATTATTTGTCCGAGAAAACCAAAGCAATTATGCCAGTTCACTATGCAAGCGCGAATCCTAGGATTAACGAGGTCTATGAGTTTTCAGAGCGGAATTCAATACTCACGATTGAAGATGCTTCTCATTGTTTTGGGGTAAATCTAAATGATTGCCCGGTAGGAACAAACGGCGCCATTACTTGTTTTAGTTTCGATGGGATAAAAAACATTACATCCGGTGAAGGAGGTGTGCTGGTAACTTCCAATGCTAAACTGGCGGGCCGCGCCAGAGATGCCAGGCTTCTAGGGGTGCAAAGAGACTCTAGCAATCGAATCGCCGGTAAGAGAAGTTGGGAGTTTGATGTAGCTCAACGAGGGTGGCGCTATCACATGAGTGATATTATGGCGGCAATTGGCCGGGAGCAGCTCAAAAAACTACAGCTGTTTCTAACTAAACGCGTAAGTATTGCTAAGTACTACTGTGAAGAGTTATCTGGATTGAGCACTATTAAACTGTTTCAGTTTTCTTACAAAGACAGTGCAATGCACATATTTCCGATCCGAGTGTTAAATGGAGAGAGAGAAGGCTTGGCAAAATTCTTAGCTGACCGTGGAATAGAAACAGGAGTGCATTACAAGCCGTCGCACTTACTATCTTTGTTCTCATCTCGAAATGACCTAAGCATGTCAGAGGTGCTCGGGAAGGAACTGCTTTCGCTGCCGATACACGCAGATCTCACGCATGAAGAGCAGGAGATCGTCACTTCATCCATTCGGGAGTATTTCGATTGAGCAGCCATATTGGCTTGGCCGCAGATTCGAATGGGATACCTGGTACTGAAGGCTGGCAGGACAGTCAGCCGTTCGTTATTGCCATAGTTACCCTAATATTCGCCGAGATATTGTTTCTTGGATCTGCATATACTGCTGATCAAATAATTGAGTTGATAGTTTTTTGTCTGCTGGTAATAGTATCTATTTCAATTTATTCCTTTCAGCCAAATGATGTTGAAAGAGTAGCTTTGTTTATCGGCATAGCAATAATATCTCCTTTCCTAAGTATTCCTATTTCACAAAGCATGGTGTTTAGTAATTCCATCTTTGCAGATGTGTTTCTGGAAACCGATAGAATTACAATTAGAAATATTATCTTGAGCGTCTATTCGATATTGTTGTTTATCTCGGCAATTCTCAAAATAGATGCCAGCCGGAGAGTGCTTGCGGCTATATTTCCTTTCTTGTTGTTAGTGTTGTCGGTAAATCAGTTTGGCAACGGATTATCCACATTTCAAATCGTGATGGATTTTTTTCTATTATTAGGCGGCTACACTCTATTTTTGTATTTCCGGGCTATATTTTCAAACAATGACAAATTGCAGTTAGTTGAAAGGTTCTCCGCTATACTGACTCTATTCATCCTGGTTCTAGCTTTCGACCTTGCAGTCACTTCTACAGGTACGATTTCCTGGACAAGTTCCTACAGAGAAGGTTTTCGAGGTCTCTTCTATGGTTCAGAACTGGCGTACTCCGTATTTCTTGGAATTGGACTAACTTATCTTTTCCGTTCAATGGATAGTATGTTGACAAAAATAGTAGCGGCAGTTTTTGGTATCTACATACTCTCCAAGACGTATATAGATGCTTCGATTGTAGCTTTTTTGCTAAGCATTGTTATAACAACTGCGGTAATTCAAAAAGTACTTGCGAGGCGTATGTTAGTTGTCATAGCAACATTAATTCTATCCACTATTGCCATATTTCAATTTCAACAACTTCTTTTGATAGATACGTCAATTTGGCCAAGGATTGGCACTTATTGGGTTGCAATAACTATTTTGGGAAATGGTGCATGGTTATTTGGAATAGCGCCGGGTGTAGTTGATTTAAATATGTTGTCTAATCTTGCAATAAGTATTTTTGATAGCGGATACACCTGGTTTCTTTCCGGGCTTCCGGATGTATTCGTATCTCAGCTAATTGAGAGATCAGGTTACGAGAGCGGAGGGGCATTCTTGCCGCACAATGGGGCACTGGCTTTAATAGCTTCATATGGAATATTGATGGCTGCTCCTGCGCTCTACTATTTCTTTTTTCTTCCATTCCTTTTGGCAACCAAGAAACCTGTTACGTCTGATAGGAATTCGAAATTGTCGTTAGCGCTCTACCTTTATATCGCCGCGTTTGCTTTGGTACACCCGCTAGTACTACCTATCTTATTTGTATATCTTGCCGAGCAAAGCAGGTTTTTGAATAAGCTCTAGATTTCAGTAGATATGAGCGTTTCTACCTCAAAAGTCTCTGTGGTTATGAATTGCCACAATGGTGCAAAATATCTTCAAGATGCAATTAGTTCTGTTTTTTCACAAACGTTTCCCGACTGGGAGATTATTTTTTGGGACAACTCTTCTTCGGACAATAGCGCAGAAATAGCTAAATCTTTTGGAGATCGCATAAGATATTTTCGGTCCGAGAATAAGTTAACACTTGGAAGTGCAAGAAAAAGGGCGCTTGAACAGTCATCGGCAGACTGGATCGCATTTCTGGACGTTGATGACTTGTGGTTTCCTGAAAAACTTGAATTGCAACTTGAAGAAGTCTCTAAAGGAGACTATGGAATATGCTATGGAGGAGTTGAGGTCATTAACTTAGATGGCAATAAAATTGGGGTAAGCCTGCCTCGTTACGAAAGTGGGTACCAGCTTGGTAAACAACTCAAACGATTTGAAATAAATATGGTGACGCCTATATTAAGTAGACATTATTTGGAGAAATATAATTTACAATTTGATGACCGAATAGTGGCGTCGGAGGAATACAATCTATTTATGAAACTGTTAGCTAAAGCAGATGCTTGCGTTATTCCTAGAACACTCGGCGTAGTCAGAATATCTGAGAACTCTCTCACCAGTCATGCAACTGAGCATTGGTATAAAGACAGAATTCTCACGCTTAACGACATTGTGGAGGATGATTCTTCACTGAAGATTAAGTATGAATCCGAATTCGATATGGCCTACAGTCAGGGAATCTACTACAAGGCTTGCTGGTTAATGAAAAAGAAAGATTTCAAAGCTGCGCGAAATGCACTCCGATCGATTTCAAGAAAATCATTTCGGTATAGAGTCTTCTATTATTGTTCGTATATTCCATTTATATGGTATCTCTTGCACAATCGCGCAATAAAAAAACGACTTGAACAAATATTTGGAAAGTACGTATACCGATTTTAAGTGATCGACTGAAAGGTAAACCAGATTTAGTGATAAGGAAGTTCTTAGAGGGCTAAGTGATTGAATAGTCAATATTCTGAATACAAAGATAAAGTTGTACTAGTTACCGGAGGAGCAGGGGCGATCGGTAGTAATCTAGTGAGTCAACTTTCCAAAATAGGGGCGGAAAAAATCATAGTATTAGATGATCTTTCTTCTTCCTACGCATGGAATATCCCTAATCTTCCCAATGTTCTTTTTGTTGAGGGAAGCATTACCGACGATATGTATTTAAAGAGGGTTTTCCATGAGTCTCCTGACTACATATTTCACCTTGCTGCGTTTTTCGCAAATCAGAATTCAGTAGACTACCCTGAGAAAGATCTGCTTGTTAGCGGTATGGGAACAATTAAGCTCTTAGAACATGCAGTGATGACGTCGCGGATTAAGCGATTCATCTATGCTGGATCAGGTTGTGCGATATATGGTGCTCAGGCACCTCTTCCGCTCAAGGAAGATTTCATATCGCTGCATCTAACAACGCCCTATCAAATTTCGAAAATGACGGGAGAGTTGTATTGTAATTACTATTATCATCATTATGGCCTTCCAGTCGTTAAAACTAGATTTTTTAATTCTTATGGTCCGGGTGAAGTGCCTGGTCAATATCGAAACGTTATTCCGAATTTCTTCTATTGGGCAATGAAAGGTCAACCTCTTCCAATTACTGGTGATGGCAAGATGACAAGAGATTTTACTTATGTTGACGATATTGTTTCTGCCCTTCTAAGCGCAGGAGTGTCTGAGCGAGCCGTTGGGGAAGAGATGAACATAGCATCGGGAGTTGAAACTGAAATTTTGAAATTAGCAAACGCGATAAATGAAATTACCGGTAACAACGCTGGTGTTCAATATACTAATAGAAGGAAATGGGATACGAAGTCCCGATTACTTGCAAGTATAGATAAAGCCGGAGATCTTCTTAACTACAAACCAAAGATCCAGCTAGAGCAAGGATTGGAAAAATGTCATAACTGGTTCAAATTAAATTGGGATGAAATTAGCAAAAGCGCAGAATTTCCCCCAGGTATGTCCTCGGCAGTGAAACAATACGTGCTCTCCCAGGAAGGAAGTTCACACAAGCCAGACTAAACCAGCCAATGTCTTCATCGTCAGCGGCGGATTCTATTGGGCCACTTTGTGCTCGTATAACAATAAGAATCGACGCATTCATTCCTTTTCTGGCACCTAAAATACTTTTCTCATGAAGCAAATCATTGAAAACCTTCGCACAGGGGAACTTCAATTAGTAGATGTTCCTATCCCTATATGCAAACCTGGCGGAGTCCTTGTAAAAACTGCATTTTCCCTAATTAGTGTGGGCACTGAGAAATCCATAATTGATCTGGCCAAGAAATCATTGCTGGGAAAGGCTATTGCGCGTCCAGATTTGGTTAAGAGAGCTATAGAAAAATCGCGCAAAGAAGGGTTTGTAAAGGTTTTCAGAGAATCGCTGAATAGATTAGATGAGCCTTTCCCATTGGGATACAGCGCGTCTGGAGTTGTAGTTGAAACTGGAGAGGGAGTCACCGAGTTCAAGGTTGGGGACATCGTTTCAATAAATGGATCGGGATATGCCAATCATGCAGAGTACAATTGGATACCCAGAAATCTCTGCATTCGACTCGATAACTTCAGTAGCGATTCAGTTCCACCAGAACATCTAGCATTTGGAATGCTGGGCGGAATAGCGCTTCAGGGTGTAAGAGATCTCGATGCAAGAGTTGGAGAAACTATAGCTGTAATAGGGTTAGGGTTAATTGGAGTGTTGTCACTTCAAATCCTTCAGGCAGCTGGTTGTAAAACCATTGGCATTGATAATGACGCCAATAAGATTGACAAACTTCGCAATCTGAAGCTGGGAGAAATAGTTAGAACTGACGAGCAGTTAGAAGAGTATGTTCTTGGAAAGACGGCAGGGAATGGTGTTGATAGTGTAGTGATTTGTGCCGCAACTAAATCGAATGAACCGATTGATGTTGCTCAAAAGATATCTAGAGTGAGGGGAAAGATCATACTCGTTGGTGTTTCTGGCACTCATATAGATCGAAAATACTTTTGGGATAAAGAATTAGAATTTAAAGTATCACGTGCGGCGGGTCCCGGAGTAGGTGATTATCAATATGAAGAGCTAGGTATCGATTATCCGTTACAATTCGTTCGCTGGTCACAAAAACGGAACATAGAGGCGTTTCTTTGCCTTGTATCTTCCAAAAAGATAGACATTGACATGCTTCTTACGAAACGTGTAAAGCTTTCTGAGGCTCTTATCACCTACCAAGAACTGCTTAACGAAGCAAGCTCAGACCTTGGAGTTGTAATTGAATATCCGGCTGGCACTGATACTTTATATTCTAATCAAAACGATAGGCGGATAAATCTAGATAGCCATCAACGAACGTCTTCACGAAATTCAGTAAATATAGGAATAATCGGGTCAGGTAATTTCACGAAAAATATTCTGGCGCCCGCCATCTCGAAAGTCCAGCCAGGATCTATTGCTGCGTTTTCCTGTACTTCTGGATTGCGTTCACGCCATCTCTCCGCAAAGTATAACTCTGTATACGCTACAAGCAATTACGTTGAAATACTCGAAGATGAAAATATTGATACCGTAGTAATTACGACACGGCATGACACGCATAGTCAGTTTCTACTTGAGTCGTTGAGAGCCGGAAAACGAGTTTTTTTGGAGAAGCCTCTCTGCAGAACAGCCGACGAGCTAAAGCAGATCGCGCAATTCCTTCGTGGATCTGGGTCGCACGAACTTATGCTGGGATTCAACAGAAGGCATTCGCCGCATGCGCAGGAAGTGAAAAGATTCTTTAAAAATACTTCTGAGCCTAAAGTAATCAATATTGTTATAAATGCTGGATACCTCGAAAAAGATCATTGGAGCGTGGATGCTGGCATTGGAGGAGGAAGGATAGTTGGTGAGATGTGTCACTTCGTTGATCTAATGCAATACCTGACATCAGCGCTGATAAATAAGGTACAAGCATTTTCTATTCACGGTTCATCAAGACATTCGCCAGATCAAAATCTGTCTTCTATTTTGAATTTCGCAGACGGTTCAGTGGGTACGATTACATATACATCAATGGGAAATAAATCTTACCCAAGGGAACACATTACGGTTCTATCGCAAGACAAGATTTATGCTATTGAAGACTTTAAGCGCGCATCATTTTCAACAGCCACATCGAAAGGGAAGTACAACTTGAGTTCTCAGGACATGGGATACATGAACGAAATTGAGTATTTCCTGGGAGGCGGAGTTAGTGATGTATCGACAATTCTAAATAGTTCTGCAGTTACGTTTGCAATGATCGAATCGCTGCAAAGCGGTAACTCTATAGATTTGAGCACCCGATCTAAAGAATTATCCGTATGAGAATACTCCTTATATCGGACTACTTTCCTCCAGAAATCGGTTCTGCTTCACATCTATTTTACGAATTAGGAAAAGAATTCAGTCGCCGTGGTATTGAAGTTACAGTAGTAACCGGAATGCCTTCTTACAATGTAGATAAACACACAGATCCGTCTAAATACTCAGGAAGGTTCGTTACTACAGAATCCGTGGATGGAATGACTGTAAAGAGAATAAGAAAACCAGGGTTTTCACGTAGTTCGTATATTTTAAGAGGGGTTGAACAGTTTATTGTTGCTTTCTAGTTCTTCATACTGTCAATGTTTTCGAAAAAGCCTGATGCGGTAATAGCATATTCTCCTCCACTGACTCTTGGAATTACTACACATCTTATCAAATTAGTTAAGAACACAATTTCGATTGTAAATATTCAAGATCTATTTCCTCAAAGTGCTATTGATTTAGGGATCCTTAAAAATGAATTCCTTATAAAGATATACGAAGTTATCGAGAGATGGGTCTATAAGCGCAATACGTATATTGTTGTGCATTCGGAGAATAATGCGTCGCATATTTCCTTAAAATCCAAAAATATTGCATCAGTTAAGGTTTTTAACAATTATTTAGATGTAGAAAAGGTTGCTCCTGGCCCGAGACAGAACGCATTCTCTGCAAGATTCGAAATCTCGGAGAAATTCGTCGTCTCATTTGCAGGTGTATTGGGTAAATCCCAAGACATTGACATCGTATTGCAAGCAGCCGCGAAATTGCGGCACGAAAAGAATATCAAATTTCTGATCGCAGGCGATGGCACGGAGCAGAGCCGAGCAAAATCGTTTATAGAACAGAATGAGTTGGAAAATGTGCTTCTATTGCCCATGCAGCCTGTCGAAGAATATATTTTACTTCTGCGTAGTTCCGACATTGGTCTTGTTACGCTCAGCTCAAAAGTGGATACACCGGTAGTTCCATCCAAACTCCTATCTATAATGTCGGCGGGTATTCCAGTCATAGCCTCTCTTCCTGAAAAGAGCGATGCCATTAAGATTATCCAAGACGCTGACTGTGGAATTTGCATTCAGAATCAAGACTCCAATGAACTGGCTGCCGAGATAAAGAATATGTCTAATCGAAAAGATAGGCTAGAAGCGTATTCTTCTAATGGTAGAGCTTATGCGCTAAATCATTTCTCGGTAAGGGAAATCGCAAAAGAGTATGTAGCACTTTGTGAGAGCGAAGGTGCGCTTAAAATTTCATGAATATTTTGGTAATTGGAGGCAGTGGATTTATCGGCACTCACCTAGTGTCCAGATTGATTGATGCGGGTCACATTGTAAGAATTTACGATTTAAATTCTAGTTCAAAATTCCCGGATCTATGGGTACGAGGAGATGTATGCAATAAAAATGATGTAGTCAGCGCTTCCAAGGGTATGGATTTGATTGTCAATTTGGCAGCTGAGCACCATGACAACGTTGAACCTGAAGAGAAGTACTACGATGTAAACGTAGGAGGGGCGAAGAACATAATCGCAGCCTGTGACCTAAATTCAATAAGGAAGATTATGTTTACAAGTTCAGTGGCTGTATACGCGCCCTCAGTCAATTCGATTTCTGAGAAACATGATAAAAAGCCGACGTCGCATTATGGCAGAAGCAAATTATGGGCAGAAAAAGTGTTTACCGACTGGAAGGATTCAAATCTTTCTAACCAATTGTTTATTGTGCGGCCTACCGCTGTATTTGGTGCGGGCGCGACGGGAAATGTAAACAATCTTATCAACCAGATTAAAAATCGGCGATTTATCATGATAGGTAATGGTGAAAATCGTAAGTCAATTGCATATGTTGAGAATGTAGCCGATTTTTTAAATTATCTTATTTCATCGGAAGAATCCGTATCTCCAATTAATTATGCTGATAAACCAGATTTTTCAATGCTTGAACTTGTGCAGTTTGTGCGGGCCGAAACTAGCGATAGTTCGTATTCCAAATTGAGAATCCCATATTTCGTAGGGCTATTTATTGGGCATGTAGCTGATGTGATAGCAAAAACCTTGCGTAGAGACATCAATATAAGCTCTATCCGCATAAAGAAATTCTGCACAAACTCAATAATAGATACTTCAAAATTGCGAGACACCGGCTTTAAGCCATCCTTTAGTATAGATGAAGGTTTGCGCGTGACCGTTGATGACGCAGCTTCGAACTCTTAAGATTCAGGAAAGGATGTGAGTGTACTAGTTTGTTTGAGAACCAGGCCAGAGGCTATTAAACTAGCACCTGTAATATACGAACTTAAGAATAGAGGAATTGATACTAAAGTTTGTATTACCGCACAGCACAGAGAGATGCTGGATCAGATGCTAACAGCATTCGATATTAACCCAGATTATGACCTTGACCTTATGAGGCCTGCTCAGAATCTCTCCAAGCTAACAAGTTTGATTATTGAAAGTGTGTATAAATGCATCGCAGGGCTTCATCCTTCAGTTGTAATTGTGCAAGGGGATACAACCACGACATATTGCACTGCTCTGGCTGCGTATTATCTTCGAATTCCAGTAGCACATGTGGAAGCAGGGCTCAGATCGAACGATCGATATGCTCCCTTTCCTGAAGAGCTTAACAGAAGAATGACTGCTGTATTGGCAGAATGGCATTTCGCTCCTACTCAAATTGCTCATCAAAATCTAAGTCGTGAGGGAATCTCGGAGGAAAAAATATTCATTACTGGGAACACAGTTGTTGATTCACTGATATTTGCCAGACGCCATATTGAATCTAGCAGCTATAACTCACCACTCCCGGATCTTCTAAGTTTTAACTATAAAAATTCAAAATACGTTGTTGTTACACTCCATCGCAGAGAAAACATTGGAGACCCCGCCAGGATTTTATGTCAAACGATTCTTGAAATAGCCTTATCTCACCCTGAATTTAATTTCGTGATTCCAGTTCATATGAATCCGGAAGTGAATAGCGTTGTTACTGAAATTCTTAGCAAGGCATCAAATATTCATTTGTTGGGGACATTAGAATATTTCCCATTCATTGAACTATTGGAAAAATCATTCTTTTTAGTATCAGATAGTGGGGGCGTGCAAGAGGAAGCTCCCTGTTTAGGCAAACCTTTATTGGTGACACGAGAGCGAACAGAACGTATGGAGGGGATTGATGCTGGTGCGGTCAAATTAGTCGGAAATGATTCTCTGATGTTGAAAAGGGAATGTGATCTCTTAATCAATGATCCTGGCTACTATGAATCTATGTCCCAGTCTGTTTCACTTTATGGCGATGGTCATGCGGCCAGGAAAATTGTCGACATACTTCTCTCCAAAAACGGTACATAGGAAGTTTATGTAACTCCACTAACATGGCATTTAAGAAGTTCCAAGATTTTCTCTCGACACTCATTGCTGCTCAGCGTGGTTTTTTTTCAAAAACTGATGCCGCCCCAACTGGCGAGCTTCTCGAAATGCTCATGGGTTCTATTGGAGAAGTATCTGGAATAGTTACCGCTAGGAGGGTGCTCGATCAGTACACTTCCTTAAATAGTGAGGAAAAACTATCGTTTTTTCAGAGCCTGGAGCAAAACTTTAACGCCGACCTGGAACAGGTAAGTGAGGCATATACTGCTTATGCTCATGATCCTACCAGTGCCAATCTGAATACACTCGCGCGGACAGCGGAACCCCGCCGCCATGAGCTCTTGCGGCGCCTGAACCAGACGCCAGGCGCGACCCACGATCTGGTCGCCATGCGCACAGACTTGCTGGCGTTGCTGCAGGACCATCCGGAACTTAAGTCAGTAGATGAAGTCTTCGTCAGGATGTTCACTTCCTGGTTCGGCAGAGGGTTTCTCACTCTTCAGACTATAGATTGGGACACCTCTGCTGCAATATTGGAGCGCATCATCCGCTACGAAGCAGTCCATCAGATTGAGGATTGGGACGATCTCCGTAGCCGAATCGATCCCCCCAATCGTCGCTGCTTCGCTTTCTTTCATCCGGCATTGATAGATGAGCCGCTGATCTTCGTAGAGGTAGCCCTGGGGCAGGAGATTCCTTCTTCTATTAATGAGATCCTCAACAATTCATCTGAAACCGATGCAGATGCTGAAGACTACAAGACAGCCGCTTTCTACAGCATCAGCAATTGCCAGCCAGGCCTGAAAAACATCTCTTTTGGGAATTTCCTGATCAAGCAGGTTGTTCAGGAATTGCAATCCGAGTTCCCCTCAATCAAATCATTCGTAACTCTGTCTCCGATTCCGGGTTTTGACAGGTGGCTGACCAGTGACGAGCCTGAAGAATCTACCGGGCTGAAAATGCTTAAAACCGAAGTGAGAGGACATGCATTGGATGCTGCGGTACTGGAGCAGGATGAACACATCCTGAAACAGTTGGTATTCAGCTATCTGATCGGTGCAAAAAGGGGTATCTATCCAGCGGACCCGGTTGCCCGTTTCCACCTTGGCAACGGAGCTTCAATTCACCAGATCAATATCGGTGCAGATACAAGCGATAACGGCCTCAGGCAATCCCGTGGCGCCATGGTGAATTACCTCTATGACTTTCAAAATCTCGAACGCAACCACGAGAGCTACATTACCGAGGGTGAAGTCCACTTCAACGATAAATTGAAGTCGCTGCTGATCAAGGATTGATGGGTTCACCCCAAAATCCATGGGCCGAAGCGAGTAGAAAAAACCTGCCTGTTTACAGTAAGATATAGCCCTTTTCGGCCAGTACGGCCGTCCAGCCTGCAAATTATGGCCATCAGACAAGACTACCCCCCGACTCTCATTTCCACCGAGGTGTTCTCACCTACTGAGCTGGAGCAGCTTGCCGAGCGAATAACGGCAAGTGGTGTGTTGGGTCGCTCCCGATACTACAGTGCCTTGTTGAAGTACCTCATTAACTGCTCGATCGAAAACAAGTCTCCAAAGGAAGTGGAAATAGCAGTCGAAGCCCTGGGCAAATCGGAAGATTTCGATGTGGGGACGGACTCGTCAGTACGGGTATACGTTCACCAGCTACGCAAGAAGCTGGATGCTTACTATGAAAAGCATGAAATTGGCGCGGCGTATCGCATTGTCATCCCCAGGGGCTCCTATGCAATCTCCGCCATTGCGAACCAGGCGAATCCTAAGCTCATGGACGGTTCGCGAATCGAAAGATCAACAAAGTGGGGCGGTTTAAACACTGCGCTTATCCTCGTGGCGATCGGTCTGCTGGCAGCGAATCTTATTTACCTGACCCGTGATGCCGAGCCTAATCAGAACCTCGCCATCGCCCGGGAGGCTGCCCACCATCCCATCTGGACCCCGGTCCTCAATGACGACAAGCCCATCCTCCTGGTCATGGGCGACTACTACATTTTTGGCGAACTCAACGCCAACGGCAACGTGGCGCGCATGGTGCGGGAGTTCAACGTCAATTCCCCCAGTGACCTGGAAGACCTGCGCTTCAGTGACATCGAGCGGGCGGAGAATTACCTGGACCTGGACCTGAATGCCGGAGGGAAGCGCCTTCGCGCTCACCCGGATCGTGCCCATCCTGGAAGAGAGTGGCAAGGCTGTGAACATCACCATGATGAGTGACCTCACCACCACGGACATTCGCAGCAACCACATCGTCTACGTGGGCTACATCTCGGCGCTGGAAAAACTCACGGACATGACCTTCGCGGGATCGGGGCTGAAAATTGGGCGCAGCTACGACGAGTTGTTTAACACCAAGACCGCCGAGTATTTCACTTCCGATGCCGGCCTGCCGGAAGAAGGCGCCCAGTTCCGCGACTACGGTTTCTTTTCCTCGTTCCCGGCCAGCCTGGATACCCACGTGGTGCTTATCGCCGGCATGCGGGATGCGGGACTGATGCACACCGCCCAGGCCCTGGCCAATGCGGAATCCCTGGATGACCTGGTGGTGTCTATCGAGACAGACACCGACGAGGCGGTGGCCAGTTTCGAGGCGTTGTATGAAGTGTACGGGGTGGACCGCATGAACTTCGATGCGTCACTGGTGTACACCAATCAGTTGGACACCTCCGCAATCTGGGGAGACTGGCAAGACGTGCTGAATTAGTCCCAGTTCAATTGTTTGAATTGATGAAACCCGAGCCTGGTGACAGGTTCGGGTTTTTTGTTTTTGGGCTATGGCAATTCGAGGAATTGCGCAGAGTGTGCAGATTTCTGTTGCGGAGCTACCTTTATAGGGAAGGCTTTGAAAGCCTATTTTGGTGATATGGACAATCGTACATATATGTACGATACTACTTTCGGGAATGGATTCCCAATGACAGGACATGAGTTTGAGCGGCGGGTTAGAAAGCTCGGCCGTAAAACAGGTATTGAAGTGCGCTTTAAGCCCCACGGCAAGGGAAGCCATGGCCGGCTCTATTATGGATCGCGATTTACTACGCTCAAGTATCGACACACAGAAATAGGGAAGGGGCTGTTGCACGCGATGTGTGGGCAGCTTGGGATAAGCCCGCAGGATTTATAGGAGTAAGTTGGTATGCGGTATGTGTATTCGGTGAGACTCAAAACCGACGGCGGTCGATTCCTGGCGACATCTCGGGACGTGTCGGAGGCGATTACGGAAGGCGACACTCGGGACGAAGCCTTGGCAGAGATGGGTGAGGCCCTGGGGGCAGCGTTGGCAGGGTATTCGCTGGAAGGGAGGGAATTGCCTCGGGGGAGTCGGCCTCGTGGGGGTGAGTTCGCGGTGCC
>CAYFKD010000006.1:112320-171427 GCA_964343795.1 uncultured Pseudohongiella sp.
TTTGGTTGCGGCTAAGTTAGCGTTGAGGGAGGCGATGAAGGAGCAGGGGGTGTCGAATGTGGCGTTGGCGGAGAGGTTGGGGATTTCGGAAGGGGCTGTCAGGAGGTTGGTGAATCCGGATCATGCGTCGAGGTTGGATGGTGTGGTTGCGGCGCTGGGTGTGTTGGGATGTGGGTTGGTTGTGGAGGATCAGAAGCTGGTGGCAGCTTGAAGATGGTTATTGTCTCTCGCAAAGCACGCAAAGCTCGCAAAGGATTCTGTGGGAATAAGCGAAAATGAGATAAGTGTCCAAATTGTGGATGCTGCGATAAAAGTTCACCGAGAACTGGGGCCGGGATTGCTGGAATCAGTATACGAGGTAGTAATGGCTTTTGAGCTGCGTAGTAGAGGCCTGGAGGTAAAAGCGCAGGTTCCAGTCGCGATTGAATATCAGAAAAAGCGATTTCAGGAAGGGTTTCGAGCTGATCTGCTCATCGAAGACAAGGTAATTATTGAATTGAAGTGTGTAGAGAAGCTGCGAAGTGTGCATAAAAAACAGCTGCTCACCTACCTTCGGCTAAGCAATAAAAGTCTTGGATTCTTGCTCAATTTCAGTGAGAGCATGATGCGCGATGGGATCACGCGCACCGTAAATGGTCTTGTCTCCGAATAGCGTTAAAGAAAAATAACCCTTTGCGAGCTTGGCGTGCTTTGCGAGAGACATAAAGCTATGGCCAATAAAAAAGCCCGAACCTGTTACCAGGATCGGGCTTTTTTTGAAGAATTGCTACAGGTTAGACGCGATTCGATCTCACTGCCGAACGGCGTGCCTTAACCGCCAGCTCCTTGGCCTTGCGCTTGCCGTACTTGTTCACGGAGAAGTAGGCGTTCTTCTGCTTGCGGCGGGCGCCGGATCCTTCCTGCCAGGTGGCTACCCAGGAATTGTCCTTTTCGGAAAAGCTGACGCCGATCTCGCCCGAGGAATTCAGCGGGGAGATCTTGCGCGGGCTGTACTTGGCGTAGGGCCAGTGGACGCCGTAGATCTTCTTGCCTTCGACGTCACGCTTCTTCTTGGCTGCTGCGATGGCCTTGGCCTTGCCGCCGTACTTTTTGTAGGGGAAAGACTGCTGGAATGACTTGCCATCGTACTTGATGCGAACCCAGGCACAGTTGGTGCCGCGAGATTCGATAATGCTGATGTGATGGAGTGCTGGTAATTTTTTCACAAGACCCTCTCTGTCGATCTAGGACGCGATAAAAAGATTGAAAAAGTCTAGAGCTCTTTTATTCAGTTATTGATGTTAGGTCTCTATAAATAGAAAGCTGTGAACCAGGTTTTATTGCGGGAACAAGAATTCTTGTACGAATTTTCCGGGACTTCGCTTACTTACAAACACCTATTCTACACCCATTATGGGGACAGTTGTTGCGCTAAATAGGGTAAGACAGGGGTAAGCGCTCAATCCCATAGATTAAACGTATGACCTAAGCAATTAAGAGCTTACAAACGGTATGGGATTGTCAGGCGTGTGCCGCCATGTGTTGGATCACACCTGGCTTGCGGCTTTCCACGTGGGAGATCTTGTACTCGTAGTCCTTGGCGCTGGGGTCGATGTCAACCGCCTCGTCAATGGCCGCGGCAAGGTCAGCCTGAGCCGCCTGGCGGGTCAGGTAAGGGCCGGAGATTTTGAGCTGCAGGGAAGGCTCATTCGGTGCCGTCGCTACTATGTAAAAGTTCTTTGCGTTCACTCTTTCAACCACCCATCCCGGGCAGAAATTCGAATCCGCTCTAACCACCATATGCTGGGCTGTCCAGCGGGGTCGAGCACATCATACGGCTAATATCGGCCGCGTATTAAAAACCAACAGTTCCTGTAATACAAGATCGGTTCGGCATTATTTTCCTTACCGTCTGGCGCTGTACCCAGGCCCTTTTCAGCCTTACGTCTGTCGAATCTTATGCCTTTAATTTCAGGAAGTTGCGACGGGGATCACAATTCCTTCAAGTTGTACTACGGCAGCGGTTACGCCACGGATTGAAGGGGCCGGCAGGGGTATTCGAAGCCGGCTGCGAGATTGGACTAGAATGCCCGCAAACTTCTGGGGAATCAGGAACCGCCGTGAAGCTCAGTTTTATCCTGCCGGTGTTGAACGAGCAGGATCTCATCACCGCCAGCCTGGATAGGCTGCAGTCCTACCGCCGCCGCGGCCACGAGGTAATCGTGGTGGACGGGGGTTCGGAGGATGGCACTGTTGCCGAGGCGGATCCGCTGGCGGACCGGGTGCTGCATTCCCTGCCGGGGCGCAGCCGGCAAATGAACCGGGGTGCGGCGGCGGCCAGTGGCGACTGGCTGCTGTTCCTGCACGCGGATACGGTGTTGCCGGAACGGGTTGACGACCTGGTTGACACCGCCAGCGCCGGGGGCAGCCACCTGTGGCTGTGGTTCGATGTGCGCTTCAGCAACCCGGGATGGCCTTACCGGGTCATCGCCTGGTTCATGAACCGTCGCGCCCGCCTGACCCGGGTCTGCACCGGAGATCAGGCCCTGGTGGTAGCGCGGCGTGTGTTCCAGGCGGAGGGTGGCTTTCCCGACATTCCCCTCATGGAAGACGTGGCCCTGAGCAAGCGCCTGCGACTTGAGGGCAAACCCGCGGTTATCGGCACACCGGTGATCGCTTCCAGCCGGCGCTGGGAACGGCAGGGTGTTTTCTCTGCCATTCTAATGATGTGGTGGCTGCGCCTGCGTTATTTCCTCGGCGCCGATCCAGCGCAACTGGCGCGACGCTATTACCCGGATTTGACAGAACGGCTGCTGGCGCCAGGCCAGTGTCACTATCCCAAGGGACGTTTAGCGGTATTTGCCCGGGAGCCGGTGCTGGGGGAAGTAAAGACCCGCCTTGCAGAAAGCCTGGGAGACGAGCCCACCCTGCGACTCTACGAGGCCATGCTGGGCTACATGGTGGCCATGGCCTCAGACCAGTGCATTGCCCCGGTGTCGCTGTGGGTGACAGCCAATCCGGATCACGGCTATTTCCAGAGCCTGTGCCCCCGCGATGCTATTCAACTGCAGGGAGAAGGGGACCTTGGCCGGCGCATGGACCACACCGGCAGCACTCTGCTCGCCTGCGAGGGGGTAGACGGGGTAGTGATCGTGGGCAGTGACTGCCCGGCCATCGACGGGCTGTATCTCATGGAAGCCTTCGATGCCCTGGCCCGGGGCAATGACCTGGTGCTGGGTCCGGCGGAAGACGGCGGCTATATATTAGTGGGGTTAAGCAAACCCCTGCTGGGGCTTTTCGAGGATATCGAGTGGGGTTCAGACCAGGTGCTGACCCAGACCCTGGAACGGGCCAACGCCCTGGGACTGCGTTATGTCCTGCTAAATACCCTGTGGGATGTGGACCGGACCGAGGACGTGGCGCGACTGGGCCAGCTATCCACGGACTGGCATTCGCTGCTCGCTCAACTGGAACGGGATGTAGGAAATTAGGGAAAAAGTGCCAGGCACTAAAAGTGACTGACTAGGAGTCTTCCTGCTGCAGTTGGCGTTCCAGGAACAGCAGCTTGTCGGCCACGGTAGCCGGGTCCACCTCGTAATCCCCGGCCTGGATGCGGTTGAACAGGTTCATGGCGCGGGTGGCATCCACCTCGGGCAGCTGGCTGATGGCTTCCTTCAGGGCGTCCAGGTCGATGCCGGCATCCGCGAGGTTGCTGGAAGGGGTGGAATCTTCCGTCACCGGTTCGTGCACGCGCCGGGCACCACTGAGTGGTGTCACCTTGTCCGGGTGGGTGGCATTGGTTTGATTTTCATCGGCGCGAGTCATCATTACCTGCTTCCTGAGCGGTTACTAATTGAATTTTCAAACAAATATTCCGGCTGCATGACCCGTTTCGAGACGGGTGGGTTGAGGTGAAATAGTGGCTGGACTGGGAGTCTTTTCATGCCTCGACCTGCATCGGGTTTAATTATTAACGACTAGTAAAAAGGAATCTTTAAGCGGTTTGCTTGGCGAATTTTTCACTCATAATCGGCGAAATCTATCGCCAAAAAATATGTGTCAACTATTCAATTGCTTAGCTTGGACGGGCTAGATTTTGCTTCAAGCATTTCTGATAACTGACTCAAGTTGGTCAGGTTTCCGGCCCGGGCTTGCCCGTTTCGGTCACCGCATTGCCATAAACTCCAGCGAATTCCGGCGGAAAGCGGGTGGCCTTGCCGGACTCCAGGTTGACGCACACCAGGATCCACTGGCCGCGCATGAGGGTGGCGCCTGTCTCGCGGTTAATGACCTGGAATTCCCGGCGCAGGCGCAGGCGCCCGTCGCACCAGGTGAGCCAGGTACCGATGGTGATCGGGTCGCCGCTGAATCCGGGCAGGAAATAGTGGTACTCGGCGCTGTTGATGGCCATGCCGCGATAGAGCCGGCGGTAGTCGGTCACGTCCAGGCCCAGGGAGGCGGAGTGGGCCCAGGCGCAGTCCTCGCACCAGGTAACATAACAGGCGTTATTGGCATGGCCGAGGCCGTCAATGTCCTCGGCGGCGATGGTCCTGTCCTGGGTATAAGGGCCGGGGTAGTCCCACTGCATGGAGAGTCCTTGTTTCTCAGGGATTGAGGCTAACTGTCGGCATGGGGCTTGAACTGCCAAACTTCCTACACGACGTAGGGAATTTTCCCATGCTTGATTGTCCACATAATCGTTGGCATTGTGGCCGAATTGCGCATAATTATCTGTGCAGGATAGCAGGCATGCCCCGAAATTGCTGGGGCCAGGGGGGAATGGCGCATTGTGACAGCGCCAGGCAGGTATTTCGGCTGATTTTTTCCCGGTAATTCCCGAATATGTGCGCTACCGCATGGACTTTTGCGGTCGTTGCGACCATGCTTGCCAGCTACAGGTTTGCACCCTATCTCCTTGATTACGTGGAAATATGTCCCCGTCGAAGTAGAGGGGAACGGGAAACCCGGTGCCCTGGTTGACGTATTGAAACAGTTATAAAGAATCAAGAAGAACAATTGCGGTTGATACTTCTTTCACCGCGTAGAGAAACAACAACGGTAGCGTACTGATGCACACGGTCATCGAAAATCACGATTCTGCTTTCTCCGATCTATGGGCGGAGCTCTATGCCAACGACCCGCAGCAGAATCCGTTTTATGACACCTGGCTGAAAAATTCCGCTGCCGTTCCTGTTCAGTTTGCACCTCAATCCCGGGATCCTTATGAGGACCGTTCCTTCGTCGTGGTGCATGGTGATGCGCCGGTGTTTGGCTGCAGCCTTACGGTACATACCGATCCGGCAGGCCGTCGATGCCTGGGTTACTTCGGCGTGGAAGCTTCCACCCATGTCAATCCGCAAACAATGGCTGCCACCAATAGTTTCCAGCCGGAAGCCATACACATGCTGCAATGGCACATGGACAGCCTGATAAACGAATTCCAGCCCAACCAGGTGGATTACCTGGATCCGGTGAGCTGCGGCATCATGTCGCCGGTGACCCAGGTGCTCCTGGAGAGGGGTGCCACGCCCAAGGTGCAACAGGTGCAGGCAATTAACCTCGACCAGAGTGAGCACTTGTTACGCCGTCAACTGAGTCCGCGTCACCGCGCGCTGACCAGCTGGGCGCCGCGCAACCTGGAGCTGGAAGTGGTGGTGGCCGCAGACCAGGGTGTTGTTTCTGGTGTGAACAGCAGCAGTGGCTGGGCCCTGTGTGAAGAGCTGCTCAAGAGTAATCGTGCATTTTATGTGCGTGGTTACCAGGGCGACCAGGCCGTGGCAGAGAGTTTCTTCGTGCATAACAGCCGCACCTGCCAGTTGGTGTTTGCCCAGCAACATGAAGGGTTGATTGATCGCCCCGCACTCTATGGCCTGGTCTGGCACGGCATGCTCCACGCCCGCCGGCTTGGCTGCAGCCATTTCGACCTGGTGAACAATTCCGCCACGGCGCTGGATTTCAATGAAGTGGAATTACTGGCGCAGGGTTTTGGTGGAGCCGCCACCACGCGCCTGAAGGTTTCCCTGGCACGCTAGGCAGACGGCACACCAAGATCGCTGCAGATCTTTCTTGCAAGAAAATCATTTATCTCACGGTGGCGAGGCACGGCGGAGCGCCGTTGCAGAGAAGGGTTGTGATACCAGGAATGTCTGCCGCCTTCCCTTAGCAGCTCGCAACCATGAGATTCGAGATGTCGAATCAGGTCGCGTCTCTTCATATCACGGAGCTATTTTCAACTCCTCATAGCCATCACCGGCAGCGTTAAGCGCCTCATTGCGATTAAATTCCAGGGCTTCTTTGAGTGTCAAAGTAAGAGATTCCAGAAGAGATTCTCTTGACGATTCCTGGCAATTCACTCCGGGGACTTCCTCGATCCACCCGAACCACCATTTCCCGTCTTGCTTGATAACGGCTGTATATTGATTGTTCATATTTGGGATTTTAGCCTAATTTGGGATATCTGCCACAGCGAGGGTGTGTGTCAAATTGACTAAACAGGGTCAGCAATGTCTAATTGCGGACGATTCGCGGGCTACTGTTTTTTAGTGCGTGCCCAATTTCTAATCGATACCGGATTTTCATTTTGATGGCCTATGACAACAAGATCCTGTTAATCGACGACAACGACGACAGTCGTCACGACCTGCAGGCCATCTTGTCCTTTCTTGGCGAACCTGCCATAAGTTCAACTTCCGCTGATTGGCAAAAACAAGTCACCGACGCCACCGATCGCCCGGAACAGATTACCCTGGTGCTGATTTCCCACTGCAGCGAGCTGCAGAAAATAATCGAAGCGATTCATGACTGGGAGCAGGGCACGCCCATCATCCTGCTCAATGACCAGGCCGTGCCCGAGTCGCTGGATGCCGAGATAGCCTCGCGCATCATCGCCACACTACCGGCGCCCCTCAGCTACCAGCCGCTGCTGGATGCCCTGCACAAGGCCAAGGTGTTTCATGAACACTTTAACCGGCTGCGGGATTTTGACGGCGTGCGAGATTTCACCATGTTCCACTCCCTGGTGGGCAACAGCCCTGCCATCCAGCAGGTCCGTTACATGATGGGCCAGGTGGCCAACACCGAGGTGAGCGTGCTCATCACCGGGGAATCCGGCACCGGTAAAGAAGTGGTGGCGCGTAACCTGCACCAGAATTCCGCCCGTGCCGACAAACCCTTCGTGCCCATTAACTGCGGCGCCATTCCCCGGGAACTATTGGAGAGCGAACTGTTTGGTCACGAGAAGGGCGCCTTTACCGGGGCCATCGCCTCCCGTGCCGGAAGATTCGAACTGGCGGACGGCGGTACGTTATTTCTGGACGAAATTGGCGACATGCCCCTGAACATGCAGGTGAAATTGCTGCGCGTGTTGCAGGAGCGATCCTTCGAACGGGTAGGTGGGGTGAAGACCATCACTACCGACGTACGCATCCTGGCGGCTACCCACATGGACCTGGAAGAAATGATCGAGCGGGGCGAGTTTCGCCAGGACCTGTATTACCGCATCAATGTGTTTCCGATCCGCATGCCGGCGCTGCGGGAACGGGCCGAGGACATTCCCCTGCTGCTCAACGAGATTATTACGGAACTGGAGGCGGAGGGTCGCGGCTCGGTGCGTTTTAACTCCAGCGCCATTGAGAGCATCTGCGAGCATCCCTGGCCGGGCAACGTGCGTGAGCTCGCCAACCTGGTGGAGCGTATGGCCATTCTCTATCCCCACGGCATCATTGGCGTACAACACATGCCGGAGAAGTTTCATGATGGGCCGGAAGTAAAAACTGCCAGGGGCGACACCGTGACCCAGGATGCGGCATTGCAGGTTCCGCCGCCTCAATTCGAGCCCCGTGACCAGGCTCTGCTGCCATTAAAGGGACTGGACCTGAAAACTTACCTGGCCAACCTGGAAAAGAGTCTAATCGGACAGGCGCTGAACGACAGCGATGGAGTCGTGGCCAGGGCGGCGGAACGCCTGCACATTCGCCGCACCACCCTGGTGGAGAAGATGCGCAAGTACAAGCTGCAGAAGAAGTCCGACGAAGAAAGCGAGTAGCCGGGTCTCGTTAAGGTTCTCACGGAGCACACGGGGTGCACGGGGTGATTTGAGAAAGTATGGGGGCGTGCAGGCTATTTAGCAGGGTGGTTTTTAGAGCTTTAGAATTTTTACTCTCGCAAAGCACGCGAAGCACGCAAAGGCTTTCTTAACTTAACTCTGGGGTCTGGGTATGTTCCATGCGAGATCCCTAACCCTGAATAGCTTTCTTTCGCAGAGCCGACAGAGGTCGCGGAGCTAAATTAATATGATCCTTTGCGTGCTTCGCGTGCTTTGCGAGAGTCAAATAGGCAGCTCACTAACAAGCTCCTCTGCCAAAAGGTTTGCAGTGCCTGCATGATTCCCTGAATCACTCCGTGCGCCCCGTGTGCTCCGTGAGAAAAACCTGCTGAATCAATAAGAACTCTCGCCAGGCACACCAAGAGGTTTTGAACGGATTGATCAGGGCAGGGCGTTGATTATCCTGCCATTCATTTCCGCGGCACGAATGTCCAGGTCGATGCGCATGCGACCGTTGCGTTGCTCGATTCGGGCCAGCAGGTATTCCCAGTCAGTTGCAAACCATACAACGGTTGTGCGATCGGAATTTTCCCGGATGCGCTCCAGCTTCACCGAGTTCAACCGGCCCATGGCGGTCTGCAGTACTTCTTCTCCCAGGAAGCGATAGCGATGTTCTTCCAGCTCGCCCCCGTCGATCAGGGTAAAGCTGTACTCATCCCGGTAACCGTCGCTGCTGCCTAATTGCAGGCGCATGGCCAGCTGGTGGCTGAGCTGGTCCAGGGTATTCGGCACCAGCTCTATCTGCCATTGGCTGTCATCTTCCCGGCTCTGGGCCAGCCCGGTTTCCCAGTCATAGGCCACGGTCTGCAGTTCGGAACTGACTCCGCTCAAATCATAACTGTAGTTCAGGGGTCTGACGTGGGTACCGTCGAGTTCGAAGTAAACACTTTGCTGCAGGTTGGCGATGGCCTGACCCAGTACTTCCGCGGTCATGTTGTTGCGCAGCAGGTAACGGCCATCCTGTTGCCGTTCCAGTCGGCGTTCACCCTCACCGCCGATGCCGTTGGTGCTGGCCTCGTAATACACCACGTATTCGCTCAGGTCCTGGGCGTGCAGGGAGGCAGAGGCGAGAAATATCAGAGAGCAGAATTTGAAGCGCACGCTTCAGCCTCCACTGGTTCCTATGGTGAGGGGATTGCCGTCCAGGATGGCGTGATTGTCTTCCATGTGCAGCCTGCCGGCGGCGAACCAGCGCACGACTCGGGGGTAAAGAATGTGCTCCCGTTCCAGCACCCGCTCTTTGAGACTATGGGCATCGTCATCATCGAGTACCGGTACCTTTTCCTGGTCGATGATGGGGCCGCCGTCCAGTTCTTCAGTGACGAAGTGCACCGACACACCGTGTTCGGTTTCGCCGTCATCCAGGGCGCGCTGATGGGTATTTGTTCCCGGATATTTCGGCAACAGGGAAGGGTGGATGTTCAGAATGTGGCCACTGAAGCGGCTTACAAAATCATGGGTGAGTATGCGCATGAAGCCGGCCAGCACCACCAGGTCCGGTGAAAAGCTTGCCACCTCGTCGGCCAATGCCTGGTCGAACTCGTTGCGGGAATCAAAGCCCCGATGATCTATTACCCGAGTTTCGATGCCCGCGTTGCGAGCCCGTTCCAGTCCGTAGGCGTCGGCGTTATTGGAAATCACGGCGCATACCTCGTAGTTGGCGTCAGCTTTGGCACTGTCGTCGATTAGTGCCTGCAGGTTACTGCCGCTACCTGAAATGAGCACTACGATGGAGCAGGGAGCATTAACCATGGCTTAACGCCTAGCCGATCAGCACCGCCGGTTGGCCGGCGTCGCGCTGAACTACCTCGCCGATCCTGCATGCAGACTCGCCTTGATCGTTGAGGATGGCGACAGTCTTGTCACAGTCGTCCGCCGCGACACACAGGATCATACCGATGCCGCAATTGAAAGTTCGCAACATTTCCATCTCTTCCACGTTACCCTGCTGTTGTATCCAGTTGAAGATTTCGGGTCGTTGCCAGCTACTGGAATCGATTCGGGCGGCGCAATCATCCGGCAGCACCCGGGGAATATTTTCCGTGAAACCACCTCCGGTGATGTGGGAGATGGCGTTGATGCTTATGTTTTCTTTCAGGGCGGCGATGGCTTTGACATAAATGCGGGTCGGTGCCAGCAGGGTTGCACCCAGTGTACTGTCTCCAAATGATTCACCCAGGTCTGCCTGTTTCAATTCGATGATGCGGCGGATCAGGGAATAACCGTTAGAGTGGGGTCCCGATGAGGCGAGACCGACCAGTGCATCGCCTGCTTTTACCCGACCCGATTCGATGACCTGGGATTTTTCCACCACGCCTACGGCGAATCCGGCAAGGTCGTAGTCCTCACCCTGGTACATGCCTGGCATCTCTGCGGTCTCGCCACCGATGAGTGCGCAGCCGGCCTGTTCGCAACCGGTGCCGATGCCGGTGACCACGTCCGTGGCGGCAGTAACGTTCAGTTTGCCGGTGGCGTAGTAGTCGAGGAAGAACAAAGGTTCCGCACCGCACACGATGAGGTCGTTCACGCACATGGCCACCAGGTCGATGCCGATGCTGTCGTGAATCCCCAGGTCCATGGCCAGTTTCAGCTTGGTGCCGACACCGTCGGTGGCGGATACCAGCACCGGTTCCCGGTAGCCCTTGGGGATTTCGCACAGTGCGCCGAAACCACCCAGCTCGGACAGGACTTCCGGGCGGGAGGTGCGAGCGGTAACCCGCTTGATGTTTTCCACCAGGGCATTGCCGGCATCGATGTCGACACCCGCGTCCGCATAACTTAGAGAATCTTTTGAGCTGTCTTCCGGCATTTCTTGCGCCTGTCAGGCCTTTCGAAAGAAGCGCATTCTAGCAATTTTCTAGTGAACTATGCTCAGGCAATTTTCAGTCTTAGCGTGCTTAGCGTGCTTAGCGTGCTTGGCGAGAGATCAATGCCGAGTTGGAAAACACCCATTAACCTGAAGGTTAGCACTCTACCGGTCTGATTCTTTCAGTTTCATGCTATTGATTTCTGGCAAGAGTATTTAATCAGGTTTGAATCATTCTCTCGCAAAGCACGCAAAGCACGCCAAGGAATCAAATATTTGTTGAATTGCAGTATCATGGCGCCATGGCAATTTTCCGTTCACGGCTGATTTTCATTGGTGCTTTGCTCACGCTGGTGTCTTTGCATCCAGGCGATGCCCTGCAGGTCAGTGGCCTGTACCAGGAACGGGTTGCGGTAAGTAGCGAGAGTGAGAGCGAACGCAATCGCGCCTATGCCGAGGCCATGCGCTCGGTGATCCTGAAAGTGACCGGCGATCCGCAATGGCTGGATCACCCTACGGTAAGCTCAGCCATTCGCCAGGCCCAGAGCTACGTGGAGGCCATCAGCTTCACCAGCGAGATGGTTCCGGCTCCGGAACCGGAGATCGAAGAAACCGAGCCGGAACAGGAAACGGATTTGGTGGATCCGGAAACGGAAACCGAGCCAAATGCCGGAGCCATCGAACTGCCCGCAATGGTTGAACAGCGTTATATCAATGTCACTTTCGCTTCCACCCTGGTGGATGAGATGCTGGCCAGCGCCGACATCCCGGTGTGGGACAGCAATCGCCCCAGCGTATTGGTATGGATGGCACTGCAATCTGTGGATGATGATCGCACGCTGCTCAATCCCGAGATTAACCCGGAGATCGTCGAACAGATCCAGGTCTTTGCCCGGGAGCGGGGTCTGCCGGTGATATTCCCGGTACTGGATTTCGAGGATCGCCAGGCGATCAGCGTAGACGAGGTCTGGACCCTGGAAGAAGATGCTATTGCCAATGCCAGCCGACGTTATGGTGCCGACAGCATCCTGGCAGGGCGACTGCTTACCACCGCCAGTGGGGAAATGGTGGGGCTGTGGCAGTTCCAGTTCCAGGACGGCACCGAGGTATTCGACGGTTTCGCCACGGAGTTGGCGGACTACCTGGATGCGCCGGTCGGACGAATTACTACACGGCTTGCCCGTTACTTCGCAATCGTTCCCGAATTCACTACCAGTGAAGTAGTACGATTGCGAGTGGACGGTGTAGGGGATCTTGCTGACTATTCCTCACTGATGACCTATGTGCGCGGGCTGTCCCTGGTGCAGAGCGTGATAGCCGCTGAACTGGACGGCCAGCGAATCGAATTGCAGCTGGGCCTGCAGGGTAACTCGCAGCAGCTAAACCAGCTCATTGCCCTGGACCGCGATTTGTTACCCATCGAAAGTACTATGGGCAGTGAGCCCGGACTGCTGCATTACCGCTGGACACGCTGATGCCCGATTCCGGTGCGCGACAACTGTCCCTGGGTGTCAGGCTGGATGATGACGCCACCTTTGCCAATTTCCATGTGTCCGACGGTAACCGGGCCGTGGTCGATACGCTGCGTGATACGGAACAACAGCCCGTGACCCTGATCTGGGGAGGCAATGCCAGCGGGCGTACCCACCTGCTGCAGGCGGCCTGTCATAAAACCGGGGAACAGAGTATTTACATTCCCGGCGCCGAAAATCCCCAGCTCGATCCGGCCATTCTCGACGAGGTGGAACAACTGCAGCTGGTGTGCATCGACGATGTGCAAAACCTGGCCGGAGACGAGGCCTGGGAGCGGGCCCTGTTCAATTCCATCAATTCCTGTAACACCAGCGCGACTCGTTTGCTGCTAAGTGCCAATGCGCCACCGGGCCAGCTACCCATCGCCTTGCCCGACCTGCACTCGCGCCTGCAACAGGCGCTGGTGTTCCACCTGCACGAGCTGAATGATACCGACAAGATGGCGGCTTTCCGCTTTCGCGCCGCCAGCCGCGGCATGACCATTCCTCTCGAGGTAGGGGAGTACATCATGCAGCGCACGGAACGCAGTCTCGATGCCTTGATGCAGATATTGGACCAGCTGGATAGCAGTTCCCTGGAGAAGCAGCGCCGCATCACCATCCCATTGGTGAAAACAACCCTGGGCTGGTAGGGTTTAAAGGCCCACGTTGAAGTGCTCGCGGTAGCCGCGAATAAAAAGAATTAGCGCGACGAACAGCACGACGCAGGCGGTCACTTCCAATAAGCCCCATAGCAATCTTCCCGGGGTAAAACTCACCAGCACGCCGTGAATAAAATAAAGCAGAATAAGAAAACTGAACCAGGCGTAACTGCGCAGCCGGGTCTTGTGCAGGCCGCGAATGAATAGCAGCAGTGGAACGAGCTGGACCAGGCTCAGCAGGAAGGCGAACTGCAGTGGCGCATCCAGGCCAACGAAATTTTGCATCAGCAGGATCGCAACCAGTCCGTACCAGCAGGCGAGAATAACTCGCCTTAGTGATTGCAGGGCAGGGGGGAGCGCAGGGATGGAGCCGTTCATTGTGTGCAGAGGATCTTACTGCTTTGCCGACAGGCGCAGGGCCAGGTCGGCGAGGCGGCGACCCTGGGCGATGCAAAGCCTGCGTTCGTCTTCGCTGATGGGATTGCGGCTGGCGGGCCCGGCATGGTGACTGCTGCCATAGGGAGTGCCGCCGCTGGTGGTGGCATTCAGCTCCGGCACCGTGTAGGGAATACCGCAATAAACCATGCCGTGATGCAACATGGGCAGTGCCATGGTGAGCAGGGTCGTTTCCTGGCCGCCGTGCATGGAAGAGGACGAAGTAAAGGTGGTCACCGGTTTGTCTACCAGGGCGCCGGAGGTCCACAGGCTGCCGGTGCTGTCGATGAAATACTTCAGGGCCGCCGCCATGTTGCCGAATCGGGTGGGGCTGCCCAGGGCCAGCCCGGCACACTCGCGCAGGTCTTCCTCGCTGCAATAGAGGGCGCCGCTTTCCGGGATGCTGTCCGCGCTGGCCTCGGTTACCGGCGATACCGCGGGCACGGTACGTAACCGCGCCTCGATGTCACCGTGCTGTTCGATACCCTGGGCGATTAGCTGCGCCATTTCCGCCACGGCGCCATAGCGGCTGTAATACAACACCAGCAGGTAGCTATCGGACATTAATCGGTCTCGATGAAGGACAGCACGTTTTCCGGCGGCCGGCCGATGATGGCCCGGTCACCCTGGACGATGATGGGACGCTGGATCAGTTTCGGGTGCTTGCTCACCAGGTCGAATACGATTTCCTCATTAAGGGTGGTGTCGTCCAGGCCCAGTTCGTCGTAGTCCGGTTCGTTGCGGCGCAGGATGTCGCGCAGGTTCATGTCCAGTTTCTTCAGCAAGTCCTTCAGTTGACTCACATCGGGCGGGTTGTCGATGTACTGCACAATCTCCGGTTCGATATCGTTTTCCTCCAGCAGGGCCAAAACGGCGCGGGATTTTGAACAGCGGGGATTGTGATACAGGGTAACGGGTTCCATGGCTTATCCTGGTTGTTGCTCGATCTCTGCTTCGACAAAAGTCTTGTTGCCCAGCTCCCTCTCCACGATGGCGTCCAGTTCTTCCTCGAATGCCTTGATGGCCCGCAGGTCCACGGAGTTTGTGTTTTCCTGCAGCTGGTTGCTGTGTTGTTTGCGCAATGCTCTCCAAATCTCCACCAATGTGCAATCTTTAACGGTGTGGGTAGGCAGGTAGCGCGGCGGATTGTCGGAAGTGGGTGTAATCAGCCCGATCTGCTCGAGTGATTCCAGCACCGACTCAATAGCGAGAGGTTGTTTGCTGACACTGGCAGCCAGTTCATTCTCGCTAAGCGGCGCCTCGTTGTTCTCGAAGCGGCGAATGATGGTGGAAGCCAGGGTCAGGGCCAGAATCTCCTGCTGCCTGAGGCTAAGCTCCAGTTTCTCACGGCCGCTGCGGGTTTTTTCCGGGTTCTGGTGGTAGAAGGCGATGCTGCTGCCGGTCAGGGCGGCGAGCCAGCCAAAATAGGTAAAGAACAACACGGCGATGGCTGTCATAAACGCCAGGTAAATAGACTCCCTGGCGGCGGACAGCATGACTTCCTGGAACAGGGTGCCCATGCTCTTCCAGATAATGGTTGTTACGAGACCGCCGATGAACGCGGAACCAAACTGTACCCGGGTATTGGGAAGGAAACTGTAGACAAAGGCGAAGGCCAGTGACATCAGCAGCAGGGGCGTAACGAAGGCCAGGAACTCCAGCAACACCACGCCGTAGGTCAGGTTTTCCAGGAAACGCTCGAACAGGTTGGTATTCACGTAGGAGGTCATGCTGATGGAGAGAAACAGCAGGAGCGGGCTGACGATGACGGCGAACAGGTATTCGCTGATCCGGCTGGCCAGGCTGCGGCCCCGTTTGACCGCCCAGATGTAGTTAAAAGTCACCTCGATCTTGCGCATCATGTCCAGCACGATGTAGATGAGTACGGCAATGGATGTTATGCCGATCAGCTCCACCTGCAGGTTGTCCACGTAGCTGAGGATGTCCGCGGTGATGTCAAAGCGGCGCTCACCCAGGGGTTCCATCAGGGTCAGCAGCGTGGGCTCCATGGCGTTGTGTACACCCAGGCTCTTCAATACCGACAGGATCAGGGCCAGCAGGGGAATGAAGCCAATGAGGGTGGTAAACACCAGGCTCATGGCGCGCAGGGACAACTGGCCCTGGAACAGGTCCCTGAGTACCGCCGCCCCGATCTGGCTGGTGCGCATGGCGGTGCGTTGCCACCAGGGCAAGGCGGACAGGTCTTTTTGCCACAGGAACCTGTGGATGCGTTCCCTGGTGGTGGCTTTAAGATGCTGGAGCTGGGACAGTGATGAGTTCATGTCGGGCCGGGATTGGGATTCAGGCTATTATAGGGTCTATCAGGCAATACTACGCCTTCAAATATGAGGGCGTTTCGTATAGATCAAAGCATGAGCGATAACAATATCTACAGGCATGGTTTTGTTTCGGGATTGGTGCAGGGTGTATTTTTTCGGCTTGAAACCCAGAAGCAGGCCCAGCAATTGGGTATCTACGGATGGGTTCGCAACACCGATGACGGTCGGGTGGAAGTATTTATCTGTGGACCGGCCGAGACCGTGGCGGAAATGGAAACCTGGTTACACCATGGCCCGCCGCGAGCGCGGGTAAGCAGTGTGGAGTTACAAAACGTCGAACCAATGGAGTTCGATGATTTCTTAATCGTTGGATAGCCTAACTGGCGGCAATCTTTTCTTTCAGAAACTCCAGAATCTCGTCCCTGTTGATTTGTTGCTTGTCATCGGCACTGCGTTTCTTGTATTCCACTACGCCGTCCGCCAGTCCGCGCGAACTCACCACTACCCGGTGGGGTATACCGATTAGTTCTGACTCCGCGAACTTCACGCCCGGGCTGGTCTTCTTGTCGCGATCATCGAGCAGCACATCAATCCCCAGGGCGCGGCATTCCTCATAAAGCGATTCGGAAAATTCCACCACCTGTTCCGATTTGTGGGCATCGATCTGCAGGATAATTAACTGGAACGGCGCGATATTGTCCGGCCAGATAATGCCCTGTTCGTCGTGGCACTGTTCGATGCAGGCGGCGACGATACGGGTGACGCCGATGCCGTAACATCCCATGGTCATGACCACGGCCTTGCCGGCCTCGTCCAGCACGGTGGCGCCCAGGGATTCGGAATACAGCCGGCCCAGCTGAAAAATATGGCCCACTTCGATGCCTCGCTTGATCGCAAGTGTCCCCTTGCCGTCAGGACTGGAGTCGCCCTCCTGGATGCGGCGAAAGTCCTCCAGCCGATCAATCTTGCAATCCACGTCCCAGTTGCAATTGGTGAAGTGTTTTTCATCCTGGTTGGCACCGCAGACAAAATTACACAACCCGGCCACGGAGTGATCGGCAATGACGGTGAGTTTCAGGTCCACCGGTCCAAGACAGCCCGGCGCACAACCAACCGTCTTCTGGATTAACTCATCACTGGCAAATTGCAGGGGCGAGGCCACGCCCTCGAGCTTGCCGGCCTTGACCTCGTTCAGTTCCTGGTCCCCCCTCAGCACCAGGGCCACCAGGTCATCACTGGCCTTGCCGTCGGCATCGGCGCCGTGTACCAGCAGGGTCTTGATCACGGCGTGGGAATCGACGCCCAGCACCTCGCACACTTCGGCAATGGTGCGGGCGCTGCCCGTATCCACCAGTTCCCGTGGCTGGGGGTCGGCAGGGGCATTGGGCCGGGCCAGTCCGCCCTCGGCCAGCTCGATGTTGGCGGCGTAGTCGCTGCCGTCGCTGAATACGATCTCGTCCTCTCCGGATTGCGCCAGCACGTGGAATTCGTGGGAAGTACTGCCACCGATATTGCCAGAATCGGCTATTACCGGGCGGAAATCGAAGCCCAGGCGGGTGAATATATTGCTGTAGGTCTGGTGCATCACCTGGTAGGTCTGTTCCAGGCAGTCATCACTGGTATGGAAGGAATAGGCATCCTTCATGATGAATTCCCGGGCGCGCATGACGCCAAACCGCGGCCGCCGCTCATCGCGGAACTTGGTCTGGATCTGGTATAGGTTCGCAGGTAATTGCCGGTAACTGCTGTACTCATTACGAATAATGTCTGTTATGACCTCTTCGTGGGTCGGGCCCAGGCAGAAGTAGCGCTCGTGACGATCCTGGAAGCGCAGTAATTCCGGACCCATCTTTGCCCAGCGACCGGATTCTTCCCAGAGCTCTGCTGGTTGCACTACCGGCATGGATACTTCCATGGCACCGGAAGCATCCATCTCTTCACGGACGATATTCGTTACCTTGCCGAGCACGCGCTGGCCCAGAGGTAACCAGGTGTAAAGGCCACTGGCCAGTTTGCGAATCAGGCCGGCGCGCAGCATCAACTGGTGACTGATGACTTCCGCATCCGCCGGGGTTTCCTTGACCGTTGCTAATAAATACTTGCTAGTTCTCATATGGCGAATCACCAAAAAAGAAAGGCAGCCTCGGCTGCCTTTCGAAATTTAACACGCTGCTAAAGCTTTTTAACGGTTACAGCGCAAAATCTTTCAGTTTCTTCAGGGGCAGTACCTTGACCCGGGTGGTGGCCGGTTTGCGCGGGATGTCCATGAGCTCACCGGGCTTGAAGGGGTTGGGCACGTTCTTCCGTGCAGGCCTTGCCGGGCGTACCACGGACTTGATTTTCAGCAGGCCGGGAAGGGTGAACTCACCCACGGCGCGCTTCTTGATGTGGCGCTCGATGACGACCGCCAGTTCGTCCAGTACTGCGGCTACGTCTTTCTTGGGAACCGCGGTGTTATCTGAAATTTCATTCAGGATTTGTGTCTTGGTGTATTTCTTGGTGATGGCGGGAGCTTTCTTTGCCTTTGCAGCTGAAGCTCGCTTTGCCGTGGTCCTGCTTGATTTTTTTACAGCCATGCCCGTTCTCTTGATCAATCTGGTTTGTGGATTCGTTTGTGTTTTGTTGCCGGCTTGATGACAGGAAATCTTTTCCTTTTTCGATTTCCTATTAAGGTTTCTATTCCCTGATTCACTACCGGTTCTGCTTGCCAGTGCAAGTCGATTCAAACAACCGGGTGAAAGTAAAAAGAGAAACCGTGTTCACTGCCACAACTCAGGGGGTGTATTTATAAAGCATTCACTTTTCCCTAGCAAGTGCAAATCATGCTCCGGGCCCGGTATTTACAGTGTAAAAATGAATTTTGTTGATTGCAGTGAATGAAAAGCGAGTTGTGCATCAATTTAAGGCATGACCCGAAGTGGAATGCCGAATATGCAGACCCCGGTTTCGAAGGCGACATTCCCGATCTATTTTCCACGTTTAAGCCTGGAGAAAACGGATCGAGCTGCGAGTAAAAACAGGAATCAGGTTTGCAGTGGCGCATTCCGACCCTGGCCGGGCAGGGTCAAAATCCGTTTCAACCCGAGGTATTTTCGATGGAGCATCACAGGGTATAATCGCCGCCTTTTACTCACCCCCGGGGTCAGGCCGGCTTATGCCCATATACGAGTACCAGTGCAGCGAGTGCGCACACCAGCAGGAGGCATTGCAGAAAATCAGCGATGCGCCCCTGGTGGAATGCCCTGCCTGTGGCAAACCGAGCCTGAAAAAGCTGGTTTCCGCCGCCGGATTCCGCCTCAAGGGTGGTGGCTGGTACGAGACCGATTTCAAGACCGGCAGCAAACAGAACCTGGCCGAATCCGAATCCACAGATAAGAAAGGCGAGGCGGCCAAGACCGAAAAAGGGGACGGGGGCAAATCCGCCGGGGCGGCAACGGAAAAGAGCGGCAAGGACAGCAAGACTCCTGCTGCCGCGAAACCGGCTAAAGCCGCGGGAAACAGTGCCAGTACTTCAGGTGCCGGCCAGCCAGGTTAGGGACAACAGCAGGAAGCGAGATCAGGACACTACTATGCGCAGCCATTATTGCGGAGAACTCAACGAATCCTTTGTCGACCAGGATGTGACACTGTGCGGGTGGGTACACCGGCGCCGAGATCACGGCGGCGTAATCTTTCTCGACCTCCGGGACCGGGAAGGCATTACCCAGGTGGTGTTTGATCCGGACACTGCAGAGAGTTTTTCCCGGGCGGAACAGGTTCGCAGCGAATACGTATTGCGCATCACCGGCAAAGTACGCCTGCGCGACGAGGCCGCCATCAATCCCAACATGGCAACTGGCAAGATCGAAGTGCTGGGCAAGGAACTGGACATACTCAACGCTTCCCTGACGCCACCGATCCAGCTCGACGAATACGACGAAACCGGCGAGGACGTGCGCCTGCGATTCCGCTACGTGGATCTGCGTCGGCCGGAAATGGCTCAGCGCCTGCGCGTGCGATCCAAGGTGGCCAACACCGTCAGGAACTTCATGGACGACCACGGTTTCCTGGATATTGAAACCCCGATCCTCACCAAGGCCACCCCGGAAGGTGCACGGGATTACCTGGTGCCCAGCCGTACCCATCCCGGCCGATTCTTCGCCCTGCCGCAATCACCACAGTTGTTCAAGCAGGTGCTGATGGCGTCGGGCATGGACCGGTATTACCAGATCGCGAAATGTTTCCGCGATGAAGACCTCCGTGCCGATCGCCAGCCGGAATTTACCCAGATCGATGTGGAAACTTCCTTCATGGATGAAGAACAGATCATGTCTGTGATGGAAGAGTTGATTCGCACTGTATTCCGCGAGCACCTGGATGTGGACCTGGGTGAATTTCCCCGCATGAGCCACGAAGAGGCCATGCGTCGCTTCGGTTCCGACAAACCGGACTTCCGCATCGACCTGGAGCTGACCGATATCGCGGAACTGATGAAAGGCGTGGAATTCAAGGTCTTCGCGGCGCCGGCTAATGACCCGGAAAGCCGGGTGGTGGCCCTGCGTGTACCCGGTGGCGGTCGCCTGACTCGCAAACAGATCGATGACTACACCGACTTCGTCGGGATTTACGGCGCCAAGGGCCTGGCCTGGATCAAGGTGAATGAGCTGGCCAAGGGAGTAGAGGGCCTGCAGTCGCCAATCCTGAAATTCATGGAAGAGGATGTCATCCAGCAATTGATGAACACCCTCGAAGCGGCGGACGGCGACATTGTTTTCTTCGGCGCCGACAAGGCTCACGTGGTAAATGAGGCCATGGGTGCGCTGCGCCTGAAGGTGGGCCAGGACCTGGACATGGTGGCCGAGGGGTGGGCGCCGTTGTGGGTCATCGATTTTCCCATGTTCGAGCGCGACACCGACGGCAGCCTCAGCCCCTTGCATCACCCGTTTACTTCACCTGCCTGCAGCGTGGAAGAACTGGAAAGCAGTCCCGACACTGCCTTGTCCCGCGCCTATGACATGGTGCTTAACGGCACCGAGCTGGGCGGCGGTTCCATCCGTATCAACAAACCGGAAATGCAACAGGCGGTATTTCGCATCCTGGGTATTGGCGAAGATGAGGCGCGGGAGAAGTTTGGTTTCCTCCTGGACGCGCTTAGCTACGGCTGCCCGCCCCATGGCGGTATTGCCTTCGGCTTTGATCGACTGATCATGCTGCTGACGGGAACTAACTCCATTCGTGACGTCATCGCCTTTCCCAAGACCCAGTCCGCATCCTGCCCCCTGACCGAAGCTCCCGGCGAGGTCTCCCCGGACCAGCTGCGGGAATTGAACATTCGACTGCGGGAAGTGGCAAAGAAACAGGGTGACTGACCATGGCAGGTCACAGCAAATGGGCCAACATCAAGCACCGCAAGGCAGGCCAGGACGCCAAGCGGGGCAAGATATTCACCAAGATCATTCGTGAACTCACCGTAGCCGCCAAGCAGGGCGGTGGAAATCCGGCAGACAATCCCAAGCTGCGCGCCGTCGTGGACAAGGCTCTCGGCGCCAACATGACCAAGGACACCATCGAGCGCGCCATCGCCCGCGGTGCCGGCACTGCAGAGAGTGATAATCTCGAGGAGCTCAACTACGAGGGCTATGGTCCCGGTGGCGTGGCGATCCTGGTGGAAACCCTCACCGACAATAAGAACCGCACCGTGGCTGAGGTACGCCATGGCTTTACCAAGTTTGGCGGTACCCTGGGCACTAACGGCTCCGTGGCCTACCTGTTTGAACGTACCGGGGTAATCACATTCCCCGCCGGCAGCGATGAGGAAAAATTGATGGACACCGCACTGGAGGCGGGGGCTCACGACGTGGTAAACAACGACGACGGCAGTATAGACGTCATGACCACCCTGGAAAGCTTCGGCGCGGTGCAGGATGCACTCAAGGCGGAAGGGATGGAGTGGCAGCGTTCGGAAATGACCATGTTGCCCTCGAACGAGGTGGAGCTGGACATGGATGGAGCCGAAACACTGTTAAAGCTTACCGAACACCTTGAAGACCTCGACGATGTGCAAAACGTTTACTCCAACGCCAATATCTCCGACGAGATCGCCAATCAACTGGGTGCCCAGGATTAACTGCAATGGGGTAACCCACACTTGAGTGTCGTGCTCGGCATTGATCCCGGTTCCCGGGTCACCGGCTACGGGCTGATCAACGTGGTCGGCAACAAGCTGGAATATATCGACGCCGGCTGTATCAAGACCGGCAGTGGTGAGCAGGCCGACCGCCTGAAAACCATCTTCACGGAACTCTGCGCGATCATTGAGCAACGCCAGCCGGAACAGGCCGCCATCGAGTCCGTGTTCGTCGGCAGGAATGCCTCCTCCGCACTGAAGCTGGGCCAGGCCCGGGGCAGCGCCATGGTGGCCTGCCTGTCCCATGATCTTCCCCTGTCCGAGTATTCCGCACGCCAGGTGAAACAGGCGGTGGTGGGAGCTGGGGCGGCGGAGAAACAACAGGTCATGCACATGGTTAAAGCGATTCTCGGCACAGATGCTACACTTGCAGAGGACGCCGCCGATGCCCTCGCTGTTGCCATTTGTCATGCCAACACCCAGGCCAGCCTGGTCCGCATGGCGGGCGCCAAATCATTCAGCCGCAAGAGGTTCAAGGCTTGATCGGACAGATTCGTGGCGTGCTGCTGCAGAAGAACCCCCCGGAGATCCTCGTCGACGTGGGCGGCATTTGCTACGAGATACTGGTTCCCATGAGCACCCTGTACCGGCTGCCGGACATCGGTAAGGAACTGTTGCTGCACACTCACTTCGTGGTGCGTGAAGACGCACAGACGCTCTATGGTTTTTATGATGTAAAGGACAAGTCCATGTTCCGCTCCCTGATCCGGGTGAATGGCGTAGGGCCTAAGATGGCCCTGGGTATTCTTAGCGGCATGGAAGCGGATGAATTCGTGCGCACCGTGCGCGGCAATGACATCAACGCCATGACAGCCATGCCGGGGATCGGCAAGAAGACCGCGGAACGGCTCATCGTGGAGATGCGCGACCGCCTGGAAGAATGGGGATCGTCGCTTGATGACGCGGTGTTGCCCTCGGATGGCACGTCTTCCACAAATATCAGCAAGGAAGCGGAATCCGCGCTGATAGCCCTGGGCTACAAACCACAGCAGGCGGCACGAGCCATTGCCCAGGTGATGAAAGACAATGGTGATGTTAGCGACAGCGAATCCCTGATCCGGCTGGCACTGAAAAACATGGCGTAAGCAGAAAGCAGATAAAAGTAATGGCCGAAGAACAACGCTTGATGTCCCCGGAAGAAGAACCTGATGATTCCCAGGAGCGGGCGATTCGTCCTGCAAAACTGTCCGAATACGTAGGCCAGCAGGATGTGAAGCAGCAGATGGATATTTTCATCAATGCGGCGCGCAAGCGCACCGAGCCATTGGATCATACCCTGGTATTTGGTCCGCCAGGGCTGGGCAAGACCACCCTGGCCAATATCATCGCCAATGAACTGGACGTGGCCATCAAGACCACCTCGGGGCCGGTGCTGGAAAAAGCCGGCGACCTCGCTGCAATGCTTACCAATCTTGAATCCGGAGATGTGCTGTTCATCGATGAGATTCACCGCCTGAATCCTGCTATCGAAGAAATACTCTACCCGGCCATGGAAGATTACCAACTGGATATCATGATCGGGGAGGGCCCCTCAGCCCGTTCCATCAAACTGGACCTGCCGCCTTTCACCCTGGTGGGGGCAACCACGCGAGCGGGATTATTAACTTCACCACTGAGGGACCGGTTCGGCATCATCCAGCGACTGGAGTATTACTCCGTGGAAGAGCTGAGCAGCATCGTGAGCCGGTCCGCGGCCATACTGGGCACCGACATCGACGCCGAAGGCTCTCTGGAAATAGCGCGTCGCTCACGAGGCACACCCCGCATCGCCAACCGGCTATTACGCCGGGTGCGGGATTATTCCGAAGTGAAGGCCGAGGGCCATGTCACCCTGGAGATCGCCGGCCAGGCACTGGACATGCTCAGCATCGATGCCAACGGCTTCGATCACATGGACCGGCGCCTGCTGATGACCATGATCGAGAAATTCGAAGGCGGCCCGGTAGGTATCGACTCCATGTCCGCAGCCATCAGCGAGGAGCGGGATACCATCGAAGACATCATAGAACCCTACCTGATCCAGCAGGGTTTTATTATGAGGACTCCCCGCGGTCGCATTGTGACTCAATACGCCTACCGCCATTTCGGTTTAAAGCCGTCTTCGAAAATTGAGGATCTGTTTTCCGGCGATGACTCCAAATCCTGATTAGCGTATTTCAGTGCACTCCCATGTTCTGTTGCCGGAGCAATTTTCGGAATTGTTCTTGTTCCCTCGCTAAGCACGCCAAGCACGCAAAGGATTGGGTATTTTGGCCCCGTGTCCTCCGTGAGAGCCAATGCAAAGCCAGGAAATGCACTTGAGCCGGGGATCCAGCAATACACTCCAGAATTGATATGTCCTGGTGCTACTAAAACCATCGCCGTTTTCTCGCGGAGCTCACGGAGCTCACGGAGCTCACGGAGGGCACGGAGGGAATCGCGGACCCCGAACCCTTTGCGTGCTTGGCGTGCTTTGCGAGAGCAATAGCAGTGCTGGTAAATACTCGATGCCAGGGGGGGGTAAACCAACACCGTCGACAACCCCTCAATTGCCATTATTGCGCCACATTTCACCCTATTTGGTCACAGGAATCGGGGATTGTCCCTGCTAAACTTCCGATCCAGGCGAAATCCGTGGCTGGCGGTTACAAAAAATCCTGAATTGGCCGACTAACTCCTTGAATTTGCGGATTTTCTGGGGGATCGCGCTGTCCAAAAACCAGGGCGCGAATGCCACAGTCCCTAAGCAGGAGAGCGACACAACGTGACTAATGAAATGAGCCTGACGCGGCTGATGCTGGATGCCGGTTTCGAGGTGCAGCTGGTATTGCTGATCCTGCTGGGCATGTCCGTCGTGTCCTGGGTGATGATCGTGCAGCGCTGGCTGGTTTTGTCCGCGGCACGCAAGGGCGTGCAGAGCTTCGAGAATCGCTTCTGGTCCGGCATCGACCTGGGCCAGCTGTACAAGGAAGGCAGCCAGATACTGTCGGATAACGTGCAGATCGTCGGCATGGAAAACATATTCCGCGCCGGCTTCAAGGAATTCATGCGGCTGCGCCAACAGGCGGCGGTGGACAAGGAAGCAATCATGGAAGGTACCCAGCGAGCCATGCGCGTGGCCTATGCCCGGGAGGAGGACAAACTGGAAAAACACCTGCCGTTTCTCGCCACCGTGGGTTCTGTTTCACCGTACATTGGCCTGTTTGGCACGGTTATCGGCATCATGGAATCTTTTATCGGCCTGGCGAACCAGGCCCAGGCAACTTTGCAGGTAGTGGCGCCGGGTATAGTTCATGCCCTGGTGGCAACGGCGGTTGGATTATTTGCCGCGATTCCCGCGGTGATTGCCTATAACCGTTATTCCGCCATGGTGGAAAATGTGACGGGCAGCTACATCACTTTCAGTGACGAGTTCTCCAGCATCCTGCACCGACAAATTCATTCAAACGACTAGCGACGACCATCATGGAAACTGCTGTACGCAAAAAGCGTAAACCAATGAGCGAGATTAACGTCGTTCCCTACATCGACGTGATGCTGGTGCTGCTCATCGTGTTCATGGTGACCGCGCCACTGTTGAACCAGGGTGTGGAGCTGGAATTACCCGAAGCGAATAACGAACCACTGGAAATCGATGAAAACCTGGAGACACTGGTGGTATCCCTTACCGCCGATGGTGGCCTCTTTCTCAGCGTGGGCGCCACCGGCGATGACCGGCAATCCCTGACGCTGGACACCGTTGGCGACCAGGTGCAGCGCATCATGGGCGCCAATCCCAGCATCCAGGTGCTGGTGGAAGGAGATGCCGCAGCCAACTGGGAATCCATGATCAACCTGATCTCCGTACTGCAGGGAGCGGGCGTCACCAATCCCAGTTTTATTACCCAACCACTGAACAGTAATTAACTGCTGTTCTTTCTATTTATACATTCATGCAATCACCGCTTAACCAGATCATCATTTATAACGGCTATCCCTTGTCGGTGGTGGTGGCTGTGACACTGCACTGTTTTATTTTCGCGGTACTGCTTTTCATGCAGAACAACAACCGGGTGGAAGCACTGGACCTGGTACAACCGACAATCATCAAAGCACTGTTCATCGATGAGAATCCGCAGGTAGTCAATGCGCGTAATATCGAACGCCAGCGCATCCAGCGACAACGGGACCAGGAATTGCAGCGGCAGCGTGACGCGGAAGCGGAGGCGGCGCGACAACGGGAAGCGGAGGCCGAGGCCGAGCGTCAGCGCCGACTGGAAAGGGAGCGTGCGGAGTTACTGGAACGGCAGGAACTGGAACGGCTGGAGCGGGAACGCCGCGAGCGGGACGCGGAACAACAGCGGCAGCGAGAACTTGCGGAAGCGGAACGGCAGCGCCAACTGGAGCTGGAGAGACAGCGCCAGCAGGAAGCTAACCAGGCGCAACAACTGGAAGCCGCACGCACAGAATTTGAGCTGGTGCAGAGCGCCACCGCGCTGATTCAGCAATTCGTACAGGAAAACTGGTCACGGCCCCCCAGCGCACGCAACGGTATGCGCACTATCCTGCGTATCACCATGTTGCCCACCGGGGAAGTCACCGATGTCAGCATCGTGGAATCCAGCAACGACCCCGCTTTCGATCGCTCGGCGGAACGGGCGGTTTACAGCGCAGAACCCTTCACAGAATTACGTGATTTGCCGATTAGAGTGTTTAACGCGAATTTCAGGAGTCTTACCCTGATATTCCAGCCGGAAGATTTATTGAACTGATGATGAATAGAATCCTGACAGCGCTCTGCCTGCTGTGCCTTATCCCAGGGGCGATGGCCGAGCTGAGCATCCAGATTACCCAGGGCGTGGACAACCCCATTCCCATCGCCGTGGTGCCTTTTTCCTGGAGTGGAGCCGGAGTATTAAGCGAGGACGTGAGCCAGATCGTGGTTAACGACCTGGAACAGGTGGGCGAGTTCCGCGCCTTGCCGCCGGGGAACATGTTGAGCCTGCCGGATGAGGAAGCTGAGGTGTTTTACCGGGACTGGCGCATCCTGGCCCAGGATTACTTGTTAGTAGGCAAGATTGATCGTGCTCCGGGCAGCCAGTTGGTGCAGGTGCAATATGAATTGTTTGATATCAACCGCGAGATTCGACTGGCGGGGGAAGTTCTGACCGGTAGCGTCGCCCAGCTGCGGGATATCGGTCACACCATCAGCAACATCGTGTATGAACACGTCACCGGGCTAAGGGGAGCCTTTACCTCCCAGATCCTCTACATCGTGGCCGAAGACCAGCCCAGTGGTGAGACTATCTTCCGGCTGGAAAAAGCGGACTACGACGGCCAGCGAGCCCAGGTGTTGCTGGAAACCTCCGAACCCATCATGTCTCCCAGCTGGTCGCCCAATGGCCGGGACGTGGCCTATGTGTCATTTGAGACGACCCTGCCAAGGATTTATATCCAGAATATTGCCACAGGCGAGCGGCGCCAGATCACCAACTACCCCCGGATCAACAGCTCTCCGGTGTGGTCTCCCGATGGCAGCAAACTGGCCATGGTGCTGTCCAAGGACGGCAGTCCGGATATCTACGTGCAGGACCTGGTGACCAATGAATTGCTGCGGGTCACCGACCACCCCCAGATCGATACCGAGCCCAGCTGGTCTGCCGACGGCCGATCCATCGTATTCATGTCGGATCGCACCGGCCAGCCCCAGATCTACCAGAAGGAGCTGGGAGCCCCGTCCTACGAGGTGGAGCGCCTTACCTACGACTGTTTCCAGTGCGCCAAGGCCCGGTTTCTGCCCGACGGCGTCAACCTGGTACATGTGCGCCGGGAGATCCGCCAGGACCCCATGTATCGCATCGCGATTCTCAATATCGAGACCCTCAGGGTCATCACTTTGACCGATACTTCCCTGGACGAATCACCCACGGTTGCACCCAATGGCAGCATGATTCTGTATGCCACGAAATTCAATGGAAGAGGGGTCCTAGACGCCGTATCCATTGACGGTCGGGTGAAGTTCCGTTTACCATCCTCGCAGGGCGATGTGCGTGAGCCGGCGTGGTCTCCGTTCTTGAATTAACTGGATTTTTCAGCCTGAAATCAAACAACGAAAAAGTCTTTGGAGGACTCAAAGCGTGGCAATAGTAAGCAAACAATTTCTAAAAACGGGCCTGCTGGTTATGTCTCTGCTCGCGTTCGCAGCGTGTAGCTCAACCAGTGACGTGGAAGAAGGCTCCGACGGCAGCCAAGCATCCAGTTCCAGCAGCTCCGGTTCCAGCGCCAGCACCAGTGCTGGTTCCAGTAACAACCGGCCGAGCGCCGCGGAAATAGCCCGGGATAACGCACTGCGTACTACCGTTTTCTATTTCGACTTTGATGTGGCCGAGTTCAAGCCGGAAGATCGTGAAACTCTGACTTATCACGCTCGTGATCTGGCGGCGAACCCCAGCAAGCGTGTTCGCCTGGAAGGTCATGCCGACGAGCGCGGTACTCGTGAATACAACCTCGCATTGGGTGAGCGACGCGGTAACGGCATCATGAACTACTTCATCGTAAACGGTGCTTCCCGCGCCCAGATCGAAGTGGTGAGCTATGGTGAAGAACGACCCGCCGCACAGGGTCAGACCGAAGCCGCCTACGCCCGCAACCGACGCGTGGAAATCGTCGCACGCTAACCTATGAATAAATCCCCACTGGCTGCAGCCAGTAAAGTAGTCTTCTTACTTTACAGTCTGGTTCTCTCTACCACGGTTGCAGCTCAGGGGGTGGGTTCCGTCGTGGAATCCCAGGGAATCACTCCCGGCCAATCCTCTTCTTCCTCTGCCGCACCCGGCAACGATGCATTAAACCTGTTGCTGGAGCAGAATCGCCAGCTTCAGAGTGAGGTGCAGGCATTGCGTGGCATGGTGGAAGAACTGGGATTTGACCTGCGCCGGCTGGAACGGGATTCCATGAGCCGCTACACCAACATGGATGAACGGCTGCAGGATCTTGAGAACAACAGTACCGCCGGGATTGCCACGGGCGGTGTGCCGGCCAACCCGGTAAACACGGCTCCGCAAACGACCACACCCACCAGTAATTTTCCGCTGAGCACTCCGTCGAATGATCGAAACAGCGGTGCCGGGATTGCCGCATCTACTGCGCCCAGTAACGATCGCAATACCACAACAACCAGCAGCCGCAGCAGTCGCCGCACCCTGCAGCCTGCGGTAGTGAGTGAGCAACAGCTTTACCAGATGGCCTATGACTCGGTGATCAATAATAACTTCCAGCAATCAATTGCCGAGTTTGACCAGTACCTGAGCGTGTATCCGGAAGGCCGGTTTGTCACTAATGCGCATTACTGGAAAGGCCAGGCCTACTTTTACTTAAACCGCCATGCCGAGGCCAGGGAATCCTACGAAGTGATACTCGACCAGTATCCGGAATCGGCAAAGTTGCCTGATGCCATGTATGGTCTGGCGCAGGCCTACCTGGGCCTGGGAAACCAGGCACAGGCAAGACAGTTACTGAATGACATCAAGCGTCGTTTTCCCAATACCTCCGCCGCGCTGCTTGCGGATAACCGCTTACTCTCTCTCGACTGAATTCATATTCAATAATTGCCGGTGACAGGCGCTTTGCCTGTTGCCTTCCGTGTAATGACTGCCTCTGACACTCTGCGTATCACCGAGATATTTCACTCCCTGCAGGGAGAGTCCAATACCGTGGGCATTCCAACGGTATTCGTTCGGCTTACCGGTTGCCCATTGCGTTGCCAGTACTGTGATACCGCCTATGCCTTCGAGGGTGGTGAGCTGATTAGCATCGACGATATTGTGAACAGGGTCAGGGATTACGATTGTGACTACGTTACGGTTACCGGTGGTGAGCCCCTGGCGCAACCGAACTGCAAGGTCCTGTTGGACCGCTTGTGTGAATTGGGACTGAAGGTGTCACTGGAGACCAGTGGCGCTATGGATATCGACGGACTCAATCCTGCTACGGTAATCGTGCTGGACCTGAAAACTCCGGCATCCGGAGAATGTGATCGCAATCGCTATGAAAACATCAACCTGTTAAAGCCACAGGACCAGGTGAAATTCGTGATCTGCAATCGCAAGGACTATGAGTGGAGCAGGGCGACACTGGAGCTGTATGACCTGTATAACAAGGTGAATGACGTGCTGTTTTCACCATCCTGGGAAGAGCTGCCTGCCGCTGAGCTGGCGGACTGGATTCTGCAGGATCGCCTGCCGGTGCGCATGCAGATGCAGATGCACAAGACCATCTGGGGGTCGGAGCCGGGTCGATGAAAGCTGTAGTACTTGTATCCGGCGGGCTCGATTCCGCCACCTGCCTGGCCATAGCCCGGGATCGTGGTTTTGAGTGTTTTGCCCTCAGTTTCGACTACGGCCAGCGCTCCAGTTCTGAATTAAAGGCAGCGAAGAATGTTGCAGTTGCGAACGAAACCGCAGAGCACAGGGTCATTAGTCTCAATCTCGGCCAGTTCGGTGGCTCCGCTCTCACCGATCATGAAGTAGATGTGCCGGAGCAGGACAGTGACGGTATTCCCGTTACCTACGTGCCGGCGCGCAACACCGTGTTCCTGTCCTATGCCCTGGCCTGGGCCGAGGTGCTGGGGGCGGATGCCATTTTTATCGGGGTAAATGCCCGGGATTACTCCGGTTACCCCGATTGCCGGCCGGAGTACATCGCGGCGTTCCAGAGCCTGGCGAACGCGGGAGTCGAGGGTAGAAAAATGAGTTTGGAAACCCCATTGATTGATTTGAGTAAGGCCGAGATCATCAAGACTGGATCACGACTCGGGGTGGATTACGGGCTGACAGTTTCCTGTTACCAGGCTGATAGCAAAGGCAGGGCGTGCGGGAAGTGTGATAGCTGCCGATTCAGGATGCAGGGTTTTGAGGAAGCAGGGGTAGAGGACCCGACGGTGTATCAGTCCTGAACTGGACTTTTTGAAATTTGGTAGTACTATGTCGCGTTTTCTGTATGGGGCGTTAGCTCAGTTGGGTGAGCGCAAGCGCTTTGAAAGCGACAGCTTTCAGCGAAGCGCGAACGACTCGCCATGGATGGCGAGGCTGGTATCAGTAAAAAGCGCCATCGTTGCGCCAGGGACGGCAGGCAGGATTATTTAAGAAGCAGCCGAAAGCTGCAATTCGGCAGGATGCTTCTCGAAGCATTTATCAGATTTTTGGGGCGTTAGCTCAGTCGGTAGAGCAGAAGGCTTTTAACCTTTTGGTCATAGGTTCGAATCCTATACGCCCCACCAATTTTACAAAATGACTCTGTATGAACCGTGAGCAAGGAGTCTTTTTCGGGTTGATTCGAACCGTTGGTTCGACAAAATGCGATAGCATTTTGGACGCCCGCAGGGCGCCCCGGAGGGGTGAACATTTTGGCTCAACCAAAATGTGAATCAATCCTATACGCCCCACCAATTTCTTGTTTTTCCCTTCGATTCTGAAGTGCATAGCTTGCAGCTATAGTGGGGAAACCAATGCAGTGGTATCCAACTATCTCTCCGGCCCGCGAGCATAGCTCGCGGTCGTTCGCAGCGCATGACGCTGGCGCGTCATGTAAAACACGCTGCTCACCCTATACGCCCACCAATATACTTTCAAATTCAGTGCATATCTCTAGTAGAGATTCTTTCAGGTGCATCCGAACCGGCTTAGCGGTTGCAAACCTTTTCCTCGGTACATTGCGTCACCGACTCCTGTGTTAAACTACATCTCTAATCACTATTCTTCACTGCAATGAACGAAGCAGTCCTCACCGACACCGACCGTCTCGCCGCCGATACCGAAATCGTCCGCGAATACCTGGATCGTGCCACGGCTCCGCCCCAGTTAAGCGAAGAGGAAAAGTCCGAACTGCTTACAAGTATTCGTGCGTTGATGGAACAAAAAAACGCGCGCCTCGTTGCTCACTACTACACCGATCCTGATCTTCAGGACCTGGCGGATTCAAGCGACGGCTTCGTCGGTGATTCCCTGGAAATGGCGCGTTTCGGCAAGGAGTCCGATGCCGATATCCTGCTCGTGGCCGGTGTGCGATTCATGGGTGAATCAGCAAAGATTCTCAGCCCTGAGAAAAAAGTCATCATGCCGACCCTGGAGGCAACCTGTTCCCTGGATATCGGTTGCCCGATCGATGAATTCTCTGCTTTCTGTGATGCCAACTCTGATCGCACCGTAGTGGTGTATGCCAATACATCGGCGGCAGTTAAGGCGCGCTCGGACTGGGTCGTGACCTCCAGTATCGCGCTTGACCTGGTGGAGCACCTGGCGGGGCAGGGGGAGAAAATCCTGTGGGCACCGGACCGGCACCTCGGTGCCTACATCCAGGACAAGACCGGTGCCGACATGCTGCTGTGGGATGGTGCCTGTATTGTCCATGAGGAATTCAAGATTCGCGGACTGAAGGACGTGATGGCGCTACACCCCGATGCGGCGGTACTTGCCCATCCGGAATCACCGGCGGGTGTGCTAGAGGTGGCGGACATGGTGGGATCCACCACCCAGATCATAAAGGCATCCCAGTCCATGCCTCAGTCTTCATTTATCGTGGCCACGGACCGGGGTATTTTCCACAAGCTGCAACAGCTGTCGCCCCAGAAGAAATTCATCATCGCACCGACCGCTGGGGAAGACGCCACCTGCCGCAGCTGTGCCAATTGCCCCTGGATGGCCATGAATTCTTTGCAGAACCTGCACGATTCCCTGCGCGATGAGACTAATGAAGTGCTGGTGGATCGGGAGCTGGGTATCCAGGCCATGGTGCCGCTGCAGCGCATGCTTGAATTTGCCGCGGCCAACCAGATTGCAGTGAAGGGTAAAGCCTGAGAAAAACAGGACTCAGGCGTCCTGTTCCCTCATCAACTGTTCCACGTTACGAATCTTCTGGCGCAATCGGGATTGGACTGCCGGGGAAGCCTGGTTTTCGGTTTCGATGCGCAGGGCATATTGCAGTTGCTGGCGGGCGCTGCCCAGGTTGCCTACCAGCATGAAGTATTCCGCCCGAGCCTGGTGTACGGCGGAAATGTCACCGGCCTGACCCTGGGCCTCCGCCAACATATACCACAGGTTATGGTCATTGGGCCGGACCTGTGTATGCCTGCTCATCACCTCCGCTGCGGTCGCGTATTGCCTCGCTTCCAGTAGGGCCTCGATCAATGCCATGGTCAGGGGATGATTGTTAGGGTTGATTTCCAGGTGCCGTTCCAGGAACTGGATAGCCATCAGCGGCTCATTCTGCCGGGTAAAGATTTCGGCCTGGGTTACTACATAACTGATGCGATTGGGTTCCTTTTCCAGCAAAGGTGCAAGGGTGGCAGTGGCTTCAGCGTATTGTTCGTTTTCCCAGTAGGCCACGGCCAGGGTGTAGCGATTGGCGTCGAGTTCAAGTTCAGTGTTGCTCTCCTGCAGAAGCCGTTCGTACTGGTCGACAAGTGCGCGCTTATCTTCCGCGTAATGGGCCAGCACCCGTCCACGTACAATGCGATATTCCAGGTTCTCATTGTATTCCCGGCCCGGGTAACGGCTGGCGCGGCCACGGGCCTCGGCGACCCGGCTCTCGGTGAGCGGGTGCGACAGCAGGAACTCCGGCGGGCGACGTCCAAAACGGTTGAGGGCGATGAGCCGCTCGAACAGGCTGGACATGGCGTCGGGATCGAAACCGGCATTGAACATGGTTTGTTGCCCGACGCGGTCGGCTTCGGTCTCGTTGCTGCGGCTGAATCGTAACTGGTTGTCGAGTGCCCGGCCCTGAGCGGCGGTTACGGCAGCGGCACCATGCTGGGCGTCGGATGTGGCCATGATGACGATGCTGGCCAGCAGGGTGGCCAGTTGTGGTATGCGCTGGGCCTGTGCCTCGTCCACGGTGCGGGCGAAATGACGCTGGCTGACGTGGGCGATCTCGTGGGCCATAACGGAAGCGAACTCGGCCTCGGTCTGGGCATTGAGAAACAGCCCGGTATTTACTCCAATGATTCCGCCGGGGGTGGCAAAGGCATTCAGTTCTTCGCTGTCAATAATGACGAAGGACAGGCGGTGATCCTGTAACTGGCTGCGGGATGCCAGCTTGTAAGTAACGTTTTCCACATAGTCATTGAGCAACGCATCCGGAATGGTGGGGGCGCTGCGCCGCAATTGCTGCAGGAACTGCTGGCCCATGCGGTATTCCTGGTCCAGGCTGACGGTGCCGGATATCCGGTCGCCCAGGGATGGGAGATTGTTCTGGGACAATGCCAATGCCGGGAAGGCTGCAAGCAGCAGCAGGACAGCAAGGCGATGAATGGTAGAAGGGCTGCGCATAGCTACGAAATAAGACCCAATCAAGGTTTAATAATTCCATATATTGGGGCAGAAAGCACCAATGCAAACGGCCGCCGCACATAGTCAGGCGGTGAAAATCACTGATAAAATGGACCCTTACTCACCATTCATCACGGCCGCGACCTTGGCCTATTTTATGTAGAACAAGGCGCGACGAAGGACTAGTGCTTCATGTACGCGACTGAGGAGCAACGCAGTAATACAAAAAATAGGCCCGGTCCCGCAGGGTTGCGACGGACATTTCCGCTGGCGGCGTTGCGCCGCTTGGCCGTGCATAAAGCACTGATACTTCGCGACGCGCCTTGCCAGCGGGAATATCCGCAAGCAACGCGGTTCGCGATTAATGGCGAGTAAGGGTCACGCACATGGACCCGAACGCCGACATAGAGCTTGACCTCAGTGGTCTGCAATGCCCGATGCCGTTGCTTAAAGCCAAGCTTGCCCTCAACGGCATGGCCAGCAGCCAGGTATTGAAAGTGGTGGCCACTGACCCCGGTTCGGAGAAGGATTTCCACATGTTCGCGCAACAGAGCAACAACCAGATCCTGCAATTCAGGAAAGATGAATCCGCCTATGTTTACTGGATTCAGAAAGGCTGATACGCCGCCGATAAAATACCTGCCATCCGCGCTTTTTAATCCACTTTCCAGGACCCAATTCCAGCGGCATGAAAAAACTGTTTCACGATTTCTTTGAGCGATACCTGCATGACGAAGAATCCATCATCCTGCTGATTCTGCTTTCCCTGGGATTGATCGTGTTGCTGTTGTTCGGTGGTATCCTCGCCCCGATTATCACCGCGATCATCATCGCGTATTTATTGCAGGGCCTGGTGGATCTGCTGCGCCAGTACAAGGTACCTGACCGGCTCGCCTTCGCCCTGGTGTACCTGTTATTCATCGGCTTCTTCCTGCTGTCCCTGTTGATTCTCCTGCCCCAGGCCTGGAATCAGTTGCGCAGGCTGATGAATGAGTTACCCAACCTGTTAAGCCAGTGGCAAACCTCCCTGATGAGCTTGCCGGAAAATTACCCGACGCTGTTCAGTCAGCAACAAATCCGGGATTTCATTGCCGGCATGCGTGGTGAGCTCGGCAGTTATGGTCAGACCATAGTGGAATATTCACTGGCCAGCATACCCAGCGTGCTGGTGTGGTTCATCTATCTTATCCTCGTGCCCATACTGGTGTTCTTTGTCATGAAAGATCGCAGTGAACTGGTGGCGTGGACCCAGAATTTCCTGCCGCGCAACCGACCGCTCATGAGTCGCATCTGGCGCGAGATGGATCAACAGATTTCCAATTACATTCGCGGCAAAGTAGTAGAGATACTCATCGTTGGAACGGTCGCCTACCTGTTGTTCATGCTACTGGGGTTGAACTATTCACTGCTGCTGTCGGTGCTGGTGGGATTGTCCGTCATCGTTCCCTATATCGGTGCTACGGTGGTGACCATTCCCATCGCCGCTGTTGCCTACGTGCAGTGGGGACTGGGCAGCGAGTTCTACTGGGTGGTGTTCAGTTACCTGGTATTGCAGATCCTGGACGGCAACGTGCTGGTGCCCATTATATTTTCCGAGGCCGTCAACCTGCATCCCGTAGCGATTATCGCGGCGGTACTGCTGTTTGGCGGTGTGTGGGGGATGGCCGGAGTGTTCTTTGCCATACCCCTGGCCACCCTGATCAAGGCGATTATCAACGCCTGGCCCAGCCGGCTGCAGGGGGAAGAAGACACGGCCGGTGCCGGCTGACCTTTGGTTCGCATCCGGCCGATGTGGTAAAGTCTAGGGCTTCACAAGGCCATTCCATTCCCATGACATACAACATCAAAGGCAGCATCGTGGCACTGGTTACCCCCATGCACGAGGACGGTAGCCTGGACCTGCCTGCCTTCGACAGATTGGTTGACTGGCACGTGGATTCCGGCACCAATGCCATCGTCGTCGTCGGTACCACCGGCGAGTCTGCCACCCTGAGTTCCGAAGAACACTGCGAACTGGTGGCCCACTGTGTGCAATCTGCTGCCGGCCGCATACCGGTAATTGCCGGTACCGGTTCCAACAACACCGAGGAAGCGCTGTTCTTTACCCGCGAGGCGAAGGAGCATGGCGCCGATGCCTGCCTGTTGGTGGCTCCCTACTACAACAAGCCATCCCAGGAAGGCCTGTACCAGCATTTTCGTCATATTGCAGAGGCGGTGGACATTCCCCAGATTCTCTATAACGTGCCGGGGCGAACCGCCAGTGACATCTCTTTCGAAACCGTAAAGCGACTGGCGGAGATCGACAATATTGTCGCCATCAAGGATGCCACTGGCAGCGTCGATCGGGGCGTTGAATTAATCCGTCATTTCGGTGACGACTTGCTTGTATACAGTGGCGAAGACGCCATCTCCTTACCCCTGATGCTGGCCGGGGGCGCCGGAACCATCTCGGTAACCGCCAATGTGGCGCCTGCCGCCATGGCGGAAATGTGCGCGCTGGCAATCTCGGGTGACGAAGCCGCTGCCACGGCACTGGATGACAAGTTGCAATTGCTGCACCGCAACCTGTTCCTGGAAGGTAACCCGGTGCCGGTGAAGTGGGCACTGAACCGGATGGGCCGCATTGGCAGGGGAATTCGCCTGCCCCTGGTGGAACTCAACGCGGAATTTCACGTCCAAGTAACCGAAGCAATGGAAGCGGCCGGAGTGGAACTGGCCGCCGCGGCTTAGACTGAACAACATGGTGAAGAGAACAATTTTATTGCTGGTCCTGGCGCCTGTGCTCGCCGGTTGTAACTACCTCACCGGGGACGAGGGCATGTTCCGTGACCGCGGTGGTGACTATACCGAGGCCGCCGACCTGCCGCCCATGCAGATTCCGGCGGAGCTGGACAGCTACACCATCGATCCTCTGTACGTAATACCGAACCGCCTTTTGGTGGATGCCGATGTGTTTGCCGACGATATTCCCAAGCCCAAGCCCATTGAGACGCGGCGCAGGGAAGGGGTGGTAATCCAGAACCTCGGCGATCGCCGCTGGATACTCATCGATGCCACGCCGGCCCAGGTCTGGCCCCTGGTGCGGGACTACTGGACAGAACTTGAAGTTTCCCTGGCCTATGAGAATCCCGGTGCCGGCATCATGGAAACGGCCTGGCTGGAAGTGGACGGCGATGTGAGTGGCCGCCACAAGTATCGCATCAGTATCGAATCGGGATTGCACTCCGGTTACTCTGAGGTTTACGTACGCCACCTGGAACAGTCCAGGTCGGAACCGGAACCGCTGGTGGTTACCTGGCCCGACGATTCATCTTCCCTGGAGCGCGAGCAGCAAATCTCCCGGACTATTTCCCAGTACCTGGCCGATCGCAATGATATATACCAGGCATCAACGGCAAGCCTGCTGGCGGGTAGCATCGAGACTGAACGCAAGGCTAACCTGGTGGAAACCAGCAGTGGTCGGGTGCTGGAACTGAAAATCGATTACGACCGTGCCTGGGTGCAGGTTCGCGAAGCACTCGAGGAAGCCGAGATTGAAATCGTCGAAAGTGACCGCGACCTCAGCTACATCAACGTGAAATTTGCCGGAGTCCTGCCCGAAGTAGACGAGCCCGGTTTTATCGGTCGTATTCTCGGCCGTGGTGGCGACGAAGGTGAAATGCAGCCACGTGACTTCTCGGTGAAGCTGGTGCGAACCGAGTCCGCAATCAATGTCATCGCCGAGCCCCTTGAAGCCTCCGAAGAAACAGCCGCGCTCAACTCAGAACTGCTTCAGATCATTAACGATTTCATCGGTTGATGAGTCCAGTCTCTTTATTTTACAGCGAATTGGGGAGCAATCCCGATGACCACTAGTGTAATCGTGTTGCTGGCGGTATTACTCGCCACAGTCACCGCGGCACTGGTGTTCGTGGTCATGCGGTCCCAACAGGCAACCCTGTCGGGGGCGGCCAGCCGCGAACGCTTGTCGGCAAAGGAAACGGAACTGGCATCGCTGCAGGAGGTTATCGCCACCCTGCGCGAAGAGAACGGCATCCTGCAACAGGACCTGCAGCACCGGCGCGAAGAAAATGCCAGCCTTAAGACCAGCCTCGATCATGAGCGTAAACAATTCGAAGAAAAACTGGCACTGCTGGAGGATTCCAAGCAACAGCTTTCCCTGGCTTTCAAAAACATGGCCAACGAAATTTTCGAAAGCAAGAGCAAGCAATTTACCGAAACCAATCGCGACACCCTGAGCAATGTGCTCGGCCCGCTGCAGGAAAAGATCAAACAATTTGAAAAACGGGTTGAAGACACCCACCTGGAGGAAACCAAGCAGCGGTCCGCGTTGGAGCAGGAAATCAAGAACCTGAAGGATCTCAATACACGAATCAGCGAAGGAGCGGAAAACCTCACCCAGGCCCTGAAGGGCGACAACAAGGCCCAGGGTAGCTGGGGTGAATTCGTGCTGGAGTCTATCCTGGAAAAATCCGGGCTGGTAAAGGGGCGCGAGTACGAGGTGCAGGTAAACCTGAAGACACCGGCAGGGGCCAAGGCGCAACCGGATGTGATCGTGCACCTGCCGGAATCCCGGGACATCATTATCGATTCCAAGGTTTCTCTTAAAGCCTGGGACAGCTACTGCGCGGCGGATAATGACCTGGAGCGCGAAGCGCAGTTGAAGAATCACGTACAGTCCATACGCAATCACGTCAAAACCCTGGCGGCCAAGGACTACCAGAATCTCACCGGGGTGAATTCCCTGGATTACGTATTTCTCTTCATGCCCATCGAGGCGGCGTATTCCACGGCGCTGCAATCTGATGGCGAGCTTTTCCAGTTTGCCTTCGAGCGCAACATCATCTTCGTGGTGCCCACCACCTTGCTCACCACCCTGAAAACCGTACAAAACCTGTGGCGCCTGGCGCAACAGAACCAGAATGCCAAGCAGATCGCGGAGAGGGCGGGGCAGTTGTACGACAAGTTCGTCAATTTTGTCGCCGACCTGGAAGAAGTGGGCAGCCGCATCGACGCCAGCAGGGCGAGCTTTGAGAAAGCCCACAACAAGCTCGTGTCCGGCAGGGGCAACCTGGTGCGCAGGACCGAGCAGTTGAAGGAGCTGGGGGCCAAGACCAGCAAGAGCCATTCCGGCAAGATGCTGCAAGAGGCGCTGGAAGAAGATGAAGACTCTCTCGGCGGCCAGGGCCAGGACCTGGAATCACCAAACCTGGACGACAGCACCCGCCACTAAAACCGCGTTCGTCGAACCATCCGTCATGCTCGAAGAATTGCGCCAGTTCCTGTATTGCGACACCCCCGTGGAATGGCTCGATGCCGCCGTGGCAAACAAACCCTTGTTGTTAATCGATCATGCCAACTGCGAGAAGAAGGCCGCGGCTACCGCCATGAACCTGATGTATCGCTATCCGGGACACAGCGACCTGCTGCACAAGATGTCGCAACTGGCACGGGAAGAACTGCTGCACTTCGAACAAGTGGTAGATCTCATGGCGGAGCGCGGCGTCACTTACAGCAAGCTCAGTCCTTCCCGCTATGCAGGAAAGCTGCGCAGTATCATCGGCAAGCGGGGCAACGAGCTGGTCGATACGTTAATCATAGGCGCCTATATCGAAGCCCGCTCCTGTGAACGCTTCGCGGCAATAGCTCCCCGTTTTGAAGAAAGCGATCCTGCCCTGGCAAAGTTTTACCGCAGCCTGCTCAAGTCAGAAGGGCGTCATTACCGGGATTATCTCGGCCTGGCGAATCAATATGCTCGCAGCGATATCGAAAGCCGCATTCGTGAATTCGGGGAAATGGAAAAGGAATTGATCTGCAGCGCGGATGAAGAACTGCGTTTCCATAGCGGTGTTCCCACAAAACTTTCCTAGCGCCTATTTCTCTATTGGAACCAAAATTTTGTGCCTTTTGTGGCTAATTATAATGGCCACAAAAAGCACAAAAAATTCTTCTGTGGCTTATCTAGTTTCGACAGGATTGTGGCGCGATCAGGTTTTCTCCCAGCCGATCGCGTAACAGGTTTAACTGGTTACAGGGCACATCGCCGTTACCCAGCAGGCTGACCGATGCCAGGCTGGCAATGTTCAGAAGTGGCGTAACGTCGTCGATGACATTGTTGTTCAGGTTAAGCCCGCTTAGCTGTCGCAGGTCTTCTAATGGCGTGACGTTGCGAATGTTGTTGTCTCCGAGATCCAGGAAACGCAGGTTAGCCAGTTGCGCAATGTTTTCCAGTTCGCGGATTTCGGAATTGGCACAGGACAATACGGAAAGGTCTCCGGCATTGGCTATTCCCTGTTGTTGCATGGCGAGATTAATGCAACCTTGCAGGTTGGCATCCAGCTCACCCTGAGCCGGAACGCGGCCGAGGGGATCGTATACCGGCTGGTTATTCACCGTTACGGTATAACCGGAACAGGCTGACAGCAAGCAGAAAGAAACGACGGTGACATTGTGCCGAAGCCCGGGAAATGTACCTCTAATTATCATGGTTCATCCTGTCTGCATGCGGGGTCGCCTGTGGCATTTAGCCCTCAACCCAGTTAGTATGCCGGGTCTGTTGCCCTGCAAAGATTGAACCGTTTTGACGGGCGATTGTCCACAATCAAAGGATTAGCTTATGAAGATTTTACGACGGGCGAGTCTCCTCGTGACCAGCATGGTGCTGGCACTTACCGCGGCAGGTGTTGCCGCCCAGGGAGATGTCAATCTCGACGGCGAAGACGAGCGCATCGCCTATGCAATCGGCAGCAACATCGGCCAGAACCTGCAGGCGCAGGGCCTGTTGCAGGGACTGGATGTAAATGTGTTCGTGGCTGGCATGCTGGATGCCATTGCCGGTACGCCACAGATGAGCCAGGAAGAAATGATTGCCGCCATCCAGCTTTTCCAGGAGCGTGCAACGGAACAGGCCGAAGCCCAGTTGGCTTCAAACCTGGCAACATCGGAAGAGTTCCTCCAGGAAAACTCAACCCGTGATGGCGTAGTCACTCTTGATTCGGGTTTACAATACCTGGTGCTTGAATCCGGTCCGGCAGATGGCGCCTCACCAACCGCTGCCGATTCTGTGCTTGCTCACTACCACGGTACATTAACCGACGGTTCCGTCTTCGACAGCTCGGTAGACCGGGGTGAGCCTGCCCAGTTTGGTTTATCCCAGGTTATTGCCGGCTGGACCGAAGCCCTGCAACTGATGAAAGTCGGGGACAAATGGCGTCTGTTTATTCCTCCGGGCATGGCTTATGGTGAAGCTTCACCCACTCCGGCAATTCCGCCCAACTCCACCCTGATCTTCGATGTCGAATTGCTGGAAATTCGCTAACAGCCGGCCGCGTTTGTCCTGATGGGTAGTGGAGGAGATCTCGAAGGATTGCTGCAGTTCCTGCAGCAATCACCTACTCCCTTTCATGCTGTTGCCAACCTGCAAAGGCAATTAGTCGATGCCGGTTTCCAGCCACTGGATGAAACCGAACGCTGGCAACTTGAGGCGGGGCAATCCTATGTGGTTACCCGTAATGAATCCTCGTTGATAGCCTTTCGCAGCGGCGATTTGAATGGAGCCGAAACCGGGGTGCGCCTTGCCGGAACGCATACCGACAGTCCCGCGTTAAAGGTCAAGCCAAACCCGGTAATCAAGAAAAAGGAATACGTGCAACTGGGTGTCGAGGTTTATGGTGCCGCCTTGTTGGCGCCGTGGTTCGATCGGGATCTCTCCTTGGCGGGTCGGGTTAATTACCGCGACAGCAAAGGCGAACTCCGCTCGGCTTTAATCGACCTGGAGCGACCGGTGGCGTGTATTCCCAGCCTGGCCATTCACCTGGATCGCGAGGTGAACAACTCCCGAAGCATTAATGCGGAACAACAACTGCCCGCAGTATTTTCCCAGGATGACAGTGAGGACTTCGATTTCGAAAAAGTATTACTGGATGCACTTCGTTCCCAGAATGGTCACAGTGATGCGGAGAAGATCCTGTCCCACGAATTGCTTTTATATGATGTGCAGCCGCCCGCGCTGGTCGGATTACATAAGGAGTTTATTGCCAGTGCGCGACTGGATAACCTGCTCAGTTCCTATCTCGCGGTGCAGGCATTAATAGCCAGCTCAGAAAAAAATCTCAGCATGGTGGTGTGCAACGATCACGAGGAGGTTGGCAGCGTGTCCGCTGCCGGTGCCCAGGGTACGTTTCTCCGCTCTGTGCTGGCCCGCTGCCTGGGTAAGCAGAACGACAACAGCGAAGCAATGGAGCGTTGCGTACGTAAGTCGGTCATGCTGTCTGTGGATAATACTCACGGTGTACACCCAAACTTCAGTGACAAGCACGATGACAAGCACAGTCCCTTGCTCAATGGCGGACCTGCAATCAAGGTAAATGCGAACCAGCGTTATGCCAGTAACAGCGATTCCGTCGCGCTGTTCCGTTCACTGTGTGATGATGCCGGCGTGCCTGTGCAGCAGTTTGTCAGCCGAGCCGACCAGGCCTGTGGCAGCACAATCGGCCCTCTAACTGCTGCCGAGACTGGTATACCTACGGTCGACCTGGGCGTGGCCACCTTTGCCATGCATTCCATTCGGGAGCTGGGGGGAAGTAAAGACCCGGCATTGTTGCAACAGGCAATGACGGCGTTTTTTAATCGCTAGACCTGTCTTGAAAGTTGGCGCTTTGCTTTCCGTACCTGAAACCTCAGGGGGTGCAGGCATTGCGCCGTGTCCCGATCCAGGGGCAGGTTTTCCCCGCAAACCAGGCTGGCCAGGTAATCCGCTACCAGGGGGCAGCTGCTAAGCCCGTTGGAACCATGGGCCGTGCTGACAAATAGTCCCGGTTGATAGATGCCAGGGGTATCCAGCCGATGACTTGCATTACGTTTCAGGGGCGCCAGCAGGGTGGCCATGGATTCCCAGTGCGGAACAGGCCCTGCAACGGGCAGGTAATCTTCGCTGCGGCACCGAAACGCCTGGGCGTTACCCAGAATATCCTCGGAGAGTATCTCCGTGTTCTGAAAGCTGGAACTGGCCCGTTCCAGGTTTTCCCTATCTGTTTTCATGGCATCGTCATCGCCATAACTGGCGGCAATTACCTGCCCGTCGTTACCTGCTGGAAAGACAGTGCGTTCGCCACAGACTATGGTCTTCATGTCACTGCTTCCCTTTGTTGCTGTTATTCGAGTCACCTGGCCCTTAACCGATTGCAGCGGCACGTGAGAAAGCTGTGAAATTTCCTTGCTGCCGGCACCGGCGGCGATGATGAGCACGTCGTCCTGAAAGCGGGCATCCGAAGTCGTAGTTACTTGCCAGCCCTGATCAATAGGATCGATTTTTTTTACCTCACAGTCGTTACAGAGCTTGATATTGGGGTGATCTAACAGGGCTGCGATCAGCTGGGCCGGATCCACGTAGCCGGAATGGGGCAGGTGATAGCCGTCGCTGGAGAGATTCAGCCCTGCAATAGCTGACAGGGCTCCCCGGGATAATGGGCGAATGATGGATTCGCCGTAAAACTCGTCCAGGGATGATTGGCCGAGCCTGCCATCGTTGTTGAGTGCGCTCGATAATTGCACCAGGCCGACCTCATGCCAGTCGACCTGGTTTTGCCGAGCCAGTTCCCTGAGCAGGCGCAGGGAATAGAGATAACCCAGCAGATAAAACCGCGACACAGGAGAATCTTCGCGCAGGATGCGCAGGCGCAGGGACAGGCTGCCGATGGAATTAATCCCCGATTGCCTTTCACGACTGCCTTCCAGCACTGAAACCTGCAAGCCGCGGCGAGCCAGGCTGGAAGCAATGGCACTGCCCGCCAGCCCGGCGCCGATAACAGTAGCGCTGCCCGGTTGCCTGCAGCTTGCCACGGCAGGAAGCCAGAAGCTTGAGGGGGCGGTGGCTTCCCCGGTATTAAATCGCGCAAACAGGCGATGTCTCTTGCGCCCGAAACCCGGGAGTTTCTGCACCGAGAATCCCGAATTTTCCAGGCCGCGGCGCAGTGCGCCGGCCACACTATAGCTGCTGAGAGTTGTACCCGGGCCAGAGCTGTCAGCGATCAGGGATAAAACAGATTCATGCCATAGTTCCTGGTTGTTCGCCGGGGAGAAGCCATCGAGGTACCAGCAATCGACTGCCAGGGGTATGCGCCGCTGCAGTTCCGTGGCCGCATCACCCAGGTAAAGATCCAGTATGACGTTTTCCTGGAGCAGGATGCGGTGGCAGCCGCCGCCGTCTCGTGGGTATTGCGCGCGCAATGCGTTGCCAAGCTCTTGCAGTGCGGGCCACAAATCATGCACACGCTTAAGTGCATCGGCATCGGGTGGGTGTTTCTCAAAGGCCAGGTAATGCAGGCGCCCCTCGCCATGATCCAACCACTGCCGCAGAGTCAGCATGAAATTGAGCCCGAAACCGAAGCCCAGTTCCGCGATGACAAAACTTCCATTTGCCCCTGGTTGCTGTTGCCAACGCCTGTTCAATTCATGGGCCTTGATGAAAACCTCTTCGCTCTCGGCAATGGGGTCCGCATCGGAGTAGTACACATCGTCAAACAGGGTAGAGCGGGGAAGTCCGTCAGCGTTGAACTCGAGCTGGGCCGGTTGCAGCATCATGGGTGCAGACTACTACAGCGGCTACTGCAGGGTGAAGCGAGCGCCTTGTCGCAGACGCGGGCGAATGAGGTAGAATGCGCCCTTGGATTTGTACCGCCAATGGAAGACATCGTGGAAATAAACAACCAGCTTACCCTGCTCAAGGATCTCTCGGCACGCACGGAAAACCTCAGGGGGTATCTTTGACTACGATGTGAAAAAGGATCGCCTCGCCGAGGTGGAACTCGAGCTGGGCGAAGCCGCTGTCTGGGAAAAGCCGGAATATGCCCAGGAGCTGGGCCGGGAGCGCAGTGCGTTGGAAGCAGTTGTAGCCACCATCGACAAGCTGGCATCCGGCCTGGTGGAAACGGAAGAGTTACTCAGCCTCGCCCAGGAGGAAAACGACGGCGAATTGCTGGAAGAGGCGGATAAGGACCTGGCGCAATTCCAGAAGCAACTGGAAGGCCTGGAATTCCGTCGCATGTTTTCCGGTGCCATGGATTCCTCCAACGCCTATGTGGACATCCAGGCAGGTTCCGGCGGAACCGAGGCCCAGGACTGGGCTGAAATGTTGCTGCGCATGTACCTGCGCTGGTGTGAGACCAGGGGATTCAAGGCCGAATTGGTGGAAGTCTCGGGAGGAGAGGTTGCCGGAATCAAGAGTGCAACGATTCATGTAGCCGGTGAGTTTGCCTTTGGCTGGTTGCGTACGGAGACCGGGGTGCACCGACTGGTACGGAAATCGCCCTTTGATTCCGGAAATAGGCGCCACACATCATTCGCCTCGGTATTTGTTTCCCCGGAAATCGATGACGACATCGAGGTGGACCTGGACATGAGCCAGGTGCGCATTGATACCTACCGTTCATCCGGAGCCGGTGGCCAGCATGTCAACAAGACTGACTCCGCGGTACGCCTGACCCATGAGCCCAGCGGTATCGTGGTACAGTGCCAGAGCCAGCGCTCCCAGCACAAGAACAAGGACATGGCCATCAAGCAGCTCAAGGCCAAGCTGTACGAATTGGAAGAGCTGAAACGCAAAGAAGAGCTGCAGAATATCGAGGAATCGAAAGCGGACATAGGCTGGGGCAGCCAGATCCGTTCCTACGTATTGGACCAGTCACGCATCAAGGATTTGCGAACCGACGTGGAAGTTACTAATACCAGTGCCGTGCTGGATGGTGACCTGGACAAATTTATCGAAGCCAGCCTGAAGAAGGGGTTATAAGACTCACATGAGTGACGAGCAAGAACAGGACGAGAACAAGCTGATTGCATTGCGCAGGGAAAAACTGGCGGCCATCAGGAAGTTGCGCAGTGCGTTTCCCAATGATTTCGACCGCAAGCAGCGGGCGGGGGAATTGATCGATGCTCATGAATCGAAGAGCAAGGAAGAGCTGGAATCCGAGAACATTGCCGCCACCGTGGCCGGGCGCGTTGTGCGCATGCGCGGGCCGTTTACCGTTATCCAGGATGGAGAGCGTAATTTACAGCTTTACATGAACAACAAGACCCTGCCGGAGGAACTGGCGGAAGAACTGAAAGGGCTGGACCTGGGTGACATCATTGGTGCAAGCGGCACCATGTTTAAAACCGGCAAGGGGGAGCTCACCCTGCGGGTAGACAATTTTCGCCTGTTGGCAAAATCTTTGCGGCCGCTGCCGGACAAGCACAAGGGATTGGCGGATACAGAGATGCGCTATCGCCAGCGTTACGTTGACCTGATAGTCAACGAAGCCACCCGTGATGTGTTCCTGCTACGCTCCCGCATGCTGAAGTTCATCCGGGACTATTTTGAATCCCGGGACTTTATCGAAGTGGAAACCCCCATGATGCAGGTGATACCCGGCGGCGCCACGGCTCGGCCGTTCGTAACTCACCACCATGCCCTGGACCAGGAGATGTTCCTGCGGGTAGCGCCGGAACTGTTCCTGAAGCGACTGATAGTGGGCGGGCTGGACCGGGTGTTCGAGCTGAACCGCAATTTCCGCAACGAAGGTCTTTCCACTCGTCATAACCCGGAATTCACCATGCTGGAGTTTTACCAGGCCTATGCTACCTACGCAGAACTCATGGACCTGACCGAGGACCTGCTGCGCGCCATGGCGCAGGAGCTGCTTGGCAGTACTACCCTGAACTACCAGGGTACCGAGTACGATTTCGGTGGCAAGTTCCAGCGTTACACCGTGAACGAAGCCATCGTGAAGTTCTGCAAGCTACCCGACGAATCCGTGCTGGCAACCACGGACTCCGTGCATCAACTGGCCGACAGTCTCGAAGTGAAATACGACAGCAAGTGGCCCGTGGGTAAGATCATCATGGAGATATTCGAACAGAAAGTAGAAGATCAACTGGATCAACCGACTTTTATTACCCAGTATCCAACCGACGTTTCTCCCCTGGCGCGGCGCAATGAATCCAACCCGGAGGTTACCGACCGATTTGAACTCATTATTGGCGGCCGTGAAGTGGCCAATGGCTTTTCGGAACTGAATGATCCCGAAGACCAGGCGGAACGGTTTCGCATCCAGGTGGCGCAGAAGGAATCCGGTGACGCCGAAGCCATGCACTTCGATGACGACTACATTCGCGCCCTGGAATACGGCATGCCGCCCACGGCCGGTGAGGGCATTGGTATTGATCGACTGGTGATGTTGTTTACGGATTCGCCTTCCATCAAGGACGTGTTGCTGTTCCCCCACATGCGCCCGGAGTAGGAATGGAAGGGCAGGCCGACAACCGGGAAGTGCAACTCGACCCATCATGGAAGCTGCAGTTGCAGGGAGAGTTCGATACCGAGTACATGAAACACCTGCGCCAGTTCCTGCTGCAGGAGAAACAGCAGGGCAAGCGGATCTTTCCTCCGGGATCACTCATCTTCAACGCCCTCGATTCCACGCCTTTTGACAAGGTCAAGGTAGTGATCCTGGGACAGGATCCCTACCACGGATCGGGCCAGGCCCACGGCCTGTGTTTCTCGGTACAGCCGGGAGTAGCCATCCCGCCATCCCTGCAGAACATCTACAAGGAGCTGGCCAGTGATGTCGGTTTCAAGCCTCCATCCCACGGTTGCCTGGACCATTGGGCGAGACAGGGAGTGTTATTGCTCAATGCGGTGCTGACAGTAGAAGCGTTCAAGGCGGGATCACACCAAGGCCAGGGCTGGGAGCGTTTTACCGACCGTGTAGTCAGCCTGCTGAACCGGGAGCGGGAGCACCTGGTGTTTATTCTCTGGGGCTCCTCGGCCCAGAAGAAAGGACAAATCCTGGATCGCCAGCGCCACCTGGTATTGCAGTCGCCACACCCGTCGCCCCTATCGGCAAGCCGTGGATTCTTCGGTAATCATCATTTTTCCCAGGCCAATGACTTCCTGAAGCAACACGGAATGGAGCCGGTGGACTGGCAATTGCCGGAAAATCCTGCCTGATGACAGAGACAAGAAATTGACTAGCGAAGCCCCAATCGTAATCGTCGGCGCCAGCCATGCCGGTGTCAGTCTCGCCTTGCAGCTACGCAAGGAAGGCTGGCAGGGCGGCATACAACTGGTTGGTGCTGAACATCACTTGCCCTACCACAGGCCGCCGCTGACCAAGGATTTTCTGGCGGGTAACAAGGAAGCCGGGCAGATTCAGCTACGCCCGGAAAAAGTCTACACCGACAATGACATCGAGCTCAGGCTGGGCTGCCATGTTGCCGAGCTGGACACGCAAAATAAATTGCTGAAGCTGGAAAGTGACGAGGGACTTGCTTACCTCAGGCTGGCGTTGTGTGTCGGCGCCAGGGAACGGAAGCTTCCCTTTGGCAATGAGCTGTCCGGTTTGCATTACGTTCGTTCTCTGGACAATGTGGCGGCATTGCAACAATCCCTGCCGGAACAGGGCAATGTGGTCATTATCGGTGGCGGCTATATTGGTCTCGAGGCAGCCGCGGTATTGCGCCAGGCCGGCCACCAGGTCACGGTGCTGGAGATGGCGGATCGAATCCTGCAGCGGGTGACTTGTGTAGAAATGTCGGAGTACATGACCAGCCTTCACGAGGCCAATGGCGTGCGCATCGTTACCGGGACCGAGGTAAGCGACATCGTGGGCAAATCCAGGGTGGAGACCGTACGCACGGAAAGCGGGCAGCAATACCCGGCGGACGTGGTCATTGTGGGTATCGGTGTAATCCCCAATAGCGAACTGGCTCAATCCGCCGGTATAACGGTGGATGACGGCATCGTGGTGGATCAGTACACTCGCACCAGCGCCAAAGATGTATTCGCGGCGGGTGACTGCACCCGTTATCCCAGTACGGTATACCAGCGCAGCATTCGACTGGAATCGGTACAGAACGCCAACGACCAGGCGCGGGCCGCCGCCGCCAACATGGCTGGCAAACAACAGGCCTACGATGCGTTGCCCTGGTTCTGGTCAGACCAATACCAGGTCAAGTTGCAGATGGCGGGACTGAGCGAGGGTTACGACCAGGTGGTGAGCCGGGGCAAGCCGGAATTGACCAATGACGAAGGCTTTGCGCTTTTCTATTTAAAACAGGGTCAATTGCTGGCTGCGGACTGTGTAAACCGGCCCCAGGATTTCATGGCCAGCAAGGCATTGATCAGCCGCCGGGTAACACCGGACATGGCAGCCCTGCAGAATCCGGCGATTTCACTGAAAGAGATTTCTGCCTAGTTCTGATCGCCGTGATAGCGGCAGCCGCTGGTGCAGGTTTCGCGAATCTCTACCGCGGACAGTTCCGGCAGCTCGGGCTTGAGCCGTTGCCAGATCCAGCGCGCCAGGTTTTCGCTGGTGGGATTATCCAGGCCTTCGATGTCATTGAGATAGTAATGATCCAGTTGCGCCAGGATGGGATCGAAGGCCCGGGAAATATCGGCGAAATCCATCACCCAACCGGAATCCTCTCCCACCTTCCCTGACACCACGATGCGTACGGCAAAGGAATGACCGTGCAGGCGTGCGCACTTGTGCCCGTCCGGTACATTGGGCAGGCGATGAGCTGCTTCGAAGCTGAATTCCTTGAAGATTTCCATGTCAGGGACCAATCAAAACCGGTGCTGGCCGGAAGGCGCCACAGTCTAACGGCTGGTTGGGGCCATGTATACCTTGGCATATAATGCCCGCTGCGGGATATAACAACAGCAAATGCGGTTCAACCAGTAATGCCCGATTTCTCTGCCATTACCCGGCGCTTCAAACCGATCCAGCGCTGGTTCTCCGTAGGCAAGCGCCTGCCCACCTATCTCGGCATCTTCTCCGTGATGTTTTGCCTGTGGCTGCAGCTGGCAGCCCCGCCCGCGATTGACAACCTTGTGCAACGACTGGAATACCTGGTCTATGACCTGCGCCTGTCCATCATGCCGAAGCACGTCAAGAGTCCCGAGAACAAGGTTGTGATCGTGGACCTGGACGAGCGCAGCCTGCAGGCGGAAGGGCAGTATCCCTGGAACCGGATTCTTGTCGGCAGGCTCACCGAGAAGCTGCGGGACTACGGTGCCCTGGTAATCGGCTTCGATATCACTTTCCCCGAACCTGACCGCAGTGTGCGTGACATGCTGGCACCGGTGGACCTGAACAGCCTGGACGAGGGATTCTCGAAAACCCTGGACGATATCGAACCGCTGATCAACTCCGATCTGTATTTTGCCAACGCCATGCAAACCGTCGACAGCGTGCTGGCCATCAACTTCAATCCCGAGAGCGACGCTACCTACAACGAACTGCCACCATCTATTTTCGATATCAGTGACGACCTGGCAGAAATCATCACTGTGCGGGACATGACCGGTTACACCGGTAACATCTCAATCCTGCAGGAAGCTGCATTCGGCAACGGCAGCATGAACCAGCAACCCGATGCCGATGGTATCGTGCGCCGCGTACCCCTGGTGATCCGTTTCGGTACCAGCCTGTACCCGACCCTGTCCCTGGAAATGTTCCGGGTGTACATGTTTGCCGAGGGCTACGAACTGCTCACGGAAAATTACAACGGACTCAGGGTTGTGCGCGGGATCAGGATCGGGCGCGGCGCGGGGGCTTTCGAGATTCCCACCGACGGCCTGGGCCAGGTGCTGGTGCCCTACGTGGGTCCGTCTTCCCTGGGATCTGACCAGAATTTTCCTTATATCTCGGCCACCGATGTGTTGCGGGATAACCTCGATGCCGAAGAAGAGCTGGCGCTACGCAACAGCCTGGTGCTGGTCGGAACCAGCGCGCCGGGGCTGCTGGACCTGCGTTCCACGCCCCTGGACCAGGTGTATCCCGGGGTGGAAGTGCACGCCAATATGTTGAACGCCTTACTCGATTCCCAGACCACCGTGGATGTCAGTTCCGGTGACAGCGATACTCAATCGGTGTTCGCCAATTTTCAGCCGGCCAATGATGTGTACTTCCCCTATCGACCGGATTGGGAAGTGGGCGCCATGTTTGTCGTGATACTGGCGCTGGGCCTTGCCATGTGCCTGGCGTTTCCCCACCTGGGCGCGGCATCCATAACCGCCTCGGCACTTACCCTGATTGCCGCCATCCTGTGGTCGAATTTCCAGTTATGGTCTGTCTACAAAATGGATTTTCCCCTGGTGCTGCTGTTGTTCATGGTATTGCTGGTGACTTCAGTCAACATGATTTACGGCTTCCTGGCTGAGAGCCAGACCCGAAAAGTTATCAAGGGCATGTTTGACCAGTACGTGCCACCGGCGCATATCGACCAGATGCTGGATGATCCCGACGAGTACAGCTTCGACGGGGAGAGTAAGGAACTAACTGTGCTGTTCTCCGATATCCGCAGCTTCACCACGATATCGGAATCCCTGAGCGCTACCGAGTTGAAGACCATGCTGAATGAGTTCTTCACCCCGATCACGGAGATCATCTTCAAGCACCAGGGAACGATCGACAAATACATTGGCGACCTGGTCATGGCCTTCTGGGGTGCGCCGCTGGATGATCCCGATCACCGTCGCAATGCCGTCCTCGCTGCACTGGATATGTTGCAGAAAGTGGAAGAGCTCAAAGCAGAATTCAAGGACAAGGGCTTTCCCGAATGTAATGTTGGCGTGGGTGTTAACTCGGGCATCATGAATGTGGGCGACATGGGTTCGACATACCGTCGCTCCTATACTGTGCTCGGTGATGCGGTCAACCTCGGTTCCCGGCTTGAGGGCCTGACCAAGGAATACGGGGTCAAGTTGCTGATCGGTGAGGAGACAGCGAAAGGTCTGGATGGATTCCTGCTTCGCTTGATCGACAAGGTAAAGGTGAAAGGCAAGAACGAGGCAATCGAATGTTACGAACCGCTCTGTGAGCTCGATAAAGCTGACGAAAAGCAAAAGGCATCAGTTGCAGACTTCCATGAGGCTCTCAATTGCTATCATGGTCAGGACTGGGATGGGGCCGAGCAACGCTTGAAGGCGCTGCTCGAAAACGAACCGGGGTGTATTCTCTACGAGGTCTACCTCGGGCGCATCGAGACGCTTCGCTTGGAAGAGCTCCCTGAAGACTGGGATGGATCCTATACCTTTACCCACAAGTGACACATCGCTGGAGCCCGTGTCTTTATTGACACCGGAACCGAAGTCGGTACAATGCGCGTCTCCTTGTGACATGGGTGGTTAGCTCAGTTGGGAGAGCGTCGCCCTTACAAGGCGAATGTCGGGGGTTCAAATCCCTCACCACCCACCACTCATTCGTTACAATGACGCGCTAGTCACTCGATCGCAGTGATCGCAATGAGCATAGCGGACCGGTAGTTCAGCTGGTTAGAATGCCGGCCTGTCACGCCGGAGGTCGCGGGTTCGAGTCCCGTCCGGTCCGCCATTTCATACGTCCCTGTGTCACCTCAATCTCCTATCTATACCGTTCCTGTCGAACCACCCCTGGTGGAAGAGTTGGACTGTGCCGAACTGAGTGAATTCGGGGTGCGTATGCAGGTAGTTCGACTGGATACCATTCATCCCGAGCTCAATGGCAATAAATGGTTCAAGCTCAAATACAATCTTGAGCGAATCGCTGAACTGGGCAATCCGGCGGTGCTCAGTTTCGGCGGTGCCTGGTCCAATCATCTGCGGGCGCTGGCAGTTGCCGGTCGGGAGTTTGGCTTCCGGACCATCGGCCTGGTGCGTGGCGAACTGGTGCAACCACTGAACCCGGTACTGCAGTTCGCCAGGGATTGCGGCATGGAGCTCCATGCCTTGTCCCGATCTGACTATCGCCGCAGGAGTGAAATGGAATTTATCGCCGAGCTGGAACACCGGTTTGGTGAGTTTTACCTGCTGCCCGAGGGCGGCGGCAATGCGCTCGCCTGCAAGGGCTGCCGCGAAATAGCCCGCTACTTGCCTGAACCTGGGGGAGCAGGGGAATTGGATACCATCATGTTGCCCTGTGGCACCGGTGTCACCCTGGCCGGGCTGTTACAGGGCATGGTGGAGCTGGGAAGAGTTGGTGACAGGGTCATCGGGGTGTCGGTTTTAAAAGCAGCGGGGTACCTCGACAGGGAAGTCAGGCAGTGGCTGGGGAAGGAATCACACCCATTACCGCCCTGGCGCATGGAGGAGGGCTTTCACGCCGGCGGTTACGCCCGCGTCGATCCGGCGCTGGAGGAATTCCTTGGTTATTTTGCGAGAATTTCCTCCATACCCGTGGAACAGGTATACAGTGGGAAGCTGTTCCATGCCGCCTTCGCTCTTCTTCGCCGGGGTCAAATCCCACCCGGTTCCCGGGTGGTGCTGCTGCATACCGGGGGTGTACATGCCCCGGTTTCCCCTTGATTGATGACGCTCGTAACGAATTAGTAGCAAAAACAATAGCTTAATGGTTCAACACAATGTGATGGGTTAGGCAAAAATGTTAAAAAAACGTGGTAAAAATTCCCACAAATCCCTAAAATAGCAAACTGTGAAACTGGGCCCGGTGCCCCCATTTAAAGCCCTGTAAGTTACGCGAACCGGCGGAAACGGGCTGGAATACCAAGAGCATGAGATTTGAGAGCGTAGTGCGAGTACTTCCCCTTAACGGCGCCCGCGGTATATGGCGGGTGCCGTTCTTTCTCGCCTTTCTCCTTGGCCTGGTGCTTGCTGGATCTGCCTCGGCCCAGAGTGGTGCCGTGCTGGTGCGTTATCTCGATGATGCGGGGTTAGACGTTGCTGCGCCGACCTACGCCGAGAGTGCGCAGCGGGTACTGGTAACCACCTCGGTGCTGGTACAGGTGCGGCGCGGTGACAACATCCTGGTTGAAGTCGCCGATGATGATTTTGCCGCACTCAAGGTAGAAGAGTTCGACAGCTATTTAAACGGTGACCAGTTTATTCGTGCCCAGGGGCTGCACAATGACATTTACTTTTCCCTGGCTCTGACGATAGGTGCCAACAACCTGTTTGGTCATCTCAGTACCTCCAATGGCATTTTCCAGGTCTATGCGATCGGCGGGGCAGGGGAATATGAAGGCTGGCTCTATGAACCCCAGGGCCTGGAAAATCACGGCAATGCATTCCAGAACGACTATGTGATTATCGATCGCAGTGCCGATGAAGAGGTGGTCCGTCCGACGCCAAAAATTCACACCACGCTGCCCCTGGTAACCGATGGGCAGAAAAATCCTAGCAACACAGACAAGGTCAATGCCAATGTTGCCGAAATCGATGGCAGCAATTTCCTGATCAGCCACCAGTTTGCCCGCGACAGTGTGCTGGTTTCCCGTTCAGTAGAAGCCAAGGTGACTTTCGAGAATATTTCCGATGAATGGCACCGCGGGCTCTATGTTGAGTTTTATTTTCTGCTGGAGAACAGTCGCCTGATCGTGGCGCCCGACGAATGCCGCGAACAGTTGAGCCTGTCCCTGCAGAAAGTACTGTACTGTGACCTCGGAGATTTTGCGCCGGGCCAGACCAAGTCATTTATTTACGTAGTGCAGGCCACGGAAGAATCCAAGCCACAGATATTCAGCACGCCAATTGTCGGTAATCTCCGCGTGGACAGCGTGATCAACGTGGTTGACGATGTGCGCAGCGACGGTGACGGTGACGGCATATCGGATTTTAACGAGGCATTGCTGGGCACCGATCCTGCTAACCCGGAATCGGTGGATCTCAGCAACACCGTCATCGACGTAATGGCATTTTATACACCCGGTGCGGCGGCTCTGTATCCCAACGGTGTAGAAACCCGCATCAATCAATTGGTGAGTGTTGCTAACCAGGTATATTCCGACAGCGGCATCGCCATTACCCTGCGCCCGGTTTACCACGGGGAAGTCCCATATAACGACGAAGATGATATGGACACGGCGCTGGACCATATTATCGAAAAAACCCACGAGGCATTTACTGATGTGGATGCCCTGCGTGAAATATACGGCGGAGACCTGGTCATGCTGCTGCGCCCCCTCGCACAGGACGCCAGCCGGTGTGGACTGGCTCCTGTCGGGGGGTTCAGTACCCAGGGAGATTTCACCGCCGAGTCGGAAAAACAGTACGCCTATGCCACTATCGCCATAGACTGCCCGGTGGACCTGGTTGTTGCTCATGAACTGGGACACAACATGGGATTGACCCATTCCCATATCGAGGACGGCACCGGCGGTACTTTTAACTTCTCCACCGGCTACGGTGTCGACGGCGAGTTTGCCACGGTGATGGCACTGCCAGCCGCGTTCAACACGGAAACCCGTGTGGCCCTGTTTTCCAATCCCGAGCTCGACTGCCTCGGCTTTCAGTGTGGACTCGATTCTTCCGAGGAGTTCGGGGCCGACGCGGCGCAGAGTCTCAATATCGTGCGTCACCAGATCGCCGGCTACTTCGCCAGCACGGTTCCCGACCTGCCCCAGACCGCGGTGGCGACACTGTCCGGGGAAGAGACCGATGCCAGCATGGCCATCGCTGCCAGCACAGACCAGGGTTTGAGTTATACCGACCTGGCTTTACCCGGCCAGACCATGGATGTGGTCGTGGAAATCAAGGCCGACAGTGATGACGTAGGCAAGAGCGGAAATGTTTATGCGCTGGTGGCCCTGGGCAGCGGAGCCTTTGTGCAGATTAACTCCGACGGTGTGCTGGTGGATTGGGATGGCAGCGTGGAAGGGCTGGTACCTGTGAGCAGCGGTGAGATACTAGGGCTCGAACGATTGCTCCTGCTGCAGGATTACGCTGTAGACGCAACGCTGCTAAATCAGCAAATCATTATTTACGTGGCATATGCTACTGAAGACGGTGAAAGTTTTGTCTACACCATTCAGCCGCTGGTGCTCAATGTGATGGCGCAACCGGCACCGTCACCTACTTCCTAGACCCCGTAAAACTCCCGGTACCACTTCACGAAATTTTCCACACCCTGTTCGATGGGAGTATCGGGCTTGTATCCGGTATCCCGGACCAGGTCTTCCACGTCGGCATAGGTTTCCGGAACATCACCCGGTTGCAGCGGCAGGAAATTCTTCTTTGCCTCCCGGCCCAGGTATTTCTCCAGCAATTCGATGTAATACATCAGTTCGATGGGATTGTTGCTGCCTATATTGTAGAGCCGGTAGGGCGCAGCACTGCAGGCGGGGTCGGGGTTATCACTGTTCCACTGAGGGTCCGGTGTGGCAACCCGGTCTAAAACCCGGATGACACCTTCCACAATGTCATCGATGTAAGTGAAGTCGCGCCGGTGCTTGCCATGGTTGAACACATCGATCGATTCGCCGGCGAGAATTGCCCGGGTAAAAAGAAACAAGGCCATATCCGGCCGACCCCAGGGTCCGTACACGGTAAAGAAGCGCAAACCTGTGGTGGGCAGCTGAAACAGGTGGCTGTAGGTATGGGCAATCAATTCATTGGATTTCTTGCTCGCTGCATACAGGCTTATGGGGTGATCTACGTTGCTGTGTACGGAAAAGGGCATGGTGGTGTTGGCGCCATAGACTGAACTGCTGGAGGCATACACCAGGTGTTCCACATCGTGGTGGCGGCAACCTTCCAGGATATTCACGAAACCTACCAGGTTGGAATCGATATAGGACTGGGGATTTTCCAATGAATAGCGCACTCCGGCCTGGGCCGCGAGATTGACTACCCGCTGTGGCTGGTGGCGACGAAAGGTTTCCGCGATGCCTTCACCGTCCTGCAGGCTCTGCCTGATGAAACTGAAGCCGTCGTGATTCCTGATGCGCTCCAGGCGTGCTTCCTTGAGCGACACATCATAGTAATCGTTCAGGTTATCCAGGCCGATGACCTCGTCGCCCCGTTCCAGTAAACGCAGCGCAAGGGCATTGCCTATAAATCCGGCACAACCTGTTACAAGTACTTTCATGGAATAGGGGCCCGGGCCTTAAAGGCTGCCATCAACCTGCTTGGAGTCAAACAAGTGTTTGACATCGAATACCACGCAGATGTCCTTGCCCAGGGCGCGAATAGCGTCGAATCCCATTTCCATGAACTGGCGATGGGCTACCGCTACCACGATGGCATCATAACTACCGCTATCTGGTTGTTCGACCAGCAGCTCCGATTCCGCCCGATCGACCCATGGATCATAGACTTCGATGTTGGCGTTGTATTGAGATAGCGTGGCGATGATATCGCTTACCCGGGTATTGCGGGTATCCGGGCAGTTCTCCTTGAATGCCATACCCATGATAAGAATTCGGCTGTCGATGACCTGGATGCGCTTGCTCAGCATCAAGCGAACAAGCCGCTCAGCCACGTAGTTTCCCATGGAGTCATTGATGCGGCGACCGGCGAGAATTACTTCCGGGTGGTAGCCCACCTGTTGCGCTTTGTAGGTCAGGTAGTAAGGATCTACCCCGATACAGTGACCGCCCACCAGGCCGGGAGTGAAGGGCAGGAAGTTCCACTTGCTGCCGGCGGCACTGAGAACTTCCTGGGTGTCGATATCCAGCTTGTCAAAGAGAATGGCCAGCTCGTTGATCAGCGCAATGTTGAGGTCGCGCTGGGTGTTTTCAATAACCTTGGCCGCTTCGGCAACTTTTATGCTGCTGGCGCGATGGGTGCCCGCGGTGATTACCCGTTTATAGATTTCATCTATTTTTTCCGCCGCCGCCTCGGTGGAGCCGGACGTCACCTTCACGATGTTGGCGAGGGAGTGGGCATCATCACCGGGATTTACCCGCTCCGGGCTGTAACCGACGAAGAAGTCTTCGTTGAATTTAAGCCCGGATCCGGATTCCAGGAGTGGTACGCATTCTTCCTCGGTGGCTCCGGGATAGACCGTGGATTCAAACACGACTATATCGCCGGCCTTCAGTGCGGCGGCCACCAGTGCCGTTGCATTCAGTACCGGCTCCAGGTCGGGCTGGTTCTGGTGATCCACCGGTGTAGGAGCGGTAATGATGAATACGTCACAGTCCTTGAGCGCGCCCGCGTCGAAGGTGCAGGTGAAATTCGTTGCCTGCGCCAGCTCTTCGTCCGTGAGGGCCAGGTTGCTGTCGTGACCCTTGTTGATCTCATTGATCCGTTCCTGGTCGATATCGAAACCCACGGTGGCGAAATGCTTCGACAGGGCATAGGCGAGGGGCAGGCCGACATAGCCGAGCCCCAGTACGCAGATACGGGTGTCATCGCTGAGAGGATTGAGAGTCATGATTCCCTTCGCTCAAATGAATTGCGGTGATTTTACTCAATGCAGTGTAATGACGCGACACTCGACGTCATTCAACAGATTCCGCTACCCAGGGCCTGCGGCTTTCAGCCTGGAGCACGTGGTATACTGCGGGCCGCAATCATACTCACGATACATGTAAGTATTACGACAGTCGATGGCGCATTTCACGAAAATCGGTTTGGTGGGCAGACCCGATCACAAAGGAGTAGGGGAAACCCTGCAACGTCTCTATGGTTTGCTCCAGGCGCGGGACCTGGAAGTCATCGTCGATGATGTCACCCATGAACTGCTGCAGGGTAAATCCGATAGCGCTCATACCCGTAAGGAAGTCGCCAGGTCCTGTGACCTGGTCATCGTAGTGGGTGGCGATGGCAGCATGCTCAGGGTGGCGAAACACGCGGCCCGGGAACAGGTTCCTGTGATCGGCATTAATCGCGGCCGCCTGGGATTTTTGACTGACATCCTTCCGGAAGAACTGGAACAGCGCCTGGAGCAGGTGTTGGCCGGTGAATACAGCGTCGAAAGCCGTTTCCTGTTGGACCTGTATAAACGATCCGGCAAGAAAGAAGAACAGTTGGGTATCGCATTAAACGATGTCGTACTTCATCCCGGTAAAGCAGCGCAGATGATTGCATTTGAATTGTTCGTGGATGATGTTTTTGTTTACAGCCAGGAATCCGACGGCTTGATTATTGCCACTCCAACCGGCTCCACAGCATATGCGTTGTCTGC
>CAYFKD010000006.1:171437-185586 GCA_964343795.1 uncultured Pseudohongiella sp.
TGGTCCCATCATGCATCCTGACCTTGATGCCGTGGTCCTGGTGCCCATGAATCCCCACTCACTTAGCAGCCGTCCCATCATGGTGGATGGCGACAGTGAAATCAGGTTCGTTGTGTCCGCCAAGGACAACCTGGAACCACAGCTCAGTTGTGATGGAGAAGTCAGGTATTCGGCTGTTGCCGGCGATGAATTTATCGTCAGGAAACACGCTGAAAAGTTGCAGCTGGTTCACCCTCCGGAACACAACTTCTACCAGGCCTGCCGCAGCAAACTCGGCTGGGGTAATCGTCTGGCCGGGTCTGATGATTAGAGCCGCTTCCCTGCCGCTGGATATAGACCTCCGATCTTTCAGCCAGTTCCTGCAGCAACAGGGAGTGGGGCACCGCATCACCGAAGAGAGCGGTGAGCAGGCAGTGTGGGTGCAGCAGGAGAATGAGGCAGAGTTCGTGCGGCACGCACTGGGTGAATGGGATTTCGCGGCGGTATCTCCCCGGCCCGAAGGGTCGCAGCGACCGCTGGTTTCAGTGGATCGTTTACTGGCGGGTTTGCTGCGCAATATCTGGCTAAGCCCCCTGACCATGGCACTGGTAATACTTTGTATCCTGGTAGCGGCGTATACCCGGCTTGGAGTCGATACGTTTCGCGTGGACTTCCTGTTTTACCCGCGACTCTCCAGCATCGGATTGTGGTCACTGCTCGGCGACATAACGAGCCCGGTTACATTACTGCGCACGCTCACACCTATCCTGTTGCACTTTGGTGAGTTGCATATAATCTTCAATATGCTGTGGCTGTGGTTCTTCGGACGGCAACTGGAAGCGCAGCAACCGCGCTGGCTGTTTGCCATACTGGTGCTTGTGACCGCGTTTGCGGGGAACACCGCACAGTATCTTTATTCCGGTGCCAATAACTTCGGCGGCATGTCGGGAGTAGTGTTTGGCCTGGTCGGTTATGCCTGGGTAATTCACGTATCCATGCCCCAGAGCAGGCTCATGATCACCAATCAGATGTTCGTGGCATTCGTGGTGATATTGGTTGTCATGGAGCTGATTGCCGGCGCGTGGATCGCCACGGCGGCGCATGTTGGGGGCTTGCTAAGCGGATTGCTGGTAGCGGCAGCAGCGGTATTCGTCTATCGGGTGCTACTGCAACGCCCCTATATAGGTTAAGAACTCAGGTATATGACTGCGTCGAATGAACAGGAACGGCTGCAATCATTGCTGGCGCAGGATGAAGCGCCTTCCCTGGAACAATTGCTGGACCTGGTTACAGAGCAGGTCTACTCCGTGATGAAGTCGGCGGTGGAGCTGGGGAAATGGCCCGATGGTTCCCGCTTGCAGGGGAGTCAGCTTGCAAACTGCATGCAGCTGGTCATCATGTATGAACACAAACACCTGCCGGAACAAGAGCGCACAGGTTTCAACCTGCCCAGTTCCTGCCAGCGAAATGATTAATTCTGGATCCTGCCATACAACATGGAAACTATAGCCAAAGGTAATATACGCAAACTCAGGAGTCGCCTGCAGGATCCGGTTGCCTATAGCCTGCCCCTGGTGGGTAATGATACCGAGGCGGCCGTTCCCCTGAACGACATGCTGGAATCACCCCTGAAGATGCATTACACCGGCGTCATCAATTGTGTTGCCTGCGGCCGCAAGAGCAACAAGAGTTTTAACCAGGGATATTGCTATCCCTGTTTCCAGAAGCTGGCGCAATGCGACTCCTGCATCATTCATCCGGAAAAATGCCATTACGACCAGGGCAGCTGCCGCGAACCGGCCTGGGGAGAACGCTATTGCATGCAGGACCACATTGTTTACCTGGCGAACTCATCGGGCCTGAAGGTGGGAATAACCCGTGCCACCCAGGTGCCGACACGATGGATTGACCAGGGCGCAACCCAGGCCCTGGCCATCATCCGGGTGCGCAGCCGCTTGCAATCCGGAACCCTGGAAGTCATGTACAAGCAACACGTTGCAGACAAGACCAACTGGCGCGACATGCTGAAGGGCGTGGCGGAACCCATTGACCTGGCTGCTGAAAACCAGCGCCTGTTGGCAGAGTGCAGGGCGGAGATCGAAGAGCTTGAGCAGCGTTTCGGTTTCTTTGCAATCAGCATTATCAACGGTGTGGATCCGGTAGACATCAGTTACCCGGTGGTCAGCTACCCGGAAAAGATCACGTCTTTCAACTTCGACAAGTCGCCGGATGTGGAAGGAACGCTGCTGGGTATCAAGGGGCAATACTTGATTTTCGATACCGGAGTCATTAACTTGCGCCGCTTTTCCGGCTACGAGATTGAGCTCAGCCACTAGCATCACGACCCAGCAATTATGAAGCACGCCCAGGCCAGTACCACCTACCTCAAGGATTACCAGGCACCGGTATTCCTCATCGATCGCACCGATCTCCACTTCGACCTGTACGAAGATCATGCCATTGTCAGTTCGCGCCTGACGTTGCGGCGCAATGAAGCCATTCCAGACAACCACGGCAGTACCCTGGTATTGCATGGTCACCACCTGGTGTTGCAGGAACTGGTGCTGGATGAGACTACCCTGGAGAAAACAGACTACCTGGTGGACGAAGAAACTCTCACCATACCCCGGCTGGATGAACTGCTGGGGCGGGCGCCGGACAAGTTTGAGCTGCAATGCGTGACCCGTATCGAGCCACAGAACAACACGGCACTGGAAGGGCTGTATAAATCGAAACGCATGTTCTGCACCCAGTGTGAGGCGGAGGGCTTCCGCCGCATAACCTATTACCTGGACCGGCCCGACGTGATGTCGGTTTTTTCCACCACTATTTGCGCCGACAAGGCTAAGTACCCGGTGCTGTTATCCAATGGCAATAACGTGGATGCCGGCGAGGTAGAGGGTGAATCCGGTCGTCACTGGGTGCGCTGGGAAGATCCTTTCAAAAAGCCCAGTTACCTGTTTGCCCTGGTTGCCGGTGACCTGGAAAGCGTGGACGACAGTTTCACTACCATGAGCGGGCGCGAGGTGCAGTTGCGAATCTTCGTGGAAAGCAAGGACCTGGATAAGTGCGACCATGCCATGCTGTCCCTGAAACAGGCGATGGGTTGGGACGAAGAAGTCTACGGCCGGGAATACGACCTGGACATTTTCATGATCGTGGCGGTAGATGATTTCAACATGGGCGCCATGGAGAACAAGGGACTGAATATCTTCAATACTTCCTGCGTACTGGCCAATCCCAAGACCACAACTGACTTCGCTTTCCAACGCGTGCAGGCAGTGGTGGCCCACGAATATTTCCACAACTGGTCCGGCAATCGCGTCACCTGCCGCGACTGGTTTCAGCTCAGCCTGAAAGAAGGCTTTACGGTGTTCAGGGATTCGGAATTTTCCGCGGACATGGGTTCGCGCACGGTGAAACGGGTAGAGGATGTTTCCTTCCTGCGTACCGTGCAGTTCGCCGAGGACGCGGGACCCATGGCGCACTCGGTGCGACCGGATTCCTACATGGAAATTTCCAACTTCTATACCGTCACTATCTATGAAAAGGGGGCGGAGGTCGTGCGTATGATCAGCAATATCCTCGGCCCGGAAAATTTTCGCAAAGGCACGGACCTGTATTTCGAACGCCACGATGGTCAGGCGGTTACCACGGAAGATTTCGTCAAAGCCATGGAAGACGCCAGCGGCATCGACCTCGGCCAGTTTCGCCGCTGGTATACCCAGGCGGGCACGCCGGTGGTGACCGTGAGCGGCGACTTCGATGGGGATGCGAACCGGTACCGGCTCACCCTGCGCCAGGATTGTCCGGACAGCCCCGGCCAAACCGGCAAGAAACCGTTTCATATACCCCTACGATTCGGCCTGCTGGACAGCGATGGAGCAGAAATCAAATTGGACGCCACCGGTGCCAGGGAACTGGTACTGGACCTGGTAGAGGCGGAGCAGGAATTTGTATTCGAGGGCGTTGCATCGGCACCGGTGCCATCGCTGCTGCGCGGTTTCAGCGCGCCGGTTCGTTTGCAGTATGACTACAGTGCCGATGACCTGTTTTTTCTCATGGTGCACGACAGCGATGGCTTTAACCGCTGGAATGCCTCCCATGAGCTGGGCAGCATGGCAATTGAAGCGGTTCGCCTTGATAAGCTGAATGTAGACGCCATCCCTAACCGGTTGTTCGAGGCCTGGGATCGAATACTGGATATCGCCCTGCGTGATCCGAAACAGGATCGCGCCATGCTGGCCAAGCTCCTGTCCCTGCCCATGGAAAGCGCCCTGATTGAAAAGGCGAACCCGGTGGACGTGGAAGGAATACACGGCGCCAGGGAGTGCGTGGCCGATGCCCTGGCAAACCGTCACAGTGAACAATTGGCGGCGTTGTTTGCCAGCCTGGCGGATGATGGTGAATTCAGCGTGGATGCCGCGGCCATGGCGCGTCGTTCGTTGCGCAACCTGGCCCTGGCATACCTGGTCAGGACCAACGACTCAAAATGGATCGAGCAGGCTTACCAGCAATTTAAACAGGCGGACAACATGACGGATCAGCAGGCCGCCCTGGTAATGCTGGTCAACAGTGCTGCGGCTGAAAAGCAATCTACCCAGGCGCTGGCGGATTTCTACCAGCAGTGGCAGGACGAACCCCTGGTGGTGGACCAGTGGTTTGTGGTGCAGGCCAGCTGCAAGCTGCCCGGAACCATGCAAAAAGTGAAGGAATTGCTGGAGCACCCCGATTTCAGTATTCGCAATCCGAACAAGGTGCGTTCGCTTATCGGTGCATTCTGCGGCCAAAACCATATTCGATTCCACGATCCAGAAGGCGAGGGTTATGAATTCCTGGCAGACCAGGTACTCACCCTGGACAAGCTCAACCCGCAAATCGCCGCCCGCCTGTTAACTCCGCTCACGCGCTGGAAGAAATTCGACAGCGAGCGGCAGGCATTGATGCAGGCACAATTGCAGCGCATCAAGGCCAACGCTGGTCTATCGAAGGATGTATTCGAAGTCGTGGAGAAGAGCACGATCTAGCTTCCAGCTACCGCTATGCTGACGCCACTAAAACGCATCACCCTAATAATCTGCGGAGTAATATCACTGATAACCGGCACCATCGGCGCCTTCGTGCCGTTGCTGCCAACGGTGCCCCTGGTACTGCTTGCCGGGTTTTGTTTCGCGCGTTCCTCGGAACGCCTCCACACCTGGCTCATCAATAACCGTCACTTCGGCGCCATCATACGAAACTTCGAGGCGGGCAAGGGTATACCGCGCAAGGTGAAGGTTCGCGCTATTGTCACCGTGTGGCTGAGCATGGGAATTTCCTGCTGGATCGTCGACCGCTTGATACTCTGTATCATGCTGGCCTGCATTGGCGCCGCGGTGAGTATCTATATTTACCGGCAGCCGGAATACCAGGCCAGGTCGGCCTCTTAGAGTGCCAGGCAATGAGCCTGGCACTTCTGAGGTGTATCAGGCGACTTCCTGGATGTTGGTCAGGGGAATTTGCTTCGCCCGGTCCGCCGCTTCCTGGAAATCCTGGATCTCGTTGAAGTTCAGATAGCGATAGATGTCGCCCTTCATGGTATCCAGGGATGTCATGTACTTCATGTACTCATCCATGTCCGGAATCTTGCCAAGCGCCGAACACACCGCGGCAAGTTCCGCCGATGCCAGGAATACGTCAGCGCCCTGGCCGAGGCGGTTGGGGAAGTTACGGGTGGAGGTGGACACCACCGTTGAGTTGGGCGCAACCCGGGCCTGGTTGCCCATGCACAGGGAACAGCCCGGCATTTCTGTACGTGCCCCGGCAACACCGAAGATATTGTAAATACCTTCCTCGGTGAGCTGGTGCTCATCCATCTTGGTAGGCGGAGCGATCCACAGTCGTGTGGGCAAGGGTGGTTCCACCTGCTTCAACACTTCCGCGGCTGCGCGGAAATTGCCGATGTTAAGCATGCAGGAGCCGATGAATACCTCGTCGATGTTGGTGCCCTGTACTTCGGACAGGGGGCGCACATCATCCGGATCGTTGGGGCAGGCCAGCAGCGGTTCCTTTATCTCGTTGAGGTCGATTTCGATGATCTTGTGGTATTCCGCATCGGCATCGGGTTCCATCAGTACCGGGTTTTCCAGCCACTCTTCCATGGCGCGGGCGCGGCGCTCCAGGGTGCGGGCATCCTGGTAGCCGTTGTCTATCATCCACCTTAAAAGGGTGACGTTGGACTTGAAGTACTCGATGATGGGTTCCTTGTTGAGGCGGATGGTGCAACCGCCGGCGGATCGTTCCGCCGAGGCATCGGAAAGCTCGAAGGCCTGTTCCACTTTCAGCTCGGGCAATCCTTCGATTTCCAGGATGCGCCCGGAGAAAATATTCTTCTTGCCTTTCTTCTCCACGGTGAGGTCGCCACTTTGTATGGCGGCATAGGGGATGGCATTTACCAGATCACGCAGGGTGATGCCGGGCTGCATTTCACCGGTAAAACGAACCAGCACGGATTCCGGCATGTCCAGGGGCATGACCCCGGTTGCGGCGGCAAAGGCCACCAGGCCGGAACCGGCAGGAAATGAAATGCCGATGGGGAAGCGGGTATGGGAGTCACCGCCGGTGCCTACGGTATCGGGCAGTAACATGCGATTAAGCCAGGAGTGAATGATGCCGTCGCCGGGTCGCAGAGAAACACCGCCACGGGTCTGGATGAAATCCGGCAGGGTGTGCTGGGTTTCGATGTCCACGGGCTTGGGATAGGCCGCGGTGTGACAGAAAGACTGCATGACCAGGTCGGCGGAAAATCCCAGGCAGGCCAGGTCCTTTAACTCATCCCGGGTCATGGGCCCGGTGGTGTCCTGGCTGCCCACTGTGGTCATCCTGGGTTCGCAATAACTGCCCGGTCGCACACCGGCCACACCGCAGGCCTTGCCCACCATCTTCTGGGCCAGGGTAAAGCCCTTGCCGGTATCGTCGGCAGTAAAGGGTTTCAGAAACAGATCGGAAGGATCCAGGCCCAGTTCCTCGCGGGCGCGCTGGGTCAGGCCGCGGCCAATGATCAGGGGAATACGGCCGCCGGCGCGTACCTCATCCAACAGCACCGACGGTTTCAGTTCAAACTCTGACAGTACTTCGTCATTGCCGTGCTTGGTGATCTTGCCTTCATAGGCGCGAATATCAACGATGTCACCGGTATTGAGCTTGTCGACGTTGCACTCTATGGGCAGGGCGCCGGCATCTTCCATGGTATTGAAAAAGATTGGGGCAATCTTGCCGCCAAGGCATACACCCCCGTTACGTTTGTTAGGAATACGGGGTATGTCGTTACCTATATGCCAAAGGACCGAGTTGGTGGCGGACTTGCGGGATGAACCGGTTCCCATGACATCGCCGACCATGGCCACAGGGTGCCCGGATTTTTCCAGCTCCTCTATTTGTTTCGGTGCATCGGTGACACCTTCCCGAGGGTTCTTGTACATGGCCAGGGCATGCAGGGGAATATCGGGCCGCGACCAGGCGTCCTGCGCCGGGGACAGGTCATCGGTGTTGGTTTCCCCGGGTACCTTGAAAATCGCCACGGTGAGGACTTCCGGCAGTTCCGGCCGTGCTGTAAACCATTCGCCATCGGCCCAGGACTGCATGACTTCCTGCGCGGTTGTATTGCCGTTTTTGGCCTTTTCCGCCACGTCGTGGAAGGCATCGAACATGAGCAGGGTGTGCTTAAGTTCTTCGGCGGCTGCCTGGGCAAGGTCGGCATTATCGAGCAAGCCCACCAGGGTGGCGATGTTGTAGCCACCCAGCATGCTGCCAAGAAGATCTACCGCCAATTTCCTGTCGATGAGCGGTGATTCCGCCTCGCCCTTGGCTACAGCCGACAGGAATGCCGCTTTCACGTAAGCGGCTTCGTCGACACCGGGAGGAACCCGGTTGCTGATCAGGTCAACGAGAAATTCTTCTTCGCCCGCGGGTGGGGATTTCAGTAGCTCTACCAGGTCAGCGACCTGTTCTGCGTTGAGTGGCTTGGGAACGATGCCCATTTCGGCTCGTTCCGCGACATGTTGGCGATAGGCTTCTAGCACAGTTGTTTCCTCAAAGAATTGCAGGTGAGGGTCTTCGGTTCATTACCCGCGCCGGTACAATGCATGGGCGGCGAGTTTATTGAAGTCCAACTTTCGGGGTTTTGACGAAAGGCCTGGAACGCAGTTTGGTAACCGACATAACCGCTTGACGCCAGCGGTAAAGGTTTGCATCGAAGACTTAAAACCTGCGCGTATTCTATTGTAAATACTGGTAAAAATCCAGATTGCCGCATCCGGTTGTGGAGCCTGACAATGGGGAATGGCTGGTCGTTGCCGTCGTCACGGTTGCTCGTGTCCGTCAGTTTACAATCCGTGGAATCTTGCTAAAGTCTCTAGCGCGCAACACGATTTACACAGTAGCGATGCAGAACAAGGACGGTCGCCAGCATCCTGTGTTCTTAACGGAATTATCTTCATGCCCGAAGCCAAGACGCCTTGCATAGGCATTTGTTCAACCACTTCACTGGGTGATCCGGTGTGCCGTGGTTGCAAGCGCTATGCCGCTGAGGTGATCGACTGGAACAGTTATGACGAGCGGGCCAAGCTCGCGGTGCTTACGCGCATCGAGAAGCTCAACACCCAGATCCTCAGCGCCAAGTTTCGTATCTTCTCGGTACCGAACCTGAAGCTGGGGCTGGAACAGTTCAAGATTCCGTACGACCCGGCCCTGTCGCCTTATTGCTGGCTACACAACCTGCTCAAGAAAGGGCACAGCCGTATCGATTCGCTGGAGGAGTTTGGTGTCTACGTGCAACCGCAGTTCGCCAGTCTGTCCATGGCCCAGCTGAGCGCCATGGTTGAAGAAGAGATACTCACCCTCAGCGAAGCCCATCATCAGCGCTACATCGGTGTACCGGAGGTCGGCAGCACCGGCTAGCTGGTTTCACCCAATGGAAACTTGTGCAGCTCGACGCCGTCCGCGGTTACCTCTCCACACCAGCCCGCCTTGTCCCAGTCGCCGAGTACAGTGCGGCTGGCGGAATGGTAGCCGTTAACGGGTTGCGGCAGTGCCACTTCATGCTGGGCAGGGCGGTGGGTGTGGCCGTGAATTATCTGCGTGTGGCCGCTTCGGGTGATCAATTCCAGCACAGCGTCGGGGTTTACATCCATGATTTCTGTACGCTTGTTTGCCGTAGCCTCTGCGCTCTTTTCCCGGGCGGCGCGGGCGAAGGCATCTCTTTCTTCTACTGATTTCGCCAGGAATCCCTGCTGCCAGGCGTTGTTCCTGACCTGGTTGCGAAATTCCTGGTACTCCACGTCATCGGTGCAAAGGGTATCGCCATGGAGTAGCAGGTAACTGGCGTCACCGACCTGGAGTTCATAAGGATCGTTAACCAGGGTTGCGCCGCAGCGATTGGCGAATTCGGCACCAATGAGGAAATCCCGGTTGCCGTGCATCAGGTATACCGGTATTCCGCAATCGGAAAACGCCTTCAGGCGTGCTGCCACCTCATCGGCGAGAGTAGACGGGGCGTCATCGCCAATCCACACCTCGAACAGGTCACCGAGGATGTATAGAGCCGCGCAATTGCCCCGGTGGTTCTCCAGGAAGCTGAAGAAGGCATCGGTAATATCCTGGCGCGCCGGTTCCAGGTGCAGGTCGGAAATGAGTAATACCGGTTTAGCCACGATCAGGAATCGTAGCTGACTTCGGTGGATTCGATTACGATTTCATTAACCGGCACGTCCTGGTGAGGGCCGTGGCTGCCGGTTTCGCAGCCCTTGATCTTGTTCACCACGTCCATACCATCCACTACTTTACCGAACACAGCGTATCCCCATCCCTGGCTGGACTTGTCTCGGTGATTCAGGAAGGCATTGTCGGCCACGTTGATGAAGAACTGCGAGGTCGCGGAGTGGGGATCGTTGGTTCGCGCCATGGCAACCGAACCGGTTAGATTGAACAGGCCATTGTCGGCTTCGTTTTCTATGGGGCTGCCGTCCTTGTCTTTCTCGTTCATTCCGCTTTCGAAGCCGCCGCCCTGGATCATGAAGTTGTCGATGACCCGGTGAAATATAGTGCCATTGTAAAAGCCGTCACGGGCGTAGTTTAGGAAATTTTCAGCGCTCTTCGGTGCCTTATCAAAATCCAGCTCGATAGAAATAGGTCCGTAGTTGGTAGTGAAGGTGATCATAGTACTGTGAATAAACCTGTTTTTAGTGATGCCAAAGCTTTGAAGCCGCTATAATAGAGCTTTTGCGAAAACGCCGAAAGCAGGCACCCAGGTTAGACAGGTTAATCCCTCCATGACAGAACCGGTTAAGGACAGCCCGGATTCAAGCGCCACAGCCGGTCCTTCCAATTTTATCAGGCACATGATCGACGGAGACCTGGCCAGCAACAAGCACAGCGGCCGGGTACACACCCGCTTTCCGCCCGAGCCCAATGGTTACCTGCACATAGGTCACGCCAAATCCATCTGCCTGAATTTCAGCCTGGCCGAAGAGTACAAGGGGCATTGCAACCTGCGCTTCGACGACACCAACCCGGCCAAGGAAAGCCAGGAGTATGTGGATGCGATCAAGGACAATATTCGCTGGCTCGGATTCCAGTGGCACGGTGAGGTGCGCTATTCCTCCAGCTATTTCGAGCAGCTCTACAACTTCGCGGTGCAGTTGATTGAGAAGGGCCTGGCCTATGTCTGCAGCCTTAGTGCTCACGATGCCCGTGAATACCGGGGCACCCTGACCGAGCCGGGCCGGAACAGTCCGGACCGCGACAGGAGCACCGAGGAAAACCTGGACCTGTTCGCGCGCATGCGCCAGGGCGAGTTTCGCGACGGCGATTTTAGCCTGCGAGCAAAGATCGACATGGCGTCACCGAACATCAATATGCGCGATCCCGTACTCTATCGCATCAGGCATATCGATCATCACCAGACCGGAGATGAGTGGTGTATCTACCCGACTTATGATTACACCCATTGCATTTCCGATGCCATAGAAAACATAACTCACTCTCTATGCACCCTGGAGTTTGAAGACCACCGTCCCCTGTACAACTGGATATTGGAAAACCTGGATATCGAATCTCTGCAGGCGGTAAGCGATCTTGGGGAAAGCGCTTCTTACGTGTTGCCGGAGCAGACCGAGTTCGCCAAGCTGAAACTGAACTACACCATGATGGGCAAACGCAACCTCAAGGAAATGGTGGATACGGGCATCGTCAGCGGTTGGGACGATCCGCGCATGCCCACAATTGCGGGCATGCGGCGCAGGGGTTTTACACCGGCATCGATTCGCAATTTTTGTGAGTCCGTGGGTGTGGCGCGCAGCGAAAGTGTAGTGGACCTGGCTATGCTGGAACATGCAATCCGCGATGACCTGGACAAGCATGCTCCGCGCGCCATGTGCGTATTGGATCCGCTGAAGGTCGTACTCACTGATCTTGCCGAAGACGAACTGCTGGAACTGGATATGGCCTGTCATCCCAAGGATGAATCCCTGGGGCGGCGAATCGTGCCCCTGGGCCGTGAGATCTTCATCGACCGCGCCGATTTTGAAGAAGAGCCACCGGCGGGTTTCAAACGTCTGGTACCAGGTGGCGAGGTCCGATTGCGGGGGGCTTACGTTATCCGTTGTGACGAGGTGGTCAAGGACAGCGCCGGTAACGTGACCGAGCTGCATTGCTCGGTGGACCGGGATACCCTGGGCAAGCGACCGGAAGGGCGCAAAGTAAAAGGCGTCATTCACTGGGTGTCGGCCACCCACGGTGTGCCGGTCAAGGTGCGATTGTATGATCGCCTGTTTAATGTGGAGAATCCCGAGGGCAAGGACATCGCAGACTACCGGGATTGCCTGAATCCAGATTCGCTTACGGAACTCACCGGCTGCATCGCGGAACCTTCAGTAATGGCAGAAGGGGCCAGTCACAATTACCAGTTCGAACGGGAAGGGTATTTCTGTCTCGACGATACAGACTCCAGCGAAGGATCACCGGTGTTTAACCGTACCATTACCCTGCGGGATTCCTGGTCAGGCTGACCGCCGCGGCGGACTCATCAAGATTTCCTGTATATAACAGCCATGCAGATATACAACAGTCTCACCCGGCAAAAAGAAGATTTCGTTCCCATGGTGGAAGGAAAGGTGGGTATCTATGTCTGCGGGATCACCACTTACGATTACTGCCACCTGGGTCACGCCCGCATGCTCGTTGCTTTTGATGTCATCGTGCGCTACCTGCGGGAGCGTGGTTTTGACGTGACCTATGTGCGCAACATCACCGATATCGACGACAAGATTCTCAATCGTGCCGCCGAGAATGGGGAGTACTTCACCGACCTCACGGACCGCTTCATCAAGGCCATGCACGAGGATGAGAAAGCCCTGGCCATACTGTCACCGGATCTCGAACCCCGGGCAACCGGGCATATAGAACAGATCATCGACATGATTCGGGTGCTGGTTGAGAACGACTATGCCTACCGTGCCGACAACGGCGATGTGTATTTTTCCGTGCTGAACTTCGATGACTACGGCAAGTTGTCCGGAAAGAAGCTGGACGAGTTGCTGGACGGAGCGCGTATCGAAATCGGGGAACTGAAAAAAGACCCCAGAGACTTCGTGTTATGGAAAGCCTCGTCGGATGATGGCGTAGGCTGGGATTCACCCTGGGGCTATGGCCGGCCGGGCTGGCACATCGAATGCTCGGCCATGTCTACCTGCGCGCTGGGTGACCAGTTTGATATTCATGGTGGTGGCAGCGACCTGTTGTTCCCTCACCACGAGAACGAGGTGGCACAGTCCGAAGCAGCCACAGGCACGCAGTTTGCCAATATCTGGATGCACAACGGTCCGCTCAGGATAGACGACGAGAAGATGTCCAAGTCCCTGGGTAATTTTTTCACGGTGCGCGAAGTATTAAAGCAATACGATGCCGAGCTTATTCGTCATTTCCTGATTGCAAGCCACTACCGCAGCCCGATCAATTATTCTCTCGACGCCCTGCAGCAATCCGCCAGCATCCTGCAGCGGTTTTATACCGCGCTCAACGGTCTCGATATCGCCGGCGCGAAAACATTGGCGAATAGCCGCTTTGAAAAGGCCTTTCGTGCCGCCATGGACGATGATTTCAATACTCCGGAGGCATTCAGCGTATTGTTCGAACTGGCGAAGGAAGTAAACAAGCAGAAGACGGACAATCCCGGCGAGGCGGCACAGCTCGGAGCCCTGTTAAAACGCCTCGGCGGAGTACTGGGCATATTGCAGCAGGACCCAGCGGCATTCCTCCAGGGAACCGGGTCTGAGGACGTGGATGCGGACAGGGTCGAGGCATTAATCGCTGCAAGGGAACAGGCTCGTGCCGATAAGAACTGGGAAGAGGCGGACCGGATCCGGGATGAGCTGGCCGCCATGAAGGTGGTCGTGGAGGATGGTGCCGGCGGCAGCAGCTGGCGCATCGAGCGTTGACGGGTGCAAACGGCACCAGTATTATGCCGCCCTTCGATTTTCAGTGGCCTGTAACCCGCACAGGGGTTAGCATCGGGCCATAATCCAGAGGTTTAACGGGGTATAGCGCAGTCTGGTAGCGCGCCTGCTTTGGGAGCAGGATGTCGGGAGTTCAAATCTCTCTACCCCGACCAGTTCTAGATGGTGACCGTAGCTCAGTTGGTAGAGCCCCGGACTGTGACTCCGGTTGTCGTGGGTTCGAGCCCCATCGGTCACCCCATTTTTTTCGCGATGCAGTCCGAAGAGTTGATAACCCGAGAGGGTCATATCTATTGGAGGCGGCCATGAGCGAACAACTCGTTAAAACACCCGACGGCAAGCGCACCCGCGTTGCTGAATTGAACACCTCGGTGCCCGAAAGCCTGAAAGCTGAAAACCAGGGACTGCTGGGCAGGATCGGTAAAGCCTGGGCTAATCTCAACCAGGTGCTGGCGGGTATGTATACAGGGGTAGGGTGTGCCGGGGATGTGCATACACATCACAAATACTCCGATAAAGACAAAAATCCAAACTAGCTTTCTTGTCTGGGTCGCGATTCAGCGTAAGCAAACACAGCCGCTATTTACTGTAGAATACCCGGCCCGTTGAGCGCCCGTAGCTCATTTGGATAGAGCATCGGCCTTCTAAGCCGAGGGTAGCAGGTTCGAATCCTGCCGGGC
>CAYFKD010000007.1:0-67 GCA_964343795.1 uncultured Pseudohongiella sp.
TGAGGACAGTGTGTGGTGGGTAGTTTGACTGGGGCGGTCTCCTCCCAAAGAGTAACGGAGGAGCGCG
>CAYFKD010000007.1:319-154095 GCA_964343795.1 uncultured Pseudohongiella sp.
CGAGCTGGGTTTAGAACGTCGTGAGACAGTTCGGTCCCTATCTGCCGTGGGCGCAGGAGATTTGAGAAGAGTTGCTCCTAGTACGAGAGGACCGGAGTGAACGAACCTCTGGTGTTCGGGTTGTTACGCCAGTAGCATTGCCCGGTAGCTATGTTCGGAAAGGATAACCGCTGAAAGCATCTAAGCGGGAAGCCTCCTTCGAGACGAGATCTCCCTCAGGACTTGATCCTGCTGAAGTGCCGTTGAAGACGACGACGTTGATAGGCTGGGTGTGTAAGTACCGTGAGGTATTGAGCTAACCAGTACTAATTGCACGTGAGGCTTGACCATATAATCATGGGTTTTTTCTGTGCGGGGACGGGTTTTAACCTGTCCCCTCCCAAGCACAGAGCAGACTACGATTGTATGAAAAAGCAACTCAACAACTTCAGTACAGAGAACTTGTTAACTTCAAGTTACGAAATGCTATACACAAGCATTTATGTCTTATCACCAGATTGTTAGGAATTCGATGCGAAAGCATCAACCGAATTGCCTGACGACATTAGCGAGCGTGAACCACCAGATTCCATTCCGAACTCTGAAGTGAAACCGCTTAGCGCCGATGGTAGTGTGGGGTCTCCCCATGTGAGAGTAGGTCATTGTCAGGCATCCAAACTAATACCCCCGCGGGCGCAGCCCTCGGGGGTATTTTTTTGGATGTCCCGGCGAAGCCGGTACTCTCACATGGGTTCCCATGTGGAGTAGGGCGAAGAACGGTCGCCGTAGGCGAACCCGAGCACTGCTCGGGTAGTGATGAGCGACGCGCCATGGATGGCGCGGCTGGGGCAACTAAAAAACTCAGAAGTCGCGCCAGGGATGGCATGCACTTCCTCTCTTACTGTTACTAGAAGCGCATTTTGTGATTCGAAATTTGCGTGGGCGCAAATTCGAACCCAACGCATTCTTCCCAACAGTAAACATCGGTATACACCTGAGCCGGTGCTCTTAAGTTAAGGCGATCCCCTTCGGGGCAGCCTTCGGCTGTCCAAAATTCTGGCGCATTTTGTGATTCGAAATTTGCGTGGGCGCAAATTCCTCACCCCTTTGGGCGTCTCGCTGCTCTTGACGTCTGCGCCGCTGTCGCGGCTTTAAGGCATCCGAGTAGTAGTTAGTTTGACTCATTCTTTTAAAATCTAACGGAGTGAACGACCGCCAAAGGTGAGAGCAAACGCTTTCGAAGCTTTAGCTTCGAGTGCAGCTCGTCAGCAGACCATAACTCGAACTGCCTGCTTCGAACAGTTAGATTATGGGTGTCTTATTTCGGCTGTTATTTCGAGTTCCGAAATCCGGATTGGACCGGCTCGCTCCGTGCGAGTTCAGTTGAAATTGCGGAACTTCGGGCCGTTACCCCGCAAATCAAGACTTAGTCACGGGTCAGCAATTCAAGGGATTAAATCGAATTAAGGATTGGTTATAGCGTTAATACTTTCTATACTCAGTACTCACACGGCTGTGATTGTGCCTTCGGATACCAGCACAAACAGTATTGATGGTAGCAATATCTAGAGAAATTCAAGCAAAATTTTCTGGCAACGCGTGCATTGAGGTGATCATTGTACGGTCAAATTAAAAGTATATTAATCGTAGGCGGTGGAACTTCGGGCTGGATTACCGCTTGCATACTTTCAAAACATCTCGACGATGTTGAGATCACCCTTGTTGAGTCATCCGATATTCCAACTATCGGGGTTGGCGAGGCAACCATTATTCATTTAAACGATTTCCTCCATGCCATGGGCTTGAAGGAAGGAAATTGGATGCCGTATTGTAATGCGACTTACAAGGAGGGAATTTACTTTCGGGATTTCTATCAAAAAGGAGCGCAATACTGGCATCCTTTTCAATACATACATCCAGAACTTACCGATATCTGGATTCACAAATATTATAAGGAAGGGTTAAGCGTTGATTCCTACTTCGACTATTGCTATAGCAACACGGTCAGGAACAAAAACAATCGTATCGATCTGGAAAGCAAACATGATCGCGACAAGACTCGAGGTTTTCTTTATACCTATCACCTGGATGCCGGGCTTTTCGCCGATCATCTAAAAAAGTTTGTGGCAATCCCCAACGGTGTTAAGCACATCGTAGATGATGTCACAGATGCAAAGCTTGCCGAAGACGGCAGTATATCGGGCATCGAAACGACATCGAATGGAACTCTGACTGCAGAACTCTACGTAGATTGCAGTGGATTCAAATCGATGTTACTGGGTGGCAAGCTGCAGGAACCCTATCTTGACTATAACCACCGTATTCCCAACGACCGTGCTATCGCTGTCCGCATTCCCTATCAAGATCGCGACCGGGAAATGAACCCGTTTACCAGTGCTACCGCATTGGACGCAGGGTGGGTCTGGAATATCCCTCTCTGGCATAGAATAGGGACAGGCTATGTTTACTCAAGCCAATACAAGTCTGAGGACGAAGCCGAGTTGGAACTCAGACGACACCTTGGAGAAGAGCGCGTCAAGGACTTACCTTTTCACCATATTCGAATGAAAATAGGAAAGTTCGAAAAAACCTGGAAGAAAAACGTTGTAGCGATAGGGCTTGCAGGTGGATTTATTGAACCCCTGGAATCGACCGGAATAGAGTTGGCCCAGCTTGGCGCAGAGTATCTTTGCAGGTGTTTGAAGACTAGCCGTTCCAATAGATTGGTATCTCAGCAACTTTACAACACAAAGATGCAAGGGGTTTACGATGAAACTGCCGATTATATCCAACTCCACTACATTTTGACTGATCGCGAAGACACCGACTATTGGCGGGACCAAAAATATTCTGAAAACGAGATGCAATTGAACGTCGTTGGAAAGCTGTTTCGTCGCGAAGCTAGTTACTCTTCCGATGAAACCGGGGTTTTGTTCAGCAATACAGCATGGAATTCAATCTTGATTGGCATGCGTATGATTCCTGTAAGGGACGTTTTTGAAAAATATAAACCATTGGACAAAGAGAGATATGCATCCGCCAGTAAGTTGATGGAAAAGAACTTCAGAATAGCTAAAGAACAGGCTGCAGATTACTCGAACGGTGTGAAAAATCCGTCTCATTTTGAGTTTCTGTCTGAACATGTCTACAAAAATTATGAAAGCCAGTAGCGAAATAGGGGCTCCGAATTTCGAGAGAATTGCCTGACAACTTTAGCGAGCGTGAACCATCAGATTCCATTCCGAACTCTGAAGTGAAACCGCTTAGCGCCGATGGTAGTGGGGGGTCTCACACGGTTAGACCCCTCTCTACCTGTGGGCCCCCAGCCTTTCGCGGAGCTCAGGGCGTTCGCGTGGGCCGAACGACCCGCCAGAGCCGCTCTTGCGCATCCTTGCGCCCGCGGCAGGCACTCACTATCTTACCAACTGTCACAAGCCCCAATTCAGCAGTCTGCAACTAGAACTGTACGCTTCCCTACTCTGACCGCTTGTACCGTTTCGCCTCTCTATAGTTAAACAGATACTGCACCTCAGGCACTTCAACACCCACGCCGTCGATAATGCGCGGCTGGAATCGGAAGCGTGCGGCTGCCCTTATTGAAGAGCGATCAAAAACGATGGGGGGCTCGGCGTCCACTACCTCGATAGTGTCTTTTGCTACATTGCCTCGTGCATCCACTGTGAATTTCACCAGGCACCAGCCTTCAATTCGGCGAATTCGGGCGTTTTCAGGATATACCGGTGCAACGGCGACTATTGGCAAGATATCTCCATCCGTTGCTGCGATTGACGCCATGGAAAGATCAAGCTCTGAATCAACTTCCAATGCATTTCTTTCGACGATCAGAGCAGAGAATGTATCAAGTGTAATGTGCTTGCGTTCAGGCTCCGGTGGTTCAGAAACAAGTTCTATGGGCTGGGGCTTGTCGATCTCCTCGATAACCTCCATCTCTATTTCAGGCATTGTTGCATTGACCAGGGGAATGGCATCTATCTTCCGCTCTATCTGGTCGCCGGTAGTTATCAGGGTATGCATAAAGTAGAACAGACCGAGTGTCATACCGGCGCCCATGGTTACAGAGAATATCAACCCGACTATTCTCACCATCACCCAGAAGATTTGAATTAACATCCCAGTCCTCCTAATTCCTGTTACCCGGACTTGCCTGGTTCTCACATAGCTCGCAAAGCTATTTGTTTGTGCTTAAGTCCCCGGTTCCTGGAAGAAATTAAGTAGACTTCGTTTTTCAATATCGCGAGTTGATAACTCAGACACAGTGAGTGAGCTGCTAATCGGTCTGCAGAGCGCTTTTTTGTATTGAGTGTTGAATGTTGTTGGCCGTAATTGTGCATCGCTGGATCCTTAAGTCTTTTTTAACTGACAGGATTCTTATTTCATTACTGCATGGGGCAAGACTAGCCGCAGTGAGTGCAACTGGATATGCTGTGAATAAACCATGTAATTTCATACAGTAGTATGCGGGAGTAGCGTAGAAAGCTACTCAGAGCGCGTATGGATGGAAAGTCGCCATCAACATCGGGAATGTCCGAACAACGGCCGGTTCCGGGGGGTTAGGGGAGATCTAAATCTGAGGTGAAGACGCCGGCGGGCTGGCGTCTCAAGCCGTTAAAAAGAGGCGTGAAATACGATTTTTATATATGACCCGGTGAACCTACTCAACACGCCTGACGGCAATGGATCGGCCGGTGTCCACAACCCTCATCCTGTATTGTCCCAACCAGTTCCGGGTAAATTCCATTTCAGGGTTCACCGCCGAATAGTCATAGCGCCTGGTACTCCGGGTTTCCCACACCTGGCCGTTCTGGAGAACGAATCTTGTTGGGCCATTCCATCCGCTGAATTCCCCGTCGATCCTGCTGCGAAAAGTAGCCTGGGTATCCCTGTCCTCGGATGAATTTTCACTGAGTACATCAGCGGCCTCATCGGCCTGGAATCGTTCCAGCCAGCGATTGAGAGCAGCCAGTTGATCTTCAGATAAGTCACCGAGCCCGGAAGCAGCAAATTCCTCTGCGGTCATCAGTTCGCGGATATCCAGGTTTTCAGCGGCAATTGCGGAGAGCGAAGTAAGTGTAAACAGCAACAAGATGTAATGTCGTATATTCATCGCAGCCAGATACTTTTTGAATTTATTATTGGGCTAAGCCTCTCAGATGCCAGTATAAAAATCAAAGAATTCACGAGCGTATCAATTGGTCAACGTCTGAGCGTATACTCAAAATATTCTGTCCAAACCACTGGCGCATCCACATGATTCAATCTAGCAATTGTCCAAATTCAATAATCCGAACCACCCTTTTGTTAGTCATCCCGGCTTTTCTTTGCGCTATCGGGTTTTCCCAGGTATTTGCACAGTCTGTGGAAGCTAGCCGCCCCGGGTTTACCATCTGGACTGCCCTGGAGCTCGCGCAGCGTAATGCACAACTCGGGAGGACTATTCGCGAAGATGGTTCATCCCGGGAAACACTGGGTGATTATCTCACTCCCGCACGATCCCATCGCTTTAGATTTATTCGGCGGGATCGAGACGGATTACCGGAGCAACATGACAATATCGAGGACTATGTCTACATCCAGAGTGGCAACGGGACTATTCTTGTCGGCGGCGAGATGTTGGGGCGAAACGGAGATATTGGCACGTCAATAAATGGAGGTACGCGATACCAGGTGGGGGCGGGCGATGTACTGCGCATTCCAGCGGGCATTCCTCACGCCTACCTGGTTGGTGACAGTGGGCACATTACTTACGTACTTGTCCGGGTACCGGCATTCAGGGGGCAGGTGGTCCAGAATCCGGATGGACAGGCGCCTGATCTTGATCCTCCCGGCTTCGGTTTATGGAGAGCCTCGGAATTAGCACGGCACAATGAAGAGATCATATCCAGGGTTAGAGCGGACGGTTCTTCCATGATGACCCTGGCGGACTACGGTGAAGGGGGTAATTCCCATCGGCTTCGCTTCATCAGGCGAGACCGCGACGGCTGGCCGGAACGCCACGAAGACATCATCGATGTGGTCTTTGTGCGGAGTGGACAAGGTGAGGTTCTCGTTGGTGGAGAAATGTCAGGGGAATCAAACGTGCCAGGCGCGAGGATAAATGGCGGCTCCGCTTTTAGTATTGGCGCGGGTGATGTTATTCACATTCCTGCTACGATGCCGCACGCTTACCTGACTATGGGTGGAAACCACATCACCTACGTATTGTTACGAGTACCCGCTATACGGGATTGAGGTACTGATATGTAATTGCGACTGGGAGGTTTTGCAATCTAGTGACTTTTTGTACTCAAGAAACCCAGCATATACTTGCCAAATGTAATGTGTTATCAAGTCGAATCAAACCCTGTTAGATCTGATAGGTGACCGCATTGATTACCCCCGCCGATCTGTTCAACCTGGTATTGCTTTCCACCGGCGCGCTGTATTTGGGCATGCTCGCTTACTTTAATGGACTGGTCGGTGCGAAACTCGATCGTTCGCGCATAGCCTGGAATTCGGAACCGATCTTCTGGTTCCTGGCAGTAGTTTTGATGTTGGCTGTGTTCGTGCGAGCTGTGCTGCCACTGGAAGGAGTGCGAGGCCCTGGTGTCTGGCACCTGGGCGGCGCTGGTTTGCTGCTCGTTGCCTATATCTTCCTTATCATCAAGCTTGCGCGCCATACACTCCCCGCTAACGGTTTCTGGATAATCGTAACGCTTACCGCCGTAGGGGTGTTGTATGCGGTAGTAACCACTGGCCTGGCAGCTTTATCACCGACGTTTAGCCCGGGTGTCTACGCCGATCAGGTTCGGTCCCTTCAGGTGCTGATGACACTGGTGCTTACTTTGATACTCCTGTTCAAATTAGGCGAAGCGCTATGGCAGGCTTATCAAGGCTGGTCGGCCGATCCCCATTCCACGGAACGGCACACCGCGACCGGGCTCGCGGCTGCGAGCGCGATAGGAGATCCCGCTGCCGGGCAGGCCAGCTTGCAGCAAGGTGCGAACGCGGTATTTGATTTCGGCGCTCGCCGAATCGTCGATCATGGTTTCAAAGCAGACTTGCGTATTCTCTGTGACAACGCAGAGCAGTCACTCGGTGTGGAAGTCAGTAATGATGGAACTAGCTGGTTTGCGTGTTTTCAGGATGACAATATCAGCACCGATTGGGATGTCCCCTACCTTGACAGCCCATGGCGATATGTCCGTGTTACCAATAACGGAAATACTCCGGTCAATGTTTCGGGGGTTTATGATCTTGATTGATACCTGGCTTTAGAACCGGGGCAGTCTTCTTCAGCAGTCTTCTCTATAGAAAGGAAACAATAATATGAAAAAATTCCTTATTGCTGTTCTTGCTTTCAACCTGGTTTTCGAATTTGGCACCGGCGCGGCGCTCCTGCTGGCGACCGAGAACCTGGTACCCGCCGAACAGGTTGAAGGTACAAGCTGGGCTATTGCCTACGGATTCGGTGCATTGGCTGTTGCCAGTGTCATATTCTGGGTATGGAAGCTGCTGGAAGACTTCAACACAATGGGTTCGGTGCTGGGAATCCTGGCTGTATTTCATACCGGGCTTACCATTGCAACGGCTACTTCTTTTCCTCCTCCTACGGGCATGCCGGCAGCGATTGCCCATGGTCTGCTGGCAGTCAGTTTCTGGTTCCTGCTATTCAAGCGCGCGAGCTGGTGCAAGCCTGAGACTAGCCTGGCCTAGTAAGGATTGAAGCAAACGCTGCCGCCTTCATTGCTTACCGCGTTTACATCGATGAATTTTTCGATGAAGCGGGAACAGGCGGGAGAATCCCGATATTTGAGATTCGACAGCAGGTCGGGAAGCTCTGTTCGCGTGTAGTGGCCGGATTCCGCCAGGGTTTCCGCACTGGTTGAACGTGTTTCGATTTCCATCACGCTGTAATGCACTGCGCCACCGCTGGGAATGCTGGCCCTGAGAAATGGAGAGTCTTCGCGGTTTGCCAGGTAATTCCGGCTTTCCCGGAAGAAATAATCCGCTTCGAGGCACAGCCCCGGAACGTTCTGGTAGCTGACGGCCCAGAGTGCCAGGGCCTGGTCCATGGTTTGCTCGATCTCTGAACTGTCATCGGAATCGACCTTCAGGTAATTGCAGTTGGACCAGTTGCTTTCAGACAAATCAAATTCCACAGTCTGTTGGCTGGGTAACGCAATACCCAGCCCCCGGTTTTTTTCACCCGGTATGGAAGGGTTCAATGGGTCATTCGGATTTCGCAAGCTGGCGAGACGGGAATCGGCCTGTTTCAGCGCGCCGTCACAGATCACCGACGCGCTCTCGCGGGTAGTCTCCACCTGTTCCTGGTTCGCTGCGGCAATGGCGGCATCATAGAGTTCAGTGCAACTGTCCTCCAGTTCATTTCTGCGTTCCGACAGGAGCTGGTCCATTGCAGCCAGGGTCGATTCAGAATAAGGCCGGTGGCTGTAGCTTATGTGGGAGACGTGGTAGTCAAAATCCCCGGTATTGGCAAGAACCAGCCGTGCCCGGTTATAGAAGTCCAGCAGCACAATTTCATGCACCGGAAACATTGTCTTTCGTGCCTCCGGCACAAAGGTAATGACGTGCACAACTGCGGCAAGAAAAACTGAAAGCGTGGTGATGAAGGTGACCGGCTTCGAAATGATGGTCAGCAGGGAAGAGAACCGGCCATTTTTATTCTCTGGTTCTGTCGCCAATATTCTGCTTCCTAAGATTCCGGCAGGGTAATGGACAGGCCCGCCATCCATTCCACGTTCGCTTCCAGGGGAACATCACCTGCAGGCATGCCATTGCTGTTGAGTATGTGAGCCATCAAAGCCGTAGCCTCCGTGTTGCCGAGGCTACCAGGCTGGTCTAGCGGCATGGTGTTGGCGATTCGAAGGTAGAGTGCCGCGACAGGCGTTCCCGCCCACACGGTTTCGAAAGACCGGCCGGAAAATTCCTGGATGCTGTGGCAACGCGCACAATGGGTGCCGAACAGGGCCTCGCCCCGCTCAGCCTGGGTAGTGGTAAATATCCTGTCCAGGGTTGTTTCCGGAACCGGATCGCTGCAGGCCGCTAGCAGTAGCAGCGCCAGTGCTACTACCGCTCGAATAACTGCCGACTGCATCAACTACGGCCTTGGCGGATAGTCGAATTGCAGGGCAGAGGGGCACTGGCTGCCGCGGGAGTCGCCGCGCACCCAGTTTGCCAGGGCCTGTCGCTCGGGATCATCCTGGGAATACCAACGGCGACCGCCGTTGTGCATCAGGTCACCGCCTGCATTGGGGTGCAGAGGTTTGTGCAGGAAGCGGGTGCTCTCCGGCCTGCCGGGATCAATCAGGTAGAACAGGGCATCGAATGCCTGGCGCGACTGTTCCACCGTCCAGTAACTGTTCTCCGGAGGCGGAACGGCGAATTCACCGCTGTGGCACTCGGTACAGGGCATCGCGTTGTCCAGTGGGTTTACGAAGATGGGCTGCACACAGGAACGGAAGAACTCAAAATCAACATCCGCAATGGGTTCCGCGCCTGCGCTGGAGTCACCGCTGGTAATCCACTCGGCAATGACACGGTACTCGCTGTTGTCGGTGGAATCCCAAAAGATTCCACCGGAATGTCTTTCACCACCCATGGCAGGCGCCAATGGTGCCAGTAACAATCGGCTGGTTTCCGGTGCACTGGGATTAACCAGCATGGCCACGTTTTCAAAATTTTGCCGGGACTGCTCCGCGGTCCAGTAGGCGTTACCGTTCTCCATGGTAAGCGGCTGCAATCCCAATGGCGCATTGGCCTGGCTGGTGTGACAGGCGACACAGGAAGTATCCGAACCGACCCAACCGCCCCGTTGCCTGAGGAAAATCGGTTCCACTGCATCAACATAGAACTCGTAATCCAGTCCCTTTGGTGTATCCGGCACCCCGGCATTGCTGCTCACCTGTACCGGGGCCGAGGATTCCTGTTCCCCGCAACCGACGATAAAGAGCGCGAGGGCGAGTACCGCTATCTTCTTTATTACTCCGCGCATCATGGAGCCTCTCCTTCCCAGTCAGCCGGCATGATGGCAGTGAATATTCGTTTCGGCGCCTGTCCAACCGGGAAGCGGCGAATCACTTCCTGGGTCTGAACATCCACCACCGCGGTTTCATTGTGGCCGGAAACGCCAACCCACAGATAACGACTGTCAGGTGTGGTGGTAATCCAGGCAGGATTGCCGATGTAGACCCGGCCCAGGTATTCATAGTCGGGAAATGAATAGCCGTAAATGTGAGAGGTCGCACGGCTGGAATGCCACACCTGGCTCTGGTCTGGCAGGATGACGATGCCATGACTCGGCGCGCTCTGGATTCCGTCGGCGGTCTGGTCGATGCGATCCCAGGAACCTTCCGGCGGGCTGATCTTGTGCATTACTTCCTGGGTTTCCCAGTCGATTTCCCAGAAACCATGCCAGCCTCCCACGTTGACCAGGATGGAGCGGGTTGAACCATCTTCATTGGTGGTAAATGCCATGGGTCGCACACCGCCGGTAAACGGGTTCTGGGAGTAGGGTATGGATAGTTCCCACAGCACGTCATCGGTTTCCGTATCAATGGCGATAATTTCACTTGCTCCGATCATGCCGCCGATCGCGTAGCGGCCATCGGGAGAAACGAAAGTATTGTGAACTCCACCCCCGGTCTCGATGTTGGCGATGATCTCATGGGTATCCATGTCGATTACCTGGATAAGGGGCTGGGCGATGATGGCCACGTACACCTTGCGTGCCGTATGACTGGCGGAGAGATTGTGGGGGCCGGCAGCCAGCTCTATCCGGTCAACCAATTCGAAAGTACGTGTGTCGACCACGTCCACGGTGTGGTCATGCTCATTGGTGAAGTAGTAAACCGTGCCGTCGGCATGAACCGTGGCGCCGTGGTTATGGGGCAGGTTTTCGATATAGCCAACCTGCTCCATGGTTGCGGGATCGAAAACATAGACATCATCCCCCGCGGAGTTGGTTTGCAGAATTCGTATGGGACGATCAGTAATTGGGCCGGTTACGCTATCTGCCTGGTAGGTTTGGGCGGTGGCGGACAGGCTGATTAGGCAAGTTAGTGTGAAACCCAGGGTGACTATTCTTTTCACTGGGACCTCCCGGTTCATTGGAATTATTGGGGCCTTTAATTATCGATCCTGCATGGAATTTCCGAACATAGCACCACGCCCGGGGGCCCGCAATGGCTACAGAAACGGGAGGAAGCCCCTGGCTGGCCACTGACTAGAAGTCTTGTGCTGGAATCAAACCGCGCATTCTGCTTAGCTGCCAATAGAGCCTCGGCCCATGCTTTGGGAATTTCCCATTAAGCACTCGTTCAGCGATTCGAGCCCAAAATGTACACTGGACATATGGGCCCGGGATTGAGTCACAAAGTATTACAAATCCCACCGGTTTTGATGCTTTAACTAATTGATATCACTCAAGGTTTTTTGCAGTGAACAGGGGCTTGGACTTGCCTGTGGCGAACAGATTGCTTATGCTTCCCATCCCTATTTCGGGGTGCTGGCGGGAGTCTGAAATTCCTGTGAAATTCACCCCGGTGACCGTGGGAAGCGGTCGGCTCGGCTTACAGAGACGGCAAACCCGCATAAATCGTCGGCAGTGGCGGTCCATGTTCAAGAAGCTATCCGGAGTATCAAGAATGACAAGAACGAACCGAGTGTTTTCGTCCTTAATCCTCAGCATGGGCGCCCTGGCTTGTGCCGGCACTGCCCTGGGTCAGTCAGGCACCAGTGTTTACGAAGGCAACTGGCCGGAATATCACGGCGATGAATTTGCCCAACGATATTCTCCCCTTGACCAGATCAATGCGGAGAACGTAGCCGACCTGGAACTGGCATGGAGCTTCTCTACCGAAAATTTCGGACCTACCACCGATTTCAATAATCCCTCGACACCGTTGGAAGTAGACGGTGTTTTATATGCCAATATCGCCAGTACCCGTAATGTTATTGCCCTTGATGCGACTAGCGGGCAGGTTCTGTGGCTGTGGCGGCCCAATGAAGGCGTGCGTTTCGATGAGGCGCCGCGTAAAGGTGCGGGCCGGGGTGTGGCATTCTGGAGTGATGGCAACGAATCACGGGTTATCGACGTAACCCCCGGCTACCACCTGGTTTCCCTCGACGCCGATACCGGCGTTCCCGATCCGGATTTTGGCGACAATGGCATTGTCGACCTGTTCGTTGGCCTGCGTAATGCCGACGACCCCCGCTTCCCTTATCCCGATATCGGACTGTCCGCTGCGCCCTTCGTCATGAATGACGTCATCGTGGTAGGGGCGGCTCACAGAGTGGGCATGCGCCCCCGTTCCAAATCCAATGTAAAAGGTGACATTCGCGGATTCGATGTGCGTACCGGTGAGTTGTTGTGGACCTTCCACACCATTCCCGAGCGCGGTGAAGTAGGTTTTGAAACCTGGCTTGACGGTGGAATCGAATTTACCGGTAATGCCGGAGTCTGGGCACCCTTGTCGGGCGACCCGGAGCTGGGTCTTGTGTACTTGCCCGTTGAGTCGGCTACCGGCGACCGCTTTGGCGGTGACCGCCCCGGTGACAACCTGTTTTCCGATTCCATCGTGGCGGTGGATATTCGCACCGGTGAACGGCAATGGCACTACCAGTTAACCCATCACGACATCTGGGACTGGGATATCCCCTCAGCTCCCGTACTCTCCGATTTGCCAAATGGCCGCAAGATCCTGATGTCGGTAACCAAGCAGAACTGGGTTTATACATTTGACCGGGAAACCGGAGAGCCGATCTGGCCCATTGAAGAACAACCCGTACCGGCTGGTGATGTACCCGGTGAGTGGTATGCACCTACCCAACCCTATCCAACACGACCGGCGCCTTTCGATCGCCAGGGTTTTACCGAAGCGGACGTGATTGACTGGACCCCGGAAATTCGAGCCCTGGCCCTGGAATCACTGGAAGGATTTCGCCTGGCGCCCAGCGTCTACACTCCACCTTCATTATCCGATGCGGCTGACGGAACCCGTGGCGTGTTGACCCTGCCTTCTTCCACCGGCGGCGCCAACTGGGAGGGCGCGGCTATCGATCCCGAGACCGGTATCCTTTATGTGCCATCGCGCACTGCGCTGGCCGTCATGTCCCTGGAGAAAGATCCGAATTCCGACCTGGACCTGAGCGCAGCCTTCGGCGTACGCGTACCTCGCGTGCAGGGGCTGGATATCGTGAAGCCACCCTACGGCCGCGTTACCGCCATCGACATGAATAGTGGCGATCATTTGTGGATGATTGCCAATGCCGATACACCTGAGCGCATCGCCAACCATCGCCTGCTGGAAGGTGTCGAGCTGGAGCGCACGGGAATCCCCACCCGGGCAGGTGTATTCGTAACCAAGACACTGTTGTTTGTCGGTGAGGGCACTGGCGGCCCTGGCGCGAGCCCAATCTTCCGCGCCGTCGACAAGCAAACCGGAGAAATCATTGCCGAGATTGATTTACCGAACAATCAATCCGGACTTCCCTTTACCTACGAGCATGATGGCAAGCAATACATCTCCATGTTCGTTGGTGGCGGGGGACGGCCAGCAGAACTGGTGGCCTACGCATTGCCCTAATTTGAAACAGGAGTATTTGAAACCATGCGAACCTTACTGAATCGAGCCCTTCTGGGAACAGCCCTGTTAATCATCGGCCTCCCGGCCAATGCGGCGATGTGGAAACTTGATCCTGGCCTGTCCCAGGTAGTGTTCAAGTATTCCTATGGGACCGATCCCTACGAGGGTCGATTTACCAATGTTGAAGCCACTTTCGATATCGACATCATGCGCCCCACCAGCTGCAACTTCGATGTGACTATTCATATCGACAGCATCGATGTGGATTCTCCGGAAGTGCAGGATTATCTGCTCGACTATGAATTGTTCGACGTGGACACCTGGCCCATTTCAACTTTCAAGGCGGAAAATTGCCGCCTCACCGGAGTGACTTCATTCGAAGCCGACGGCACACTGACCATTCGTGACCAGACCAATCCCATGACTTTCCCTTTCGATCTCAATATCGAAACTTGTGATGGGCAGGTTTGTTTTCACCTGACCAGTGAAGTGGAAATCCTGCGGCTCGAATACGGTGTTGGACAGGGTTACTGGGCAAATACTGCTGAAGTACCGAATGAAGTTACCGTAACGGTGGACGTGTACGCCATCCAGCAGTAACCGAGCAGGTAGAATATTTGGTCGTCACGCTGCATCGATTTGCATGGCGACAAGGTCGAAAGTAATTAATAACTAAACGGCTGGCGAGGATTCTCTGGCTGAGGATTGAAATGATGGGTAATGGAAAGACAATCGGCGCAGTATTTGCTGTAGCAGCGATTGGGTTAGTTTCGTGTGGCGGTGATAGCAACACTACTGTAGGCGAAAACGATAATACGGCTGCCGCACCAGTCGAGGTTTCCGCCGCACCGGCAGCGGCCGAAGCTGTTCAGGCGCTGGACGACGGATCGGTACTCTACACACTTGAACCGGCTGAATCAGAAGTGTACTGGCGGATCTACCGTGCAGGAGCTTTGGCCCGGCTGGGACACAACCACGTCATTTCACTGGTTGAATTTGATGGCAATGTAATTGTGGCCCCTGATGTGGCCGATTCCACCTGGGAGCTCAGTTTTCCGGTAAATGCACTGGTGATCGACGATCCCGAGTTGCGCGCCCGCTACGGCGAAGATTTTGAATCCGTTCCCGATGAGGATGCCAAGGCAGGAACAAAAACCAACATGCTTACCGAAGGCCTTCTTGATGGAGCGAATTTTCCGGAAATTCGACTGGAAGGCAGCGGTGTAGAGGGTTCACTCGAGGATGCGAGCCTGCCGGTGACAATCTCCATTGTGGGACAAAGCATCGAGCAAACATTTCCGGCGTCGATCACCATTACCGATGATGCTGTGACCGTGGAAGGTGAGTACCGGCTGACTCACGCCGATCTTGGCCTGGAGCCTTTCTCACTGATGGGTGGTGCCATGGCCGTGGGTGACGACATCGATTTCACCTATCGGCTGCGTGCCAATGTGGTTGCTCAATAGCCAGGATCAGCCGCTGTAATACCGCTGCGATTCGTTTAATCTGAAAACCCCGGTTGGCCACGCCCACCGGGGTTTTTTCTGCCCGCGTTTTCCGGGATGCCCAATTCCCTTGCTTGATCTTTCAAGCCTTCACTATGGGTTCCAGCCTGTGACACTGGACATCATATCGGCTCCTAGCTAGCCTCTATACCAAGCAATCGGATTGAGTTTTCTTTCTCCTGGGTCAAGCACGCCGATCCAGGGCCATTCCCTCCTGCGTAGTACCTGTCACAGGCAGGGTTGATCCCCATCAACAATCCTCCAGGGGCCGTAAACGACAATGAAGAGAATTCACATGCACAAACGCAGTGGTATGAAAACATTCAGTTTTGGTCCGGTGCTGGCAATGCTTGGTCTGATGCTGGGCCTCGCTCTGCCGGTGAACGCAGCGGACATCCGGCTGGTGGATCTCGACGATGCCATAGGCCCGGCAAGTGCCGATTTCACCATTCGCGCCATGGCCGATGCCGCCGAGGCTGGCGCCGAACTGGTGGTGATACGCCTGAATACCCCCGGTGGCCTGGATGGCGCCATGCGCGACATCATCTCGGCCATTCTTGCCTCACCGGTTCCCGTGGCTACCTGGGTGGCGCCAAATGGCGCGCGGGCGGCCAGTGCCGGTACCTATATTCTGTACGCCAGTCACTTCGCGGCCATGGCCCGGGCCACCAACGTGGGCTCTTCAACCCCGGTGAATATTGGTGGCGGCGGGCCACTGCCAATCCCAACCGTACCGGATTCCACACCGGCCGATAGCGAAGGCGAGGAGGAACAGCAGGAACAGGCACCGGAGGTGGGTGGCACGGCCATGGAACGCAAGGTGATAAACGATGCCGTGGCATACATAAAGGGGTTGGCGGAACTGCGCGGGCGCAACCAGGATTGGGCCGAACGCACCGTGCTTGAGGCGGCAAACCTGACCGCAACCGACGCGCTGGAGATGAACGTCATCGAGATCATTGCGGATGACATCGACGAATTAATCGCCCAACTCGATGGGCGGCAAACGGAAATCGCGGGTAATGTTGTAACTCTGGACCTGTCCGATCCCCAGGTCACCCTGGTGGAGCCGGACTGGCGCCATGAATTCCTCTCTCTGATAACCAATCCAAACGTTGCCTATATTCTGCTGATGATAGGTTTCTACGGCATTATCCTGGAATTTTACAACCCCGGCCTGGGAATCCCAGGCATAACAGGCGTTATCTGCCTTTTGCTCGGCGCCTATGCGCTGCAAATGCTGCCTATTAACTACGTCGGGCTGGCGCTTATCGTGGTGGGAGTCGGGCTGATGATATTCGAGGCCATGTCACCCAGTTTCGGGGTGTTCGGACTCGGTGGAGCGGTGGCTTTTGTGCTGGGCTCCGTCATCCTCATGGACACCGACCTGGAGGCGTTTCGCATTTCCATGGCAATTATCGCGGCCTTCGCCGTCGCCTCCGCCGGGATATTTATCTTCAGTCTCAGCATGCTCCTGCGGGCGCGTCAGCAAAAAGTCGTCACCGGCGCCGAATCCATGATCGGCAGTACGGCGGTTGCGTTGGAAAACTTCGACGGGAAAGGGCACGTTCGAGCCTTCAGTGAGAACTGGAAGGCAGTTTCCGAAGAACCCATTGAGAAAGACAGCGAGGTCCGCATAGTCGGCATGGACGGCCTCGTGCTTAAAGTCAGTAAACCGGAGTAAACCCTATGGATACTTTTACTGTAGTCCTCGCCACAATCGTACTTGCGTTACTGCTAAGCACGTTTCGCATTCTGCGCGAGTATGAACGTGGCGTTATTTTTATGCTTGGCCGTTTTTACAAGATAAAGGGCCCCGGCCTGATCATTGTAATCCCCATCCTGCAGCAAATGGTGAAAGTCGATTTGCGAATAATAGTCTGGGATATCCCAACCCAGGATCTCATCACCCGGGACAACGTCTCGGTGAAAGTAAACGCCGTGGTCTATTTCCGCGTGGTGGATCCTGAGAAAGCAATAATTAATGTGGAAGACTTCATGGAAGCCACCAGCCAGCTCGCTCAGACAACACTGCGATCCGTGCTTGGGCAGCATGAGCTCGATGAGTTACTGGCGGAACGTGAAAAATTGAACGAAGACGTGCAGGAGATTCTGGACCAGCAGACAGACAACTGGGGCATCAAGGTTTCCAATGTTGAGATCAAGCACGTGGACCTGGATGAGAGCATGATCAGGGCTATTGCCAAGCAGGCCGAAGCGGAACGAATCCGACGCGCCAAGGTAATCCATGCAAATGGCGAATACGAGGCTTCCGAGAAACTGGTGGATGCGGCACGGCAACTGGCCAACCAGTCTGAATCCATGCAACTTCGTTACCTGCAAACCCTGACTGAAATAGCCAGCGAGAAGAGTTCCACCATCGTGTTCCCACTGCCCATGCAGCTGGTGGAGAATTTTACCCGTATGCTGGGCAAGCAGGCGGGGGAGAAAAACAGTTAAGACTGAAATACCGGCACTAAAAAAGGGGCTCTGGAGCCCCTTTTTTATTTCTGCAGAATGATGCGGAATTAGTCAACCGGTTCCAGGCGTACAACCGGAGTCGGATCGCCGCCGCGGTCTGATATGGCCAGGTAGATATAGCCATCGGGGCCCTGGCGCACATCCCTGATGCGACCCATGTTGTAGGCGAGAGTCTCTTCAACAATTACCGTTCGGTAATCGTCATCCATGTCCAGGCGTGCGAGTTGTTCTCCCGCCAGTGCGCCGGAGAAAATATCACCGTACCAGCCGGGGAATTTGTCCCCGGTATACACCATCAGGCCGGAAGCGGCGATTGACGGTACCCAGAAACGAGTTGGTGCTGTCATGCCGTCTTCGTGTATGCCGGTGTGGATGGGTCTGCCGTAAGCACCATAGTTGGCGCCCCGGCCCACTACGGGCCAGCCGTAGTTGTTGCCGGGCTCGATACGGTTCAGTTCGTCACCACCCTGGGGGCCGTGTTCCGATTCCCACAGGTCACCGGTTTCGGGGTGGATTGCCAGGCCTTGCGGGCTGCGGTGGCCGTAGCTCCAGATTTCCGGTAAGACACCACGCTGACCGGCGAATGGATTGTCATTGGGCACTGAGCCGTCTTCATTGAGGCGAATCACCACGCCCTGGTGATTGCTCAAGTCCTGGGCCGGGTGTGCAGCCAATGCATCCGCATCGCCTACCGGGGGAGCCATGCGATCACCGGCGGTGAGGAATATATGTCCTTCACCATCGAATACCAGCTTGCCGCCATAGTGACCGAAACCCACGGCCTGGGCCGCAAATATTTCCACCACGTTGGTGAGGCGATCGTTCTGCAGTTGGCCTCGCACAATGGCAGTGGTCGAAGTGTCACCCACGGGCTTGGAAAAAGTGAGGTATACCCATTGATTCTGTTCGAAATCAGGGTGAGGCACTACGTCGAACAGGCCACCCTGGCCTTCGTAAAAAACTTCCGGTGTACCGGGAATGGCTTCCGGCAACAGACGGCCATTTCTCACCAGGCGCAACCGGCCCGGCTTCTCGGTAATCAGCATGTCACCGTTGGGTAACCAGGCCATGGACCAGGGATGTACCAGCCCCTCTGCAACCGGGACCGCGCGATAATTGTGTTGAGCCGAATAATAGACATCGGATTGGGCACTGACTGCGGTTGTTAGAGTCAGCAGTAATCCGGCGGCGGTAAGTTTTGATAAAGTGCGAAGCATAATTCTCTCCTTATTGTTTCCAGCGCAGCCTGGCACTGGCTCCTGTCGTTCGGCCTGCCGGCGATCTCCCGGCCGTGCCACGCAGGGCAGAATCGAGAATATAGCAGGCTCATGGCCGAATATGGCAGTAATCGGCCGCAAATTATCTTATTTATCGGGTGGTATGACCAGATTCCGGGGGCTGCCGGCTGGAGCTATTCCCTGACCGTTATGGCGACGTAGCCATCATCGTAGAGACCGCCATCATCGGCACGTCCCCACAGCAGGTAGGTGCCAGGTTCATCGAATGTCACCGACACCTCGATCATGCCGTCTTCAGGGATTTCCGGTGGCAGCCACAGCGAACCCCATGGCGAATTCGCCGATACCCGTGTGTCTTCCCAAACCTTGGTCTGGGGTGGATCGAAGCTGACTCCTCCCGATCCTCTATACACGTTCCAGCTCAGGTACAGCGCGTTAATTTTATTTACCGTGGGTTTGGCAGGGGGGCGGAACATAGCCCGCCGCAATGCCTGTTCACTGCGAGTTGGCCGGACCCGGCTGCGCGGTAAGCCATCGTCTTCCACGTGGGTCAGGATGGTAAGAGGTTCGCCCACCCTTGCGTTGCGAAAAGTGTCCCCCTGGATTGTCATGACCGGGGGTGTATTGGAACGAGACTCCGGGCTGCTTGTGCCAATACCGAGGGAACCGGTCTCCGACGCAATGATCATGTTATCCACGCGGTAGTCGGGATTTAGCGTTGCATAGGCCTGGGATTCCACACCATTTACATTCAGGGTCCACACCAGTTCCTGGTCACCCCAGTCCGAGGGAACCTGGACCTCAAAAGTAAACCGGTTTCGTCTTGGCAGGAATCGTGTCGGCTGGCCACGGTCATCGTCACCGGGTGAGAAATAGTTGTATTCACCAATGGGAATATTGGGCTGTTCTTCCCAGTTTTCGTTCATGTATCCAAACATGAAACTGAAACTGCCATCGTCGTTCGCGCGCCAGCCTTCGAATGACGGCCACACCGGCTGGCCATGGAGAAAAGTCTCTGCCCCTTGAACCGATGGCGGGAGCAATACAGCCAGGGTAACCATGAGCCCGGCCAGGTAGCTTCTCTTTGGTTGCTGCATCTGGATTACCTCTGCCTTGAACTGGCTAATCGGAATCAGACAGCGGAGACACCAGTTCGGCGCCGCATAGAGGGCAACCGATGACATGGTCATTTGGGCCCATGTTCAGGGCCTCGCGCCTTTCCGTCATGGCCTCGAGGAATTGCTCCTCCGAGAGTGACACCCGCAGGCCAAGGTCTATGAACATATTCGTTACCGAGCGATTGCCCGAGCCTTGCCAGTTTCTCGGATCAGGGATATTCGGATTGGAATCTGTATTATTCATATAACCGGTGATATGCAAAATTGTCCCTGCGGGTAACAACGGTGCGGAATGTTCATCATAGTGATAGCTGCGTACCCAGTTGTGGTCGTAGCCGACACAGCTCAGAGTTTCCACCTGGTGTCCCCAGATCGCTTCCAGGCACATGCGCTCGCCGGGAGCATGAAGATGGGGTTCGAATGAAATTATCTTGGTGTGGCGCTGTAATGTTCCGTAGGCATGGAGTTCCTGGTCGGACCTGTTGGGAACAATGCTGATGTCCACGCCATTACCAATAAAACCGATATTGGCGTTGTATTCCGGTTCGTAGTCTTCGTCGTGGAAGCGAAAACCGATTTCCAGGTGCCCCGTCGTATCCCTGCCATTGGAGTGTAAGTGCACGGAGTCTGAAACCACCCAGGAGCCTGCCTTGAGTAGCCTGCCGGCCCGTTCGTCAAAAATATCCGGATTTCGTCCCACTTCGTGCACCGGCCAGGGCTGGTTGAAGCCCTGTACCGGGTTACCTTCCGCATCTATTTCAACCGTAGCCCACAGCATATGATGAAAGATATAACGCCCGCCCACCGTGCCTGCCGCTTCAGTGGGATCTACATCATTAACTTCCACTACTTCCACGGATTTCACGTAACGATCTTCGGTTAGTCCGGTTGCTACTGGCTCGATTTCTCCCCACCAGTCCGGAGTGCCCGCCAGCTTGGTTACATCATTCAGGCGAACGACCAGGTCCGGTTCTCCGGCCTTCCATTTAACCGAATCGTCGAAAACCAGGGGATCGGGCGCATCGTCGGGATTGCCCCTGGGTGTGCCATTTCTGGCCCAATATGAGATAGCAGCGACTTCTTCATCGGTAAGTGAAGGATCGTCCTTGAAGTCCTGAATGCCGACATTCTTTTCTACATACCATGGCGGCATTGCGCCGGCGCGGTCACGTAACCCGGTCTTGTACTCTATAAGCCCGGCAAAGGGGGCAACCTGGTCATAGCTCACCAGTGGCATGGGTCCGGCGCCGCCGGGACGGTGACACTGTTGGCAACTGCGTTGCAGGATAGGTTCAATATCTTTATGAAAAGTCACTTCACCAGCCTGGGCCATTACCAGCGTGGGTGAAAAGGCCAGGAGAAATAGTGCGGGGGGAAAGCAGCTGGAGATTCGATACATGGTCTCTTCCTCTCGGGGATGGGAGACGAGCCGTTTATGGGGGAGGAGCTGCCTAAAAATACATTAGTTTTTGACCGCTTTTCAATTGATTTGGTCGCTTCAAAGCTGGGGTTCAAATTCCCTCGTTCCCACCGCTGCCCCTATCCTGAATGACTTGGATCAAATTCCAATTCAGCCGATGGGATAGCATGCGGCTTCGTATATAATCCCCTTTTCAGGTGACTACCAGGCAATGAACCATAGACTCCCCAAAATGCTCCGTTCGCTGGCGACGGCTGTTATGCTGTTGGCGGGTTTCTGGGCATCCCCGGCTTTTCCCCAGACTGTTGCTGTGACTCACTGCCAGGGCGGCTGCCCGCAGTATGATTCCCAACTTACCGCGGCTTCCGCTAACGTGGTAATTCATCATTTATATGCTGCGGGGCTTAACGGCGACACGGGCAGGGCGGACTGGGTTGCCTATCGCCTGATGCCGGAAGCGGTGGGGGTGGCTTCGCTTTTACCGCGATCCTGGCAGCCGGATCGACTGGTCAGGTTTTCGCCGCTGCAGGATATTATTGAAATCGGTGAATCTGAAGTGCGCCTGTCTGAAGCGGTGCGCAACAGCGCAAGTCCTTACGGGGGTGCTGCGGCGTTGGAGCCGGAAAACCGGGCTCGCCTCGCGCCCATGACCAGCTTCGCCAACACCCCATACTGGCCGGATCTGAACAACCTGAGCAACATGGTGCCCATGCCGGCGTCCCTGCGTCTCGGCGCCTGGCTGCAGCTGGAACAGACACTGAACCGGGTGGTCGCACAAAAAGATGATCTCTACGTCATAGCGGGGCCGCTCTTTGTCATCGGCAACCTGAGCGTGAATCCCTCCAGCGTGGATTTAAATCCCGCCGCCTATTTTAAGGTTGTTGCAGATGGCTCCTCGGTGGCCGCGTTTATTTTTTCAGGCCAGCTCGATCAGTACGAGTCTTATTGCGACCAGACAGTGGGGCTGGAAGAAATAGAAGAGATGGCGGCATTGAGTCTGTTTCCGGGGCGCACTGACGTGCAGGAGTCGAATCAGCTGTTGCGGGAACTGGGTTGCAGCCTGTAGGCCTTGTTGGGCTGGCAAAGATAACAACGAGGAATCAGTCTTCTTCCTCCGGCAGATCCGCCGGCAACTCGTAGCGGCTCGCCCGGGGTACCCCATGCTGGTACATTAGTCCGCCGTGAACTTCACCGATCCCCGCGAGATGGTAAATATCGGCAAACAGTTCATCCGCCTGCTCGGCATCCACCAGCACGCTGAAAATTTCTTTTTCCGTTTGGCCTGCAATGCCCCGGTAGGCCAGGGGCGTTAACCGGCCGGTTCCCCGCGCGTGATTCACCCGGGCAGTAATAATTCCTTTTTCTTTCTTCAGAGTGCGCATTAGCGACGCGGACTTTCCCGCCGGCAGGATACAGGTAATCATTTTGGCGTCAGTCAGCAGCTTCTCGCTCACTGTTCAGCCCCCAGCTTCTGCAATATTTCTTCCGGGATATAGGTCGCTGCTTTTTCCAGTGGCGTAATATAAATAAATCCCATGCCTGGGGTGTCCAGTTTGCCGGCGAGATACATGCGCTCGAAAATCCGGTCCACCTGGTCACTGGCCACCACCACGTTGATTATTTCTTTTTCCACATCCACAGTAATGCCCAGGATGCCGAGCCTTTCCCTGACACCACTGCCACGGGCGTAAAACGTGGTTGCGCCCTGGGCGCCGGCATCCTGTGCCGCCCTGATGATGTTGTCGGCTTCGCCCCGTTGCACGATGCAGGTAATCAGCGCAACGTCCGTTAATACTGTAATTTCCCGTTCGTTCATATCACGACCTATCTATTATTCGCTGGCAGTCTGTCTGCGCCGGCGTCTGGAGATCAACCAGCGGATCCACAGCCCCGTAGAAAGAACTGCGATTATTGGCCCGATCGATGCCATGGCGAGAATCCCGAAACCCTCGGTGACGCCAAGAGCATTACCAAATCCCAGGCCCATGGCCAGTACCAGGGGCACGGTGACCGGACCGGTAGTTACACCGGCGCTGTCCCAGGCAACGTTGACAAACTCTTCCGTGGAAATAGCAGTCAGTATCATGGCGACGCTGTAGGCGGGAATCACTATGGCGGCGATAGGCAATTCGTAGACAATTTTTAATATGCCCATGGCGATACCAAAGGCCACGCCGATAGCCACGGCCCACATCAGCAGGGACTTGTTAAAGGCGCCGTTGGTCAGGTTCTCAACGGTGATTCCGAGAGCATTCAGGGCCGGTTCCGCCAGGGTCGCGCCGAGGCCCATGATCCAGGCGAACGCCAGGGCGATCAAAAGGCCCAGGGCATACTGGTAAAGCGGCGACTCACTGATGGCATCGATATTCATGAATGCGCCGGGTACCAGGCTGCCGGATTGGCCGCCCAGCATGCTGAGGCCGTAGCTGAGTCCCAGGTTAAACACGATCATGCCGAGTACACACAGGGCGATGCCGAAACTCAGTTCGCCGACATTTTTCAGGGGCTCTTTCAAAACCAGGCGCATCACCAGGATAAGGAATATGACCAGGGGTACGATTGCGCGGATACCCAACATAATTTCCTGTCCGGGAGATGTGGACAACCAGCCTGACGCGGCCGCGGTGTCGGTGGCGGCAGTGCTCATGGCGATTATTTCTTCCGGGGTAAAACGAAAATCCAGGTAAATCGCCAGTAGCATCACTGCAATGATGGGAAACAGCGAGGCCAGGGTCACGATGCCGAATCCTGACAGTGATGAATCACCCTTACCGGCACTGGACGCGATACCGATGCCCAGGGAAAGAACCAATGGCACGGTCACCGGACCGGTGGTCACGGCGCCGCAGTCCCACGCCAGGGCCAGGGTGGCGCGGAGCTGCTCATTGCTGCCAAAGTAGGCGGTAAGCAGTAAGGCGGGAATCAGCACCGCGTATATCATGGGCTTGAGACTCCAGCCATAAAGAAAGCGTACGGTCCCCAGCACGGCGGCTAACCCGACACCTGCCCCTACCAGCAACACGAGGACTTCCGAGTAGCTGTTCAGCAAGGCATACAGGTAAGGTGCCTGCTGCACATCCACTATCTGGCCGGCCTGTTTCAAGGCACCGATTGCCGGCTCGGCGAAGGTCACGCCCACGCCCAGCAGAAAAGCAATGGTCAAAACTACCTGCAGGCGCGATTTTTTAGGGAGGGTGGTGCCAAGGCTTTCGCCAAAGGGCATCAGGCCCAGTTTCAGCCCTTCCATGAACATCATCAGTCCGGCGATGACTGCCAGCAGGCCGCCGGTGATAATCCAGGAGTCGGTAACCGACTGGCGCAGGATGAGTAATTGAAACAGGATCAGGTATAGCGCGAGGGGTACGACCGCACGAATCTGTTCCTTTGCCCTGATACTCAGGTAGGGCTGGATCAGGCGGTAAACGTCAATCGACCGCAGCTGGATCGCTTCGGGTTTGTACGGCAGCTCATTGCCCGCTGCATCTTGCCGGGGTTTGGGTACCAGGTCGTTGTAACTGAGTTCCCGTTGGTTCACGGTTATCGCGCGAACCAGGGATCCGAAGCGCAGAGATTCAGCCATTTAGTATTGTTATGAGTTGACAGTGACCGGCTATGTTAAAGGATTACGAGGCCCTGTCTAGCGCCGGCTGATAGATACCTGTTGCGCTGGCGCAATAAACTTGCACAGGCGTAATTTCGTCCGTACTACGGCGAATGTTAGGAGATCAGGAAGGAGACAGGCCCGGGCTTAGCAATAGCCGTTGTCGATACAGGTCCCACCGGCCGCCCATTGCACTGGCGGTACAAAGCCCTGGGCGGTCAGGGTATAGGTTTCCCCGGCCAGGTCGGTACCGTCGGCCATCCAGGTAATCGTGATCACGCCGTCCGCCACATTGGTGCCATGGATGGTGGCGGTTTGCGCCTGGGTAGGTGGAATCCCGAAAGCGCCTGAATCGAAATCGTTCACCGAGGTCACGCGACCGGTGGATGCGGCAACGATGATGGCAGAGCGGTGTGCGCCCACGGCGAGGATGGCTTCACCAAAGCGTGCCTTGTTGCGATAGAGACTGTAGGCGGGAAGCGCCACTGAAGCGAGAATCCCGATGATGGCCACAACCAGCATCAGCTCGATCAGGGTAAAACCGCGTTGAGATTGCTTGCTCTTCACCATGTAGCTACACCAGGCTCATCCAGGGATTACCAGTCTAGTTCATCAAGGCGCCCATACTGTGTTCCAGCTCAAATATCGGGCACCGGCGAAACAGCGGGAAAACCAATCTTAAACGGAATCCGGGCCCGGTAAAACCGCAATTTTCCGCGGGATCTGGGCTTCCGGGCGAGGTGGATCATGGCGCCCGCTACCCTTAATATCCCTTGTGGCAGATCTTTCCGCCGATCAGATAATAAATAACAGGGAAAACATGAGCCTAATTTTCGTCGGGGGTAGCCAGCGCAGTGGCACGACTATCCTGCAGAGAATGCTTTGCGCCGATAAGGACGCGGCACCCAGGCTGGCTGAGGCCTCTTATTTGCGCCTGCTGGTAAGCACCTACCAGCAGGCTGTACAGGACTTCGAACACGACACCGGCAGTTATTTCAGCGACCGCATGCAGTTTCGAAATTTCCACGCTTCCCTGGTCAATATATTTCTCAACCGAACCCTTAACGCTCACTACCCGGCGCGGCACCTGGTACTGAAAGAGCCCCATCTCACGCCTTTGTTTCCGGCTCTGTATGAGCTGGTGCCCAATGCCCGGTTTATTCTCATATTTCGTGATCCCCGGGACATAATCTCATCCATGCTACAGGTGGGAGAGAGGATGCAGCAGCAGGGACAACAGCATTTTTTCCAACAGCGAGACATGCAATACCTATGCAACTACATCAAGGCATTTTACTCCCCGGTATTGAGTGTTAAGGACAAAATCTTCCAGGAAAGTGTGGGCGCGGTCACCTATGAAAACCTGTTGCAGAACACCGATTCAGTACTTGATGAACTGCGCCGTTTCACGGGAATGGATCTGCAATTTAATTTTACAGAGCTGGATGGAGGAGATCGTCCGGGAGAGGAATCCCTGCCGCGATACAAGCCATGGGTGACTCCATTGTATGACAAGCAGCCCAGCGAAGAGAGCATTGGTAACTATAAAAATATTCTCAGTCCGGAAGAGACGAAAATTGTGGAACGGGAAATGTCAGACTATATGAAGAAGTTCGGCTATGCCTGAATCACGGCCAGGCCTGCGATTGTTTGAATCCCTGGTTTACGCGGGCAATCTAGAGGCCGCAATGCAGGCCTTACCCGAAACCATCCACGAGGCGCGGGTCGATTCCGGTTCGGGGGAATTGACGGATCGACGCTTTGCCATCGCCCTGATCGAATTGCTGGGATCGCCTCACTTGCAGATTGGCCGCGAACAGTTCGCCTGGATCTGCCTTTATTTGCCGGAGATTCGCGCCGTATTCGCCGCCGCCGGACTCGATTCCACCGAATTCATGGCACGCTCCTTCATGCGCCTCTATGACAGCGGTTGGATGGCTTTTCCAGACGAGAAAAGTCTAATGCAGGGTCTGCTGTTCTGGGACCCGATGGCGCCGCGGCTGGACCTGGTAGCCACTGCTCAGAATCACCCGGAGATCATCTCTGCATTCCTGCTTAGTGTGTTGAATTTCACCAGCCTGGTGACGCGAGAGAATAGCGCGCGCTTCGAACGCCTGCTCCAGGAATACTGGACTACCATCGAAAACCTTGAACCGGATCCCTTCCTGCTTCGGTGTATTAACAATCCCTGGATGTATTGCAGTTACGCCAGCGCGGGGGACAAACACCGGATAAAGCAGACGCTTAATGCATTGCTAAAAAACTATGCTGAACAAGCGAGCGATAGCGGAGTGTGTAAATGGAAATTCTCACCAGGATCTGAATCCGGTCGCAAGCGTGTACTAATCCCCCTGGATCAGTTTAAGTCCAGTCACGCCATGTATCGCTGTTTTAACCGGGTAATAAGGCAACTGGGCGAGCGCTATCATACTGTTGCCCTGGTTAATGCGCGCAATATAGATGAAGTTGCCCGGGCCTGTTTCACGGAAGTGGTTGAACTCGACGAAGACGAGCTTATTGACTCGCCGCGGACTCACCTGGAGTGTTTGCAGTCGGCCCGCTTCGATGCCGTGTACTTCCCCAGCCTTGGTATGAGCCTTGCCGGCCTGTTGCTCGCCAATCAGCGCATCGCACCGCTTCAATGCATGACCCTGGGCCATCCCGCCTCCAGTTTTATCGATTGCATGGACTATGTCCTGGTGCAGGAGCAGGACTTCGGGACGGCAGAGGTTTTCACGGAAACGGTATTGCTTACGGGGAATGAAACTTCTTCCACCATGCCGGCAACCGGGAATGTTGCCAGCCCCGCCCGGGCCGCCGCCGGAGAGCCTCTGCACATCGCCGTGGTGTCGAGCTGGCTAAAGGTCAATTACCGTTTCATAAGGCTCTGCCTCGAGCTGGTGCAGCGCGCCGCCAGGCCGCTGGTATTTCACCTGTTTACCGGCGCCCAGGGAATCATACGCAGGGAACTAGCCCATGCACTGTCGCGCTATTCCCTGGAAGTGAAAATCGAACAGGCCGCGGAATTCGACACCTACCTGCAGCAACTGGCCGGTTGCGAGCTCCGGCTCGGTACCTTTCCATTCGGTGGCGCCAATTCCAACATGGATTGTTTTGCCCTGGGAATTCCTTCCGTGGTCATGGCGGGAAACCAGCCCCATTCCCAGTCCGACGTGGGACAGATGCAACGAGCCGGGCTGGAAGCGGAACTGGTAGCACATGATGAACAGGACTACCTGGACAAGGCCCTGCGGCTGATCGAAGACGATAGCTATCGCGTTGCCATGAGTGAGCGCATTGTGGCGCTGCGGGATGATCCGTTTTTTAGTGGAGCAGTTTCCGAAAGCGGCAAGTTTCTGCACAGCTTTTCCTGGATGATGGACCACCACGAACAGCTTCAACGGAGTGACAGGAAAGTCTGGCCCTTCGAAGACCAGAGAGATGACATCGGTCGCAGTTAATTTTCCCTACTTCTTTCCTTACACCGGCTATTACCGTTTGCTGCGCCGGGTAGATGTTTTTGTTTCCTTCGACTGTGTCCAGTTTCCCCGTCGCGGCTATGTCCATCGCAACCAGCTTCCGGACAAAGAGGGTATGCTGCGCTGGTTTACCCTGGCCCTTGCCAGGAAAGACAGGGATGTCCTGATTCGTGACATCGAATTCGTAGAGGATATAGAACAGTACATATCCGCACAGTGTCGCCGCTTTCCCTGCCTGCAGACTCCCGAGGCGCTGAATAATCCCCTGGTTCAGCACCTGATGCACCCAGAACATCACCCCAGTGATTTTCTGCGCAATTCCCTGCTGGAAACATCGAGACAGCTTGATATGAACTGTGAGGTGATCTCTTCATCGGATCTTCAAATAGACGCGACTTTGAAGGGTGAAGAGCGGGTGCTCGCGATCCTGGAGAAACTGGGAGCAACGGAATATGTCAATGCTCCCGGCGGCCGTGCGCTCTACGATGAGCAACGCTTCCTGGATGCTGGTATTCAGCCAAGATTTCTGGTTCCCTATAAGGGTTCGAAGGTAAGCGTGCTGTACCGGTTACTGACTCAACCAATCAATTCTATAGTCGATGATATCGATTCCCAGGTGCAATGGCAGACGTAGTCATATTTGGTATCAATACGAATTCGCAGCTTGCTCATTATTACCTGAGCGAGGACAGCCCCCACAACCCGGTGGCGTTTACCGCGAACCGGGAATATATCGGCGACAGCAATGAACTTTTCGGTTTGCCGGTGGTAGCCTTTGAGGAAATCGAACAGCAGTTCAATCCGAATAGCGTACGCTTTATTGCACCACTGACAGCAGCCGACATGAATCGCACCCGGGAACGGATCTATGGCGAGATAAAGGCAAAGGGATTCGATTTCGTCAGTTACATCAGCAGTCATGCCACCGTACTTTCGGACAACATCGGCGAAAACTGTTTCATTCTTGAAGACAACACTGTCCAGCCATTTGTCACCATAGGCAACAACACTATCCTGTGGAGCGGGAATCATATCGGCCATCATTCGGTGATCGGCGACCATGTGTTCATCGCTTCCCACGTTGTCGTAAGTGGCCATTGCCAAATTGGCAACAACGTTTTTATCGGAGTTAATGCCGCGGTTCGTGATGGAGCGACTCTGGGTGAAGGGGCATTCGTAGCCATGTCTGCAAGCCTTGGCATGGATGCCGAGCCCTGGTGTGCCTATGCCGGTGTGCCGGCGCGCAAACTGGACAAGTCCAGCACCGATATCAATATCTACCATGCAATGGCATAAACACGGGCTGGTAGTTGCCGGTGGTGCCGCCAGCGAGCCCTATTCCCGTCACACCCAGGTGCCGGTGCTGGACACGACCGGTGATTCCTTCCTTCTTTATTATTCCGCCCGCAATGAAGATGGCAGGTCATTGCCATTCGCCGTTGCACTACAACGAAACAAGAATGGATTTGAGTCCACCGGGTTGTCCCGGGCATTAGACATTCGCCTCGGCGCGGAAGGAGAGTTCGACGAGCACGGCATCATGCCCACGGCGGTAATTCGTCGCGACCAGCAGATCTACCTGTACTACATCGGTTGGAGCCGGTGTGGCAAATACCCCTATACCAACAACATCGGCCTCGCGACCAGTGCTGATGGAATTCTATGGGAAAAGCGGGGCAGGGTGATGCACGATCCTGGCTGCCTGTACACCGGAACCTTGGAGATCGTGGCATCCGATGACACATATTATGGTTACTATCTGGCCTGTGACGAATGGTTGCCGTCACAGGGAGAAATCCCGGCTGAGGCAAGATACCGCCTGCGCATTGCCACCAGCATGGACGGTATTTCCTGGATTCCCCTGGACAGGGTTGCCATCGACTATCTTGGTGCCGAAGAAGGTGGCATTGGTTCTGCCCGGGTCTTAAGCTGCGGGGGACGCTATCATATGTTTTACTGCTATCGCGGAATCCGTACCTTTCGAACAGACCGTGGTACCAGCTATCGAATCGGCTACGCTCATTCCGTGGATTTGCTGCACTGGGTAAGAAGGGATGAACTCATGGCCGATTTTCGCAGCCAGAAGCATTGGGCCGATTTCATGCAATGCTTTCCTGATATCTATAAGGACAGCGACGCGGGGTTGTTGTGGATGTTTTATAACGGTAACGGATTTGGGCAAACGGGAATCGGCTTGGCCAGCCTTCCTCTTGAGGAGCTTCCCGGCTAATGAATGCTGTAGCGCAAGACATCATCGCAGGGCTCCGCGGCGACGGTTACGCGGTCGCCAGGGGCGCGCTGCCGGAAGCGGATAAACTGCTGAATGAGGTGCAGGAAATTCATCGCAGTTACGACTATGCCGCTATTCGCGATATCCCGAATCAGGACCGGGGCCAGCAGACAATTTACAACCTGCAGAACAAATCCCTGCTCCTGGTAAAGGCCTTGTTGGGCAACGAATTGATAGAAGCGGTGTTGGTGGATACCCTGAACGACACCTGGCACAAGGCCATACCTGCAGACCGGCCCAACTATATCCTGCGTTCCTACCTGGCACGAAATAACCAGGCCGCAACTCCCATGCATATTGATTCCCTGATTCCATTCCAGGGGGAGTACCCGCTGTCGGTACAGTTGTCCCTGGTTCTTGAGCCACAGGACGAAGTCAATGGTTGCACGGTACTGGTTCCCGGCAGCCATCAATCCGGTGAATACACGGAACAATCTGCCCGGGACAAGGCGATTCCCATCGAGACAGAAGCCGGGGATATCGTGTTCTGGGATGCCCGGATCTGGCATGGCACCGGTGAGAACCAAAGCGGCAACAGTCGCTGGGCCCTGATCGGAACATTTGTACGCTGGTGGGTTAAACAGGGATACCGTATTACCGATGCCTTGCCCGATTCCATTTACAGTGAACTGACTGACTCCCAGAAAGCCGTGATGGGATACTGCGCACTTCCGTTTCTCGATGAGACTGAGGGAATCGATTTCAAAACCGGTTATGAGAATCTCGAGTAGCGCCTTCTTTCGCGGAAAATAAAGAATCCACTTGATGATCAAATTTGACGAAACGCTCAGGTATGTTCCCGGTTATATATACGGGTTGCAGCATCCCGGACTTCTCGGTGGCCTGGAAGTATCTGGGGACTACCGGCTGTATGCTGCGGTAGAGAACGCGCTTCTTCGTTTCCTGGAAATCGAATTGCCTCCTGGTGCCGTCCCTGGCGGTGAGCCGGCTGCGTCAGTGGTCAGGTTGCTGGAGCTGTTAGTCGCCTGGCAGCAACGGCAGCTGATCATTACGCCGAATGGATTTTACCTTTCGCAGCCTCGGCAGGGGCCGGGAAGCCAGCGCTATACCTTTATGTTGCCCTATTCACTCCCTGCCCAGGTCATGTCCCGGGTGCTGGCGTGGATGGTTCGGCTGTACATGGCAGCAAGAGAAGACAGTGACTCCGAGGCTGGAAGACTCGCAAGCCTGCAGCAGGAATTCAGCGAGTTTACCGAATCGTTGAAACCGTTCTTTGCCCCCAGCATCAATCGCTTTCGCCTTGCCCAGGCGGCTTTCAGGCTTGAGATTCCTATCCATCCCAAGCGGGGTGATATTTATCAAATGGGAATAGGGCGTTACCGGCGCCTGGTTTCAAGCTCAATTACGGATGCGACACCGGCAATTGGAGTCAGCATCGCCAAGAACAAGGCTCACACCGCCGATGTTCTGCGCCAGGCGGGATTCCCGGCGGCCACCCACGACCTGGCCCGTAATCCGGAACACGCCGCGAAGATTGCCAAGCACCTGGGCTTTCCCGTGGTAGTAAAGCCTGCAGACCTGGACGAGGGCAGGGGCGTTGCGGCGGATCTCAGGGATGAGAAATCGGTGCGCGATGGATTCGAACAGGCATCCGCCATTTCACGGCAGGTGCTGGTAGAGAAACACGTTGCCGGCTTTACCCATCGCATGACCGTGTTCCAGGGGAACGTGATAAAGGTGGTCAAGCGAATCGCCGGGGGTGTTACCGGTGACGGAACACTCAGCATTCGGGAGCTTGTTACCAAAGTCCAGGGAGAAACTCACCAGAGGTTTCAAACCCGGCGCCATGGCGGGCCGGTAATCAGCCTCGACGATGAAGCGATTCAGGTGCTTCAGAAGCAGCAGCTTTCAGCGGAAAGCATACCAGAAGATGGTTGTTATGTTCGTTTGCGCGCCAAGGACAATGTGAGCGCCGGTGGTCGCAATCAACCTTTGCCCCTCGACCAGGTGCATCCAGACAATCTCGTACTGGCACGGCGCGCTGCTCAATTGCTAAACCTGGATTTCGCAGGGGTGGACCTGATCATCGATGATATTGCACGCAGCTGGCTCCAGGGCAATGCAGTAATCTGTGAGATCAACGCACAACCAACCCTTGGAGCCAAGGACGATCCCGATATTTACCTCGATATACTTAACGGCATCATGACTGCGGGCAGCCGCGTTCCGGTATTTGTGGTTCTGATAGCCAGGGGAGCCACATACAGCGACGAGGAATGCGCGCAACTGCAAGCAAAACTGAACTGCCAGGGACTGTCCAGGAAGGCAGGTCTATGGCTGGATAGTCAGCAAATCGCAAATGCATTCCCGGATGGATTCGCGGCGGCACGGGCTCTGCTGAATAATCCCGACCTGGATTCCGCGTTGCTTGTCCTGGAATTTGAGGAGGTTGCCAGGTTTGGTCTGCCCACTGATCGCGTCGTTGAATTGCACCTGGTAGAGGCGGCGGAAGATCAAACCAGTCAGGAAGAGCGTGATGCCGTATTGAATGGCATTGCTCCCCATGTGGAGAAAATGATTACTTTACCGCTATAGGCCGGTGCGATAAGCAAACGTGAATAAGAGTACTCAATCGATCCTTTTTACCCTTGCGCTGCTGGTGATGTTGGGTCGTGTTCAGGCGGCCGCCGCGGCGGAGTCGGGATTCGAATGTGCCGAAATCTTTACAGATCGCCCGGTGAGGTTTGTTGTGCCGGTGCGGCCTGGTGGCGGTTACGATTCATACATACGCATTATCGCCAGGTTATTTGCTGATCGAACCGGGGCCAGCACAAGGGTTCTCAATATCGCAGGTGGTCTCAGCCTGCCTGCCTTGCGCGACGTTACAGACAGCACGGATGATGCAGTCGCCGTGGGATTGTTTGACCGGGCGAAGCTGATTCATCTGATCGAAGAAAACAGCTTCCCCCTTGCCGAGGACTATCGCTTATTGGGGCTTGTGTCTTCAGCACCTCATGGCTGGCTGGCAAAACCGGGTTTCGATCTGCTCGCAAACAGGGATCGTCGCCTGGTTACGGCTGGCGTTGATGCGGTATTGGACGCACTGCGAGTCGGATTGGCATCAAGTGCCATGGATCTCGATACCGCGTTAGTGGCGGGTTACGGGGGTAGCGGAGAAGAACTGGCCGCGGTGGAGCGTGGCGACGTAGACTTCGCGTCGATCAGTCAACCCAGTATCGAACGGGCCGTGAGAGGCAGCAACCTTGTGCCCATTTTGTTTCTCTCGGACGAACCGGTAGCATCGTTTCCCGACGTGCCCTATTTGGCCGGAATTGGTGGCCTGGTGGACCAGCTTACCCGAGGGGCGAATCCGGAACAGCGCAACCGGGCCATGGAAATTGCCAGCGTGACAGAGGCGCTCACCGAATCGGCCCGCGTACTCATTACTTCCGCGCTACTTTCACCGGGCCTCTCCCAATGCCTGGTTACGGAAATGGAAGCTCTGTTGTTCAGCACCGAGTTTGCCAACCAGGCAGCCGCCAGCAACCTGCCTGCTAATCCCCTGAGCGCCCGGGACACCGAAAACCAGTTAAACGAGATTCACTCCATTACCAGCCAGTACCGCGAGCTATTGCTGGAAATCATCGCGCAAGTTCGCCGCTAGTGCCCATGGCTGACTACCTGAGTGTCATGTTATCCAGCTTGGGCACGGTCCTGTCCTGGCCCGGCATACTGATCCCGGTGTTCGGTACCCTGCTGGCCATGGTTACTTCATTCCTGCCTGGAGTTGGCAGCGCCAGCATCATGGCAATCATGCTTGTGCTTACCCTGGACTGGCCCGTGGAATCGGTGCTGCTGTTGTTTGGCAGCCTGGTGGGAGGGGCCACCTACATGGGTTCGGTAACGGCAATCCTGTTCAACGTTCCCGGTGGCGCGCCCAGCGCGGCGGCTTTGCTCGACGGTTATCCCCTGAGCCGCCGTGGCTTCACTCGCACTGCCCTGGCGACTGCCGCCACGGCCTCCGCCGTGGGTTCCGTATTCGGTGTGCTGGTGCTGCTGGCGATCCTGCCTGTATTGCCCGCGGTTCTGAACCAGTTTGGTCCCCTGGAGCGCTTGCTGCTGGGATTGTGGGGACTGGCCACCATAACTACCCTGCCGAGCTCGCCGCCACTAAAAGCTGCCCTGATGTGCCTGCTCGGACTCCTCCTGGCGATGATTGGTATCGATCCTATCGAAGGGACACCGCGCTGGAACTTTGGGTCCGTTCAAATGCTGACTGGGCTGGATACGGTTCCGGTCTTGCTGGGCCTGTTCACCATCGCAGAAATAATAAGCTGGAAAGACCAGCGCTTATCCAGCACCGATCCGGTGCTGCCCCATAACAAAGATTCTACGTGGGGAGGGGTATTGGCAGTGTTCCGGCACTACTGGTTAACACTGCGATCATCCGTGATCGGTACGTTGATTGGTATCGTACCGGGAGTGGGTGGCACCGTCGCCGGATTCGTCGCCTATGGCCACGCCAGCCAGGGCGGTTCCGGCGATAGTGACGACCCGCTCGATGCTGTTCCATTCGGAGAAGGCAACATCAGGGGATTGATTGCGCCGGAAGCAGCGGTGGATGCGAAGGACGGCGGCTCCCTGCTTCCCGCCATCAGCCTTGGCATGCCCGGCAGCGAGGCCGGAGTATTTCTGGTTACTGTGCTAACACTTCATGGCCTGGTGCCCGGCATACCCATGCTCGACACCCAGTTATCATTCACCTTCGTACTGATATTCGCACTGTTGTTTTCCAACATACTCACTTCCCTGGTCGGACTGGGCCTTGCGCCCCCGCTGGCAAAGCTGGGGCGGTTGCCCCTGCACTATGCTGTATTTCCACTCCTGGCTCTGAGCCTGTTCCTGATGCTGCAACTCAATGGGCGCGTTTCCGACGTCATCGTGGCGCTGGTATTTGGCGTGGCAGGGTACTGGTTCAAGCTCAATGGCTGGCCACGAATACCCATGGTGATTGCCTTTATCCTGGCGAACCTGATCGAGACAAACCTGGCGGTCAGTCTGCGGCTGGCTGAACTGGGGCGCCTGTCTTTGTTGGATCGGCCCATGGCCATCGCCATAACATTCCTCATGGTACTGTCCCTGTACCTGATTGGCCGGCGTAACCGGGCCCTGGAGCGAGAGTCGCGAGACAGCGGCCAGGATGTAGCTGTTGCCAGCGTGCTGGCGCTGGCGGCGCTATTGCTGTCAGTCGCCGCGATCGTCCAGGATTATTCCGCAATTTCCCTGGTGTTGGCCGCGGCAACTTTGTTGCTTGCCCTCGGTATGGTGGCAGCTTCGTTTAAGCCAGGCTGGCGGGCGCGGCAACGCTAGTCACAATGTGATAACCAGGGAGTGCTATTTGCGCAGGCAGATTTCGGCGCGCACCGCCTGGTCGGAATAGGCCTGGGCGATTGGCCCTCTCTGGCCTGGTTCATTGCGGCCGTGCTCGGTGAATGATTGCAGGGAAAAATCGTATTCGTCGGTGAGAGTGTCCAGCTCTAAACGGGTGAGTGAAACCCTGTGCTTGAGATTCTTGTTCCATACCCGTTGTGCCGCGTCGGCAAGTTCCGCCCGCGCGACCCGGTCAAAACCCAGTTCCGTGCCTACCAGGTCCAGTGCCTGCAATCTATCAGACAGTGTTTGCTGATCAGGAGGATTAGGCAACAGCTCCGGGCTTTGCGCCATGCGATTGGAAATCAGCACTATTCCGCCGGGCTTTAGCAGATGAGACCAGGTACGAAACAATTCACTGCGTTCACCGGGGGAGAAAAAATTCAGCAAGGAATGGGCAACGATAACGTCCACCGGATCTTCTTCCAGTTGCAGCAGGTCTGCCTGCCTGGCCTTTAACGGAATTCCCTCATTCTCGGCATACATTGTGTTCAGCCGTACCGGCGTGGCACAGCGGTCGGCGAACAGGATCTCGGCATTCAGGCCGGCATGCATACAGGCTTCGTTTATCATCTGGGGTACACCGTGGTCGGCGCCACCACAAACAAGTATACGGGGACTGTGATTACGTGCCCCGTAATCCCTGATGCATTGATGAATAAAAAAAGCGCCGGCAGGCTCGGCGGCATTGCTCTGGGCGAGCCTGGCAATTCCCCAGATGCGGTGATAATCGCAGCAACCATGATTGGCGTCACACAGTGACGGCGCATTTTCGAAGGCGTATGTTGCGAGGGTTTTTAGCATGCTGAACCCTGCACCCGGAGAATTCCGCGGTTGATGGAAATACGGAAAAGAATTCCGAACAGTGTGGTAGTCTGAATGCCTGCTACCCGTCCGAGCGACGCCCGTTCACGAATCGCATACGCTGGGCGCTGCCATTGCGGTCAACATAGCGGCCTTCGCCATGACGTTCGCCCCTGACCCAGGGACCTTCATAACGGTCGCCATTGGTGTAGAAATAAACACCGTTGCCGTGTAACTGGTTATTCTGGAAAGTACCTTCAAAGCGATTGCCGTTGGCATAGTAAAACGTGCCGGAACCCTGCATCTGGTTATTCTGCCAGCCGCCTTCATAGCGATCATTGTTGTTCCAGGTCTTGGTGCCCTGACCGTGTTGCTGGCCATTGCGCCATTGGCCTTCATATCTGCTGCCATTCGCCAGTATCAGGTTACCCTGGCCATTGGGCTCGTCATTGCTGAAATTGCCTTCGTAGCGATCGCCGTTGGCATAGGCAAAAGTCCCGCGACCGCTCTTTTCACCATTGCGCCACTGGCCGGAATATTGATCGCCGTTACGGTAATAGTAGGTGCCCTGGCCATTGAATCGGTCGCCGGACCAGTTGCCCTGGTAGCGGTCGCCGCTGGCGAAGAGGAATGTGCCCTGGCCGTTGCGCTGGTCATTGCGGTAACTTCCCTGGTAGCGATCGCCGTTGGCGCGTATGAGGGTACCGGTACCGTTACGGCGACCATTTTGAAACGTACCGTCAAAGCGATCCCCGTTGGCAAAATAATAGGTACCGCTGCCGTTTTTCTGGTCACGGCTGAACTGGCCGACGTAGCGATCCCCATTCGGGAGGGTAAGAGTACCTTGGCCCTGGAAAAAGTTGTTTACGCACTGGCCTTCGTAACGAGTGCCATCGGTCCAGCGGTAGGTGCCGGTGCCGCTGGCGCAGCTCCCCCGCAACCAGCCGCCATCAGCAGCCATGAGGGAAGAGGGAACGAGCAGCAGGATGCAGACCAGCAGCGGCGTTTTGTAACGGTTCATTGTTTTAATTACCCAAACAGAACCATTTCAGTATAACCCAGGCCATACCGACAAAATGCGATAGCTATCACTGATTTGGCACTCCCTGGCGCAGCAGTATGCTGTAATGGCCCCCGGATCGCGGGGTTTGCAGGGAACCAGGCACCACTGGAGCGTGAGCTGGTTCACGAATCCACCATAATTGGGGGGTCAATCTTCATATTTGCGGACTGGGCACTGTCTTTGCGCTCGAAACCCAGCAGAATCGGGGCGTACAGCGATTTTTGACTGATTGCGCGAATTGACCGAAATTTGACCGATAAGCTATAGTAAACAACGGCTTACGCGGCTGTGAACAGAGGTGTGCGGTGACTCTAAAGGACAGCAGTAAAGGCAAGCGGATCGATGGCTATACGCTCATCGAGTTGCTTATCGTTGTGTCCATTGTTTCTGTTCTGGCGGCCCTTTCCGCGCCTGCCTTCCAGGACACAATCGAATCCGCCAACACCAATTCCCAGATCAAGATCATGTTGACCACCTTGAACCTTGCCCGCAGCGAGGCCATCAAACTGGGTCAGAACGTGGCCATCTGTGCCAGCAATGACGGCGCCGACTGTGACGAAGACGCCTGGTCCGACGGCTGGATCGTATTCGTGGACAACAACGGTGATGCCGACGGCACAGCCGGGTCCGTGGATGCTGGCGATGTCATCATCAGGGTCTATGATTCATTAGGGGCGGGCAGTGACATGACCTTTACCGATGACATCCTGGAGTACAACAGCCTGGGTTTCAGCGATAACGGTGGCACCGAGACCTTCCTGCTCTGTCCCGACAGCGATAATGCGGACAACGCCCGCTCCATAGAAGTGGGCCCCTCAGGGAGAGGACGCCGCATTGAGGATGGACTGGTATGCGCTTAGGCAAGCAAAAAAGGCCAATAACGGCAGCCCTGATCGCAGGTACTTCCCTGATCGAGGTGCTGGTGTCACTGTTGATTCTTTCCGGTGGCATGCTGGGCATTGCCGGCGTGCACGCCGTTAGCCTGCGCGCCAACCAGGCGGCTTATTACCGAACCATGGCGACTACACTATCCACGGATATGATCGAACGCATGCGCGCCAACAAGACTGGTGTGGATGTGGATGGCTACGACGACGTGGTGGGCGCCGCCACCGCAACCTGTTTTACCGCGGCTTCCTGCACACCCGCCGAGATGGCGGCCCAGGACGTACTGGACTGGGAAACCCAGGTCGCAGCATCCCTGCCCAGCGGAACGGCGGTGGTCTGCCTGGACTCTTCGGGCAATGACGGCACCGCCGCGGCCCAGGCCTGCGATGGCCTGGGCAGTGTCTATGCCATCAAGATCTGGTGGGATGATGATCGCGACGGCGTAGCCGACCAGCGTTATGTCACCACCATGCAGCCGCTGTAACGATTGTTCTACCTATATATAGAAACTCGACCATGAAAACCCTGCGCATCTACAATCACTCCGGCCTAAGCCTCATCGAGCTGTTGGTGGCCATGGTGTTGGGTCTCACCCTGGCACTGGGGGTGATCCAGATTTACGTGAGCACCACCGCCACGGAACGGGATGCGGAGGCTAGACTGCGCATGCAGGAGAACGGACGATTTGCCCTGAATTTCCTCGGCAACGAAATCCGCGGTGCCGGTTTCCTGGGTTGCCAGGGATCGATCCAGGGTTCCAGCGTGAACAATACCCTCGATGGCGCCCCCAACACGTTCCAGCCGGAAACTGGTATCCAGGGCTGGGAGGCCGGGGGCACGGCACCAGGCACCATAAACAACAGCGCGGCCGACGTCGCCACGGTTGCCTCTACTACGGCAGAATGGACTACCGGAGACGGCAGCTTCAATATTCCCACCGTGCAGGCGGTACCGAACTCCGACATCCTGCGCCTGTGGGGGGGCTGGGGTAACTCCGGCACCGTCACCGCCGTGGACAATTCCGGCGCCGACCCGGTGGTTACCGCCGAGGCGGACGTGGGAATCGAGGTAAACGATTTCCTGATTATCAGCGATTGCGAGCAGGCCGACTTCGTACAGGCCTGCTCCGTGGTCTCCAATGCCCCGGCTACTACGGTGGATATCACCCTCACCACCGCCTGTGCCCCGGGTAATATTGCCGCGGCAACTGTTACCTCCTCGGCACCGGCTGAAGTGATTCGTCTCGAAGGGGCTTTTTATTACGTGGGCAAGCGTGACGATGACGCCACCAATCCGCCTTCATTATTTCGTAGCGTCCTGAGCGCCACCGGCACTGCGGCCGCGGCGGAAGAACTCATCGAAGGAGTGGAGTCCATGCAGCTGCTGTATGGCGTGAACACCGATCAGGACATTCGCGCCACGGTGGACGCCTATCTCACCGCCGATAATGTTACCAACTGGGACGAGGTGATTTCCGTGCGGGTAAGCCTGCTCATGCAGTCCGTGGAAGACGGTACCGTGCCGGCGCCCCAGCCCTATACTTTCGACGGTGTGACCTATGATGGCCAGGGCGCCAACGGGGACTTGCCCGCGGACGAGCGCGCCCGGCGGGTGTTTACCGCCACCATTAGCCTGAGAAACCGGGCCCTGGGCACCTGATTTTTCCGGATTTTTGTAATTGATCACATTATTACCGGTCCAGATTAAGTTATATGAACACTATGAGCAGACGACAGAAAAGGCCCGAGTTTAAAGGCCCGCAGCGGCAAGGCGGCGCCATCCTGCTGTTCTGCCTGGTATTCCTGGCGGTGCTGACCATGGCCGGCGTGGCCGGCATGGAAGCGGCAACCCTGGAAGAAAGAATGTCGGGCAATATGCGTGACCACGAGGTGGCCTTTAACGCGGCGGAATCGGCCCTGCAGGCCGGTGAAGCCTGGCTGGTGCTGCAGGATACCCTGCCCATCACCAGCACCGACGGCACCACGGACGTATGGGCTGAAGAGGCAATGGACCCCGATGCCAACGATGGCCTGTACTGGTGGGATCATGGGGATATCGACAATGACTGGTGGACCAATGCCACCAATACCGACGCTATAACTGACGTGGCACAGGTGTCGGCTCAGCCCCGTTATGTAATCGAACAGTACCGCACCGTGGACACGGGCCAGTCCATAGCCATTGGCAGTGGCGAAATTACGGTGCCAAGAATTTTTCACCGCATAACCGCGCGCGGGGTAGGCATTAACCCCACGACCTCGGCGGTGGTGCAATCAACATTCGTACAGACCTACGACTAAATGCTAGCGGCGCGTTTGCCACTGGAGTGAACAATGTCTCTTAAACAGCATTTCCGAATTATGACCGCCTGGCTCGCTTCCTCCTGGTTGCTGGCCTTCGCGACTTCCTCCCAGGCTGCCGAAATGGCCCTGGCAGACCAACCCTTGTTCCTGGGTACCCAAATCGATCCCAACGTGTTCTTCATGATGGACGACTCCGGTTCCATGGACTGGGAGATCCTGACCAAGGAATACTTCTATTACACGGACTACTGGGCGCCGGACTCCACCCCGGTGGGCGCACAGACCGCCGGTTCCTTCGTCGGTTTTTCCAGCTCCGGTGAGTGTAGCGGCCGTGAAACCTATCTCTATATCTACGACAGCGACGCCGCGTCCAACGCCGATAATGTCTACGATTCCTGCAGCTACCCCACCCTGGAAGACCACCCGGAAGCCTACACCCGTGACTGGCGTGCCTATTCCTCCGATGTCAACGTGATGATGTACAACCCTTCCATCACCTACAGCCCCTGGATCGGATTCAACGATGCAAATTTCAACGCCGCTCGCAGCAATCCCCAGTCGGGTACGACCGGTTACAGCCTGACCCGCGACCTCGACGGATTTGTCTACGAAGTCTGGGAAGACGACCACGGCGCGAACCTTAACGGCAGCAGCGAAATAGATAGTGGCCCCAACGACGTAACCGATACGCCCAATGACATCGTTGACCTGTGGGATTCCCATACCCAGTACACCGTGAACAACTCAGACGTGGACGTGGTGCAGCATGACGTGCCCGATGCCGCAACCATTATTGGTCTCGGCACCAACTGTGACCTTACCGCAGCCCAGGCCAGTCCGCCCTATGGTACTTGTTATGGTACGACTACCTCCTCCAGTACTATCTCTGGTGCAGGTACCGATCCCTGGGGCCGTACCGCCGCCCAGATCAGGACTAACGTGGCCAACTGGTACGAGTTCCACCGCCGCCGCTCATTTGTGTCCAAGGGCGCGGTGGACCTGGTGGTAAACGCCAACCCGAATTTCCGCTTTGGCTACAGTCAGATTAACGAGTACAGCACCGTGTGGGTGGACGTGCCCGATGCCGTGCTGGATGACTATGACGCTCACAATGCCGCCCTGTTGCAGGAGATGTACGACTTCGAATGGCAATCCAACGGTACACCCCTGCGTCGTGGCCTGGAACGTGTCGGTCGCTACTACGATGACGACCTCACCGGTTTCGACGATCCGATCATCTCCGCCTGTCAGCAGAACTACTCCATCCTGTTCACCGACGGTGAGTGGAACGGCAGCGCGCCTTCCCTGTCGGCTATCGGTGACGAGGACGGGGATGGCCAGAGCGATACACTCGCCGACGTGGCCAAGTACTTTTATGACAAGGACCTCAGCCCCCTCGACGATGATGTGCCTTCTACTCCTATCGATCCGAACAACGCCCAGCACATGGTGTCCTTCACCGTGGCCTTTGGTTTGAGTGGTAACCTGGTGGACACCGATGACGATGGCTACCCCAACCCGGAACTGGAAGAAGACGGTGCCTGGAGCAGCGGCAGCGTTAACACCCGTGCCGAGAAGATCGATGACCTGTGGCACGCCGCCTTTAACAGCAAGGCCTACTACGTAGCCGCCCAGTCGCCGGAAGAGGTGGCATCCGCCATTGCCGAGGCGCTGCTGGAGATCGCTGACCGGGTAGGTTCGGCGGCATCGGTAGCCACCAACACCGGTTCCCTGAATGCCGGCAGTAAGCTGTTCCAGGCCCGCTTCGACAGCTCGGACTGGAGTGGCCAGTTGCTGGCTTTCAACATCAACCTGGACGGCACCATTGATCCCACCGAGGTCTGGGAGGCGGGTGATGAGCTGGATACCCAGAACTACGACACCGGCCGCGAGATCATTACCTGGAACCCTGATGTGGATAATCCTCCCGGGGGTGCCGTGGAAGGCGCCGGCATTCCGTTCCGCTGGCCCGCTGACTACACCTCGCCGAATATCCTGACCGAGCTCAGCAGTGACCAGATCGATTACATTCTGACCAATGGTCCCTGGGACCCGGCTACAGTCGATCCCACGGAGATCGCCGACAACCAGCTTTATGGCCAGGTCCTGCTCAACTGGTATCGCGGCGACGACACCAATGAATTGTCGGGCCAGAATTTCAGGCTGCGTAACGGCGTTCTGGGCGACATCGTGAACTCCGACCCGCGCTTCGTGGATGTGCCTAACTTCCGCTATCCCGATGCCCTGGAATCCGCCTCTTACAATGCCTTTATTTCCGCCCATTCCGCGCGCCAGGGTGTGGTGTACGTTGGCGCCAATGACGGCATGGTGCACGGTTTCAATGACGACACCGGTGCCGAGATGCTGGCCTATATGCCCAACGCAGTGTACCAGAACCTTCCCGAGCTGGCGGATGTGGATTACGAGCACCGCTATTTCGTGGACGCCGGCCCGAACGTTATAGACGTGTTCTATAATAGTGCCTGGCACACCGTACTCGCCGGTGGTCTTGCCGGTGGCGGCCAGGCCGTTTATGCCCTGGATGTCACCGACCCCAGTACATTTGATGAATCCAATGCCGACAGCATCATTCTGTGGGAGTTTGACGACAGCGACGATGCAGATCTCGGCTACACCTTTGGCAAGGTGCAGATGGCCAAGATGAACGACGGCACCTGGGCCGCGGTGTTCGGCAACGGCTATAACAACACCGAGGCCGACGGCACTGCCAGCACCACCGGTCACGCCGTTCTCTATATCGTCGACGTGGAGACCGGGGATATCATCAAGAAGATAGATACCGAGGCTGGCGCCTCCGGAACACCTAACGGACTGGCCACACCCCTGTTGATCGATGAAGACGGTGACTTTACCGCGGACTATATCTACGCCGGTGACCTGCTGGGCAACCTGTGGAAGTTCGATGTTAGTGATTCCAACACCGCGAACTGGGATGTTGCCTGGGATTCCGGCAGCCCCGAGCCGCTGTTCACCACCAAGGCCAATCAGCCCATTACCACCCAGCCCCAGGCGACCTTCCACCCGGATAACCTGCAGGGCTTCATGATCTATTTCGGTACCGGTCAATACCTGGAGGAGACCGATAACATCGCCACCGGCCAGACTACACAGGCGTTCTATGGTATCTGGGACAAGAACACAACTGCCATTCCTGATATAGACCCGGATACGGACCTGTTGCTGCAGTACATTACAAACCAGTACGACCAGTCATTTGATACCGACGGTGATTCCATCCCCGATGAAACATTCACCCTGCGGGATGTTTCAGACAACGAGATCAGCTGGACCAACCACCTGGGTTTCCGGCTGGACCTCTATCCGACATTCATAGATAGCTCCGCGAACACCGATAATTTCGGTGAGCGCCAGGTGAGTAATGCTATCGTGAGAAATGGCCGCATCATCTTTACTACCCTGGTTCCCTCTGAAGTGGAGTGTGCATTCGGTGGTACCAGTTTCGTCATGGAGCTGGATTTCCGCGATGGCAGCGCCCTGGAATTCCCGGCCTTCGACCTCAATGGCGACGGTGAGTACGATGCCGACGATACCCTGGCCTCAGGCCGGGCCTCCGATGTGGGCATCATGCCGACGGTGAGCATACTCGCCGACGGCGCCCAGGATACGGCTTTCGGCTCCGGCGCCAGCGGTGATATTGACGTGATCGAGATCAGTGTGGGCGACCAGTCCTATGGCCGCCAGTCATGGCGACAGCTGGAATAGCCGCTTCGCGAATCACAGGATAAATGAAATGAAAACTCAATCAGTTAGCAGATCGAAATTTATCAGGGACTTGTCCCTGGCCATTCTGATGCTGGCTTGCCTCGTCGCCCTTCCAGCCTACGCGCAGAATGCTGTTGAAAGCAGTGTGGCGGGTGGAACTCTTGGCACCATCGAGCGGCTTGCCCAGGACGACGGCTATATCACTATCTCCGGCCGCAACTGGGGTTTCGATGACGGTGTTACCCAGATCTTCCTGGAAGATGAGCAGGTAGAGGCTTCGATGCTGGAGACCGGCATGTCCGTTCGCTTCACGGTTAACGCCCAGGGTTTTATCCTGCAAATGCGCATATTGGGGCCGTTCAACCTGCTGCGTTTGAGGGACGAAAACTAAAGTACTAGAATAGCCTGGAGCGCAGCCCTCGGCCGTGCCGTCAAAACAGCCAGGACACAGGGCACACAAGATGAAGATGATCAGGCGAGACCGCGGTTTTACCCTTATTGAAATCCTGATGGTGGTAGCCATCCTGGGCATACTCGCTGCCGTTGCCATACCAGCCTACAACGACAGTCGCCTGCGTTCCGGCCGCGCTGAAGCGAAAGGCGAACTGTTACAGGTCGCGTCGGACCTGGAGCGCTATTTTTCCGCGAACAATACTTATATCGATGATGCGACGCCGCTGAATACGCCCACGGTTGCCGACCGTGACCGCACTACCCAGAATGGGCTCTATGTCATAGATGTGGATCCGGGTGGTACCGGCATCGGCACCAGTTTTATCGCCACCGCCACCGCCCAGGCTGACCAGGCCGGGGACAGTTGCACCACTCTCACCATCACCAACACCGGAGTACGTGGCGCCACCGGTGATACCACCGAAGAGTGCTGGCAGCGTTAAGTCCGGTCTGCCAAATGGGCTAATCAAACAAACAAAAGCCCGGATCGTCTAATACGATCCGGGCTTTTTTATTGGCTCAGTCGTTCGCGGTGGCCTGTTGCAGTTCCAGCCGGCGGGCGCCGCCGAGAATGCCCGGGAATGCATAATTGCCTTCGTGGCAGGCATATTCGAACATGCGGTCATTTCCCTCCGGGCGCCGGTTCATTGCGACCTCGCCGGTCCAGGGTCGGGTATAGACTTCCGGATCCTCAATGGTGAAGTTATAGCGAATCTTGTCAGGTCCGATCAGGTCGAATCGTTCCGTGACTCGAACCCCGTCACTAAAATTCCAGCGCGACTGGTAGGGGTGCAGCCCGACAGTTTCCACCACCAGGGTATCGCCATCCCAATAGCCAATGGAATCGCCCATCCATTTTGCATAGTCATCACTATGATCGTCGTCGAGACGAATGATACGGGCATCGTGAACCATCTCAACCAGGATCATTACGTAGTCTTCAGTCTGCACGATCTGGTAGTTGTTATTGTACATAACAGGCATCATTGGAGGTCCGGAACTTGAGCCGAACGCGAGCAGACAACGCTCACCCAAGGGTCTCAGTTCCGGACCATCGAAAGGTTCAACTTCAGGCATGGCGCGCAATTGGCTGCGCAGATCCTTGCCGCGGCCGTCTTCACGATAGGGAATCTGGCCGTTCTCGGGATCGATGATGATGGAGGTACGGTATTCACCGTTGATCTCAATGACATTGGTGCCGCGGTCTACCCAGAAATTGTTATAGCCGCCAGGATTGTTATTATTCGACGCCGGTGGCGCATCCCGGTTGGGATCACTGGGTTGGGCTCTATCCGCAATGCGCTGACGCCATTCCGCTTCCTGGGATTCCTTCTGCTCCAGGGTCAGGAATCCGATAGTGCCGAATTCAGCCGGCCGCTGCAGCGGCGTCTGGGTGGCATTGGTCCAGATTCCCTGCAGGTCCGGCTTCCCGTCGGTTGTCCGCGGCATCACCCAGTCCTCGGCACCATAAAGCAGTGTTGAAACCATTAAAGAAATAAAACTGCCATATATGAAAAAGAACTTTTTCATGTGAATTACCTTTGATCAGTAATTTAAACTAACAGCTAATAGCGGTAACGACTCGAGCGCTGAGCGAGAGCCTTGCTATCGAGGCGAAGTGCCACCCGCGGGGAGGATAGTATAAGCAATACGTGACGACCCCGCGGGTGGTGCTTTAACGACAATAGCGAGGCTCGCAGCCAGCGCGTTCCTCTCAAAAGGAATTGGGGTCTAGCTTGACCCCAATTCCGGAACTACTTAAGTCTCATACTTCAGACTTACTTAAAACATCCAGAGCGCGCGGAGATAAAATCTTCGGCCGCGTCCATCATGCACCTGTGCATCATAATCCAGGCTACCAGTCTCCCTGACCGGTATATCCGCATCCAGAAGGTCCAGGATACCGGCGGTGAGCCGGGTCTGGCCCAAGTTGGAATTCGCCCAGGTGTGGGTGTAGTTGTACTGGGCATCCCAGCGCCAGTAGTCGTCGATGGTTCTCGTCATTAGTCCCGCGACAAACGGTGTCACTTCATCGATCCGCAGGTCATAGGTGAGGTCGGTGTAGGAACCGATATAGCGGTTGATCAGGGTAACGTTGTGATTATCCTGAGCCCAGTTCAGGGTGATATGACCCTTGCGATCCGGCAGGGACCTTACCAGGTTGCCATCACCGGTGGTGCCGGCTGCGTCATAAACACCTACGTCCAACAGGCCGTTATCGAGCCCGGGTACATTGGACAGGGTGTATTGGCGCACGTAAGTGAAGTCCATTCCAGCGCGGAAGCGACCGATGTCGGTATTCCAGTTATAGCCGAGCTTGATGTCAGCCCCGTCGGCGGTAATCTCACCGGCGTTAATGGCACCGAGACGTAACTGGATCAATGCCCGGTTAGGATTGGGTACACTTTCTTCCACACCCTCTACCTGGTACAGGCGCTGGTCTACCACGCAATCCAACCGCTCGTCGGAATCCGCGCCGAATTGCGCCGCCAGGGCGTTGGGATCACAGGGTGTGAACGGTTGCAGCCCCGACGTGATATCAAGGCTGGAGTTCAGCACATAGTTGCTCGGGTTATCCTTCACCGAATTAAACAGGGCAACTTGCCGCTGAATCGCAGAACTGGCGTTTTCCGGCAACACCCTGTCGCTCACTTCGAAACGCCAGATATCCGCCTGCACGCTCAATCCGTCGAGGTCACCCGCCGGGGTCCATATGAAACCCATGCTGTAGGTATCCGCGTACTCGTTACCCACGTTGGGTGCCGGACCACCCAGGGTATAGCTGAACTCCAGGGTAGCGTTGTCATTGGTCGCGGGTAACAGTCCGGCTCTTACCGCCTGGTTATCCAGGGGATCCAGGAAAGTTACACCGGAGGCATCAAGCCCAGCTCCAATGATGTTGAGATTGGGAGCACGAAAGGATTCCGACCAGGAGGCGCGCAGCATCAATTCGTCGATGGGGCGCCAGCTTATGGCTACCTTGGGGGAAACCTCGCTGCCCACAACGCCGCCGTAGTCTTCCCAGCGCAGCGCTACCTGGCTCTCCACATTCTCCCAGAACGGCAGGGACATTTCCCCGTAAATTGCTCTGACATCACGGGCCAAATCGTACTCCAGGGAGTTGGAGGCACCACCCATGTTATTACTCACATATCCGAACTCATTAGGTACACCGGTGAGGGTGGTTCCCGGAAGAGTCTGGGTGTGGTCATAGCCCTGGATGGCATTGGCCAGGCCGGGCAGGTTCAGGTGGGATGCATGGGAGACCTGGGTACGATCCCTGTACTGGCCCCCTAAGGCGAAGGCCGCGGTGCCGCCCCTCATTTCGAATAGCTCACCAGTAATGGTGGCATCGATAACGCCCAGGGTATTGCGCTTGTCCTTCATGGCGGTGACGTCGGTAAGCCACTCCATCAGCTCCGGTGAATTCGCCACGTTGGGATTGGTGAACTGGGTCAGGAACGGATTGTAGAACATGCACTCGCCCTTGCCCTGGTTGGTGCTGGTAAGGCCATAGGAAATCGGCTCATGAGGCTGCACATAGTAACCCTCGAACACGTAGTCGAAGATGGATGTGCCACCGAAAATATTCCAGGCATTCCTGGCGTACAGCGGATTTGTGGGATCGTTGTAGCTGAGGAAGTCAAAATCCGGCCGGCCGTTGGGTACGCAATTAGGGCCACCCAGGCCTACTCCGGCCATGTGGATATTGTAGCGATTGAAGTCGCGCCGTTTGGTTTCCACGCTGGAGTATCCTGCGGAGTAACTCACATCCCAATCGTATACCCGGTCGCCAATTTCGAATTCGCCGCGCAGGCCAATCTGCACATTACCGGTATCGGTATAGGTGGTGTCGTCGCTGCCACCGGGACGCAACAGGTTATAGCCACCGCCGGAGTTGTATCCGGTATTGGGGCCGCCGTTGATGCCGTCCGCCGGGTTGTTGGTGATGTCTGTTGGTTTCTCCATGCCGAAAAGCGGCGCGAAGTGCCCCAGCTCCATGGTCTGGCCATGGCGGAATGGCGCATAGGCACCAGCCGAAGGCAGAAATGAATAGCTGCCGAAGGAACCGCGGTAACCACTTCCGCCACGGTTGGTGTCCTGGTCCGACCACATCAGGAAGGAATAGAACTCGGTACCATCGGCGAAGGTGTGATCGAATGATCCTGCCACGCTATTGCGTTCCGCCTCGTAGTTGATCAGGGCCCACTGGGTTTCGTCCACCACGCAGCTGTCGCTGCGGCTGCCCCAGTCCGACCGCTGTCTCGGATCGAGGCCGGCAATAAAAAATGGATTACCGCTGGCGTCGGTCATGGTCTCGCACAGGGGGTCGGCCCAGGCGAAACCGGCGGTGGTTCCGGGTTTATACTGATCTCGCTCGGCCTGGTTGAGATCCCTCAGGTCCTGGCGGATCCAGTCCGGGTTAACCTGGGAACCGAGCCAGGAGGCGGAATAGGTGGTGCCGGGGGCGATGACATTGCCGGTGATCAGTGTGGTTTCGGGGTTATAGAAATTGGCATCCCGAATGTTCACCGGGTCCCGTTCCATGCGCTCGGCAGAGATCACGAAATGGGTATTGCCACTGTCGCTGGACCAACCCCAGATGCCGCTGACGATGGCATCATACTTGCCACTGGCTTCCATCACGCCCTGCAGATCACCGTAGAGTTCCAGCCCTTCGAAGTCATCCCGCATGATCACGTTGACCACACCGGCCACGGCGTCAGCACCGTAAAGAGCGGAGCCACCGTCGGTTAGTACCTCGATTCGATCGGTCATGACCAGGGGAATGGCATTGATGTCCACGAACTCACCGCCGGCCCGGGTAGTTGCGCCGGAGGGCACCATGCGCTTGCCGTTGATCAGGGTAAGGGTGGAGTTTTCACCCAGGTTTCTCAGGTTTACCTGGGCCGTGCCTTCGACTCCGTAAGTTTCACCGGAACCGTTGTCGGCAAATGACCCGGAATTGACTTCCAGGTTCTTGATTACATCCCAGATCACCGCTGCACCCTGGGCTTCAATACTCTCGCGGTCCACGATCTGCACGGGGGAGGGTGCATCGATGGGAGTGCCACGAATAAAGGAGCCGGTTACCACGACTTCTTCAATATCTGTATCGCTATCGGCTTGTTGTGCCAGGGCGGTGCTGCTGTACAGGCCAGCAACTATGCAGGTGAAGAGGAGTTTCTTGGGGAAAGGATTTGTTCGGTAGGTCATACTTCACGCTCCTTTTAATTCTTATAAATTACTGATTTTGTTTGTACTCTTTTCTCTAACGATCTCCTGTCAAAATCTGGTGAAACGGTTGGTTTTCTGCGACTTCAAACTACAGTGTGCCCAAACTGCTTCGTTACATCACAGACTCTCATTGACCCTATCACCCGGTATTTTTGATTGCAATTGAATTCAACCCTCCAGAATTCGGGTTCAATCCAATGTCGAGCGGGCGCTCGACGATGATTGGACGGGCAGTCAAGAACAGGGGGGGGGGAGCCCCTGAAATCGGGCCCGGCATGGGGAATCCCGGGGCCGGATTCATTGACTTTTAACCCCGCCGGGCATAACGTGGCCGGATACCCGGATCATCCTGAAATCCGCAGTAGTTTGCTCCGAACAAACCTGTTCTGAATGGGTATTTGGGTGTTCAGAACACACTGTCAGTTTCATGCCGGAATCCTCTTAACAGTTCCGGCATCGATATACGGGAATCGAGCAAAATGAAACTATCAACCGGGAAACTCTTCTTTTCAATCGCGCTTCTCAGCCTGCCGGGCTTCAATCTGCTGGCGGCGGACCGGGTTGGCGATTTCGCCCTGCTGGACCATAGCGGCAGCTTTCACCAGTTAAGCTGGTACGACGACCACAAGGCCGTGGTGTTGTTAACCCAGGCCAATGACTGCGCCATTGATTCTGACGGATTCAGCGCACTGCACTCCCGCTTCGACAATGAAGGTGTGGAATTCATGCTGTTGAATGCGGAAGGTGCCAATCGAAATCGGGTTGCGGAAGAGATGGCCGCCCTTGGAGTCGACCTGCCGGTATTAATGGACGATGCCCAGGTGGTCAGTGAGACCCTGGGTGTAACCCATGCCGGGGAAGCCCTGGTGCTGGATCCATCCTCGTTCAGTATCCTGTTTCGTGGTCCCACCGGTGCGGCGTTGGAATCCGCACTGTCGGATATCGCGGCCGGTCGCACTCCGGCAAGTGAAAAGATTGAAAGCAGCGGCTGTGCCATTGCCTTCGAGGCACTGGACCGCCACCGCAGCGAAGGAATCTCCTACGTGAACGATGTGGCGCCCATCATCGAAGAAAACTGTGCTCATTGTCACCGCGAAAACAGCATTGCGCCTTTTGCCCTGAATTCCCATCAACTGGTGCAGGGCTGGAGTCCGATGATCCGCGAGGTGTTGCTCACCAAGCGCATGCCTCCGGGGCAGATTGACCCTCACGTGGGCAACATCATCGACATGGTCAATCTCAGCAATGAAGAAATGCAGACCCTGGTGCACTGGATTGACGCAGGGTCACCCGTGGATGGCGACCGCGACCCACTGGCGGAGCTTACCTGGCCTGAATCCAAGTGGCTGTCCGAACCAGGCCGGGAGCCGGACGTGATTGTGAAAATTCCTCCCCAGCAAATCCCGGCCACAGGCGTGGTGGATTACATCAATGTCTATGCCGACATACCCATCGAGAAAGACGTCTGGGTGCAGGGCAGTGAAATCGTACCCGGTGACTACTCCGTATTGCACCACGTGATTACCCGGGTGGTACAACCGGAGCAGGCCAGCGACAGCGTTGTACCCGATGAAGGCGATGACGAATTCGCCGGTCTGGAAGGCAGCAATGTGCCCATGGCTGGACTCACCGGTTATGTGCCGGGCCGGCGTCCACAAATCGAAGAGGGCACTGGAGGATTGCTACGCGCCGGTTCCCGTGTCGCCTTCCAGCTGCACTACACTACCTCCGGCAAGGAAGTGGAAGACCACAGTGAGCTGGGCATATACCTGTACCCGGAAGGCGATGTACCGGAAATCGTTAAAAACAGTGGCGGCCGCGCACTGAACCGTCGCTTCCTGATTCCCGCAGGGGCCAAGGACCATGAAGTCATGGAAAGCGCCGTGGTGCAAAAAGATGCTTACCTGGTCAGTTTCATGCCCCACATGCATTACCGTGGCAAGCGCATGAAGTTTATTGCCAACTACCCCGATGGCAGCTCGGAAGAGTTATTGTCCGTGCCCAATTACCAGTTCAACTGGCAGATGCGTCACCACCTGGAACCGAAATTCGTTCCGGCCGGTACAGAAATCGTAGCTGTTGGAGCCTTCGACAATTCAACCCAGAATCCGTTTAACCCGGATCCCACCCAGGAAATCGACTGGGGACGACAGAGCTGGGATGAAATGTTTATCGGCTACATGCGCTGGCAGCATGTGGAAGATCTGGAGTAGATACACGAGCAAGGTAATAAAAAGGCAGGCCAGAGGCCTGCCTTTTTATTTCTGCCTTTACCCCCTGCACGTATTGTTAGCGGGTTACCTGGACGGTGACTTCGACATCGTGGGTGAGGCCACCATCATCGGCACGGCCTCGAAGTACATATTCTCCGGGCTGGTGAAATACCACTTCCGAGGTCCAGCGGTTGTCTTCCGGTAACCGGGGCGGCTCCCAGTAGGGTGACCAGGGAGAGTTCTGGAATGCCCGGGTATCCTCCCAGGTCTTGGCCTGCAGCGGAGTAAACGTCACTTCCACATCGCCGCGGTAAACACTCCATGCGAAATACAGTCCTACGACCCGGTTGACTACGCCTCTTATAGGTGGGCGTAGCGCCTTGGCCAGTCGCCGCTCCGGAGTGTCATCTTCATTGAATGCGAAGGGATAGCGGCGAAGCTTCGGCTGGCCATCGTCCTCGACGATTACTTCCAGCGAAATGGGTTCTCCAACCCTGGCCCTGCGTACCCGTTCGCCCACGAGGCGGACCGTTGGTGGCGTATTAGTCTGTACGTCTTCCCCATTTTGCCTGCCGCCGGCCACGGTTCCGGATTCCGACTGGATGGTTATGGGTTCCAGCACATAGTCCTTGCGCAGCGAGCCGTAGGCTTTCTGGGTCACACCTTCCCTTGTAATCAGCGTCCACACCAGTTCCTGGTCACCGAAGTCCGCCGGCACCTCGATGCCGAAAACCATGCGGTTGCGGCGCGGTAAAAACCGGGTGGGCTGACCCTGGTCTGCGGGCCCGGGTGCAAATGAATTGTTTGCGCCGATGGGAACGAATAACTCCTCTTCCCAATTCTCGTTCATGTACCCGAAAAACAGTGTGTAGCTGCCATCGGGATTCTGCTCATAGCCTTCGTATGCCGGTGCCACACCCTGCCCGTGTTCGTAATAGGGTTTGAATTGTGCTGTCAACGAAGCCGGCAGCGATGCCAGCATGAAGACCAAAGTTGCGCAGCAAAGATTTCCAAATTTCATGGCGAGGTGAAATCCCGGCTAGTCTTCACTGGCATCGGCGCTTTCTGCAGCGGCTGTTTCCAGCGGCAGCAAGTCGGCCAGGCACAAGGGACAACCCACGAGGTGGTCGTTATTGCTCAGTCCGAGGCGCTCACGTCGCTCGGCCATCTCCCGGATAAACTGTTCATCGCTGAGCACCACCGACTGGCCCAGGTGGAGAAACATGTTTGCTACGGAGCGATTGCCGGATCCTGACCAATTTCGCGGATCCACCACGTTGGGATTTTGGGCCACGTTGTCCATGAAACCAATCATGTGCAATACAGTTCCTTTTGGCAGCAGCGGCGCGTAGTCATCTTCAAAAGTGTACTGCTTCACCCAGTTGTGGTCGTAGCCGGAACAGGCCAGGGTTTCGATCTGGTTACCCCAGATCGCCTCCAGGCACATGCGTGCCCCGGGCGCATGCAGATGGGGTTCGAAGCTGCTGATCTTGGTGTGTTCGCTCAGTACCGTATAGCTATGTAATTCCTGTCCTGCCTGGTTGCCCTGGATACTGATGTTGAGCGCGTCCCCCAGTACCTGGATACGGCCCCGCTTGTACTCCGGCTCATATTCTTCCGGGTGAAAGTAGAAACCAATTTCCATGCGGCCGGTTGTATCGTGGCCATTGGAGTGCAGGTGATAGGTCAGGGGGTTGACGCTGGAGCCTGCCTGCAGCAGGCGCCCGGCCCTGGGATCAAAGATATCGGGATTGCGGCCCAGTTCGTGTACCGGCCAGTTGACCTCTGAACCAGGTTCATCCATGACCGCAGTTTCCCAGCTCATGTGGTGGTAGATGTAGAGGCCTCCCACAACTGTATCACCGGCAGCATCGGTATCGGCATCGTTAACTTCGCGCATTTGTACCGCTCGGACATAACGGTCCCGGGTCAGACCGGTGGGAACCGGAGTGCCCGCCACCCAGGCATCAGCCGCAGTGGCCGAGACAAAACGATCTTCCAGGGTCACTACCAGGTCCGGCTCCCCTAGCACCCACTCATTGGTGTCGGTGAAAACCGGCGCATCCGGTAACAATTCCGGATCACCCTCGGGCGCCCCGTTGTCGGCCCAGCTGGCAATGATGGCGATTTCTTCCTCGGTCAGGCGCTCATCATCCTTCATTTGTTGTATGCCGATCTGTCGCTCCAGATAGTACGGAGGCATGGCGCCCATCTTGTCGCGCAGCCCGGTCTTGTACTTGATCACCGGCGCCCATGGCCGTGCTGCTTCATAGCTCATTAAAGACATGGGAGCGACGCCACCGGGCCGGTGGCAACGGACACAGTTGTCGTAGAGAATTGGTGCGACATGCTCTGAAAAGGAGATCTCGCCGTCCGCGGCTTGTCCGAAGGCGAGTGCCGGCAGGCAAAGGACGGCCAACAGGATTCGGCTGCGTTGGTAGTGATTCTTTACTCGATTGCTCATGGCTGCTTGTCCCCTGTCACGTTCTGAATTGAGGTGAACCGGTTAAGCGGGGCGTAGCCATCGGCGGTTGTACCGAAGGGCAGGCAATACGCGTATTTAGCCGGGAAGCGTAGCGCTGCCCGGGTTCGTTGTCCAGAATTACACTGTAGCCCTGAGCGCTGTGTGGGCAGTGACCTGGCAGTATTGCCCCAGGCCTGCAAGTGACATGAACCCGACAGGGGCGTAGTATCCAGTGTAGTTCAGCAGCCTGAGCGCGAACAGGATTCTCCCTGTAATAATAAGAAGAAGGCCGTGTGATGAAATATCTCCAGACCCATTCTGATTGCTCCCGGTTTCACCTGACGACGGTATTGGCTCTCACTTTTGCCATAACCAGCCTGTTGCTGATGCCGAATGGGCTGCAGGCAGCCGAGCCGGGTACGGAAGCGCCTCGTTTTCAGAAACCCACCATCCATGATTTGCCCATGGTGTTTGAAACCATTGAGCATGACGTGCTGGTCGAGGCGCTTAGCACTGACCTAACCCATCCCTGGGGTATGGTGTTCTTACCCGAAGGCGGCATGTTGATCACTGAGCGTGGTGGCAGCGTGCGCCTGTTTAAAAATGGTGAGTTGGAGGCTGATCCGATTCCCGGTACGCCGGAAGTTTTTGCCCGACGCTTGTCCGGGTTAATGGATATCGCCCTGCATCCCGATTTCGCCAGCAATGGCCTGGTCTATCTCAGTTACAACAAGCCCGTAGGCGAAGAAGAACAGACCATCGCCCTGGCCAGGGGTCGATTCGATGGCGCCGGATTCCATGACATGCGCGATATATTCGTATCTACCCCAAACCACGGCGGTGGTTCGCGGCTACTGTTCGCACCAGACGGATCCCTGTTCATGACCGTGGGCGGCGCCTACACCGTGGGGCGCACCGCCGAGCGCGCCCAGGATGGCGCCTGGCATTCGGGTAAGGTAGTCCGCCTGCGCGATGACGGCAGTCCTTTCCCCGGCAATCCCTTTGCCGGCCGCAGCGGATACCATGCAGAAATATATTCCATGGGACATCGTAACCAGCAGGGCCTGGCGTTCTACCCCCTAACCGGTGAGCTATGGGCTCATGAGCACGCACCCCAGGGCGGGGATGAACTGAATATTATCAGGCCGGGAGCGAACTACGGCTGGCCGGAAGTGTCATACGCACGCGATTATGGCGGACAGCGCATAACCCAGCAGCCCTGGCAGGAAGGTTTCGAACAGCCGGTGGTTTTCTGGCTTCCTTCAATCGCGCCTTCCGGCTTGATGTTTTATACAGGAGAACACTTTCCGGCCTGGCAGAATCACGCATTCGTTGGTGCCATGCGAGTGGGCCGCTACAACGGCACCGGCCATATTGAGCGCATCGTCCTGAATGAAAACGGTGAGGAAATGGCGCGGGAATGGATACTGGAAGAACTCGGCGAGCGAATTCGTGACGTGAGACAAGGCCCTGATGACTTGATCTACGTGCTTACCGAAGCAGAGGAGGGGGCATTGTTGCGTCTCTCGCCTGCAGACTGATTCGATCCTTCTTTAACCTGTTACCTTCAATGTCCGCACAGCAATAGCCCGGGTAGTTCAGTTTCCTGGTTAACTCTTTAAATACCCGTCCAATTCGACTTTAATGGGCCCGGATTTTAGTAGCGGAGCGCCTTATAATAAGCGGCTGACTCTCCCTGGTACCGGCATGACTAATAATATTGAACAAGCACTTTCTGAAGCAGTACAGCACCAGTCTGCCGGCCGCTATGCCCAGGCGGAACAAATCTACCGGCAGATTCTGCAGGAGGACCCGACTCAGCCGGTGGCCTTGCATCTGTTGGGTGTGCTCGCTCACCTGGCGGGCCAGAGCGATACCGGCGCAAATTTGATTCGCACCGCAGTTACCAATGCCCCCGATTACTTTCCGGCTCATAATAACCTCGGCAACGTGCTCAGGAATATGGGTAAGCTGGAAGAAGCCAAGGACTGTTATGAACAGGCGATCTCCATCAAGCCCGACTATGCCGAGGCTCACTGCAACCTGGGAACTGTGCTGCATGGGTTGGGGCGATTAGAAGAGGCCGCGGTGAGTTACGGGAAGGCAATCGAATACAGGCCCGACTATGCCGATGCTCACAACAACTTCGGAAACCTTCGCAAGGAACAAAATAAGCCGGAACAGGCCGAGCAATGTTACCGGGATGCGATCGACGCCAATCCGGATTTCGCTGAGGCGATCTGCAACCTGGGCAACCTGTATAAGTCCCAGGACAAGCTTGACGACGCCATCGAACAGTACACCCGTGCAATTGAAGTTCGTCCAGGCTTTTCAGTAGCTCACAACAATCTCGGCACCACGTTTCAGAAAAAGGGTGATCTCGAAGCCGCTGTGAGCAGCTATCGCAAGGCAATCGAAATCACACCGAATTACGCACAGGCCCATAGCAATATGGGGAATGCCTTGCATATGCTCGGTAACCTGGAAGAAGCCGAAGCATGTTATCGCGAGGCGCTGCGCATAAATCCCGATTCCACGGAAGCGTCTGGCTCCCTGGGTTCGGTGCTGATGGCCCTGGGAAAACTGGAAGACGGACTGGACATGGAAAACAGCGGCTTCGGTGTAGTTTCTTTCGATGCCGACGAAGGTGTTTCAGTAAACAAGGGATCCGATGAATGAAGAGCATTGAACTGAGTAATACTGATGGTACACCTCATTTCATTGGCAGCTGGCTTATCGAACAGGATCCCCTGTGTGAAAAACTGATTGAATTTTTTGCGGCGAACTCAGACAAGCACACCAAGGGCAAGATGGCAGGAGGGCTCAATCTCGAGTCGAAGAATTCCACTGACTTCGCGATCCGGCCCAAAGATCTTGAGCAAGCCGACCATGAACCGGTAAGGGACTACCTGAATTGCCTTTTTGCCTGTTACAAGGATTACCTGGACCAATGGCCGTTCCTGAAGACGGTCATGACCAATACAGACATTGGCTCATTTAATATTCAGCGCTATCTTCCCGGCGGCCATTTCAACAAGGTGCATTCCGAGCGTACTACGCTGGAAACTTCCCACCGGGTACTGGCCTGGATGACCTACCTGAATGACGTGGAAGACGGGGGGTCCACCTATTTCACTCACTATGACCTGGAGGTGCAGCCGCGCAGGGGCCTCACCCTGATCTGGCCGGCGGAATGGACCCACGCACACCGGGGCAATGTACTGAACTCCGGCGAGAAATATATTGTTACCGGGTGGATGCATTTTCCGCCCCGGGCCGGCGCGAACCCAGGGCAATGAGTGATGGCGCGGCCGCTGCAGCCAATTTTGATCAGGGTCACAATCCCGGCAGGGATTAGGTGACCCTGCCTGCCGTAAGCCGCTGATTTTCTGTATACTCGCTAGCGCTCTGCAGGCAAGCTGCGAGCACTCTCGAAAGGGCACACAGGAATACCGATAGTGACTGAGCTGAACATTGGCGAAAGCAAGATTACCCACCGCCAGCAAATTATCCAGCTATTGAAAATGGCTGTTGCCCAGGATTGGGACTTTGCTTATCTGGAACAACGCGGCAGAAAAGTTTTGCCTCGTGCAACCAGGCTCGTATCGGTAAATACCAAGAAAGGTAGTTTTGCTGTGGATACCGAAATCGAATCCGTTCTGGGAGAAGACAGGGCGCCACTGATGTTTCGGTCCCAAAGTGGCGGACTCTCGGTCATGTTCAAGGCACGTCCCGCTGACACGAGTGATGACGATGAGTCTAATTCTTCCGCCAAGGGAATTTCGTTTCTGCTGCCCTATGAAGTCAGTTGTACCACCTTGCGTAAGAGCGCTCGCTTCAACGTGGAATCCCTGGAGGAAGAAATACCGGTTATCCTCTACCTGGTCATGGGTGTACAAGTGAATGCGACCCTGGTGGACATTTCCACCACAGGCGCGAAATTCCGGGCAAACCAGGATCTCTCTGAAAAATGTAAGAACCTGCAGGTACTGGAATCATGCCGGATCGAATTGCCCGACGAATTCGTGTTGCAATGTGATGCCCAGTTAATGGGCATGTCCTATGACAAGAAAGAGAACGCGTCCTATCTAAGATGCCAACTGGTTGGCATTAAACCTGATGATGAAGACAAGCTGGACTATTTTATCGATACATCCTTCGATGAGGCTGACCCGGCCCAGCTGGCTATTTGACGTTTTCTGACTATTCTCTGCAGATCAGGTAGACAATCCCCGCGCCGAGATTGGCCATACTGCCACGACCTGTTCTCCACGCACGGCATACATACGATCATACAGGTTTACCACCGGATCGCAGTGGGACACGATTAGTTCCAGTTTATCCCCGACCTTATAGGTACGCGACGCGTCTTCTTCGTAGCGCAAGGTACCGAACTCATCCGATCCCGAGGTATAGCTCATGCCGGTCTCGCCTTTTACCCGGGGCCAGGGCCGGTTGATGGTGCAGGCCTTGGCGCCGGCATCGGTTGTGCAGCGGCCCTCGTACTGGTCGTTCAGTACCGTAGTCAATATGGTCAGGGAAGACTGAAAATCGTTATACACTTCGTCGTTGTTCTCGCCACCGATATCCAGGTACTGGGCATCCATGAAGACATAGCTGCCAACCTGTACGTCGGTCAGTCCCCGTGTTTCATGATCGATGTTATAGGTGCCGGTACCTCCGCCACTGAAAATTTCCGTATTCAGTCCCGCTCCCTGAAACAGGTCGTAGGTATCCGTCGCCAATTCCAGTCGCTCCAGGGTCTGCTGCCGGCGCGCCTGGAAACCCTGCACATGCTGTGAACCACCGTCATAGCAGAGCAATCCCTTCAGGGTGAGCCCGGGCAGGCTGTCCACCAGTTGCGCCAGTTCCAGGGCGGGCCTGCCCGGTGTAATTCCGGTGCGATGACCGCCGGGGTCCACATCAATCACGACATTCGCGTTGATGCCCATGGCCACGGCCGCCTCCGACAACAGCCTTGCGTTTTGTGGTGAGTCCGTCGCCTGGATGAATGCAGCATTGGATTCACTCAGGTTCATGGCGCGACGAATCTTGGTGGCAGTGACATTGGTAGTGGTCATCAGGATCTCTTCGATGCCGGCCATGTACATCGCTTCCGCCTCGCTGACTTTCGCGGTGCAAATGCCTACCGACCCGGTTTCCAGTTGCATGCGCGCTATTACCGGTGTCTTGTGGGTCTTGGCATGGGGGCGGCTGGCTATGCCGTTTCGCGCCGTGGTGGTCTGCATGGTTTCAATATTGGCATCCAGGGCATCGAGGTCTACGCAAAGGGAGGGGGTATCCAGCTCCCACTTGGAGACATCAGCCTGCATTTCGCCGTCCACGAACAGGGCGTCGATTTCAGCCGGTGTATAACCTTTGAGAGTGGAAGGAATCATGATTGCTGCGGCACCTGAAGACTGCAGAAAGCGGCGGCGGGACATGGCAGTGAAAGACATGGTTGCACCTCTGATTTTGATTGCTGGAAAGATACTAACACTACTTGGTGACGGGTCATTAATTTTCGGTTCATATTTCAATGCGATTTTATTCTGAAACCAGGTTGATGGTTCACAGTTCATTCAGTTTGCAGAGGACAAAATAGGCCTCGTAGTAAGGAATAACGTGTACAGGAGAAGAGCATCATGAATACGAAAATGCTTGGATTAACCGGCTTTTTCCTGGCCGCTTTAATGGCAGGTAATGCCGCAGCCGAAGACTGGGGCCGCCACGGCTACAGGGATTCCTACTTCGTGCCTCCCTGGGCCACGGATGTGGGTGATGGCTGGATTATCGGCAGCAAACCCGAACCCGGTGGTTTCGCCATTTATCGCTGGAACGGTTACCGCTGGCACGAAGTACATGGTGCCGGCATTCGTATTGGTGGCAGCTACTCCCGACCCTGGCATGTGAATGACCGTGGGCATCGCTATGTCTGGAATGGCTGGGAATGGGAGCGTGATTACTACCATGACGACAGCCGGGTATTCCGGGGCAACTATTCGCGCCGGTCCTATGATAGTACCTACCGCGAATTCCGGCGCAGCCTGGACCGGCGTCGCCTCAATGACTGGTCACGACGATATCGCCGATAGCATGGGTGGTAAACCGGGCCTGGTGGAAAAGGAAATTCCACCAGGCCCTTTTTTATTTACTCATGCCCTGTCATGTCTTTCTATAAAGGATAAAAGAAAGATCATCCGGTTTCGATGGATGGCCGGCCGTTGAATTAAGCATACGCTTGCAGGCCAGATCCGCCAGTTCGTTCGCGGAAGACTCCAGATCGCCTTTGCGAATAATCTCGACGATTTCCCCAGTCAGTAAATTGTCTGACAGGCCGTCACTGGCAACCAGCACGGTGTCACGCTGAGCCAGGTCGACGGTAGGGCCGATGTCTATGCGCATCTCGGCGTCGCCGAGAAAGTTGGACACTATATGCCTTTCATCATGGTGCATGGCTTCCTTCTCATTCATCATGCCGGATTCCATGGCATAGCCTACGGGGGAATGGGGAATAGACTGGAACTTGATCTTGCCACGCTGGCCCGTCACCAGGATTACGGAATCCCCTACGTGATAAGGCCGCAAGGTTCCGTTGCTGATTTCCACCACAGCCAGGGTGGAGCCGGCACCTACGCCGAGACCGGTAATTTGCTGGTGTGCGGCATCTATGCCGTTGAGGATGGCATCCCGCACAATCCCTTCCTGCGGCTCAAGTTCAGACAGGGATATTCCCAGTTGAGAAATCGCCAGGCGGGAGGCCTGGTCACCGCAGGGCATGCCACCCATGCCGTCAGCTACTGACAGCACGCAGCCTCCTTTTTCGATTTCAGTGACGGAAAGACTGTCTTCGTTGTCTGACGTTTTGCCGGGCAGCTTCCGGGAGAAAAACACCAGCTTTCCGGGGAATTCGCCAATGCCCTGGGCTTTATCTTCGGTTTCGAAGTTGGCAAGCAAGGTGGCGCCACCAATCTGGTACATCCCTGGCTTGTCGATCGAAAAATCAGAATCGCTCATTGCCACTGCAAGTTTTCCAGGTAGTCTCTCAGTTCTCCAGCAGTCTTGAATTTTTTCAATATCAGGCTGTCTTTCTGCCCACAGATGATCGCCTTGATCTCCTGGGGTTGCCGGGCGTAGTGTTTCTTTCCGCCCAGTACTTCGTAGAACACTTTCACCATGCTGACTACATCGTAGCGAATGTTTTCATGGCGCGGCGCCTTCCATTGGTACAGGTCAATCAGTTTCAGGTCATAGCTCAGTCCAAAGCGGCTTACTATGATGTTATCGGTATGCAGGTCACCGTGATATTCATTGGCGCGATGGATAGCCTCCATGCCGGATGCAAGAGCGTGTAACAAGTGTAATGCCTGGAACGCGGGAAGCCGTTTGCCAGGTTGCCGGATCAGATAATCACTCAACAATTCGCCCTCAACAAAGTCGGAGACGAGAAATGTAATGGGAGTGCCTCTGTAGGTAATAGTTTCCTGGCTTACGTACTGGATCAGGATCGAGCAATGGCGCAGCTTGTGAAGTTTCTGCGCATAGTATTTGAAAGACTTGTTGGAAAGATTGCGCTGGGGATAGAAGAACTTGGCGGCTCTTTCGATTCCGGTGAGCACCTCCCTGATCAGGTATACCTCGCCCTCCCAGCCCTGGCCCAGTTTGGACACGATCTCATATTTTTTCGCCAGTACACGCTTGGGCGGAAAGTCGAAAGATTCAACCACGAGCTTCTTGTTATTACGGCGCATCGTTATTGCCTGGCTACAGGTTCCGGTAAGTAGATTGCCTGGGGCTCCCGGACAATTTTCACTGTTTTCACCGGATTAGAGAAGCAATAATTTATTCCCGCGGCACCCGGCCTAGTAGATAAAACTCGTCATTGGGCCGCATGCCTATCATGTTTGCCATGCGATTGGACAGGGCGAAGAATGCGGCTACAGCTCCAATGTCCCAGATGTCCTCGTCGCTGAAGCCATGCTCATGCAGAGAAGCATAATCCTGTTCATCGATTTCATCGGCGTGGCGGGATACTTTCACCGCGAACTCCAGCATGGCCTTCTGGCGCGGCGTGATGTCTGCCTTGCGGTAGTTGGTTGCCAGTTGATCCGCCAGCAAAGGATTCTTCTCCCTGATACGCAGGATGGCGCCATGGGCCACGGTGCAGTAAGTGCAGTTGTTCAATCCCGAGGTGGCCACAACGATCATTTCCCGTTCTCCCTTGCTCAATCCACTTTCTTTTTCCATGAGTGCGTCGTGGTAGGCAAAAAAAGCGCGAAACTCGTCGGGCCTGTGGGCCAGGGTTTGAAAGACATTGGGAATAAATCCCGCTTTTTCTTCCACTGCCGCCATGCGCTCCTGGATATCCTGGGGCAAGGAATCGATCTCCGGTACCGGGTAGCGGCTTATCGCTTGCTGCGTCTCTGAAGTCATCGCGGGTCCTTTCTGCTTGTATTTTGATGGGCACAAATTAACACCTATGGGAACGGAGCATAAGCAGCATTTCGGCCCGTGAAATGACCGAGCCTGTGCTCCCCGGTAAGACGGGAGAGCATGGGGTCGATCTCACGAAATCAGCGGTATTGCAGTACTTTTCCCGGCAATTAATTCCGGAAAAATGTGGAGCGGTTCACACTATTACAGCAATATTCCAGCGGTTGTAGGAAAACTGCTAAATAGTCCTACATGTAGTTGCTAAAATCGCGATAACCCTAGAGAAGACGGGGCTCCGGACACGGTCGGGGATTCGGAGAGAACAACCCGCAGAGTGATGAATATTCATAAAAATATGAAAGTAAGCAGTTTCCAGGGCTGGCTCATAGCCTTGCTGGCCACTTTTCTGTGCAGCGTTTCCTACGCTCAATCTGACCTGCGCTTTACCGGGACGGTCAGTTCCGTCAGTTCGTCGGACGGCTACGGCATCGTAGTCACCAATGTGCAGGGTGTCGATATAGACATCCTGGTTGACGGTGATACGGACATTTTCGAATCGGGAGACGAGGTGGGAATTGACGTCATCTCCGCCGGCGACCATGTGCGTATCGCAGGATTCCTTTCCGATGATGGCTTCAAAGCCGAAGAGATTCAGATTCTCGGAGGCCTTGCCGACCAGTTTCGATTTACGGGTCCTATTTCGGATCTCGTACTTTCCGGTGACTCGGTGCTCATCGAAGTGATGAGCGTCACTATCCGCATTGATCCATTCACTCACATAACTCGCCGCAACAATGATGAAGGCAACCGGGTACCGGCTACCGATCTGGCAGTCGGCGACGAAGTCAATGTACGCGGTGTGGTAGAAAATGGTGAATTTGTTGCCGAGCGCATCCACGTGGGCACACGCGAGGCCGGCACTATCGAATTTACCGGAACGGTTGTAGCCACAACTTCCGGCGGTTTCACACTCGATGTGGATGGGGGCAGCATTACCGATGTCGTTATCGATGAAAATACCGAGGTACGTGGTGAGATAACTGTAGGTGTCATGGCCGAAGTTGAAGGCCAGTTTAATGAGGATCTGGTACTTATTGCCTTTGAAGTCCTGATCGATGAGGATGGCGATGGCGATGCCGACGATGACAACCCTGAAGAAACCGATTCAGAGAAGATAGACATCAGTGCTGAAATTGCATTGAGTTCAAGCCAGCCCGGCCTCAGCGGCAGCGTGCAAATAAGGTATAAAGTTTCCGAAGAAGAGACAGTACAACAGCTGTTTATTGAAATCAGTGGAGCGCCAGCAGGGGCCTCCTATTCAATTCTCGGAATACTTGGCGAAACCGATGTAGACCTGGGCACAATAAGTGTCAACAACGGTGGTCAATCACGGGCGCGATTCAACACCGGTGACCTCGATAGCCTGTTGCCTGCTGGCAGCAACGTCAGTGAAATTTCCAATGTACAAATTTTCGATGGTGGCGAGCTCATCCTCGACGGATCCGGTCTGTCTGCGGCGGTACCGACCACTGCTGTTGGAAATCCGAACAACGGCAATCCCGGGCTCGGCAATGACAATGGCCGTGGCAATGCCGGGGAAGATAATCCCGGCAACGGCAACGGCAACGGCAACGGCAACGGCAACGGCAACGGAAACGGAAACGGCAACGGCAACGGCGGCAATCCCGGTAACGGGAATCCCGGCAACGGGAATCCCGGCAACGGCAATGACAACGGCAACGGTAATGCCGGTGAGGAGAATCCGGGCCAGGGCAATTCCGACGATGATGATGACGATTCGCCGGGGAACTCGGGCAATGCCGGTAATCCGGGTAATGGCAACCCCGGTAACGGCAATGACAACGGCAACGGTAATGCCGGCGAAGACAACCCGGGTAACGGTAATTCCGACGAGAATGAGGAAGAAAACGAAGAGGAGAATCCCGGAAACTCCGATAACGCCGGTAACCCGGGTAACGGCAATCAGGGAAATGACTCTGATAATGGCAATGCCGGTGGTGACGATGACAAAGCCTCGCCTGGCAACTCAGAAAACAGTGGTAATCCCGGCAATGGCAACCCCGGCAACGGTAATGATGAAGACAATGGCAATGCCGGCGATGAAAACCCGGGCAATGGCGATAACGACCCCGAGCCTGAAGACTCGCAGTCTGGCGATGACGACGACCAGGGAAATGGCAACGGCGGCGGCAATGACAACGGTAACGGTAACGGCGGCGGTAATGGCAACGGAGGTGGTAACGGTAACGGCGGCGGCAATGGCAATGGAGGTGGAAACGGTAATAACTAGTTACCCGGCACCGGCTTGCCAGCCATAATCCGGTCTCAATTTCCTACAGAATTTTCTTAGCTTTCCAAAGGTCGCGCCCGCAGCTTCCTTCTCTCCTCACTGGACAACTCCCTCCCGTTAGCAAACAATTCTCTCGACGCAGGCGAGACGGCGAGAGAGTTGCAATGGCATTCACCCCTCAACTTGAACAAGACTTACGAAAACAAGTTCGAACACGACAGCGGTTGCGAGTTCGGGCGGACCGGCAGATTGAACGAACTTGCGGCAAGTACCGGGCCTGGTATGAAGAACAACGGCGCTTGCGCCGGGATCCGGTACGTATTATCGCGGAAGGTGATTCCTGGTTCCTGTACATGGTGGGCCGTGCCGTTATTGATCATCTCGAGCAGAAACTGGATATAAGCATTCTCAACCTGGCATTTCCCGGTGATGAAGTTGGCGGCATGATGGTAGGCAAGCAACGGGCGCGCCTGGTGCGTGAGTTAAAGCACGGCGCGGCAACGGGAAAGAAATTTGAGTTCCTGTTGTTCTCCGGCGGTGGCAATGACCTGGTAGGCGCAGAGACTTTTTACAAATGGCTCAATCCCTGGGTGCCCGGCACCACCGACCTGCGCGAGTGCATCAACTGGACCACCCTGGAAGCCATGCTGGAAATTCTCAGGGTGGGATACCAGGATGTAATCGATATTCGCGACAGGCACAGTCCGAATACCGTGCTGGTATTCCACGGCTATGACTTCGCTCCTCCCAATGGCAAGGGAGTGTGTGGCCTGGGCCCCTGGCTCGAGCCGGGCCTGGAAGAGCGCAAGATTCCGAAGCGCTACCGGGCCGAAGTGGTGAGACTGTTCCTGCAACGATTCGAAGACTGGCTCAATGAATTTGCCGCGAACAACAATGACCTCATTGTGGTACCCACCCAGGGAACGCTTGCCACTTCGGAGTGGGCCAATGAACTGCATCCCAAGAATGCCGGCTTTTCCAAGATCGCTACCCGTTTTGTCTTTGCGATGCTGGGTGATGGGGCGCCCGGGGAAGGAAGGGTGGAACTGACTGAAACTGGCCGGGCGCGCAGGCGGGTTCGCAGGCCTGGCAGTTCCGTGCTGGGAACAGTCTGAAGCTTATAAATTAAACGGAATTTGTGCCTGCAAAAAGGAATGCTTGTATAGCTTTACTCCCCCGCCAGTGATCGCAAGGCCATTGACCGGCAATTGAGAAAGTCATAACCTCGAAGGTCCCTTTCCTCTGCTTGCACCAGGGGTGTCACCATGCGATCCAGCGTGCCAGGACGTTTTGTCGGTTTGCAGGCGCTCTTACCGGCATTCATCCTCTTTACCGGAATACCTGGGGTAGCGCAGCAATTCCAGCAATCCAACGTGCTTGATGATTTAGGGTCCCAGATTGAGACCTATGAGGAAGCCATTGCCGAGCTCGATGGCAGCTATGGCCCCGGTAGCAGCGAACTGTTTTTTTCCCTTGCCCAGTTACAACGGCGTTCCGGCAATCTTGATGATGCACGTTTCTCTTTTCGTGAAGGTTTGCAAGCCCTGCGCATCAACGAGGGACTGGCGACGGAATCCCAGCTGGCGGTATTGGAAGAATTCAACGGGCTGTTGTTCCAGATCCAGGACTGGGAAGAACTGGATACCAACATGCACCTTGCCGAAGACATATCCCGCCGTCTCTATCTGAATAACGATGAACGCTACATTGCCGCTGCCACTGCGCTTGCCAACTGGAAGATTCTTGCTTACCAGACCCGGGCCTACAGGCCTTATGGCGACAGTTCGGTCCAGGACGCGGCAGAGATATACCGGCTATTGCTAAGAGACTTGCCCGAGAGCATGGGGAACCAGGAACGGCGGGCGAGCTATCTTTCAGCCCAGGGTCTTGCCTATTTTTATTCCGCACAGTACACCGCGGGTGTTCCGGTAGAGGAGTTCCGCCACGCGGTTCCAACCGTGGGAGGCTATCAACCCTGTGTGCCGGTACTGTTGTCTATTGACCGCAGCACACAGCCATCGAGCAGTGCCTGCAATACCAATCCCATGGATCCGGAATACTATGCCGCCCAGCAGCGGGAAAAGAACAACACGGTGCGTCGCCACCTGGGCAATATGCGCCAGAGTTTTATCGAGGCCATCGAAGCAGTGGAAGCAAACCCGAATTCTTCCCTGCGGGATCTTGCGATGGCGACCCTGAACCTGGGTGATGCCAACTTGTTGGCGGAAGATCTACAACGAGCACGCATTCAATACAGGCGGGCCTGGAATTTGTTGAGCCAGGATGGGGAATCTATTGCACTTCGTAACGAACTCATGGGAGAGGCGTCCAAGGCGCTTATCGGTATACTCAATGAAATCCCGGGAGACCCGAGAATCAGGGGCGAAGGAGGGTTGTTAGGAACTGTTTCATTTGACGTGACGGAAACCGGTGAGATCGTTAATATAGACATCCAGGGCCCGCCTGAAGCCTTAAACCAGGAGAATATCGGCGCCATTGCCGTACGCCTGGACCAGAGCGTCTATCGACCAAAACTCGTGGAAGGGCGACCGGTTCAGAGCAGGATTACCGTAGCGGCGGAAGACCTATAACAAAACCGGAAGAATAAAAATGAGCAAGAAGAAAAAGAACAATGAAGTCGATAACGGCAAAGATGTCAGATGGCGTGGCATCGAAGAAACCAATCTAACCCAGGAAAAATTTGACAAGATTCTCTGTCCAACATTGAGAATCGGGGTGCGCATGGGATTGTTGAATCCCGATACCCGTGGCTGGGTGCGTACCGAGGAGCTCTACGACTACCTGGTCTACATCGGCGTCAAGAGACACTCGGGTATTCTAAACGGACTGATAGTTACCGGTGGCGTTGCTCCACGGCGCAAGAAGAAAGACCATGTGAACATTACCGAGTTTGATGGAAGTTTTCTCGACCACGGCAGCTCCTCGGGGATTCTCAATAATCCCTGCGGATTTTCAGAGACACGCCTGGATATGCTCAAGAGTTTTTCCAAGGACGGCAAGTGCCTCTATCACCAGGATATTGCCGCAGCAGCCAATGACTTCAACAAGTACCCGGCGGTACGCAAGTCCTTCCTTGGTACCAACATTCAATCCCTGGAACTGGGAACCCTGTTGAAGTTGCTGGGCCGCAAGTCAGAGCAGGGCGAGAATCACCTGACCATGGACGATGTGGATGCCATCTGGAAAGACAGCCGTTTTCCAGACGGCTGGGAACGACCCAAGGCCATGTCAGGTACCTGGGTGGGCATGAAGAAATACTGGTCCATGGTATTCGCCAGGATCTTTGCCTGACGGCGAACATCTTCTCAAGCCAGCCGTTGCTAGGCTTCTTCTCCAAGTGCATGCAGTACAGACTGGCTGCGACTGTCGCCCATGCAGTGCTCACAGATATGCTCACCCAGGGCACGATAAGCCTCGAACTGTTCTTCACTGAAAAACTGGTCTGCCGTTGATTCGTGGGGGAAAGCCGGATTCTTGGCGCGATAGGCCCGTACATATTCCGGCTCGTCGCCGGTAACCGAGAGCTTGAAGTACAGCAGCACACCGGTCTCGCCATCGCCGTAGTGAATCGTGCCCACGGAGAAATGCTCCGCGCTGCGATTCGTCTCCATGTCCTTGCGAATGCCTTCCAGGTCCAGTGATATTTCCACGCCCATGTCGATGCGGGCGAAACGCATGGTCTTCACCAGGCCATCGAATACGAAATCGGGATCGGCTTCGCCATCCACGGCAATGATGTACTTGCAGCGTCGCTTGAGCAGGGGATAAATCCCCAGGTTTTCCAGGTGGCCGCCGTCTGACACGTTGACATGGGAGCCGGTGTCACTGAGAGAACCTGTCGCTTCGCTCCAGATCAGGCTGGGCTTGGCACCGGAAAGCAACCATCCCCGGTTCCAGGCATTTTTTTTGATCACCCTCGGATTGGGCAGCCAGTAGCCGAGGCGGATATTCAGCACCGTGAGAATAAATACCAGTGAGCGGTTGGTAACCGTGCCCATGTTGGGCGCCGCGGCGGCACCGGAGATGGCACAGGCAGTACCCAGGTTCAGGTGACTGTCGAAGTGTTCCATTTCTGTTGTCGGTACATAGCCGGTGCGATCGCCCCCGGTGAAATGCTTGCTGAAGATGAAGAAATCACACATGCGCCCGCGCAGGTCCGGTGCCTTGCTGCCCTGCAGGTTCAGGGCCACGTTGATCAGGTGGTAAGGCGCCGTGGTGCCGTCGCTGTTAAGCTGTTGCAGGCGCAGGTCATCATTGGAACCTATTTCACCTTCTCGGGAACGGAACAGGAATGCCTTGCTCAACCTGTCTCGATAGAATCCGTGGGGTGAGGTAATGTTGATGTCCAGCAGCATCCGGTTGAAAATCCACAGCAACACCAGCAGACCGAAAAAGATGTAGGTCTTCTGGGCTTCAAAAAAACTCAGGCTGGCGCCATCGATGAACAACGACCGTGCGGAATGTTGCGCGAAGTACGTGCAATTATTGTTAATCCAGTCGATTTCATCATCGGATTTTCCAACAAACGGATCTCCTTCCCTCAGCTCGTGTAATGGCGGGCAGTACTCCCTGAAGTCGGTTGCATCGGGCTCGCCATCAAGGTCCAGGCTCCAGGCATCGACAACCACCCAGACCCGGGGATTTTCCTTGACCTCTTCTGACCATGGTTCCCGCTCGGTACAGGATACCGGTGCAGGAGTAGATCCTTGCGCTCGCATTCCGCTCTGACAGAGCACGATGGCATCATCATAAAACTCGATAGATCGTCCATGTAATTCAGCAATCAGTCCGGCCTTGGAATCGATTCGCATTGCGGGTCCGAATGCCTTGGTCCAGCGTTCCATGAAAGTACTGGTGGGCAAATTATTGAGTTCCCTGTTGGCATCAACGACAAGATTTGCGCTGGCAGTTGTTTCGGTGCAGGCACCACTGAGGCAGGTCACGGACTGATTAAGCACTACATCGGATTCAAGGGGCACAAAAGGCGAGTCTATTTGCCACAGGTCTAGAATGGCGTAGACGGAAAAAATTATGGTTGGGCCCAACAGGCCCACCAGCAACATGATCAGCTTGCTGGTGAGGTTAGCGATGTTCTGGGAGGCCTTGCCTGCCGCCATGAATACAAACAGCACGGCGAGAAACACAAAAGATATGACCCACCAGTATTCAGGTTCAAATTCCCCTACGAAATTACCAATCTGTTCAAAATTGTGTTCGATCGCAAACCTGATAACTTCCAGCAGCGGTATCAGGGCGAGGATGATCCCGGCTATCAATAGTGGAATAGTAAGAACCAGTTCAAAAAAGTTCCTGCCGCGCCAGCTGAATAATTTCCGGAATAATTTCACCACTATGGGAAATGCCACGGCCAGGAAGACAAACGCCAGGGCCAGCCAGGGAATGACCTGGGGCAGGTAATCCCAGTGGGGAGTGAATTCGAATACCACGTCGGTGACCATTACCGCCAGCATGATCCCCGGCAGGAATACCAGCAGGTTGAGCACGATACCTCTTAGCAGCACATTGGGTATGCGCAGCTTTTCCAGCAGGCCGCCGGGGCTGAGGTAGTTGCTACTGTTGCGAAGATGGGTAAGTGACGGGGTTTCGGCGGCACCGGAGCAGTAGCGCAGGGGAAACTTGTCATCCGTGGTGGAATTTTCCGGATCATTAAGCAGGCTGGAGATGCAGGAGCCCGTATAACCACCGCCGGAAACCGTGGACAGGTAGTCCACGTGCTTGAGGACCCCGTGCTTGGCCAGGCCCTGGATGATGCCCAGGCTGAAGGTAGCGGAACGAATGCCTCCGCCGGATAGTGACAGGCCTATTAATTCATTTTCCGTGCTGGGTTCTTCTGACTTTCCCGTGCCGGGAAGCCCGAGGCGTTCCCTGCGTTTGTTGATTTCTTCAAGCTCAGCGGGAAAGACGTCTTCTTCGAATTCTTTTTTGTTGTCAGTCACGGTTAGGCCTTGTTTATTGTTGTTTTAAGGAAAGGTGAATAGTGCCTATCCGAACTGCAGATAGTACGCCTCGGGCAGAGTCAGCTTTTGCCAGTTGCTGTTGGTTTCGGCGTAAATAAGATCTTTCGCCGGTCGCAGCCCGGGCAATTTCAGGATATCGGTGGCAATCTGGGCGACCTGGGTGAACAGGATCCGGTAGCTCAATTCATCGGGCCAGTTCAGCAGCAGGGTGCGGTCCTGTCGCAGGGGCCGGTCGCTGCAGATGTCTCGGGCCGCCGGAAAATTCATCGGGTCGACCAGGGCCGAAGAAACGCTGCACAGAATCGTGCTGCCGGCGGAAATATTCTTCGCCGCAAACAGGGACCCGAACACCATGTCGTTCTTTGCGCTGATGGCTACCATTGGGCTGACTGGCTTGAGTCGCAATGCCTCGCCGCAGACCTGGGCGATGAATTCCACGTTTTCCTGCCTTGCTGCAGTTGCCGCATCCGCCAGGTCCCATGGCCTGTTCAGCAAGACCTGGAGAATATTCGACACTGCGATGGTGCAGGTTGGAATGCCGTAATACATCTCGGTAACCAGTTGCCTGAGCCTTGCCTTGCTCCGTTTCTTCAGTTTCAGCTCGCCGTCGCCGCTGACCAGGCGCAGGAACCGGCGCGTGGTTTTCGGATAATTTCTGGGGTCTGACTTTTCATCACATAGTTTATCCAGGGCTTCCCTCACCTGTTTCGGCAGCTTGGGCATAGCGTCCTCGGACAGGCCGTGCCCACGGAACTGCAACAGGGATTGTTCCGTGTTGGGGATTTTTCCAACCGGTTGTTCATGGGGGTCTTCGAAGCCGAGACAGGCCAACAGTACCCGGTAAGGAATGGCGCTTGCCAGGTCACGGATCAGTTCGAAAGCCTGTTCGCCGTTGTGGTTGGTCAGCGCGGCTTCCGCCATGGCTTCCGTTGTTTTGGCGAGCTGGTCCAGGAATTCCAGGCTGTCCACCGGACATTCCCTAAAACTGTCGGATTTTTTATCCCGCGGCTTTTCCACATCTTCTACCGTGAGTTCCCTCGGGCTGTTAAGTACCGCATCGACATCCCGGTAGCGGGTCATCAGGTAGGTTCGGGCATCCAGTTGCATGATGGGCGCGAACGTCCGCAGCAGGCGCTGGAATCCGATGGCGTCATCTTTGCACAGGCGCTTGTACACGATCGGGTTGTCATCCGCGATCTTGTTCAGCGTCTCCAGGTCTATTGTTTTTGTTGAACCCATTGCGATGCCCCTGGCTCGTCGGTCTCCGGCTTAAAGTGTCTTGAGATACTCGATCAACTCATAGCGTTCTGTCTCGGACAGGTATCGACCGATCACACCGTCACTCAGTTCTCCGTCTCCATTGAATTCGTGACCGATATTGCGGTTGCCGGGAGTGGAGGTATCCAAAAGGAAATAGCCGTCATTAGCGTACAGGTCATCGGGATCATGAATCAGTCGCTCCGGTTGGGCCAGCCCTACATTCACCGGGTCGAACTCCGGATTACCCAGCAGTACCAGCTCAGGCCGTTCCTCCACCGGAGACAACAGGTCGAACAGCGTGGGTACTGAACCATTGTGCAGGAACGGCGCCGTTGACCAGACTCCATCGTGGGGCCGGGCCTTGTACCCAACGCCTGCCTGCAGGCAGTTGGGCCTGGTTCCTTCTACTTGCTGAATCAACTCCGGGCTGTAATCTTTTTGTCGAAACCACTCGTTATTCACCGCTTGTACTACCGCTCCAAGAGACAAGGCATAGAGTTCGTTTGGATTGTCCGCAACCCTGATTGTCACCAGGCGAGGTTCCTGGGTACTGGCGTTCGCGCTCGGATTAATTTGATCCCAGGGATTGGGTGGCGGCGGTGGTTCCCAGCTGCAAATCAGTTCATCGATGTGCATACCATCGGTGTCAACCAGCACATTACCTTCGCTGTAACCGGCGGTATTCACCGTGCGAAATTCAAGTACTTCGCCGGTGGCCGGATCGGTCCCGATCTCAGTGGTTGGCACTATCGTGATATCCAGAACCCGTTCACTCTCGTGTCGGGTGCCGAACTCGTCAAACCATACGATGGGTTCAAAGTGATCCCAGATGGTGCCCTCAAAGAAATTGGGCCCGTTGACAGGAATCCCATTGCTGTCGGTAAGCTGGCCGTTTATCGGCGGCAAATGACATCGTATACAGAGTTCCTTGTAGAGCACCTCCCCCCGCGTGGCCAGCGCCAAATCGACAGGAGGAAACTCCTCGGGCCACTCCGGCCCCCACAAGCCATTAAACTCCTGCTCTTCAGTCGGATTACTGCCCCCTAACCAGTGTTCCATCCACACCAGGTTGTCTACCGGAATGGAAGAGGAAAAACGGGCATCATCCAGGGGCGCATTCATGTTCACGTTGGCATACACACCCATGGCTTCACCGGTATTGCGGATGAGGGGTTGCATGATGGAGGCATCGTACTGCACCCATTTGAACCAGGATGTAGTCCAGATGTGGGGAAAGTTTACTGGTGCATCGGGCGCGGCATAGTTCTGGTTGCGTTCCGCATCCCAGGCAAATACCCGGTTGCCAATTCTGTTGAGAGCGTCGAGACGGGTAAATCCTTCGGTAACATTTACCTGCGCCGGTTGCAGAAAATTATAAAGCGCCACGTCGAGCAGCTGGTCCTTGAGCCTGGCAACGTTTTCCGGGTTATTTGCATCCGGGCCCAGGGCGTCGTCCACGAAGCGTTCCCAGCGCCCGTTAAAGATAGGAATAAAGGAAGAAAGAATGGTTTGGCCCAGGGCCGCCTGTCCGCCAAGAATTGCGGCACCAATATCAACCGTGGCCGGCCCGCCTTCTACCACGTACAAGGTATCGCCATGCTTGATCTGCCCGGTATGGCATGCCGCGCAGCTGAAACCCAGGGCGTCGGCCTTGTTGGCTACACCGTCCATGGTTTCAAAGCGCGTCCTGGCAATGCCAATCGGCAGGCCATCGGGATTTATGGCGCTTTTCTCGCTGGGAATAAATCCGTAGCGCGTCAGGTTTTCATTAGACATGAATTTCTCGCGCCGGGAGAAAGGCACGGTGAACATGTTTGCCGATGGCGCTTCCAGGGCCAACATCCATTGGGCGGGCACTGGAAATGTGGAAGTGCCCTGGGACTTGTGATGGTACTCGTGAGTAACCGGACCGACCATGTTGGGATTGTCGGGATCGTGATCCCAATTTTGCAGGCCGCTGAGATAGACAATATTTTCGTACTCAACCGCATCAGGCAGCTTTGGTGCCTTCGTTAAATAGTAGAACTGTCTGACGTGTGCGCTGAATAGAATCTGGAGAAATATCACCAGGAACAAAATGATAAAAAACCAGCGCCATCTTCTACGTCGTTGGCTGCGGACGGCTTGATCGAGAGTGGTCATGCAGAAGGTCCTCGCGGTTATTAGTTTTATTGTCTTTCCGGTGCCCTTGGTCCTGGGCGCCGTCAAGCAGCAGCGGGAGATTGCATTCCGAATGCTCGGGTAGCGGCAGGTGTTTTGCCACCCTGTCCGTGTATAACCCAAAATTCATGGGAAGGGCAAGTTAAACCGGCTTGTGGGTACTTGATTCGTCTCGCCCATAGAATCTCCGTGGTCACTCCTCTTAAGTTGTGTCCTAACAGAATTCAGCGGATAAAGATCAGACCTTCTTTAGCCGCGCCGTGTTGATGATGATTTGCCCGGGCGCCCCTGTATAATGGGCCCTGTGTGGGGGTTTGCTGCTCTGCTGCGAATTGCAGCATTTGCTTAAACCAGTTGGGAGGGAGATTATTCCTCTCGGTCCCCGCTATGCCATTCGTCCTGCTGACAGACAATAACCACGAGCTTCGTGGTTATTGGATGATTGTTACAAAACCGCTTCGGGTCGGTGGCACAGGCACAGGGCTGCCAGGCATGAACAGGCTGGCACAATTGGAGTTGAGACTGGGCCATTTATGAAGAAGTTGATTGACGAACTTCAGCGGCGCCACGTCTGGAAGACGGGTGTTGCCTACTGCGTTCTTGCCTGGTTGCTCATGCAGGTGGCGGATGTAATCCTGCCCAACCTGGGCGCGCCGGACTGGGTGCTCAGCACCGTCATCATAGTCCTGATCATTGGGCTCCCCCTGGCCATATTTCTTTCCTGGGTATACGACCTCACACCCCCCGAGATCATCAGGACAGCATCCAGGGAAGATTTCGAACGCAATGAAAGCCTGGAGGGTGTGCTTGCATCCCTTGATTCCCTGCCGCCTTATCCATTGGACAGCACCCTGCCAGTGGGCAAATCCCTGGCAATCATGCCGCTCAAAAACCTCAGCCCGGTGGAAGACCATGCCTTCTTCGCCGACGGCATTCATGAAGAGATACTGAACCAGCTTTCCAAGATATCCGACATCCGGGTGTTATCCCGCAGTGCAACCCAACAGTTCAGGTCCAGCACACTAACTCCCGCCGAGATCGCCAGGAAATTGCGTGTGCAGCAGCTGCTAGAGGGCAGTGTTCGATTCGCCGGCAACAAGGTGCGTATCATCATCGACCTGGTGGAGGCGGCGACTAACACCCAGGTCTGGTCTGAAAGCTACGAGAGCGAACTGGACGACATTTTCAGTATCCAGTCTGACGTGGCCGTGAAGGTGGCCAATGCCATGAAGGCAGACCTGGAACCCGACGAATTGGCGCGCATCAATCAACCCGCCACCACAAACCTGGAAGCTTACACCTTGTTTCTCCGCGCCATTACCCGGGAGAAACAAGGTAATTCGAATATTGCCGAGCATCGAGGCGGTTGGGTAGAGAGTGGCATACAGGACATGGAACGGGTAATTGAACTGGACCCGGGATTTGCCCGCGCCTATGCACACCTTGGCTGGTTGCAGACCCTGAAACGATTTGACGTGTTTCCCGATCCGGGAGTGGAACTGCTGAAGAGTGCCGAAGCCAATGCCAACAAGGCATTGGAGATCGATCCCCATGTGATTCGCGCTTACAGTGTCCTGGGATTCGTTGCCTTCGAGAGGCACCAGTATGACAAGTGGGAAGAACTGGAACGTAAGGCCATAGGCTTTCCGGGAGCCAAGGCCGGCACTTATATAAACTTCGGCGATCACATGGGAAGGTATGGCCGCTTCCAGGAAGCCTATGAATTGTTTGACCGTGCCATAGAACTGGACCCGCTTCGGTCCCAGACCCGGGAATACGCGACGTACTATCGCGTACTGGGTGGTGACTATGAAGATGCACTCAAGATGGCGGAGTATTTTCTTGCCTCAGGAGGAACCGAAGAGGGCTACCACCTGTATCGCGCCATTACCTACGCGCTCATGGACGAGCTGGACAAATCCCGGGAAGAACTGGCGCTGTTCAAGGGAGACTTTGGCCCGCTCAATTTCAATTGCCCCATATTGTGGGCATATACAGTCACCAGGACCGGAGGTGGCGACTTTATTCTGAGCCTGGTGGAAAAAGCCAAAACCATAACCGAAAGCTGGTTTCTCAATTTCGGCCGGGTGCTGGCACTGAATGATCTCGATGCGGCCTTTGCCATACTCGATGGCTACATGCCTAGTGGGCACGTGGTGTCTGACATGGGGCCGCTGTTTTACGAACTCAAGAAAGATCCTCGCTGGGAGAAAATACGGCAGTACATAGATACTCCCACCAACCTGTAGTAAGCAGTATCTCAACAAGAAGTATCCCAAATAAACGAAAGACAATAAGGGAACTATCAAAATGAAAAGAATAAAAGCCTTGCTTACCAAGCAAAACATAAGTCTGCTAGGAGTAGTCGTTGCTGTCGGAGCAATCGCGCTGTACTTCATTACCAAACCTGCCTGCAGCGACCTGTTTCGCAACGTCATGGATGAAGCCCGTTGCGTCGACCGCATGGCCAGCACCCTGCCTGGTGCCGACGAAGATTATTTCGCCGATATGGATTACGGCGTAAGTCACACTCCCGATGTAATCTACGACAGGTTGAGCGATCTGTACCCGGACCGGAGCGAAGAGGAGTTGCTGGATGACTTCGTCAGGGGACGCAACAACTGGATTGTGTGGACCGCAGGCAATGACGCCATGTGGGACAAGATGGTGGTTAGTACCGCGGGTAATGTCGACTTCCTGAAAATCCTGACCAATCACCCGTCACAGCAATTCAATCGCGACAATCGCTGGGAGTACTACGGCCTGGTAAACGAGCCTTGCTTCGTCAAGGGCGATACCCCCAGGGAAGACCGTTATGGCCTGTACCTGGACCGCCACGCGCCGGGTTGCGAACCGGACCCGTTTGAAAATGCCGAGAAATATCCCGGTGTGGAGATCGGTGCCCGAGGTGACAACATCGAAGTAGGATCCTACTACGGCTACGGTACCGGAATTGTGGGCTTGAGGCTGTTTCCCAACCCGGATTTTGACGCCCGTGCCGAGGCCAGGTGGGACCCGGAAAGATACTATACGGACCGCAGCTATTACGAAGACAGCGACCTGGTGCGCCCCTACCGGGTCGGCATGTCCTGCGGCTTTTGCCATGTGGGTCCGAACCCTTCCAATCCTCCGGCCGACCCCAATGCACCGGAATGGGCCAACCTGAATTCCAATCCAGGTGCCCAGTACTACTGGGTAAGCCGAGTGTTCCTGTATGACACGCCTGAAGATAATTTCGCGCAACAACTATTCCATACTTCGCGGCCCGGTGCCCTGGATACCTCCTTAATCGCCACGGACTACAACAACAATCCGCGCACCATGAACGCGCTTTACCGGCTCAAGGATCGCGCGCTCATTGGAGCAAAGTGGGGTAGTGAGCAGCTCACCGGGGGAGGGTTGAATAACAAGCAGTTTAACGACACCGTTTCCGCTGACAGCCCGCTCAATGGTTTCTACCAGGCGCCCCGCACGGTCCTGCCGCCGCGCGTGTTAAAGGATGGTGCCGATTCCGTCGGAATAACCGGCGCTCTAAACCGGGTGTTCATCAACATTGGCCTGTTCAGCGAATACTGGACAAGGCAATTCCTGCCCATCGTGGGTGGTGGTGAACCAAAGCCCTTCGAGATTGAGTATGCCAGGGCCAACTCCAGCTACTGGAATGCTACCGAGGCCCAGACCCCGGACTTGGCGGCATACTTTCTCGCCGCCACCGAGCCGGATCTGCTGGAAAACGCACCGGGTGGTACTGCCTACCTGACCGAGGATGAAGCCACCCTGGACCGGGGCAAGGTGGTGTATGCCGAGTACTGTGCCAACTGTCATTCCAGCAAGCTGCCGGACCGGGCGTTTACCTTCTTCGACAATAGTGTCGACCAGGTGGAAGGCTGTGCGCCGTTCCAGAACTACCTGGACCGCTGGAATTGTTTTTTCAATTGGACGCTAACCGATCCGGCGTACAAAGCCGAGATCACCCAGATCGTGTTGGCGGATGATTTCCTTGATGACAATTACCTGGGCAACGAGTTGCGCATGCCGGTAACGGATATCGAATCCAACGTGTGTGCTCCCATTGCCCGCAACGCACTGGAGGATCACATCTGGGATAACTTTTCCTCTGATACCTACAAAAACTTGCCGTCGGTAGGAACAGTCGAAGTGCAGCTGCCCTGGGAGATGGGCACCACCAGGCAATTTGAACTTCCTGCCGGTGGCCGGGGGTACATGCGACCGCCTTCTCTTGTGAGTATCTGGTCTAACGCGCCTTACCTTCTGAATAACACAGTGGGTGTATTCAATTACACGGGCTCCGTGGCAGATCGCATGGATTCCTATGATGATTCCATGCGCAAGTTGTTATGGCCGGAATTGAGGGAAGGTGCAGAAGTATACGGCCAGACATTCATGGTGCGCACCCGTAGCGGCATGACCCATCCGGGGGTTATCGATGTAACTACTGTAACCAGTGAGTTGACGGCATCCACCGGTTTTCTGCCCAGGTACCTGCGCGGCATTACCAACCTGTTATTGCCGGAATTTCTGCGCGGTCCGTTTGGTGGCGATGTCAGTCTCGGTCCCATACCCCAGGGCACCCCGGTAAACCTCATCTCCAACATCGACCTGGAAAATGCCATAAGGGACGATGAGAAACGTCGCAGGATTCTCGATGCCTTGGAAGAGCTGGTCGAAGACCTGAAAGAGCTGAATGATCTTCCGGGAGAGCCCACTGATGATGAGGCCAGGCAAGTATTCGGATCCCTTCGTGATCAACTGTGGGAACTTAGTTCCTGCCCCGATTTCGTGGTGAACAAGGGTCACTATTACGGTACGGAATATTTCGCCGCCGCCGAGCTGCAACCCGGGCTTAGCGACGCCGACAAGGAAGCCCTGATCGCTTACATGAAGCGATTCTGACAGCACTGTAAGTGTCCGCCACCGACTATGAGTATATTGTTGTAGGCTCGGGTGCCGGTGGCGGTACCCTTGCCGCACGCCTCGCGGAAAACGGCAGGAAAGTGCTGGTGCTGGAAGCAGGGGGTGATCCCCTGCGACTGAAGGGCGGGGATGCAATTTCCCGCCACGATCGCATGCCGGAAGATTACGAGGTTCCCGCCTTTCACAGCTTCTCCACGGAAAACAATGCAACCCGCTGGGATTTTTTCGTACGGCACTATTCCAGCGACAAACTCCAGAAGAAAGACCCCAAGTACACCGAGTATTACCAGGATGAAAAGGTAGACGGTGTGTTGTATCCCCGCGCCGGTTGCCTCGGTGGCTGCACCGCCCACAACGCCATGATCAATGTGTATCCCCACAACGCCGACTGGGATCGTATCGCCGAGCTTACCGGTGACCGGTCCTGGCGGGCTAAGAACATGCGCCGCTATTTCCAGAAGATGGAAAACTGCCATCACCGCCCGGTGTGGCGCCTGCTGGCAAAACTGGGCATAAACCCGTCTCGCCATGGCTGGAACGGCTGGTTGCATACCAATGTGGCGATACCCGAAGCCGTGCTGGGCGACAGTTCCCTGGTGGGGATCATCCTGAAATCCGCGCGCAAGGCATTTTTCAATATGGCTTCAGGGTGGAAGCGACTGCTGTGGCTGATCGAAGGTAAGGGGGACCCTAATGACTGGCGCCTGGTCAGGGGCGATGCTTTTGGTGTGAGAGTGCCGCCCATGACCACGGATAACCACGTGCGCATGGGCACCAGGGAAAGATTGTTAGATGTGCAGCAGCGATACCCGCGGAATCTCCGCATCGAATTAAACGCCACGGTTACCCGCGTATTGATAGACAAAAACAAGCAGGCAACCGGTGTGGAATACCTGAAGGGGGAGCGTCTCTACAAGGCACACAGCCTGCCCCGCGGCAATAAGGGAAAACTTTGCCAGGCCAATGCCAGCCAGGAAGTGATTCTCAGTGGCGGAGCGTTCAACACACCCCAGCTATTGATGTTGTCGGGAATCGGCCCGCGCGAGACGCTTGAAGAGCATGGCATCGAAGTAAAAGCTGACTTGCCCGGTGTGGGTCGAAACCTGCAGGACCGATACGAAGTGGCAATCGTCAATCGTATGAACTTCGATTGCTGGCAGGCAATGGAGGGCGTACTTTATTCCGACCAGGACGAACACTACCGGCAGTGGCAGGAACACAGAACCGGTATCTATATCAGTAACGGAGCCGTGCTGGCGGCGATCAAGCGCTCCATGCCCCAGCGGCTATTGCCCGACTTGTTCTGTTTCGGCCTGCTGACTGACTTCCGCGGGTATTTTCCCGGTTACTCGGAGCTGGTTCCGCCGGCGCTAAACTACCTCACCTGGGCCGTACTTAAAGCCCATACCAACAATACCGCCGGCCATGTGACCCTGCGTTCCGCCGATCCCACGGATACACCGCTGATCGATTTCCGTTACTTCGAGGAAGGCAATGACGAGTCCGGTGAGGACCTGCAATCCGTGGTGGAGGGTATAAAGTTCGTGCGGGAACTGAGTAAACCTCTTACCAGCCAGGGCATGATCGCGGAAGAAGAGTTACCGGGGGAGCAGGTACAGTCGGACGAGGACCTGGCCGAGTTTGTTCGCAACCATGCCTGGGGTCACCACGCGTCCTGCACCTGTCCTATCGGCAAGCCGGAGGACGAGATGGCGGTGCTGGACAGCGAATTCCGGGTGAAGGGAGTTAGCGGTCTTCGCGTGGTGGATGCCTCGGTGTTTCCCCGTATCCCGGGTTTCTTTATCGTCTGTGCGGTATACATGATTGGCGAGAAGGCGGCGGAGGTCATTCTGGCCGGTGAAGGCGGCGAATAAAGCCGGTTTATTGTTGACGCTCTTTTACCGGGGAAACATACTTTCGCTATAAGAATCTAGAAAAGAAGGAACACCCAATGACTTCTTCATTGCTGAAACCATTCTCAAGAATGGTCCCTGCCTGCATCGCGCTGCTGTTTGCGACTACCGCAGTGGCCCAGGCTCCGGATCCCGACTACAACGACGGCAATAACTGGTTATGCCGCGCCGATATGGCGGACCTGGGTGCCTGTAATGTGGATCTGAGCACAACCATTGTGCACAGCAACGGGCGACTTGCCCGCGAGGAATTCACGCCAGCCGGGAATCCTCCCATCGATTGTTTTTACGTGTATCCCACGGTGTCCCTGGATGAAACTCCGAACAGTGACCTCAATGCAGACCCGGAGGAATACAGCGTAATCCAGCAGCAGTTCGCTCGATTCGGTTCACGCTGCCGCACTTTTGCTCCCATGTACCGGCAGTTCACCCTGACCGCATTGCGCGGCGGAGGCATCGGTACGGCGGATCGGCAGATGGGTTACCGCGACGTGCTTGCAGCCTGGAACCATTACCTGGAGAACTACAACAACGGCCGCGGCGTCGTGCTGGTTGGCCATTCCCAGGGCTCCGGTGTGCTCACTAGTCTCATTCGCAACGAAATCGATGGCAAACCGGTGCAGCAACAAATCCTGTCCGCCATGTTGCTGGGCACCACGGTCCAGATTCCGGAAGGCAAGGTGGTGGGAGGCACTTTTCAGCACATGCCCCTGTGCACTTCGGCCTACCAGAACCAGTGCATCATCGTCTATGCAACCTTTCGCGACACCGTGCCGCCTACCGCCACCAGCCTGTTCGGACGCAATGGCAGAAATTCGAAGGCAGCCTGTACCAATCCGGCCCTGCTGGCCAAGGGCAGCAATGAAGTCCACGGCTACCTGAACTCTGCCCCGAACGGACGTACCGGAATCGCGAGCTGGACAGAAAACCAACCCGTGCTCGACACACCCTTTGCCAGCGTTCCCGGCCTATTGACCAGCGAGTGCGCCACCACCGAGACCCATACTTACCTGGAACTCAAGGTCCATCCCGATGCCGGTGATCCCCGTACAGACATTATCGGTGGCGACATCATGACCGCCGAGGGCACGCCTGATGCCGGTTGGGGACTCCATCTAATCGATGTCAATATTGGAATAGGTGATTTACTAAATTTGGTAGACAAGCAAATAGCCGTCTATACTGCAGGTAGATAAACACTTCAACACAGGGAGTTTGGCCATGGCCAGGATTTCCAGTGCAGTTGTAGTCCTCTTGTTATTCCTGGGCCAGGGTGCCATGGCCCAGGACGACACCGATACCACCGATTCGGCTGAGTCCGCGCAATCCTCGGAGTCTGAGGGTACCGTACGGGTTAATCTCGTTGACCTGCCACCCCGGACCATCGAGGAGATCACGGTAGTGGGCCAGCGCTCCCTGGCGCGCCTGCGCCTGCGCATCGATGAAAAGTCCGACGAGATCTTCAGTTTCTTCAACGACAATAACAGCGATGACCGGTTCGATATCATCTGTACCCGGCGCAGGCCTACGGGCAGCTATATCCTGCAACGGGAATGCGAACCGAAATTCCTCCGTGACCGGCGTGTGCAACTCACCCGGGACTATATGCTGGGTATTGGCGTTCCGTTTAACCAGTATGACCTGGTGGGGCAGACAAGCGGTGAGTACGAGCAATTGCAGAACGAGATGATGCAGCTGATGACGGAAAACAAGGACTTCGCCGACGATTTAGCGGACCTGGCCGACCTGACGGCCAACTACCTGGCCCATCGCCAGGAAATGTTTGGCGGAGACGACGAGGACGAGGATTAAATTCCTCTACTCTTCGATTACCACCAGGTTCTGGCCCGCAGATATATTCAGTTCCGTAACTCTTCCGCTGGGCCAGTTGATCGACACCGGAATCGTTTCAAGCTCGCCCATGGGCAACAACAGGGTCCTGCTGTTCTGGCTCTGGAAACCCGCGGTGCTGCGCAGGAAGTGGTAGCGGGCAGCATCTCCTTCGCCATATTTGACTCGCGCCCCGATGGCATCCCGGTTGCTGCTTGTGCCTGTCAGGGTAATCCAGGCGGCATTGGCCGCCGGCCCGGACTGCCGCATAAATAATTTGTTGGTCTCGCGGGATTCCGCCTTCTGGTTGAAGTCGTAGGGCGGGTGACCACCCAGGTTAAAAAAGAAATCGGTTTGACCGTCGCGATCAACATCGGCGAAGGCGGCACCGTGGGCCCGGGTCATGCGATGACTGCCATCGGGTTCCAGGAAGCGTTCGCTGCAGCGTTGGAAACGGCGCGCACCAAGATTACAAAAGAAAACATCGGCCGCATTGAACCTCGGGTTACCTGTGCCTATAACGATGTCCGGGTAACCGTCATCGAAGAAGTCCCCAACGCCGAGACCCATGGTGTTTTCGAACGGCGCCATGGTTGTTTCTGCACCGCTGGGGCTGTCAGCCCGCTCCTGTGCCCGTTGGGCTGCGGTGCGGTTGGACATGGGATTGGTATCGTTTGCCGCCACCGGTTCGTAGTTAATCGAGTCAATACCATTGTCACGGCCAAGCACATCGAATCCACCGTTGCCGTTGTTGAACAGCACCAGGTCCTGGGAATCCCAGCGGCCCAGGTAAATGTCTTCCAGGCCGTCCTGGTCGAAGTCGGCGCTGGCGGCGGCGAATACCGCAGGTAATCCACTGTGTCCTTCCAGGGCTTGGGGGAAAATCTCATTGGTGATGTCGCTGAAACTATCACCGTCATTGCGGAAGAATCCGTGCCAGTCCATACCCGCCAGGTACAGGTCCTGGTCGCCGTCCTGGTCGTAGTCGATCCACACCGGGTTTTTTGCATCGCGATGCCCATAGTCACTCAGCCCGAGAGCTTCACCCCGTTCCCTGAACGAGCCGTCACCATCATTGTGAAACACAAGCGGGCGCGCGCCGCGCCGGGTGACCGCCACGTCCAGCCAGCCGTCATTATCGTAGTCCGCCCAGGACACACCCCACCAGGAATAGGTATCTTGCTGTCCGGTTTCACTGCCCATGCCGCTGTCGATGGTGACGTTGACGAATCCCTGTCCCTGGTTGATCCGGTTTTCCAGCAGCTCAAGCGTGGAACGGTTGGTGTAGCCGCCGTTGGCCACCAGCATGTCCTGATCGCCATCGTTATCAAAGTCGGCGAAGGATCCAGCCCAGGTGCCATGGAAGTCGTCGGGGTCGAGATTAAATTCACCCGGCACGAAATTGCCGCGACCGTCGTTGGTGTAAATCATGGACAGGCCATAAGGTGCGCCAAACAGGCGTCCATCCGTGTCGGCGACAAACAGGTCATCGTCGCCATCTCCGTCTACATCGACAAAAGATGCTCCGCGGCCATAACCGGTGACACCTCCGAGACCGCGGGATTCCGCGACCTGCTCGTAGTAGCCCGTGTCAGGCTGAGCCAATGCCAGGCAGGAAGCCAGGCCGCACAGTACGCCCGGCAGGAGTCGGGCAATTGTTCCGCCTTGCAGTGGATTGTTCATTCTTATTGCCCCCCAGGGGAGAGAACAACCTTTCTATCCCGGTTGTGACGGGGATGTCAATCGGCAGCGGACGGCCCCGGCTTTTGCTATTATGCCGTCATGAATCAAGCTGTGTTTCGGGTCCTGTCATGAATTTACGCCTGCTCCTTTCTTCCCTGCGACTTCTGCCTCTTCTCATCTGGAGCCCGTTCCTGTTCGCGCAACATGAGATGCACAACATGGGTGGCGCTTCCCACATGGAACTGCAAACCATGCCCGCCGACAATGCCGTGCTGGGGTCGGCACCAGATCAACTGATGTTGCATTTCGGTCCGGAAGTTCGCCTGGTAAAACTCACCCTGCGCAACACTGACAACGATCTGGTGGATATTGGTTTTCGCTACGATCCCGAACCCGCCAAAGATTTTATTCACAGGCTGCCGCATCTGGCTGCGGATGACTACTACCGCGTTGAATGGGGAATAATCGAAGACGACGGTACCCTGGTGCGGGGTTCATTTCATTTTTCATTTGGCCCGGACGCGAGACCACCTTCCTATTGGCTGGACCAGACGGAACAAATGCAACACATCATGTCCCCCGACTATCGGCTGTTGCAGCCGGGCGCCCAATAACGTCGCCAAATAGTAATTTCAGGAGATAACTGTGCGCATCAGGACTCTTTGCTTGTCAGCCGGAATGCTTGCCGCGTGGTTTGCCATGCCCGCTACGGCCCAGGACTACGAAGTACCGAAGACAGAGTGGGGAGTGCCGAATTTTCAGTCCGTGTGGAAGCATGCTTCCATCATTCCCATGGAGCGATCCCGCAGCCTGGGTGAGAAGAGAGCCTATACCGAAGACGAAGCCATAGTCATCGAACAACAAAGACAACAATTCTTCGATGCCGACAATGAACCTCTCGATCCCGATCGCAACGCACCGGAAGTCGCGGAGTCTTTGCCTCCCATTGGTAACTACGATTTGTTCTGGCGCGATGATGCCCAGTTCATTCCCACCGTCGACGGTGAATTTCGCACCTCCGCCATTATTGAGCCGGCTAACGGGCGTCTGCCTGAGCTGCAACCGGAAATGGAAGGCCGGCTGCAGGAACAACGTCGTGACGACCAGGAAGTGAGAGCCAATTCCGATGGGCCGGAGGCGAGAAGCCTGGGTGAACGCTGCCTCGTTGCCTTCGGCAACCTGTCAGGGCCAGTGATGAGCCCCATCATTTATAACAGCCACCTGCAGATCGTGCAGTCACCGGGTTACGTCACCATCGTCGCGGAAATGGTTCATGACGCCCGCATTATCAGGATCAGCGAAGACCGTAATCCCGCCGCGGCCGCCCACAGGAAATGGATGGGTGATTCCATCGGGCACTGGGAGGGCGACACCCTGGTTGTTGAGACCATGTATTTTAATGAGTGGCATAGTCTCAGGGGGCTGCCGGTGAACAATCTCAAGGTGACCGAGACGTTTCGCCGCGAATCCGACTACAAACTGATTTATGGCTTTCGGGTAGAAGATCCGACCTTGTTCACCGATACCTTCTACGGTGAATGGCCACTTTCCCGTATCGACGAACCCATTTATGAGTATGCCTGTCACGAAGGCAACTACGGTTTGCGGGGTATCCTGGCCGGTGCGCGCCAGCTGGAAGTGCAGGCCGAATTCGGTTCCGAGTAGAAGCGCCTAGCTTCTCAGGTAAGAAGCACCATTCACGTCGATTATCGTTCCTGTAGAAAATTCCGACCCGGGCGCGGCGAGGAACAGCACGGCCTGGGCCACGTCCTCGGGTTCGGCCACCCGGTTTAGCGGGCTTTGCGCCCGGATCTCATCTCCTTCCGGCCCATTCAAACGTTCGGCGGCGAGATCGGTATTCACGAATCCCGGTGCCACCGTACCCACGAAGATATTGTGGGGCGCAAGGGCCACGGCCAGGGATTGTCCCAGGGCATTGAGGCCAGCCTTGCTGGCACCGTAGGCCGGCTTGATGGGCTCACCGCGGAATGCACCCCGGGATGACACGTTGACGATGCGGCCGCCACCCCGTTCCATCATGTGTCGCGCGGCCAGGTAACAGAGATTGGCCGGCGCTATGAGATTGGTGTCCAGGATCTGTTGCCAGGCATCCTGCCAGTCGGCGTAGCTGGTGGATTCCACGGGATGGTAGATGCCGATGCCGGCGTTGTTTACCAGGATATCGATAGTGCCCAGGGAGGTCACGGCCTCGACAATGCAGCGTTCCGCTTCCATGGCGTCGGAAATATCGGCCTGGATCAGCACATGATCCGTACCGGCTAATTCTGAGAGTGCCTTGTCGGCCGCTGACTCGTTGCCGCGGTACACCATCGCAACCCGGGCACCGGCATCGGCGAATCCCTTTGCAATGGCGAGGCCGATGCCACGGGTGCCACCCGTGACCAGTACTGTCTTACCGCTGAAGTCCAATGGAGCCTGTCTTAGCGTATCAATCCTTCTATGGGATCGTGACGGCCGCCGTTTTCATCACACACGGCGTAGCTGCGCTGGCTGCCATTGCTGTTGGTGCCGTAAAAGGCAACACCGGCGTGGCGCCCGTCTTTGGCCAGCACGTAAAAATTCACATTGAAAGTGGGTTCGCGATTGTCATTGAGCAGGCGGCTCTCGGTGTTCTCCCATATTCTCCGCAATGCGGTCATGCCCGCATCCTTGGGATCGGCGCCCCGGCGCATTTCGTCTACGCACACATAGGAAGCCAGGTTAAAAAGGTTTGCCTCACCGCGACCGGTGGACCCGGCGGCGCCCGCTTCGTTGGATACATAAAGGCCCGCCCCCAGGATCGGGCTGTCGCCAACTCGGCCCGGTATTTTCCAGGCCAGGCCTGAAGTGGTGGTGACGCCGCACACATCGCCGTTGCTGTTTACACCATTACAGTTGATCGTGCCGTAGAGATGTTCGGGATCGATCAGGCCTTCGGCGGCCATGGCTTCCGCCACCTGCAGGCTTTCCCGGGCAAACTCGCGGTAGTCTTCCGGAGTCATCCGGGCCTGGCGATCGGGATCGGGGTAATGGGATGGGTCGATGCGGCGGCGCCATTCCAGGAAGCGTTGCCGCGAGCGATCCGTATTGAGGTCGTCTTCAATGGTGAATCCCATCTGCCGCGCGAAATCCTGGGCGCCCTGTCCTACGATCAGGTGATGATCGGTCATGTCCGCCACCGCCTTGGCCACGTTGGCTGGAGTTCGCACTCCCTGTATGGCAGCCACGCCACCGGCGCGCTTCAGGGGTCCGTGCATGCAGCAGGAATCCAGGGTAACCCGGCCCAGGGCGTCGGGCAGCCCGCCATAACCCACGCTGGAGTCTTCCGGGTCCAGCTCCACGATGTTGACACCGGCCACCAGGGATTCCAGCACGTCATTGCCGCCGGTCATCATGCGAAACGCCCGTTCAACGCAGGTTTCACTGCCGCCATTGCGATAGATAAAACCGTTGCCGGAACTGATGACTGTTGGCCGGGAGTTGCGGGTCTGTGCAATTGCCGGGCCAACGCCCGCGGCAGCCATGGCACCAATGGCGCTGCTGACACCAATAAAGGTGCGACGATCGAGAGTGGGAGTCTTGTTTTTATCTGTCATATTGCTCACCTGTGGCTGTGGCATTGGAATTCATTGAGTCATGGGATTATCCAGCGCGGCCCGGACTTTGGCAACGGCAGTAAACTGTGACGCGGTCTATCGGGATGCCGCGCATGGTTTGAGGCGGGGCCGGAACTGACTGATAATGCCGGGACAGTTCTGCAAATGCCGAGACAGCCATGAATAAAAATATGTCCTGCAAACACGCGTGGTTCTTTTTTCTTCTCCTGCCATCTTCCCTGCTGGCCCAATCAGATATCGACCCGCGGCTTATTACGGCGGAAGACTTTTTCGCCATCAAACAAGTCAGTAGCCCGGTGGTGAGCCCCGATGGTGAATGGGTAGCCTACACCGTGCGGGAGACATCCCTGGAGGATAATGATTCGGAAACCCGGTTGTGGATGGTGTCCACCAATGGCGACACCACATTACCAATGACCGCGGTGGGTTCTTCCGCAGGCAGTCCCGCCTGGAGCCCGGATGGGAAATTTCTCAGTTTCCTGGCTTCGCGCAATGACGGTGAAACCCAGGTGTGGGCTCTGGATCGGCGCGGTGGCGAGGCGAAACAGCTCACCGAAGTAGAACAGGGTGTTGAAGACTATGCCTGGTCCCCGGATAGCAGCAGGCTGGCCCTGCTTGTCCGTGATCCCGAAGAAGAGAGAGAAGAGGGTGCCGAAGATGAACCGGAACCCTGGGTAATCGATCGCCTGCAATTCAAGCGTGACTACGCCGGCTACCTGGATCGCCGCCGCAATCACATCTATGTCCAGGACATGGCGAGCGGGGAGGTGCGGCAGCTTACGTCCGGCGACTACGACGACTCGGGCATGGCCTGGAGTCCGGACGGCCGGCTGATTGCCTTCAGCAGCAACCGCAGCGCGGAGCCCGATGCCAACAGCAACTCTGACATCTGGGTCGTTTCCGCCGACAATCCCGACGCCGGCGCCACCCTGTTGCAGGTCACCACCAACCCCGGTTCCGATGGAAATCCGGCGTGGAGCCCGGACGGGCAATGGCTGGCCTATACCACTGTCACCGAGCCCGACCTCATCTGGTATGCCACCACCCACCTCGCCGTATCCCCCGCTACCGGTGGCGGCGCAAGAGTGCTTACCGGCCGCATTGACCGCAATGTCAGCTCTCCGCGCTTTGCAGCCAATGGCGAAGACATTTATTTCATCCTGGAAGACAGCGGCGAGCGTCACCTGGCCAGCATCGACCGGTCCGGGGAAAACTTTCAACGGCGAACAGCAGGATCACTGAGTGTGAGGGGTTATTCACTGAATGAAGAGAACGACCTGGCCATGCTAATTGGCACGGCTACACAACCATTAGAAGTATTCTATGGCGAAGGAGGCGAAACCCGGCAACTGACATCGGTGAACAGGGAATTCCTGGAGAAGGTACAACTAGCCGAGGTAGAGAATATTCACTTTCCCAGCGCCGACGGTACTGAGGTTGAAGGCTTTGTTTACAAGCCGCCCGGTTTCGACCCCAGCTTCAGGTACCCGACCCTGCTGCGTATCCATGGCGGGCCGGTGTCCCAGTATGATTTCAATTTCAACTTCGATGCCCAGTTGTTTGCCGCCAATGGTTACGTGGTGGTCATGACCAATCCGCGGGGCTCCTCGGGTTACGGGCAGGAGTTTTCACGCCAGCTCTGGGCGGCCTGGGGAGTCAAGGATTTCGAAGATGTCATGGCCGGCGTGGACTACGTCATTGAACAGGGCTACGCCGACCCGGATCGGCTCGGCGTTGGGGGCTGGTCCTACGGTGGCATCCTCACCAACTATGTCATCACCAAGTCGGACCGATTCGCCGGCGCCATTACCGGCGCCAGCGAAGTGTTGTATCGCAGCAATTACGGCCATGACCATTACCAGCGCCAGTGGGAGGCGGAACTGGGACTGCCCTGGGAAACTCCCGAGGCCTGGGAACGCATCTCGCCGTTTAATGACGTGGCCAACATCGTCACGCCAACCCTGATCATGGGGGGAGAGCATGACTGGAACGTGCCCATCCTCAATTCGGAACAGCTCTACCAGGCACTGAAGCGCCTGGGCCGGGAAACCCAGTTGGTGGTGTATCCCAATGAGTTCCATGGTATCCGCCGGCCCGGGTTCGTGCTTGACCGTTATGAGCGCTACCTGGCGTGGTATGAACGATGGATTAAAAACTAGAATTCGCCTCAAATTGCTGGACTAAGCTAATCAGCACTTTTATGCTTTGGTGAACGCTTCCGGAAAGAGGAGTGTTCCAGAATGAAAAAGCTGAGCTTATTGCTTGTAACCTTCGCGCTCGCAGCTTGCGCTGAAACCACCACGGTCATATTCAATTCCGAACCCCAGGGTGCCTTGCTCACCCTGGTTGAATCCGAATGGGAATTGGGCAGAACCCCTTACATCAGACATTATCCGGCCAACGACCATAGGGCTGGAGATACCCAGGGGTGCTTCATGCTGGAAGGAGTAAGAGCCGAGTGGACTAGCGGGGCTACTGTACGGATTGACCTGCTAAGATTTTGCGATGGGCCTGGTGGAGAGTACTTTGTAGATCTTGCCAGACCTGAAGATCATCCAGATCTGAATGATGACCTTCGCTTCGCCGCTCAACTTATAGAACGACGTGAAGGCGCCTTCGTACCATTTTCTGAATCGTGGGACCAGAGCACTCGGGGGGCGAGTGCTATTGAGAATCCCTATCCGAACGGGAGGATTGATTAAAATCGATAGTATTGGGGTACAGGTTTGTTGAGTTCTGACTCATTCCGATTCACCAGTTAGCCACGAATCCGTTTCTGAACAACAGGAGCAAGTATATTGCCCGGTAGACGTAGTTTTTTGAAAGCTGCAGCACTCACCTTGGCTGCCGGTAGTTTTAGTAAAAAGACAACCGACGCCCAGTCGAGCTCCTCCTTACAGTCCGTAATCACGCCAGTGCTGAATATCGGCTACGAGGAACACGGACCAATCGATGGTTTCCCGGTCATCCTGCTCCACGGCTTTCCCTATGACATCCGGTCATTCGATGGTGTACCTGCACCCCTGACAGCAGCCGGATATCGAGTGTTAGTGCCCTATTTGCGCGGCTATGGGCCGACCCGGTTTCTCGATCCCGACATGCCGCGCATGGCGGAACAGGCGGCCATCGCCCAGGACCTGATTGATTTCGCCGACGCCCTGGACTTAGACCAATTCGCCGTCGCCGGTTTCGACTGGGGCAATCGCGCCGCCTGCATCGCGGCAATCCTGCATCCGCAGCGAATTCGAGCCCAGGTTGCCTGTGGCGGCTACTCGGTGCAGAACGTGTTCCAGGCAGGCGGCCCGGCACCGGCCCTGCTGGAGTCGCGCCTGTGGTACCAGTGGTATTTCAATACCGAGCGTGGCGTGCGCGGATTGCAGCAAAACCGTCACGACATCATTCGCTACCTTTGGGATACCTGGTCTCCGGCCTGGCAATACAGCGACGAAGACTACAATCGCTCGGCAGCGTCCTTCGATAACCCGGATTTCGTGGACGTGGTCATCCATTCCTACCGCCATCGCCACGGCAACGCCCCCGGTGAAGAGCGCTTCCTTGAAACCGAAAGGCAACTGGCGCAAAGGCCGCCGATTACGGTTCCGGCCATCGTGTTACGCGGGCTGGAGAGCGGTTTCGGCAGGCCCAGCGCCGACCCCACCGGGGACCGGGCACGATTTACCAACCTGGTGGCACGGCGGCTGGTGGCAGGGGCCGGGCACGACCTGCCGGCCCATCGGCCCGATGCCGTGGCCGAAGCGATTATGGAATTGCTGGCGGGCTGATCTACCTCAAATCAGGACGGGATAAAGCCCTTTGAATGCCGCGTACACGCGCCGGAACGCCTTCACTGGCGGGCTGTGGTGAGCTAGTATTGGACGCTTAATAGGTATCTTTATTCATAAATAATAAAAGGTTGCAGTAGGCCGACTGCCACTATGGAATTGGGGAGCAGCGCATGAAGGCATTGGTCAGATTTTTCACCCTGGTCTGTACCGGGTTTGTACTAAGCATCCCGGCCCAGGCCCAGGATATTCCCCGCATGGCTGATGGCCGACCGGATTTTAACGGTGTCTGGCAAACCATGAACGAGGCCAACTGGGACCTGGAACCTCATATCGCCCGCCATTCGGTGATGATGCGGGAAGGGCCGGTTAACCCGGTACCTGCCGCAGAAACCCTGCGCGCCGGTGCGGTATTGTCGGTTCCCGGCAGCATGGGAGTCATCGTTGGCGGTGGCAAGATTCCCTATACCGAGCAGGCACGCAGGTTGAAAGAAAGCAATGCCGCCAGCTGGATTACCCGTGACCCCGAGGTGAAGTGTTATATGCCCGGTGTTCCTCGTGCCACTTACATGCCGCACCCGTTCCAGATTATCCAGAGCGAAGACTCTATCTTTATTGCCTACCAGTTCGCCGGTGCCTTGCGTGAGATTTACATGGAAGATCCTGGTCCCGCGCCACTGGACTCCTGGATGGGTTGGTCGGCAGGACGCTGGGAAGGCGACACCCTGGTGGTGGAAGTCACCGGACTGCATGACGCCACCTGGCTGGATCGTGCCGGCAGTCATCACAGCTACATGATGAAGGTGACCGAGCGTTATACCCTGATGGGGGAGAACCACATCGATTACGAAGCCACCATCGAAGATGAGTTGGTGCTGACTGAACCTTTTACTATCAAGATGCCCATATACCGGCGTATGGAAGCGAATGCCCGAATTATGGATTTTCGTTGCACAGAATTTGTTGAGGAGTTGATATACGGCGAACATCGCCGCTATCCGCTCCCACGTTAGGAGGAAAGAAAATGCCCAGACAGATGATCCGCATTTATCTCAGCGCGCTGGCTTTGCTTAGCCTTATTGTCGCGCCCTTGGTGTCTGCTCAGAGTGATATTCCCCGCACCCGTGACGGTAAGCCGGATTTTTCCGGCACCTATGATGTGTCTACACTCACGCCTTTCAACCGTCCGGCTGAATTTGGCAACCGGCTGATTCTTACTAACGATGAAGCCATCGCCATCGCCCGGGCAGACTTCGACAGAAAGGAAACCAACCAGCAGGGAAGTGACCCAAATCGCACCGCACCGCCCCAGGGTGGAGATGGTTCCACCGGTGCTGCCGGTAACGTGGGAGGCTACAACACCTTCTGGATCGACAACGGTACCACCGTGGTTCAGGTAGATGGCGAATTTCGTTCTTCTATTATTACCGATCCGCTCAATGGCCGGTTGCCTGCGGTAACTGATGCTATTCGCGATGCACGCCGTGCCGCACTGGGCGCCGGTGAAGCACCGCGCCGTGAGGGTGGCGCCAATGATGGCACTGCGTATTGGCTGGATGCCGGCCTCGATGCACCGGGCCCCTATGACAACCCGGAGAACCGTCCCTTTGCCGAGCGCTGCATCATGTCCTTCGGCTCCACCGCCGGGCCACCCATGTTGCCGGCGCTGTATAACAATCACAAACGCATCATCCAGAATGAAGACACCGTGATGATCCAGATCGAGATGGTGCACGAGGCACGTATCGTGCGCATGAACGACGAGCACGATCCGCCGGAAATCAAGAAATGGCTCGGTGATTCCATCGGTTGGTGGGAAGGCGACACCCTGGTGATTGAAACCACCAATTTCCGCGACACGCCAAACTTCTCCCGCGGCTCGGAAAATATGAAGGTGACCGAACGCTTCCGTTACCAGGATGCCGACACTGTGATCTACAGCTTCACCGTGGAAGACGACTCGGTGTGGGAAGCGCCGTTTAGTGGCGAATATAACTGGCCGAAGACAGACAACAAGCTATATGAATACGCCTGTCATGAAGCCAACTACGCATTGGAAGGCATCATGCGCGGCGCCCGGGTGATGGAAATGGAATATCGTGGTGAAGACCCCGGTGGTATTCCCAATCCCAATTAATAAACCGGTTATCAGTTTGTCAGGAGAATAATCATGCAAAAGCCAATTTCAGTAGTCTTGAAAATCGCAGCGGTGGCGCTGGCATTGCTCGGACTTGCGCTAACCGTGAACATGAAGGCAACTGCCCACCACGCCTTTAGCGCGGAGTTCGATCCCAATCGTCCCGTGCTCCTGCGCGGCCCCATCGTGCGGGTGGAGTGGGTGAATCCCCACACCTGGATTCACCTCGAAGTCACCAACGACGACGGCAGCACTACCGTGTGGATGGTGGAAGGCGGCACGCCCAATACCTTGCTACGCCGCGGACTGACCCGGGCGTCTATCACCCCGGGTACTTTCATCGTGGTGGACGGATACCAGAGCAAGGACCGCAGCGCCCGCGCCAATGGCCGGGACGTAACCTTTGAAGACGGCAGGAAATTCTTCATGGGTTCATCCGGCACCGGTGCGCCCTACGACAACGATCCGGATCGGCAGTAGTTCAAGCCGGTCCATTTAGAATTCGGCAGATGAAATGATAAGGCGCCTGGAGTATTCCAGGCGCCTTTTTTTGTTTACAGTCACACTAAAAACAGGAAGAACAAAGTGAACTGGGATGCAATCAGCGCCATTGGCGAAGCTGTCAGTGCCATCTGTGTCATTATCAGCCTGCTATACTTGGCCAGGCAGATTCATGAAAGCAACCAATCGGCACGCCAGGCAGCCGGGCAGGAACTCATGACCCTGTCCATCAACTTTGTCGGCCGATTTTCCGAAGACGCGGAACTATCCGCTTTGTGGTTGCAGGGTAACGTTCGCAAAACGGAATTATCCAGGCAGGATCAGTTTCGCTATGACAATCTGGTTCTGCAATTATTCAGTTTTTGGGAGCGCATGTATTTTTTTTACCAGGAAGGAAAACTGGACGACTGGATCTGGGAAGAGTCCAGCAGAGTCCGCCGCAGGGACCTTACCATACCTGGATTTGTAAACTGGTTTGAAAGGAACAAAGACGTGCTGCACCCGCAATGGGTCGAGTTTCTGCAGCAGGAGTACCGCGAGCTTATGGCTCATTAGTAATTGAGAGAAACGCGCATGAAAAACTTCAGATTATTGGCTTCCTTCCTGGTTGCATCGGCGCTTTCACTCTCCGGTGGTTTCGCCCAGGAAACCATGCCACTGGCAATTGACCTGGACGAATTGGAGTGGGGCCCGCCCGGTGGCGGTGACGGCTTTCCCGTGGGCGTGCGTACCGCGCGCCAGGGTGTGGATCCTGATACCGGTGGTGTCACTTACTACGCCATGTTTCCCGCCGGCTCCCATTTTGACCTGCACTGGCATACCCATGATGAGTATGTCGTCGTCGTGTCCGGCGAAGTAAATATCGTGCTCGGGGAAGAGAGCCATGACTTGAAGGTTGGTTCTTACGTAGTCATCCCCGGTAAGCTGAATCATTCCTGGACCGTGCCTGCCGGTGGCGAGGCGGCCGTGATCCTGGTGCGCCGTGCCGGGCCGGCGGATTTTAATTTTGTAGTCAGGTAAAAGGATCCAGTTTTCAATTCCCAGTTAGAATGAAAGAGCATTACGAAAACGAACTAAATATTATTGGGAAAGCCCGCAGAAAGGCTTGGCACTCAAGCAATACTATTGTGTTGGGATTAGCCGTTTTATTCCTCTTAGCACTGGGCAAGGCATTGGATTCTGAATCTCCCATAGTTTCTTTGCTCGTGCTGATTCTTCTCATTCCGGGAACCTTAATAGTTATCAGAAACAGACGAGCAGTTGGCCTGCTACCTTGTCCTCGATGTCAGAATCCTTTCGGCGGAACCGACAATTGGCCATTCAGTTGGAAAGACTACGAATGCCAAAATTGCGGTCTGAGTCTGCACGAAGGAAATCAATCGGAGCGTTAGAGCAAGTTGGTCGCATGGTTCAAGATATCTAGTCCAACTCTGTCGACGCACTGGATGTCTTCTCCTATGAAATGGAGGATTGATAAATGGGTTTTCCGGCTATTGTCAGGCTCTGCATATTCGTATTCATCACGATACTTTCGCCTATGAATTCGGCTCAAGTGGACAATGCAGATTCCTACCAACCGCAGCGGGATACCATGGTTCGCGTACAGATCGAGGGCCGGGACGTGCGCGACCAGCGGGTGCTGGATGCCATGCGCACAGTGCAACGCCACCAGTTTGTTCCGGAAAGTCTCTGGATAGCTGCATACAGCGACGGCCCGCTTCCCATCGGCAATGGCCAGACTATCAGCCAGCCCTATATCGTGGCGCTGATGACGGAGTTGCTGCAGACCGAAAGCGAACACGTCGTGCTGGAGATTGGCACCGGCTCCGGTTACCAGGCCGCGGTGCTGGCCCACCTGGTAAGCCAGGTCTATACCATCGAGATCGTCGAAGAACTGGGTCTGCGTGCAGAAGACGACCTTGCGCGACTTGGTTACGACAACGTGGCTGTTCGAATCGGGGACGGCTACCAGGGCTGGCCGGAACACGCTCCCTTCGACCGCATTATCGTCACCGCGGCACCGGAAGAAATACCCTGGACCCTGGTGGAACAGCTAAAACCCGGCGGGCGCATGGTGCTTCCTGTTGGACCGAGATTTGGTGTGCAGGAACTGCTCATCCTGGAGAAGGATTCGGCAGGGGATGTCACCACCGAGGAAACAATCCCCGTGCGATTCGTGCCCATGGTGGAAGATGCAAACGGTTAGACCGTAACGCTGGTTTGATGGGTGTCCTCGCCGTCATACATTCGCCTGATCATGATTCCCTGTATCAAATCCAGCAGGGCGTGCATGATGATTGGCAGCCACAGCGATCCGGACAGCAAGAACAGCAGCGCAAATCCGATACCGACCCCCACTATCTTGATTACTCCTTTCGGCCCCTGGTAGCTATGGGCAAGACCAAACGCTAAAGAGCTGGCCAGCACCGCTCCCCACAGGGGAAAGAACTGGGAGAAATACCACATTAGAAATCCACGATAGACTACTTCTTCCACGATCCCGGCAGTGAGAGAGACTCCGCTGAACCATCTCAGGTCACCATCAGTTCTTGGGATTAGATACTTTAAGTCTCCCAGATCCTTCCTGAACTTCTCGATATCTTCAGGCTCCATCTTTGCTGCTCTATGGGAGCTGTATAGCAACACCCCGGTAGCGCCAATGACCAGTGCCATTCCCGCCCAAAATCCTGTATCAGTACTGAAATGAAAGCCCAGCTCAGCCAGGGGTCTGCCCAGGGTCAGCCAAGTCACCAGTAGCACAGCGAAAGCAATCCACTCGGTGGCTATGATCTTCTTGTATATCTTGTCCACATGATAGGGGGCGCCCGCCTCCACACTGCGGATATAAGCCTTGCTGGACCAGGTTTCACAGACTGGCTGCACGATGAAGATGAGCAACACAAACAAATGATCTACAATGTGTACCATTTCCATTACCTTGAATATTCACTAAAACGTGAATAATATTATTCATGCTGACGTGAATAATCAAGCTTTTTCGTAGGGAATCGCCCGATAGATGAAAGAAGTTCATAAAATCAACAACCTGGAGCACGTAAAACTGCTCTCCGACCCCCTGAAACTGAAACTGATCAGTGCTTTCTCCATGGGCGCCAAGACCACCAAGGAAGTGGCCGAGGAACTGGGGGAGAGCGTAACCAAGCTGTATCGCCACGTGGATGCGCTGCAGGACGCGGGGCTTCTCACCGTGGTGGAAGAAGTACAGAAGCGGGGCACTATAGAGAGACGCTTTACTACCATCGCCCGGCGATTCGAGGTGGAGCAGAGCCTGTTCTCAGATACGGACCAGGGAGCCGGGCAGGAAGCAATCAGGGAAATTCTCCGGGGTGGGGAAGAAGAGATAGTGCGGGCGCTTTCAGGTAGCGAAGAAGAAAGCTCCCGTTCTCTTGTGATGCGCCTGCGGGTAAAGGGAACGAGGGACGACCTGGACAAGCTGAAAGACCGGCTGCAAAACTGGATAGATGAAGCCCAGGAATTGGAAGAACTCGAGCTATCCGGTGCAGCGTTGGAAGAAGCGGGAGTGATGATTGCCTTCTATCCCGTGGTTGAGGATTAGCTGAAATCGGCGGCGGGTATTGGCAGACAAGCTGGTGCCAAAGGTTTATATTGTAGACAGATTCAATAAATCAAAATAAGAATTACCAATATGAACAAGATCTATTCCATTCTCGCAATTGCATTTTTCAGTTTCGTCGCCGCAGCACAAACACCAGCTCCAGCAGTGCCCCCGGTTGCCACCGACGTCACTGCCGAGCAAATCACCAAGTTTATCGACGCGCTGCCCCGTGACCGGGTAAGCGACAACATCATCCGTGGTGTGGAAGTGACCGGTGACTACCGGGTGGGGGTGTACGGCGTGTTCCGGCCCCGGCATCTGCCCGGCGGCTCCAACCTGCACCAGGTCAATACCACCGAGATCTATTACATGCTCACCGGATACGCCACCCTGGTCACCGGCGGCACCATGACCGAAGCGGTGCAGGCCAATGCCAACTGGGTGCGCGGCGCCGCGATCGAGGGTGGTGTCAGCCGCCGGGTCGGCCCCGGCGATGTCATCATCATCCCCGGCCATACGCCGCACTGGTTCAGCGAGCTGGAGACGGATATCTCCTACCTGATCTTCCGGCCGGACCCGGACAACCGCATCCCGCTTCGGTAGTCCGAACGGTGGTCATTGCGGCCGTCGCGTGAAGCTGCCGATACAGCGGATATCGCCTGAAGTTCGTTCCATATCCAGGTCGATATGCTAGAGTCGTTTTTCAAATAATCTGCTACAGGGCAGCCGTACCCAGGCCCTGGCATACGTAAGCACATGGGTAACCTCTTCGAAGAATTAAAAAGAAGAAAAGTCTTTCGCGTCGCGGCGGTTTACGCCGTGGTGGCCTGGCTCCTTATTCAGATTGCTGACACAGTAATGCCAGCACTGCAATTGCCAGATTGGTCGGTTACCTTCGTAACCGTTCTACTAATTCTCGGTTTCGTTCCAACGCTTATTGCCGCCTGGGCTTATGAGATCACTCCAGAGGGTATAAAAGTCGATCGCGGCCGTGCCGGTTACAATGAATCGACGAGGCTATCGACGCATCCGGTCAACTATGTAATTCTCGCCGTAGTTTTGATAATGGCTGGAATTCAAATCGCCGGAGTACTAGGTAATCTCAATTCCACATCTCCTGCAAACTCCGCATCCCCCGAAAACCGGATCACACGCCTTTCGATACGAATACCAGAGGGCCAGGAAATCAGGACTAACGGCGATGGCCTGGATATTTCAAGAGATGGAACCTTTTTCATCTATCAAGGCACGACTCCTGAGCCCAATTCATCGGAATCGATTATATGGGTAAGACCGTTTGACTCTCTGGAGGCACGGGCGATTTCTTCCACTCGAGGTGCCGCTAGCAGAGGACAAATCTCTCCCGATGGTTCAGAAATCCTGTTTGTCGATAATTACAGGGTGCTAGTGGTTCCTGTAAATGGTGGTGCTCCCCGCCAGCTAGCAGAGTATGGGGATGCGCCAACCTGGGGTCGAGATGGAAATTACGTCTATTTTCAGAATCGCTCGGAAGGAATTAGCCGCGTGCCAGCTATTGGTGGCGTAGAGAAAGTTATTACGAAGGCTGATCCTGTTAACGGCACAAACTTTCACGTCTTCGTCGAGGAGCTCCCACCAGGAGGCCAGCTCCTCTATCAGGCCAGAGATACCGATGGGAACGCCAGTATTTATGGATTAAATCTTCAAAGTGGTGAGCAAAAAATTGTCGTCGCCGGAATATTTCCCGTCTATAGCTCTTCTGGTCATTTGCTTTATCAGGATCCCATAGCGGAAGGGCTGCTATTCGCGGCTGATTTTGATCCCGACACCATGGAACTGACATCAGAGCCGGTTTTGATTACAGATAATCTGTTTCAGCAAGGCAACGAGTTGGCAGGAAATGTCGCGGTATCTGATACTGGCCGTTTGCTTTACAGGCTGCGACAGGAAGGTGCGGCTCGATTGGTTCCTACCTGGATTTCCCGGCAGGGTGAAGAGGAGGAGGTTGATCCTGTTTTCAGCATTGAATCAACCGGCGCTAATCATGCGGGGATTTCATTGTCGCCCGATAACAATTTGCTGGCCCTTGGTGTGCAGCTAGCTCCCGCCGTTTCTAACATATGGCTTAAAGAACTCAGGCCCAATGGTATAGCTTACCCTATTACCTTTAGTGGCCGAAACATCCGTCCCATCTGGGTTGAAAATGGCGAGTCGCTTATCTACTTGTCGGGACCTGGCGGCCAATTGTCCGCATGGAAAACCAGGGCAAGTAATCCAGGCGCGAGTGAAGAGGTGTTGCGAATTGACAGTAATCCGGCGCTCGGACAGGTAATTGCTTCCAGTGATGATCGTTGGCTTGTCTATCGAAGTAGAACAGATCTGTACATTTACGATCGAAATAGCAATGAGCCACCGCGTCCGCTTATAGTAGATGAATTTTATACTGGGTACCCCGCGCTGTCGGCTGACAACCGTTGGCTGGCTTATGCGTCTGATGAAACCGGAAGAATTGAAATATATGTAAGGCCGTTTCCAGAAGTAGAGAATGGGAAATGGTTGGTATCTGTAGGGGGTGGAACGAGCCCGGTGTGGTCAAGCGGTGGAGACGAACTTTATTATTTGAATGAATCGAATCAATTGATCGCTGTGTCCATTATAAATGGAGAAACATTTAACTGGGGCCCCGAAGAGGAATTGTTTTCTATGGAAGGGTTCTATCGTAGTACGGGCACACAGTTATTTGATGTAGCAAGTGATGGACAGCGCTTTATCAGCTTGAAAGGCGCTGCCGCAAACCATGAGTTGATATTCGCTGACAACTGGACCACTTTGTTACGCGCAAACTAAACTATATTCTGTTTTACAAATCTATCTTCATTGAGAATTAGAGGTTGTTCTTATGATCAACGGCTCATGTCTTTGTGGCAGCATCAAATATGAAATCGACCAGGAAAAAGTCTTTATGATGAGCAATTGCCATTGCACAAATTGTCGCAAGGTCTCCGGCGCAGATTACGGCACGTTTATTCAGGTTCCCCCTGATGCGTTCAATTGGTTGCAGGGAGAAGAGCTGATATCTACATTCGAATCTTCCCCGGGAAACTATCGCGCATTCTGCAAGCATTGCGGCTCACGCATGCCGCAGTCGAATGCGCACTGGCCCTTTGTCACCATACCTGCGGGTTCTCTCGATGCTGATCCAGGCCGGGCACCACAAGCTAATTCGTTCACTGCTTCAGGGGCGCCCTGGCATCAATTGGATGAATCGATCCCTTCAGTCCCGGATGGTGGTTCAGAAGAATTCTGGAAGAGCATCATTGCTGGCCAACAGGCTTGATAGGCTGAGTCTCAAATATCGATCTGGAAGGGTAAACGAAAAGCGGAGAGGTTTGCGCCTGTAATGTACGCCGAATTAGAAAATCCGGGATTCCAGCGTTGAAAATCTGGGTCGACGCCGATGCCTGTCCCGGTGTGATCAAGGAAATACTCCTCCGCGCCGCCGAGCGCACCGGCGTCACCCTCACCTTCATCGCCAATCAACCGATCAATATACCCCGGCGCCCGAACATTCACGCCCTTCAGGTACTGGCGGGATTCGATGTGGCGGACGATGAAATCGTAAAGCGAGTAGCCGAGGGTGACCTGGTTGTCAGCAACGACATTCCCCTTGCTGCTGAAGTAATCGAAAAAGGTGGGCTGGTACTTTCTACGCGCGGCGAGTCGCTAAGCAAAAGCAATATCGGTGCGCGCCTGAACATGCGGGACTTTATGGATACCATGCGCGCAAGCGGAGAGCGAACTGGCGGGCCTCCACCTCTGTCTCAGTCAGACCGCAAGGCCTTTGCCGATAAACTGGACGCCCTTTTGAGCAAGGCGACTATTGGTTAAGGTGTATGGAAAAAAAATATCGCGAAGGATTACTTGCGATCCGCGAGGCCAGGCGAAACGTTAAGCCGTCGAGGAATGCAATGATCCTGACCGCTATTGGTGCTGGTCTCTGGCTGGCGCTAAGACGCGGCAATGACTCGCTAACACTGATCCTGCTAATCCTGATTTTGCTTACCCCGAGCCTGATCGATATCGCCGGACAAAGACGAGCCGTTGCGCAATTGCCGTGCCCTAAATGCAGCAAGCCATTTGGTTGGACGACATCATGGCATCGGGCGAGTCCGATAGAGTTTTACTGCCAGCACTGTGGTTTAAGCATGCTGGACGGCGAATAAGCTTACGGTATCCGTAGGGCGGTCAACGCACCCGTATGTCCCCGCTTCACACTGCCCGACTGCACTACGATGTACTGCCTGCCATCGTGCATGTAGCTCATCATGCCGTACTGACCCGGCACGGGAATCTCCACGCTGTTAACGATTTCCCCGGTGCGCTTGTCTCGCGCATGCAATAAGGGCAGGCCGTTGTCGCTGAGTTCCGCATCACCGCGCAGGTCTTCGGAGGTCTGCACCAGCAATTCCCCCATCACCATCTGTATTGAGTGACCGGTACCGCCGGTTTGCGGCGTGGGTACGCCCTGCAACCGAGGGTGATTGGCAATATAGTCCGGTGTCTGTCCCACCGGGATGTCCCACAGTTTCTCCCCGGTGTTCATATCGTAGGCAGCCAGTCCCATGAGCAGGGGTTTGTACACAGGCAACCGATCGATGTTGGGCAGGAAGGCGCGGTTACGGCCCGGCGCCCAGGCGGCGACGGTTGTTCCCGTTGTAGGCGTATGCCGTTCCCGCCCGCGCCAGGCTTCTTCCGACAGGCCGGGCAAGCCCCTTGGTTCATCCACGCCACCGGTGGGTTCCATGAAGGCCGGTGCGCTGCAGCCGCGGCGGTGGGAGGCATACATAATACCCGTTGTAGGGTCGGCTACCGGCGGGTGATAAATATTCAGGCCTCCCACACAACCAACAACATTGCGATAGGAATTGTCGTGATTGAAGGGCAGGGGCGGTACATACAATCCACCCAATTCGAATTCCGCCAGAATGCGTTCTGCATCGGCTCGTAACTCCGGGGTGTAGTCGAGAACGAATTCATCCGTAATACCGTCTATAACAATCGGATCAAGGGGTTCGGGCCGGGTCGGGTAGGGTTGAGTCGGCGCGGTGTAATTACCCGGCACCTGGGTCTGCATTACCGGCCGCTCTTCAATGGGCCAGATGGGTTCACCGGTCTTCCGGTTAAAGGCGAAGACCAGTCCCTGCTTGGTGTTCTGGATTAGCGCGGGAATCTCGCGCCCGTCTACGGTCAGGTCCAAAAGTATCGGCGCCGTGGGAATGTCGTAATTCCACTGGTCGCTGTGGTGAATCTGGAAATGCCACACTCGTTCGCCGGTATTTACATCCAGTGCCAGTACGCTGCCGCCAAACAAATTGTGCCCTGGGCGATGACCGGTATAACTCTGCACCGTGGATGCGTTGGTCACCAGGTACACCATGCCCAGTTCCGGGTCAGCGGAAGCGGGCGCCCAGGTGGACATGTCACCGGAGTACTGCCAGGCATCGTTTTCCCAGGTCTCGTGACCGTATTCCCCGGGGCGGGGAATAACATGAAACTTCCACAGGCGTTCGCCCGTGCGGACATCGAAACCCATGATGTCACCGGGCACGTTTTCGATGCGCGTCTGGTCGTAGCTCGGTTCGTGTCCAACAAGAACAACGACCACATCGTTGACCACGATGGGTGGTGACGAGGCGGTGACCATGCCCAGTTCCTGGGGCACGCCGTTGTCGGGATCGTACTCGCCGCCGGATAGCTCCCAGTCGGTCCAGCGTTGCCAGTCGGAGACTAAGTGAGGAATAAGGTCAACCACGCCAGTCTCTGAAAACGAAACTATACCAGTGGATGCTCCCCAATCCTCCAGGGGGTAACCGGTCTTCGCGTCCAGAGCCCAGAGAAAGAACGCCGGGGAAGTCACCAGCACCACGCCGCGGCCATCCACCTCGGTGTAAGCCACGCCCTTGCCGAAGTCGGTGCGCGGCGAACGCAGGTAACGCATGGTTTCCGGTTCACGGAAAGTCCAGATGGTTTCACCGGTGGTGGGATCGATAGCCACCACCTGGCGTCGCTGCCCGGCCACGGTATACAACATGCCGTCGGCATAAACCGGCGTGGAACGCATGGTGAATTCGGGGTAGGCGCCGTAGTTGTCGTTGCGCCAGATCCACGCCGTTTCCAGTTGGTCAAAATTGTCCGCGTTGATCTGGTTTAGAGCAGGCGCTGCGCGGGTGTGACCGGCATCACCGCCGAGGTAGCGCCACTCGCCGTTGTCCACACCATCCAGCTGCGCGAACACCAGTGCCGGGGCGGCGAGTAAAATGCTCCAAAGATTGGCAATCGGACGGGATTTCATAGCGGCTGGAACCTCTCTTGTTCTTGTTAGCGGTCTCCCGGAAGCGTTGGAAATCCGCGGATCCCGGCTATTCTAGCCTTAATCTGTGGCGATGACAGATTGTCACCAATTAACCGTGTGAAAATCCCAAAAACTGCTGTATTTTTAGACTGATAGGTCGTCCCGGCACGAGAGAACATGGGCATTACGGCATACAACAAGAGCAACAGCCTACCCGCGATTTTCCTGAGCGCATTCGCACTGATGGCGCTCGGCCTGTACTTCCTCTCCCCATCTTCCCTGGAGCGTGGCGCCACGGCCCAGGAATCCTTTACCGCTAATGACATGGAGCAGGTAGTCAACCAGTACTGCCTGGCCTGTCATAACGATGCCCTGGCTACCTCGGGTCTCTCGCTACAGGGCCTGGACCTCACCCGCCCCGGCGAAAATGCCGATGTGCTCGAGCGCGTGGTAAAGAAATTGCGGGCGCACATGATGCCGCCCTCTGGCATGCCCCGGCCGCCATTCGAAACCTACGAAATCATGACTTCCTGGCTGGAAACGGAACTGGACAATGCCTGGGCCGCCAATCCCAACCCGGGACGGGTAACGCCCCTGCATCGCATGAATCGTTATGAGTACAATAACACCATAAATGAGTTGTTAGGACTTGATGTTGACATCGCAGACTTGTTACCCGGAGATCCTACCGCCGACGGCAGTTTTGACAATATAGCCGCTTCACTGCCGTTTTCCACGGCGCACATGGAACGCTACATGTCGGTGGCGCGGCAACTCACCCGCCTGGCAACTGGCCTGCCGCCGGACGGCCCCACCGCCACTACCTATGACATTCCCGTGTACATGAGCCAGAATTGGCGCCAGAACGAAAACATGCCCTTCGGTTCCCGTGGTGGTATCGGCATTACTCATCATTTTCCAGTAGAAGGTGACTACCGCATCGCGGTACAGCTGGAAACAAACTACCAGGATTACGTGAAGGGCCTGGGCTGGGCGCAGCAACTGGAAATTCGACTGGACGGAAGATTGTTGCAACGCTTCAGCGTTGGCGGCGAGGCACCGGGCACGCCTGCCCCCCTGAGTTTCAGCGGCACCGGGGAACCGGGCACCATCGATTGGGAAGAATACATGTTGCGCGAGGCCGCGGAAGGGCTGGAGGTCACGGTGCCGGTAAGCGCCGGCCTTCACGTGATATCTGCTTCCTACGTGCGCCAGCAGGTGGACCTCGAAGCCATCCCGCAGCCGCGCCAGGGTGGACGCCTGCCTGCCAACAGCGAAGCCTACCTGGATTACCAGAAAGTACATGCCATCGAGATCGCCGGACCCTATTCCGAACCGGTGACCAATAACGATTCCCCCAGCCGCGCCCATATTTTCAGTTGTTATCCCGGCCGCCTGTCTGAAGAAGCGGCCTGTGCCCGGGAAATACTCGAGCCCATGGCGCAGAGGGCATTCCGCCGCCCGGTTGCGGAGAATGATCTCGGCCTATTGCTGGAGTTCTTCAACGAGGGTCGGGAGCAGGGCGGTTCTTTCGACCACGGCATACAGTTTGCCCTGGAATACCTGTTAAGCGACCCCGAGTTCCTGATTCGCAGTTACCAAACACCGGAGAATCTCGCCGCGGGATCTGTTTACCGGCTCAGCGACCTGGAGCTGGCATCACGCCTGTCTTATTTCCTGTGGAGCTCGGCGCCCGACGAAGAACTGTTGCAACTGGCGCAGCAGGGCAGCCTGTCCGATCCGGCGGTATTCGAACAGCAGGCCCGAAGGTTACTCAGTGACCCACGAGGTATTCACACCCTGGTAGACGATTTCGCCGCCCAGTGGTTGAACCTGCGCCGGCTGGACGAAGTTCAGATCAATACGGTGTTGTTCCCGCAATACGATGTCAGCCTGATTGAGGCATTTGGCAAGGAAACTGAAATGTTTATTGCCGACACCCTGCGTAATGACGCCAGCATCATGGACCTGATCGGTGCAGAGTACACCTTTGCCAATGAACGCCTGGCGCAACACTATGACATTCCCGATATTTACGGCAGCCGTTTCCGCAAGGTGAGCCTACCCGATACGGAACAACGGGGTGGCTTGCTGGCCCATGGCGCCCTGCACACGGTGACGTCCTACCCGGGCCACACTTCGCCGGTACTGCGGGGCAAATGGCTGTTGGATAACATGCTGGGTACACCACCGCCACCACCGCCGCCAAACGTGCCGGTTCTGCCGGAAGCGGAAGCGGGGCAGATGCCCGCATCCATTCGTGAACGCCTGGCCCAGCACCGGGAAGATCCTATTTGTTCCACCTGCCACACGGTGATCGATCCCCTGGGCTTTGCCCTGGAAAACTTCGATGTCATTGGCGCCTGGCGTGATTTCGACGAGGCTGGCAATGCCGTGGATCCTCGCGGCAACTATCCCGGGGGCGTGGAATTCGCCGGTTTTGCCGATTTACGGGGCTGGATGCTGGAACGGCCGGATCGATTCGCCCATACTCTGACGGAAAAGCTAATGACCTACGCCCTGGGTCGCCGCGTGGACTACTATGACCAGCCCGTGGTGCGGAATATCGTCAGGCGTGCGGCGGCCAACGACTATCGCTGGTCTGAGATCGTCCTGGGTATCGTTACCAGCGCGCCGTTTACCATGAGTTCGGTGCCCATGGCCGGTACCGGGGATTGACGGTCGATAAAGGTATATAAAGAAGCATGATTCGCAGCACGAGTCCTGTGAGGGGAAAACCATGAAACAGAGCAAAGCGGCAGTAAACGTGATTGGCGGTAAGGCTATTTCCCGTCGTGCGGTGCTGCGCGGCGCTGGTGCAGCCCTGGCCCTGCCATTGCTGGACGCCATGACGCCTGCTCTTGCCCAGGCGGCTCGGCCGGTACACCGTTTCCAGACGGTGTATATCCCCAATGGCATGGCCATGGAGTACTGGTCGCCCTCCAGCATTGGCCGCAGCTTCCAACTGTCTCCTGTGTTGCAACCCCTGGCAGCTTACCGTGAAAAGATGCTGGTCCTGTCCGGACTGAAAGCCAACTGGAATATCGCCCACGCCGGCGCCGGCGGTTCCTTTCTCACCGGTGTTACCCGCGGTGGCCGCAATGAAACGGAGATTCTTGCCGGTATCTCCATGGATCAATTGTTAGCCAATGAGCTGGGCAAGCAAACCCAGCTCTCTTCCCTGGAATTATCCATGGACGCACCCGCCCTGGCCGGTGCCTGTACGGTGAACCTGAGCTGCGTCTATACCCACACCCTGTCCTGGCGGGGTGATACCGAACCTCTGCCCACGGAGCACAATCCCCGTGCCCTGTTCGAGAGGCTCTTCGGAGACAGTGGCAGCACGGCCAAAGACGCGCGCGAGGCGAGGCTGCGACAACAATCCAGTATCCTGGATGCGGTACTGGATAAACTGGACAAGCTGGAAGGAAAGCTTGGCGCGGAAGACCGCCACCTTGTGCACAGCTACACCGAGTCGGTACGGGATATCGAACGCCGCATCGAACGGGCGGAACAACAAATCGACATGGAGCTGCCGGAAATCGCCCAGCCCGCCGGCGTACCCGTGGACTTCGAAGAACACATGGAGCTTATGCAGGACCTGCAGGTGCTGGCGCTGCAAACTGACCTGACCCGGGTCATCACTTTCATGATGAGCAAGGAGCAAAGTGCGCGGCCCTATCCCCAGATAGGCGTGCCCGATGCCCACCACCCGTTGTCCCATCACAACAACAACGCGGAACTGGTAGCGCGCATGTCATTGATCAACACCTACCATGTGCAATTGTTCGCCCGTTACCTGGACAAGTTGTCAGCCATTCCCGGCGCCGACGGCTCGCTGCTGGACAACATGACGATCCTTTACGGCAGCGGCATTTCCAACAGTACCGTGCATTCCGGCGTCAACCTGCCGGTGCTGCTGGTCGGTGGAGGCGCGGGCTGGCTGCAGGGTGGCGAACATATTCAATACGACAACGAGCCGACCATGGCCGACTTGCACCTCACCCTGATGTCCCGGTTCGGTGTGCATGTCGACAGCCTCGGTGGCAGTACCGGTCCTCTTACCATCTGATTCATGATGCTTCGCTCCCTGCTCATTGTTTGCGGCCTGCTGCTCACCGCAGTTGCAGTTGCGCAACCCATGCCGCCCCAGGTGCGACTGGCCCGGGATGGCGACTGGGATGCGCTGCAAACCCTGTTGTCGGATGGCATTAATCCGGACGCAGTATACGGCGACGGGTCGGCGGCCCTGCACTGGGCGGCTTACCATGACAGCAAAGAAGGTGTGCAGGGACTTATTAACGCCGGTGCCAATGTAAATATAACAACTGATCTAGGGGTTTCACCCCTGTGGCTTGCCGCCGAAAATGGTAATGCGGAGAACACCGCGCTGCTGTTGCAGGCCGGTGCCGACCCAAACATCGCCCTGGCCTCCGGTGAAACCATCGTGATGACTGCGGCCCAATCCGGCAACGCCGATGTGGTGCGGCAGGTGTTGGCCGCGGGTGCCAATCCCAATGTGGCAGTAACCCGTGGGCAAACCGCACTGATGTGGGCCGCCAATCGTGGTAATAGCGATGTCGTAAAGGTGCTGCTGGAACATGGAGCGGATTACGCAGCGCGATCGCAGGTCAGAGAACAATATGTCAAATCGGAAAAAGAACAGGACAGCAATCCTGCTTACAAGTACTGGATCGAGGAAGGGGGCAATACGCCGCTGATCTTCGCCGCCCGGTCCGGAGACCTGGAATCCGTGCAGCACATCGTCGATGCCGGTGCCGATGTAAACGCATTGTCGGCTTTCGGTACCAGTCCGTTAATCATGGCGGTGCATGGCGGCAATGCCAGGGCTGTGGAGTATTTGCTACAGCAGGGCGCCGAGGTGGATTCCAGTGCAAGCGGTCATACCGCGCTGCATGACGCCATTCTGCGCGGTAACCTGGCGGCGGTGGAAGTGTTGCTTGAACACGGCGCAAACGTGGAAGCGAAACTGGAAAAACCCACCCCGGTACGCAGGCAGTCCACCGACTACAACTATCATGATGCCCTGCTTGGTGCCACGCCACTGTGGCTGGCGGCGCGCTTTTCCGAACCGGAGATAATGAAGCTACTGCTGGAACACGGCGCCGACCCTCATTTTGTCAATAACGTGTCGTACCCTGCACAGCGCATGGGCGACAACTTCATGGCAGAAGAGGGCGACATTTCTGTTTTGATGGCCGCTGCGGGCATGGGTCACCGGCGTCTGCGCATGAGCTGGGGTACACCGGAACGCCGCGCCGGGCAGCTGGGCCTGAGCCGGGAAGACCTGGCCTACCAGGCAGTGGAAGTCGCCATACTTGCGGGAGTCGATATAAACCTGGCCGATGCCGAGGGCCAGACCGCACTGGACTTTGCCAAGGCGCGACGCCTCGATTCCATAATCGTACTGCTGCTGGCGGCGGGAGCCATCGAGTAACTCTCCCCCACTAACCAGGCGGTTCCTGCCTGCGCTACCCGGGAAACCATGATCCATATCGTATTCAGGCCATTTCGCCTGTGCTAATTTTATAAGTTAAACCCATTCCTGACACTGGTTTCACCTTAACCTGGCCATGAAGTTCCGCGCATTCTTCTTGTCGTGCTTGTTAATACCGGGCCTGGCACTGGCCGGGACGGTGAGCTACGAACTGGAAATCGGGGAGATCCAGGTAAATTTTACCGGCGAGGTTTCCACGGCGTTGGCAATCAATGGCCAGGTGCCCGCGCCCCTGATCGAAGCACGCGAAGGGGATCTCCTGCGGGTCACTTTCGTTAACACCCTGGATCGCAGTGCCACCATCCACTGGCATGGCATATTGCTGCCCCCGGACCAGGACGGTGTGCCTTACCTGAACACCCAACCCATTGCGGCGGGCACCACGTTTACCTATGAATTCCCGATAATCCACAACGGGACGTTCTGGTATCACTCCCACACCGACCTGCAGATACAGCGTGGGCTTTACGGTCCCATCGTGCTCCATCCTCCTGGCAACGTCGACATGGAAATGCAGGACGAAGTCGTCGTTTTTTCAGACTGGAATGATGAGGATGCGGAAAGCGTTTTCGACAACCTGAAAATGGACGATGACTATTACGCCTACAAAAAAGACATGGTGCAGTCATGGGACAAGGTAATCAGTTTCGGGGACGCCAGCATTCGCAACCGCATCAACCAGACCTATACCCGCATGCCGCCCATGGACCTGGCCGATGTTGCCTACGATGCTTTCCTGGCAAACGGCCGGCACGAATCGACCATTCCATTGGATGTAGCTGCCGACCAGCAACTGCGATTGCGCCTGGTCAACGGTTCCACCTCCAGCTATTTTGACGTGGAGTACGCGGGTGGGCCCATGACTATTGTGTCTGCCGATGGCCAGCCAGTGGAGCCGATCCGGGTACAGCGACTGCGCATACCCACCGCGGAGACTTATGACGTAATCGTGCCTGCCGGTGCCGGCAGGGCGCTCGAGATGCGCGCAACTTCCATCGACGGTACTGGTTACAGCAGTGTGTTTATAGGAGAAGGGGAGCGCGTGGCCGCACCGGACATGCCTCCGCCCAACTTTTTTCTCATGGACCATGACGCCATGACCATGGATCACGACATGGAGATGGAAGGTGAAATGGACATGCCTGCGCAGGAGCCCATGGCGAACGATCATTCGGAGTCGGGCCACGACATGAATGCCATGGGCGAAGTCATTCCCCACATGACCGACTACCAGTACCTGCGCGCATTGCAGTCAACCGAATTACCAAACCAGCAACCCTGGCGCGAAGTGGTTCTCAACCTGTCCGGTAACATGGAGCGATACGTATGGAGCTTTAATGGGTTATCCCTGCGGGAAGCGGAACCCATCCTGATCCGCCAGGGTGAGAATGTGCGCATGACCCTGGTAAACGAAACCATGATGAACCACCCGCTGCACCTGCACGGGCATTTCTTCCGGGTTATCACGCCACAGGGCGAACGCAGTCCGCTAAAGCACACGGTAAACGTGCCACCCATGGGTGTGGTGGTCATTGAGTTTAGTGCCAGTGAGCAACAGGACTGGCTATTTCATTGCCATAACCAATACCACATGAAGTCCGGCATGAGCCGGGTGATCAGTTATACGGATTCCACCAATGTGGATGACCAGATGTATGCAGACATCCAGCCTTACAAGCGCTGGTTCACCCGCACGGATCTGGATGGCCTGACAAATTACACTTTTCTCAATGCCTCGGTCTCCGATGAGCGTAACCAGTTTCACCTGGAATTTGATGCCGATTTTGAACACGAATATGAAGCAACACTGACATACGACTTTCACCTCAACCGCTTCGCTTCGGTGTTTGTTGGCGTGGAGGCCAAGGAACATGACCATTTCGCGTCGGATACCCTCGCCCTGGTAGGTTTCAACTACCTGTTGCCGTTTATGATCGAGAGTGAGTTCAGGGTGGATGATACTGGTGAGGTGCGCCTGGAGCTGGACTCCGAGCTGCACCTCACCAAGAACTACGTGTTTGACTGGCAGTGGAACACCGACGAAGAGTATCGCCTCAGTCTCAGGTATAGCCTGAGTGAACGTTGGGGATTCATCCTGACCCATGACTCCAACTACGGCGGAGGCCTGGGACTGCATTACCTGTTCTGACCAGCCCTTGCTCCATTCGAAGTTCCCCCCGTGATTTGTTTTAATGAGGCCCATGAAAAAGGTCCTCATCGGAATCGCCTGCGTACTGGCATTGCTCATGGGTGGATTGGCCGCTATCGGCATTACGCCAGCCTATATTGCGGCTGCCCCTGGAGTGGCAACGGGAATCGGGGCGAAACTGTTGTGCAGTGCCCGTTATGTATCAGGATTCGATGAAGCCCGGTCTTTCGATGACCTGGTGCAATACTCGCCCATTCTCCAGCAGCTCGCCGTCGAATATGACGCCGTATCTCCTGCCGTAAGTACCTCCCTGCTTGGAATATCCTCAAAGACTGCACGGCACATTCCCGGCCTGGGCTGCGCTGTGGATTACGCAGGCTATAACGGGCGCGAGCAATTACAGCTCAGTCCGATTCAATCGTCCACCGAAGCCTGGCCCGCCGGTGACGAGGTGGGTGCACCCCGCGAAGAGATTCAGTCATTGCTGGAGAACCTGGTGGCACAGGACAATGAGCTTGGCCTGAATACCCGCGCCTTGTTGGTCGTGCACAACGGAACCATCGCAGCGGAAGCATACGCCCAGGGTGCCGATGCGCAAACACCGCTACTCGGCTGGTCCATGGCCAAGAGCCTGAACTCGGTGATGATTGGTAACCTGGCGTTCCGCGGTTTAGTGGACCTTGAAACCTCGGCGCTGTTTTCCCAATGGATGGATGATGAGCGCGCCGCGATTCGCGTAGTGGATTTGTTGACCATGACCGACGGGCTGCAGTTCTCCGAAGAATACGATCCCGGAGATGATGCCACTGCCATGCTGTTCACGGAGCCTTCGGCTTCCGACTACGTATTGAGCAGGCCCATGGCCCATGAGCCGGGCACACGGTTCAATTACAGCAGCGGCAGCGCAAACCTGTTGTCTCGTTTTTATACGGAAATACTGGGCAGCGAGCAGGCCGCCTACAATAACTATGCTTCCAACATTAGAGACGTACTGGGTTTCCAGAACGCAGTTTTTGAAACCGATGCCAGCGGTGTGTTCATGGGCAGCTCCTACCTCTACGCCTCGGCCCGGGACTGGGCCCGGCTCGGCCAGCTCATGCTTAACGGAGGCGAGATCAACGGTGTGCGGCTGGTTTCTCCCCAGTGGATAGCAACGGCAACATCACCCAACGGATCAGAAAACGATCCCGCCTACGGCTACCAGTTCTGGCTGAACCGGGGCGGTGAGCGGCTGCGCTGGAACCTGATACCGGAAGATGCCTTTGCCGCCCAGGGCAATCGCCAGCAATACGTGATGATCATTCCTTCCCTGCAGCTGGTGGTAGTACGGCTGGGCTGGACCGCGGGCGGTTATCCTGTAAACCAGCGCGTTGCGGAAATCATCGACGCGATCGCTTCATGAGCTTGCTCTTTCTGCGTATTGCCACAGTTCTACTCCCCGGGCCTGAAAGTGAGTACTGAATCCTCAATAATCACCGGCGTAGTCATCTACCTGGCCGCCATGCTTGTGGTGGGCCTGTGGGCATCACGCAAGATATCCAACAGTGATAATTTCCTGGTGGCGGGTCGCAGCATGCCCCTGTGGCTGGTCAGTGCCACCCTGGTTGCTTCCTGGCTTGGCGGAGGCTCCATCATCGGTGCCGCCGGTGCATCCTACGATGATGGCTTGCTCGGGGTGATCGCCGATCCATTCGGTGCCTCCATGGTCTTCTTTATCGTAGGTTTCTTTTTCGTACGCATGTTTCGTCGCCTGCGTCTGCTTACCGTGGTGGAATTTCTCGACAATCGCTACGGAAAGACCGCATCCACAATCGCCGCTGTCGGCATGATGTCTTCCACAATCGGCTGGGCTGGTGGCCTGCTCGTTGCCTTCGGACTGATCTTCCAGTCTCTCACCGGCGTGCCGATGGAAACGGGCATCCTGTTCGGAGCGGTGGTGGTGTTTATCTACACCATAACAGGTGGTTTATGGGCTGTGGCACTGACGGATTTTGTCCAGTTCCTGTTAATCGCCATAGGCCTGGTCATGTTGCTGATAGTCGTGCTCGTCGATGTAGGCGGGTGGAGCGCCGTAAGCTCGCAGCTGCCCGAGGGTACGTTTCGCTCCATCCCCGAAGAGCCCCGCTGGGATGCCTGGCTGAATTACTTTCGCGCCTGGCTGATCCTGGGATTCGCCGACGTTACATCCCAGACCCTGATGCAGCGTGGACTGGCGGCCAAATCCGAGCGAGTGGCGCAGAATTCATTCTACCTGGCGGGCGCCTTCTACCTCACCCTTGGCATGATACCGGTGATATTGGGGCTTGTAGCCATGGTTACCATGCCTGGCATCGCCGATACGGAAACCGTTATCCCGGAACTGGCGCTCAACCATTTGCACCCGGTGGCGGTGTCGATCTTTGTGGGCGCACTGCTCGCGGCAATAATGTCCAGCGCGGACAGTGCCCTGTTGTCCTGTGCCAGCATCTTCACGGTAAATATCGCGCCCCTGTTCACACGACGGACCATTACTGACCGGCAACGGCTGCTGATAAGCCGTGTCACCATTCCCCTGTTCGGCATTATCGCCCTGGTCATCGCACTGGAAGTGCAACTGGTCTACGACCTGATCCAGGATGCCAATTCCGTATTGCTGGTCAGTGTCGTGGTTCCGTTCGTCTGTGGCATGTGGTGGCGTAAGGCTAACCGCACCGGATGCCTGGCCGCCATGGCGGTTGGATTCCTTACCTGGATGTTGGCACTGGTATTCGCGCCCGAACTTCCCGGCGACCTTTTGGGCCTGTTTACCTGCGGCATCACCATGGCGGTAGTCACCTTGCTGACCCAGCGCAGCGACCCGCCCCAGCCCCTGCGCAACAGTGACGGCGAGGAAGTCGCCATGGATAATCGACTTGGCGTTCTCTCGTTGTTGCCGGGCCGTCGCTCATAGTGGGAACATCCCGTCAGTCGCAGAAATGGAAAAGCAATGACCGAACAAGCGGATAGCAAATCCCACCCACCCCTTACCGGTATAACCGTCGTTGCAATCGAGCAGGCCATTGCCGCGCCATTGTGCACGCGGCAGCTTGCCGAGTTGGGTGCACGGGTCATCAAGATCGAGCGCCGCGACGGTGGGGACTTTGCGCGTCACTATGACAGCCGGGTAAAGGGCCTTTCTTCCCACTTTGTCTGGACCAACCGCGGCAAGGAAAGCCTTACCCTGGACCTGAAACATGACCAGGCAAATGAGATATTGCAGCGCCTCCTGGCCAGTGCCGACGTGCTGGTGCAAAACCTGGCGCCATCGGCGGCGGCGCGGCTTGGTCTCGGTTTCGACAAACTCCATGGGGCATTTCCGCAATTAATACTGTGTAACATCTCCGGCTACGGAGAAGACGGGCCCTATTCAGACAAGAAAGCCTACGACCTGCTGGTGCAGGCGGAAGCGGGCTTCCTCTCGGTAACGGGTACAGCGGAAACCATGGTGAAGAGTGGAATTTCCATTGCCGATATCGCAGCGGGTATGCAGGCCCAGGCAGCTATCCTGGCCGGCCTGATACAGCGTGGCAAAACGGGAAGCGGCAGTTGCATCAATATTTCCCTGCTGGAGGCCATGGTGGAGTGGATGGGATTTCCGCTGTACTACGCCTACGACGGAGCCGAGCCGCCACACCGTTCCGGTGCCGATCATGCCAGCATTTATCCCTATGGTGCATTCGCCACGGCGGATGACAAAGTCATCATGGTTGGCTTGCAAAATGAGAGAGAGTGGAAAACTTTTTGTGAAGGGGTGCTGGAATCACCTTCGCTGGTTGAAGACCCTCGCTTCGATAACAACGCGAATCGTTCGGGTAATCGCGAGGAGTTACGCACACTGGTTCAGGAAAAATTCTCCGGTGAAACCGGCGTGGAACTGGGCCGCCGTCTCGATTCGGCAAAAATAGCCTGGGCCAATGTTAATGACATGGCGGCGGTCTGGAATCACCCCCAGCTCAAGACCCTGCAGCGCCTGGTGGAGGTGGCTACACCCAACGGGCCAGTGCAGGGATTCCGTCCCCCCGGTAACAGCAGCGACTATGACCCGGTGCTCGGCGCCGTGCCCGGCCTGGGTGAGCATACCGGTTCCATCCTGGCAGAGCTGGGATTCAGCGAAGATGAGATAGGCCACTTGCACCAGCAACAGGTAATCTAGTGTTTCCCTGTTGCTTGCTGGCTCAAGACTAGGAGAAATACCAATGAAGACAAAGAATGGCAGCGAAACCCCGGTGCAATCTAATGCTTCTTCGCCAGGCAACAGGATGAACCGCAGGGAGGCAACACGGATTATTTCTACCGTAACTGCAGGAGCCTGTTCCGGTCTTACCATGCCTGTACTCTTTGGAGCCGAATCTTCCATGTCCGATGCCATTCACTACGCCACCATTACCCAGGTTTCCGCGCTGTTGCAGAGCCGGGAAATCAGTTCAGTCGAGCTAACCGAAATCCTGCTGTCACGAATTGATAGCGTGGATGCCCGCCTGCACAGCTATGCCACGGTGACTGCCGACCTGGCGCTGGAACAGGCGAGAACGGCGGATCGTGAAATCGCCGCGGGCAACTATCGGGGTCCGCTGCATGGTGTTCCCATCGCGGTAAAAGATCTCTGCTATACGCGGGACATTCCAACCAGGGGTGGATTAAAGGTCCTGGAGAATTTCTCACCCCCATTCGATGCTACCGTCATGACACGGTTGTACAACGCCGGTGCCGTGCTGCTGGGAAAATTAAACCTGACGGAGGGCGCCATGGTGGGTTATCACCGGGACTTCGACATTCCGGTTAATCCCTGGGGTGAAAACCTGTTCGCCGGTGTGTCTTCCAGTGGTTCCGGGGTGGCAACCGCCGCCGGGCTCTGTTTCGGGTCCCTGGGTTCCGATACCGGGGGTTCGATTCGCTATCCCTCCATGGCAAATGGAATTGTCGGGCTCAAGCCAAGCTATGGCAGGGTGAGCCGCTATGGTGTGTTGCCCCTGGCCGAAAGTCTGGATCACGTGGGACCGATGACTCGCAGTGTCGGTGATGCCGCCATCATGTTCCTGGCAATCGCCGGGCAAGATCCCAATGATTCCACTTCCATCGTCGATGCCGTGCCCGACATCAGTTCCCGGCTCGATGGCGATGTATCCAGTCTGCAGATAGGTGTCGATGACAATTTCCTGCGCCAGGGGAGTCCGGATGGGCTGGTGGCGGCCATTGAGAGTGTTATTGAAACACTGCAATCTCTCGGTGCCACTCTCGTGGAAGTGAACATGCCAGATGAGTTCACGCAGCAGCTTCGGGATACCTGGGTTACGGTTTGTGCCTATGAAGCACACAAGGCCCACGGCGCAACCTACCCCTCCCGCGCCGCCGAGTATGGCGACTATTTCCGGGAGTTCCTCAATGGGGGTAGCGCTATAAGCGACTCCGCGTACGCCGCGGCTATTAGTGAGCGCAGGCGGTTGAACAATTTCTTTGAAACAGAATTGTCCCGGGTCGATGCCGTGATCTGCCCTTCCGGAGGCGTACCATTCCAGATTGAACCGGGTGTGCAGTATGGCAATACCGAGACGGTGTTACCGGTCATTGCCTCACTGCTTTCCCATACCTGCATACCGGCGGATTTTGCAGGAACGCCCACCCTGACGATTCCCTGTGGTTTTTCCGCTGACGGAATTCCCTATTCAGTACAACTCATGGGTCCGCGGCTGGGCGAAGAGGCAATCTGCCGGCTGGGATATGCCTACGAACAGGCCACCGACTGGCATACCCGGCACCCTGGGATCTAGTTGGCGCAGCCCGGCAAGCAATCGAGGAGAATGCAATGGATAAACCCCAGGTAGTGGACAGGGAGCAGTGGCTGGCTGCCCGCCAGGCATTGCTCGAGAAGGAGAAAGATTTTAACCGGCTCCGGGATGACATTACCTCCCAGCGGCAGCAATTACCCTGGGTAAAGGTAAACGAGGATTACCAGTTCGAAGGCGAGCAGGGAAGCAAGGCCCTCGGTGAGCTTTTCGACGGCAAGTCCCAACTGGTTGTATATCACTTCATGCTGGGCCCGGACTGGGAAGAGGGCTGTCCCAGTTGTTCCTTCTGGGCGGACAACTACGATGGCGTTACAACACATCTTGCCCATCGCGACATAAAGCTGGTTGCTGTTTCCCGCGCACCGCTGGAAAGAATTCTCCAGTATCGTAAGCGTATGGGCTGGAGCTTCGACTGGTATTCGTCTCTGAACAATCAATTTAATTTCGACTATTCAGTTGGGTTTACCCCGGAACAACAACAGAGTGAAGACAACAACTATAATTTCGGCACAATGAAATTCAATATGGACGAAGCGCCGGGGCTAAGCGTATTTATCAGGGACGAAGAAGGAAACATCTACCACAGCTATTCAACCTATGCTCGCGGCCTGGATATGTTCAATGCCGCCTACCACATAATGGATGTTACACCTAAAGGCAGGGATGAAGACGGTCTTCCGTACACCATGGCCTGGCTGCGCCGCCACGACCAGTATGATGACTAGCAGGATTTAGCGAGCTCGAGAATTACTGTACGTATACCCGCTGGTTAGGCCGTATGTTGGTTCGGGTGGTCCAGCCCGCGGACTGGTTGGCATACACATCATTGCGGTAACGCACTTCGGCACGGCCTTCGCTATTGGCGCAGGTAGTGATTGGTGTTTCTCCCCTGCGGGTGAGGCGCACGTTGCCCATCCTGCGTTCACACACCAGGTCGTATATCACCACGCGCATGGCGCTGGCGGAGTTCACCGCGTACCAGGTGACCTGCTCATGATCATCGAAAGATGTGGACTCACAGCCGGCAATGCCTATGAAGGAAAGTGCAATCGCAACTTTCAGCACCCACTTATACCGGCTGGATTTATGGTTGTGAGCTGTTTCTGACAAAATTTGGGTTCTCGGAATTACCGGTGTTTTCTGTGGATTTAGCCAGGAAAACTGACTATTCTTCTGCCAACTGCGGGGATTTGGTTTACGGTAGCAGTGATTGTATATCACTTGAGACCAATCCTCGAATACAGCTTTCAAGCAACTAAAATTAATCCCGGGCTAATGCCGCGTTCTCACTGGAAAGACATTCTCAATCGTAACCAGTATGACAATCTGCCATTCATTTCCGGTTGTCTGCTTGGTGTCCTGTTGCTCAGCGCAATGCGCGATCTATTCCTGTCCGAACAGACCCTTCCTGCCTGGTGGTACGGCTACTACGGCATTTGTGCACTAGTCATTCTCCTGACTCTCGCACTTCGCATGACAGAACGCCTGGCTCTTGGGCAAACCCAAACCGTGTCGTTGCTTTGTGCCATGACCATCCTGATAAACCCCTCAGTTAACCTGTTGTTGAATATAAATGTCGGACTGCTGTACATGGGTGTCGCACTTATGGGCGTAGCACTCACCGTTCTTTCCATGAAACACCTGATATTCATGCAGGTGTTTGCATTTAGCCTGTGGCTTTTTATAGCACTATGGGAGTCACCGGTTTCCGCTCTACTGCCCGCCATCGTCATAGACCTGGTTGCAATTGCCATGGGTGTGGTTGTCCTGCAGCGTAGAATTGCCACTATCGAAAGAATCTATAAACTGGAATCCAGGGTTGAGGCATTGGAATCCTTTCTCCCCATGTGCTCAAACTGCAAGAAGACCCGAGACGAGCAGGGTAACTGGCGTAATGTCGAGGCCTATATCGAAGAACAGGATGAAAGCCTCAAGGTGCCCCATGGCATTTGTCCTGATTGTAAACAGGAGTTATATGGTGACGTGATTGACGAAGAATCTGCAATCTAATGATGGGGGCCAGGTGATGCTGAAAAAAATTGGGCTGGGGATACTTGGTTTCGTTGCCGTTGCGATCGTAGTAATCGTCGCGGTGGCAATTATTTCGGCGCCGGGAACGCCGGACCAGGACTCGCCTGTTTATGCCTGGTTGCAACCCGGTCCATATAGCGTGGCCCAGGTTGAACAGGCATTTGTGGATCAATCCCGGGGCATGAATCCCAATCGCGAATTCCCCGGCTTCATGTTTCGGCCCTTGCCGGCCACGATCTGGTACCCGGAAGGTGTTGATGGCTCCCTGCCATTGATTGTTTATTCCCACGGCTTCACCTCGGCCCGTGCCGAAACTATTCATGTCATGGAGCATCTCGCCAGCCATGGCTACGTGGTAGCGGCAGCGGATTTCCCCCTCACCAGTACTAACTCGCCGGGCGGCCCGAATGTGAATGACGTAAGTAACCAGCCCGGCGATGTTTCCTTCATTATTGACCAGGTGCTGGCATTGAGTGGTGAGGAGAAGCCATACGCCGGTGACCTGGACCTCGACCGCATTGGCATCATGGGGCTATCCTTGGGTGGGTTTACCACCTCACTGACCACCTATCATCCCGAGCTGCGTGAACCACGGGTGCGCGCGGCGGTTTCAATCGCTGGACTTTCCGCCAACCTGACGGAACGGTTTTATTCAATCAGCGGTGTATCCGTTCCCTTCCTGATGATTGCCGGTACTTCCGATCTGTTGGTGGACTATGACTACAATGCGGCGGTCATTCCCGAGCGTGTGCCCAATGGGGAACTGCTGACCATCGATGGGGGCAGCCATATCGGGTTTGTAGCCATGGCGGAGCCGGCGTTTCGTTTCGTGCACAATGCCGATTCCCTGGCGTGCAGCGCCGTGCAGGGCAACCTGGACGGAGATGAAGCGGACCAGTTCACGGACCTGTTTTCCAGTGACCTGGGAATTATCCTGGACACAGAAGCACCCGGGCTGTGTGAACAGGATGCGATTCCCGAGGCGGGGCACCCGGGACGCCAGCACATGATTACAATGATTGGAGTGTTGAGCTTTTTCGAATCCATATTCGCGGAGGACCCGGCCCGGCGTCGTGAGGCGAGGGAGGCTTTAAGCCGTCACCTGCCCGCTGAGTTCGATGAAGCCAGTTTTACCCCGGCAGTTATCAAGAGATGAGCAGCGCCGAGCTCAATGTATCCCGTAACGCGCCCTGGCTGCGCCCCATGGAATGGGCCAGTTACCGGCCCCTGAGTGTATTCGCCTGGCTCACCGCAGTCCTGTTTATAATCTGGTCCTTCCTGTCGGAAGATGATATTTCCCCCCTGGTTGCCCTGATTATGGTTGCCGCCTTCCAGGTGGGTATGCTGATGCACTGTTATTTATTGCGTTTTGTGCGCAAGGACCTGGTTGCGCTGAGAGAGTTTGACCCTTCCCTGGAAGACTTCAGCGAACTCATGCCAACGCGGCGTGTGGCGATGGTTGAGATGCTTATCTGTATCAGCTATGCAATTTTCGGGATGTTCGCTCTTGGTGGCATTTTTTTCGCTGTACCAGCGACTGAATTTATTGGGCAATGGCGGGAAATGCCCGGTGTAATCTATTTTCTTTATATCCTGTTCTTTTTTTCAAACATAGCTCTGGCGGAAGTCATCCTGTTTTCAATACGCCTGGTCAGGCTGATGTCTCGCTATGCAAAACAGATACGTATCTCAATCTTTCGCTACCGCTTGTATTCGATTTTCTCCGGTCTCTTTGTCCTGGTATTCAGCGGATTCATCATTTTGAGTTGCATGGTCATGCTCATTGGGCCGTTTTTGAATTTCAATAATGTGTTGGCCACCATATCTGTGCTCTCAACAGGAGCCCCCATCAGCCTTTTAATCAGCATTCCGATCTTTATTATTTCCCGACGCATGGCGGCCGCGCGGGACAAGGAACTGGCGCGGGTAGAAAACCTCATAGACGAGGAAACCCAGGCCCACGGAGAGAAACTGAACCCGGAACTGGAACAGTTATTGACATACGAGCGCCAGGTGCTGGATATCTGGGTGTGGCCATTCTCAACCCAGATCAAACAACTGTTACTATTTGGGCTGTTGCCACCTCTCTCCTGGTTGCTGGGAGCATTTATCGAGATTGCCGTGGAAGGCAGTCTCTAATCGATGGCAATGTGTACAGGTAAGAACATCATGAGCATTCGATATTTCGCCATAGCCTGCGTATTCATACTGGCTGGGTGCGCAGAACAGGACAACAGCATTGCCATTCAAAACGTTACTGTTATTGATGCAGTCAATGGCGTGCGCGAAAACCAGACCGTGGTATTCGATGGCGATGAGATTATCGCCGTGCAGGCTTCAGGCCAACCGGTAACGGCCGCTGAGATCATCGATGGTACCGGCAAGTACCTGATTCCCGGCCTGTGGGATTTCCACGTGCATCTCACCTATGACTCGCGCCTTACCGACGCCATGCCGGAGTTGTTCCTGTCCTGGGGCATTACCAGTGTGCGTGATACCGGCGCCTTGCTGCAAAACATCCTGCCCGTGGTCGAGCGCATGCGAGCCGAAGATGCCATCGCGCCCCGGGTATATTTTGCCGGGCCGCTGCTGGACGGCCAATTCGTGGTGTACAACGGTGACGGCCGCCCGGAGATAGGGGTGAGTGTGCCCGATCCCCAGGCCGCCCGTGATATTGTGCGCCGCTTTCATGACGCCGGAGTGGACTTCATCAAGGTGTACGAAATGGTGACACCTGAAGTGTTTCATGCCCTGGTGGAAACCGCCCGTGAACTGGAACTGCCCATTGATTCCCATGTACCCCTGTCCATGCGCGCCAGCGTGGCGGGGCCGCGAGTGGACTCTATCGAACACCTGCGCAACATTGAGATGGATTGCACGGCAGCGCCGGTGGAGTTTCTACTGGAACGGCGGCAGCGACTCCAGAATCCGGACAACCTTCCCGGTGCCGCGCTGCGCGGCTCGCTCCATTCCCTGCAGCGAATTCCATCCGTCGATGCATACGACCAAGAGCGCTGCGACGAAACCATAGCAGCCCTGGCGGACACCATGATGGTGCCTACGTTGCGATTGAATTCCTTCAGCGCGGCGCCTTCCTATCTTAACGATGACTGGGATGATGCAATATCCCGATTGCCCACGGATGTAGCTGATGATTTTCGCCAGCAGGGTGAACAGCGGGCGCAGACTCCGACTTCACCTACCCAATTTGCGGAGTGGAGCTTGTTTCTCACCGGGCACATGCACGCCGCCGGGGTGCCGGTTGGTGCCGGTACGGATACGCCCATTACCCTGTCTATCCCCGGTTACAGCCTGCACGAAGAACTGGATATGCTGGTTCGCGCCGGCCTGTCACCCATGGATGCCATTGCATCGGCCACCATCAAGCCCGCGGAATATTTTTCCCTGCAGGATCGCATGGGATCCATTGATGTGGGCAAGGTAGCAGACCTTGTGCTGCTGGATGCCAACCCCCTGGAGGATATTGGCAACAGCAAGCGGATAAACCTGGTGGTATCCAAGGGCAGCGTTGTCAGTCCATAAATAGTCAGATCCATCGCGCGGGCCCTGAAACCGCAACAACAATAAACAGAAAAGAGGTCGCTCATGAATGATTCAAAACTCGCTGCAGCATCAGTGTTCTTTTTGCTGGTAGCTATGTTGTATACCGGGCCTGCCCATGCCCAGCGCGATTTCGAGGCTGAAATTGAAGCTGCCATCCGTTCCGCCAAGCAGGCTGCCGGCAGGCAATGGTCCGGATTGTTAAATCGAATCTGCCTGTTACCCGCCAGCCGCGGCGCCAACACCAGTAACAACCTGCCGCGCTACGTGAGCGACCCGAGCCTGATTCCGCCGCGGGAACAATGGTACGCGGAACCGGCCAGGGTCTTCGACAATCTCTATTTCGTTGGTGGCGACGTCCATTCATCCTGGGCGCTGACCACCAGCGAGGGCATTATCATCATCGATACCATCTACCCCTATAACTCCCGCGAGTTGATCGTCGGTGGTTTGGAAAAACTCGGCCTGGACCCGGAAGACATCAGCTACGTCATCATCTCCCACGCCCACGGTGACCATATAGGCGGTGCCCAGATTCTGCAGGAACGCTTCAATGCCCAGGTGGTCATGGGCGAAGCGGACTGGGAATTGGTGGAGACCTACCCCAACCGTTATGAAACCATGCGCCCCACGCGGCAGGATGGCCGCGGTGTCGTGGCCTTTGACGGTATGGGCCTGACCCTGGGTGATACCACGGTAAACATCTACGAGACACCGGGACACACTCCCGGCACGCTGTCCTATACCTTTACCGTTTACGACAATGGCCGCCCGGTTACCGTGGCTTACTCCGGGGGCACGGCTTTTAATTTCGTGAATAGTACACCCGATCCCGGTATCGCCAACTTCCAGATTTACATCGACTCACAGGCTCATATCGCGGAGCAGGCCGCCGCAGCCAATGCCACGGTGCTGTTGTCCAACCATTCTGAGTTTGACAACGCGGTAAACCTGAATCGCATGATGGCTGGCCGGGGTGATGGCCCCCATCCCTACGAAGTGGGAGCGGAGTGGGTGCAGCGTTACTTCCAGGTAATGCAGGGCTGTGCCCGGGCGTCACAACTGAAGCTGGAGCAACGGATAGGGCAGTAATCCGCTAACAGCGCGGCATCATTCTTCGATGCTCAGGGTGCGGTAGCGATAAAACTCGATGGATTCACTCCAGTAATCCAGCGGCAGGCCTGCCTTCAGTTTCAGGTGCTTGAGAAAATCCGACTTGTCCGGCAGTTGTTCCCACACCGCCGGCAGGAAAGTGCTGCGGAAATAGCCCTCCTCCAGGGAAATGCCATCGAGTTCAGGTTCGATTATCTCCAGTAACTCCTCCTCGGAATTTACTAACAGCCGTTCCTGGGGTGTGAGCACAGAAATGTGGATATGAATCGCCTCGAACTCATCATCGGAAAGGGGTGAGAAGCGCTGGTCTCGAAAGGCGGCGGCGAAAGCATTGTCTGCCACATCCCGGGCCAGGGCCTGGCGGGCGGTGAGGTTTCCTATACAACCGCGAAGTTCACCATGCTTGTGCAGGGTGACGAATGCCGCGCCGGGTTGCCGAAGGTCCTCATGAAAAGATTCGAGGGCAACGGGAACCGGCTTGCCACTGGACAGGCCATGGCCGATGGATTCCCGCGCCAACCGCAACAAGGGTTTGGCGTGGGGGTAGTTCGAACATTTACTGGCAGATTGCGTAACTTCCATATCCAACTACCTGGTCTTTGTCGCCGGCGGTGTCACCGGAATTGCGCAGGTCCAGGGTCTTGATACTAAAGCCCCGGTTCTTCGCCAGGCGCAACATGCCATTGAGGGGATAACAGCCGCAGGCCTGTTCGCCTACGATACATGGTTCCATGTTTTCGATGAGTCGCGTGGTCTCACTGTCGGTTTCCTGTGCCTGGGCATAGGGCAGGAAGTGACTCAGGTCGGAACTGATCAGGATTATTGTGTCCTCGTCGCCCCATAATTTTTCCAGCACCGCGGCAACGGTATCTGGATCCGATGGGCCCACAACAATTGGAACCAGCGTGAACTCATCCAGCACGGTTTGCAGGAATGGCAATTGTACTTCCAGGCTGTGTTCCCATTCGTGGGCATCGTCCCGTTGCTGCACGCCTGGAAGGTCGGCGATAGCGGCCAGTGCTTCCTGGTCTATGGGAATATCACCCAGGGGAGTTCTGAAACTGTCGCTGGCGGGAACCGCCATGCCACGGAAGGGTACCCGGTGGCTGGGGCCCAAAAGAATTACCCGGCGAATCTGTGAGCTGCGATCCTGCAAGAGCCGATAGGCGGTGGCGGCAATGGGCCCGGAATAAATGTATCCGGCATGGGGCACGACAAGTGCCTTGACCGTGGATGGCTCCAGTTCCGGCGCCTGTGCAAGCGCCAGCAACTCCGCAAGCTCGGCCTGCAGGGTGCCTGGATTGGCGGGATAGAAAGCCCCCGCCACGGCGGGCATGCGAATATCCATAGTCCTGTCTCGGGGTGGTCACGGCCACCGGTACGTGTTGAATCCAGGCTATTAGCCTATATATTGTAGTTATATGACGATTATTCAAGAGTTGCCATGGGAACCGCACCGCTAACCCATCCCACGGAATACTGGCACAGGTTGGAAGACGACCGCATCCAGTGTGACCTGTGTCCGCGATTCTGCCGACTGCGGGAAGGACAGCGCGGACTATGCTACGTGCGTGGGCGCGAAGGCGATGCCATCGTGTTACACAGCTATGGCCGTTCCAGCGGATTCTGCGTTGATCCCATCGAGAAGAAACCGCTGAATCATTTTTATCCCGGCAGTTCGGTATTGTCATTCGGCACCGCCGGCTGCAACCTCGCCTGCAAATTCTGCCAGAACTGGGACATGAGCAAGTCCCGGGAAATGGACACCCTGGCGGACCAGGCCATGCCGGAACAACTTGCGGCGGCGGCACAGCGCATGGCCTGTCGCAGTATCGCCTTTACCTACAATGACCCGGTTATTTTCCTGGAGTATGCCGTGGATACTGCACAGGCCTGCCGGGAACAGGGTGTTAAATCCGTGGCGGTGAGCGCCGGTTACATTACCGAGAAACCCCGGGAACTGTTTTTCCAGAACATGGATGCCGCCAACATCGATCTGAAATCATTCGATGACCAGTTTTACTACAGCCTTTGCGGTGGCCACCTGGACAATGTGCTGGAAACTCTGCAATACATTCACCACGAAACCAACTGCTGGCTGGAGATCACCACGTTGTTGATTCCCGGCAAGAATGACAGTGAGAAAGAAATTCAGGAAATGACCCAGTGGCTCATGGACAAACTCGGGCCCGATGTACCCATTCACTTCACTGCCTTTCACCCGGACTGGAAGATGCGAGACGTGCCTGCCACGCCTGCCGCCACGTTGACCAGGGCAAGAGACATTGCCATGACCAATGGCCTGCACTATGTCTACACCGGTAACGTGCACGACTCCGCCGGTGGCAGTACCTACTGTCCCAATTGTAATAAGCGCCTGATCGAACGGGATTGGTACGAGCTGGGAGAGTGGGGGCTGGACGAACACGGTCACTGCGCGGGTTGCGGTCACACCATAGCGGGGCGCTTCGATGCCAGGCCCGGGGATTGGGGCGCAAGGCGCGTACCCGTTCGTATCGCAGCCGCCTAGGCCTCTTCTTGCGGCCCCAAATCAGCTGGGGTAGAGTGGTGACTGGTTTGATTCTCTGGCGTTCCGCGGTCGCGCTGACTAGGAGGCAAGCATGTTGAAGATTCTGCTACTCGGCACGACAGCAATCGGCCTGGCCGCTTGCGCGGCGCCCCATAGCGCGCGCTTCCTGGACATGAGCCCCGATGAGCTCGCGGCTTACAATGCCTCGGTACCCCAGGATCAGCAGGTCAGTTGCGTCGAGCAAAATCCCCAGGGCACGGCGAGCCGCTACAATAGAGTCTGTTCGAGCAACGAGAAGAGACTGGCCCGCCTGACACGCCCCAGCACCAGTGTCGACGGAGCCAATACTTTTTCCGCCGGCACTATTATGCAACCATCCTATGGCAATACCAGTTTCAGCAGCCGCGGCGGCAACCTGCCTCGAATCCACTTCTCACCACCGCCACCCGGTTACGATCAACCGGTGATTCATTTCATTGACGGCCGCCGTTTCTAGTTAGCGAACTAACTACTGAGTTTGCGTGGCGTCTGAGAAATATCGTTATCCCACGCTCACCGCCGTGGTAATAGCCAACATGGTTGGCACCGGCGTGTTCACCAGCCTGGGTTTCCAGTTGCTGGATATCAGTTCCGGTTTTGTCATTCTCATGCTGTGGGCGCTTGGCGGTGTAATGGCGTTGTGTGGTGCGCTGTGTTATGCCGAACTGGGCGCGGCGTTGCCCCGGTCCGGTGGCGAATACAATTTCCTGACTCGCATTTACCACCCCGGCGCCGGCTTCGTGTCTGGCTGGATATCCAGTACCGTTGGTTTTTCCGGGCCCGTCGCCCTGGCTTCCATGACCTTTGCCGCCTATGCCGGCTCCATATTCGCCGATGGGCTGAGCGAGATGGGAGAAAAACTCCTGGCGGCGGTTCTGCTGATTGCCCTGACCATCGTCCATGGCACAACCCACCGCACCAGTGGCAGTACCCAGATTGTATTTACCGCCTTGAAAGTGGCGGTGATAGTAATCTTTATCGCCGCTACGCTTCTGGTCGTAAGCGAACCGCAACCGGTGAATTTCCTGCCACTCTCTGGTGACGGTTCCACCATGCTCAGTGGAACCTTTGCCGTATCACTGATTTACGTGAGCTTCGCCTTCAGTGGCTGGAACTCGGCTACATACTTGTCGGGAGAATTGGAGAATCCACAACAAACCATCCCCTGGATCCTGGTAACCGGTACCGCGACGGTAACTTTGTTGTACCTCGGTTTGAATTTTGCCTTTCTCTATGCCGCGCCCATGGAAGACATGGTAGGGGAGGTTGAAGTGGGGGCCATCGCGGCCCAGGCTGCCTTTGGCGAGGTTGCGGGACGCTTTACCGGTATAACCCTGGCGCTGTTGCTGATTTCCACCGTCAGTGCCATGACCATCGCTGGGCCCCGGGTTATCCAGGTGATTGGGGAAGACTTTCCCGCGGTCCGAGCCCTGGGTAAAACCAATCACCACGGCATACCCGCCCGGGCCATTTACCTGCAGTCCGCCGTGGCGCTGGTGTTTATCTTCTCATCCACCTTTGAATCGATCCTGGTATTTTCCGGTTTCACCCTGGCGCTGAATACCTTTGCCACGGTGCTTGGTGTCTTTGTCCTGCGCCGCAATGAGCCGGAGCTGACACGCCCGTTTCGCACCTTCCTGTTTCCCCTGACGCCGATAGTCTTTCTGTTGCTGGTTGGATGGACCCTCACTTTCACCCTGATCAATCGTCCAGTGGAGGGCCTGTTCAGCCTTGGGATTATAGGCAGCGGACTGGTTTTCTACTGGCTGGCCGTGAGCAGGACACGCGAAGACTCTTAACCCAGGAAATATTTGTAATCACGCTGCACCAGCGCGTGCAGCCCCCGCGCAAAGCCTCCCGTAATACCTGCCGCCAGGAACCCGAAAATCCAGATCATCTCGAACATGGGCTTGGGCACCGTAGGGTCCAGGGATGTCTGCCATGAATCAAATGTAATGAACAGAAGAAGCAGGGTGACTGCTGTGGCGAACAACAGTAGCAGTGTGGCCACCAGCATGAGAAAGATGTGCAATACATTCTTGTGCATCTTCCACGCCAGCACATGGGAACGCCAGTACCTGAATATTACAAAGGCCAGGATCAGGTCGATGACGCCGTAAACCAGGTAATAAATGGTAATGCTCTGCATGGTCAGAAATCCGTCTCAATTGCTATCTGTTCTATAGACAGTACCTCGACCCGGTCGCCACTGATTTGCCACTTGATGTTCAGGTCATACAGGTGCATACCGTAACGCTTGTCATCCTGCTCTTTTACTCGCCACGCAGGCCTTGGGTCCTGGCGCAAAACAGACTCGATGAGCGACTTCAAGCCTTTATACTGAGAGCCGATTTCATCCAGTTGTCTTTCAGCCTCCGCGGAAAAAACTACTTCACGCTCCGATTGCGGAGCCTCGTCCGCGAATCCGCCCTGTGCTTCCGGTATTGAGTCGGCATAAGGCACATAGGGCTTGATGTCGATGATGGGAGTGCCGTCCAGCAGGTCCAGTCCGCCCACGCGCAACTCCAGTATTCCGTCACGCAATTCATGGCCCAGGTTTTTCACCGCGGAAATGCCGATGGGATTGGGCCGGAAAGGGGAACGGCTGGCAAACACCCCGACCCGTTCCTTGCCACCCAGGCGCGGCGGTTGCACCGTAGGGGACCAGCCCTGGCCAGCGGTTTCGTTGAATAAAAAGATTAGCCACAAGTGAGAAAACTGCTCCAGTTCGCGCAGGGAATTGGGATCGGCAAATTCCGGTTCAAAACGAACAATGCCTTTCGCTTCGGTTACCAGGTTCGGCTGCCGGGGGATAGCAAACTTTTGCTTATAAGGGCTGTGTACATGCCCGATAATTTCCAGCTTCATTTATACTACGCCACTCTACGCTTGCAGATACTCGGAAATTCCGCGCTTTAATTAGAATCTAGTTGTGACTTCAGAAAATTTCCTGCGCCAGCTTTTCCTGCCGGTTTACCTGCCCTCGTTGTTTTATGTACTGGTAAACATGGCCTGTGTCATCCTGCTGCCATTATACCTGCTGGAACAGGGGGCCGGCGTGGCGGTGGCCTCTCTTGCCGCCACCATGCGCGGAGTCGGCATCCTGTTAGTGGACTTACCGGCGGGAATCATTGCCAACCGCATCGGCGACAAGCCGGTCATGATGCTGGGTGTTACCATCGCGCTGCTTGCCATCTTGTTGCTGGCTGGCTCGGGCTCGGTGTCCTCGGTGTTACTGGCATCTTTTCTGCTGGGTGGCAGCAATGGACTCTACATCCAGGGTCGATTGTCTTATATCAATGACGTCAGCCGGCCAGACCAGCGGGCGCGGGCCCTGTCCATTATTGCCGCCGCCCAGCGTTTCGGTTCACTGATCGCACCACTGGTGTTCTCCCTGTTTGCACAACAGCTTGGTTACCAGCCGGTGTTCCTGGTGATGGCCGTATTGTTGTTGCTGAACCTGGGGCTGGTGTTGTTCTGCGCGAAGAATATTCCCGCTCCCCATCGCCGCGAGGCCAGGATTCGCGACATGTTTACCATGGCCTGGGACCTGCGCCGGGTATTCCTGACAGCGGGAATGTCGGGAGTGGCGCTGATGGCATTGCGGGCTGGGCGCCAGATCCTGTTTCCCATCGCGGGCTATGGCATCGGCCTGGATGCAGTGGAGATCAGTTCCCTGTATTCCGTTTCCATGCTGGTAGACCTTTCCCTTTCTTACCCGGCCGCCATGATCATGGATCGCTACGGACGCAAGATCAGCGCAGTGCCGGGCATGGCCATTCTCAGTGGCAGCATAATTGCCGTAACCCTCGTGCCTGGCCTGTGGGGAATGGTCCTGTTTGCTGTGCTTTCCGGAATCGGCAATGGACTAACTACCGGCATCTTGCTCACGTTCGCATCAGACTATGCGCCCGAAGCCCAGCGTAACCAGTTCATCGGCATCTGGCGTACCCAGAGTGACCTGGGATTGTTGGGCGCGCCCCTGGTCATCGGTGCCATGGCGGAAACCGCCGGGCTCGCCGCCGCTGCCGTGGTAGTGGCCGCCGTTGGCTTTGCCGGAACCGGCATACTCGCCTACGCGGTGGGGGAAACACTGGCAAAGTCCGTCCCGGGAGATTAACCTGAGCCAATCACGGTTGCACGGCCGGAATAAGAACAGAAATGAAAACCAGGCTGATACTGACAATCTTTTCCCTGCTGACGGCCGGTCCGCTCTTCGCCCAGGACCGGGTGGAATTTATCAATGCACGCATAATCATCGGTGATGGCAGTGTGCTGGAACAGGGCTCCTTGCTCATCGAAGGCGATCGAATAGCCGCGGTAAGCGCTACTCCAATCCTGGACGTGATTGCCGCCAACGAACAGGTCATCGATGCCGGCGGCAAGACCATCATGCCCGCCATGATCGACGGTCATGCCCACCTGGGTTACCAGACCCATACCACATGGCACGGAGACAACTACAATCGCGCAACATTGCTGGATAACCTCAATCAGTATGCCTGGTATGGCTTCGCCGCGGTGTTTTCCGCCGGCAGTGATGCCGATGACCTGGTACTTGCAATACAAAGCGACCAGCAAGAAGGTCTGGTCGGAGGCGCACGCCTGTTATTTGCCGCAGGCATGGCGCCGCCGGGGCAGGGACCTAACAATCAGTTTCTGGTTCATACCAATTCCGTTGCAGATCGCACAGGCATGACCGTACTGCGTGGCCTCTCAGGTCCGCAGCAGGCGAGGGCGATCGCCGATGAAATCGCCGCCAAGAACATTCGCTTTGCCAAGATCTGGGTAGATGATCGTAATGGCAGCCAGCAGAAATTGACCCCTGCCATTTATTCTCCCTTGATTGAACAAGCAGGTGCCTATGGGATCAGGGTATTCGTACACCAGCAATTTGTTTCTGACATGCCGGCCCTGCTGGATGCGGGCGTAGCCGGATTTCTCCATGGCCGCCTCGGAGAAGACTTCAGCAGCGAGATCGCGGTTGCCACCGCGCGCAGCGGTGCATTCATCGTGCCCAATCTCGGCCTTGGGGAGTTGCGCCGGGAAGCCATCGGTAATGATCCCTGGCTACGGGCCGTGATGTCCGACCCTGCAGCCGGTCGGCTCGCCGCCAGTGGGCAGCGATCCTTGAATCCGCCACGCAATGCGGTGGCGGAACGCAGCCTGCGGAATGCCATGGGACGTCTGCTCGAGGCTGGCGTAGACATCATGTTAGGCACCGATGCCGGTGGCGTGGCTGACCATCCCTTCGGTTATACCGGTCATCGGGAACTGGAGATTTATGTGCGCCTGGGACTCACCCCAGAACAGGCCATCGCGGCAGCCACCAGCGTGGCGGCAGAGCACCTGGGCCTGACCGACCTCGGCACGCTGGAAGCTGGCAAGAGTGCGGACTTTATTATTCTTTCCGATAATCCCCTGGACGACATTCGCAACACCCGCAGCATCGAACAGGTATTCCTGCGTGGACAGGTGATTGATCGTGAACGCCTCGCTGCCAACTGGCGGACCCGAAACCCATGAATATCACCCTGCGCAAGGCCACGGTAGAAGACATCGAACTGCTGGAGTACTGGGACACCAAGCCTCACGTAATCGCGTCAGGTGGCGCAGACGATGACTGGAACTGGCGCGAAGAAGTACCCAAGGACCGGGACTGGTGCGAGCACATCATCGCCGAGCTGGACGGGCGGCCCATCGGCTTCATGTTTCTCATGGACCCGGCCCGGGACGAAACCAACTACTGGGGGGATGTACCGGAGAACCTGCGGGCCATCGACATCTGGATTGGCGAGGAAAACGATCTCGGCAAGGGTTACGGCGAAGAAATGATGCGCCTGGCTTTCCTTAAATGTTTCGCACCGCCGGAGGTTAGCGCCATTCTCATCGATCCATTGGCCAGTAACGAGCGGGCGCACAAGTTTTACGAGCGCATCGGCTTTGAGTTTTTTGACTACAGGGAGCTGGATGGGGACCTGTGCAAGATCTACGAGCTCACCCGGCAGCGCTGGGAAGAAATCTACTAGCGCCTATCTCAGCACGTGGCGCTCCAGCATACGCCGCCGCACCACCCCGCCATATACATTGCCGTCGTGATCCACGCCCACTCCCTCGGCGCCGGAATGATCGTCCCGCAGCGGTTCGGCGTCTTCGATAAAATTGTGCACCGAGCCATCCACGGCCGAACCGATGCGAATGCCTTTCCTGATGCCCATGAGTTCCCTGGCCCCGGTATCCAGCCCGGACTCGGAATCCGCCACGTAGATGGTGTCATCCGCGGTAATGAAAATACCACTGGGCCGGCCGAACTGGCGCCACTCATCTATTAACTCACCGTCCTGGCTGAAAATTTGAATGCGATTGTTTTCCCGGTCGCCGACAAACAATCGACCCTGTGAATCCATGGCGATGGTATGGGGCTCGCTGATTTCCCCCGGTCCTTCCCCTTTACTGCCAAATTCCTTGATGTAGTTGCCGTTACTGTCGAAATGCACGATACGGTTGTTCATGCCATTGCGATGACTTTCCGCCACAAAGATGTCGCCGTCACCGGGATCGATCACCACGTCGTTGGGCCAGAACAACAGGTCCGGCCCGGAACCGCCGACACCGGCCTGGCCCAGGGTCATTAACACTTCGCCGTCGGGACTGAACTTGAACACCTGGTGGCCCTGTGTGTCGTTGCCGCGAGCATCAGTTACCCACAGGTTGCCATCGGTATCGACGCTGGCGCCATGGGGAAACAGGAACAGTCCGGCACCGAATGCATCCAGCAGTTTACCGTCGTAGTCATACTTGAGGATGGGCGCTTCCGGACGATTCTCGCAGGAGTTCTGCCAGCAGCGATGAATCACGTAGATGAATTGCCCGTCGGGGGAGGGCTCGATAGCCGTTACCGCCGCCCAGCCCCGGGTGCCCTGGGGCAGTTCACCCCAGTCACGTTGGGTGGTATACGGCCGCGGCAGGTCGTTGCGAACGCCGTGCACTACATCCTGCACTTCCTGGGCAGCGATACCGAAGCTGCTGAAGGCGAGGGCGGTGACTAGTGAGAAATTCAATATGCGATTCACGGTGATCCTCCGGGAATTCCTTCCTCTTTTTATAGGACCTGAGAATAATCAGCGCCCTGATAGAAGTCCAGAATTCCTGCGGGCACGGCGAGGGGCGCCGAATTACGGTATGCTTGCCTTCTTTTTACACTGTTCCAGGGTTCTACCCATGAAAAAGATTCTTATTCCCCTGCTGGCGCTGCTCCTGGTCGCTTGTGGCGACAGCAATCAACAGACGGACACTTCCGTTGCTGCACCGGCTGTATCTGAAACCGATCGTCTCAATGCCTGGTTTGCCGAGAAAAACGAAGAACGTCTGGCCTTCAGCCCGGTTGAATTGACGCAACTGGGCCGCAAGGAACTGTATGACCAGATTGACGACATGTCCGTGGAAGCGGTCCAGGAACAACTGGACTGGATGGCGGCAACGGTAGCAGAACTGCGCTCGGAGTTTGATTACGAACAACTGGACCTGGAATCGAAGACTTCCTATGACCTGTGGGTATTTGTCTACGAACTGCAGCGTGACGACTTTGCGTTTTATCGTCAGGAGTACCTCTTCAGCCAGATGGGTGGTGCCCATGAAGATCTGCCGTTAATTTTGATGAACTATCACCAGGTCGAAACCCTTTCCGACATGGAGGCCTATATCAGTCGGATCGAAGGTGCTTCGCGAGCACTGTTGCAACAAGTGGAATGGGCCCAGGACAATGCAGAGCGGGGAACGCGTCCGCCGCAATTCGCTTATGAGTTGGTTACTGATTCATCCCGGGGTTTGATTAGCGGCCAGCCTTTTGATGATTCTGCAGAAGACTCCTCACTGTGGGAGGACATCAACACCAAGATTGGGTCTTTACTGGAAGCAGGCACTATTGACCAGGCCACTGCGGACCGACTCACTGCCGAAGCGCGCGATGCTTTGATTGATTATTTGCAGCCGGCGTACCAGGAAGCCATTGCCTGGTTCGAGCAGGACATTAACAACGCCGATGCCGAACCCCAGGGCGTACATGCCTTGCCCAACGGTGTGGCCTTTTATAACCAGATGCTGCGCTCCTACACCACCACCGATCTTACTGCAGAAGAAATACACCAGATCGGCCTGGATGAAGTGGAACGCCTGCGCGGCGAAATGGAATTGATACTGGAAGAAGTGGGATTCGACGGGGAGCTCCAGGCCTTTTTTCAATTCCTCAACACCGACGAGCAGTTTCTTTACCCGGACAATGACGACGGTCGCCAACAATACCTGGATGATTCGGCCACGTTTATCAATAACATCAAGTCGCAGCTGCCGGAATACTTTGGCATCTTGCCCAAAGCGGATATCGTGGTTAAGCGAGTAGAAGCATTTCGTGAACAGGATGGCGCACCTGCACACTACTTTCCCAGCAGCCCCGATGGCAGTGTTCCCGGTGTGTACTATGCGCACCTGTCCGACATGAGTGCAAACCCGAGATACGACATGGAATCGGTTGCCTATCACGAAGGCTTGCCCGGTCACCATATGCAGATTGCTATATCACGGGAACTGGAATCGGTACCGGATTTCCGTACCCAATTTTTCTTTGGGGCTTACGTGGAAGGTTGGGGACTTTACTCCGAGCAACTGGCTTACGAGATGGGCGGATATGAAGATCCCTATTCAAACTTTGGCCGGTTATCCAATGAAATCTGGCGCGCCATACGCCTGGTAGTGGATACCGGCATGCATGCACTGGGCTGGTCCGAACAACAGGCCATCGATTTCTTTGCCGCCAATGCGGCCACGCCGTTACCAGCTATTATCGCCGAGGTACGGCGCTACCTGGTCCTGCCCGGTCAGGCCACCAGCTACAAGATCGGCATGCTGAAGATCCTGGAACTGCGGGAACGGGCCCGGGAACAACTGGGCGATGCCTTCGATATCCGGGATTTCCACGACGTGGTGCTGGGGGGAGGATCACTGCCCCTGGATATCCTGGACCGGCGCGTGGACAACTACATCGCCATGACCCTGGAGACCAGCCCGCCGGCTTAACCGTGCTCGCAGGCGCTGATTCGGCAAGCCGTTGATACAAAAGACATCCTGCCGTCGCAGCCAAGATAGCACTGGTCAAAAATCCACCACCGCTCTATGGACACGGCGGGGACGGGCTTTTATGCTGTCTGACCCTGCTTTAAAACAACGACAACAGAGTGGTATTTCCATGAAACTGATTCAATTTTCCGCCGTAGGCGTCGCCGCAGTACTGGTGGCCTGCGCACCTGCGGAGCAGTCCTCTGCACCGGCCGCCGCGGCACCGGCCCCTGCAGCCGCTTCTTCTTCCATGCCGGCGGAACATCCGCCGGTGGGCAATTTCATCACCGGTGAAGGACTACCGAATCCCAATCCCCGCGTGGAAGCCAATTGGGGTGAACTCCCGGCGGGCAGAAACTGGGGTTCCACCGCGGGCGTTGATATCGACCCCAACGACGGCCAGGTTTGGGCCTACGAGCGTTGCGGAGCCGGTAACTTTGGTGGCGGCGCGCCGGTTAACTGCGACAACAACCCGGTAGACCCCATCTTCAAGTTCGATCGGGAAACCGGTGCAGTGCTGGCCAACTTCGGTGGCGGCATCATGCAGACTCCCCACGGCATTCATGTGGATGACGAGGGCAATGTGTGGATTGCCGACTTCCAGGGCAACCAGGCCGGCACCAAGGGTCACCAGGTACACAAGTTCAGTTCATCTGGCGAATTGCTGATGAGCCTGGGTACTCCCGGCCAGGTTGGCAACAACAACGACGGCATGCACTTCAATCAGCCTAACGACGTGATCGTCGGTCCCGATGGCAGCATTTACGTTGCCGACGGCCACAGCGGCCAGGGCATGACCTCAAACCAGGCCATGGCGGAAGGTCGCGAAGCAGGCCTGACCGCACGCATCATGAAATTCGATGCCGATGGCAACTTCATCAAGCAGTGGGGTGAGATCGGTGTGCGTCATGGCGAATTTCGTACCCCACACGCCCTGGAGTTTGATTCACGTGGTCGATTGTGGATAGCCGACCGGGGTAACCACCGCCTGGAGATTTATGACCAGGATGGTAACTACCTGGAGTCACGCTATGCCCATGGCCGCATCAGTGGCCTGTTCATAACAGACGATGACATGGTGTATTCCATCGATTCCGAATCCGGCCCCACCAACCACGTTGGCTGGCGTAACGGTGTGCGCGTGAGCAACCTGGATGACGATATGATCGTGGCGTTTATTCCGCCCTTTGAGCGTCCCGACCGCGTTTACCAGGGCACTGCTGGTGAAGGTGTGGCGGTTGATGCCGAAGGTAACGTCTACGCCGCGGAAGGCCCCAACTCACTGCGTTGGGCCGGTGGTGCGTTCACCAAGTATCACGTCGAGTAAGTATTTAGATAGTCTGATACGGATGCCGGTCCCGCAAGGGGCCGGCATTTTTTTGCCCGGGATTAGTGCCCAGGCTCGTGAGCTACCTGGCCGTCCAGTTGTTTCACATAGATGTAGACAGGGTACAGGTACTCGCCCAGTTGCGAATCCATCATGCCCCGCACCTCGCTCCAGTCGAGAGCAAATTCGCCAGCGCCTACGGGCGGCATGGCAATGGACTTGATGCGTTCCTCGCTGGCCAGTTTATTGAGGGCGCGGAAGCAACGGTTTAGGGCGATGCGATCCGGGCGGCGCACTCGCGTCGGGTCGTCATCCCCTTCCTGGATAATCATGTTTATGACATTGATCTTGTCCGGGTGTTTCCATAACCAGATGTCCCCGGGCTGGGCGTTGGTTTCCTCGCACCACTGCTGGAATTCCTCCACCATGGCGGGAAACTTGCCATGCAGTTCACTGGCTAACCCTCGATTCATGGGGTCGCCTGTAGTGACGCCATGGGCGATGACTTCGGCCCGGGTTAACAGGATGTCGCCTTCGACTTCGTAGAGCATGAATCAATCCACAGAAAATCCAGTGTAAATAATGCAGGAAATTTTGTGGGGATGAAAGGCGAGTAAAGATACTCTAGCGCGGATTGAACGAAGCCTGCACGCCAAAAATATTCAGTTCCCATTCCAGGCCGCGGGCGGGGAGCGGTGTGCCGCCCACTACTCTTGGTGTGTACTTGAATTGTTTCACCGCTTCTATGGCCGGTGGTGCCAGGACATGGAGATCGGTAGAAGAAACAACACGGATGCTGTCCGGATCCACGTTTCCCTCCGCGTCGATATCGAAGCGGAGCACCGTTTGTCCGCGAAGGCCATTCCAGAGAGTCTGGGCGTTGTAAACTGGCTTTTCGGCATAAATGAGAGTTGGTGTCTTGAACAGGTTTACGTCTTCAACGGCTACTACCTGCATCGACCCGGTAACCAGCAATGCCAGCAGTACGAATGCCAACAGGAACTTTGATTTCGTTCCGGGTCCGGGCCGTTCCTGGTCGTAGGCCAGTATGGCTTCCACCCGCTCAGTCAAATCACTGGTTGCTACCATGGCTTTGCTCAGTACTATTTCGCCTTGCCCGCTGCTCGCTATTTTTGCCAGTTTCAATAGTTGTTCGGCGTAGTTCAGCCTGCAACCGCCATCCTGCAACACGATCTCGTCGCAGGCGTGTTCAGCCTCATTGGCGATCAGTTTTCGGACGTGCCAGATCACGGGATTGAACCAGTACAGGCTGGCAACTATGTCGATGACCAGGGAAGTGAGCCAGTCGGATCTTTGAATGTGGGCCAGTTCGTGTTTCAGGATATTTGAACGGACTTCCGGTTCCCATTGGTGCCAGGACTGGGGAACGAGGATTATGGGAACCAACCAGCCGAAGCAGACCAGGGATTGAATTCCAGGGCTGGTGCCAAACTGAACGGGTTTCTTGATTCCCAGCTCGCTGCAGGCTGCCTGCAACAGAGTCTGGTCTTCCATACTGAGCTGAAAGTCTGCCGATTTACGCAGCCCTTTGAGCCGTTGCATTGCCACAAGAAGACGGACAAGTAGCACGAGCAATCCTGACAGGTAAAAAAATCCCAGCAGGTTTTTTGAATCCGGAACACTATTCGAAGGGCTGGCCGCCCAGGAGGGTGAATCGGGTAGCAACAGGGTGAACAGTGACGTGGGGTATACAGGATCGAAGAAAACATCCTGCAAGGCAGGCAGCAATGGCAGCATTCCCAGTACCAGGACAAAACCAATTAGGGCCAGGTGCAGGGTGGCTGGTGCAAGCTTTTGCTGAAACCGGTTAATGCAAAGATGAAAAATAAAAAGCAGAATTGCGGACTTGAGTAACAGGTCCGCCAGCAGGACAAATGGTTCAATGTCCTGGATTGTTAGCTGGCCCGCTGCCCTGAATAAACTATCCATTAGTGACCCTGCCTATTTTTCTTTTAGTTCACTACGCTTTTTATTGAGAAACCGCTCCAACTGCTCGATTTCCTCTTCTGAAAAAGTGCCCTGGTGCATATTCAGGAATGAATTTACTGCCTGGATTGGTGAGTCTTCAAAAAAAGTCGACACCAACCGCTTCATTGCGTTTCTCGCTGCGGCATCCCGGCCCAACTTGGGCACATAAATATATTTCAGGCCCTGTTCTTCCCGCTCCACCCAACCTTTCTCCGCCAGATTATTAAGCAGTGTGCGTATGGTGGAGTAACTCGCGCCGTCATCCAGGGCGTGCATCACTTCCTTCGCCGTGGGCCGGCCAAGTTTATAGACGCAGTCCAGAATTTCGTTCTCTCTGCGGCTCAGGGGGATCATGGATTTATTTCTTCCCATTCAGAATCCAAGGTGTTATATATGTAACACAGTGCGATAAATATAACAATACCGGTGTCGGCACCAAATCATGAGAATAGGCTATTTTCCGGATTTTAAAACCATTATGCGGAGTTCCGCGGTCAAGCGCGCTCCCGCTTCCCGTCGCTACCGGGTGCAGGTGGCGGCGCCCGGCCGCTTCAAGTACAACTCCCTTGAGATCGATGCTCACACCCTGAAGGACCTGGAGATTTTCCAGGCGGAGACTTCAGGCAAGAGCCTGTTCCAGTTGTGTAATTTCACCACCACCCAGGGTGGCGCCCAGATCCTGCGGCAACGAATGGAGCATCCGTTCACCGATGCCAGGCACATTAAACAAGCGCAACAATCCATTACCCACATCCTCGCGCACCGACAATTGTTCAAGCAGATTGGCTTCTGGATCACCGGACGGGTGGAGCGCTACCAGCGCGATCCCCTGATGCTGGTTGCACAGAACAGCCCGATCGGATTTACCTTCGGTGCGATCTCCCTGAAGCTGCTGGACAGTCATCATTACTTTCGCATCTTCCGGGGCGTGCAATTCACCTGCCTGCTGATCCGATCCCTGCGTGCTTACCTGCGACAGACGGGCCGTTACGCGCCGGAGGGTGAACTGGTTTCCATCTGCGAGGACATGCGCAAGATCCTGAACAGGCCACGCTTCCGCTGCGTACCCGAGGGGGAAATCAAGGGCGTCCGGTTCTGGAAGGTATTGCGCCTGGACCAGACCTTTCGCATCAGTGACAAGGAACAGGTGCAGGAATTGTTGCGGTTGGTTTATGAAATCGACGCGCTGATGTCCATGGCCGAGGCCACCGTGGAAAACGGCTACTCGATTCCCGAGGTTCTCGACGGCCCGACCTGTATCAGGGCCGAGGGGTTGGTGCATCCCCAGGTGGAGAATCCGGTACCCAACGAGGTAAACCTGGACCAGGACAATCGCCTGCTGTTTCTCACCGGTCCTAACATGGCCGGCAAGACCACTTACCTACGCGCTGTTGCCACGGCGCTTTTTTTCGGCCACCTGGGCATGGGAGTTCCTGCGCGCAGTTTCTCCTTTGCCCCGGTGGACCGACTTTTTAGTTCCATATCCATCAGCGACGACGTACACACCGGCACCAGTTACTTCCTGGCCGAGGTATTGCGCATCAAGGCGGTGGCCGATGCCATCGCGAAGGGGCTGCGGGTGGTGGCAATCCTGGATGAACCCTTCAAGGGGACCAATGTCATCGATGCCCTGGAAGCGTCACTGGCGGTCATGAGCCGCCTGGAGTCGAAAGCGAACTGCCTGTTCCTATTTTCTTCCCACCTGATCGAGTTGGATGACCGGTTCGATCCATCAGCCAACATCAAGCGGTGTCATTTCGAGGCAAAGGAATCCGGCGGCTTGCTGCAGTTTGATTTTACCCTGCACCCAGGAGTTTCTTCGCAGCGGCTGGGGATGCGTGTGTTGTCCGAGCAGGGTGTGTTCGACCTGCTGGACCGCCGCCATTGTGTCGAGAAAAGCAGCGAACTGCTTTCCTCAACATCGGCGTAACTTAAACCGATCGAGTGGCGATGGCTGGTTCGATGCGGGCCGCGCCCCGGGAGGGGCCGAATACCGCCAGTTGTCCCAGCAGCAGTAACACCAGCATGCCCAGTGGCGTGTAATACCAGGCCATGGCGGGCATGTTGAACATGTTGCTGATGAGAATGGACAGGGCAATGGTCAATACCGCGCCCACGGTGACGCCGACTCCGGTGATCAGCAGGTTCTCCAACAGGAAGTAACGCAGTATCTCCAGCCTCGACGCGCCCAGTGCACGGCGTGTGCCGATCTGCTTGCGACGCCGGTTAATGCCAAACACTGCCAGGCCGACGATGCCCATGCCGGTGATAAACACCAGCATATAGATGATGGCCCACAACACCGTAGTGAGAGCGCTGTCCACGCGATACACATCCTGCCGGGTCTTGTCCATGGATTCGGCGGCACGCACCACGCGATTGGGGTTGGCCGCCACCAGCATCTCTTCCACTTCCGCCATCAAGCGATCCCGTTCACCGGGCTCGGTGCGAATGATGTAGGTAGTGGAGTAATCCAGGAACTGTTCCGGTACCACGATGGACCGTTCCAGGATGTCGCTGGTGGGCCAGGGTCCCTGCAGCCGTTCCACGATGCCCTTGATCTGCAGGGCATTGCCGCCGGGCAGGTAAATATTCTGCCCCAGCACATCATTAAGGGGCACGTCCTCGAACATGTTCTCCGCCAGGGCGCGGGTAATGACCGTGGTGCTGGCATTGGTGCTGCCACTCTCACTGCGATAGCGCATGTCTTGCGGGCTGAATTCCTGGCCGGCAATCAGTTCTACACCCAGGGTGTCGACGATGTCGGGGTCCGAGTAGTAAATCGGCACACCCACGCTGGGGCTGGTGTCATCCGGATCCAGGCGCACACCGGTGGAAGAACCTCCGCCGCTGATAGGAATGGAATTGATCATGGAGGCATTCACGATGCCCGGTACCTGGCGCAGCATGGCCAGGTCGTCGGCACTCACCACCTGCTCGTTGTAGTCCGCACCGAAACCGATGCTGCGCAGGTGAAACATATTGGGTTCATCCAGGCCACTGGGTCGAGCCATCATCTCGGCCCGCTCCTCGATGATGAAGATGGCGTTGATCATGACCGTCATGGTGAATGCAATCTGGATGGCGATGAGTGCTACACCCAGCTTGTTGCGCATCATGGCGCGGAATATTGGTCCGAATTCCATAGTTCTTGTCCTTCTAAGTCATTCTATAAGCAACGAATAAGATTCTTCCTGCTGCGATTCCAATTAATCTCGCTTCTTTTACTATCGAAGTTTTGTGCCGTCACGAGACTACTGTGTCTTTAAATGTATCGCTGGATTTACATTACAAGCCCGCCAGATGGGATAAAGTCCGGCAATAATGGTGGCGATAATCGCCAGGCCGATGGTGTATACGGCAATGGTCGGATCGAGTTGGATCCAGTCCGTTACCATCAGTTCCTCCCCTAACAGGCGTTTGATGCCCTCAAGCCCCAGGCTGGCAACACCCAGCCCTAAAAGGCCACCGAGAGCGCCGATGAAGCCGGCCTCGATCAGGTGCTGGGTAAACAGGGAGCCGCGGTGGGCACCCAGGGCCTGGCGCGCGCCGATCTCGGCGGACTTGCCGAGGAATTTCGACAGCAGCAGGCCGATGGTGTTGAGCAGGCATACCGCCATTAACATGGCCGCCAGCAACGACAGGATGCGGGTTTCGTCGGGCAGGACTTCTTCCCGGATCAACCACTCCTCGACATCAAACAAGGCATTGTTCAGGGGCCGTTCGAAGCGGCCAATTTCCTTCTGCTGGGCGACGTAACTGTCCAGGTAGTTCAGGTAATCCGCTTCGCTGTCGGCATCGGGCAGTTCCACCCAGTACTGGATCCACACGCATTCGGAGTTGAGGAAGGCCTGCTGGCCGCTGCCTTCCAGTGGTTTCCAGCAGTTGGTGTTGCCGGAACGGGGCAGGTTCATGTCCACCACGTGATGCCAGGGCATGAACATGTCTTCTTCCGGATCGAAGGGCCCGTTGTTTACATCGTAATACTTGGGAACGGGTTTCCAGTTATCCAGCACTCCCACCACGCGAAAGTTGCGGCCATTGAAAACGACGTCTTCACCCACGGAATCGGCACCGCCAAACAGGCGTTCATTGGTTTCCCGGGACAGCACCGCCACCTGTTCCCGGTTGGTATCGGCATCCCGGCTCCAGCCGCTGCCGTACTGAAACGGCACGTCGAACATGGGAAAGAAATCGGCGGAGGTGCCGCGGCCCACGATGGTGAACGGGCGCAGTTCCGGGTTCAGGGGTTCAATCACACCACCGAACTTGGAGCTGGGTGTCTGGCGCAGGGGAATGTCCGATTCCAGCAGGGCCATGGTGTCGATGTAGGTCAGTTGCGAAGGCGGATCGTATTCGCGGTTGGGGTCGCCGGAATCCAGTTGCAGGTGAAACAGCTGGTCGCTCTTGTGGGGAATGGGGTCGCCACCCATGACATAGTTCAGGGTGAAAACCACCATGTAACTGCCCACGCCGATGGCCACCGCCAGCACCATCAGGGTGCTGAGGATGGGATTGCGCTTGTAGCTCAGGGCGCTGAGCCGGAGGTAATAAAGCAGCATCAGTCTATCCCCGCTACATGTTGACCGCGGCTGCCGGTTCGACCACCGCGTCACCGTTGCTGATACGCCCGTCCAGGATATGGACATTGCGCTTGGACTGGCTTGCCAGTTCCTGGTCGTGGGTCACCATGATGATGGTGGTGCCGCCGTCGTTAATCTCCTGCAACAACTCCATCACGCCACCGGCGGTATTGGAATCCAGGTTTCCGGTGGGCTCGTCCGCCAGCAGAAACAGCGGTTCCCCCACCAGCGCTCGGGCGATGGCCACGCGCTGCTGCTGGCCGCCGGAGAGCTGCGCCGGCAGGTGTTTCTTGCGGGACAGCAGGCCCACGGAATCCAGCGCGGCATCGATGCGTTCGCGTCGTTCCCCGGCCTTCATGCCGCGGTAGCGCAGGGGCACGTCGATGTTGTCAAACAGGTTCAGGTCCGGCATCAGGTTGAAGCTCTGGAATATAAATCCGATCTTCTGGTTCCTGAGCCGCGCCCGTTGGAAGTCACTCAGCTCGGCCACGTCCACGTCGTCCAGCAGGTAGGTGCCGGAAGTATAGGTCTCCAGCAGGCCGGCAATGTTCAGGAACGTAGTCTTGCCGCAACCGGACGGGCCGGTAATGGTCAGGAACTCACCGGGCTGAACGGTGAGGGAGAAGTCTCTTAGCGCATGGGTCTCCACCACTTCGGTGCGGTACACCTTGCACACGTTTTTCATTTCCAACATGGGCTGGCCTCTTCAGTTATTGATCTCAATTGTTAATTAATACGGTTTCCGCACCGTTGAACACGTCGGTGCTGGAGATCACGATCCGATCTCCCGGTGCGAGTCCTTCAAGAATTTCGATGGCGTTCAGGCTGGTGGCGCCGGTGACTACCTGGCGGCGATAGGCAATGCCGTCTTCCACCACGTAGGCGACGCGGCCATTGCCGGTGTCGTAGAACTGCCCGCGCTGCACCAGCAGTACGCCGGGTTTTTCTTCCATCAGGATGCGAGTAGTCAGGCGTTGGTTCTGGCGCAGGCCTTCCGGCACCTTGCCGTCGAAACGCACCCGTCCGGTAACCTGGTTGTCGATGATTTCCGGCGACACGGCGATCAGGGTGGCGGGATAGATTTGGGAACCGGCCCGTACTTCCGCCAGCATGCCGATGGCCAGGTCGTCAGCATAGGATTCCGAGACCTGCACCTCCACCTCGAAGGCGGTGAGGTCCACCACGCTCAACAGGGGCTGGTTGCGGCTAACATTTGTCTTCTGGTCTACCACCAGGTTGCCGACGATACCGTCTACCGGTGACAGGATATTCAGTTCATTTACCTGGCGGCTGAGGTCAGCCACCAGCAGTTCCTGTTGTTCGACGCTGAGTTCCCGGGTCTGCAGCTCGAAGGCGAGGCGTTCGTTGTCCAGCTCGGTGTCCAAAAGCGCATGCTTGTGCAGCAGCTCGGCACTCTGCAGGTCGTCCTGGGCCTTTTCATATTCCACGCCGGTAAGGGCACCCTGCTCATAGGCCTGCTGGGCCCGGTTCATCTCCCGCCGTGCCGCCTGCAGGGCGATACTGGCGGCGTCCTGTTCTTTCTGGTTTTCCAGTTCCTGCTGCCGTGTGGTAATGCGTTGTCGCTGCAGTTCCACTCGTAGTGAACTGAGGCGCGACTCTTCCTGCAGCAACTGGTTCTGGATTTCCGGGCTGTCGATGTTGGCCAGCACCTGCTCCTGGTGCACGCTGTCGCCGGATTCCACCATGAAGGTCACGGTGCCGTTCTGGGGCGCGAACAGGGTAGGAGAAACGGCGGCAACCACACGGCCCTGTACCGAAACGTCCCGCACCAGGTCGCCGCGGCGTACCTCGGCGAAGCGCAGGCGTTCGGCGGCAACCGATTCCTCGGCCATCAACCAGCGTTGAATCGCCGGAACGGCGAACCAGCCAGCCACAATCAGCACGACCACAAGTGCCCCCGCAGCGGCAAAAAGCGGGGTGCGGGAGCGGGGCTGCAAGACCACGTCCTGGCCGGAAGTATCGGATATCTTCATGTTCTGGGCGTTGTTGTTATGGACGGATTCGTCCGGTTGTTTTGGTTTTAGACGACGCGGAGGGGCGAGTGGTTAACCACCGACATGACTACTCCAAATACCCGCCCACTGCCGCGTCAGGATAAGGGGTAGCAAGAATGGGGCCAGTAAATAAATGCTTTAATAACAGATAGTTAGGAAAAGAGTCAGAGCGGTCGATGGTGGAATTCGCCACCGGCTGGTCAACGGCGCCAGTGCCGGGAGGGCTGCCCCGGGGCCGATTGGCACCGCCCCGGCTCTTCAGGCATACTCCCCAAACCGCGTTTTGCGACCCTTTTCAAGAATCAGAATTATCGAGGAAGTGTTTTATGTCCTTCTCTTTTAGCAAGCTTTTGGTGGCCGTGGCCGCCACCGGATTTGTCTCCGCCGCCATGGCCCAGGTGCCCATCATCCAGCCCGGCCCCCCGGGACAGCAGGGCAGGGTGATCACCGCGGAAGAGGCGTCCAATCTCGCCAACCTGCAATACTCCGCCGGCGACATTCAATTTCTTACCGGCATGATTCCCCACCACGCCCAGGCCAAGGAGATGTCCGCCCTGGCCGAAGGCCGCACCAATAATGAAGGGGTGCTGGCGGTGGCGGAACGCATCACGCTGTCCCAGGACGATGAGATCGCCATGATGCAGGGCTGGCTGGAAGAGCGTGGCCTGGACGTGCCGGCCCAGGACGTACACCATGACCCCGACTTCGAACGCATGCCGGGCATGCTCAGCGATGCCGAGATGGCGGAACTGGCAGCGGCCTCCGGCCCGGAGTTTGACCGGCTTTATCTGGAGTACATGATCGACCACCACCAGGGCGCCCTGGACATGGTGGAAAACCTGCTGGACCAGCGCGGCAATGCCCAGGACCCGCTGCTGTATGAATTCACTTCCGACGTGACTTCGGACCAGACTTCCGAGATCGAGCGCATGGATACCCTGCTGGCTTCTTTTAATCCCGACCCCCGGGTCGGCCTGGCCGCTGGTTTCCGCGACGCCGGGGAAGCCTCCCTGAACCTGAGCCTGGTGGCTTCACTGCCCAAGCCCGCCGGATTCTTCGACCCGGACCGACCGTCCGGTTTGTCCGCACGCCGTCTTGCCGAGATCGAAGCGGAAGAACAGGCCGCCGCCGGTAATGCCCCGGAGACACCCACCGAGGAAGAAGAGGAGGACGAGAACGCCGACCCCCGTCCGGCACTGCTGTCCTTTTCCAACACCGACCTGTTGTTTTCCGGTGACTATTTGGTAGCCGGTAACTACCACGGCTTTAACACTTACGACATCTCCAACCCCTCCGCTCCGGAGCACATTGCTTCGGTGGTCTGTCCCGGCGGCCAGGGTGACGTGTCCATCGCCGGTGACCTGCTGATCATGTCGGTACAGGAAGTGCGCGGCCGATTGGACTGCGGCCTGGAAGGCGTGCCCGACGCGGTGAGCAATGACCGGGTGCAGGGCATTCGTATCTTTGATGTGTCCGACTTCCGTAATCCCATCCAGGTGGGCGCGGTGCAAACCTGCCGCGGCTCCCACACCCACACCGTGGTAAGCGACGGTCGTGACGGCACCGTGGTTGTTTATGTTTCAGGCACCTCCCGCGTACGCAGCGACGATGAACTGGAAGGCTGTTCCAACGATTCCCCGTTTGAAGATGAGAACTCGGCCTTGTTCCGCATCGAGGTCATCGAGATCCCGGTGGACAATCCCGGCGCCGCGCAAATCGTCAATCGCCCGTTTATCTTCCAGGACCCGGAATCCGGCACCCTGGCAGGCCTGTGGGACGGCGGCGATCACGGTGAAGGCACCCAGACCACCAGCCAGACCAACCAGTGCCACGACATCACCACTTTTCCTGACATCGGCCTGGCCGCCGGCGCCTGTTCCGGTAACGGAATACTTTTGGATATTTCCGACCCGGCCAATCCCCAGCGCCTGGACCAGGTTATCGACCCCGGTTTTGCCTACTGGCACTCCGCCACTTTCAATAACCGTGGCGACAAGGTGATCTTCACCGACGAGTGGGGCGGCGGTGGCCGACCCCGTTGCCGCGCACAGGATCCCCTGACCTGGGGCGCCGATGCCTTCTATGACATCGTGGACGGCCAGTTGCAGTTCCGCTCCCACTACAAGATGAGCGCGCCGCAATCGGAAACAGAGAACTGCGTGGCCCACAACGGCTCGCTGATTCCCGTGCCCGGCCGCGACCTTTTCGTGCAGGCCTGGTACCAGGGCGGCATCTCCGTGGTGGACTTCACCGATTCCGCCAACCCGGTTGAGATCGCCTACTTCGACCGCGGCCCCATCGACACCGAGGAGCTGATCACCGGAGGCTACTGGTCTACCTACTGGTATGCCGGACGTATTTACGGCACGGAGATCTCCCGCGGACTGGATGTGTTCGAGATGCAGCCCAACGACTTTCTCAGTGAGAACGAGATTGCCGCGGCATCCTTGCCGGAGCTGAGGGGCAGGGTGAACGCCCAGACCCAGGAGATTATCCAGTGGCCGGCGGTGCCCGTGGTGGCGCGCGCCTACCTCGACCAGCTGCGCCGGGATGACACCATCTCTTCCAGTGACGCTTCCGACCTGGAAAGCGCCCTGGACCGGGCCGATGCTTTGCTTAACGGCGCCAGCGCCAATCGCCGCAATACCCAGCGCGATCTCAATGATCTCGCCGAGCAGTTTGCTGACAGTGCCGATGCTTACCGGGGTATTACTGGCATTCGCTATGCGTCTTTGGCGGAGGCATTGGAGGGAATTGCTGACAGCTTGTAGTAATTATTCCTACAACGATTGATCAAAAACGGGAGCTTCGGCTCCCGTTTTTTATTTCCAATGATTTCTCAACTGTGCACACAGAGACACAATCACTTTTTCACTTTGCTCTCGTAGACAAGCAATGACAACCCTAATAATCTAGCTATGAAGTTAGGATTACACTAACGCAGGTCTGCAGTACCGATCTGATTCACGGAGACATTCAATGGGCTCTTCGCAGATCAGGAAACACCCCCAGCTCGCCAGGAAGCTGAAGCTTCTTTATAACCTCAGGCTCAATCCAGAAATCCGGTCCAATGCCGATCTTGCTCGCCGGCTGGGTGTGTCGCGCCAGGCGATCAGCAAATGGTGTAAAGGATCAGAAACGAGCCTGGGGGATGCGATACCGCTTGATCAGTTGGATCGATTGGAAGAAGAGTTTGGAATAGATTGTAATTGGTTTTCTCTGGAAATTGAGGAATTTGAACCTAAAGTGCGCTCATGTCTGGAAACGAACAAATTAGTTTCCAGTAGACGCCCTGAAAAAATCTCCAATCTTTTTGCTCCACTTGTAAACAATAAGTTATGCGGAAGAGATTCTGAGCTGATTCATCTCGATAATGCCTGGGCGTCGGACCATGCGAACGTTGTACAAGTAGTTGGATTTGGAGGAGTCGGAAAAAGCTCTTTGGTACATCACTGGCTTTCCAGTCTTGACATCGATAACTATCGTGGAGCGAAGTATGTTTATCTATGGTCGTTTTACTGGCAAGGCACGTCGGAAGACACTAAAGCTTCAGGAGAATATTTTGTAGAACATGCACTGGAGTGGTTTGGGGATAAAACGCCTTCAGAAGGCACTCCTTGGGCAAAAGCTACGCGGCTAATAAATCTGATTCGAAATGCTAAGACGCTGATTGTGCTTGATGGGCTGGAAACATTGCAACACCCACCTGGTCATCGAGAAGGAGAAATTGAAAATCCATCTATTTCACTGCTGATAAGAGAACTGGCAACAGAAATTGATGGTTTGTGTGTAATTACATCCAGGCTTCAGGTGGCGGAACTGCAATCATTTACTGATTTCAGAGCATCTACTCTAGAACTTAAGAATTTACCACTGGAAGCCAGCACAAATTTACTACAAGTTCAGGGTCTTCGAGGAGAACAGATAGATTTCGAGCATGTTGCGAAAGAATATGCTGGACACCCACTCAGCCTTACGCTCCTCGCTGGCTATCTAAACGTTGTATATGACGGAGAGATATCGAATTTCAGTAATATTGATTCTCTGGTTCGGGAAAAAAATCAAGCCTACCATGCAAAAAATATAGTCAGAGCTTATCTGAACTGGTTCAAGGGCCCTCCCGAACACGATCTTCTGTTGATTCTTGGCATATTTGACCGGGGTATATCTCTTACTGATTTGAAGTCACTGGCAGCCTACGGCCAGACACATGAACTGACGAGAAATCTCTTTCCGTTGTCACTGGACGACTGGAGCTACGCTTTCGACCGATTAAAGAGAGCGAAAATCGCATTTACGGAAAAACGAGGCTCGGACATCATCCTGGAAGCCCATCCGCTTGTTAGAGATTTCCTCGCAGATTATCTAGCGAGTGAAAGAGAGGATCTTTGGCAATCGGGAAATGAGCTGATATTCAAATATTTTGAATTCGTAGCACTACCTAATCCGACCAACATGGTTGATTTAGAGCCACTTTTTCGTGCAGTAATTCATGGGTGTAGAGCGGGTCTATATAAGGAAGCGTACAAAGTTTACTTTGAAAGAATAAAGCGTGGACAGGTCTCAATATTTGCGGAGGGATCACACCATGCTGATCAAAATTGCATTCGCTCATTTTTTAGAGAGCCATGGACTGAACCTGTAAAATGTCTTGAAAATGATGCGAAATTCTATTTGCTAACGAGCGCTGCCGTTAACTTAATTTATCTAGGTGAAATAAGAGATGCGATTTCTCCATGTATGGTGAGTATCAATTGGTATCTAGAAAATGAGATGTGGATTCCGGCAGCTAATGCTGCAGGGCCACTAGCATCTATGCTAATAGCCTCTGGTAATTTGCTCGATGCCGAAAAGCTTTCATTTAAATTGGATAAATGTATTTCGAATACAAATGATGAAGTTATCGAAGCAAACTTTCATATGTTTCAGGGCTATATTCACTATTTGCAAGGAAGAAGTGATGTCGCTCAAAGTCTATTTGTCAGAGCTGATAAAGTTATCTGTAGTGACAAATCAGCATCTAAATTTAAGGTTCCTACAGTTAGCTCCTATTACTGTAAGTATTTGCTGGAAAATGGGTATCTAAATGAGGCACTAAATAGATCACTTAAAACATTTGAATGGAGGCGAAAGAATACTTGGCAGGTCGAAGTCGATACTACCTCATTGCAGGCAAGTGATTTACTCGTACTTGGAATGACATACCTGAAAATGGGAGAGTTAAAAAAAGCTAAGGACAAGTTATTTAAACAGGTAGAACTATTCCGATCAGTGGATGAATGGCTTTACTTGCCGACAGGGCTAAATTTCAGAGCTCTTTATTTTAGTGAAATTGAGGATTTTGAATCAGCTGAAACTGATCTGATCGAATCGTTGCATATCTCAAAACGGACAGGAGCAAACTTTGGTGAATGGGAAGCCTACCTGAATTTCATGATATTGAATTACGAGAAAGGAGACCTTGATAAAGCTCGAGAATATCTCAACAAAGCTCTTTCCATGCCCAAGATGCGGGCATACAAATTCAGGAATGCCCAGATAAAAGAATATGCTGAAAAGATGGGAATGAATGTAGAGCTAGATTAAGTCCACATTGTTCAGGTAACAAAAAACCCCGGTGACTCCCATCACCGGGGTTTTTCTTACTACAGGCCTAACTACTAACGTCTAGCTTTTAAAACTATTCGCCGTCGCTGCCGGCCAGGGAACGCTCCTGCTTGGCTTTGCGTTCGGCCACCAGCTTGTCATAACCCTCATCGTCCAGGTGGGTGATGGCCAGCCATGCGTGAGTCATCTCGTCGCCGGTGCGGCTGCCGCCGTAGACCCACTGGTCGGCGTCAGGGTTGTTGGGATTGGCATCGGTATTGTCATACCACTGCTTCAGCACCAGTACCGCGCCGGCGGGAACCAGGGGCGCCACGTCGGGTTCGTAGATGTGGCTGTGGTGCCAGGTGGCGCTCCAGTTGGAGATCTGGCTGATCTGCTCGGTGCGGCCGGTTTCGGGATAGAAGATCTCGAAAGAAGCCGCATTCATGCGCAGGTGGCCATGGGGCTGGAAGCTGTCGATGCGTACCGGGTGGTCGAAGCTGTGGAAGCCCTGGGTCATGAGGTAACCATGGGGCGGAATCACGATGTCTTCCTGGTCGCTGATGCGATACAGGGACAGGTCCTGCTTGTAGATTCCTTCCTGGTCACCGTAACCCTGGTCGTGGAACCACAGGCCGATCTCAACCACGTTGTCCTCGATCATGGTGCCGGGAG
>CAYFKD010000008.1:0-26725 GCA_964343795.1 uncultured Pseudohongiella sp.
CGTGGAACCACAGGCCGATCTCAACCACGTTGTCCTCGATCATGGTGCCGGGAGCTGTCGCGCCCACACCACCGGGGAACATGTGGATGGACCACTGAATCTTGGCGCCGGCGGGCAGGGTGCGGCATACCGCGTCGGGTACACGCTCGCCCCATTTGCCCATGGCGTATTCGGTGAGCATGTCTTCGCGCACCAGGCCGTCTTCGGTTTCCATCCAGATGCTGGAGTTGGCGTGGTGCACAACAGCAGCGGCGTCACCGCGGGGCTTCACCTGTACCGCCTTGATGCAGCGGGACTCGGTGATCATGGGGTCAACGATCTCGTTGCTCCACAGGTCATTGCCGCTGGCGGGAATGTCGTAGGAGTTGGACGGCACGATCAGGTCCGGCGCACCCAGCTCGGCTTCGAAGTTCCACTGGGACGGGTCACGCACCTCGGCGACGGGGGGTACCACGTCCGCCGGGCCTTCCGGGGAGCCGGTGTTTACCCAGGCCACCACGGTTTCGATTTCTTCATCGCTCATGCGCCAGTCGACGATCAGCTCCTGGATGCCGATGCCGTGGTCGTAGGCATAGGGAGGCATCTCGCGATTGGCAACGCGCAGTTGAATCAGCGGTGCCCACGGGCGTACCTGGTCGTAGTTGGTAAGCTGCATGGGTCCGATGCCACCTTCCTGGTGACAGACCACGCAGTTGTCGTTGATGATTTGTGCCACGTGCTCGTTGTAATTGACGTCCTGAGCGGCAACGCTCTGAAGGCCAACAAGCGCACAAGCAGCGACCAGCAGTTTAGCCAGTTTCATATGGGTCTCCTCTCTCCATGTGCCCCGTGGTGCACCTGTATTTTCGACACACCTGTTGCATCGGGGTTTGTCAGGTTCATCAGGCCTTCCGCAATATGTGGTGGTATGGAGTGCAGCCACACCACCAGCGGTAGACCAACCAGAATTTAACCCTACAGAGTGTACTCCTTTTACAGGGGCCTAAACACTGCAAATTGTGAGGAAATGTCACGCAAAAAAGGCCAGCCGGATGCCAGGCTGGCCTTTGGAGTTTGCTAAATTACCGCTTTAAATCAGTAACTTAGTCTGAGCCTGCCAGTTCGCGCTGTTGTTGTGCCTCGCGCTCCGCCACCAGCTTTTCAAAACCCTCATCGTCGAGATGGGTGATGGCAATCCAGGCATGGGACATCTCGTCCCCGGTGCGGCTGCCGCCAGTAACCCACTAGTCGGGGACCGGACTGATTATCAAAAAATTCTACCAGTTGTAGATGCAAAACTTCACAGGAGCAGTTAGAGACGAACCAGCTTGTATTTTGAATGAATATGCTAAACCCCGCTTACCTATGAAAATCGTGGGATTAATCCTACAGACACCTCACGAAGTATGTGGTATTCCTAGCCACATCCTATAAATCCGTACGTGGAGACAAAAATGAATGTCTGTCAGAACATTTCTTCAAGAGCTCTATTCTTTCTTAGCTTCATCTTACTTGCCTGGAGCAATTTTACCTATGCGCAAAATCAAGTGATACAGACCCTTCCGTATGATCCTGCATATTTAAAACAAGAAATCAGAAGAAATGCGGTAAACGCAAATAGTAGAGATTCTTTCGAGCTCATTCCGAAAAGTGTTGTATACGAAACTATCTTTAAGAAGTTTCAACGAGAAATAGACTTGATTTCAAATCAAATCACTAGTGAAGACAGACAAACCATTCTCAACCTGCCTTCTCACAGTGATGCGCAGTTTGCTCACCCTATTAGACTCAGTCAGAGCAATTTATGTACAGAATTTGCATCTCAAAGAGGAAATGGGAATTCGCAGATAATACAACTTTCAAGGGCGTACGACTCTATCCAAAAATTTGAGACAAATATGTTGGAAAACCACTATGAACGTGTCCTTGCCTCGCTGTCTGAGTCCGCAATAGCGTTGATAGAACATGAAATTCTTACATTGGAGGGTACAGATAAGTTGGGATATTCAACCATGGACCTTCCAGGCTTGGCTGAAACTGTGCCGGAGTTTGCGAGGCAAATTCTTGATTTTGGATGTGTCAATTTAGCAAACAGTCAACCAGTTGATCAAAGCATAGTATCTCTGATGATTGATGAGCCATATTTCAAAAAAATGATCAGAGATCCCTGATTCAAACTTTAGCCCTAATCTAAATCCAACCTTACAGCTAATACGACTTCAAGGTGTATATATGAAACACACATACAGAGCCACATTATTTCTAATCTCACTGATATTTTCGTCGTCCGCATGGAGCTTAGCTAGTTATTGCGCGGATGGTCCAATCGGAAGTGAGCCACATACCGTGTATCACCTAGTTACATTAAATTCGAATGATTGGGCATATGGATGGCTATGGGTGATAAGCTCTGTTAGCGGTGCAGGTTCTGCATATGCAAATGAAACTGGACCGATAAGTGGTGTCCCAAGTGGATATCACGCGTATTTAAGTCCCGGCACTGGAACTCATTACATTTCGGGAAGTTCAGAGGTCGGAGTCTGGACGACCGAGGAAGGGTTTATAGGGGTAGGTATAACAGACTATTGTAGTCACGCTGCAAATTTCCCAGCTCCCGTGGTTGATGCGTATACATCTCCAAGTACAACCGTCGTACAAGGAACTCAAGTAACGCTAGGGTTTACCGCTTCTACATCCTACGGAAATAACTGTTATTTCTTGGGAGTGCCACAAGGTACATCAAACTCAAATACTTTTACGGCACAGATGTCCGATTCAGGAAATTACACAGTCGACTGCTACAATTATTTTGGCCAAAATAGTGATACGACAAGTTTGCAAGTACTAGAATGTGGAACAAATTACATTCGTCAAATTGGACCTAATACGACTTCGCCTAGCACCAGTTATACTTCCGGACAATTGATTATTGGAGGGCAAAAATTGTTCGGAAATACAGAGATGAATTGGAACTACGGTTCATTGAGCCCCAGTGGGCTAATATGTGCACTCGAATGTATAAATAATGAAGAAAAATATATAATCAAAGGAAGTTTAACGAAAGACTCAAGCTCATACGAATTAGTTGCTGAACAGGTTCAAGCGGATGGTTGTTCAGGGGTGTTAACCCGATCTACGAGCAATAAGAATATTACTGCTGCACATGAGAATATTCATGGTGAAGCTTTTGTACCTCACATAAATTTTAGCAATGCAAGCATTCATGTTGGTACATATTCTACGCTGACTTCCTGTTCTACTGCTGCAAACGGCCTATTGACTCAATTAGATACAGCTATGGCTAGTGAGGATACAGATCAAGACAATCATGCCGATCACGGAGGTCAGCCGATTCAAGCTGTTTCCTGTGTCAATAACCAGACAGTGGAATTTACCTCGGGAACTTACTAGCTATAGAATTATTGATTAATATAAGAGAGAGTAATTCTATGTTCTCCATTAGGCATTCGAATATGAAGGCGCTTACGTTATTCTCTCTCTTCTTTTTAGCGTCTAAAATTGCAAATTCCGCCGAGCTTAGCGAATCTGCCGAAGTATATTCAAATTTATTTGATGAGTATTTTTCTAGGTCAGAAATTGTTGCATATGGTTATTTCGAGATTCCGGAACCTGCAATACCAGTAGATGAATTGGGCAAACCTACTGACAACTGGGAAATCGAGTTTCATCCAAGTAGGGTGTTCAAATTTGACGGACAAGTTGATATTCAGAATATCAGGTTCTCAGTCTTGGTCAGAAATGACATATTGCCTTACAAAAATTGGTACATATCGCGAAAAGAAATACGCAATCTAAAAGAGGATTCGCTGGCTGAGCTTGCAAGAAGATTTGATGAAATTGGTTCTAATATTGAAATTGCTCGAAATGCTGGTGAATTTTCAGACCAGGAAGTGGATGAACTTCTAGATGATTTAGATCGCTCTCTTGAGAATATCATAGGAACTACGATTCCTTATACGAGCCGTAGTTTTGATCGGAATGCAGCTGAACGCTTGATAATGCCCTTTGAGCCCTATCTCGTGTTCCTCAATCATAACGGTGAATCATACGAATTGATTGAAGAAAGATGGGGATTCAACCTATTCAATGGCGAGGATGCATTGATAATTATGGGTTTGATTGAGGATTTATAATGTGAATCTCTTTGGGTTTCTTAGACTCTGAGAATTTAAATATGAAGGCCTCGGCCTATTAGGCAAATAATCTAAGTATCCTAGTATTTACGGCTATTGAGCGCTTAGATGGCGTTGTTTGTATTCTTTCCCAGTGTATTAGCGTCTCAACAAAATTACAGCCTATATAATTTAGAAAAGCTAAGGCTGACTGACCGATATTGACACACAGTGGAAAGGTAGTGGTTTGCATAAAAAACCCCGGTGACCTACATCACCGGGGTTTTTTACTGCGGGCTTAGTTAACTACTATGCTATTCGCCGTCGCTGCCTGCCAGTTCGCGCTGTTGTTGTGCCTCACGCTCCGCCACCAGCTTTTCAAAACCCTCATCGTCGAGATGGGTAATGGCAATCCAGGCATGGGACATCTCGTCCCCGGTGCGGCTGCCGCCGTAAACCCACTGGTCCGGGTCCGGATTGTTGGGATTGTTGGCGGTGTTGTCATACCACTGCTTGATCACCAGTACCGCGCCGGCGGGAACCAGTGGTGCGACATCGGGCTGGTAGATGTGGCTGTGATGCCAGGTGGCGCTCCAGTTGGAGATCTGGCTGATCTGCTCGGTGCGGCCGGTTTCGGGATAGAAGATCTCGAAAGAGGCCGCGTTCATGCGCAGGTGACCGTGGGGCTGGAAGCTGTCAATGCGCACCGGGTGGTCGAAACTGAGGAAACCCTGGGTCATCAGGTAGCCGTGGGGCGGGATGATCAGGTTGCCGTTTTCATAACCGTGGCGCATGCCGTAGTTACGCAGGTCCTGCCTGTAAATCCCTTCCTGTTCTTCGAATCCCCGTTCGTGGAACCACAGGCCAATCTCCACCACGTTGTCCTCGATCATGGTGCCGGGTGCGGTCGCGCCCACACCACCGGGATACATGTGAATTGACCATTGAATCTTGGCGCCGGCTGGCAGGGTGCGGCACACGCCGTCGGGCATTTGCTCACCCCACTTGCCCATGGCGTACTCGGTGAGCTGGTGCTGGCGCTCGCGATCACCATCTTCGTTGTCCAGCCACACGCTGGAATTGGCATGGTGTACCACGGCGGCGGCGTCACCGCGGGGCTTCACCTGTACTGCCTTGATGCAGCGGGACTCGGTGATGCCCGGGTCGACGATCTCGTTGCTCCACAGGTCATTGCCGCTGGCGGGAATGTCGTAGGAGTTGGAGGGGACGATCAGGTCCGGTGGACCGAATGCGGCTTCGAAGTTCCACTGGTCGGGATCACGGATCTCGGCCACCGGTGGAGTGACATCGGGATCACCCTCGGGGGAGCCGGCATTGACCCAGGCCACGATGGTGTCGATGTCTTCATCGCTCATGCGCCAGTCGCCGATCAGCTCCTGGATGCCGATGCCGTGGTCGTAGGCATAGGGTGGCATTTCACCCTGGGCAACGCGCAACTGGATCAGTGGTGCCCAGGGACGAACCTGGTCATAGTTTTCCAGTTGCATGGGGCCGATGCCGCCTTCCTGGTGGCATACCACGCAATTGTCGTTAATGATTTGCGCAACGTGTTCGTTGTAGGTGATCTCCTGGGCGCTGATGCCCTGGAGTGCGAATAGCGCGCAAGCGGCGATAAGCAGTCTTACTGGCTTCATGGGGTTCTCCTCACCTTGTTATGTGCGGGGGCCGTGCACTGGCCCGTAGAGTCCGCAATCTTGTTAGTTGGTGACCCGCCTGTGGCAACGGTCGGAACAGCAATCCGGCCATGGCCCGAGGCCACCGGTTAACAATCTCTATTTAGCATATTCGTTCAAAATAGGGAAAACCTATAATTTTCGCCGGGCCACAAAAAAGGCCGGTTGGTTGCCCAACCGGCCTTTTCTTTCCTGATTTATCGAATTAAATCAGTGGTTTAGTCCGAACCCGCCAGGGAACGCTGTTGTTGCTCGGCACGCTCCGCCACCAGCTGGTCGTAACCGGCCTGGTCCAGGTGAGTCACGGCGATCCAGGCATGGGACATCTCGTCACCGGTGCGGCTGCCGCCATACACCCACTGGTCCGGATCCGGATTGTTGGGGTTGTTGGCGGTGTTGTCATACCACTGCTTGATCACCAGCACCGCACCGGCCGGAACCAGGGGCGCCACGTCGGGCTCGTAAATATGACTGTGGTGCCAGGTGGCTGACCAGTTTGAGATCTGGCTGATCTGCTCGGTGCGGCCGCTGTCGGGATAGAAAATCTCGAAAGACGCCGCGTTCATGCGCAGGTGACCGTGGGGTTGGAAACTGTCGATGCGCACAGGATGGTCAAAGGTGTGGAAGCCCTGGGTCATGGCATAGCCATGGGGCGGCACGATCAGGTGACCGTTCTGGTAACCCTCGCGCATGCCGTACAGGGACAGGTCCTGCTTGTACACGCCGTCGGTTTCTTCGTAACCGTCTTCGTGGAACCACAGGCCGATCTCAACCACGTTGTCCTCGATCATGGTGCCGGGAGCGGTTGCGCCCACACCGCCGGGATACATGTGGATGGACCACTGGATCTGGGCACCGGCAGGCAGGGTACGGCAAACGCCGTCCGGCATGCGCTCGCCCCATTTGCCCATGGCGTACTCGGTGAGCTGGCCATAGCGCTCGCGCTCACCCATGTCATTGTCCAGCCACACCGAGGAATTGGCGTGGTGCACAACGGCGGCTGCATCGCCGCGGGGCTTCACCTGTACCGCCTTGATGCAGCGGGACTCGGTGATTTGCGGATCGACAATCTCGTTACTCCACAGGTCATTGCCGTTGGCCGGAATGTCATAGGAGTTGGAGGGCACGATCAAATCCGGTGGGCCGAGCTCGGGTTCGAAGTTCCACTGGCTGGGATCCCGGGTCTGGGCAACCGGTGGCACCACGTCGGGGGGTCCTTCCGGTGAACCGGCATTGACCCAGGCCACGATGGAGTCGATGTCTGCATCGGTCATGCGCCAGTCGCCGATCAGCTCCTGGATGCCGATGCCGTGGTCGTAGGCATAGGGTGGCATCTCACGCTGGGCGACCCGCAGTTGAATCAGCGGCGCCCAGGGTCGGACCTGTTCGTAGTTTTCCAGCTGCATAGGGCCGATGCCGCCTTCCTGGTGACAGACCACGCAGTTGTCGTTAATGATTTGCGCTACATGCTCGTTGTAGTTGATCTCCTGGGCGCTCACGCTCGAGAGACCGGCCAACGCACATCCAGCAATCAGCAGTCTTGTTGATTTCATGTATTTCTCCTCGCCTTGGGGATAGAGCGAGCGGCGCAGTGCACGTTGCGCCGTTGCGCCCGCTGGCCTGTAAGTTGGCGGCCAACGCGCCCCAGCCGGAGGTGAGGAGACCCAGCTGCGGCGCGCGGCCACCGGTTAACAAACCTTTTTATAGCGCTTGAATAGTAGGCAGGGAGATGTCGAGGTTTATTGATCTGGCGCAATAAAAAGGCCGGTTGGTTGCCCAACCGGCCTTTCTGATTTCAAGCTTAACTGAGTTAAATCAGTGGCTTAGTCGTCTGAACTGGCGACTGCGGCGGCCTCTTTGGCACGGCGCTCGGCCACCAGCTTTTCGTAACCCTCATCATCGAGGTGGGTCACGGCGATCCAGGCGTGGGACATCTCGTCACCGGTACGGCTGCCGCCATACACCCACTGGTCCGGATCCGGATTGTTGGGGTTGTCGGCGGTGTTGTCGTACCACTGCTTGATGACCAGTACCGCGCCGGCAGGCAACAGGGGAGCCGCATCTTCACCGTAGATGTGGCTGTGGTGCCAGGTGGCGGACCAGTTGGAGATCTGGCTGATCTGCTCGGTGCGGCCGGTTTCCGGATAGAAAATTTCCAGGGAAGCGGCGTTCATGCGCAGGTGGCCATGGGGCTGGAAGCTGTCGATACGTACCGGGTGATCGAAAGTGTGGAAGCCCTGGGTCATGGCATAGCCATGGGGCGGCACGATCAGGTGGCCGTTTTCATAGCCGTCACGCAGGCCGTACAGGCGCAGGTTCTGGCGATAAATGCCTTCCTTCTCTTCGTAGCCGTCCTCGTGGAACCACAGGCCGATCTCAACCACGTTGTCCTCGATCATGGTGCCGGGAGCAGTCGCGCCCACACCACCGGGGAACATGTGGATGTCCCAGCGCACCAGGGAGCCGGCGGGGAAAGTTCGGCAAACGCCTTCCGGCATCAGCTCGCCCCACTTGCCCATGGCGTATTCGGTTAGCTGGCCGTAAGGCTGCAGCTCGCCGTCTTCGTCATAGGTGTACACGTCAGAGTTGGCGTGGTGTACAACCGCCGCGGCGTCACCTCGGGGCTTCACCTGTACCGCCTTGATGCAGCGATCCGCGGTCAGGCCCGGATCGACGAATTCCTTGCTCCACAGGTCATTACCGTTGGCGGGAATGTCGTAGGACTGGGACGGCACGATCAGGTCGGGCTGGCCGAACTGGGCGGCGAAGTTCCACTCGGAGGGATCTCTCAGCTCCGGCATGAAAGGCACTACATCGGCCGGACCCTCGGGGGAGCCGGCGTTAACCCAGGCCACGATGGCGTCGATCTCTTCCTGTTCCAGGCGCCAGTCACCTTCCAGGTCCTGGATACCGATGCCGTGGTCATAGGCATAGGGAGGCATTTGACGCTGGGCGACGCGCAGTTGGATCAGCGGTGCCCAGGGGCGTACCTGGTCGTAGTTTTCCAGTTGCATGGGACCGATGCCGCCTTCCGGGTGACATACCACGCAATTCTCATTGATGATGCGGCCAACGTGTTCGTTGTAGGTGAACTGCTCCTGGGCGGATGCCAGGCCAGTCAGGCCTACCAGGCCGAGTGCAGCTACTAGCGCTTTCGCTATTCTCATGGGTGTCTCCTCACCATAATGTTTTAGTGCGATCAGTGCTTCCGTAAAGGTGTGCGGCCTTCACGAAAAGACCCGCGGGTATTTGTTACTGCATCAACCCACAGGCCTCGAATCTAGTACCAGAGTGTACCCGGTTCCGGGGTCCGGACAAGAGAGGAAAATCGCAATAATTCGTAACAAAAACCCTGTTTTTCATAGGGATATAAGCCCTGGTGCTTAAAAACCCGGCAGAATGCATTCCCGGGATTTGGGTGGGGAAAATAAAAGGCCGACGGGTTGCCCCCGCCGGCCTTTGCTAACTGCCTGAAAATTAAGGCTAAAACAGCAGCCTAGTCAGATCCCGCCAGGCTGCGCTGCTCCTTGGCCTCGCGCTCCGCCACCAGCTTGTCGTAACCCTCTTCATCAAGGTGAGTCACGGCGATCCAGGCATGGGACATCTCGTCCCCGGTGCGGCTGCCGTCATAGACCCACTGGTCCGGATCCGGGTTATTGGGGTTGTCGGCGGTGTTGTCGTACCACTGCTTGATCACCAGCACGGCGCCGGTAGGCAGCAGGGGCGCCACGTCCGGTTCATAAATGTGACTGTGGTGCCAGGTGGCGGACCAGTTGGAGATCTGGCTGATCTGCTCGGTGCGGCCGCTTTCAGGGTAAAACACTTCCAGGGTGGCCGCATTCATGCGCAGGTGGCCGTGGGGCTGGAAGCTGTCGATACGCACCGGGTGGTCGAAGCTGTGGAAGCCCTGGGTCATGGCATAGCCATTGGGTGGAATAATGAGGTGGTCATTCTCGTACCCCTCGCGCATGACATAGGCGCGCAGATCCTGGGTATAGGGGCTTTCCGCTTCTTCATAGTCCTCGTCATGGAACCAGATGCCCAGCTCCACCACGTTGTCGATGATGGCTTCACCCTGGGCGGTGGCACCCACACCACCGGGGTACAAGTGGATGTCCCAGAAGATGCGGGAGTCCGCTGGCATTTCCCGGCACACCCCTTCCGGCATCAGCTCACCCCACTTGCCCATGGCGTACTCGGTGAGCTGGCTGAAACGCTCGTAATCGCCGGTATCCGGATCAAGCACCTCGATAGAGGGGTTGGAATGGTGCACCACGGCACGGGCGTCGCCCCGGGGCTTCACCTGCATGGCCTGGATGCAACGCTTGTCGGCCAGGCCGGTGGGGACGTAGTGCTTGTGCCACATGTCCATGCCGTTGGCCGGCACGTCGATAGAAACAGAAGGAATGATCAGGTCCGGCTCACGGCCCAGATCCGCGGTGAAGTTCCAGGCATCGGGATTGGGCAGGTCCGGCATGACCGGTACCACGTCGGGATCGCCCTCGGGAGACCCGGCGTTAACCCAGGCCACGATGGTGTCGATCTCTTCCTGGTCCAGGCGCCAGTCCCCTTTCAGGTCCTGGATGCCGATGCCATGGTCATAGGCATAGGGCGGCATCTCGCGATTGGCGACGCGCAACTGGATAAGTGGGGCCCATGGGCGCACCTGGTCGTAGGTCTCCAGCACCATGGGGCCAATGCCGCCGTCCTGGTGGCAGACCACGCAATTCTCATTGATGATATTGGCGACATGTTCGTTGTAAGTGACATCCTGTGCGCCAGCCAGGTTACCCAGGCCCAGGGCGCCAAGTGCCAGAACGAGCAGTTTGCTGATTCGCATGCTTCTCTCCTCACGTGCATTCTCGGATTGAGTTAGGCCGGCGCTACCCGCAGGGGGAACGCCGTCCATACCGCTTCCACTGCGGGTGCGCATGTGTGCGGCATGGCACCGGAAGCCAGGATATACCTGCGTTCCAGTGTACCCCCATGGGGCCGCAGGGGAAAGATTTGCGGCCACGAAAAAGGCCGGCTGGGTTGCCCCGGCCGGCCTTTTTGATAGGGTCGAAACTCCTGATTGATCAGGGAGTTACGTTAACTCGCTGGTAGACGTTGGTCCAGCAGCACTGGTCGCCGTTAGAGCTGTCCGGGGCATCGTGAATGTCCACCTTGCCGCGGATGATGTAAGTACCCGGGGCGGAGAAAGTGGCCAGCACACTGGCTGTGCCGCTGCCGCCTTCGATGACTGTAGACTCCGGGCCCGGCTCACGGAAGCGGGCGAAGCGGGGGTCATCTTCGTCGAAGGGATTTTCCGGTACTACGGAATCGGGGTGACGCTCAAAAGTCACTTCGCCGGGGCCCTGGTGCTGGAAGAAATTCACGTTCATGTCCAGGGGCTCGCCGAAACGGGGATCGGTAGGATCACGATCCGCCGGGTCGGTGGCGTTAACGGTAATCGTCACCTGCTCACCGACGCTTACGTTGCCGCCGGGGAAGTCAGCCAGGCGTGCGAACAGGCCTGCACTTTGCGAGCCGTCTTCACCGATGCCCACCAGGGGTTGCAGAGCGCCTTGCGGACGCGGCCGAATGAAGTCCAGCTCGTAGGCGGAGGCACCAGTGCGGCCGGGAACCTTCAGCTCTTCGCTGTCACCGGTGGTGAGATACCACCAGACATCGATTTCGCTGTCTTCCGCCGGAACGGTGACGGTGAAAACGCCGTGGCCACGTCCGGAAGGAAAGTGGGTGGGCTGGTCGCCGTTAAAGCGCGCCGGTTCGATGCGATTGTTATCGCCCACGGGAATGTTTACGGCCTCATCGTTACGGTTGATGAAACCGAATGAATAGCTGTAGGTGCCATCGGGATTCGCAATCCAGCCTTCCAGCACCGGGATGATGGGCAGACCTTCCGGTGGTGTCAGTGACAGGAAACGCGGCTGTTGCGCCTGGGCTGTCAGTGTAAAGGCAAGCAGGCATCCTATGGCCGCCTTTAATAGTGACTTGGAATTTAGTTGCATCTCGCTCTACTCCTCAAAATCTGGGTTTTTAAAACCGCTGTGGTTCCGTTTATTTTGCTCGGATCCCGGAACCTGAATTCTTTCGCCTGTACTTCGAAAGCAGGTCGGCAAGCATAAATGCAGCGCGGGCCCGAGTCCAGCGGAGGCCTTCGCCAGAAGGCAATGAATTGTAAGGAAATGTTACACCTGCGGACGCTCCCATGCCCGCGAATTCTGTCTCTTCTGGACCACCTGTTGCCGCAACGATTTCCCGGTCGGGAGTTTTTCCCGAGCCCGGGCCAAACTCCGGCATGATCATATTCCGACAGGACCCTGACGCGCACTTAGACCTGGATCAAGCTTCCTTCCGATCCATCACCCACCCTCGCGTTGTCACTCCAATCGCAGTTGTGAGAGCATCCCGATTCTTCCGCCGGGCACTCCCGCCTTTTGAGTGCCGACAAATCAATGCCCAGGGAAAATCGCGCTATGTACTATGGATGGAAAATCGTCTGGGCGCTGCTGGTGGTGCTCAGCTTTTCCAGCGGGCTGAGCTTTTACAACCACGCCATTTACCTCAATGCCCTGGCCGCGAATCCGGACTTTACCGTGGAAACCGCGTCCACTGCCGTCTCCCTGTTTTTCTTAACCGGGGGAGTGACCGGCCTGTGGGTGGCGCGGGCGGTGCAGGTCTATGATCCGCGCATCACCATATGTGTCGGTGCCCTGGTTTCCTGCCTGGGTCTTGCCGCCCTGGCCTATGTGCAGACCCTGGTGCAACTGTTCGCCGTGTACATGTTTCTCGGCGCCGGCTTTTCCGCCTCCGCGCTGATTCCCGCCACCACCCTGGTGACACGCTGGTTTACCCAGCGCCGCGCCATGGCATTGTCCATCGCCTCAACCGGCCTGTCCCTGGGCGGGGTAGTGCTCACGCCCCTGTGTGCCCTGATGGTGGAATCCATGGGATTTACCCGGGCAGCACCCCTGATCGGCCTGATGTACCTGCTGGGCGTGGCGCCGGTAACCCTCATCTGGCTGCGGCCCAGCCCGGCTGCCATGGGTGTCACAGAGCCCGGGGTGGCTTCGCTAAATTCTCAGGCAGGTGATTCCGTTGCGGCGACAGCAAACGGCGACACCGTTCCGGCCAACATCGATGGTGTCAGCTTCGGTGAGGCGCTGCGCAGCCGGTTTTTCTGGGGCGCCAGCGTAGGCTACATATTCCTGATGATGGCGCAGGTGGGTGGCATCGCGCACCAGTACGGTCTGGCGCGGGAACAACTCAGCGAAGCAGAGACGGCGTTCGCGGTGGCGATCCTGCCCGTGGGCAGCATCGTCGGCCGGCTCATCGGTGGCTGGGTGGTGGAGCGCATGTCCATTCGTGGTTTCGCCATCTTCGTCATGGTTTTGCAGGCTCTGTCGTTGCTGCTGCTGTCCGGTGGTTTTTATCCCATCACACTTTATCTTGGGCTGGGGCTGTTCGGTTGCACGGTCGGCAACATCCTGATGTTGCAGCCGCTCTTATTGGCGGCAGCGTTCGGTGTGCGCGACTATGCACGCATATTCTCCGTCAGTAACCTGATGACTTCCTGGGGCACGGCCATCGGTCCGGGCCTGCTCGGTCTCATGTATGGCCTGAACCAGGATCAGTACAGCCTGCCGTACCAGGTGGCGGCGCTGGCTGGTGTTATCGGCCTGGTGCTGTTTCTCGCGGGAGGGGGCAAGCGGCTACCGTGACCGGGTCGGGTCACCACGCTAAATAATAGAAGAAGGATTCACTCAGGCCTGGGCGGCGCTGCCGGAATCAGACGCGGACCCCTGCAGGTTGCTGATGACCGATTCCATGGCCCGGTCTACCACTGCACCGCGACCGGCCGTGACCACTTTCACCGAGCCCAGCTTCAGTTCCTGGGCCAGCCGGGTGCGGGAAAGCTCCAGTACCTTCTTGCCCTGGTTATTGCTGAAAAACAGCTTGTCGATGCTGTCGATCTTGGCTGACAACATGGCGCGAACCGGCCGACCGGATACTCCCTGGAATTCCAGCCAGGTTCCCACGGGCAGTTTTTCCACCTGCATCATGTAGGGATCGTCCCGGGGCAGGGTGGCGGCTTCGCGGCGACGGGGTTCCGGTGCCTTGCCGCCGTCGACCGCGGTCAGCCCGGCGTATTTTGCTTCCGCCTGGTGGAAGGTGAATTCCTGCACCTGCTTGAGCTGGCGCATCATGCGGTTGATCTTGGTCTTGGACGCGCCGCCGATTCCTAGAAACTTCTGCAGGTTTTCCAGCAGTCGCGGATTGATGCGGTCGAAGCGTTCTCGATCACCCGGTTGCTTCTCCGCCTGCACGGTCCATAACAACACATCGATGGTGCTCAATACCGGCTTCCAGGAAGAGCCCTCGGGGCCTTCCCTGAGCACCAGTTTCACCAGGAATTCGTGAATGTAGCTGTCCAGCATCTGCCGAATTGACGGATCCAGTTCGCCTTTGAGTATGCGTTCCTTGACCTTTTGCCGTACATACTCGCGCACATCGCCGAGCTTGTTGCTGAGGTCCTGGGTTTCCCGCAGTTTCTTTTCCAGCCCCTCGTCGGCCTGGCCATACTTCACCTTGAAGGCGCGCAGCTCGGTGATGAGTTGTTGCAGGAAATCGTTGTCCAGTTTTGCCTGATCCAGTATTTGCTCAACCTGTTCTTCCACCTTGAGGTAGAACGGATCTTCTTCCACCGCTTCCATGTCGGTCCAGGAGATTCCGGCTCGCGCATACTCGTTGAGCAGTACCCGGCCGGGGTGGTTCTGGTCGTTAAAAAAACTGTCGTCGGTCAGTGCAACCTTCATGATGGAAATCTGGGTACGCCCGATGAGTTCCTTTAATGCCGTTGGCAGGGTTTCGTCTTTCCAGATTGCCTCGTAGATCAGGGTAACCAGGTTCATCACGTCGGCCGAACCGGCGGATACGGAATCCAGTTCTCCCGATGCGCTGCTGGCCTGCAAGGTTTCGTTAATCGATTCAGTGATGTGTTGATTGCCCTGTTCAGGGTTAACCGGCAGCAGGCCTTGTTGTTGCTCGGTATTGAGCTTGCCCTGAATGGCATTGAGTATGCCCACGAGTTGTTCCTGCTGCGCCTGCAATGCCTGCTGTTGTGCCGCGAGCTGATCAGGACTGAGGGAACTGGTATCCACCGGTGCGCTCACCTGCACCCCGGCAACCGGTAAATTTGCAGCGCCGGCTGTGTTCGCCGCAAGACCCTGTACCAGAGTCTGCATCATGGTAAACAATTCGCTGGTGCTGGGTCCGGGAGCCTGCGCCTCGGTCTGTGGTGAAGGTTTTGGACTCTCGGCGGGCTTTGCTGGTTTCGCTGGCGGTGCCTTGCCTTCTTTTCGCGCCTTGGCCGCTTCGATGCGCTGCTTCTGTTTTTCCCGGTGCGCGGCGAGCTCCGCTTCTTCGGCGGCTTCCTTCGCGGCTTCCTCTTCTTCGAGGTAGGCGGCGGTTTCTTCGGAACGTTTTTTCGCCTCTTCGCGCTGGCGGGCTTTCAGGTCAAGGTTGGGTAAAACACCGCACTCGATCAGCACGCCGTTGGCTTCATGCAATATGTCTTCGAGGTTGTTGAAGACTTCCTTGTTGAACTCCCGGTAAATCGTCAACAGGTAGTGCGCCTTCAGTCCCATGGGCCGAATGGATTCATTAAAGCAGTCGCCGATCTGTTCCGGGTCGAGGGGATTGTTGCTTTCATCCACCTTGAAGTTGGGAAACATTTCCCTCAGGCGGGTGAGAAAATAATTGTGTTGCGGGCGTTCGGTCTCGCGATTGTTCTTCACCATGCCTTCCATGGCGATCATGGCTTCCAGGTAGTCATGATCTACAAGTGAAAGACCGTCATAGTCGGTTTCCTTGGAAGTTTCTTTTACCTGCAGTGAGGTCAGGCCATCGAAATAGGCGTTCAAGTTGGTCATGAAGCGTTCCGCCAGGGCCTGGGATTCTTCCCGGATCGGCGGCAGGGATGCCTTGGTGAAACGCATGGCCTGGGCTTCGATTTGCAGGGCGGCGTTTTCCAGAGCGGCAAGCACCTGTCGGGTCAGGGACCTGACGGCGGTGATCTTGACCTTGTCGACGATTTCTTTCATGAATTACCCGAAATGCCCGAGCTACGGGCTTGAATCCTTTGAAGTTTATCCCCTGAGCCGATTCCAGTACAGCCCATCCTGGGGCAGAATGCGGGCTGATTCACATTCGCTGGATCGGCTGCAGGCCAGTATTTACGGGGGATTCAGGTATTTGAGGCGATTTTATCCCGGAATTGCCGCCAACGGGCCGGTGAGCGTGTTACCCGTCCCTCCCCGTCGGTCCACACATGCTCTGTAAAGCCCGTAACCAGTGACTTTCCGCTGTTTTTGTCTACCACGTCGTAGGCAAAGCGAATACGGCGGGAGCGATCTTCCTCGATCCAGCTGCGAATGCGCACCTGCTGGCCGTAGCTGAGGCCGCCCAGGTAGCGTAATCCAACCTCGGTTACCGGCAGGCGGTAGCCATCGGCTTCCAGTTCCGCGTAGTCCAGTCCCCTGGCGCGCATGTACTGGCTGCGACCCTCTTCAAAATACACCAGGTAGGTGGCGTGGTGTACCACGCCCATGGCGTCGGTTTCGGCATAGCGGACATGGAATTCACATTCGTGTATGTCCGGGGATTTGTCGTCTGTCATAGGCCGTGGCATCGGGATTGGAGGCGCCGGGGAGTATACCCATTTCGCGCGTCACAATCTGCTTGCGGCGCGGCTGTGTTTTAGCGGGATATCTGCTAGTTTCTGGCGCTCAGCCAAGAAATTATTGCTGCACCCATGCTCGACTTTCCCGAACCTCCCAAGAATTACGCCAAGGTTTTCCTGGAAGAAACCGACAAGGATTTACCCAAGAAAATCAACCAGCGTACTCGCTATGCTTTTTTCAGCACCATCGCCGAAGGGGGCAAGTCGCTGATCAAGTCCTGCAAGGATCTGCACCTTTCCCGCTTCGTCTGTTACAAAACCCTGAAGCCGGAATTCGCCGACGACGAAATCGAACAGAAACGCCTGATTCGTGAGGCGCGGGTGTCTGCCATGTTGCAACACCCCAATACCATTCCTACTTACGAACTGAGCCGTGATGCAAAAGGGCATCCCTACTTCACCATGAAACTGGTGCACGGCTACACCCTGCGGGAAATACTGAAATATCGCGAACGTTATGACCTCACCCAGCTCATGGAAGTGGTCATGGAAGTGGTGTACGCACTCAACTATGCCCATACCCACGGGGTGGCCCATCGCGACATCAAGCCGGAAAACATCCTGGTAGGTCCCTTTAACGAAGTGCTGGTGCTGGACTGGGGCCTGGCAAAGGTGTGGGATCCGGAAGGGGGTGCGGTATCCGACGAGGGCGGTATCGAAACCGACATAGAAGACCTGACCATCACCGCCCAGGGCAAGGCCCAGGGAAGTGCCTTCTACATGTCGCCGGAGCAGGTAAACCAGGATCCGGCCATCGATTACCGTACCGATGTGTACAGCCTCGGCGCCATCATCTACGAAGTGTTGTGCGGAAAGACGCCGGCCCAGGGCGAAAAAATGCACGAAGTGGTGGAAAGCGTGCCCAACGACACACCCGAGAAACCTTCGGCGCTAACCAGCATGATCGTGCCACCAACCCTGGAAGAAATCGCCATGCGCTGCCTGGAGAAAGATCCGTCTGCTCGCTACGACAGCATGAAAAAGATGATGCGCCAATTGCAGCGTGACTGGCGTAGCGAGATGTTGCGCAAATAGGAAAACAGCTATGAAACGCCTGTTAATTCCAATTATTGTTCTTTGCCTGCTCCCGGCCTGCAGCCAGGAGGTGATCGATCCTGCTTCTATTATATTCACCGGGGATCACATCATTACCATGGATGATGCCGAGGTAGCGGCCGTCGCCGTGCGCGTTGACAGGATTATCGCCACCGGCAGCGAAGCCGATGTGATGGCTTACCGTGGCCCCGAAACAAGAGTTATGGAACTGGGCGATCGAGCGCTGTTACCCGGGTTCATCGATGCCCATGGCCATTTCTCCGCCGTAGCACGCTACCTGGATTTTCTCGACCTGTCTTCACCGCCGGTGGGCGTGGTGGAAGACATCGATGACATCGTGGCATTGTTGCGACAACGCATCGAGCAGAACAACATTCCACCCGGCGAACTGATTTTCGCCTTTGGCTATGACGATTCCCTGTTGGCGGAAGGCCGCCATCCGAACCGCGACGACCTGGACCGGGCCTCCACCGTGCACCCCATCGTGCTGCGCCATGTCTCGGGCCACCTGGCCACTGGTAACACCATGGCCCTGCAGCAGGGCGGGGTGACCGCGAGCAGCGAACCGCCACCGGGTGGGATTATTCGCCGTCGTCCCGACGGTGAGCCCAATGGTGTGATGGAGGAAACCGCCATGGCACTGTTGCCCGGTGTGGATTTCAGCCCGGCGCGGCAGAGCGAGCTTAACCGGGAAGCGATTCGCCTGTATGCCGGTTACGGTATTACCACCATCCAGGACAGCAATGTCAGCACCGCCTACGTGGAACGCATGGCGGCGGATGCCGCGATCGAGCCCTACGCCGTGGACATCGTCACCTATGTCATGGCCAATCCCATCAGCGACGAGGCCCTGGCGGCGGTGGAGTTTCAGCCCGAATACACAAATGGGTTTCGCAACGGCGGCATCAAGTTCACCCTGGACGGTTCACCCCAGGGTCGCACTGCCTGGATGAGCCAACCCTACCTGGCCGGCCCGCCCGACGCCGATGCCGAATACGTGGCCTATCCCAGTTATGATCCCGAGGCCTGGCGCCGCCGTATTGGCCCCCTGCTCGAACGTGGCATACCGGTGCTGGCCCATGCCAATGGTGATGCGGCCATCGAATCCATGATAGACGGAATCGCGGATGCCCTTGCCGGCGGCGCGGTTCCGGACCACCGCTCGGTGATCATTCATGCGCAACTGATTCGCGAAGACCAGCTGGACCGGGTGCAGGAGTTGGGTATTATTCCTTCTTATTATTCCGTGCATCCCTATTTCTGGGGCGACTGGCACCGGCTCAGCTTCGGAGACGAACGGGCGGAATTCATCAGTCCGATCGGGGCCACGGTGACACGCGGAATTCCCTATACAATTCATAACGACTCGCCCATCGTGCCGCCGGATATCATGCGCCTGGTTTCCATCAGCGTAAACCGCCAGACCCGAAGTGGTTACGTGCTTGGTCCTGACCAGAGAGCAAGTGTGATGGAAGCCTTGCATGGTGTAACCCTTGGTGCGGCGTACCAGTATTTCGAAGAAGACGAGAAAGGATCCATCACTCCTGGCAAGCGTGCCGACCTGGTGGTTCTCGAAAGTAATCCACTACTTGTTGATCCTGCCGAGCTGGAGCATGTGGCTATCTTGGAAACCTTTTCCCGGGGCAAGTCGGTATACCGGCAAGAATAAAATCAGCTAGTTAATTATAAGAAGGAGGCAGCCATGCGTGTGGCGTTTATCGGTTTGGGGGTAATGGGTTTTCCCATGGCCGGCCATTTAAAAAATGCGGGCTTTGAGGTGTGCGTGTACAACCGCACCGGGCAGAAGGCGAAGGATTGGGTCGGGCAGTACGGGGGCGACATGGCATCGACCCCGGCAGAGGCGGCGGCGGACTGCGACATCGTCATGGCCTGCGTGGGTAATGACAACGACGTGCGGGACGTTTTGCTGGGAGAAGCCGGGGCACTGGCGGGAATGAAAGACGGCGCGATCCTTATTGACCACACTACCGCGTCGGCCAGCCTCGCCCGGGAGCTTTATGCCGAGGCAGCGAAACAGGGCAAGCGGTTTCTCGACGCGCCGGTTTCCGGGGGACAGGCCGGTGCCGAAAATGGCGCCCTGACCGTAATGATCGGTGGTGATGCCGAGACTTACGAAGAGGCGAAACCCGCCATCGACAGCTACTCGAAGTTCAGCAAGTTGCTGGGCCCCGCCGGCAGTGGCCAGTTGGCGAAAATGGTGAACCAGATCTGCATCGCCGGTGTGGTGGAAGGGCTGGCGGAAGGGCTCAACTTCGCTCTCAAGGCCGGCCTGGACGGTGAAGCCCTGATCGAAACCATCTCCAAGGGTGCCGCCGGATCCTGGCAAATGGACAATCGTTACCAGACCATGCTGGCTGACCAGTATGAATTCGGTTTTGCCGTGGACTGGATGCGCAAGGACCTGGGCATCGCCATGGCGGAAGCAGAGAACAATGGTGCCGAGTTGCCCCTGGCGAAAATGGTGGACGGCTTTTACGCAGAGGTTCAGGACATGGGAGGAGGGCGCTGGGATACCTCCAGCCTACTGACCCGTTATACCCGGCGCTGAGCGCCAAAGCGGTTGATTCCACGGGCCTAAAGCACTAAGTTACTGCATCCACGACTGGTTAATTCTGGTGTTTCCATGAAGACTCTCCGCACTGTCCCGCTGCTTGCGGGCATTTCAATATTTCTAGTTACTGGTTTCGCGAGTGCGCAGGATGATTACGTCGCTCCCCGCACCGAATGGGGCCAGCCAGACCTGCAGGGTGTCTGGAATTTCAGTTCAAACACACCCATGCAACGTCCTGAACGTTATGGCACCCAGGAATTTTTAACTCCTGAGCAGCTTGAGCAGGCAATTGACCGACAGCGCCGAACTGCCGCGGCAGCGGATGCCAGGGCGGCCGAACTAAACACCGATCCGGAACCTCCACCCGCTGGCAGTACTCCTGTTGGTTACAATGATTTCTGGATCGAGATGGCTGGACTCGGAGAAAATGTACGTACTTCACACATTGTGTATCCGGAAAACGGTCGCATTCCGCCCGTCGTGGAAGGCGCGGTTACTATTGCCGGCGGTCTTGGTCCGGATATAAGCGGCGAACGCCCGGTCCGGTTTATCGTAGGTGGTATTGGCAAAGATGGTCCTGAAGATCGCGGGCTATCTGAACGCTGCCTGGTGGGATTCAATGCGGGACCGCCGTTTACACCAAGCCTGTACAACAACAATATGCAAATTATCCAGAGCAAGGACACCGTGGTGATCATGACCGAAATGGTTCACGATGCGCGTATCGTACCCCTGGGTGAGAAACCGGAATTGCATGATGATATTCGCCTTTGGTCTGGTGATTCCCGGGGCTGGTGGGAAGGCGATACCTTGGTGGTGGAAACCCGTAACTTCAATTCCTCACGGCAATCGTTTAACAGCACGGGCACCAGTTACGACCTGGTACTAACCGAAAAATTTACCCGTACTGCTTATGACAATGTCGATTACGAGTTTACTATCGACGACCCTTCAACCTTTACCGATAGAATTGTAGCCGTTGTACCCATGGCAAAGGTTGCCGGGCAGATATATGAATACGCCTGTCATGAGGGCAATTACGGCATGATGAACACACTGCGCGGTGCGCGGGTTGAGGAAAGGCTCGCCGAAGAAAGCAGCCAATAACAAATCAATTCGAATTTCGAGAACTTGTAAAATAGGAAGTAAACAAAGATGACTATGAAGAAGTTAATGTCGACAGTGATAACTGTTGCACTGTTGGGATTAGGGGGTCAGGTCGCTGCACAGGGTGGAGACATTCCACGCACACCGGATGGCAAGCCGGACCTGTCGGGAATCTGGCAGGCAATGACCAATGCCCATTACGATATCGAACCCCATGCCGCCAAGTATGGTCCTCACCCTGGCCTGATGGGAGCACATTCCGCGATCCCTGCCTCCATTGGCATTGTTGAGGGTGGCCGTATTCCCTATAACGAGCAGGCCCTGCGCCAGCGTGACCAGAACCGAGCCAATGCATTGGAAAACGATCCATTGACCAAGTGTTATATGCCCGGCGTTCCGCGAGCGAACTACCTGCCTTTTCCGTTCCAGATAGTTCAATCCACGGATGTGATCCTGATCGCGTACGAATACGCGGAGTCAAATCGAATTCTCTACGTGGACCAGCCCGAAGTCGTATCCCAGGTTGACGCCTGGATGGGCCATTCCAACGCCCACTGGGAAGGGGATACCCTGGTTGTGCGCGTAACCGGACAGATGCCCGACACCTGGTTCGATCGCGCCGGCAACCACCATAGCTGGGAGATGGTAGTCGAAGAACGCTGGACTCCCATGGGGGCCAATCACATCCAGTATGAGGCCACGATGACGGATCCCAATACCTTTACTGAATCCTGGTCCGTCAGTTTCCCGCTGTACCGGCACCTGCAGGAAAACATGCAGCTGCTGGAATTCAAGTGTGCTGAATTCGCCGAGGAATTCCTCTATGGTGAATGGCGCAAGCCCGGCACACCTATCGGTAACCCGCCGGAATAGTTTTAGTGACTCTAAAAAAGCCCGCTTCGGCGGGCTTTTTTGTGCTTAAAGAAAACTGCTGAATTCAGCGAGAGATTTCCGGGTAATATCCGGTACCCGGGCATCCTCGGTCGGGTATCCCACGACAAGAATCATCAGGGGTTTTTCTGACACTGGCCTGTCCAGTATCTGGTTGAGAAACTTCATGGGGCTGGGTGTGTGGGTGAGGGTCGCGAGCCCGGCGTTGTGCAGGGCGGCGATTAACAGACCGGTGGCAATGCTCACCGACTCGGTAACGTAGTAATTTTTTTGTTTCTTGCCCGCTTCGTCTACCAGGTATTTCTGGCCGAAGATAACCACCAGGTAGGGAGCGGTTTCCAGGAAGGGCTTTTCCGCATCGGTGCCAAGGGGTGCCAGGGCGTCCAGCCAGTCCTGGGGCGCGCGGCGCTCATAGAATTCCCGCTCTTCCGCTTCGGCGCCTTCCCGGATCCGGCGCTTGATGTCCGCGCTTTCCACCACCGCGAAATGCCAGGGCTGGCGATTGGCGCCACTGGGTGCGCTTGAGGCAGTCGCCAGGCAGTCTTCGATAAGGGAGCGGGGTACGGCGGCATCAGAAAAGTCCCTTACCGTGCGGCGTGTAATCATCTGCTCTTTAAATGCCCGGGCGCGAGAAAGCATTTCCGCCTCGGGCATCGTGGTGAAATTGAGTTCGATGGTGTTGACGGAATGGTCTGTCATGGGCTGATCCGCTTGCTGTAGATGGCTCTGATAAAAATCGCTAGCATGGGTCTCCCGGTTACCCACGTCGAAGCAGCTAAGAGATCGATTATGATTAGAATTAAATTCCCAGGCAATGTAATCCCCGTTTGCGCCGCGTTACTGACGCTGAGTTTTTCCGTCTACGGACAGGAAGATTTTCAATACTGGCCGAATCCCGATTACGATCCCGCCATTCCCACCATCGAGGAAGTGCTAGGTTACGCTCCCGGTGATCGCATCACCTGGCACCGCGATGCGATTCGATATTTCGAAGCCCTGTCGGAAGCCGCGCCCAATCGCATCTTTCTTACAGAATATGCCCGGTCCTGGGAGAACCGGGAGCTTGTCTATGCCGTCGTGTCAGCCCCGCAGAACATTGCCGACATTGACGGCATTAAAGAACGCATGCAGCAACTGGCAGATCCCATGCTCACGGACGAAGATACCGCGGCGGCGATGATTCCGGAGCAGGCGGCGGTAACCTGGTTGTCTTACGGTGTACACGGTAACGAGATCTCTTCAACTGACGCCGCCATGCTGACGGCCTACCACCTTCTGGCTTCCCGGGGTGATGACCGGGTGGCGGACATCATGAACGACACAGTAGTAGTGATTGATCCCATGCAGAATCCCGATGGCCGCGACCGGTTCATCCATAATTTTGAACAGGCAGAGGGGCTGGTGCCTGACTCCGATCGCCTGGCGGCCGAGCATGATGAGCCCTGGCCCGGTGGCCGTACCAACCATTACCTGTTTGACCTGAACCGGGACTGGTTCATCCAGACCCAGCCCGAAACCCAGGGCCGCACCCTGGCCATGCTGGAATTTTTTCCGGTGGCCTACGTAGACGCTCACGAAATGGGTTCCGATGGAACATACTTCTTCGCGCCTGAAGCCATACCTTACAATCCTCACCTGGCCGCCGATCAACGGACCAACCTGGAATTATTTGGCCGCAACAATGCGAGCTATTTCGACCAGTTCGGTTTCGATTACTTCACCCGGGAAATCTACGACGCCTTTTATCCCGGTTACGGTGCGAGCTGGCCGTCCTATTTCGGCGGCATTGCCATGACCTATGAACAGGCGTCCACGCGGGGCCTGGTGTTTCGCCAGTACGACGGCGTGGAAGTGGACTACCGCGATACCGTGCGCAATCACTTCGTGACTTCCCTGGCAACGGCGGAGACAGTGCAGCTTAACCGCGAGAAATTCCTCACCGATTTCTATAACTACCAGGTCTCCGCCATTGAAGAAGGGGAGGACGAGGACGTACGCGCCTACATCGTTCCCACCCAGGCCGACCAGGCGGCGGCCAACAAGCTCGCCGGACTGCTAAGCCGCCAGCGTGTCGAGGTCAGTCGAGCAGTGAATTCATTCTCGGCCTGCGGCCAGGACTACGACGCGGGAAGTTACGTGATTCGCACTGACCAGCCGGCTAAGCGCCACATTCGCAACCTGCTGGATGTGGATGTGCCCATGGAGGATGATTTCCTGGCGGAACAGGAACGGCGCCGCGCGGAAAACCTGCCGGATGAGATTTACGATGTAACCGCATGGTCACTGCCCCTGATGTTCAACATCGAAACTGATACCTGTAACCGTGTGCCCTCGGGTGATTTTCAATTGCACGGGCCCGAGCTGGTGCGGCCGGGATCAGTCAGTGGCGGCGAAGCCAGTGTTTCCTACCTGGTGCCCTGGGGAGAAACCACGGCGGTGCGTTTCCTGTCACAGGCCTTGCAGCAAGGGCTCACGGTCAAAAGCAACGATGAAGCCTTTGTCACCGGTGGCGTCACCTATCCCGCGGGTACGCTCATCCTGGACGTGGTGGACAACCCGCCTGACCTGTTTGCCAGTGTCAGCAACCTGGCCGGGGAAACCGGTGCCAACGTGGTGGCATTGAACGACAGTTGGGTAACTGACGGACCCAGTCTCGGCAGCGCCAAGGTGGTGCGACACAATGCGCCGAAGGTTGCCTTGGCCTGGGATGAACCCACCACCGCTTACAGTGCCGGCAATACCAAGTTTGTCATTGAGCGCCAGCTCGACTACCCGGTCACTCCGATCCGGGTGGACCGCTTGCGCACTGCAAACCTCAGTCGTTACCAGGTTTTGATCCTGCCACTGATGAGTGGTGGCGGATACGAGACTGCACTGGGGGAAACCGGTATTGAGAATTTGAAAAACTGGGTGCGCGACGGTGGCGTGCTGATCGGCCTGGGAAACGCGACGCGATTCCTGGCGGATCCCGATGTTGACCTGCTTGCCGTACGCCGGGAGCGCGCCGTGGCGGAAGTGGAAGAAGAAGACGAAGACGATGAAGAGGAAGAAGCCACGGTGGAAGGGCGTTATCTCACCGAGGCATCGGAATATGAAGATGCCATCGTTGCCCTGGAAGATGATCCCGATGCGGTGGCAGGGGTGCTGGTACGCGCCGACTCCCACCCCGAACACTGGCTCAGCGCCGGAGTGGCACCGGTGCTGAATGTACTGGTGCGGGGCACTGACGTGTATACGCCCATACGCATCGACGACGGCGTCAACGTGGTGCGCTTCCAGGGACCGGATGATTTGCTTGCCAGTGGTTATATCTGGGATGAAAACCGGCGCCAGTTGGCATTCAAGCCCTTCGTCATCTCCCAGCCCACCGGAGCAGGACAGGTAATCGCTTTTACCCAGGATCCGACTGTCAGGGCTTACCTGGACGGGTTGAACGTCATACTGGCCAATGCCATCTTTCGCGGAGCCGCCCACGCGCGACCACCCCGTTAGATCAGTACACGAAGTCCGGTATCCTGGTAAATGCTTGAGGGGAAAAAGCGGGGGCGGCTACGCGCCCCCGATTCAGGCTAGCGTTCGATGGTGTAAATACCTTCCACCGAATTAAATTCGTTCAATGCATCCAGCATTTCGAAACCGCCAACGAAAGCTTCTGCCTGGCTGCCGGTGAATGCGCCGCCGAGGCTGGCATTAATCTGGTCGCTGACCATGGCGCCGCCCTCGACCAGGGTTCCACCCAGTGAGTTAAGGTCGACCATGCCGTTATTGATGGCGCCGTCAAAGTTTACGGCCCAGGCCTGGTTCGCGACCATTACCTGCAGGCTGCCCGCGGAGATCGCACCGGTGTCGAAGTCCACCGTCATGGCGGCAACGAGGCTGTCAATGTCGCCGGCGCTGCCGCTGCCTATAAAGGAAGAAGCAATACCCGTGGCGTAATTGTAACTGCCGCTCATGCCGGCCAGGGAAGTGGCGTTAACGTCGGCAAAATACTCACTGGTGGATATGCGTACCAGTTCGTCTTCGATCTGGGAAACCACTACCCAGTTTTCGTCTACTGGCTGATCCCAGCGGCCCCAGGAAATGCTGCTCGCGGTGCTGGCTACTTCAAGGCTGTTGTTGTTATTGCCGCCGCCGGAGTTACCACCACCGGAGTTACCGCCACCACCGCCGGAGTTGCCACCGCTATTGCCATTATTGGAGTCGTCGTCGGAACCATCATCATCGTCATTATTGTTGCCGCCGCCGGAGTTGCCTCCGCCGTTGCCCGAATTACCTGGGCTATCGTCGGTGCCGTCATCGGAATCGTCATTGTTATTATTATTGCCGTTGCCGAAGTTGTTTCGAATCTGGTCGAAGATGCTGCCCGGATTGTCATTAGTGCCGCCGGAGTCATCGTTGTTATTGCCGGAATTGCCGCCGCCGTTGTTGCCTGAGTTACCACCGCCGGAGTTGTCGTTGCCGCCACCGGCGTTACCGGAATTACCACCGCCGGAATTGTCGTTGCCGGAGTTGCCGCCACCGGAGTTGTCGTTGCCGGAGTTGCCGCCGC